>NZ_CP028035.1:0-2400000 GCF_005491205.1 Nissabacter sp. SGAir0207
GTGTCACTTTCGCTTTGGCAGCAGTGTCTTGCCCGATTGCAGGATGAATTACCTGCCACAGAATTTAGTATGTGGATACGCCCCCTACAGGCGGAACTGAGTGACAACACCCTGGCACTGTATGCCCCCAACCGTTTTGTCCTGGACTGGGTCCGCGATAAGTACTTAAACAACATCAATGGACTGCTGAACGACTTCTGCGGCTCTGACGCGCCATTGTTGCGCTTCGAGGTGGGCAGCAAGCCCGCGACACCGGCGATGGCGGATGCGGTGTCAGCCAGCGTCAGCGCCCCGGCGGCCCCGGTGGTGCGCAACGCGCCAGCGCGCCCAAGCTGGGACAGCGCCACAGTGCAGCCGGAGCTTTCCTACCGCTCCAACGTTAATCCCAAGCACACCTTTGACAACTTCGTGGAAGGTAAGTCGAACCAGCTGGCGCGCGCGGCGGCACGCCAGGTGGCGGACAACCCTGGCGGTGCTTACAACCCGCTCTTCCTTTATGGCGGCACCGGCTTGGGTAAGACCCACCTGCTGCATGCGGTGGGCAATGGCATCATGGCGCGCAAGGCCAATGCCAAGGTGGTCTATATGCACTCCGAGCGTTTTGTGCAGGACATGGTCAAGGCGCTGCAAAACAACGCCATTGAGGAGTTCAAGCGTTACTACCGTTCGGTGGATGCCCTGCTCATCGATGACATCCAATTCTTCGCCAATAAGGAGCGCTCGCAGGAGGAGTTTTTCCACACCTTCAATGCGCTGCTTGAGGGCAACCAACAGATTATCCTGACCTCCGACCGCTATCCGAAAGAGATCAACGGCGTGGAAGACCGCCTGAAATCCCGCTTCGGCTGGGGGCTGACGGTGGCGATTGAGCCGCCGGAGCTGGAGACGCGCGTGGCGATCCTGATGAAAAAGGCGGATGAGAATGACATCCGCCTGCCGGGCGAGGTGGCGTTCTTTATCGCCAAGCGCCTGCGCTCCAACGTCCGTGAATTGGAGGGCGCGCTGAACCGCGTCATCGCTAACGCCAACTTCACCGGGCGTGCCATCACCATCGACTTCGTGCGCGAGGCGCTGCGTGACCTGCTGGCGTTGCAGGAGAAGCTGGTCACCATCGATAATATTCAGAAAACCGTGGCTGAATATTATAAAATTAAGGTCGCGGATCTGCTCTCCAAGCGGCGTTCGCGCTCGGTAGCCCGCCCGCGCCAGATGGCGATGGCGCTGGCCAAGGAGCTGACCAACCACAGCCTGCCGGAGATCGGCGATGCCTTTGGCGGCCGCGATCACACCACAGTGTTACATGCCTGCCGCAAGATTGAGCAGCTGCGTGAAGAAAGTCACGACATTAAAGAAGATTTTTCCAATTTAATCAGAACATTATCCTCGTAGCGCTATGAAATTTATTGTTGAACGTGAGCATCTGTTAAAACCGCTGCAACAGGTCAGTAGCCCGTTGGGCGGCCGGCCAACCCTGCCTATCCTCGGCAACCTGCTGGTGCAGGTGGCGGATGGCGCGCTGCTGCTGACCGGCACCGATCTGGAGATGGAGATGGTGGCCCGCGTGGCGCTCTCCGGCACCCATGAGCCGGGCGCCACCACGGTGCCAGCGCGCAAGTTTTTCGATATCTGCCGCGGCCTGCCGGAAGGCGCGGAGATCGCTGTCACGCTGGAAGGTGAGCGGATGCTGGTGCGCTCTGGCCGCAGCCGTTTCTCGCTCTCCACCCTGCCAGCCTCGGACTTCCCGAACCTGGATGACTGGCAGAGTGACGTCGAGTTCACCCTGCCACAGGCCACGCTGAAGCGCCTGATTGAGGCGACGCAGTTCTCCATGGCCCATCAGGATGTGCGCTACTACCTCAACGGGATGCTGTTCGAAACCGAGGGTGAGGAGCTGCGTACCGTCGCCACTGACGGCCACCGCCTGGCGGTCTGCGCGATGCCGGTCGGCCAGTCGCTCCCTTCCCACTCGGTAATTGTGCCGCGCAAGGGGGTGATGGAGCTGGTGCGCCTGCTGGATGGCGGCGACACGCCGCTGCAACTGCAAATCGGCAGCAACAACATTCGCGCCCACGTCGGCGACTTCATCTTCACCTCCAAGCTGGTGGATGGCCGCTTCCCGGACTACCGTCGCGTATTGCCGAAGAACCCGGACAAGACGCTGCAAGCTGGCTGTGACCTGCTCAAGCAGGCGTTTGCCCGTGCGGCCATCTTGTCGAATGAGAAGTTCCGCGGCGTGCGGCTCTATGTCAGCCATAACCAGCTGAAGATCACCGCCAATAACCCGGAGCAGGAAGAGGCGGAAGAGATCCTGGATGTCATCTATGAGGGCACCGAGATGGAGATCGGCTTCAACGTCAGTTACGTGCTGGATGTGCTGAACGCGCTGAAGTGCGAGAACGTGCGCCTGCTGCTGACTGATTCCGTCTCCAGCGTGCAGATCGAGGATGAGGCCAGTCAGGCTGCGGCCTATGTTGTGATGCCAATGCGCTTGTAATTGGTCATTTTGCCCCCATATCTATTCCTGAAACCGGCAGGGGCCAGGCTCGCCTGGCCCGCAGGTCACATGACCCCTGCCACCACTCTGGTTGCCCGACGACATGGCCTTAACGCGTCTCCTGATTAAAGACTTCCGTAATATCGAAACGGCTGACCTGGCGCTCGATCCCGGCTTCAATTTTTTGGTTGGGGCGAACGGCAGCGGCAAAACCAGCGTGCTGGAGGCGGTCTATACCCTGGGGCATGGGCGTGCGTTCCGCAGCCTACAGGCTGGGCGCATCATTCGCCATGACCAGCCGGAGTTCGTGCTGCATGGCCGCATCGACAGCGGTGGCGAGCGTGAGCTGGCCGTCGGGCTGGCGAAGAGCCGACAGGGCGACAGCAAGGTGCGCATTGATGGCAGCGATGGCCACAAGGTGGCCGAACTGGCGCACCTGCTGCCGATGCAGCTGATCACCCCGGAGGGGTTTACCCTGCTGAATGGTGGGCCGAAGTACCGGCGCGCCTTCCTTGACTGGGGCTGTTTCCATAACGACCCCGGTTTTTTCCAGGCCTGGAGCAACCTGAAACGGCTGCTCAAGCAACGCAACGCCGCGTTGCGCCAGGTCAGCCGCTACGCGCAGTTGCGCGCCTGGGATCAGGAACTGGTGCCGCTGGCGGAGCGCATCAGCGCGTGGCGCGCCGCCTACAGCCAGGCGATCGCGGCGGACATTACCGCCACCTGCGCGCAGTTCCTGCCGGAGTTTGCGCTGAGTTTCTCGTTCCAGCGCGGCTGGGACAAAGAGAGCGACTATGGCGAACTGCTGGAGCGCCAGTTTGAGCGCGACCGCGCGCTGACCTATACCGCCGTCGGCCCGCACAAGGCGGATTTCCGCATCCGCGCCGAGGGCACCCCGGTGGAGGATCTCCTCTCCCGCGGCCAGCTCAAGCTGCTGATGTGCGCATTGCGGCTGGCGCAGGGTGAGTTCCTCACCCGACAGAACGGGCGGCGTTGCCTGTATCTGATTGACGATTTTGCCTCTGAGCTCGACACCGACCGTCGCCGCCTTCTGGCGCAGCGCCTGAAAGCCACCCATGCCCAGGTCTTTGTCAGCGCCATCGGCGCTGAGCAAGTCACCGATATGGCGGGTGAAAAGGGCAAGATGTTCCGCGTAGAACAGGGTAAAATAACCGTTCAACCACAGGACTAAAAATGAGTGAGAAACGTTGATGTCGAATTCTTATGACTCCTCAAGTATCAAGGTATTAAAAGGGCTGGACGCGGTGCGCAAGCGCCCGGGCATGTATATCGGCGATACCGATGACGGCACCGGTCTGCACCACATGGTATTCGAGGTTGTGGACAACGCTATCGACGAAGCACTCGCCGGCCACTGTTCCGAAATCCACGTCACCATCCATGACGATAACTCCGTGTCCGTGCAGGACGATGGGCGTGGCATTCCTACCGGCATTCACGAGGAGGAGGGTGTCTCCGCCGCAGAGGTCATCATGACCGTGCTGCATGCCGGCGGTAAGTTTGACGACAACTCCTATAAAGTGTCCGGTGGCTTGCATGGCGTGGGTGTCTCCGTGGTGAACGCCCTGTCCGAAAAACTGGAGCTGGTGATCCGCCGTGAAGGCAAGGTTCACTCGCAGACTTATGCGATGGGCGTGCCGCAGGCACCGCTGTCCGTGATTGGCGAGACTGACCAGACCGGCACCCTGGTGCGCTTCTGGCCGAGCTTCGCTACCTTCACCAACCACACCGAATTCCAGTATGACATTCTGGCGAAACGCCTGCGTGAGCTGTCGTTCCTGAACTCCGGCGTCTCCATCCGCCTGAGCGACAAGCGCACCGACAAAGAGGATCACTTCCACTACGAGGGCGGGATCAAGGCGTTCGTTGAGTACCTCAACAAGAACAAGAACCCAATCCACCCGAACGTCTTCTACTTCTCCACCATGAAGGATGAGATCGGCGTGGAAGTGGCGTTGCAGTGGAATGATGGCTTCCAGGAGAACATCTACTGCTTCACCAACAACATCCCGCAGCGTGACGGCGGTACGCACCTGGCCGGTTTCCGCGCCGCGATGACCCGTACCCTGAACAGCTACATGGACAAAGAGGGCTTCAGCAAGAAGTCCAAGATCAGCGCTACCGGCGACGATGCGCGTGAAGGGCTGATCGCCGTGGTCTCCGTGAAGGTGCCGGATCCGAAGTTCTCCTCCCAGACCAAGGACAAGCTGGTCTCCTCCGAGGTGAAATCGGTGGTCGAGTCGCTGATGAACGAGCGTCTGGTGGATTACCTGATGGAGAACCCGAACGACGCCAAGATCGTGGTCGGCAAAATCATTGATGCCGCCCGTGCCCGTGAAGCGGCGCGCAAGGCGCGTGAGATGACCCGCCGCAAGGGCGCGCTGGATCTGGCTGGCCTGCCGGGCAAACTGGCGGACTGCCAGGAGCGCGACCCGGCGCACTCTGAACTCTACCTGGTAGAGGGTGACTCCGCGGGCGGCTCCGCCAAGCAGGGCCGTAACCGTAAGAATCAGGCGATCCTGCCGCTGAAGGGTAAAATCCTGAACGTGGAGAAGGCGCGCTTTGACAAGATGCTCTCCTCGCAGGAAGTGGCGACGCTGATCACCGCGCTGGGCTGCGGCATCGGCCGTGACGAGTACAACCCGGACAAGCTGCGCTACCACAGCATCATCATCATGACCGATGCCGACGTCGATGGTTCGCACATCCGCACCCTGCTGCTGACCTTCTTCTACCGTCAGATGCCGGAGATCATTGAGCGCGGGCACGTCTTCATCGCCCAGCCGCCGCTCTACAAGGTGAAGAAAGGCAAGCAGGAGCAGTACATCAAAGATGATGACGCGATGGACCAGTACCAGATCGCCATTGCTCTGGATGGTGCAACCCTGCACAGCAACGCTGATGCCCCGGCGCTCTCCGGCGAGGCGCTGGAGAAGCTGGTGGCCGAGTACTACGGCGTCCAGAAGCTGATCAACCGCATGGAGCGCCGCTTCCCGCGCGCGCTGCTGAACAACCTGATCTACCAGCCGACGCTGGCGGAAGGCGACCTCAGCGACCGGGCGAAAGTCCAGAGCTGGATGGAGCAGCTGGTCAACGCGTTGAACGAGAAAGAGCAGCACGGCAGCACCTACAACGCTGTGGTACGTGAAAACCGCGAGCGCCAGATGTTCGAGCCGGTGTTGCGCATCCGCACCCACGGTGTGGATACCGACTACGAGCTGGACTTCGACTTCGTTCACGGCGGCGAGTACCGCAAACTCTGCACCCTGGGTGAGAAGCTGCGCGGGCTGATCGAGACCGATGCTTTCATCGAGCGTGGCGAGCGCCGCCAGCCAGTCGCCAGCTTCGAGCAGGCACTGGAGTGGCTGGTGAAAGAGTCGCGCCGTGGTCTGGCGATCCAGCGCTATAAAGGGCTGGGCGAGATGAACCCGGAGCAGCTGTGGGAAACCACCATGGATCCAGAAAGCCGCCGTATGCTGCGCGTGACGGTAAAAGACGCAATCGCCGCTGACCAACTGTTCACCACCCTGATGGGTGATGCAGTGGAGCCGCGCCGCGCCTTTATCGAAGAGAACGCCCTGAAAGCCGCGAACATCGACATCTGATGATCCGCCTGCCACCCCCAACGGGTGGCACGACCGGCCTGAAATATCAGCCCGGCCCCGGCAACGGTGGCCGGGCTTTTTTTTCAGACCGCGCCCAGCAGGGCTGTTCTATTAATGTGCGCTGAATCACGCTAGCATGGCATGACTCACACCTGAACACAGAGGAAGCTATGGCTATTGAATTAATCGCGATCGATATGGATGGCACGCTGCTCAACCCGCAGCATGAGGTCACCCCGGCAGTGAAGCAGGCAATAGCCGCTGCCCGGAAACAGGGCGTGCATATCGTACTGGCCACCGGCCGCCCCTACATCGGCGTGGAGCGCTACCTGATGCAGCTGGATCTCCAGCACGAGGGCGAGTACTGCATCACCAATAATGGCGCGCTGGTGCAACGCGCGATTAATGGTGAGTGTGTGTCAGAGGTGACGCTCTCCTTTGATGATTACCTGCTGTTCGAAAAGCTGTCGCGCGAACTGGGTGTGCACTTCCACGCGCTGACCCACTCCACGCTCTATACCGCCAACCGCGACATCAGCCGCTACACGGTGCATGAGGCCAACCTGACCGGGATGCCGCTCAAGTACCGCCCGGTTGAGGAGATGGACAACACGCATACCTTCCCGAAAGTGATGATGATTGACGAGCCGGAGACGCTGGATGAGGCCATCCGCCGCATCCCGGATGAGATCAAGGCGCGCTATACCATCATGAAGAGTGCCGAGTACTACCTCGAAATTCTGAACAAGCGCGTGAACAAGGGTGAAGGAGTGAAGGCGCTGGCGCAGCAACTCAACATCCCGCGTGAAAACATCATGACGCTGGGTGACCAGGAGAATGACATTGCCATGCTGGAGTACGCCGGCCTGGGCGTAGCGATGGGCAATGCGATTGATAAGGTGAAAGAGGCGGCGCAATATATTACCAAGAACAATACTGAAGATGGCGTGGCCCACGCCATCAACAAATTTGTGCTGAATGCCTGACAAAAAAGCCCGCGCAAGCGGGCTTTTTAATAGGGTGCATTGGAACCGATACGTGACAACGAGGGCGGGCCGAAGCCCGCCCGGTTGCCCTTACATTCAGGATTGACAATCCATCTTGACGGCAACTTCTGTGGTGGCCTGCTTGACCTTTATCTCGCACAGCGAGCTGCGCGTTATCCAGGTAAATACCAACAATGTGATACAGATAACGACCAGACAAATCACCACACTTTTATGCGCCATTTCGGTTTTCCTGATTATTGCCTTGCGGCGAGTAAGAGGCTAACCTAATGTTTCTCATGTATCAGGCCAGCCTCACTTGACTAACGTTAAGTGGGGCTTTTCTTTGCCTGCTCCGGTCTACTTGGAACAGACAGTTCCAAGCACCCGCGCGTAGCATACGCCTTTTTTGCTCGCCTTCAACTTGCTGATATTTAATCTTTTAATCCTATAATCGATGTGATTATGTGTAGGTTCCGGCCATATCAAATATTCATAGGTTGATAGTAAACTGGCGGTTTGAAGGGAGAGTGCCGGAGACAAAAAAGCCCGCGCAAGCGGGCTTTTTAATAGGGTGCATTGGAACCGATACGTGACAACGAGGGCGGGCCGAAGCCCGCCCGGTTGCCCTTACATTCAGGATTGACAATCCATCTTGACGGCAACTTCCGTGGTGGCCTGCTTGACCTTTATCTCGCACAGCGAACTGCGCGTTATCCAGGTAAATACCAGCAACGTGATACAGATAACAATCAAACAAATCACCACACTTTTATGCGCCATTTTGGGTTTTCCTGATTCTTGCCTTACGGCGAGTAAGAGGCTAACCTAATGTTTCTCACGTATTAGACCAGCCTCACTTGACGAACGTTGAGTGGGGCTTTTCTTTGTCTGCTCCGGTCTACTTGGAACAGACAGTTCCAAGCACCCGCGTGTAGCATACGCCTTTTTTACTTCCCTTCAAGTTGCTGATATTTAATCTTTTAATTCCATAATTGGCGTGATTGTGCGCGGGTGCCAGCCATATCAAATGTCCATTGTTGCGCCGGGCGCTGGATGCGCTACCCTGACGTAACAGGCGAAACAGGAACCCTATCGTGAGCAATGAAAAGCAACTGACGTTTGATGATCGCGGCCACCAGTTGACCAACATCAATGTCTGGACACCCGACAGCCAGTGGCTGGCCTATGACGTGCGCCCGCAGGGCAGTGAGTTCACCGGCCTGACCATCGAGCGGGTCAGGATAACGGACGGCGAAACCGAGGTGATCTACACCGCGCGCGACGGCGCGCACGTGGGCGTAGTGACCGTCAGCCCGGATACGCCCGCACGCTACGTCTTTATCCACGGCCCGGAGCACCCGGACAGCGAATGGCGTTACGACTTCCACCACCGGCGCGGGGTGATTGTCAGCGAGCCGGATCGCGGCCCGGCCGTCACGCTGGATGCCATGAGCATCACCGCACCCTATACGCCCGGCGCGCTGCGCGGCGGCAGCCATGTGCATGTCTTTAGTCCGGATGGCAGCCGCCTCAGCTTTACCTATAACGACCACGTGATGCATGAGCGTGACCCAGCGTTGGATCTGCGCAACGTCGGCATTGCCGTGCCGCTGCACGCCGTTACGCCTGCCAAACATCACCCGCGCGAGTATGACGGCAGCCACTTCTGCGTGCTGGTCAGCCGCACCACCGCACAGCCACAGCCTGGCAGCGATGAGATCAATCGGGCCTATGAAGAGGGATGGGTCGGGTCGCAGGGCTACCTGAAACCTGATGGCGCGCGGCAGCGCTGGGCGTTGGCGTTCATTGGCGACACCCTTTCTGTCGCAGGCGAGAAGGTGCCGGAGCTGTTTATGGTCGATCTGCCGGAGAATGAGGCCGATCTGGCGCTGGCTGGCGAGCAACCATTGCAGGGCACGGAAGAGGCGTTACCCGCGCCGCCGCGCGGCGTCACCCAGCGTCGGCTCACCTTCACGCACGGGCGGGCTTTCCCCGGCATCGCGACTGCGCCGCGCCACTGGCTGCGTGCCGCGCCGGATGGCAGTGAGATCGCATTTCTGATGAAGGATGGGCAGGGTGTGGTGCAGCTGTGGGGCATCTCACCCAACGGTGGCGAGCCGCGCCAGATCACGCATGGCGCGCACCCGATCCAGTCCGCCTTTAGCTGGCGGGCGGATGGCAAGAAGCTGGCACTGGTGTGTGATAACAGCGTGATGCTATGTGACGCTAAAACCGGCGCGATGACGCGCCTGACCAAGCGTAGCGAGCAGCCACCGCTTAGCGACGCGGTGGTGATCTCACCGGATGGCCGCCATGTGGCGTTCATGCGCGAGGTAGCTGGCCGGGCGCAGCTCTTTATTACCGAGGCGCACTAGCGCGTCAGGGATTGACCGCCACTTGGGTGCCGCCGCCAGCCGCCAGGCTGTGCAGTTCGTTTTTGTGGATGCGCGCGCGCGGGGAGTCGGCGGTCTTGTCGGAGCCGGCACGGTAGTAGTCATAAGGGAGCAGCAGGGTGTCCATCACCGCGCTGAAGGGGAGATCGAGTGCCAGCAGCGGCGTCATGGCCCAGCTGGTGTCGTCACTTTTCATCATCGCCACGTTGGCGCGCGTGCCGGGGTAGTACCCCTGATCGGCGCCCGTGTGGCTCATCACGCTCGAGCAACCGCTGGTGGCCATCAAGGCGCAACCCGCGGCGAGCGGAAGCAGTGTCGCTTTTATCATAATCCATCCATCCCACGCTGAATCGCTGATGTCTGAGAGTGTCAGACTTATCGCATCGCCCCGCTCTTTTTATTGTGTTGCTGCGCAACACGGTGGCGGGCATATCACTTGAGTGTAAGACATCAGCCAAATTTCGCCGGTTCAATTTCGCGGGCGACAATCGGCAAAAAAATTTTTAAAACACGCCTTGAAAAGGACAAGGCCGTCACCATTTTGTTATTAGGTCAGAAAAGAGTACGCCGACAGGGTATTCAGACCACGGCCTGTCCAACCGGAAGGCTTATGTTATTCACTCGCTGCATGTCAGGAGAATACGAATGCGCAATTTTGATCTTGCCCCACTTTACCGTTCCGCGATTGGTTTTGATCGCCTGTTTAATCTGATCGAATCTGGCCAGAATCAGGGGAATGGTTACCCTCCCTACAATGTCGAGCTGGTGGATGAAAACCACTACCGCATTGCCATTGCCGTGGCAGGCTTTGCTGAGGCAGAGCTGGAGATCACCGCCCACGACAACCTGTTGCTGGTGAAGGGCGCGCGTGCCAACCCGCCGGCAGAACGCACCTATTTATATCAGGGCATCGCCGAGCGTAATTTTGAACGCAAATTCCAACTCGCTGAACATATTCAGGTAAAAGGCGCACAGCTAAAAAACGGCCTGCTGTTCATCGATCTGGAACGCATTGTACCTGAAACCCTGAAACCCCGGCGCATTGAAATTAAATAAAGTGTAAACGGGTTCACAGATTTATATCATGCGGTGATTGCAGTTAATTGAATTATTTTTTAAATAAATAATTTCATCCCGCCGATCGCCGCATTGCCTTAATTATTCCCATAGCCTGCCGTCAGGAGGCTGCCCGGTGCCACGCACTGGGAAAATAATCTCGCTTCATAGAAGGAGTTTACTTATGCGTAACTACGATCTCTCCCCATTACTGCGTCAGTGGATTGGTTTCGACAAATTGGCCAGCTCAATGGCCGGGGATGCCCAAGGCTTCCCGCCCTATAACATCGAAAAGAGCGATGACAACCACTACCGCATTACGCTGGCACTCGCCGGTTACCAACAGGATGACCTGGATATCGAGGTCGAAGGGCCACGCCTGACCGTGCGCGGCAAACCCGCGCCGACCGAGAAAGAGGTGCAGTACTTGCACCAAGGGCTGGTGTTCAAGGAGTTCAGCCTCAGCTTCACGCTGGCCGAGCACTTGCAGGTCACGCAGGCGGCCTTCACCAATGGGTTGCTGCACATCGATCTGGTGCGCGAAGTGCCAGCTGAATTGCAGCCGCAGCGCATCGCCATCGGCAACCAGCAGAGCCGCCCGGCACTGGAAAATCAGGCCTAATCGGGTGAGATAAAAAAGGGGGAACCAGTTGGTTCCCCCTTTTTTTATGGCGAGCGATCAGGCTTCTGCCCAAGCGCGCTCCACCTCTTCCGCCAGGATGGCGACGCCGCGCTCAATCACCTCAGGGTCAGGCACATAGTTCATGCGCATACACTGGTGGGCGTGCGGCCACTCTTCGTTAAGGCCGGTAAAGAAGTAGTTGCCCGGCACCATCAGCACGCCGCGCTGCTTCAGGCGCTGATAGAGGGTTTCGGTGGTGATCGGCAGATCCTTGAACCACAGCCAGAGGAAAATCGCCCCTTCTGGCTTATGGATCAGGCAACGCTCCTCTGGCAGGTAGCGGCGCAGGATCTCAATGGTGTGGTGCACGCGCTGGTAGTAGAACGGGCGGATCACCGTCTCCGAGAGGCGCAGCAGGTCGCCGCGCGCGATCATCTCGGTGGCGATGGCTGGGCCGATGCCGCCGGGCGCCAAACTGATGATACCGTTCATGTTGCTGATGGCGGTGATCACCTTCTCATCTGCCACCACGATGCCGCAGCGCGCGCCCGGCAGGCCGAGTTTCGACAGGCTCATGCAGAGGATGGTGTTGGCGTTCCACAGCGGCTTCGCCTCGCTGAAGATGATGCCGGGGAACGGCACGCCATAGGCGTTGTCGATCAGCAGCGGCACGTCATGCGCCTGCGCCAGCGCGTCGAGGCGCTCCAGCTCATCATCGGTCAGCACGTTGCCGGTTGGGTTGGTGGGCCGCGACACGCAAATCACGCCAATGTCGTCGGTGATCTTTAGCTGGTCAAAATCGACGTGGTATTTGAACAGGCCACCCGGCAGCGACTCAATCGCGGGCTTGGTGGAGACAAACAGATCCTCGTCCAGCCCGGCGTCAGCGTAGCCCAGATACTCCGGCGCGAGCGGGAACAGCACGCGGCTCATGGAGCCGTCGGCGCGCTTGCCAGCGAACAGGTTGAACAGGTAGAAGAAGGCGCTCTGGCTGCCGTTGGTCAGGGCGATGTTTTTCGGCGAGATGTCCCAGCCCTGCTCATCGCGCAGCATGGTCGCCAGCGCCCGCAGCAGCGCGTCTTTGCCCTGTGGGCCATCATAGTTGCACAGGGATTCGCTCAGTTTGCCTTGTGCCAGCATCTCCTCAAACAACTGCTGGAAATAGGCTTGCATCTCCGGGATCTGCGCCGGGTTCCCGCCGCCCAACATCACGGCGCCGGGTGTACGCAGACCCTCGTTCATGTCGCCCATCAGGCGGGTGATGCCGGAGAAACGGGTAAATTTTTCGCCAAAACGTGAAAACTTCATACAATGCTAATCAGTTGTTATCGGTGTGTGGTCATTCACCTTAACGCTACTGGCAGGCGGGCGCAATCCATCCACCACCTGCACCGCCCGCTTGATGAAAAATTTTACTCAACCGGGTTGCCGGCCCACACCACCATCACCCGATCTGACTGCCATTGGCGGCTGAACGCCACATACTCCGGCTGGGTAAACGTTTGCTGGCGACCGGCTCCCACCGCCGGGTGGCGGGCGCGGAACTGGGCCAGCGTCTGCCAGTGCGCCAGCAGCGCCGCGTGTGCTGGCTCGGCCAAATCCTGCCAGTTCATCGACGATCGCGTGCCCTGCAGCGGGTCTGAGCCGGTCGGGCCGAAGGGGCGGCCGCTCTCATCGCCGTAGTAGATCTGCACCGCGCCGGGGGCGAGCAGCAGCAGGTCGGCGGCGCGTTGCTGCTTATGCAGGTCGCGGCCAGCGTCCGTCTGGAAAAACAGCCGGGTATCGTGGGAGGAGAGGTAACTCAACACGTTGAAATCCTGCAACTTGTCGGCCATCTGCTGGTAAACCGGGGCGATCTGCGCGAAACAGCCGAGCGCCTGCGCCGCCTGATCCTGAAAATCAAAATTGATCATCGCATCGAAGCCATGCTGGTAGTAGTCGCTCTTCAGCACGCCATGCCCCCACGCCTCGCCGGTCATCCAGAAGGGGCCATCATCCGGCGACTCGCCGGGGTGCGCCGCCTTCCACGCCGCCAGCGCCGCGCTGGCCTGCTGCTTGAGCTGGGCCAGCGTTGCCTTATCGACATGCTTGGCGGTATCCACGCGGAAGCCGTCGATGCCGTATTGCCGCACCCAGTCGCTCAGCCAGTAGGTCAGATAGTCACGCGGCGTCGCGTCGGGCAGGGCGCGGGCGGCGGTGTCGGGCTTGTGGCGATAGAACACCGGCAACCCAACCGGCGTGCCGGACTCGGTTTTCACATCTGGCAGGAACGCCAGCGACATAGTCTGGTCATCGAAGCCGGGGCTGTCATAGTCGCCGATGTCCGTGCGGATCCACCCCTTGCCCCACCAGTTGTCCCAGGCGGCGCGGTCGCTGAAGTTGATGTAGTCGTTGAAACTGTGCCAGTTCTGCCCCGGCCCCGGCTGCCAGTCGCCCCACTGTTTGCCGAGGGTCTTCTCGATCTCCTCGCCCTTCAGGTAGAGCGCGCCGAACTGGAACTGCTGCATGTCCGCCAGCGTGGCGTAGCCGGTGTGGTTCACCACCACATCAAACAGGATGCGGATGCCGCGCCGGTGCGCCTCCGTCACCAATCGGCGCAGATCCTCGCCATCGCCCATATTGGCGTCGAGCCGCGTCCAGTCGAGGGTGTAGTAGCCGTGGTAGGCGTAGTGCGGGAAGTCGCCCTTGGTGCCGCCACCGACCCAGCCGTGGATCTGCTCCAACGGCGAGCTGATCCACAGGGCGTTGACGCCAAGCTGTTGCAGGTAGTCCAGCTTTTGCGTCAACCCGGCCAGATCGCCGCCGTGGAAGGTGCCGATCTCCTGCTGGTTATCCGAGCGGCGGCCGTAGCTGTGATCGTTATCCGGGTTGCCATTCACATAGCGATCGGTCAGCACGAAGTAGAGGGTGGCGTTATGCCAGTTGAAGGGCTGCGCCGCGGCCGGTTGCGCCGGTTCCAGCAACAGCAGCCCGCCGCTGTTGGCAGCCGGGCGCAGGGTAACGCGGCCTTGGGTGACGGTGGCGGTCTGGCCGGAGTAGGCGTCGCGCACCTGCTCGCCCTCACGGAACAGCCCCTGCACCGCCACCGAGATCGGCTGGCCGCTGTCGCGCGGGCAGGTGGCGACCGGCTGCACCGCGGCGGCTGGCGGCGTCTCCAGCGTCAGGCGCAGTGTCGGGGTGCCGCTGCGGGTATCGATCTGCACCTGATACCGGCCCTCGCGGAACAGCCGCCAGCCAGCGGCGGGCTGGGTGCCGCAGGGCTGCAAGGAGAGCGTCTGGTTCAGCTTCACCGCCCCGATTGGTTGCCAGCACTGACCATCCTGCGCAAGCTGCAACGGGCGCTGGCCCTTCGCCAGCGTCGTCTGGCTGGTGAACAGCCCGGCGGGTTGCTCCTCAAAGGGCGGGAAACCGGGCAGGCTCCAGTTCGCGGTGGCGGCCAGCGGCAACAGGGCGGCGGCAAGGGCAAAGGGCGTGGCGTTCATGGCAATCCTTGGTGATGGAGTACCCTGACAGTGTGCGCGCTGGGCGAAAAAATGCCTCCTCCCCGGCCAACAAGCGGGGCGGAGGAGCGGGGCGGAGGAGAGGGGGAAGGGGCGCGGCGAACCGCGCCCGCAGGGATTACTTCTTCAGCACGTCCGGGTTGACGCAGAACTCTTTCACCTCGCCGGTCAGCGCGGCGATCAGGTTGTCCACGGCGCAGGCTTCCATGCCGTAGCGCGTCTCGTGGGTGGCGGAGCCGATGTGCGGCAGCGCCACCACGTTTGGCATTTTCAGCAGCGGCGAGGTCTCCGGCAGTGGCTCCTGCTCAAACACATCCAGCCCGGCGGCGTGGATCACGCCCTGTTGCAGCGCCTCAATCAACGCCTCCTCATCCACCACCGGCCCACGGCCCGCGTTGATCAGGATGGCGCTGGACTTCATCTTCGCCAGCTGCTCGCGGCCAATCATGTGGAAGGTCTCATCGGTGTGCGGCAGGCTGATGCAGAGGAAATCACACTCCGCCAGCAGGGTATCGAGATCGCAACGGCGGGCGTTGAAGCTGTTCTCCGCCTCGGCGTGCTGGCGGCGCGCGGTGTAGAGGATCGGCATGTCAAAGCCGAGGTGGGCGCGCTTTGCCAGCGCCAAACCGATGCGGCCCATGCCAAGGATGCCCATCGTCTTGTGGTGCACGTCCACGCCGAACCAGTCCGCGCCGATGCTGCGCGTCCACTCGCCTGCCTTGACGCGCTCCGCCACTTCCACCACGCGGCGGGCGGTGGAGAGCATCAGCGCCATCATGGTATCAGCGACGGTATCGGTCAGCACGGTCGGGGTGTGCATCAGCGGGATGCCACGGCGCGTCAGTTCTTCGACGTCGAAATTGTCAAAGCCCACCGACACCGTCGAGACACCGCGCAGACGCGGGGCGTGGTCGAGCAGCGCCTTGTCCACTTTGCCGCCGGAGCCGATCAGGCCCTCCGCCTGTTGCAGGGCGTCGAGGATTTGCGGGCGCGTGGTCTCATTCAGGCCGTTGAACTCCTGCACGTTGAAGTGCTGGTCAAGGCGTTGGCGCAGATCGGCAGGCATTTTTTTGTACAGTACGATGGATGGCTTCATTGCACACTCCGGTGAAATAGGGGGTTCAAGGGGATAGGTGAAAATAGCACAGCCTCCGCACGGGGCGATTGGGCAGGAGCCACAATGCGGTGCGGAGGCTGAAAATTAAGATTAATCAGGCTGCCTGTGGTCGCGATTGCCTGGCAGCCGGCTTGACGACCAGCGTCAGCAGCACAGAGACCAGCAGCGCCACCGCCATGAACATGTAGGAGGCAGCCGGGGTGCCGGTCGCGCCGTTCAGGTAGCCGACGAACCAGGAGCCGAAGAAGGAGCCGAGCGCGCCCATACTGTTGATCAGCGCCATCGCGCCGCCCGCCACGTTACGCGGCAGCATCTCCGGGATGATGGCGAAGAACGGCCCGTAAGGGGCGTACATCGCCGCGCCCGCCACCACCAGCAGGCCATAGGAGACCCAGAAGTGGTTGGCACCGACCAGATAGGAGCCGAGGAACGCCAGCGCGCCTATCAGCAGCAGCGGCCAGACAAACAGCTTGCGGTTCTGCATCTTGTCCGAGAGCCAGGAGACCACGATCATCGCCACGGTGGCGGCCAGATATGGCCCGGCAGAGAGCCAGCCAGCCTCAACCATGCCCATCTCCATGCCGCTGCGCAGGATGGAGGGCAGCCACAGCACGAAGCCATAGACACCGATGCTCCAGGCGAAATATTGGATGCAGAGCAGAATCACGTTGCGCGAGCGGAAGGCCTCACCGTAGTTGCGCACCGCCTTGATGCCCTCCTGCTCCTTCTGCAATTGCGCTTCGAGCGCCGCTTTTTCCTCATTGCTCAGCCACTTGGCCTGTGCCGGTTTGTCTTTCACCAGCACCCACCAGCAGAAGGCCCAGATCACCGCCGGGATGCCCTCGATGATAAACATCTCGCGCCAGCCGAAGGCGTGGATCAGGTAGCCAGAGACCACCGACATCCACAGCACGGTGACCGGGTTGCCGAGGATCAGGAAGGTGTTGGCGCGTGAGCGCTCAGACTTGGTAAACCAGTTGCTGATGTAGATCAGCATCGCTGGCATCACCGCCGCTTCCACCACGCCCAAGATAAAGCGGATGGCGGCCAGCATCGGGATGTTGCTCACCACGCCGGTCAGGGAGGCGCAGCCGCCCCAGACAATCAGCGACCAGAAGATCAGCTTCTTGACGCTGCGGCGCTCGGCGTAGATGGCGCCGGGAATCTGGAAGAAGAAGTAGCCGAGGAAGAACAGCGCGCCCAGCAGGGAGGAGATCCCCTTGGTGACGCCCAGATCCTCGTTGATGCCAGCAGCCGACGCAAAGCTGAAGTTGGCCCGGTCGAGATAGGCCAGGCTGTAGGTGATAAACACGATCGGCATGATGTACCACCAGCGTTTGGCGGCGAGTTTGGCTTCGTTCATGTTCGAATCCTTAGTCAGGTCAGAGCGTTCCTGCACCTTGTTGTAGGGTAGAGGCGGGATGCTCAATTATTGATTGAATACCTGTTATCGGTTAATCCGGTGGATTGGATTAATCATGGCGCATCGCCAAGCTGGTCGCGCGTCGGCAGGCCCTCACTGTCGCCCACCGCCTGTACCGCCAGGCTGCCAATACGGTTACCACGGCGCACGGCCTGTGCCAGCGGCAGCCCCTCCAGCAGGGCGCTGATCACGCCGACCGCAAAGCCGTCGCCCGCGCCCACGGTATCCACCACGTTCTCAACGCGGAACGCCGGTACCGCCGCCTGCTCGCCGCTGGCGGTCTTGTACCAGGCCCCGTCCGCGCCGGTCTTGATGATCACTGCCTTGACGCCCTGTGCCAGATAGAAGTCCGCGATCGCCTCCGGCGTCTGCTCGCCGGTCAGGATCTGGCCCTCTTTCAGGCCCGGCAGCACCCAGTCCGCCTGGAAGGCCAGCTCATTCAGCGCGCTGACCATCGCCTCGCGGCTCGGCCACAGCACCGGGCGCAGGTTCGGGTCAAACGAGATGGTCTTGCCCATGCGGCGCATTTCACGCGCGGCATGGCGTGACAGCGCCAGCGACTCCGCCGACAGCGCCGCCGCCACGCCGCTCAGGTGCAGGTGGCGCGCCGCGCCAAAGTACTCAGGATTGAAATCCGCTGGCGACAGATGGCTGGCCGCCGACCCCTTGCGGAAGTACTCCACAGTGGGATCGGTTCCATCTAACTGTTTGTCTTTTAACTGAAAACCGGTTGGGTAGCGGTTATCTACCGTCACCTGCCCGGCGTCGATGCCCTCTTTTTCCAGCTGTTGCAGGGTAAAGCGGCCGAAGGAGTCATCACCGATGCGGCTGGCCCAGCCGACGTTCAGCCCAAGGCGCGCCAGCCCGACGGCGACGTTCAGTTCCGCACCGGCGATGCGCTTGGTGAAGTGCTCCACCGCGGCCAAATCGCCCGGCTGGTCAGCGACAAACATCGCCATTGCCTCACCAAAGGTCACGGCGTCCAGCGCGCTCAGGGAAGGGGTTTCAGGTTTCATGATTACTCCGCGCGCAGCAGTTCAACATAGTGGCGGGTCACGGCGATCAGGTCGTCACCCTCCAACGGGAATTCAATGCCACGCGGGGCGTGGGCTGGCAGGCGATCCAGCAGCTCGCGCCACTGGCCGTCGCTGTTGTCCAGCGCCACGGCGCACCATTTGCCCGCGTGGCGGGCGGCGGCCTTCACATGCACATAGGTGACGTGGTCGGCCAGGGTGTCGGCCGCGCGCTGCGGTGCCTGCCCGACCCAGTGCCAGTTGCCCATGTCGAAGGTCATGCCGAGCGGCAATCCGGCCTCCGCCGCCGCGCGCAGGAAGGCGCTCATCGGCAGTAGAATGCCGCACTCTGGCGTCTGGTCATTCTCCACCACCAGCCGCACCGGCTGGGCTTCCAGCAGCGTTTTCAGCGCCGACAGGTCACAGCCAGCGCGGTAGTGGCCGAGGGAGAGTTTCATCACGCGCGCGCCCAGCTGTTGCGCCTCCAAAAAGAAGCCCTCCAGCCCGGCGTTCACCGCGCCATCCTCGTCAAACAGCGCCTCTGGCACCGAATAGACGCACCCGAGCTGGTACTGGACAATCTCCTCCGCCAGATGCGGCAGGTCATCCAGCGCCTGCTGGTCCATCAACTCGCGGCGGATCTCGACGCTGTCCGCGCCAGCCTCCGCAATCACTGGCAGCAGCGCGGCCTGACCGCCCAACTCCCGTACCCGGTCACTGCCGTAGGCGGCGGTGACGACCACAATTTCTCTGCTCATACTCTTTCCTCGTGTGGCGGCGGCTGGCCGCCCTCAACCCTGATGAGCGTCTCGCTCAAAAACTGGCCGTTGATGTTAAATATACGTTAGATGGAACCGGTTCCAACGTGAAGCGGTGAAGTGTCAATTTTCGATCACGGTCACAGAGTTGATAGAATCGGAGCAGAGCGACTGGCATGCAAGCGGAAAGCGGCATCCGGGGGCGAGGTGGGGGAAAAAGGGGCGAAAAGTGGCGCAGAAAACGCCATGAGTGCTTGATAAATAGCACATCCGGCCTGATGGCCGGATGTGGCAGAAAGGTCAGAGCGAGGTGGAGCCGCGCACGATCAGCTCGCCGGGGAAGGCCTGCTCAAACGGTGGCTCCTGGCTGCCCTGGATCCGCTTGACCACCTGCTCCAGCGCGGCGTAGCCCATCTCATAGGTCGGCTGCTTGAAGGTGGTGATGCCGACACCCGCCAGCTCTGCCCACTCCAGCTCATCAAAGCCCAGCAGGCCGATGTCACTGCCCCAGCGGATGCCGAGCCGACGCATGGCGCGGGCGATCTGCAACGTCAGCGCGCCATTGGCGGAGAGCACCGCCTTGCGGCGGCCACGGTTGCTGCGGCTGAAATCATTCAGCACTTGCTCCAGATGCGGCGCGTCATTCAACAGCACCTCGGCGCTGTGTGCCTGCAAATCCGGGTGCGCCGCCATGGTCTTGCGCCAGGCGTGCAGCCGCTCCAGACGGGTATTGACGGTGCCGACCGGCTCACTGAGAAACAGCACCGCCTCAAAGCCTTGGTCAATCAGGTGCTGGGTCGCCTGCGTCGCGGCCTCCTGGTTATTCAGGCCCACCACGTCACAGGAGAAGTCCGGGATCTTGCGGTCAATCAACACCATTGGCAGCAGCGACTGTTGCAGCATCGAGAGCGCCTCTTCGCGCATCCCCACCGCGTTCACCACAATCCCCTCCACCTGATAGCTGCTCAGCAGTTGCAGGTAGTGCTGCTCTTGGTTGATCTCATTATTGGTGTTACACACCAGCAGGGTGAAGCCCTGTTGGCGGCAGGCCACTTCCACGCCGCGCATCACATCGACGGAGTAGGGGTTGGTGATGTCGGCGATGATCAGGCCGATCAGCCGGGTCTGTCCGCCCTTCAGGCTGCGCGCCATCTGGCTGGGACGGTAGTTGAGCATCTGGATGGCATTTTCGATGCGCTGTTTCAAATCGTCGGAGAGCAGGTGCTGTTCGCCGTTCAGATAGCGCGACACGCTGGTTTTACCGGTCTTGGCCGCTTTGGCCACATCATTGATGGTGGCGCGCCCCGCCCCCTTACTTCTCATCACTGCATATCCTCCTGGCTAACTGACACAGGAGACTACCACACCGCAGCGGCCGCCGAATATAAGGCGGCCGCTTTTGGCTGTCAGGAGGGGGCCTGACCGGGCAGGGCGTCCGGTTCCGGCACCGGGTGTTTGCGGCTGCTCAGGGTGAAGGCCGACACCAGCGTCACGCTCAGGGCGATGCCGCCGAGGATCAGGTAGGTGTGGTTAAAGCCGATGCGGTCATACATCGCGCCAGCGAAGGCCGAGAGGAAAATCGCCGCCAGTTGCTTGGAGAAACAGAAGCCAATCAAGTAGATGGAGGCGGAGAAGCGGGTGTCGAAGATGGAGGTGATGTACTTGAACGCGCCGACCAGCAGGAACGGCACCTCCAGCGCATGCAGCATCTTCAGCACAATCACCTCGGCGGCGCTGGTGGCGAAGGCGGAGCCGATGATGCGCACCGACATGATCACCCCGGCCACCAGCAGCGTGTTCTTGGCCCCGATGCGGTTGATGATCCAGGGTGAGCAGAACATGATCAGCGCGTTCGCCAGTTCGCCGGCGGTGGTGACAAAGCCGAACACCTGGGTGCCGTGCTGCGGCGAGGAGAAGAAGGATTTGAAGAAGTTGGCGAACTGCTGGTCGAACACGTCATAGACGCAGGCGACGCCGACGATGTAGAGGATAAACAGCCACAGCGCTGGCAGCCGGAACAGCTCGCCCATCTGGCGCAGGCTGAACGGGCTGGGCCGGGCGGCCAGCGGGCTGTCGGCCTGTGCCGTCAGGTCTGGCCCGGTGCGCGCCATCAGCAACAGCAGCATCAGCAGCACCGCAGCGCCCGAGCCCATCCAGAACACGATGTCCGGGTTGATGTTGAACAGCACCCCGGCGGTCGAGGCGCACAGCCCCCAGCCGAAGCAGCCGAACATCCGCGCCTTGCCATACTCGAAGTGGCTGTTGCGGCTGACGCGCTCGATGTAAGCCTCGGTCGCGCCCGAGCCGCCAGCGAACACAAAGCCGATGTAGGCCCCGCCGCACAGCGCGCCCAGCAGCACGTTAACTTTCAGCAGTGGCGCAAAGACGTAGAGGAAGAAGGGCGCGAAGAAGAACAGCAGCACCGCGATCACCCACAGCAGGTGCTTCTTCAGGCCGAGCTTGTCCGAGACAATGCCAAACACCGGCTGGAAGACGATGGCGAACAGCGACATGCTGGCGAATACCACCCCGGTCTCGGTCTTGTTCAGCCCGATCACATCCGCCAGCCAGATTGGTAGGAAGGGGTAGCAGGTCGCCATGATGAAGAAGTAGAGAAAGAAAAACGCGCCGAATATCCAGAAATTCTTGTTGTTTTTGTAGGTACAGACGGGTGTGTTCATCAGTATTTTCCTTGCACTTGCCTGCCGTTAATGGCCGGGACAGCCCGGCCGCCTGATTCACTCAGTTACAGCCGCTCAATGCCTAGCAGCAGCGCGCTCTCCGGGTCCAGCACCGGCAGCGCCAGCCCGGCCTGTGCCAGCCAACTGCCGCTGGCCTCCGTCGGCTGCGCCAGCCAGCCGGGCAGCGCGCGCATCGCGTGGCCGCCTTGCTGCTCGGTGATCAGCGTTGGGGCGTCCAGCAGCGTGATGCGGTAGCGCGCCTCCGGCAGCAGGCCGGGGATGCGCAGCCGCCCCGGCATCGACCACTCTGGCATCGCCAATTGGGCGACGGAGAAGATCGCCCGGTCGCGTTGCGGGCTGATGACCCCGTGCGCCAGCGTCGCCGGATCGGGGTGGTCAAGGCGCACCACGTCGCCGCTGTGCAGCAGGTCGCGCCACTGGCGGTGCAGGGCGATGTAGTGGGCAAAGCCGCGCTGCTCCTCGTCGCTGGCGCGCGCCGGATCCAGCTCAATCCCCATGTGGCCGAACAGCGCCGTCAGGCCGCGGAACTGGATGTCATGGCGGCGGAACGTGGCGTGGCACTGATCGGCACCGATGTGCGATCCCATCACCTCCGGCGGGAAGAAGTAGCTCATGCCGCGCTGGATGGTCTGGCGCTCCAGCGCGTCATTGTTGTCCGAAGTCCAGAAGCGGTGGCTGCGTTTCAGCACCTCATAGTCGATGCGCCCGCCGCCCGAGGCGCAGGCTTCAAACTCCACCTGCGGGAAGCGCGCCACCAGCGCGTCCAGCAGCCGGTAGTAGTGCTCGGTCTGGGCGGTGGCGGCGGCGCGCCCTTGGTGGCCCGGCTGCACCACCTCGCGGTTCATGTCCCACTTCACATACTGGATGTCATGGTTGCCGAGCAGCCAGCTCATCCGCTCCAGCAAGTAGCTGAACACCACCGGGTTGCTGAGGTCGAGCACATACTGGAAGCGGCCCGCCGGTTGGGTGTAGCCGGGCAGCGCCAGCAGCCACTCGGGGTGGGCGCGGTAGAGATCGGAGTCCGGGTTGATCATCTCCGGCTCCACCCAGATGCCGAACTCCATGCCGAGCCGACGCACCTGCGCAATTACTGGCGTCAGGCCGTCCGGGTACTTTTTCTCATCGACATACCAGTCGCCCAGCGCCGCGCGGTCGTGGTCGCGGCCACGGAACCAGCCGTCATCGATGATGAAACGCTCGACGCCCAATTCCGCCGCCCGGCTGGCCATCGCCATGATGTACTCTGGATCGTGGTCGAAGTAGATTCCCTCCCAGGTATTGAGGTGCACCGGGCGCGGGCGATCAGGCAGGGTGAGGATGTGGCGGCGCACGTGGCGGTGGAACTGTTGGCTCATCGGCGTCAGGCCAGCCGCGCTGTAGCTGGCGTAGAGCCACGGCGTGCTGAGGCTCTCCCCCTCGGCCAGCGCGTGCTCGCCAGCGAAGTAGAGCGCCTCGGCCTGCAACTGGCGGCGGCCATCGGTTTTGGCGTCAATGCGCATCCGGTGGTTGCCGCTCCAGGCGAGGTGTGCGCCCCACACCTCGCCCTGCTGCTCGGAAAAGCCGGGAACGCCGGCGATCATGCCGGGAAAGTACTCATGGGAGGTGCGCCCGCGCCGGTTCTCCTGCACCACGCCGCCGTGCGCCAGCAGGGTACGGTGCGGCTGGAACTCCTTCACCCAGCGACCGTGAAACGCCATCACCTCTGCCGCCTGTTGCGGCAGCGGTAGCGTTACCGCCAGCCGGTTGACCTGCCACGGCCCGCCACGCAGGTTGGTGAGGGTGTTGCGCACGCGCAGCACGCCGCTCTCCGGGTCAAGCAGCAGCTCGCTGGTGAGGCGCAGCCCGGCCTGTTCATCCTCGGCCACCAGCGTCACGCCCTGTTCCTGCGGCTCCACCCGGCGGGTGGTGAACACCGGCGACCAGTCCAGCCCGTCACGGTGCCCCTCGACGCCCGGCGACCCAAACAGCCCGCGGCCATTCTCCGCCGCCAGCGTCAGCGGTACATCCACATCCAGCCGACCATTGGGCACCGGGCGGCTGAGGGTGGCGAGATCCGCCTCGCAGAAGGCGGGCAGGCGCGGCCCCCAGTAGAGGATCTCCGCAAAAGGGGTGCAGCGAAGGATAAGATCGGTGCTGTCGCTCGACAGCCGCTGGATCGACGTTTCCATGGCAAAACCTCATAACGTGACGGGAAGATGAGGCTAAGCATGGATCCGAAACGTTTCGGATGGATACCGCGCAACGCTGGAAATGTGAACGGTGTTAAAAAATCGGCAAAATGCGCAACAAAAATGCTGCGCCAGTTAACAGGGCGGCCAACTGGTCACGCCGCGGCAGAGGGTAGGTTGCCACAGCACCTGTAGCTGGCTGAGTGGCTCGCCGCGGATCAGCGCCAGCATCATCGCGGCAATCTGGCGGCCCACCTCTTCACGCGTGGACTGCACCACGGCGGTGATCGGCAGGTCAATCAGGCTATCCGGCGGCAGGCCGTCATAGATCACCAGCGAAACCCGGCCGCTCTCCAGCAGCCCGGCCTCGTGCAGCGCCATCACCGCCCCTTCGCCATGCATATTGTTGTCGGTGATGATGGCGGTCGGCGGCTCTGGCAGTGCCAGCAGGGCCTGCGTGGCTTGGTAGCCAGCGCGGCGGGTCGGCTGGATGCGGCCAAGGCAGGCGGGCGGCAGCGGCAGGGCGCGCGCCTGCATGGCGTCGAGAAAGCCCTGCCGACGCTGGGCGACAAAGGATTGCGGGCTGGTTTCACCGAGGTAGGCAATGCGCCGGTGACCAAGGTCAGCCAGATGCTCCACCGCCAGCCGCGTACCGGCGTGGTTATCGAAATCAAACCATGCGTAGGGGTGCGCCAGCTCGCTGCGGCCAAGCGCCAAAAAGGGAAACGCCAACTGTTGCAGCGCCGCCAGCCGTGGGTCGTGCGCCAGCGTATGCGCCACCAACAGCGCGTCAACCCGCTTGCTGCCAATCAGCCGCGCCATGCCTTCGGCGTCGCCCTCGTCGGCCAGCAGCAGCAGGTCAATCTCATGCTGCGCCAGCGCCTGGCTGATGCAGCCCACCATCTCAATAAAGGCGGAGTTGTTCAGCGGGCGCGGCCCGAACGGGAACAGCAGGCCCACGGCGTCAATCTTGCCCATCTTCAGGCGGCGCGCCAGCGTGTTGGGGCGATAACCCATGCGCTGCGCGGCGTCATGCACACGCTGTTTGGTGTCGGCGGCCACATCGTCGTAGCCGTTCAGCGCCCGGCTGACGGTGGTCACGGAGAGACCCAGCTCACGGGCCAACAGTTTCAGGGACATCGCGCACCTTGCTGGTAGGGAATCGCAGCGAGAGTAGCACAGAGCGGCGGTGGGAAGGGAGATCCAGGGCAAGCCCGGCCGGGTGGCCGGGCAGGGGGAGTTACTGCAACGGGCTGAGGGTGATCTCGACGCGACGGTTCTGCGCCTTGCCTTCGGCCGTGCTGTTGGAGGCGACCGGGTTGTCCGGGCCAGCGCCCATAGTGCGGATGCGGGAAGCGGACACGCCTTGGGTGATCAGGGAGCTGGCGACGCTGTCGGCACGCTGCTGCGACAGGGTCATGTTGTGCGCCCGCGCGCCGCTGCTGTCGGTGTAGCCCACCACGTTGACCGCAGTCTTCTCATACTCTTTCAGCACCATCGCCACGCCGGTCAGGGTGTTGGCACCCGCCGGTTTCAGGTTGCTGGCGTCGGTGTCGAAGGTGACGTTATTCGGCATGTTCAGCACGATGTTGTCGCCCTGACGGGTCACGCTCACGCCGGTGCCCTGCATCTTCTGGCGCAGCTTGGTCTCCTGCACGTCCATGTAGTAGCCCGCGCCGCCGCCCAGTGCCGCACCGGCCGCCGCGCCAATCAGCGCGCCCTTGCCGCGATCTTTCTTGGAGGAGGAGAGCACGCCGACGCCGGCGCCGACCAGCGCGCCAACGCCCGCGCCAATGCCAGATTTGCCGGCTTCACGTTCGCCGGTATAGGGGTTGGTGGTACAGCCCGCCAGGGCCAGCGACAGTGAGAGGGCGCTGGCCACAATCAGAGTGCGTTTTTTCATTGTTGATCCTTTGTAACAGGTAGTGCGGTGGGGAGCGCCCCCACCCAAGGGACATGCATCATTGTTATAGTTTCCGCGCGCGCAACAGGGCGTGCCGGGCGGGCATTATGGCCTGAAATAATAGGAAAATGCTCAACAGATAAATCTCAATTTGTAAGGCGCAGCATTAACCCGTCAGCGCGTCCACGCCATGATCAGCGTCATGGCGTGGGTATCGGGGTTGCGCACCCGGCGTTGGGGAATGAAGCCGTGCTTGCGGTAGAAGGCCACGGCGCGGTGGTTGCGCACGTAGACTTCAAGGCTGAGCGCCGGGAAGCGCTGCTGCACATGCGCCATCAGCGCGGCAGCGACGCCCCGGCCAAACAGCGGTGGGGCGACAAACAGCGCGCCGAGGAAGCGCTGCTCCATCACGCTGGCAAAGCCGCCCAGCCGCCCGTCACACTCGCTCACCCAAGTCTGCGCCTGCGGCAAATAGTGGCTGCGCACCAGCGGCGCGCTCTCCCGCCAGTAGCGCGGATCGATGAAGGGGTGGCCAGCGGTGGTGCTCTCCAGCCACAGCGCCATCAGCGGCTCCAGATCCGGCGGGCGGAAGGGGCGAATCATCCCGCCTCCGCCGGGCAGAGATCGCAACCGACGTGGTGATCGTTCACCAGCCCGCACGCCTGCATAAAGGCGTAGCAGATGGTCGCGCCGACAAAGGTGAAGCCGCGCTGCTTCAGCGCGCGGGAGAGCGCCTCGGAGGCGGCGGTTTTGGCCGGGATGTCGGGGTAGTGCGGGCGGTTCACCTGCGGCTGGTGGCCGACAAACTGCCAGATAAAGGCGGCGAAATCCTCGCCGGCCTGTGCCATCGCCACCCAGGCGCGGGCATTGGTGACAATCGCCTCCAGCTTACGGCGGTGGCGGATCAGCCCCGGCTCCTGCATCAGCGCGTCCAGCTCCTGCCCGCCCATCGCGGCGATCTTATGGGGGTCGAAACCGTGGAAACTGGCGCGGTAGCAGGCACGCTTTTTCAGCACGGTGATCCACGAGAGGCCAGCCTGCTGCCCCTCCAGACAGAGCATCTCAAACAGCATACGGCTGTCATGCTGCGGCACGCCCCACTCCCGGTCGTGGTAGTCGAGATAGAGCGGGTCAGCGGTGACCCATTTGCAGCGCGTTATCATTGGTCATTCCTTTTCCAGCGGGCGCGGCCCCGGCGACAGCGCGCCGGGTGTCGCAACCCGCGACTTTTTCTGTGCGCTGCCTTGACGGCAGCGAGAAGCGAATAATAGTTATAGGGGGTATTGCACAAAAATAGAACAATACATTCCTTGGATTAGCCTGTTGGCTTTCAGGAGTCTCCATGCCGGACCTAAAAAAATTTCGCTGCCGTCGCAAGGCGGGGGCACTGGCAGTGGCAATGCTATTTGGGGGAGGACACCCGGCGCTGGCCTATGACAATCTCTATGTCTTTGGCGACAGCCTGAGTGACTCCGGTAACATCGGCCGTTTTACCTATAACAGCGCCAACGTCGCGCTGTATGACGAAATTCTGGCGGCGCGCGCCGGGCTGACCCTTAGCCCATCCTTCTCAGGCGGCACCAATTATGCCACCGGCGGCGCGACCGCCATCCCGGAACTCAATCCCGACTATAACGCCACCTCCGATCAGGTCAGCCAATATCTGGCGCAGACCGGCGGGCGGGCGGAGGGCGACGGGCTGTATATCCATTGGGTCGGCGGCAACGATCTGGCTGCGGCGGCCACGCTGGCGGCCTCGGCGCTCAACGCCGACACCGCCTTTGCGGTGGCGAACCTCAGCGCGAACGCCGCCGCCGGGCAGGTGCAGTCGCTGATCAATGCCGGCGCGGGCACGGTGATTGTGCCGACGGTGCCGAACATCGGTTTGACGCCCGCCATTCTTGAGCTGGTGGTCACGGCGGCGCTGCCCGCCAGCGCCCTTCAGGCCGCCTTCTCGGTGCTCAATAGCCAAAGCACGGTGAATGCCGAGGGCCGGGTGGCGCTGGTACATCAGGCGCTGACCGCCGCCGCTGAGTCCACGGGCGCGCCGGATGCCCTTGCCCAGACCTTGTCGCAGGCGCTGATCGGCGCCTATGACCAGCTCTCCGCCGAGGCCTCGGCGCTCACCGATGCCTACAACCAGACCGAGGACGCGGCGCTGGCCGCCAGCGGCGGCAACATCGTGCGGGTGGACGTAGATGGCCTGCTCAATGAGGTGGTGGCTGACCCGGCGCTCTACGGTTTGACCAACACCGCCGGTATGGCCTGCCCGCCCGGCCTGACGTCGGCCCTGTGCACCGCCGACACCGCCGGTTTCAGTGATGCGCAGGCCTTCCTGTTCGCTGACCACCTGCACCCCAGCCCGCAGACCCACGCGCTGATCGCCGACTACATGCAGGCGGTGCTGGATGGCCCGGCGCAGGCGGTGGCGCTCAACCAAGCGACGCTGTCGATGGGGCGCAACGCGCGCGGCATCCTTGATAGCCGCTTCCAGCAGTTGCGCGCCAACCCCGGCGCGCAGGGCAGCCTTGGGCTGTTTGGCGGCTACATGGGGCAGCATATGGAGTACACCGCCAACACCACCGCCGGTGACGGCAACGCCACCTCGCACAATGCGGCGCTCGGCATGGATTACCAACTGACGGACAACTGGACGGTGGGCGCGCTGCTCTCTGGCGCGAACGATCGCCAGCACCCCTCCAGCCGTTACGACTACAAGGCGCGCGGCTGGCTGATCTCCGCCTATACGGCGGTGAACGTGCTGGAAAATGGCTGGATCAACGCCGATGTGCACTGGGCGAAGGTCAATTTCGATGACATCAACCGCAGTATGCGGCTCGGCCCGGCCACCCGTACCGAGCACGGCGAGACCGAGGGGGAGGAGGTGGGCGGCCGCCTGACCGCTGGCTGGGACATCCCGGTCGCGGAGTGGCTCTCCACCGGCCCGCTGGCGCAGTTCGCGTGGGACTACAGCAGCGTCGATGGCTACAGCGAGCGCAGCAGCCGCAGCACGGCGATGCGTTTCGACGACCAGACCTACCACTCGCAGATTGGCGCGCTGGGGTGGCGGCTGGACGCGCGCTTCGATCGGCTGAACCCCTATGCCGAGCTGAGCTACCAGCACCAGTTCGGCGATGATGTCTACCGCGCTGGCGGCGGCATCAAGTCCACCCAGACCCACTTCACCCGCACCAGCGCCACCCAGGACACCAATTGGGTGGATGTCACGGTCGGCGCCAACCTGCCGCTGACGGACAACATCGACGCCTTCGCCGCCGTCTCCCAGACCGGTGGCCTGAGCAGCGGCGAGCAGTTCATGTATAACCTCGGCGTCAGCGCCCGCTTCTGACGCCTCTGGCAAAAAAACAGGCCGCCCAGTGGGCGGCCTGTGTCACGGCGGCTATTTACCGTTTTTCTTGCCGAAGACCTTCATCAGGAACCCGATGAGCAGGCCAATGGCAACGCCAATCAGTATCCAGGCAGTGAATCCCATATCGTCTCTCCTGCGTTAACCTTGCGGCGAGTATACGGCATCCCTCAGGAGGCGGTCTCCTTTTCCCATGCCACGTTGGCGGCCTGCGCGCGCAGCGGCTTCTCCGGCTGGAGCAGCGTCATGCAGATCATGCTGCAAAAAGAGACCGCCGCCGTGGCAAGGAACATCGCGCCGTAGCCGTGGTGCTGCGCCAGCCAGCCGCTCAGGGTCGGTGCCATGATCGAAGCGAGGTTGGCGATCGCCAGCGTCATGCCGCTGTAGGCCCCCACCGACGCCTTGGGCGTCACGTCAATCACCACCGACCAGTAGACGTTGTTCACCAGCGCATTCAATGCGTTGCCGAGCGTCATCAGCGCGATGATCGCCGCCGGTGAGTGCATGAAGGGGATCAGCACAAAGCAGGTGGCGGTCAGCAGCAGAGTGACGGCGGCGAACAGGTTGCGCGCCAGCCGCAGGTTGCCGGTGCGGCGCAGCAGGCCATCGGCGATGCGGCCGCCGAGCAGCACGGTCAGGCAGGCGCCGCTCCACGGGATCATCGCCACATACCAGAGCGAGTGCAGGTCATAGTGGAAGGTGTCCTGAAGGTATTTCGGGCTCCAGGTCACCAGCACAAAGGTGACGTAGAGGAACGAGAAGTAGCCGAGCGCGTTGCACACCAGCGTGCGGTTGCTGAAGAAGCGCCACCACGGCAGGCGCGGCGTGGCGGGTGCGGCGGGCTGGTGGCCGCTGATGGCGGCCAGTTCGGCCGCGTTCACGTTCGGGTGCTGTTGCGGCGTGTCGGTGAAGACCCGGCCAAACAGCGCGATCGCCAGCAGCGAGAAGATCCCCAGCACGATGAACATGCTGCGCCAGTCATCGGTCAGCAGCAGCAGCCCCACCGCCAGCGGCGCGGTCAACAGCGAGCCGACCTGGGTGCTGAGCAGCCCGATGCCAAGCGAGAAACCGCGCTCGCGCGGCGGCGCCCAGTGGGCGATGGTCTTGTTCATCAGCGCGTAGGCTGGCCCCTCGGCAAAGCCGAACAGGATGCGCAGCGCCGCGAAGCCCATGATCGCCGAGCCGCCAAACAGCGCCATGCCGACCTCGCCAGCCCAGGCGGTGGCGATCTCCAGCAGTGACCAGAGCACGCCAGCCAGCAGCCACACCTTTTTGGTGCCAATGCGGTCAGCCAAAAAGCCGCCGCACAGCGAGCCAAACAGGTAGCCAAAGCCAAAGTAGCCGAGCACGGCTCCCAGTTGCGCCTTGTTGAAGTGGAACTCGTTGGCGATGTCGTTGGCGGCAAAGGAGAGCGCGCCACGGTCAACGTAGTTAATCAGGGCGATGAAAAACACCATCGCGAAGATGCGGTAGCGATAACGGCTGTCTTGGGTGGCCATAACCTTTCTCCTTCTGCGCAGGATTGCTAACAGGGAGCTAGCAAGGTTGGTGCCAGCTTTTTCAGGTGAAACTGGGGCAGGTTGCGCCGCACTGGTGCGAAAGGGCGCGGCCGCGGCCGTGGCGCGGGCAAAAACAGGGCAGGATGTTTAACAGACGCTCACAGGATGTCACAAAGCCGGCGAGCAAAGCGCCAGCGGCACGCTGGCGGCGGGATTGAGGCTGTATATCTTGCGGTCAACGGGTATACTGGCCCATTCCATCTAAATCCACTTGTATCGCGTGCGAATCCAACATGCAAAAGTTTGATACCAAGACCTTTCAGGGCCTGATCCTGACCCTTCAGGATTACTGGGCGCGCCAGGGCTGCACCATTGTCCAACCTCTGGACATGGAAGTCGGCGCCGGCACTTCCCATCCGATGACCAGTATGCGCGCCCTCGGCCCGGAGCCGATTGCCGCTGCCTATGTCCAGCCTTCGCGCCGCCCGACCGACGGCCGCTACGGCGAGAACCCGAACCGCCTCCAGCACTACTACCAGTTCCAGGTGATCATCAAGCCTTCGCCGGACAACATCCAGGAGCTGTACCTCGGTTCGCTGAAAGAGCTGGGCCTCGACCCGCTGGTGCATGACATCCGCTTCGTGGAAGACAACTGGGAGAACCCGACGCTCGGCGCCTGGGGCCTCGGCTGGGAAGTGTGGCTCAACGGCATGGAAGTGACGCAGTTCACCTACTTCCAGCAGGTGGGCGGCCTGGAGTGCAAACCGGTCACCGGTGAGATCACCTACGGCCTGGAGCGTCTGGCGATGTACATCCAGGGCGTGGACAGCGTCTACGATCTGGTCTGGTGCGACGGCCCGCTGGGCAAAACCACCTATGGCGACATCTTCCACCAGAATGAGGTGGAGCAGTCGACCTACAACTTCGAATACGCGGACGTGGATTTCCTCTTCACCTGCTTCGAGCAGTATGAGAAAGAGGCGCAGATGCTGCTGGCGCTGGAGAAGCCGCTGCCGCTGCCAGCCTATGAGCGCATCCTGAAAGCGGCCCACTGCTTCAACCTGCTGGATGCCCGCAAGGCGATCTCGGTAACGGAGCGCCAGCGCTACATCCTGCGCATCCGCACCCTGACCAAGTCGGTCGCCGAAGCCTATTACGCATCGCGTGAAGCGCTGGGCTTCCCGCTGTGCAAAAAGAACGAGAAGTGAGAGACGCCATGACTGACAAGACTTTCCTGGTGGAGATCGGCACGGAAGAGCTGCCGCCGAAGGCCCTGCGCTCGCTGGCCGAATCGTTCGCCGCCAACCTCACCGCCGAGCTGGACGCGGCTGGCCTGCAACATGGTGACGTGCAGTGGTTTGCCGCGCCGCGCCGTCTGGCGCTGAAAGTGCTGGCGCTGAGCGCCGCGCAGGCTGACCGTGAAATCGAGAAGCGCGGCCCCGCCATCTCGCAGGCGTTTGATGCCGAAGGCAAGCCGACCAAGGCCGCCGAAGGGTGGGCGCGCGGTTGTGGCATCACCGTGGAGCAGGCCGATCGCCTGACCACCGACAAGGGCGAGTGGCTGGTACACCGCGCGCAGCTGAAGGGCGAAAGCGCCGCCAGCCTGCTGCCGACCATGATCGCCAACGCCCTCGGCAAGCTGCCGATCCCGAAACTGATGCGCTGGGGCGACTCCGACGTGCAGTTCGTGCGCCCGGTGCACACCGTGACGCTGCTGCTGGGTGACGAGCTGGTGCCAGCCACCATTCTGGGCATCGACTCTGCCCGCACCCTGCGCGGCCACCGCTTCATGGGCGAGGCGGAGTTCACCATTGAGCACGCTGACCAGTATCCGGCCATCTTGCTGGAGCGCGGCAAAGTGATCGCCGACTATGAGTTGCGCAAAGCCACCATCAAGCGGGACGCCGAAGAGGCCGCGCGCCAGATTGGCGGCAAGGCTGATCTGAGCGACAGCCTGCTGGAAGAGGTCACCTCGCTGGTGGAGTGGCCGGTGGTGCTGACCGCCAAGTTCGAAGAGAAATTCCTGGCGGTGCCGGCAGAGGCGCTGGTCTACACCATGAAGGGCGACCAGAAGTACTTCCCGGTCTATGGCACCGACGGCAAGCTGCTGCCGAACTTCATCTTCGTCGCCAACATTGCGTCGAAAGATCCGCAGCAGATCATCTCCGGTAACGAGAAGGTGGTGCGCCCGCGTCTGGCGGATGCCGAATTCTTCTTCAACACCGACCGCAAGAAGCGTCTGGAAGATAACCTGCCGCGTCTGGAGACCGTGCTGTTCCAGAAGCAGCTCGGCACCCTGCGCGACAAAACCGATCGCATTCAGGCGCTGGCTGGCTGGGTAGCGGCACAGATTGGCGCGGACGTCGAACTGGCGAAACGCGCGGGCCTGCTCTCCAAGTGTGACCTGATGACCAACATGGTGTTCGAGTTTACTGACACCCAGGGTGTGATGGGGATGCACTACGCGCGCCACGACGGCGAGGCGGAAGAGGTGGCGGTGGCGCTGAACGAACAGTACCAGCCGCGCTTTGCCGGTGACGACCTGCCGGCCTCGCCGGTAGCCTGCGCACTGGCGATCGCTGACAAGATGGACACGCTGGCGGGCATCTTCGGCATCGGCCAGCACCCGAAAGGGGCCTCTGACCCGTTCGCCCTGCGCCGTGCCGCGCTCGGCGTGCTGCGCATCATTGTTGAGAAGAACCTCAACCTCGACCTGCAAACCCTGACGGAAGAGGCCGCGCGCCTCTACGGCGACAAGCTGACCAACCCGCAGGTAGTGGACGACGTGGTGGAGTTCATGCTGGGCCGCTTCCGCGCCTGGTATCAGGAAGAGGGCCACGCGGTGGACACCATTCAGGCGGTGCTGGCGCGCCGTCCGACCCGCCCGGCCGATTTCGACGCCCGTATGAAAGCAGTGTCGCACTTCCGCACGCTGGATGATGCCGCCTCGCTGGCCGCCGCCAACAAGCGCGTCTCCAACATTCTGGCGAAATCGACCGAGAGCCTGAATGAGCGCGTGCAGGCCGCGCTGCTGAAAGAGAACGAAGAGATCCAGCTGGCGACCTTCGTGACCGCGCTGAGCAGCAAGCTGCAACCCTACTTTGCCGAAGGCCGCTATCAGGAGGCGCTGAGCGAACTGGCGCAACTGCGCGAAGCGGTGGACAACTTCTTCGAAAAAGTGATGGTGAACGCCGACGATCAGGAAGTGCGCATCAACCGCCTGACGCTGCTGAGCAAGCTGCGCGAGCTGTTCCTGCAAGTTGCGGACATCTCCCTGCTGCAATAACCGCGTCCGTTCTCGCGTTAGCCCAAGAAAAAACCCGCCTCGGCGGGTTTTTTTATCAGGGGTGCCCCGAAGGGCAGGGCCATGCCGGCCGCGGGATCAACTATCCAGCAACTGGCGGCCAAGAAAGGGGTTAGCGTGCAGCAAACGCATCAATTTCTGGGCAGTATTGGAGGGACGGCAGCTGTTGGCCTCCCACTTTTTCACCTGGGCAACGCTGACGCCCATGCACTTCGCAAACTCTTCCACTTGCAGGCCAGCGCGCTCGCGCAGCTGTTTCGGTTCCGGCATCAGGCTCTCCTGATGGGCGACACATTTCCCGGCAGGCAGTGCTCCATACTCAAAACTATCAAGTAACTCATTGAACAATTCACGATCCATAGTGGCTCCCGAAATAGCTGTTACGACAAGATTCAACAACCGCATCCTTTGTGCTTAGCGAGTAAGCGCTATGACTATATGTCAGAATTTGGCTTAAGTGTGGATAAATTGCGCGCCTTTCGATGGGTTTTTGTCCTGAATCAGTAAAATCTCAAATTTATTGAGAAGTTATTATTCGTTTTTATGATGTTTGCGCCGTGCGCCCGCCCGCATGGCGTGAGTACCTTATCGTCGGCAGTTGATCTATCCTTAGGGCGAAAAACGTATCCGCGCAGTGGGCGGCATCAAGGCAAGTTAAGGGGAGCCAGGATAAATGGCGAAAGGGATCGGCAACGGAAAATGGGCACGCTGGCTGGCGCCAGTGTGGGTGGTGATGGTGGTGATGCAGCTCGCCGCTTGTGGCGATAGCGAGGGCGACCAGCGCAAGGCCTTTATTGAGTATTTGCAAAACACCGTGATGCGTAGCGGGCAGAATTTGCCGACGCTGAGCGAAGACCAGAAACAGAAGTTTGGCAACTACGCCAATGACTACCAAGTGCTGCTCACCTTCTCGCGCCAAATGAAGCAGGACGTCAGCAACAGCCTGGCCCCGGTGATCAACACGCTGGGCGACATCCGGGTGCCGCAGGACTACGTCCAGCAGCATGACGCGCTGGCGCAGGAGCTGGGGGCGCTGAACATGCTGGGCCAGCGGGTGCAGAGCGCACAGGCGCAGGCGGACACCGCCCACGCGGCGATGAAGCACCCGGAAGATCTGAAGGCGGTCTACAATCAGGCCTATGACAGCATCGTCACCCGTCCGGCCAATGGCCTGACGCCGGTTATCCCGGCGCTTGCAGGGTTCGCGCAGGAGGTGGTGCAGGTGGGGGATTACCTGATCCAACAGGGCAATCAGGCCACCTTCAACGGCAGCCAGGTGCAGTTCCCGACCCAGCAGCAGGTGACGCAGTACAACACCATGATGTCTGGTCTGGCGACCAAGCAACAGGTGCTGCAACGGGCGCAGAACGCGCTCAACGGCCAATATTAAGCCGACTGAGCTGCTTGGATTTGGCCCCCACGCATCGGCGTGGGGGTTTTTTATTCAGGCCGCGAGCCTGATGGCCCCGGCACCCACGTTTGCCGGGGCCACCCAATCATGATGAAGGACAACAAGATGAAAACCACCCTGATGGCGCTGGTCAGCGCCCTGATGATGACCCCGGCACTGGCCAGCGCGGCGGATGCGCCCGCCACCTTCACCCCGGCCCAGCAGGAGGCGATTGGCAAAATCGCCGCTGATTATCTGGTGCAGCACCCGGAAGTGCTGGTGCAGGCCAGCCAGAAGCTGGAGGCGCAACAGGCGGCGCAACAGCAGCAGGCTTCCCTCAACGCCGTGCTGCAAAACAGCGACGCGCTGCTGAATGACCCGGCCACCCCGAGCATTGGCCCGAAAACCGCCAAGGTGGCGCTGGTGGAGTTCTTCGATTACCAGTGCATCTACTGTAGCCACATGGCCCCGCTGGTTGAGCAGACGGTGAAAGCCAACCCGCAGGTGCGCTTCATCTTCAAAGAGTGGCCGATCTTCGGCCAGCGCTGGCAGCCCTCCATCACCGCGGCGGAAACCGGCATGGCGGTGTTCAAGGAGAAGGGCGCGCAAGCCTACTTCACCTACCATAACGCCATCTTCCACACCGGCCACAACGAGGGCAAACTGACGGAAGGGGACATTCAGGCCGCGGTGAAAGCCGCCGGGGCCAGCCAGCCGGATGAAGCGACCCGCAACCAGACCCACGAGGCGCTGTCGAAAGTGGACGATCTGGCACGCGAACTGGGCTTCAGCGGCACCCCGGCCTTTATCGTAATGCCGACCCAAGGGGCCACCGCGCAGAACACCACCTTCCTGCCGGGAGCGGTCTCCGCCGAATCGTTGCAGGCCGCCATCACCAAGGCGCAGGGCAAATAATCCCCCGCCGGCCCCATACGGGGCCGGCAAGCTTCCCCCTCCATTCATTCAGTAAGCTACTACTCACTTTCTGCTGGAATTCATCCCATTAACCTCTGGATTGGCTACAGTTTGAAGGGGCACGCCAAAGGGTCGCCCCAATGCAGAGTTAATGGAAAATAAATTGTGATTGTGATCTCATTTGCAGCAAAAAATGGCTGTTAACAAATGTGATACAACTCACGTTTTCCTGTTCAGGATGCCGTTTTTATCGGCAAAGTGGCCGTTTGGGCTGACCTTTTTGTGATCTGTGTCACGCTAAATTGCGGTTAATGCCGGGCTTTGGTGTGATCTGGATCACAGAAAGCGGGGGCGCTACGCGCGCAAAAAAGAGCGTGGTAGAGTCCGCCCTGCATACAGTAATAGTGACGGGTTGTGCTGCACCGTCTCAATGAATTCACGCGCTCTTATTGCCGGCGCGTATCAATAGGGGTGTGTTTTATGTTTTCACCAGATGTTAAGGTCAAGGTCCAAAATTTTGGCCGCTTTCTGAGCAACATGGTGATGCCCAATATCGGCGCATTTATCGCCTGGGGGATTATCACCGCACTGTTTATCCCAACCGGCTGGCTGCCGAACGAGACACTGGGCAAGCTGGTCGGCCCGATGATCACCTACCTGCTGCCGCTGCTGATTGGCTACACCGGCGGTAAGCTGGTGGGCGGCGAGCGTGGCGGCGTGGTGGGTGCCATCACCACTATGGGCGTGATTGTCGGCGCGGACATGCCGATGTTCCTCGGCTCGATGATTGCCGGCCCGCTGGGCGGCTGGGCGATCAAGCGCTTTGACCGTTGGGCAGACGGCAAGATCAAGAGCGGCTTCGAGATGTTGGTCAACAACTTCTCCGCTGGCATCATCGGTATGCTGCTGGCGATCCTCGCCTTCCTGGCCATCGGCCCGTTGGTTGAGGCGCTCTCCAAGCTGCTGGCCGCTGGCGTGCACATCATGGTGACCCATAGCCTGCTGCCGCTCACCTCCATCTTCGTGGAACCGGCGAAAATCCTGTTCCTGAACAACGCCATCAACCACGGCATCTTCTCGCCGCTGGGCATCCAGCAGGCGACCGAGGCGGGCAAGTCGATCTTCTTCCTGATCGAGGCCAACCCCGGCCCCGGCATGGGCGTGCTGATGGCCTACGTCTTCTTTGGCCGTGGCAATGCCAAGCAGTCTGCGGGCGGCGCGGCAATCATCCACTTCCTGGGCGGTATCCATGAGATCTACTTCCCGTATGTGCTGATGAACCCACGCCTGATTCTGGCGGTTATCCTCGGCGGCATGACCGGCGTCTTCACCCTGACCCTGCTGAACGGCGGTCTGGTCTCCCCGGCATCCCCTGGCTCCATCCTGGCGGTGCTGGCGATGACCCCGCGCGGCGCCTACTTCGCCAACATCTGTGCAGTGCTGGCAGCCTTCGCCGTCTCCTTCGTGGTTTCCGCGATTCTGCTGAAGAGCACCAAGGCCAAAGAGGGCGACGAGCTGGAAGATGCGACCCGCCGTATGCAGGAGATGAAATCCCAGTCCAAGGGTGGCCAGGTGGCGGCAGCGGCTGCGCCGGATGGCGACCTGAGCGCGGTGCGCAAAATCATCGTGGCCTGCGACGCGGGCATGGGTTCCAGCGCGATGGGTGCTGGCGTGCTGCGCAAAAAGGTGCAGGAAGCGGGGCTGACGCACGTGTCCGTCACCAACAGCGCGATCAACAGTTTGCCGGATGACGTCGATCTGGTGATCACCCACCGTGACCTGACCGAGCGCGCGATGCGCCATGCGCCACACGCGCAGCACATCTCGCTGACCAACTTCCTCGACAGCAAGCTGTATACCGACCTGACCGGCCGCCTCGCGGCAGTGGGCGTGGCCGGTACGCAGGCGGCTCCCCAGACGCAGGCCGCCGAGCTGATCGCGGCTGACGAACCGGCAGCGGCGGGCGCACCGCAACTGTTCCGCCTGACCGCCGCCAACGTCTTCCTCGGCCAGCAGGCGAGCCACAAAGAGCAGGCGATCCGCTTTGCCGGTGAGCAGCTGGTGAAGGGCGGTTACGTTGAGCCAGAGTACGTTGAGGCGATGCTGGCGCGTGAAAAGCTGACCCCGACCTACCTGGGCGAGTCCATCGCCGTGCCGCACGGCACCATTGAGGCGAAGGACAAAGTGCTGAAAACTGGCGTGGTATTCTGCCAGTATCCGCAGGGCGTGCGCTTCGGTGAGGATGAGGATGAAGTGGCGAAGCTGGTGATCGGCATTGCGGCCCGCAACAATGAGCATATCCAGGTCATCACCAGCCTGACCAACGCGCTGGATGATGAGTCGGTGATAGCGCGGCTCTCCACGACCCAGAACGTTCAGGAAGTGGTCGACCTGTTGACAGGAAAACAGGGCGTCTGACAGTCAACACAACCGGGCCAGATGGCCCGGTTCTCTATTTGGCCGCCGGCTCAGGCGTGGCGGCCCGGCGATTTCCGGGGGAGCTGACGCTCCCTGATTTTTGGCTCTGTGGCGGCCCCGCCGCCACGCAGGTTGGAAGGATGACTCTTATGAAAGCACTACATTTTGGCGCCGGGAATATCGGACGTGGCTTTATCGGCAAACTGCTGGCAGATGCCGGGATGGAGCTGGTGTTCGCTGACGTGAACCAAACCGTGCTCGACGCGCTCAACCAGCGCGGCGGCTATGACGTGCATGTGGTGGGCGAGCAGGAGCGTGTCGAGCCAGTGAGCGGCGTCTCCGCCGTCAACAGCGCGGGTCAGGAGGCGATTGACCTGATCGCCGAGGTGGATCTGATCACCACCGCCGTCGGCCCGACCATTCTGGCGCGCATCGCCCCGAGCGTGGCGAAAGGGCTGGTACTGCGCCACCAGCGCGGCAACCAGCAGCCGCTGAACATCATCGCCTGTGAGAACATGGTGCGCGGCACCAGCCAGTTCAAGCAGCACATCTATGATGCCCTGCCGGAAGAGGAGAAGGCGTGGGTGGATGAGCATGTCGGCTTCGCGGACTCCGCCGTGGATCGCATCGTGCCGCCCGCAGCCGAGGGCAGCACCGATCCGCTGGAAGTGACGGTAGAAACGTTCAGCGAGTGGATCGTCGACAAAACCCAGTTCGTGGGCGAGCCGCCGCAAATCGCTGGCATGGAGCTGACCGACAACCTGATGGCGTTCGTGGAGCGCAAGCTGTTCACCCTCAACACCGGCCACGCCATCACCGCCTACCTCGGCAAGCTGGCCGGTCACGCCACCATCCGTGACGCCATCCTCGACCCGGCCATCCGCCAGGTGGTGAAGGGCGCGATGGAGGAGAGCGGCGCGGTGCTGGTCAAACGCTACGGCTTCGATCCGCAGAAGCACGCCGCCTACATTGACAAGATCCTGACCCGCTTCGAAAACCCCTACCTGAAGGATGACGTCGAGCGCGTTGGCCGCCAGCCGCTGCGCAAACTGAGCGCCGGTGACCGTCTGGTCAAGCCGCTGCTCGGCGCGCTGGACTTCCAACTGCCGCATGAGAACCTGATCAAGGGCATCGCCGCGGCGCTGCACTACCGCAGCGAGAGCGACCCGCAGGCCGCCGAGCTGGTGGACTTGCTGGCGAACATGGGGCCGCAGGGCGCGCTCTCCCATATCTCCGGCCTGCCGGCTGACAGCGAGGCCGTCACCGAGGCGGTCAACGCCTATCACGCCATCTGACGGCGAAATGTGGTAAAAAAGGGGGCGGGCCAGAGTGGCCCGCACTCCAGCCTGGGGGCCACGCCCCGCTGACTGGAGGCCAGGTATGGCCGGGTATCCGGATGTTGTGATCTCCTTAACGCAAAATATCACCATGATTGAAGCTGCACAGGCCTTCGAAAACCGGGTGCTGGAAAAACTGAACGCTGGCAAGAGCGTGCGCGGGTTTATCTTCGCCGCCGTTGAACTGCTGACGGAGGCGGTCAATATTCTGGTGCTCCATGTATTCCGCAAAGATGACTACGCGGTGAAGTATGCGGTAGAGCCGCTGCTGAGCGGCAGTGGCCCGCTGGGCGAGCTGTCGGTACGGCTGAAGCTGATGTATGGCCTCGGCGTCATCAGCCGCCACGAGTATGAGGACGCCGAGTTGCTGATGGCGATGCGCGAGGAGCTGAACCACGACGCCCACGAGTACCGCTTCAGTGACGATGAGATCCTCGGCCCCTTCGGCGAGCTGCACTGTGTGCCTGCCCTGCCGGCCGCGCCGACCCTCACCGCTGGTGCGGAGCCGCTGGAGGCCTCGCTTCAGGCGATGCAGCGCCAGCGCTACCAGCAGATTCTCCACTCCACCATGGTGCTCTCCGTGACCGGCCTGATTGCCGGTATCAGCCTGAAAAAGGCCTTCTGACCCCCGCCCGACCGCGACCGCCAAAAGCCGGGCTGATGAATGGCGCGCTTCCTGCTACACTGTGCGCCGATCCTCTATTAATGATGTGCCCGCCTGCGGCACAAACGGGCCACCACCATGAAAGACCAAGAAAAAGCAGAAATTAAGCGCCTCAGTGACAAACTGGACGCCCTGAAACACAAAGACGCCACCATCATCCCGCAGGGCAATGCCGAACTGATTGCCCAGCACGAGGTGGAGAAAGAGAAGCTGGAGAAAGAGATCGCCCGCCTGAAAGAGGTGATGATCAGCAAACTCAGCACCCAGGCGCAGCAGCTCAGCAAATTGCCGTTCAGCCGCGAGATCTCCAAGAAAGAGCAGGCCGATATGGGCTCGCTGAAAAAGAGCGTGCGTGGCCTGATCGTGGTTCACCCGATGACCGCACTGGGCCGTGAGATGGGCCTGAAAGTGGTCACCGGCTACGCCAAAAAACCTTTCTGATCCCAGCCCGGCCCTCGTGGGCCGGCGCTGTCATGCTTTTTTCGGCTTGCCATCCAGACGCGGGCCGAAATCCTCAATCCGCCGTGTCTCCAGCCGGGCTTGTAGCTTCTGGCTCCAGCTTGCCGCCAGACCCGCCGCGCCCAGCAACCGCCGGTACTGCTCCTCGTCATAGGGCAGGTGGAAGGCAATGGCAATCGCTTCTTCTACGCTGATGTCACTGTTGCGCGTCAACAGCGCCAGCGGCTGCGCGTCACCGACGTAGCCGGGCGACAGCACGCGGTAGAGCCAGCCGCAGCGGCCGCTCTGCTGGAGATGGTGGGAGAGCTGCGCCACTCCCATGTGGATGTTGATCTTGTAGCAGGGGGAGCGCGGCTGCGTCACCTGGATCAGCGCCTCGCCCCAGCGGAAAATGTCACCGATAAACACGTTCTGCTCGGTCAGCCCCAGCGTCGAGATATTCTCGCCAAAACCCGGCGGCTGGAAGTGCTCGCAACGCTCCGGGAAGGCTTGGCGCAGGTGGGCGTAGTGCTCACGCGGGAAGTGGCACAGGGCGCGATCCGGGCCGCCATGCACCCGCGTCTCGGCCTGCTCGTCGCCCTCCAGCCCCAGCGGCGTCAGCAAAATCCGCCCCTCAACGGCACGCTTGATCAGGGCGGTGGGGCGCATCTCTTCATGCTCCTGGATGGCGCCAATAAATACCTGTGGGTAGTGCATGGTCTCTCCCTTCGGGTGCGGGCCGCGCCCGCTGCCCCTCCAGCATAGGCGGGGGCAAAAAAAATGCCAGCGCAAGCGCTGGCATCGGGTGTCACGGGCGGCCGGTGGCCGCCAGCGGCGGGATTACTTCTTCGCTGCGAAACGTGCCGCAGCTTCGTCCCAGTTCACCACGTTCCAGAACGCCTTGATGTAGTCAGGGCGTTTGTTCTGGTATTTCAGGTAGTAAGCGTGCTCCCACACGTCCAGACCCAGAATCGGGAAGCCGGATGCGCCAGCGACGGCTTCGCCCATCAGCGGGCTGTCTTGGTTAGCGGTGGAGACCACGGCCAGTTTGCCGTCATCTTTCAGCACCAGCCACGCCCAGCCGGAACCGAAACGGGTGGCTGCCGCTTTCTCAAAGGTCTCTTTGAAGCTGTCGATGCTGCCGAAATCGCGCTCGATCGCGTCTTTCAGTTCGCCTTGCAGGGTGGTGCCCAGTTTCAGGCCTTTCCAGAACAGGCTGTGGTTGGCGTGGCCGCCCGCGTTGTTGCGCAGCGCGGTCTTCTTGTCAGCCGGTACCTGATCCAGTTTGGTGATCAGCTCTTCCACCGGCAGCGCAGCCAGTTCCGGCAGGCTTTCCAGCGCGGCGTTGGCGTTATTGACGTAAGTCTGGTGGTGTTTGGTGTGATGGATCTCCATCGTCTGCTTGTCGAAGTGCGGCTCAAGTGCGTCGTATGCGTAAGGCAGGGATGGCAGTGAGTAACTCATATTCTTCATCTCCATGGTAGTTGGGCGGCGCCGGACAGGTGCAAGCACCGCGTAAGCAGTGGGATCATTATAGTTAATTAAATGATATTGAAAATGATTATCTCAGACCGCCCCAGCGCTGGGGCGGGGCGGCATCCGTGACTTATGACGAGAGGAAATAATGGCGAGGAAATCGATCTAAGCCACTCAGCGCAGGCGCTGCGGATGGGTATAGACGGTGGCGCGGCCCGGCTTGCTAAAGCCCACCAGCGTCAGGTTGCAGCGCTCGGCCACCTCCACCGCCAGCGTGGTGGCCGCGGAGACAGCGAACAAAATCTCCGCGCCGCACATCGCCGCCTTCTGCACCATCTCATAGCTGGCGCGGCTGGAGACCAGCACCGCGCCCGCCTGCCACTCCGGCTTGCCGCTGCGCACGCCGAGCAGCTTGTCGAGCGCCACGTGGCGGCCCACATCCTCACAGCCGCCGAGCAGCTCGCCCTCCGGCGCAATCCAGGCGGCGGCGTGGGTGCAGCCGGTCAACTGGCCCACCGGCTGCACCTGCTTCAGCGCCGCCAGCGCACCGTCAAGCTTCGCCAGATCAAACTGCTGGGTGAAGGGCAGCGGCATCAGCGGGCGGAAGAGATCGCCCAGCTGCTCGACGCCGCACACGCCGCAGCCGGTGCGGCCAGCCATCGCGCGGCGGCGCTCTTTCAGCCCGGCGAAACGGCGGCTCGACAGCTCAATCTGCACCTCAATGCCGTTGCAGGAGGGCAGCACGTCGATGCCAAAAATGTCGCGCGGCTCTTCAATGATCCCTTCGGAGAGCGAAAAGCCGAGGGCGAATGCCTCCAGATCCTTGGGCGTGGCCATCATCACCACGTGGGAGATGCCGTTATAGACCAGCGCGACCGGCACCTCCTCTGCCAGCCAATCCTCTTCCGGCGTCTCCAGCCGGTGGCGCTGATGTACCTGGCGCCGCTGCACGCCGTCATCTTCAACGGCCGGGGCGTGTTGCTGTGTATCTTTCACCTGGGTTACCTGATTGTTTAACATCCACACAGTGGCTGTGTTAATGTCCAGAAAGGGCAGAGTTGCCCACCTTAGCGCTGTTCGGGCGGGAACAGAACTGATTTCATGCCCGGCACCTCTTCCACGCCGAGACGGGAGTGATTGCCTTGAGTATCCGCATTGTCCCCAACCGCGACACGGACGCGCCCTCCAGCCGGGCGAGCGTGGCGCATGCCATCCCACCGCTGCTGTTCGCCAACCTGAAAAGCCTCTATGCCCGGCGCGCCGAACGGCTGCGCAAACTGGCGGAAGATAGCCCGTTGCAGGACTTGCTGATTGGCGCGGCGCTGGTGGCCGAAGCGCAACAGCAGGTGTTGCACGATCACCCGCTGACGATGGAGATTGAACCGGTGCTGGCCGCCAGCGGCAACAGCGCGCAGCCGCCGCTGAACCTGCACACCTTTGAGCGCGCGCCGCACTGGCGCACCCTGCTGCATGCGCTGGTGGAGGAGCTACGCCCACAGGTCGATCCACATTGGCGCGCCGTGCTGGAGAATCTGGAGAAGTGTTCAGAGAGCGAGCTGGAGAGTGACGCCACCGCGCTGCTTAGCCGCGAGTTCTCACAGGTGAACAGTGAACGGGCACCGGTGATCTGGGCGGCATTGTCGCTCTATTGGGCGCAGATGGCCAGTTTGATCCCCGGAAAAGCGCACGTTGAGTATGGAGAGCACCGCCAGTTCTGCCCCACCTGCGGCAGCATCCCGGTCTCCAGCCTGATGCACCTCGGCGCGGTCAGCGGTATGCGCTACCTGCACTGCAACCTGTGCGAGTGCGAGTGGCACGTGATGCAGGCCAAGTGCAGTAACTGCGAGCATACCCACGGGCTGAACTACTGGTCGCTGGAGTATGCGCTGTCGCCGGTCAAGGCGGAGAGCTGCGACGACTGCGGCACCTACCTCAAAATCCTGTTCCAGGAGCAAGATCCGAACGTCGAGCCGGTGGCGGATGACCTGGCGACGCTGGTGCTGGATGCCAAAATGGAGGATGAGGGTTACGCGCGCAGCAGCATCAACCCCTTCCTCTTCCCGGACGCCTGACGCACGGCTGCTATCCTTACAGGGTGCGCCGGCAGGTTTCGGAGCATTCTGTGGCGGCGTGGCCCCCGGCTGGGGTACTCTCGCTGCATCGGGCGGCACGCCGCCAACCAGTAAGCGTTCAACAAGAGGGACATGGGATGTTAAGAAGCGCAATGAAATTTACCGCCGTGGCACTGTTGGCGGCCGGGCTGATGGCCTGTGATGACAAACCCGACACCACGCCGACCCCGCCGCCGCCGGATTCCAAGCCGACCGTGGCCGCCAACCCGAGCGGCATCGCGCCGGAGACCCAAGTGGTGAAGGGCAGCCAGCCGCAAGCGACGTGGCCAGCCAATGGCGTGGATGTGTCGCTGCTGGCGGGCAAGGTGGGTTTCCACCTGCCGACCGGTTTCTCCGACCAGACCGAGCAATCGGGCATCGCCAATACCAAGCAGTCGCGCACCCAGCTGTTCCTCGACAGCCAGACCCGCCAACTGGCCGTCACCTCCGAGGTGACCCCACCGCCGGGTGAGGCGCTGGACACCAGTGACGCCGCCTTCGCTGGCATCTCCAAGGGGCTGCTGACCGGGCTGGGCAACCAGTATCAGGATATCAAGACCACCTCCGAACAGACCCTGACGCTGCATGGCCAGCGCTTCCGCCGCATGGACACCGAGCAGAGCGTGCGCGGCCAGCCGGTGCTGGCGTCCACCCTGTTCACGGTGATCGACAAGAAAGTGGTGACGCTGCAAGTGGTGACGCCGGTGAAAAACAGCGAGGCGCACAGCGCGCTGGTGAAAACCATCACCGACAGCCTGACGGTCAAGGGCTAACCCTCGCGCCCTGTTGGCACTCCCTGAAAAAGGACGGTAAAGATGAAGCTAATCGGCAGTTATACCAGCCCTTATGTGCGCAAGATTTCCGTGATCCTGCTCGAAAAGGGGCTGCCTTTCGATTTCGTCAATGACTCGCCGTGGTCGGAAGAGACCCAGGTGCCGCAGGTCAACCCGCTCGGCAAGGTGCCGGCGCTGGTGGCGGATGATGGCGAGGTGTGGTTTGACTCGCCGGTTATCGCGGGCTATCTGGAGACGCTGGCCGCCGGGCCAGCGCTGCTGCCAGCCGATCCGCAGGCGGCGTTGCGGGTACGGCGGCTGGAGTCGCTGGCGGATGGCGTGACGGACGCCGCCGTGGCGCTGGTGCTGGAGATGCGGCGCGAGGCCGACAAGCGCGACGAGGCGTGGATCGTGCGCCAGCGCGCGGTGCTCAACCGGGGGCTGGATGCGCTCGAGCAGCACGCACAGGCGCAACAGGCGATGAATGGCGACACGCTCAATCTGGCGGACATCGCCGTCGCCTGCGCCCTCGGCTACATCAACTTCCGCCGCATCGCGCCGGGCTGGTGCGTTGACCGCCCGGCGCTGATCAAGTTGGTCGAACGGCTGTTCCAGCGCCAGAGTTTCGCCCGCACCACGCCCCCTTAATCCTGGCGGCCACCCCGGCCGCTCCTTCATGAAAATTTGTGAGATGACTCGAAGAGTTGTCGCTGCCTGCCTGCGCGCCGCGCCCCCGCGTCTACATTTTAAGCAACCCCCGACAACCCAACCCGGTGGCGGCCAGGCTGCGCCGCACCAAGGAGCCTCCCATGCCCTATGACCACCCTTCGAGTGTAGTGATCCCCGGCGAGTATGGTTTTCCGCTCAAACTGAAGGCGCGCTATGACAACTTCATCGGCGGCGAGTGGGTGCCGCCCGCCAACAACCAGTACTTTTCCAACCTGACGCCGGTCACCGGCCAGGTGATGTGCGAGATCGCCAGTTCCAGCACCGCCGACGTTGATCGGGCGCTGGACGCGGCGCATAAGGCCAAGGCCGAGTGGGGCCGCATGTCGGTGCAACAGCGCGCCACGCTGCTCAACCGCATCGCGGATCGCATGGAGCAAAATATTGAGCTGCTGGCCGCCGCCGAAACCTGGGACAACGGCAAGCCGATCCGTGAAACCACCGCCGCTGATGTGCCGCTGGCGATTGACCACTTCCGCTACTTTGCCGCCTGTATCCGCGCGCAGGAGGGCGGGATCAGCGAAATTGACGCCGATACCGTCGCCTATCACTTCCATGAGCCGCTGGGCGTGGTCGGGCAGATTATTCCCTGGAACTTCCCGCTGCTGATGGCCTGCTGGAAAATGGCCCCGGCGCTGGCAGCGGGCAACTGCATCGTGCTGAAACCGGCCAAGCTGACGCCGATGTCCGTGCTGCTGCTGATGGAGCTGATTGAGGATCTGCTGCCAGCCGGGGTGATCAACGTGGTCAACGGCTCCGGCAGCGAGATCGGCGAGTACCTCGCCACCTCCAAACGGATCGCCAAAGTGGCCTTCACCGGATCGACCGAGGTGGGCCAGCAGATCATGAGCTATGCGGCGCAGAACGTCATTCCGGTGACGCTGGAGCTGGGCGGCAAGTCGCCCAATATCTTCTTCGCTGACGTGATGGAGCGCGAGGACGCCTTCTTTGACAAGGCGCTGGAAGGCTTCGCGCTGTTCGCCTTCAATCAGGGCGAAGTCTGCACCTGCCCGAGCCGGGCGCTGGTGCAGGAGTCGATCTACGAGCGCTTTATGGAGCGCGCCATCAAGCGCGTGGAGACCATCCGCAGCGGCAACCCGCTCGACGCCGCCACCCAGATGGGCGCGCAGGTGTCGCAGGGGCAGATGGAGACCATCCTCAACTACATCGAGATTGGTAAAAAAGAGGGGGCGGACGTCCTCACCGGCGGCCGCCGCAAACAGTTGGGCGGCGATCTGGCGCAGGGCTACTATCTGGAGCCGACCATCCTGTTTGGCAAAAACAGTATGCGGGTGTTCCAGGAGGAGATCTTTGGGCCGGTGCTGGCGGTGACCACTTTCAAGGATATGGATGAAGCGCTTGAGATTGCCAACGACACGGATTACGGTCTGGGCGCGGGCGTCTGGAGCCGCAACGGCAACATCGCCTACCAGATGGGCCGGCAGATTCAGGCCGGGCGCGTCTGGACTAACTGCTACCACGCCTACCCGGCGCACGCCGCCTTCGGCGGCTATAAGCAGTCCGGCATCGGGCGCGAGACGCATAAAATGATGCTGGAGCACTACCAGCAAACCAAATGCCTGCTGGTCAGCTACTCCGAAAAACCCCTCGGCCTGTTCTAACGGCAAAAAAAACGGCAACGCTCAGCGTTGCCGTTTTCCCTTCGACCGGCCTCAGGCCATGTCGTGATCCTGCGCCACATCCTGCGGTTTGCGCCCGCGCATGAACAGCAGCACCAGCGCCAGCCAGCAGAGGCCGCTCAGCAGGTTGAACAGGTTGAACATCCCGCTGCCACCCCAGCCATACACCAGCTTCGCCACCTCAATGCCGAGGGTGAACACCAACATGCTCAGCACGCCCATCGCGGCGGAGACGGTGCCTTTGCTCATGTCGCTGGAGAAGAGCGTCAGACGGTAGAGGCCGGCGTTAGCGACGCCGATGCCAAAGGCGTAGAAGCTCAGGCCCGCCACCATCCACAGATAGGCGTGGGAGGCGTAGAGCGTGGCGGCAGCGGCCAGCAGCAGCCCGCCAACCATCGGGGCCGCGCCCAGACGGATCAGACTCACCACGCTGCGGCGGCCAGTGAGGCGCGCCAGCGTGATGTTGCCGATAATCAGCGCGCCAAACACCGGCACCTGCATCAGGCCATAGCCGAGGGTGCTCATCCCTTCGCCACGGATCAGCAGCACCGGCGACTGGGCAATCCAGGCCAGCAACGGCAGGCTGGCAAAGCCAATCGCCAGCGCGCCACAGACAAAGCGGCCATTGCCCAGCACCTGACGGTAGTCACGCCCCAGCCCGGCCAGCGACAGCGGCTCACCAAGGCGGGTGGCGGTCTCCGGCATGGTGCGCCACAAACCCACAAAGGCGAGGGCGGAGAGCAGGGCGAACAGCACGAACATCCACTGCCACGGCATCCAGGCGATCAGCGCCGCACCGGCCAGTGGGCCAAGCAGCGGGGCAATCAGCGCCACGTTCGCCATCAGCGCGGTGATCTTGATGCACACCGACTCCTCAAACGACTCCTGAATGGTGGCGTAGCCGACCGCGCCGATAAAGCACAGCCCAATGCCCTGGAAGAAACGGATCAGGGTGAACTGCTCAATGCTCTGGGCAAACAAAATTGCCAGACAGCTGACGGTGAAGAAGGCGACGCCGGCCAGCATCACCGGCCGACGGCCGCGCCGGTCGGAGAGCGGCCCCAGTAGCCATTGCAGGAACATCCCGCCAGCCAGATAGGCGGTCATGGAGCTGGGCACCCACTCCTCACCGGCATGGAATGCTGCCACCACGGCCAGCATTCCCGGCTGGATCATATCGTTACCGATATAGGTGGCAAATTCGAACAACACCAATGAGAGCGGAAACCAGAGCGCCCGGCGGCCCAAACGGGCAGCAGGTGGTAAGGTAGTTTGCATAAATTAACTTAATGATAATAAAACAGAAACATCCAAGACAACCGGAACGGCGTCTGCGGGAAAGCGATAAGGCCGGCTATTTTGCTGCCAATCCCGCCTCTTGGCAATGATGTAAGCCACAGATCGCACAAACTGAGTTTATCCGAATTTGGGTTGTTGAATTCGTCAGCTATATATAACCTCTTTTTAACAATAATCAGTGATAAGGATGGCCGCGGCCGCATGAATAACCGACTTATCTGGATCGATAATTTGCGGGCGCTCGCCTGCCTGATGGTGATCGTCATCCATACCACCACTTACTATGTCACCAACGGCGCGTCGGTAGGGGAGTTCAACTGGAACGTCGCCAACCTGCTCAACTCCCTGTCACGGGTTAGCGTGCCGCTGTTCTTCATGATCTCCGGCTACCTGTTCTTCGGCGAACGCAGCGCTGGCAAAAAGCACCTGATACGGCTGGTCTGCTGCCTGCTGTTCTACAGCGCCATTTCGCTGGCTTATATTGCCTTCTTCACGCGGATTGGCTTCTGGCCCTCGCTGCGCAACCTGCTGTTCAAACCAGTGTTCTATCACCTCTGGTTTTTCTATGCGCTGATGGTGGTGTACCTGCTCTCACCGCTGATTCAGGTGAAACCGGCTGCCCGGCAGGCGGTATTGGCGGTGGGCATCGTCCTTGGCATCGCCGCTAACCCGCACACCTTCCAGCTCTCCTGGCAACAGGTGCACCTGCTGCCGGTTAACCTGTTTATCAGCGGCGACACCTTCTACTACGTGCTCTACGCGCTGCTGGGGCGCGCCATCGGTATGCTTCCCACCCAACGGCGCGGCGTTAACCTGATGGCGGCGCTGATCTTCACCGCCGCGGTGTGGATGATCGCGATTGGCACCCGGCACCAGACGACCCTCAACGGCGACTTTGCCGATACCTACTACGTCTACTGTGGCCCGCTGGTATTTATTGCGGCGATCGCGCTATTTGTCTGGGGGAAAAACTGTCTGGCGGGCGGGATGTTGCCGGGACTGCGTTGGGTGGCCGACCACTCGTTGGCGATTTACGGGTTTCATGCGCTGATTATTAATATCATCCGCACCCAGAAGTGGGATGCCGTGCGCTGGCCGCTGCTGGACATGCCCTACGTCTTTGCCCTCGCGCTGGCCGGTAGCCTGCTGCTGGCCCACGGCATCAGGCGGCTGGATCGCCATCGGCTGGTGACGTAGGCCAGCGCACCTGGGCGCGCCGCAGTTGGCGGGCAGAGCTGAAGCCCGCCGCCAGCGCGGCGTTTTCCACCCCGTAACCAGCCTGCAACCGCTGGCGCGCCACTGCCAGCCGCAGCTGCTCATGGTAGTCACGGACGCTGATGCCGAGGTGCTCGCGGAACAGCCGCCGCAAGTGTCGGGTACTGACGTGGGCGCAGGCCGCCACGGCTTCCACGGGCCAGCAATTTTCCGGGGCCGCCAGCAGCGCATTCTGCGCCCGGTGCAGGGCCGGGTGGAGATGGTTGCGGTAGCGCAGCCAGGGAGAGAGTTGCGGATCGTCGCCCGAGCGGCGGAAGTAGACCACCATCTCGTGTGCCACCCGCGTGGCGGCCAGCGGCCCCTGTTCATGGGCAATCAGATGCAGCGCCACATCAATACCGGCGGTGATGCCAGCGCTAGTGATGATCTGCCGATCCTCAACAAAAATTCGGTTCTCCAGCACTTGCGCCGTCGGCGCCTGCGCGCGCAGGCGCGCGATCACCTCGTGGTGGGTGGTGCACTGATACCCCTCCAGCAGCCCGGCGCGCGCCGCCAGCAGGCTGCCGGAGCAGATGCACACCAGCGTCAGCGCGCCCTGCTCAATCGTCTCGCGCAGGGGGCGCAGCCACGCCGCCACCGCCTGCGCCACCGGGGTGTCAAACCAGACTTGGGAGTCAGAGACGCCGGGCAGTACCAGAATCGCTCCCGCCGGGATGCTCTCTGGCAGCGGCGCAATCGCGCCCAGCACCAGCCCAGTGGAGCTGGTGACCTGTGGCTCCGGGCCGATATAGCGCAGATCAAAGCCACCGGCCAACTGCAACGCCTCGGCCGGGCCGGTCAGATCCAGCGCCATGACGCCCGGCAGCGTCACGAAGCAGACTGGCCGGGGCATCAGCAATCCACGGTCAGTTGGCTCGCCAGATAACCCTCGCGATCCGGCGTGGCCTGCAACAGCATCCGCACGAAGGCGTCACGCTCAAAGGCCATCACCTGCATGTCCCAGACGCAGAAGGACTCCTCACGCGCCCGCCGCCAGACGCCCTGATCGGTCACCCAGATGGCCATCCGCAACTCGTTCTCATTGTCCCACCAGCCCGCCACCAGATAATCCATCGTCTTGCCCTGATGCTCGATCAGGAAACCGACGCCGGGGCGCTGCGGCGTTTGCGCCTGCGGCGGCAGCCACTGCGCCACCAGCGGGCGGCCAGCCGCAAAGATGGCGGCATCACCGCTGGCCTGCGGGTAACGGATGGCATAACGCTTCAGCGCCCATGCGCCGAGCGTGGTGACGCCAAGCGGGGTAATCGGGCGCGGCTGGTAGGGCTGCGGCTGCCAGGTTGCCTCACTCACCGTCTGGGCGGGCGCAGCTTCCAGCGCGGCCAGTGCCTGCTCCACCGTGGCGATCTGTGCGAAGCGGTCGGCCAGCACCAGCTCCGTGCGCTGTTTGATCTCCTCGGCGCTCGCTGTCTCGCCGTTGGCGTGGGTCATCGGGAAGGTCAGCGTCGCCTCCGTGACATAGGTGACGCGATAGCCGAGGTCAGAGGCCACGCGGGCAGTGGTCTCGCAGCACTGCTCGCTGCGCATCCCGCTGATGATCAGGTGCGTGATGCCGCGCTCGCGCAGCCAGAGATCCAGCCCGGAGTCGGTCAGGGCGTTGTGCACGCTTTTGTGCACCACCAGATCCGGCTGATGAGTCAGGAAGGGCAGGCGCGTCACCAGACCGGACGCCAGCGAGAATGGCCCCTGTGACACATGGAACACATCCACCACCGCCGCCCCACGCGCCTGACAGCCAGCGACCAGCTGTTGCAGGTGGCGCTGAAAGGCGGGTAACGCCTCCTCACGCCAGAAAGGTTGATGGGTAAAGGAGTGTTGGACATCGATAACCAAAAGCGCGCTCTGTGACATAACCGGCCTCCGCCTCTATGAAGTAACCCCATAGTGGCGCAAATAAAAAACGAACGGAATGCCAAAAACGGCCATCAACCCGGCAGGACAGGACAGGTGCCCTGCCGGGGGCGCCTTTACTGCATCAGGGGTGCCAACTGGCGATAGAGCTGGCGGAAGGTTTCACGCTGTGCCGCATAGGCCTGATGCCTCTGCCCATCGGGCTGGTGGGTCTGCTCCAGCGGCAGGGGCGGCAGCAGATCGGCCAGCGCGGTGTGCGGGTGCAGGGCGATCTGCGCCAGACGCGCCGTGCCCAGCGCCGGGCCAATGTCGCCGCCGGTGCGGTACTCCAGCGTCTGGCCGCTGATGTCCGCCAGCATCTGCCGCCAGTAGCCGCTGCGCGCGCCGCCGCCAATCAGCGTCACTGCCTGTGGCCGTAGGCCGGTGGCATGTAGCACATCCATGCCATCCGCCAGCGCGAAACCGACGCCCTCCAGCACGGCGCGCCCTAAATCGGCCGGGCCGTGCTCATGGGTCAGGCCAAAGAAAACGCCTTTGGCATTCGGGTTGTTGTGCGGCGTGCGCTCACCGGAGAGATAGGGCAGGAACCACACCGGCGAGGTGGCGGGCGGGGCCTGCTCCACCTGTTGCAGCAGCGCCGGGACGCTCGCACTGCCGGTCAGGCGGCATACCCAATCCAGACAGGAGGCGGCGCTAAGCATCACGGACATCAGGTGCCAGCGGTCGGGCAGCGCGTGGCAGAAGCTGTGCACCGCGCTCTCCGGGTTGCTGAGGAAGCCATCGCTGACGGCAAAGTAGACCCCGGAGGTGCCGAGGGAGAGCATCGCCTGCCCGGATTGATACAGCCCGACGCCCACCGCGCCCGCCGCGTTATCGCCGCCGCCAGCCACTACCGGCACCTCTGGCAGCCCCCAGCGCTGGGCGATCTCGGGCTTGACCTGCCCGGTTATCTGGCTCCCCTCAAACAGCGTCGGCATCTGCGCGCGGCTCAAGCCGCAGGCCGCCAGCAGGGTGTCGCTCCAGTCACGTTTGGCGACATCCAGCCACAGCGTGCCAGCGGCGTCTGACATGTCACTGGCAAACTCGCCGCTGATGCGCCAGCGCAAATAGTCTTTCGGTAGTAGCACCTTATCAATACGCTGGAACAGCGCCGGTTCGTGCTCCTGCACCCACTTCAACTTGGGGGCGGTGAAGCCCGGCATCATCAGGTTGCCGGTGATGGCGCGCGCCTCCGGCACCTCCCGCTCCAGCGCCTGACACTGGGCGGCGGAGCGGCCGTCATTCCATAAAATGGCGGGGCGCAACACCCGCTGCTCTGCATCCAGCAGCGTGGCACCGTGCATCTGTCCGGTCAGCCCCAGCGCCTTCACGGCCTTGAGCGACTGGCGCGCCGCCAGCGCCTGCATGGCGCTGTCGGTGGCCTCCCACCACGCCTGTGGATCCTGTTCCGACCACAACGGGTGCGGCCGCGACACGGTGAGCACCTCACTGTGCTGGGCGATCACTTCCCCCGACTCGCCCAGCAAAATGGCTTTGACGCCCGATGTTCCCAGATCAATTCCGATATACATACTCTCTCCCTCAGCAGGCCGTGGCCCCACCCCAGAAGCAGGACAGGCCAGCGCATCGCTGGCCTGTGCCATGCGGCAGGCGTGCCGTCAGCCGAACAGGTAACGGTTCACCAGATTCTCCAGCTGCTCCTGGCGGCCGCTCTGGTGGCGTGGTGCCAGGGCGTGCTGTTGCGCGTAGTTTGCCAGCGCCTCCAGCGACATCTTCCCTTGCAGGATCTGCTGGCCCAGCTCCTCACTCCAGCCGGCATAGCGTTTGGCGACCAGCTTATCCAGCCCGCCATCCTCAATCATCTTCGCCGCCACTTTCAGCGAGAGCGCCATGGTGTCCATCGCACCGATATGGCCGTAGAAGAGATCGTATTTGTCGGTGCTCTGGCGACGCACCTTGGCGTCAAAGTTGAGGCCGCCAGTGGTAAAGCCGCCGGCTTTCACAATCTCATACATCACCAGCGCGTTCTCTTCCACGCTGATGGGGAACTGATCGGTGTCCCAGCCCAGCTGCGGATCGCCGCGGTTGGCGTCCACGGAGCCGAAAATGCCCAGCGCGATGGCGGTGGCGATCTCATGGTGGAAGGCATGGCCCGCCAGTGTGGCGTGGTTGGCCTCAATGTTCAGCTTGATCTCCTTCTCCAGACCGAACTGGCGCAGGAAGCCATACACGGTGGCGACGTCGTAGTCATACTGGTGTTTGGTCGGCTCCTGCGGCTTCGGCTCAATCAGCAACGTGCCCTGGAAACCAATCTTGTGTTTGTGCTCCACCACCATCTGCATGAAGCGGCCAATCTGCTCGCGCTCCTGACGCAGGTCGGTGTTGAGCAGGGTCTCATACCCCTCGCGGCCGCCCCACAGCACGTAGTTCTCCCCACCCAATCGCTGGGTGGCGTTCATGGCGGTAAAGACCTGCGTCGCGGCCCAAGCGAACACTTCCGGGTCTGGACTGGTGGCCGCACCGGCCGCATAACGCGGGTGGGTGAAGCAGTTGGCGGTACCCCACAGCAGCTTGACGCCGCTCTCCTGCTGCTTGGCGGCCAGCACATCGGTCATCTCGGCAAAGTTGTTCAAATACTCCTTCAGGGAGCCGCCCTCTGGCGAGACATCGACATCATGGAAGCAGTAGTAGGGCACACCCAGCTTGCTGAAGAACTCAAAGGCCACATCCGCCTTACGTTTCGCCAGCGCCAGCGCATCGCCGCTCTGTTGCCACGGGCGCTCAAACGCGCCGACGCCAAACATATCCGCCCCGTTCCAGCAGAAGGTATGCCAGTAGCAGGCCGCGAAACGCAGATGGTCGGCCATGCGCTTGCCCAGGATGACCTCATCCGGGTTGTAGTGGCGGAATGCTAATGGGTTGGTGCTGGCCGTGCCTTCATACCGGACTTTCTCAAGCTGATCAAAATAGGATTGCATCATGGGCTCCTTGGGATCTGGCCCAGCAATGGCTGAGCATGCGGAGCCGTTATCTTCGGAGGCTTCGAGCTGGCTCTCAATTACGTTATTTCACACTGAACTTAAGAGAATACACAATTGTGCGGCAGATCTCATAAATAAGCCGGGCCGTGAAAAAGCCACTATTTACGAGGTGGAATCCAAGGTGCGAGCAACAAAAAAATGCTTTCCACGGTGAACTATGATCGCCGTCATAAAATAAGAAATAAACTAAAAAACGTAATGGCGCAGTGAAAATCTGCAATTGAGGTTATTTTGTCCGGCGTCAACAATTCCCCGGTCTGAAAGGCAGAGCAAGGCACGGAAAACCCTAATGCATGCTTTGCGCCAGCGGGATCCCCTTTCCCGCCACCGTAACCGCGAACCTTGCCATTTCACTTACCCTGCGTGTCATTAAAAGGTATATCAGATGAAAATGAAAAAAATCTTGCTGAGCGTCTGTGCGGCGCTGGCGTTGGTCAGCCAGCCGGGAATGGCCAAAGAGGTGAAAATTGGCATGGCGATTGACGATTTACGTCTGGAACGCTGGCAAAAGGATCGTGATATTTTTGTCAAACAGGCGGAGTCCTTGGGCGCGGATGTGTTTGTGCAATCGGCAAATGGCAATGAAGAGACCCAGATGTCGCAGATTGAAAATATGATTAACCGCGGGGTCGATGTGCTGGCGATCATTCCCTACAACGGCGAGGTGCTGAGCAATGTGATTGCCGAAGCCAAGAGTGAGGGCATCAAGGTGCTGGCCTATGACCGTATGATCAATAACGCCGATATCGACTTCTATATCTCCTTCGATAATGAGAAGGTCGGCGAGTTGCAGGCGCAGAGTCTGGTGGAGCGCGTGCCGCAGGGCAACTACTTCCTGATGGGCGGCTCACCGGTGGACAACAACGCCAAGCTGTTCCGCAAGGGGCAGATGAATGTCCTTAAGCCGTTGATTGATAGCGGCAAGATCAAGGTGGTGGGTGACCAGTGGGCGGATGCGTGGTTGCCAGAAAACGCCCTGAAGATCATGGAGAACGCCCTGACGGCCAACAACAACAAAATTGACGCGGTGGTCGCCTCCAACGATGCCACCGCTGGCGGTGCCATTCAGGCGCTCTCCGCGCAGGGGCTGGCTGGCAAGGTCGCCATCTCCGGTCAGGATGCCGACCTGGCGGCGATCAAGCGCATTGTCGCGGGCAGCCAGACCATGACCGTCTATAAACCCATTACCAAGCTGGCAACCGAAGCGGCCAAAATTGCCGTGGAGCTGGGCGACGGAAAAACACCGAAGCCTAACGCCAGCCTGAATAATGGCAAGAAAGAGGTGCCGGCATTTCTGCTGACGCCCATTCAGGTCGATAAAAATAATATAGACAGCACTATAGTGGCCGATGGTTTCCATAAGAAAGAAGACATTTATTAATTCACTGTGATGGGCGTGGGCGTTGGACGCCGCTCGCCCATTTTGCTGTCACCGGAGGGAATTATGCCCTGCCTGTTGGAAATGCATCATATCACTAAGCAATTTGGCGCCGTCAAAGCGGTGGATAATGTTTCCCTGCAACTGGAAGCCGGACAGGTATTATCCCTGTGCGGTGAAAATGGATCGGGAAAATCCACCCTGATGAAAATATTGTGCGGCATCTATCCCCACGGCAGTTATCAGGGTGACATCTTATTTTCGGGTGAACGACTGGCCGCGAAAAATATCCGTGACACTGAAGAGAAGGGCATTGCCATTATTCACCAAGAGCTGGCGCTGGTGAAACAGATGTCGGTGCTGGAAAATATGTTTCTCGGCAGTGAGTGGGGCCGTTTCGGTATTATGGATTATGACGGCATGTACCAGCGCTGCCAGCGGATGCTGGCGCAGGTCAAATTGGACATTAACCCGGATACGCCGGTTGGTGAATTGGGGCTGGGGCAGCAGCAGCTGGTAGAGATCGCCAAGGCGTTGAACAAACAGGTGCGTCTGTTGATTCTGGATGAGCCGACCGCCTCGCTGACCGAGCGGGAAACGGAGATCCTGCTCGACATTATCCGTGACCTGCGCAACCACGGCATCGCCTGCATCTACATCTCCCACAAGCTGAACGAGGTCAGCGCCATCTCGGACGTGATCTGCGTAATCCGCGACGGCAAGCACATCGCCACCCGTGAGGCCGCCACCCTGAGCGAGGATCAGATCATCGCCATGATGGTGGGGCGTGAGCTGACCGAGCTTTACCCGCCGCACCAACACCAACCGGGCGAGGAGATTTTGCGGGTGGAGAAGCTGACGGCCTGGCACCCGGTCAACCGGCATATCAAGCGGGTGGATGAGGTCAGTTTCAGCCTGCGGCGCGGCGAGATTTTGGGTATCGCCGGGCTGGTGGGGTCGGGCCGCACCGAGACCGTCCAGTGCCTGTTTGGTGCCTACCCTGGCCGCTGGCAGGGCAACCTGTTCATTGATGGCCAGCCCGTCACTATGCGCTCCTGCCAGGAGGCGATGCGCCACGGCATTGCGATGGTGCCAGAGGATCGCAAACGGGATGGCATCGTGCCGGTGATGGGCGTGGGTGCAAACATCACGTTGGCGGCGCTGGCGAACTTTACCGGCCGCCTGAGCGTGCTGGATGACGCGCGCGAGCAGTCCACCATTCAACAATCCATTGCCTCGCTGCGGGTCAAGACCGCCTCGCCGGAGCTGGCGATTGGCCGCCTGAGCGGTGGCAACCAGCAGAAGGCGATCCTTGCCAAGTGCCTGTTGCTCAATCCGCGCATCCTGATCCTGGATGAGCCAACGCGTGGCATCGACATCGGGGCGAAATCGGAAATCTACAAACTGATCAACCAACTGGCCCAACAGGGGATCGCGATTATCGTGGTCTCCTCCGAACTGCCGGAAGTCCTTGGCCTCAGCGACCGGGTGCTGGTGATGCACCTGGGCAAGTGCAAAGCCTCCCTTATCAACCGTAACCTGACGCAGGAGCAGGTGATGGAAGCGGCCCTCAGGAGTGAACGTCATGTCGAAAATAACCCAGTCTGACGCTGGCGTGGCCTCGGCCCCGCCCGGCCTGTTGAAACGCCTGAAGCACGTCAATCTCCAGGTCTACGTGATGCTGGCGGCGATTGTGCTGATTATGCTGTTCTTCACCTTCACCACGGAGGGGGCCTACATCAGCCCGCGCAACCTCTCCAACCTGCTGCGCCAGACCGCCATTACCGGCATTCTGGCGGTGGGCATGGTGTTTGTGATTATCTCCGCTGAAATCGATCTGTCGGTCGGCTCCATGATGGGGCTGCTGGGGGGCGTGGCCGCCATCTTTGATGTCTGGCTGGGGTGGCCGCTGCCACTGACGGTGCTGGTCACGCTGGCGCTGGGGCTGGTGCTCGGGGCCTGGAATGGCTGGTGGGTGGCCTATCGCAAAGTGCCCTCGTTCATCGTCACCCTGGCGGGGATGCTGGCATTCCGCGGCATTTTGATTGGCATTACCCACGGCACCACCGTGGCACCGACCAGCCAGGCGATGTCCCAAATTGGCCAGAGCTACCTGCCGGACGGGGTGGGCTTTGGCATCGGGACGCTGGCGCTGCTGCTGTTCATCGGCTTCCAGTGGCGACGCCGCCAGCAGCGGCAGGCGCTCAACCTGCCCCTGCCCGCCGCTGGGAAAACCGTTACCCGTCATGCCGTGACCGCCATCATCGTACTTGGGGCCATCTATCTCCTGAATGATTACCGTGGCGTGCCTACGCCTGTGCTGGTGCTGGCGGCGTTGCTGCTGGCCGGGCTGTTTATGGCGACCCGCACCGCCTTTGGCCGACGGATCTATGCCATCGGCGGCAATATTGAGGCGGCGCGCCTCTCCGGCGTCAATGTGGAGCGTACCAAGCTGGCGGTTTTTGCCATCAATGGTCTGATGGTGGCGATTGCCGGTTTGATCCTGAGTTCCCGGCTGGGGGCCGGCTCGCCATCAGCTGGCAATATTGCCGAACTGGACGCCATCGCCGCCTGCGTGATCGGCGGCACCAGCCTGGCTGGCGGAGTGGGCAGCGTGGTGGGGGCGGTGATGGGCGCATTCATCATGGCATCGCTGGACAATGGCATGAGTATGCTAGATGTGCCGACCTTCTGGCAGTACATCGTGAAGGGTGCCATCTTGCTGTTGGCAGTGTGGATGGACTCCGCCACCAAGCGCCGTGCCTGACCCTGATGGCCCCAGCCGTGGTTGGGGCCGCCCACTGAAATTAGGCGAGGGGGATCACACTTGATTCATCTTTTCCGCCATCAGGAGAGGTGGCTGTGCTATCCAAAAGGCAGGGGATCAAAGGGATAACTCACCATGTTCGAAAAACGCTATCGCATTACGTTGTTGTTTAATGCCAACAAGGTGTATGACCGGCAGGTTGTCGAAGGTGTAGGCGAGTACTTACAGGCGTCCCAGTGTGACTGGGACATTTTCATTGAAGAGGATTTCCGCTGCCGTATCGACAACATCAAGGATTGGCTGGGCGACGGGGTGATCGCCGACTATGACGACCGGGAGATTGAGTCGCTGCTGAGCGGGGTAAAAGTGCCGATTGTCGGCGTGGGTGGCTCCTACCACCGGCCTGAGGACTACCCGGCAGTGCCTTACATTGCCACGGATAATCAGGCGCTGGTGGAAGCAGCGTTTATGCATCTGAAAGAGCGTGGCATCAACCGCTTTGCCTTCTATGGCCTGCCCCGCGCCAGCGGCAAACGCTGGGCGCAGGAGCGGGAACACGCCTTCCGAATGCAGGTGGCGGCCGAGCAGTATCAGGGCGTGGTCTATCAGGGCATGGAGACGTCACCCGACAACTGGCAACATGCGCAAAACCGGCTGGCGGACTGGGTGCAGACGCTGCCGCAACAGACCGGCATCATCGCCGTGACCGACGCGCGCGCCCGGCACTTGCTGCAAGTGTGCGAGCATCTTGATATTCCGGTGCCGGAGAAGCTGAGCGTCATTGGCATTGATAACGAGGAGCTGACCCGCTACCTCTCCCGCGTGGCCCTCTCCTCGGTGGTGCAGGGTACCCGGCAGATGGGATACCGCGCCGCCAAATTGCTGCATCAGCTGTTGAACGACGACAGCCTGCCGCTGCAACGGATTCTGGTGCCGCCGGTCAAGGTAGTGGCACGCCGCTCCACCGATTTTCGCTCTTTGCGCGATCCGGCCGTCATTCAAGCGATGCACTTTATTCGCTACCACGCCTGCAAAGGCATCAAGGTTGAACAGGTGCTGGACGCCGTTGGGCTATCGCGATCCAATCTGGAAAAACGCTTCAAAGATGAGATTGGGCAGACTATCCACGGCGTCATCCATGAGGAGAAGCTGGAGCGGGCGCGCAACCTGCTGAAAGCCACCTCACTCTCCATCAATGAGATCTCCCAGATGTGCGGCTACCCCTCGCTGCAATACTTCTATTCGGTATTCAAGAAAGATGACGACATGACCCCGAAAGAGTACCGCGAACGCTACGGCGAAGGGGTCTATTAATCCCCCTTTCCTTGCCTTTCGTTTTTCGCTTTCCACCAACAGTAAGCCCCGCCTGACGTGTCGCCAGGCGGGGCTTTTTTTAGCAAAGGATTCGGAGGCCATTGCTGTGAAAGAGCGTAGCCCTGTCGGCCCGATAAAACTCGGACATAGATCAAAAATAAAGAAAGAATACGAAACCTTTTTTCTTAATAGATCTTTTATTATCAATAAATTGAGCAGGATAACGAAAGGCGTATGCTGTGCGCGGGTGCTTGGAACTGTCTGTTCCAGGCAGACCGGAACAGGCAAAGAAAAGCCCCACTTAACGTTAGTCAAGTGAGGCTGGTCTGACACATCAACAACGTCAGGTTAGTCTCTTACTCGCCGCAAGGCAAGATCTAGGAGAACCAGAATGACGCATAAAAGTGTGGTGATTTGTTTGGTCGTTATCTGTATCACATTGTTGGTATTTACCTGGATAACGCGCAGTTCACTGTGCGAGATCAAGGTCAAGCAGGACACCACAGAAGTTGCCGTCAAGATGGACTACGAATCCTGAGAGTAAGGGCAACCGGGCGGGCTTCGGCCCGCCCTCGTTGCTGAGCGTCGGTTCCAACGCACCCTATCAAAAAGCCCGCGTACGCGGGCTTTTTTATGTCAGGCCAGGGTGAGGGTCAGCGCATCGGCACCGGGTTCTGGCGTGATCACCACGCCCCATTCGCCCGGTGTCACGCTGGCCTGACTGGCCGCCGCAACCTCCATGATATTGCGCAGGCAGAGCCGCCAGCCCGGAGCCTGCCCTTCACTGCGTAGCTGGATGCGGTTGCCCTGTCGCTCTGCCGCCAGGGTAAAGACGGTGCGCCCCTGCTGATCTACCAAGCGGCTTTCGGTGCGGCCGCCATCCGCCAGTTCAAACAGTTGGAACAGCGGGCCATCCTGATAATCATAATCTGGCCGCTGATCCTGCTGGCCCAGCGCCAACAGCGTATTGGGGCGAACGTAGAGCGGTAGGCTGTTGAAGCCGTGACGCTCCTTGAGCCAGCGGCCACCCGTCTGCCGTTGGTTGGTGAACAGGTGCGTCCACTGCCCCTCGGGCAGGTAGAAACTGACCTCGCCGTGCTCACTGAATACCGGCGCGACCAGCAGGCTGTCGCCCAGCATATATTGCCGATCGAGGGGGTCGCAGCCGGGATCGTCAGGGAACTCCAGCATCATCGCGCGCATCATCGGGACGCCCTGCTCAGCCGCGTCGGCGGCCTGCGCATAGAGATAGGGCATCAGTCGGCATTTCCACTCGGTGAAGTGGCGCACCACATCGCACGCCTCATCATCATAGGCCCACGGCACCCGGTAGGATTTGCTGCCATGCAGCCGGCTGTGGCTGGAGAGCAGCCCGAAGGCGCACCAGCGTTTGTAGACATGCGCTGGTGCGGTATTTTCAAAGCCGCCAATGTCATGGCTCCAGAAACCGAACCCGGACAGCCCGAGCGACAGGCCGCCGCGCAGGCTCTCGGCCATCGATTCGTAGGTGGCGTAGCAGTCGCCGCCCCAGTGCACCGGGAATTGTTGCGCGCCGACAGAGGCGGAGCGGGCGAACAGCACCGCCTGATCGCGCCCCAGCTTCTCTTGCAGGGTGCGGTAGACCAGCTCGTTATAGATAAAGGCGTAGTGGTTGTGCATTTTCTGCGGGCAGGCACCGTTAAACCACGCTACGTCGGTTGGGATGCGCTCGCCGAAGTCCGTCTTGAAGCAATCGACACCCATGTCGATCAGCCGTTTCAGGTGGCTGGCGTACCACTCACAGGCCCCTGGATGGGTGAAGTCCACAATCGCCTGACCGGGCTGCCACTTGTCCCACTGCCAGACATCGCCGTTGGGGCGTTTCAGCAGGAAGCCGCGCGCCATCCCCTCTTTGAACAGCGGCGATTTCTGGCCGATATAGGGGTTAATCCAGACGCAAATCTTCAGGCCATGCGCTTTTAGCCGCGCCAACATGCCCTGCGGATCGGGGAAGGTGTCGGGGTCCCATTCGAAATCGCACCACTGGAAGGCTTTCATCCAGAAGCAGTCGAAATGGAACACATGCAGCGGCAAACGGCGCTCCGCCATGCCGTCGATGAAGCGGTTGACCGTCTCCTCATCGTAATTGGTGGTAAAGGAGGTGGTCAGCCACAGGCCGAATGACCACGCAGGCGGCAGCGCCGGGCGGCCGGTCAGGCGGGTATAGCGATCCAGCACCTGCTTGGGCGTCGGGCCGTCAATCACGAAATACTCCAGCGATTCCCCCTCCACGCTGAACTGCACTTTGGAGACCTTCTCCGACCCCACCTCAAACGACACGCACTCCGGGTGATTCACCAGCACGCCATAACCGCGGTTGGTGAGGTAGAACGGAATGTTTTTGTAAGCCTGCTCGGTGCTGGTGCCGCCGTCGCGGTTCCAGCTCTCTACCGTCTGGCCGTTTTTGACGAAGGCGGTGAAGCGCTCGCCCAAGCCGTAAACGCTCTCGCCCACGCCCAGATCGAGCCGCTCATACACATAGTTTTTGCCAGTGTTGCCGTCCTGCACATAGCCAGCGGACTTGGCGACGCTGCCGGTGATACGTTCGCCACGGCGCAAGAAGTCGAGTGTCCACGTCTCGCCTTTGGTGACGCGGACGGTCAGGTCGCCGCTGTGCAGGGCGGCAAACTCGGCATTGTCTTCGCTGCGCACCGCTGCCTGTTGCCGCTGGATAGGGTAGTGCGGCCCGCGCGGCATGACTCCCTCAAAGTGGGCGATGCGCACGCCAATGATTCCTGGCTGTGGCGCGGTAAAGTGCAGGGTAAACAGCGGCGTATCCAGCTGCCCGGCGCGCTCGCGTGCGTCACGTGGCGCGGCGTAGATCACCATCTCATCCGGCAGGTGCTGTACCTCGAAGACCTGCAAAGGGTGGATAAGGCTGAGGCCCGGCTGGATCAGCCAGTTGCCGTCACTGATTTTCATGTTGCATCTCCTGATTCAGATAGCTCTGCGAATTGCGGTGGGCGCCAGCGGCCAGCTCATCGAGAATGTTGCGCAGCACCGGGGTGCGCAGGGTGTAGAAGCGCTTGCAGATGATGGCGCTAAGCAGATAGCAGGCGCCCGGCACCAGGGTGAACAGCGCAATGATGCTGGCAAGGGTGGCCGGGTTTTGGGTGGCGGCGTTGGACTGGTAACCTGCGCCAGCCAGCAGCCAGCCAATCAGTGCGCCGCCCAGTGCCAGGCCCAGCTTCAGCACGAACAGCGTGCCGGCGAAACTGACGCCGGTCAGGCGCTTGCCGTTCTTCCATTCGCCGTAGTCCACGGTATCGGACATCATCACCCACTGGATGGGGGTGACGAGTTGGTGCAGCACGCCAATCGCAAAGATGAAGATGAACATGGTGGCGCTGGCGTTAACCGGTACCCAGAACATGGCGATGCTGAGTACCGCCAGCGCGGCGTTAGTCCACCAGAAGATGCTGACCTTGCAGCGCCAGTCGGTCAGTGGTTTCGCCAGCGCGCTGCCAATCAGGTTGCCGACGGAGTAGGTGCCGAGGAACATGGCGAACACCGCCGGGTTGCCGAGGATATAGGTGACGTAGTACATCATCGCGCCGCCGCGCACCGACACGGCGAGGATGTTGAGCAGCGTCAGCCAGCCAACAATCCGCCACTGGTCATTCTGGAAAATATCGCGCAGATCCTCGCGCATCGTTCCCTTGACCGTGCCCTCATCGCTGACGCGCTCTTTGGTGGTGGCAAAGCAGAAGGCCAGCATCAGTACCGCCGCCAGCGCCAGCACGCCGATACCGGCCTGGAAGCCAAACGCCTTGTCCTCGCCGCCCAGCAGGTTGACCAGCGGCATCATCAGCACGGTGCTGAGCATGCCGCCCGCGGTTGCCAGCACAAAGCGGTAGGATTGCAGCGAGATGCGCTGCGTCGGGTCAGCCGTGATCACCCCGCCCAATGCACAGTAGGGGATGTTGACCACGGTATACATCAGCGTCAGCAGGGTGTAGGTCACGGCGGCATAGACCATCTTGCCGCCCATGCTCAGTTCTGGCGTGCTGTAGGTAAAGACGCAGACGATGCCGAACGGAACGGCACCGAACAGCACATAGGGGCGGAACTTGCCAAACCGGGTGCGGGTGCGATCGGCAATCAACCCCATGCAGGGGTCGGAGAGGGCATCCAGCGCGCGGGCAACCAAAAACATGGTGCCGACATAGCCAGCCGGGATGCCGAAAATGTCAGTGTAGAAAAACATCATGTAGAGCATGACGTTATCAAACACGATATGGCTGGCGGCATCGCCCAGCCCATAGCCAATCTTCTCTTTGACCGAAAGAATTTCACTCATCGTCAACCATCCCCTTGCAGGACAAGCTGTTATTGAAAGTAGATCCGGTTGTAAACCAGCCAGCAGGGGGCGGCCATTCTGATATTTGTTTATGAAATTACGTTTCTTTATTTATGTGATCGGCGTAACCGGTTTCCGTCATCTCTCGGCAGGCTCTGCCGGGCGGGAGAAGGGAGGAATAAATAGGGCGCATAAATGAACTGGCTGCGTCCTATTTATCAAGTGCCGGGATTAATCGGAGGAGGGTACGCGCCAGTTGTCGTAATAGATGTGTTCTGCCTGGAAATTGACCTCTTCCCGCTTGCCGGTCAGCCGCCAGGCGAGGTGGAAGGCGAAGTCAAACGCAACGCCCAGCCCCTTGCCGCTGATCAGGTTGCCATCCTCTACCACCGGCTGGTCAACGTAGGTGCCGTCCGTCACGTTTTCATGGAGGTCGCCGGAGCAGACATAGCGCCGCCCCTGCAACAGCTGGTTGCCACCGAGCACCCGCGCTGCCGCGGAGCAGAGCGGGCAGATCCAGCGGCCCGCGCGGTCGTGGCGGCGGATCAGGTCGAGCACCTCGCCGTTGGCAGCCAGATTGACGGTGCCCTGCGGCCCGCCGGGCAGCACCACGGCGTCAAACAGCACGCCTTCGCAATCTGCCAGCAGCGCGTCGGCGGTGACGGAGAGGCCGTGGTAACTCACCACCTGGCGATCCGGTTGGCAGGCGAGGGTGACCACTTCCACCCCCAGCCGTTGCAACACATCCAGCACGATCACCGCTTCCGCCTCTTCAAAGCCCTCGGCTAACAAGATCGCAACACGTTTGCTCATGTTCACTCCTTTTCAATCGGTAATAGGGAATAAACCGAGCATAACAAACGCCTTTTTAAAAATGGAACGCTGTTTTATAAATATACGAGAGGGATCGCAAAAGTGCCCGCGCGGGCGGGCAACCGATCAGGAGTGGTTGGAGCGGGATCGCGCCGAGCGGCCGAGCAGGTACTTCACCAGCAGCACCGCCGCGACGATCGCCACCAGCCCCAGTACCACCGAAAATGAGTTGTCGAAGGAGCGCAGCAACCCCTCGATGAAGTGGCCGCAGAAGTAGCCCAGCAGCACCCAGACCAGCGCCCAGAGGCAGGCCCCAAGGATATTGATGGCGACAAACCGCGGCACCGGCATCCGGCTGGCACCGATAATCAGCGGGCCAATCAGCCGGAAGCCATACATAAAGCGCACCCCGAGCACGAACAGCAGCGGATGGTGGTTAATCAGTTGGTTGGCACGCTCAATCTGCGCCTGCCGCCGTTTGAGTTTGCCCAGTAGCGTCGGGCCAAAAGCCCGCCCAAGGAAAAACAAAATCTGGTCGCCCAAGCAGCCGCCCAGCGCCACCACCGCCAGTACCCACGGCAGCTTCAGCAGGCCGTGGTGAGCCGCGATGCCGCCCAGCAGCGTGATGGTCTCCCCCTCCAGCAGGCAGCCGGCCAGCAGCGCCCAGTAGCCATACTCAGTAATAAAGTGTGCGATATCCGGCATACTTCTCCTTAATGCCCTAAAATTGCCTGAAAAATAAACTCATTGACGGGAGCAATACAAAACAGAGATAACAAAAGCTTAGACAAGGATTATCGGGAGGGCGATGCCGCCCCCCACGCCCCCTATCCATCAGGAGTCACCTATGTCGCAACCCCTGTTTACTTTGTATGTCGATGATCGCTATCTCAGCCCTTACGCCATGTCAGCGTTTGTCGCGCTGACGGAGAAGGGCCTGAATCTGGAGCTGGAGACCCTCTCCCTCAGTCAGGGGGAGCACCTGCAACCGGCCTACGGTACGCTGTTGCGCACGCAGCGGATCCCGGCGCTGGTGCAGGGGCGGTTCCACCTCTCTGAATCCTCTGCCATCAGTGAGTATCTGGAGGATCGCTTCCCGGCACCGGACTACCCGCGCCTCTACCCGGAAGCGCTGGACGATCGCGCCAAGGCGCGCGAGGTGCAGGCCTGGCTGCGCAGTGATTTGGCGGCGCTGCGCAATGAGCGCCCGACGGAGGTGATTTTTACCAAGATGCGCGGCGAGCCGCTGACGGCAGAGGGACGGCAGGCGGCGACCAAGCTGTTCCGCGCCGCGGAGGCGCTGTTGCCGGAGGGGGAGGATTACCTGTTTGGCAGCTGGTGCATCGCGGATACCGATCTGGCGCTGATGCTCAAGCGGCTGGTGTTGAATGGTGACACGGTGCCAGACCGGTTGGCGCGCTACGCCCGCTTGCAGTGGCAGCGCCCCTCAGTGCAGCGCTGGCTGGCGTTGCCGCGCGAGTAACCGGCGCTGCGCGCGCCGGTTGTGGCCTCACACCGTGCCGTTGCCGCCGTCCGAGCACCAGACCTGCCCGGAGGAGTAGCTGGCCTCCTGTGACGCGAACAGCACGTAGAGCGGGGCGATCTCCACCGGCTGGCCGGGACGGCCATAGGGGGTGTCGCTGCCGAACTGCGTCAGCTTCTCCTGTGTCTGGCCGCCGCTGGGTTGCAGCGGTGTCCAGTAGGGGCCGGGGGCCACGGCGTTGACGCGAATGCCCTTCTGCGCCACCTGCTTGGCCAGCGACTTGGTGAAGGCCACGATCGCTGCCTTGGTGGAGGCATAGTCCAGCAGCGCCTCGCCGGGCTTGAAAGCCTGCACCGAGGCGGTGTTGATGATCGCCGCGCCGGGTTGCAGGTGGGGCATCGCCGCCTTGGTCAGCCAGAACATCGCGTAGACGTTGGTTTTGAAGGTGGTGTCGAACTGCTCGCTGGTCAGGTCGAGGATGGAGTCCACGGTCTGCTGGTGGCCCGCATTATTGACCAGAATGTCCAGCCCGCCCAGCTTCTCCACTGCCTCACTCACCAGCCGTTTGCAGAAGGCCTCATCACGCAGATCGCCAGGGATCGCCACGGCATTGCGCCCCTCGGCGCGGATCAGATCGATCACCTCACGTGCGTCCGGCTCCTCCACGGGCAGGTAGTTGATGGCGACATCGGCCCCTTCGCGGGCATAGGCAATAGCGGCGGCGCGGCCGATGCCGGAGTCACCGCCGGTGATCAGCGCCTTGCGGCCCACCAGCTTGCCGGAGCCGCGATAGCTGTTCTCACCGTGGTCAGGGCGCGGCTGCATCTTGCTGGCAAGGCCGGGCGGCTCCTGTGGTTGACGTTCAAAGGGCGGTTTGGGGTACTGGTCGATCGGGTTCTTTTTGACTGCCAGCGGCACGGCCTGCCCGCTGCTACTGCCTGCCGGCGGCACCGCGGCCTGCGCCACGCCCGGCAGTGTCATGCTGGCAGCCACCCCGCCCAGCATCCCGCCCACGACCTGCCGCCGTGAGATACCTTTCTTGTCTGTCGGTTCCATCTCCTACCTCCTTACGGTGTCGAAAGTTGCCCGGCCTGACCGTGCAACCGAGGGACATAACCTCGTTAAGGATAGTGGGGATGTGATATGCGTCCATAAATTAAGCAAATCGATGCAACGCCGCCACGCCAGATAGGTGGCCCGCCAGCCCGCGGCGCTAGAGCGTCTTTGAGAGGTAGAAGCGCTGGTGGTAGGCCGCGTCCGGCGACTCCACGTCTGTTAGGTACTCCTCCAGCGCCATGCGGCACTGGTAGCCGTTGCGCTCATAGAACGGGCGCGCCTGAAAGCTGAAGGTATCGACCTGCGCGAAGCGGCAACCGCGCCGACGCGCCTCCTCCTCCGCCTGTTGGATCAGCTGGGTGCCAATATCCTGCCCGCGCAAGGTGGGATCGACCCAGAGAAAATCGATGCGCAACCAGTGGCCGAGCGTGGAGCCAGACAGTCCTGCCAGCCGGTTGCCACGGTTGTCGGTCAGCATCACCGCCAGCTCCTGCATTTTGGCCTCGCCAAGAAAGGGCGTGTTGTAGGCGCGCAGGCCATTTTTGATCGCTTCGATGTCATCGGGCTGGGGAGTGGCGGTCAGGGTAAATTTCATTGGGCATCCTTATTCCATGAAGGGGAGGGAGGGCCGGGCGCGGGCGCTCCCTGAGCCATCCAACATATAAGCCCGCGCCGCAACGCGCAACCAACGGATGATCCCGGCGCGCGGGAGTGGAAAGCGGCACGAAAAAAAGCGTGAGGATGAACGGGTCATCCTCACGCTTTTTGTGAAGCGGGTGGGGTTATTTATACAGCTCGGCGGTGCCATGCAGCTTGTTGTTACCGGTCACGGCGATGATGCGGTAGGAGGAGGCACCGGCCTGCTGGGCCTTGTCTGCCAGTCGCGCTTCCAGGCTGGTCAGGTCGCTGGCGTTGGCCGCGGAGACCACGCCCAGTTTCTCGCCGTTGTCTTGCGAGGTCAGGGTCGCGGCTTGGGCAACAGAGGTCAGCGCGGCAAAGGAGAGGGCGGCGGCTACAGCAAAATATTTGACGTTTTTCATGATGGGTTTCCTTTAAATTTGGCGGTCACATTTCGGGCTGGCAGGGCGTTCCCTGTCGATGAGATAATCATAGTCCGGTGGATGCAGAAACAAAAACGGGATGTTTTGAGGAACTCATTCAAAAAATTTGGATTAAAATTTAAGCGTTTTTACCGCGGCCTGACGCAGCCTGACGAAGGCGTGTGATAAGCGCGGCCAGCGCGCGATTGGGGAAGAAATAAGCGCCTACATGCTGATTTCGGGCACATTTCCCGACGCCTGCTAGACTTGATTTTGTTGCACGCCGGCGGAGAGCCGCCCGGCGCAGGAGAGCAGACATGCGGCAGCCGTGCGCCTGTTCGGTGCCGATGTCCGGCTAAAGACACTGTTGGAGGAGTCTATGGGAATTTTATCTTGGGTTGTTTTTGGCCTGATTGCAGGCATTCTGGCTAAGTGGATTATGCCGGGCAAGGATGGTGGCGGCTTCTTCCTGACCATCGTTCTGGGGATCGTTGGCGCCGTGGTCGGCGGCTGGATCAGTACCCTGTTCGGCTTTGGCCGCGTAGATGGTTTCAACTTCGGCAGCTTCGTGGTGGCCGTCATCGGCGCGCTGGTGGTGCTGTTCATCTACCGCAAGGTACGCAGCTAACGCCGCGACACGCATTGGAAAGCCCCGCCCCGGCGGGGCTTTTTTATGGCCTAAATCGCCACCAGACCGCGCACGCCATCGGCCTCCATCTGGTCGCCGCGGCCACGCTGCACAATGCATCCGCGTGACATCACCAGATAGCTGTCCGCCAACCCGGCGGCAAAGTCGTAGAACTGCTCCACCAGCAAAATCGCCATGTCGCCGCGCGCCGCCAGAGTGCGGATCACCTGGCCTATCTCCTTAATCACCGACGGCTGGATGCCCTCGGTCGGCTCATCCAGAATCAGCAGCTGCGGCCGACAGGCCAGCGCGCGGCCAATCGCCAACTGCTGTTGCTGGCCGCCGGAGAGATCGCCGCCACGCCGCTGCCGCATCTCCCACAGTACCGGGAACAGGTGGTAGATCTCCTCCGGCACCGCTTTCGCCTGCTTGCCGGGAAAGCGCGCCAGCCCCATCAGCAAATTCTCCTCCACCGTCAGGCGCGGGAAGATGTCGCGCCCCTGCGGCACATAGGCGATGCCCGCCTGCACCCGCTGGTGCGGCTTGCGCTGGCCGATGCCCTCGCCCTGCCAGCGGATGGTGCCGGAGCGCGCTGGCAGCAGCCCCATCAGGCACTTCAGCAGGGTGGTTTTGCCCACGCCGTTGCGCCCCAGCAGGCACGTCACCTCGCCGATGCGCGCCTCAAACGAGAGGCCACGCAGGATGTGGCTGCCGCCGTAGTACTGGTTCAGTTCATTGACCTCTAACATGCCCGCCCCCTAACGCCCAAGATAGACCTCAATCACCTGCTCATTCGCCTGCACCTCGCGCAGCGATCCCTCCGCCAGCACCCGGCCTTGGTGCAGCACCGTCACATGGTCGGCGATGGTTTCGACAAAGCCCATGTCATGCTCCACCACCATCAGCGAGTGGGTGCCAGCCAGCGTGCGGAACAGCTCGGCGGTGTACTCGGTTTCGGCGTCGGTCATGCCCGCCGCCGGCTCATCCAGCAGCAGCAGGTGCGGCTCCTGCACCAGCAACATGCCAATCTCCAAAAACTGTTTCTGCCCGTGGGAGAGCAGCCCGGCCGGGCGGTGGCGCTCCGCCGCCAGCCGCAGGGTGCCGAGCATCTCGTCGATGCGGTCGCGCTGCTCGCCGCTGAGCCGGGCGCGCAGGCAGGCCCACACGGACTTGTCCGCCTTCTGCGCGATCTCCAGATTTTCGAACACCGTCAGCGCCTCAAACACCGTCGGCTTCTGGAACTTACGGCCAATGCCCGCGCGGGCGATGGCGATGGGTTCCAGCCGGGTCAGGTCGGTGCGCTGGTCATAGGTGACGCTGCCGCTCTGCGGCCGGGTTTTGCCGGTGATGACGTCCATTAGCGTGGTTTTGCCTGCGCCGTTGGGGCCAATCACGCAGCGCAGCTCACCGACGCCAATCTGCAAGGAGAGATCCGTCAGCGCGCGGAAGCCATCAAAACTGACGTTTACCCCCTCCAGCGCCAAAATCGGGTCGCGCTGGCGGCGGTGGCGATCAGCCGGTTGCGGCTGGGTGAACAGCGGTTCTGTCGGGTGCATCCTTTAGCCTCCCTTTTTGCGGCGCAGCAGGCCAATCACGCCCTGCGGCAGCAGCAGCGTCACCAGAATAAAGATGCCGCCGAGGAAAAATTGCCAGTACTCCGGGATGGCGACGGTAAACCAGCTCTTCGCGCCATTGACAATGCCCGCGCCCAGCAGCGGGCCGACCAGCGTGCCGCGCCCACCAAGCGCCACCCAGATCGCCGCCTCAATCGAGTTGGTGGGCGACATTTCACCGGGGTTGATGATGCCGACTTGCGGCACGTAGAGCGCGCCTGCCAGCCCGCACAGCACGGCGGAGATCGTCCAGACAAACAGCTTGAAGCCTCTCGGGTCGTAGCCGCAGAAGGTGAGCCGCCCCTCGGCGTCACGCACCGCCGTCAGCACCCGGCCAAATTTGCTCTTCGCCAGCGCCAGCCCAAGCGCCAGACTGGCCCCGAGCAGCAGCACGGTGGCGACGAACAGCCCCACACGGGTGCCGGTGGCGGTGATCGGGAAGCCGAGCAGGGTAGTAAAGCCGGTGAAGCCGTTGTTGCCACCAAAGCCGGTCTCATTGCGGAAGAACAGCAACATGCCAGCGTAGGTCAGCGCCTGGGTCATGATGGAGAAGTAGACGCCCTTGATCTTCGAGCGGAAGGCAAAGAAGCCAAACAGCAGCGCCAGCAGGCCGGGTGCCAGCACCACCAGACAGAGCGCCCAGACGAAGTGCTGGGTGCCAGCCCAGTACCACGGCAGCTCGCCCCACGACAGGAAGGACATAAAGGCTGGCAGGCCATCGCCGGCCGCCTGCCGCATCAGGTACATGCCCATCGCGTAGCCGCCAAGGGCGAAAAACAGCCCGTGGCCGAGGGAGAGCAGCCCGGCGTAGCCCCATACCAGATCCAGCGCGATCGCGACGATCGCATAACAGAGGATCTTGCCAACCAGCGTCAGGGTGTAGACGGAGATCGCCAGCGGGTGGCTGGCTGGCAGCAGCGCGAGGAACGGCAGCACCAGCAGCGCCAGCATCAGCAGGCCGCCGAGGCTGAGGGTCAGGCGCGGCGCGCGGCGGGCGCCGGCCAGGGTCAGTGGTTGCGTCATCAGTCAATCACCCTGCCCTTCAGGGCGAACAGCCCCTGCGGACGTTTTTGGATAAACAGAATAACCAGCGCCAGAATCAGGATCTTGCCCAATACCGCGCCCATCTGTGGCTCGAGAATTTTGTTGGCGATGCCCAGCCCAAAGGCCGCCACCACACTGCCAGCCAGTTGGCCGACGCCGCCGAGCACCACCACCAAAAAGGAGTCGATGATGTAGCCCTGTCCCAGCTCCGGGCCAACGTTGCCCAGTTGCGACAGCGCCACGCCGCCCAGCCCGGCGATGCCGGAGCCGAGGCCGAAGGCCAGCATGTCGATGCGGCCGGTCGGCACGCCACAGCAGGCGGCCATCGCGCGGTTCTGCGTCACGGCGCGCACGTTCAGGCCAAGGCGGGTCTTGTTGAGCAGCAGCCAAGTCAGCGCCAGCACCAGCAGCACAAAGACAATCACCGCGATGCGGTTCCACGGCAGTACCAGATTCGGCAGCAGCGGGATGCCGCCGGAGAGCCAGGCCGGGTTGGCAACCTCAACGTTCTGCGCGCCGAACAGCACCCGCACCGCCTGGATCAGCATCAGGCTGATGCCCCAGGTCGCCAGCAGCGTCTCCAGCGGGCGACCGTAGAGGTGGCGGATCACCGTGCGCTCCAGCGCCATGCCGATGCTGGCGGTGATCAGGAAGGCCACCGGCAGCGCCACCAGCGGGTAGAGCGCCAGCCAGCCGGGCGCGTAGTGCTGGAACAGCGACTGCACCAGCCAGGTGGCGTAGGCTCCGAGCATCAGCATCTCGCCGTGCGCCATGTTAATCACCCCCAACAAGCCGTAGGTGATCGCCAGCCCCAGCGCCGCCAGCAGCAAAATGGAGCCGAGCGACAGGCCGGTGAACGCCTGCCCGAGCAGGTCGCCCACCACCAGCCGGTGGCGGATCTGTTGCAGGCTGTCGGCGGCGGCGGCGCGCACCGTGGCGTCCGGCTCGCGCGCGGCGTCGGTCAGCGGCAGCAGCCGCGCCTGCGTCTCCGGGTCGGCGGCACTGCCGAGCAGCGTCACCGCCGCGCGCCGCACCTGCGGGTCGGAGTCGGTGAGTTGCAGGTTGGCAAGCGCCAGCGCCAGCGCGCCGCGTACGTCGCTGTCTTTCTCCTGCGCCAGCCGGGCGGTTAGCAGCGGCAATTGGTCAGGCTGTGCCTCGCGTTGCAGCGCGGTGGCGGCCTGAAGGCGGGTGGCGGCATCCTCGCTCACCAGCCGGTGGGCAGCCAGCGCGTTGGCGATCAGGATGCGCAGCCGGTTGTTGAGCCACACTTTTTTGGGCGTGCCGACGGGCGTGGCGTGGCCCTCCAGCGGCGTCAGGGTGTCGCCCTGCCGGACGAAGGGCTGCTTCTGCTGGTCAATCACCACGCTCTCCGCGCGCAGGGCCTGCAACAGCGGCAGCCGCGCCGGTTGGGGATCGGCAGCCCAGTTCTGCAACAGCGCCGCCTGCTGGCTGCGGCTGGCGGCGGCAAAGTCCGCGGCGGGGCCAGCCACCGCCAGCCAGGGCAGGCAGCAGAGCAGCCAGAGCAGGGCGCGGCATCGGGAGATCGCTCGCATCATTCTCTCCTCTGGGGCGCGGCCCTCGCCGCGCCCGGTGGGGTTACTGGACGCTGGTCTTCACCGGCGTGTCAGGCTTTTTGTCATTGCCGGGCAGGTAGGGGCTCCACGGCTGGGCGCGAACCGGCGTGTCGGTCTGCCACACCACGTTGAACTGGCCGTTCGGCTCAATTTCGCCGATCATCACCGGCTTGTGCAGATGGTGGTTGGTGGCGTCCATCGTCAGGGTGAAGCCCGACGGCGCGGTGAAGGTCTGGCCAGCCATCGCCTCACGCACCTTATCAACGTCAGTGGTGCCCGCCTTCTCAACCGCCTGCGCCCACATGTGGATGCCGACATAGGTGGCCTCCATCGGGTCATTGGTCACCGCGCCCGCGGCGTTCGGCAGGTTGTGCGCCTTGGCATAGGCTTTCCACTCGGTGACGAACGCCTGATTGGTCGGGTTGTCCACTGACTGGAAGTAGTTCCACGCCGCCAGATCGCCCACCAGCGGCTTGGTGTCGATGCCGCGCAACTCCTCCTCACCCACCGAGAAGGCCACTACCGGCACATCCGTCGCCTTGACCCCCTGATTGGCCAGCTCTTTGTAGAACGGCACGTTGGAGTCGCCATTGATGGTGGAGATCACCGCCGTTTTGCCGCCAGCGGCAAACTTCTTGATGTTGGAGACGATGGTCTGGTAGTCGCTGTAGCCGAACGGTGTGTAGACCTCTTCGATATCCTTGTCCTCTACCCCTTTTGCGTGCAGGAAGGCACGCAGGATCTTGTTGGTGGTGCGCGGATAGACATAATCGGTGCCGAGCAGGAAGAAGCGTTTCGCCTCGCCGCCATCCTCGCTCATCAGGTACTCCACCGCCGGGATCGCCTGCTGGTTGGGGGCCGCGCCGGTGTAGAAGACGTTTGGCGACATCTCCTCGCCCTCGTACTGCACTGGGTAGAAGAGCAGGCCGTTCAGCTCCTCAAACACCGGCAGCACCGACTTGCGTGACACCGATGTCCAGCAGCCGAACACCACCGCTGCCTTATCCTGCGTCAGCAACTGGCGCGCCTTCTCGGCGAACAGCGGCCAGTTGGAGGCCGGGTCAACCACCACCGGCTCCAGCTTTTTGCCGAGCACACCGCCCTTGGCGTTGATCTCATCGATGGTCATCAGCGCCACGTCCTTGAGCGGGGTTTCAGAGATCGCCATGGTGCCGGAGAGCGAGTGCATGATGCCGACCTTGATGGTGTCGGCGGCGCGCACGGTAAAGGTCAGCCCCAGTCCGATCACCGTGGCGGAGAGGGCGAAAGCCCGGATAAAGCGGCGACGTTGCATAGAACTTACTCCTGGTTAAGTGGTGTTAGGGCGCGGGTTGCGCCAGCCTCGCCTCATGCAGCATATGCAGCGTGATCTTGCGGACTTCCGCCTTGCTTTCGGCGATGTGGTTATGCAGCAGGGACTGCGCCTCCACCAGCCGACGCTGTCGGATGGCGTGCAGGATTGCCGCGTGTTCCCGGTAGGTGGCGCTGACGCGCTGCCCCTGGGTAAAGTCGAGCCGCCGGATAATGCGGATCTTCTCCGTCAGCTCGCGGTGGATGCGCGCCATCTCGGCGTTGCCAGCCGCCTCCACCAGCGTGATATGGAACAGCTCGTCCAAGCGCGACACCGCCGCGCCATCGCTGAGCGGTGGCTGATCCACCCAGCGCGCCACCAGCGGCAGCAGCGCGGTGGGCAGCGCCTCCGCTGGCCGGGTGCAGAGCCGCCGCACCGCCTCCAGCTCCAGCACGGTGCGCAGGTCGTAGAGTTGCTCGAAATAGTCGAAGTCGAACGGCCGCACCTGCCAGCCGCTACGAAACAGCACTTCGACGTAGCCCTCGCGCTCCAGCCGGTAGAGTGCCTGACGCACCGGCGTGCGGCTGGCCGCCACCCGCCCGGCGATTTCGCCCTCGCTGAAGCGATCGCCCGGCAAGAGCCGGAAGCTAAGCATCTCCTCCTTCAGTTGCTGGTAGATCCTCTCCGCCAGCCCCGCCGGGCGGGACTTGGCTGCCTGACGCGCCAATTGCATAGCCATCCTTAGGGCCTTGGCCCGATGCGTTATGAGGCGGCAGTGTCCAGCCACAGCAGGGCGTCGCCGGGGCCGACCGGCCGCCCCGGTCGGCAGCCGATGCGCGTCACGGTGCCAGCGCAGGGGGCGTAGACCGACAGCTCCATCTTCATCGCCTCCACCACCACCAGCGGCTGGCCCTCGGCCACCACGTCGCCCGGCGACACCAGCACCTTCCAGACGTTGCCGTTCAGGTCGGCGCTCACCTGCTGGCCCTCGCCCTCGGCCTGCTCCTCCGGCTGCGGCCGGTCAGCGGCCGCGGCGGCGTCCAGGCTCTCCTGCGCCTGCCAGTGGCTCACCTCACGGGTAAACGCCTGTTGCTGGCGATCGCGGAACGCGGCGATATCGTCGGCGTTCGTCGCCAAAAAGCGCTGGTACTCGGCGAAATCAAACACCCCCTCCTCAATCTCCACGCTGGCGCGCCCCTCGCGGAACGCCTCGCGCAGTTGCGCCAGTTCCGGCTCGCTGACCGGGTAGAAGCGCACCTGATCGAAGAAGCGCAGCAGCCACGGCTGGTCGGCGTTGAACTGCGGGTTTTTGAGGAACTTGTTCCAGATCGGCAGGGTGCGCCCAACCAGCTGGTAGCCGCCGGGCGAGTCCATGCCGTAGATGCACATGTACATGCCGCCGATGCCGACGGTGCCCTCGGCGGTAAAGGTGCGCGCCGGGTTGTATTTGGAGCTGAGCAGGCGGTGGCGCGGATCGAGCGGCACCGCACAGGGCGCGCCGAGGTAGACGTCGCCCAGCCCAAGGATCAGGTAGCTGGCGTTGAAAAGGATGTCGCGCACCGCCTCGCGTGAGTCCAGCCCGTTGATGCGCTGAATAAAATCGACGTTGTTCGGCAGCCACGGCGCGGCCTCGCGTACCGTCTCACGGTAGCGCGCCACCGCGCCGAGGGTGGCGCTGTCCTCAAAGGCCATCGGCAGGTGAACGATGCGCGTCGGCACCTTCAGGTCGCTGACGTCGCCAAGCTGGTGCTCCAGCGCCAGCAGCAGTTGCAGCAGCGCGCCCTGGCCGATCTCGCGCCCCTCATAGCGGATTTGCAGCGAGCGCACCCCCGGCGAGAGTTCGGCGATGCCCCGTGCCGCCGAGGCACGGATCGCCTGCATCAATAGCCAGATGCGCAGGCGCAGTGCCAGATCGAGCACGTTGTCGCCATACTCCACCAAAATGTAGCCGTCGCCCGCCTGCCGGTAGACCACCGCCGGGCGATCGGCCCCCGCCGGCAGGGAGGCCAAAATGGCCGCCGAGGCGGTGGCGTGCGGCTCCAGCGTGGGCGCGGGCAGGGCAAGCGCGCCCACCGGCATCAGGCTCTCCACGCTGCCGGTCTGCGCGTGCTCCAGCGCCAGCGCCTGCTCAATGCTGATTGGGTGGAAGCGGATGCGATCACCCGGCTTCACCTGCCCAACTTTCCACAGTTCGGCCTTGGCAATGGTCACCGGGCAGACAAAGCCGCCGAGGCTTGGCCCGTCACGCGTCAGGATCACCGGGAAGTCGCCGGTGAAGTTGATCGCGCCGATGGCGTATTCGCAGTCGTGGATATTGGAGGGGTGCAGCCCGGCCTCGCCGCCATCCTGCCGCGCCCAGTCGGGTTTCGGCCCGGTGAGGCGCACGCCCAGCCGGTTGGAGTTGTAGTGCACCTGCCACTCGGCGGCGAAAAATGCTTCTATCGAGGCCGGGGTGAAGAAGTCCGGTGCGCCGTGCGGCCCGTAGAGCACGCCGATGTGCCACTCCGCGCCGTAGTGCGGGATCAGCGCCGGGTCAGGGCGCTGCGGCGGCTCGCTGGGCGCGGGGGTGGTGCAGGCTGGCAGATGCGGCTGGGAGAGGGGCAGCAAGTCGGCCACCCGCAAAGTGCGCCCGGCGTGGCCGCCGAACTCGCCAAGGGCAAAGGTGGCGCGGCTGCCCAGATAGACCGGCACATCCAGCCCGTTGCGCACCGCCAGATAGGTGCGGCAACCGTGGCGGGCACGGCCGAGGGTCAGCACCTGTCCGGCGCGTACCGCCAGCGGCTGCCAGTAGCCGACCGGCTCACCATCCAGATCGGCTGGCGCATCCGCGCCGGTCAGGGCGATCAGCGCGTCGGCGTGGAAGCGCAGCGTCGGCCCCTGGAGGGTGAACTCCAGCCCGGCGGCCTCCGGCGGGTTGCCAACAATGCGGTTGGCCAGCCGGAAGGCGAAATCATCCATAGGGCCGGAGGGCGGCACGCCAATGTCCCAGTAGCCGAGGCGGCCGGGGTAGTCCTGCACGCTGCTGTAGGTGCCGGGCTGCAACACCTCTATCGCCTGCGGGCGGTAGGTGAAGTGGTCGAGCATCCGCGTCCACACCTCGCCGTGGCGGAAGGCGTCGGTGGCGATCACCTGCCGCAAATAGTCGAGGTTGGTGGCGATGCCGTGCAGGCGGGTGGCGTTGAGCGCCTCCGCCAGCCGCGCCAGCGCCTGTGGGCGATCCTCGCCATAGACAATCAGCTTGGCGATCATCGGGTCGTAGAAGGCGGAAACCTCGCTGCCAGTCGAGACCCAGCCATCCACCCGCACCCCCTCGGGGAAGTGGACGTCGGTCAGCACGCCGGGGCTGGGCTGGAAATTGCGCAGCGGATCCTCGGCGTAGAGCCGCACCTCAATGGCCGCGCCGCGCGGAGCCTGCGCCAGCCGTAGCCAGTCGGGCGTGCCGCCCGCCGCCACCTGCACCATGCACTCAATCAGGTCGAGGCCGGTCACCAGCTCGGTCACCGGGTGCTCCACCTGCAACCGGGTGTTCACCTCCAGAAAGTAAAACGCCCCCTGCGCCGGGTCGTAGATGAACTCCACCGTGCCAGCGCTGCGGTAGTTCACCGACTCGCCGAGTGCCACCGCCGCCTGTAGCAGCGCGGTGCGGGTGGCCGCTGGCAGGTGCGGCGCGGGCGTCTCCTCCACCACCTTCTGGTTGCGGCGCTGGAGCGAGCAGTCGCGCTCGCCGAGCGCCACCACCCGGCCATGACCGTCGCCAAAGATCTGCACCTCAATGTGGCGGGCGCGATCGATGAAACGCTCGAGGAATACCCCGGCGTCACAGAAAAATTGCTCGCCCAGCCGCTTCACCCCCTCCCACGCCGCCTGCAAGGCCGCCGCATCGTCGCAGCGCGTCAGGCCGATGCCGCCGCCGCCCGCCGTGCTCTTCAGCATCACCGGGTAGCCGATCTGCTCTGCCGCAGCCAGCGCCGTGGCCAGATCCGCCAGCAGGCCGGTGCCGGGTGTCATCGGTACTCCGGCGGCGGCGGCCAGCTCGCGCGCCCGGTGTTTCAGGCCAAACTCGCGGATCTGCCCGGCGCTGGGGCCGATAAAGGCGATCCCGGCCGCCTCACAGGCTTCGGCGAAGGCTGCGCTCTCTGACAGGAAACCGTAACCGGGGTAGATCGCCTGCGCGCCGCTCGCGCGTGCGGCGGCCAGGATCTTGTCGCTGTCGAGGTAGCTCTCGCTGGGCTTCTCGCCACCTAGCGCGATGGCGATGTCCGCCTCACTGACGTGCGGCGCGTTGCGGTCTGGCTCGGCGTAGACCGCCACGCTGGCGATGCCCAGCCGTTTCAGGGTGCGGATGGCACGGCAGGCGATCTCGCCGCGGTTGGCAATCAGGACGGTGGTGAACATGGCGCGCTCCTTAGGCAGAAGTGGGTGACAGGCTGCGGATGTAGCTGCGCCAGCCGCCAAATGAGGTGATCTCCCGTGCGCCCTCCAGCGCCCAGGATTCGCACAGGAACCCTTTGACGCGGCGGCCATCGGCCAGCTCCAGCGTGCCGATGCCAAGCGGGGCGGCGATCTCCTCGACGAACTCGCCGAAGCGCGCCAGCGGCATCTCCCACAGCTCGACGGCAATCGCCTCGCCGCCTGCGGCGCGCACCAGCCCCGGTTTCGGCGGCTGGGTGTCGAGGGCGTAGAGGCGGTAGTGCGGCGCGGTGGTGGCCTGCTCCACCCGCACCGCCTGGCGCTCGGTTAGCTGGTGGTTGAGCGGCATCCCGCTCAAGTGCGCGCCGACCACCGCCACGCGCACATAGCCGGTTTTTGGCGGCAGCGGCGGGGTGAGGTAGCTCTCCGGCAGCGGCTGGCCAGTGGCGCCGAGCGGCAGGTCACGGCGGGACTGCCAGCGGGCGCCAAACTGCGCCAGCGCCAGATCGTGCCAGGCCGGGGCGATCAGCGTGATGCCAGCGGGCAGGCCGTCGCCGCGCATCCCGGCTGGCAGCGCCAGCGCCGCCAGATCCGCCAGATTGGTGAAGTTGGTGTAGGTGCCGAACTGGGCGTTGAAGCGCACCGGCTCCTGCGCCATCTCATCCAGCGTGCGGATGGTTGGCGAGGTGGGCACCACCAGCGCGTCCACCTCCGCCAGCGCCAGGTTGATCTTTCTTGCCAGCTCGGCGCGCAAATACTCGGCGCGCCAGGCGTCACAGGCGCTGTAGTGTTTGCCACCGGCCACGATGCCGCGCACCACCGGGTCAATCGCCTCCGGCTGCTCCTCCAGCAGCGCGCCAACCGCCACCGTGCGCTCGGCGACCCACGGCCCTTGGTAGAGTTGCTCCGCCAGTTCACGGAACGGGGTGAAGTCGATGCGTGTCAGGGTCGCGCCGCGCGCCTCCAATTCATGCAGCGCCTCGGCAAAGGCCCGCTCGGCCTGCGCGTCACCGAAGAACTCCAGGCTGTCCGGCACCGCGAGGCGCGGCGCGTCCGGCAATGCGGCCGGGGCGGTGAAGGGATTGCGGCGCGAGTAGGCGTCGGCGGCATCGTAGCCGCCCGCCGCCTCCGCCACCGCCAGCGCGTCCGTGACCGTCAGGGCGAAAACGGACACGCAGTCATTCAACCGGCAGGCTGGCACCACGCCGTGGGTGGAGAGCCAGCCCTTGGTTGGCTTCAGCCCAACGATGTTATTGAAGCCCGCTGGCACACGGCCGGAGCCAGCGGTGTCGGTGCCGAGGGCAAAGGCCACCAGCCCGCGCGCCACCGCCGAGGCGGAGCCGGAGCTGGAGCCGCCGCTGACGTACTCCGGGTTGAAGCTGTTACGCACCGCGCCAAACGGCGAGCGGGTGCCGACCAGCCCGGTGGCGAACTGGTCGAGGTTGGTTTTGCCGATGACAATGGCCCCGGCGGCACGCAGGTTCGCTACTACGGTGGCATCGGCCGCTGCCTGATAGGTGAAGGCCGGGCAGGCGGCGCTGGTGGGCCAGCCGCCGACGTCAATGTTGTCTTTCACCGCAAACGGGACGCCAAACAGCGGGAAGGCGGCCAGATCGCCGCTCGCCGCCGCCAGCCGCGCCAGCAGGGCGTCGGTCTGGGCACGCAGTTGCGCTGGCGTGGCACGGTAGATCCAGGCGTTGTCCTCCGCCTCCAGCGCGGCCAGCACCTGCGCGAGGGTGTCATGGAGTGCCCGTGGGTGGGCATAGTGCTGTTGCTGCCATTGGTGCAGGGTAAATCCGGTACAGGGGGTCGGTTGCATGGGCGGGATTCCATCATGTACACAAGATGGAAGGGAGAAAGCAAAGGGTATGCCAACTCGATAAATCATTAATAAAGATGGCTTTATAACGGGATGGGAAAGGGCGGGTGCGCGGGGTTGCACCAGCGGCGGACGCTTTTTGCGCGGCGGTGGGGCATGGACGTGCCTGACGCAGTGCCGCCAGAACGGCTATCCTGATCGCCATTACCTGTATTGCGGAAAGGGGCGTTATGCGTTTACGGATCAAGAGACGGCTGAAACAGTTGACCGTGCTGCTGGCGGTGGCGGCAGTCACCCTGTTTAGCGTGCGGGTCTATGATACCCAGAGCGGGCCGCCGCTGGAGCCGTGGCACACCGAGGTGCCGACCGAACTGACCACCGAGGAGTTGGATCACGCTGACTGGGCGGAGTACCTGCGCGTGGAGCGGCAGGCGTTTGATGAGGTCACCCACGAGGTGACGGAGAAGCTCGACGCCGACGAGCGCCAGCCCTTCAACCGCTACTTTCAGGGCAGCGTGATCTATCCCGGCCACTTCCGCCATGACTGGAACCACTCCTATGAGCTGCGGCCCGCTGGCCCGCCGCAGGGGGCCGTGGTGATGCTGCATGGGCTGACGGACTCGCCCTACAGCCTGCGCCACCTGGCGGCGCACTACCAGCAGCGCGGTTGGCTGGTGGTGGGCATCCGCCTGCCGGGCCACGGCACGGTGCCGGGCGCGCTGACCCAGGTGAGCTGGGAGCAGTGGATGGCCGCCACCCGGCTGGCGGTGCGCGAGGCGCGGGAGAGGGCGGGGCCAGCGGTGCCGCTGCAATTGGTCGGCTTCTCCAACGGCGGCGCGCTGGCGCTGAAATATACGCTGGATGCGCTGCACGACCCGTCGCTGGTGCGGCCACAGCGGGTGGTGCTGATCTCGCCGATGATTGGCGTCACTAGCTTTGCCCGTTTTGCTGGCCTGGCTGGTCTGCCAGCGCTGTTCCCACGCTTTGCCAAAGCCGCCTGGCTCAGCATCCTGCCGGAGTTCAACCCCTTCAAATATAACTCGTTCCCGGTGAATGGCGCGCGCCAGTCGTGGGAGCTGACGCAGGCGCTGCAACAGCAGATTGTGCAGGAGGAGAAGGGTGGTGGGCTGGCGCAGTTACCGCCGCTGCTGACCTTCCAGTCGGTGCTCGACTCCACCGTCAGCACGCGCGCGGTGGTGGAGGCGCTCTACAACCGCCTGCCAGCCAACGGCAGTGAGCTGGTGCTGTTTGACATCAACCGCCGGGCGGAGTTTGGGCCGCTGCTCAAGCCGAATGCCGACACCGCACTGGAGCGGTTGCTGCCGCCCCCGCCGCGCCGCTACGCCACCACGGTGGTCGGCAACGGGCCAGCGGGCAGTGGCAATTCAGTGGTGGCCGATACCCTGCCAGCCAACGGCCTTGCGCACCAGCGGCAGGCGCTGGGGATCGCCTATCCGCCGGAGATCTACTCGCTGTCACATGTGGCGCTGCCGTTCCCGCCAGATGACTCGCTCTATGGCCGCACGCCCACCGATCCGCACCAGTTTGGCCTCAGCCTCGGGACACTGGCCTCGCGCGGCGAGCGCGGGGCGCTGGTGGAAAGCATGGACACGCTGATGCGCATCGCCTCCAATCCCTTCTACCCCTGGCTGCTGGCGCGCATCGATCAGGGGATTCAGGGGCGGTCGGCGTTGAGGTAGGCGCGCTCGGTGTCGTGGAACCACTGCGCCGGCACGTTGTAGGGCGGCTGGTGCAGGCTGTCGAGCGCCTCGTCGATGGTACGCTTGGCGCGCTGCCAGAGCGTGCTGTCACCCTCTTTCAGCACCTCCAGTTGCAGGCGCTTCTCAATCAGGTAGGTCTTGGCGAAATCCGCGTCGCACTCCAAAATTTCATGCAGATTATCGATCAGATCGGCCAGTTTGATGGTTTTGGCCTGAGGGCTGGCCTGCGCGGTGTGGCGGCGATCGCGGTTCTTGCGCACGATGCGGCTGTCCTCTTCCGGCTGGCTGGTATTGGTCAGCATCTCCACCAGTTCGGCCACTTCCGCGCCAAACTTCTCCTGGATCTCATGCAGGGTGGTCGGGGTGTCCTCCACCGTGTCATGCAGCCAGGCGGCGGCCAGCATCGCCTCGGTGTGAGGGACGCTGCGAACGATCTTTGCCACCGCGCGCGGGTGCACAATGTAGGGATCGTCCGTATACTTTCGGCGCTGGTTAATGGCGGCGTGCGCTTTGCCAGCAAAGCGGCGCGCCCGTTCAACTAAAGTCGTCATAGATTTCTCCCTTGTCCCTGAGGCGCGGCCTGTGTGGCAACAGGCAAGAAATTTGCGCGCCAAGCTACGGTTTACGCAGAGGAAGGCGGCCCATACGCTTTGTTTCACCTTTTAACATAGCGTGGTTTCCCATTTCATGCCGCCCGACGCCCTGCTTTTCAGAGCAGGCCCAGCGCCACGCGGGCATCGCCACTGCCTATGCTTGCTATTATATCGCACACTATATATATTGGAACCATGAACAGACATCCTGACGATTCGCTGCCCGACCTGCCGCTGCTGCACCTCGACCAGCAGATGTGCTTTGCGCTCTACTCCGCCAATCTGGCGTTGAACAAGGTCTACCGCAAGCTGCTGGCGCAGCTCGGCCTGACCTACCCGCAATATCTGGTGATGCTGGTGCTATGGGAGCGCGAGGGGGTTACGGTCTCAGAAATTGGCGAGCGGCTGTTTTTGGACTCCGCCACCCTGACCCCGCTGCTGAAGCGGCTGGAGGCGGCAGGCCTGCTGTCGCGCCGCCGGGCAGCCAGCGATGAGCGACAGGTGCTGATTAGCCTGACCGACGCTGGCCGGGCATTGCGCCAACAGGCGCAGGCGGTGCCCGAGGCGGTGGCCTGTGCGGCCGAGTGCGATGTCGAAGAGTTGAACGCCATTAAGCAACAGCTTGAGCTGCTGCGCGGCAAGCTGTTGAAACGCACCTGAACCTTTGGGCGGCCCGCTACCGGGTCGCCCAACGCGAAAGCATTGGATGTCTGCCACTAATTAAATAGTGTGCGATTAAATCGTTTGTTATATCGAGGGCGGCCACGGCCGCATCCCAGCCAAAAAAGGAAAATATTATGTCTATCGAGAAAGTGATCTACCGCGCCCATGCAAAAGCCACCGGCGGCCGCGATGGCCGTGCCACCTCCTCTGACGGCGTGCTGGACATCAAACTGGGCGTGCCGAAAGAGATGGGCGGCATGGGCGGGGAGGCCACTAATCCAGAGCAGCTGTTTGCCGCCGGTTACTCTGCCTGCTTCCTCGGCGCACTGAAATATGTGGCGTCACAAGAGAAGGTGAAGATCCCGAACGAGGCGCAGATTGAGGGCACCGTGGGCATCGGCCCGGTGCCGACCGGGTTTGCAATTGAAGTGCAGCTCGACATCAGCCTGCCGGGCGTAGAGCGCAGCATCGCCGAAGATCTGGTGAAAAAGGCGCACATTGTCTGCCCTTACTCCAATGCCACCCGCGGCAACATCGACGTCACCCTTAACATTAAATAAGCCATTGCTGGCCTGATAGTAAGCGTGATAATTAAAAAGGAGGGGCGCCCCCCTCTTTTTTTATCAACTCCCTGTTTTAATGCCTTTTCCCCGCTTTTTACCGCAATTTCCTCAGAATATTCCTGAACAGCTATCAAAAAACGTACTTATTTTGCAGCTAAGTGAACCGGTTGTGATCAATAATGTCCGATTATTTTAGAATCTAAATACCATCCGGGGCTTATTTACTACATGAATAGAGTTAATTCTCTATCGCAACAAACGCTTTCTCTGTTGTTAGCGATCTATATCGGCATTTTCCTGAATTTTTCCGTTTTTTACCGTCGTTTCGATGATATGACCCGCGGCGTCCACGCCATAAAAATGATCTCTGCGGTCACCGAGGTGCTGGCCATCGTCTTGTTCACCTTCTTTGTCATGCGCATGGTGTCGCTGGGTGGCAAGCTGTTCTATCGCGTGATGGCATCGCTGCTGGTGCTGGTCTCGGTGGCCGCCAGCTACTACATGACCTTCTTCAACGTGGTGATTGGCTACGGCATTATCGTGTCGGTGATGACCACGGACGTCGATCTGTCGAAAGAGGTGATTGGTTACCACTTCCTGCTGTGGATGGCGGCGGTCAGCGCCCTGCCGCTGCTGCTGATCTGGAAAAACAACCTGAGCCACACCCTGATTGAGCAGATCAAAACGCCCGGCCAGCGCCTGAAACCGCTGGCGCTGCTGCTGGGCGTCGGGCTGCTGGTGTGGCTGCCGCTGCGCCTGCTCGACATGGAGCAGTCAGCCAATGAGAAGGTGACCAACATCGACCTGCCGAGCTACGGCGGGGTGGTGGCGCACTCCTACCTGCCTTCCAACTGGCTGGCGGCCCTCGGCCTGTTCGCCTACACCCAGTATGATGAGAGCCAGGACGCCGACGACCTCGCCGACCCGGCCAAGCAGTTCACCTACGTGCCACCGGCCGGGCTGGATGACACCTACGTGGTGTTTATCATTGGCGAGACCACCCGCTGGGATCACATGGGCCTGCTGGGCTACAGCCGCGACACCACGCCGCGCCTGTCAAAAGAGAAGAATCTGGTCGCCTTCAAGGGCGTCTCCTGCGACACCGCCACCAAACTCTCGCTGCGCTGCATGTTCGTGCGTGAGGGCGGGGTGGAGGATAACCCGCAGCGCACGCTGAAGGAGCAGAATGTCTTCGCGGTGATGAAGTCCCTTGGCTTCACCTCGGAGCTGTTCGCCATGCAGAGCGAGGTGTGGTTCTACAACAATACCAACCCGGATAACTTCTCCTTCCGTGAGCTGATCGCCTCGGAGAAGCGCAATGACGGCAAGCCGGTGGATGACATGTTGCTGGTCAACGAGATGAGCGAGTCGCTGAAGCGCTACCCGCACGGCAAGCACCTGATCGTGCTGCACACCAAAGGCTCGCACTACCTCTACTCCCAGCGCTACCCGCGTGAGTACGCCCGCTACACGCCGGAGTGCATGGGCATTGACCAGTCGTGCAGCAAGCAGCAGTTGCTCAACGCCTTCGATAACAGCGTGCTCTACACCGACAGCTTTATCGACAACGTGATTGATCAGGTGCGCGACAAGAAGGCGCTGGTGTTCTACGCCGCCGACCACGGCGAATCGATTGAGGAGAACGCCCACTTCCACGGCACCCCGCGCGAGATGGCCCCGGCCGAGCAGTTCCGCGTGCCGCTGATGGTCTGGGCATCAGACAGCTTCCTGTCGCAGCCAGAGCACCGCAGCGCCTTCGAGCAGTTGCAGGCGCAGCAGCGCATCGGCGTGACCCACCACCACACCGAGCTGTTTGATACCATCCTGGGCTGCATTGGCTTTACCTCGCCGGATGGCGGCATCAACCAGAAAAACAACTGGTGCCACCTGCCGGGCCGGTGACATTTATTGTCGTGGCGAATTAATAAACAGTTGATGGATGGGTGAGAAAAAAGGGATTGACGACATGGGCGTAGCGGAAGTAAGATGCGCCCCGCACTCTCGGTGAGTGGCGCAGCCTGGTAGCGCACTTCGTTCGGGACGAAGGGGTCGGAGGTTCGAATCCTCTCTCACCGACCAAATTCTGATTCACGGTTCCCGACCCGTGAAATAAAAAACCCGCAACCTCTGGTTAGCGGGTTTTTTGTTGCCTGTAATCCGTGCACTGCGGATCTATCTGGAAAAAAACGGGTGCATAGAGGCTCCCCAGACAACAGGCGGGGCAGGCCCCGCCTTGATTGCTTATTCACGAACGGCTTCGTAGGCCAGTATCGCTGCCACACTTATTCCGTCATATTCAATGTGCAATTCGCAGAGCGAACGGCGCACCAAAAAAGTAAAGAGTAAAACCGTGACACAAATAACGGTTAACCCAATCAGAAATCGTTGTGACATATTTGCCTCTCCTTGAAAGCAGATAGGGATGAGGCTACAATCACCTTGTCTAGGGGTGATTGGTAGCCTCACATGGATTGCATATCATGTGGGGCAACTCCACCGCCTGACTGATACCCAAGCCAGACAGCCTTGAGCACCCGCCGCGCACTATACTCCCTCTTTTCATCGACTTGCCACTCCGGCAGGCGTTATTTCCATGACATTTTTTTATTGCCGATTCATTAATTTATTTATTATTTCATTGCTGTGGAATGGGTATTACGGGAACACGTAACACGAATGGGAAATAAGTAATTGAAGGCGGGATTAAATAAGGAAGAAGTAGGGAAGGGAAATAAAAAGCCGCCCGTAGGCGGCCGGTGGAAATATCAGGCGTGCGCGGTGTTATGCACCACACGGCGCGCTTGCTCCATGCTGAGATGATGCTGCTGCATCTCCAGCATCAGTTGGCCGGTGGTGCGTTCGCGGCCGGTGGCGACCACGGCGACCAACTGCTCTTTCAGGCCGTAGAGCGCGATGAAGTTTTTCTCCTCCAGCGATCCAATCAGATCGATCTGATCCCACTTCTCCGGGTGGCCCAGATAGTCGTAGCGGGTGCCGTAGTGCTGCGTCCAGAAGAAGGGGATGCGGTCGAAAGGCGCGTTGCCGCCCAGGAACTCCCGGTGATGATTCGCCGCCTGCTGGTGACGTTCGGCGACCCAGACCACGCCAGACGGCTTTTATGCGAGCAGCGGGATTCACTGGAGGCACTTACTATCAAGCGGGGCATCGACCCGGTGATTGACCTCTGTGCGGCGCTGTACTTCATGAGCGAGCCGAAAGGGATGATGGGCGGTGGCACATGGGCAGGTCAGCCGGAGCCGAAAACCTACCTCTATCACTGCTATCTGGCCTTTATGGAGTATCACAACCTCGGCAAACCGCTGTCAGTGGAAAAGTTTTCGCGCACGGTGAAACAGGCGGCGAAGGAGTACCGGGCGGTGTACCTGACCCGCAAAATCAACGGCAGGACACAGACCAACGTGAATCTGAACGAACAGGCCGATGAATTCCTGCCCCGCGCATGGGGCAATGAGGTGCCGGGCAATGACCCCCCTGCCTGATTTTTACGCCCTGCTTACGTCTACACCTCTACCAGATTCACGTCAAAGTCAGACAGGGAAAGGCTTACAGTCTGGTAGACGTAACGATAATTACCTCTACCTTACGTCTATTTACCTCTACCACTCGCCAGATCCCTGCACCTCCTGCCCGACGGGACGGCGCCCGCTTCGTCGAATTTTTACACCCGCGAAATTAAAAAATTCCATTAGATGTATTCATGGAGGGTATGAATCACATGGAATGCATAAGTGCATGTAATTGCTGTTAATTTTCATTACATTAAAGCCATTGAGTATTCTTTCGGCAGGGCTAAAGTATTGACGGTTAGTGCTTTCTTAAAGGAAGACAGAATGAATTTTTCATACGGTCACAATCACCACCAACTGACTATTGCCGAAAATTCTGCCCCGCTGGACGTGCTGAGTTTTGAAGGCCATGAATCCCTTAGCCAGCCCTCTGATTATGCCATTCGCTTTACCAGCACGGATAAGGCCATTTCTCCGCACGCTATGTTGATGCAGCAGGCGGATTTTACCCTTTGTGACCCGAAAACCCGTGAAATGCTGCGCACCCTGCACGGCGTGATTACCGGCTTTTCCCTGCTGTCAGTCTCAGCAGATGAAGCACAATACAGCGTGAGGTTACAGCCCCGGCTGGCGTTACTTTCCCGTAGCCACCAGACCCGTATCTGGCAGGATATGAGCGTTCCGCAGATTGTGGAAAATATTCTGCGTGAGCGCCACGGGATGCGCGGGCAGGATTTTCTCTTTTCGCTCTCGCAGGAATACCCCCGCCGTGAGCAGGTGATGCAGTATGCGGAAGATGATTTAACGTTTATCCGCCGTATTCTGGCTGAGGTCGGGATATGGTTTCGCTTTACCACGGATACCCGTCTCAATATCGACGTGGTGGAGTTTTGTGACAGCAGGCAGAGTTATCAGCGTGGGTTGACGCTTCCGGCTGTACCCGTGTCAGGAATGCACGACAGTGGCGCAGAATCTGTCTGGGTATGACCACCCTCGCGAAGGTGGTCACACAGTCCGTAGTAACCCGCAATTACAATTATCGCGATGCGCTGGCAGACATGGACGCACAGGCCGACGTGACCCGCAACGACAGCACCACTTACGGCGAGGCATACCATTATGCTGACAACTACGCCAGCACGGGTGATGCTTACCATCCAGTCCCCGAAACTGAGAGCGGCGTATTTTACGCCCGTCTGCATCATGAACGCGCCCTGAGCCAGCAGGCCCGGATGGAAGCCACCACCACCAGCGTGTTACCCGTGCCCGGACAGGTGTTGACCGTTACCGGAGACGCACCGGAAGCCTTCAGCAAAGGGATGCTGATTACCGGACTGACCAGCCGGGCTGCGCGGGATACCAGCCTGCTGCTGACGCTAGAGGGTATTCCGGCAGGTGCTGAATATACGTTTCGTCCGGGGCTGGTGGATAAGCCCGTGATGGCGGGCGTGCTCCCTGCCCGCATCACTAGCACACAGGATAATGACCTCTACGCCCATATTGATAAGCACGGACGTTATAAAGTGCAGTTTAACGCCGACCGTGACACATGGACGCAGGGCGAGGAAAGTCTCTGGGTGCGCCAGTCCCGCCCTTATGCCGGGGATACTTACGGGTTACATCTGCCGCTGCTTGCAGGTACGGAAGTCCATATCGCCTTTGAGAATGGCGACCCCGACTGCCCGTATATTAACGGGGTGTTGCATGATTCTGCCCATGCTGACCCTGTAACTATCCGCAACGACCACCGCAATATTTTGCGCACACCCTCAGGGAATGAAATCCGCCTGGATGATACCCGCAACAAAGAGCACATCCGCATCACCACTGAATACGGCGGCAAAAGTCAGCTTAATCTCGGGCATGTCGTGGACGATAACGGCGACAGTCAGAGCCAGAATCATCTGCGTGGCGAAGGGTTTGAACTGCGCACCGACAGTTACGGGGCCATCCGTGCCGCAAAAGGGCTGTTTGTCACGGCAGACGGACAGTCAGAGGCACAGGGAAAACAGACTGATATGGTGGCGATGCTGGAAGCGCTGCGCCAGATGACAGACGAGGTGGCAACACTTTCGGCTGACGCTGCCCGCGCCACGGCAAACCCGGCAGATATGGCGGCCCGCCTCAGCCTGATGAATGAGCGCGTTAGCGAACTTAATGCCGCCGTGATAGCGATGCATGCCCCGGACGGGGTGGCTCTGACCAGCGGCGGGCACCTGCAATTATCAGCAAAAGAAAACCTGATAGCCGATGCCGGAAAGAATGCCGATTTCAGCGTGAAGAAAAATTTCTTTATGGGGGTGGGTAACAGCCTCAGCGCTTTTGCCCGCAAAGCCGGAATGAAACTTATCGCCAACAGCGGCCCGGTGCGTATTGAGGCCCAGCATGACCAGATGGCGCTTCTTGCACGTAAAAGCCTCAGCATTGTCAGCACGGAAGATGAAATTAAACTCAGTGCGAAGAAAATCACTCTCAACGGTGGCGGCAGCTACATCACGCTTGATGCGCACGCCATTGAATCCGGCACCCAGGGCGATTACCGGACCCGCGCAAATCATTACAGCCGACAGGCCAGGGCGAAAATGCCTGTTGCGGCTCCCGAATCCCCGGTCAGCGAGCCCGGCCGACAGAAACATGCCCAAAAGCGCCAGTCCTCCGACTGAGTTTTCCCCTGATGAATACCCGGATACAAGATAAGCACCCGAATACAAAAAGTTAAGGAATAACACATGACCGATAAAACCGGGGAAAAAACAGCCCCTGTCCCGTTACATTTTCGCTTTCCGGTCGCAAAAGACGAAAAGGGGGGCGAGTTTGCCCATTGCGAAGAGTTTCTTGACCATCTGGGCAACAGCGAAGCCGGGGGATTCTGGCCCGTAGGCCGTAATGGTCTGTGGCACGGTGCTATCCATATCACCCATGCGTCCGCCCCGTGGTGTGCGCTGAGCAGTCCGTCAGCGGAAGAAAAGGAAAGCCATCCGACACCGTTCACCGGGCAGCAGCCCCTGCGCAGTATGGCGGACGGTGAAGTGGTTGCCTACCGGGTGTGCAGCGATCTGAAAGAAGCCCGCTGGTGGGGGAACCCTGTTCCGCACGCCTGCTCTTTTGTGCTTATCCGGCACTATGTGCAGCCGGGTGAAACGACGCAAAGCGGCCTGACGTTTTACACGCTGTACATGAACCTTGCGCCGTGGAGCGCCTACACACACGACAGTGAGCATAACTGGACGGTTAGCTGGCCTTCGGGGTTAAAGTCTTTTGTGGATAAATCCAGAGCCTGGCAGACGGGCACTCTCCCTCGCGGCACCAGAATCACCTGGGACAATACCGACCCGGCACAGAAAAGCGAAGACGGCGGCACTGTAATGGGGCACGTCACCCTGCGTCAGAACGTGCACACACCGGATATGGATTTACAGGCCGGGGATAAAGTCTGGGTATCCGTCAGGGATGCTGCCAACCTCAAACCTGAATTTGGCGGTGCAAAGCGCCCCGTATGGTGGGAAACGCTTCTGCCTCCCCACCAGCACACGCTGGAACTGGATAAGGTGATATGCCCTGACCCCATTCCGGTTAAAGCCGGTGACGCTATCGGTCACCTTGGCTATCTGGGCCACCTGTCAGCCAGTCGTTTCTCGATGAAGCACGAAGGACAATACCAGGTGCATATCGAGTGCTTTACCGCCGATGATAATCTGGCGCACTTTCTGACAAACCCGGAACAGGTGGGCAATGATAAACCCGCGTGGCTTAAATTTATTCCAGGTGTGCCCGCTTACGATTACAGCGGCTGGCCTATGAAATTTGAACCCCGCAAAGCACTGAGTACGCTGGATGCAGTTCAGCGGCTGGGAGATGAAGCCCGGAGCGCAAAAGACGGTCATACAGGCCAGCTTTACTGGTGCTCAGGCCAGAAAATGGACTGGATACGGGATGAAGACACGAAGAAACTTTCGCGCTATGACCTGGCCGGGCAAGGCTTTGAGCTGGTGGATATCCCCACAACCGGATTTAAATATCTGGGAGAAAACCGCTCGCGTAAGGGGTTTATCCGCAAGCTGATGGAGGTGCTGTATTTTGCCTCTAAACAGGAGCAGCGCACAAAATACGGCGCGATGAAATATGAATATGAACGCTTCCTGCGGGATATTGATGCTGACAGGGAATACGACGAATACCATATTCTGAGCTGGCTGTATGTGCCGATGCTGCGCCATTCCCTGAACCGACTCATCATCAGGCATACCAGCGCATGGGCTTACGCCAGCCATGCCATGTGGGAAGAAGAACATCTGAGCGATTACCGTAAAAATGAGCCAGGTGAAGCGGAATACTGGGACACAGTGCTGAAAAATGAGGTATGGATGCCCGACCTTGATAAATCGAAGGTTAATCTTCCGACGGAGTTATGGCATATGCACCCGATCATGTTCCTTGATGCTATCAGTGCGCCAAAAGCCAGTGGATGGGCGCACAGTCCGTTTGCAGACCTTATCTGTAATGCCGAATCCCGGAATGATTACACCATTTATAACCGAACATATCCGCACCCGCATCCGACCCACATAGAGGTACATAGCAAGACTAATCTGACTTCAATGACGCTTCAGCAGGTGATGGATGCACAGGAAGCACATCAGATGTTTGCAACCGGGCGCTATCAGGTAACAACTGCCCCATTAAAAGAGGCAGTCAGAGGCCTGAATCTGGATGTTAATGCGCTGTATGACGAAGCCATGCAAGACCGGATTTTTGAAGAGTACATAATTACAATAAAGCGCCCGGCGATTATTGCCTATCTGGAGGGTAACGGCAGCGTGGACGATGCTGCTTATTCCTGTGCGCTGGAATTCGCCTCCGTGGGTGTAAAGCAGGGAAAACAAATCAGCCCCGATCCGCATGAGTATGAGAAAAATCCAGATGGGTCATTTGTTCGTGATAAACATCATAATCTTGTACATAAAAAGCGTTACGCCACTATTGATGGCATCGGTTATTACAATGGTGACAAGCTAAATAAGGTTTTCATTATGCCCGATGATCTGATTCAGAAATTAAAGGAATCAAAAGATGAAGTGCAATAATATTCTGTTAAGCTTCGCGTTACTGTCTTTCGCTTGTTCAGTTTTAGCGGACAAAGATAACCCACAGTTTTCTGATTATCCCGTTGCTGTAAGTAAGGGGCCATTTGCAAAAAAAAATTCGCTATCTGCTGATCAGCAGAAATATACCGAAAAATGGAAGCAAACCATGCAACGGGAACTTACCAAACCAGTTAACTTTGCCGGACATTACCGCCTTTACCTGAGCTGGAACGGTGAGCTTCCCAAGGAGTGTGGCGACGATCGCTGGGTCTGTGGCTGGGTGATTGATAAAACGTCAGGGGAGATTGTTTCTGAATTGCCAGAGTTTAATGGAAATACTCATTATCGCCCTTATCATGATAATGGCACACCTTCTCCTGAAGAGTTTGAACCCGGATTCTCTCCTAAAAGCATTGTATTGTGGATGAATGGAAATACCGCTCCTCAGTCTGATTTTAGAAACTTGAAGTGCAAATATATGATGTACACCTTTGAGGATAATAAATTTACTGCATTAGATAAAGGCTCTCCATGCGAAGTCGATTACGATGATGATCCGAACGCCCTGCGACAATAGAAAATAGGCCCTCAAGAATGAGGTTTAATTTATTATAACCAAACATACTAAATATCGCCATGCCAATAACCAAAGCCACCTAATTATTTATTGTGCAAAATGGTTCAACTCATAAATTGAAGGATTCAAAAAATGAAGTGCAATAATATTCTGTTGAGCTTTGTGTTACTGTCTTCCGCTTGTTCAGTTTTAGCGGACAAAGGTAACCCACAGTTTTCTGATTATCCTGTTGCTGTAAGTAAGGGACCATTTGCAAAAAAAATTGCGCTATCAGCAAATCAGCAGAAATATACCGAAAAATGGAAGCAAACCATGCAACGGGAACTTGCCAAACCTGTTAATTTTTCCGGACATTACCGACTGTACCTGAGCTGGAATGCTGAACTCCCAAAAGAGTGCGGTGATGAGCGCTGGGTCTGTGGCTGGGTGATTGATAAAACCTCAGGGAAAATTATTTCTGAATTGCCCGAGTTTAACGGTAATCATGCTTATTTTTCATATAATGATAACGGAACGCCTGTCCCTGAGGATTTTATGCCGGAATTTTATCCTAAAAGCAGTATGATATGGATTGAAGGTTCTAATGTGCCTTCATCTGGTAAAATAGATAATAAATGCGAGAATATTGCATATATGTTTGATGGCTTGAAATTTATAACTGTGCTGGATGCAGGAAAATGCAAAGTCGATTATGGCGATGACCAAGATGCTCCACGCCAATAAAATACAAAGCCTCAAGAATGAGGCTTTATCAATTATGACCAAACGCACGTAATATTGCCATACCAATAAACAAAGATACCTATTTATTTATCAGCTAAATGGTTTAATTCAGAAAACAAAGGATTCAAAGAATGATGTTTAATATAAAGTCTTTGACCGTTTTAATTCTATCTATGATAGAAATGTCCTCAGCCTACGCATTCCCACAATTTCCTGATTACCCTGTACCTATCAGTAAAGGACCATTTGCGAAGAGCATTGAACTTACCGATATACAAGAGGGCTATACAGCTAAATGGAAAAAGGTCATGCAACGTGAACTGGTAAAATCGGTAAACTTTGCAGGACATTATCGCCTGTATCTGAGCTGGAACGCTGAACTGCCGAAAGAATGCGGAGACGAACGCTGGGTCTGTGGGTGGGTTATTGATAAAATCTCAGGAAAAATTGTTTCTGAGCTACCTGAATTCAATGGAAATCATGCTTATTTCTCATACCATGATAATGGTACTCCGGTGCCAGAGGAATTTGCACCTAATTTTTATCCACATAGCTCTATGTTATGGATGAATGGTTCTAATATCCCGACATCGGGTAAAGGTGATAATAAATGCAATTACATTGCTTACGATTTCAAAAAAAATAATTTCATTACTCTTGAAATTGGTGATGAGTGTGATGTAGATCACGGCGGCTAAATATCCTCAAGCGACAAAAATTTAATAATATAGCCATTATGGATGAGGCAATACTTATGAAAATAGAATCCTAGAATGATGATGCTTCAGCAGGTGATGGATGCACAGGCGCGATTTGATATGTTTGCAACTGGGCGCTATCAGGTAACAACTGCCCCATTAAAAGAGGCAGTCAGAGGCCTGAATCTGGATGTTAATGCGCTGTATGACGAAGCCATGCAGGATAAGATCTTTGAAGAATATCTTATTAAAATTAAACGTAAACCTATTATTAATTATCTCGAAGGTAATGGCAGCGTAGAGGATGCGATTTACGCCTGGGCGATGGAGTTCGCTTCCGCTGGAGTACGAAAAGGTAAGGTAATTAGTAAAGGACGCACTGCTCACATTGAAGGTGTGTCTTATTACTCTGGTGATGGTTTAAATAGCTCTCACATTATGCCAGATGAAATGGTTTCAATACTTGAGGTTTCAAAAAATGGGAAAAAATAAATATATAACTTTTAGCCTACTCTTCTCGCTATGTCCCTTTCTAACCGATGCTAGAAGTGCTGAAAACCCAGTGCAAATTAGCAAAGGGCCATTCGCGCAGTCAGTATCTCTAAATCCAGAGCAAGAAAATTATTCAAGCTGGTGGAAAAAACAAATAAAGTCACAATTGAATAAACCCGTAAACTTTGCTGGGCATTATCGTCTATTTGTAACCTCTGGAGGGCACGGTAGTGAATGTTTGCACGATTACTGGGTCTGCGGATGGGTTATTGACAAGTTAACAGGCAAAGTTGTCGCTACACTCCCCCGCTCTCCTGAAGGGGGGGACAGTTATGTTGAAGCTGTTGATGATGGTACATCTACAGGGTTAAAATTTAAATATACCGCTGAAGGAGATAGTAAAGAATTAACCATCCAAGGACGCGCTGCTAACGCACCGCTTCAGCATGATAATGGGGACTTTGCAGTTCCTAAATGTCGATTGATTACGTATCGCTTTAACGGTTCAGGTTTTGATACACTCAATGAAGTGAGCAATGGCTGTAACTTATCCGAACCAAACGTTATTTATGGTCATTGAGAATAACCTTCATTTCAAAAAGAAATAATAGTAGCAAAAAGGAATGTTATCGTTCCTTTTTGCTACCAAAACTCCCTCTTTTCATAGACTTGCCACTCCGGCAGGCGTTATTTCCATGACATTTTTTTATTGCCGATTCATTAATTTATTTATTATTTCATTGCTGTGGAATGGGTATTACGGGAACACGTAACACGAATGGGAAATAAGTGATTGAAGGCAGAATTAAATAAGGAAGAATTAGGGAAGGGAAATAAAAAGCCGCCCGTAGGCGGCCGGTGGAAATATCAGGCGTGCGCGGTGTTATGCACCACGCGGCGCGCTTGTTCCATACTGAGGTGGTGCTGCTGCATCTCCAGCATCAGTTGGCCGCTGGTGCGTTCGCGGCCGGTGGCGACCACGGCGACCAACTGCTCTTTCAGGCCGTAGAGCGCGATGAAGTTTTTCTCCTCCAGCGATCCGATCAGATCGATCTGATCCCACTTCTCCGGGTGGCCCAGATAGTCGTAGCGGGTGCCGTAGTGCTGCGTCCAGAAGAAGGGGATGCGGTCGAAAGGCTCGTTGCCGCCCAGCATATTGACCGCCGCCACGCGCCCCTGCTGCTGGGCCACGCGCCAGTGCTCGATGCGGATTGGCCGCCCCTCATAGGGGAAGGTGGCGATGTCGCCGACGGCATAGATGTTGTCGGCCGCCGCCATCTGCTCATTGACCTGCAAACTGCCATCTTCGGCCAACGGCAGGTCGTGGATGAAGGAAGTAACCGGCTCAATGCCGGTGGCCAGCAGCACCAGATGGGTCGGGACGCGCCTGCCATCCTCCAGCACCACTGCCTCGACGCGCTCGCCGCCCTCGAAGGCCGCCGCCTTGCCGTCGATGAAGTTCACGCCCTGCGCCTCATGCAGCTGGCGGAAATAGTGGGCGATGCGCGGGCCGAATTGGGTTTCGAACGGCAGCGGGTGCGGGGCGATGACCGTGACCGCTATGCCGCGTTTGCGCAGCGCGGCGGCCATCTCCATGCCGATAAAGTTGCTACCGACAATCACCAGCTCCTTCAACGTATCCACCGCGTGCAGCAGCGTCTTCTCATGCTGGAGATTGCGCAGCACGTGGATGCCGCTGAGCTGCACGCCGGGCAGATCCGGCACCTGTGGCTTGCCGCCGCTGGCAATCAGCAGCTTATCGAACGGGATGCGACGCTGGTTCTCCAGCACCACCACCTGGTTCTGGCTGTCGATGTGCGCCACCTGTGCCACCAGCCGCTCAACATGGGTGTCCTCGGTGACCTCGTCGTCCAGCAGCGCGGGCACCTCATCCACCTTCATCTGTCCCATCGGCACGAATTTGCTCAGGGCAGTGCGGTCATAGCCGGCCTGCTTTTCGCGGTCGATGACCACAATTTTGCCAGCGTAGTCGCGCTCATGCAGGGCGGCCAGCGCCGCGCTTCCCGCCGCGCCAGAGCCAATGATCACCAGCGTGCCGCGGTCGCCGACGTCTTCCGGCGTCACCGGCGGTTGCGACGCCTGCGGATCGACCCAGACCATGCCGTTCTCCACCTTCACCGCATAGCGTGTCAGCCCCTCCAGCGCCGGTGGCTCCATCAACTGCCCATCATCCAGCGAGTAGACCGCCTTATGCCACGGGCAGACCAGCTGGCCGTCGCAGATGGCCCCCTCCGCCAGCGGCGCGCCAGCATGGGGGCAGGTGGCCTGGAAGGCGTTGACGCGATCGCCACGCTTCACCAGCATGATCTTGGTGTCATCCAGCGTGATGGATTTGGGTTGGCTGTCGGTCAGTGCCGACAGCGCCAGGGCCTGTTGGTATGCCATGACATGCTCCTTAGGTTGCGGGTGGGAGTGGCTGTCCGGGGTTACGCCTGTTTGGGCTGGCCGTTGGAGGCCGTGATGCCGCCATCAACCGGCAAGTTGACGCCTGTGACGTAACGGGCATCGTCACTCGCCAGGAAGGCGATCACCGCCGCCACCTCGTCGGGCTGGCCGGGACGGCCGAGCGGGGTACGTTTGCGGAACTCCGCCAGCAGCGGCTCATTCTCTTTGATGTCAGAGGCCATCGGCGTGATGATCAGGCCGGGACAGACGGCGTTGACGCGCACCTTGTCCGCACCCTGATCCATCGCCAGCGAGCGGGTGAAATTGGTGACGCCGCCCTTGGCTGCGTTATAGAAGCTCATGCCCCAGTCACCGCCCAGCCCCGACACAGAGGAGACGTTGACGATATTGCCCTGGCTCTTGATCAGCGCGGGCATAAAGTAGCGGCAGCTGTGGAAGACGCCATACAGGTCAACCTTGATCGCCTTCTCCCAATCCGCGTAATCGCCCTCATGCACCCGGCCCTGTGCGGCCACGCCAGCATTGTTGACCACGACATCCACCCGTCCATATTTTTTCAGCACCTCGTCCACCAGCTGCTCCACCTCGTCCGCTTCGGCCATGTCGGTCGCGCGCACCAAGTGATCGCCGCCCTCAAGGCTCTTAAGGGTGGCCTGCAACTTCTCCTCCGTGCGGCCGACCAGCACCACGGCCGCCCCTTCGGAAGCGAAACGCTGGGCGGTGGCCTCACCGATGCCGGAACCTGCCCCCGTGACGACGACGACTTTCTTGCTGAATCGTTGCATATTGCCTCCTTTCTCTGTGGATGGGCGCAAAGCCCGGAAAAAACACCTGATGTTTATAAGCCTAGCAAAGTCATCGGCGCGATCCGGCTTAGGCAGGGAAAATGGGCGGTAAGCGGCTGTTTTGCAGCAGAAATAAATTTTTAAAAAGTGTGAATGAGAGGAAAATGTTGGCAATCCCACGGCCACCTGGGGAAGCGACGTCACCGGCCGCTGACTGCCAGCATCGACAGCAGCCGCAGCAGATTCTCCGGCGTGCCGTGGCGTGGGCTAAATGAGAAGTTTTTTCGTTTCGCGCTAAATGTCGCTGTCATCAATTTCGCTTATGGCTGGGCGCCTGACTCTTTCGGGTTAGACGCCAGCATTTTCGGCTGAAATTTCCACCTTTCTCCCCGATAAGCGTTCAGATAATCACCATTCGGCAAGAAAATTTTTTAGTTTTTTAACGGGTGAAACGACTAGAGACAAACTGTTACAGCCAGATAATTCGCCAGCTACTGACTTTGTGCTGCCATATTGTCCGGTAGATGTTAGAAAACAGTTTTTTTTATGTTTGTTTGCTGTTTCTCACACTCTGCGCAAATCCCCACTGGTTATATTGACGTCACCCTCAACAGTTGCCAAATTGGTAGCCTCAGGGGTATGACCAGTGGATAGTTTGGGTGAATTCCACGCACCTAGATCCGCCGGGAAACGTTTTCACCGGCACCCGCACCGTATTCCTTCAGGCGTCTCCCTGACGCCACGCCCAGAGCCGACCACCGACAAAAACATTACAGGCCGGCCTGTAGAACAACACACAACACCACATCACAATCTATGGAGTTACGCGATGAGAATCTCCTTGGGAAAATCAGGGTTACTTAAGTTCAGCATGGGCCTGCTGGCGCTGTCCGTGGCGGCTGGCGTGCAGGCAAAAACCCTGGTCTACTGCTCTGAAGGCTCGCCGGAAGGTTTTAACCCACAGCTCTTTACCTCTGGCACCACCTATGACGCCAGCTCCGTGCCGATCTACAACCGTCTGGTGGAGTTCAAAATCGGCACCACCGAGATCCAGCCCGGTCTGGCCGAAAAGTGGGATGTCAGTGAAGATGGCAAAACCTACACCTTCCACCTGCGTCAGGGCGTGAAGTGGCAGAGCAGCAAGGATTTCAAGCCGACGCGTGACTTCAACGCCGACGACGTGCTCTTCTCCTTCAACCGCCAGAAAGATGAAAACCACCCGTACCATAAGGTCTCCGGCGGCAGCTACGAGTACTTCCAAGGCATGGGGATGCCAGACCTGATCAACAAGGTCGAGAAGGTGGATGACCACACGGTGCGCTTCGTGCTGAACCGCCCGGAGTCGCCGTTCCTCGCCGATCTGGCGATGGATTTCGCCTCCATCATGTCTGCTGAGTATGCCGACAACATGCTGAAGGCGGGCACCCCGGAGAAGATTGACCTCAACCCGATCGGCACTGGCCCGTTCCAGCTGCTGCAATACCAAAAAGATTCGCGCATCCTCTACAAGGCGTTTGAGGGCTTCTGGGGCACCAAGCCGCAGATCGACCGTCTGGTCTTCTCCATCACGCCGGACGCCTCGGTGCGTTACGCCAAGTTGCAGAAGAATGAGTGTCAGGTGATGCCGTACCCGAACCCGGCGGACATCGCGTCGATGAAGAACGACAAGGCGATCAACCTGATGCAGCAACCGGGGCTGAACGTCGGCTATCTCTCGTTCAACGTCGAGAAAAAGCCGCTGGATAACGTCAAGGTGCGTCAGGCGCTGAGCATGGCGGTCAACAAGAAAGCGATCATTGACGCGGTCTATCAGGGCGCGGGCCAGTCGGCCAAGAACCTGATCCCGCCAACCATGTGGAGCTACAACAACGACGTTCAGGACTACGCCTACGACCCGGAAAAAGCCAAGGCGCTGCTGAAAGAGGCCGGTATGGCGGATGGCTTCAGCATCGACCTGTGGGCGATGCCGGTACAGCGCCCCTACAACCCGAACGCGCGCCGCATGGCGGAGCTGATTCAGGCGGACTGGGCGAAAGTGGGCGTGAAGGCCAAGATCGTCACCTATGAGTGGGGTGAGTACCTGAAGCGCGCCAAAGATGGCGAGCACCAGACGGTGATGATGGGCTGGACTGGCGACAACGGGGATCCGGATAACTTCTTCGCCACCCTGTTCAGCTGTGATGCAGCCAAGCAAGGATCGAACTACTCTAAATGGTGTTACAAGCCGTTTGAAGACCAGATCCAACCGGCGCGCGCCGAAGCCGATCACAACAAGCGCATCGAGTACTACAAACAGGCGCAGGTCGTGATGCATGACCAGGCCCCGGCGCTGATTATCGCCCACTCCACCGTGTACGAGCCGGTACGCAAAGAGGTGAAGGGCTACGTTGTTGACCCGCTGGGCAAACACCACTTCGAGAACGTCTCCATGGAGTGATGCCGTCCCCGCCCGCCAGGGCGCATAACGGCATCCGGCGCGGGCCGCCCCCGCGCCGTTCCCGGATAGGCCGGCGCAGCCCGGCCCCGTCGAGGGATCGAACTATTTTGTGACCTGTTGGGGTGCGGCTTCCCGCCGCGCCCGATTCAGATGTGAGCCTTGTCCAAGCCTGGGGAGCCGCGGTTCCCCGGGCCTTCTATACAGAGAGTTCGGGTTATGTTGCAGTTCATACTCCGGCGTTTGGGACTGGTTATCCCAACGTTTATCGGTATCACCCTGCTGACCTTCGCCTTCGTCCATATGATCCCCGGCGACCCGGTGACCATCATGGCCGGCGAGCGCGGCATCTCCGCTGAGCGCCACGCGCAGCTGATGGCAGAAATGGGACTGGATAAGCCCCTCTACCAACAATATTTCCACTATGTCGGCGCGGTGTTGCAGGGCGACCTCGGCATCTCGCTGAAGAGCCGCATCCCAGTGTGGGATGAGTTCGTGCCGCGTTTCTTCGCCACGCTGGAGCTGGGCATCTGCGCGATGCTGTTCGCGGTGGTGGTCGGCATCCCGGTCGGGGTGCTGGCGGCGGTCAAACGCGGCTCGGTGTTTGACCACACCGCCGTTGGCATCTCGCTGACCGGCTATTCCATGCCGATTTTCTGGTGGGGCATCATGCTGGTGATGCTGGTCTCGGTGCAGCTGAACCTGACGCCAGTCTCCGGCCGCATCAGTGACACCGTGTTCCTCGACGACACCCTGCCGCTCACCGGCTTCATGCTGATCGACACCTTTATCTGGGGCGAACCGGGTGATTTCACCGACGCGGTGATGCACATGATCCTGCCAGCCATCGTGCTCGGCACCATCCCGCTGGCGGTGATTGTGCGCATGACCCGCTCCTCGATGCTGGAGGTGCTGGGCGAGGACTACATCCGCACCGCGCGCGCCAAGGGCGTCAGCCGGATGCGGGTGATCATCGTCCACGCGCTGCGCAACGCCATGCTGCCAGTGGTGACGGTAATTGGCCTCCAAGTCGGCACGCTGCTGGCGGGCGCGATCCTGACCGAGACCATCTTCTCCTGGCCGGGGCTGGGACGCTGGCTGATCGATGCGCTGCAACGCCGTGACTACCCGGTGGTGCAGGGCGGGGTGCTGCTGATCGCCACCCTGATTATTCTGGTTAACCTGCTGGTAGACGTGCTCTACGGCGTGGTTAACCCCCGTATCCGACACAAGAAATAGGGGGCGCACATGTCTCAAATCAGTGAGCCAGTCGGCACCGAATCCCAGCGCGGCACCGCGCCGGTGCCCATGACCCCGATGCAGGAGTTCTGGCACTACTTCAAACGCAACAAGGGCGCGGTGGTGGGCCTCGCCTATATCATCCTGATGCTGGTGGTGGCGCTGGGCGCGGGCTTCCTTGCGCCGCACGCGCCAGCGGAGCAGTTCCGCGACGCGCTGCTGAAGCCGCCGGTCTGGCAAGAGGGCGGTAGCTGGCAGTTCCTGCTCGGCACCGATGACGTGGGCCGCGATGTCCTGTCGCGCCTGATGTATGGCGCGCGGCTGTCGCTGCTGGTGGGCTGTCTGGTGGTGGTGCTGTCGTTGATCATGGGCGTGGTGCTCGGCCTGCTGGCCGGTTACTTCGGCGGCATGGTGGACATCATCATCATGCGCGTGGTGGACATCATGCTGGCACTGCCGAGCCTGCTGCTGGCGCTGGTGCTGGTGGCGATCTTCGGCCCCTCCATCGTCAACGCCTCGCTGGCGCTGACCTTCGTGGCGCTGCCGCACTATGTGCGCCTGACGCGCGCGGCGGTGCTGGTGGAGGTCAACCGCGACTACGTCACCGCCTCACGCGTGGCGGGCGCGGGCGCGATGCGCCAGATGTTCGTCAATATCCTGCCCAACTGTCTGGCACCGCTGATCGTGCAGGCGTCGTTGGGCTTCTCCAACGCCATCCTCGATATGGCGGCGCTGGGCTTCCTCGGCATGGGCGCGCAGCCGCCGACGCCAGAGTGGGGCACCATGCTGTCCGATGTGTTGCAGTTCGCGCAGAGCGCCTGGTGGGTCGTGACCTTCCCCGGCCTGATCATCCTGCTGACGGTATTGGCATTCAATTTGATGGGGGATGGCCTGCGTGACGCCCTTGACCCCAAACTCAAGCAGTAGGAGGACGCGACATGTCTGCAACCGAAATTTTGACTGAGGCGCCCGCGCCTTCCGCCGCGGCGGGCAAGCCCCTGCTGACCGTGGATCAGCTCTCCGTGCACTTTGGCGACAGCGCGGCGCCGTTCCGCGCCGTGGATCGCATCAGCTATCAGGTGGCACAGGGGCAGGTGATCGGCATCGTTGGTGAGTCCGGCTCCGGCAAATCCGTCAGTTCGCTGGCGATCATGGGCCTGATCGACTTCCCCGGCAAAGTGATGGCCGAACGGCTGGCCTTCAACGGCCATGACCTCCAGACGATGAGCGAGAAGCAGCGCCGCCAGCTGGTGGGTTCCGAAGTGGCGATGATCTTCCAGGACCCGATGACCAGCCTCAACCCCTGCTACACCGTTGGTTACCAGATTATGGAGGCGCTGAAGGTGCATCAGGGCGGCAGCAAAAAGACCCGCCGCCAGCGCACCATCGACCTGCTGACGCAGGTGGGCATCCCTGACCCGGCCTCGCGGCTGGATGTCTACCCGCACCAGCTCTCGGGCGGCATGAGCCAGCGCGTGATGATCGCGATGGCTATCGCCTGCCGGCCCAAGCTGCTGATCGCCGATGAGCCGACCACCGCGCTGGACGTGACCATTCAGGCGCAGATCATTGAGCTGCTGCTGGAGCTGCAACAGCGCGAGAACATGGCGCTGATTTTGATCACCCACGATTTGGCGCTGGTGGCCGAGGCGGCGCACCAGATCATCGTGATGTATGCCGGGCAGGTGGTGGAAGTGGGCAAGGCGGAGGAGATCTTCCGCGCGCCGCGCCACCCCTACACGCAGGCGCTGCTGCGCGCCCTGCCGGAGTTCGCCGCCGACAAGGCGCGGCTGGCCTCGCTGCCGGGCGTGGTGCCGGGCAAATATGACCGCCCGACCGGCTGCCTGCTCAATCCGCGCTGCCCCTACGCCACCGACCACTGCCGCGCCGTGGAACCGGCCCTGCGCCAGATCCCTGGCCGGCAGTCCAAATGCCACTACCCGCTCGATGACGCCGGGAGACCGACCTATGACCAATAATGCGCCGCTGTTGCAGGCGATTGACCTGAAAAAGCACTACCCGGTAAAACGCGGGATGTTCGCGCCGGAGCGGATGGTGAAGGCGCTGGATGGCGTCTCCTTCACGCTGGAGCGCGGCAAGACGCTGGCGGTGGTGGGCGAGTCCGGCTGTGGCAAATCGACCCTTGGCCGCCTGCTGACGATGATTGAGACGCCGACCGGTGGCGAGCTTTACTACCAAGGGCAGGATCTGCTGCAACCGGATGTGACGGCCGAGAAGCTGCGCCGCCAGAAGATCCAGATTGTGTTCCAGAACCCCTATGGCTCGCTCAACCCGCGCAAAAAGGTGGGGCAGATTCTGGAGGAGCCGCTGCTGATCAACACGCCGCTGAGCGCCGCCGAGCGGCGGGAGAAGGCGTTGGAGATGATGGCGAAGGTGGGCCTGAAGACCGAGCACTACGATCGCTACCCGCACATGTTCTCCGGCGGCCAGCGCCAGCGCATCGCCATCGCCCGTGGACTGATGCTCAACCCGGACGTGGTGATCGCCGATGAGCCAGTCTCCGCCCTCGACGTCTCCGTCCGCGCGCAGGTGCTGAACCTGATGATGGATTTGCAGCAGGAGCTGGGCCTCTCCTACGTCTTCATCTCCCACGATCTGTCGGTGGTGGAGCACATCGCCGACGAGGTGATGGTGATGTACCTCGGGCGCTGCGTGGAGAAGGGCACCAAGGAGGCGATCTTCAACAACCCGCGCCACCCTTATACGCAGGCGCTGCTCTCCGCCACCCCGCGCCTCAACCCAGACCAGCGGCGCGAACGCATCAAGCTGACTGGCGAACTGCCCAGCCCGCTCAACCCGCCGCCGGGCTGCCCGTTCAACGCCCGCTGCCGCCGCGCCTTCCACGTCTGCCCACAGCAGCAACCGCAGCTGAAGCAGTATGGCGATCAATTGGTGGCCTGCTTCGCGGTCGATGAGGATGAGAAAGCCCACGCCGAGCAGCTCCCGGCCTGACCTTCCTCCCTCCTTCATAGGGCGCGCAAGCGCCCTTTTTTATCGGCAGTGCCACCCCGCACCGATCAAGTAGCGATCAAGTAACCGATCAAGTAGAGTGTGGCTACACTTCCCACGCCGAGCCGCCCATGCGCTATACGCCGCCCTTTACCCTGACCTCTGAGATCCTTAACCATGTGGCTGACATCAGTGCGCTGCTGGGGCAGTGGTCGGTCACGCAAAATGAGATCCTGACGCCGCAGTTGCGCCGGGGAAACCAGATTCGCACCATTCAGGCATCGTTGGCGATTGAGAACAACACGCTGTCGCTGGCGCAGGTGACGGCCGTGCTGGAGGGGAAGCGGGTGCTGGGCCTGCCGCATGAGATCCAGGAGGTACGCAACGCCTTCGCGGCTTACCAGCGGCTGATGGCATGGCAGCCGTACCAGATTACGCACCTGCTTCAGGCGCATGGGGTATTGATGCAGGGGCTGGTGGATCATGCTGGCCACTTTCGCCAGAGCGGCGTCGGCATCTACCGGGATAAGCAACTGATCCATATGCCGCCGCCCGCCGACCGGGTGCCGCTGTTAATGCGCGAGCTGCTGGCATGGTGCGGCGCGACGGATTGCCATCCGCTGGTGGCAAGCTGCGTCTTTCACTATGAATTCGAGTTCATCCACCCCTTTGCGGATGGCAACGGGCGGATGGGGCGGCTATGGCAGTCCCGGTTGCTCAGTGAGTGGCAGCCGCTGTTTGCCTTCCTGCCGGTCGAGACCGTGATCAAGACGCGGCAGGAGGAGTACTACGCTGCCCTGTCAGCCGCCGATCGGCAGGCGCAGGCCACTCCCTTTATTGCCTTCATGCTGGCTGCCATTCTGGAGGCGATGCGGGAGGTGCAGGCGGTGGCGGAGCCAGCCATCCGCCTGACGCCTGCCGTACAGGCGCTGCTCCAGACGCTCTACCGCAGCCCGCCGCTGAAAAGCGCCGAGCTGATGGCGGCGCTGGGGCTGCGCCACCGGCCGACCTTCCGGCAAAACGTACTGGAACCGGCCTTGCAAAGGGGGTGGGTAGCGATGGTCAACCCCGATGCGCCCCGTAGCCCGCAACAGCGTTACTGGCTGACGGCGGCGGGGGATCAGGTGCTCGCCAATTGGCTGGAATAAAAAAGCCGGGCAAGCCCGGCTGTGTTTATTTGACCGACCAGTAGGCGAGCAGCTGGAGGGCGGAGGAGTAGTAGCCGTCGTCATCCTGTAGGGTGTCGGTGACGTTGAAGTCATCGCCCAGCGTGACGTCGCGGACGGCGAGCATTCCCGGTGAGAGGGCGTAGTTGGCCTTGGCACCGCTCTGCACGTCGATGAAGGCGGGCGTGTTGTCGCGCGGGTAACCCTGCCAGTAGTGGACGAAGGGTTGCAGCGCCGGGGTGCCGCGTTCGGCCCAGTTCAGGTAGAGCGGGATGCGCACCGCGTCATAGCTGAAGCGCGGCGGCCAGCCCTCGGCGGGGGAGAGGCTGCCATCGGCGCGCAGCGTCACCCAATCGGTGGGCAGGCCCACTTTGCCAAAGTTCATCTGTTGCAGCAGCGCAAGGCAGTCGTCGTTCAGCGATTTCCACACCTTCAGGTGGCTGTGCTGGTAGAACGCCTTCCACGCCGGGAACAGGAAGTAGGAGGGGTTCAGCGTCACGTAGCTGGTGTGGTTGAAGCCGTAAATGCCCGGCAGCATCACCGTTTTGCCAGCGAACTCGACCACGTTGTGCTTCACGATCGCCGCCTGCAACTTCTCGGAGGCGCGGGTGTAGGCGGCGTGGTGCCACTTATCGCCCGCCAGCAGCAGCGCCCAGGCCATCAGGATGTCGCCGTCGGCGGCGTTGTTCTTGTCGCCCACCTTCTCTTTGGCGTTCGGGTCAAAGCGCCAGGCGTACAGCCCCACCTCCTTACGGTAGAGGGTTTTGTCCGCCCACTGGTAGAGGCGGTCAAAGGTGGGGCGGTCATTGTTGAAGACCGCCAGCAACATGCTGAACCCCTGTCCCTCGGTGTGGCTGACGCTGCGGTTGGCGGTATCGACAATCCGGCCATCCGGCATCAGGAAACGGCTTTTGAACTGGCTCCAGCCCTCGCCCTGCGCGCAGGCCAGCGCGGAAAACAGCCCCAGTACCAGAATCAGCGCCGCGTGGCGCACTGCTCTCATCATCTTGGTTGTCCTAGTAAGCGGCCGCGCCAGGGGGCGCGGCCAAAAGCCGATTACCGTCCGTTGTGGTAGCGGAACCGCAAGGCACCCTGTGCGTCCGTGCCCTCACTGCGCAACGGCACCTGCGGCTGGCCGCCCTGTGCCTGCAACCAGACGGCGTAGGCCCCCTCCAGCAGCGCGCTGAAGCCCGCCTGCCACTGCGCCCGGTCGCCCTGCGGCGCCTGCGGCCAGGCCAGATGCGTCAGCGCCAGATCGCGCTCGCCCGGCTCCAGCCGCACTTCGCCCCAGTCAAAATCCGCCAGCAGCCGGTTAAGCGCATCTTCCAATTCTCCCACCGTCCGGCAGGCTGGCAGCGGGTGGCGGGTCGCCAGATTGCCGCCCATCAGGCGCAGGAACTGGCGGCCATCCTCGCCCTCGGCGCTCTCCAGCACGCCAGAGAGCAGAACCTGCACCAGATCCTGCCAGCCCGGCACCCTCTGTCGGCGCTGGTGGTAGGCGAGTTGTTGGGCGTTCGCGTCTTGCATCAAAGTGTTCATTCGTTATTTCCTGTCCAGCAGGTAGCGGAAGTAGACCTCCGCCCTGCTCTCATTGTAGTCACCAAAGGTGTCATAACCCACCTTGCCGCCGATGATCATGTTGCGGTTAAGGTGGTAGTTGCCAGCCGCGCCCAGGTTCCAGCCGATGCCGCTCTCGCTGCCGCCGCTGTAGTAGGCCTCTTTGCCGTAGCCGTCCGCCACCAGCGACTCCAGCTGGGCCTGCATCGCCGGGTCATCCGGGAAGTAGGCGCTCTTGTCCTTGCTGTAGGACTGGTAGCCGATGGAGGCATTCAGCTTCATGTCCCAGTCATCCACCTTCTGGGTGTACTCCACCGGGAAGGCGACGCTGACATAGTTCTGCGGGCTGAAGTAGCCGCCCTGTCCGTAGCTGAAGTAGCTGAGGTTCTTGGCGAAGTCCATGTAGCCGACGTTGACGCCCACCTTCAGCTCGCGATCCTCGGCGCGCAGGGGGCGCATATACAGCCCGGCGTTGGTCTCGATGCTGTGGTTGGAGGCCACGTGGTTGCCGAGGTAGCTGTAGTAGCCCACGCCAGCGTAGAACCCGGCATCGCCGTCGTCATAGGAGAGGTTGAGGTTGCCGCCATTCTTGGTCACCTGGCCCCACTTCTTGCCGCTGTAGGTATCTTCGGTGCCGACGTAGGAGAGCAGGCTGTCCGTCACCGCGCGGCGCTCGGCGGTGGCCGTCAGCGTGGTGTAGTCACCCAGCTTCGGCGCGATCTGCACGCCGCCCACCAGCGAGTTGAGATCCTGGCCGAGCGGCGTGGAGCCGATGTCCGCCTTGTACCCCTCGCCCTGAATCGCCAGCGCCAGCTCCACGCCGGAGGCGTTCTGGTTGCCGGACTCTGGTGCCTCATACTCGTCCGGGTCAACGCCGCTGATGGTGGCATAGGCCGTACAGAGGGCAGAGGTGGCGTTGGTGGAGCTACAGCTGGCGGAGGAGAGACGGGTCACCTCGCTCTGCAACTCGCCAAGGCTGGCGTAGCTGTCCAGATCCAGCCCGGCCGCCTTGGCGGCTTTGGCGACGGTGGCTTTGGCGGACACCGCCTGCGCCAGTGCGCCCTGCCCGAAGCGGCTGTTGCCGGTGCTGCTACTGCTGCCAGCGCTGAGGGAGATCGGCGTCGCGGTGAAGCTGACGCGCGCGTCGTCAAACGGCACGGCGGAGAAGGTCAGCGGTGCCTTCGCCTCGGTCAGCTGGCTGAGGCCGCTCTCGCCATCGCGCCCACGAATCGACAGCTCGCCCTGTGCCCAGGTGGCGACGCGCTCCTGCAAGGTGTCCAGCATCGCGTTCACCTGTTTCAGGGTCGAGGCCTGTTGGGCCAGTTGCGGCGAGGCCGGTGCGCCGGGGATCTGGCCGTAGGGGGTGTCCGCCTGCTGCCACGGCAGCACGCTGCCATACTGCGAGCGGGTGGTGGTGCCGTTGCGGGTCGAGCGGTTGATGAACGGGTTGTCGGTCAGCGCCAGCCCACCGATGGTCGGTGCGTTATCCGCGCCGCCGAGGCCAATCATCTTGCCCTTGGCGGAGCGCAGCAGCGCCAGCGCCTGATCGTGATCGCCATCGGCCTCGGCCAGCCGCGCCGCTTGCAACAGGCGTTGCGGGGTGCGCGGCCCGGTGAAGCCCGCCATCAGCATCCGTGCCTGATCGAGGTCGCCCTGCGCCAGCGCCACTTCCACCGCCCCCTCACGCGCCTCCTGCGACGGCGTGTCGCGCGGCAACAGCCAGGCGTAGACCTTGCCCGCCTCGTCATTCATCTTGCCGGACTGGTAGAGGCGCGCCATCGCCAGCATCAGGTCGCGGTTCTGCGGATCCTGTTGCAGCGCGACAATCAGCCGGTCGTAGGCGGCGGCATTCTGCCCCTGCTCGCGCAGGCGGTCACTCTCATCGATGATGAAGCCGGTGCGCAGGCGCGAAAGCTGCTCGGGCGTGCTGCCCGCCTGCACCGACGGGTTGCTGAGCCAGCTTTCGGCCTCGCCGCCCAGCCCGGTGGCGTTGAGCACCGCGATCTGGTCGGCATAGTCGCCCGCGTTGCCGTGCGCGCCCAGCTGCATGTTCTGGCGCACCAGCGCGACGGCGGAGGCGCTGTCACCGGCGGCCAGCAATCCCTTCGCCAGCGCGCCTGCGTCGGCCGGGGCGCTGGGCGGGGTCTGGGCGAGGGCATGGAGCGTATTGGCGGCGGCGGTGAGGTTGCCACTCTGCAAATAGGCGTTGGCGGTGACCATCTGCTGGTTGAAGTGCGCCCGCGCCGCCAGCTCACGCATTGCGGTGTTGCGGTTGCGCGCCGGGATGCGCGCCAGCAGGGTGTCAGTGCGCGCCCACTCGCCGCGCTCCGAGGCAAACAGCGCGGCGGCATAAATGCTCTCCTGCGGCGCATCCGGGCTGGTGGCCGGGGCCATCAGCTCATCCGCTTGCTGGTTGTCGCCCAGCTTGCTGAGGATGCGCGCCATATCCAGCCGCAGCCAGATGTTGCCCGGCTGCTTTTCGCGCCCCTGCTGCAACAGCGCCAGCGCGCGTTGCGGGTTGTTGGCCTGCACCGCGGCGGCGGCCTCGCGCCGCAGTGGCTCGATGCTGTCGTTCGCCGGTTGGAGCTGCGCGCGCTGTGCGGCAGGCAGTGATTGCAGCAACTGCTGTGCCTCGCTGCCGTTGTTTCCCTGCTGGCGCAGCACATAGTAGAGGCCGCTTTTGGCGTCGCTGCTCTGGGCATCCTGCGCCAGCGCGCGGCGGTAGGCCTGTTCGGCGGCAGGCAGATCGCCCTTGCGGCGCAACAGGTCGGCGCGCAACAGCGTGGCCGCCAGCCCCTGCTTGCCGGGCGCATCGGCCAGCGGCGCGGAGAGGGCGAGGGCGCGGTCGAGCTCACCGGCCTTGGCGGCCTGCCGGGCAGCGGCCAGTTCGGCGTAGAAGTGCGCCTCCTGTGCCTGCGTGCGCCACTGGTCGCTGTTCGGCCCGCCCTGCTGCGCGGCGCGCGTCAGGTACTCCTCGGCACCGGCAAAGTTGCCCGCCCGCCCGGCGATGTAGCCAAGGCCCGCCAGCGCGTCGCCGTCATTCGGGTTCGCCGCCAGCACCGACTCAAACTGCGCCTGCGCGCTGCGGGTGTCGCCGCTGTTCAGCGCGGTGAAGCCCTCGCCCTTGGCGGCCGCGCCGAGGTTTTTGCGGAAGTAGACCATCACACCATCATCGTTCGGGTGGCGCTGCTGGTATGCCTGATAGAGCGGCTCATCGGACGGCTGCGGGTGCAGCCACAACAGCGCCTGACGCAGGGCGCGATCCGCTTCGCTGTTTTTCATCGCCAGCCCGTTGAGCAGGCTGATGCCGTCGCGGCGGGTCGGCTCCTGATAGGTCATCGCCTTGCCGAGCGCCAGCCGCGCCACGCCGTTGCCGGGCTGCGCAGCGACGCGCGCTTGCAGGCCGCGGATGGCGTCCGGTAGCTGCGCCGGATCGCCGGACATGGTGAGGTAGTACTCATCGGCCAGGCTCTCCGGCGGCACGCTGCCGCTGAACAGCGAGCGGTACGCCTCCAGCGCCTGCGTGATGTTGCCGTGCGCCGCCAGCTGGCGCGCATGGGCCAGCTGGGAAGGCGGGATGGACTGCACGGCGGTGGCGTTATCGATCGCCTGCAAGCGCGGGTCATCCGGTGCCACCGCGCTCAGCTTCTGGCGCCACGCGGCGGCCGACGCCTGATCGCCCGCCTGCATCGCGTACAGCGACATCAGGTAGAGCGCCTCCGGGTTGTTGGCGTCCACCATCAGCACTTTTTGCAGCGCGTCCTTCGCCAGCTCGTCGTGGGCCTTCTCATGCCAGTAGGCGGCCTGATCGAACAGCGCCTTCAGCGCCGGGTTGTCATCCGCCGCCAGCGCGCTGATCGGCAGCGTCGCCAGACCGGCGGCGCACAGCGCCAGACGCAGCCGCGAGGGCAGCAGGGAGGCCGGGCGGCGCGGCGGGCAGTTACGGTTGGTCATTCTTCTTATCCTTGCTGGCCGCGCCACGATACGGGGCCAGACGTTGGGCGGCATGGCGGGCCAGCAGCACATAGAGACTCAGGCCGATGGCGGCGGCGAACAGCACCATCACCAGCGACAGCAACACGATATGTTGGCTGGCGTACCAGACCATCATCAGATACCACGGCAGCTGGCCGACCGGCACCTGCGGGCCGACGCGGAAGCTGCGCACGCCATTCTCATCGGTAATGACGGCCAGATCGCCGCGCACCCCGGCGTTGATGGCGGAGGACTTCAGATCCCCACGCAGCTTCAGCAGCTCCTGATCGTTGGTGGCCGTTGCCAGCACCACCACCCGGTTGTGTGACCAGAGCGAGGGGAAGCTGAGGAAGCCACGCCACGCGTCGGTGGAGGAGAGGTAGCGGTCGGCCTCCATCGGCTTGCGGAACCAGTCGCCGCTGGCCCACGCCTTCAGGCGCGCGAGCGTCCCTGGCTGGCGCACTGTCAGCGCGCCCTCCTCCTGTTGGAACGGCGTGCCGGTGAGCAGCGCGCCGGTGAAGGCCCGCTCGCCGAGCGTCGCCACCGCCAGAATGTCGCGATCTTCCAGCACCGCGCGGTCACGCGGCAGGCCAAACGCCACCTGCACCCGGCTGACCGGCACCCCGGTGGCATTGCCCGCGCGCCCCATCAGCCCCAGCAGCGTGCGCAGCTCCGCCGCGCTCGGCGTGGCTGGCAGCAGCAGCAGGGTCTGCGAGAGATCCGCCAGCCGCGAGAACGGGAACGACGCGCCGACGTAGTAGGAGAGATTCGGCAGCTGCGAGAAGTGGTGCGTGTGCGTCAGGTCAATATAGGAGTCGTCATCAATGCGGCTCTTGATATTGTTGCTGGTCAGCAGGCTGCACGGCGCGTCCTGCTTCGGCGCAATCGCGTAGTAGAAGGAGAGTTGGTTGTCGCCGTAGATCAGGTAGGGGGCGAGGTGCAGGGTGGTGCTCTCCTGCCGGGTATCGCCGCCCAGATAGCGCCACGCGCTCTCCAGCAGGCCGGTTTTGTTGACCGGCAGATTGCGCAGGAAGGTGCCGTTGATCGAGACGTTAAGCTGCGAGCGATCCTCGTCAATCCAGCTCTCGGTCGGGAAGCGGTAACCCAGCTGCACCGGCACGGTGTCGCCATCCCACATGAACAGATCGGGCGCGGCGCGGAACGCCACGTGCAGGCTGTCATGGTAGATGCCGTTGGCAACCAGCGCGTCGCTCTCCTTGACCAGCGTGCGCAGCGGCACCGGCTGGCTGGTACTGATCCAGCGCGGCGCGTCGTAGGGCTGGTGCACCGGCAGCGTCGCGGCCGTGACCGCCAGCGTGCTCTGCCCAGCCGGCAGCGGCGCGCTCACCAGCCGCCAGGCGGCCTGACGCAACTGCTGCTCATCACTGCCCAGCACCAGCAGCAGTTTGTAGAGTGGGTTGATCGGGTTGTCGATCAGTTGCAGCGACGCGCCCTCGGCGGCTGGCAGCGTCAGCGGGCCAATCTGGTCGCCCGGTTTACCAAACACGATGCCGTTCTGCTCCGGCAGGCGGCCGAGCGCCACCGGGAAGTCGATGCCGCGGTAATCGGCGCGCATCCCCAGCCAGGAGGCGACCAGCGCCGCCGCGTTGACCTGCTGCGGTTGCGGCGTCGCGGGGAAGGCGAGGGTCACGTCGGAGCCGGTCATCTGCAACGGGTCGAAGAACGGGCGCGGGAAGTGGCCGAGGTCGCGGCCAATGTCCAGCCGCTGCCCCTCAAGCTGGATGCGGCTCTGCGGCAGCACCGTTACCCAGTACTTGTCGGACTGGTCGCGCTCGCACTGCATGGTGTTGCGATCCTGCACCTCAAAGCTCAGGTTGTTGCTCGACACCACCATCGCCGCCGGGATATCCAGCTCATACTCCGCCTCACTGCCGTCACCGGCGAGTGGGAGCGCGCCCAACGGCTGGCCGTTGAGCATCAGTTGCAGGCTGGTGTCGCGCGCCAGCAGGGCAGGGGAGACCTTCAGCGCCAGCGTCAGCTTGGCATGGGTGATCACCTGATCCGCTGGCAGCGTGAAGAGGATGCCGGAGCGCAACTGGCCGCCGCCCAGCGTCAGCCCCTTCTGCTGGCCCATCTCCGCGACGCTCAGGCTGCTGGCCGTGCCCTGCACCAGCGGCACGGCGGGCGCGCTGGCGGCAGCGGGCGGGGTGAATGCGGGCATCTCGGTGGGCAGCGCCGTTGGCGCGGTGTCCACCGGACGCGGCAGGGTGGAGAGAAAATCGGGCGCGGCTGGCTCCGCCTGCCCGTGGGCGAGCGGCAACAGGCCGAGCGCGGCGGCGAACAGCGGGCGGCTGCGGCGCAACAGGGTGTTCAGCCTCATGCGGCCTCCTTCTTGGCGGCCGCACGGCGTGCCTGTCGGGAGTGGGTAAACAGCTCGACCACACAGCGCACAATGCCCAGCAGCGAGCGCAGCGGGCGATCCTGCGGGTACGGCTCGCTGATCCACGCGTCCGCGCGCGCCAGTACCACGCGCACCAGTTCACGGCGGCGGGAGAGCGGCATCGCGCCGAATTGCAGGCGGAGCACCTCGCTGTCGCCGTTGATCAGGCTGACCGGGATGCAGACCGCGCCGGATTGCAGCAGCAGCTCCACCTCCTCGATCACGTCATGCTGGTAGCGCTCATCCGGCGTCAGCAGCTTAACGCCGCCCATCGACATATCCACCGTGGTGGTGCGCACGGAGATGCCGCTGGCGTAGTGCACAATGGCTGGCAGGGCGACGTCGATGCGGATGGTCTTGCGCACCTGGCGCGTCTCCTTGGCGACCGCAATTGCCGCCAGCAGGATCAGCACGCTGAAGCAGGCCCAGGCGATGTTCAGCGCCACCACCATCGGGTCAACGTTGAAGTAGCCATGCGCCACCACGCGCACCACGCCAGCGACGATGCCCATTCCCAGCAGCGCCACCGCAATCAGGTGCGGCTTGACGATGTGGAAGTCGAAGAAGCCGTTGTCGAGCAGGCCGCCCTTGTCGGTCACGTTGAACTTGCCGTGCTTGGGCGAGATCATCGTCAGCAGCGTTGGGATCACCAAGTGGAAGGCCATCACCGTCTCATAGATCTCGCCCCAGAAGGCGTAGCGGTAGCGGCCGTTCATGCGCGAGTTGACGGTGATCGACATCACCAGATGCGGCAGCATGTAGGCGAAGATCAACGACGCCGACGAGGCGATGATGTTCAGGTTGAACAGCAGATAGGCCATCGGCGCGGTCAGGAAGATGACGCGCGGCAGGCCATACTGGAAGTGCAGCATGGCGTTGAGGTAGCAGAGACGCTGTTGCCAGGTCAGGCCACGGCCAAACAGCGGATTATCGACGCGGAAGATCTGCGTCATGCCGCGCGCCCAGCGGGTACGCTGGATAACGTGCAGGCCGAGGCGCTCGGTCGCCAGCCCGGCGGCCAGCGGCAGCGCCAGAAAGGCGGAGTTCCAGCCGAGACGCTGCATCTTCAGCGCGGTGTGGGCGTCTTCGGTGACCGTCTCCACCGCGAAGCCGCCAATCTCCTCCAGGGCCGAGCGGCGGATCACCGCGCAGGAGCCGCAGAAGAAGGTGGCGTTCCAGTTGTCATTGCCCTGCTGCACCGGGCCGTAGAACAGCGCGCCCTCGTTGGGGATGTGGCGTGCCGCCGACAGGTTGCGCTCAAACGGATCTGGCGAGTAGAAGTAGTGCGGCGTTTGCAGCAGCGCCAGCTTCGGCTCTTTCAGGAAGCTGCCGACCGTGGCCTGCAAGAAGGCGCGGGTGGCAACGTGGTCGCAGTCGAAGATGCAGATCAGCTCGCCCTTGGTCAGCGTCATGGCGTGGTTGAGGTTACCGGCCTTGGCGTGGCGGTTGTCATTACGCGTGATGTAGCCGACGCCCGCGTCCGCGGCGAACACCGCGAACTCGTCACGTTTGCCGTCATCCAGCACGTAGATCTTCAGCTTCTCTTTCGGGTAGTCAATGCACTGCGCGGCCAGCACGGTGTCGCGCACCACGTCGAGGCTCTCGTTGTAGGTCGGCACATAGATATCGACGGTCGGCCACAGCGAGGTGTCCGCTGGCAGCGGCTCAATGGTGCGCTTGAGCGGCCAGGTAGTTTGCAGGTAGCCGAGCAGCAGGATCACCCAGACATACAGCTCCGCGATGAACAGGCCGATGCCGAGCACCGCCTCAATGGTGGAGTTGAAGTGCAGGGTTTCGGTGGCGCGCCAATAGATGTAGCGCGTGGACATCAGTACTGACATCACCACCATAATGACGCTGATTTTGGTGCGCTTGCTGAACCCGAGCAGGAACAGCATGGCGATGCCCACCAGCCCAAAGATAAATTGCTTGTCGCTGTCCAGCGGCGTGACGATCACCAGCAGGGCGACCGGCAGCAGCAACAGCAGCAACAGGGAGAACACGAGTTTGGTCATGGGTGACGGAACCGTAATCAGTAGGGGGTAGGGGTGATGGCGGGCTGGAACTCCCCATCGCCCACCTTGATGTCGAGCAGGGCGGCAATTTTTTTGCTGATCAGCTCAATGTCAAAGGCGGCGGCCGACACCGGGCTGAAGTCCATGATGGCGCGCTGCGAGGCGTTGGCTTCTGGCACGCACTCATCACGGTGCACGGTGCCGAGCAAACGGTCGCCCAGCCGCTGCTCCAGGAACTGGGTCACGTCACGGCTCAGGGTGCGGCGCATGTCAATCTGGTTGACCACCACATGCTGGCCGTGGCGGTTGTTGAGCGGCGCGCCAATCAGGCGGTGGGACTCAATCTGCGGCAGCAGCGACAGCGAGGCGGTATCCGCCAGCATCACCACCACGTGCAGGTCAGCCAGCGCTTTCATCGCTTTCAGCGCGGCGCTCGGGCCGGGCGGAAAGTCCGCCAGGATCACCAGCCCAGGGTAGTTGAGCACCGTGTTCAGGCCGCGCGCCAAAAAGCCCGGATCCTGGGCGAGGCGCTGTTCAAAGGCCTCGCGCTGCGCCTCCTCCACCTCGCCATAGGGCAGCACAAAGGTGTTGGAGCCAGCTTTCAGGATGAACTGGCTCCAGTCCGCCGAGGTGGCGGATTCGGCGACAAAGCCGCGCCCGTCGGTCACCGGTACGCCGAAGTGCAGCCGCAGGGCGTTCTGCACGTCAAAATCAATCACCAGCACCTTGGTGCCGCTGCGTGCCAGCGCATAGGCCAGGTTGGCGGTCAGGGTGGTTTTACCAACGCCGCCCTTGGGCGAGCAGACACAGACTAACGGCATGTTGCAATCATCTCTAACAGGGGTTGAAGCAGGGTGTCACGGCGCGCGTCGCCCACTGGGGCAGGGGCACGCTTCTGGCGGAACAGCTGGGTATAGGCTGGCTCAGCCGCCGGGGCGGCAGGCGTGGCTGGCTCTGGCGCGGCCGGGGCGGCAGCAGGCGGCGGCACGGGTGTGGCGGGTGGGGCCACGGCCACAGGTTGCTGGGACGCCAGCGCCGCCAGCAGGCCGGAGGTGGCGAACTCCTGCGCCGGGGCTGCCACCGGCGGTGGCTGAGTGGTGCGCTGGCTGCCGCCCGGTGCGGCCGGGGTGTCTGAAAGCTGGCGCAGGATGGCCCAGTTCTGTGCCGGGTTCTCCTTCTCCTGGCCAGAAAGCTCCTTGTAATCAATCCCTTCCAGGTTGGTTTTTTCGATGAACCTTTTAATGTCGTCGTAGTTATTCATTACCTTGCCTATACGATGGAGGTGGCTGCCGGAAAAGGTAGCGGCAAAAACACCAAAAAGAGGGAGGCCATTTCCTGCGGGGGAGGGGGAATCGGATAGCGCCGCTGCGCCCTGTCGCTGGAGCGCGCTTAATATATCAGTATCGAAAAAGATTGATAGATGGTCAGTTTTGCAACGAATTGCGTGGCTTAACAGCAGTCGAGTGATTTGCTCTGAGATTAATCTCATTAATCAGGTTAAATACTCCCATAATGTAACTATATGAGATTGAAAAGTGGAAAATGCTAAAAGATAGCCATTCGTCAGCCATATACGTTAAATATTTTTAATGCTTGATAATAAATGTCAGACCAGTGGCGGCAGGGCAAAAAACCGGTAAAAGCTGACGAAAGCCAGCAATCAGGGTATAACCGCCCAAAAAAGCGGGTTTTTGGCAGAAAAAATCGCCCCAGCCGGGCAGCGGCAGTCTGAATTATGCGGATCGGTCGCCCGTGGGGTGTGGTCGGCCGCCAGTATGCCTTTTAACAATGAATTTAACTGTTTGTTACTTCCCCGGCTGGCGTATTAACATGGTGGCCGGCCTTGCCGGGCGCAGGGCGTCCGGCTGTTGCTCGACGGACTTCATCAACAGATGATGGGGGCGCCGATAGCGCGGCGCACCCGCGCGGAGTGCGCTTCTCAACTATTTATCGCGACTGGGGCGAGCTAATGGCGGCCCCGGTCTGTGACGGAGATGTATGTTGCGGGTCAGGCGTTCATTGACGATTAAACAGATGGCGGCCGTGTCAGGCGTGGCGGTGGTCACCCTGTGCATTTTTATCACCATCCAGCTCTTCCACCTGGTGCAGCAGCGCCGGGAGGATTACGCCCAGCAGCTGGAGCAGGTGGCGCACGCCATTCGCCAGCCGCTGGCGGAGGCGGTGCTCAACGTAGACCTGCCGCAGGCGCGCGGGCTGCTCAACACCTTCCGCCCCCTTGGCATCGTGACCCGCGCGGACGTGGTGCTGCCGAACAATATCCAGGTGCTGCATGGCGACTTCCCGGCGGAGCGGCCGGTGCCAGCGCTGATCGCCAACGTCTTCTCACTGCCGGTGCGCATCAGCGTGCCGCTCTATACGCTGGAGCGGATGCCCGCCCACCCCAAGCCGCTGGCCTATCTGGTGTTGCAGGCGGACTCCTTCCGCCTCTACCAGCAGATCCGCAGCATCATGATCACCCTGCTCGCCACCTTCCTGCTGATGGCGCTGGTGCTGTCGGTGGCGGTGAGCTGGTGCATGAACCGGCTGATGGTGCACCCGCTGCGCCGCATCGCGCGGGAGCTGGAGGCGCTGGATGAGACGCAGATTTTGCACCACCAGCTGCCGGTGCCGCCGCTGCACAAGGATGATGAGCTGGGGATGCTGACGCGCCACTACAACCGCAACCAACAGACGCTGGCCCGCCGCTTCACCAACAACCCGCGCGAGTGGCCGCGCCACCCGGTGACGGCGCTGCCCAATGACGCACTGTTTACCGAGCTGCTGGCGCAATACCTGCGTTTCCGGCCGCATCCGCCGCGCTTCAATGTGCTGCTGGTGGGGGTGGAGACGCTGCAGGAGGTGGCCGGTGTGCTCAGCGAGGCGCAGCGCAACGCGATGCTGCGCACGCTGGTGGAGCGCCTCCACAGCGAGCTGACGGACAATGACGAGCTGGGGCAGTTTGGGCCGACCGAGTTCAGCATTCTGGCGCGTGACACCGAGCGCCCGTTTCAGGCGATGCGGCTGGCGCGGCGCATCATGGCCGCGCTCAACGCCCCGCTGACCGAGGGGGAGCTGACGGTGCGGCCGGTGGCCAGCATTGGTATCGCCCACTACAGCGGCGAAACCGCGCTGAGCGCCGAGACGCTGGTGCTCAACGCCCGCTCCGCGCTGGTCTCCGCCCACCATCAAGGCAAAAACCAGATCCTGTTCTTCGAGCCGGAATTGACGCGTAAGACCCAGCAGCGGCTGAGTCAGGAGAGCGACATCTTGCAGGCGCTGGAGCACAACGAGTTTGTGCTGTTCCTCCAGCCGCAAATTGACCTGAATACCGGCTGCATCGCCGGGGCGGAGGCGCTGTTGCGCCGCCAGATGCCGGATGGCAGTTTCAGTCTGGACGCCGACTTCATCCCGTTTGCCGAGGAGATTGGCCTGATTGTGCCGCTCGGCTACTGGGTGCTGGAGCAGGGCTGCCGCATTCTGGCGGACTGGCAGCGCGAGGGGATTGAACTGCCGCTCTCGGTCAACCTCTCCGGCGTGCAGATCCAGCACCGCAACTTCCTGCTGGAGCTGAAAACCTTGCTCAGCCGCTACAAGATCAAGCCCGGCACGCTGGTGCTGGAGATCACCGAAACCGCGCGCATCGACGACCTGGATCGCGCGCTGAAGCTGCTCGCCGAACTGCACCAATCTGGCGTCACCGTGGCGCTGGACGATTTTGGCATGGGCTACTCCAGCCTGGAGTATCTGGATCGCCTGCGCTGCCTGCCGGTGGACATCATTAAGATTGACCGCAGCTTCACCGGCAGCCTGCCGGAGGATGACGTGATGGTGCGCATCGTTAACTCCATCGCCCACGCCATGAACATCAGCGTGATTGCCGAGGGCGTCGAGACGCCCGCCCAGTTCCTCTGGCTGAAGGAGAATCAGGTGCCGGTGGGGCAGGGTTACCTGTTTGCCCGCCCGATGCCGCGCAACGCCTTTGAGATGCTGTTGCGCCGTCATCCCCCCTACGTTTTCCAGCCAGAAGACCCCGACCTGCCTGACGCCAGCGGGCACGCCTGACAGGCGGCCCGCCAGCCCACGTTTTTCCTGCTGCAACCCAGACACTCCCCCAGTCAGTGAATCGATTCAGCTCTTAATTTGTCATGATGATATGTCGTAATGGGTAACAAGTTATTTCCCTGTTGTTAGCTTGGTGTTACTTTCGCGACAGCCGCCATGCCCATGTGGGCAGCCGCTGACGGCTCTCTCTTGCAAAGGACGTGGATTATGAAAAAGCTGTTTAAAAGCCTCTACTTCCAAGTGTTGACGGCGATCACACTTGGGGTGTTGCTCGGGCATTTCTACCCTGAACTCGGCGCGCAGATGAAGCCGCTGGGGGATGGCTTCGTCAAACTGATCAAAATGATTATCGCCCCGGTGATCTTCTGCACCGTGGTGACCGGCATCGCCGGGATGGAGAGCATGAAGGCCGTTGGCCGCACGGGCGCCATCGCCCTGCTCTATTTTGAGATTGTCTCGACTCTGGCACTGATCATCGGTCTGGTGATCGTCAACGTCATCCAGCCGGGGGCCGGCATGAACGTTGACCCCGCGGCGCTCGACGCCAAGGCGGTGGCGGTCTATGCCGAGCAGGCGCAGCAGCAGGGCATCATTCCCTTCCTGCTGGATGTCATCCCCTCCAGCGTGATTGGCGCGTTCGCCAGCGGCAACATCCTCCAGGTGCTGCTGTTCGCGGTGCTGTTTGGCTTCGCGCTGCACCATCTGGGCGAAAAGGGCCAGCTGATGTTCAACATGATCGAGAGCTTCTCGAAGGTCATTTTTGGCATCATCAACATGATCATGCGTCTGGCGCCGATCGGGGCGTTCGGGGCGATGGCCTTCACCATCGGCAAATATGGCGTCGGCTCGCTGGTGCAACTCGGCCAGCTGATCATCTGCTTCTACATTACCTGCGTGCTGTTCGTGGTGGTGGTGCTGGGGCTGATCGCCCGCTTCGCCGGTTTCAACATCTTCCGCTTTATCAGCTACATCAAGGAAGAGTTGCTGATTGTGCTCGGCACCTCCTCCTCGGAGTCGGCGCTGCCACGGATGCTCGACAAGATGGAGCGGCTGGGCTGCAAGAAGTCGGTGGTGGGGCTGGTTATCCCAACCGGGTACTCGTTTAACCTGGATGGCACCTCCATCTACCTGACGATGGCGGCGGTGTTTATCGCGCAGGCCACCAACTCGCACATGGACGTCTGGCACCAGATCACCCTGCTGGTGGTGCTGCTGCTGTCGTCGAAAGGGGCCGCTGGCGTAACCGGCAGTGGCTTTATCGTGCTGGCTGCCACCCTCTCCGCCGTCGGCCACCTGCCGGTCGCCGGATTGGCGCTGATTTTGGGCATCGACCGCTTTATGTCCGAGGCGCGCGCGCTGACCAACCTGATTGGCAATGGTGTGGCGACCGTGGTGGTGGCGAAGTGGGTCGGCCAGCTGGATGACAAGCAGCTGCACGCGACGCTGCACCACAAAAAGCCGGTTTCCAACAGCCTCTCCTCCTCCTGACAGGCGGGCAATCGCGGCATCTGGCCGCCATTGCCAGCGCTTTCCTGCTAAAAGCCACCCTTTACTTGATGTAAGTGGTGGCTTTTCCTCATAATAGCCCCGCCTTTTCTGGCCTGCCGGTGCTCTTCTCACCACTTTTTTCTCTTTTGCGGGTGACATCGGAACGGGTACGCGGTCAAAGGAATAATGTTTCTCCAGCCGCAAGATTGACGCACACAGGATAGGGCTGAGTTCCAGGAGCATGGAACAAAGGACATCAATAAAAAATTGGAAAGCTATTTTTAAGTAGGGGTTCACATGCAGGGCACCAAAATTCGTCTCTTAGTTGGTGGGTTACTGCTGGCCGCCGCCAGCAGCAGCGTGCAGGCTGAAGCACTACAACCCGATCCTGCCTGGCAGCAGGGCAAACTCGACAACGGCTTTGGCTGGCAGATGCTCGCCACGCCGCAGCGTCCGAGCGACCGCATCCAGCTACGGCTGTTGGTGCGCGCCGGTTCGCTGGTGGAGAACGCCCAGCAAACCGGCTTTGCCCACCTGTTGCCACACCTGGCGCTAATTCGCAGCCAGAGCTTCAGCACGCCGCAACTTCAGTCGCTGTGGCAGCAGGCCATCGACAGCGAGCGGCCAGCACCCCCCGCCATCTCCTCATATGACTACACCCTGTATAACCTGAGCCTGCCGAACAACCGGCCAGAGCTGCTCAAAGAGGCGCTCGCCTGGCTGGCGGACACCACCGGCGCGCTGGTGACGGACACCCCGACGGTGCAGGCGGCGCTGGATACCCTGCAAGACCCGATCGCCACCCAGCCGGCAGATGCGCAAGACCCGTGGTGGCGCTATCGCCTGAAAGGCTCGCCGCTGCTGGCGCACGATCCGGGCCAGCGCCCTGACCGCCCGGTCAGCATTGAGGCGCTGACCCAGTTCTACCGCCAGTGGTACACGCCCGATGCCATGACCCTCTACGTGGTCGGCAACGTTGACAGCCGCGCGCTGGCGGAGCAGATCGGCAAGAGTTTCGGCGGCCTGACCGGCAAGCGTGAAACCCCGCCGGTGCTGCCCACCCTGTCACCCCTGCCGCCGCAGGCCGTGACCCTGATAGACAGCAACCTGACGCAGGATCGCCTCTCGCTGGTGTGGGATGCCCCGTGGCACCCGATCCGCGATGACCGCGCCCTGAGCCACTACTGGCGCAGCGATCTGGCGCGTGAGGCGCTCTTTATGCACCTGCAACAGCAGCTGGCTGGCAAGGCGAAAGCGCCAGCGTTGGGCTTTGATTGCCAGGTACAGTACCAGCGCAGCCAGTGCGCCATCCGCATGGACAGCCCGAACGGCATGTTGCTGAATGACCTGAAGGCGCTGGCGACCGAGCTGGCGAAGGTACGTGAGAACGGGCTGTCGCAGGAGGAGTATGACGCGCTGATGGCGCAGAAAAATGACCAGCTGACCAAGCTGTTCGCCACCTACGCCCGCACCAGCACTGAGCTGCTGACCGAGCAGCGCCTGCGCTCACAGCAAAATGATGTGGTGGACATCTCGCCGGAGCAGTACCAGAAGCTGCGTCAGGCGTTTCTCTCGGGCATGAGCCTGCCGCTGCTCAATCAGGAGCTGAAGCAGCAGCTGGCGACCGATCCGACGCTGGTGCTGATGCAGCCCACCGGCGAACCGGAGCTGGGGCTGGCGGCGTTGCAGGAGGCTTACAGCAGCGTGATGCAGCCCGCGCCAGCGGTGGTGCCCTCCGCTGAAGAGGCGAAGGCTGAGGCCACCGCCCCCTGATCGCGCGTGCAGAAAAAACCCGGCCAAGGCCGGGTTTTTTTATGCGGGCATCGCCTCGCGCGGAATGATCGCGCCGCGGTGCTGGATCACGGTGCTGGCGGTCAGGTGGCCGCGCTGGGCGGCGGAGACGGCGTCACCACCGGTCAGGCGCACCGCCAGATAGCCGCCACTGAAGGAGTCGCCGGCGGCGGTGGTGTCCACCACCTGATCGCCGCGCAGTCGCACCGCCGGCACCTCATGCTGCTCCCCCTGTGGATCGGCGACCAGACAGGCGTCTGCGCCGCGTTTGATCACCACCTCACTGACGCCCAGTTCCCGCGTACGGCGAATCACCTCCTCGGCAGGCACCGCGCCCCACAGCGCATCCTCATCATCCAGCGTCAGGAAGGCGATGTCGGTGCAGGCCAGCATCGCGCGGTAGGCGGCCTGCGTCTCTTCCCGGTTGGCCCACAGGCGCGGGCGGTAGTTGTTGTCGAAAATCACCTTGCCGCCGCGGGCGCGGCAGTCACGCAGCAGCGCCAGCAAACGCTCGCGCCGTTCTGGCGTCAAAATCGCCAGGCTGATGCCACTCAGGTAGAGGTAGTCATAGCCGAGCAGGCTTTCGCAGATGGCCGGGGCCGTCGGGCCATCCAGCCAGTCGCGGGCGGCCGCCTCGTTGCGCCAGTAGTAGAAGGTGCGCTCGCCCTGCGCGTCAGTCTCAATCACGTACAGGCCGGGCAGTTTGTTCTCCAGCCGCTGCACCAGATCCACCTCCACCTGCTCACGCTGCCAGGCGGCCAGCATCTCGGCGCTGAAGCTGTCAGTGCCGAGCGCCGTGACATAGTGCACGCTGAGCGCCTCCGCAGGCACCTGCCGGGCGATGTAAACGGCGGTGTTGAGGGTGTCACCGCCAAACCCGCGGCTCAGTTCAGATCCTTTTTGCGACAGTTCAATCATGCATTCGCCGATAACGGCAATTTTCTTGCTGGTCATGGTGGCTGGCCCGTTAAACGAAGGGGGAGGGGCGGGCAATCGCCCGCGGCTTGGCTCCAGTCTCAACCGAAGGCCGGGCGGGAGTCAATAAGAATAAAACGCTGTTTTAGGTTTGTTGGACGGGATCGCATTTTGCCACGGAGGGCGCAAGATCAGTGGCTTACTTTAGGCTGGAACGAAAAGGTGCCAGTGTGCCCAGAAAGTGTGCGCCAAGGGTAAAGTTTTGGCCCGCCGCGCCGATAGTAAATGAGCGTCCGCGGGTTGGCGCGGGGCAGGCCAAACGCCATTTTTATTCCAGCCGGACAGGAATGCCGGTATCTACCCACCTCGTACATGGCAGCAGCAACGATGATAACCAAGATGATGTCTGGCTTGTTAACGCCATCATTCTCTGTGATTGATCGCGCGAAGGAACAGAGCTTCTGGCGACAGTGCCGGCGCGCCTATAAGTTTCAGCCCATCTATCTTACCAGCGGCCACATGATGGGGCTGGAGCTGCTGACTGCCGTGAGCCATCCGGCTGAGCCGGCCAAGTTCCAGTCGCCCGAGCGCTACTTTGCCGCCATCAGCGTGCCGCGCCGGCTGACCATCATCCAGGAGCAGCTGGATCTGCTGGAGCGCTGGCGGCCCCAGCTGGAGCAGCATGGGCTGCTGGCCTCCATCAACGTGGACGGCCAGTCGCTGGAGGCGATCCAGCAGGATCAGGCGCTCTGCGCGCGGATCGCCGCCATGCCGTTCGCCCGCTTTGAGCTGGTGGAGCAGGCGGAGATGGCCCTGACGCGCCCGCTCGGGCAGATAGCGCAGGCCGACCGGCTGTGGCTCGATGACTTCGGCAACGGGCTGGCCAACTTCTGCTCCTTTACCGCCTGGCAGTATGAGTACATCAAAATCGCCCGTGAGCTGTTTATTCTGCTGCGCCAGAGCGACGAGGGGGCGAAGCTGTTCTTCACGCTGGTGACGCTGCTCAACCGCTACAGCAAGGGCGTGATTATCGAAGGGGTGGAGACCGCCGAGGAGTGGGCGATGGTCTGCGCCTCTGACGCCTACGCCGCTCAGGGCTACTACATGTCACGCCCACAAACCTTTGATCCCAAGAGCGGGCTACCGCTGTTTTTTGCCGGCTGACACACCGGCTTACACACCCGTCAGGCCCCGCCGCAGGCCGGTTGGCGGGCATTTTCCCTGCCGTCGCACAGGCAAGATGGGCTAATTTAAACTATTGTTAATCTGACGAAACTCTCAATAATTTGTCAGGAATAGCTCATGTCGCGAACAGGAAAAATAGTCAGCTGGGTCGTGGGAGTGCTGGTGGTGCTGGTGGTCGCCGTGGTGGTGTTCATCATGATGTTTGACTGGAACCGCCTGAAACCAACCATCAATGAGAAAGTCTCCACCGAACTGAACCGGTCCTTCGAGATCCGCGGGAACCTCGGGGTTGACTGGTCACGCCAGCGTGAGGAGCAGGGCTGGCGCGCCTGGGTGCCGTGGCCGCACATCCACGCTGAAGATATCGTGCTCGGCAACCCCGAGGGCATCCCGCAGACCAAGGATCTCGGCAACAACATGGTCAGGCTGCAACGCGCTGACGCCACCCTCGCGCCGCTGGCGCTGCTGGGCAAAACCGTCAGCATCCCGCATATCCGCCTGACCAAGCCGGATGCCGCGCTGCAACAGCTCGCCAACGGCAAGAACAACTGGACGTTCAACCTCGCCAGCAGCCAGAACCCCGATCCCAACCCGCAACCCTCCAGCTGGTCAGTGGACATCGGCGAGATCGCCTTTGACCGTGGGCAGGTGGACTACAAGGACGCCATCAACAAGGCGGACGTGCGCGCCATCATCGACCCGCTGGGTAAACCGCTTCCCTATGCGGAGGTGACCGGCAATAAAGAGGATGACAAACGTGCCGACAACGCGCCGCCAGACTACATCTTCGGCTGGAAAGTGAGTGGCCGCTACAAAGGCCAGCCGCTCTCTGGCAGCGGCAAAATTGGCGGCCTGCTGGCGCTGAAAGACACGAAAACCCCCTTCCCGATTCAGGCGGATGTGCGTTCCGGCAACACCCGCGTGGCGGTGGCCGGTACGTTGACTGATCCGGCCAACCTCGGCGCGCTGGATCTGCGCCTGAAACTCTCCGGTGAGACGCTCTCCGACCTCTACGGCCTGACCGGCGTGCTGCTGCCGCAGACCCCGCCCTACGAGACCGATGGCCGCCTGTCCGCGGAGTTGCAGCGCAAGGGGGGCGCGCGTTTCCACTACCGTGACTTCAACGGCAAGATTGGCGACAGCGACATCCACGGCGACATCACCTATGAAGCCAGCAAGCCGCGGCCCAAGCTGACCGGCGATCTGGTCTCCCGCCAGTTGCGCTTTGCTGACCTCGCGCCGCTGATTGGCGCCGACTCCAATAAAGAGAAGGCGAAACGCGGTGAAGAGGTGCGCCAACCGGCTGACAAAGTGCTGCCGGTCGAGAAGTTCGATACCGAGAGCTGGGACGTGATGGACGCTGACGTGAAGTTTGCCGCCAAACGCATTGAGCACGGCAAATCCCTGCCCATCAGCGACCTGAGCACCCACCTGAAGCTGGAGAACGGCGAGATCCTGCTAGACCCGCTGCGCTTTGGCGTGGCTGGCGGCAACCTCAACTCCACGGTGCGGCTGGAGGGGGATAAATCGCCGATGCGCGGCCGGGTGGACATGCACGCGCGCGGTTTCCAGCTCAAGCAGCTGTTCCCGGACGTGGAAGCGATGCGCAGTAGCCTCGGCCAGCTCAATGGTGACGCCACCCTGACCGGCACCGGCAACTCCGTCTCGGCGCTGCTGGGCACCAGCAACGGCACCATGCGCTTGCTGATCAATGACGGCGTGATTAGCCGCAACCTGATGGAGATTGCTGGCTTGAACGTCGGCAACTACGTGGTCGGCAAGCTGTTCGGCGATGACGAGGTGGCGATCAACTGCGCGGCGGCGGATGTCAGCGTGCGCGACGGCGTGGCGACACCGCAGCTGTTCCTGTTCGATACCGAGAACGCAGTGATCAACATCACCGGCAACACCAACCTCGCCACCGAACGGCTCGATCTCTCCATCAACCCGGACAGCAAGGGCCTGCGCATCATTACCCTGCGCTCGCCGCTCTACGTGCGCGGCACCTTCAAAGACCCGGACGCTGGCGTCAAAGCTGGCCCGCTGCTGGCCCGTGGCGCCGCCGCCGTGGCACTGGGCGCGGTCGTCGGCCCGGCCGCCTCGCTGCTGGCGCTGATCTCCCCCAGCGAGGGCGAAGAGAACCAGTGCGGCCCGCTGCTGCAAAAGATGAAATCGAGCAAATAACCTCGCCCGATGAAAAAAGGCCGCTCCTTGGAGCGGCCTTTGTTTTATATGATTATTAATGAATTATCCGGCAGTCATGATCCTGTAAGTTTTCAGCGGAGGCCAGGTTGAACGCCAGCACATCACGCTGCAGTGCCAGCAGCAGGAAATCACCACTTTTCGCCCGCACCATCGCCAGCCCATAACGCCCCATATGCTCGCGGGCCTCCGGCAGCTCGGCCAGCAGGCGGAATGCGCCCTGTTGCGCCAGCTCCTCCGGCGTGACGCGCCGCGCCAGCCAGTGGTCGCCAAGCAGCGGCTGGGGCAGCGGTTGCCAGCGGCCAGTCACGCGCCCCGCCTCCTGTTGTAGCTGCTGTTGCACCTCCGGCCGCAGGCAGGAGATATGGATATGCAGTTGGTTCTGCGTGCGCCCCCATTCAGAGTTAATGGTCAGGGCCAGCGCGCTGTCATCAATCGGCCGGCCGTGGCGGCGGGCCAGCAGCCCGCGCGCCTGCCACGCCTGCAAAAAGTAGTTGGGCGTGGCGCGCTCCAGTAGTTCCGGGCTTTCGATACCGCTGATCCTGGCACTCGGCAGCAGCAGGTATTGCAGCGGCCCGTTGCGATCCTTCAGCACCACAAAGCCCGCCGCCGGATTGACCAACGCGCAGGGTGTCGGCTGCCCGCTGCGTTGTTGGTTCGGCAGGCACTGCCCGCTGACCATCCGCCACAATGCATCCGGATGCGCTGGCCGCAGCCAGAGCCAGCCCCCGGCCAGCAGCAAGCAGAGCACAATCAACAGGCCGAACCACAGACGGTAACGGAAAGGGAGAGCCATCGCGAATTCCTTTCAGGGTGGGGGAGGCAGCGAAATCAGCATAGTGCGTGGCCCGCTTGGCGCCAACAAAAAAGCCGGCACAGGGCCGGCTTTTGGTGGGGGCGTGGCTTACAGCGCCTGATGGCGGGTCTCTTTCATCAGCAGCAGGGCGATCAGCGTCAGGGTCGCCATCGAGGCCAGATAGAGGCCGACGGCGAACAGCCCGTAGTGGGTGGCCAGCCAGGTGGCGATGTAGGGGGCCACCGACGCGCCAAGGATTGAGGCGACGTTATAGGAGAAGGAGGCCCCGGTGTAACGCACTTCGGTTGGGAACAGCTCGGGCAGCAGCGCGCCCATCGGGCCGAAGGTCAGCCCCATGATGCTCAGGCCGCACAGCAGGAAGCCCATCACCAGCGCCTGATTGCCGGAACCCAGCAGGCTCGGGAAGACAAAGGCGAAGCCAATCATCAGCAGCGTAATCGCAATCATCGTCTTGCGGCGGCCAAAGGCGTCCGCCAGCATACCGGCAACAGGAACCATCACGCCAAAGCCAATCACCGCCACCATCAGCATCCACAGGAAGCTGTTGCGCGAGTAGCCCAGCCCCAGCGGCTGCGCGGTGGTGCCGTAGGTCATGGAGTAGACGGTCATCAGGTAGAACAGGGTGTAGGTCGCCAGCATGATGAAGGTGCCAAGGATGGTGGCCTTCATGTGCTTGCTCAGCAGGGTGCCCATCGGGATCTTCACCTGTTTGCCCGCCTTGGCGACTTTGGCGAAGACCGGCGTCTCATGCAGCGACACGCGCACATAGAGGCCGACCAGCACCAGCGCCGCCGACAGGATGAAGGGCACGCGCCAGCCCCAGCTCATGAACTGCTCATCGGTCAGCAGCCAGGAGAGCAGCAGGAAGGTGCCGTTGGCAAAGAAGAAGCCAATCGGCGCGCCGAGCTGTGGGAAGGAGCCGTAGAGCGCCCGCTTTTTGGCCGGGGCGTTCTCGGTCGCCAGCAGCGCCGCGCCGCCCCACTCACCGCCCAGCCCCAGACCCTGCCCGAAGCGCGCCAGCGCCAGCAGCATCGGGGCAAAGACGCCGATGGACTGGTAACCCGGCAGCAGGCCGATCAATACGGTGGAGATGCCCATGGTCAGCAGCGAGGCGACCAGCGTCACTTTGCGCCCGACGCGGTCACCGAAGTGGCCGAACAGCGCCGAGCCAATCGGCCGCGCCACGAAGGCGATGGCGAAGGTCGCCAGCGACTGGAGGGTAGCGGCGGTGGCATCGCCCTGCGGGAAGAAGATGTGTGGGAACACAATTACCGCCGCAGTGGCGTAGATATAGAAGTCAAAAAACTCGATGGCAGTACCGATAAGGGAAGCAACGATCACTTTGCCGCGCGAGTTGGTCGGTGTGGACTGTTGCTCATTGTCTAATGGCGGTGCGATGGTGGCTTGCATAATTGTTTCTTATTAGGATTAATTGTAAAAAAATCATCTTAAGCAGTCCAAAGCGCCATTTCAACGCGCAAAAAAGCGCCAAAAGCCGCGCCCAGCGGGAAAAAAGAATAATCTTTTTGAGATGCGCCGATCGGCGCTTCATAAGTTTGCGGTATGGATGAATCACAGCGGATGTGACCGAAAAAAGGGCAAAGAAAATTTTCACCCTAGTGGGATATGCTGGTTTTGACTGTGCGCCGCGCGTCGAATCGGCATAAATGCGCGGTTTTTGCGTGATATATTAGAATATCATGCCAACCACCCGGTGGCGGCTGGCATGATAGCGAGGTTTAGCGTGATTTTGCCGGTGGTGTGCCGACGGGCTGGTCGCCCTTATATTTGGCGGTGGCGATCCAGGCGGCACAAAACAGCGTCAGGCGGGCGAAGTAGTAGAAGAAGGCCATCAGGCCAATCACCGAACCAAAGGCCGCGCCGGAGGCAGATTTTGCCAGGCTCGGCAGCGTCAGGGTCATGATCATCTTGATCACCTCAAAGCCAATGGCGGCAATCAGCGTGCCGCGGAACAGCGCCTTCTTGCGCGGCTTGTGGCGCGGCAGCATCCAGAAGATCCACAGGAACAGCAAATAGTTCGCCATGATGGAGATGCTCAGGGCAATCACCGTCATCGCCGGGCGCAGCCACTCAATGTGCGACAGCCCCAACGCCTCGACGATCGCCTCCTGCGCCGCGCCGGCCACCGAAGTGAGCGAGAGCGTCAGGATCAGCGCCACCACCAGCCCGGTCAAGGAGATGAAGTCGCGCACGTAGCGCATGTAAATCTTCTCCTGATCCTGCGGGTTGCGCTCCCACACATCGCGCGACTGGGCGCGGATCGCCTCACGCAGATTGCCCATCCAACTGATGCCGGAGTAGAGCGCCAGCAGCAGGCCGGTCAGCCCCACCGCGGTACGCTGCTGGATGGCAGTGTTGACGGTGTTCTTCAGGGTGGTCGCCAGCGCCGGGTCACTGATGCTGTTGACGATTTTGTTGATCAGCTCCGTCAGCAGATCCGGGTGGGCCGCCAGCACAAAACCGGCGGCGGCGAAGGAGACCATCAAAATCGGGATCAGCGACAAAAACGAGAAGTAGGTGATGGCCGCGCCAAACTGGCTGCCCATCCGGTCATTGAAGCGATCCATCGCGCGGATGATGTGGGCGACAGGCGGCCACGCCTGCACGCGCGCCACCAACCGCGAGAAGCGGCCAATCTGGCGGTCAACGCTGGCGTTACCGGTTTTTACATCAATCAGCGGTTTGTCGGTGCTGACTGGCTGGCTGGCCTGCTCGCTGATGGTCGGGTGGTCGCTGCTCTGCGCCACTCGGTGCAGTTCGGAATCATTAGGCATTACGTATCAGTATCCTTGCGTATGGGCTTGCGCTAATTATAGCCGAGCGGCCTGCGCTGTCTGGCCGCTCCCTGTGCAATCGGCGCGTGGGCGGCCGTTTGCGTAAAGATTGGTCAGTTTTGCCCCGGCCGCCAGTGGCACGGGCAGGATGTGCTACGGTTTTATGGCCAACCAGTGACCGACAAAAGGATCCTGCCCGATGAAACTGTGTGTGATGGCCGCCGCGCTGGCCATGTTGCCCCTTGCCGCGCTGGCCGCCCCGGCGACCTATGATGCCGAGCTGTCTGCTTTCCCCTATCCGCACCCGGTGGAGCGTTTCCACTTCACCTCCCAGGGCCAGCCGCTGCAAATGGCCTATATGGATGTCAAACCCGCCCGCCCCAACGGCCAGACCGTGATGCTGATGCACGGCAAAAACTTCTGCGGCGCGACCTGGGAGCAGACCATCACCACCCTGAGCGAGGCTGGCTACCGCGTGGTGGTGCCTGACCAGATTGGCTTCTGCAAATCCTCCAAGCCGCAGCACTACCAGTTCAGCTTCCAGCAATTGGCGGCCAACACCCATGCGCTGCTGGAGAAACTGGGCGTGCAGAAGCTGACGGTGCTCGGCCACTCGATGGGCGGGATGCTCTCCACCCGCTATGCGCTGATGTACCCGCAGCAGGTGGAGCGACTGGTGCTGGTCAACCCGATTGGGCTGGAGGATTGGAAGGCGCTTGGCGTGCCGTGGCAGGGGGTGGACGCCGCCTATCAGGGCGAGCTGAAAACCAATGCCGACTCCATCCGCGCCTACCAGCGCAGCACCTACTATGCCGACCACTGGAAGCCGGAGTATGACCGCTGGGTGATGATGCAGGCTGGCATGTACGCCGGGCCGGACAAGGAGAAGGTAGCGTGGGATCAGGCGCTGACCACTGACATGGTCTTCACTCAGCCGGTGGTGTATGAGTTCCCGCACCTGACGATGCCGACGCTGCTGTTGATTGGCGGCAAGGACAACACTGCCATCGGCAAGGCGCAGGCACCGGCGGCGCTGAAGCCGAAACTGGGCCGCTATGAGGAGCTGGGCAAGCGCACCGCCGCCGCCATTCCGCACTCGACGCTGGTGGAGTTCCCGGCGCTCGGCCACTCGCCGCAGATCCAGGATCCGGCTGCCTTCCATCAGGCGCTGATGGGCTGGCTGAAACCGGCCAACGCGGGTTAACCGCCGCACAGGAGCGACCATGCGACACCCCCTGACGCTGTTGCTGACGGCCATGCTGGCGCTGCCGGTCTGGGCGGAGGATCGGGCGGACACCGTGCTCTATAACGGCACGGTGCTGACGATGGATGACGCGGACACGCAGGCGCAGGCCATCGCCATCAAGGGCGAGCGTATCCTGTTCGTCGGCGACAGCCAGCAGGCGCGCGCCTACGGCGGGCGGCAGATCGATCTGGCTGGCAAGACCGTCATTCCCGGCCTGAACGACACCCATATCCACGCCATCCGCGCCGGGCAGGGCTACCTGCGGGAGGAGTACTGGTATGGCGTGACGAGCCTGCGCGCAGGGCTGGCGCAGTTGCAGCGGCGGGCGCGGCAACTGGGCACGGGCGAGTGGGTGACGGTGCAGGGCGCGTGGCATCCGGCGCAGTTTAGCGAGAAGCGTGCGCCGACGGTGGCGGATCTGGATGAGGCATTGCCAGACAACCCGGCCTATGTACAGTACCTCTATGACTACGGCTTGCTGAACCACGCTGGCCTACGTGCGCTGGGGCTGGATCAGGGCAAAACCATTGAGGGGCTGACGCTGGAGCGGGACGAACAGGGCCGCCTGACCGGCCGGGTCAGCGGCTCGATTGCCGCCTTCTCACGGCTCTCCGCCGCCATCGCCCCGGCTGCCTCCGCCGATGCGCAGCGCGACAGCCTGCTGGCCTTCTTCCGCCAGCTCAATCGCTATGGCGTCACCTCGCTGGTGGATGCCGCCGGTGGCGGCTCCGGGCCAGCCATCTATGCGCCGCTGTTCCGGCTACACCGCGAGCAGGCGCTGCCGCTGCGCGTCGCTTACCGCGTGTCGGTTCAGCAACCGGGAGAGGAGGCCAAATGGTTCGCTGATACCCTGGCCTACCTGCCGCCCCGGCTGGGCGATGCGCAGTTGCGTTTCCTCGGCATGGGCGAGTTGCTGGTGCCGGGCATGAATGATGGCGTGCAGATGGGGCCGGGCTTCCGCGCCCCGCCAGCGGCGCTGGAATCGCTGGAGCAGGTGGCGACCTTCGCCGCGCAGCGGCACTATCCGCTGGAGATCCACGCCTACACCGACGATGCCGGCCAGCAGATTCTGGATGTGTTTGAGCGGGTGGCGCAGCGCTACCCGTTGCAGGATCTGCGCTGGGCGATCGCCCATCTCAACACTGGCACGCCAGCCACCTTTGCGCGCATGAAAAAGCTGGGGCTGGCCTACAGCGTGCAGATGGGGCCGTACTTTGAGGCACCCGCGCTGGCGGAGGCCAACGGCCACGCCGTCGCGGAGGCCGCGCCACCAATCCGTCAGGCGCTGGATGCCGGGGTGAAAGTGGTGGGCGGCACCGACGCGGCGCGCATCGGGCAGTTCGCCATTTGGCAGGCGCTGGAGTATGACGTCACCGGCCAAAGTGCCGGGCAGGCGGTGCAGCGTGACAAAGCCCTCGCTCTGAGCCGGTTGGAGGCGCTGCGGCTCTACACCGCCAACGCCGCCTGGCTGACCTTCGAGGAGCATGAAAAGGGGACGCTGGCACCCGGTATGCTGGCCGACCTCGCCGTGCTCGACCAGCCCTACCTGACGATGCCCGCTGACCAGATCCATCGCCTGCGCGCTACCCTGACCATGGTGGGTGGACGCATCGTGTTTGCTGAATAACAGGTTTATTGAATAACAGGTTTGCTGAATAACTATGCATTTCCGCTGCGCAAACCGTAGCGGAAATTTTCCTCGATTTGCGCAACTCTTCGCCGACCTTCGCAATAACCACACCTTTTCTATTGACAAATTTTAAAGTTTAAAATCCTTTTTAGCCCGGCTCACAACGATGTTATATTGATAATGAAAAGTTGAATTTTTCATATTTCTTGACCAGATATGTAAAAGAAATGTTAAATATTAAACTTTCATCGGTTGTGGGAATAAAGGATGCAACGCCGCGATGCACACATTGCTGACGTTGTACTACTCAGCATGTTTTATTTTCATGAAGTTATTGTTTTTCAAGGATGCAGAGACGGGTTATGAACAAACTACGTGCCAATGCGCTTTGCTTGAATACGGTAATGTCGGTTACGCAAGCGGCGGCAGAGGAAAAGCAGATCGTTGATGTTGTGTTAATTGGCGGCGGCATCATGAGCGCGACGTTGGGCGCTTACTTGCAAGAGCTGGAGCCGGAGTGGCAGATCCACATGTACGAGCGCCTCTCCACGGTAGCGGATGAGAGCTCCAACGGCTGGAACAATGCGGGCACCGGCCATGCCGCGCTGGCGGAGATGAACTACACGCCGCAGAAGCCAGATGGCTCAATTGACATCAGCAAGGCGGTGGCGATCAACGAGGCTTTCCAGATTTCACGCCAGTTCTGGGCCTATCAGGTTCAGCGCAATGTGATGCAAAGCCCGCGCTCCTTTATCAACAGCGTCCCACACATGAGCTTCGTCTGGGGCGAAGAGAACATCAACTTCCTGCGTAAGCGCCACGCGGCCCTGCAACAGAGCAGCCTGTTCCGCGGCATGGAGTACTCCGAAGACCCGGCCACCCTGCACCAGTGGATCCCGGCGGTGATGGCGGGGCGCGATCCGGCGCAGAAGGTGGCGGCCACCCGCATTGCCACCGGCACCGACGTCAACTTTGGTGAGGTGACGCGCCAACTGGTCACCTCGCTGAAGAAGAGCGACCGCTTCACCCACAAGATGGGCCACGAAGTGCGCGACATCAAACGCAACGCCGACCAGACCTGGACCGTGACCGTGGCGGACATGCAGAACGGCGGTAAAGAGCGCCGGGTTCGCACCCGCTTCATCTTTATCGGCGCGGGCGGCGCGTCACTGACGCTGTTGCAGAAGTCCGGCATCCCGGAGGCGAAAAACTACGGCGGCTTCCCGGTCGGCGGCGAGTTCCTGGTGACAGAAAACCCGGAGGTGGTGAAGCTGCACATGGCGAAGGTCTACGGCAAGGCCACGGTCGGCGCACCGCCGATGTCCGTGCCGCACCTCGACACCCGAGTGCTGGACGGCAAGCGTGTGCTGCTGTTCGGGCCGTTCGCCACCTTCTCCAGCAAGTTCCTGAAGAACGGTTCGCTGTGGGATCTGTTCGGCAGCCTGCGCACCTCCAACATCATGCCGATGGCCCACGTCGGCATCGATAACTTCAATCTGGTGAAGTATCTGGTTGGCCAGTTGATGCTGAGCGACGACGATCGCCACAAGGCGTTGCAGGAGTACTTCCCGCAGGCGCGCAAAGAGGACTGGAAGCTGTGGGTCGCTGGCCAGCGCGTGCAGATCATTGAAAAAGATGAGAAGAAGGGCGGCGTGCTGCGCCTCGGCACCGAAGTGGTCACCTCGCAGGATGGCACCATCGCCGCGCTGCTCGGGGCCTCGCCGGGAGCCTCCACCGCCGCGCCAATCATGCTGGAGCTGATGGAGCGCGTCTTCAAAGACAAAGTTGCCTCACCGGCCTGGCAGGCGAAGCTGAAGCAGATCATCCCCTCCTACGGCCAGTCGCTCGATGGCAACCCGGCGTTGACCGAGCAGGTGTTGCAGGAGACCAGCCGCATCCTGGAGCTGGAGAGCCTGCCGCCGCAGCAGGACGCGGCTCCACAGGCCGAGCCGGCCGCCGTCGCCGCGCTCTGAAAAAAAGCCCGCCCCGTGCGGGCTTTTTTATGGCGCACGCCCGCGCGCTGAGGGCAATTGCCACTTGCTGGGCGCGGCAAAAACAGCGAGGGTAGAGGCTCCCCCTGCGCCACACGGAGCCGCCGCATGTTGAACCCAACCCCCCTGTCCATCGGTTTATTGCTGTTTCCCAACCTGACCCAGCTCGATCTCACTGGCCCATATGAAGTATTTTCGCGCGCGCCCAATACCCGCCTGCACCTGATCTGGAAAGATCTGGAGCCGGTGCGCTCGGATCGTGGGCTGGCGATGCTGCCGACCACCACCTTCGACGGCTGCCCGCCGCTGGATATCCTCTGCGTGCCCGGCGGGCCGGGGCAGGTGGCGCTGATGGAGGATGAGGAGACGCTGGCATTCCTGCGGCGCATGGCGGCGGGCGCGAAGCTGGTGACCTCGGTCTGCACCGGATCGCTGGTGCTGGGTGCCGCTGGCCTGTTGCAGGGCTACCGCGCCACCTCGCACTGGGCGGCACTCGACCAACTGGCGCTGCTGGGCGCGCGCCCGGTGGCGGAGCGGGTGGTGCGTGACCGCAACCGCATCACCGGCGCGGGCGTGACCTCCGGCCTCGATTTCGCCCTGACAGTGGTGGCGGATCTCTATGGCGAGGAGGTGGCGCAGACTCTCCAGCTTCACATGGAGTATGACCCGGCCCCGCCCTTTGATACCGGCTCGCCGCGCACCGCCCCCACCGCCATCCGCAAGGCCGCCCGTGAGGCCGTCGCCCCCTTTACCGAGCAGCGTCGACAGGCCACGCTGCGGGCAGCGGAGAAGCTCAAGGGGTGATGGGTATCTCGCCGCCACGGCCCATTGCCATGAGATGACCGTGGTGACGCGCAATGTGGCGGATTTCGTCGGGTTGCGGGTGGCGTTGCTGAACCCCTGGCAGGGGTGAGACTGCGCCGGCGGGTGCCGGCGCGGGTAGGGCGGATCAGAAGGAGAGGGTGACGCCCGCGTAGTAGGCGCGGCCCGGCTCGTTGTAGGTTGAGGCACCGGAATTGGCGCGGTAGACACGCTTATCGAACAGGTTGTTGATGCCAGCGTTCAGGCGCAGATCCTTGATCAGGTCATAGTTCACGTTCAGCCCGACCACGGAGTAGGCACCCACTTCCGTGTCGGCGATCGCCACGTGGTTTTCAGGCGTGGTGCGCGGCTTCTGGCGGCCATACATCGTCCAGTTGACGTTGGCGGAGAGCTTGTCGGTCGCCTGCCAGTCCAGCATGGTGTTGATGGTGTACTCCGGGATGATCGACAGCGGGTTGCCGGTCTCTTTGCTCTCCGAGGTGATCATGTAGGTGGCATTGGTGCGCCACTCCAGCGAGTCGAGCACCGGCACCGTCAGGTTGCCTTCCAGCCCTTCCACCACGGCCTTGCCGCCATTCTCCCAACGCAGGATGTTATAGCCGTTGGATGCCGTGCCCACCACATCGGTACCGGCCACAATCTTGTTTCGGTAGTCGTTGCGGAAGTAGGTGATGCCCGCGTGGTAGCCGTTGTGGGAGAACTCCAGCCCGATCTCTTTGTTGACGCTCACTTCCGCATCCAGATCGTCATTGCCCAGCAGGTAGCAGTTGGCGGTGATGCCCACCGGACAGCCATTGCCGCGCGTATAGAGCAGGTAACCCTTGCTCGACTGGTAGAGGTTCGGTGATTTGAAGACCCGCGCAATGCCCGCCTTCAGCGTGAACATCTCGCCCAGCTCCTGTGAGGCGTTCAGGCTCGGGCTCCAGTTGGCGCCGAACTTGCTGTGATAATCGAAACGCAGGCCGGGAATGAGGTGAGTACCGGGCGTGGCCTCAATGTTGTCCTCAACGTAGAGCGCGCTCAGTTCGGCGCTGTTTTTGCTGCTGCGCTGGGACGGATCGCCCGAGGCACCGTCAATAATGACGCCAGACGCGCTGGTCGCCTGCATCGAGGCCGGATCGTCCAGTTGCTCGCGGTTCCACTCCGCGCCGAGCGTCATGGTCTGGTCAACCCACAGCGCGAGCGGCAGGATCAGCTCGCCATTGGCGCGGGTGTTCTCCAGTCGGCTGGTGCTGTAGTCGGTGCTGTTGATCATCCCCTCCACGCGCCCGGTGCTGCCCTCCTGCAAACGGGTGTTGTTGGTCTTCTCGTAGTAGACGCCGACGCGCGACTGGCCCCAATCCCAGATGCCGTTGTGCGTGATGCCGTAGCTCTGGCGGTAGAGGCGGTTAGTCTCGTCGCCATACAGCGTGTCCACCAGCCCACCTGGGCTGAGGTTGCCGTTGCTGTACTGGGTGTCGCCGGCGTAGATATTGCCCTGCCGGCTGTAGCCGTAGCTGAAGTCCACGATCTGCGTCGGGGTGATCTTCCAGGAGAGTTGGGTGTTGATGTCTTTATTGCGCACCCCCTCGCGGCCCGCGGCATAGGAGCCGTTCTGCTGGCGGTTGATGTCGGCGGCATCGGCGTCGGTCTTGTTGAGGTTGCCGTAGAGGCTCATGGTCAGGGCATCGCCAGCCAGCGGGCCGCTGAGGCTGAAGTTGGCGCGCTTGGTCGCCCCCTCTTTGTCATCCTCCGGCTGGTTGGTGAACAGCGACAGCGAGCCGTGCCAGTCATTGGTCGGCCGCTTGGTGATGATGTTCACCACGCCGCCTGCCGCGCCGGAACCGTAACGCGCCGCCGCCGGGCCGCGCAGCACCTCAATGCGCTCGACCATCTCGGCGGGCACCCAGTTGGAGTCGCCACGGCTGTCGCGCTCGCCCGTCCAGCTATAGCGCACTGCGTTGCGCGACGTGACCGGTACGCCATCAATCATGATCAGCGTGTTCTCCGGCCCCATGCCACGGATGTCGATCTGGCGGTTATTGCCCCGGCTGCCGGTGGCGCTGTTGCCGGTCAGGTTGACGCCCGGCATTTTGCGGATGATGTCAGAGAGGTCATTCACAGGCGGGTTTTTCTTGATGTCTTCGGCGGTAATGATGGAGACGCCGGGCTGCTGCTTCAACTCCTGCTCGGCGGTGGCCTGCACCGTCATCACCTCGCCACTTTCGGTCGGGGCCGCGCTGGACAGGGACTCTGCCGCATAAGCGTGACCGCTAATCAGCCCGGCCAGCAACAGTGCGCACGGCCGTAATCTGTAAGAATGTGTGGCGTCCATTAAGAAAAACCCCTTTTTTTATGTGAAATTGTAATTAAATGCTTATGGTAATGATAATTATTTTTATTTAAATATCAACAGAAGAAAACTCACAATTTCTTCACAATTTGGGCAGGCCAGAAAGAGCGGGCAAAAAGCGCCGTTTTTTTCTTCTTCTTGTCGATTAGTACCTTAATAAATAACGCTATTTTCTGGACAAAAAGAGGCGTTTTTAGGGCGTAACCCACTCCACGCCTGCCAAAGCGATTGCAGCAAGTACGCTATTCATCCTGCACCTTCATCGGGTATTATCCAGACAGGAACAAGAATAGTAATCATTACTATTTACAGTGATGTCCATTCGCTTAGGAGATGAAATGCGCTTACGTGTTGCCCTGTTTTCTTCTGCCGTAACGGCCGCCCTGGCTTTGACGGGTTGTGATAGCGCGTCCAAGGACGCTGACGCCGCCCCCAAAATTACCCTCGAGCACGCGCAGGGCAGCACACAGGTGCCGCTGCATCCCCAGAAGGTGGTGATCCTCAACCCGGCGACGCTGGACAATGCCGACGCCCTGCACATCAGCGTCGCGGGCGTGCCGCAGACTGACTCCCACCTGCCGCCTTTCCTGGCAAAATACAGCGGCAGCAGCTACTTGAACGCTGGCACGCTGTTTGAGCCAAACTACGAGGCGCTGAGCAACGCCAAGCCTGACCTGATCATCGCTGGCGGCCGCGCCCATGACGCCTATGACAAACTGAGCGCCATCGCGCCGACCATCGCGCTGGATGTCGATCCGCAACATTTCACCCAAAGCCTGACGCAGCGCACTGAGCAACTGGCCTCGCTGTTTGGCAAGGAAGAGGAGGCGAAGGCACTGCTCAGCAATTTCGACGCACAGATCGCCGCGCTGAAGGCCAAATCCGCCAACGCTGGCTCGGCGATGGTGCTGATGATCAGCGGCGGCAAGATGTCCGCCTACAGCCCCGGCTCGCGCTTTGGCTTTGTGTTTGATGAGCTGGGCTTCACACCGGCCAGCAGCTTCCCGCAGACCGGCAAGCACGGCAACGTTGTCTCCTCGGAGTTCATCCTCAACGCCAACCCGGACTGGCTGTTCGTGATGGATCGTGACAACGCCATCGGCCGCCCGGAGGGGCAGTCCGCCCAGCAGGTGCTGGATAACCCACTGATTGAGAAGACCAACGCTTGGAAAAACCAGCATGTGGTCTACCTTGACTCCGCGTCGCTCTACATCGCGGGCGGCATCCAGAGCTACAGCCGCATGATGGACAAGATCAGCGCGGCGCTGGACAGCGCAGGGCAGTGATGCGCGGCCAAACCTTGGGCTTTGCCGCCGGGCTGGCGCTGCTGCTGGCCTTGGCGGGGTGCAGCCTGTTTATTGGCGCGGGCCATGTGACGCTGCAAAACCTCTGGTCTGACCCGGAGATGCGCGACATCTTTCTGGTGAGCCGCGTCCCGCGCACGCTGGCGCTGCTGCTGGCGGGCAGCGCCATGAGCGTTGCCGGGCTGATTATGCAGATGCTGACGCAAAACCGCTTTGTCGAGCCCTCCATCGCGGGCACCACGCAGTCCGCCAGTCTGGGGCTGCTGCTGGTGATGGCGATCAACCCCGGCGCGCCGGTAATGGTGAAGATGGTGGTGGCGACGCTGTTCGCCCTCGGCAGCACGCTGCTGTTCGTGCTGATGCTCAACCGGATGCGCATGAAGTCGCCGCTGATGGTGCCGCTGGCGGGCATCATGCTGGGGGCGGTGTTCAGCGCCGTCACCACCTTTCTGGCGATGAAGCTGGATCTGTTGCAGTCGCTGGGCGGCTGGGAGTCAGGGGACTTCTCCGGCGTGTTGCAGGGGCGCTATGAGCTGCTGTGGCTGGTCGGCGTGCTGACGCTGCTCGCCTGCTTGATCGCCGATCGCTTCACCGTCGCGGGCATGGGGCGGGAGTTCGCGGTCAACGTTGGGCTGAACTACGCGCAGGTGATGATGCTGGGCATGGCGATCATCGCGATGGTCAGCGGCGTGGTAGTGGTGGTGATTGGCGTGCTGCCGTTCCTCGGGCTGATTGTGCCGAACATCGTCAGCATGGCGATGGGTGACAATTTGCGCCGCACCCTGCCGTGGGTCTGCCTGTGCGGTGGCGCGCTGGTGGTACTGTGCGACATCATTGGCCGGCTGATCATCTACCCGTTCGAAATCCCGGTGAGCGTGATCCTCGGGGTGATTGGCGCGGCGGTCTTCCTGCTGCTGATTTTAAGGAGCCAACGCCATGCAGGCTGATTATGGCAATGCCCATGTGGCCCGCCCGGCGCGTGCGCCGCTCAGTGCGCCCGGCAAGCGGCTGCTGGTGATGGCCGGGCTGGCACTGCTGGCGGCGGCGCTGTTCATGACCTGGGGCATCGGCGGCAACCTCGCCTACGTGCTCAGCTACCGGGGCCAGATTCTGGCGACGATGGCGCTGGTGGCGTTCGCCTCCGGCGTCGCGACCCTGCTGTTCCAGACCGTGACCAGCAACCGCATCCTGACGCCGTCGATCATGGGGCTGGAGGCGCTGTTCGTGCTGATGCAGACCCTGCTGATCTTCCTGATTGACGCCAACGGGCTGGCGATGCTCGGCGTGGTCGGCAAGTTCCTCTGCGACACTCTGCTGCTGGTGCTGTTCTCGATGCTGCTCTACCGCTGGCTGCTGGCTGGCGCGGGCGTGAATTTGCACCGCGTGCTGCTGGTTGGGCTGGTGTGCGGCACCCTGTTCCGTAGCCTCTCTGGCCTGCTGCAACGGCTGCTGTCACCGGGGGAGTTCGCCATCCTACAGGGGCGGATCTTCGCCACCTTCACCCGCGCCGCGCCGGAGCTGATCGCCCTCTCGGCGGTGGCCTGTGCGCTGGTGGCGGTTGCCATCTGGCGGATGCGCCACTGTCTGGATGTCATGGCGCTCGGGCGCGACACCGCCATTAACCTTGGCGTCAACTACTCGCGGCACGTGATGTGGGTGCTGCTGCTGGTATCGCTGCTGGTAGCCATCTCCACCGCGCTGGTGGGGCCGCTGACCTTCCTCGGCCTGCTGGTCGCCAATTTGGCCTACCCGCTGGTGGCGTCGCACCAGCACCGCTACCTGTTGCCGGGCGTGTTCCTGATTGGCGTGATCACGCTGGTCGGCGGCCAGTTCATTCTCGAGCGTCTGCTGGATATGTCAGGCAGCCTGTCAGTAGTGATTGAGTTTGTCGGCGGTGGGCTGTTTATCTTCCTGTTAATCAAAAAGGCGGCGGTGTGATTGAGATCAAGGGCATCAGTAAAAAGTACCATCAGACGCAGGTGCTGAAAGCGGTGACGGAGAGCATCCCGGCTGGCGGCGTGACGTCGATTATCGGGGCCAACGGCGCGGGCAAATCGACGCTGCTGTCGGTGATCAGCCGCCTGCTGACGCCGGACGCCGGGCAGGTGCGGGTCAACGGGCTGGACGTGGCGACCACCCCCGGCAAAACGCTGGCGACCACGCTGTCGGTGCTGCGGCAGGAGAACCACTTCACCAGCCGCCTGACGGTGTGGGATCTGGTCGGCTTCGGCCGCTACCCCTACTCGCAGGGGCGGCTGACGGAGGAGGATCGCCGCCACATCCACACCGCGATGGAGTTCCTCAACCTGCTGCCGTTGAAAGATCGCTATCTGGATGAGCTGTCGGGCGGCCAGCGCCAGCGCGCCTACGTGGCGATGGTGCTGTGTCAGGACACCGAATATGTGCTGCTGGATGAGCCGCTAAACAACCTCGACATGAAGCACGCGGTGGCGATGATGAAACAGCTACGCCGCGCCGCCGATGAGCTACGCAAAACCATCATTCTGGTGATCCACGACGTCAATTTTGCCTCGGCCTACTCTGACCACATCATCGCGATGAAAGAGGGGCAGGTGATCTACCGGGGCGCGCCCGCCACCATCATGCAGCCGGCGATTCTGGAGGAGATTTTTGACACCGAGGTCTGCATCGAGCAGGTGCAGGGGCAGTATGTGGCAGTCTACTACCGCTGAATGGGCGGCATAAAAAAGGCCAGCATGCGCTGGCCTTTTTTCATGGCTGGATGCTTAGCGCATCGTGACAAACTCTTCGGCGGCGGTCGGGTGGATCGCCACGGTGTTGTCGAAATCTTTCTTGGTCGCGCCCATCTTCAGCGCCACGGCGAAGCCCTGCAGGATCTCGTCCATGCCGAAGCCAATGCCGTGGATGCCGACGATCTTCTCCTCTTTGCCCACGCAGACCAGCTTCATGCGGCACGGCTGGCGGTGCTGGGTCACGGCGGTGTACATGGCGGTGAAGGCCGACTTGTACACTTTCACCTCATCGGCACCAAACTTCTCAATCGCTTCCGGCTCGGTCAGGCCCACGGTGCCAATCGGCGGGTGGCTGAAGACCACGGTCGGGACGTTGCTGTAGTCCAGATGCTCTTCCGGCTTGTTGTTGAACAGGCGCTCAGAGAGGCGACGGCCCGCGGCCACGGCCACCGGGGTCAGCTCCACCGCACCGGTGTTGTCGCCCACGGCGTAGATGCCCGGCACGCTGGTGTTCTGGAACTTGTCCACCACGATGTAGCCTTTGTGGTTGGTTTCGACGCCGGTCACGGAAAGGTTCATGTTGTCCGTCTCTGGCTGGCGGCCAATCGCCCAGACCAGACAGTCCACTTCCACGCTGGTTTCATTCTCGAGGTGCAGGGTCAGGCTGCCGTCAGCGTTCTTCTCCACCGCTTTCGGGATAGAGTCGGTGTGCAGGTTCGGGCCTTCTGCCTTCATCACTTCCACCAGCGTATCGACGATCAGCGGATCGAAGGTACGCAGCGGCGCGTGCTTGCGCACGAACAGGTGGGTGTCGGCACCCAGCGCATTCATCACACCGGCGATCTCAACGGCGATGTAGCCCGCGCCCACCACGGCCACGCGTTTCGGCATCTCTTCCAGATCGAAGAAGCCGTCAGAGTCGATGCCATACTCGGCACCTGGAATCTGCGGGTGGCTCGGACGGCCGCCGGTGGCGATCAGAATATGGTCAGCGGTAATCTTCTCACCGTTCACTTCAACGGTGTGGGCGTCCACGAAACGGGCATAGCCGCGGATCACGTCGACGTTATTTTTGCCCAGCACATTGTCGTAGGAGGTGTGGATACGGTCGATGTACGCGGTACGGTTGGCAACCAGCTTCTTCCAGTCAAAGGCGTTAACGGTGGTGTCGAAGCCGTAGTCCGGGCCGTAGTTGTGAATCGCTTCAGCAATCTGCGCTGCGTGCCACATCACTTTTTTCGGTACACAACCCACGTTCACGCAGGTGCCGCCCAGCGCCTTGGCTTCAATGAGCGCGCACTTTTGGCCGTACATGGCTGCACGGTTGATCGACGCGATACCGCCGCTGCCGCCACCAATTGCAAGGTAGTCGTAATGTTTGGTCATCGAATGTGTTCCATCTGGGTGAGAAGAAAAATTGCCATAGAGTTTAACGCTACTCGTACAATCACCGCAAAGTTTGCGCCTATGATTGTGATAGGAAGAAAGTATTCATGATAGTTAATGTTGTTTGACGGGATGGACACTCAGTATGCGCCTCACATTTCTCGGCACCTGTGCCGGCACCCCCAGCCTGCAACGCAATGTCACCGCCATCGCCCTGACGTTGCGCAATACGCGCAGCGGCGGCACCTGGCTGTTTGACTGCGGCGAGGGCACCCAGCACCAGTTTATGCGCAGCCCGCTGAAACCGGGCAAGCTGGAGAAAATCTTCATCACCCACCTGCACGGCGACCACATCTTTGGCCTGCCGGGCCTGCTCACCAGCCGCTCGATGGGCGGCGTGGCGGAGCCGCTGACCCTCTACGGGCCAAAGGGGCTGCGCACCTTTGTGGAGACCAGCCTGGCGCTGAGTGGCTCGTTCGTCACCTTCCCGATGGAAATTGTTGAGATTGGCAGCGGGCTGGTGTGCGATGACGGCAAGGTCAAGGTCACCGCCTACCCGATGAACCACGTGATTGAGTGCTACGGCTACCGGATTGAGGAGCATGACAAGCCCGGCTACCTGGATGGCGAGCGGCTGCGCGCTGACGGCGTGCCGCGTGGTGCTTGGTATCAGCGGCTGAAATTGGGGGAGACGGTGGAATTGGAGGATGGCCGCGTGATTGACGGGCGGGACTATCTCGGGCCGCCCATCAAAGGCAAGTCGGTGGCCATTTTCGGTGACACCGCGCCCACGCCCGTTTCCGATCTGCTGGCCGACGGGGTAGACGTGATGGTGCATGAAACCACGCTGGAGGCGGCAATGGCGGAGAAGGCCAACGGGCGCGGCCACTCCACCACGGTGCAGGCGGCGACCGCCGCCCGGCTGGCGGGGGCGAAGAGCCTGATCGCCACCCACTTCAGCTCACGCTACAACTTCACGGATTGCCAGCGGCTGCTGGATGAGTGCCGTGCCATCTTCCCTCATACCGAACTGGCGCGCGATTTCGCCGAGTTTGAGGTGTAGGCCCGCGCCATCACTCCGGCACGATCCACTTCACCAGCGTGTGGCCGTTGCCGGAGGGCACCAGCACCTTATGCAGCCACGGCAGCACGCTGTTCATCTGCTGCTCCAGCTTCCACGGCGGGTTGATGACGATCATGCCAGAGGCGGTCATGCCGCGCTGGTCGCTGTCCGGGCGCACCGCCAGCTCGATTTGCAGGATACGGCGGATGCCGGTCGCCTCCAGGTCACGCGTCATGCGCTTGATCTGCTGGCGCAGCACTACCGGGTACCAGAGCGCATAGGTGCCGGTGGCGAAGCGCTTGTACCCCTCCTGAATCCCCTTCACCACGTCCTGATAATCGGTCTTCAGCTCGTAGGGCGGGTCAATCAGCACCAGCCCACGGCGGGAGAGCGGCGGCAACTGCGATTTCAGCTGCTGGTAGCCATCGGCTTTCAGCACCTTGGCGCGTGGGTCTTTCTGGAACTCGGAACGCAGCAGCGGGTAGTCGCTGGAGTGCAGCTCGGTCATGTGCAGCTTGTCCTGCTCACGCAGCAGGTGGCGCGCGATCAGCGGCGAGCCGGGGTAGTAGCGCAGCGTGCCGCTGCGGTTGAAGGCGCGCACCGCCTCCATATAGGCGGTCAGCTCCGCCGGCAGGTCATCCCGCTGCCACAGGCAGGCGATGCCCTCCAGGTACTCACCGGTGCGCTCCGCATGTTCGCCGCTAAGCTGGTAGCGCCCGGCCCCGGAGTGGGTGTCCAGATAGAGGAAAGGCTTCTCCTTCTCCTTCATCGACTCAATGATCAGGCTCTGGACGGTGTGTTTCAGGACATCGGCGTGGTTGCCGGCGTGAAAGCTGTGGCGGTAACTAAGCATGGCGGTAATGGGTTCCGGTATTAAAGATGCACGGCGACATCGGGCAAAAGCACTCGCCGCAACAGGCTGCCCAACGGGCAACAGGCGCGCTGGACGCGCCAGCGGGCGATAATGCAGGCCCCGCCGCACGGGCGGGGGGTGCAGGGCACAGTATAAACTGTCTCGCCACGAAAAAGGGAAAAGCCTGCACGCATCCTGCGAGACAGGTTCCAGGAAACGCGCGGTGGCGGCTATTCTCCTTGCTATCACCCCCCTCCCGTTTACAATGCCAGCTCATTGGAACCCACTGACAAAGAGCAGGCTCATGGAGTTATTGCGTGTTGTTTTTCGCCAGTACCGCTGGCCCTTCCTGATGGTTATCCTTCTCAGCCTGGCGAGCGCCGCGCTGGGGATTGGCCTGATCGCATTCATCAACACCCGGCTGATCACCACTCTTGGCGGATCGCTCTCCGTGCTGCCTGAATTCCTTGGCCTGCTGGCACTGCTGATGGCCGTGACGCTTGGCTCGCAACTGGCGCTGACCACCCTCGGCCACCACTTCGTCTACCAACTGCGCAGCGAGTACATCAAGCGCATCCTCGACACCCACGTCGAACGCATTGAGCAGCTTGGCAGCGCCCAGTTACAGGCCAGCCTGAGCAGCGACATTCGCAACATCACGCTGGCCTTCGTGCGCCTGCCGGAGCTGTTGCAGGGGCTGATCCTGACCGTCGGCTGCGCCACCTATCTGGCCTGGCTGTCGCCGAAAATGCTGGTGGTGACCGCACTCTGGATCATCGTCACGCTGGTGGGCAGTTGGCTGCTGGTGGCGCGCGTCTACCGCCACCTGAGCAGCGTGCGCGAGGCGGAAGATGAGCTGTATAAGGATTACCAGACGGTGATCGACGGCCGCAAAGAGCTGACCCTCAACCGCGCACGGGCGCGCCATGTGTTTGAGCGCCAGTATACGCGCAACGCGCAGGCGTACCGCCGCCACGTGATCCGCGCCGATACCTTCCACCTCAGCGCCGTGAACTGGTCGAACATCATGATGCTCGGCGCCATCGGCGCGGTGTTCTTCATGGCCAACAGTCTGGGCTGGGCCAACACCGCCATCGCCGCCACCTACTCCCTGACGCTGCTCTTTTTGCGCACGCCGCTGTTGCAGGCGGTGGGCGCGCTGCCGGTGCTGCTCAGCGCGCAGGTGGCGTTCCGCAAGCTGAAATCGCTGGAGCTGGTGCCGCACCAGCCCGGTTTTACCACCCCGGCCGCGCCCGCCAACTGGCAGACGCTGGAGCTGCGTGACGTGACCTTCCGCTATGCACAGGGCGGCTTCACCATTGGCCCCATCAACCTGACGCTGCGCCGTGGCGAGCTGGTGTTCCTGATTGGCGGCAACGGCAGCGGCAAGTCAACGCTGGCGATGCTGCTGACCGGCCTCTACACCCCAACCGACGGCACGCTGCTGGTGGATGGCCAGCCCGTGACGGCGGATAACCTGCCGGCGTTCCGCGCGCTCTTCTCGGCGGTCTTCACCGATTTCCACCTGTTTGGCGAGGCGCTGGGGCCAGCGGGCGAAGCACCTGACGCCGCGCTGGTGGAGGAGTGGCTGCAACGGCTGAAGATGGCGGAGAAGCTGGAGTGGAAGGCGGGGCGCATCACCAACCTGAAACTCTCCCAAGGGCAGCGCAAACGCGTGGCGCTGCTGATGGCGGTCGCCGAGCAGCGTGACATCCTGCTGCTGGATGAGTGGGCCGCCGATCAGGATCCGCAGTTCCGCCGCATCTTCTACCGCGAGCTGCTGCCCCAGCTGCACCGCATGGGCAAAACGGTGGTGGCGATCAGCCATGACGATCACTACTTCGAACATGCCGATCGCCTGCTGGAGATGCACACCGGCCACCTGCAAGAGCTGACCGGCCAGGCCCGCCTTGACGCGAGCCGTGACGCGGTGGCGCAGATTGACCGGGTGCTGACGCGCAGCGAGGTGCATTGATTTTCACTACACTTGGCCTCATGTTATGAGTCATTAGCCTTTTTCGCGGGGCGCTCGCGCGCCCTGACAGCCGGCCGGGCGACAGGCCCCGCTGGCCCACAACGACAACCAGGACTGCTTTATGACAAATCCTTTGCTGACGCCCTTTACCCTGCCGCCTTTCTCTAAGATCCAACCTGAACACATTGTGCCGGCGATGGAATCCGCGCTGGATGAGTGCCGCAAAACGGTAGAGCAGGTCGTGGCGCAGGGCGCGCCCTACAGTTGGGACACCCTCTGCCAGCCGCTGGCGGAGTCCGATGACCGCCTGAGCCGCATCTTCTCGCCCATCAGCCATTTGAACTCGGTCAAAAACAGCCCGGAACTGCGCGCCGCCTATGAGCAGTGCCTGCCGTTGCTCTCTGAATACAGCACCTGGGTCGGCCAGCACGCTGGCCTCTATCAGGCTTACCGCGACCTGAAAGGCGGCGAGCACTTTGCCCGCCTGACCGGCCCGCAGCAGAAGGCGGTGGATAACGCCCTGCGTGATTTCGAGCTGTCAGGCATTGGCCTGTCGCCGGAAAAACAGAAGCGTTACGGCGAGATCTCCACCCGCCTGTCAGAGCTGGGTTCCACCTACAGCAACAACGTGCTCGACGCCACCATGGGCTGGAGCAAGCTGGTCACCGATGCCAATGAACTGGCCGGGATGCCGGAGAGCGCACTGGCCGCCGCCAAGGCGCTGGCCGAGTCACGCGAGCAAGAGGGCTACCTGCTGACGCTGGATATCCCAAGCTACCTGCCGGTGATGACCTACTGCGACAACCAGGCGCTGCGTGAAGAGATGTACCGCGCCTACGGCACCCGCGCCTCCGATCAGGGGCCGAACGCTGGCAAGTGGGACAACAGCGACGTGATGGCCGAAGAGCTGGCGCTGCGCCACGAACTGGCGCAACTGCTGGGCTTCCGCTCCTATGCCGAGAAGTCGCTGGCGACCAAGATGGCCGAAAGCCCACAGCAGGTGCTCGACTTCCTCCAGGATCTGGCAAAACGTGCCCGCCCGCAGGGTGAGCAGGAGCTGGCGCAACTGCGTGCCTTCGCCAAAGAGCACTACGGCGTGGATGAGCTTGAAGCCTGGGATCTCTCCTACTACGGCGAGAAGCAAAAGCAACATCTCTTCTCCATCAGCGATGAGCAACTGCGCCCCTACTTCCCGGAGCAGCGCGTGCTGAATGGCTTGTTCGAAGTGGTCAACCGCATCTATGGCATTACCGCCAAAGAGCGCAAAGACGTGGACACCTGGCACCCGGAAGTGCGCTTCTTTGACCTGTTCGATGAGCAGGGCGAGCTGCGCGGCAGCTTCTACCTCGACCTTTACGCGCGCGACCACAAACGTGGCGGTGCCTGGATGGATGATTGCGCCGGTAGCCTGCGTCGCGCCAATGGCGAGCTGCAAAAGCCGGTCGCCTACCTGACCTGCAACTTCAACCGCCCGCTGGGCGATAAACCGGCGCTGTTCACCCACAACGAAGTGACCACGCTGTTCCATGAGTTCGGTCACGGCCTGCACCACATGCTGACCAAAATCGATGCCGCTGGCGTCGCGGGCATCAGCGGGGTGCCGTGGGATGCGGTCGAACTGCCGAGCCAGTTCATGGAGAACTGGTGCTGGGAGCCGGACGCGCTGGCGTTCATCTCCGGCCACTATGAGAGCGGTGAGCCGCTGCCGCAGGAGATGCTCGACAAGCTGCTGGCCGCGAAGAACTATCAGGCGGCGCTGTTCATCCTGCGTCAGCTGGAGTTCGGCATGTTCGACTTCCGTATGCACGCCGAATATGACCCGGCGAAGGGCGCGCAGATCCTGCAAACCCTGGCCGAGGTGAAGAAACAGGTGGCGGTGGTGCCGTCGCCAAGCTGGGGCCGCTTCCCGCACGCCTTTAGCCACATCTTCGCTGGCGGTTACGCGGCAGGCTACTACAGCTACCTCTGGGCGGAAGTGCTCTCCGCAGACGCCTACTCCCGCTTTGAGGAGGAGGGGATCTTCAACCGCCAGACCGGCCAGTCCTTCCTGGACAACATCCTGTCGCGCGGGGGTTCCGAGGAGCCGATGGTGCTGTTCAAACGCTTCCGTGGCCGCGAGCCGCAGCTGGATGCGATGCTGCGCCACTATGGCATCAAAGGCTAACGTGTGAGCATCTGTCTACTCTGTGAAGAAGGCGCCGATCCCGGCGCCTTATCGCTTTTGGCGCAACGCTGGCAACTGGTCTCTGACGACGAGGCGGTGATGGCGCTGGTGCTGACGCCGGAACGGCTGGAGCTGCGCAAGCGTGATGAGCCAAAGCTTGGCGCCATCTACGTCGATTTTGTCTCGGGTGCGATGGCGCACCGCCGCCGCTTCGGCGGCGGGCGGGGCGAGGCGGTAGCTAAGGCCGTCGGCATCAAGGGCAGCTACCTACCAGACGTGGTGGACGCCACCGCCGGTCTGGGGCGTGACGCCTTTGTGCTGGCGGCGCTCGGCTGTCGCGTGCGAATGCTGGAGCGCAACCCGGTGGTGGCGGCGCTGCTCGACGATGGCCTGCAACGCGGCTATCAGGATGCGGAGATTGGCCCCTGGCTGCGTGAGCGGCTGACGCTGCTGCATGCCTCCAGCCTGACGGCGCTGGCGGAGATCACCCCCCGGCCGGAAGTGGTCTATCTTGATCCTATGTATCCGCATCGGCAGAAGAGCGCGCTGGTGAAAAAAGAGATGCGGGTATTCCAGTCACTGGTCGGCCCGGATCTGGATGCCGATGGCCTGTTGGCCCCGGCGCGGGCGCTGGCGACCAAACGGGTGGTGGTAAAGCGCCCGGATTACGCACCGCCGCTGGCGGGCATCGCGGCGCAGGCCGCCATCGAAACCAAGTCCCACCGTTTTGATCTCTACCCCGGAACAGCCGCTGGCTGACCATTCACATATCTGCCGCACGCCTCCTGAGCCGCGGCATGTTTACCCATGCAGGACTCAACGCCGTGAAAAAGTTTCTCCTCACGGCATTTTTCTGTATGGTCTGCAAAGCTGCGGTTAAAAAAGCGCCAAATAAAGTGAGGGAACAGGTATGGCAGTCTATAGCATTGATGTAGTAGCCCAACTTTGCGGCGTAAACCCGGTGACGTTGCGCTCCTGGCAGCGCCACGGCCTGCTGAACCCCCGGCGTGATGAGGGGGGGCAGCGTACCTATACCGATGGTGACATCGCGCGGGCGCACATGATTTTGCACTGGGTCTCACGCGGCGTGCCGCTGACGCAGATGCGCGCGGTGCTCTCTGGCGATGCCCGGCAGGTTTCCCAAGGCTGGCAGGCGCAGCAAGAGGCGCTGCTCTACCATCTGGAGAAACACCAGACTGCCAAACTGCGCCATCTGGTGTGGCGCTATGGGCGCGAGGTGCCGGCGGAGAATCTGGTCAACGATATCCTGCGGCCCCTGCGGCTGTTCCTCGGTGCCAGCCGCCGGCCAGCGCTGATGCAACAGTGCGCAATGCTGGACGTGGCGGTGATTGAGTACGCCAGCTTCTCGATGAATGGCGCGCGCAAACGCGCTGGCGCACCGGTGCTGCTGCTGGCCTGGCAGATGAAAGACAACCTGGAGCTGTGGCTGGAGGCGATGCGGCTGGTGAGCGAGGGGCTGCGGGTGGAGCTGTTGCCCTATGCGCTGGCGGAGCCGGAGCTGGAGCGCTATGAGCACGTCGAGCAGTTCTTTGTCTGGTCAGACAAACCGCTGGATGCCGTGCGGCAGGCGCAGTACAACGGCTGGCTGGAGCAGGGGATGGCGGTGACGCTGGTGGGCGGCGCGGCCAACACCGTCTGGTTGGCCCCGGCCAACAGTAGCGTAAACGGGCCACTGCCAACCGCGGACAGCGTACTGCCCGAGGGCAATGACGACGAGCTGGCGGACTTAAGCGCCAGCGGCTAGACAAAAAAACGCCCGCATCGCGGGCGTTTTCTTTTCAGGACGTTCAGTCGTCATCATCCTCATCCTGCAACGGGACGATCAGCATGTCGATATGGATGGTGTTGATCAGCTGGCGCGCCGAGGACATCAGCTTGCTCCAGAAATCCTGATGGTGGCCACACACCACCAAATCCACGTCGTACTTCTTGATCGCATCCACCAGCACCTGCCCCAGATCGCCACTGCCGCTCAGCGTCTCGGCAATCGGGTAGCCCGCATTGAGGGATAGCTCCTTCAGGGCGTGGTGGGTCTCCTCTGAGATACGCTTTTGCATATCCCCCAAATTGACATCGATTAGGCCGGTGTAGAGATCGGAATAATTAACATCGACGTGGATGAGGGAGACTTTGGCATCGTAGGGTTTTGCCATTGAGACGGCCTTATCGACCAGGATCCTACTCTCCGGTGACAGGTCAACAGCAATCAAAATGTGTTTGTAAGCCATAAGCATACTCCTTCCATAAAGCCGGTTAAAAATCACTGGGTGAGTGCTGGCCGGCTCTACTTGCCGCTGGCCGCCTCGCCTGAATCGTTGTTGTTTTAACTGCCCGCGCCGGTTCCGGTCGCGTCACGCGCCTCCCCATTCCCACCCGGCACGCCGCCAACAGGTTGCGGCTTGGTGCCGGACAAAGGGGAGTGGCCACACTCCTCTGATGCGCTTTCCATGAGAAATATCAGCAGCATGAGCTAAGTATAGCCTCTCTGGCAACGTTCAGATTTTATCATCAATCCCCCGGCAAACCGGTGCCGCGCTCACAAGGGCGTGAACGGGGTCACGTCTGGCTGTAAGCTGCGCCCCCTCGTGGCAGGGGGAATATGACCCAGGCCGGGCGACCCGACCCCGCTGGAAAATTATCGAATTGAAAAAGCGTATTGATTGGATAAATTGTTATTAACCGGGACGCCGTTACCCTTTTTCATTTTCTACACTGAAGAGGAGCCACCGCACGGCGTGTGCCGGAGCCGGTGGCTCAACACGGTGATCCAGGGGTGGGCTGGAACAGCCCCAGTATGTCAGGAAACAAAGCAGACGTAGGGCGAAAGCGCGCTGCGGCCGGCCTGCCGGCAGCGGGGCCGATCGCCTTGAGGGGGGATCATGATCAGTACCGTTGCGCTATTCTGGGCTTTATGTGTGGTGTGTGTCATCAATATGGCGCGTTACTTCTCCTCCTTGCGGGCGCTGCTGGTGGTGCTGCGCGGGTGCGATCCGTTGCTTTACCAATATGTCGATGGCAGCGGCTTCTTTACCTCGCACGGCCAGCCCAGCAAGCAGATCCGCTTGGTGCGCTATATCTATTCCCAACGTTATCTTGATCATCACGATCCTGAATTTATCCGCCGCTGCGCGCGGGTGCGAGGGCAATTCATCCTGACCAGCTCCCTGTGCGGGCTGGTGGTGGTCAGCCTGGTGGCGATGCTTATCTGGTATTGAGTCATTTTCAGGAGAGCAGGCAGTAAAAAAGGCGGCCCTTGGGCCGCCTTTTTATTGGGTCGCATTTGCGTCAGATCAGCTTCAGCGCAATCCAGTAGAGCGTACCGGAGAGCACAATCGCGATCGGCAGGGTCAGCACCCACGCCAGCAAGATGCTCTTCACGGTTTTGCTCTGCACGCCGCCGCCATCCACAATCATGGTGCCCGCTACCGCGGAGGAGAGCACATGGGTGGTGGAGACCGGCATACCGGTGTAGCTGGCCACGCCGATGGAGACGGCAGCGGTCATCTGCGCAGAGACGCCCTGGGCATAGGTCATACCCTTCTTGCCAATCTTCTCACCGATGGTGGTCGCCACGCGCTTCCAGCCGAACATGGTGCCCAGCGAGAGCGCCAGCGCCACCGCGACGATGATCCAGACCGGCGCGTACTCGACGGTCGCCAGCAGGTCATTGCGCAGGTTGCCAAGGAAGCGTTTATCCTCGGTGCTGGTGTTCGGCAGCTTGGCCGCCTTGTCAGCAGTATCCGCCACGCACATCAGCAGGCGGCGCATATGGCTGCGCTCCTCCACCGACAGCGCGCTGTAGCTCGGCAGGTTGGTCAGCAGCGTCTGCGCACGGTCAATCGCCACCAGCGCCCGGCTGCTGTCGCAGTGGAACTCACGCGGCGTGTCCGGCAGCGTCTCTTCCGGCGTCGGCACCAGCGGCGTCTGCGCGGCAACGTGCGGCAGGGCATCCGGGTGCTGCTGGTAGTACTGCTGCAAATGCGTCACCGCGTCGCGGGTGCGGGTGATGTCATAGCCGGTGGCATTCATGTTGACCACGAAGCCCGCCGGGGCGACACCAATCAGCACCAGCATGATCAGGCCAATGCCCTTCTGCCCGTCGTTGGCGCCATGCGAGAAGCTGACGCCGATGGCGGAGAGGATCAAGGCGGTACGCGTCCAGAACGGCGGCTTCTTTTTGCCGTCGAGCTTTTCGCGCTCTGCCGGGGTCATGTGGATGCGGCGGCGCTTCTTGGTGCTGCTCCAATAGCGGCGCAACACAAACACCAGCGCACCCGCCAGCCCCATGCCGACCAACGGCGAGAGGATCAGCGACAGGAAAATGCTAACCATCTTCGGAATGTTCAACGCATCCACCACGGAGCTGTCCGTGACAATGGCGTTGGTCAAACCGATGCCGATAATGGCGCCAATCAGGGTGTGTGAACTGGAGGCCGGCAGGCCAAAGTACCAGGTGCCGAGGTTCCAGATAATTGCCGCCAGCAGCATGGAGAAGACCATTGCCAGGCCGTGGGCCGATCCTACGTTCAACAGCAGATCGGTGGGCAGCAGGTGGACGATGGCATAAGCAACACTCAGGCCGCCGAGTATTACGCCAAGGAAGTTGAAAAGACCCGCCATCACGACCGCAATCTGCGAGCGCATGGCACGGGTGTAAATCACAGTGGCCACTGCGTTGGCTGTATCGTGGAAACCGTTGATGGCTTCGTAGAACAGGACAAACAGTAGCGCGAGGACTAACAACAGGCCGGTATGAAAATCCAGCCCAGCGAACAGATGTAGCATAAGCGTTACGCCAGTTGGTGGTCATGAACGCGGCGCATTATCCGCGAGAACAGGGTGCATCGGAAAGAGAAATATGACCGTTTTACGACAAAAAAACCGTCCAAAGGGCGCATTTTGTTGAAAAAACGATATAAAATCATCGTGTTAATAAGACTTACGTTTATTAACTTTTCGTTACTCTGGAACTTGATGCCGCTGGGGCATACAATTCGCCGCCTGAATCGCCAGCCTGAAACTGCCAGCACACCTTTATATGTAGCAGATCTTTCATGTATGGCCCGGCCGTAAACGCTATTTATTACAGAGGTATTGCAGTGGAACAGTTTGATGTGGTGGTGATCGGTGCCGGCGCGGCCGGTATGTTTTGTGCCGCGCTGGCGGGACAAGGCGGCCGCCGGGTTCTGCTGCTGGACAATGGCAAGAAGGCGGGGCGCAAGATCCTGATGTCCGGCGGCGGGCGTTGCAACTTCACCAATATGTACACTGAGCCGGCCGCCTACCTGTCAGAGAACCCGCACTTCTGCAAATCGGCGCTGGCGCGCTACACCCAGTGGGATTTCATCGATCTGGTCAACCGCCACGGCATCGCCTACCACGAGAAGACCCTCGGCCAGCTCTTCTGCGACGACTCGGCGCAACAGATTGTCGATCTGCTGCTGAAGGAGTGTGAGCAGGGGCAAGTGACGCTGCGGCTGCGCAGCGAAGTGCTGGCGGTGGAGCAGGGCGACAATGGCTTCACCCTGTCGCTCAACGGCGGGCAGGTCAGCGCTGGCGCGCTGGTGGTGGCGACCGGTGGCCTGTCGATGCCGGGCCTCGGGGCCACGCCGTTCGGCTACAAGCTGGCGGAGCAGTTTGGCCTGAAGGTGTTGCCGACCCGCGCCGGGCTGGTGCCCTTCACCCTGCACAAACCGCTGCTGGATCACCTGCAAACCCTCTCCGGCGTCTCCGTGCCCGCCGTGGTGACGGCGCAAAATGGCGTCTCGTTCAAGGAGAGCATCCTCTTCACCCACCGCGGCCTCTCCGGCCCGGCGGTGCTGCAACTGTCGAGCTACTGGCAGCCGGGCGAAAGGGTGAGCGTCAACCTGCTGCCGGGGGTGGATTTGTCGGCCCACCTCGACGCCGAACGGCAGGCGCACCCGAACCAGAGCCTGAAAAATACTTTGGCGCAGCTGTTGCCAAAGCGGTTGGTGGAGTGCCTGCAACTGCTGGGGCAGTTGCCGGAGGCGACGTTGAAGCAGCTCAATGCACCGCAACAGGCGGCGCTGGTGGAGAGCCTGCAAGCCTGGCAGGTGCAGCCCAACGGCACCGAGGGCTACCGCACCGCCGAGGTGACGCTGGGCGGCGTCGATACCCGCGCGCTCTCCTCCAAAACCATGATGGCGAACGAGGTGCCGGGCCTCTACTTCATTGGCGAAGTGATGGACGTCACCGGCTGGCTTGGCGGCTACAACTTCCAGTGGGCGTGGAGCAGCGCGTGGGCCTGCGCGCAGGCACTGATCGCCGGGCGCTGATCTCAGGTGGTGCCGTCGGGCGTCAGGCGGGCGATCAGCAGATCGCGCAGCGCCCGCACCTTGGGCAGCCCCTCACGGCGCTTTAGCCACACCAGATTCATCGGCAGGCCATCAGTGGCCAGCGCTGGCAGCACCTCCCGCAGCGTTCCCTGATCCAGGTGGCGCTGCACCAGCCAGCGCGGCAACTGCGCGATGCCGTAGCCGTGCAGCACTGCCTGCACCTCCCCCTCGCCATCCCCGACCGCGATGCGCACCGGCAGCGCGCGCCGCTCGCGGTCGCCGCTGTGGCGGCCGGTGAAGTGCCAGGGGCTGACGCGGCCATCCTCCTCGCCATACCCGACGCAGTGGTGTTGCGCCAGATCGCGCGCACTCAGCGGCGTGCCATGCTGCGCCAGATAGGCGGGCGAGGCGCAGAACACCAGCCGCTGCGCGCCAAAAAAGCGGTGGCCGAGCGCCGCTGGCCAGGCATCTGGCCCGCCGATGCGCACCACGATATCAATGTCCTCCTGCACCGGATCGACAAAGCGATCGGTAAAGGAGATGTGCGGCTGGAGCCGTGGATAGCGCTGCGCGAACGCCAAAATCAGTGGCAGCACATGCAATCGGCCATAGGAGGCCGGCAGGTCGATGCGCACCCGGCCATGCGGCTCGCGATCTTCTGCCGTCAGCGCCAGCTCCGCCGCCTCCAACTCCGCCAGCACCGCCGCGCAGGTGCGGTAGTAGCGCGTGCCAGCCTCGGTCAGGGCGAGGGTGCGGGTGGTGCGCTGGAACAGCGTCTTGCCCAGCCGCGCCTCCAGCCGGGCGACGCTCTTACTGACCGCCGAGGGCGTCAGGTTCAGCCGCTCCGCCGCCGCCGCAAAACTGCCGCCATCCGCCACGCTGACAAACACATGAATACCCTTTAGCCGGTCTGGTGAAAACATCGCGCCTCCGATTCGTGAATTCCTGTCACATGATTCGGTAAAAAATAGCCGCTATCGGTCAATATTTCTTGAATACACTTATTTTTATGTTGAACCGGAAAATAAGGAACCCTGAAATGAGTGACCTCTTCAGCCCCTTCATGCTGGGTAACACCCGTCTCGCCAACCGGATTGTGATGGCCCCGATGACCCGTTCACGCGCGCCGGAGGACATCGCCACGGAGCAGATCGCCCTCTACTATGCGCAGCGTGCCACCGCCGGGCTGATTATCACCGAGGGTACGCCGATCTCCCGCGAGGGGCAGGGCTACCTGTTCAATCCCGGCATCTTCTCCCCGGCACAGATCGCTGGCTGGAAGCTGACCACCGACTCGGTGCACAGCGTGGGTGGCAAAATCTTCGCCCAGCTCTGGCACGTGGGCCGCGTCTCCCACACCTCCCTCCAGAAAAATGGCGCGGCACCGGTTAGCTCGACCGCCACGCCCGCGGCCAACTCCTCGGCCTTTGCCTATGATGAACAGGGCAAGCCGGGCTTCGTGCCCGCCTCCGCCCCACGCGCGCTCTCCACTGATGAGGTAGGCCGGGTGGTGGAAGATTTCGCCCAGGCAGCCGCCAACGCACGTGAGGCTGGCTTTGACGGCGTGGAACTGCACGGGGCCAATGGTTATCTGCTCGAGCAGTTCCTCAACCCGAAGGTCAATGACCGGCAGGATCGCTACGGCGCGCAAACGCTGGAGAATCGCCTGCGCTTCGTGTTTGAGGTGGTGGACGCCGTCTGCGCCCGCATCGGCGCTGACCGGGTGGGCATCCGCCTCTCCCCCTACGGGCAGCTCTCGGACATGCCGCTCTACCCGGAGATTGATGAAACCTACACCGCCCTGTGCGCCGGGCTGGCGCAGCGCGGCATCGCCTATGTGCATGTGATGGACCAGACCAACTTTTTCTTCAACGCCGATGACGCCGAAGCCAAGGCCGACGCGATCAAAAACCTGCTGCGCACCTGTCGGCAGACGCTGGGCGACACGCCGCTGATTCTGGCGGGCGACCTGACGCTGGCGCGCGCGCAGGCGCGGGTGGATGAGGGGCTGATCGATCTGCCAGCCTTCGGCCAGCCCTACATTGCCAACCCGGATCTGGTGGCGCGGCTGAAACATGGCTGGCCGCTGGCGAAGCCGGATCGCGACACCTACTACGGCGGCTCGGCAGAGGGTTACATCGACTATCCGCCCTACCAACCGGCCTGAAACGGCCAGCCATGAGAGGAGAAGAGCATGAGCCAGGATAAATTCCGCGATTTGGAGCGCTCGGACATGTTGCAGCGGCCACCGGTGGGGCAGACCCAACCGGGCGGCAACCAGCCGCTGATTGTCACGCCGACCTTTGTGCTGCGCAGCGACGCCACGCCCTGGCAGGATCGGCCGCACGATGCGGGATCGTCGGTCGATCGCCACGGCCAGGAGGTGACGCAGCCGGATCGGCACGCCGATCGGCTGGCGCTGGAGCCGGATCCAAACCTGGCCTTCGAGCACTGGGACGAATATTGGCGCAAAGTGCACGGCCCCAAATTCGCCTATGCCGGGCCAGAGACGCAAAACGATAGTGTGCTGCGCTACGATCAAGTGCACCGGCTGGCCTCCGGCCCCTCCTCCGGGTTCCGCCCGCCCTACCGGGCGATGGTGGGTGCGGATGGCCGGCTGGTGGCCGATCCGGCGGCGCGGGTGCCGGCCTATCGCCGCCCGTCATGGGATGGCTTTGCCTACATCGCCTATGGCTCGGAGGAGGCGGTCACCGCCACCCTTGATCAGGAGCAATACGCCAAACGCATCATCGCCGATGAGCAGACGGTGTTCCGCAAAGTGAGCCGCGAACTGGCGCGGGAGTACATCCTGATCCCGAGCGCCCGGCACCGCGACCCCTTCAGTCTGGTGAAGATCCACATTCGCCGGCCGCACCTGACGCGTGAGGCGTTCCAACAGCGCTGGCTGCACCAGCACGCCGATGAGGTGATGGCGAAGCCGGAGACGCAGGAGTATGTGCGCCGCTACGCCCAGTTGCACCCGTTTGCCATGACCCAGCCGGATGAGGAGGGGGCGAAAATCGATGGCATCAGCGTCTTCTCGTTCAGTTCGCTGAATGACGTGGAGGATTACCTTGCCACCGAGGCGTGGGCGGCGATTGAACAGGCCGAGGCGGAGATCGCTGACCCGGACGCCTCAGAGTTCTGGACAGCGGTCAACTACAGCGTCATCAACCGGTTGGCCCCTGAGCAAGCCACCGCCCGTTAGGCGAGTGCAGGCACTCATGAGTCAGATGCATGGCATCTATGAGCGGATTCGCCATAATCATGGGACGTGCTTTGCTTTAGGCTACAGGAACCGCAATCCAGCGGTTCCTAGCCAACCTACCGGGTAAATGATGTTAAAAGAGAATTTCAGCGATCTTATCTCCTTGATGGTCATCGCCCGCGAAGGCAGTTTTACCCGCGCGGCCGCCAAGCTGGGCGTCTCCCAATCCGCCCTGAGCCATGCGATCCGTGGGCTGGAGACGCGGCTGGGCATCCGCCTGCTGACCCGCACCACCCGCAGCGTCGCGCCGACCGTCGCGGGCGAACAGCTCATCACGAGCATCAGCCCGCACCTGACCGGCATTGAGGAGCAGCTGGTGCAGTTGCGTGAAATGCGCGACCGCCCGGCGGGCACCATCCGCCTTAACGCGGGCGAGCACGCGCTGCAATCGGTGATCTGGCCGGCGCTTGGCTCTTTTGTGCGCGACTACCCGGACGTCAACGTCGAGGTGGTGGTGGACAATGCCCTGACCGACATCGTCAGCGGCCGCTATGACGCGGGCATCCGGTTGGGTGAGCAGGTGGCGAAAGATATGGTGGCGGTGCGCATCGGCCCCGACATCCGCATGGTGGTGGTTGGATCACCTGACTATTTCGCCCGCCACGGCAAACCCGAAACGCCGCAGGCGTTGCAACAACACAACTGCATCAACCTGCGCCTGCCGACGCTCGGCGGGCTGTATGCGTGGGAGTTCAAGCAGGGCGAGCAGGCGCTGCGCGTGCGGGTCGAGGGGCAACTGACCTTCAGCAGCCTGCCGACGCGCATTCAGGCGGCGGTGGCCGGACTGGGACTGGCGTTCCTGCCGGAAGACAGCGTACAGCAGGAGCTGGCCGATGGCCGGCTGGAACTGGCGCTGGAGGCATGGTGCGACACCTTCCCCGGCTACTACCTCTACTATCCCAGCCGCAAACAGCACACCCTGGCCTTCACCAAACTGATTGAGGCGCTGCGCTACCCGCGTTAATCGCCCGCCATTGATGAGCCTGGCTCATCTCCTCATCCGCGCGGGTGGGACTAATCCCTGTCCGTCCACTCCCTATAATGGATGTTCCACAGGCGCGCCGCGCCTGACAACACAGGAGCAGACCATGAAAACACGTACATTGGGCAACAGCGGCCTGGCCGTTTCGGCACTAGGGTTAGGCTGCATGGGGCTGAGTTATGGCTACGGGCCAGCCACCGACAAACAGCAGGCGATCGCCCTGATCCGCGCGGCGGTCGATCGCGGCGTCACCTTCTTCGACACCGCCGAGGTTTACGGCCCCTTCATTAATGAAGAGGTGGTGGGCGAGGCGCTGGCACCGGTGCGTGACCGGGTGGTGATCGCCAGTAAATTTGGCTTCGATCTGCCGCAGCCGGATAACCGACAGGTGCTCAACAGCCAGCCAGCGCACATCCGACAGGCGGTGGAGGGGAGCCTCAAACGCCTCAAGGTGGAGTGTCTGGATCTGCTCTACCAGCACCGCGTTGACCCGGCCGTGCCGATCGAAGAGGTGGCGGAGACGGTGAAAGCGCTGATCAAAGAGGGCAAGGTCAAGCATTTCGGCCTCTCTGAGGCGGGGGCGCAGACCATTCGCCGGGCGCACGCCGTGCAGCCAGTGGCGGCGTTGCAGAGTGAGTATTCGCTCTGGTGGCGCGAGCCGGAGCAGGAGATCCTGCCGCTGCTGGAGGAGCTGGGCATCGGCTTTGTGCCCTTCAGCCCGCTCGGCAAGGGCTTCCTCACCGGGGCGATTGCCGCCGACACCCAATTTGATGCCAGTGACTTCCGCAACGTGGTGCCGCGCTTTGCGCAGGAGGCGCGCGAGGCCAATCAGGCGTTGGTCGATGCGCTAAAAACGGTGGCCGCGCAGCAAAACGTCACCCCGGCGCAGATCGCGTTGGCGTGGCTGCTGGCCCAGAAACCCTGGATTGTGCCGATCCCCGGCACCACCAAACTGCATCGGCTGGAGGAGAACCTCGGCGCGACGGAGATTACGCTCAATGCAGCAGATCTGCGCCAGATCGAGCAGGCGCTGGCTGCCATCCGGGTGGTGGGCGACCGTTATCCCGAGGAGATGCAAAAACGGGTAGGGCGTTAAGCACGCCCTGATTACGGGCCGGTTGGCTGACGCAGGATTGCGGAATCGATATATCTAAGATATATTTTAGCTGCTTTTGCGGCCAGCCCGGCCGCACCACGCGTGACGCCCAACGCAATGGGCCATGAGATAAGGAACCGTGATGCAGCAAACTTCCACACCGCGCGCCGTCAACTACCCGACCCGTGTCCGCAACGAGCTGGTTTTCCGTGAGATTACCGTCAAGCAGGTGACCACGGTGGCTGGCTGCTTCCGCCGCGTGGTCTTTCAGGGCGATCAGCTGGCGGGCTTTACCTCGGCTGGCTTTGATGACCACATCAAAATGTTCTTCCCAGATCCTGCGACCGGCGAACTGCGCCTGCCTACCGTCACGGCGGAGGGGATCGACTGGGGCGATGGCCCACGCCCACCGAACCGCGACTACACGCCGTTGCAGTTTGACGCGGTGCGCAACGAGCTGACCATCGACTTCTTCATCCATGCGCAGGGCGTGGCGAGCGACTGGGCCGCGACCGCCAAGCCGGGCGACCGACTGGCGATGGGTGGCCCGCGCGGTTCGCTGGTAGTGCCGGAGAGCTACGCCCACCAGATCTACGTCTGTGACGAGAGCGGCCTGCCAGCGCTGCGCCGCCGACTGGCGATGGTGGCGGCCCACGGCGGCAAGCCGTCGTTGACGGTGCTGGCGTTTGTCAGCCAGCCAGAGGCCAAAACCTATCTGGACGACGCGCCGGACGTGCAGTGCGAGTGGCTGGTGGCCGCCGAGGGCGCGACAGCCGATACTCTGGCGGAACGGGTGCGCGCGCTCACCTTGCCAGCGGAGGATTACTTCATCTGGCTCACCGGTGAGGGCGAGATTGTGAAGGGCCTGAGCGACCACGTTCTGGCGCAGGGCACCGATCCGGCGCTGGTGCGCGCCGTCGCGTACTGGCACGCCAAATAATCCCATCCCGCCGCCCGGCGGGATATTTTTCACTGGCCGGGCGTCTGGCGCACGCTATTTCCACCGCGCAGTAGCGCCGGTCAGCTCGCTATTTTCACCCCGGCCCACAGCGGCGCGAATAAACGGCCCACCGCGGGGGAACCGCTATTTTCCCGGCCACGGCGCTCGCTTGTAATCTTCACTTTAGCCCGATATGCTGCCCCACTGGCTTGAATACCCCCAAATTGACCATGACTAAACCACACGCTGTACCGCCTGCCGGCATTTCATGCTCACCGGCAGAAAAAGGCCGCGAGTTCGGCGGGAAAAGACATCGCCGCGAAAGGTTGTTCGACGCAAATGATATTCGCCTGATGATCCTTTCCATTCTGCAAAGCCGGGCGGCCCACGGCTATGAGGTGATTAAATCCATCGAGGAGTTGTCGAAGGGGGAATATACGCCGAGCGCCGGGGTTATTTACCCTAACCTGACCCTGATGGAGGAGATGGGATATATCACGGCCAGCGATCAGCAGGCGGGCAAAAAAGCCTATGCGCTGACGGCGGCGGGGCAGGCACAGCTAACGGAGCACCAGACAGTGCTGGCGGCGGCGGTTGGCCGCCTACATGCGCTGGCGGTGCTGGCAAATAATCGCGCGCGGCCCGAGGTGCAACAGGCGATCAATAATATCCGTTCGGCGCTTAACACCCGTCTCTCGAAAGAGGCCGTCTCAGAAGAGACGCTGCATACCATTATTGACGCGCTGGAGCGCGCCACCCGCGCCATCGAGCGCAGCTAAATTGCCACCCCGGCCGACACAGAGAAGGAGCTTTAATGAGCAGTGAGAGTGTACAGGCATGGCTGGCACACCATGCCCCCGACCTGCATGTGGTCACCCAATCACAGAGCACCGCCACCGTCGCGCTGGCGGCCGAAGCTTTTGGCGTGGCACCGGGGCAGATTGCCAAGACCCTCTCGTTCCGGGTGAATGATGACGTGATCCTGTTGGTGATGGCTGGCGACGCCCGGCTGGACAACAAGAAGTACAAGGAGCAGTTCGGCGTGAAGGCGCGGATGCTGGGCAGCGAGGAGGTAGAGGCGCTGACCGGCCACCCGGTGGGCGGCGTCTGCCCGTTCGCCACTCCGGCGGCGGCCACGCTCTACTGCGACGCCTCGCTTCAGGCATGGGATGAGGTGATCCCGGCCGGTGGCTCCGCCAATACCGGGGTACGCATCGCGCCAGACCGGCTGGTAGCGCTGGTCGGTGCCCAGTGGGTCAACGTGGCCCGCGAACCGGTGGTTGCCGAGTAACAATGGCGGCGGCATAGCGCTCTGGTTCCCTGCCGCGTCGTGCAGAATGCGCGGCCGGTGGCTCTGCTAATACCGGGGTGCGCATCGCGCCAGACCGGCTGGTAGCGCGGGTCGGTGCCCAGTGGGTCAACGTAGCCCACGAACCGGTGGTTGCCGAGTAGCCGTGACGCCGCTGGTTACGCGTCGTCTGCCGTGTGGCGTTGCGCCAGAATGCGCGGCAGGTTGCTCTCCAGCCAGTCGGCCAGCCCTTCCACCTGCTCACGCACCTCCTGCCCGAGCGGCGTCAGATGGTACTCAACATGCGGCGGCACCACCGGGTAGGCAACGCGCGCGACAAACCCATCCTCTTCCATATAGCGCAGCGTCTGCGCCAGCATCCGCTCACTCACGCCACCGATTTTGCGCCGCAGTTCACTGAAGCGCAGCGTCTCGCTTTTCAGGGCAATCATCACCAGCACCGCCCAGCGGCTGGTCACCCGCTTCAGCACCTCTCGAGAGGGACAATTGACGTTGAGTAGTTCGCCGCGTTGCAGCCGCTCCGCCAGGGGTGGGGTTATTTTTTGCATACTAACACTCTTGTAAGTACTTACGAAAAGTTAGTTTGAGGCATAAGCTGGGTTTTAGCACGAAGTTTCTGTTCGCCGGGCGACCTCTGATCCCGGCCTGACCCATAACCCAGGAGTTTGAGATGATGGTAGTAACAGGCGCGACCGGCCAATTGGGCCGTTTGGTGATTGAGGCACTGCTCGAGCACGTCCCGGCAGGCGAGATCATTGCCGCCGTGCGCACCCCGGCCAAGGCTGCCGATCTGGCGGCGCGCGGCGTGGTGGTGCGTGAGGCCGACTACAACCGCCCCGAGACGCTGGCGACGGCCTTCGCTGGCGCGGACAAGCTGCTACTGATCTCCTCTAGCGAAGTAGGGCAGCGCCTTGCCCAGCATCAGGCGGTGATTGATGCGGCGAAAGCGGCGGGCGTGAATTTGATCGCCTATACCAGCCTGCTCAATGCCGACGACACTCCGCTGGCACTGGGTGAGGAGCACCGCGCCACCGAGGCTGCCCTGCGCGCCTCCGGCGTACCCTACGTCCTGCTACGCAACGGCTGGTACACCGAAAACTATGCCGCCAGCATCGCACCGGCGCTGGCACATGGGGCGTTCATTGGCGCGGCCGACGAGGGGCAGATCGCCTCCGCGCCCCGTGCTGACTATGCCGCGGCCGCCGCTGCCGTGCTGCTGGCGGACAATCAGGCCGGACAGGTCTACGAGCTGGCCGGTGATGAGAGCTATACGCTGGCGGCGTTCAGCGCGGAGATCGCCCGCCAGAGCGGCCAGCCGGTGCGCTACCTTAACCTGCCGCGCGAGGAGTTCGAGCGTGCGCTGCTCAATGCCGGCCTGCCCGCCGGGCTGGCGGCGCTGCTGGCGGACTCAGACAGCGGCGCGGCACAGCAGGCGCTGTTTGACCAGAGCCACACCCTCAGCCGCCTGATTGGCCGCCCCACCACCCCCTTTGCTGACGTGATTCGCGCCACCCTCGCGGCGTGAAAGTAGCCGGGGCGACGCTGCCCGCCCCGGCCTTTTTCTGCCCGCCCACGCCACGTCGCCTACACTGAAAGGTCAGGCGCGGCCCAGCCATTGGGTTTTCTCTTCTTACCACCAGGAGCAGATCATGAGCAGCATTACCCCAGAAAATGCCACCACAGAACGCCATATCGAACAGTTTCTTACCCAACTCAACGCGGCCGGCGGCCCACCGATGGAGCAGCTTTCGCCAGAGCAGGCACGGCAGGTGCTGGTGGACGCGCAAAACTCCGTGCAGGTGGATCTCTCTGGCGTCGAGATCAGCGAAAAGACCGTCAACAGCAGCGGCCACGATCTCAGCCTGACCATTGTCCGGCCGGAGGGCGCGACTGGCACCCTGCCGGTGTTTATGTTTTTCCACGGCGGCGGCTGGGTACTGGGCGATTTCCCGACCCACCAGCGGCTGGTGCGTGATCTGGTGGTGGAGAGCGGCGCGGCGGCCGTGTTCGTCAACTACACTCCGTCACCGGAGGCGCAGTACCCGGTTGCCATCAATCAGGCCTATGCCGCTACCTGCTGGGTCGCCAACCACGGTTATGAGATCAACCTCGACGGCGGGCGGCTGGCCGTGGTCGGCAACAGCGTCGGCGGCAACATGGCGGCGGTGGTCAGCCTGATGGCGAAGGAGCAGGGCGCGCCCCAGCTGCGCTATCAGGTACTGCTCTGGCCGGTGACCCACGCCGCCTTTGATACCGACTCCTATGAGAGCTACGCCGAAGGCTTCTTCCTGACGCGCAACATGATGAAGTGGTTCTGGGACAACTACACCGATGACCCGAGCAAACGCACTGAGCTGCACGCCTCTCCGCTGCTGGCGACGCCGGAGCAGCTGGCTGGCCTGCCGCCAGCGCTGATCCAGGTCGCCGAGTTTGATGTGCTGCGTGACGAGGGTGAAGCCTATGGCCGCAAGCTGAACGAGGCGGGCGTCGAGACCACGCTGGTGCGCTACGACGGCCTGATCCATGACTATGGGCTGCTCAACCCAATTAGCCAGGTGCCAGCGGTGAAGATGGCCATCTCACAGGCCGCGGCGGCCCTGAAACAGCGCCTCGCCTGACTCCCAGCCGGCCCCGCCCGGGGCCGGATGTCAGCCTTGCAGCAGCGCGATGCTCTGTTTAATCTCGCGTTCAATGTCCGCTTCGCTCCAGCTTGCCAGCACGGAGGAGAACGGCTCGAACGAGTAGAGGCCGCGGTAGCCAAGGCGCTCCAGATTATCCACCTGCTGCTTGCTCTTCAGCCGGTCTGTCGGCGTCAGCATGATGCGCTCCTCATCGGTCAAGTTGGCGGCCGGGCGGTCATCCTCCACACCCGAAAGGTGCACCAGCCCGATGCTCTCCATCGCCATCTGCCGGTCAAAGGCCGCCTGATCCACCTCATCCAGATGGTGGTGGAAGGTGTCTACCACCAGCTTGTAGGGCGCGGCCGCGTCATGGATCAGCGACTGCGTCAGCAACGAGGAGCGCAGGGAGCTGATGCCAAAGCCCAGCGGCTCCACCAGCCCGGTGACGCCATACTGCTGGAACAGCGGGGCCAGCGCGCTCAGCGCCTGTAGTGTCTCCTGCTGTTTCTGCTCATCACTGCGCGAGTCATCGGCGCTACAGTGCGGGCAGAGCACCAGCGCCTGACAATGGATGGCCTGCGCCTCCTTCAGCATCGCCTCGGCGTTCGCCAGCACCTGCGCGCGCTCCGCCCCCAGGTTAAAGCGGCCCAGTGCGTTGATGGTGATGATCTCCATGCCATATTTCTGCGCCAGCGCGTTCACCTGTTCCGCACTCAAATCATCGGTGATCTTGCCGCTGGGCATGTCATTGCGCAGTTCCACCTTATTCAGGCCACACTTCTTCACGACCTGAAAAAATTGCTCGATGGTCAGGTTGGGGGCGATTTTACGGTTGATACAGAAGCGGTCGAGCGCGATAGCCATAATGTCTCCAAAAGCCGTTGCTGGATGAAGTAAAAGACGCCCCGCTGGCGGGAAAAGCGCGTCTGGTCACAGGTGAAATGTTCCGTCGCTTAAGAGAACATTTATTCCATAATAAAAGAATAATGGAATTCGGATTTTTAGAGGCAGCTCAAAAAATTTCTTCTGCCATGCTGAAACAACATTGGGCCTTGCGAGGCACCTTCCAGCCTTTTCAACGGCCGGCGGTGTGCTTAGCCAAGGTCAGGAAGGCCCATGATGGCTAAGGGTTTGTTGCGATAGGCGCAGGGTGAAGGAGTGAGGGACGCGTGCCAGATGACAGTTACATGATCGGCTGCACATTTTTGCGAGGCAGCTCCATAAAATAAAACATCCCAAAATAAAATATTTGAAACTTTTTTTTCAATGAAATAGAGTTTTTGCCAACAGCCGCTGGCAAGCCCCCCTGTTGCAGGCGTGGCGCGGCCAGCCCGGCACCACCGTGTCAAAGACATCAAATTATGAGGGTGAGACATGAAAATCGTGGGTAACTTTATTGGCGGCAAAACCTGCCAGAGCGCCAGCAACCAGACCATCCCGGTCTATAACCCCGCCACCGGCAAGGTGGAGTGCGAAGTGACGCAGAGCACCGGCGACGAGGTACTGGCCGCCATTGAGGCGGCGCATCAGGCTTTCTCGGCCTGGGCGGCGACCACCCCGCTGCGCCGTGCGCGCATCATGTTCAACTTCAAGGCCTTGCTGGAGCAACACCGTGAGGAGCTGGCGCAACTGATCGTTAGCGAGCATGGCAAGGTTTACTCCGATGCGCTGGGCGAACTGACGCGCGGCCTGGAGGTGGTGGAGTTTGCCTGTGGCATCCCGCACCTGATCAAGGGCGAGTACTCCCCAGAGGTGGGTGGCGGCGTCGATAGCTTCTCCATGCAGCAGCCGCTGGGCGTGGTGGCTGGCATTACCCCGTTCAACTTCCCGGCGATGGTGCCGATGTGGATGTTCCCCATCGCCCTGACCTGCGGTAACACCTTTGTGCTGAAGCCACCGGCGCTGGCACCCTCTGCGGCGGTGCGCATGGCGGAACTGCTGAAAGAGGCGGGCCTGCCGGATGGCGTCTTCAACGTGGTGCACTGCGCCAATGAAGATGCGGAACAGCTCTACACGGATTCGCGCGTGCAGGGCGTCAGCTTTGTTGGCTCCTCCACCGTCGCTGAGTACATCTACAAGACCGCCAGTGCCCACGGCAAGCGGGTGCAGGCGTTTGGCGCGGCGAAAAACCACGCCATTGTGATGCCAGATGCTGACCTGGATGCCACCGTCAATGCGCTGATGGGCGGCGCGTTTGGCTCTGCCGGCGAGCGCTGCATGGCCCTGCCGATTGCGGTGGTGGTGGGCGATGACACCGCCGACAAGCTGGTGCAGAAACTGAAGCCGCTGATCGCGGAACTGCGCGTTGGCCCCGGCCTGCAACAGGGCGGCGAAGAGAATGAGATGGGGCCGCTGGTCTCCTCTGAGCACCAGAAAAAAGTGGTGGGCTACATCGACAAGGGCGTGGCCGAAGGGGCCAGTCTGGTGGTGGATGGCCGCAATTATCAGGTGGCGGGCGCGCCAGGCGGTTACTTCGTCGGTGGCACCCTGTTCGACCACGTGACGCCGGAGATGGTGATCTACCGTGAGGAGATCTTCGGGCCAGTGCTGGGCATTGTGCGCGTGCCGGACTACCAGACCGCCATTGAGACAGTGAATGGCCATGAGTTTGGCAACGGCAGTGCCATCTTCACCAGCAACGGGCGCTATGCGCGTGAGTTCGTCAGCAGCGTGCAGGCTGGCATGGTCGGCGTCAACGTACCGGTGCCGGTGCCGATGGCCTTCCACAGCTTTGGCGGCTGGAAACGTTCGGTATTCGGCGCGCTCAACGTCCACGGCACCGACGGCGTGCGCTTCTACACGCGCATGAAGACCGTCACCGCCCGCTGGCCGAGCGGCCAGCAGACCGTCTCCGAGTACAGTATGCCGACGCTGGGTTGATTGACACACCGCAACAGGAGGGAGTCATGTCTCCACTGCTTTCCAAACTGCAACAACCGGACGCGCAGGGGCGCGTCCAGCACATTACCCCTGAAAACGCTGGCTGGGAGTATGTCGGGTTTGAGGTGTACCACCTGAAGTCGGGCCAGAAGCTGGCGCTGGAGAGTGAGGGTGATGAACTGTGTCTGGTGCTGGTGGCCGGGCGGGCCTCGGTCGCGACCTCCAAGGCGGAATTCCCGCACATCGGCAAGCGCATGAGCCCGTTCGAGCGCGTGCCGCCCTATTCGGTCTATGTGCCGCACCATGACCGCGTCAACGTGCTGGCCGAGAGCGATCTGGAATTGGCGGTCTGCCGCTCGCCCTCTCGCGGCACACTGCCAGCGCGGCTGATCACGCCGGAAGAGGTGGGCGTGGAGCGCCGTGGCAAGGGGCGCAACAAACGGCTGGTGCATAACATCCTGCCGGACAGCGAACCGGCCGATAGCCTGCTGGTGGTGGAGGTCTACACCGCCGAGGGCGACACCAGTTCCTACCCGAGCCACAAGCATGATGACAAAAACTCGCCGGATGAGACCTATCTGGAGGAGTCCTACTACCACCGCCTCGATCCGGCGCAGGGCTTCTGTATGCAGCGCGTCTACACCGACGACCGCTCGCTGGATGAGTGCATGGCGGTCTACAACGGCGACGTGGTGAAAGTGCCGCGCGGCTACCACCCGGTGGCGACCATTGCTGGCTATGACAGCTACTACCTGAACGTGATGGCTGGCCCGGTACGCAAGTGGAAATTCACGTGGGAGAAGGATCACGCCTGGATCAACAGCGACGCCTACCCGAAGGGGCAGTCGGAGCGCTGACAGGGCAGTCGTGGCGTTGACTCAGTAAAAACGGCCACCTGCGGGTGGCCGTTCTGCATCATTTGGCTGGCTGGGTGGTGAGGGTGCTGGCACCGCTGGCCTGCGCGTTGGTCAGGGCCAGTGAGACCGCCAGAGTTTGGGCAAGGCACATGGAGGCCACCTGGGAGCGGAAGCCGTCCACCTGCGCCTCGCGTACCACGAAGCAGACGTCACTGAACGCCGCCAGCGGACTGACCTGGCTGTCGGTGATGGCAATCTGCTGCGCGCCCTGTTTCGCGCCGAGCTGCACCAGATCCACCGCCTCCTGCGCGTAAGGGGAGTAGCTGATGGCGATCACCACGTCATTCGGCTTCACCATGCTGAGCTGCTCGGTAAACATGCCGCCAAGGCCATCGATCAGGAAGGCGCGGCGCTCGAGGTGGCGCAGGGCGTAGGTCAGGTAGGAGGCGACGCTGAAGGAGCGGCGCAGGCCAATCACATAGATGGTGTCGGCGTTGTGCAGCATCTCCACCGCACGCTCAAGCTGATCCGGGCTGACCTGCATGGCCAGTTGCTGCAATGCCTGCGCGTTCACCATGGTGAAGACGTTGAGGATCTCCGCCGGCTTCTCGGGCACCGCGTTCTCCTCGGTGGAGGTCTGGCGGAACAGGCGCGCGCGCTCGGTGTAACTGACGGTCTCCTCCATCAGGTGCTGGCGGAAGACCTGTTTCATCTCGTTGAAGCCGCTGAAACCAAAGGCATTGGCAAAGCGGATCAGCGTGGAGGGCGGCACGTCAGCCTGGGTGGCGATGGAGGCAACGGTATCAAAGGCGATGCTGTTGCTGTTGTCGAGAATATAGCGGGCCACCTGCTTCAGGCGCTTGCTCAAAGTATCGTAGCGACGGCGGATCTCATCCTGTAACAGCGAGAGTTGGGTCGGGTTAGTCATATCGGTGGCTCACAAGGGAAGACAGGGATCAGGTGAAAAACGAAACACGTTTTCATTGTTGCCATTCTATCAGATGAATTGAAAATTTCATTTGTTGCGGCAAATCCCAGCCTTTATTTCATCGTACCTTGAAAAAGGTCACAAATCGGCACACCGGGCGCAGGGTGGCACCCGGATACCGCACGTTTTATGCAGGGTGAACGCGACGCGGCCCTGAAAGGGCCGCGTGGGCGCTACTTTTTCAGCGCGTCTGGCAGTGGACGGACATCACGCCAGAAGCCGATCAGCGTCAGGTAGTTCTGCTTCACCTGTTTGATCAGCGCGGCGTCATCCAGTTCACCGTGCAGCCAACGGCGGGAGGCGTGGCCGAAGATGGTGCGGCCGACGGCAAAGCCCTTCACGCAGCGGGCAGCCGCGGCGGCGGCGAAGCCCGATTTTAGCTCCGCCTCTGGCGCGTCGAGGCCCAAAATCACCACGCCACGGCAGTAGTCGTCATTGGCGTCGATCACGGCGCCCACCTGCTCCCAGGCAGCGGTGGAGAGCGGTGGCAGCTTCCACCAGTCGGGCTGGATGCCCAACTCATAGAAGCGCGTCAGGGCGTCGATGTAGAAGCGCTCATCTTTGTCATCGCTGCTCTCGGGCAGGATCACCTCCAGCAGCAGCTCATGGCCGCTCTGGCAGCAGGCGCGGTAGACCTCCAGCAGCAGGGCCTCCTGCTCCTGACGCAGCGCGGCCGGATCTTGCGGGTGGTAGAACACCAGACATTTGACCACGTGCTCCTGTGGCCAGCTCACCAACTGGGAGCCGATGTCGCCATGCTCCAGCCGTAGCGGGCGCGAACTGGGCAGCTCAATCGGCCGGCCAATCCACCAGCCCTGCCCGGTGATGGCGTTCAGCGCTGGCTGGCCGTAGGTGGTGTCAGCCAGAATGCCGCTGTTGTTCGCCAGCCCTGCCTCGGTGGCGGCCTCACGCGCGGCCTGAAGCAGCAGCAGTTTCAGCGTCGGAATGCGGTCATAAGAAACGCCCGCCTCGTCGGCCATATCCTCCAGTTGCTTGCGGTGGTCGAAGGCGAACACGCACAGCTCCGGCCACGCCTGCTTGCGGGTAGTGACGCGGTGCAGGTGGTTGAGGCGCACATCGCGATCCGGGCGCGGCACCTGGGTATCGCGGCTCAGGTAGTCGTCCAGCTCCGCCTTGGTCGGCATCGCTGGGGCGCAGCCGTGGCGGGAGACCACCAGTGCGCCGCAGGCATTGGCGTAGCGGCAGGCCTGATCCCAGCCCTCATCATTGAGGTAGCCGCGCAGCAGGCCAGACATAAAGGCATCGCCCGCGCCCAGCACGTTCAGTACATCGACGCGCACGCCGCTGTGCAGCTTGACCTGGCCCCAGCCGTCCGGAATCTCGCCCTCGAACACGGAGCAGCCCTGCGCGCCACGCTTGCACACCAGCGTGGCCTGCGTGTGCTGGCGCACGTTTTTCAGCGCCGTCAGGGTCTCTGTGCTGCCGCCAGCGATGTGGAACTCCTCTTCGGTGCCGACGATCAGGTCAAATTTATTCAGGACTTCCTGTAACTGGCGGGTCACCTGCGCGGACTCAATGAAACGCGTTTCGCCATCGCCCAGTGAGGTCAGCCCCCAGAGTACCGGGCGGTAGTCAATGTCCAGCGCGGTGCGCAGGCCATGCTTGCGCGCATAGTCCAGCGCCTTCAGCACGGCGGCGCGGGTATCCGGGTGCGACAGGTGGGTGCCGGTTACCGCCACCGCACGCGCCGAGGCGATGTAATGCTCATCAATGTCATCCGGCACCAGCCCCATGTCGGCACAGTTATCGCGGTAGAAGATGAGCGGGAAGGTCTCCTGATCCTTGATGCCGAGGATCACCAGCGCGGTCAGGCGCTGCTGGTCGGTGATCAGGTACTGGGTATCGACGCCGACCTGTTGCAGCGTCTCCCGCAGGAAGCGGCCATTATGCTCATCGCCGACCCGCGCCAACATGCCTGACTTCAGGCCCTGAATGGCGGTGCCGTAGGCCACGTTGCCGGATGAACCGCCGAGGTATTTGGAAAAGGTGCTCATGTCTTCCAGTCGCGCGCCAATCTGCTGGCCGTAGAGGTCAACCGCAATGCGGCCGATGCAGATGACATCCAACTGTTTGGGTTGTGTCGCCATACCAGATTCCTTCTAAAAGGGATGAAGAAGCATTTTTCAGCAGTATGGGGAATAAAAATTTCAAAAACAAGAATGAATGAAATCAAGTATCCAAAAATGTGAGTGGTGACAAACAATGCCTGTTCCGGCGCGGGGTTAGCATCGACTACCGATCGTGAAAGGGGCCGGGGCTGGGTGTTGCCTTGGTTTTCAGTTGATTGAATTCCCTCAAAAATTTGTGAGGAGGCACGCAAAAGAGAGTGAAAGGTTACGTAACGTTACGATAAGCGCGCAGCGGGTCGAATGGACGTTTTATTTCATTTTTTGATCTTACTCGCAAAATGGAATGTTTCTTCTGGAATGGTATTTTGTGGAAAAAAAATTTGTTTATAATTCCCCCACGTTTCACTGCTCGCTGTCTGTCCGCCATTGGCGGGCCTGCGGGGCAGGCGGCCCACTGACCGGACGGGCGTACTGCGCCGGGCGGCAGCCCGATACCACCAGATGACAAACAGGAAGGGTTCAACAATGGCTAAGACGAGACTCACAGTGGCGCAGGCGTTGGTTAAGTTCCTCGATAACCAGTACGTTCTGGTGGACGGCGAGGAGATCAAGTTTGTAAAAGGGATTTTTGCCATTTTCGGCCACGGTAACGTACTCGGGCTGGGGCAGGCGCTGGAGCAGGATCGCGGCGCGCTGGTAGTACACCAAGGGCGCAACGAGCAGGGCATGGCCCATGCGGCCATCGGCTATGCCAAGCAGAAACTGCGTCGTGAGATCTACGCCTGTAGCTCCTCTGTCGGCCCCGGTGCCGCCAACATGGTGACCGCCGCGGCCACCGCCACCGCCAACCGCATCCCGCTGCTGCTGCTGCCGGGCGACGTGTTCGCTACCCGTCAGCCCGACCCGGTGCTGCAACAGATTGAGCAGCCGCACGACCTGAGCATCAGTACCAATGACGCCTTCCGCGCCGTCAGCAAATATTGGGATCGCGTGTCGCGCCCGGAACAGCTGATGAGCGCCTGTATCAACGCCATGCGGGTGCTGACCGACCCGGCCGAGACCGGCGCAGTCACCCTGTCGCTGCCACAGGATGTGCAGGGCGAAGCCTATGACTACCCGGACTACTTCTTCCAGAAACGCGTGCACCGCATGGATCGCCGCCCGGCCACCGCTGGCATGGTGCAGGACACACTGGCAATCGTCGCCCGCAAACGCAAGCCGCTGATTGTCTGCGGCGGTGGGGTGAAGTACAGCGCGGCAGCGGCAGCGCTGCAACAGTTCGCCGAGCGTTACGGCATTCCGTTCGCCGAGACCCAGGCTGGCAAAGGGGCGATTGTCTCTGACCATGCGCTGAACCTCGGCGGCATCGGCGAGACCGGCAGTTTGGCCGCCAATACCCTGGCAAAAGAGGCCGATCTGGTGATTGGCGTCGGCACCCGTTACACCGATTTCACGACGTCATCGAAGTGGATCTTCCAGAACCCGGACGTGGAGTTCCTGAACATCAACGTCAGCGCCTTTGATGCTGGCAAGCTTGATGGCGTGCAACTGCTGGCGGATGCGCGCGACGCGCTGGAGACCCTCGACAGCCGGCTGGCCGACAGCGGTTACCGCGCCAGTTGGGGCGATGCCATTAGCCGGGCGCGCGAAAGCCTCTACCGGGAGGTGGATCGGGTCTATCAGGTGGAGTACAGCGGCGAGGACTTTGTGCCGGAGATCGATGACCACCTCGATCGTAAGCAGGTGTTTGCCGAATTCATCGAGGCCACGCAGTCGGTGCTGACCCAGAGTAAGGTGCTCGGCACCCTGAATGAGATGCTGCCGAAGGATGCGGTGATCGTGGCCGCTTCCGGCAGTATGCCGGGCGACCTGCAACGCGTCTGGCGCACCACTGGCGTCAACGGCTACCACGTTGAGTATGGCTACTCCTGCATGGGTTATGAGGTCAATGCCTCGCTCGGCGTCAAGCTGGCGGAGCCGCAGCGCGAGGTCTACACCCTGCTCGGCGACGGCTCCTTCATGATGCTGCACTCCGAGCTGGTCACCTCCATTCAGGAGGGGGCGAAGATCAACGTGGTGCTGTTCGACAACATGACCAACGGCTGCATCAACAACTTGCAGATGGAGCACGGCATGAACAGCTTCACCACCGAGTTCCGCTTCCGCAACCACGAGGACAACAGCCTGACCGGCGGCTTTGTGCCGGTGAACTTCGCCATGCTGGCGCAGGCTTACGGCTGCAAGACCTACAGCGTCACTACCTATGAGCAGCTGCGTGAGGCGCTGGAAGATGCGCGCAAACAGACCGTGTCGACGCTGATAGACATCAAGGTGCTGCCGAAAACCATGGTGCACAAGTACTTCAGTTGGTGGCGCGTCGGCGGCGCGCAGGTCTCGAACCGCGACAGCATCCAGCGCGTGGCCGAGATGCTGAATGAGAACATCAATAAGGCGCGCGAATACTGACGCATCCCTGATTCCACGGGCAGCGGCCTGCTGCCCGCCCAGTTACTGCTTTTCACACAGAATTTAACGCAATTAAGCCGTATGCGATGAAGAAAACGTATGCGGGCGGGTAGCCCGTTATCTGAATCCTGAGGAGTACCCTACTATGTCATTGAATATTGGCGTTATCGGCACCGGCGCAATTGGCCAGGATCACATCCGTCGTTGCAGCAGTGTGCTCCAGGGCGCGCGCGTGGTGGCAGTCAACGACATCAACGCCGAACAGGCAGCCAATGTGGTCAGCCGCCTGCGTCTGGAGGCCAAGGTGTATGAGAACGGCCATGAGCTGATCAATGCGCCGGACGTGGACGCCGTACTGGTGACCTCCTGGGGGCCGAGCCACGAGGAGTTCGTGCTCGCCGCCATCAAGGCGGGCAAGCCGGTCTTCTGCGAAAAGCCGCTGGCGGTGACCGCCGAAGGGTGCAAGCGCATCGTTGAGGCAGAGAGCGCCCACGGCAAGCGGCTGGTGCAGGTCGGCTTTATGCGCCCCTATGACAGCGGCTACCGTGCGCTGAAACAGGTGATCACCTCCGGCCAGATTGGCGAGCCGCTGATGCTGCACTGCGCGCACCGCAACCCAACCGTCGGCGACACCTACACCACGGACATGGCGATCACTGACACCCTGATCCATGAGATCGACGTGCTGCGCTGGCTGCTGGATGATGACTATGTCTCGGTGCAGGTGGTCTTCCCGCGCCAGACCTCCAACGCCTACAGCCACCTGAAAGATCCGCAGATCGTCCTGTTTGAGACCGCCAAGGGCGCGCGCATTGACGTCGAGATCTTCGTCAACTGCCGCTACGGCTACGACATTCAGTGCGAGGTGGTCGGGGAGACCGGCATCGCCCGTCTGCCGGAACCCTCCTCGGTGCAACTGCGCAGCGAGGCCAAGCTCTCCACCTCCATCCTGACCGACTGGAAGCAGCGTTTCATTGACGCTTACGACGTGGAGTTGCAGGGCTTTATCAACGACGTGCAGGCTGGCCAGCTAAGCGGCCCCTCCGCCTGGGATGGCTATGCCGCCGCCGTTACCGCTGACGCCTGCGTCGCCGCCCAGTTGAGCGGTGAGATTGTGCCGGTGGCGCTGCCGCCGCGCCCGGCCTTCTACGGCAAAACCAAGGCATAACCTACGCACTGTCAACGGGCTGGCGCTTCAGCCGTCGGCCCGCACGTACCAATTTAGGGAGTTACCATGAAAATCGCGTTTGATGTCGACGTCATCAAGGACATGGGCATTACCAGGATGGTTCACCAGGTGGCGGAGTGGGGCTACAAGTACATTGAGCAGTCGCCGCACCCGCAGATCAACCCGTTCTACAAGCATCCGAAAGCCAGCCGTGAGGTGATGACGGAGTACCGCAATGCGCTGAAGGCGACCGGGGTGGAGATCTCCTCCTTTATCGTGGTCTACCGCTGGTCAGGGCCGGGCGAGGATCGCCGCGTGGCGGCTGTAAGAAACTGGAAGCGGATGATTGAGATCGCGGTGGAGATGGGCGTGCAGGTGATCAACACCGAGCTGGCTGGCAACCCGAACGAGCCGGAGATCTGCGAGGAGCTGTGGTATCGCTCGATGGAGGAGCTGCTGCCGATCATTGAGCGCGAGGGCATCCGTATGGAGGTGCAGTCGCACCCGTGGGATTTCTGCGAGCTGAACAACGAGACCTGCGATTTGGTGAAATCCCTGCGCAGTGACAACGTGAAGTACCTCTACAGCGTGCCGCACACCTTCTTCTACGACAAGGGCGTGGGCGATGTGGCGAACATGCTGCGCTACGCTGGCGACGATCTCTCCCATGTGCTAATCGCCGATACCCACAACCACACCAAGCACTGCCGCTACATCGTCAACCCGCCGGGCGTGGACGCCGCCGTGCACCAGCACGTTGGCATCGGCGAGGGGGAGGTGGATTTCGATACCCTGTTCAAGACGCTGCGTGAGATGGATTTCGCCAACAAGAAGTTCAAGGTGGGCGGTGAGCCGATCATTGCTGCCTCGCTGTTTGGCTACCCGGAAAAGATGAAATATCAGGCCGTGGAAACCCGTGAACGTATCGAGCGGGAACTGTTGCTCAAATAACCCCAATCATGCAGCGAGGCTTATCATGAACAAAGAGAACGTCAAACTGGCCATCGCGCCAATTGGCTGGACCAACGACGACATGCCGGATTTGGGCAGCGAGAACACCTTCCAGCAGTGCGTTAGCGAAATGGCGCTGGCGGGCTTCACCGGCAGTGAAGTGGGCAGCAAATACCCGCGTGACCCAGCGGTATTGAAACGGATGCTGGACGTGCGCGGCATCCAGATCTGCAACGCCTGGTTCAGCACCTTTTTCGCCGATGGCCTGAAAGAGAAGACCATCGATGAGTTTATCAACCACATGAACTTCCTGCATGAGATGGGCGCGCGGGTGATTGGCTGCTCCGAGCAGAGCAAGAGCATCCAGTGCACCACCAAGGCAGTGCTGGAGGAGAAGCCCCACTTCACCGAGGAGGAGTGGCAGCGGGTGGCCGACGGCTATAACACGCTGGCGAAACTGGCGGCGGAGAAGGGGATGCAGGTCTGCCTGCATCACCATATGGGCACCGCGATCCAGACCCCGGCGGAGATTGATCGCTTCATGGCGCTGGTCAACGACGACGTCTACCTGCTGTTTGATACCGGCCACCTTTACTACTCCGAAGGCTCCCAGCAGGTGATGATGCAGGTGTTTGAGAAGCACTTTGCCCGCATCAACCACGTGCACCTGAAAGATGTGCGTGACGAGGTGGTGGCGGATGTGCGCCGCAACCGGCGCAGCTTCCTGGATGGCGTGCGTATGGGCACGTTCACCATTCCCGGCGACGGCGTGATCGACTTCGCACCGGTGTTCAAACTGCTGGATGAGCGCGGTTACAAGGGCTGGATTGTGGTAGAGGCAGAGCAAGACCCGGCGATCGCCAACCCGTTCGAGTATGCCAAACGGGCGCGCGAGTTTATTCGCGAGCACACCGGGCTGTAACACAGAGCAGGGCGCTTCGGCGCCCTGCTGTTCAGACGCGCCGCACCCGGCCCATGTGGTGCGCATCCACCATCTGGCCATCCCGCACCGCGAAGCAGGGGCTGGTGCCCTCCACCTCAAAGCCAAACTTCCTGTAGAGCGCCAGCGCCGCGCGGTTGTCGGTGTAGACCGTCAGCTCCATCCGTTGCACATTCAACCAGTTATCACAAAGCTCCACTGCCGCGCCAAGCAGCGCACTGCCCACGCCACGCCCGTGGCAGGTTGGCAGTACGCCCATGCCAAAGGTCGCCACATGGCGGCGGCGCGCATGGGTCTGCTGGAACAGCGTCAACTGGCCGACGATCTCGCCCTCCAGTAGCGCCACCAGACTACAGCTATCCGGGGCCGGGTTGCGCAGGCGCTCCTCCCAGCGGGCGACATTGGGGTAGGGCAGTTGCAACGTATCGCGGTAGACCGCTGGCTGGCTGTAGAGGTGGTGCAGGGCGGCGGCATCTTCGACTTGCGTGTGACGGACAGTGATCGTCATGGTACGGCTCCTTGTCTGGGTGGCTGGCAATAACCCTTTAAATTATCTGGCATAATTTTTTCGTCAAGATAAAAAAATGCACGAAAATCACTTTACAGATACGAATGATAATGATTATTATTGTCATGCGTTCCGGGGAGATGGCACTGACATGCTGGTGTCTTCCAGGAAAGCACGACATTGCTCACATTGCTTCCAGTGTTTTTTAAGCCAGCTCGGGTGCTGGCTTTTTTTTTGCCTGCCATCCACCACATCGTCTATTTCTTCATCTTCCCACTCGTTCATTTTTTTTGAACAGAGAGGTTAAGTTATTGCGCTTTCATCTTTTCAGTCCGCCGCTAGACTAAGTGAAAACATTGAGGAGGATTGAACATGATTTACTTACGTAAGGCAGAAGATCGCGGACACGCCAACCACGGTTGGCTGGATAGCTGGCACACCTTCTCGTTCGCGAATTACCACGATCCGAAGTTTATGGGCTTCTCGGCGCTGCGGGTGATTAACGAAGACGTGATCGACGCGGGGCAAGGCTTTGGTGCCCACCCACACAAAGACATGGAGATCCTGACCTACGTGCTCTCCGGCACCGTCGAGCATCAGGACAGCATGGGCAACAAAGAGCAGATTCAGGCGGGTGAGTTCCAGATCATGAGCGCCGGCACCGGGGTAAGGCACTCTGAGTACAATGGCCGTGATGACGCGCCGCTGCACCTCTACCAGATCTGGATCATCCCAGATACCCAGGGCCTGCCGCCACGCTATGAGCAGCGTGCCTTTGACGCGCCGCAGGGCCGCCAGTTGGTGCTCTCCCCGGATGCACGCGACGGCTCGCTGAAGGTGTTTCAGGACATGACCCTGTCGCGCTGGGCGCTGGCCAAGGGTGAGCAGGGTGACTACACCATCGCCAGCGGCCGCCGTATCTGGATCCAGGTGGTGCGTGGTAGCGTTACGGTCAACGGCCAGTCCGCTGGCACCAGCGACGCCTTCGCCCTGTGGGATGAGAGTGCCCTCACCCTGCACGCCGACGAAGAGAGCGAAATCCTGCTGTTCGACCTGCCATCGGTATAATGGAACAGGCAATAAAAGGCGATGCCAAGGCATCGCCTTTTTTATGTCTGGAGAGTTTGGCCGGTGATTAATCACATTACCGCCATCTTGGGCTGGCAATAACAATGAATACGCCCGCCGTTGATATTCGCCTGATCACAGCTAATTATCACCGCCCCGCTGCCGGGGCGGTCTGTGGCTTAGAAGCTATATTTCACCGTCAGTGAAAGCCCCTTGTCGCGAATGCTCTCCTCCTGCCAGCGCCATGCATCCAGCCCGACGGTGGCGGGGCCATGTTGGTAGTGTGCGCCCAGCTGCATCAGGCTGTTGAGGCCGCCGCCGGTCTGCTCCTCTTCCAGTGTGAAACGGTGACCGGCAAGGGAAGCGGTGCGCTGGCTCTGGTGGTAACCAAGGTTCGGCCCACCCTCGAGCAGGGCGCTGACGCGCCAGCCGTGCAGGTCACCGGCTTCCAGCCGAAGACCGGCAACTGCGTCCACGGCGCTTTCGCTCACCGCGTCCATGTTCAGGCGATAGGCTCCCTGCTCCTGATAGCCGCCCTCCAGCGTGTGGCGCACCCGGACACCGGCATACGGCGTCAGCGTCAAATCGTGCGGCAGGGTGAAGGTCTTGCCAGCGTCGCTACGAAACTCCAGCGACTGCCAGCGCTGGTCGTGTCGGGCGGATTGGGTGGAAGCCATACGGCTGCTGTCGAGCTGGTGCAGGTCATAGCGCAGGCTGTTTTGCCATGCCCAGCCACCGTCAAGCGGCAGCTGGTGCGTCAGGCCAAAGAACTGGCTATAGCCGCTCTCCAGCCCGCTGTCGCCGGGCTGCTGCGCGCCACTGCCATCCAGCCGTGCCATGCCGTACTCCAGCGCCAGCTGGTGACTGCCGACGCTGAACGACTGGCGTAGCGCCAGCATGTCATAGTCAGTGTCGTCGCCCAATTCGGTGCGCGGGTCACCCTGCGCCACCAGATTGAACGCCAGCCCGTTGCCGAGCGGCGCGGCCTGCTGCGCCAGTTGGGTAAAGCGATGGCTGAGCACCCGCGCCTCGCGCCGTGTAGTCTGCGCGCTGCCGCTAAGCTGACGCCACGCCTGATGAAGGGCCGGGCTGGCAACCTGCTGCGGGTTGTTCAGGACATCATCTGCCGTCTCCATGGTAAAATTGCCCTGCATGTCATAATTCCACTCAAGTTCAAAGGGGCTGTAAGTACCATTCATAATGAGATTGTTGTCGATGACGTCCCATCCCTTAACATACAACACCTTGCCGTAAGGCGTAACTAAGGTCGAGTCATAGGTTCGGTAAGCGAATTTCACGGATGAATAGTAAGCGTTATTGAAATAAAACGAGCTGAGGGTGACCGTTTTATTATAAACATCCACCGTCGCGTTATTATTAAATGTGGCCGTGGTCTCCATATTGAAATTTCGGTCGGCATCATAAGACCACTCAAGGTCGAACTTATAGGGGCCAAGCGTGCCGCTCATCAGCAAATTATTATCGACCACCTCCCACTGTTTTACGACAAAATCCGTGAAGCCCCCGATAATTTCAGGCACGCCAGCACTGAAACTATAATAGAGCGGTAACTGGTCGAAGTGCTGGCCATTCACATTGACGTCATACATGGTGAACTTTGCATACTCCGTGTCCACCACGATCCCGTTATCAAAGGTGTAAGTCGCACCGGGCGTGTCGTCGTCCGGGTCAACGGGATCGGGGTCGGGCCACGGGCTGGGAATGTCGTCAGGGTAGATGGGGCCTGGGTAATCCGGTTCGTCCCACTCCTCTTCATCATCATACTCGGCCAGCGCCCAGGCCCCGAGGGCGGTAGCCAGCACGCCTGTGCCGGAGAGAATACCGACCCACACATCTTCCGAAGAGGATGACGCGGCGACGGGAACCGGCGTACGTACCGGCGCAGGCGCAGGCGCAGGCGTGGGTGACGCCACCACCGGTTTCAGGCACTCGGGCGGCAATTTGGCGATCTGCTCCTGGCTTAATCCTTTAAGGTCGCGCGGGCAGGGGGTGGATGAGCTGGAACGGGTCGCCGCAGCGCTTTGGCCGCTGATGGCCAGCATGACGGCCAGGGCAAGCAATCTCATAAACGGATGCTCCTTCATTTAATAGCGGAGATATCATTAGCCGGGTAAATAAACGTGGGCAGGATGTTTTTTTGCGCCGGATATAGTAATCCAGCCGAAAAGTGCAGGATGATTTTTAATCAGGAAGGCTTTCTGAATAACGCAAGGAAATACAGGGTATTGCGCTGGATTAATAACGCATTAAATTATGATGAAAAATTGTTTAATCTTGAACGGAAATAGAGGCTTCCAGAAAAATAGAAGAAGAAATAACGCCCCGCTACCGGGGCGATAGTGTTCCCTAGAATTGATATTTCACCGTCAGTGAAAGCCCTTTATCGCGAATGCTCTCCTCCTGCCAGCGCCACGCATCCAGCCCGACGGTGGCGGGGCCGTGCTGGTAGTGTGCGCCCAGCTGCATCAGGCTGTTGAGGCCGCCGCCCTCTTGCTCTTCTTCCAGTGTGAAACGGTGACCGGCAAGGGAAGCGGTGCGCTGGCTCTGGTGGTAACCAAGGTTCGGCCCACCCTCGAGCAGGGCGCTGATGCGCCAGCCGTGCAGGTCACCGGCTTCCAGCCGAAGACCGGCAACTGCGTCCACGGCGCTTTCGCTTACCGCGTCCATGTTCAGGCGATAGGCGCCCTGCTCCTGATAGCCGCCCTCCAGCGTGTGACGTACCCGGACACCGGCATACGGTGTCAGCGTCAGCTCACCCGGCAGGGTAAAGGTCTTGCCAGCGTCGCTACGAAACTCCAGCGACTGCCAGCGCTGGTCGTGCTGGGCGGATTGGGTAGAGGCCATACGGCTGCTGTCGAGCTGGTGCAGGTCATAGCGCAGGCTGTTTTGCCATGCCCAGCCATCGTCGAGCGGCAACTGGTGCGTCAGGCCAAAGAACTGGCTGTAGCCACTGTTCAGGCCGCTGTCGCCGGGCTGCTGCGCGCCACTGCCATCCAATCTTGCCATGCCATACTCCAGCGCCAGCTGGTGACTGCCAAGGCTGAACGACTGGCGCAGTGCCAGCATGTCATAGTCGGTGTCGTTGCCCAGTTCGGCGCGCGGGTCGCCCTGTGCCACCAGATTGAACGCCAGCCCGTTGCCGAGCGGCGCGGCCTGCTGCGCCAGCTGGGTGAAGCGGTGGCTGAGCACCCGTGCCTCGCGCCGTGTGGTCTGCGCGTTGCTGGCAAGGTGCTGCGCGAGGGAGGCCGTGGGCGGGGTGGCGCTATAGCTGGAAGTGCTGACCTCAAAATCACCCATATCGTCGTAGGCCCAATCGACGTCGCCAGCCTGATTGGTGCCCTCCAGCAGCAGCCTGCCGTTGCTAACTTTCCAGTTTGTTACGTAGAGCGTCTGGCCGTTGGGGGCCGAGAGTTGGCCGTTCCGGTAATCAAAGGTCAGGGAGGAGTAGTAGGTGCCGAGGATCTCTACCGAGTTGAGCGTCAGGGTCTTGTCTTGAATATCGACGTTGGCCCCATTGCTAAAATGGAGCGTGGAGTCGAGGTTGAACTGCCCCAGCGCATCGTAATTCCACTCCAGTTCATACTCGCTGACCGTGCCGTAGAGCAACAGATCGCCCTGCCGCACGGCCCATGAGTTCAGATCCAGCGTCCTGCCGCTGGGAGCGATTAGCCTCACCTGTGCGCCATATTTGGCGTAATCAAAGGTCAGCGATGTGTAGTAGTGGTCATAGATCTTCACCGACTCCAGCGTCAGCGTCTGGGCCTTGGTATCCACGGTGGCGTCATTGTCGAAGATGTAGATGACCTGTGGCGTGGGTTCCGGGTCCCAATCGGTATCGTCATCATTGTCATTCTCCGACAGCGCCCAGGCACTTAATGCCCCGGCGGTGACCACCCCGGCGGTCGCCAGTAGGGTGTTCCACGCATCCCCGGAACGCTCTGGCGCGGCGACGGGCGCGGGCGAGGTCGCCACCGGTTTCAGGCACTCCGGCGGCAATTTGGCGATCTGCTCCTGGCTCAATCCTTTGAGGTCGCGCGGGCAGGGGGTGGATAAACTGGAGTGGGTCGCCGCAGCGCTTTGGCCGCTGATGGCCAGCATAACGGCCAGGGCAAGCAATCTCATAAACGGATGCTCCTTCATTTAATAGCGGAGATATCATTAGCTGGGTAAATAAACGTGGGCAGGATGTTTTTTGCGCCGGATATAGTAATCCAGCCGAAAAGTGCAGGATGATTTTTAATCAGGAAGGGTTTCTGAATAACCTAAGTAAATACAGTGCATTGCGGCAGATTAATAACCGATTAAATTATGATGAAAAATTATTTAATTCTGGTCTTGCGAGGGCGAGTATTTTATTTGCCATCAACTAAGTTACCCGCTTTAAATACAATCGTTAGTTAAAATAAATAGCTTTGTCCTGCCAGCCGGAGTTATCTGGGCGCGTATTAATCATCATGGAGAGAGGGATGAAAAGAGAGCGGCTTTTCCTGTTTATACAGCGTCTGCTGAGCCTGTCGCTGCTGTTGCTGGTGGTCAGCATTGGCGGCCGACAGATGTGGCGGGAGCTGACCACGCCGCGGATGCAAGCGTTGCATTCAGCCTGTGCGCCGCACCACGCCCCGCATAATCACTCCCCGTCGTCGCCATAACCCACCTGTATACCCTGCCGCCGCCATAGAACATCTGGCGAAAGTTTCAACACGATCCGTGAGGCGCTTCACAACCGTCGCGCCTCTAATGACGATTCTTTGAAAGCGCTCCCAAATTTCTCCGTTGGCGATGGAAACCGGTTTCCATGTCTGGCTCAAATAGAACCCGGCCCTACAGGCCAGGTCAGGAATCCGGCATGAAGCATAGCGGTAACATGCCCCATTCTTTTTATGCGTTTACTGAAAAGGGCAGGGTTATGAGCAGCTTATATCAGGCAATGGTTGAGGTGATTGAACAGAAAATAACCCCGCTGGCCGGGGCGTTGGGGCAGCAGAAGTACATTATCGCCATCCGCGACGGCTTTACCTCCGCACTGCCCTTTATGATTATCGGCTCGTTTATGCTGGTGTTTATCTTCCCGCCCTTCGCCGCGGATACCACCTGGGGCTTCGCGCGCGCCTGGCTCGACTTCTCGCTGCGCTATCGCGATGAACTGATGCTGCCGTTCAACCTCAGCATGGGGGTGATGACCTTCTTTATCGCCGTTGGCATCGGCGCGAGCCTTGGCAAGCAGTACCAGCTCGACCCGATCATGACCGGCCTGCTGGCGCTCAGCGGCTTTTTGCTGGTGGCCGCGCCCTACCATGAGGGCACCATCTCCACCCAATACTTCTCCGGGCAGGGGATCTTTACCGCGCTGCTGACCGGCATCTACTGCACCGAGGTCTACCACTTCCTTAAGCGGCGCAATATCACCATCCGCCTGCCGAAAGAGGTGCCGACCGGCGTGGCGCGCTCCTTTGAGATCCTGATCCCAGTGATCGTGATCGTCGCCACCCTGCACCCGCTCAACCTGCTGATCACCTCCCTGACCGGCATGATCCTGCCGGAAGCGATCATGCACCTGCTGGCCCCGCTGGTGTCGGCCTCGGACTCGCTGCCTGCGATCCTCATCTCGGTGCTGATCTGCCAGATCCTGTGGTTCGCCGGCATTCACGGCGCATTGATTGTCACCGGCATCATGAACCCGTTCTGGATGACCAATCTGGCGCTCAACCAGAGTGCGCTCTCCGCCGGCGGCGCGCTGCCGCACATCTATTTGCAGGGCTTCTGGGATCACTACCTGCTGATTGGCGGCGTCGGCTCCACGCTGCCGCTGGCCTTCCTGCTGCTGCGCAGCCGGGCGGTGCACCTGCGTACCATCGGCAAGATGGGCGTGGTGCCAAGCTTCTTCAACATCAACGAGCCGATCCTGTTTGGCACGCCCATCATCATGAACCCGGTGATGTTCCTGCCTTTCATTCTGGTGCCGATGCTGAACGCCACCTTTGCCTACATCGCCACCAAGCTGGGCTGGGTAGCGCAGGTGGTGTCACTGACCCCCTGGACCACGCCCGCGCCGATCGGTGCCTCCTGGGCGGCCAACTGGGCCTTAAGCCCGGTGGTGATGTGTCTGTTTTGCATGGTGCTCTCCGCGGTCATGTACTACCCGTTCCTGAAAGCCTATGAGCGCACCCTGCTGCGTCAGGAGCAGGAGAGCGCCCGGCAGGAGCAGGCGGGCGTCGCGGTCAGCCAGTAACCATCTGTTTACGAGAGGGAAGCGATGAAATACCAATTTCCGGACAACTTCTGGTGGGGCAGCGCCAGTTCCGCGCCGCAGACTGAGGGCGAGAGCCTGAATTTCGGCAAGAGTGAAACCATCTGGGACCGCTGGTTCCGTGAGCAGCCGGGGCGTTTCCACCAGCGGGTGGGGCCGCAGGAGACCTCTACGTTCTACCAGCACTGGCGCGAGGATATTGCGCTGCTGAAGCGGCTTGGGCACAACACCTTCCGTACCTCAATCTCCTGGGCGCGGCTGCTGCCAACCGGGCGCGGCGAGCCGAATGCGGAGGCGGTGACATTCTATAACCAGGTGATTGATGAGCTGTTAGAACAGGGCATTACGCCGTTCATCAACCTGTTCCACTTCGACATGCCGATGTGCCTGCAAGAGGAGGGGGGCTGGGAGAGTCGCGAGGTGGTGGCGGCCTACGTTGACTACGCCGACACCTGCTTCGCGCTGTTTGGCGACCGGGTGACGCACTGGTTCACCTTCAACGAGCCGATTGTGCCGGTGGAGGGGGGCTACCTCTATGACTTCCACTATCCGAACGTGGTGGATTTCCGGCGCGCGGCGACAGTGGCCTACCACACCATGCTGGCCCACGCCGGGGCGGTGCGCCGCTTCCGCCAGCGCGGGCAGGCCGGGGAGATTGGCATCATCCTCAACCTGACGCCCTCCTACCCGCGTTCGCAGAACCCGGCGGACGTGGCGGCGGCGCACATCGCCGATTTGATGTTCAACCGCAGCTTCCTTGACCCGGCGTTGCGCGGCCACTACCCGGAGGAGCTGGTCTCCCTGCTGGCGCAGCATGGCCAGTTGCCGGTGAGCCAGCCGGGCGACCGCGAGCTGCTGGCCGACGGGGTGGTCGATCTGCTCGGCATCAACTACTACCAGCCGCGCCGCATCAAATGCCGGGACAGTCTGGTCAACCCGGACAGCCCCTTCATGCCGGAGTGGTTCTTCGCCAGCTACGAGATGCCGGGGCGCAAGATGAACCCCTACCGCGGCTGGGAAATTTATGAGCCGGGTATCTATGACATCCTGACCAACCTGCGACTCCACTACGGCAACCCGCGCTGTTTTATCTCGGAGAACGGCATGGGCGTCGAAAACGAGCAGCGCTTCCTGCAACAGGGGCGCATCCAGGATGACTACCGCATCGACTTCGTGCGCGAGCACCTGATCTGGCTGCACCGCGGCATCAGTGAGGGCAGCCGGTGCTTGGGCTACCACATGTGGACTTTTATCGATAACTGGTCATGGTGTAACGCCTACAAAAACCGCTACGGGCTGGTCGAGCTTGATCTCACCAGCCAGCAGCGCCGTGTGAAAAAGAGCGGCGAATGGTTTGCCGCCACCGCCACCAACAATGGGTTTGAGGGAGACGCAGCATGAGAGATTTGGAAACCACCGTCATGGAGATTATCGTCAACGCTGGGCAGACGCGCAGCCTCTGCTTTGAGGCGCTCTACGCCGCGCGCGAGGGCAACTTTGAGCAGGCGCAGGCGCTGCTGAAGGAGGCAGACACCTACGCTCACGCCGCGCACCGGGTGCAGACGCAGCTGATTGAGGAGGACGCTGGCGAGGGCAAAATGCCGATGACCCTGATTATGGTACATGCGCAGGATCACCTGATGAATGCTATTCTGGCGCGTGAACTGATTGAAGAGATGGTCAGGCTCTACCAGCGGTAGTGCCGGGGCGGGAGGGGGATCATGGCGAATATCAACGATGTGTCGCGGCTGGCGCAGGTCTCCAAGGCAACGGTGTCGCGGGTGCTGAGTGGCAGCCGCGGCGTCCGGCCGGAGAGCCGCGAGGCGGTGCTGCGCGCGGTGGAGACGCTGGACTACCAGCCCAACGCCATCGCCCAGTCGCTCAGCAACCACGCCACCGGCTGCGTTGGGGTGATCTGCGCCACCGAGCCGATGCAGCTCGGCACCGGTTACCTCTATGCGCTGGAGGGGGAGCTGCGTCGCCACGGCAAGCATCTGCTGTTGCGCTTCGCCAATGATGCCGACGGCGTGGCGCACGCGCTGCGGGAGCTGGGACGCGGCCTGTGCGATGCTCGGGTGATCGTCGGCGCGCGCTTTGCTTTGCCGCCGCTGCCGGAGGGCGTGCTGCTGCTGGAGTGTCTGACGCCCGCCGCCAATGCCCACAGCATCGGCTTCGATCACTGCTTCGCTGCCGAAACCGCCACCCGCTACCTGATTTCACAGGGGCGGCGCAACATTGCGCTGCTCAACCACCCGGCGGGCGAGGCGGCTGACAGCGTGCTGCTCGGCTACCGGCAGGCGCTGGAGAGCCACCTGATCCCCTACCATCGCCAGCGCATTCTGGACGCGCCGTCGGCGCTGGCTCCGGCCATTGCAACGCTGCTCAGTCAGGATCCCGGCTGCAACGCGCTGCTGGTACCCGACGATCACCAAGGGCGTGAGGCGATGGCGATCCTCGCCGCCCAGCGACGGGCGGTGCCGCGTGAGGTGATGGTCTTCAGCCTGGACGGCTCGCAGGCTGCGCCCGGTGCGCCGCCGATGCCAGCCATCGCTTACTCGCTGGAGGCGTTGGCGCAACAGGGGGTGGAGCGGCTGCTGGGGCATGACGTCGCGACCCGCATCCGTGGCCGGCTCATCACGCCCTGATCCGGGCGGTGAATATCGCCAGCATGAAAATTTTGTTACACTAGCGTTTCGCCCACTTTTAGCCAGCGCGTTGATAATGAAGAAAAAAAGGCCAGTGCTCCAGGACGTTGCCGACCGGGTCGGCGTCACCAAGATGACGGTCAGCCGCTACCTGCGCAATCCGGGACAGGTTTCCGAGGCGTTGCAGGCCAAAATCTCCGCGGCGCTGGATGAGCTGGGCTACATTCCCAACCGCGCGCCGGATATCCTTTCGAATGCCAAAAGCCGCGCCATCGGCGTGCTGCTCCCCTCATTGACCAATCAGGTGTTTGCGGAAGTGCTGCGCGGCATTGAGAGCGTCACGGACGCCCACGGCTACCAGACCATGCTGGCCCACTACGGCTACCAGCAGCAGCGCGAGGAGCAACGGCTGATGTCGCTGCTCTCCTACAATATTGACGGGCTGATCCTCTCGGAGCGGCAGCACACCCTGCGCACGCTGAAGATGATTGAGGTGGCCGGTATCCCGGTGGTGGAGCTGATGGACTGCGTCACTCCCTGCCTCGATCTGGCGGTGGGGTTCAATAACTTTGAGGCGGCGCGCCAGATGACGCAGCAGATCATCGCGCGCGGCCATCGCCACGTGGTCTACCTCGGGGCGCGGCAGGATGAGCGCACCCTGATCAAGCAGCAGGGTTATGAGCAGGCGATGCGTGAATCGGGGCTGACGCCAGCGAGCATGATGACCCACCGCTCTTCCTCCTACTCTGCCGGTGGCGAGCTGCTGCGCGAGGCGCAGGCGCGCCATCCGCAGATCGATAGCGTCTTCTGCACCAATGATGATTTGGCGGTGGGGGCGGTGTTTGAGTGCCAGCGGCAGGGGCTGCGCATCCCGCAGGATATGGCGGTGGCGGGCTTCCACGGCCATGACATTGGTCAGGCGATGGAGCCGAGGCTGGCGAGCGTGGTGACGCCGCGCGAGCGGATGGGGCAGATCGGCGCCGAGCGGCTGCTGGCGCGGTTGCGCGGCGAGAGCGTGACGCCGCGTATGGTGGACGTCGGCTTTACCCTCTCGCCGGGCGGCAGCATCTGAGGCTTAGCGCTGGTAATCCTTCAGCGCCGTGACGCAGCGGCGCACCACCTCATCAATGTCACCGTCGATATCGACAAACAGCACATCTTTCTCATCACTGGCTGGCTCTTCCAGCGCGTCAAACTGCGTCTTCAGCAGTTCGGTCGGCATGAAGTGGCCGGAGCGCGCCTTCATGCGCGTCAGGATGGTGTCAAAACTGCCTTTCAGATAGAGGAACAGCATCTTCTCGTTGCCTTCACGCAGGCGGTCGCGGTAGCGGCGCTTCAGGGCGGAGCAGACGATGATGCCATTCTCATTTTTGTGCGCCAGGCTGTAGGCGGCGTCGCTCAGGCGCTCCAGCCAGGGCGCGCGGTCTTCATCGTTCAACGGCGTGCCGCCGCCCATCTTGTCAATGTTGGCGCGCGGGTGCAGATCGTCGCCATCAATAAACTTGGCATTGATTTCACGGGCGACGCGGGCGCCGACAGTGGTTTTGCCGCTGCCAGAGACGCCCATCAAGATAATGCTGTGTCCTGCCATAAGTTTGATCTCTATCTCAAAATGTGAATTTCGCCTGGGGGGTGTGTTCGTATCTTAGCATGTTACCGGTATCATGATACCGGTAACATGGGGAGATGTGACTACTATCACAGGATAGAACACTCTCCTTTTTTCACCTTTGAACAACATCGAAAACCGATTATCCCGCGCGTCGCGCGCGATCCCTGCACCGTTCTGCCCGGCCGGCAGACGGCAAACTGACAACGAACGCGCCCCGTTCCGGCGGGGAGAATGCGGTAAAAAGGTACATACTATGCCCTTACTCATCGTCGCCATTGGCGTCATCCTGTTATTGATTTTGATGATCCGCCTGAAGCTCAATGGCTTCATCGCCCTGATTTTGGTCGCGCTGGCCGTGGGGGTGATGCAGGGGATGCCGGTGGACAAAGTGATCGCCGCCATCAAGGCTGGCGTCGGCGGCACCCTCGGCAGTCTGGCGCTGATCATGGGCTTCGGTGCCATGCTCGGCAAACTGCTGGCGGACTGCGGCGGCGCGCAGCGCATCGCCACCACGCTCATCAACAAATTTGGCCGTGAGCACATCCAGTGGGCGGTGGTGCTGACCGGCTTTACCGTCGGCTTCGCGCTGTTCTACGAAGTGGGCTTCGTGCTGCTGCTGCCGCTGGTGTTCACCATCGCGGCCTCGGCGCGCATCCCGCTGCTCTACGTCGGCGTGCCGATGGCGGCGGCGCTCTCCGTCACCCACGGCTTCCTGCCACCGCACCCCGGCCCGACCGCCATTGCCACCCTGTTCCACGCGGACATGGGCAAAACGCTGCTCTATGGCTCGCTGCTCGGCATCCCAACCGTGATTCTGGCTGGCCCGGTCTACGCCCGTTTCCTGAAGCGCATTGATAAGCCAGTGCCGCAGGGCATGTACAACCCGAAAGAGTTCACCGAAGCGGAGATGCCAAGCTTTGCCGTCAGCGTCGCCACCTCGCTGGTGCCGGTGATCCTGATGGCCGCGCGCGCCGTGGCGGAGATGGTGCTGCCGAAGGGCCACGCCATCCTGCCTTACGCCGAATTCTTCGGCGACCCAGTGATGGCAACGCTGATTGCGGTGCTGATCGGCATCTTCACCTTTGGCCTGAACCGTGGCCGCTCCATGGATGACGTGATGCAGACGCTGAGCGACTCCATCAAACTGATCGCCATGATGCTGTTGATCATCGGCGGCGGCGGCGCGTTCAAGCAGGTGCTGGTGGAGAGCGGCGTGGATAAATATATCGCTGGCCTGATGACCGGCACCAACGTCTCACCGCTGCTGATGGCGTGGTCGATCGCCGCCGTGCTGCGCATCGCGCTCGGTTCCGCTACCGTGGCGGCCATCACCGCCGGGGGTATCGCCGCACCGCTGATCGCCTCCACCGGCGTCAGCCCGGAGCTGATGGTGATTGCGGTCGGTTCCGGCAGCGTGATCTTCTCCCACGTGAATGACCCCGGCTTCTGGCTGTTCAAGGAGTACTTCAACCTGACCATCATGGAGACCATCAAATCCTGGTCGGCGCTGGAGACCATCATTTCGGTCTGCGGGCTGGTGGGCTGTTTGCTGCTCTCCAACGTGGTGTGATAGCCACAGGCGTAAAAAAAGCGGGCCTAGGCCCGCTTTTTTATTGCCCGCTCGCCTACAGCTTGAGGTAGGCGCGGATGCCATCAAGGAACATCTGGGTGGAGAGCATCACCAGAATCAGGCCCATCAGCCGCTCCAGCGCGCTGACGCCCTTGTCGCCCAGCAGGCGCAGGAAGAGGTCAGAGAGCATCAGAATCACCACCGAGATGCCCCAGGCGATCATCAGCGCCAGCACCAGATGAGAGATCTGGTTCGGATACTGGTGCGAGAGCAGCATCAGCGCCGCCAAAATCGAGGGGCCAGCCACCAGCGGGATCGCCAGCGGCACCAAAAACGGCTCCTCGCCCGCTGGCAGTCCGGTGCTGTTGGACTCATGGGAGGGGAAGATCATCTTGATGGCAATCAAAAACAGGATGATGCCGCCAGAGATGGAGACGGTCTCGGTGCGCAGGCTCAAAAAGGCCAGAATGCGCTCGCCAGCGAACAGGAACAGCAGCATCAGCAGCAGCGCGATCAGCATCTCGCGGATCACAATCACCCGGCGGCGCTTTGGCTCCAGGTGCTTGAGCACCGACATGAAAATAGGCAGGTTACCCAGCGGATCCATAATTAAAAACAGCAACACCGTTGCCGAGATCATCTCAGTCATTGTTACCTCAAAAAAGTGACCGGCATGGCCGGCAGAATGTTTTTCTCTTTTTTTCGCAAATAAACCAGCAGGCCACGATTCAACGCCATTTTTGCCGATAAACTGGCTCTATATTAGCAACGCTGCTAACCCTGGCGATGACATCGAATAAATTCACTTGCGACTTCTTATACATTTTGTAAGGTGTGAGTCAGAGAGCGCGCGCCCGGCAAAAATGCCGCCCGGCGCGCCCCACGCGTTATCACTACCTCTTACCGCAGGGCAGTAATTATGAAAAATGTAGGTTTCGTTGGCTGGCGCGGCATGGTCGGCTCGGTACTCATGCAACGCATGATTGAAGAGCGCGACTTTGACGCCATCCGTCCGGTCTTCTTCTCCACCTCCCAGCATGGCCAGGCGGCCCCGGCCTTCACTGGCCAGAGCGGCACCCTGCAGGATGCCTATGACCTGGAGGCCCTGCGCGCGCTGGATATCATCGTGACGTGCCAGGGCGGCGATTATACCAACGAAATTTATCCGAAGCTGCGTGAAAGCGGCTGGCAGGGCTACTGGATTGACGCCGCCTCCTCGCTGCGCATGAAAGATGACGCCATCATCATCCTCGACCCGGTCAACCATGAAGTGATCCGTCAGGGCGTGGATCGCGGCATCAAAACCTTCGTCGGCGGCAACTGCACCGTCAGCCTGATGCTGATGTCCCTCGGCGGCCTGTTTGCGCAGGATTTGGTGGAGTGGGTTTCGGTTGCCACCTATCAGGCGGCCTCCGGCGGCGGCGCGCGCCACATGCGTGAGCTGCTGACCCAGATGGGGATGCTGCACAGTGAAGTGGCGAAAGAGCTGCAAGACCCGGCCTCCGCCATCCTCGACATCGAGCGCAAGGTCACGGCGCTGACCCGCAGCGGCAGCCTGCCGACCGACCAGTTCGGCGTACCGCTGGCGGGCGGCCTGATCCCGTGGATCGACAAGGCGCTGGAGAACGGCCAGAGCAAAGAGGAGTGGAAAGGGCAGGCGGAGACCAACAAAATCCTCAACACCCAGACCCTGATCCCGGTGGATGGCCTCTGCGTGCGCATCGGCGCGCTGCGCTGCCACAGCCAGGCCTTCACCATCAAGCTGAAGCAGGACGTGGCGATCCCGGACATCGAGCACATGCTGGCGACCCACAATGACTGGGTGCGCGTCATCCCGAATGACCGCGAGCTGTCGATGCGCGAGCTGACGCCCGCCGCCGTTACCGGCACCCTCAACGCCCCGGTCGGCCGCCTGCGCAAGCTGAACATGGGGCCGGAGTACCTCTCCGCCTTCACCGTCGGCGACCAGCTGCTATGGGGCGCCGCCGAACCGTTGCGCCGCATGTTGCGCATCCTGCTGTAATCTTTCGAAAGGGCGCGTAATGCGCCCTTTTCTTTATTTTGTGATCGCCCTCGCGCGCCACGCGCTCGCGCCATTTCCTGCTTTTTTCTTTGCTGATAAAAATCCTGCCGCTTCGCTGAGTTTCTTTAAAACCATTGACTATGCTTAGCTGTGAAAGCGCGCCCCGGCAAAGGCTGGCCGGAGACCCCCTTGCCCCCAAATTGTGCGCAATGAATATGACAAAGAGTAAATAAACGGGCTGGCTCACGCTTTTAAGGATAAAAGGGACAAATGATGGGTCAGGATGATCGATTGGTACTTAAATGAATTTATTGATTTTATTGTTGCCATTAATTACAGGATGAAATGCCATGTCAGTTCTTCCCGATCAACATGTGATCAACAAGATTATTGCCGGGCACTATACCGACCCCTTTTCGCTGCTGGGAATGCATAAAGTTGCGGCCGGGTTGGAAGTCCGGGCACTGTTGCCGGAGGCAACGGATGTATGGGTGATTGATGCCCAGAGCAACCGGAAAGTGGTCAACCTGCATCGCCGGGATGAACGTGGTTTTTTTGTCGGGCTGCTGCCGCGGCGAAAGAATGCTTTCCACTACCAGCTTCAGGTCACCTGGGGTGACGAGACGGTAGTGATTGAAGACCCCTACCGCTTTGGCCCGCTGTTGCAGGATCTCGATATCTGGCTGCTCTCCGAGGGCACCCACCTGCGCCCCTATGAGCGGCTCGGCGCGCACCCCACCACGCTGGATGGCATCGAGGGCGTCAGCTTTGCGGTCTGGGCACCCAACGCGGTGCGGGTCTCGGTGGTGGGCGAGTTCAACTTCTGGGATGGCCGCCGCCACCCGATGCGCCTGCGCCGGGAGAATGGCATCTGGGAGCTGTTCCTGCCGAACGTGAAACCCGGCCAACTCTACAAGTATGAGATCATCGACTGCCACAGCCATGTGCGGCTGAAGGCCGACCCCTATGCCTTCGAGGCGCAGATGCGCCCGGAGACCGCCTCACGCGTCAGCAAGCTGCCAGCCTCGGTGCCGCGCAACGCCGCCCGCCAGCGCGCCAATGACTTCGACCAGCCTATCTCCATCTACGAGGTGCACCTCGGCTCCTGGCGTCGCCACACCGACAATAATTTCTGGCTGAGCTACGGCGAACTGGCCGAGCAGCTGGTCAGCTACGTCAAAGAGATGGGCTTCACCCACATCGAGCTACTGCCGATCAATGAGCACCCGTTTGATGGTAGCTGGGGCTACCAGCCGCTTGGCATGTATGCGCCGACGCGCCGCTACGGCTCGCCGGATGAGTTCCGCGCCTTCATTGAAAAAGCGCATGAGGCGGGCATCAACGTCATCCTCGACTGGGTGCCGGGCCACTTCCCAAGTGATGACCACGGGCTGGCGAGTTTTGATGGCACCTCGCTCTATGAGTATGCCGACCCGCGCGAGGGCTACCACCAAGACTGGAACACCCTGATCTACAACTATGGCCGCCACGAGGTGCGCAACTTCCTCGCTGGCAACGCCTTCTATTGGGTGGAGCGCTACGGCATCGACGCCCTGCGGGTGGATGCGGTGGCCTCGATGATCTACCGCGACTACAGCCGCGCCGAGGGGCAGTGGGTGCCGAACTACTACGGCGGCCGCGAGAACCTGGAGGCGATCGCCTTCCTGCGCTACACCAATGAGACGCTCGGCAAAGCCCTGCCGGGCGCGGTGACGCTGGCGGAGGAGTCCACCGACTACCCCGGCGTCACTAACCCGCCAGACGCTGGCGGCCTCGGTTTCCACTACAAGTGGAACCTCGGCTGGATGCACGACACCCTGAACTACATGAAGCTCGATCCGGTGCACCGCAAGTACCACCACGACCAGCTCACCTTCGGTATGCTCTACGCCTACACCGAAAACTTTGTGCTGCCCATCTCCCATGATGAAGTGGTGCACGGCAAAGGCTCGATGCTCGACCGGATGCCGGGCGATGCGTGGCAGAAGTTCGCCAACCTGCGTGCCTACTACGGCTTTATGTGGGCGCACCCCGGCAAGAAGCTGCTGTTCATGGGCTGCGAGTTCGCGCAGGGGCGCGAATGGGACTTCAACCAGAGCCTCGACTGGCATCTGCTGGAAGGGCACGACGGCTGGCACAGCGGCGTGCAGCGGCTGGTGCGCGACCTGAACCACACCTACCAGCAGCAGACGGCGCTGTATGAGCTGGACTACCAGCCGCAGGGCTTCGAGTGGCTGGTGGTGGATGACCATGAGAACTCGGTCTACGCCTTCGCCCGCCGCGACCGCGCTGGCAATGAGCTGATCGCCATCAGCAACTTTACCCCAGTGCCGCGCTACGGCTACCGCATCGGCATCGACCGGCCGGGCCGCTACCGCGAGGTGATCAACACTGACTCCCACTTCTACCGCGGCAGCAATGTCGGCAATGAGGGGGTGATTGAGAGCCGCGAAGAGGGCAGCCACCACCGGCCGCACTCGTTGCAAGTGACGATACCGCCGCTGGCGACCCTCTATCTGGTGAGGGAGGGCGCATGACGGAGTTGGGGCAGGGAACATCCACACCGCCAGGCGCACAGGCCGATGCCCACGGCATCAATTTCAGCGTCTTTTCCGCCCATGCCACGCGCATCGAACTCTGCCTGTTCGATGACGACGGCAACGAGCAGCGTCTGCCGCTGCCGGGGCGCACCGGCAACTGGTGGCATGGCTTCCTGCCCGATGGCCGGCCGGGGCTGCGCTATGGCTTCCGCGCCCACGGGCCGTATGACCCGCAGAACGGCCATCGCTTCAACCCAAACAAACTGCTGGTTGACCCCTGCGCGCACTGGGTAGAGGGCGACGTGCCCGACGACCCGCGCCTGTATGGCGGTGGCGACCAGCCCGATTCGCAGGAGAGCGCCGCCGTCGCGCCCAAGAGCGTGGTGGTCTCCCTGGAATATGACTGGGAGGATGACGCCCCGCCGCGCACCCCCTGGGGCCAGACGGTGATCTATGAGGCCCATGTACGCGGGCTGACCAAGCGGCACCCGGCGATCCCGGAGGCGCAGCGCGGTACCTATGCGGCGCTCGCCCACCCGGCGATGCTGGAGCATCTCACCTCGCTTGGTATCACCGCGCTGGAGCTACTGCCGATCCAGCACTTCGCCGACGAGCCGCGTTTGCAGCGCGAGGGGCTGAGCAACTACTGGGGCTACAACCCGCTGGCGCTCTATGCGCTGGAACCCACTTACGCCAGCCAACCGACGCCGCAGGCGGCGATGGATGAGTTCCGTGACGCGGTGAAAACCCTGCACCGCCACGGCATTGAGGTGATCCTCGACATCGTTTTCAACCACACGGCGGAGATTGATCTCACCGGCCCGACGCTCTCCCTGCGCGGGCTGGACAACCGCAGCTACTACTGGCTGCACGGCAATGGCGACTACGACAACATGACCGGCTGCGGCAACACGGTGCGGCTGGTGGATGAGGAGGTGGTCGCCTGGGCGATTGGCTGTATGCGCCACTGGCTGGAGGAGTACCACATCGACGGCTTCCGCTTTGACCTGGCGCCGGTGATGGGGCGCACGCCAGCCTTCGCGCCGGACGCACCGCTGCTGAAGGCGATGCTGGCCGACCCGGTCATCTCCCAGTGCAAGCTGATTGCCGAGCCGTGGGACATTGGCCTCGGCGGTTACCAGCTCGGCCACTTCCCCGCGCCGTTTGGCGAGTGGAACGACCATTTCCGCGATGACATGCGCCGCTTCTGGTTGCAGGGCCACCTGCCGCTGGGGCGATTCGCGACCCGTTTTGCCGGCTCCAGCGATCTCTTTGGTCACGACGGCCGGCGGCCCGCAGCGAGCATCAATATGCTGACGGCCCACGATGGCTTTACCTTGCAGGACACCGTGAGTTTTAACCACAAACACAACCAGTCGAACGGTGAGCACAACCGGGACGGGGCCAGTGAAAATTACAGCAATAACCACGGTCATGAGGGTCTTGATGCCGACGAGGAGGTGCGTGCGCGCCGCCGCCGTTCGCAACAGGCCCTGTTAACCACGCTGTTGTTGGCGCATGGAACGCCCATGCTGCTGGCCGGTGATGAACAGGGACAGAGCCAGCAGGGCAATAACAACGCCTACTGCCAGGACAATGAATTGACCTGGCTTAACTGGGCCGACGCGGATGCCTCCCTGACCGCCTTTACCGCTGCACTGCTGCGCCTGCGCCGCCAAATCCCGGCCCTCAGCCGGGAGAGCTGGTGGGAAGACGCGGGCGACGACGTGCAGTGGCTAAATGGTCAGGGGCAGCCGATGACCGTGCAGCGCTGGGAGCGGGGGCCGCAGCAGCATCTGCAAATCCTGCTGTCACGCCGGTGGCTGGTGGTCATTAACGCCTCAGAGCGAGCCGACGACGTTCCGTTGCCGCCGGGCCTCTGGGTAGCGGTTGACCCGTTCAATCAGGATGAAAACCGGCCAGAGCATGGGCTCTGGCATGCCCCCGCACGCGCAGCCTGCGTCTTCGTGCGGGAATAAAAGGAGTCAGCCATGGTGAAGTTAGAAAATAAAGATGCCTTGATGTTGGCCAGGCAACTGCCCACCGAAACGGCGGCGCTGATCCTGGCCGGGGGCCGTGGCTCGCGGCTGAAAGATTTAACCTCTACCCGTGCAAAACCCGCCGTCCACTTTGGCGGCAAGTTCCGTATTATCGATTTTGCCCTCTCCAACTGCCTGAACTCCGGGATCCGCCGCATCGGCGTGCTGACCCAATACCAGTCCCACACGCTGGTGCAGCATATCCAGCGCGGCTGGTCGTTCCTGAATGAGGAGATGAATGAGTTTGTGGATCTGCTGCCCGCACAGCAGCGTAATGAAGATGACAACTGGTACAAGGGCACGGCGGATGCCATCTACCAGAACATCGACATTATCCGGCGCTATGAGGCGAAATATATCGTCATTCTCGCCGGTGACCACATCTACAAAATGGACTACTCGCGGATGCTGATCGACCACGTGCAGAAGGAGGCGGAGTGTACCGTCGCCTGCCTGCCGGTGCCGCTGGCGGAAGCGCGTGACTTTGGCGTGATCCATGTCGATGAGGAGGGGCGCATCTGCAACTTCATCGAGAAGCCCAAGGATCCGCCGCCGATGCCCGGCAACCCGGATATGGCGCTCGCCAGCATGGGCATCTACATTTTCAATGCCGAGTTTCTGTTCCGCCTGCTGGAAGAGGATCGGGCGCTGGACAATTCCGAGCACGATTTCGGCAAGGATGTGATCCCGAAAATCACCGGCCAGGGCAAGGCCTGGGCGCACCCGTTCACGCTCTCCTGCGTGACCTCCACGCCCGGCGCGCCGCCCTACTGGCGTGATGTGGGTACGCTGGATGCCTACTGGCGCACCAACCTGGATCTGGCCTCCGTCACCCCGGAGCTGGACATGTACGACCGCCGCTGGCCGATCCGCACCCACATGGAGCCGCTGCCGCCCGCGAAGTTCGTGCAGGATCGATCCGGCAGCCACGGCATGACGATGAACTCGCTGGTCTCCGGCGGCTGCATCGTCTCTGGCTCGGTGCTGCTGCACTCGGTGCTGTTCCCGCGTGTCCGGGTCAATTCGTTCTGTACCATTGACTCCTCGGTGCTGCTGCCGGATGTCAATATTGGGCGATCCTGCCGCTTGCGGCGTTGCATCATCGACCGCGCCTGCCATATCCCGGAGGGCATGGTGATCGGGGAGAACCCGGATGAGGATCGCCGGCGGTTTTATCTGTCAGAAGGTGGAGTGGTGTTAGTTACCCGGGCGATGCTGGCCAAGTTGGAGGGCGAACGCGGCCAATAGTGCCGCGGGACGCACAGCTTGGGTGAAAGTCTGCCCGCGGCAATAGGATCTGTCCGCGGGCTTTTTCGCCCCCCAGATGTCTTAAGTTGATGTCCGGCGCAGAGGCGCCGGAGCCGACAATCAGGAGCGACGATGCAGGTTTTACATGTGTGTTCAGAGCTTTTTCCCCTGCTGAAAACGGGCGGGCTAGCGGATGTTACCGGCGCGTTACCCGCCGCCCAAATCGCGGAAGGGACTGACGTCCGCGTACTTATTCCCGGTTTCCCGGACATTATGCAGGGTATCCCGGAAACCAATGTGGTGCGCCATCTGGACACCTTTGCCGGGCCGGTGGAGGTGCGTTACGGCCTCTATCGCGGCGTGGGGATCTACGTTATTGACGCCCCGGCGCTCTATGACCGCGCCGGTAGCCCTTACCACGACCAGTCGCTCTACGCTTACCCGGACAACCACCGGCGCTTTGCCCTGCTCGGCTGGATCGCCAGCGAGCTGGCGCTGGGTCTGGACAACTTCTGGAAGCCCGACATCGTCCATGCCCACGACTGGCATGCCGGGCTGACCTGCGCCTATATCGCCGCGCGCGGGCACCCGGTGAAGACAGTCTTCACGGTGCACAACCTGGCCTACCAAGGGCTGTTCTCCGCCAGCCATTTGCACGAGTTGCAGATCCCGGCGTCATTCTTTGGCGTCTACGGGCTGGAGTTCTACGGCCAGATCTCCTACCTGAAGGCCGGGCTATTCTTCGCCGACCATATCACCGCCGTCAGCCCGACCTACGCCCATGAGATCACGCTGCCAGCCTACGGCTACGGCATGGAGGGGCTGTTGCAGGAGCGCGAAAGTGAGGGCCGGCTGAGCGGCATCCTCAACGGGGTGGATGAGGCAATCTGGAACCCGGAGACGGACATCCTGCTGTCGGCGCGCTACAGCGGCGACAACCTGCGCGCCAAGGCGATCAACAAAGCCTATTTGCAACGGGTGATGGGGCTGGACGTGGATGAGAACAAACCGGTCTTCTCCGTCGTCAGCCGCCTGACCAGCCAGAAGGGGCTGGATCTGGTGCTCGGCGCGCTGCCGGGCATTCTGGAGCAGGGCGGGCAAATGGTGATCCTTGGCGCGGGCGACGCGGTGCTGCAACAGGCGTTCCTCGCCGCCGCCGCTGACTACCCCGGCCAGGTGGGGGTACAGATTGGCTACCATGAGGCCTTCTCCCACCGCATTATCGGCGGCGCGGATGTGATTCTGGTGCCGAGCCGGTTCGAACCGTGCGGCCTGACCCAACTCTACGGCCTGAAATATGGCACCCTGCCACTGGTACGCCGCACCGGCGGGCTGGCTGACACCGTGGTGGACTGCTCGCTGGAGAATCTGGCGGATGGCACCGCCAGCGGCTTTGTGTTCGAGGACACCACGGCACAATCCCTGAGCCAGGCGGTACGGCGCGCGATGGTGCTCTGGACGCGCCAGAAGCACTGGCGGCACGTGCAGCAGCACGCCATGAGCCTCGACTTCTCCTGGCAGGTGGCGGCGCAGTCCTACAAGGCGTTGTACCAACGATTACTGGGCTGATACAGCCCCTGCGCCGGCCCCACAGGCCGGCGCGCTATCTCCCGGCTGCGGCAGATCGTGGCCGACCTTTATTAAGTGGTGGCACTACTCACGTGGATGGGAAACGCTATGACTTCACCGTTTAACTACACTTCGCCGACCATCAGTGTCGAGGCGTTGAAACACTCTATTGCCTACAAACTGATGTTCATGATTGGCAAAGATCCCTCAATCGCCAACAAGCACGACTGGCTGAACGCCTCACTCTATGCGGTGCGCGACCGGATGGTGGAGCGCTGGCTGCGCTCCAACCGCGCCCAGCTTTCGCAGGATGTACGCCAGGTCTACTACCTGTCGATGGAATTTTTGCTGGGGCGCACCCTCTCCAACGCCCTGCTGTCGATGGGCATCTATGACGATCTCAAGCAGGCACTGAGCGAGATGGGGCTGGATCTGGCGGAGCTAATTGAGGAGGAGAACGACCCCGGCCTCGGCAACGGCGGGCTGGGGCGATTGGCGGCCTGCTTCCTCGACTCGCTGGCGACCCTCGGCCTGCCGGGGCGCGGCTACGGCATCCGCTATGAGTACGGCATGTTCGCGCAGAAAATTGTCCACGGCCAGCAGGCGGAGTCGCCGGATAACTGGCTGGAGTATGGCAACCCGTGGGAGTTCCCGCGCCACAACACCCGCTACAAAGTGCGCTTCGGCGGCCGCATCCAGCAGGAGGGCACCAAAACCCGCTGGCTGGAGACGGAGGAGATTCTGGCCTGCGCCTACGATCAGGTGATCCCCGGCTTTGACACCGACGCCGCCAACACCCTGCGGCTGTGGGGCGCGCAGGCGAGTAATGAGATCAACCTCGGCAAGTTCAACCAAGGCGACTACTTCGCGGCGGTGGAGGACAAAAACCACTCGGAGAACGTGTCGCGGGTGCTCTACCCGGATGACTCCACCTACTCGGGCCGCGAGCTGCGGCTGCGGCAGGAGTACTTTTTGGTCTCCGCCACCGTGCAGGATATCCTCAACCGCCACTGGATGATGCACCAGACCTTTGAGAACCTGGCGGAGAAGATCGCCATCCACCTGAATGATACCCACCCGGTGCTGGCGATCCCGGAGCTGATGCGGTTGCTGATCGACGAGCACAAATTCAGCTGGCAGAAGGCGTGGGAGGTGACCAGCCAGGTCTTCTCCTACACCAACCACACGCTGATGAGCGAGGCGCTCGAGACCTGGCCGGTGGACATGCTCGGCAAGATCTTGCCGCGCCACCTGCAACTGATCTTCGAGATCAATGACAACTTCCTGAAGTTCGTGACCGAACAGTCACCGGATGACATCGATCTGCTGGCGCGGGTGTCGATCATTGATGAGGGGCATGGCCGCCGGGTGCGCATGGCGTGGCTGGCGGTGATCGCCAGCCACAAGGTCAACGGCGTGTCGGTGCTGCACTCGGAACTGATGGTGCAGTCACTGTTCGCGGACTTCGCGCGCCTGTTCCCAGATCGCTTCTGCAACAAAACCAACGGCGTCACGCCGCGTCGCTGGGTGGCGCTGGCCAACCCGTCGCTGGCCTCAGTACTCGATGACAGCATCGGCCAGACCTGGCGCACCGATCTTAGCCAGTTGGCCGAACTGAAACAGAACGTCGACTACCCCAGCTTCTTGCAGGCGTTACAGAAGGCCAAGCTGGAGAACAAGCGTCGGCTGGCAATCTACATCGCCCGGCAGCTCAACACGGTGGTCAACGCCGCCTCGATGTTTGACGTGCAGATCAAGCGTATCCATGAGTACAAGCGCCAGCTGCTCAACGTGCTGCATGTGATCACCCGCTATAACCGCATTCTGGCGGAGCCGGAGAAAGATTGGGTACCGCGCACGGTGATCTTCGCTGGCAAGGCTGCCTCGGCTTACTACGCGGCGAAGCAGATCATTCGGTTGATCAATGACGTGGCGAAGGTGATCAACAACGATCCGCGCTCGCAAGCCAAGCTGAAGGTGGTGTTCATCCCGAACTACAGCGTCAGCCTGGCACAGCTCATCATCCCGGCGGCGGATCTCTCAGAGCAGATTTCACTGGCGGGCACCGAGGCCTCCGGCACCAGCAACATGAAATTCGCCCTGAACGGCGCGCTCACCATCGGCACGCTCGACGGCGCGAACGTCGAGATGCTGGAGCACGTCGGCGAGGAGAATATCTTCATCTTCGGCAACACCACCGAGCAGGTGGAGGAGCTGCGCCGCACCGGCTACAACCCGCACCAGTACTATGAGCAGGATCATGAGCTGCATCAGGTGCTGACGCAGATTGCCACCGGCGTCTTTAGCCCCGAGGAGCCAAAGCGCTACAGCAACCTGTTCGACTCGCTGGTCAACCTGGGCGACTACTACCAATTGCTGGCGGACTACCGCAGCTACGTGGACACGCAGGACAAGGTGGATGAGCTGTACCAACAGCCAGAGGAGTGGACGCGCCGCGCCCTGCTGAACATCGCCAACATGGGCTACTTCTCTGCGGATCGCACCATCAAGGAGTACGCCGACGAGATTTGGAACATCAAGCCGGTCAAGCTATAACAGGCCAACAAAAAAGGGAGAGACCGAGGTCTCTCCCTTTTTTTATCTGCCCGGCTTAGGAGGCCAGTGACAGGCTCTTTTCGGGCGTGGTGTGGCGGGCCAGCCACTCGGCGACGCGCTGCTGCTGCGCCTTGTCCAGCCGCATCCCCATCTTGGTACGGCGCCAGATGGCGTCATCCAGTTCGCGTACCCACTCTTTCTCCACCAGATAGCGCAGTTCCGCCTCGGTGAAGTGGTGGCCAAAGTCTTCGCCCAGATCGGCCAGACTGTTGGCACCGGCCAGAATCAGTTCACTGTGGCTACCGTAGGTGTTGGTCAGACGGCGCGCCAGCGACTCCGGCAACCAGTTGCGCTCGCGGCGCAGGGCAGCGGCGTAGGCGTCACGGTCGTTGCCGATGTCGCCCCCCGGCAGCGAACCATTTTTGGTCCAGGCCGGGCCAGCTTTCGGGTAGTACTTCGTCAGCTTCTCCAGCGCATGTTCCGCCAGCTTGCGGTAGGTGGTCAGCTTGCCACCGAACACTGACAGCAGCGGCGTTTGGCCGTTGTCATCCCGCACATCCAGCGTGTAGTCACGGGTGATGGCCTGCGGTGAGTCGGACTCATCATCACACAGCGGGCGTACGCCGGAGTAAGTCCAGACGATGTCCTGACGGGTCAGCTGCTTCTTGAAGTGGGTGTTATACACCTTCAGCAGGTAATCCTTCTCTTTATCGTCGATCTGCACCTTCTTCGGATCGCCTTTGTACTCCACGTCGGTGGTGCCGATGATGGAGTAGTCTTCCATCCACGGGATCACAAACACGATACGGTTATCTTCGTTTTGCAGGATGTAGGCTTGCTTCTGGTTGTGCACACGCGGCACCACAATGTGGCTGCCCTTGATCAGGCGGATGCCATACGGGGACTTCAGCTTCAGGCCGTCGTCGAACAGGTTTTTCACCCACGGGCCGGTGGCGTTGACCAGACCACGTGCGCGGCAGGTAAAGGTTTTGCCGCTCTCGACATCCTGCGCTTCCACCACCCACAAGCCATTTTCGCGGCGTGCAGAGGTCACTTTGGTACGGGTACGCACCTCACCGCCGCGGCGCTCCACTTCCTGCGCGTTCAAGACCACCAGACGGGCGTCATCCACCCAGCAGTCGGAATATTCGAAACCGCGCGTAATTTCCGGTTTCAGCACCGAGTCCGCGCCAAAGCGCAAGCTTTTGCTCGCCGGCAGGCTGGTGCGTTTGCCCAAATGGTCGTAAAGGAACAGGCCGGTGCGGATCATCCAGGCCGGGCGCAGGTGCGGGCGGTGCGGCAGGCGGAAGCGCATCGGGAAAGCGATGTGCGGGGCCAGTTTCAGCAACACTTCACGCTCCGCCAGCGCCTCACTCACCAGACGGAACTCGTAATGCTCCAGGTAGCGCAACCCGCCGTGGATCAGTTTTGAGCTGGCAGAAGAGGTGGCACAGGCCAAGTCTTGCGCTTCCAGCAGCAGTACGGATAGCCCGCGTCCGGCAGCGTCGGCTGCGATGCCAGCACCATTGATGCCGCCACCGATCACGATCAAGTCTTTGGTTTCCACGTCATCTTCCTCCAGATGTTCGCAACAGTTCTTTAATGTTCGTTTTCGCTCATAATTGTACTCGGAAACCATCAAATAAGCCAAGACTTAACCAAATAAAAACATTTATGCGTGATGTGGGTAACATTTTTGGCGCAAAAGCGCGGGTTAACCCATTGAGCAGTCGAGATAATCAGAAAGGAGCAGGTTCGAACCTGCCCCGGCACAGAACCGGGACAGGGGGAAAAGCCGAGGAAAAATCAGGCGGGAGGGCGGATCAGCAGAGTTCGAGCTGCACGTCGTGCTGCTCAATAATCTTCATTACGCTGGCAGGCGGCATCTGGTCGGTGAACAGGTAGTCGATCAGATTCATGTTGCCCAAGTTGACCATCGCGTTGCGGCCAAACTTGGAGTGGTCGGTTACCAGCATCACGCAGCGGGAGTTCTCAATGATCGCGCGCTTGGTGCGCACCTCATGGTAGTCAAACTCCAGCAGCGAGCCATCCATATCGATGCCGCTGATGCCAAGGATGCCGTAATCGAGCCGGAACTGGGAGATGAAGTCGAGCGTCGCCTCGCCAATAATGCCGCCGTCGCGGGTGCGCACCTCGCCACCCGCCAAAATCAGGCGGAAGTCCTCCTTGGCGGTCAGCAGGGTAGCGACGTTCAGGTTATTGGTCACCACCCGCAGGTTCTTATGGTTCAGCAGGGCGTGGGCCACCGCCTCCGGTGTGGTGCCAATATCAATGAACAGGGTGGCGCCATCCGGGATCTGGCTGGCGACCCGTTCGGCGATGCGCGCCTTCTCCGTTGACCACATCACCTTGCGGTCATGGTAGGCAGCATTGACCGAACTGGAGGGCAGGGCCGCCCCGCCGTGGTGGCGCTGGATCTTATTCTGGTCTGCCAGATCGTTCAGATCGCGGCGGATGGTTTGCGGGCTGACGGCGAAGTGCTCCACCAGCTCCTCGGTACTGACATATCCCTGCTGACGCACCATTTCAATAATTGCGTCGTGACGCTGCGTTTGCTTCACATTACACCTCTGAAAACATCCGGCCGGGATTAACGCGGCCCACGCAGGCTGCGTACATCCTTAAGGGCCATCATCAGGCCGAGGATCAACCCGGCAACGTGGGCGGCGTTGGCAATTGCCAAGCCAAAAATATCAAAATAGCCAGCGACCAGCCAAACCAGCGAGAACACCATCAGGCCGCGCGGCAGCGCAATGCCCGCCTTGGGTGCCAGCTCGCCAGTCAGCCAGACATAGCCCATCAGCGCATAGACCACGCCGGAGAGGCCACCAAAATAGATGCCGCTATAGAGCGACTGCGCCCAGCCACTGAAGAAGGCCGACACCAGCGCGATGGTCGCCAGCTTGCCACTGCCGAAACGCTTCTCTAGCGGCCCGGCCAGATACCACCACCAGAGCAGGTTGAACAGGATATGCAGCGGCGAGAAGTGGAGCAGCGCATGGCTGACCCAGCGCCACAGTTGCCAGTATTGGCTGCTGTCCGCTGGCCAGCCGAGCCAGTTCATCAGGCGGTCGCCGCCCACCACCGGCATCAGCAGGTAGATCAGGATGCTCAGCACCATCACGGAGAGCGTCAGCGGCCCGGCCTGGCTGCGGATGCGCGCCAGATAGCTGTAGCGTGGATAGGAGAGCGTGTGGTTGGACTGGCCAGCGCGCCAACTTGCCTCCTGGTAACGCGGGTGGAACGGCTCACGCAAAAATGCCGCCAGATGCTGCTCCACCTCTCCCAGTCGTGACTCCTCATTCAGCCACAGTTCAACTTCCTGCCCCTGTGGCCGCATCTCCAGCTTGATGCCCTGCGTGGCCATGTAGTCGATAAATGCCTGCGCCGCCCGCGGGTTGGAGAACGCCATTATTCTTACCATAGTTTATTTACAACCCCTCGCGGCAATGGTTTAACAGATTGATTCCAGGCCATGATTCACCATCAGGCCCCTGGCCTGGCAGAGTATAACTGCCCGCCGTCAGGCTGTATTGTACGCTTTCCACCTTATGCCGTGGCTCACATTTCTATCGTGATGCCAGAAGCACAAGCCATAAAAAAATCGTGATCTGGAGAGCCAACCACAGGCCGTGTAACGCCAGCGACCATAGCAGCCAGTCAATTCAGGAGAAAGCGGGCAGGGCAATAAAGGCCGGAGGGAGTGTGTCACCTAAAAACGCCACCGGCCAGACGGCGGCACAAAGGAGCAGGCTGGCGCAGCGCGCGGCAACCTAGCGCGAAGTGAGTGATTTTGATGTGCAAAGCCGCCAGCGAACCCATCACCGGCCACCATGCCATGACGCACTATAGAGCGCTGCATTCAGCACGACGACATGGCCAACAAGTGTCTCGCGAGCGGTGGTTCCAGACGGAAGGCTGGCAGATGCACCGGCTCGAAAACCCCACCGGGCATACGGCTCCAGACAGAGAACACCGATCCAGAAACGCTACCAGCCATACCGCCGCTTCAGACAAAGGGCATGGCAGAGGCACCGGGCCAAATCAGTCGCCAGAAACACTATCGGCCATGCGGTGGTTGCAGATAGAGGACATGGCAGACCAGCCCATTCAGACACCCCATCGGATGGGCGGCGGCTCCAGACAGGGGCGGGCAGAGACACCGATCCAGACACGCTACCAGCCATACCGCCGCTTCAGACAAAGGGCATGGCAGAGGCATCGGGCCAAATCAGTCGCCAGAAACGTCACGGGTAATACGACAGCAAAAGGGACTGCCGTAAAGGTTGCCGGGCGGTGCGGCACCTGCGGACGCGGGTGCCGTATACCCGGTTGGGCAGGGTTAGCCGTGGCCGGTGTCTACCGCGTCCGGGAAAATGCGTGCCCAGGCCTCAAAACCGCCATCAATGCTGTAGACCGCGTCATAGCCTTGGGTCAGCAGATACTGCGCGGCATTGCGGCTGCTGATGCCGTGGTAGCACATCACCATAACCGGCGTGGCGGGTGGCGTTTGCTCAATAAACGCGCCCAAATTGGCATTGGTCAGATGAATGGCGCCGGGCGCATGTCCCGTCTCAAAACTTTGCGGATCGCGGATATCCACCAGCACCGCCTCACCCTGATTAAGACGGGTGTGCGCCTGCTCAACGCTGATTGCTTCGAACTGTTCCATACAGCGGATGCCTCTAAAAAGCGAAAAAGGGAACTCACGACCAGTGTACCCAATTTCTTTGCTGCCAAGACCCGCTAAAGGGTAAGGGTAAACAGAAAAGGCCAGCGGGCCGTTATACCAGCATCACTTCAACCTGCTGCGCCCGTAACTGTTCGACAATGGCCGGTGCCGCGTCACGCCCGGTAATCACGACGCTGATCTGCTCGGTACGGCTAAACAGCATACCCGCCCGCTGGCCGAGCTTGCTGCTATCGACCAGTACCGCCAGCTTGCCGATGTAGTTCAGCATTTTTTGTTCCGCCATCGCCGTCAGCATATCGCTTTTATAGAGGCCGTCCGCCGTCAGGCCGCTGCCGCTGGTAAACATCCAGTGGCCAGCATAGAGGGTGGCGTCCCCCTCTTGCGGGGCCAGCGTGATCGCCTGACTTTTGTTGTACTGCCCGCCCATGATGACCACGCTCTCATGCTCCTGCTCAATCAGGTAGTTAGCCAGCGGCAGGTAGTTGGTGATCACCTGTACCGGCTTGCCACAGATCTCCTGGCCCAGCAGGAACGCCGTGGAGCCGCAGTTGATCACCACGCTCTGCTCAGGGCGACAGAGCGCCGCCGCCGCCCTGGCAATCCGCACCTTCTCATCCAGATGCTCCGCCTGATGGATATTCAGCGGCGTCCAGGCCTGCCGGGGGGCAGTGATCGCCTCCGCCCCATTCCGCACTTTGCGCAGTTTGCCCAGTTCATTCAGCTTGGTGATGTCACGGCGCGCCGTGGCAGGGGAGATAGAAAATTGCGCGATCACCTCCGCCACTGAGAGCTGTCCCTGACGCTGAAGCAGCCCAAGAATTGCATTGTGTCGTTGTGCCTCTGTCATGATTGCTCCGCGGGGATAATGATTATCCGGTGATTATACGCGAGCATCACACGCATGAGTATTCACAATTCGCTGGCCGCCCACGCGCCCGGCACCCTTTCAGCATCACCTACAGGAACGAGGTAAAGGGCAGATCCGGCTCCTGGCTAAAGCAGTCCTCAAACCCGCGCGGGTAGTGGTACTCAAAATTGTCCTTATCCAGCGGCCAAGTGAATTTGCCGCCCACCTGCCAGATATAGGGTTTGAAACCATAACGCAGCCGGTCTTTTTTCATCTCCCACAGCACACGAATCTCCTGCGGGTCTGCCTGGAAGTTGGACCAGATATCATGATGGAACGGCATCACCACCTTGGCATTCAACGCCTCCGCCATGCGCAGGATGTCCGCACTGGTCATCTTGTCCGTCACACCGCGTGGGTTTTCACCGTAAGAGCCCAGCGCCACATCAATCTGGTGCTCATTGCCATGTTTGGCGTAGTAGTTGGAGTAGTGTGAATCGCCACTGTGGTAGAGCGTGCCGCCCGGCGTTTTGAACAGATAGTTGACGGCACGGACATCCATGCCATCCGGCAGCACGCCCGCCGCCTTCTGCTCCGCCGGCAGGGTAATCAGTGCAGTACGATCAAAGGCCTCAAGGGCATGGATCTCCACATCCTTGATCCGCACAACGCTGCCGGGCGTCATTACAATGCAGCGCGCCGCCGGCACCCCCCAGCTGATCCAGAGATCGACACAGGTCTGCGGCCCAATAAAGGGCACCGTGGGATCGCAATTCTGCATCACCGCGGCCGCCACATTCACATCAATGTGATCGTTATGATCGTGCGTGGCGAGCACCGCATCGATCTGGCGGATCGCAAAGGGATCCAGCACAAACGGGGTGGTGCGCAGGTTGGGCTGCAACTTCTTCACCCCCGCCATGCGCTGCATCTGGTGACCCTCCTTCATCAGCGGGTTGCGATGGCTCTGCTTGCCGGTGCCACACCAGAAATCCACGCACAGGTTGGCGCCACCCTCGGATTTCAGCCAGATTCCGGTACAGCCCAGCCACCACATGGCAAAGGTGCCGGGCGCGACCTGCTCCTGCTCGATCTCTTCATTCAGCCAGCTGCCCCACTCCGGGAAGGTACTCAGGATCCAGGACTCGCGGCTGATCGTCATCACTTTACTCATCGCATCACCTCATCAGGTTGGTCAAAGCCTAACAGCACAGTAATCAAATTCAATCATAAAAAGATTTAACGTGATTATTTTGCGAGGAATCTAGCACCGTTTTTTGACGCTTACAATGCGGATAACGGCTTTTTTCGCGCCCTCTCCCAGAAAGAGATGAATGATAACTTTAAAAGATAATGCCTCTTTTAACTATGTAAAACAGTTATTTAATGAAGGGTTTTCCTTGGTTTATCAAGGTGGGGTGCGGCAAGGGGAAATGGGTCTTGCGAGCGCGCTCATAAATAATCATAAATGATCTTTTGGTGATGATTGTTGAGCGGTAGAGTGCCCGGACTTTATGTGTGGTACGCCCCTGGCTGAGAAGGATCGAGCGCTCTGCCAGACAACGAAAGTCTACTGAATGCTTTCTCATGGAGAGCTTTATGGAAACCCTCTACACCCTGTTTACGATCTTCTTTAACCAGGTGATGACCAACGCACCGCTGCTGCTGGGGCTGGTTACGCTACTGGGGTATTTACTGCTGCGTAAGAGTGCGGCGGTCATTATCAAAGGCACGCTGAAAACCATCATCGGCTTTATGCTGTTGCAGGCCGGTTCCGGCATCCTGACCAGCACCTTCAAGCCGGTGGTGGCCAAGTTGTCCGAGGTGTATGGCATCAACGGCGCCATCTCCGACACCTATGCCTCCATGATGGCGACCATCGAACGGATGGGCGACGCCTATAGCTGGGTCGGTTATGCCGTGTTGCTGGCGCTGGCGCTCAACATTATTTACGTGCTGCTGCGCCGCCTGACCGGCATCCGCACCATCATGCTCACCGGCCACATCATGTTCCAGCAGGCCGGGCTGATTGCGGTGTTCTTCTACATCCTCGGCTACGGCATGTGGACAACCATTCTGTGTACCGCGCTGCTGGTCTCCCTCTACTGGGGCATCACCTCCAACATGATGTACAAACCGACGCAGGAGGTGACCGACGGCTGCGGCTTCTCCATCGGGCACCAGCAGCAGTTTGCCTCCTGGCTGGCTTACAAAGCAGCGCCGTGGCTGGGCAAAAAAGAGGAGAGCGTGGAGGATCTCAAGTTGCCCGGTTGGCTCAACATCTTCCATGACAACATCGTCTCCACGGCCATTGTGATGACGCTGTTCTTCGGCATCATCCTCTGCTCCTTCGGCCTTGATACGCTGCAAGCGATGGCTGGCAAGACCCACTGGTCCATTTACATCCTGCAAACTGGCCTGATGTTCGCGGTGGCGATTTTCATCATCGTGCAGGGTGTACGCATGTTTGTTGCCGAGTTGACCGAGGCGTTCAACGGCATCTCACAGCGGCTGATTCCCGGCGCGGTGCTGGCCATCGACTGCGCCGCCATCTACAGCTTTGCGCCGAACGCGGTGGTGTGGGGCTTTATGTGGGGCACCATCGGGCAGTTGATTGCGGTTGGCATCCTGCTGGCGATCGGCTCCTCCATCATGATCATTCCCGGCTTTATCCCGATGTTTTTCTCCAACGCCACCATAGGCGTGTTTGCCAACCATTTTGGCGGCTGGCGCGCGGCGCTGAAGATCTGTCTGGTAATGGGCATGGTGGAGATATTCGGCTGCGTCTGGGCAGTGAAGCTGACCGGCCTCAGTGCCTGGATGGGCATGGCGGACTGGTCAATTCTGGCGCCACCCCTGATGCAGGGCTTGGCCACCGGACTGTGGTTTATGGGCGTTATCGTGCTGATTGCGCTGCTTTATATGTTCTTCGCCGGCCGCGCACTGCGCGCCGAGGAGGACGCACAACACAAGGTTACACACTCTTCGGCACATTAAGGAGACACAACGATGACAGTACGCATTCTGGCAGTGTGTGGTAACGGGCAGGGTAGCTCGATGATCATGAAGCTCAAGGTTGGGCAGTTCCTGACGCAGCAAGGGGTGAACCATAGCGTCAACAGTTGCGCGGTCGGCGAGTACAAATCGGAGCTGGGCAGCGCGGACATCATCATCGCCTCCACCCACGTGGCGGATGAGATCACCGTCAGCGGCAACAAATATGTGGTGGGGGTACGCAACATGCTTTCTGCCGAGGATTTTGGGCCGAAGTTGATGGCGGTGATTGGTGAACACTTCCCGGCCGATTTGGCGTGAGGGCGCAACCATGAAACTGCGAGATTCCTTGGCGGAGAACCACTCCATCGCCTTACAGGCGGAGGCGGCCACCTGGCAGGAGGCGGTAAAAATCGGCGTGGATCTGCTGGTGCGCGCCGAGGTGGTAGAGCCGCACTACTATCAGGCGATTTTGGACGGCGTGGCGCGGTTCGGCCCCTACTTTGTGATTGCCCCCGGACTGGCGATGCCCCACGGTCGGCCGGAGGAGGGGGTGAAGCGCACGGGCTTTGCCTTAGTGACGCTCAAAACGCCGCTGGTGTTCAACCATGAGGAGAATGACCCGGTTGATATCCTGATCACGCTGGCGGCAGTGAATGCCCAAACGCACCAAGAGGTTGGGATTATGCAGGTGGTGAACCTGTTTGAGGATGAGGCCAATTTTGACCGCTTGCGCGCCTGCCGCACCGAAGAGGACGTGCTGGCGCTAATCGATGAAACCTCTGCGGCCGCGGCCGCCCGATAAAGGAGCAGTACCATGACTCATGCTTTACCCCTGTTGCAGGTGGCGCTGGACAACCACTCCCTGAGCGACGCCTACCGCACGACCCGGCTGATTGCCCCAGAGGTCGATATCATTGAGGTCGGCACCATTCTCTGCGTGGCGGAGGGGGTGCGGGCGGTGCGTGACCTGAAGGCCCTCTACCCGGAAAAAATCGTGCTGGCTGACGCCAAAATCGCGGATGCTGGCCAGATTCTGGCGCGCATGTGCTTTGAGGCCCATGCCGACTGGATCACCGTGATCTGCTGCGCTGACATCAATACCGCGAAGGGCGCGCTGGCGGTCGCCAAGGAGTATGGCGGGGATGTGCAGATTGAACTGACGGGCTTCTGGACGTGGGAGCAGGCGGCTGCCTGGCGGGATGCTGGCATCCGTCAGGTGGTCTATCACCGTAGCCGCGATGCGCAGGCGGCGGGGGCGGCTTGGAGTGACGCGGACATTAACGCCGTCCGGCGGCTGGCCGATATGGGCTTCAACGTGACCGTTACCGGCGGGCTGGCGCTGGAGGATCTGCCGCTGTTCCAGGGAATCCCGGTGCATGTGTTTATCGCCGGGCGCAGTATCCGGGACGCCGCCGACCCGGTGGCCGCGGCGCGCCAATTTAAACGCACCATCCAGCAGCTTTGGGGGCAGGAGGGGACATGCTGCACCGCGCAGTCCCGCTAGGGATCTATGAAAAGGCGCTGCCGGGCGGAGAGGATTGGCGCGCGCGCCTGCAACTGGCGGCAGAGCTAGGGTTTGATTTCGTTGAGATGTCAGTGGATGAGTCCGATCGCCGGCTGGCGCGGCTCTCCTGGACGCCAGCGGAGCGGCTGGCGCTGGTAAAAGCCATCGCAGACACCGGCGTGCGGGTGCCCTCTCTCTGCCTGAGCGCGCACCGGCGCTTTCCGCTTGGCGCGGAGCAGGATGCGGTACGCAGCCAGGGGCTGGAGATCCTGCGGCAAGCGATCCGGCTGGCGCAGGATGTCGGCATCCGGGTGATCCAACTGGCTGGTTATGACGTCTACTACCAGCAGGCGAATGACCACACCCGTGAGCGCTTCCGGGAGGGGCTGGTGCAGGCGGTGGAGCTGGCCAGTCGGGCGCAGGTGACGCTGGCGATGGAGATCATGGACTACCCATTGATGAACTCCATCAGCAAGGCGCTGGGGTATGCGCACTACCTGAATAACCCTTGGTTCCAGCTTTACCCGGATATCGGCAACCTCTCCGCGTGGGAGCATGACGTGCAGATGGAGCTGGAGGCAGGGGCGGGCCATATCGTCGCCGTGCATGTGAAAGATACCCGGCCAGGGGAGTTCAAGAACGTTCCGTTTGGCGCTGGCGTGGTGGATTTTACCCGCTGCTTCACCACCCTGAGGGCCAGCGGCTACCGCGGGCCTTACCTGATTGAGATGTGGAGCGAGAGCGCCCCTGACCCGATTGCGGAGGTTAAAGCCGCGCGGCAGTGGGTGTGTGAAAAGATGCGCGCCGCCGGACTGGAGATCGAGAGATGAGTGAATTGGACGCACTGAAACAGCAAGTCTTTGAGGCCAACATGGCGCTGCCAGCCCATCGGCTGGTGACCTTTACTTGGGGCAATGTCAGCGGGATTGATCCCACACGGCAGTGGATGGTGATCAAGCCAAGCGGGGTGCGCTATGAGCAGCTCCGCCCAGAGGATATGGTAGTGGTGGATATGGCGGGCAAGGTGGTGGAGGGGCGCTACCGCCCCTCCTCGGATACCGCGACCCACCTGGCACTCTATCGCCACTATCCGTCGCTGGGCGGCATTGTGCATACCCACTCCACCTATGCCACCGCGTGGGCGCAGGCAGGGCGGGCGATCCCGGCGTTGGGTACCACCCATGCCGACTACTTCTTTGGGGAGATCGCCTGCACCCGCCCCCTGCGGCGCTGGGAAGTGGAGGGGGAGTATGAGCAGCAAACCGGGCAGGTGATCATTGAAACCGTCGGGCCGACAGAGGCGCTGCTCAGGCCGGGTGTGGTCGTCAGCCAGCATGGCCCATTCTGCTGGGGGCGATCGCCGGATGAGGCGGTACACAATGCGGTGGTGCTGGAGGAGGTGGCGAAGATGGCCTGGCTTGCCCACAGCCTTAACCCGACACCGCGCCCGTTGGATACCTTTTTGCTGGAGAAACACTTCCTGCGCAAACATGGTGCCACCGCCTACTACGGCCAGCCGGAGCCTTAAGAGGAGAGTGGGCCGCCGAGGGCGGCCCACTGTCGGGCAGAGCGTAGCTATCAAGCAAAACAGAATTGTCGGTCAGGCGCTGTAGCCAATCAGCTGCATCAGGCGTTGTGCCTGTACCACGGCCTCCTGACGGTGGGTGACGCCCAGCTTCTGGTAGAGGTTGCGGATATGGGTTTTGATGGTGGTGGCTGCCACATCCAGTTCACCGGCGATCTGGTCGTTGCTGTAGCCGGAGTAGATCAGCCCCAGTACCTGCCATTCACGTTGGGTCAGCGGGCTGGTGCGGATTAGCTCCGGGACGTGGGGGTGGGTCAGCAATTTCACCACAAAGTGTTCGTCAAAGTGGGCGAACTTGTGGCGATGATGCTGGTTGATATCGCGCAGGATGCGTTGCGCCCGGTGCTGCTCCAGCTCCGGCAGGGCATTGAGCTGAATAAGCTGGCGCAACTGCTGGGCCATCAACTCACCCTCAATCACAAAGTGGCTAATAAAGCCGGTGCGGTTGGCGAGCGTCAATGCCTCCATCAGCGCCTTTTGGGCCTCAACCTTACGTTCAGTTAGCCAGTAAAGGCGGTTGATGATCAGCAGGTTGCGGTTCAGGTCGCTGTAGAGTTTCAGCCGGCGGGCGTTGTCATTTAGCTCATCCAGCACCACCTCCGCCTCATCGTACTGGCCGAGCAAAATTTGGGTGCGGGCGATGTTGCGCCACTGCCCTTGCAGGAAGTGGTTGTCCGCCATGCCCGGTTTTTCGGCGTGGCGCAGCCAGTTGGCGGCGGCCGCGACGTCATTGGTCATCTGCCAGTAGATCACCCGCGCCTTGTCGGCATTGGTCAGCCAGTCGCGGTGATAGGCACCGCCCAGCAGCAGGGTTTCACAACTCTGCAAATGGCGGTGCGCATTGTCCAGATCGCCGCGCGCCAGCGAGCACTTCGCCAGCATCGCCAGACACTGCAACTGGTGCTGCGGCTGGTAGTTGTTCAATACCTCTAGCCCCTGTCGTGCCGCGCCTTCGGCTTCGTCCAGCCGCGCCCATGACCAGAGCAGCTGGGCGCGCAGGCGCAGCAAAAACTCATGCAGCGGTAACTGCTCAAGGTGCTGCTCGCGCACCAGTTCAAAGGCTTTGTCCTGCATCTCAAAGGCGGCTTGCAGGAAACCTTGGGCAATCAGGATCTCGCTCTGTTGCAGCAGTGCCCACAGGGCGTAGTGGGTAACCTCATGGCGGCGGGCCATCTGCTCCGTTTGCTGCATCATCGGCAGCGCGCGCGCCAGTTCGCCTTTGCAGTGGTGTACCTCACCGGTCACGGAGGTGGCAACGATACGGCTGTAGTAGCTGGAGAGTGGCAGGAACTTCAGGGCCTCGCCAGCGAGGTGTTCAGCCTCTTCCGGCTGGCCAGAGGTGATGGCGACCTGCGCCCGCAGGGCGTCGAACTCGGCGGCCAGGGTTCTGTCCACCGCCAGGTGTTGTGCCTGCATCGCGTCGGCGGCACGGGCCAGCAGGGTGTCCACCTCGGCAAAGCGGTGCTGGCTCTGCGCCAGCCACGCCTGCAACAACGCCAGCTTGGGGCTTTGTACCAGACGCTCATAGGGCAGGGCATTCAGGCACTGCTCCAGCAGGGCCAGCTCGCTCTGGTTGAACAGCATCCAGCCGTGCTGCAACAGGATGTCACGCAGCATCTCGACGTCGCCGGCGGCCAGCGCATGGTGAATCGCTTCTGCCGGGAAACCCAGCGCCAGCCAGCCTTCGGCAGCACTGCGGTGGATGGCTGGCAGCTCCAGCGCCAGCTCCCACTGGCAGCGCTGGCGCAGGAAGGCGGCGAACAGCGGGTGGAAACAGAACCACTCGCCGCTGTCATCCATGCGATGGATAAATAGCCCCTGCCGTTCCAGCTCCTCCAGCCGCTGCTGGCCGTAATCCTCGCCGGTCAGGCGGACGATCAGCGTATCGTTCATCGAGCGCAGCACCGAACAGCGCAGCAGGAAGTGGCGGGTATCGACGTCGATGCGATCCAGCACCTCGTCCACCAGATAGTCGTTCAGGTGGCTGGCGTTCAGCCCCGCCAGCTTCTGGGCAGATTTTTGGGCCGACGCGCCGGACTGCCGGGCGGAGAGGGCAATCAGTTGCAGGGCGGTGGCCCACCCCTCCACGTCGTCACACAGACGGCTGCTGTCGCCCTGCTCGAGCGGCACATGCAGGCGGCAGTCAAAGAACTGCTTGGCCTCCTGATGGGTAAAGGCCAGTTGGGCACTGCCCAGCTCCAGCAACTGGTCGCGCACCCGCAGGTTGGCGATGCCGAGCGGCGGCAGCGAGCGTGAGAGCAGCACCAGCGTCAGGTTCTCCGGCTGGTGACGCAGGAAGAAGCGCATCGCCTCGTGGATCGCTTCATTGGTGATCAGGTGGTAGTCATCAATCACCAGATAGAGCGGGCGGTGCCACTCGCTCAGATCGATGAAGAGTTGGGCAAACAGGGCGGAGAGGCTGGCGTACTGGTGTTTCTGGCTCATCGCCTCGCTTTTGCTGCAATAGCCGCCGGTGGCTTGCTGGATGGCGGCGACCAGATAGTGGACAAAGCGCTCAGGCTGGTTGTCGCTCTCATCCAGCGAATACCAGCCCAGTTCGGCGATGTCGGCGGCCCACTGCGCCACCAGCGTGGTTTTTCCGTAGCCAGCCGGGCAATTTACCAGGGCTAACCGGTAATTTGCCGCGCTGGCCAGTTTGTTCAACAGACGTTCGCGCACCACAGTATTTTGCAACCGCACCGGGCGGCTGAGTTTGGACGGGATTAGCATGACGTCTCCATCTTTTCTGGCAACGAAGGGGAGGGAGAAAAAGGGTGCAATTCATAACCCATGATTATTTTACAACTCGTAATTAATCATTAGCCGCTAAGGTCTGATAAGCCACTTTCTAATGCAATAACTGACCCTTTTCTGGTGATGGTTAGTTGCAGTGGATCACAAATTACGGCTACGCCCTGCTTCTCATCCCCAGCTAAGCCCCCGCCGGGATGATGCCCTGACCGCGTGCGCTCGGCAGGATAGCGGGACGCCACACCCATCCACATCGCCTTATCCCATTGTTCAACTACAGGAATGAGAGTTGCTTATGTCACAGCCCACTTTTAAGAAGGATGTCTTTTTGGCGGCCCTGGCACGCCAGTGGCATCATTTTGGCCTGCATGCTGCCGAAGAGATGACTTCTCATCAGTGGTGGCAGGCCGTCAGCGCGGCGGTTGCCGAGCAGACGGCGGCGCAACCGCTGCCGGAAAAAGCCGCCCAGGTACAGCGGCATGTGAACTATATCTCCATGGAGTTTTTGATTGGCCGCCTGACCGGCAACAATCTCATCAACCTGGGTTGGTATGACGACATCGCCGAGGCGTTGCAGGGCTTCAACGTATCGCTGAGTGACATCCTGGAGCAGGAGGTCGACCCGGCGCTCGGCAACGGTGGGCTGGGGCGGCTTGCGGCCTGCTTCCTCGATTCAATGGCGACCCTTAACCAGCCGGCGATTGGCTATGGCCTGAACTACCAGTACGGCCTGTTCCGCCAGAGCTTTGTTGAGGGCCGCCAGCATGAGGAGCCAGATATCTGGCAGCGTGAGAGCTACCCGTGGTTTGCCCATAATGCGGCGCTGGCGGTAGACGTGGGGATCGGCGGCACGCTGGAGAAGCAGGCCGATGGCCGGGTGGTGTGGCGCCCGGAGCTGACGCTGCGCGGTGAGGCGTGGGATCTGCCGGTGATCGGCTACCGCAACGGCATGAGCCAGCCGCTGCGCCTGTGGGAGGCGACCCACCCGCACCCGTTTGACTTGGGTAAATTCAATGACGGCGACTTCCTACATGCTGAGCAGCGCGGCATTGAGGCCGCGAAGCTGACCAAGGTGCTCTACCCGAATGACAACCATCAGGCCGGCAAACGCCTGCGCCTGATGCAGCAATATTTCCAGTGCGCCTGTTCGGTGGCCGACATCCTGCGCCGCCACCACTTGGCGGGCCGCGCGCTGGCGGAGCTGCCGGATTACGAGGTGATCCAACTCAACGATACCCACCCGACCATCGCCATCCCGGAGCTGCTGCGCATTCTGCTGGACGAGCACCAGCTGGGCTGGGACGAGGCGTGGGCCATCACCAGCCGCACCTTCGCCTACACCAACCATACGCTGATGCCAGAGGCGCTGGAGTGCTGGGATGAGCGGCTGGTGCGTAGCCTGTTGCCGCGCCACTTCGCCATCATCAAGCAGATCAACGACAAGTTCAAAAAGCAGGTGGAGAAGCAGTGGCCGGGCGATGAAGCGGTGTGGGCCAAGCTGGCGGTGCGCCACGACAAACAGGTGCGCATGGCGAACCTCTGCGTGGTGGCCGGTTTTGCGGTGAATGGCGTGGCGGCGCTGCACTCGGATCTGGTGGTGAAGGATCTCTTCCCGGAGTACCACCAGCTGTGGCCGCAGAAGTTCCACAACGTCACCAACGGCATCACGCCGCGCCGCTGGCTGAAGCAGTGCAACCCGGCACTCTCGGCGCTGATTGATGAGACGCTCCAGACCGAGTGGGTGACCGATCTCGACGCGCTGAAGGGGCTGGAATCCTATGCCGACGATGCCGCTTTCCGAGAGAAATTCCGCCAGATCAAGCACCGCAACAAAGAGGCGCTGGCCGCCTACGTCAAGGCGAGCACTGGCATTGTCATCAGCCCGGATGCGATTTTTGACATCCAGATCAAGCGCCTGCATGAGTACAAACGCCAGCACCTGACGCTGCTGCACATCATCGCGCTCTATCAGGAGATCCTGCACAACAAACAGTATGACCGCCTGCCGCGCGTGTTCCTGTTTGGGGCCAAAGCCGCGCCGGGTTACTACCTGGCGAAAAACATCATCTATGCGATCAACAAGGTGGCGGAGAAGATCAACCACGATCCGCGTGTGAAAGATCGGCTGAAAGTGGTGTTTATCCCGGACTACAAGGTGTCGGTGGCGGAACTGATGATCCCGGCGGCCGATGTCTCCGAACAGATCTCCACTGCCGGTAAAGAGGCATCCGGCACCGGTAACATGAAGCTGGCGCTCAACGGCGCGCTGACGGTTGGCACGCTGGATGGCGCCAACGTCGAGATTGCCGAGCAGGTGGGCGAGGAGAATATCTTTATCTTCGGCAATACCGTGGAGCAGGTGAAGGCGCTGAAGGCCAGTGGCTACGATCCGGTGAAGTGGCGCAAGAAGGACAAGACCTTGAACGCGGTGTTGAAAGCGCTGGAGAGCGGCGAGTTCAGCAACGGTGACAAGCAGGCATTCGACATGCTGCTCGGCAGTTTGCTGGGCGGCGGCGATCCCTATCTGGTGCTGGCCGATTTCGCCGCCTACGGCGAGGCGCAGCAGAAGGTGGATGCCCTGTATCGCGATCAGGAGGAGTGGACCCGCCGGGCGATTCTGAATACCGCGCGGGTTGGGATCTTCAGCTCAGACCGGTCGATCCGTGACTACCAGCAGCGTATCTGGCAAGCCAAACGGTAAGGGGCGCGCATGGACGAGAAACAGATCGATCACGCGGCGACGCTGGCGGGCATCTCCGCCAGCTTCATCAACGCCCACGGCAAACTGCAGGCGATCCCGGCGGCCACCAAGCTGAAACTGCTGACGGCGATGGGGCGCGAGGAGGGGCCGCCGTCGGCCGCCGGGCCGCTGCCGCCGGTCAAGGTATTTACCTTCGGCCTCCCGATGTCCTTGCCGCTGGCGGGCAAGGGGGATTTCAGCTGGGTGCTGGAGCAGGAGGATGGCAGCCGGGTGGAGGGACGCGCCAGCGGGCGCAAATCCATCTCGCTGCCAACGCGGCTACCGGCGGGTTACCACCAGCTGACGCTGGAGCAAAAGGGGCAGCGCTGGGGGTGCCGTATCATCGTCGCGCCAAAACGCTGCTATGAGCCAGAGGCGCTGCTGACCGGCAAAAAACTGTGGGGCGCCTGTGTGCAGCTCTACACCCTGCGCTCGGAAAACAACTGGGGGATTGGGGATTTCGGTGACCTGCGGCTGATGCTGGAGGAGACGGCGCGGCGCGGCGGGGCGTTCATTGGCCTCAACCCGATCCATGCCCTCTACCCGGCAATGCCGGAGAGCGCCAGCCCCTACAGCCCCTCCTCGCGTCGCTGGCTCAACATTGTGTATATCGACGTTAACGCAGTGGATGAGTTCCGCCACAGCGAGGCGGCCCAGCGCTGGTGGCACGCGCCAGAGAATCAGGCGGCGCTGGAGAGGGCGCGCGCCGCCGAGTGGGTGGAGTACAGCACGGTCACGGCGCTCAAGCTGGCCGCGCTGCGGCAGGCCTTCCCGCTGTTTGAGAACCTGCCCGCCAGCCATGCGCGCAAGCGCGCCTACCTGCACTTTGTGGCACAGGGCGGCAGCAGCCTGCGCCAACAGGCGGCCTTTGATGCCTTGCATGAGCGGCTGATGCAGGAGGAGGAGGGTCGCTGGGGGTGGCCAGCCTGGCCGGAGCAGTACCGTGACGGCGTGGAGGCCGCCGAGGCCTTCTACCTCTCCCACCGGGCGGAGGTGGAGTTCTACCAGTGGTTGCAGTGGCTGGCGCACAGCCAGTTCGCGGCCTGCTATGCCCACAGCGAAGCGCTGGGGATGCCGATTGGCCTCTATCGTGATCTGGCGGTAGGCGTGTCGGAGGGCGGCGCAGAGACTTGGTGTGACCGCGAACTCTACTGCCTGCGGGCATCGGTTGGCGCGCCACCTGATATCCTTGGCCCGCTCGGGCAGAACTGGGGCCTGCCGCCGATGGACCCGAACGTGATGATGACGCGCGGCTACCAGCCCTTTATCGATCTGCTGCGTGCCAACATGACTGACTGCGGCGCGCTGCGCATCGACCATGTGATGGCGCTGCTGCGCCTCTGGTGGATACCGTATGGCGAGGGCGCGGCGCAGGGTGCCTATGTGCAGTATCCGGTGGACGACCTGCTGGCGGTGCTGGCACTGGAGAGCCAGCGCCACCGCTGCATGGTGATTGGCGAGGATCTGGGCACGGTGCCGGTGGAGATTGTCGCGCGCCTGCGCGACAGCGGCGTCTACTCCTACAAGGTGCTCTACTTCGAGCATGACCGTGACAACATCTACCGCGCGCCGCAATCCTACCCGGTACAGGCGATGGCCACCGCCACCACCCACGACCTGCCGACGCTGCGTGGTTTCTGGCAGAGCGGGGATTTGATGCTGGGCCACAAGCTGGGGCTTTACCCGGATAAAGTGGTGTTCGCCGGGCTGCTGATGGATCGTGAGAAGGCGCGCCAGGGGCTGCTCAATGGCCTGCACCAGTATGGCTGCGTGCCGAAAAAACTGGGCCACAAAGCCTCGATGATGGCGATGTCACAAACACTGAACCGCGGTATGCAGCGCTACATCGCAGACAGCGCCAGTGCGCTGCTGGGGTTGCAACCGGAGGATTGGCTGGATATGGAGATGCCGGTCAATATCCCCGGCACCACTGACCAGTACCCCAACTGGCGGCGCAAGCTCACCGTGACGCTGGAGGAGATGTTTGCTGACCAGCGCGTTAACCGGCTGCTGAAGGATCTCGATAAGCGGCGGCGCAAGGTGTCGGTGTAAATCGGCCACCGTAGAAAAACCAAAGGGCGCCATAAGGCGCCCTTTTTGCGATCGGCTGGATGCAGATCAATAGTAGGAGTGCTCACCGCGCTGGTGCTCGGTCAGGTCACGCACGCCTTTCAGTTCCGGGAAGGTGTTCAGCAGCTCCTTCTCGATCCCCTCTTTCAGGGTGACGTCGACCATTGAACAGCCGTTGCAGCCGCCGCCGAATTGCAGGATGGCGTAACCCTCATCGGTGATCTCCATCAGCGACACGCGGCCACCGTGGCCAGCCAGCTGCGGGTTGATTTTGGATTGCAGCTCATACTCCACGCGCTCCATCAGCGGGGCGTCGTCCGAGACCTTACGCATTTTGGCGTTTGGCGCTTTCAGCGTCAGCTGCGAACCAAGCTGGTCAGTGACGAAGTCAATCTCCGCCTCGTCCAGGTAGGGCGCGCTCAGCTCATCCACGTAAGCGGAGAGCTTTTCGAATTTCAGTTCCGTGTCAGTGGCTTCCACGGCGTCCGGCGGGCAGTAGGAGACCCCACACTCGGCGGTTGGCGTACCTGGGTTGATGACAAATACGCGAATCTGAGTGCCTTCTTCCTGATTTGCCAGCAGTTTGGCAAAGTGCGCTTGGGCTGCGTCGGTAATACGGATCATAGCATTCACTCAATAGTTGACTTCTCTAGTAGGTTATAATACGCCCAATACCCATATCACTACAAGGTGCGGCACAGGCACCAGATTTGAATCGAGGCCACTCCCGCACGATTGAGCAAACCGCAAATCTCCGCCACCGTACTGCCGGTGGTCACCACGTCATCCACCAGCGCCACATGCAGGCCCGCCAGATCTTGTGTACAGCGGAACGCGCCGCGCAGGTTGCGCCGCCGCCGGACGGCGGTCAGCTCGCGCTGCGAGGGCGTCACGCGGCAGCGCATCAACGTATCCGGCTGCCAGTCGCACCCCAGCCAGTGTGCCAGCGGGCGCGCCAACAGGTCTGACTGGTTATAGCCGCGTCGCCACTGCCGCCGGCGGTGCAGCGGCACGCTGATCAGCCGATCTGGGCGCACCATCCGCCCCTCACGCCGTGCCGCCAGCCAACGTAGCAGCAACAGGCGCGCCAGCACCGGCGCCAGTTCCGGCGCGCCGCTGAATTTCAGCCGGTGCACCAGGGTGCTGAGCGGCGGGGCGAAGTCAGTGACGGCCAGCAGCGACTGCCACGGCGGCGGGCGGCGCAGGCAGCGGCCGCAGGGGAGATCGGGCGTGGCGGGCAGCCCGCAGCGCGGGCAGACCGGCGGCATCACCAGATGGCGCAGGCAGCAGGCGCAGAGGCCGTGGCGGCTGAGGTGCAGCGGCATTTCACATAGCCAACAGAGGCCGCCGATTGTTAGCATACTCATTTTTGCCTCCTTGCAGAGCATAACGACAGGACAATAACCTATGGCGCAGCTTTACTGGCAGACAATTGGCGAAGGCGATCGCGATCTTGTGCTGCTTCACGGATGGGGATTGAATGCCGAGGTATGGCAACAGGCGCTGGTGCGACTCGCGCCGCATTTCCGTCTGCATCTGGTTGATCTGCCCGGCTATGGGCGCAGCGGCGACTACCCGGCGCTCTCGCTGGCGGAGATGGCGGCGGAGGTACGGGCTGCCGCACCGGCCCGCGCCATCTGGATGGGGTGGTCACTGGGCGGGCTGGTCGCCAGCCAGGTGGCGCTGGACGCGCCGGAGCAGGTTGAGGCGCTGGTGACCGTCGCCTCCTCACCTTGCTTTGCCGCAAGCGAGGGGTGGCCGGGCATCAAGCCAGAGGTGTTGCAGGGGTTCCAGCACCAGCTGAGCGAGAATTTCCAGCGCACCGTGGAGCGCTTTTTGGCGTTGCAGACGCTGGGCACCGAAAGTGCGCGGCAGGATGCACGCCTGCTGAAGGCGGTGGTGCTGGCGCAGCCGATGCCCTCTGTGGAGGTGCTCAATGGCGGGCTGGCGATCCTGCAACAGGCCGATTTGCGCGCGCCGTTGCGTTCGCTGGGCTGCCCATTCCTGCGCATCTACGGGCATCTGGATGGGCTGGTGCCGCGCAAAATCGTGCCGCAGCTTGATGCCATCTGGCCGCAGTCGCGCTCGGTGATCATGGAGAAGGCGGCCCACGCGCCCTTCGTCTCCCACCCTGATGCGTTCAGCGACATTGTGCTGGATTTCCTCACGTCCGACGCTTTTCTTGCGCCAAAGAATGGATAATTTCAAAAACTCGCTAATAATTACTCAGGTAAATGACTGACAGACAACACGAAGCTGCGGGTCGCCTGATAAACAGATGGCGCCCGTCCGCATGATGGCGGGGTTCATTCGCATTAGGATGATGCTTTCCCCTTCGGTCCTTTGCCTGTTTCTGACTGTTTTCTTAAACACTCAACATTCTAGCGAGGGTAGGGTTATGAAATTGATTTCCGCGATGAAAACTTCTGTGATTACCGCCGCCGTGCTGGCTGGCACGCTCTCTTTCAGCGCACTGGCAGCGCAGGAGATCTCCAAGGAGGAGGCGACCAAGTATGAGAAAGTGGGGACTGTAAGCACCACTGCTGAAACGACATCGCCGATGGATGCCAAAGAGGAACTCTCCAAGCTGGCGGATGAGAAGGGCGGCAAATACTTTGTGGTGATTGCTGGCCGTGAACATGGCAAAGTCAGTGCCATTGCTGAAGTGTATAAATAACCGCTTTCCGGGCGCCGTCGTGGCGCCTTTTCCCATGCCTCTTCCCCTGCCAGCGCGTATAATCCAATCTCCTCTTTTTCCATAAGGTTACTCCGCAGTGGCAGCGACGATTTATGACATTGCACGGCTGGCGAAGGTCTCCAAATCGACCGTTTCGCGGGTTCTCAACAATCAATCCAACATTTCGGCGCAAGCCCGTGACCGGGTGATGCAGGCCATCGCGGAACTGAACTACCAGCCGAGCAAACTGGCACGCGCGCTGACCTCCTCCGGCTTTGATGCCATCATGGTGATCTCCACCCGGCCAACCCGTACCACGCTGGGCAACCCCTTCTTTGCCGAGATCGTCCACGCCATCGCCTCGCGGGCGGAGGAGGAGGGCTTCGACCTGATCCTGCAAACCTCGAAAAACAGCGAGGAGGATCTGCAAAAGTGTCTGGTGAAGATCCGGGAGAAGATGGTGAAGGGGATCATCATGCTCAGCTCGCCAGCGGATGAGACTTTTTTCCAGCAGCTGGACGGCTATGCCATCCCGGTGGTGGTGATTGGCCGCGTTGAGGGGCAGTACCAGCACATTTTCTCGGTCGATACCGACAACTTCCACGACAGTTACCGCATGACGCAGGCGTTGATTGCCGAGGGGCACCGCGCCATCGCCTGCCTGCACGCCTCATTGAATTACCATGTCTCGATTGACCGGCTGGCGGGATATCGTCAGGCGATGGCCGATGCCCAGTTGCCGATTGCGCCCGGCTGGGTGCTGGATGGCGGCAACAGCGTGGAGGAGGCCTATCAGGCGGCCTGCCGGCTGTTTGCGCTGCCGGTGTTGCCGACCGCCGTGCTGGCGACGGACGCACTGAAGATCCTCAGCCTCTACCGGGCGGCGCAGGAGCGCGGCTGTGCCATTCCGGCGCAACTGTCGGTGATGGGCTACAGCAACAGCAGCATTTCGCCCCTGCTGACGCCGCCCCTGACCGGCATTGACGTGCCGACCGCCCAACTCGGCTGGCAGGGGTGTGATGTGCTATTTGCCTGCATCGCAGGGCAGATCCTGCCGCAGCAGCATCGGCGGGTGACGACCGATCTGCGTCAGGCAGGCTCTACCGCGCCGCCCGGTTGAGCGCATAAAAAAAGGGAAGGCATCACGCCTTCCCTTCTGTCATTTGCGGCTCAATCCCGCGTTGGGATCACCTGCTCCGTCTCGCTGTCGAAGAAGTGGGCAAGGCCCATATCCAGCGTCAGCCCCAGATGGGCACCGGCATGGATGTCGCACTGCGCATCGGTACGCACCACCAGTTCGTGGCCGCCAATTTGGCAGTAGAGCATAAACTCCGCGCCGGTCAGCTCGGCGACGGTGACGGTCGCTTCCACCTGCTGCGCGCCCGGTTTCGCCAGGAAAATGGACTCCGGGCGAATGCCCAGGATCAGCGGCTTGCGCTGGTAACCGGCGGCATTCAGGCGCGCCAGCGCCTCCTCCGGCACCGGAATGTGCAGGCTTTCGGTGACGAAGTGCGCGCCATCCAGTGCGCCGCGCACGAAGTTCATCGCTGGCGAGCCAATAAAGCCGGCGACGAACATATTGCAGGGGCGGTTATAGATGGTTTTCGGGCTGCCGACCTGCTGCACAATGCCATCCTTCATCACCACAATCCGCGTCGCCATGGTCATCGCCTCGGTCTGGTCGTGGGTGACGTAGATCATGGTGGTGTCGAGCTTCTGGTGCAGCTTGCTGATCTCGGCGCGCATCTGCACGCGCAGTTTGGCGTCGAGGTTGGAGAGCGGTTCATCCATCAGGAACACTTTGGCGTCGCGCACGATGGCGCGGCCAAGCGCCACGCGCTGCCGCTGGCCGCCGGAGAGGGCGCTCGGACGGCGTTGCAGCAGATCCTTCAGCCCCAGAATCTGCGCGGCATAGGCCACGCGCCGCTCAATCTCCGCTTTATCGATGTCCATCAGCTTCAACGCAAAGGCCATGTTGTCGTAGACCGACATGTGCGGGTAGAGCGCATAGTTCTGGAACACCATCGCGATGCCACGGTTTTTGGCCGCGACGTCATTCATGCGCTCGCCATCAATCAGCAGGTCGCCGTCGCTGATCTCCTCCAGCCCGGCGATCATCCGCAGCGTGGTGGACTTGCCGCAGCCAGAGGGGCCGACGAAGACGATGAACTCTTTATCCTCAATCTCCAGACAAAAATCTTTCACCACATGGACATTGTTCGGGTAGATCTTCTGGATATGTTTTAACGAAATATGGGCCATGTTCAGCTCCTGGTAATCAAGGTGTCAGGGCAGACCTGGGCCGCCTGCCAATGGGCCAGCAGATCCGGCCACGCCAGCTCGCCGGTGTGGTTCAGCCGGTAGTCGGCCTCTGTCAGCGTCGCGCCAATGCCGACGGAGTACATGCCGTTGGCATTGATGGCCGTAATGCCAGCCTGCGCATCCTCAATGCCGATGGACTGGCGGGGATCGACCCCCAGCCCCTGGCAAGCAGTGAGGAAAATTTCCGGGTGTGGCTTGGAGTGGCTCAGGGCGCGGGCGTCGGCGCAGAAGTCGAAGCGATCGCTCAACCCGAGCGAGGCCAGCACCTGCGGCGCATTCTCCGATACTGACGCCAGCCCGATGCGGCAGCCCGCGGCGCGTACCGCCGCCAGCAGCGGCAGGATGCCGGGCAGGATGTCTGCCGGTGTCAGGTTCGCCAGCAACTGGCGGTAGAGATCGTTCTTCTCGGTCATAAATTGCTGGCGCGCCTCCGGCGGCCAGACCTGCTCCTGCCCGCCATGACGCAGGATGCACGCGAGGGAGTCAGCACGGTTGACGCCCTTGAGTTGCTCATTGAAGGCGCGATCGATCTCAATGCCCAGCTTCTGCGCCAGCTGCTGCCACGCCTGAAAGTGGAACTCGGCGGTGTCCGTGATGACACCGTCCAGATCAAAAATCACCGCCTGAGGGTAAGGCTGGTCACACATGTTTTTTCCTTATTGTTCAAGCGGCAGCGTCAGCTCACGCGTGACGTGGTGCAGTACGCCCTGCACCCGGATGGCGACAGGCGCGTCGCCCGCCACGTCAATGTGCAGCGCCTGACGGCTGAGGTGGATATGCAGCCGCTGGCCGCGCCAGCAGAGCGGGAAGCGCAACCCGCGCCAGTGCGGCGGCAGGCGTGGCGCCAGCGCCAGCTCCCCCTCCTGATACTCCAACCCGGCGAAGCCCATGATTGCCCCCAGCCAGATGGCGCTGATGGCAGCGGCGTGGATGCCGTCGTCACAGCTATGCGGATCCGGGCCGAGGTCAATCTCCATCGCCTGCCGGTAGAGCGGCCAGGCGAGGTCAGCCCGGCCGGTGCGGCAGGCCACAATCGCGTGGATCGCCTTGCTCAGCGAGGAGTCATGGATGGTGCGCGGCAGGTAGTAGTCGAGGTTGGCGCGCTGCACCTCATGGCTGAACAGCGACGGCAGCAGGAAGAACAGCATGATCAGGTCGGCCTGCTTCAGCACCTGCATCTCGTTCACCTCGGCGCGCGAGTAGTCGAGCATGATGGCCTGGGTGCCCGCCACCGCTTGGTAGCGCGTCAGGTCGATGGTCGGCTTGGCCATGAAGCTGTCATCCTGCGCGATGACACCCTGCCCATCCGGCTGCGGCAGCAGGCAGCGTGCGAGGAAGTCCTGCGCCTGTGCGCGGAACGCCACATGCTCCGGGGTCTCGGGCAGGGCGCGCAGCGCCTGATCCACCGTGTAGTGCGCCAGATAGTTGGTGTAGGCGTTGTTGTTGACGTGCTCGGTGTACTCATCCGGCCCGATGACGTCATGCAGCTCCCACTGCCCGTTGACTTCGGTGGCGCGGCTGATCCAGAACTGGGCACACGCCTTCAGCAGCGCTTGTGCCTCATGCTGGCGGAACGCCTCGTCGCCGGTGGCGTGCAGATACCCCACGGTCGCGTAGGCGATGTCCGCCACCAGATGGTGCTCCGCCAGCGCGGAGGCCACCGGCTGGCGCTGGCCAGTGCGGATGTTGATCAGGCCGAACGGCGGCGTCTCCTCCTCACCGGTAAAGGCGCTCTCCCACGGGAACAGCGCGCCGCGATAACCGCACTGGGCAGCTTTCTGCTCCGCCTGCGGCAGCCGGTGGTAGCGGTAGCGCAGCAGTGAGCGCGCCGTCTCCGGCTGGGTCAGCAGGTGGTAGGGCAGGATGAAGATGTCGGTATCCCAGAAGACGTGGCCCTTGTAGCCCTCGCCGGTCAGCCCCTTGGCGGCGACGCTGCACCGCTCGTCGTGGCTGGGGGTCATGGCCGCCAGATGGTAAGCCGAGACATCCAGCGCCAGCTGGTCGAAGGCGTCGTCGCTCTCGACCTCAACCCGCGCCTGTCGCCACCACGCCTGCCACTGCGCCAGGCTGTCGGCGCGCAGCGCGTCGTAGCCCTTGGCCGCCTGTTCGGCCAACCGGGCCAGACAGTGTGGCTGCCAGTCAGTTGGCTCGGCGTCGCCCGGCAGGCAGACATCGACCCAACTGATCTTCTCCAGCGTTACCGGCACGCCCACGGGCAGGGTGGTGCGGAACTGCTGGGTCAACTGGCGGTTTTTGGCGGCGTAACTGATCACCGCGTCGGTGGAGAGCTGACAGAGGCTGGTGAGGATCGCTGTCATGTCCTGCTCCGGCGTGCGGTAGCAGCCCTGCAAATAGCGCTGATCTAGCACCCGCACACTCTCCTCCAGCAGATGCTGGCGGCCGCTGTTGGTCTGGGTCGCGTCAATGCCGGTGGCGAGCAGCAGGTCGGCCGGCTGATCCAGCGCGGTGAGGGTCAGGGTAGCGGCCACCAGTTGATGCGGTTGGCGCGCGACAAAACGGGCGCTTTGCAGCCGGAAACGGCCGCCCTCCGGTGACTGCCACACCAACTCGCGGCGGATTTCGCCCAGCTCGGTGTCGAACTCACGCTGGTAGGAGAGCAGGGTGCCGGCCAGCAGTGAGAAAGGGGTGCGGCCAATCTGGATTTTGCAGCCGGTGATGTCCGGCAGGTTGACCAACTCGGCGATCTCCTGCGGCGCGGCGCGGTGGTAAAAACCGGCCACATACATGCCGCGCACCTGCTCGGTATACGCCTCCTCATGCGCGCCACGAATGCCCAGATAGCCGTTGCCACAGGTCATCAGGCTGGCGTACTTGTTCAGGTGGTGCAGATCAAAACCCGGCTCACGCAAAAGGGCGTGCGGGGAGGGGAGTGGATGCTGTTTCATAGGGTTACGCTCTCGCCCCGCTCGGCCGCCTGATAGATGGCTGCCACCAGTTGCTGGATGGCGTAGCCCTGCCGGCCATCGGCCAGCCCCTCACCGCCCAGCCCAAGCGCGCGATCCACAAAGGCTTTCATGCTCTTGTGGTGCCGCAGGCTGTCCGCTTCCTGACGTTGGTAGAGCGTCAGCAATTTGCCGCCCTCGTCGGTGTAGATGTGGGCCGGGAACAGCGTCGCGCCAGCGTCTGCGCCGCAGAACTGCACGTTCATCACCGACTCTTCCGGGATGTTCAGCGCAAACGAGGTGTCCAGCCGCAGGATGCCGCCCTGCTCCAGCTCGAGGGTGGCGAACAGCGCGTCCTCCACGGTGTACTTCTCTGGCTGCCAACTGCCGAACAGGCCGTTGCTTTTGCGGTTGCCGATTTTGCAGAACTGGTGCGCGCTGACCCGCGTGACGCGCGGGAAGCCCAGCACGTACATGGCGGCGTCCAGCATATGGATGCCGATGTCGATCAGCGGCCCGCCACCCTGCTGCGCCTTGTCAATAAAGACGCCCCAGCCCGGCACGCCGCAGCGGCGCAGTGCGCGCGCATGGGTGACGTAGACCTCGCCCAGCATCCCCTCTGCCACCTTCTGCCGCAGCAGTCGGCAGTCGTCGGCGAAACGGTGGTGGAAATCATAGGCCAGCACCCGATCCACGCGCTCGGCGGCCTCGGCCATCGCCAGCGCCTCATGGGGCAGCATGGCAGGCGGCTTCTCGCACATCACATGGCAGCCATGTTGCAGCGCCTGCAACACCTGTTCGCAGTGGAAACGGTTGGGGGAGCAGATGCTGACCGCATCCGGCATCGCCAGACGGTACATCTCACCGGCATCGGTGTAGCTGTGTGGAATGTTATTGCGGGTGGCGAAGTCGGCGGCGCGCTGCGCGTCCGTATCCACGACAGCCACCAGCGTCACATCGCGGCGGGTGGCGTAGTAGGCGGCGTGCACCTTCTCCGCCACCTGACCCGCGCCAATAATCGCGACCCGCAAGGGTCGCGAAGAATGAGCACTCAACTGCATGTTTTTCCTGCCGATTAGCGCAAGGCGCGCAGATAGTCGAGGGAATCCTGATAGGCTTTGGCCGGATCGGCCGCCCGCACGCGGCACTCATAGACCACATAGCCGTCATAGCCATCGGCCTTGAGCTGGTTGAAGTGGCGGGCAAAGTCCAGCGAACCGCTGCCCGGCTGGTAGCGGTGGTTGTCCGCGATGTGCACATGGCCCAGCAGATCGCGGTGCTGGTGCAGCGCGGCGCTGATGTCATCCTCTTCGATGCTCATGTGGTAGAAGTCACCGATGATTTTGGTGTGCTGGAGCTGGTTCTCTTCGATATAGCCACGGGCGTCAGCCAGCAGGTTGATCATGTGATCCTGATAGCGGTTCAGCGGCTCCAGGAAAACCGTGGTGCCGGTTTCGGCAGCCACCTGATCCAACACTTTCAGCGAGCTGCTGACGGCCAGACGATCGCCAGCGGTGCTGCGCGGTGAGGTCATCGGCGGCAGGCGGTAGGTGAACATGCCCCAAGCGGCCGGCACGATGATGCCCTTGCCGCCCACGTCTGCCAGCGCGCGCAGGATGTCGCCAATCTGCTTCAGGCCGTTGAGACGGCGCTCTTCGATGAAGTCACCAATCCAGCCGTCGTAGCCGCCACAGGCGGTGATGACCGGCAGGCCAGTCTCGGCGATGGCCGCCTTGACCTCGGCGAGGTTATTCACCAGCAATTTGCCGTCAATCTCAAAGCCATCAAAGCCCATCGCCTTGACGAACTTGAACTTCTCCAGAATGTTTTCCGGGAAGAAAGCCTGATTCTGTGTACCGATTTTCATTGCAGAATGTCCTGTGAATTCCATTTATCAGAAGGTGACGCCCATTTTGATGCTCAGTTCCGGGTGCTGATCGACGAAGCGCATGTAGCTCTCGGCGCTCTCGCGGAAGGAGACAACCGGGTCAATCAGGTCACGGCAGTCGAGGTAGCCGTTCATCAGCAGCTGCCAGCAGCTGTCTTCAATGCGTTTGCGGTTCCAGCGCGGGTAGTCCGGGTTGGGTTCGCTGCACGCGCGGGAGAAGACAATGCGCGCGTTGTTGAAGTGCGCCTCGCGGCCCAGATTGAAGCCTTCCGGGAAGGGCTTGGCGAACGCCACGTAGGAGATGGTGCCGCCGTAGGCCAGGCCGCGCAGCGAGGCTTGCAGCGCCTGCGCATTGCCGCTGGTTTCGATGATCACGTCCGCGCCGCGCTTGTCGGTCAGGCGTTTGATCTCCAGTCCCAAATCGCAGGTGGTCGGGTCCAGGGCGACGTCTGCGCCATGTTTGCAGGCGATTTCGCCGCGGTGTGACAGCGGATCGACGCCAATCACCAGCGCCGCGCCCGCGCCTTTCGCCAACTGCACGGCGATCTGGCCGATGGCACCGAGGCCAATCACCACCACCACGTCACCGACGCGCACATTGCCGTCACGCACGCCGCTCATGGCGAACTGTGCCGGGTCATAGCAGACGGCGTTCTGCCAGGCCGCGCCTTCCGGCATGTGGCGCAGTTTGTAGTTGTCCACGCCATTGGCGATCACCGTCTCCTGCAACGGGCCGTAGGTGCAGACGCGATCGCCCACTTGGTACTGGGTGACCTGCGCGCCGCGCTCTTCCACCACGCCCACCACCATGTTGCCGAGGGTGAAGTTGCCGAACTCAATGCCGCGTGGCTCGTTTTCACCGCGTGGCATGAACATGTTCCACTCCGGCGAAAATGCCTCGTCGATAAACGGGCTGACGCCACGGAAATCGACCACTTCGGTGCCATGTTTTGGCGCGCCAAACTGCACACGGATACGGACTTCATGGGCCTGCAACGGGCGATCCTGATACTCCACCAGTTCCGCAACACGCGGGGCGACGGCGACTAACTTCTTCATGATTACTCCTCTTAAGGTTCTGGCAGCGTCAGCCTTTGACGCCACCCTCCGTTAAATTGCCTTTGATGAATTTTTCCGACAGGGCATACATCGCGACCACCGGCAGCGCCGTGACCAGCGAGGCGGCCATCATGCGGCCCCAGATGTAGTCCGGCGTGCTGAACAGCGCGTTCAGGCCGACCGGCAGGGTGAAGTGGCCGGCGTCGGACAGGAAGATTGAGGCGAACAGGTAGTCATTCCACGCCACCATGAAGCAGTAGACGAACACCGAAATGATCCCGGAGATCGCCAGCGGCACGGTGATGTAGAAGATGATTTGCAGGCGGTTGAGGACATCCATCATCGCGGCTTCCTCGATGTCCTTTGGAATGGTGTCGAAGTAGCTCTTCAGCATGAAAATGGCGGTCGGCAGGGTCTGCACCACCATGGTGATCACCAGCGCGGTGAGGGTGTCATACAGCCCCAGCGCCGAGATGATTTTGAACAGCGGCACCACCAGCAAAATGCCGGAGAACATATAGACGGTGTAGAAGCTGGTATTGATGGTGATACGGCCACGGAAGCGCAGGCGCGACAGGGCGTAAGCCCCCAGAATCCCCAGCAGCACCGCAATGCCGGAGGAGAGCAGCGACACGCTCAGGCTGTTTTTGAAGTAAGAGACGAACGGGAAGATCGTCGGGTTAAAGATGTCCGCATAGTGCTGCCAGGTCCAGGAGGTCGGCAACAGCGTTGGGTGCAGTGAGATCGCCTCCTTGGTGCTTTTGAACGAGGTCATCAGCATGATAAAGAAGGGGAACAGCACCACCGCCAGAAAGGCGACCAGCGCCAGATAGAAGCCAGTGCTGCGCAGCAGCCTGCGTTTATTTGTTGCCATTTGGAGTCACCCGTTTTCTCGCCAGGAGGATCACAATGAAGATGATGGCGAACAGCACCACCGAGAGCGCCGCCGCTTTACCCAGGTCATTCAGCGCAAAGGCGGTTTTGTAGAGGTACACGCCCAGGATGTTGACCTTGTTGGTCAGCAGGTAGACGTCGGCGAACATGTAGAACATCCAGATGGCGCGCAGGATCACGACCGTTGCCAGCACGGGCATGATGGCCGGCAGGGTGATCATGCGGAACTTCTGCCACAGGTTGGCACCGTCCATCTCTGCCGCCTCATACAGCGACTTGTCGATGGTCTGCAAGATGGCCAAAAACGAGATAAAGGCATAGGGGAAGTAGCGCCAGACAGCGAACAGCACCACCAGCGCAAAGCTGCTCTGCGGGTTGTCGAACCAGAGCGGCGCCCGATCAAACAGGTGCAGGATGTCGCCACCCACCCAGTTGACGATGCCGTAACCGCTGTTGAACATATATTTCCAGGCGAACACCAGCGAGATGGAGGGCGTCACGTAGGAGAGGATCACCAGCGAGCGCGCCGTCTTGCGGAAGCGGAACTCCCGGTTGAAGAACAGCGCCACGGCCAGCCCCAGCCCGGTGCTGCCCAGCACCACCAGCGCGGTGTACCAGAAGGTGACCCACAGTGAGTGGTAGAACTCCGGGTCACTCAGGATGCTCAGGTAGTTGTCGATACCGACAAAGCGATCCTCCAGCAGCGGGTTGAGCGGCAACTTCAGGAAGCTCAGTTGCAGGTTTGCTACCATCGGGTAGACCACCAGCAGGCCGAGCAAGATCATGCTCGGCGCCAGCAGATACCACGCGAAGGCCGTATCCGTTTTTAAACGTTTCCCCAGCCCTGCACGTTTTGCCGGCAGGGGAAGGGTTTGGGAAGCACTCTTCATTCGTTGTTCACTCAGCGTTTCTGAATCAGGCTGGTAATGCGCGCCTGCGTATCGGCCAGCGTGGCGGCCACATCCTTGTTACCGACGGTCACGGCGTTCACCATCTCGCTCAGCGCAGCGGAGCCAGAGATATCGCCCATGCGGGTGAAGTTCTTCTCACCGACCGAGCCAAACACCTGCACGTTGGCGTACTGGTGCACCAGCTCCAGAGAGAGCGGGCCGAAGGCTTTCACCACCGGGTTGTTCTGCCACTCACTGTTGTCAGTCACCAGCTTGGTCAGCGGCAGGGCGGCGCCCGGTGACATCAGCACCCAGCGGGTAGCGTTGTCGGACTGCTCCATAAAGCTGATGAATTTCTTCGCTGCATCACGCTGTGGCTCTTTCAGCCCGGCGGAGATGGTGAGGGCGGTGACGGTGCCGTAGACCGCCTGCGATTTTTCATTCGGCACGGCAAAGCCGATGTCCTGGGCATAGCCCTCGCTGTAGATCGCTGGCAGGATGTAGGTGGAGTAGACGGCCATCGGCACAGTGCCGTTCATAAAGGCGTCTTTCACCTCCATGATGTCGTTGGAGCCGGGCAGGGTGGTTTTTGCCAGCGTCTTGTAGAAGCTGAGCGCCTCGCTCATGGCCGGGGTATCGATGGTGATATTGCCCTCGGCATCAAACACGTTGGCCCCGTTGGAGAGGGCGAACTGCGAGAAGGCCTGTTCAGTCAGCACGCTCTCCGCCGTCGGCAGGCCGATGCCATACTTTTTCAACTCGGGCTTGGTAAAGGCGGTGCTGACGGTCAGCAGTTGCTGCCAGTTGGTCGGCTCGCTAAAGCCAGCGTCAGCCAACGCCTGTTTGCGATACCAGATGCCCTGGATCCAGCCGCTGATTGGCACACCGGTGGCGCTGGTGCCATCCTCGGTCTTCACGATGCGCAGTACGCCGGGGTAGAAGTTGTCCGGGCCGATGCCGCTGATCACCGCATTGACGGCCTCACGGTCAATCAACTGCTCCTTGTCCATGACCTTGGCGTAGTCATGGCTGGTCTCAATCACCGCCGGTAGGGCGCCGCTACGCGCCAGGGTGATGACCTTGGTGTTGTAGGCATCCTCTTCCACCGGCACTGGCTTGACGTCGATGTTGGGGTTCTGCTCCTCGAAACGGGCGATCAACTCGTTGATCACCGCCTGGCGCTCCTGCTCAACGGAGGAGTGCATAAATTCAATGGTCACTGAATCCGGTTTATCCTCTTTGCAACCGGTTAAAGCCAGCGAGCAGAGCAAGGCTGAAATAAGCAGACTGTTTTTATTATTCATCATGATTTCCTTTGCTGGGTGATATTACTTGAGCCAGTAATAACCGTAGGGCGGCACGGTGAAGTTTTGGCTGGAGGAGAATATTTCACCGCTAATAACATCGGTGAGGTTATTTTCCGGCAACGAAACCTTAACTGCCTTGTTACTGACGTTAAACAAACACAGCAGGTCGCCGTTATTTTCTTCACCACGACGGAAAGCCAATAACGCAGGGTGTAATTCCACCACCTGCATAGCGGCATCAGGGTGGAAGGCGGCTAATTTCTTGCGCAGCGCAATCAGGCGGCGCAGGCCAGAAAATATTTGGCTACGCAGCGGGTTGCCGCCGGAAATTTGTGGCTCAATCTCATCAAGCGCATATTTCTGGCGGTTGATAGCGCGGTTATGGCCAGTGCGCTCCACGCCCTCATTGTCATTGCGCGAGCCAAGCAGGCTCTGGATGTAAATGGCTGGCACGCCGGGGAAGGCGAGCAGGATGGCATGGGCCAGCATGAAGCGGCGTACCCGCAGCGCATCACTATCCTTCTGGTGGTTCAATGCATCCAGGTAAGTGACGTTGATCTCATAGGGGCTGGCGCTGCCATCCGGGTTGTTTTTGTAGGAGACGCGCGCGCCCTCCCGTTCCATCGCCTGAGCCAGCGCCAGGATCTGATCTTCTGGCAACAGGCCGCGCAACGGGTTGAGGCCGATGCCATCGTGGGAGGAGAGGAAGTTGAAGAAGGTGCAGTGCGGCGCCGGGATGTCGAGGGCCGCGGCCCAACGGCTCAACGTGGTGGCCTCACCGCAGTGGATGGCGTGAAGCACCAGCGGCGGCAGCGGGAACTGGTACACCATCTGCGCCTCATCCTGGCCATTGCCAAAGTAACTGATGTTGTCGCGGTGCGGCACGTTGGTTTCGGTAATCAGCACGGTGCCCGGTGCCACAACGTCAGCAATGGCGCGGAACAGCTTGACCAGCTGGTGCGTCTTCTCCAGGTGGATGCAGGAGGTGCCCGGCTCTTTCCACATGTAGCCCACCGCATCGAGGCGGACATACTCGGCCCCGCGCGCCAGGTAGCTGAGCAGCACGTTGACCATCCGTTTGAGCACGGCCGGATTGGCGAAGTTCAGGTCGATCTGGTCGGCGCTGAAGGTAGTCCAGATATGGCGCGTCTCGCCATTCGCCAGCGTGAAGGGCGTCAGCAGTGGGCTGGTGCGCGGCCGGGTCACCTGATGCAGGTCGGTCGCCGGATCCATCTCAATGAAGTGGTTGTCGAACTCCGGCTGCTGGGCAAGGTAGCCCTGGAACCAAGCGCTCTGGGCAGAGATATGGTTGCAGACGTAGTCGAACATCAGGCGGGTGCTCTGGTTCAGCTCGCCGATATGCTGCCAATCACCCGCTACCGGGTTCACCTGATGATAATCAATGACCGAGAACCCATCGTCCGAGGAGTAGGGGTAGAAGGGCAGCAGGTGAACCAGCGAGAAGGTGTTTTTCAACCAGCGGTTATAGAAATGGGTGAAGGTTTTCAGCATCGGCTGGCCGATTTCGCTGAACTGATCGGCATAGGTAATTAATACCACGTCCTGTTCATCCCAATGCGCTTTGCGCGCCTGACGAATCACCGCTTTGGCGGATAAGATCAGGTCGGTTAATTCAGCGGCGTCCTGCTGTGTCAGTGTGTCTTGATAAATAGCGTTAAGGAGAGAGTTTATATTTTCCATGTTGCACCTTTTTTATGGGAGCGCTCCCACGAAAAAGGCTACGCCGCGCTATAAACCAAGTCAACGGCCCTCCCTGACCGGGGATTAATCGAAAGCCGTTGCCGAGGATTTGTTGATTTATTTGTGAGGGACGTCAAATTTAATTGCGAAATTTGAGAAATTGAGGCTTCAATTAAATGAATAACTAATTGTATCTCTATTTATATTAATTATGTTTTGCTGGCAGAGTGAGCGCGATAATAGCGCGGCGCACAGCCAGCAGAGATATCACAGCGCTGGCAGCCGCCGGTACCACAGTCGGCTGCCAGCTGCTCAATTTTCCCCATCCTCTCCAGTTGTCCGAGCAGGGCGGCCAGTGTCGGCGGCGATAACCGGCTCAAGCGTAGCAGCTCGGCCTGTGACATCGTGCCATGCAGGCAGAGGGTGTGGTATAGCTCAATCAGCGTCATGGCTGGCACTCCGCAGGGCAGTTGGCTGGTAACGCGGCTGGTAGCGCAGGCGGCGCAGGCCAGCAAACAGCAGGGCGTTCACCAACAGCACCAACGCAATCCGCCAGAGGGAGGCAACCGGGTGCGCGCTGAAGGTCGCCATCTGGTAGAACAGCGTCGCCAGCGAGTAGGCAATATTCAGCCCCCAGCCCACGGCAAACGCCATCCAGCCGAGGCTACTCTCACGGGCGATCGCTCCCATCACCGAGACACACGGCAGGTAGAGCAGCACAAAGATCAGGTAGCTGTAAGCGGAAGCCAGGCTGCCAAATTTCTCGCCCATTGTGCTCATTGCCCCCACTTTCATCTCGCCATCGCCCATGCTGGCGCCAATCGGGTTGGCGAGAACCCCAAGGCTGAAGGTCTGGCGCACGCTCTGCCAGGTCTCCGCCAGTGCCTGTGCCAGCTCCTCTTGCAGGGAGAAGGCAGCCGGATCAAAGGGTGCCTCCTGCAACGTTTCGGCGGTGTAGAGCGTATTGAGTGTGCCGACCACCACCTCCTTCGCCAGCGCGCCGGTCACCAGTCCCACCGCTGCTTGCCAGTTGTCTGGCTGCACGCCCATCGGTGCCAGCAGCGGCGTCGCGACCTGGCTGACCGTCGCCAGCGCCGAGACGTTGAGGGAGTCCGCTGGCTGGCCGCGCAAAGTGAAGCTGTTCAGCGCGCCAATCAGCAGGCTGGCGAGCACAATCACCCGTCCCGCGCGCAGCACAAAGCCCTTCAGCCGCTGCCAGCTTTGGAGCAACAGGCTCTTCAGGTGCGGCACATGGTAGACCGGCAGCTCCATCACAAAGGGGGAGGCGTCGCCACGCATCAGGGTGTGGCGCAGCAGCAGCCCGGTCAGGATGGCGACGGCAATGCCCAGCAGGTAGAGGGAGAAGACCAGCAGCGCGCCATGTCGGCCAAAGAAGGCGGCGGAGAAGACGGCAAAGATCGCCAGCCGTGCGCCGCAGGAGATGAAGGGTGCCATCATGATGGTGATCAGCCGTTCGCGCGGCGTGTCCAGCGTGCGGGTGCCCATAATGGCAGGCACATTGCAGCCGAAGCCGACAATCAGCGGCACGAAGGATTTCCCCGGCAGGCCGAGCGACTGCATCAGCCGATCCATCACAAAGGCGGCGCGCGCCATGTAGCCGGAGTCCTCCAGAAAGGCCAGAAACAGGTACATCAGCCCAATCTGCGGCACCAGCGGCAGCACGGTATTGATGCCGCCGCCGATCCCCTGAGCCAGAAACAGCGTCAGCCACTCCGGCAGGCCGAGCGTCATGCCCAGCCACTGCACGCCGTGGATAAACAGCGCCACCGAGCCGAGGTCAAACAGCGGTTGCAGCGCGCCGCCCAGGTTAATCGCCAGCAGGAACATCAGGTACATCACCAGCAAAAAGAGCGGGATCCCCAGCAGGCGGTGGAGCAGCAGACGATCCAGCCGTTGCGTCAGGCTGTCGGGCGCGGCGTGCTGGCTGTTGCCCACCGCCTGGCACAGCTCGGCGATGCAGCGGTAGCGCGCATCGGCAATCAGCAGCGCCGGATCCTCCTCCAGTTGGTGGCAACTCTCCGGCAAGGCAGCCGCGGCGGTACCGGCGGCGGCCAGACAAAAAATGTCCCCCTCCAGCATCTGGAGCGCCAGCCAGTGACGCTGGCTAAGGGGCTGGCCGTGCGGCAACGCGGCCGCCAGCGCCACGGCCGCCGCCGACAGCGCGGGCGGGTAGTCCACCCGGAAGGGCGCACAGCGCATCGGCAACTGGTCGATTTGCTGTTTCAGCTCCGCCACACCACGCGCGCGGGTGGAGACCAGCGGCACCACCGGGCAGCCGAGCCGCGCCGCCAGCGCCGCCGGGTCAATCTCAATCCCTTGGTGTTGGGCAATATCCAGCATATTGAGCGCCACGATGCAGGGCACGCCCAACTCACGCAGTTGCAGGGTGAGGTAGAGATTGCGCTCCAGATTGGCGGCGTCCACCACGTTGATCAGCAGATCCAGCTCACCGCTCAGTACCGTGCGGCAGGCGATCTGCTCATCCAGTGATGCCTGTTCCGACAGCGTTGTCAGGGAGTAGGTGCCGGGCAGATCAACCAGCGTGACGGCATGGCGGGCCGTGAGGAACCGCCCCTCCTTGCGCTCTACGGTGACGCCAGCCCAGTTGCCGACCCGTTGGCGCGCGCCGGTAAGCTGGTTGAACAGGGTGGTTTTGCCGGCGTTCGGGTTGCCGAGCAGGCCGATGGTCAGGGTTTTCATGGCAGTGGTGTGCTATCCGGGTAGAGGGATCAGGCGCAGGCCTCAAGCAGCAGGCCAGCCAGATCGCGGCGGCGCAGCATCAGGTTGACGTGGCGAGTCTCAATCTGGATCGGGTCGCCCAATGGCGCGACGCGCACCACACTAAAGTGCGAACCGGGCAGGATGCCGAGCGCCAGCAGTTTCTGCCGGTAAGCGGGGGGGATCTGCGGGGCAAAACCCGTGACCCGGTAGTTGTGCTGTGGAAGTAGGGGCATAAGTACCTCAATTTTCCGCCGGGTGGCGCGGCGGCCAACGGGGGCGGGAGTAGGATAAACGAAAGTAAGAATTGTTCTCGCGTGCAATAAAACACCAGAACGGGGTGGCCGCTCCCTAATCCAGATCAAAAAACCGTCAGTTTTTAGGCAGGCAATCGCGCAGGGCTGGGAGGGGGATCGCAGGAAGGAGAGAGGGGCCTACGCCCGGCAGGGTGGCTGCCGGGCGTAGGTAGGCAATCAGCGTTTTTTGCCGAATGCCGCGGCCAGGGCGTCGCCCATGGCACTGTTGGCTGCGGGTTGGCTGGCACGGGGTTTGGCACCGCGCGCGGGCTGGCGCGCCGGTGCCCCGTTGGCGGCATTGCCACCGCCACGGCGGGCGGCAGTTTCACCCGGCTGCTCGTCCAGACGCATGGTCAGGGCGATGCGTTTGCGCGGCAAATCGACCTCCAGCACCTTCACCTTGACGATGTCGCCAGCCTTCACCACGCTATGCGGATCCTCGACGAACTTATTCGCCAGCGAGGAGATGTGCACCAGACCATCCTGATGGACGCCAATGTCCACGAACGCGCCAAAGTTGGTGACGTTGGTGACCGAGCCTTCCAGGATCATGCCCGGCGTCAGATCATTCATCGTCTCCACGCCCTCGGCGAAGGTGGCGGTTTTGAACTCCGGACGCGGATCGCGACCCGGCTTCTCCAGCTCCTTCAGGATGTCGCTGACGGTGGGCACGCCGAAACGGTCGTCGATGAAGTCCACCGCTTTCAGCGTGCGCAGCGTGGTCGGGTTGCCCATCAGCGCCTGCAACGACTGCTCGGTGGCGGCGAGAATGCGTTCAACCACCGGGTAGGTCTCCGGGTGAACGGTGGAGGCATCCAGCGGGTTGTCGCCGTGGTTGATGCGCAGGAAGCCAGCGCACTGCTCAAAGGCTTTCGGGCCGAGGCGGCTTACCTTCAGCAGTTGGGCGCGGTTGTTGAAGCGGCCATGCTCATCACGCCAGTTGACGATGTTCTGCGCCATCACCCGCGTCAAACCGGCGACGCGGGTCAGCAGCGGCACCGAGGCGGTGTTCAGGTCAACGCCAACGCCGTTCACGCAATCCTCTACCACCGCGTCCAGCTTTTTCGCCAGTTGGGTCTGGCTGACATCATGCTGGTACTGGCCAACGCCGATCGATTTCGGGTCGATTTTCACCAGCTCCGCCAGCGGGTCTTGCAAGCGGCGGGCGATGGAGACGGCGCCGCGCAGCGACACATCCAGATCCGGGAACTCCTGGGCCGCCAGCTCGGAGGCCGAGTAGACCGAGGCACCCGCCTCGCTGACGATCACCTTCTGCGCCGTCACTTCCGGGTACTGCTTTTGCAGGTCGAGGAAGAAGCGCTCGGTTTCACGCGAGGCCGTGCCGTTGCCGATGGCGACCAGATCCACCCGGTGCTTCACGCACAGCGCCGCGACCGCCGCGGCAGCACGCGCGGTCTGGCCGGTATGCGGGTAGACGGTGTCGGTTGCCACCAGTTTGCCGGTGGCATCGACGACCGCCACCTTGACGCCGGTGCGCAGGCCCGGATCGAGGCCCATGGTGGCGCGCGGGCCAGCCGGGGCGGCCATCAGCAGATCGTGCAGGTTGCGGGCGAAGACGTTGATCGCCTCCTCTTCCGCGCGCTCGCGCACGCTGCCCATCAGCTCGGTTTCGAGGTGCAGCAGCACTTTGATGCGCCAGGTCCAGTTGACCACCGCCCGCCGCCAGCCGTCGGCCGGGGCGTTGTTCAGGCGCAGGCCAAGGTGATCGATGATGATCTGCTCGGCATAGCTCTCACGCGGCGGCTCCTCGCTGTGCGGGTCGGCATTCAGTGAGAGTTGCAGCACCCCTTCATTGCGGCCACGGAACATCGCCAGCGCACGGTGGGAAGGCACCTGGGCAATCGGCTCATGGTGATCGAAGTAGTCGCGGAATTTCGCGCCCTCCTCCTGTTTGCCCTCCGCCACGCGGGAGACCAGATGGGCGTTCTTCCACAGGTAGTCACGCACCTTGCCGAGCAGGGCGGCGTCCTCCGCGAAGCGCTCCATCAGGATATAGCGCGCGCCGTCGAGCGCCGCTTTCACATCCGCCACGCCCTTGTCGGCATCGACGAAGGCGGCGGCGGCCTCTTCCGGCACCTGCTGCGCATCTTGCCACAGGCGCTCTGCCAGCGGGGCCAGCCCGGCCTCCAGCGCGATCTGTCCGCGCGTGCGGCGCTTGGGTTTGTACGGCAGGTAGAGATCTTCCAGTTCGGTTTTGCTCATCGTGCCGTTGATGGCGGCCGCCAGCTCGCCGGTGAGTTTGCCCTGCTCCTCAACAGACTTCAGGATGCTCTGGCGGCGATCTTCCAGCTCACGCAGATACCCCAGGCGGCTCTCCAGCTGGCGCAGTTGTGTATCGTCCAGACCGCCGGTCGCTTCCTTACGGTATCGTGCGACAAACGGCACGGTGTTTCCTTCATCCAACAGGCGGATAGCGGAGTCAACTTGCTCCGGTCTGGCCTGCAATTCAGTTGCAATAATGCGGCTCAGGGAATTATTCATCATGAGTATCTATCGTGTGGCGTTAGTCAATCAGGGCACTGTTATACGGAGTGCGCCGCCAAAATGCCAGCCGTGCGCGGCATTCTGCGGCGGGGTGGGGCGGTTTCGGAACATTTACCGTGTTAGCCGAGGTTACCGGGCGTGGCATCGCTCTCCGGCTCGTCGGGCAGGTAGTCGATGCGGTTGACGCACCACACTTTGACGCCGAGCGGGGTGGGGACATTCACCTCATCATCCACCTCCTTTTTGATCAGTGCGCGCGCCATCGGTGCGTCGATGGAGACGTAATCCTTACGGCCGTAGATCTCATCCGGGCCGACAATGCGAAAGCGTTTCACCTCGCCCTCCTCATTCTCCACTTCCACCCAGGCGCCGAAGAACACCCGGCCATCCTGCTGCGGCGAGTAGTCAATCACCCGCACCGCCTCCAGCCGCTTGCGCAGGAAGCGCACCCGCCGGTCAATTTCACGCAGCAGCTGCTTGTTGTACTTGTAGTCGGCGTTCTCGCTGCGGTCACCGAGGCTGGCGGCCCACGCGACCTTTTCGGTGATCTCTGGCCGACGCTCGCGCCACAGATAGTCCAGCTCACGCTTCAGCTTGTTGTACCCTTCGCGGGTAATCAGGTCGCTCTTCATCTGGGGAGTGCTCTCGTTTTGGCTCATCGGCTCTTTATAACGTCTGGCGGCGGCCATTGTCACGGCTTTCGCCGGCTGTCATGGCGGCCATAAACCCGTTAAAATCTGCTTGCATTACAGGGTATAAAGGCGGGAGCTTATCACTCGTCCCTTTGGGTTTGCGTGAAACGGCAGTGCGAGGGGGCAGGCAAAAGTGTTGATAAGTGAGGAAAACAATAATCTTTGTAACAATTTCGTCTAGAATATATACCATAAAACACTGTCTGAGCGGGCGTTGATTCTTAACAATACAACCGTATTGAAAACATAAGTTGGTCAGGCTGAAACCTGCCATTCACATGAAATGTTATCTGGGTTAATTGATGCCCGCCGGGTTCAGGCACACAGCCTTTGGGAGTTAAGACATGCAAGAGAATCATAAGATTCTGGTGGTGGATGATGACATGCGTTTACGCGCGCTGCTGGAACGTTACCTGACGGAGCAGGGCTTCCAGGTTCGCAGTGTGGCCAACGCCGAACAGATGGACCGCCTGCTGACGCGTGAATCCTTCCACCTGATGGTGCTGGATCTGATGCTGCCGGGTGAAGATGGCCTCTCCATCTGCCGCCGTCTGCGTAGCCAGAGCAACCCGATGCCGATCATCATGGTGACGGCCAAGGGCGAAGAGGTGGATCGGATCGTCGGCCTCGAGATTGGCGCGGATGACTACATCCCGAAACCCTTCAACCCGCGTGAGCTGCTGGCGCGTATCCGCGCGGTACTGCGCCGTCAGGCCAACGAGCTGCCGGGCGCGCCTTCTCAGGAAGAGGCAGTGATCTCCTTCGGCAAGTTCAAGCTGAACCTCGGCACGCGTGAGATGTTCCGTGAAGATGAGCCGATGCCGCTCACCAGCGGGGAGTTCGCGGTACTGAAGGCGCTGGTCAGCCACCCGCGTGAGCCGCTCTCCCGTGACAAGCTGATGAACCTGGCCCGTGGCCGCGAATACAGCGCCATGGAGCGCTCGATTGACGTCCAGATCTCCCGCCTGCGCCGCATGGTGGAAGAGGATCCGGCCCATCCGCGCTATATCCAGACCGTATGGGGTCTGGGCTACGTCTTCGTCCCGGACGGCAGTAAAGCATGAGGCGATTGCGCTTTTCACCGCGTAGCTCCTTTGCCCGAACCCTGCTATTAATCGTCACCCTGCTGTTCGTCAGCTTGGTGACGACCTATCTGGTCGTCCTGAATTTCGCCATCCTGCCCAGTTTGCAGCAGTTCAACAAGGTGCTGGCATACGAAGTGCGTATGCTGATGACCGACCGGCTGCAACTGGAGGACGGCACCTTGTTAGAGGTGCCGCCAGCATTCCGCCGCGAGATCTATCGTGAACTGGGCATTTCGCTCTACACCAACGCCGCCGCTCAGGAGAGCGGCCTGCGTTGGGCGCAGCACTACCAGTTCCTGAGCCAGCAGATGGCACAGCAGCTGGGTGGCCCGACAGACGTGCGCGTCGAGATGAACAAGAATACCCCGGTAGTCTGGCTCAAGACCTGGCTCTCGCCCGATATCTGGGTGCGAGTGCCGCTGACGGAGATCCATCAGGGGGACTTCTCGCCGCTGTTCCGCTATACGCTGGCGATTATGCTGCTGGCGATTGGCGGTGCCTGGCTGTTCATCCGTATGCAGAACCGGCCGCTGGTGGAGCTGGAGCACGCGGCGTTGCAGGTCGGCAAGGGAATCATTCCCCCGCCGCTGCGCGAGTATGGTGCCTCGGAGGTGCGCTCGGTGACGCGCGCCTTTAACCAGATGGCGGCTGGCGTGAAGCAGTTGGCGGATGACCGTACCCTGCTGATGGCCGGGGTCAGCCATGACTTGCGTACCCCGCTGACGCGCATCCGGCTGGCGACAGAGATGATGGGCGATGAGGATGGCTATCTGGCAGAGTCGATCAACAAGGACATTGAAGAGTGCAACGCCATTATTGAGCAGTTCATCGACTACCTGCGCACCGGGCAGGAGATGCAGACCGAGCTAAGCGACCTGAACACCATTCTCGGTGAGGTGATCGCCGCTGAAAGTGGCTATGAGCGTGTGATTGAGAGTGATCTGGCACCGGCGGAACTGCTGGTGGATGTGCATCCGCTCTCCATCAAGCGCGCCGCGGTCAATATGGTGATCAACGCCGCCCGCTACGGCAACGGCTGGATCAAGGTCAGCAGCGGCCATGAGTTGCAGCGCGCCTGGTTCCAGGTGGAGGATGACGGCCCCGGCATCCGGCCTGACCAACTCAAGCACCTGTTCCAGCCGTTCGTGCGTGGCGACAGCGCCCGCAGCACCAGCGGCACCGGGCTGGGGCTGGCGATTGTGCAGCGCATCATTGACGCCCATGCCGGTGTGCTGGACATCGGCAGCAGCGAGCGCGGCGGCCTGCGCATCCGCGCCTACCTGCCGCTGCCCACGCTCAAAGGCAAGGAGAGCGGCAACGGCAATGGCACCCCGCCAAAAGCCACTGACGGCATCCCGCCGCCAGCCTCCCGTTCCTGAACGCCCGGTTCCGCCCTGACGCGGAACCGGCGCGCTTCGCCTGCCTTGACGGGCGACTTACATCCGCTATTTCCGGCTCATCACAAAGTACTCGGCCGCCTCCTCATGGAAGCGCGGTTTCCCCTGTTCGCCCCACGGGTTGACGGTCACCAGCCCGCAGTGCGCAAAATCCAGCGGCTGGCGGGTGGCCAGTTGCGCCTGATGGTGCAGGCAGATGGCGGCGGTATAGAGCGTGGCCTGATCCAGGCTGACGCCCTGCCGCCGGTGATCCGCCTGAAGCGCGGCGGCGCGCAGGGCGCAGTGGGCATCAAAGGGCAGCAGCCGTTCGGCGAACTCCTCATTCAATAGCGCCAGCAGCGCCTCCTGCACCCGGCGCTGGCGTTGCGGGTCGGGCAGCGCCTGCACGGCGCTGAACAGCTCGGTGACCGTCACCGCCGTCAGCGCCAACTGGTTGGCGTCCTGCATATCCAGCCACTGCATCACCTGGCGGTGCGGTTCCGGCCGGATCAACTCCATGACAATGGCGGTATCCAGCACAATCATCACTCAATCTCCCACTGCCGGGGTAGCTGGTCACGCACAGGTGCGCGCAGGTCGCCTTCGCTCAGGGCGGCGAAACGCTGGTGGATGCGGCTCGCAAGGCCATAGTTTGGCGTGCCGCCCAGCATCGCCTGCCGCAGGATGGAGCGTACCTCCTCCTCCATCGAGTGGCCATTGCGGGCCGCCGCCAGACGCAGCAGCTCTTTTACTTCATCATCAAGGTTGCGGATTGTCAGAGTAGCCATAAGAGAGACTTATTTAATTGGGGATATCTGGATCACGGCTGGCAGCCGTGGCGGCTACCAGCGTGAAAATCAGGCGCGCGGGGCGCGCCTGGGGGGACGTCAGAGTGACGGGCCAGCGCTGACCAGCGCCGCACCTGCCGGGGTGTCCGTGTACTTGTCAAAGTTGTCGATGAACTGACGCGCCAGATCCTGCGCTTTTGCCTGCCACTGTGCCGCATCCGCATAGGTGTTGCGCGGGTCGAGCAGCTGCTCATCCACGCCCGGCACTGACACCGGCACCGCCAGGTTGAAGATCGGCAGCGTGAAGGTCTCCTGCTGGTCGATCTCGCCGCTGAGGATGGCGTTGATGATGGCGCGGGTGTGCTTCAGGGAGATGCGCTTGCCGGTGCCATTCCAGCCGGTGTTCACCAGGTAGGCCTGGGCACCCGCGGCCTGCATCCGTTTCACCAGCACTTCCGCGTACTGGGTCGGGTGCAGGCTCAGGAAGGCTGCGCCGAAACAGGCGGAGAAGGTAGGCGTCGGCTCGGTCACGCCGCGCTCAGTACCGGCCAGCTTGGCGGTGAAGCCAGAGAGGAAGTGGTACTGGGTCTGGTCGGCCGTCAGGCGCGATACCGGCGGCAGCACGCCGAAGGCATCCGCGGTCAGGAAGATCACCTTGGTGGCATGGCCCGCTTTCGAAACCGGCTTGACGATGTTGTCGATGTGGTAGATCGGGTAGGAGACGCGGGTGTTCTCGGTTTTGGAGGCATCATCGAAATCGATGGAGCCATCCTCGCGCACCACCACGTTCTCCAGCAGCGCGTCGCGGCGGATGGCGTGGTAGATCTCCGGCTCGGCCTCTTCAGAGAGCTTAATGGTTTTGGCGTAGCAGCCGCCCTCAAAGTTGAAGACGCCGTCATCATCCCAGCCGTGCTCGTCGTCGCCAATCAGCTGGCGTTTCGGATCGGTAGAGAGGGTGGTTTTGCCGGTGCCTGAAAGGCCAAAGAAGACCGCCACGTCGCCCTGTTCGCCAACGTTGGCGGAGCAGTGCATGGAGGCGATATTTTTCAGCGGCAACAGGTAGTTCATCACCGAGAACATGCCCTTCTTCATCTCGCCGCCGTACCAGCTCCCGCCAATCAGCTGGATATTTTCCGTCAGGTTGAAGGCAACAAAGTTCTCGGAGTTCAGCCCCTGCTCGCGCCAGTTCGGATTGGTGCAGCGGGCGCCGTTCATGACGATAAAGTCAGGCGTAAAATCAGTGAGTTCCTCATCCGTCGGACGTATGAACATGTTTTTAACGAAATGGGCCTGCCAGGCCACTTCGGTAATAAAACGCACCTTCAGACGGCTATCCGGGTTGGCGCCGCAGAAGGCGTCCACCACAAACAAACGTTTGCCTGACAGCTGCTCAGTGACGCAGGCTTTCAGGGCATCCCAGGTCTCCTGGCTCAGGGGTTTATTATCATTCTTGCCTTTGCCTTCGTCTGCCCACCAAACGGTGTCACGCGTGGTGTCATCACGCACGATGTACTTATCTTTCGGCGAGCGGCCGGTGAAGATACCGGTGTCAACGGAGATGGCACCCAGGCTGGTCTCGATGCCGCGCTCGTAGCCTTCCAGCCCTGGCGCCGTCTCTTCCTGATACAGGCGTGCGTAATCAGGGTTATAGACGATTTCGCTGACATTATGGATGCCGTAGGCGGCCAAGGTATCGGGGGATATACCGTGATCACGCATTTCACTACTCCTTAGTTGCTATACGTTACTAACACAGTGTGTAGGGTTAGGATCTGTATTAAACGCGATAGACTTCAAAAAAAATAATAGTTAACGCTTATTTTTAACAATTATGGGAGATGGCACACGTCATAAAATGCAACGTGCGCAATATCCCAAAGCGAACGCATAAAAAAAGGGCAGCCGGCTGGCTGCCCTGTGGGATCAATGGACGTGCGGGCCCGGCTCGCTGCCTGACGTGCGCAGGCCAGCGACGTCCACTTTGTCGAAGACATAGTGGTTGCCGCAGTAGTCGCAGTGCATGTCGATCTGGCCTTCCTCTTCCAGGATCTGCGTCAGCTCCTCATCGGGCAGCGAACGCAGCGCGTCGGCGCAGCGGGCGCGCGAGCAGGTGCAGCGGAACATGATATCTTGCGGCTCATACACCGTGACCTCCTCCTGATGGTAGAGGCGGTAGAGCACGTCGTGGGCCGGCAGCTCAAACAGCTCCTCGCCCTTGATGGTGGCGGTCAGCTGGGTCAGGTGATCGAAATCATCATTGGTGGCGTTCTGCGCGGGCAGTACCTGCAGCAGCATTCCGCCCGCCGCCGGCAGGCCGTCGCTTTCACCGGTGCGGATGAACAGGCGGGTCGGCAGCTGCTCGGACTGCATGAAGTAGCCCTCCAGACATTCGGCCAGGGTATCACCCTCCAGACCCACCACGCCCTGATAGCGCTCGCCCTCGGCTGGCGTGATGGTAATCACCATCACGCCGTTGCCAATCATCTGCTTCAGGCCGCTCTCCGGCGCAATCTCCGCGCCCTCCTGCACCCGTGCCACACCGCGCAGCTCCTGGCGGTTGTTGCCGTTGACCACGGCCATTTTCAGCGGGCCGTCGCCCTGGATCTGCACGGTGATGTCACCGTCAAACTTCAGGGTGGCGGTCAGCAGGCTGGTGGCCACCAGCAGCTCGCCGAGCAGGGTATTGACCGGTGCCGGATAGTCGTGGTTTTCCAGCACCTGACGGTAGGTCTCGCTCAGCGTGACCAGCTCACCGCGCACCGCGTAGTTCTGGAACAGGTAGCGATGCAGTTGGTCGTGCGTCGCCTTGGAATCTTGATTAGCCATAGTCGTCTCTCTGTGCGGCGAAGGTCACTCGCCTTCGCCAAATTTAAATTTAATCAGGGTGCGGCGCTCTTTCTTATCCGGACGCCGATCCGGATGCGGCATGGTCAGCGAGTGGGTCTTGCGCGCCAACGCCACTTTTTCCCGGTTTTCAATGCTGGCCTCGGTCTCTTGGTAGAGCAGTTGGGCCTCTGGCGCGCCCCGTCGCTGGGCGGTCACCGCCAGCACAATCACGGTACGCTCGTCATTTCCCTGACGCAGCTTGATCTCCGCGTCTACCTCAACCTGTTTGCTCGGCTTGGTGCGCTGTCCGTTGTAGTGGACTTTGCCGCCTTCAATCATTTCACGGGCCAGAGCACGGGTTTTATAGAAGCGTGCGGCCCACAGCCATTTATCCAAACGGACGGCATCGCCATCCTGCTGGGTGTCCTTCATCGCAACCTCCTGAACGGTCTGTCACCGACAGGCAAAGGCCGGTAACAACGTGCGGTAGTCATGCATTGAGGGATGGCGCAGAAAGCGCTTCATCGCCATGCTGGAGTCTGGGTTTTCCACCCCCAGACAGTAGCGGATGCCGTAGGTGCTGGCGGCATCCAGAATCGGCTCGTTGTCATCGACAAAGAGCGTGCGCGCCGGGTCAAAGCCGGTATGCTGCTGCACCGCCTGCCACAGGCGCTGATCCTCCTTGGGATACCCAAATGTATGGGTGGAGATCAATAAATCAAGGTGCGCATCCAATCCGGTGTGCGCCATTTTGACCGCCAGACTCACCGGGTGGGCGTTGGTCAGCAAAATCGTCTGTTTCCCCTGCTCGCGCAGCGCCTGCAGGAAGGGCAGGGTGTCCTCACGTACGCTGGCGCGGTGGCCGACGGCGTGGGTCATGGCCGCGATATCCAGATCGAGGGTGGTGCTCCAGTAGTCGAAGCAGTACCAGTTCAGCGTGTGCTGCACTGCCAAATATTGCGCCTCAATGTAGGCGTGCGCCTGCTCCAGCGGGATGCCACGCCGCTCGCTCAGCGCCTGCGGCACATGCTGCAACCAGAAGTAGCTGTCGAACTCCAGATCAAGCAGCGTGCCATCCATGTCCAGCAAAACGGTATCGATGCAGGTCCAGTCAAACTCCGGCGGCATAGGGTTGTCCTGTGTGGGTGAATCAAGGCGGGCGGCAGAGGCTGGAGGGGGCAGGGCGCCCCGGCATACGCGCCGGTAAAACGTTAGCCTAGCACAGACGCGGGCATCTCTGCCCGGCGTCTTCACTCAATCAGCCAAACGGGCGCAGCGGCATGGTGTCGAGCGTGGGGTTGAAGCAGTTGTCGTAGTAGTGCTGGATGTCACTGAGGCGGCGCTGGTGGCGACGCAGCCGCTTGGCCAGCAGCACGGCGTTGGTGACAAAGCTGACCGCCACCACCAGCAGCAGCAGGCTGGTGCCCATGTAGCGCCACAGCGTGATCATGTCTGGCTCGCTGTGCAGCGAAATATGCCGGGTGCCGTTGGCGTCAATGGTGAGGTTGGTGATGATCCCCTCGGCGCGGAACGGCGTGTGCAGCAGCTGCCCGGAGAGGCGTTGCAGCTCGCGCCACTGATCCTGCGGGCTGAGGTCATACAGCGCCAGCGCTGGCTGGGCGTAGCTGACCAGCTGGCGCCCCTCGTCGCTGGTGATCAGGAAGCCGCCCGGCGGCGGGCTGTTGAGCGCCTGCGCGGCGCGCTGCGTCTCCTGGAAGTAGAAGGAGGAGGCGGCGCTGTTCACCAGATTCTCCAGCGACTCGGCGCTGACCGGACGCAACAGCACATTGATCCCCTTCATGCTGCCCGACAGGGCGCGCTTCACCAGCGCGCCCCAGTTTTGGGCGTTGCCAAGGTTAACCAGCGCGTTCTTCAGCCGCACGCAATCCTCATCGTTGCTGCACAAATCCTGCGTTTTCAGCACGATATCGGCGAAATCATCCAGCAGGATCATGCCTGACTTCTCAATCGCCGTCGCCAGCTGCGGGTTGATATTCGGGTCAGGCGCGCCGCTCGGGTGCAGCTGGTCATTGACCGTTGCCAGCAGCGCCGATGCCTTCTCGATGGTCTCTGACTCCGGCAGCGGCAGCGGGGTGGCGTTGTTCCAGTAGATGCCAGCGCAATCAAACGGCATGAAGGCCGGCCGCGTGTTGGTCGAGGCCTTCGGCGGGATGTAGCACATGCCACTGCCCTGAATGCGTAGGGTGTCGCCGATGCGCAGCGGCGTCTCTTCCAGCGCATGGACGCTGTTGACCTGGGTGCTGCTCGCGCCTTGGATCCAGGCGAGGCTCAGCTTCAGCGGCAGGCTCAGGGAGATGTAGCTGGTCAGCATCAGCAGCACCAGCAGCGAGCCGCACATCAGCACCAGACTTCTGGCCCAGTGTTGCAGCGGGAAGTTCTTGATCTCCTCATGCAGCGACAGGTAACGCCCCTGACGCACCACCTGGCGGTTGAGGTAGATGTCCACATCCGTCACCTGATTGAGGTCGCGTGACACATAGGGCTGCCAGTGCGCCGGATAGATCAGGTCGATGATGCCAAGGGAGATGTTGTTGAGGTTGCCCTGATGGGATTCACCAAACAGCCCCCAGCGCTTGGGCGTGCCGCGTAGGCAGTGGATCTCCTGCAACTCCCGCTCCGGGATGCGGCGCAACAGCCGCCAGCCAGCCCAGCCACTGAGCACCAGCGCCAGCAGGATCAGCCACGGCAGGAACACCATCGGGCTGGTCAGGCTGAAAAACAGCAGCACCATCGCGCCGGAGAGCGCCAGCGCCTCACGGACACCGTTGGACTGGTAGAGCGCATGTTCCTCCAGCGTCTCGCGGCGGATGGTGAGCAGCTCGATATGCTCGCTCTCCTCCTTACGGATCGAGGCATTCTGCGCCGGGGCGGTCACCATCGGCGTGGTGGCTGGGCGGCGGTCATAGGTATGGTTGACCAGCGTATGGCCATTGAGGGAGATCACCAGCGGAATGGTCTGGGTCTTGATGATCTCCACCTGGTTATCCTGCGTGATGTACGGCTCCCAGAACGGCGGCAGGTGCACCTCCTCCGTATCGAGGTAGTAGCGCCACTTGTTCGGCTCGTCGCTTGCCACGCCATAGCGGGTGATGGCTTTGGTCAGCGAGTAGACGATGTCGCTCTTTGGCGTCAGGGTCAGCTTGTCACGCAGGGAGAAGATATTGTTGCTGGCGGAGAGCGAGGTCAGGCTCAGGCGATCGCTCTGGCTCAGATAGCGCTCCACGGCCTGGCGTTCATCGGGTGTCAGTTTGCGTTGATTAGGCTTCATGAAGGGTAAAGAGGCTGCGAAGGGGGTCTGGCGACGAGAGATGCTTCTCAAAAAACCCCCGATTATGATCAGCATGGCAAACAGTACAGCCAATATTAGGACTATTGTGCTCATCCATTCACCATCAGGGCGGCGCTGACCGTTGCCAACGCTTTTAGAAACAGTAAATTAAGTGTATGTCGTGACATGCGAGCCGCTTAACGTACCACCAGAGAGAATCGCGCAAAGGCATAACCAAGAGCTACAGGGCGCATGGGTGATATGGCAAATATAGACCTGACTGGATGATAACAACCCAGTCCAGGGGCCAGTATCGGTATAATCCTATTTTGCCCGTTCACTGCCGTAAGCGTAACCACTTTGCAGAAAAAGATCTTGCAAACCAACAAAGTCTCCCCTTTTTACCTGATAAATGTCATGAAAAAAAGGGCATCCCGCACGGAAAAAAGCCTGTGGCATTCCGCTGGCCTCTGTTAATAATAAAGTAAACCAAACAGGGGATGGCGATGGCCAATGCCTGACGCAGGCTTCTATTCTTGGGGATGACATGGAAAAACCTCTGCAAAAACCAAAAATCCTGAAAGTCGAAACCGTGGCGCGTTCACGGCTCTTCAATGTGGAGTCGGTGGATCTGGCATTCAGCAATGGCCAGCAGCGGGTCTATGAGCGGATGCGTCCCTCCGAGCGTGAGGCCGTGATGATTGTGCCGGTGATCGGCGATGACCTGTTGCTGATCCGCGAATATGCGGTGGGCATTGAGGATTATGAACTGGGATTCCCCAAAGGGCTGATTGATCCGGGCGAGGGGGTGCTGGAAGCGGCCAACCGCGAGCTGATGGAGGAGATTGGCTACGGCGCGCACCGCTTTGATGTGCTGAGCAAGCTGACGATGGCGCCCTCCTACTTCTCCAGCAAGATGAACATCGTGGTCGCGCGGGATCTGTTCCCCAAAAAGCTGGAGGGGGATGAGCCGGAGCCGTTGGTGCAGGTGCGCTGGCCGGTGGCGCGCATGATGGAGCTGCTGCAACAGCCGGACTTCCGCGAGGCGCGCAACGTCAGCGCACTGTTCCTGGCGCAGCAGTTTTTCCAACAGGCGCTCTGAACGACGCCATAAAAAAAGCCGGTCAATGACCGGCTTTTTTATTGCCTGCACGCCCTGTCAGAACAGTTCGTGCGTCTGGCCGTTGTCCGTCAGCGTGGTGCCGACATCATGCACGGCATGTTCCGTTGGCTGGGTGCCGTCGATGAAGTACTCCGGGCGGCTGCCCGCACCGCCATCCGCCAGCTTGCCGGTGCGTTTGTCGATGGTGACGCTGACAATGCCCGGCGGCGGCGCAAGCGGCTGCTCAGGCATCCCTTCCAGTGCCGTCTTCATATACTCATCCCACGCCGGCTGGGCGCTCTTCGCGCCGCCTTCGGCCCCGGCAATCTGGTCCGGGATCGCGCCAGAGGCGGAGCTGCGGCCCAGATCGCGGCGATGGTCATCGAAACCAATCCACACCGAGGTGACGGTCTCTGGGCCATAGCCGGAGAACCACGCATCTTTCGAGCTGTTGGTGGTGCCGGTTTTGCCGCCGATGTCATGGCGCTGCAAATCGCGGCCTGCCCGCCAACCGGTGCCCATCCAGCCCGGCTCGCCGAAGATGTTGCTGTTCAGCGCGTCATGGATCAGGAATGCCAGCGGCGTGCTGATCACATGCGGGGCGGACTGCTGGCCCGCATCTGGCGCGCTCTGGCCGGGGCTAACCTGCTCCAGCTGCGGCATCGGCACGGTGGCGTTCGCGTTCGGCGACTGCGACACCGCCACGTTCTCCACGTTGTCATCCGACAGCACCGCCGAGCGCTGCGTATCGCCGTAGATCACCGGCAGGTTGCAGGTCGGGCAGGCCACTTTCGGCTTGACCTCAAACACGGTGTTGCCGCCCATGTCCTCGATCTTGCTGATGAAGTAAGGGTCGACCAGGAAACCGCCGTTGGCGATCACCGCGTAGCCGCGCACCAGTTGCAGCGGGGTGAAGGAGGCGGAACCGAGCGCCAGCGACTCCGAGTGCACGATGTTCTGCGCCGGGAAGCCAAAGCGTTGCAGGTACTCGGCCGCGTAGTCCACGCCCATCGCGCGCATCGCACGCACCATCACCACGTTCTTCGACTGCCCCAACCCCTGACGCAGGCGGATCGGGCCGTCATAGACCGGCGGGGAGTTCTTCGGCCGCCAATCGGTGCCAGCGCCCGCATCCCAGCGTGAGATTGGCAGGTCATTGAGGATGGTCGCCAGGGTCAGGCCCTTGTCCATCGCCGCGGTATAGAGGAACGGCTTGATGTTCGAGCCGACCTGGCGCAGCGCCTGCGTGGCACGGTTGAACTTGCTCTGATTGAAGTCAAAGCCGCCCACCAGCGCCTTGACCGCGCCGTCCGCCGGGTTGAGGGAGACCAGCGCGGAGTTGACGTCCGGCACCTGTGCCAGCCACCACGCCTCATCCACCTTGCGTACCCAGATCTGCTGGCCAGCTTGCAGCACATCGGTCGCGCGTTTCGGCGTCGGCCCCTGCACATTGTCGGACTTGAAGGCGCGCGCCCAGCGGATGCCGGCCATCGGCAGCGTGATGCTGTCGCCGTTCGCCATCAGCGCCGTGGCCTGATCCGCCTGCGCCGCCGTCACCACCGCCGGGAACAGCGGGCCGTATACCGGCAGGCTCTTCAGCGAATCGAGGATGCGCTTCTGCTCCCAGGCTGGCTCGCCGGTGCGCCACAGCACATTGGCCGGGCCGCGGTAGCCGTGGCGCATGTCATAGGCCAGCACGTTGTTACGCACCGCCTCCTGCGCCGCCAGCTGGTTCTTCTTGGTAATGGTGGTGTAGACCTTGTAGCCATCGTTGTAGGCGTTCTCGCCATAGCGATGCACCATCTCCTGACGCACCATCTCCGTCAGGTAGGGGGCGGAGAAAGCAATGGTTGGCGCATGGTAATCCGCCTCCAGCGTCTCGCCGCGCGCCTGCTGGTACTGTTGCTGGGTGATGTAGTTCTCATCCAGCATCCGCGCCAGCACCACGTTGCGGCGCGCCAACGCCCGGTCATGGGAGTAGAGCGGGTTGAAGGTGGAGGGCGCTTTCGGCAGGCCAGCGATCACCGCCATCTCACCGAGCGTCAGTTGGCTGACCTCTTTGCCGAAATAGACGTGCGCCGCCGCCCCCACGCCATAGGCACGGTAACCGAGGTAGATCTTGTTGAGGTACAGCTCCAGGATCTCATCCTTGGTCAGCAGTTGCTCAATGCGGATCGCCAGGAACGCTTCCTTAATCTTACGCATCAGGGTGCGTTCTGGACTCAGGAAGAAGTTACGCGCCAGCTGCTGGGTAATGGTACTCGCCCCCTGCGACGCATGGCCGGAGACCAGCGCCACCGAGGCGGCACGAATGATGCCAACCGGATCGACGCCGTGGTGCTCATAGAAACGGCTGTCTTCCGTGGCAATAAAGGCATGCACCATCTCCGGCGGGATCTGGCTAAGGGTCAGCGGGATACGGCGCTTCTCACCATACTGGGCGATCAGATCACCCTCCGCGCTGTAGACCTGCATCGGGGTCTGGAGGCGCACATCTTTCAGGGTCGCCACATCCGGCAACTGCGGCTCAATGTACTTGTACAAGCCGTAGATCGAGGCGGCTCCCAGCACAATGCAACACATTGCAAGGATTAAAAAATACTTTACGAACTTCACCTTAGATTTCCCACTTAATGTCGTTTGGGCAGTTTATAAACAATCGCGGCGTAGTATAAAGGCAACCCCAGATGATGGATACGTTCTTTTGTTAAAGGGGATTAAGGAGAGGGATCGCAATGGCCGGGGAGAGATGGCAAATCGGATTGGATATCCAGCCGCATGGCTGGTACGCGCTGGCCGTGGTGCCGCGCCGCCGTGGCTGGCAAGTAAAGGGGTGTTGGCAGCAGGCATTGCCGGGGGAGGACGCACCCGGCGGGCTACCGGCCACGGCACCACTGGTGGCGAGTTTGCGCCGCTGGCGGCAGGCGTTGCCGCGGCGCTATTCGCTGCGTCTGGCACTGCCAGCAGAACGGGTGCTGCAACGCATCCTGCCTGCGCCAGATGCCCAGTTGCGGGCGCCATATCGTGAAACCTTTCTGCTTAATCAAGCGGCGAAACAGTTCCCACTGGCACGCGAGGCACTGGCGCTGGACTACCGCAGCCCCTCCTCCCAGCCGCAGCAGGTGGTGGTGACCGCCGCGCCACAGGTTGACGTAGCGGCCTGGCTGGAGGTGATGGCCGCGTCCGGTCTGGCGGTGGAGGTGCTGGAGATCGCGCCCTGTGCGCTACAGGCCAGCGCCCGGCTGGCGGGTCTGTCCGCCGGGCACGTATTGGTTCACCGGTTTTGGCATGGCTGGCTATGGGTCGCACCGTGCAGCCAGCCCTGCCAGTTTGGCGTTGCGGCAACGGATACCCGATTGGAAACGCTGCTGCCCGCGGCACTGCATGGCGCACCGGTGGCCCTCTCCAGCGTGCTCGGCGAGGCGCCGCCGGGTGTGCAGGCGTGGTCACCCTTGGCGACGTTGCCGGAGGCCACACTGCCTACCGGCACGCCCGCGGCGGCCTTTGTGCTCGCCGTCGGGTTGGCAGTGCGCCCGGAGGATCGCCCTTGATGCAGGTGAACCTGTTGCCGTGGCGGCAACGGCAGCGGCAGGTGGCCCTGCGCCGGATGGCCGCAGCGGGCATGGCAGCGGCGCTGGCGTGCCTGATCGCCATGTTGGTCGCGTGGCAGGCGCTGCACCAGCAGACGCGGCACGCCCTTGAGCGGCAAGAGGCCGCCGCCAGCCAACTGCGCCAGCTCACCGCCCATTACACGGCACGGCAGGCGCTGGTCACGGCATTCCGGCAACAGGCGGAGAGTGCTCGTCGGGCCGCGTTGCAGCGGCAGGCTGGGCGTCGCTATGTGCGATTGCTACAGGAGCTGGAGACAATGCTGCCGCCGGACGTCTGGCTGGTTGTCTGGCAGGAGCAGGGCGATGCCCTTCGCTGGCAGGGGCGCAGCCGACACTATGAACCGGTGATGCAGTTTGTTGCGGCCCTGCGCCAGAGCCATGAAGTCCATGAGGTTCGCGTATTGGCGGTGCATCAGCAGCCGGATGGGCTGCTCCACTTTGATCTACAGGCCACCTGGAGGCCGGAAAATGTCCCTTTCTCTTCCCACCCTGATGGCGTGGCACGCCCTGTCGCCCCGGCGGCAGGCGCTCATCCTCTTCCTGCTAGTAATGCTATTAACGAGCATCGCGGGCCGGGCCGTGCTGTGGCCTGAGTGGCGGCAGCAACAGGCGGCGCGGCAGGCGCTGGCTGAGAGCCAACAGGCGATGGCTCGCCAGCAGGCTGGGCTGGCGGCATTGCCAGCGGAAACGCTGTTGAACAGCGCCACCCTGCTGCTGGCAGCCATCGCGGAACCGGCGCAGCCCGCCAGCGATCCGGCGGCATGGCTGGCCGGGCCATTGCGGCAGTCAGGCAGCACGCTGCTGCACTGGGAGCCTGACGGCATGGCCGGGCGCTGGAATCTGGCGCTACGTGCCCGCTATGACGGCCTGAAACAGATGCTTGAGGCGCTGGCGGCGTGGCCGCCAGCCGAGGTCGGGGCGCTGACGCTGGAAGCGACGGCCAGCGGGCTGGAGGCGCGACTGCTGATCGCCATTAAGGAGGCATGAATGGCATGGCAAACATGGGCGGCCGGGCTGGGTGCGCTGGCGCTGATCTGCACCCCGGCGCTGGCCGGGCGCGACCCCTTTGCACCACCGGCGGAGCCAGCCTGCGCCGACAGCGCGCACTGGCACCCTGGCGGCATCCTGGGTGATCCGGCACGCCGCGATGGCTGGCTGCGAGACGCCAACGGCCGTTGGCTACGGGCCACGCCGGGCCAGCCGCTCGGGCAGGGTTGGCGCACCGAGGCGGTCACTGAAGACCATATCCGGCTGGCGGCGGAGGGCGAGGCGTGCAAGGGCCGCCCGCCGGTGCTGCTGTGGCTGGTTCCTGTTAAGGCTAATAATGATAAGGAGATCTGATGCAACGAAGAGCGAATGCGGCAGGGCGGCCATGTCTGGCGCGCCAACTGGCTGGCTGGCGAAGGGCAGGGTGCAGCGCGCTGTGTGGCCTGCTGCTGGCAAGTATGTCGGTAGAGGCGGGTGCATCTTCGGCACCGCTGGATCTGACGTTCCATGACGCGCCTATCAGCGTGGTGTTGCAGGCGCTGGCGGATCACCAGCAGCTCAATCTGGTGCTGGCACCCGGCGTCACCGGGGCGCTGTCACTGCGCCTGAAAGGGGTGCCTTGGGAGAAGGCGCTGGCGCTGGTGCTCAAGATGGGCAAGCTCAGCCAGACGCGTGACGGCAACGTGCTGATGATCTTCCCACAGAGTGAGCTGGCGGAGAGTCAGCAACAGCAGCGCGAGGCGCAGCAACGCCAGGAGGAGAGCGCGCCGCTTGGCGCACTCAACGTGATGCTGGAGAACGCCGAGGCATCGGAGGTGGCCGCCAGCCTGAATGCCCAGCGCGCCACCCTGCTGTCGCCGCGCGGCAGCATCGTGACGGACGCGCGCACCAATTCGCTGCTGATCCATGACAGCGAGGCACGGCTGGCGGCGTTATCCGACTGGATCAAGGCGCTCGACCACCCGTTGCAGCAGGTGCAACTGACCGCGCATATTGTCACCATCAGCGATGAGAGCCTACGCGAGCTGGGCGTCACCTGGGGGTTGGGGGCTGCCGAAGGGGCGGCCACCCACTTCCGCCTGAACAACTTTTCGGTTGGCCTACCGGTGGCAGAGGGCACGGCTGCCGCCGGTTTCACTCTGGCGCGCATCGACGGGCGGCTGCTTGACCTGGAGTTGAGCGCCCTGCAACAGGAGAATCAGGTGGAGATCATCGCCAGCCCGCGTTTGCTCACCGCCCACCAGCAGACCGCCAGCATCAAGCAGGGCACTGAGATCCCCTATCAGGTCTCCAGTGGGGCGAGTGGTTCCACCTCCATTGAGTTCAAGGAGGCGGTGCTGGGCATGGAGGTAACACCCAAGATCCAGCGCAGCGGCAAGATCACGCTCAACCTGATCCTGACCCAGAATATGCCGGGCCGTACCCTCAAGCAGGCGGAGGGGGAGGCGCTGGCGATAGACAAGCAGGAGATCAAGACCCAGGTGACCGTAGCGAACGGCGAGACCGTGGTGCTGGGGGGTATTTTTCAGCAACATCATGAAAAGACGAGGGATAGCGTGCCGGGGCTGGGCGATATCCCGTGGGTGGGCGCGCTCTTTGCCCACGACCACAAAAAGCAGCGCCGCCATCAGCTGGTGATTTTTGTCACCCCCACGCTGATGGGTTCCACCTGAATGTTGGAGGGGTCGGGGAGGGGGATGCGGCCTGTTGCGCATTTCGGGGGCAATCACCCGCAGGTTGTGCAACTTTTTGTGTCGGTAAAGAGATCTGCGTTTGACGCTGCCATCGATTTAGCATACAAGGGTTACCGAATTGCGCACCGAGATTCTTACCCAACGCGAAATGCCGATAAAAACGTACGGTTTCCCTCCTGCGGCACAGTAGCGATTTATTCGGTTGCCAAACTACCAAGAGTGTTGAGATAATTTTTCGTCTGATCTCGCACTATCGCTCATGAGGTTTCAGTTTAGGTCCCGCCGCTGATTTGATTGGCGGGGCGGGTTAACATTAACGAATGTCTTAGTAATACCGAAAAACATGGCAGAGAAACGCAATATCTTTCTGGTTGGGCCTATGGGTGCCGGCAAAAGCACTATTGGCCGTCAGTTAGCTCAGCAACTCAATATGGAGTTTTTCGACTCCGATCAAGAAATTGAGCGACGTACCGGGGCCGATGTAGGCTGGGTATTCGACGTGGAAGGCGAAGAAGGTTTCCGCGATCGCGAAGAAAAAATCATTAATGAGTTAACGGAAAAACAGGGCATTGTGCTGGCGACAGGCGGGGGTTCGGTGAAATCACGTGAAACCCGTAACCGTTTGTCCGCGCGCGGCGTTGTGGTCTATCTCGAAACCACCATTGAAAAGCAGCTTGCCCGCACCCAGCGTGATAAAAAGCGCCCGCTGCTGCAAGTGGATGCACCCCCGCGTGAAGTGCTTGAAGCCCTGGCTAAAGAGCGCAACCCGCTGTATGAAGAGATTGCTGACGTTACCATCCGCACTGATGATCAGAGCGCCAAAGTAGTGGCCAACCAGATCATCAACATGCTGGAAAGCAATTAATTCGCTTCCTCTTCCGTCCGAGGGTAAAGGTTAACCGCAGGTACAGGTCAAAAAGGTCACTGAGCGCGACATGGAGAAGATTACCGTAACGTTAGGGGATCGCAGTTATCCCATCACGATTGCCGCCGGATTGTTCAACGATCCGGCTTCTTTTATCCCGCTGAAAGCCGGTGAGCAGGCCATGCTGGTGACCAACCAGACGCTGGCGCCGATCTATTTGGATCGCGTTCGCGGCGTGCTGGAACAGGCGGGCGTACGGGTTGACCAGGTGATCCTGCCGGATGGCGAGCAGTACAAGTCACTGGCTGTCATGGAGCAGGTCTTCTCCGCGCTGCTTGAAAAGCCGCACGGGCGCGACACCACGCTGATTGCCCTCGGTGGCGGCGTGATTGGCGACCTGACCGGTTTTGCCGCCGCCTGCTACCAGCGCGGTGTGCGCTTTATCCAGGTGCCGACCACGCTGTTGGCGCAGGTTGACTCCTCGGTCGGCGGCAAAACCGCCGTGAACCATCCCCTCGGCAAAAACATGATCGGCGCGTTCTACCAACCGGTTTCGGTGGTGGTCGATCTGGACTGCCTGCACACCCTGCCGCCGCGCGAGCTGTCGTCCGGTCTGGCGGAGGTGATTAAATATGGCGTGATCCTCGACGCCGACTTCTTTGCGTGGCTGGAGCAAAATATCGATGCGCTGATGGCGCTGGATATGACAGCGCTGGCCTACTGCATCCGCCGTTGCTGCGAACTGAAGGCCGAAGTGGTGGCCGCCGATGAACGTGAAAGCGGGCAGCGCGCGTTGCTGAATTTGGGCCATACTTACGGCCATGCTATTGAAGCAGAAATGGGTTATGGCAATTGGCTGCATGGCGAGGCCGTGGCCGCGGGCATGATGATGGCCGCCCACACCGCACGCCGCCTCGGTCAGTTCAGCGAGACGGATGTGGCCCGCCTGCGGGCGCTGCTGCTGCGCGCTAACCTGCCGGTCACCGGCCCGCGTGAGATGCACGCCGACGCCTATCTGCCGCACATGATGCGTGACAAGAAAGTGCTGGCCGGCGAGTTGCGTCTGGTGCTGCCGACGGCCATTGGCCAGTCGGAAGTGCGCGGCGGCGTGGCGCATGACGTGGTGCTGGCATCGATTAACGACTGCCTGCCGGCCTGAGCGCCATGACCCTTACCGGTATGCCCGCCATTCTGGCGGGTTTCATGATAACGCACACAGGTTAATCAGCCGGCCCGCCAGCGGCCAGGCTTTTACCTCTGAGTTGGAGGATGACGATGGATGAGTTTAACACCGAAGACGACCTGAAACCGGATACCAGCGACCGCCGCTCCACCCGCCGGCGCTCTGCCTCCCGCTCACAAGCCCCCCGTTTTGCCATCTCGCGCCAGCACTTGATGATTGCCATTGGCATTCTGGTGCTGGTGTTGCTGATCCTCGGCATCGGCTCCGCCCTGAAGGCCCCGACGCCGCAGGAGTCCAGCCAGCAGGCCGGCAACGCAAAAGAGATTACCTTGGGTGGCAACCCTACGGAGAATGGCAGTGCGTCGTCTGCCGCCGCCAACGCCCCGGCCAGCGGCCAGCCGCAGGACATTAGCGTGCCGCCCATTGCCTCGACCCCGACACAGGCCGAACCGGTGCAGGCCCCGGCTGACCAGCAGCGCGTCGATCTGCCGGGCAACATGACCGATGCCCTCTCCCAGCAGCAGGATCAGGTGAATGCCGCCTCCGGTGGGATGGTGCAGGGTGGTTCTACCCTGCCGACAGATCCAGCGACGCTGGCACCTTCCGCCGTCGCCCCAGCACCGCAAGTGGCCCCGGCCAAGCCGGCCGCCACCCATAGCCGCCCGCAGAGCCATGCCGCCGCGCCGCAGAGCGCGCCAGCGAAAAGCGCCCCGGCGCGTAGCAGCAGCGCCGCTTCCGGTGGCATTGTCGCCAGCGGTGGCGCGATCCAGGGCGCGCCTGCCAGCCACTACACCTTGCAGCTGAGCAGCGCCTCCCGTTCGGATACGCTGAATGCCTTCGCACGCCAGCAGAAGCTGACCCACTACCAGGTCTACCAGACCACCCGTGACGGCAAACCGTGGTATGTCCTGATCAGCGGCAACTATGCCTCCTCGGCGGAAGCCAAGCAGGCCATCGCCCGTCTGCCAGCGGACGTGCAAGCCAAGAAACCGTGGGTCAAGCCTGTACGCCAGGTACAGCAGGACCTGAAGAAATAAACCTTAGTTGTGCGCTGATGTGCTGTCTGAAACTAGAGTACAATCCGCGGCTCTGAATTGTATAAGTAGCTAACCGACGGCATGAAGAAGAACCGCGCGTTTTTAAAATGGGCTGGTGGCAAGTATCCCCTGATTGAGGAGATCAAACGCCACCTGCCCGCAGGCGACTGCCTGATTGAACCCTTTGTCGGCGCAGGCTCTGTGTTCCTCAATACAGATTATGACGCCTATATCCTGGCGGATATCAACAGTGACCTGATCAACCTGTACAACATCGTCAAGACACGTACCGACGACTTCGTGCGGGATGCCCGCGAGCTCTTCAGCGACGAGTTCAACAATGCCGACGCGTTCTACCGGTTGCGCACGCAGTTCAACCTCAGCCGTGACCCCTATGAGCGGGCGCAGCTGTTCCTCTACCTGAACCGCCATTGCTACAACGGCCTGTGCCGTTATAACCTGAGTGGCGAGTTCAACGTGCCGTTTGGGCGCTACAAGCGGCCCTACTTCCCGCAGGACGAGCTGGAGTTCTTTGCCCGCAAGGCCAATGAGCGCAACGCCACGTTCGTCTGTGAAAGCTACACGCAGACCCTGACCAATGCCCAACCGGGGGCCGTGGTCTATTGCGATCCGCCCTATGCGCCGCTCTCCGCCACCTCCAACTTTACGGCCTACCACACCAATGGGTTTGATATGGCAGACCAGCAGGAGCTGGCGCGGCTGGCGAACCACCTGGCCGATGAGCGGCAGATCCCGGTGCTGATCTCCAACCATGATACGGCACTAACGCGTGACTGGTATCAACAGGCGGCGGAGATGCACGTGGTGCAGGTGCGGCGCACCATCAGCAGCAATGGATTCGGGCGTAGCAAAGTGGATGAGCTTTTGGCACTGTATAAACGCTAAGGGGAGCGCGGTTCCGCCGGGTGTGTCGCGATCCCAATGACGATTAACCCCTACCGTTTGGAGATGCGGATGAAACAGTTTTTGATTGCGCCGTCGATTTTGTCGGCAGACTTTGCCCGACTGGGTGAGGATACGGCGAAGGTGCTGGCTGCCGGCGCTGACGTGGTGCACTTTGACGTGATGGACAACCACTACGTCCCTAACCTGACCATCGGCCCGGCAGTCTGCCAGGCACTGCGCAACTATGGCATTACCGCCCCGATTGACGTTCACCTGATGGTGAAGCCGGTAGACCGTCTGGTGCCGGATTTCGCTGCCGCTGGTGCCAGCTACATCTCCTTCCACCCAGAAGCCTCCGAGCATATCGACCGCACCCTGCAACTGATCAAGGATCATGGTTGCAAGGCTGGTCTGGTGTTCAACCCGGCCACCCCGCTGAGCTACCTGGATTATGTGATGGACAAGCTGGACGTGATCCTGCTGATGTCTGTTAACCCCGGTTTCGGCGGCCAGTCCTTCATCCACCATACGCTGGACAAGCTGCGCCAAGTGCGCCGCCGCATTGATGAGAGCGGTTTTGACATCCGGCTGGAAGTGGACGGCGGCGTGAAGGTGGAGAACATCGGCGAGATCGCCGCCGCGGGCGCGGACATGTTTGTCGCTGGCTCCGCCATCTTCAACGCGCCGGATTACCGTGAAGTGATTGAGCAGATGCGTGGTGAACTGGCGAAGGTGGCCCATGGCTGATTTCAGCGGCTTGCGCGCGCTGGCGTTCGATCTGGATGGCACGCTGATCCACAGCGCGCCGGGGCTGGCGCAGGCGATTGACCATGCGCTGGCGGAGGCCGGGCTGCCGGCCGCCGGCGAGGCTCGCGTCAGCACCTGGATCGGCAATGGCGCGGATGTGCTGGTGGAGCGCGCGCTCCACTGGGCGACGCAGGGTGAGGGCGGCCACGAGCTGGCCGCGCTGCGCGCCCGTTTTGACCACTTTTACGCCCAGACTGCCGAGTCGGGCAGCCAGCTCTTTCCGGGCGTGCGTGACACCCTGGCGCAGCTGGCGCGTAGCGGCCTGCCGCTTGGCATCATCACCAACAAGCCCACGCCCTTTGTCGCGCCGCTGTTGCAGGCACTGGGCATCGCGGAGTACTTCTCGCTGGTTATCGGTGGCGATGACGTAGTGGCGAAGAAGCCGCACCCGGCCCCGCTCTATCTGATGCTGGGCAAGCTGGGGGTACGGGCGTCGGAGATGGCGTTTGTTGGCGACTCGCGCAATGATATTCAGGCGGCCAAGGCGGCCGGCTGCCCGGCGATTGCGCTGAGCTATGGCTATAACTACGGTGAGCCGATTGCGCTGAGCCAGCCTGACTGCGTCATCGACCATTTTGCCGATTTGTTGCCCACTCTTGGGCTGTCATCATTCAAGAATCAGGAAGCATAACATGAGTAAGCCCATCGTATTCAGCGGCGCGCAGCCGTCCGGTGAACTGACCATTGGTAACTACATGGGTGCGCTGCGTCAGTGGGTAACCATGCAGGATGAGTATGAGTGCATCTACTGCATCGTTGACCTGCACGCCATCACGGTGCGCCAGGACGCCAACGCGCTGCGCAAGGCCACGCTGGATACGCTGGCGCTCTACCTGGCCTGCGGCATCGACCCGGAAAAGAGCACCATCTTTGTCCAGTCCCATGTGCCGGAGCACACGCAGCTGAGCTGGGTACTGAACTGCTACAGCTACTTTGGCGAGCTGAGCCGCATGACCCAGTTCAAGGACAAGTCAACGCGCTATGCCGAGAACATCAACGCTGGCCTGTTTGACTACCCGGTGCTGATGGCGGCGGATATCCTGCTCTACCAGACCAATCAGGTGCCGGTGGGGGAAGACCAAAAGCAGCATCTGGAGCTGAGCCGTGACGTGGCGGCGCGCTTCAACGCGCTGTATGGCGATATCTTCAAGGTGCCGGAGCCGTTCATTCCGAAATCTGGCGCGCGCGTGATGTCGTTGCAGGAGCCGACCAAGAAGATGTCCAAGTCCGATGACAACCGCAACAACGTCATCGGCCTGCTGGAAGACCCGAAAGCCGTGGCGAAGAAGATCAAGCGTGCGATGACCGACTCCGATGAGCCGCCAGTGGTGCGTTATGACGTCGCCAACAAGGCGGGCGTCTCCAACCTGCTGGACATTCTCTCTGGCGTGACCGGCAAGCCGGTGGCTGAGCTGGAGAAGGAGTTCGAGGGGCTGATGTATGGCCACCTGAAGGGCGCGGTGGCGGATGCCGTCTCCGGGATGCTGACCGACCTGCAGGCGCGCTACCACCACTTCCGCGATAACGAGGCGCTGCTGCAACAGATCATGCGTGATGGCGCAGCCAAGGCGCGTGCCCGTGCGCAGGAGACGCTGACGCGCGTCTATGACGCCATCGGCTTTGTCGCCCAGCCGTAACTGGACCATCTGCTAAAAACCGCCGCTTCCGGCGGTTTTTTTATGCCCGCAAAATAGAAAAGGGCGCCCTGAGGCGCCCTTGCTGGGGAAGCGATGGCCTTAGTGGCTGGCTTCCGCCGTGTGGCCGTGCTGGCGGTGCTTGGTCACGAAACCAAGCAGCAGGCACATCACGAAGACCACCAGATAGAGGCTGTTGGCGGTCGCCAGTGCCGCGTGCTCGCCGCTTTTGGCAACGATCGGGCCGGTCACCACGAAGGTCAGCATGGTGCCGACGGTGCCGCAGGTCAGGATGAAGTTCACCAGTTTCGGCGACGACACCTTGGTCTGTTGGGAGCCGAGGGTGATCAGCGTGGTGTAGATGGCACTGGAGACAAAGCCCAGACCCAGAATGGTGTAGTGCAGCATCGAGGCGTCAGAGGTGCTGATGAACAGGTACATCAGCAGGGTCGAGGCACCCGCCAGCACGGTGACGATGCGTTGCAGATCAAAGAAGCGCAGCACCACGCTGAAGACCCACATGCCCACCATGTACGCCGTCCAGAAGTTGCTCACCAGACTACCGGCTTGGGTGATGTCCATGTTGAACTGCTTGGCGGCGTAGGTCGGTACCCACTGGATAAAGCCAAGCTGGCCAAGGATGTAGCACAGGGCGGCGATGGAGAGGAACAGCACGCCAATGCCCCACTTCTCTTTCTTCACGGATTGCACGGACTTCGGCGCGTCGTTGCCCAGTTTCGGGAACTCCGACACCAGCGTCAGGATGAAGATGGCGATATAGAGCACACCGATGCAGGCGTAGACCCAGTACCAAGCAATGCTGCGTGCCAGCAGGGCGGCGGCGATGATCGGGAACAGGGTGCCAGCCATACTGAAGAAGGAGTCGGTGAACAGCAGGCGCGAACCGCGCTGGCGACCCTCATACAGGTGGGTGATCAGGAAGGTACCGATCGACATGGTGATGCCGCTGACCACGCCAAGGATAAACATGCAGCCAGAGAAGACCGCCAGGCTATGGCTGTTCATCAGGCCGACAATCGCCACCAGCATCAGCACAAAGCCGAAGATCAGCTGGCGCTTCAGGGCGATGATCTCCATCAGCCAGGCGTTGAGGAAAATGGACACCAGGATACCGGCGTTTAAGAAGGTGAAGGTGTTACTCATGCTGGAAACCGGCAGGTTGAAGTACTGCGCGATATTTCCCATCACCATCCCGGTGACAATTACCAATGCGCCGGTAAGCGCGTAGGAGAAGAAACTAATCCATGTGAGCCTGATTCGATTGCTGTTAGTCATAGACGTGCCTGGTTGTCAGTTAAACGTAAAAATGTGGGGGGAACTGGCAATCCGCCTGAGAGATCAGGCGTGAAGCGCAGAATCGTAACACAGGGCAGCGAATTATTTGTGATGCATATCTTACTTCTTGTGTAATAGCTGCAATAAATGGCAAAGCTTTGCCAAATGTCGCCAATTTTGTGCAGGCAAACGATAACCCTGCATCGGTTCCCAGCCGGTCGTGTCAGGCGGCGACACGCTGGCCGTCACCTTTTGTTAAAGTAAATAAAGGTAAAGCGCTGGCGCCCCTTTGGGGGCCTCTTTAGAATCAACGCGTTTGTGTTGTTTGTACCCGGAAAAAGGAACCCGTTCATGTTCAAACGTACTTTAGTGGCTTTTGCCACGCTGTTTTCCCTGACGGCGCTTGCCCCATTGGCGCAGGCCGCAGGCGAGACACACGTCATGCTTACCACGTCAGCGGGAAATATTGAGCTGGAGCTGGACAGCCAGAAAGCCCCGGTTTCCGTGAAGAATTTCGTCGATTACGTCCAGAGTGGTTACTATAACAACACCCTTTTTCATCGCGTGATCCCAGGTTTTATGGTTCAGGGCGGCGGCTTCACCGCTGACATGCAGCAGAAGATCACCAACGCCCCGATCAAGAATGAGGCGGACAACGGCCTGCGCAACCTGCGCGGCACCATCGCCATGGCGCGTACCGCCGATAAAGACAGCGCCACCAGCCAATTCTTTATCAACGTGGCGGACAACGCCTTCCTGGATCATGGCCAGCGCGATTTTGGCTACGCCGTATTTGGCAAGGTGGTCAAGGGGATGGACGTGGTAGACAAGATCTCCCAGGTGAAGACCGAAAACGTCGGCCCTTACCAGAATGTGCCTTCCAAACCAATCACCCTGCTTTCCGCCAAAATCCTGCCTTAACCCGCAGCGGGGCCAGCCGTGGCTGGCCCCGTTTCGCCCCGACCTTTTATCCGTCGCCCTGCGTCCCGAATGCCAATGTCTATACTTAGCCGCAGGCAGGCGAAACAGTGCCTGCCCTTACCGGACGCATTAACCGGCCAAAAGGAGGTCTACCGTGGCGAAAAAGATGACGCTCAGGCAAAAAGAGAAGCTGTTTGATCAGCGGAAAAATGCCAATTTTCAGGCAAGCACGGCCCTTGATGGCCACCAGATTAAGGCGGTCACGCTGCCCGCCGACGAGGCACTGGCGCGTCTGGAGGAAGTGAGGGCCAACTATGAACGATAAATTTGGCGATGGCGCCGATCCCTATCTCTATGCCAACTCCCAGGTACTGAAAAACAAGCTGGGCATCCGCAAGGCCGCCACCCTGCTGGAGGCGGAACTGGCGCTGACGCCACTGCGCGCCGCGACCATCCCGCTCGGGCCGCGCGAGTGCGGGCTACCGCACCTCTGCGCCATCCACCAGACGCTGTTCCAGGATCTCTATGAGTGGGCTGGCGAGTTGCGCGAAATGGATATCTATAAGCAGGATACCCGCTTCTGTCACTTCGCCTACATTGAGAAAGAGGGCAACGCGCTGATGCAGGCGCTGGAGGATGAGGAGTACCTGGCTGACCTGCCACGTGACAAACTGGTGGAGCGGCTGGCGTACTACTACTGCGAGTTGAACGTGCTGCACCCGTTCCGCGAGGGCAATGGCCGGGCGCAACGCATCTTCTTTGAACAATTAGTGATTCACGCCGGCTATGTCATTGACTGGTCGCGCGCGGATCATGAGGGCTGGGTAGCGGCCAATGAGAAGGCGGCGTTTGGCGATCTCAGCGATTTGACCGCCATTTTCAATAAAGTCGTGAGCGAACCCGGCGAAAATGAGTAGAATTGCCCGGTGATGTTCTGCCGGATCTGCCCATGCTGCTGTTGATCGATAACTACGACTCCTTCACCTATAACCTGTACCAATATTTCTGCCAGCTCGGCGCTGAGGTACAGGTTATCCGCAACGACCACATTGACCTGGATGGCATCGCCCGGCTGGCACCGGCGCAGTTGGTGATCTCGCCCGGCCCCTGCACGCCGGATGAGGCGGGCATTTCGCTGGCCGCCATCCGCCACTTTGCCGGTAAGCTGCCGATTCTGGGCGTCTGCCTTGGGCATCAGGCGATGGCCCAGAGCTTCGGCGCGCGCATTGTCCGCGCCCGGCAGGTGATGCATGGCAAGACCTCGCCCATCCGCCATGATGGCGAAGGGGTGTTCCAGTCGCTCAACCAGCCGTTGACCGTTACCCGCTACCACTCGCTGGTGATTGATCCACCGAGCCTGCCCGACTGCTTCCGCGTCACCGCCTGGACGGAGCGCGACGGCGCGCAGGATGAGATCATGGGCATCCGCCACCGCACGCTGCCGCTGGAGGGGGTGCAGTTCCACCCAGAGAGCATCCTGAGCGAACAGGGTTTGCAGCTGCTGGGCAACTTCCTCGCCCGCTGACGGCAACAATTTGCCGCCGCAGGCGATTTCCGGTTGCCTGTAAGTGATTTATTATGCATATTTCCTGATTATAATTTCATGGGCTGTGGCGGCATCGGGTCGTGGCGGCTGGTCTGATGGCAGAGGGAGAGCGGTATGACAGATAAATCAGCAGTGGGTCGTGACACGTTTGATCAGGTGATTTTGCCTGTTTATGCACCGGCACAGTTCATTCCGGTGAAGGGCAAGGGCAGCCGGGTCTGGGATCAGCAGGGCAAGGAGTATGTGGACTTCGCTGGCGGCATCGCGGTGACCGCGCTTGGCCACTGCCACCCGGCGCTGGTGGCGGCGCTGCACCAGCAGGGCGAAACGCTCTGGCACGTCAGCAACGTCTTCACCAATGAGCCGGCGCTGCGTCTGGCGCAGAAGCTGATTGACGCCACCTTCGCCGAGCGTGTCTTTTTCGCCAACTCCGGGGCAGAGGCTAACGAGGCCGCCTTCAAGCTGGCGCGCTACTACGCCTCCCACCGCCATAGCCCTTACAAGAGCAAAATCATCGCGTTCCACAATGCCTTCCACGGCCGCACGCTGTTTACCGTGTCGGTGGGCGGCCAGCCCAAGTACTCCGACGGCTTCGGCCCGAAACCGGCGGACATCGTCCATGTGCCTTACAACGATCTTGATGCGGTGAAAGCGGTCATTGACGACCACACTTGCGCCATCGTGGTGGAGCCGATTCAGGGCGAGGGCGGCGTGACACCCGCAGACGCTGCGTTCCTGCAAGGGTTGCGCGCGCTCTGTGACCAGCATCAGGCACTGCTGGTGTTTGATGAGGTGCAGAGTGGCATGGGCCGGAGCGGCCAGCTCTTCAGCTACATGCACTACGGCGTGACGCCGGACATCCTGACCACCGCCAAGGCGCTGGGGGGCGGTTTCCCGGTCAGCGCGATGCTGACCACCGAGGAGATCGCCTCGGCAATGACGGTCGGCACCCACGGCACCACCTACGGCGGCAACCCGCTGGCCTGCGCGGTGGCTGAGGCGGCATTGGATACCATCAACACCCCGCAGGTGTTGGCGGGCATTGAGGAGCGTCGCCAGCACTTCCTGAAGGCGCTGGAGGCGATCAACCAGAAGTATGCGATCTTCAAAGAGGTGCGCGGCATGGGGCTGTTGCTGGGCGCAGAGCTAAGCGAGCCGTACCAGAACAAGGCCCGCGATATACTGACGGCCGCGGCGGAGCAGGGGCTGATGATGCTCAACGCCGGGCCGAATGTGCTGCGTTTTGCGCCGTCGCTGGTGATCGAGTTTGATGACATCCATGAGGGCATGGCGCGGCTGGAGAAGGCCATCGCCACGCTGGCGGGTTAAATTCCCCTCTACTCTGAAGCCGCCTCCGGGCGGCTTTTTTGATCGCGCCTCACGCGGCGCGCCAGCCAGATGCCGTGGTGCGGGCGCTGTCGCCAGGCCAGGCTGGAGATGGTGTTCATCGCGCTGAGATGGGAGAGGATGCGGCGCAACGGGCGCTCCATCTCGGTCACTGGCATCTCCGGCGCGCTGTCCGGCGCACGGAACATCGGCCCTGACGAGGGGCTGCCGTCGGCCGGGCCGTCATACATCAGCCGCTGCTGGCAGCTCTGGAGCGCAATCTCACAGGTTTCCAAATACTCCTGCGCCAGCGCCGGGGTCAGCATGTAGTGATCGCGCGCCAGAATGGTCATCGCGTTCAGGTGCTCAACAATCGACTGGCTGTGCATCACCCAGAGCCGCATGTCAGTCAGGTAGTGGGAGTTGAAGCCCGGCTCCTGCATCGCCTGATTGAGGGCGGTGTAGAGGGTGTTGTGCGCCTGATTGGCCATGATGCGGGTATAGGCCAGCTTTGCCGGGTCTGGATCGGCGCTGAGCAGCAGGCGGATCGCCTCCTGATAGGCTTCCAGCGCCTGCCAGGCATTGTCGCGCAGCTTGCCACTCTGCCACTGCGGCCAGAGCCAGATGGTGCTGCCGAAGGCCAGCGCGCAGCCAATCAGCGTGTCTACCAGCCGTGGGATCAGGAAGTTGGCGCCATTTTGCGTCACCAGTTGCAGCGTATAGACCGCCGTGATGGTCAGCCCCACCATGCCCAGCCCGTAGTTATTGCGCAGCACCAGATAGGCGGCCAGCATGATTAACACCATCAGGCCCAGCATTGCGGCCTGCGGCAGTTGCAGGTGCAGTACACCGGCGGCCAGCACCAGCCCGGCTAACGTGCCGATGGCCCGGTGCTGGATGCGCACGCGGGTGGCGTTGTAGCCGTTCTGGATCACCAGCAGCGCGGTGAGCAGCACCCAATAGGGTTTCGGCAGGTCAAAGAACAGGCCAATCGAGCTGCCGAGCGCCAGCATCACGCCGACACGTGCGGCGTTGCGCAGTGACATCGAGCGCCAGGAGAGGTAGCGCTTCAGCGCTGGCCAGAAGGGCAGGCGGTTGCGGCTCTCCATCAGGTTGCGGCGATAGAGCGGCCGCTGGGTGTGCAGCAGGCGCGCGATGCGGCTGAAGTGGTAGTAGCAGAACTGGCCGACCGGATTATCAGGGTAGCGGTTGGCAATCTTCTCCAGCGCCGCCAGTTCGCCGCCCATCTCAAAGCGGGCGGAGCGGCGGTGGTAGAGCAGGTCATCGGCAATCATCCGCAGCCGCTTGGCGATCACCTCCGCATTGCGGCGGATAATTGCCTCTGCCTGGCTCTGCGCCACCAGTTTCTGCACCTCCTCTGGCTGGTGCAGGCTGACGGTAATGTGCTCCTGGAGATCGAGCGCTACCTGAAAGGCGCGGAACAGCCGCCGATAGTGCGGGTGGCGTTCGCCGGAGAGCATATGCAGTTGCTGGTAGACCTGCACAATCAAGTCCATCACCTTCTGCTGGCGTTTGAGCAGCGGGGGGAGGGCAGTGTCTGGATCCAGATGCTGGGTCAGCAGGCTGTACTTGGCCTCAACGTAGTCACCCAGTTCGCGGTAGAGCAGGCTGAGCGATTCACGCATCGGCTGCTCTTTCCACAGCCGGAACCAGCCCCAGGTAAACAGCCCATACCAGAGCGTGCCGAGCAGGAATAGCCCCGGCGCCTGCCAGAGCGGCGTGGTGCCAGCCATGCTGAGGGTAAAGATGGCCGCCACCAGCGTGCCGTTGAGCAGCCGGCCATGCAGCGGGCTGAGCTCGCCTGTCACGCCGAGCAGCAGCGCCAGCGCCAGCAAAATCAGCGGCAGCGGCCAGTGGGCGTAGAGCAAGAGCAGTTGCAGTATCAGGCTGCATCCGGCGAACAGCGTGCCGCCAATGGCCAGACGTTTTACATAGCGCCGATGGGGCGTGTCGAGACCGGCGATGTTGCAGCAGGCGGGCACCAGTGAGAAGAGCAAGCCGACCTGGAGCTGGCCGAACAGCAGCGCGATGGCCGCAGGCAGGCAGAGCACCAGCGTTTGCCGCAGGGCGTAGTTGACTTCAGGATGGTAAATAAGGCGGCGCCACATGTTCAATCAGGGAAGAACGGCGCAGTGCGGGGGGCCGCAGCTGCGCCGTGTTGATCCGGGATTAACGGGTGCCGTAGACGACAATCGTTTTGCCGTGGGCGGAGATCAGGTTCTGATCTTCCAGCATTTTCAGGATGCGGCCGACGGTTTCGCGGGAGCAACCCACGATTTGGCCAATCTCCTGGCGGGTAATCTTGATCTGCATACCATCGGGGTGGGTCATGGCATCAGGCTGTTTCGCCAGATTGAGCAGGGTCTGGGCGATACGGCCAGTCACATCCAGGAAGGCGAGGTTGCCCACCTTTTCGGAGGTAACTTGCAGGCGGCGCGCCATCTGGGAGGAGAGGCGCATCAGGATGTCCGGGTTGACCTGGATCAGCTGACGGAATTTCTTGTAGGAGATCTCCGCCACTTCACAAGCCGTTTTGGCGCGTACCCACGCGCTGCGCTCCTGGCCCTCTTCGAACAGGCCAAGCTCGCCGATGAAATCCCCTTGGTTGAGGTAGGAGAGGATCATCTCTTTGCCCTCTTCATCCTTGATCAGCACGGCGACCGAACCTTTCACGATGTAGTAGAGCGTTTCAGCCTTTTCACCCTGGTGAATCAGCGTACTTTTGGAAGGGTATTTATGAATATGGCAGTGAGACAGGAACCATTCGAGAGTAGGGTCTGTTTGCGGTTTGCCGAGAACCATTTGCTTTTATCCTCTGTTGTAATCGCTGCCCAAAATCACAGGGCTCAGAGTTCCCTGTACGGCGTTTTGAAAATACGCCTCTTTCAAGAGTATTAACTGTCTGATAATGCTGCAAGGCGGAGGCTGAAAAGTCGCCAAACGGCGGCCTCGTCGTTCCATTGAAAACCTGACCTTGCTCCATACAGAACATTTTGTTTCGGGTTTGTTTTATCACAGCCTGAACCGAGTGTCTTCTGTTGTCTCGCTTCAGCATGATGAAGATCGGCCCGATTGCCTGTTTGGCTGCGAGGGGTTAGGCTATTTTCAGAAAATAATCGGAGGGTGAGGCTATGCAGGCACGGGTAAAGTGGGTGGAAGGGCTGACGTTTCTGGGGGAGTCCGCGTCGGGTCACCAGATCTTGATGGATGGCAATGCCGGTGACAAGGCACCCAGCCCGATGGAGATGGTGCTGATGTCCGTGGGCGGCTGTAGCGCGATTGATGTGGTCTCCATCCTACAGAAGGCGCGGCAGGATGTGCGCGACTGTGAGGTGCGCCTGACCTCAGAGCGCCGCGACGAGGTGCCGCGCACCTTTACGCACATCAACCTGCACTTTGTGGTGAGCGGCAAGGGGCTGACGGAGAAGAGCGTGGAGCGCGCCGTCAACCTCTCGGCAGAGAAGTACTGCTCGGTGTCGCTGATGCTGGGCAAGGCCGCGTCAGTGACCCATAGCTTTGAGATTGTCAGCGTCGAGTGACGCCCAGGGGGGCGGCCCGCCGCCCCCGTTTACTTGATGATTTTCCCCTCCAGCAGCCGCTGCACCAGCGGTGCCATGATCAACTCCATCGCCAGCCCCATTTTGCCGCCCGGCACCACTAATGTATTGATATGGGAAATAAATGAGCCTTGCAGCATAGCTAGCAGATAGGGGAAATCGATCGCCCCCAGCCCGCGGAAATGGATCACCACCAGACTCTCATCCAGCGAGGGGATCGCCTTGGCGGCAAACGGGTTGGAGGTGTCCACCGTCGGCACGCGCTGGAAGTTGATATGGGTGCGGGAGAACTGCGGCGTGATGTAGTTGATGTAATCCTCCATCGACCGTACCACCGAGTCCATCACCGCCTCGCGCGAGTGGCCGCGCTCATTGGTGTCGCGGATCAGCTTCTGGATCCACTCCAGATTGACGATCGGCACCACGCCGACCAGCAGATCCACATGCCGCGCCACGTCGTGGTGCTCAGTCACTACCCCGCCATGCAGCCCCTCGTAGAACAGCACGTCGGTCTCCTCCGGCAGCGGGTGCCAGGGGGTGAAGGTGCCCGGCACCTGATTGTAGGGCACCGCCTCGTCATAGGTGTGCAGGTACTTGCGCGCCTGCCCGTTGCCCTCACGCCCATACTGGATGAAGGTCTGCTCCAGCAGGCCGAAGTCATTGGCCTCCGGGCCAAAGTAGCTGACGTGCCGGCCCAGGTCGCGCGCCTTGCGGATCGCCATGTCCATCTCTGGCCGGGTGTAGCGGTGGAAGCTGTCGCCCTCCACCTCGGCGGCGCGGATGTTCAGTTGCTGGAAGATTTTGCGGAACGCCAGGCTGGTGGTGGTGGTGCCGGCTCCGCTGGAGCCAGTGACGGCGATGACCGGGTGTTGGGCTGACATAGTTTCAAGACTCCGTGAGAGGTGATGCCTGCATACCGTGCAATCAGCATAATTAATTATAGAGTTACCATAATTATGCGAATGCGCCTAGGGGGCAGGCCCTCGGTCACTCAGCCTTGGTCACTCGGCCTGCTCGCCCCGATCGCCACGGAACTGGTTGCGCGGCATGATATTGACCGACTCATGCAGCTCCGACCATACCAGCACCACTTCACCACTTTTTAACTGGCGGCGTACATCTTCGACCTTCTGCTCCAGCGTCCGTTCATGTTCGCCGTAATCAGTGCCCTCGCGCAGGACAAACGCCTCAATCAGGTTGCTCAGGGTGTCGCTGTCGAGTTCTTTCCAGGGAATAATCATGCTTCAGGCTCCAGATAGGGGGACAGCCAGGCCGGGATACGGTGCTCCAGCCACATTTGCGGCCGCTTCAGGGTGCCGCTGACAAAACCGACATGGCCGCCATGCTCCGTCAACTGGTACTGGACGTTGGCAGGGAGCTGGCCGGCATCGGGGATCACCGCGTCGGTCATAAAGGGATCATCCTTGGCATGGATGATCAGCAAGGGGGTGGTGATGCGCGGCAGCAGCGGCATCGCGCTGCAACGGCGATAGTAGTCGAGCGCGTCGTCAAAACCGTGGGCGCGCGCGGTGATGGCGTCATCAAAGTCGCGTAGCCGCTTCAGGCCCTTTAGCTGCTGGAGGTTGACCGGCAGGGTATTCGGGTAGGCCTGAAGCTTGCGGGCGGCGTTGCGCTTGAGCTGCTCAAGCAAATAGCGTTGGTAAACGCGCGAGAAGCCCTGCTCCAGCCGCTGTGAGCAAGGCTCCAGCATCAGCGGTGCCGAAACCACCACCGCTGCGGCCAGCCGTGCGCGCTCGCCCTCCTCGCCCAGATAGCAGGCCAGCATATTGCCGCCGAGCGAGACGCCCACCGCCGCCGTCGGCGCCGGGCCGTGCTGCTCCTCCAGCCAGCGCAGGAAGAAGCGCGCATCCTCGGTTTCGCCGGAGTGGTAGATGCGTTGCAGGCGATTGGCCTCGCCGCTGCAGCCCCGGAAGTGCATCACCACGCCCAGCCAGCCGCGCTGCTGCCAGGCGTGGAGCAGGCCGTGGGCATAGGGGCTGTAGAAACTCCCCTCCAGCCCGTGGAACAGCACCACGCGCGGCTTGCCGACCGCCTGCTCGGGCGGCTCGCTCCAGGCCAGATCGACGAAATCGCCGTCCGGCAGTTCCAGCCGCTGCCAGTGCGGCTGGAGGAGCGCCTGCCGCCGGTAGAGGCGGGGCAGTAGCGTTTGCAGGTGCGGGTTACGCGCCCCGCGCATGGCCTGAAAAGTATCGTGCATGGCGGACATCGTTTTCTTCATGGGTCAGGATGGACAGTGGGGGTTATCACGCCGTCAGCGGCTGGGTGAAGATTATCATATCGCACAACGCCGGGGCGGGAAGTGCCCCGGCCAAAGGAACCGGATTTATTTCTCGCCATGCGCAACCGGGCGGGCCGGGGAGGCCCACCCGCACATCACTCGGCGCTGAACTGCTCAAGCTGCTCCTGGATCTCCAGCCACGCCATCTCGGCCTCTTCCAGCCCGGCCTTGGCCTGCGCCTGTTTTTGCAGGCAGGCGGTCAGGTCAGTCTTGCGGGCCGGATCGTAGAGCGCGGTGTCACCGAGCGTGGTTTCCGCTTCCGCCAACTGCGCGCTGTAGCTCTCCATCTGCTTCTCCAGTTGCTGCAACTTCTTGCGCAGTGGCTGAGTCTGGCTACGCAGTTCCGCCTCGCGCCGCTTCTGGTCTTTACGTGCCTGCGCGCTGTTGCTGCCCAACTCTTTGGCAGGTGCGTCCTGCTGGCTCTCCTGCTTTTGCAGGTCGCTCAGCCACTGCTGGTAATCCTCCAGATCGCCCTCGAAAGGCTCGACCTTGCCGTCGTGCACCAGATAGAGATCGTCCGTGGTGGAGCGCAACAGGTGACGGTCGTGCGAGACCACCACCAGCGCGCCCTCGAAGTCGATCAGCGCTTCGGTCAGCGCCTGACGCATGTCGAGATCCAGGTGGTTGGTCGGCTCATCGAGCAGCAGCAGGTTGGGGCGCTGCCAGACAATCAGTGCCAGCACCAGCCGCGCCTTTTCGCCGCCGGAGAAACGGGCGGTCTGCTCGGTCACTTTGTCGCCCTGGAAGCCAAAGCCGCCCAGATAGTCGCGCAGCTGTTGCTCCAGCTCGCGCGGCGCCAGCCGGCTCAGGTGCTGGAGCGGCGACTCGTCGGCGCGCAAAAACTCCAGCTGGTGCTGGGCGAAGTACCCCAGCTTGACGCCCTTCGCCAGACCAATCTCGCCCTGCTGCGGCGCGAGGGTGCCAGCCAGCAGCTTGATCAGCGTCGATTTGCCAGCGCCGTTGCGCCCCAGCAGGCCAATGCGCGAGCCGGGCACCAGATTCAGCTTGATGGCGTCGAGGATGGTGCGATCGCCATAGCCAGCGCTCACCTTCTCCATGCGCAGCAGCGGATCGGGCAGCGCCTCTGGCGCGCGGAAGCTGAAGTGGAACGGGTTATCGACGTGCGCCGGGGCGATCAGCTCCATCCGCTCGAGCATCTTGATGCGGCTCTGCGCCTGCTTGGCCTTGCTGGCCTTGGCACGGAAGCGATCGATATAGCTTTGCAGGTGGGCCACTTTCTCCTGTTGGCTCTGGTAGAGCGACTGCTGTTGCGCCAGTTTGGTGGCGCGCTGGCGCTCGAAGGAGGAGTAGTTGCCGGTGTACTCGTTCAGCGACTGCTGCTCAATGTGCAGGATTTTGTCGACGATCGGGTCGAGGAAGTCGCGATCGTGCGAGATCAGGATCAGCGTGCCGGGATAACCCTTCAACCACTTCTCCAGCCAGATCACCGCGTCCAGATCGAGGTGGTTAGTCGGCTCATCGAGCAGCAGCAGATCGGAGCGGCAGATCAGCGCCTGCGCCAGGTTAAGGCGCATCCGCCAGCCACCGGAGAAATCTTTCACCGGCTGCTGGAGCTGGCTCTGCGAGAAGCCAAGGCCGTGCAGCAAGCTGGAGGCGCGCGCCTGAATGGTCCAGGCCTGAATGGCGTCCAGCTTGCCGTGCACCAGCGCGATGGCGTTGCCGTCGTTGCGCGCGTCAGCGGCACGCAGATCGGTCTCCAACTGGCGGAACTCGCGGTCGCCGTCAATGACATACTCCAGCGCCGGCACATCCAGCGCTGGCGTCTCCTGGTTGACCCAGGCCAGCGCCCAGTTGCCGGGGAAATTGACGCTGCCAGCATCGGCGCTCATTTCACTTTTCAGCAACGAAAGCAGGGTAGATTTACCGCAGCCGTTCTTGCCCACCAGCCCAACTTTCTGGCCTGGGTTCACCGTCGCGGAGGTGTTATCCAGCAGGACTTGCGTACCGCGTCGTATTTGTAGCGAGGAGAAAACAATCATAAAGCGCCGTATGTTCAGAATATGTTAAATTGACGACAACTAAGATGGCCAAAACGTTAAGTCACCAGACGCCTGGCGTCCTTGAATCTTGCGGAGCATGGTAACGGAAAATCCGCACCCTGACGACGCTTTGGAGGGAATGATGTCGCCGCCGCCCAAGGTTTTGCTGTTGTATGCCCACCCTGAAGCCCAGGACTCGGTGGCCAACCGGAGGCTGCTCGCCTCTGCGGCCGGGTTGGAGCATGTCACCGTGCACGATCTCTACGCACACTATCCAGATTTCTTCATTGATATCCAATACGAGCAGCAGTTGCTGCGCGAGCATAGCGTCATTGTGTTTCAGCACCCTTTCTATACCTACAGCTGCCCGGCGCTGTTGAAGGAGTGGATGGATCGCGTGCTGGCGCGCGGTTTCGCCAGCGGCATCGGCGGCAACGCGCTGGCCGGCAAGTATTGGCGCACGGTGCTCACTACCGGCGAGCCGGAGGGCGCCTACGGCAAGCAGGGCTACAACCGCTACCCGATGGCGGAGATCCTGCGGCCGTTTGAGCTGACCGCCGCCATGTGCCGGATGCACTGGATGTCGCCAATGGTGATCTACTGGGCGCGCCGCCAGTCAACCGAGGTGATGGCCAGCCATGCCGACGCCTATCGCGACTGGTTGCGGACGCCGTTGCCACAGGGAGGAGGATGAATGGAAGCATCGAACATTTTAGGGGCGGCGCTGGTGTTCCTGTGCGCCGCCGTGGTGGCGGTGCCGATCGCCCAACGGCTGGGCCTCGGCGCGGTGCTCGGCTACCTGATCGCTGGCATCGCCATCGGCCCATGGGGCTTTGGCGTGATCCGCGACGTGCAGGAGATTTTGCACTTCTCCGAGCTGGGGGTAGTGTTCCTGATGTTCCTGATTGGGTTGGAGCTGAATCCGGCCAAGCTGTGGCAGTTGCGGCGCTCAATTTTTGGCGTCGGCGCCGGGCAGGTGGGGCTGACGGCGGCGGTGCTGTTCGCGCTGCTCTATCTGTCGGACTTCGCCTGGCAAGCGGCGGTGGTCGGCGGTATCGGTCTGGCGATGTCCTCGACGGCGATGGCGCTGCAACTGATGAAAGACAAAGGGATGAAGCGCAACGAGGGCGGCCAGCTCGGCTTCTCGGTGCTGCTGTTCCAGGATATGGCGGTGATCCCGGCGCTGGCGCTGATCCCGCTGCTGGCGGGCGTCGGCGGCGAGGCAGAGACGGACTGGGCCAAGATCGGCATGAAGATCGTGGCGTTCGGCGGCATGTTGATTGGCGGGCGCTATCTGCTGCGGCCGCTGCTGCGCTTTATCGTGGCGGCCGGGGTGCGGGAGATCTTCACCGCCGCCGCGCTGCTGACCGTGCTGGGCGCGGCGCTGTTTATGGACGCGCTCGGCTTCTCGATGGCGCTCGGCACCTTTATTGCTGGCGTGCTGCTGGCGGAGAGCGAATACCAGCATGAGCTGGAGATCGCCGTCGAGCCATTCAAGGGGCTGCTGCTCGGGCTGTTCTTTATTTCGGTCGGCATGGCGCTCAACCTCGGCGTGCTCTACACCAACCTGCTGATGGTGCTGGCGGGCGTGGCGACGCTGGTCTTTGTTAAGAGTGCCATTTTGTATGGGCTGGCGCGGCTGTTTGGCCTGCGCCGCTCGGTGCGCTTGCAGTTTGCTGGCGTGCTGAGTCAGGGCGGCGAGTTCGCCTTTGTGATCTTCTCTGCCGCCGCGGCGCAGCGGGTCATTACCCCTGACCAGCTGTCGCTGCTGCTGGTGGTGGTCACCATGTCGATGGTAACCACGCCGCTGCTAATGCAAGGCATCGACCGCCTGTTGGCGCGGCGCTACAACACCCCGGAGGAGGGGCATGAGGAGCACCACGTCGAGGATGACGAGCCACAGGTGATCGTGGTGGGCTTCGGCCGTTTCGGCCAGGTAATTGGTCGTTTGCTGATGGCCAACAAGGCGCGCATCACCGTGCTGGAGCGCGATATCAGCGTTGTCAGCCTGATGCGCAGCTACGGTTACCACGTCTACTATGGCGACGCGACGGAGTTGGAGCTGCTGCGTGCCGCCGGCGCGGAGCGGGCGCGTACCATCGTCATCACCTGCAATGAGCCGGAGGATACGATGGCGGTGGTGCGGCTCTGCCAGCAACACTTCCCCCATCTGGAGATTTTGGCGCGCGCGCGCGGCAGGGTGGAGGCGCATGAGCTGTTGCAGGCGGGCGTCGCCCACTTTTCCCGTGAGACCTTCTCCAGCGCACTGGAGCTGGGGCGCAAGGCGCTGACCACCCTCGGCATGCATCCGCATCAGGCCTACCGGGCGCAGCACCACTTCCGCCGGCTCGATATGCGGATGCTGCGCGAGCTGATGCCGCAACGGCAGGGCGACGTGGCGCAAAGTTCCCGCATCCGCGAGGCACGGCGTGAGCTGGAGGAGATCTTCGAGCGGGAGATGCACAACGAAAGCCGTCGGCTGGATGGCTGGGATGAGCATGAGTAGCCACACTGCGATTGAGGTGAGCGCCCATCCGTTCTAGACTGATAGAAAGCGCGAAGCGTCAGGCGTGAGCCTGGCGCTTTATTCATTGGAAAGATCCCTTTCCGGCCGTGGTTCATCCGGGTAGTGAAAACAGAGCGGATGGTGCGGTACTCATTCTGGAGTCAACAGCATGTCAGCAACACGTAAGCGTTTCATTGCCGGGGCCGTCTGCCCGCAGTGCAAGGCGCTGGATAGCCTGATGTTATGGCGCGAGGACCAGGTGGAAGTGGTGGAGTGCGTGAAGTGCGGCCACCACCAACGCCAGACGGAAGAGCAGGTCCAGCAGCATGTCCGCCCGCAGGAGCAGGTGATCGGCATTTTCCACCCGGAGTGACGCGGCGCGTTGCGTTTTTTTATGCTGATGCGTACAGAGCCGCAGATTTCCGCTACAATCTGCGCCAATTTGCTTTCCAACGGTAGGAGATATCATGAAAGTAGCAAAAGACTTGGTGGTCAGCCTGGCTTACCAGGTACGTACAGAAGACGGTGTATTGGTTGATGAGTCTCCGGTGAGTGCGCCGCTGGACTATCTGCATGGTCATGGCTCCCTGATCGCAGGTCTGGAAAAGGCGCTGGAAGGCCACGACGTGGGCGACCGCTTTGACGTGCACGTTGGCGCGAACGAAGCTTACGGCACCTATGACGAAAACCTGGTGCAGCGCGTACCGAAAGACGTCTTCATGGGCGTGGACGAACTGCAAGTTGGTATGCGCTTCATCGCGGATACCGATCAGGGCCAGGTACCGGTAGAGATCACCGAAGTGGAAGACGACCACGTGACCGTGGACGGCAACCATATGTTGGCGGGCCAGAACCTGAACTTCAACGTGGAAGTGGTTGCCATCCGTGAAGCCACCGCTGACGAACTGGCCCACGGCCACGTTCACGGCGAGCACGGCCACCATCACCATGAGCATGGCGACAGCTGCTGCGGCGGCCACGACCATGACCACGACCATGACCACGGTAAAGGTGGTTGCGGCACCGGCGGCTGCGGCTGCCACTAAGCCCAACCCTCGTGGTAAAAAGGCGGCCTTGGGCCGCCTTTTTTGCGCCCGTCGATCAGTAGTGCGGCGGTGGCGTCTCTTCAGATGGGTGGGCGACGGCGGAGGGCTGGGCAGCGCGCAGCTTATCGGTCAGCAGACGCAGGTGCTCACGCAGCTTGCTCAGTGCCATCTGGTGCTCAGTGACAATCAGGTTAAGCTCCTCAATCGTCACTTCCTGAAAGGCCAGGCGGCTCTCCAGCATCTCCAGCCGCTGTTCGAACGCGTTCTGTTCCATATTGCTATCCTCTGTAACTCGCCAATCCGGCGGAAGGCGAAAGGGCCGGATTCTACCGCCATCGGCGGCACATTGCTTGGTTTGCACGGTTGCCGGCGGGAAGAATAGTCAGCTGGCAACGAAACTTCCTGACGCAAATAAGGTCGGAATATAACGCATTTGCTGAGTATAGAGATTGTTTTGCCGTCGCGCAGACAGTTATAGTAGCAAAAGAATTTTGGTAATCGTTGCTTGGGGCCAGACTCCCTAAGCCATTGGAGAAATGGATGAAATCACTTTTTAAAGTAACGCTGTTGGCTACAACGATGGCAATGGCACTGAGCGCCACCCAGGTGATGGCTGCGGAAGCGGCAAAAGCAACGGATACCGCGGCCCCGGCTGCGGCCGCCGCACCGGCCGTCAACAGCGCCTTCAAAAATGAAGACCAACAGTCCGCTTATGCGCTGGGTGCCTCCCTCGGCCGTTACATGGACAACTCCCTGAAAGAGCAAGAGAAGCTGGGCATCGCGCTGGACAAAGCGCAGCTGATCGCCGGTGTGCAGGACGCCTTTGCTGACAAGAGCAAGCTCTCTGACCAGGAGATCGAGCAGACCCTGCAGGCATTCGAGGCCCGCGTGAAGGCTTCCGCTCAGGCGAAAATGGAGAAAGACGCGCAGGAGAATGCCACCAAGGGGCAGACTTACCGCGATAAGTTCGCCAAAGAGAAGGGCGTGAAGAAAACTGAATCCGGCCTGCTCTACCAAGTAGAGAAACCGGGTGCCGGTGATGCGCCGAAAGACAGCGACACCGTGGTGGTGAACTACAAGGGCACCCTGACCGATGGCACCGAGTTCGATAACTCCTACACCCGTGGCGAGCCGCTCTCCTTCCGTCTGGACGGTGTGATCCCAGGCTGGACCGAAGGCCTGAAGCACATCAAGAAAGGCGGCAAGATCAAGCTGGTCATCCCACCGGAGCTGGCTTACGGCAAAACGGGCGTTCCGGGCATCCCGGCAAACTCCACGCTGGTGTTTGACGTTGAGCTGCTGGACGTGAAAGCCGCGCCAAAAAATGACGCTGGCGCAGACAAGGCAGAAGACGCTGCCGCCGCAGGCGCGAAAGGCCAGTAAGCCTTCCCGCTGCTCCATAGAACCGTCGCCTGCTGGCGGCGGTTTTTTTATGCCTTTTTTCCACCGCCCGCCATTGGGTGCCGGGATAACTTGACGCCTTCCGCTCCCCGTCATAACGTCTTTAGCAATTCCAGGCTCGTTACGCCGGCAGATTTGCTAGACTGACGACCTAAAGATAGTGAGTGATGAGCCTGCTGGCCCCACGTCGGCCCGGCTCTCTCTACGCAGAGGATGGTATCTTCGATGTCTAATTCGCTCTTACCTGGCGAAATCAGCGACCTTGATTTGCTGGAACAACGGCCCTTCACCGCCACGGACCACGAGATCCTGAAATCCTATGAGGCAGTGGTGGATGGCTTGGCAATGCTGATTGGCGGGCATTGCGAGATCGTCCTGCACTCGCTTGAGGATCTCAAGTGCTCGGCGGTGCGCATTGCCAACGGCGAGCATACCGGCCGTAAGATCGGCTCGCCGATTACCGATCTGGCGCTGCGGATGCTGCACGATATGGCTGGCGCTGACAGCAGCGTCTCCAAAGCCTACTTTACGCGGGCGAAGAGCGGCGTGCTGATGAAATCCGTCACCATCGCCATTCGCAACCATGAGCAGCGGGTGATTGGCCTGCTCTGTATCAACATGAACCTCGACGTGCCGTTTTCGCAGATTATCCAGACCTTTATCCCGCCCGAGGCGCATGAGATTAGCTCCTCCGTGAACTTTGCCTCTTCGGTGGATGATCTGGTGGCGCAGACGCTGGAGTTCACCATTGAGGAGGTCAATGCGGATCGCAATGTTTCCAACAACGCCAAAAACCGGCAGGTGGTGCTGAACCTGTATGAGAAGGGGATCTTCGACATCAAGGACGCCATCAACCAGGTGGCGGATCGGCTGAATATCTCCAAGCATACGGTCTATCTCTACATCCGCCAGTTCAAAAGCGGCGACCTGTTGGGAAGTGACCGTTGATGCTGCGTTATGCCCTTTTGGTCACCGGGCCAGCCTACGGCACCCAGCAGGCCAGTGCCGCCTACCAGTTCGCCCGCGCGCTCCTGGCGGCGGGCCACCATCTGGAGAGCATCTTCTTCTATCGTGAAGGGGTGTTGAACGCCAACCAGTTGACCGCACCGGCCAGTGATGAGTTCGATCTGGTGCGCGCCTGGCAACGGCTGGCCGTTGAGCATCAGGTGGCGTTGAATGTCTGTGTGGCAGCGGCGCTGCGCCGGGGCGTGACGGATGAGAACGAGGCGCGGCAGTTGTCGCTCGGCCATGCCAATTTGCAGAGCGGCTTTACCCTGAGCGGTCTGGGCGCGCTGGCAGAGGCCTCCCTGCGCTGCGACCGGATGGTACAATTTTGATGGATGAGATGAAACGCGTCGCCTTTATTTTTACCCAAGGGCCGCACGGCAATGCCGCCGGACGTGAGGGGCTGGATGCGCTGCTGGCGGCCTCGGCCCTGAGTGAGCAGATCGGCGTCTTTTTCATCGCCGATGGCGTACTGCAACTGCTGCCCAATCAGGCGCCGGAGAAGATCCTGGCGCGCAACTACATCGCCACCTTTGGCGTGCTGCCGCTGTATGACGTGGAGCACTGCTACCTGTGTGAAGCCTCACTGCAGGCGCGCGGCATCGCGCCTGACCTGCCGTGGGTGCTGGAGGCCGAGGTTCTGCCGCCGGATGCGCTGCGCGAGCGGCTGGCCAGTTACGATGTTGTGATGACTTTTTAACGGATGCCCCATGCTGTTGACTCTCTCCCACTCCCCGTTCCACACTGATGTGCCAGCGCTGCTGCGGCTGGCAGGCGAGGGCGATGACCTGCTGCTGATGCAAGATGGCGTGCTGGCCGGGTTAACGGGCAGTGCTGCCCTTGATTTGCTGCTGGCCGCCCCAATCTCCCTCTTTGCGCTGAAAGAGGATGTGGAAGCCCGCGGGCTGACTGGTCAAATTTCAGACAAAATCGCGCTCGTCGACTATACTATTTTCGTCACACTGACCGTTAAACACGTTCAGCAAATCGCAGGGTGATTGCGGGTGGCACTGTATATTTCTTGACACCTTTCTTAGTCAGCAATAAAATTCTGCGTCCTCGTACTTTGCCTTCTGGCATACGAGGCGATTTATTACGTGTTTACGAAGCAAACCCAGGAGCTTTTTTAATGGCAACGATTAACCAGCTGGTACGCAAACCACGCTCTGTGAAGGCTGCGAAAAGCAACGTTCCGGCGCTGGAAGCCTGCCCGCAAAAACGTGGTGTATGTACCCGCGTATATACCACCACCCCGAAAAAACCGAACTCCGCACTGCGTAAAGTGTGCCGTGTTCGTCTGACTAACGGTTTTGAAGTCACCTCCTACATCGGCGGTGAAGGTCACAACCTGCAGGAGCACTCCGTGATCCTGATCCGTGGCGGTCGTGTTAAAGACTTGCCAGGTGTGCGTTACCACACCGTTCGCGGTGCGCTCGACTGCTCCGGTGTTAAAGACCGTAAGCAAGCTCGTTCTAAGTACGGCGTTAAGAAGCCAAAGGCTTAATGGTTCTCCGTTAAGTAAGGCCAAACATTTTTAACTTTAATGTCAAAATAAACTCGTAGAGTTTTGGACAATCCTGAATTAACAACGGAGCTATTCCATGCCACGTCGTCGCGTCATTGGTCAACGTAAAATTTTGCCGGATCCTAAGTTCGGATCTGAGCTGCTGGCCAAATTTGTAAACATCCTGATGGTAGATGGTAAGAAATCTACTGCTGAAGCAATCGTCTATACCGCGCTGGAGACCCTGGCTCAGCGTTCTGGTAAAGGCCACCTGGAAGCTTTCGAAGTAGCTCTGGACAACGTGCGCCCGACTGTAGAAGTTAAGTCTCGCCGCGTTGGTGGTTCTACTTATCAGGTACCAGTTGAAGTCCGTCCGGTTCGTCGTAATGCCCTGGCAATGCGTTGGATCGTTGAAGCTGCTCGTAAACGCGGTGATAAATCCATGGCTCTCCGCCTGGCGAACGAACTCTCTGACGCAGCAGAAAACAAAGGTACTGCTGTGAAGAAACGTGAAGACGTTCACCGTATGGCAGAAGCCAACAAGGCGTTCGCCCACTACCGCTGGTAATCACCACGCAGTAGTTATGCTAACCAAGCGGGCGCTTCAAGAAGCCAACCCGCTTGGGTTAACTAAACTTGAACGTCCTAGTGATAGAGGAATCAAATGGCTCGTACAACACCCATTGCACGCTATCGTAACATCGGTATCAGTGCTCACATCGACGCCGGTAAAACCACGACTACCGAACGTATTCTGTTCTACACCGGTGTAAACCATAAGATCGGTGAAGTTCATGACGGCGCCGCTACCATGGACTGGATGGCTCAGGAGCAGGAGCGTGGTATTACCATCACTTCTGCGGCAACGACCGCTTTCTGGTCTGGTATGGCGAAGCAATTTGATGCTCACCGTATCAACATCATCGACACCCCGGGACACGTTGACTTCACCATCGAAGTAGAACGTTCCATGCGTGTTCTTGATGGCGCGGTAATGGTTTACTGTGCGGTCGGTGGTGTTCAGCCGCAGTCTGAAACCGTATGGCGTCAGGCTAACAAATATAAAGTTCCGCGCATCGCGTTCGTTAACAAAATGGACCGCATGGGCGCTAACTTCCTGAAAGTTGTTGGTCAGATCAAATCCCGTCTGGGCGCGAACCCGGTTCCGCTGCAGCTGGCGATTGGTGCTGAAGAGCACTTCACCGGTGTTGTTGACCTGGTGAAAATGAAAGCCATCAACTGGAACGATGAAGACCAGGGTGTGACCTTCGAATACGAAGACATCCCGGCCGACATGCAGGACCTGGCTGACGAATGGCACCAGAACCTGATCGAATCCGCAGCTGAAGCATCTGAAGAGCTGATGGAAAAATACCTGGGCGGCGAAGAGCTGACCGAGGAAGAGATCAAGGCTGCTCTGCGTCAGCGCGTGCTGAACAACGAAATCATCCTGGTTACCTGTGGTTCTGCATTCAAGAACAAAGGTGTTCAGGCGATGCTGGACGCGGTAGTTGACTACCTGCCGGCTCCGACCGACGTTCCTGCCATCAACGGCATGCTGGACGACGGCAAGGACACCCCGGCTGAGCGTCACGCTAGCGATGATGAGCCTTTCTCTGCACTGGCGTTCAAAATTGCTACCGACCCGTTCGTGGGTAACTTGACCTTCTTCCGTGTGTACTCCGGTGTGGTTAACTCTGGTGATACCGTACTGAACTCCGTGAAATCTGCACGTGAGCGTTTCGGTCGTATCGTTCAGATGCACGCTAACAAACGTGAAGAGATCAAAGAAGTTCGTGCGGGCGACATCGCCGCTGCTATCGGTCTGAAAGACGTAACTACTGGTGACACCCTGTGTGACCCAGAGTCGCCGATCATTCTGGAGCGTATGGAATTCCCTGAGCCGGTAATCTCCATCGCAGTAGAACCGAAAACCAAAGCTGACCAAGAAAAAATGGGTCTGGCTCTGGGCCGTCTGGCGAAAGAAGACCCGTCCTTCCGCGTATGGACTGACGAAGAATCTAACCAGACCATTATCGCCGGTATGGGTGAGCTGCACCTCGACATCATCGTTGACCGCATGAAGCGTGAATTCAACGTTGAAGCGAACGTCGGTAAACCTCAGGTTGCTTACCGCGAAGCGATTCGCAGCAAAGTTACCGATATCGAAGGTAAACACGCCAAGCAGTCTGGTGGTCGCGGTCAGTACGGTCATGTTGTTATCGACATGTACCCGCTGGAGCCGGGTTCCAACCCGAAAGGCTACGAGTTTGTCAACGATATCAAAGGTGGTGTAATTCCTGGCGAATACATCCCTGCCGTTGATAAAGGCATCCAGGAACAGCTGAAAGCAGGCCCGCTGGCTGGCTACCCGGTTGTTGATATGGGTATCCGTCTGCACTTCGGTTCTTACCATGACGTTGACTCCTCTGAGCTGGCGTTTAAACTGGCTGCGTCTATCGCCTTTAAAGATGGCTTTAAGAAAGCAAAACCAGTTCTGCTTGAGCCAATCATGAAGGTTGAGGTAGAAACGCCGGAAGAGAACACTGGTGACGTGATTGGTGACTTGAGCCGTCGTCGCGGTATGCTGCGCGGTCAAGAATCCGAAGTTACTGGCGTTAAGATCCACGCTGAAGTACCGCTGTCTGAAATGTTCGGATATGCAACTCAGCTGCGTTCTCTGACCAAAGGTCGCGCATCATACACCATGGAATTCCTGAAGTATGATGATGCACCGAACAACGTCGCTCAGGCCGTTATCGAAGCCCGTGGTAAATAAGCCTTCGGGTTTAACACAATGATCCCGTGCTCTCCCCCGAGGGAGAGCACAAGATTAAGGAATATAGCCGTGTCTAAAGAAAAATTTGAACGTAAAAAACCGCACGTTAACGTTGGTACTATCGGCCACGTTGACCACGGTAAAACTACCCTGACTGCTGCAATCACCAACGTACTGGCTAAGAAATTCGGTGGCCAGGCTCGTGCTTTCGACCAGATCGATAACGCGCCGGAAGAAAAAGCACGTGGTATCACCATCAACACCTCTCACGTTGAGTACGATACCCCGAGCCGTCACTACGCACACGTTGACTGCCCAGGGCACGCCGACTACGTGAAAAACATGATCACCGGTGCTGCTCAGATGGACGGCGCGATCCTGGTTGTTGCTGCGACTGACGGCCCGATGCCGCAGACCCGTGAGCACATCCTGCTGGGTCGTCAGGTAGGCGTTCCTTTCATCATCGTGTTCCTGAACAAATGTGACATGGTTGATGACGAAGAGCTGCTGGAACTGGTTGAGATGGAAGTGCGTGAGCTGCTGTCTCAGTACGACTTCCCGGGCGACGACACTCCGGTGATCCGTGGTTCTGCTCTGAAAGCGCTGGAAGGCGAAGCAGAGTGGGAAGACAAGATTGTAGAACTGGCCGAAGCACTGGACAGCTACATCCCGGAACCAGAGCGTGCGATTGACAAGCCGTTCCTGCTGCCGATCGAAGACGTGTTCTCCATCTCCGGCCGTGGTACTGTTGTGACCGGTCGTGTAGAGCGCGGCATCATCAAAGTGGGTGAAGAAGTTGAAATCGTTGGTATCAAAGACACCGCGAAATCCACTTGTACCGGCGTTGAAATGTTCCGCAAACTGCTGGACGAAGGCCGTGCAGGCGAGAACGTAGGTGTTCTGCTGCGTGGTATCAAACGTGAAGAGATCGAACGTGGTCAGGTACTGGCTAAGCCGGGCACCATCAAGCCGCACACCAAGTTCGAATCTGAAGTGTACATCCTGTCCAAAGAAGAAGGCGGTCGTCACACTCCGTTCTTCAAAGGCTACCGTCCGCAGTTCTACTTCCGTACTACTGACGTGACTGGTACCATCGAACTGCCGGAAGGTGTTGAGATGGTAATGCCGGGCGACAACATCCAGATGGTTGTTACCCTGATCCACCCGATCGCGATGGACGACGGTCTGCGTTTCGCAATCCGTGAAGGCGGCCGTACTGTTGGTGCGGGCGTTGTTGCTAAAGTTATCGCTTAATCGCTGATAATTTCTGCAAGAAAAAGGGTGCTTCGGCACCCTTTTTTTATGGCTGTTCTCCTACCTGCCACCTTGAGTTGATATCACTTTTCCTCGCATTTCCCTCTCCCTCTCCGCCAAAAACCTCACTAAATACAATGATAAGTTTATGAGCTATACGGCAAAAACGAATTTGCAATAATAACGATTCGCATTTACGATATGATCAAAGAGTGTTCATTGAGTGGTTTTTATGTACGTATGTTTGTGTAATGCGGTCAGCGATAAGACGATTCGCCAGGCGGTTCGTCGATACCAGCCCCGCACATTCCAACAACTTAAGACCCTGGTTCCGGTCGGTACCCAGTGCGGCAAGTGTGTTCGCGTAGCCAGGCAAATTATGGAGGACGAGCTGCAATCGATCCCAGAATTTGAAAATATCGCCTAAATAAGCGCCAGTGCGTTGACTTACTCTATCCCGGATCTACGCTTTAGATACTGGAATGGAGGAGTTCACTATGAAAGGCGATGCGAAGATCATTACCCACCTTAATAAACTTCTTGGCAATGAATTAGTTGCGATTAACCAATATTTCCTGCATGCCCGCATGTTCAAAAACTGGGGCCTGATGCGCCTCAATGATGTGGAATACCACGAATCCATTGATGAGATGAAACATGCCGATCGCTATATTGAGCGCATCCTGTTTTTGGAAGGGTTGCCCAATTTGCAGGATCTCGGTCGCCTGAACATTGGTGAAGATGTCGAAGAGATGCTGCGATCTGATCTTGCACTGGAACTGGATGGCGCCCGTGATCTACGTGCAGCGATTGCCCATGCGGACTCCATCCATGATTACGTCAGTCGCGATATGATGATTGAGATCCTGACGGATGAGGAGCATCACATCGACTGGCTGGAGACCGAGTTGGAGTTGATTGGCCGTGTCGGCATCCAAAACTACATCCAATCCCAAATCCGCGAAGAAGCCCAGTAACCTTTCAGCGAAACGCCAGTCAGGCGCTGCCTGCCTGGCAGATATAGATAATCATGCCTGCCAGCGCCAGACAGGGGCCAAACGGTAACATGCCGGTCTTACCCTGTAGTAGACGGCGCGCCAGCGCCGCGGCTATCCCGACCAGTGCCGCCAGCAGACAGAGCATAGGCAGTACCTGCCAGCCCAGCCATGCTCCCAGCGCTGCCAGCAGTTTGAAATCGCCATAGCCCATCCCTTCTCTGCCTGTCGTCAGTTTGAAGCCCCAATAGAGCAGCCATAGCGCCAGATAACCCGCCACCGCGCCATAGAGTGCATCTTGTAAAGGCAGGGTGCCGCCCACCGAATGGGCAAGCAAGCCCAGCCACAGCAATGGCAGGGTCAGGGTATCTGGCAGCAAGTAAGTGCTGATATCGATCAGGCTTAACGCCAGCAGAAACCAGATGACCGCCAGTGCGCAGAGCAGGTCGAAAGGCGTATGGAACAGGTAAGATGCGCCTAAAAACAGCAAGCCACAGAGCAATTCGACGCAAGGGTAGCGCGCAGGGATACGGATGCCACAGGCGTGGCAGTGTCCGCGCAGCAAAATCCAACTCAACACGGGAATATTGTGCCAGGCACGCAGTGGTGCCTTACAGGTGGGGCAGTGGGAGCCAGGGAACGCCAGATTAAGCGCCGGGTTTTGTTCCGGTTGGGTAATCATCAGCGGCAGGCGATAGATCACCGCATTCATAAAACTCCCCAGCAGCAGCCCCAGCAGGGCCACGCCACCGTGGAGATACCAGCCCGGCAGGGCAGAGAGAAGTGCTGTGCTCATCATACTGTGAATGCCTTTACCGTAGCGTTAGCTGGCGCACGTTGACCTGTTGGTTCGCACGGTCGCCCGCCTCAAGATTAATTTTCACAACCTCAACGTGCTGCTCTGTGGCCAACTGCCCAAGCCAGCGCAACAGGGTGGGGAAGCTGACAGGGTTCAGGGTCACAGTGAGTCCCTCTGCCGTGGCGTTCTGTTGTGTCACGATAATGCCGCTACGGGCCGCCGATTGGGTGACGATGCCGCTCAACGCCTCTTTACTGGGCTTGGGGCCAAGTGGTGGGGTCAAAGCTTCAGCCTGTGCCAGCATCCAGTCGAGGTTGCTCTGTTGGCTGGCAATGTGTTTTTCCAGCGTGGCGATTTTGCTGTTCATCGGCATAAAGAAGCCAAACCAGAGCAGGGCGGCCGCCAGCAGTGCGCCCAAGGCCATTATGATCCGCTGCTCGTGCGGCGGTTTGTTCATCAGCCACTGTTTCATGAAGATCTCCTGCTGCTTAACGTGACGCTCTGCCCTTGGGCATTTGATTTACTGAAATGAAATTCGCTGTCGGTGGCCGCCATAAAAGCGTCCAGCGCGCGGTTATCCTGAACCTCAAGTTGGAGGGTAAAAGCACCGGACGTTTGGTCGTAATCCAGCCCGATAAAGGTGATGCCGGTCTTTTTGGCGGCATTGAGCCGCGTCAGCGCGGGCAGGAACGGGGGCGTACGCTTCTTCATATTTTGCTCGAAATAGAAACGCAAATTCCGCGTCTGGGGACTCTCTGGGAACCAGTGGCGATAAACCGTCTCTATTTGAGTAGTGACTTGGTTTTCCAGACGTGTCAGCTGCCATAGGGTGACTGCCGGCAGCAGCATGGCCAATCCAACGGCTGCCGCCAGCAGGCTGACTGTAATGCGCGGCAATACCCGGCCCCAGGTTTTGGTGGGCTTACGTGGGGTAAATTTGCCCTGCAACAGTGTAGGGAGAACGTCAGGCAGGGCTTGCAGCATTAATAAAAAGGGGTGAGCTGACGGCGCACGGTGCAACGCGGGATAGTCGGGCGGATTATCGCTATGGCAGGTCACGCACTCCGGCTGACTCATGGCGAGGAAACGCGCGCACCAGCGGTCGTCCACCACACAGGCCGCATACGCAGACTGGCGGATCAGCCACTCATCCCCGAAACGGCAGGCACTCCAGCCTGCTTCAGCCAACGGCAGCAACAGCGCATCCGCGGTGGCGCACACCACGCCAAGACCTGCCGAGTTCAGGCTCTCCAAGGTCTGGCGGAGCACCCTTTCATCCATGCCCATCACCTGCAACTGCGTCTCTTGTCGGCACAGCGTTGCCCAGTGGAGGGTGTCCGGGTCGCTGGCAATGCTCTCCTCAGTCAGGTGGGCAATCAGCGCATCCAATGCTCTGGGCGTTTTGGCCGGGAGCGTGAGGCTGCGGAAAACCACCATACTGGCGGGAAACAGCAGGCACACCCGCTGCGCGGCGGGGTGCGTCGACAGTTCACCGAGCGCCTCACTGCTTGCCAGTTGATGAATATCCTCTGGCGTGCGGGCGTGGGAATCAAACCAGTAGACTGGTTCGTCAGGGGAGCGGCCGACCCGAATGAACAGGTGGTCAGTGCTGGGAGAGTTAGGCATTTAATCAATTATCCGGTAACGACGTTGGTACACGCTCAGGCCGCCTGTTTCACTGTTGTAGTAAATCAGGCTGCTCATGCTATTGGTCTGCATTTCGAACTGTCCCTGGGTGTGCAGAATGAAGTAATCACTGCGCACGGCCAGCAAGGGCTTCAGCGCATCGCCAGCGATCTCCAGGGTGTAATTGGCTTGCTGGGCCGCCTCAAAAAAAGCCTCCACTGCTGGCCAGCCGTTATGGGGGCGGGCGGCAATCAATTTGCGCGCCGCCTCCTGATCCAGACTGCCCAGAAACAGGGCGGAGAGCAGGGGGGCGTGCCGCTCAGTCAGCGTATTGATATCGATAAGCTGGCCCTCCTCCGGTAAGACGCAGAGTTGGTCACGGATCGATTGCAGGGCCGTCTGCGGCAGATTGGGCAGCGAGGCCAGCTCATTAAGCGAAAACATCAACTGATTGGCGGCGGCACGCGAGGGCGTGAGCGCCTTATAGCGCGCATCCTCCGCGCCCGCCGGACGACTGATGTCGTCATCATCCAGATAGTCGCTCAAGGTATCGATAAACTGATCGGTCTGGTCAGAACTCACGCCGGCCTGCTGCAACAGCGCACGCAGGACTTGGGTATTGTAAGGCTCAGGCTGGCCTGGCTCAGGCGGGACATTTCCCCGCAAACTGTTGAGATTAAAGCAGCTCTGCGCGTCCACAAGTTGGTAGCGCAGGCGATAGCCTGACGGGGTTTCAAGCGCCGCCTGTTGCAACACCGGCTGTGCAAGGGCGGTAACCTTGGGGGTATCGGCGAGCGCTTGCTGCAACTGTGACAGAACCAGCGTTTCCGCCGATCGCGCCAGCCACTGCAACTGCGTTTGCTGGAGCACCATGCTCTGCTGCTGTAGATTGGCGCGAAAGTGCAAGGTCATGTTGGCAGCCAGCGATGCCATGATCGCGAGGATCATTAGCACCACTAGCAATGCGACACCACGTTGCCTCTTCATCGGGTCGGCTCCTGCGCAGAGGATTTGGCCGGGGAGGCCGCGCCGCCACCGGTGGCAGGTTGGGTCTCATTGGGCGCTTTCTTGCGCTTCTGCAAGGTATCCGGCAGCAGGAACAGCCGGCGAACCTCTCCCACACCTTTTACCTCGGCCACGATCTCCACGGCCTTCGGCCATGCGGTGGTGGAGGGCCATTCCGGCTGCCAACTCTGGTCGAAGAAGCGCCAGGAGAGGGACGTAACGTTATCCAGCATGATGCGGGGCGCCGAGAACTCGCCCTCTGGCCGGGCCGGTAGCGGAAGTGTGCTGCGGGTCAGGCTCTCGCCAGTTAACTGCCAACGCACCGCCACCAGATCGCTGGCCGCCAGAGGTTGGGTCGCGCGGGTCACGTCCAGCGTGGTAAAGCCCAGCTCAGTGGATGAGAGGTCCAGCAGCGGTTGGTCTGGCTGGTTGCGGCGTGGAAGGATCTGCGTCAGATCCCGTTCCATCACGGTAAAGGTGCGCTGGAGTTGATTGAGCGTCTCGCTGTGCTCCTCTACCGTCTCCTGGCTTTGCAGGGAGACGCCGAGAATCTGGTAGGTCAGCAGGCTCAGCATGGCAAAAATCGCCATGGCGAGCATGACCTCGATCAGCGTGAATCCTTGTTGAGTGGCGCGTAACATGGTTATTTCTTCTCAGGCGGCAGTGAAAAGCCATCAAGGGTCAACAGTGGCGCAGATGTATTGGCATCGGCCCGCACCTCCAGCGAGGTCAGAAGCCGTTGCGCCTCATCCTGCGACACGTTTTGCCGCAGGAACCATGTCTGCCCAGCCATGCTGATCTCTTGCTCTGCCTTGGTGTTCTCTGTGCTCTGTGGCATGAGCCGCTGCTCTGCCAACGCATTGTCTGCCACCCAGTTCGCAATCAGCGTGTCGCGAAAATGGCCAGTAAAACTGACCTGAGCGGTCAGGCTGTTTAGCAGTGCCAGCGCAGCGATGGAGAAGATGGCAAGCGCCAGGATCACCTCCAGGATGGTCATGCCCTGTTGGGAGCGGGCTGGCATACTCATGGTTGTGCCGCCTGTGTCAGGGTCAGAGGAAGCGTGCCGCCCGCGCTGAGGGTGCAGCAGGGTGCATCCGGCGAGGAGAAGCGCAGCTCAAACGGCGTAATGCTGCCATCCGGTGTGAACAGAATTTGGGATGCCTCGGTGGACGATGTCAGCAACGCCACCTCTTCATCCGCGGCGAATTCCCCCTGCATTGGCATACGTTCTGACTCCACCGGCACCCATGCCGGTAGGGTGGCATCCGGCACCAGTGGCAGCGCACTCTCCAGAATGGTGAATCGATAGCCAGACGGCGTCAGGGCCAGCCGCAGCGGCCGGCCGGCCAGCGTCGCGCGTGAGGAGGCATACTCCATCAGCGTTTTCATCTGCTCCGCCCGCGCATAGAGCGGGTGATGATCCGGCAGGGTCATCGTCACCACGAGTGCGGTGCCAGCAAAAATCGCCAGCACCAGCATAATCTCCAGCAGCGAGAACCCTTTTGACGTCATCTGGGACAAGGTTATTTATCCTTCACTGCCCAGTTGGCAATGTCATCACCGGTATTCGGCTCACCATCCGGGCCAGCGGAGAAGAGATCGACCGCCCCATGGTCGCCAGGGCTGAGCAACATGTAGTCGTTGCCCCACGGATCAGCTGGCAGGCGTTTGATATAGCCATCCTGACGGTAATTGGCCGGCACCGGGCTGATCTCCGGCTTGCTGACCAATGCCTCCAGTCCCTGCTCGGTAGTGGGGTAGCGGTGGTTGTCGAGCTTGTACATATCCAGGGCATTTTCCAGCGCCACAATGTCACTGACCGCCTTTTGCTGGTCGGCCCGCTCCTTATTGCCCATCAGGTTCGGCACCACCAGCGCCGCCAGGATGCCTAGAATGACGATCACAACCATCAGCTCCATCAAGGTAAAGCCGCGTTGTGTTGAAGAGGTAGAACGAATCGCTTTTGACATGGTATGGGTTCCGTTTAACTGACCAAATTATTGAGTTGAAGAATGGGTTGTAGAATTGCCATCACGATGAACAGGACAATGCTGGCCATGCTGACAATCAATGCCGGTTCAAACAGGGAGAGCGCCATTGTCAGGCGCTGCTGCATCAGCTGATCCTGATTGTCAGCCGCGCGCGCCATCAGCTCGCCCAAGCGGCCGCTCTGCTCCCCGGAGGCGATCATATAAAGCATCATTGGCGGGAAGAGCTGGGTCTGCTCCAGCGCCTTGAAGAGGGCGTTGCCCTGACGCACACTCTCCGCCGCTTGGGTCAGCAGCAGATTGATGCGCAGGTTGGTTACCCCGGCGGCCGCAATGTTCATTGCCTCCAGCAGCGGGACACCACTGGTTTGCAGGATGCTGAGCGTGCGCGCATAACGGGCGCTGTTGATCGCCCGAATCAGCGGCCCAATCACCGCCGGGCGCAATAGCTGGTGATGGAAGCGCATACGGTGCCGCGGGTTGCGCAGCATCAGCTTGCCGCCAACAATCCCCAGCAGCAGCACCACGCTGGCAGGTAGCCAGGCCGCCTGCAAAGCGCTGGAGACCGAAATCAAGATGCGCGTGGTCACAGGCAGTGCCTGCTTCATATGCACAAACTGCTCGATGATCTGCGGCACCACGGCGACCAGCAGAATGGTGATCACCAGAATTGCCACCAGCGTCAGCATCAGCGGATAGATCATCGCTTGGGTGAATTTGCTTTTGAGCTGTTGGCGGATCTCGTTGTAGTCCGCCATCTTCTCCAGCACTGGGCCTAGCTGACCGGTGCGCTCGCCCGCCGTGACCAGCGTGCAGAACATGGGATCGAAGAGGCGCGGATAGTCGCCGAGCGCATCAGCCAGCGTATGCCCCTCCACCACTTTGCTGCGCACCGTTTTCAGGACGGTCGCCAGCGCCGGATGGTCGGTCTGCCGCGCAATAACCTCCAGCGCCGACTCCAGCGGCAGTGAGGCGTTAATCAGGGTCGCCAGCTGGCGGGAGAAGAGCGACAGCGTTGCGGTAGGCACCCGTGCTCCCCGGCGGCGGCCAGTGGTTGGCAACAGGCCACTCGCCGTCACAATCTCCAGCGGGGTGAGGTTTTGCTCTCGCAGCAGGCGACGTACGTCGCGTGGCGATTCCGCTTCCAGCCGGCCGCGCACGGTTTTGCCAGCAGGCGTGACAGCCCGGTATGCGAAGCGGCCCATTATATTGCCTCCCCGGCCGCGCCATCCTGCTCGGTGGTCACCCGCAGAACCTCTTCAACCGTGGTGTCGCCAGTTATTGCCTTCAGCAGGCCATTTTCCCGCAGGCTGCGGCTGCTTCCACGGACGATCTTCTCAATGCCCAGTTCGTCCTGATTCTGGTAGATCGCCTGTCGCAGCGCGTTATCTACGGTCAGGCACTCATGGATGGCCGCCCGGCCGCGGTAGCCGGTAAAGCGGCAGGACGGGCAACCCACGGCTTGATAGATATGGGTGGGTGGCGCGGGCAGGAAAGCAAACAGCGGCGCTTGCGCAGCAGGCAAGGGGACTTGCTGGGCACAGGTCGGGCAGAGCCGCCGCACCAGCCGCTGGGCCACCACTCCCAGCAGGGAGGAGGCGAGCAAGAAGGGTTCCAGCCCCATGTCCCGCAGTCGGGTAATGGCACCTACCGCACTGTTGGTGTGCAGGGTCGACATCACCAGGTGGCCGGTCAATGAGGCTTGCACCGCAATCTGGGCAGTTTCGTTATCACGGATTTCCCCCACCATCACGACATCCGGGTCCTGGCGCAGGATGGCACGCAGGCCGAGGGCGAAGGTCATCTCCACGCGTGGGTTGACCTGCGTCTGGCCAATGCCCTCCAGCTCATACTCAATCGGGTCTTCCACCGTGAGAATGTTGCGCTCATGGTTGTTCAGCGCTGCCAGCAGGGCGTAGAGCGTGGTGCTCTTCCCAGAACCGGTCGGGCCGGTCACCAGCAAAATGCCGTGCGGCTTGGCGATCAGCGAGGTCAGGGTATGCTGGTCAGCCGGCGACAGCCCGAGCTGGTCGACACTCAGACAGAGGTTGTTTTTGTCCAGCAGGCGCATCACCACCCGCTCGCCATACTGGGCCGGAATGGTGGAGACGCGAATATCAATGGCTCGGTGCCCGAGGGTCAGGGAGATGCGGCCATCCTGCGGCAACCGTTTTTCTGCGATATCCAGCCGCGCCATCACCTTGATGCGCGATACGATAAAGGGCGCCAGTTTGCGCGCCGGTTGCAGAATCTGGCGCAACACGCCATCGACACGAAAACGGATGCTGAGGCTGCGCTCAAAGGTTTCGATATGGATATCGGACGCCCCCTCTTTCACCGCTTCTGCCAGCACGGCATTGATTAACCGGATAATCGGCGAGTGCTCATCGCTGGCCAGCAGATCCTCGTTATCCGGCAGATCCTCGGACAGAGACAGCAGGTCGATGCCGCTGCTCAGGTCACTCATGATCTGCTGGGACGCGCCGCTCTGATTCCCATAGGCGGCCGAGAGCCGCTCATCGAACTCTGCCTCACTGAGCTGCACCACTTCGCTGATCCGCCCGGCCACGCGCTGCGCTTCCAGCAGGGCCTCCGCGCTGACCGTCATCCGGCAGTAGAACTGCTCCCCAATGCGTGCCACGCCATGCTGCTTCGCGTAGAGATAAGGCAGGGGCAGGGCTGTCGCGTCGTCTGGATATTCCATCTCCGCCTCCTTATCCGTGGAACGGATTACGTGGGCCGCCAGCGGCCGGCTCTGCAACCTTGACCGGCGCAGCGGGCGCGACCGGCACGGCCGAGGGCTGGATCTTGGCGGGATAGTCCGGCAGCACCGTACGCTGGCCCGCGCGGATCGGCAGGTCATTGCTCTCCTCTTCCTGACGCGCTTGCTGAATTTTGCGGAAGTTTGAGTACTTCTGGTTAGAGAGCGAGGTGTAGATGTCATCATCCCGGATGATGGTTGGCCGGATGAAGACCATCAGATTGCGTTTGCTACTCTCCGTGTTGGTGTAACGGAAAAGGTTGCCCACCCACGGGATGTCGCCGAGCAGCGGCACTTTCGATTTCGACTCTTTCGTACTGTCATCCAGCAGGCCACCCAGCACCACGGTTTCACCCGTGCGCACCAGCACCGCGTTATGGATGGTGCGGGTGTTGAAGGTTGGGCCAAGTGAGGAGTTGGTGGAGGTATCCACGCTGGAGACCTCTTGCTCAATCTCCATCAGGACAGAGTCCCCCTCGTTAACCTGCGGCGTCACCTTCAGCTTGGTGCCGACAGTTTTGTAGACCACGCTGTTGAAGACGTTGTCACCGGAGGTGGTCTGCGAACCTGAGAGGGAAGGGACTTCCTGGCCGACATTGAAGGAGGCCTCTTTATTGTCGAGGGTCACAATGCTTGGGGTAGCCAGAATGTCATTCTTATTGCTGGTGGCCAGTGCCGTCAGCAGCACATTCCAGTCACCTTTGAAGAACCCAGCCGCCAGGCCGTTGAATGAGCTCATGGTGTCAGAGAGCGGATTGTCACTACTGATCACGCCATCACGTTGGTACTGGCGCGCGCCGGCCGCCACCTTAGAGATCGGGGCACCGGTGCCAGTAAATTGGGTACCGCCAACCTTATTATTGCTCCACTGGATACCGAGGTTCAGCCCGTTACCATCCTGCACCTCAACAATGATTGCCTCCACCAGCACCTGTGCCCGGCGAATGTCCAGCTTCGCGATCACCTGCTCCAGCGACTGCATCACGTCTGGCTGGGCGGTGATCACGATCGAGTTGGTTTGCTCATCGGCGGTGATGCTCATCGGCTTGCTGGCTGCCGGGGCGGCTTCAGCAGCTTTGCCCTCTTTTAGCTCTTTGCTGATGCCAGTCAGCACCGGCACGATTTTGTCTGCCTTGGCATAGCGCAGGTAGAACACCTTGGTATTGCCCTGATTGACATCATTCTGGTCGAGTTGGTTGATGAGCTTGACCGCGTGGCGGCGAACGCCTTCCGGCCCACTGACCACCAATGTATTGGTGCGCTCATCGGCCACTACCTTGGCCTGAAGAATATTGGCCGACTGCCCCTTGGACTCTTCGCGCACCAGATCGTTGACCAGCTTTGCCATCTCAGAGGCGGAGCCATAGCGCAGCTTGACGGTTTCCCGCTGCTGATAACCCATCATGTCCACCCGCTCCACCAGATCGATCAGGCGGTTGACCACCGAGGCACGCCCGGTCAGCAGCAGGGCATTGGCGGGTTCGTAATGCACCACATTGCCGACGCCGGTACTGTCGTTCAACTGGCGCAGCAGGGGAGCCAGTTCGCGCACCGGCACATTGTTTAACGAGATCACCCGAGTGATGATCTCATCCCCACGGCCTGGCTTGCCCTTATCCGCCAACGGGATACCCGCGGCTTTAGCATTCGCCGTGCGCACCACTTTCAGCAGGCCATTATCCATTGGCACTACCGCATAGCCGTAAATATCCAGCACACTTAAGAAGAATTGGTAGTACTGATCTTCATTCAGAATGTCATAACTTTTGACGGAAATATTTCCCTGAACGGCAGGATCGATAAGTATCGTTTTATTCAGGTTCTTACTAACGGTATTGATAAATTCTTTAATATCCGTCTCTTTGAAATTGGCCGTAAAATCTGCCGCCTGCAAAAAGGCAGGAATAAACAGCAGCGGCAAGCAAATGCCATTGACGAGGCGAGTGAATGTAAAAGCCATGGTGTTTACTTATCCGATGAGGATTCAATACTATCCAGGTTAATAAAGATGTGTTGAGGTGTTTGCTCTCTCAATACTGTAAATTTTGCCTCCCGCAAGGCTCCCAGCGCTGAAACTGCCGCTTTGGCACCGACCTCATCCTGAAGGGACTGGTCATTTATTTTGATAATGACATCATCCTTAAGTAATCCAATTTTTCTATATACCAGACTATTTCCTTTGGGATTAACGTGATACCCCAACAGTTTGCCTTTACTATAAACAGGGCTCAGGGCCAGATAGGCAGCCAGAGGCTGACCTGATGCGGCCAACTGGCCATCGCCCGTGGCTGACCCCTCTGTGTCCAGATAGAGCGTAGCCAGGCGCCCACCCTCTTGCAGGATAACCTGATTGGCGCTGATCTCCTTGATGAGCCACGACCCGGTGCCTGCAATCGTCTCACCGATGCGATAGCTCTCCTCGCTTTGCGGCCCGGCAATAATGGCCAGCGCCCGCGATGGATCGCTACTGGCCATCAGGCCCTTCAGCGTCAGCGCTGGCATGGCTGTGGCAGCCACAGCACGAGCCGATGAGGGGCCGGTTAAAGATTCGGCGGCAAACAGGCCATCGGGGAGCGAGCCCAATGAGAACTGATTCAGTTCAATTTTATTATTGGCCGTATCGGGTGTTATTTTAGTGATAATTAACATTGTTAAATGGATACATAAAATTAAGAGGAGTGACGCAACTATCATTAACAATGTATTTAACAGCGCACCCCTGGAAAAAAGGGAGCGCACCAAATTATTATGCATATAACGCTAATCTTCTAATGATGATGTTTGTGATGGCTAATAATTAGGCTATGATAGCTCCCAATGTTGCTCTATGCAATTCAACTCCGGCCTTATGGCATGAATAACCTGTTATAAAGCGTGAAACATGATTTTCTGATAAATAAATTGCCTTTAATTTATTTGTCGTGGTTATGCTTTTGCGCAGGATTGTGAAAAATGTATTGTCAATATTTTAATATGTCGATAAATCCTTTCAGCAGCAAAGGGTTCTATTATAACGCGCGCCTTTCGGCCGCCGTCACGTACCTGCAGCACCAGATCACGCTGGGGGGCTGCATCCTTATTGATGGCAAGCCCGGTACCGGGAAATCAGCCCTGGCCGCGCAGCTGGTCAGCCAGAGTGGCAGAAAGCCGCTGGCCCTGACCGCCGCTGTCGATGGGCAGGCGGGGGGAATCGGTAGATGGTTGCTCACGGCGTTGGGCATTGATGACAATCCGGCACTCAACCCGGCACAACGGGTGTTGAAGGTGATGAAACACTTCAACGCTACCGCGTCCCGTGGAACGCATTGGCTGGTGACGATTGATCAGGCGGAAGCGCTGTCGGTTGAGAGTTACCATTTTCTCTCTGCACTCCAGAGTGGGCTCTCTTCGCCCCATGTCACCTTCTTGCTGATTGGTCAGGCGCGCAAAATGGCCGCCATCGCGCCACGTGCCTTATTGCGTCGGCTGATCCACACGCGTTATCGACTCCAGCCAATGAGTGCAGCGGAGAGCCGGGCATTCATCGTTGAGCAATTGGCCGCCGCGGGGGTAGAGCAGCCGCTGTTCAGTGAACCCGTCCTTCGGATGGCCCATCAGGCTGCTGGCGGTAAGCCCGCCCTATTAAAAGCCATCGCCCATGCGGCCCTGACGGTGGCCTATGCCGAACGAAGCGAGACAGTGACCCGTCGCCAGATGGGCATCGCGTTGCACGCGTTGGGTCTGTCTGCCGGTAGCCGACGGGGATTGGCAATGTGGTTGCTGCTCTCTGCGCTGATCGCTGGCACGCTGGGCTGGACCTATTACGCCCCCCTCCAACCGTGGTTGCCGTTGTCCAGCTGGCTAACGCCACCGCCGCCGAAAGTTCCTGCCCCGGCGCCCCGCATTGAGGATCAACAGAGTGGCCCACAGGAGGGAATGAGCCAGCTGTTCCATGTCTGGGGCTACCGTGTGGAGCCAGCAGAGGCGTACTGCGAGCAGGCCGAGCGCGCGCAGCTCATCTGCCAGAAAAGCCAGGAGACGCTGGATGCAATGGTGGCGAATGGAATGCCGTGGATGGGCAGCCTGAAGGTAAATGACCGGCTGATCTATGTCACGGTGGTGAAAGTAACGGGTAGCGACGTGGATGTCCTGATTCACGATCAGACCTGGACGCTGAAACGTGATTGGTTCAGCCAGGTCTGGCAGGGCGATGCCGTCCAGCTATGGCCACTGACCCCTGAGGGTAAAAGTCAGGTGGGGCGTACCAGCTCTGCCCAGGATATCGCCTGGCTTGATAAGGCCCTTAGCGACATCCTTCAGCTCCCGCCTGCCCGTCGACCAGTATGGGGAAGCGCGCTGATAAACCGCATCAAACAGTTCCAGCAACGCGAAAACCTAAAGGCGGATGGCGTGGTTGGCTTAGGCACATTATTGGCGATCGCCAAAGCGCAGGGCACACAGCCCTCATTAGTGACAGAGGATAAGGGGGAGTAATGCAAAATATTCATCTGGCGGCCTACCAGAGCCAGCTGGCAGGGCAGGGCGTCAAAGTCAAAAGAACGGCGAGCCACTGGCGGGCACTGGCCTGGCGTATGGCACTGTGGGGGCTTTACCTGCTGCTGATTGCCTTGGCTGGCGGCTATCACCATATGATGTGGGATGCCTGGCAGCAGCGTCTCCATCCAGTCGTAATAAAAGAGACGCCCTTGCCATATCAGCAATCGACGTTGCACTACATCTATAAGGATAGGGTATTGCCTGAAGAGGACGTACCGGCTGATAAAGAGCCGCTTCCTTACCGTGATTCAAGCGACAGCGATGAGATAGGGGAGGGCGCGGACGACGACGAGCTTCTGGAAGATCCGGGCCCAGCACCCGTGTCGCTCAAGGAGCAGCTGGAAAAAGCGTTGCAAGAACAACAGCAAGAAGAGCGCCAGCAAAAAGCCATTAGCGCGGTTGACCCATTCGCACCAGCCGAGTGACACCTTTCCCCGCCGGGATGCGCAAAATAAAAGCAATTTTTGCACGATGGAGGTTGCTTCCCGGCGGCGTTTCCGTATAATGCGCGGGCTTACCTAATCTTGGTAGGTCTGATTCGTTGCGGATCAGTAACCATGTCATCATGCATGACTGGTTAACAATACTCCCGATATGGGGGTTATATGCTGAACGATTACACTCCCCCATCAATCGAAATGGGTGTGAGGAGTAATTATTTACGTTTATAAATAATTGGAGCTCTGGTCTCATGCAGAACCAAAGAATCCGTATCCGCCTGAAAGCGTTTGATCATCGTCTGATCGATCAATCAACCGCGGAAATCGTCGAGACTGCTAAGCGCACTGGTGCGCAAGTCCGTGGTCCGATCCCGCTGCCGACCCGCAAAGAGCGCTTCACCGTTCTGATCTCCCCGCACGTCAACAAAGATGCGCGTGATCAGTACGAAATCCGCACTCACAAGCGTCTGGTTGACATCGTTGAGCCAACCGAGAAAACCGTTGATGCTCTGATGCGTCTGGATCTGGCTGCCGGTGTAGACGTGCAGATCAGCCTGGGTTAATCAGGTCATTGAGCGATTGAGAGGTTGAAACAATGATTGGTTTAGTCGGTAAAAAAGTGGGTATGACCCGCATCTTCACAGAAGAAGGCGTTTCTATCCCTGTAACCGTTATCGAAATTGAAGCAAACCGCGTTACCCAGGTTAAAGATCTGGACAACGACGGCTACCGCGCTATCCAGGTTACCACTGGTGCTAAAAAAGCAAACCGTGTAACCAAACCGGAAGCGGGTCACTTCGCTAAAGCTGGCGTTGAAGCTGGCCGCCTGCTGCGTGAATTCCGTCTGTCAGAAGGCGAAGAGTTCACTGTTGGTCAGAGCATTAGCGTTGAAATTTTCGCTGACGTCAAAAAAGTAGACGTTACCGGTACTTCTAAAGGTAAAGGTTTTGCTGGCACTGTTAAGCGCTGGAACTTCCGTACCCAAGACGCTACCCACGGTAACTCCTTGTCTCACCGCGTTCCGGGTTCTATCGGTCAGAACCAGACTCCGGGCAAAGTGTTCAAAGGCAAGAAAATGGCAGGCCAGCTGGGTAATGAGCGCGTAACCGTTCAGAGCCTGGACGTAGTACGTGTTGACGCTGAGCGCAACCTGCTGCTGGTTAAGGGTGCTGTTCCGGGAGCTACCGGTAGCAACCTGATCGTTAAACCAGCTGTTAAAGCGTGAGGAGCCAGGTAATGGAATTAGTATTGAAAGACGCGCAGAGCGCGCTGACTGTTTCCGAAACCACCTTCGGTCGTGATTTTAACGAAGCGCTGGTTCACCAGGTTGTTGTTGCTTACGCAGCAGGCGCCCGCCAGGGTACTCGCGCGCAGAAAACTCGCGCTGAAGTAACCGGTTCTGGCAAAAAACCGTGGCGTCAGAAAGGCACCGGCCGTGCGCGTTCTGGTTCTGTAAAGAGCCCGATCTGGCGTTCTGGTGGCGTGACCTTCGCTGCGAAACCGCAGGACCACAGTCAAAAAGTAAACAAAAAGATGTACCGCGGCGCGCTGAAAAGCATCCTGTCCGAGCTGGTACGTCAAGATCGTCTGATCGTTGTCGAGAAGTTCTCTGTTGAAGCACCGAAAACCAAGCTGCTGGCACAGAAACTGAAAGACATGGCGCTGGAAGACGTGCTGATCATCACCGGTGAACTGGACGAGAACCTGTTCCTGGCTGCCCGTAACCTGTACAAGGTTGACGTGCGTGATGTTGCTGGCATCGACCCAGTTAGCCTGATCGCCTTCGACAAAGTGGTTATGACTGCTGATGCTGTGAAGCAAGTTGAGGAGATGCTGGCATGATCCGTGAAGAACGTCTGCTGAAAGTACTGCGCGCGCCGCACGTTTCTGAAAAAGCGTCTACTGCGATGGAAAAAACCAACACCATCGTTCTCAAAGTTGCTAAAGACGCGACCAAAGCAGAAATCAAAGCTGCCGTGCAGAAACTGTTTGAAGTCGAAGTTAATGATGTTCGCACCCTGATCGTTAAAGGGAAAGTGAAGCGTCATGGACAGCGTATCGGTCGTCGTAGCGACTGGAAAAAAGCTTACGTCACCCTGAAAGAAGGCCAGAATCTGGACTTCATCGGCGGCGCAGAGTAAGTCGGAGGAGTAAGAACAATGGCAATTGTTAAATGTAAACCTACATCTCCGGGTCGTCGCCACGTTGTTAAAGTGGTTAACCCTGAGCTGCACAAGGGTAAACCTTATGCCCCGCTGCTGGAAAAACTGAGCAAAAGCGGTGGTCGTAACAACAATGGCCGTATCACCACCCGTCATATCGGTGGTGGCCACAAGCAACACTATCGTCTGGTTGACTTCAAACGCAACAAAGACGGTATCGCTGCAGTGGTTGAGCGTCTGGAGTACGATCCGAACCGTTCCGCGAACATCGCGCTGGTTCTGTACAAAGACGGCGAACGCCGTTACATCCTGGCGCCGAAAGGCCTGAAAGTGGGTGATCAGATTCAATCTGGCGTTGATGCGGCAATCAAAGCGGGTAACACCCTGCCGATGCGCAACATCCCGGTTGGTTCAACGGTTCACAACGTAGAGATGAAACCGGGCAAAGGCGGCCAGCTGGCTCGCTCTGCAGGTGCCTACGTTCAGATCGTTGCACGTGATGGTTCCTACGTTACCCTGCGTCTGCGCTCCGGCGAAATGCGCAAAGTTCTGGCTGACTGCCGCGCTACTCTGGGCGAAGTCGGTAACGCAGAACACATGCTGCGCGTCCTGGGTAAAGCAGGTGCTGCACGTTGGCGTGGTGTTCGTCCTACCGTTCGCGGTACTGCGATGAACCCAGTCGATCACCCGCACGGTGGTGGTGAAGGTCGTAACTTTGGTAAGCACCCGGTAACTCCGTGGGGCGTTCAGACCAAAGGTAAGAAGACCCGTAGCAACAAGCGTACTGATAAATTCATCGTACGTCGCCGTAGTAAAAAATAATTAGAGGATAAGCCATGCCACGTTCTCTCAAGAAAGGTCCATTTATTGACCTGCACTTGCTGAAGAAGGTAGAGAAAGCGGTGGAAAGCGGAGACAAGAAGCCAATTCGCACTTGGTCCCGTCGTTCAACGGTCTTTCCAAACATGATCGGTTTGACCATCGCTGTCCATAATGGTCGTCAGCACGTACCGGTATTTGTTTCCGACGAAATGGTCGGTCACAAGCTGGGTGAATTTGCGCCGACCCGTACTTATCGCGGCCACGCGGCCGATAAAAAGGCCAAGAAGCGCTAAGGTAGGAGGAAGAGATGGAAACTATCGCTAAACATCGCCACGCTCGTTCTTCTGCTCAGAAGGTTCGCCTTGTTGCTGACCTGATTCGCGGTAAGAAAGTGTCGCAAGCTCTGGAAACACTGACCTACACCAACAAGAAAGCTGCTGGTCTGGTTAAGAAAGTGCTGGAGTCTGCCATTGCTAACGCAGAACACAACGATGGCGCTGACATCGATGATCTGAAAGTTACGAAAATCTTCGTAGACGAAGGCCCGAGCATGAAGCGCATTATGCCGCGTGCAAAAGGTCGTGCAGATCGTATCCTGAAGCGCACCAGCCACATCACTGTGGTTGTGTCCGATCGCTGAGACTCTGGAGACTAGCAATGGGTCAGAAAGTACATCCTAATGGGATCCGACTGGGTATTGTCAAACCTTGGAACTCTACCTGGTACGCGAATACCAAAGAATTCGCTGACAACCTGGACAGCGACTTTAAAGTTCGTCAATACCTGACGAAAGAACTGTCGAAAGCCTCCGTCTCTCGCATCGTGATCGAGCGTCCGGCTAAGAGCATCCGTGTGACCATTCACACCGCTCGACCGGGCATCGTAATCGGTAAGAAAGGCGAAGACGTCGAAAAACTGCGCAAGGTCGTAGCGGACATCGCTGGCGTGCCGGCGCAGATCAACATCGCCGAAGTTCGTAAACCAGAACTGGACGCAAAATTGGTTGCTGACAGCATCACTTCTCAGCTGGAACGTCGCGTTATGTTCCGTCGTGCTATGAAGCGTGCTGTACAGAACGCAATGCGTCTGGGCGCTAAAGGTATCAAAGTTGAAGTAAGCGGCCGTCTGGGCGGCGCTGAAATCGCGCGTACCGAATGGTACCGTGAAGGTCGTGTTCCGTTGCACACCCTGCGTGCGGACATCGACTACAACACCTCCGAAGCGCACACCACTTATGGTGTTATCGGCGTAAAAGTGTGGATCTTCAAAGGTGAGATCCTGGGTGGTATGGCTGCCGTTGAACAACCGGAAAAACCGGCTGCTCAACCTAAAAAGCAGCAGCGTAAAGGCCGCAAGTAAGGAGAGTCGCTGATGTTACAACCAAAGCGTACAAAATTCCGTAAGGTGCACAAAGGCCGCAACCGTGGCCTGGCGCAAGGTACGGATGTGAGCTTCGGCACTTTCGGTCTGAAAGCTGTTGGCCGTGGTCGCCTGACTGCTCGTCAAATTGAAGCAGCACGTCGTGCGATGACCCGTGCAGTTAAGCGTCAAGGTAAGATCTGGATCCGTGTATTCCCGGACAAACCGATCACCGAGAAGCCGCTGGAAGTTCGTATGGGTAAAGGTAAGGGTAACGTAGAGTATTGGGTAGCCCTGATCCAACCTGGTAAGGTTCTGTACGAAATGGACGGCGTGCCGGAAGAGCTGGCCCGTGAAGCGTTCAAGCTGGCAGCAGCTAAACTGCCTATCAAAACCACCTTTGTAACTAAGACGGTGATGTAATGAAAGCACAAGAGCTGCGCGAAAAGAGCGTTGAAGAGCTGAACACTGAGCTGCTCAACCTGCTGCGTGAGCAATTCAATCTGCGCATGCAGGCAGCAAGTGGCCAGCTGCAACAGACTCACCTGTTGAAGCAAGTGCGCCGTGATGTCGCACGTGTGAAGACTTTACTGACTGAGAAGGCGGGCGCGTAATGAGTGACAATATCCGTACTCTGCAAGGTCGTGTTGTCAGTGACAAGATGGAAAAATCCATCGTTGTTGCGATTGAGCGTTTTGTGAAACACCCGATCTACGGTAAATTCATCAAACGTACGACCAAGCTGCACGTTCACGACGAGAACAACGAATGCGGTATCGGTGACGTGGTAGAAATCCGCGAATGCCGTCCGCTGTCTAAGACTAAATCTTGGACGCTGGTTCGCGTTGTAGAGAAAGCGATTCTGTAATAGAGTAGCGCTCTCAAATACGATAAACGGCTCAGGAAATGAGCCGTTTATTTTTTCTACCCATTATTTGGAAGCAGTGTTATAATGCTGCGCCCTCATTTTGGGGCTTTTAAATGACCTATCATGGGTCCTAAAGTAGTAGTTGACATTAGCGGAGCACTAACATGATCCAAGAACAGACTATGCTGAACGTGGCCGACAACTCCGGTGCACGTCGCGTAATGTGTATCAAGGTTCTAGGTGGCTCGCACCGTCGCTACGCAGGCGTCGGCGATATCATCAAGATCACCATCAAGGAAGCAATTCCTCGTGGCAAGGTGAAGAAAGGCGATGTGCTGAAGGCGGTAGTGGTGCGCACCAAGAAGGGTGTACGTCGCCCGGACGGTTCTGTCGTTCGCTTCGATGGCAATGCTTGTGTTCTGTTGAACAACAACAGCGAGCAGCCAATCGGTACGCGTATTTTTGGGCCGGTAACTCGTGAACTGCGTTCTGAAAAGTTCATGAAAATCATCTCTCTGGCACCAGAAGTACTCTAAGGAGCGAATCATGGCAGCGAAAATCCGTCGCGATGACGAAGTTATCGTGCTGACCGGCAAAGATAAAGGTAAGCGCGGTAAAGTTAAAAGTGTCCTGTCTGCTGGTAAGGTCATTGTAGAAGGTATCAACCTGGTTAAGAAACATCAGAAGCCGGTTCCGGCCCTGAACCAACCAGGTGGCATCGTTGAAAAAGAAGCCGCTATTCAGGTTTCCAACGTTGCACTTTACAATGCGGCCACCGGCAAGGCTGACCGTGTAGGCTTTAGATTCGAAGACGGCAAAAAAGTCCGTTTCTTCAAGTCTAACAGCGAAACTATTAAGTAATTTGGAGTAGTACGATGGCGAAACTGCATGATTACTACAAAGACGAGGTAGTCAAGCAACTGATGTCTCAGTTTGGCTACAATTCTGTCATGCAAGTCCCTCGGGTCGAGAAGATCACCCTGAACATGGGTGTTGGTGAAGCGATCGCTGACAAGAAACTGCTGGATAACGCAGCAGCTGACCTGGCAGCAATCTCCGGCCAAAAGCCGCTGATCACCAAAGCACGCAAATCTGTTGCAGGCTTCAAAATCCGTCAGGGCTATCCGATCGGCTGTAAAGTAACTCTGCGTGGCGAACGCATGTGGGAGTTCTTTGAGCGTCTGATTTCCATTGCTGTACCGCGTATCCGTGACTTCCGTGGCTTGTCCGCTAAGTCCTTCGACGGCCGTGGTAACTACAGCATGGGCGTGCGTGAACAGATCATCTTCCCGGAAATCGACTATGACAAAGTCGATCGCGTTCGTGGTTTGGATATTACCATTACCACCACTGCGAAATCCGATGATGAAGGCCGCGCACTGCTGGCTGCCTTTAACTTCCCGTTCCGCAAGTAAGGTAGGGTTACTAATGGCTAAGCAATCCATGAAAGCACGCGAAGTCAAGCGCGTGAAATTAGCAGACAAATTCTTTGCTAAACGCACAGAACTGAAAGCTATCATCTCTGATGTGAACGCTTCCGACGAAGATCGTTGGGACGCCGTTCTCAAGCTGCAGACTCTGCCGCGTGATTCCAGCCCGTCACGTCAGCGTAACCGCTGCCGTCAAACTGGTCGTCCGCACGCTTTCCTGCGGAAGTTCGGGTTGAGCCGTATTAAGGTCCGTGAAGCCGCTATGCGCGGTGAAATCCCGGGCCTGAAAAAGGCTAGCTGGTAATTGTCACCAATTGAATCACGGGAGTAAAGACAGATGAGCATGCAAGATCCGATCGCGGATATGCTGACCCGTATCCGTAACGGTCAGGCCGCGAACAAAGTTGCGGTCACCATGCCTTCCTCCAAGCTGAAAGTGGCGATTGCCAACGTGCTGAAGGAAGAAGGTTTTATTGAAGATTTCAAAATCGAAGGCGACGCCAAGCCTGTTCTGGAACTGGTACTGAAGTACTTCCAGGGCAAGGCAGTGGTAGAAAGCATTCAGCGTATCAGCCGCCCAGGTCTGCGCATCTATAAGAAAAAAGATGAGCTGCCGAAAGTTATGGCCGGTTTGGGTATTGCTGTCATTTCTACCTCTAAAGGTGTTATGACCGATCGTGCAGCTCGCCAGGCTGGTCTTGGTGGCGAGATTATCTGCTACGTAGCTTAATTCGGGAGGAAAGAATGTCTCGTGTTGCAAAAGCACCCGTCGTCATTCCTGCCGGCGTAGAGGTAAAACTCAACGGTCAGGTTATTTCGATTAAGGGTAAAAACGGCGAGCTGACTCGTACTATCCACAGCTCCGTTGAAGTTAAACAGGAAGAAAACGCACTGACTTTCGCTCCGCGTCAGGGTGCTGTTGACGGTTGGGCCCAAGCGGGTACCACTCGTGCTCTGTTGAACGCAATGGTAGTTGGTGTTACCGAAGGCTTCACCAAGAAGCTTCAGCTGGTAGGTGTTGGTTATCGTGCAGCCGTAAAAGGCAACGTGGTGAATTTAGCCCTGGGCTTCTCTCACCCGGTCGAGCACGAACTGCCAGCAGGCATCACTGCTGAGTGTCCGACTCAAACTGAAATCGTGCTGAAAGGCGCTGATAAGCAGGTGATCGGTCAGGTTGCAGCAGACCTGCGTGCCTATCGCCGTCCTGAGCCTTACAAAGGCAAAGGTGTCCGTTACGCCGACGAAGTCGTGCGTACCAAAGAGGCTAAGAAGAAGTAAGGTAACACTATGGATAAGAAATCTGCTCGTATCCGTCGTGCGACCCGCGCACGCCGCAAGCTCAAAGAATTGGGCGCGACTCGCCTGGTGGTACATCGTACCCCGCGTCATATTTACGCACAGGTCATCGCTCCGAACGGTTCTGAAGTATTGGTAGCCGCTTCTACTGTAGAAAAAGCTATCACTGAGCAACTGAAGTATACCGGTAACAAAGATGCTGCTGCAGCTGTAGGTAAAGCTATTGCTGAGCGCGCTCTGGAAAAAGGCATCAAAGATGTATCCTTTGACCGTTCCGGTTTCCAATATCATGGTCGAGTCCAGGCACTGGCAGATGCTGCCCGTGAAGCTGGCCTTCAGTTCTAAGGTAGAGGTGTAAGATGTCTCACATCGAAAAACAAGCTGGCGAACTGCAGGAAAAGCTGATCGCGGTAAACCGCGTATCTAAAACCGTAAAAGGTGGCCGTATTTTCAGCTTTACCGCACTGACTGTAGTTGGTGATGGTAACGGTCGCGTTGGTTTTGGCTACGGCAAAGCACGCGAAGTTCCGGCAGCGATCCAGAAAGCGATGGAAAAAGCCCGTCGCAACATGATGAATGTCGCGCTGAACAGCGGCACCCTGCAGCACCCTGTTAAAGGTGCGCATACGGGTTCCCGTGTGTTCATGCAGCCGGCTTCCGAAGGTACCGGTATTATTGCCGGTGGTGCAATGCGCGCCGTCCTGGAAGTCGCAGGGGTACACAACGTATTGGCTAAAGCCTATGGTTCCACCAACCCGATCAACGTGGTTCGTGCAACTATCGACGCTCTGGCGAATATGAAGTCCCCAGAAATGGTCGCTGCCAAGCGTGGTAAATCCGTTGAAGAAATTCTGGGGTAATAACCATGGCAAAGACTATTAAAGTAACTCAAGTTCGCAGCTCTATTGGCCGTTTGCCGAAACACAAGGCAACTCTGGTTGGTCTTGGTCTGCGTCGCATTGGTCACACCGTAGAGCGCGAGGATACTCCTGCTGTACGCGGTATGATCAACCTGGTTTCCTACATGGTTAAAGTTGAGGAGTAACAGATGCGTTTGAATACTCTGTCTCCGGCTGAAGGTGCCAAGCAAGCGCCGAAGCGTGTAGGTCGTGGTATTGGTTCTGGCCTGGGTAAAACCGGCGGCCGTGGTCACAAAGGTCAGAACTCTCGTTCTGGCGGTGGCGTACGTCGTGGTTTCGAAGGTGGTCAGATGCCTCTGTACCGTCGTCTGCCGAAATTCGGCTTCACTTCTCGCAAAGCTATGATCACGGCAGAAGTTCGTCTGTCTGAACTGGCTCAAGTAGAAGGCGATGTTATCGACCTGAACACGCTGAAAGCCGCTAACGTAGTTGGTACTCAGATTGAATTCGCTAAAGTTATGCTGTCTGGCGAAATCAATCGTGCAGTAACTGTACGTGGTCTGCGTGTCACCAAAGGCGCTCGTGCTGCTATCGAAGCTGCTGGCGGTAAAATTGAGGAATAAGTAGCAGATGGCTAAGCAACCAGGATTAGATTTTCAAAGTGCTAAAGGTGGACTTGGCGAACTGAAGCGCAGACTTTTGTTTGTTATCGGGGCGCTCATAGTTTTCCGTATCGGCTCTTTCATTCCGATTCCTGGTATCGATGCCACTGTGCTTGCGAAATTGCTCGAGCAGCAGCGTGGCACCATCATTGAAATGTTCAACATGTTCTCTGGTGGTGCCCTTAGCCGTGCCTCTATCTTTGCCTTGGGTATCATGCCGTATATTTCGGCATCGATTATCATCCAACTGCTGACGGTGGTTCATCCAGCGTTAGCAGAGATAAAGAAAGAAGGGGAGGCTGGCCGTCGTAAGATAAGTCAGTACACCCGTTATGGCACGCTGGTATTGGCTATATTCCAGTCCATCGGTATTGCTACCGGACTGCCGAATATGCCTGGTATGCAAGGTCTGGTAATCAATCCAGGCTTTGCGTTCTATTTTACCGCTGTAGTGAGCCTGGTTACCGGAACGATGTTCCTCATGTGGCTTGGCGAACAGATTACTGAACGCGGTATCGGCAACGGTATCTCAATCATAATCTTTGCTGGTATTGTGGCTGGTCTCCCACCGGCGATTGCACATACCATTGAGCAAGCTCGACAAGGCGACCTGCACTTCCTTCTGTTGCTGTTGGTTGCAGTTTTAGTGTTTGCGGTGACTTTCTTCGTGGTGTTTGTCGAGCGTGGTCAACGTCGTATCGTTGTCAACTACGCTAAGCGCCAACAAGGCCGTCGCGTTTATGCAGCACAGAGTACGCACTTACCGCTGAAAGTGAATATGGCAGGGGTTATCCCGGCAATCTTCGCATCAAGCATCATCCTGTTCCCGGCCACGATTGCATCATGGTTTGGGGGCGGAACCGGTTGGAACTGGCTGACGACAATTTCGCTGTATTTGCAGCCTGGACAACCGCTTTATGTGTTACTCTATGCGACTGCGATCATCTTCTTCTGTTTCTTCTACACGGCGTTGGTCTTCAACCCGCGTGAAACAGCAGATAACCTGAAGAAGTCCGGTGCATTCGTGCCAGGAATTCGTCCGGGAGAGCAAACGGCGAAATACATCGATAAAGTGATGACTCGTTTGACCTTAATTGGCGCCCTGTACATTACTTTTATCTGCCTTATCCCGGAGTTCATGCGTGACGCAATGAAAGTACCTTTCTACTTTGGCGGTACTTCACTGTTAATTGTTGTTGTTGTCATCATGGACTTTATGGCTCAAGTGCAAACTCTGATGATGTCTAGTCAGTACGAGTCTGCATTGAAGAAAGCAAACCTGAAAGGCTATAACCGCTAACAGGTGAGTTGAGAAGTTACGGAGAGTAAAAATGAAAGTTCGTGCTTCCGTCAAGAAATTATGTCGTAACTGCAAAATCGTTAAGCGTAACGGTATCGTTCGTGTGATTTGCAGCGCCGAGCCGAAGCATAAACAGCGTCAAGGCTGATTATCTCGCATATTTTTCTTGCAAAGTTGGGTTGAGCTGGCTAGATTAGCCAGCCAATCTTTTGTATGTCGCTGCAACACTATTTGAGTATCCTGAAAACGGGCTTTTCAGAATGGTGTTGCCGTATAAAAATGTAGGAGTGCATAGTGGCCCGTATAGCAGGCATTAACATTCCTGATCAAAAACATACCGTAATCGCATTAACTTCGATCTATGGTATCGGTAAGACCCGCTCACAGGCTATCTGTGCAGCTGCGGGTATTGCTGAAAATGTTAAGATCAGTGAGCTGTCTGAAGAGCAAATCGATAAGCTGCGTGACGAAGTTGCCAAGTTTGTTGTCGAAGGTGATCTGCGTCGTGAAGTTACCCTGAGCATCAAGCGTCTGATGGACCTTGGTACTTATCGTGGTTTGCGTCATCGTCGTGGTCTGCCGGTTCGCGGTCAGCGTACTAAGACCAACGCACGTACCCGTAAGGGTCCGCGCAAACCGATCAAGAAATAATCGGGGTGATTGAATAATGGCAAAGGCACCTGTTCGTACACGTAAGCGTGTAAGAAAACAAGTCTCTGACGGCGTGGCTCATATCCATGCTTCTTTCAACAACACCATTGTTACCATTACTGATCGTCAGGGTAATGCTTTGGGTTGGGCAACAGCTGGTGGTTCCGGTTTCCGTGGTTCTCGTAAGTCCACTCCGTTCGCAGCTCAGGTTGCGGCAGAGCGCTGCGCTGATGCAGTGAAAGAATACGGTATTAAGAACCTGGAAGTTATGGTTAAAGGACCTGGTCCGGGCCGTGAGTCTACTATCCGCGCTCTGAACGCGGCTGGTTTCCGCATCACTAATATTACTGATGTGACTCCGATCCCTCATAACGGTTGTCGTCCGCCGAAAAAGCGTCGCGTATAACGCTGCTTTTAGGATTGTTGGAGAAAGAAAATGGCAAGATATTTGGGTCCTAAGCTCAAGCTGAGCCGTCGTGAGGGCACAGACCTGTTCCTTAAGTCTGGCGTTCGCGCGATCGATTCCAAGTGTAAGATTGAACAAGCTCCTGGTCAGCATGGTGCGCGTAAACCGCGTCTGTCTGACTACGGTGTGCAGTTGCGTGAAAAGCAGAAAGTTCGCCGTATGTATGGCGTGCTGGAGCGTCAGTTCCGTAACTATTATAAAGAAGCAGCACGTCTGAAAGGCAACACCGGTGAAAACCTGTTGCAACTGCTGGAAGGTCGTCTGGACAACGTTGTTTACCGTATGGGCTTTGGTGCTACCCGCGCTGAAGCACGCCAGCTGGTAAGCCATAAAGCCATCATGGTCAATGGTCGCGTTGTTAACATCGCTTCTTATCAGGTATCTCCGAATGACGTAGTCAGCATCCGTGAGAAAGCTAAAAAGCAATCTCGCGTTAAGGCCGCTTTGGAGCTGGCTGAGCAGCGTGAAAAGCCAACTTGGCTGGAAGTTGATGCTGCTAAGATGGAAGGTGTGTTCAAGCGTATTCCTGAACGTACCGATCTGTCTGCGGACATTAACGAACACCTGATCGTCGAGCTTTACTCCAAGTAAAGCTTAGTACCAAAGAGAGGACACAATGCAGGGTTCTGTGACAGAGTTTCTAAAACCGCGCCTGGTAGATATCGAGCAAGTCAGTTCGACGCACGCCAAGGTGACCCTTGAGCCGTTAGAGCGTGGCTTTGGCCATACTCTTGGCAACGCACTGCGCCGTATTCTGCTTTCATCCATGCCGGGTTGCGCGGTGACCGAGGTTGAGATTGATGGTGTACTACATGAGTACAGCACCAAAGAAGGCGTACAGGAAGATATCCTGGAGATCCTGCTCAACCTGAAAGGGCTGGCGGTGAGAGTTCAAGGCAAAGATGAAGTTATTCTTACCCTGAATAAATCTGGCATTGGCCCTGTGACTGCAGCCGACATCACCCATGATGGTGATGTCGAAATCGTCAAGCCGCAACATATTATCTGTCATCTGACCGATGAGAACGCTGCTATCAGCATGCGTATCAAGGTTCAGCGTGGCCGTGGATATGTGCCGGCGTCTGCCCGAATTCATTCGGAAGAAGATGAGCGCCCGATCGGTCGTCTGCTCGTTGACGCCTGCTACAGCCCTGTAGAGCGTATCGCCTACAATGTTGAAGCAGCGCGTGTTGAGCAACGTACTGACCTGGATAAGCTGGTCATCGAGATGGAAACCAACGGTACGATCGATCCTGAAGAGGCGATCCGTCGTGCGGCGACCATTTTGGCTGAACAACTGGAAGCTTTCGTTGACTTACGTGATGTACGTCAGCCGGAAGTGAAAGAAGAGAAGCCTGAGTTCGATCCGATCCTGCTGCGCCCTGTTGACGATCTGGAATTGACTGTCCGCTCTGCTAACTGCCTCAAGGCAGAAGCTATCCACTACATCGGTGATCTGGTACAGCGTACCGAGGTTGAGTTGCTGAAAACGCCAAACCTGGGTAAAAAATCTCTTACTGAGATTAAAGACGTGCTGGCCTCCCGTGGTCTGTCTCTGGGCATGCGCCTGGAAAACTGGCCGCCGGCAAGCATTGCTGACGAGTAACCGGATCACAGGTTAAGGTTTTACTGAGAAGGATAAGGTCATGCGCCATCGTAAGAGTGGTCGTCAACTGAACCGTAACAGCAGCCACCGCCAGGCTATGTTCCGTAACATGGCCGGCTCTCTGGTTCGTCATGAGATCATCAAGACGACCCTGCCGAAAGCGAAAGAGCTGCGTCGCGTTGTTGAGCCGCTGATTACTCTTGCCAAGACCGACAGCGTTGCTAACCGTCGTCTGGCATTCGCCCGTACTCGTGATAACGAGATCGTGGCAAAACTGTTTAACGAACTGGGCCCGCGTTTCGCGAGCCGCGCAGGTGGTTACACTCGTATTCTGAAGTGTGGCTTCCGTGCAGGCGACAATGCGCCGATGGCATACATCGAGCTCGTTGATCGTGCAGAATCGAAAGCAGAAGCTGTTGCAGAGTAATCTGTGAGAGCGTAAAAAGACCGGGCCTGGCCCGGTTTTTTTATATCTGAAATTTGCGTATCCTCTTTTTACATTCCTTCCTGCTATTCTTCACTTACCAATACCCTTCCCCTCTGTTGAGGAATACCATCATGCTCTTTATCGATGAAATGGTTGAACGTCATATCCGGGAAGCTCAAGCCAAGGGTGAATTTGACTGCCTGCCCGGTGCCGGTAAACCCCTAGAGCTGGACGATACCAGTGCCGTGCCTGCGGAGCTGCGAGTGGCTTATCGAATACTCAAAAATTCAGGCTATTTACCACCGGAACTCGAAGCACGCAAAGAGGCGCTGGAGTTGGATACGTTGCTGCATGAGATCCATAAAGAGGATCCTCAGTACGATGTCATTAGCCAGAAATTACGGGTGCTGGAGTTGCGCTTACAGCAAGCAGGGATCAACACTGATTTTTTAAAAGGTGAGTATCAACAGCGGATTAGTGAGAAACTGAGCGCACATTCTGCAAAAAAATAGCCGTTAGCGAATATGGTATTTTGATAGCGATCGTCTATGATTATCTCGTTTTCACCCACACTTCTTTCATTTCAAATGAGGTTACGATGAGCCGTCATCAACACAATAAAGGCACAATTCAGGACAATGCGCTGCACGCGCTGCTTCATGACACTCTGTTCAGACAGCGAGTAGAAAAGAACAAAAAAGGGAAGGGTAGCTATCAGCGTAAGGGCAAGCACGCTAAGGGCGGAAACACGGAGGTCAGTGGTAAGCGTTTTCGCTGAACTTTTACCACTGACCTTTGTTCAAAGCTTGATTCGACTACTTGGTATTCTGCTGTTTAAGTAAATCGCGAATTTCAACCAACAGTTTCTCTTCTGCACTCTGCTTCGGTGCTGCCGCAGGTTTCTCTTCCTCTTTACGACGCAGGCGGTTCATCAATTTGATGGCAATGAAAATCGCCAGCGCGATGATGATGAAGTCAAAAATGTTTTGGATAAAGACGCCATACTTCATGACTACTGCAGGTACAGTGCCCTGAGCTTCCCTCAAGACGAGCTCAAACTGCTTAAAATCTACGCCCCCAATTAACAGGCCCAGCGGCGGCATGATAATGTCAGCAACCAGCGATGACACAATTTTGCCAAATGCGGCACCAATGATCACACCGACGGCCAAATCCACCACATTGCCACGCATGGCAAACTCACGAAACTCTTTAAAGAAACTCATACATCACTCCTTGCCAAAATAACTCAAGTGACTACAAGTAAAGCGCATTCACGGCTATCTTGCTACCAAAGTTGACTATTTTGGTCGGGTTTGCTGGTTTCTAGAGCACTCGCTTAGGCGATCACAGGAAGAACGGGCTTGGCTGGAACAGACGTTCGACATCGGGAACAAATTTCTTGTCGGTAATAAACATGATGACGTGATCACCTTGCTCTATACGCGACTGACGGTTGGCAATGATCACCTCGTCACCACGAACGATCGCCCCGATGGTCGTGCCAGGTGGCAGCTTGATCTCTTCCACGCGGCGGCCCACTACCTTGGAGGTGCTCTCATCGCCATGGGCAATGGCTTCAATCGCCTCAGCTACTCCACGGCGCAGCGAGGAGACACTCACGATATCCGCTTTGCGTACATGCCCCAGTAGGGCAGAGATGGTGGCCTGTTGGGGGGAGATGGCGACATCAATTACGCTACCTTGGACTAAATCAACATAGGCGCGGCGCTGAATCAGCACCATGGCCTTTTTGGCACCCATCCTCTTCGCCAGCATTGCGGACATAATGTTGGCTTCATCATCGTTGGTGATGGCGATAAAGACATCCACCTGCTCCACATGCTCTTCAGCCAGCAGCTCCTGATCAGAAGCGTCGCCATAAAATACGATGGTGTCCTGTAACAGCTCAGCCAGTTCTGCCGCCCGGTGCTGATCGCGCTCAATCAGTTTGACGCTGTAATTCTTCTCCAATCGACGCGCCAGACCGGCCCCGACGTTACCACCGCCCACAATCATGATGCGCTTGTAAGGTTTTTCCAGCCGCTGTAGCTCACTCATCACAGCGCGGATGTGCTGGGATGCGGCAACGAAAAAGACCTCATCGCCAGCTTCAATAATTGTCGAGCCTTGTGGGCGGATCGGGTGATCCTGACGGAAAATTGCCGCCACGCGAGTGTCGATGTGCGGCATATGCTCACGCATGGTAGAGAGGGCATTACCGACCAGCGGGCCGCCATAATAGGCTTTGACCGCGGCGATGCTCACTTTCCCTTCCGCAAAATTCACAACCTGAAGCGCGCCCGGATACTCGATCAATTTATAGATGTAATCGATCACCAGTTGCTCAGGCGAGATCAAGTGATCGATCGGCACCGCGTCGGCGTTGAACAGCTTTTCCGATTCCCGGATGTAATCTGCTGAACGGATACGGGCGATCCGATTCGGCGTGTTAAACAGGGAGTAGGCGATCTGACATGCCACCATGTTGGTTTCATCAGAGTTTGTGACAGCCACCAACATGTCCGCGTCACCAGCACCCGCTTCCCGCAACACACGTGGATGGGAGCCATGTCCCTGAACGACACGAAGGTCGAATTTATCCTGGAGCTGACGCAGATGGGCAGCATTGGTATCGACAACAGTAATGTCGTTGTTTTCACCGACCAGGTTCTCCGCCAGGGTTCCACCCACCTGACCAGCCCCAAGAATAATGATCTTCATCGCGGTTTCTTATCCACTCAATAAATTTATCTGGTGCACGCTGCCAGGCCGGCTATCAGGCCTTGGTCAGTTTAGCGTAGAAGAAGCCATCACCTGCTGTAGGCCCCGGCAGATTCTGCTTGCCCGGATGCGAGCTGTCGCCGGTTTCTACCAAGGTGGCATCTACATGACGGGAGAGGAAGTCTGCTATCTGTTCGCTATTCTCTTCCGGCAGGATAGAGCAGGTCGCATACAGCAAGACACCGCCCGACTTCAGGTAGGGCCAAATCGCCTCCAGAATGGCTTTCTGCACGGCCACCAATTCAGCAATATCGCTATTGCGACGCAACCACTTGATGTCGGGATGGCGACGGATTACGCCGGTGGCTGAACAAGGGGCATCTAACAGGATACGATCAAAGCTCAGGCCAGCAGCCCACTGTTCAGGCTGGGTGCCATCACCGCGTTTGACTTCCGCATTCAGTCGCAGGCGCTGCAGGTTTTCCAACACCCGCTTTAACCGCTGCTCATCAATGTCCACCGCCAATACCTGTGCTTCTGGTGCCGCCTCCAGAATATGTGTGGTCTTGCCACCGGGCGCTGCACAAAGATCCAGAATACGCTCGCCATTTTGCGGTGCCAAAAGCGGGACGCAACCTTGGGCGGAAGCATCCTGCACTGTTACCCAGCCGTCAGCGAAACCTGGCAGGTCTGTCACCGGGCATGGAGCCACCAGTCGCAGGGCATCCGGATAGGCATCGTCAATCTCGGCAGCGATGCCCGCCTCTGCTAACAGCTCAAGATAACGGTCGCGACTATGATGCAGACGGTTAACCCGCAGCCACATGGGAGGGCGCTGGTTATTGGCATCGGCAACGGCCTGCCATTCGGTCGGGTAGGCTTTACGAATGCGCTCTAACAACCAAGAGGGATGCAAGAAGCGCGATTCCTGTTGGCCTGCCTGTTCAAGCAACGCATCTTGTTGGCGTTGAAACTGCCGTAAAACGCCGTTGATCAGCCCCTTCAATTGGGGGCGCTTGAGTGCCACTGCGCCTTCCACGGTTTCTGCCAGTACCGCGTGCGCCGGGATACGGGTGTAGATCAACTGATACAGGCCAACCATGATGAGGTAGTGCAGCGGGCGCTGTTTGCCGGTCATTGGGCGAGCCATCAACTGTTTGATGCACCACTCGAGCTGTGGCAGAACCCGCAGTGTGCCAAAGCAGAGCTCCTGCAACAGGGCTTTATCTTTGTCAGCAATATTCTTCTGGAGAGCAGGAAGGGCAGTAGAGAGCGACTGTCCCTGATCCAATACCTGACCAATGGCTTTTGCAGCGATGCTGCGTAAATTATATGCGTTTTTCATAGCTACAAAGCTGACAATGCCAGCATCAGTAAGGAAAGAGGCCCGGCGGAAGCCGGGCGCATAGGGTGGGTTAGCTGAGTTGTTTACCCACGCTGAACCATTCACGGCGGGAATTTAGCAGGTCTTGGGCAGACATTGCTTTTTTACCGGCCGGCTGGAGCTGAGTAAGGCTCAATACCCCATCGGCAGTGGCAACCTGGATGCCTTGCTTATCTGCTGCCACGATGGTGCCCGGTGCCGCGCTCTGGCTTGGTAAGACTGTTGCCTGCCAGACTTTGACCGGCTGGTCATCGACCATAAAGTAGCTGACCGGCCACGGGTTAAAGGCGCGGATGCAACGCTCCAGCTGGGCAGCAGAGAGCTGCCAGTCAAGCCGCGCCTCTTCCTTGCTCAGTTTTTCCGCATAGGTCGCGAGCGCATCATCCTGCTGCTCAGGCTCTGCCAGCCCAGCTGCCAGGTCAGACAGGGTATTCAGCATGGCGCGCGGGCCCAGTTCCGCCAGCTTGTTATACAGTGTGGCACTGGTGTCATCGGCTTGAATGTCACAGGCCAGCTTGGTCAGCATGGCTCCGGTATCCAACCCTACATCCATCTGCATGATAGTGACGCCCGTCTGGCTGTCACCAGCCCAGAGAGAGCGTTGAATCGGTGCCGCACCGCGCCAGCGCGGCAGCAGCGAACCATGCACATTGATGCAGCCAAGCTTCGGCATCTCCAGCACCGCCTGTGGCAAGATCAGGCCATAGGCCACGACAACCATAATGTCGGCGTTCAGCGCCTGCACCAGCGCCTGGCTTTCAGCCGGACGCAGGGACTTGGGCTGGAAGACCGGGATCTGGTTCTCTTCAGCCAGCACTTTAACAGGGCTAGGGGTAAGTTTGTTGCCTCGGCCGGCCGGACGATCCGGCTGAGTAAAGACACCTACAACATCATGGTGAGATGTTAAAAGCGCGTCGAGATGACGCGCTGCAAAATCCGGTGTACCGGCAAAAATGATCCGTAATGCGTCAGACACAATCAATTCCTGCTGTCTTCAGACTTAGTTGGCGCGCGCGTTCAGCTTGGCAAGTTTCTCAACTTTCTGGCGGATACGCTGACGTTTCAGCGGCGAGAGGTAATCCACAAACAATTTGCCCAGCAAGTGATCCATCTCATGCTGGATACAAATCGCCAGCAGGTCGTCAGCTTCAAGCTCAAACGCTTTGCCGTCACGATCCAGAGCACGGATTTTCACTTTTTCGGCACGCGGCACAAACGCCCGCTGCTCAGGGATGGACAAGCAGCCCTCTTCAATCCCGGTTTCGCCACTTTTCTCCAGCATCTCTGGGTTGATCAACACCAGACGCTGGTCACGGTTTTCAGAAACGTCGATCACGATGATCTGCTGGTGGATATCCACTTGTGTCGCAGCCAGGCCAATCCCTTCCTCTGCGTACATGGTTTCGAACATATCATCCACGATACGCTGGATTTCGGCATTCACTTCTTTTACTGGCTGCGCGACTTTGCGCAGTCGCTCATCGGGGTAATGCAATACGTGTAATACGGACATAAATATTTCGATCTGTGTGCGAGTGATGGATGACAATTACTCTTTATTCTAGACATTTCCCTGCCTGATTGACAGCATCGAGACAGAAATGTGCCCAGTCAGGAGGCGGTATGACTCAGGAAGAGATATGGTTGCGATTGGCCACCTTGAAAGGGGTGCGTAGCCGAAAAAAGGTTGGGCTGGTGCACAGCCTGCTGGCCGCCTCACGCATTACACTCGGCCTATTACAGCAGTGCGGCCTCTCTGCTGAACAGGCTCATGCTTTCCTTCATCCACCGGCGCACAACCTTTCTGCGGCCTTGGCATGGCTGGAACATACAGGCAATCAGTTGGTGGCCCTTGGGCAGCCGGAATACCCAGCGCTGTTGGCGCATATCGCCGATCCGCCGCCCGTGCTTTTTGTTACCGGCGTGCTGCAAAGCCTGCATTCGCCCCAGGTGGCGATAGTCGGTAGCCGACAGTGCAGCGAGTATGGGGAGCGTTGGGCAAGCTATTTTGCCCGCGGTCTGGTGCAGCAGGGCTATACCATCACCAGCGGGCTGGCGCTGGGGATTGATGGCATCGCCCATCGCGCGGCCCTTCAGGCTGAAGGGAAAACCCTCGCTGTCATGGGTTGCGGGCTGGCGCATATCCACCCCAGATGCCATCAGCGGCTGAGCGCCCAGATTGTGGAGCAGGGAGGCGCGCTGGTCTCTGAATTTCTGCCCACCGTGGCTCCTTTGCCTGCCCACTTCCCCCGGCGTAACCGCATTATCAGCGGGCTAAGCCGAGGGGTGCTGGTGGTGGAAGCGTCGCAGCGTAGTGGATCGCTGATCACTGCCCGTTGTGCGCTTGAGCAGGGACGGGAGATCTTCGCCCTGCCGGGGCCACTGGGAAGTGATGCCAGCAGCGGAACACATTGGCTCATTCAGCAAGGCGCGAACCTGGTGACCGAACCGCAGGAGATTGTGGAGCTGTTGAGCAGTAGCTTGCACTGGCTGGTTGAGGATAATCCTGAAATGGCGGCGCCAACGCCCGTGTTTGTTACAGGATCTCAGCAAGAATTGAATATTTGTGCACAAGATAGCGATGCGGAATTGCCATTTGCTGATGTGTTGGCTAACGTAGGATATGAGGTGACACCTGTTGACGTCGTCGCCGAACGTGCCGGCCAACCTGTGCCAGAGGTAGTGGTAAAATTACTCGATCTGGAGTTAGCAGGATGGATCGCAGCTGTATCCGGCGGCTATGTCCGAATTAGGAGGGCAGGCCATGTTCGACGTACTAATGTACTTATTTGAAACCTATATACATAACGAAGCGGAGATGCACGTCGACCAGGATAAGCTGACGGATGATCTTGCCCGTGCCGGTTTTCATCGGGAAGATATCTATAGCGCTCTGGGGTGGCTTGAGAAACTTGCAGACTTGCAAGAGGGTGAAGCTGCGCCCTTCATGGTGGATGCGGATCCTTTTGCTTTACGCATCTATACCGATGAAGAGGCAACTCGCCTTGATGCCAGCTGCCGGGGATTCCTGCTGTTCCTGGAGCAGATACAAGTGCTGAACCTTGAAACCCGGGAGATGGTCATCGATCGTGTGATGGCGTTGGAAACTGACGAGTTCGATTTGGAAGATCTGAAATGGGTCATCCTTATGGTACTGTTCAATATTCCCGGTTATGAAAGTGCTTATCAGCAAATGGAAGAGTTGCTGTTTGAAGTGAACGAGGGTTATCTGCATTAAGCGATAACAGTAAATAACGATGTCTAAAGCCGCGATTTTTGCCGCCAGGCAAAATGAACCTTGTCCGGAGTGTGGGGCCGAATTGGTTATCCGAAGTGGACGCCACGGCCCTTTTCTTGGCTGCTCCCGCTATCCCGAATGTGAATATATCCGTCCTCTCAAGGCGCAGGCTGACGGCCATGTCGTCAAGGTGCTGGAGGGACAGCTCTGTCCGCAATGTCACGCCACGTTGGTCTTACGGCAGGGGCGCTATGGCATGTTTATCGGATGCAGTGATTATCCGCAATGTACCCATATTGAAGCGCTCGATAAACCGGATAATACCGCACTGGTCTGCCCGCAGTGCAAACAGGGGACCTTGTTACAGCGCACATCCCGCTACGGCAAGGTTTTTTACGCCTGTGATCGCTATCCAGCTTGTCAGTTTGCGCTGAACCATAAACCTGTGGCGGGCGAGTGTGCCGAGTGCCACTATCCGCTATTAATAGAAAAGCGCACGGCAGCCGGCACCAAATGTTTCTGTGCCAGCAAGCTTTGCGGTAAACCGGTCACTACAGAAGTTGAAGACGATGCCTGATGTAACCCCCATTTCTGAACACATCCTCCACGCACTGCACAGCCAGCAGGTCATTGCCTACCCCACTGAGGCAGTATTTGGCCTGGGTTGCGATCCTGACAGTGAAGAGGCTGTTAATGCCCTATTGGCGCTAAAGCAGCGACCAAAAGAGAAAGGGTTGATCCTGATCGCCGCGGATTATTCGCAGCTAGCACCCTATTTGGATGAAGCGCAGCTGAATGAGCAGCAAAAAGAGGCCATTTTTGCGAGCTGGCCAGGCCCTGTGACGTGGGTAATTCCTGCGCGTGCCGGCACTCCAGACTGGCTGACCGGGCGGTTCTCCTCGCTGGCCGTACGTGTGACCAATCATCCGCTGGTGGTTGAGCTGTGTCAGCAGTTCGGCAAACCGTTGGTCTCTACCAGTGCAAATTTAACTGGCCTGCCGCCATGCCGGACAGCCGCCGAGGTCAGCGCCCAGTTCGGCGCAGACTTCCCAATTGTAGTAGGGGAAGTCGGCGGACGTAAAAATCCAACGGAAATCCGTGATGCCCTGACGGGTGATTACGTGCGACTGGCATAACGGAGATATCGATGGAGACCTATGCAGTTTTCGGTAATCCGATTGGCCATAGTAAATCGCCGCGTATCCATAGCCTGTTTGCCCAGCAAACAGGCATTCCTCATCCGTATGGTACGGTGCTGGCACCATTAGATGACTTTGTGTCGACGCTGGAAGCATTTTTTGCTGCGGGCGGTCAGGGCGCGAATGTCACCGTCCCCTTTAAAGAGCAAGCTTTTGCCCGCGCCGATCACCTGAGTGAAAGGGCGGCCCTGAGTGGGGCAGTCAATACGCTTAAGAAGAGGGACGATGGCTCCTTGCTGGGGGATAATACCGACGGCATCGGCCTGCTCAGCGATCTGGAACGGCTTGGCATGATTCAGCCGGAAGATAGCATTCTGCTACTGGGCGCGGGCGGCGCAGCGCGAGGCGTGATTTTGCCTCTGCTTTCCTATGGGTGTGAGATCATCATTGCCAACCGTACCCAAGCCAAAGCGGAACAGCTGGCGTCACTGTTTAGCCATATGGGAAACATCAGGGCTGAGGCCTTTGAAAATGTCACGCGTACAGCAGTCAATCTGATCATCAATGCCACCGCGACTGGCATTCAGGGAGAAATTCCTCCTATACCCTCTGCCGTGTTGACACCTGACATCCGTCTTTATGACATGTTCTATCAGCAGGGGCTGACCCCTTTCCTGGCATGGGGTAAAACTCATGGAGCCAAACAGTTGGCTGATGGTTTGGGAATGCTGGTGGGACAGGCTGCTCACGCATTCGCATTGTGGCATGGCGTGATGCCAGAGATTGAGCCGGTGCTGGCTCAGCTGAAGAAAGAGATGGCCGCGTGAATCAGGCGATTCACTTTCCTGACGATGAGCGCTGGGATGATGTAAAACAGTGCGTGGTCTTCCGCGCGCTGGTGGGTGGGGTGCTGCTGCACTGCGCCCTCCCTTTCGAGAGTATGCGGCAACGTTTTGGTGCCAATACCCCTGAACAGTGTCTGGCACTGTTCAGGCAGCATCGCTGGGATCTGGAGGAAGAAGCAGAGGTGCTGATTGCTCAGGATAGGGAAGGGGAGGGCGGATGGTTTACCCTCTCCTGATTCAGGTATTCATCCTTCCATTTCACATAATTGTTCGCTGAGTAGAGTAAACCCGCGATCTCTTCCGGCGTTAAGGGGCGAATTTGCTTGGCTGGGCTGCCGAGGTAAAGGTAGCCACTCACCAGTCGTTTCCCTGGCGCCACCAAACTGCCCGCACCTATCATGACGTCATCTTCTATTACTGCGCCATCCAGTACGATAGATCCCATACCTACCAGTACCCGATTGCCGATGGTGCAGCCGTGCAGCATCGCTTTATGACCGACCGTCACATCCTCACCGATTAATAACGGAAAACCTGCGGGGTTATAACTCGACTTATGTGTGACATGCAGCACACTGCCGTCCTGCACATTAGTGCGTGCGCCAATACGGACATGATGGACATCACCACGAATGGCAACCAAGGGCCAGATGCTCACGTCATCAGCCAGCATCACATCACCAATCACGACACTGGCGGGGTCAACCATTACACGCTGGCCAAGTTGAGGGGTGTGATCGTGGTATGGGCGCAGAGAGCCGGATTTCATCTTTATAGAATCCTTATGTGTGACTTCATTATATGAATAGCGGAATACGGTCTAAATTATAACCTGCCAAATGCGCGGATCGTTGATATATTGGTCGCGATCGAATGTGATCTAACCGGTAAGCTTGAAAAGTGTGCGATCGAATCAAAATGATCGAAAAAGGGGTTGTGCAATAAAACGAGATCCCTATAATGCGCCTCCATCGACACGGCGCAAGTGATTCACTTCACAGAGCGACCGGAGCGAAAGAGAAAAAACTTCTGAAAAAAGAAGTTGACTCTGAAAGAGGGAAGCGTAATATACGCCACCTCGAGTTAGCAAGCGAAAGCGCGTAACTCACTGCTCTTTAACAATTTATCAGACAATCTGTGTGGGCACTCACAAGACAATATCAAGCATCTTCGGATGCACAAAATATTAAGTCTTGAAGAGTGACTAACTGAAGTAAAATTCAAACAGTAACCTTTGAGCATCGCTACCTTGTGTAGCACATCAAGCTTTTAATTGAAGAGTTTGATCATGGCTCAGATTGAACGCTGGCGGCAGGCCTAACACATGCAAGTCGAGCGGCAGCGGAAAGTAGCTTGCTACTTTGCCGGCGAGCGGCGGACGGGTGAGTAATGTCTGGGGATCTGCCTGATGGAGGGGGATAACTACTGGAAACGGTAGCTAATACCGCATAACGTCGCAAGACCAAAGCGGGGGACCTTCGGGCCTCGCGCCATCAGATGAACCCAGATGGGATTAGCTAGTAGGTGGGGTAATGGCTCACCTAGGCGACGATCCCTAGCTGGTCTGAGAGGATGACCAGCCACACTGGAACTGAGACACGGTCCAGACTCCTACGGGAGGCAGCAGTGGGGAATATTGCACAATGGGGGAAACCCTGATGCAGCCATGCCGCGTGTATGAAGAAGGCCTTCGGGTTGTAAAGTACTTTCAGCGAGGAGGAAGGCGGTAAGGTTAATAACCTTACCGATTGACGTTACTCGCAGAAGAAGCACCGGCTAACTCCGTGCCAGCAGCCGCGGTAATACGGAGGGTGCAAGCGTTAATCGGAATTACTGGGCGTAAAGCGCACGCAGGCGGTTTGTTAAGTCAGATGTGAAATCCCCGAGCTTAACTTGGGAACTGCATTTGAAACTGGCAAGCTAGAGTCTCGTAGAGGGGGGTAGAATTCCAGGTGTAGCGGTGAAATGCGTAGAGATCTGGAGGAATACCGGTGGCGAAGGCGGCCCCCTGGACGAAGACTGACGCTCAGGTGCGAAAGCGTGGGGAGCAAACAGGATTAGATACCCTGGTAGTCCACGCTGTAAACGATGTCGATTTGGAGGTTGTGCCCTTGAGGCGTGGCTTCCGGAGCTAACGCGTTAAATCGACCGCCTGGGGAGTACGGCCGCAAGGTTAAAACTCAAATGAATTGACGGGGGCCCGCACAAGCGGTGGAGCATGTGGTTTAATTCGATGCAACGCGAAGAACCTTACCTACTCTTGACATCCAGAGAACTTGGCAGAGATGCCTTGGTGCCTTCGGGAACTCTGAGACAGGTGCTGCATGGCTGTCGTCAGCTCGTGTTGTGAAATGTTGGGTTAAGTCCCGCAACGAGCGCAACCCTTATCCTTTGTTGCCAGCGATTCGGTCGGGAACTCAAAGGAGACTGCCGGTGATAAACCGGAGGAAGGTGGGGATGACGTCAAGTCATCATGGCCCTTACGAGTAGGGCTACACACGTGCTACAATGGCGCATACAAAGAGAAGCGAACTCGCGAGAGCAAGCGGACCTCATAAAGTGCGTCGTAGTCCGGATTGGAGTCTGCAACTCGACTCCATGAAGTCGGAATCGCTAGTAATCGTGGATCAGAATGCCACGGTGAATACGTTCCCGGGCCTTGTACACACCGCCCGTCACACCATGGGAGTGGGTTGCAAAAGAAGTAGGTAGCTTAACCTTCGGGAGGGCGCTTACCACTTTGTGATTCATGACTGGGGTGAAGTCGTAACAAGGTAACCGTAGGGGAACCTGCGGTTGGATCACCTCCTTACCTAGAGATATTTGACTGTGCAGTGCTCACACAGATTGTCTGATGAAATTCGAGCAGAAATACCTTTATAGGCTTGTAGCTCAGGTGGTTAGAGCGCACCCCTGATAAGGGTGAGGTCGGTGGTTCAAGTCCACTCAGGCCTACCACAAAGGTATCTTAAGACTGCACGGGGCTATAGCTCAGCTGGGAGAGCGCCTGCCTTGCACGCAGGAGGTCAGCGGTTCGATCCCGCTTAGCTCCACCATCTCGTACGGTCTGCATAAATAATAGTTCTGAGTATACTGGCGACAGTATGCTGTGAAGTATTTGCTCTTTAACAATCTGGAACAAGCTGAAAATTGAAACCTTACAGCCCTGTCTCTCTCCGTAGAAGTCTTGAGAGATGGCGCATGTAAGAGAGTCTCTCAAATAATCACACCCTGATGGAAACATCTTCGGGTTGTGAGGTTAAGCGACTAAGCGTACACGGTGGATGCCTAGGCAGTCAGAGGCGATGAAGGGCGTGCTAATCTGCGATAAGCGTCGGTAAGCTGATATGAAGCGTTATACCCGACGATACCCGAATGGGGAAACCCAGTGTGATACGTCACACTATCTCTGCATGAATACATAGTGCAGTGAGGCGAACCGGGGGAACTGAAACATCTAAGTACCCCGAGGAAAAGAAATCAACCGAGATTCCCCAGTAGCGGCGAGCGAACGGGGAACAGCCCAGAACCTGAATCAGTTTGTGTGTTAGTGGAAGCGTCTGGAAAGTCGCACAGCAAAGGGTGATAGTCCCGTACACAAAAATACACAAGTTGTGAGTTCGATGAGTAGGGCGGGACACGTGACATCCTGTCTGAATATGGGGGGACCATCCTCCAAGGCTAAATACTCCTGACTGACCGATAGTGAACCAGTACCGTGAGGGAAAGGCGAAAAGAACCCCGGCGAGGGGAGTGAAATAGAACCTGAAACCGTGTACGTACAAGCAGTGGGAGCCTTGATTTATCAGGGTGACTGCGTACCTTTTGTATAATGGGTCAGCGACTTATATTTTGTAGCAAGGTTAACCGTATAGGGGAGCCGTAGGGAAACCGAGTCTTAACTGGGCGTCTAGTTGCAAGGTATAGACCCGAAACCCGGTGATCTAGCCATGGGCAGGTTGAAGGTTGGGTAACACTAACTGGAGGACCGAACCGACTAATGTTGAAAAATTAGCGGATGACTTGTGGCTGGGGGTGAAAGGCCAATCAAACCGGGAGATAGCTGGTTCTCCCCGAAAGCTATTTAGGTAGCGCCTCGTGAATTTATCTTCGGGGGTAGAGCACTGTTTCGGCTAGGGGGCCACCCCGGCTTACCAACCCGATGCAAACTGCGAATACCGAAGAATATTATCACGGGAGACACACGGCGGGTGCTAACGTCCGTCGTGAAGAGGGAAACAACCCAGACCGCCAGCTAAGGTCCCAAAGTCATGGTTAAGTGGGAAACGATGTGGGAAGGCACAGACAGCCAGGATGTTGGCTTAGAAGCAGCCATCATTTAAAGAAAGCGTAATAGCTCACTGGTCGAGTCGGCCTGCGCGGAAGATGTAACGGGGCTAAACCATGCACCGAAGCTGCGGCAGCGACGCTTAGGCGTTGTTGGGTAGGGGAGCGTTCTGTAAGCCTGCGAAGGTGGACTGTGAGGTCTGCTGGAGGTATCAGAAGTGCGAATGCTGACATAAGTAACGATAAAGCGGGTGAAAAGCCCGCTCGCCGGAAGACCAAGGGTTCCTGTCCAACGTTAATCGGGGCAGGGTGAGTCGACCCCTAAGGCGAGGCTGAAAAGCGTAGTCGATGGGAAACAGGTTAATATTCCTGTACTTGGTGTTACTGCGAAGGGGGGACGGAGAAGGCTAGGCTGGCCAGGCGACGGTTGTCCTGGTTTAAGCGTGTAGGGGGAGAAGGCAGGTAAATCCGCTTTCTTGTTAACCCTGAGGCGCAATGACGAGCCACTACGGTGGTGAAGTAGCTGATGCCCTGCTTCCAGGAAAAGCCTCTAAGCTCCAGGTAACACGAAATCGTACCCCAAACCGACACAGGTGGTCAGGTAGAGAATACTCAGGCGCTTGAGAGAACTCGGGTGAAGGAACTAGGCAAAATGGTGCCGTAACTTCGGGAGAAGGCACGCTGGCATGTAGGTGAAGGGACTTGCTCCCGGAGCTGAAGCCAGTCGCAGATACCAGCTGGCTGCAACTGTTTAATAAAAACACAGCACTGTGCAAACACGAAAGTGGACGTATACGGTGTGACGCCTGCCCGGTGCCGGAAGGTTAATTGATGGGGTTAGCGGCAACGCGAAGCTCTTGATCGAAGCCCCGGTAAACGGCGGCCGTAACTATAACGGTCCTAAGGTAGCGAAATTCCTTGTCGGGTAAGTTCCGACCTGCACGAATGGCGTAATGATGGCCAGGCTGTCTCCACCCGAGACTCAGTGAAATTGAACTCGCTGTGAAGATGCAGTGTACCCGCGGCAAGACGGAAAGACCCCGTGAACCTTTACTATAGCTTGACACTGAACATTGAGCCTTGATGTGTAGGATAGGTGGGAGGCTTTGAAGTGTGGACGCCAGTCTGCATGGAGCCAACCTTGAAATACCACCCTTTAATGTTTGATGTTCTAACTCGGCCCCGTTATCCGGGGTGAGGACAGTGTCTGGTGGGTAGTTTGACTGGGGCGGTCTCCTCCTAAAGAGTAACGGAGGAGCACGAAGGTTAGCTAATCACGGTCGGACATCGTGAGGTTAGTGCAAAGGCATAAGCTAGCTTGACTGCGAGAGTGACGGCTCGAGCAGGTGCGAAAGCAGGTCTTAGTGATCCGGTGGTTCTGAATGGAAGGGCCATCGCTCAACGGATAAAAGGTACTCCGGGGATAACAGGCTGATACCGCCCAAGAGTTCATATCGACGGCGGTGTTTGGCACCTCGATGTCGGCTCATCACATCCTGGGGCTGAAGTAGGTCCCAAGGGTACGGCTGTTCGCCGTTTAAAGTGGTACGCGAGCTGGGTTTAGAACGTCGTGAGACAGTTCGGTCCCTATCTGCCGTGGGCGTTGGAAGATTGAGAGGGGTTGCTCCTAGTACGAGAGGACCGGAGTGAACGCACCACTGGTGTTCGGGTTGTCATGCCAATGGCACTGCCCGGTAGCTAAGTGCGGAAAAGATAAGCGCTGAAAGCATCTAAGCGCGAAACTTGCCTCAAGATGAGTCTTCCCTGGGACCTTGAGTCCCCTGAAGGGACGTTTAAGACGAAGACGTTGATAGGCCGGATGTGTAAGTGCAGCGATGCATTGAGCTAACCGGTACTAATGACCCGTGAGGCTTAACCTTACAACACCGAAGGTGTTTTCAGAGACGCGATATTCAGCTTGGTTCAGATATCTGATGGCCCGATGGGCGGTCAGAGCACAGAATTTGCCTGGCGGCACGAGCGCGGTGGTCCCACCTGACCCCATGCCGAACTCAGAAGTGAAACGCCGTAGCGCCGATGGTAGTGTGGGGTCTCCCCATGCGAGAGTAGGGAACTGCCAGGCATCCATTCACAAAACAGCCTCATGCGATAAGCATGGGGCTTTTTTGTTTGCCTGAAAAACGGGAAAATAGTTCCTGTGGCATAAATTTTCGTTGAGTAGGCAATAAGCTTGTACTCTATGCAGTCTTGTCTGCCCAATAGAAAAGCCCCATGCGACAGCGTGGGGCTTTTTTGTTTACATCATAACCGTTAATGCCATGAAAAAGGCCATCCAACGGGATGGCCTTTTGGGCTTGATGAGCTATCAATGTTCCACGCTTTGCGAGATCCCTACGCCGGTTTGCGAACGGACAAACTGGGAGAAGAAGCGCGCCCGCTCTTGTTCACCTTGCACCGAATGATCGGTGATCGAGAATAGCCAGGTGCCGACAAAGGCAACGATCATGGAAAACAGCGCAGGGTACTCATAAGGGTAAATTGGCGCGGCATGGCCGAGGATCTGTACCCAAATTGTCGGGCCAAGGATCATCAGTAAGACGGCCGTCAACAGCCCCAACCAGCCGCCAATCATGGCACCGCGAGTGGTCAGTTTTGCCCAGTACATCGACAGAATAATAATCGGGAAATTGCAGCTGGCTGCGATAGAGAAGGCCAGCCCGACCATGAAAGCGATGTTCTGCTTCTCAAACAAAATCCCCAGTCCTATCGCCACGATCCCCAGGATCAGCACCGTGATCTTGGAAACGCGCAGCTCATCCTGCTCGGTCGCCTTACCATTCTTCACCACGCTGGCGTACAGGTCATGGGAGACCGCAGAGGCACCGGCCAGTGTCAGACCCGCGACCACAGCCAGAATAGTAGCGAAGGCGACGGCAGAGATAAAACCAAGGAAGAAGTTACCGCCGACCGCATTGGCCAGATGTACCGCCGCCATATTGGTGCCGCCCAGCAGGGCACCGGTGGCGTCTTTGAAGATCGGGTTGCCGCCCACCAGGAAGATTGCGCCAAACCCGATAATAAAGGTCAGGATATAGAAGTAGCCGATGAAGCCGGTGGCGTAGAACACGCTTTTCCGGGCCTCTTTGGCATCATTCACGGTGAAGAAGCGCATCAGGATGTGTGGCAAACCGGCGGTACCAAACATCAGTGCCAGGCCAAGGGAGAGGGCGGAAATCGGGTCAGAAACCAATCCACCGGGACTCATAATCGCCAGCCCTTTGGGATGGGTGCTGATTGCCTCTGTGAAGAGCCGGTTGAAATCAAAGCCCACGGATTTCATCACCATCAGCGCCATAAAGCTGGCACCAGCCAATAGCAGCACGGCTTTGATAATCTGCACCCAAGTGGTCGCCAACATGCCGCCGAACAGCACATACAGCACCATCAAAATCCCAACCAAAATCACCGCAATATGGTAGTTAAGGCCAAACAGCAGCTGAATCAACTTGCCGGCGCCTACCATCTGGGCAATCAGGTAGAGCGCGACCACCACCAGTGAGCCACATGCTGACAGCAGCCGGATCGGCTTCTGTTGCAGGCGGTAAGAGGCGACATCGGCGAAGGTGTAGCGCCCAAGGTTACGCAGACGCTCAGCAATCAAAAACAGGATGATTGGCCAACCGATCAAGAAACCGATGGAGTAGATCAGGCCATCGTAGCCAGAGGTATAGACCAGCGCCGAGATACCGAGGAACGAAGCCGCAGACATAAAGTCGCCGGCAATCGCCAACCCATTTTGGAAACCAGTGATGCGCCCGCCCGCCGTGTAGTAATCCTGGCGTGAGCGGGTGCGTTTGGCGGCCCAATAGGTGATGTAGAGGGTCGCCCCAACAAACAGCACAAACAGGATGATGGCCTGGATGTTCAGCGGTTGCCGCTGGACATCACCGGCTACCCGCGCCAGCGCGGCTGAAGGTAGTGCCAGCAGCGCCAGCGAAGCGATCAACTTGGCATTCATGGCTTCACCCCACGCACCAGCTCCTGCGTCAGGCGATCAAACTCGCCATTGGCCCGGAAGACGTAGATCCCAGTCAGGATGAAGGAGATCAGGATCAGCCCGATCCCAACCGGAATACCGCGGGTGATCACCGTGTCCGTCCCGATGGGGGTGCCCAGCCACTGCGGATCGAACGCGATCAGCAAAATAAAGCTGACATACAACACCAGCGTGATGATTGAGAGCAGCCAGGCAAAGCGGCCACGTTTTCGCACCAATTCCCTAAAGCGCGGGTCCTTTTCAATCCCTTGATAAATCGCATCATTCATCGGAGTCTCCTGTGAGGCATTGATTGAGAACACCGCCCTCAGGGCGGTGTAATTACGATGCAGCGTTCATTGATTGTTTTTCTTCCAACAGCTTCTCGACGACGCCGGGATCGGCGAGGGTAGAGGTATCACCTAAGTTAGCGGTGTCACCGGCGGCAATTTTGCGCAGGATACGGCGCATGATCTTGCCGGAGCGGGTTTTTGGCAGGGCATCGGTCCAGTGCAGAATATCGGGCGTGGCAATGGAGCCAATCTCCTTGCGAACCCAGTTACGTACTTCTGTGTAAAGCTCAGGCGAAGGCTCCTCACCATGGTTGAGGGTGACATAGGCGTAGATTGCCTGACCTTTAATGTTGTGGGGAATGCCAACCACCGCGGCCTCTGCAATTTTCGGATGCGCCACCAGAGCCGACTCAATCTCCGCCGTCCCAAGGCGATGCCCGGAGATATTCAGCACATCATCCACCCGGCCGGTGATCCAGTAGTAACCATCTTCATCCCGGCGCGCGCCATCACCGCTAAAGTACATGCCTTTGAAGGTGGAGAAGTAGGTCTGCTCGAAGCGCTCATGGTCGCCAAACAGCGTACGTGCCTGTCCCGGCCAGGAGTCGGTAATCACCAGGTTGCCTTCACAGGCTCCCTCTTGCGGATTGCCCTCATTATCAACCAGTGCGGGCTGTACCCCGAAGAACGGGCGGGTCGCGGAACCGGCCTTCAGCTCTGTGGCGCCCGGCAGAGGGGTGATCATGAAGCCACCGGTTTCGGTCTGCCACCAGGTATCAACGATTGGGCAGTTGCCATTGCCGATCTTGTTGTAGTACCACTCCCAGGCTTCCGGGTTGATTGGCTCCCCGACCGAACCCATGATGCGCAGTGAATCGCGGGAGGTGCCCTCAATCGCTTTGTCCCCCTCGGCCATTAAGGCGCGGATGGCGGTCGGTGCGGTATAGAGGATGTTGACCTGATGCTTGTCGATCACCTGTGCCATACGGTTTACGGTAGGGGAGTTGGGTACCCCCTCAAACATCAGCGTAATGGCGCCGCAGGCCAGCGGCCCATAGAGCAGGTAGCTGTGGCCGGTTACCCAGCCGACATCCGCGGTGCACCAGTAAATCTCGCCGGGATGGTAATCAAACACATATTTGAAGGTCATGGCGGCATAGACCAGATAGCCGCCGGTGGTATGGAGCACCCCTTTCGGCTTGCCGGTCGAACCCGAGGTATAGAGGATGAACAGCGGATCTTCCGCCTTCATCTCCTCCGCCGGGCAATCATCGGACACATCACGGATCACATCGTGCCACCAGAGGTCGCGTCCCTCCTGCCATTCACCCTGCTTACCCGTACGGCGCAGGACAATGCTATGGGTAATGGACGTGACAGAGGCATTCTTCAGCGCGTCATCCACATTCTTTTTCAGCGGGATGGTGCGGCCCGCGCGCAAACCCTCATCGGCGGTGATCACCAGTTTGGCGCTGGAGTCGATAATGCGTCCGGCCACGGCATCCGGTGAGAAGCCACCAAAGATCACCGAGTGCACGGCACCAATACGGGCGCAAGCCAGCATCGCGACAGCCGCTTCCGGCACCATCGGCATATAGATGGCGACCACGTCGCCCTTGCGGATGCCCAGTTTTTTCAGGGCATTGGCGAAGCGGCACACCTGTTGATGCAGTTGCCGGTAAGTGAGGCTCTGGCTCTCCTCCTGCGGATTATCTGCTTCCCAGATAATGGCAGTCTGGTCACCGCGCTCGGCAAGATGGCGATCGAGGCAGTTGGCTGCCAGGTTCAGCGTGCCATCTTCAAACCAGCGAATAGAGATATTGCCCGGTACGAAAGAGGTATTCTTCACCTGGCTATAAGGCGTGATCCAGTCAATGATTTTGCCGTGTTCCCCCCAAAAGGCTTCCGGGTCTTCAACGGATTGTTTGTAATACTGCTGATATTGCTCTGGATTGATCAGGGCATGCTCTGCAATGGCGGCAGGGACAGGGTGCTTATGAATCTGGCTCATCGTCATTTCTCCTTGAGAATGTTAATAGTATGTCAACCATAAGTTAATTGTAGTTTGCCTTGGTTCTTTGTTCTCTTTTTGGGCGACAGATCACGCAACACGTAACTTTTTGTGAAAATCTCAATAAATTAATCACTTCTGTGATGAGAAAGGGCAGATTAATAGGTAAAAAGTTGCTGGGTAAAAACGTGAATAAGCAGGGAAAAACGGGCTATTTAAATGAAAAAGCAGTAAAGCCGCCATTTGACGCTGTTCATTTCTAATTTAGTCAGTACCTATCAATGACATCGATAAAAAGTATCGGCATCTCAGGAATAAATAGGGCGCTGATTTTTTACTCGTCATGAATAAGCATTAGGGCCGCCAAGATTTCCCGCATGAATAGCAGTCAGACAGAGCACGATGGCTAGGGGAAATTATTGTCTTGGCGTGATTTAGTGGAAGTTGAAGCAAAATGGCAGCAAACGCCTATTTGCCCTGTTAATAGTGTGGATATAACGGCGCGAGCTATATTAACATTTTATAAACATAATAGCGGTGGGCGATGGATAAATAGTGAGCGGGAGGGCGACTTTTTTTTAATTCTATTTTCAGAGTGACGCCTATGGATATTTGCGACAAAGAGAAAATTATTTAAGCGATAACATAAACTTATGACAGTATGGTTACTACATAAGCATAATGTATGGCTTTTGTGGGTAAATTGCATACGAAATCAACGCTTGCAGTGCAACGGTGCAAAATGATACTGATTTAGCCGGCTTGCATCTGACGGGAAGTTGCAGCGCCCATCTCATTAACTATAGCCCGTATGTAACGATTAAGTACTCTTTTCACCAAATTAAAATGGGGAAAGGAGGCTTTGAGGACTTTTTCGGTATGAGAAATGTTAAAATCAGCCTCGCCTGGCAAATCCTGATTGCATTGGCATTAGGCATTATTGTTGGTGCCGTACTGCATAACCAACCTGAATCAAAAACATGGTTGGTGGATAATATTCTTAATCCGGCAGGAAGTATTTTTATCCGCCTGATTAAAATGATTGTCGTGCCTATTGTGATTGCCACTCTGGTTGTTGGTATTGCCGGCGTGGGTGACGCAAAAAAACTTGGCCGCATCGGACTGAAAACCATTATTTACTTTGAAGTGGTTACCACCATTGCCATTGTAGTGGGAATTACCCTGGCTAATGTTTTTCAACCCGGTCACGGTATCGATATGTCGACGCTCTCTGCGGTCGATATTTCCCAATATGAAAAAACCACTGAGGCAGTTGAGAGCAGTGGCCACAGTCTGGTAGGGACAATCCTGTCGCTAATTCCGTCGAACATCTTCTCTTCGATGGTAAAAGGTGACATGTTGCCGATTATCTTCTTCTCTGTGCTGTTTGGTCTGGGCCTCTCCTCCCTGCCGACAGAGACTAAAGAGCCGCTGCTGAAAGTATTTAAAGCGGTTTCGGAAACCATGTTCAAAGTGACCAACATGATCATGCGTTATGCACCGATTGGTGTATTCAGCCTGATCGCGGTGACAGTGGCAAACTTTGGCTTTGGTTCACTGCTGCCATTGGCCAAACTGATGCTGTTGGTCTATTTCGCCATTATTTTCTTTGCGCTGGTGGTGTTGGGCGGCATTGCGCGGATGTGTAACTTACGCATTATGACGCTGATCCGTATTTTGAAAGATGAGCTAATCCTCTCCTATTCTACCTCCAGTTCAGAGACTGTTCTGCCGCGTATTATTGAGAAGATGGAAGCCTATGGCGCGCCGAAAGCCATCACCAGTTTTGTGGTGCCGACCGGTTACTCCTTTAACCTTGATGGCTCGACGCTGTATCAGGCAATTGCCGCCATCTTTATTGCCCAGATGTATGGCATTGACCTGTCGCTGAGCCAGGAGATCATTCTGGTGCTGACGCTGATGGTCACCTCCAAAGGCATCGCTGGTGTACCGGGCGTCTCCTTTGTGGTGCTGCTGGCGACGCTGGGCAGCGCGGGCATTCCGCTGGAAGGTCTGGCCTTTATCGCTGGTGTTGACCGCCTGCTGGACATGGCGCGCACCGCGCTGAACGTGGTGGGCAACGCGCTGGCGGTGCTGGTGATTGCGAAGTGGGAGAACCAATTCGACAGCGCCAAAGCGGCCCGTTATGAAAAGCGCATGATGTTGCAAAAAGCGCGTGAGCTGAAACAGTCCTGATTCAGCCTCACCCAGAGAGGGAACTGCCGATGCAGTTCCCTTTTTTATTGGCCGCTGCCAGCGGCTTTTGTTGCATAACTAAAGACTTTCTTACTTGCGCCCCCCTTGGCCTTTCCGTATAACAAAACCGAAATTCCACCTGCCATATTGAATCCTATGCCGAATGCTCCCGCTTTCCCGGTCTTTGATGGCCATAACGATCTCTTGCTGAATCTCTGGCTGCACCATGATGCGCAGCCGGCCGCCGCATTTTTACAGGGGGGCATTCAGGGCCATCTCGACTTGCCGCGAATGCGTCAGGGACGTTTCGCGGGTGGCATGTTTGCGGTATTCGTACCGCCAGCTGAGCACGCTGCCAAAATAAAGCCAGCAGTGGCAGACGCCCCCCACGATCCGCTCGGCATCACTCGCCAGCAGATCGCCATCCTGCAAAAGCTGGAGACGGACTCCGCAGGGCAGGCGAAAATTTGCCGCACGGCAACTGAGATTGAGCAGTGCATGGCCGCCGGTCAGCTGGCGATGGTGCTGCATATCGAGGGAGCGGAGGCGCTGGATGATGAGCTGGCGCTGCTGGATGAGTTCTATGACGCGGGGCTGCGCAGCCTGGGGCCATTCTGGAACCTGCCGAACCGCTACGGCTTTGGCATCAACGGCACCTTCCCCGGCTCGCCGGACACGGGCGAGGGGCTGACCGCCGAGGGCATCGCGCTGTTGCGCGCCTGCAATCGCAAACGCCTGCTGATCGATCTCTCCCATATGAATGAGAAAGCCTTCTGGCAGACCGCCGCTCTTAGCGATGCGCCACTGGTGGCTACCCACTCCAATGCCCATGCGCTCTGCCAACAGCCGCGCAACCTGACGGACAAACAGCTGGCGGCCATCCGCGAAAGCGATGGGCTGGTGGGCGTCAACTTTGGCAACGCATTTTTGCGGAGCGATGGGCAACGCAGTGGAAACACCCCGATAACAGAAATCGTCAAACATATTGACTATTTGATCGCTAAACTGGGTGAAGACCGGGTCGCCTTTGGCTCGGATTTCGATGGCATCAGCGTGCCAGATGAGCTGAACGACGTTACGGGCTTGCCCCGCCTGCAACAGGCGCTGGCAGACGCTGGCTATGGCGCTGAGCTGATTGAAAAAATTTCCTGGCGCAACTGGTTGCGGGTATTGAAACGCACCTGGGGCGAGTAGGGGAGCTGACGTTGCCTGATGCTTCAGCCCGTATTAAGGGTTGATTAACTATTTACATTGGAGCAACATCAGCGCCGCGAAAATTGTTGCGGCCTGGCAGCCTGCCGGGTTGACCCGCCAACAGGTATTTATCCCTGCTGAATTTGACAACCCGCCAGTTGTTTGCCGCAATTACCTGAGCATGTGTGACATGCTTGTTTATGACACCAAGAGGATAACCCCATGTGGACTAAACCTAAATTTGTTGACCTGCGTCTCGGCCTGGAAGTGACTCTGTACATTTCCAACCGTTAATCCCCATGCCCACGGCCTGGCTGTGGGCATCTTCTCTTCTCCCTTCTCGGTCTACACATGCAGATTAAAGTTCTCGGTTCTGCGGCGGGCGGCGGCTTTCCTCAGTGGAACTGTCATTGCAGCAACTGCCAGGGCGTACGTAACGGTACGATTAACGCCTCTCCCCGCACGCAATCTTCCATCGCCGTCAGTGGCAATGGCGAAGAGTGGGTACTGTGCAACGCCTCGCCCGACATCTGCCACCAGTTGGCGGCCTCGCCGGAGCTTCATAAGAAAGGGGTACTGCGCGGCACCGGCATCGGCGCGATTATCCTGACGGACAGCCAGATCGACCACAGTGCCGGTTTGCTCAACCTGCGCGAGGGGTGCCCGCACCACGTCTGGTGCACGCCAGAGGTGCATGACGACCTGACCACCGGTTTCCCGGTCTTCACCATGCTCTCTCACTGGAACGGCGGCCTGATTCACCACCCGATTGCCCCGCAGGAGAGCTTCTCTGTCGCGGTCTGTCCGACCATCCGCTTCACCGCCATCCCGCTGCTGAGCAATGCGCCGCCCTATTCACGCTATCGCGGCAAGCCGCTGCCGGGCCACAACGTCGCGCTGTTCATTGAAGACACCGCCAACGGCACCTCGCTGCTCTATGCACCGGGCCTCGGCGAGCCAGACGACACCCTGCTGGGCTGGATGAAAAAGGCGGACTGCCTGCTGATTGATGGCACGCTCTGGCGTGACAATGAGCTGGCAGACACCGGCGTGGGGCGCAACACCGGGAAGGACATGGGCCACCTGGCGCTGGCGGAGGATCAAGGGCTGGCGGCGCTGCTGCGCAGTATGCCAGCCAAGCGCAAAATCCTCATCCATATCAACAATACCAATCCGATTCTCAATGAAGACTCAGCTGAACGCCACCTCCTGACGGAGCAAGGGGTAGAGGTCAGTTGGGACGGCATGACGATTGCGCTCTAGGAGATCACCATGAGAACAGAGACGCCGGCGCAACTGATGACGCCAGATGAGTTTGAACAGGCACTGCGCGCCAAGGGCGCGTACTACCACATCCACCACCCCTACCATATCGCCATGCACAATGGGCAGGCGACGGTGGAGCAGATCCGTGGCTGGGTGGCAAACCGCTTCTACTACCAGACCAGCATTCCGTTGAAAGATGCCGCCATCATGGCGAACTGCCCGCACCCGGAGACCCGCCGCAAATGGGTACAGCGCATCCTCGACCACGACGGCACCCAGCCGGGCGAGGGCGGCATCGAGGCCTGGCTGCGTCTGGGCGAGGCCGTGGGCCTGCAACGTGAGGCGCTGCTCTCCGAGCAGTATGTGCTGCCGGGCGTGCGCTTCGCGGTTGATGCCTACGTCAACTTTGCGCGCCGCGCCAACTGGCAGGAGGCGGCCTGTAGCTCGCTGACCGAGCTGTTCGCCCCGCAGATCCACCAGTCGCGGTTGGATAGCTGGCCGCAGCACTACACCTGGATTGAGCCAGAGGGCTACGGCTACTTCCGCAGCCGCCTGAGCCAGGCGAACCGCGACGTGGAGCATGGTTTGGCGCTGGCGCTGGAGTATTGCGATACCGTCGAGAAGCAGCAGCGTATGCTGGAGATCCTGCAATTCAAACTGGACATCCTGTGGACCATGCTGGATGCCATGACCATGGCCTACGCGCTGGGTCGCCCGCCGTACCATACTGTTACCCAGCAACCTGTCTGGCATAGCGAGAGACTCGTATGATTGAGATCAAAGAGGCAAGCACCCCGGTTTTCCGCCGTGGCTACCGCCTGCAGTTTGAGAAGGTGCAGGATTGCCACGTGATCCTCTACCCAGAGGGGATGGCCAAGCTCAATGAGAGCGCGACCGCCATTCTGGAGCTGGTGGATGGCAAGCGCACCGTTGCTGACATCATTGCCGCGCTGGACGCGCGTTTCCCTGACGCCGGGGGTGTGGGCGAAGATGTGAAGGAGTTCTTCGTCAGCGCCTATGAACAAAAGTGGATCATGTTCCGTGAGTGAAAAACCGCAGGTCAACCCGCCGCTCTGGCTGCTGGCGGAGCTGACTTATCGCTGCCCATTGCAGTGCCCCTACTGCTCCAACCCGCTCGACTTCGCCAAACAGGAGAAGGAGCTGACAACGGAGCAGTGGATCGAGGTGTTCCGTCAGGCGCGTGAGCTGGGCAGCGTCCAGCTCGGCTTCTCGGGCGGTGAGCCGCTGGTGCGCAAGGATCTGCCTGAACTGATCAAGGCCGCGCATGACATGGGGTTCTATACCAACCTCATCACCTCCGGCATCGGCCTGACGGAGAAGAAGCTGGAAGCCTTCAGCGAGGCGGGGCTGGACCATATCCAGATCAGCTTCCAGGCCAGTGACGAGACGCTGAACGCAGCGCTGGCCGGTTCGCAAAAGGCGTTCCAGCAGAAGTTGGCGATGGCCAAGGCGGTCAAGGCGCAGGGCTACCCGATGGTGCTCAACTTTGTGCTGCACCGCCATAACATCGACCAGATCGATCGCATCATTGAGCTGTGCATCGAGCTGGAGGCGGATGACGTCGAGCTGGCGACCTGCCAGTTCTACGGCTGGGCGCACCTCAACCGCGAGGGGCTGCTGCCGACGCGTGAGCAGATCGCCCGCGCCGAGGCCACCGTGCAGCGCTACCGCGCGAAGATGGCGGAGAGCGGCAATCTGGCGAACCTGCTGTTCGTCACGCCGGATTACTACGAGGAGCGCCCGAAAGGGTGCATGGGCGGCTGGGGTGCCATCTTCCTCAGCGTCACGCCGGAGGGCGACGCCCTGCCGTGCCACAGCGCGCGCCAATTGCCGGTGAAGTTCCCGTCAGTGCTGGAGCACGATCTCCACCACATCTGGTATGAATCCTTCGGCTTTAACCGCTATCGCGGCTATGACTGGATGCCGGAGCCGTGCCGCTCCTGCCCGGAAAAGGAGAAGGATTACGGCGGCTGCCGTTGCCAGGCCTACATGCTGACCGGCAATGCCGACAACGCCGATCCGGTCTGTAGCAAATCCCCGCACCACGGCCAGATTCTGGAGGCGCGGGAGAAGGCCAACTGCACCACCATGCTGATTGACCAGCTGACCTTCCGCAACCGCGCCAACTCGCAGCTGATCTTCAAGGCTGAGTGCTGATGCCGGAGGCGCGCGCGCTGATCCTGCCAAATGGCCTGCGGGTGCACTGCGTTACGCAGCCGCAGGGCGGGCGCGCCGCGGCGCTGCTGCTGGCTGATGCTGGCAGCCACGACGAGCCGGCCGAGTGGCCGGGGCTGGCGCACTTGCTGGAGCATCTGGTGTTTGCCGGCAGTGAAAGCTTTCGCGATCGGGCGCGGCTGATGGCGTGGGTGCAGGCGCAGGGCGGGCGGGTGAATGCCACGACGCTCGCGACCTCCACCGCCTACTTCTTTGAGGTCAATGCTGACCGGCTGGAAGCGGGCGTGGCGCGGCTGGTGGATATGCTGGCCGCGCCGCTGCTGACGCAAGAGGCGCAGCGCCAGGAGTGCGCCATCATTGATGCCGAATATGGCCTGCTCCAGACCCACGCCGAGACGCAGTGCGCCGCTGCCCTGAGTCTGGCGTTCCGTGGCCCAACGGCGCTGCACCGGTTTCAGGTCGGTAGCCGGGAAAGCTTTGGCGACGATGAAGATGCCCTGCAACAGGCGCTGCGCGCTTTCCACCAACGTGTCTATCGCGCCGCCAACCTGACCCTCTGGCTGCACGGCCCCCAGCCGCTCGAGATACTGGAACAGCTTGCCCGACGCTATGGCGGCCGCTTTGCCGCGGGTGAGTTGCCGCGCCCGACGCCGCCCGCACCGCCGGAACTGGCGGCCCAACCGGTCATCGATCTGCGCTGCGCCGGCACCCCACGGCTACGGCTGGGGTTCGCGCTGTCGCCAGTGTCATGGCCGGCGCTCTCCCTATTGCGCCGGCTGTTGGTGGATGAAGCCACTGGCAGCCTGTTGGCTGGCCTGCGGCAGGAGAACCTCTGTGACGAGGCGCGCCTGCTGCTGGAGTATCGCTCCGCCACTGCCGCCATTCTCTCCGTGGAGTTCAGCGGCAGCACCCTGACCCGTAGCGCGCTCCCGCGCATGGCGGCGCTGTTCCAGCGCTGGTGCCAGCGGCTCACCACCTTGACGCCTGCCCAGCGTGCGCACTATGCGCACCTGGCAGAGCAGGAGGCCGGGCGCTTGCCGCCGATGGATCAGTTGCGTGAGCAGGCATTTGGCTTCCCACTGCCCGGCAGGGTGGAGGAGGGGGAGTGGCGCGCGCTGTTGGCGCAACTGACAGACCGGCAGGGCGCCCGGCTGTGGGCGGCACCAGATAACGGTGGGCAGCAGGCCAGCGTACAGGGATTCCCGCTGACGCTCTCGACGCGCCCGTCTGAGCCGTTGCCAGCCGTGGCAATACCTGACTGGCATTTCCACCCGTTGGCGCAACCCTTAGCCCTGCCAGCGTTGCCTGTGAACGCGGCTCCCCTGCCGCAACAGGCGGCTAGCGGCGACCCGGTACTGCTGCTGCGCCCGGCGCGCGGCCACGCCTTCCCGGATGACTGGGGGCACGCCATACAGCGCGCCCTGCGGCCGCTGGCGGGCGATCTGGCCCATCAGGGTGGGGAACTGGCGTTTGGCCGCCAGCAGGGCGTCTGGGCGTTGCGCTGCCGGGCACAACCATCATTGATGCCACAGGCGTTGGCGCACATCTGCGCGCGGCTGCCGTTGTCGGCAGAGGCGGTGGCGCGAGGGCAGCAGGCCGCGCGGCAGGAGCAGCAGGCATGGCACGCGGACATTCCCATTCGTACCCTGCTCAACCGCCTGCCGGGCTGTCTGGCAACGCCAATGGATAGCGCCTTTCCCGGCCACTGGCAGGCCAGCCTGTATGGCGGCGAAGAGCCGTTGCGCCTTACGCTTGCCCGCCAGTTGAGCGCGTTCCCGGCACCGGTCAACGCTGCGGCGAGGATCGTCCCGATCCTGCCGCCAGCCCGGCGGATCTGGCCGATCGCTACCGCCAGTGCAGAGCGTGCGCTCCTGCTCTTCTGCCCACTTGACGATGCGCCGGACGCGAAAGTGGCGGGGCAGTTGCTGGCGATGATCTATGAGCCGCGCTTCTTCCAGCGGCTGCGGGTGGAGCTGAACATTGGCTACGTGGTCAGTTGCCGCTTCCACCAGAGCGCGGATCACGCAGGCATACTGTTTGCGCTGCAATCGCCGCACCTCACCACTCGCCAGCTGCTGCGCCACTGCAAAACGTTCCTCCAGACCATGACGGCGGAGATTGCCGCACTGCCCGCCGCGGCATTGGCGGAGACGCAGGCCGCGCTGATCGACCGTCTCCGCCAGCCAGCGGACAGCCTGCTGGATCGCGCATGGGACAACTGGCAGCATCCCGCCCCTGCGCCCGCGCTGATTGCACAGTGCGACCCTGCCACGCTGCTCATGCACCACCAGCGCCTCTGCCGCCAGCGCACCCGCTGGTGGATATTGAGCAACGAGTGGGCACGCGACCGGGCATTGTCACCGGAAGCCAAAACGAAAAAACCCGCCTGATGGCGGGTTCTCCTTAGCTATGTCGTGTATAAGACGGTCAGCTTAAGAAAGGATAATGCCCGGCTTAACCCATTGGCATTATCCCTCCATCACTACGCGAAAGATTAGTTCACTGTGAGATCAACCGTTAACCGGAATTCAAAAGCGTAAGTTCCGTCAGCCCACTCTTTGCCCATGAAATGGATCAAGCCAGTATAGTGACCTGGGGGTAAATCAGGGTTCTCACTGCGATTGAAGAAGAACTTCGCTGAGTCTGGGGCTGCCGAATTCTGGCATTTCACGGCATCGTTCATCAAGAAAGTGCTGCACGCATTTGCACGCGACCCTTTCACATTGAGTGTGTATTGCTTGCCGGTGCCATCAGTCAGCGTAATGGGCGTGGAAACAGCACTCTTCTGGCCATAGCTCCCTTTCCAGACCAGGTTTGTCGGACCGGTGGTTGGAGTGATTGTCACATAACCCATTGTAGTGTAACCATAAATCGGCGCAGATTTATAGGTTGATTCATCGGATGTGATATACCAGGTGTCGTACATCGTACCGATGAAATTCACCTTATTATCCATTTTGCTCGACGCGTTAATGGAGGCGGTAACCTCTACCTGGCCATTGGTATGCCCTGACAGCGTGACCTTGCCCATACCCTGATTGTCGGTTTGGGACGCGGTTGCTGACAGCTTGTTAATAGACGCTGTCCAGGTTACCGGCGCATTCGGCACAGGGTTGGCATTGGCGTCCTGGATTTGCGCGGTATAGGTCGCCTTATCGCCGCCGTTACTCAGCACCGTGGTTTTATCCACGCTGATGCCCGTGACGACCGCCGTTTTCACATCACCGATGAAAGTGACTTTCGCGGCATTGAGCGTCACAGCAGGGGAGGCAAGGGATGCCGTCATCACCATGTCGCTGGCTTTCAACGTTGTCGCGGTAACTGTCGCTATCCCGCTCGCATCGCTGTTGCTGCTGTTAGCAGACAGTGCCGCGCTGGCATCGCTGCTCTGCCAGTTCACAGCCACCTCTGGCAGCAGGTTGCCGTTGGCGTCTTTCACCAGCACGTTCCAGATGACTTGCTCTACGCCATCCGCGACGGCCTGCGTCTTATCCGCCTGAATATTAGACAGCTTCGCCGTGGTGACATCACCGATATACTCAACGCTGACGCGCTGCTCAGGGTGGTCAATCCCAGCCCCCAGTTGTGTGACCATCGCTTTGGTGGTCGTGAAGGTCATGGTTGCCGTCCCGGTGGTATCCGTCAGGCTGGTATCGCCCGGCGTAAAGGTGCCTGCACTGTTATCGCTTCCCCAGTGAATCTGGACATCAGGCACGAGGTTGCCCTGAGCATCCTGAATCACTGCTCTCAGCGTCACGCTGTCTTTCCCGGCCACCAGCCCACTTGTGCGGTCTGCGGTCAGGCTGACCACTTGCGCAGTCGCTTTATCAGCGTTGAAGCTGATGGTCTGCGTGGTTTCAGAGGGGGTTGCGCCTACCCACGCGACACCTTTATAGGCGATGGCGTGTTGTGAGCGTAACTGCACCGTTGCCGTGCCGGTCGCATCTGTCACAGAGGTGGGTGACGAGAGCGTGAAGGCCGGGTTCTGCGCGGTTGTGGTCGCGTCCCAATGCGTGGTTGCCTGATTTACCGGGTTGCCATAGCTATCCAGCACCGTGGCGATCAGTGTCACCGCATCACTGTTGTTGGCTATTGCGCTGTATTTATCCGCTTTAACCACATCAACGTGCGCGCTTTTCGCATCAGCAACAATATTCAGCGTAAGGACTTTCTGGCTACTGTTGACGCTGCTTGCCTGAACCTGAGTGGCTTGCGCCAGCGTGCCGCTGAAGGTCACGGTTGCGATGCCATCCGGCCCGGTGGTGGAGCGGGCTTCACTGAACTGCCCGGTGGTGTTATCGCTTGTCCAGTTGACCATTACGCCCTGTACTGGGTGGTGATTGATATCCACCACTTCCGCACTCAGGGTAACGGTATCACCTGCGGTAATGTCACCGGTTTTATCTGCCGTCAGCTTAACCAGCTGAGCCGTTGATTTGTCCGCAGTGAAGGTCACGGTCGATGTGGCACTGCTGCCATTGATGCTCATGGTGACCGTGTAATCCCCGGTACCGGCGGAGGTCAGCGATACCACTGCTTCGCCCTGCGCATTGGTCTGGGACGTGGTGTCAGACAAGACGCCATTCCCCGGCGTGACTGACCAGTCAACATCCGCATTGCTCAGCGCATTGCCGTGGCTGTCCGTCACATTACCGGTGAAGGTGATGCTGTCCAGACCGTTCGCCAGCGCGGTATCTTTGCTGAATTTCAGATCAACCGCGGTTGCCGTTTTTATGTCGCCGATAAAGGTGACCACCGGTGCATCGTAGGCAGCGTTGCTTCCTACGGTTGCTGACACGTTGACCTTGCCGGCCTCGGTGGTTTTAGCGGTGATGGAGGCTTTGCCGTTGGCATCCGTGGTAGTGGTTCCGGCAGAGAGCTGCGTTCCGGCTGGCGTGACCTGCCAGTCAACCGCGGTGTTAGCCAACATATTGCCATTCGCATCGGAGACCGTAACGGTATAGGTGACGATGTCCACGCCATCCGCGACGGCCTGGGTTTTATCCGTCTGGAGATCTTTCACTTTGGCCGTCGTAGCGTCAGCCGTGAAGGTCAACGGAACGGATATCTGCGCCGCGCCGGTGGCAGAGCGAGCTGACACCGTAACCTGACCGGCCTGTGTGGCTGTCAGCGTCATGGTGGCGTTGCCCTGTGCATCGCTGGTGCTGTGCGGCGCATTCAACGTGCCCTTGCCGGATGCCACGCCCCAGTCCACGGTCGCGTTAGAGACCGGGTGGTTGTTGGCGTCCACAACGTGGGCGACCAAGGTAATGGCATCGCTATTGTTTGCCACGGCCTGGGTTTTGCTCGCTTGCAGCGACTGCACCGTCGCGGTGGCTGCATCCGCGATAAAGTCGAGCGTTGGCGAAGTACGCGTCTGCCCATTGACGGTCGCGCTGACGGTCATGCTTTCTACTGCCGTGTTTTTCACGGTGATGCTGGCTTCACCCTGCGCATTGGTTTGCACCTTATCAGAGGAGAGCGTCGCCGTGCCGCTGCTGGTGTTCCAGGTCACATCTACACCGGAAACCGGGTTGTTGTTGGCATCCTTCACAAGGAGCGTCAGTGTGGTCGTGTCATTCCCATTGGCCAGAAGGGTGGTTTTACTGGCGTCGATGTTGCCCGGTGTGGCGGTGTTTTTGTCTGCCACAAAGCTGACATCCGGGGCATGACGCGCCACGCTGCTGCCCGCACTGGCGGTCACGCTGACGGTGCCTGCCTGCGTGGTGGAGGCCGTCATCGTGGCCTTGCCGTTGGCGTCAGTGGTGGAGGTGGTGCCTGCAAGCTGGGTTTGCGAAGGCACTGCTGCCCAGGTAACAACCGTATTCGCCAGCGGGTTACCGTTGGCATCATGCACGGTGGCGGTGTAGGTCACCTTATCCTGACCATTGGCCACGGCCTGCGGTTTGTTGACCGTGACGTCGGCAACACCGGCAGTTACGCTGTCGGCGATAAACGTCAGGGAGCCTGACAGCTGCTCAGTCCCCGCGGTCGAACGGGCGGAAACCTTGACCTGTCCTGCCTGTGTGGCGGTAAGCGTCATGACGGCGTTGCCCTGCGCATCACTGGTGCTCTGCGCCGCACTCAAGGTGCCGTTGCCGGAGGCCACGTGCCAATCGACTACTGCACCCACCACCGCGTGGCTGTGTGCATCCACCACATGCGCGGTCAGCGTAATGCGATCGTTGTTGTTGGCGACCGCCTGAGTTTTATCCTGTGTGATTGATGCGACAGCGGCTGTGCTGGCGTCAGCAATGAACTTCAGGAGTGGTGAAGGCTGGGTCTGGCCGTTAAAGGAGGCGTTAGCCACCACGTTTTCGACCGCCGTATTACTGACAGTGATGCGGGCTTCACCCTGCTTATCTGTCTGCACGCGGCTGGCGGAAAGTACCGCCGTGGCGCTGGTGGTGTGCCAGGTGACATCCATACCGGCGACCGGGTTATTGTTGGCGTCAACTGTCCGGGTGGTCAGTGTGGCGCTGTCCTGACCATTCGCCAGTACAGTGGTGCTGCTGGCGTTGACCACGCTTAATGCTGCCGTCGCGCTGTCGGCGGTGAAATGGGCCACCGGGGCACTCACTTCAGCGCCGCTGACTGCCTGAGCAAACACGCTGACATCACCTGCCAGTGTGGTAGTCACTGTCGCGGTGGCTTTGCCGGAAGCATTCGTCTGGCTGGTTGCGGTAATGCGGGTCTGGCCGGGGGCGACGCGCCAATTTACCGGGCTGTTAATCAGCGGGTTACCTGCGGCATCAAGAACGGTAGCCGTGTATGTCACGCTATCCGAACCATTGGCCGTGGCCTGCGTTTTACTTGCTGTGATCTCGGTAATGGTGGCCGAGGTGGTATCCGCGGTGAACGTCAGCGGATTGGAGGTTTTCACCGTGCCAGTCTCGACACTGGCCGTGACCAGCACCTGTCCGGCCTTGGCGGAAGCCAGAGTAATCACGGCGTTACCCTTACTGTCACTGACCGTCTGTGCATCACTCAGGGTCGCGACACCTTGTGCGACAGCCCAATGCACCGCGCTGTTTGCCACCGGGTGTCCGTTGGCATCGCTGACGTGTGCCGTCAAGGTAATGCGATCGCTGTTATTAGCCGTCGCCTGATTTTTATCTTCCTGTACCGTTGCCACATTGGCGGTTGCGCTGTCGCTGGTAAAGGTGATGCTCTCCGATGTTTGCGTCTGCTTGCCAACCGTCGCGCTGACCGTCAGCGTCTCCACGTCAGGGGAGGTGACGCGGACAGTGGCTTCCCCACGGTCATTCGTCTTGCTCTTGCTGGCAGAGAGCACCGCGCTGTGGCTGCTGGTGGTCCACGCGATGTCAACGCCAGTGAGCGGGTTGTTGTTGGCATCCATCAGCGTGGTGGTCAGCGTGGCTGCGTCCTGACCGTTGGCCAGTACACTGACCTTATCGACGGCCAGTGGCGACAGCAGGGCCGTAGAAATATCCACGACGAACGTCAACAGATCGGACTTAACCGGCGTACTGTTTGCTGGCGTAGCGGCAGAGACCACCACTTTCCCGGCTTTTGGCGATTTAAGCGTGAGCGTGGCAATGCCATTCGCATCCGTGGTGCTGGACTTATCCGCCACATGGATCTGGCCATCTTCACTCTCTACCGACCACTGTACCGAGACATTTTCCAAGGGATGGTTGCTGGCATCTTTGACCTGAGCGCTTAAGGTCACGCTCTCCTGGTTATCGGCCTTGATGCGCGTTTTATCCTGTTCGACATCAATCACTTTTGCCGAGGCTGCGTCTGCAATGAAACTCAGCGGCTCGCTGCTCATGCTGGCGCCCTTTTCAATTTGGGCGGCCACGGTGGTGGTCAGGACATCGGCGCTGCTTACCGTTACCGAGGCTTCACCCTCTGCATTGGTGACGCTGATGGCTGAGGAGAGGGCCGCCTTACTGTTATCCGCCGCCCAATGCAGGGTGATGTTACTGGCTGGCGTATTATCCTTTTTGACCACATGCGTGGTCAGGGTAATGGAGTCGTTGCCATTGGCCAGCGCGCGCTGTTTGGACGCCTTCAGCTCAGTGAATTTAAGATCCTTATTCAGGGATGTGAGGGTAATGGGGGTAGCCGCCAGTTTCTGCGTGCCGTGCAGTAACGGCTGGATCAGCACATCGCCGGTAATCGTGCCGCTGGTGAAGGTACTGGTATAAACACCCGCGCTTTTCTCCGTCCAGCTGCTGATTTTTTCTTTCACATCTGGCGTCGCCGCTTTGACACCTTTTACACTGCTCTGGCGTACCAGATCGGTACTCAGGGCGTCAGCCAGCCCGGAGACTTGCTGCCCATTCGCAGAGGCAATGGTAGTGGTGATGGTTGCGGTGCTGACACCGTCGGCAGGCAGCGTGGCCGTATTGGCGCTGCTGTGAGAAACAAACTGTGCTTCGTCAAAACCACCAACGACCACCGACATGTGGCTGGCGTCAGACTGGTTGCCCTGGCTGTCCCAGGCAGTGGCAGAGACCACCCAAGCGTTGTTCTCCTTGCCACCCTGTTGGTATGGGGGAAGCGTGATCACCCACCCATCATTGACCTTGGCAATTTTCCCACCGCGTTTGACAAGGGCATCATCCTGCCAGGTCAGGTGATCGACAGGGTATTTGCTCTTCACTTTGACGTTCACGGGCAGTACTTGCCCCTCTTTCCCTTCAATACGGGAAGGCAGTGAAAGGCTGATGAGTTCCTTTTTACGGTAATCCAGAACAATGTTGTTATTGCGGTTAACCAGCGCCATGCGGGAACCGAGCAGCGAACGTTGTTGTTTTACCTGGCTGGGGTCAATCTGATCCTTCAGTGGGACACCTGCGGCCCAGTTAAGTGACAGGTTGATCTGCGTATCTTGTTGGTCTTCCTTGCCAAATTTTTGATCCAGCCCAACGGTGACCAGCGGGAACGGGGTGTAGTTCAGGCCCGCCGTCAGGGCATGGGGATCTTGTTGCCGATCGTCTTCATCGTCGCCAAACAGCGCCACATTGTCGCCGTAATACTTCTCCCAGGTTAACTTCGCGCCAAGCTGCGGCCAGGCGGGGAAATAACCCTCCGCGCGGATATCGTAACCATCAGCAACCCGTTCTTGATAATCGCCATACTCACGCGAATCCATCCAGCCGGATAAGCGCTTATAGCCATTGGCGCTGATTTTCAGGTTATCCCATCCGAGTTCGCCGCCCACCCCCAGACGTTGGTGCGCATTGTGCGAAATCTGGCGATCGTAAAAGAGGTTGACCCCACCCATCCATTTTTCAGCGAAATAGCGATAGCCAACGCCGAGGTTGATGATGTTTTGATCGTCATTGCGTCTGCCACCAATCTGGCTGAACAGCAGGTTCTGCTTCTTGTCATCATAGAGGGGGAGCAACAGATCCACATCGGCGTTGTTCAGGGAGAGTTTATCATCCACGCCGACGTTGATTGCCGCGGTACCGAACTGTTGCAGCCACTGTTGGATTTCAGCGGTCGCCATTGAGGTACCCGCATTGATCATGGTGCTGCTAAGTGCGTTTGCAGAGTTATCCTGACTCAACATGCTTCCGGCCGTGGAAGCCATTTGCGCCAGGTTCTGTTCAGACTTATTCCCTTGCGTCGGCGGTGTCGCCGAATGGGTATTTCCCGTCTCAGCAGAGGCTGAAAACGAAAACATCCAAGGGTTGATGCTAGTGAAAAAGAGGTAAAGTATTGCCTGGAAGAAAGCAATTATCCTCTTAATGTAAAGATCCATGGTTTATTCCTGTTAAATCGTTTGATTTAAGGTTGAATAACATTTGTGTTTGGTGTTGCTACATGAAAACGGAATATGTTCCGATTGAGTGGGCAGAGGCCTGCTTTTGATCTTTAGATAAGATTTATCTCTCGCGATTTAATAGTTGCTACACATTCATTTTATGAATGATCATAGGTTTAATTATATGGATAATTCTTGCAGCCATGACCGAATGCCAGCATCAAATCTATCTGCATGATTTGATTGGCTGACCTATTAACTCGCTGATTTTGAAAATTATCCAGATCCAAGCTGATATTGACCCATCCATGGGTAATCATATTATGCTATTGATTTGTAGGGTTTTAATGTTGTTCGCTGGCTGGCGTAATAAATCATTATCATTATTTGATAATGGTTTGCGCTGAAAGGTTATCCATCAGGGACTTCAATTGATAACAAGTGAGCGTGCAACAAGTCAGCCTCATGCTAATTTCACTAAAATATAATGCCTGCTGGCGCAAATCAATACTGTATAAAATTTATTCGCCTGCAATCTAAATTTATTCCTAATTAAGCAGGCGGATGGTTGTTGTAAATGAGCTATTGGCTTTGTTAAGGTGTGACTTAATGTTTACTTGGTTGCTGTTTTTTTGGGTGAATAACGTAAATTCTTGCTCCACACTTTTTATTCACTTAATTTATTGTGTAGATGTATTGAATTGAAGTGGCGTTCCGGTGAACTCACATTGACGACGCTGACCCGTTCTGCATTTCACAGCCCAGATCAGTTATTCAGGGGATTTTTCGCGAAGGGTAACCGTTCGTGCAGTCGCTCTTCCGGCCATTCCGGCAGGCGATAAGGCAGCCACCGGGAAGATGGCGGTGATGACGCTACCAACCGGGGCGGGATCAGGTGACGGCTGGATACAGGCGGGCATGGTCACCGGAAGCCAAAACGCAAAAACCCGCCTGATGGCGGGTTCTCCTTAGCTATGTCGTGTAAAAGACGGTGACCCTAAAAAAGGATAATGCCCGGCTTAACCCGCTGGCATTATCCCTCCATCACTACGCGAAAGATTAGTTCACTGTAAGATCAACGGTTAACCGGAATTCAAAACCGAAGGGTCCATCAGGCCACTCTTTGCCCATGAAATGGATCAAGCCAGTATAGTGACCTGGGGGTAAATCAGGGTTTTCACTGCGCTTGAAGAAGAAGCTCGCTGAGTCTGGGTATTTCCCACCTTCACATCGTGTGGCATCGTTCATCAGGAAATTACCGCAAGGATTTGAACGCGACCCTTTCACATTGAGTGTGTATTGCTTGCCAGTGCCATCAGTCAGCACGATAGGCGTGGAAACATCACTCTTCTGGCCATAGCTCACTTTCCAGACCAGGCTTGTCGGACCGGTGGTTGGAGCGATGGTCAAGTAACCCATTGCAGGGTAACCATAAATCGACGCAGATTTATAGGTTGAGTCATCGGATGTGATATACCAGGTGTCATACAACGTGCCGATGAAATTCACCTCCTTATTCGTTTTGCTCGACGCGTTAATGGAGGCGGTAACCTCTGCCAGGCCATTGGTATTGCCTGACAGCGTGACCACGCTCTTGCCCTGACTGTCGGTTTGCGGCGCGGTTGCTGACAGCTTGTTAATAGACGCTGTCCAGTTTACCGTCGCATTTGGTACAGGGTTGTCATTCGCGTCCTGGATTTGCGCGGTATAGGTCGCCTTATCGCCGCCGTTACTCAGCACCGTGTTTTTATCCACGCTGAGGCTCGTGACGACGGCCGTTTTCGCATCACCAATGAAAGCGACTTTCGCGGCATCCAGCGTCATGGCAGGGGAGGCGAGGGATGCCGTCATCACCATGTCGTTGGCTTTCAACGTTGTCGCGTTGACGGTCGCTACCCCGCTCGCATCGCTGTTGCTACTGGTGACAGACAGCTTCGCGTTGGCATCGCTGCTCTGCCAGCCCACAGCCACCTCTGGCAGCAGGTTGTCGTTGGCGTCTTTCACCAATACGTTCCAGGTGACCTGCTCTACGCCATCCGCCACGGCCTGCGTCTTATCTGACTGAATATCAGACAGTTTCGCCGTAGTGACATCGCCAATATATTCTACGTTGATACGTTTTTCAGAGTGATTGATTCCTGCTCCCAGTTGCGTGACCATCGCTTTGGTGGTCGTGAAGGTCATGGTTGCCGTGCCGGTGGCATCCGTCAGGCTGGTGTCGCCCGGCGTAAAGACGCCCGCACTGTTATCACTCCCCCAGTGAACCAGCGCATCAGGTACCGGGTTGCCCTGAGCATCCTGAATCACCGCAGTCAGCGTCACGCTGTCTTTCCCAGCGACCAGCCCGGTTGTGCGGTCTGCGGTGAGACTGACCACCTCTTCAGTCGCCGTATCGGCGGCAAAGCGGATAGTCTGCGTGGTTTGAGACGGCGTTGCATCTACCCACGCGACACCTTTATAGGCGATGGCGTTTTGTGAGCGTAACTGCACCGTTGCCGTACCTGTCGCGTCCGTCAACGAGGTAGGTGACGAGAGCGTGAAGGAGGGATTCGGATCCGTCGTGGTTGCGTCCCAGTTCGTGGTGACCTGATTTACCGGGTTACCATAGCTGTCCAGCACCGTGGCGATCAGCGTCACCGCATCACTGTTGTTGGCTATTGCGCTGTACTTATCCGCTTTGACCACATCAACATGCGCACTCTTCATATCAGCAACAATATTCAGCGTGAGCGATTTCTGGCTACTGTTGACGCTGCTTGCCTGAACCAGCGTGGCTTGCGCCAATGTGCTGCTGAAAGTGACGGTTGCGATGCCATCCGGCCCGGTGGTGGAGCGGGTTTCGCTGAACTGCCCGCTGGCGTTATCGCTCGTCCAGTTGACTATCACGTCCTGTACTGGGTGGTTGTTCACATCCACCACTTCTGCACTCAGGGTAACGGCATCGCCAGCGGTGATATCACCGGTTTTATCTGCGATCAGCTTAACCAGCTGAGCCGTTGATGGGTCCGCAGTGAAGGTCACAGTCGACGTCACGCTGCTGCCATTGATGCTCATGGTCACCGTGTAATCCCCGGTACCCGCAGAGGTCAGCGATACCACTGCTTCGCCCTGCGCATTGGTCTGGGACGTGGTATCAGACAAGACGCCATTCCCCGGACTGACGCTCCAGTCAACATCAACCTTGTCCAGTACGTTGCCGTGGCTGTCTGTCACATTACCGGTGAAGGTGATGCTGTCTAAGCCATTCGCCAGCGCGGTGTCTTTGCTGAATTTCAGATCAACCGCGGTTGCCGTTTTTATATCACCGATAAAGGTGACCACCGGCGCATCGTAGGCAGCATTGCTTCCTACGGTTGCTGACACGTTGACCTTGCCGGCCTCGGTGGTTTTGGCGGTGATGGAGGCTTTGCCGTTGGCATCCGTGGTGGTGGTTGCGGCAGAGAGCTGCGTTCCGGCCGGGGTGACCTGCCAGTCAACAGTGGTGTTCGCCAACATATTGCCATTCGCATCAGAGACCGTGGCCGTGTAGGTCACGATGTCCACGCCATCCGCAACCGCCTGGGTTTTATCCGTCTGGATATCCTTTATCTGAGCCGTGGTGGCGTCAGCTGTAAAGGTGAGCGGAACGGATGTCTGCGCTGCCCCGGCGGTAGCTCGGGCTGATACCGTGATCTGGCCGGCCTGTGTGGCCGTCAGCGTCATGGTGGCGTTACCCTGCTTATCGCTGGTGCTAGACGGCGCATTCAACGTGCCCTTACCGGATGCCACTTCCCAGTTCACGGTCGCGTTAGAGACCGGGTGGTTGTTGGCGTCCACAACGTGGGCGACTAACGTGATCGCATCACTATTGTTCGCCACGGCCTGGGTTTTATCCTCCTTCAACGACTGCACCGTCGCGGTGGCCGCATCCGCGACAAAGTCGAGCGCTGGCGATGTACGCGTCTGCCCATTCACTGTCGCGCTGACGGTAATATTCTCTACCGCCGTGTTTTTCACAGTAATGCTGGCTTCACCCTGCGCATTGGTTTGCACCTTCTCCGAGGAGAGCGTCGCCGTGCCGCTGGTGGTGTCCCAAACCACATCTACCCCGGAAACCGGGTTATTGTTGGCATCCTTCACAAGGAGCGTCAGTGTGGTCGAATCATTTCCGTTGGCCAGAAGGGTGGTTTTACTGGCGTCGATGTTGCCCGGTGTGGCGGTGGTGGTATCTGCCACAAAGCTGACATCCGGTGCGTTACGTGCCGTGCCACTGCCGGCGCTGGCGGACACGCTGACGGTTCCCGCTAGCGTGGTTTTCGCCGTCATCGTGGCTTTGCCGTTGGCGTCAGTGGTGGAGGTGGTGCCTGCAAGTTGGGTTTGTGAAGGCATCGCCGTCCAGTTCACGGTCGTATTCGCCAGCGGGTTGCCGTTGGCGTCCTGCACGGTGGCGGTGTAGGTCACCTTGTCCTGACCATTTGCCACAGCCTGCGGTTTGTCGACCGTGACATCGGTAACACCGGCGGTAACACTGTCGGCGGCAAACGTCAGGGTGCCTGACAACTGTTCAGCCCCGGTGGTTGAGCGGGCGGAGACCTTGACCTGGCCTGCCTGTGTGGCGGTAAGCGTCACGACGGCGTTGCCCTGCGCATCACTGGTGCTCTGCGGCGCACTCAAGCTGCCACTGCCGGAGGCCACGCGCCACTCGACGGTTGCCCCGGTAACGGCGTGGTTGTTTGCATCCACCACATGCGCAGTCAGCGTAATGCGATCGTTGTTGTTGGCTATTGCCTGAGTTTTATCCTCTGTAATTGACGCGACAGCCGCCGTGCTGGCGTCAGCCATAAACGTCAGTGCCGGGGAAGGCTGGGTTTGCCCGTTAAAGACGGCATTGACCACCACATTTTCAACCGCCGTATCACTGACAGTGATGCTGGCTTCACCCTGCTTATCCGTCTGCACGCTGCTGGCGGAAAGGGCGGCCGTGGCGCTGGTGGTGTTCCAGGTCACATCCATATCGGGAACCGGGTTGTCGTTGGCGTCCACTAGTCGGGTAGTCAGTGTGGCGCTGTCCTGACCATTCGCCAGTAGTGTGGTGTTGCTGGCGTTGACTGCGCGTAATGTTGCCGTTGAGCGGTCTGCGGTGAAATGGGCCACCGGGGCACTCACTTCATCGCCGCTGACTGCCTGGGCAAACACGCTGACATCACCTGCCAGGGTAGTGGTCACCGTTGCAGTGGCCTTGCCGGAGGCATCTGTCTGGCTGGTTGCGGTAATGGTGGTCTGCCCAGGGGAGGCGCGCCAATTTACCGGGCTGTTCACCAGCGGGTTACCCGCGGCATCAAGGACAGTGGCGGTGTAGATCACGCTATCCGAACCATTGGCCGTGGCCTGCGTTTTATTTGCCGTAATATCCGTAATGGTCGCCGAGGTGGCGTCGGCAATGAACGTCAGCGGATTGGACGCTTTTGCCGTGCCGGATGCGGTGCTGGCCTCGACCACTACTTGCCCAGCCTTGGTTGAGGTTAACGTAATCAGGGCGTTACCCTTGCTGTCACTGACAGTTTGCGCATCACTCAAGGTTGCCACGCCTTGCTTGACAGCCCAATTGACCGTGCTGTTTGCCACTGCGTGGCCGTTCGCATCGCTCACATGCGCCGTCAACGTGATGCGATCGCTGTTATTGGCGGTCGCCTGATTTTTATCTTCCTGTATGGTCGCCACATTGGCGGTTGCGCTGTCGCTGGTAAAGGCGATGCTCTCCGAGGTTTGCGTCTGCTTGCCAACCGTCGCGCTGACCGTCAGCATTTCCACGTCAGAAGAGGTGACGCTGACAGTGGCTTCGCCATTGTCATTCGTCTGGCTCTTGCTGGCAGAGAGATGCGCAGTTTGACTGCTGGTTACCCATGAAATTTCAACGCCTTTAAGCGGATTGTTATTGGCATCCAGCAGCGTGGTTTTCAGGGTGGCGGCGTCCTGACCGTTAGCCAGCACACTGTTTTTGTCTACGGTCAGCGGCGACAGAATGGCAGTGGAAATATCCACGACAAACGTCAGCAGCTCGGACTTAACCGGCGTACTGTTTGCTGGCGTAGCAGCAGAGACCACCACTTTCCCGGTTTTCGGCGATTTAAGCGTTAGGACTGCAATGCCCTCAGCATTGGTGGCACTCGACTTATCCGCCACATGGATCTGGCCATCTTCGCTCTCTACCGACCACTGTACCGAGACATTTTCCAAGGGATGGTTGCTGGCATCTTTGACCTGAGCGCTCAGGGTAACGCTGTCCTGATTATTGGCCTTAATCAGGGTCTTATCCTGATCAACCTTAACCACTTTTGCCGAGGCGGCATCAGCGGTAAAGCTCAGCGGATCGCTGCTTATGCTGGCACCGTTTTCGATTTGGGCTGTCACGGTGGTGTTCAGTACTTCCGTGCTGCTCACCGTCACCGAGGCTGCGCCCTCTGCATTGGTGACGCTGGTGGCAGAGGAGAGAAGCGCCTTATCGTTGTCTGTTGTCCAGTGCAGGGTGATGTTACTGGCTGGCGTATTATCCTTTTTGACCACATGCGTGGTCAGGGTAATGGTGTCGCTGCCGTTGGCCAGTGCGCTCTGTTTCGACGTATCCAGTGAGGTGAATGTAAGATCTTTGATCAGTGAGACGAGGGTAATGGTGGTGGTCGCTAGTTTCTGCGTGCCTTTCAGTAAGGGTTGAATCAGCACATCACCGGGCATCGTGCCGCTGGTGAAGGTGCTGGTATAAACACCCGCGCTTTTCTCCGTCCAGCTGCTGATTTTTTCTTTCACATCCGGCGTTGCCGCTTTGACACCTTTTACACTGCTCTGGCGTACCAGTTCAGCGCTCAGGTCGCCAGCCAGCCCGGTAACCTGCTGCCCACTCACAGAGGCGATAGTGGTGGTGAGGGTTGCGGTACTGACGCCATCGGCAGGCAGGCTGGTTGCATCTACACTGCTCTCGGAGACAAACTGTGCTTCGTCAAAGCCGTCAACGACCACAGACATATAGCTGTTGTCAGAGTGGTTGCCCTGATTATCCCAAGCAGTGGCAGAGACCACCCAAGCGTTATTCTCCTTACCACCTTGCTGGTAGGGAGGAAGCGTTATCGTCCATCCATTGCCGACCTTATCGATTTTTCCGCCACGTTTAACCAGTGCATCATCCTGCCAGGTCAGGTGATCGACAGGGTATTTGCTTTTCACTTTGATGTTCACGGGCAGTACCTGCCCCTCTGTTCCCTCAATACGGGAAGGCAAGGAAAGGCTGATAAGCTCTTTTTTACGGTAGTCCAGAATGATGTTGTTGTTGCGGTTGACCAGCGCCATACGGGAGCCGAGCAGCGAACGCTGCTGTTTTACCTGATTAGGGTCCATTTGGTCTTTCAATGGAACGCCGGCAGCCCAATTGAGTGCCAGATTGATCTGGGTATCTTTCTGGTCTTCTTTGCCAAATTTTTGATCCAGCCCAACGGTGAGCAGCGGGAACGGGGTGTAGTTCAGGCCCGCCGTCAGGGCATACGGATCTTTTTGCCGATCGTCTTCATCGTCGCCAAACAGCGCCACATTGTCGCCGTAATACTTCTCCCAGGTCAGCTTCGCGCCAAATTGCGGCCAACTGGGGAGATAGCCTTCGGCCCGGATATCGTAACCATCAGCGACTCGCTCCTGGTAGTCCTCATACTCACGCGAATCCATCCAGCCGGATAAGCGCTTATAGCCATTGGCGCTGATTTTCAGGTTATCCCACCCGAGTTCGCCACCCACGCCCAGACGCTGGTGCGCATTGTGCGAAATCTGACGATCGTAAAAGAGGTTAACCCCCCACATCCATGTGTCAGAGAAGTGACGGTAACCGACGCCGAGGTTAATGATGTTTTGGTCATCATGGCGTCTCCCACCGAGCTGACTGAATAGCAGGTTCTGCTTCTTGTCATCGTACAGGGGGAACAGCAGATCCAAATCAGCACTGTCCAGTGAGAATTCATCATCAACGCTGACGTTGATTGCCGCAGTACCGAACTGTTGCAGCCACTGTTGGATTTCAGCGGTCGCCATTGAGGTACCCGCATTGATCATGGTGCTGGTAAGCGCATCCGCCGAGTCATCCTGGCTTAGCATGTTTCCGGCTGTGGTAGCCAGTTGCGCCAGGCTCTGTTCAGTCGGGGTTGCCTGCGTGCTGGGCGTAGCCGAAAGGGTCTGTTCCGTCTCAGCGGAAGCCGAGAACGAAAACATCCAAGGGTTGATGCTAGTGAAAAAGAGGTAAATTGTTGCCTGGAAGAAAGCAACAACCCTCCTAATTGAAGGACGCATAGTTTATTCCTGTTAAATCTTTTGATTCAAGGTTGAATAACATTTGTCTTTTAGGCTTCTACCGGGAAGAGTCTTTTTTGACTGGCTGGCAGAAGTTCGATTTTATCGTTAGATGATGTTTGTCTCTTGTGCCTTAATGACCGCTACACATTCATTTTATGAATGGTAATATGTTTCATCATATGGATAATCTTCACTGCCATGACCGGGTTTCCGCGTAAATCTATCGGCGCAATTCGTCTATTTGACCTATCACCTCTCTAATTTAAATAGAACGCAAGTGTGGCTTGTTCTGTTCTATCCCAGAATTTCTTTAATAATTTATTGATTTATATGATTACATTGGCTGACGATAGGACAAGTGCCATTCTTTCCTCATTGCTCAAGTTCAACCGTTACCCATCAGGGACTGCAATGGATTAGGCAGGCAGGCAACAAGTGAGGTTTATTCTAAGTTGCTTAAAATATAGCGGATATTGGCGAAAATCAACGCTACATAATCATTATCCAGTTGAACTATTTATTTGTTGCCTGATTGGTTAGCACAGCAATGTGTTATTAATTTGTTGTTTCCTTTTGTTGGGGTATATTAATTTTTAACCGGCTGCTCTTCTTTTGGATAAATAATGTGAAATCATTCAGGTCATTTTATTTTTTCTTAATTCATTGTGTGGGCAAATTGAATTAAAAATATTTGGTATAAATATGTATCCACGGGCAGAACGCAAAGTTTATGGTTGGTAGCACTGTGAGGATGTTGTCAAAAGGGAGGGTAAGGAGAAGGGCGCCCGCGCTGCCCGCAGGGCGAGCCGCAGGAGGCGGCGAGTGAATCGAACGCAGTTCGATGGAGAGTCCGGATGCCAGAAAAGCAAAAACCGCCTTTTGGGCGGGTTCTTTGAATAAGGGGTGCCCGGACTCGGACAAAACGCCGGGAGCGTTTTGCACAGCGCGTTAGCGCTGCCCGTAGGGCGAGCCGCAGGAGGCGGCGAGTGAATCGAACGCAGTTCGATGAAGAGTCCAGACGCAGAAAAGCAAAAACCCGCCATAAGGCGGGTTTTCTGAATAAGCGGTGCCCGGACTCGGACAAAACGCCGGGAGCGTTTTGCACAGCGCGTTAGCGCTGCCCGCAGGGCGAGCCGCAGGAGGCGGCGAGTGAATCGAACGCAGTTCGATGGAGAGTCCGGATGCCAGAAAAGCAAAAACCCGCCATAAGGCGGGTTTTCTGAATAAGTGGTGCCCGGACTCGGACAAAACGCCGGGAGCGTTTTGCACAGCGCGTTAGCGCTGCCCGCAGGGCAAGCCGCAGGAAGCGGCGAGTGAATCGAACGCAGTTCGATGAAGAGTCCGGACGCAGAAAAGCAAAAACCCGCCATAAGGCGGGTTTTCTGAATAAGTGGTGCCCGGACTCGGAATCGAACCAAGGACACGGGGATTTTCAATCCCCTGCTCTACCGACTGAGCTATCCGGGCAACGGGGCGCATTAAACCGTATTGGCTGGATGCCGTCAACGGCTTTATGCATATTTCTCCCTGCAAATGATTCGACTGCTCTCTTTTCCATCAATATCCCTCGGTGAGGGCGGATGAGCGCCGCTTTTCATCGGGCGGCCGTCAGGCCAGAGCACCATATTTCCGGCATTGCGCGACCTGCAAAACATCCTCTGCCAGCCGCAATGCCACCGCGACGTCGTGGGCCTGATGTTTTATCAGCAATTTACTCAGGCACCCCTCCAGAATCAGCTCCATTTGCTCGGCCACCATCGGCGCGTCATCGGCGTCCATCTCCTGCAGCAGCGCCAATGTGTAGTCATAGGAGGCGCGCTTTTGCTGCTCCGCCAGCTGGTGCACCGGGTGCTCCGTATCCGGGAAGAAGCTACAGGCGGCGATAAACAGGCAGCCGGGGTAGCGTTGCTGCTCCACATACTCACCGAGCACCTTGTAGCGCGCCAGCAACTTCTGTTGCGGCGACAGCGTCTCATCAAGCAGCAGTTGCCGCCGCCAGGCATCAATCTGTTGGCCGTGGTGGCGCAGGCAGTCATAGAGCAGCGCCTCGCGATCCGGCCAGAAGCGGCTTAACTCTCCCACTGAACTGCCCGACGCCGTGGCCACCATCTCCACGGTGGTGGTGGCCAATCCGCGCTGCTCCAGGAGCGTTAATGCATGGTTCAGCACTTGTTCACGTTGCACGTTGGCGTTCTCCCATTTCCCGTTCAGACAAGTAGTGTCGTTTACTGATCCCGTTTCTGCAAATGCGCCGTGAAGGCCGGCGCATCCATAAACCCAGTAATGCGCAGGGCGGTCTGCTCCTCACCCTGGCGATTGAATAGCAGGATGGTCGGCAGGCCCAGCACCTTCAGCTCGCGCAGCAGGGCCTGCTGCTCCGGCGTATTGGCGGTGACATCCGCCTGCAACAGCACGGTGTCCGCCAGCGCACGCTGCGCCTCCGGCTGGCTGAAGGTGTACTTCTCAAACTCTTTGCAGGCTACGCACCAGTCGGCGTAGAGATCAAGCATCACGCGCTGGCCGTGCGCCTGTTGCAGCGCCTGCGCCAGCTCTGCCCGGCTGCGGATCGGTTGGAACGCCAGCGCGGGCGATTGGGCCGCGGCGGTCGGGGAGGGGAAGGCCCACTCCTGCACCGGGCGCGCCACTACCAGCGCGGCGGCCAACAGCAGCAGTTGCAGCGGCCGGATGCCGCGCCGTGTGCCCTTCAGGCTCAGCAGGAACGCCCAACCGAAGAAGGCGATGCCGAGCAGGCTCCAGAGCCGTTCTCCCCAGGTGTCGCCCACGATCCGCTCCAGCAGGAACACCGGCAGCGCCAGAATCACAAAGCCGAACGCTTCTTTCACATGCTGCATCCACGGCCCGCTGCGTGGCAACAGGCGGTTGCCGAACAGCGTCACCGCCATCAGCGGCAGCCCCATGCCCAGCGCGTAGAGATAGAGCGTGCCACCGCCAGCCAGCAGATTGCCGCTCTGGGCGATGTAGAGCAGGATGGCGCTCAGCGGCGCGGTGGTGCAGGGGGAGCAGATCAGCCCGGCCAGTGCGCCCATCGCAAACACGCCGGGCAGCGAGCCGCCGCGCTGGTGGTTGCTCCACAGCGCCAGCCGGGTCTGGAGGGCGGAGGGCAGTTGCAGGGTGAACAGGCCGAACATCGACAGCGCCAGCAGCACAAACAGCACCGACAGGCCCACCAGCACCGCCGGGCTTTGCAGCGCCGCCTGGAAGGAGAGGCCGGCGGCAGCCACCACCAGCCCCAGTAGGGTGTAGGTCAGCGCCATCCCTTGCACGTAGGCCAGCGCCAGCCAGAAGATGCGGCCACTGCGTTGGCGTTGTTCACGCCCAAGGATTAGGCCGGAAATGAGCGGATACATCGGCAGCACGCAGGGGGTGAAGGCAACGCCAATGCCAATCAGCAGCGCCCAGAGTGGCGAGAAGGGCAGCGAGGCGGGCGGGGCGTCAGGAACCGCCACCGGCGGCGCGGCGGCCGGCGCTGTTTCGCCCGGCGTAACCGCCGTCAGCGGCACGATTTTGGTCTCTGGCGGGTAGCAGAACCCCGCCTCGGCACAGCCCTGATAGGTCACCTTCAGCTGGCTGCCCGGCGCGGCGCGGTCAATCGGCAGCGCCACAGACAACGCATCCTTATAGATTTCGGCAATGCCGAAAAACTCATCCTTATGCGACAGCCCCTCCGGCAGCGTCACTGACCCGAGGGTAGCGTTATCGGCCGTCCACTGGATCTGCTGGCGATAGAGGTAGTAACCGGGCTTGATCTGCCAGTTGAGCGTCAGTTGCGCGCCGCGCTGGGAGAAATCAAAGGCGAACGCCTGATCGGGCGGCACGAATTGCTGGGAAGCGGGCTGCGAAAAGAGTGAGGCGTGCGCAGCCAAAGGGAGCAGCAGCAGGCTGCCCGCCCAGATTATGGCTTTAATGATGCGGTAATCCATGAGAGGTAATCTTTGTCTCCGTCGCGAACCGGTAGCACCAGCAGTTCCGGTGTCTGGTAGGGGTGGTGTTGTTTTAGGCAGGCGAGCAGCGCCTCTTGGTGCGCGCTGTCGCTCTTGATCAGCATCTGCACCTCATACTCCTGTTCAAGCTTGCCCTCCCAGTAGTACATCGAACTGGCGCCGGGCAGCACGGTCACGCAGGCGGCCAGCTTCTCGCCGAGGGCGACGGCGGCCAGACCTTGCGCGCTCCCTTCGTCCGGTGCGGTACAGAGCACGACAATCGCGGTGGGTTCAGTCATCAGGGCCTCGCGTGGGGTAGGGATGAAACAGCAGGAGCAGAGACTATAGCGCGAAGCGTCGGGGGCTTGAAGGCGGGGCGGTGGATTTTACCGCGGGCAGCCAGCGCTGCCCGCGTAAGCCGTCAGAGCAGCAGGCCGCCGATCGCGAAGCTGAAGATGACCGAGAGCGTCACGCCCAGCGTACCGGGGATAAAGAAGGGGTGGTTGAAGACAAAGCGCCCGATGCGGGTGGTGCCGGTGTCATCCATCTGCACCGCCGCCACCAGCGTCGGGTAGGTCGGCAGGATAAACAGGCCAGAGACCGCCGGGAAGGAGGCCAGCGCGGTCAGCGGCGCGACTCCCAGCGCCATCGCCATCGGCATCAGCGCTTTGGCGGTGGCCGCCTGCGAATAGAGCAGGGCGGAGCAGAAGAAGAAGATCACCGCCAGCAACCAGGGGTGGGACTGGATGACGCTACCGGCCGTATCTTTAATCCACGTCAGGTTGTCCTGCACAAAGGTATCGCCCAGCCAGGCAACGCCGAGGATACAGATGCTGGCGCTCATGCCAGCCTTGAAGGTACTGGCGTTAAGAATGGCGGCGGTATCAATGCGGCAGGCCAGGGTGATCAGCGTCGCGACGCTCAGCATGATGATCAGGATGGCGTTGGTGGTGGTGGTCAACGGCTGCGCCGGGGTGCCGAACAGCGCCAAATGGACGCCGTTGCTGTTATAGATGGCGTAGAGCACCACCGCCAGCACGCCGAGCAGGAACAGCAGCACCGAGTGCGCCGCGCGCGGCGGGATGGTCAGGCTATGGCTGCCTCGCAGTGTCACCAGACCCTCCGCCAGCCGCTGCTGGTAGACCGGGTCATCCGAGAGCCGGGCATTGAACAGCCAGCTCACCAGCAGCGACATCACCAGCACCCCCGCCAGCGTGGCCGGGATCATCACGCCGAGCAGCGTCAGGTAGCTGATACCGTGCGGCTCCATCGCCGAGGCCATAAAGACCACCGCCGCCGAGATAGGTGAGGCAGTGATGCCAATCTGCGCCGCCACGACGGCGGTGGAGAGCGGGCGGCAGGGGCGGATGCCCTGCTCTTTCGCCACCTCGGCAATCACCGGCAGCGCCGACAGCGAGATGTTGCCGGTGCCAGCAAACAGCGTCAGGAAGTAGGTGACCACCGGCGCCAACAGGGTGATGTAGCGCGGGTTGCGCCGCAGCAGCTTCTCGGTCTGGTGCACCAGATAGTCCATCCCGCCCGCCACCTGCATCGCGGAGATGGCCGCGATCACGGCCATAATGATGGAGATGACATCAAAGGGGATGGAACCGGGCTTGACGCCCACCAGCGCCAGCGCCAGCACCCCCAGCCCACCTGCAAAGCCAATCCCGATGCCGCCCAGACGGGCGCCGAGGAAAATGGCCAGCAGCACAATGACAAATTCGAGTATCAACATGGTTCTGCTCTCGCGCTTATAGCGCGCTCCTTAGTGAAAAATGAAAACGTATTGTTATTATTTTGTGAGTACCAAAAGAAAAGGGCACGTTATCCGTGGGAATAACGTGCCCTGAAATCAGGTCGGAACAGGTTTACTGTTCATTTTCATCGGTATAGCGTTTGGCTTTATAGGCCGGGAACATCAGGTTCTGCACCGAGAAGATGTCGTCCAGCTCCGCCTCGGTCAGCAAACCGCGCTCCAGCACCACTTCGCGCACGCTCTTGCCGGTCTCCGCACAGATCTTGCCGACGATGTCGCCATTGTGGTGGCCGATGAACGGGTTGAGGTAGGTGACGATGCCGATGGAGTTGAATACGTAGGATTCGCACACCGCTTTGTTGGCGGTAATGCCGTTGACGCACTTCTCCAGCAGGTTATAGCAGGCATTGGTCAGGATGTGGATCGACTCAAACATTGCCTGCCCAATTACCGGCTCCATCACGTTCAGTTGCAGCTGGCCCGCCTCGGAGGCCATGGTGACGCAGGTGTCATTGCCGATCACCTTGAAGCAGACCTGATTCACCACCTCTGGCACCACCGGGTTAACCTTGGCGGGCATGATGGAGGAGCCAGCCTGCAACTCCGGCAGGTTGATCTCATTCAGGCCCGCGCGCGGGCCGGAGGAGAGCAGGCGCAAGTCGTTGCAGATTTTAGAGAGTTTCACCGCCAGCCGCTTCAGCGAACTGTGCACCATCACGTAGGCGCCGCAGTCGGAGGTGGCCTCAATCAGGTCTTCTGCCGGCACGCAGGGCAGGTTGCTCACCTCGGCCAGGTACTTCACCGCCAGCGGCTGGTAGCCCTCTGGCGTGTTGAGGCGGGTACCGATGGCGGTTGCGCCGAGGTTCACCTCCAGCAGCAGTTCGCCGGTGCGCAGCAGGTTTTTGGTCTCTTCCGCCAGCAGCACGTTAAAGGCATGGAACTCCTGGCCGAGGGTCATCGGCACCGCGTCCTGCAACTGGGTGCGGCCCATCTTCAGGATGGTTTCGAACTCTTTGGATTTGCGCTCAAAGCCCTCGCCCAGCTGGCCAATGGCATCAACCAGCTTCAGGATCGAGGCATAAACCGCGATGCGGAAGCCGGTCGGGTAGGCGTCGTTGGTGGACTGGCACTTATTCAGGTGATCGTTCGGGTTCAGGTACTGGTACTCGCCCTTCTGGTGCCCCATCAGCTCCAGACCGATGTTGGCCAGCACCTCGTTGGTGTTCATGTTGAGGGAGGTGCCCGCGCCGCCCTGGAACACGTCCACCGGGAACTGATCCATGCACTTGCCTTTATTCAGCACCTCATCACAGGCCAGGATAATGACATCGGCGATCTTGCGTGGGATGGTTTTCAGTTCTTTGTTTGCCAGCGCAGCCGCTTTCTTCACCATCACCATGCCGCGCACGAACTCCGGGACGTCGCTGATTTTGGTATTGCTGATGTAGAAGTTTTCAATCGCACGCAGGGTATGGATCCCATAGTAAGCCTCTGCCGGCACTTCACGGGTGCCCAGCAGATCTTCTTCGATACGAATAGTGTTAGACATAGAACCTTCTTGTTTGATGCCGTAAATGGATGACTGAATAAATAGTAGTCTTTGAGCTGAATCGTGCCTGCGCCACAGGATAAACCACCGCCCCGCTGGCGGGCACGATCATATGCTGCTTTTCAAGAAATGCACGTGCGCGGCTCACTCCCCACGCAATCCATCCCGCCCAGTTGTATATCTGTGAAGGAGTTCACACTTCCCGCCCGGCCAGAAGAAAAGTCACCGGTACGGTTGAATTCTCCCGCTGGCAGCACCATCTCAAGGTAGTCAGCCCGGTTGCGTGGCAGCCTGGCCCCCATTTTTACGCGTTGGCGACCAACATGCCAGCGCGTTTGCTGAAAGGAGAGTGCGGTGCGTCTGTTACCGTTATTGGTGATATTTCTGCTGGCCTACATCGAAATATCGCTGTTTATCCAGGTTGCCCATGTGCTGGGCGTCTTCCTTACCCTGCTGCTGGTGATCTTCACCTCCGGCGTTGGGATTTCGCTGGTGCGCAATGAGGGGATGAAGACCCTGATGCAGATCCAGCAAAAGCTGGCGCTGGGCGAAAGCCCGGCGGCAGAGATGGTCAAGAGCGTGTCGCTGCTGCTGGCGGGCTTCCTGCTGCTGCTGCCCGGTTTCTTTACTGACTTCCTCGGCCTGCTGCTGCTGTTGCCGCCGGTGCAAAAACACCTGACGCTCAAACTGTTGCCGCACCTCACCTTTAGCCGCAGTGGTTTCCGCGCCGGGCAGGGTGGCGGCGCGACCTTTGAGGGTGAATACCAGCGCAAGGATGAGTACCACGAGCGCTTGGGCCACACCGACCGCGAGAAAGACGACAAGTAGGGCGAAAGCTGAAAAGGCCAGGCTGGGGTGGCGGCGTCCGCCCCGGCGCGTTAGAGTGCGGGCTGGCCTAAGGCGGCCCACCAATTTTGCGGGGCAGGGCAAGAACGAAAAATTTTTTTGGCTCTGTCCCTTGAAGGGGGCGTGAATGCCCCCCATCTAGAAAACCACGAGGCCGGAGGCATACCCCGGCATCTCTTATCCTGAATCAGATATGGACCTTCTCAAAGGAGAGCTATCAATGAAAATTCGTCCATTGCATGACCGCGTTATCGTCAAGCGTAAAGAAGTCGAGTCTAAATCTGCTGGCGGCATCGTTCTGACCGGCTCTGCGGCGGGCAAATCTACCCGTGGCGAAGTGCTGGCTGTGGGCAATGGTCGCATCCTGGAAAACGGCGAGATTAAGCCGCTGGATGTGAAAGTTGGCGACATCGTTATTTTCAACGACGGCTACGGCGTGAAAGCCGAGAAGATCGACAATGAAGAAGTGTTGATCATGTCTGAAAGCGACATTCTGGCGATTGTTGAAGCGTAATTCACGCGCAAATCACTGAACTGAACGAATTTAAGGGAAAGTAAAATGGCAGCTAAAGACGTAAAATTCGGTAATGACGCTCGTGTAAAAATGCTGCGCGGCGTTAATGTGCTGGCTGATGCGGTAAAAGTTACCCTGGGCCCGAAAGGCCGTAACGTAGTGCTGGACAAATCCTTCGGCGCACCGACCATCACCAAAGACGGCGTATCCGTTGCACGTGAAATCGAACTGGAAGACAAGTTCGAAAACATGGGCGCACAGATGGTGAAAGAAGTGGCCTCCAAAGCGAACGACGCTGCGGGCGACGGCACCACCACCGCCACCGTTCTGGCACAGTCCATCATTACTGAAGGCCTGAAAGCCGTTGCCGCTGGCATGAACCCGATGGATCTGAAGCGCGGCATCGACAAGGCGGTCATCTCCGCTGTTGAAGAGCTGAAAAAACTCTCCGTTCCGTGCTCTGATTCCAAAGCGATCGCTCAGGTAGGTACCATCTCCGCCAACTCCGACGACACCGTGGGCAAACTGATTGCCGAAGCGATGGAAAAAGTCGGCAAAGAGGGCGTGATCACCGTTGAAGAAGGTACTGGCCTGCAAGACGAGCTGGACGTGGTTGAAGGTATGCAGTTCGACCGCGGTTACCTCTCCCCTTACTTCATCAACAAGCCGGAAACCGGTTCTGTTGAGCTGGAAAGCCCGTTCATCCTGCTGGCTGACAAGAAGATCTCCAACATCCGTGAAATGCTGCCAGTGCTGGAAGCCGTGGCGAAAGCCGGCAAACCGCTGCTGATCATCGCGGAAGATGTGGAAGGCGAAGCGCTGGCGACCCTGGTGGTTAACACCATGCGCGGCATCGTGAAAGTGGCTGCGGTGAAAGCACCGGGCTTCGGCGACCGTCGTAAAGCCATGCTGCAAGACATCGCTACCCTGACTGCCGGTACCGTTATCTCTGAAGAGATCGGTCTGGAGCTGGAAAAAGCGACGCTGGAAGACCTGGGTCAGGCTAAACGTGTGGTCATCAACAAAGACACCACCACCATCATCGATGGCGTGGGTGACGAAGAGACCATTCAGGGCCGCGTAACCCAGATCCGTCAGCAGATCGAAGAAGCGACTTCTGACTACGATCGCGAAAAACTGCAGGAGCGTGTGGCTAAACTGGCTGGCGGCGTCGCTGTCATCAAAGTGGGCGCAGCAACTGAAGTTGAGATGAAAGAGAAGAAAGCCCGCGTTGAAGATGCCCTGCACGCAACCCGTGCTGCGGTAGAGGAAGGCGTGGTAGCGGGTGGTGGCGTGGCGCTGGTGCGTGTGGCGAATGCCATCGCTCAGAGCGGCCTGAAAGGCGACAACGAAGACCAGAACGTGGGTATCCGTGTTGCGCTGCGCGCGATGGAGTCCCCGCTGCGTCAGATCGTCTCCAACGCCGGTGAAGAGCCGTCCGTTGTGGCTAACCAGGTGAAAGCCGGTGAAGGTAACTTCGGTTACAACGCGGCCACTGAAGAGTACGGCGACATGATCGGTATGGGTATCCTGGATCCGACCAAAGTGACCCGTTCTGCTCTGCAGTACGCCTCTTCCGTTGCTGGCCTGATGATCACCACCGAGTGCATGGTGACCGAGCTGCCGAAAGAAGAGAAAGCAGACATGGGCGCCGCAGGTATGGGCGGCATGGGTGGCATGGGCGGCATGATGTAATCCGTCCCTGACTGTCCCCCACAGTCTGTAGCGAAACCCCCGGCCTTGGCTGGGGGTTTTTATTTATCTGCGCATTAATTCGCAACTAATTGATTGTTGCTGCTATATATCTATCATAGTCTCGCTGAATTAACGTATAAACTGTAGACTACCTGCGCGCAGCCTATCGTCAGGGCAGCGGATGCCTAACCGGCACGGCGCCCCGGCTGGTAAGGTCGGCGAGAGTCTTAACTATATGGGGAAAAAGATGCGGATTAACGTCTTTCTTGGTCTTTCAGCAGCCTTGCTGCTGGCGGGTTGCAGCAGTACCCACCAATTGAGTTCGGCTGGCCAGCAGGTCAAATTTACCGACAGCCAACCGAGCAGCAGCTGCCGGCTGGTGGGTGAGGTGACCGGCTCGCAGAGCAACTGGTTCTCTGGCACCGGTGGCGATGGCAGTTCCATGCGCGGCGCGGCCAATGACCTGCGCAACAAAGCGGCGGAGATGGGCGGTAACGTCATTTATGGCGCCACCAGCCCGAGTGAGGATTTCTGGTCCAGCTTCGTGCCGAAAGACAGCAAAATGGTGGGTCAGGTCTACCACTGCCCCTGACAGGCAGGCAAGCAGTGCCCGGTGGCGAGGTCTCCCTCGCCCTCCTTGGGCCGTCAGGCTTGCTTCAGGTAGAGATCGAGCGGCGTTTTGCTCGGCTCGCCGCCCACTTCCCGCGCCAGCTTCGGCACCATATAGCCGGAGACCTTGGTCAGCAGCGCCTTCACCAGCGCCCGCGCCTCATCATCCCCCACCATAAAGTGCGCCGCACCCTGTACCTTATCCAGCACATGCAGGTAGTAAGGCAAAATGCCCGCGTCAAACAGGGCGTTGCTCAACTGTGCCAGGATCTCCGCGTCATCATTGACACCGCGCAGCAGCACGCTCTGGTTTAGCAGCGTCACGCCAGCGCGCTTCAATTGCGCCATACTCTGACGCAGGGCGTCATCGATCTCCTGCGGGTGGTTGATGTGGGTCACCATCAGCACCTGCAAGCGGGAGCTGGACAGCCGCTGGCAGAACGCCGGCGTGATGCGGGCAGGGATTACCACCGGCAAGCGGCTATGGATGCGCAGCCGTTTCAGGTGCGGAATTGCCTCCAGCTCACCGATCAGCCAATCCAGTTCGTGGTCTTTGGCCATCAGCGGATCGCCGCCGGAGAAAATTATTTCATCCAATTCTTCATGCAGACGGATATACTCCAACGCCCTGGACCAGTTGGCCCGGTTGCCTTGGTTATCCTGATAGGGGAAGTGGCGGCGGAAGCAGTAGCGGCAGTTGACCGCACAGCCGCCCTTGACCAGCAACAGCGCGCGGTTGCGGTACTTGTGCAGCAAACCGGGCACCACGCTCTGCTGCTCTTCCAGCGGATCGGTGGTAAAACCGGGTGCGGCGACAAACTCTTGCTGGGCAGTCAATACCTGGATCAACAGGGGATCCGTCGGATCGCCGGGTTGCATCCGGGCGGCAAAGGCGCGGGGTACGCGCAAGGGGAAGAGGCGACGGGCATCACGTCCCGCCTGCAGCTCCGGATGGTGTTCAAGGCCGAGCAGGGTTAACAGTTCATCCGGGTCAGTAATAACATCGGCGAGTTGCTGCAACCAATCTTCTCTAACCGCCGTGTCTTGGGTTATAATATGTGCCATTTTTTTGGCTAAGCTACCAGTTTACATTATTCAGAGGGCCACTATGGCGACTTATTCTAGCAACGATTTCCGTGCCGGTCTTAAAATCATGTTCGAAGGCGAGCCTTACGCTGTCGAATCCAGCGAGTTCGTCAAACCGGGCAAGGGCCAGGCGTTTGCGCGTGTTAAAATGCGTCGTCTGCTGACCGGCACCCGTGTTGAGAAAACCTTCAAATCCACTGACTCCGCCGAAGGCGCAGACGTGGTCGACATGAACCTGACTTACCTCTACAACGACGGTGAGTTCTGGCACTTCATGAACAACGAAACCTTCGAGCAGCTGGCTGCAGACGCGAAAGCCGTAGGCGACAGCACCAAATGGCTGCTGGATCAGGCTGAGTGCATCGTGACCCTGTGGAACGGCCAGCCGATCTCCGTGACCCCGCCGAACTTCGTTGAGCTGGAGATCGTGGATACCGATCCGGGCCTGAAGGGCGACACCGCAGGGACTGGCGGCAAGCCGGCTACCCTGTCCACTGGCGCCGTGGTGAAAGTACCGCTGTTCGTCCAGCTGGGTGAAGTGATCAAAGTTGACACCCGCTCTGGCGAATACGTCTCCCGCGTGAAGTAATGCCCCTGCCGCTGCGACGCCCGTTGCAGCGGCAATTTTGGATCCCTACCATGCTGAATAAAATCCAGCGCCTTGCCCTGTTCCTGCTGATGCTCACTGCCCTGACCGGCTGCAACACCGCCCGCGGCATGGGTGAAGATATCCAGCACCTTGGCAGCGCCATCTCCCATATCGCCAGCTGATTTGTCCGCTTAAAAAATATCCTGTTGTTTTCCGCATGTTTTCTTTTCTTGGCTACACTAAAGGGGCATGAGCACACTTCCCTGTAGAAGAAGGATATTTTTATGTTGAAGAAAACTCTTTTGGTGGTGCTGTCCCTGGCGTTTCTCTCTTCACTGACAGCGTGCAATACGACGCGTGGGGTGGGGCAAGATGTTGAAGCCGGCGGCGAGGCAATCCAGCGTACTGCTCAGTAATAGGAAGGGTACGGACACGCTGTCTCTGTGGCCGTACCTGATTTTTCTCAGGACTGGTTAACCCAAATCAATTTGCTGGTATCAAAGCCATAGCGTTTGGCAGTCTCCAGCAACCGGCTTTTCGCCACCTCATCCAAAATCGGCGTGCGTGACAAAATCCACAGGTACTTCTTGTTCGGGCCGCAGACCAGCGCGTACTGGTAGTTACGGTCCAGCTCTATCACGTTATAGCCACCATAGAAGGGGCCGAAGAAGGAGACCTTGAGTGCCGCACGCACCGGTGTCCCCAGAAAATAGCCTTTGCCCTCACTCTCCTGCCAGGTTTTCTTTTTGGGATTGTAGCCGCGGTTGATCACCTTGATGCCGCCATCCTGACGGGTGCTGTAGTTGGCGGTGACATGATCCAGCCCACGCTCGAACCCATGATCCATGCGGGCGATTTCATACCAGGTGCCGAGGTAGCGCGGCAGTTCAAAGTTCTCTACCACTTTCACATCCGGTGGCGGCTTCACGCTACATGCTACCGAAAATAGCGCGGTCATCATGACGCCGAGTTTTGACCAAAGATGCATAGCCTTTCCTTTTCTCATCCATCTGCCTTAAGTGTAGGTAATAAAAATGAATAAGAGGCAAGCCGCCAAATAAAAACGGCCCCGCAGGGCCGCTGTCAGTGATAGTGCGCTCAGAGCGCCAGCAGGCCGATGGCGCTGACGATGGTCAAAATGGCGGCCAGTCCATAGAACAGCCACTTGCCCGCCGGGATGTGCAGCTTGAGATCGTGGGTCATGTGGTGCAGGCGATGCAGCCCGCACCACAGCGGCAGCGCCGCCATCAGGAACAGGAATATCCGCCCCAGCCAGCTCTGGCTAAAGGCCAGCACGCGCGCGTAGCTGAATGCCCCGTCTGGTGCCCAACCCAACGGTAGCAGCACGCCGAGCAGCAGGATCACGGCGGGCGCCACCAGCGCCGTCCACATGCCGCCGGCACCAAACAGCGCCCAGAACGGCGGCTCATCAGAGCGTTTCGGTTGTTGGTTCATCAGGTTCTCCCCCTCTTAATAGAGCGCCAGCAACAGAATCGCCAGCGACAGCACCACCATCACGCCCCACAGCAGGGCGACCAGCGGGGCCGGTTTCAGTTTCTCCCCTTTCACGATCAGGGTGGCGGCCTTCGGCGCCAGCTCAAACCAGGTTTTGCTGTGCAGCAGCGCCGCCGCCAGCGCGATCAGGTTGAGCACCATCACCAGCGGGTTTTGCAGCAGCTGGACAAACGCGGCCCACCCCTCTGGCCCGGCCTTCAGCCGGTAGATGCCGTGGATCAGCAGCAAACTGAACCAGACGGCGGGCAGGGCAGTGGCCTCGCGCAGCATGTAGAAGCGGTAGAATGCCAGCCGTTGCCACCAGTCAGGTGTCACCGGGCGGACATAGGGTTTGCGTTGGGTGGTCATCATGGCTCTCCTTATCGCGGCTTCAGCATGGCAATCATGAAATCCTTGCTGCTCTCCACCTTGCCCTGCTGGATGGCGGCGGCCGGGTCTACCTGTTTCGGGCAGACATCTGAACAGTAACCGACGAATGTGCAGCGCCAGACGCCGTTCTCCCCGCTGAGTTGCGGCATCCGCGCGGCCTTGCCGTGATCGCGGCTGTCGAGGTTGTAGCGGTGGGCGAGGGTGATGGCCGCCGGGCCAATGAACTCCGGGTTCAGGCCGAACTGGGGGCAGGCGGCGTAGCACAGCCCGCAGTTGATGCAGCCAGCGAACTGGTGGTATTTCGCCATCTGCGCCGGGGTTTGCCGGTTAGGCCCCTCTTCGGGCTGGCGCGCATTGCCGAGGATGTAGGGCTTGATCGCCTCCAGGCTCTCGATGAAGTGCGTCATGTCGACCACCAGATCGCGCTCGATCGGGAAGTTGCCGAGCGCCTCCACCTCCATGCCCTGTGGGTAGTCGCGCAGGAAGGTTTTGCAGGCCAGTTTCGGCACGCGGTTGACCATCATGCCGCAGGAGCCGCAGATCGCCATCCGGCACGACCAGCGGTAGGCCAGATCCGGCGCAAGGTGATCTTTGATGTAGCCGAGGGCATCCAGCAGCGAGGTCTGCTCATCGTAAGGCACCCGGTATGGCTCCGGGTGCGGCGCGGTATCGATCTCGGGGTTATAGCGCACGATCGTCAGGATCATCTCAGCCATGGGTCTGCTCCTCTGCCGGGTTTTCAGACGCTGCGCCATAGACCCGTTTGGCTGGCGGCAGGGTGGTAATCTTCACCTCGCTGTAGTCAATGCGCGGCGTACCGCCGGGGGTGGCGAAGGCGAGGGTGTGTTTCAGGAAGTTCACGTCGTCACGCTCCGTACAGCCAGGGTCAAGCCGCTGGTGCGCGCCGCGCGACTCACGGCGGGCCAGCGCGGAGTGCGCCATGCATTCGGCCACCTCCAGCCCGTGCATCAGCTCCAGCGTATAGAGCAGGTCGGTATTGAAGACGCTGCCCTTGTCGGTGATGGCGATGCGCTGGCTGCGCTCCTTCAATTCCGCCAGCTTATCGACGGTCTTCTGCATCAGCGCCTCGGTACGGTAGATGCCGCACCCCTCCTCCATCGCCATGCCCATCTCATCACGCAGCGCCCCCCAGCGCTCGCCGCCCTGTTGGTTCATGCGTTGCACCAGCCGCTTCTCAATGTCACGGGCCTGGCTCTCCAGCGCCTGCTGCGGGGCAGGGGCGCTCTCAGCCGCGCGTAGCGCCGCCTGCTCGCCGGCAATACGGCCAAAGACCACCAGTTCCGCCAGCGAGTTGGAACCGAGCCGGTTGGCGCCATGCAGGCCCACGGAGGAGCACTCGCCCACCGCGAACAGCCCACGCAGGCGGGTTTCGCACTGGCCATTGGTTTCGATGCCGCCCATGGTGTAGTGCGCGGTAGGGCGCACCGGGATCGGCTCCTTCACCGGATCGACACCGACGTAGGCTTTCGCCAGTTCGCAGATAAAGGGCAGCCGCTCCAGCAGCTTTTTCTCGCCCAGGTGGCGCAGGTCAAGGTGAACCACCTCGCCACGCGGCGTGGAGATGGTGCGGCCAGCGCGCCACTCATGCCAGAACGCTTGCGACACCTTGTCGCGCGGGCCAAGCTCCATATATTTGTTCTTCGGCTCGCCCAGTGGCGTCTCCGGCCCCATGCCGTAATCCTGCAAGTAGCGGTAGCCATCCTTATTGACCAGCACACCGCCCTCGCCGCGGCAGCCCTCGGTCATCAGGATGCCGGAGCCGGGCAGGCCGGTGGGGTGGTACTGCACGAACTCCATGTCACGCAACGGTACGCCGTGGCGATAGGCCATGCCCATGCCGTCACCGGTGACGATGCCGCCATTGGTGTTGTAGCGGTAGACCCGGCCGGCACCGCCCGTGGCCATCACCACCGCGTTGGCGCGGATCTGCACCCGGCTCCCCTCCATGATGTTGATCGCCACCAGCCCGCGCGCCTCCCCGTCATCCACCAGCAGGTCGAGCACATAGTGCTCGTCGAAGCGGCGGATCTGCGGGTACTTCAGCGAAGTCTGGAACAGCGTGTGCAGCATGTGGAAGCCGGTCTTGTCGGCGGCGAACCAGGTGCGCTCAATCTTCATGCCGCCGAAGCGGCGCACGTTGATGCTGCCATCCGGCTTGCGGCTCCAGGGGCAGCCCCACAGCTCCAGCTGGGTCATCTCCTGTGGGCAGCGCCGGACAAACTCCGCCACCACATCCTGCTCGCACAGCCAGTCGCCGCCAGCAACCGTGTCATGGAAGTGGTACTCCAGCGCGTCATGGGACTGGGTCACCGCCGCGGAGCCGCCCTCCGCCGCCACCGTATGGCTGCGCATGGGATACACTTTGGATATCAGGGCAATCGTCAGGGCCGGATTGGCCTCGGCTGCGGCGATTGCGGCGCGTAACCCCGCCCCGCCGGCACCGATGATGGCCAAATCGGCATAAAAGGTTTGCACGGCACTCCTCCTTCAGGCTTGAAAACAGCCGCTGCCGCCCGACCGGTGCGGGAGCACCCACACAAGGCGGGCCTTGCTGGCAACGGGTTGGCCTACTATTCGTAGGGGAATGTGAGTATATCGAAAGCAAGTAGGGTAAATGTTGATACGATCGAGGGTTTGCCCCACTCTGCGGGCGGCGCAAAAAGCAGCAATTGTTTGCCGCCGCGGTTACAGGTAGACTGCACCCCTTTTTGATTTTGGAGTGAATGACCATGAGCGAAACGGCAAGCTGGCAACCAAGCGCCCCCATCGCCAATTTGTTGAAACGCGCAACCATAATGGCGGAAATCCGGCGCTTCTTTGGCGATCGTGGCGTGCTGGAGGTTGAGACCCCAGCAATGAGCCAGGCCACAGTGACGGACATCCACCTGGTGCCTTTCCAGACCCACTTCGTGGGGCCGGGCGCCGCTGATGGCCTGACGCTCTACCTGATGACCAGCCCGGAATACCACATGAAGCGCCTGCTGGCGGCGGGCAGTGGCCCGATCTACCAGCTGTGCCGCAGTTTCCGCAATGAGGAGTCTGGCCGTCACCACAATCCAGAGTTCACCATGCTGGAGTGGTATCGCCCGCACTATGACATGTACCGCCTGATGAATGAGGTGGATGACCTGTTGCAACAGGTGCTGGACTGCCAGAGCGCGGAGTCGCTCTCCTACCAGCAGGCTTTTACCCGCCACCTGGACGTGGATCCGCTCTCTGCGGACAAGGCGCAACTGCGTGAGGCGGCGAAAAAGTTGGATCTGAGCAACATCGCCGACACCGAAGAGGATCGCGATACCCTGTTGCAGATGCTGTTCACCTTTGGCGTGGAGCCGCACATCGGCATCGATCGCCCGGCCTTTGTCTACCACTTCCCGGCCAGCCAAGCGGCGTTGGCGGAGATCAGCACCGAGGATCATCGGGTGGCGGAGCGTTTTGAGGTCTACTACAAGGGGATGGAGCTGGCCAACGGCTTCCGCGAGCTGACCGACAGCAACGAGCAGCGCCAGCGCTTTGAGCAGGATAATCGCCGCCGCGCCGCGCGTGGCCTGCCCGCGCACCCAATCGACCAGAACCTGCTGGATGCCCTGAGTCACGGGATGCCGGATTGTGCCGGTGTGGCGCTCGGCGTGGATCGGTTGGTGATGCTGGCGCTGGGCGCGGAGCGCCTGAGCGAGGTGATCGCCTTCTCGGTAGAGCGGGCGTAAAGATGAAAAAAGGGGCTGAATCTTCAGCCCCTTTTTTATGGTCAGAGATCGCCCGGCGTGCGCGTTGGGCGGCTGACGGAACTGATCGTCGTGCCTCCCTGCTGGCTGCGGGTCATGGTCTCCATACGCACCTGGAAGGGCGGGAAGGGCAGGGTGATGCCATGCTCACGGAACGCCGCCAGAATCAGCTGGTGGATCTCATGGCGCAGCGGCATACGGTGCGCCATCTCGCCAGCGTGCATACGCATCTCAAACAGCTGGATGCCCTGCTGGATATCCACCAGATAGACCTCCGGCTCCGGGTTATCCAGCACCAGACTGCAACGCCGTGCCGCGCTGAGCAGCAGGTTGGTCACCTCCTCGGTGCTGGCCTCTGCCGGCGCGGGCACGGAGAGCACCACACGCGTCACGGAGTCCGAAAGCGACCAGTTGATGAACTGCTCGGTAATGAACGCCTTGTTCGGCACGATGATCTCTTTGCGATCCCAGTCGGCGATGGTGGTGGCGCGGGTGTTGATCTTGGTGACGCTGCCGGTCAGGTTGCGGATCGTCACCGTATCGCCAATGCGGATCGGCTTCTCAAACAGGATGATCAGGCCAGAGATAAAGTTGGCGAAGATCTCTTGCAAGCCAAAGCCCAGCCCCACACCCAGTGCGGCCACCAGCCACTGCAATTTCGACCACTCGATGCCGAGCATCGAGAAGCCGGTCAGCCCGCCGAAGAACAGCAGCACATATTTGGTGATGGTCAGGATGGCGTAGCCAGTGCCGGGGGTCAGATCCAGGTGCTGGAGCAGCGCCAGCTCCAGCAGGGCCGGCAGGTTACGCACCAGTTGGGTGGTAATGATCAGCACCAGAATGGCGATCAGCACCGATCCCAAGGTGATCGGCTGGACGCTCTCCACCCCCTGCACCGTCTCCGTGACGTCCCACAGGTGGATGTTTTCCAGGAAGCCAAAGGCGGAATGGATCTCCGACCAGAGGAAGATCACCGAGAGCAGCGCGATCAGCGTCAGCAGCGATCGTACCAGCCGCAGTGACTGGGCGCTGATCGCATCCAGATCCACCACCGGTTCGTCGATCTCAATGGTGCCCTCGCTGCTGTTGGCGTGGGCCGGCTCCTCCTCACCACGCGCGCGCTGCGCCAGGATCTCGGCGCGGCGCTGCTTCGCCCGGTCAAAGGCGATGCGCCGGCGCTGGATCAGCATACCGCGGCGAATGATGTGGTAGACGATCAGCAGCAGGAACCAGATGGCGGCGGAGGTCTCCAGCCGCGCCAGCAGTGCCTGCGCGGTCGCCAGATAGCCGATGGCCGCGGCCAGTGCCGCCACCAGCGGCGCGGAGAGGAAGAACCACCACAGCGCGCTGTTCCAGACGTTGTCGCCGGAGCCATCTTTATTGAGGTAGAGCGGGATGCCAGCGCGCTTCAGGCTGTTGGTGACAATGCTTAGCGCCACGCAGATCAGGATGAAGCAGAGCCGCCCCAGCGAGGAGGCGAACTCGCGATCGTTGAGGTTATCGAAGGTGATCACCATCATGATCAGCGGGACGATCAGCCAGACCGACATGGCGTAGTAGCGCATCGCCCGGCTGACGCTGCGCTGCGGCCAGCCAAAGTGGGTGATGAACAGCCCGCGTGAGCGCGCAAAGGTGGCGCTGATCATAAAGGCCCACAGCAGCGGCAGGGTGGCGGTGACGCCATCGCCTATCGCCACCGCCATCGGGTAGGGCCAGGCGTTGCGCAGCCCATAGCCGAGGGCGGCCCACAGCACCGGCAGCGGCAGGGCCACCAAAATTGACCAGAACACCGTACGCAGCGTCAGCCGGAACTGATCCTGCGTCACCTTGCCGACGCGGCTGCTGGAGCGCTCCAAAAACGCCGAGAAGTGGCGGCGTGAACTGATACTGATAATCACCAGAATCAGCGCCCCAAAGATAGGCACCAGCGTCTCGCGGCTGGTGACCATCATCAGGAAGGCCCCGCCCAGTTGCGCCAGCGTGTCCAGCGACAGCAGGCGCGTCAGGTCGTGCGCCACCTGCACCGGGTAGGCGAAGCCAATCGGGCTGACGTCCGCCACCCAGAACAGGTAGCGGTGCGCGGCGTCCTTGATCTCATTCAGGGCATCCACCAGCTGGCTGTTGGCGACCTTCAGCTTGGTCAGCTCCAGAATCAGGCTGTCACAGCCGGAGAGCAGGGAGTTGAGCAGATCGCGCTGGGTGCGCAACTGCGCGTCCATGATGCGCTGCTGCGAGGCCGACAGCGCGCTGCCGTCATCCTGCTTGCCCTGCCGCAGTTGCGACTGACGGTTCAGCAGATCCTCATAGTGCAGCCGCTGCACCCGCAGCTGCGCCATGTCGCGGTCAAGCTGCTGGGGCTTGGGCATCTCCGGCAGGCGGGAGACCTGCGCGCGCAGGGTCTCGCCCAGCACGTTGGAGGAGCCAAGCCACTGCGCCTGCTCTTTGATGGTGCTGAGCGCCTGACGCACCTGCAACGTCTGGGCGGCCGCCTGACGCTGCTGCGAGGAGATGAGATCCATCCGCTGCGCCTGCTCATTCAGCGCCACCGACAGCTCGCGGTTGCTCTGCAACTGGGCATTGATGACGTGCGGCAGGTCACCGCTCTGCTCCGCCAGCATCTCGGTGCGCTCCAGCGCTTGCTCTGCCTCACGCTGGCGCTGGTTGTTGAGCGCGTTACGCAGGCTCTGCAACTGGACGTCCAGCCGGTCGTGGCGGTGTTTGTACAGCTCGGAACGGATGCGCGACAGCTCCTGGCGGTTGCTGGCGGAGAGTTGCGCCAGCTCCAGCTCATCCACCTTGGCCTTGCGGGCCGCGGCCTCCGCCTGCAACGCGTAGAGCTGCGCCTGCGCCAGGGGCGTGGTTGGCGTGCTCTGCGTCTGGAGCTGGCTGTCGATGGTACTCAGTACCCGGCGGGCCTCAGACTGCTGTTGCGGGATCTGGTTGAGGGAGTCGCTGATGTCGCGGGAAGCGTCCTGCTCCTGTTGCAACTGGCGGCTCTGGTCGAGCAGCTGGCTGCTGACCTGGAGGATCTGCTGCTCAAGGTCGGCGGCAGGCTGGTTCTGGTTGATCTCCAGCGGCTTTTCGCTCTCCTCCGCCAGTTGTTGGCGCAGGGTCTGGGTCAGCTGCGGGAAATCATCAATGGTTTTCTGGTATTGGGCGGCGCGGTCAGCCGAGGCTTGCGCCTCGCTAAGCCAGTTGAGGGCGCTTTGCAGCGCCGCCACGATGTCCGCCTGATTAGGCGCGGTTTTATTGGACTCCGCCTGCTTCAGCTCTTGCTCGAGCTGCCCTTTGTCGGGTGCGGACGCCGCGTAGAGCGGCATGGAAACAAGCAGGCCGAGCAGCAGGGCAGCAAAGAGGCGCACAGCAGATTCCTTCAGTGTTACGTAGGCTGTACCGGGGCAGAGAGGATCTCCGCGAATGGCGCGCCCATGCGGGTCACACTGCCGTTGGCCAACTGCGGCTCCAGGCGCAACTTGCCGGCCGGGAACAGGTTGATCACGGTGGAACCCAGCGCGAAGCGGCCCATCTCCTGACCTTTCTCCAGCGTCACGGCACCTTCAATGCCCTGCGGCGCGTAAGTCCAGCGCTGGATGATGCCCGGACGCGGCGGGGTGATGGTGCCAGCCCAGACGGTTTCGATGCTACCGACGATGGTTGCGCCCACCAGAATTTGCGCCATCGGCCCAAACTCGGTGTCGAAAATGCAGATGACGCGCTCATTGCGCGCGAACAGGTTCGGCACGTTGGCGGCAGTCAGCGGGTTCACCGAGAAGAGGTCGCCGGGCACGTAGATCATCTCGCGCAGCGTACCGTCACACGGCATGTGCACACGGTGGTAGTCGCGCGGCGCCAGGTAGGTGGTGGCGAACAGGCCATCCTGGAACTCAGAGGCCAGCATGTGGTTGCCAGCCAGCAGCGCTTCCAGGCTGTAGTAGTGGCCCTTGGCCTGGAAAATCTGGCCATTGTCGATTGGCCCCAGCTGGCTGATGACGCCATCGGCAGGCAGGCAGATCTGCTGCGGCAGGGCCACCACCGGACGCGCGCCATCACGCAGCGGGCGCACGAAGAATTCGTTGAAGGAGCGGTAGGCCGAAATCTGCGGCTGCTGCGCTTCCTGCATGTTCACCTTGTAGTGACGGACAAACAGATTAATGACCAGCTGCGTCAGCGCGCCAGCCTGTTTGTCAGCCCCCCAACCAGCCAGGCGCGTAAGCCACTGTTTGGGAAGAAGGTACTGTAATTTGATTTTGATACGGTCCAGCACAGATGCCTCTCAATAGGATGTGACATGCCTTGGGATTAAAGGGCGCGCATTGTAGCGGCGCAGGGCATGTTGTTCAATATTTGTCTGGTGAACAGACGTTGGCGCGCCGCCCTGTCACAGCGGCGGCGCGCGGCCTGTTCCGTCAGGCGGGAGCTGGCAGGGGATGCCCTACAGCTCGTTGAAGTTTTTGCGGACTTTGACGTCGGCCATGCTTTCCAGGATGCGGTGGTAGTTGTCGAAACGCTCTTCAGCGATCTCGCCACGCTCTACCGCAGCGCGGATGGCACAACCAGGGTCGGTGCCGTGCTTGCAGTCACGGAATTTGCAGCCGCCGAGGTAGTCGCGGAACTCGATAAAGCCCTGCGTGACCTGCTCTGGCGTCAGGTGCCACAGGCCAAATTCACGCACGCCCGGCGAGTCAATCACGTCGCCGCCATACTGGAAGTGGTAAAGGCGCGACGCGGTGGTGGTATGTTGCCCAAGTCCCGAGACGTCGGAAACGGCATTTACCTGAATTTGCTTTTCCTCCGGCGGCAGCAGGGCGTTCAGCAGGCTGGATTTGCCCACCCCCGACTGGCCAGCGAAGATGCTGATGCGATCGGTCAGCGCCTGTTTGAACGCCTCCATCCCCTCCTCGGTCTGGCTGGAGACTTGCAGCACCCGGTAGCCGATGCGGCGGTAGATATCCATCGCCTCATCCACAAAGCGGCGGCCCTCTTCATCCAGCAGATCGATCTTGTTCAGTACGATCAGCGGCTCGATGCCGACGGTTTCGCACGCCACCAAATAGCGGTCGATGATGTTCAGCGACAACTCAGGCAGGATGGCCGAGACAATCGCAATCTGGTTGATGTTGGCGGCGATGGGTTTCACGCCGTCATAAAAATCGGGACGCGTCAGCACGGAGCTGCGCTCATGCACCGCATCCACAATGCCCTTCAGGCTGGCGTTCTCTTCACGGCCCGCCCGCCAGACCACGCGGTCGCCCGTCACCAACGAGGAGATGGTGCGGCGGATATTGCAACGGTGCAGGCTGCCGTCGGCGGCCTCAACATCCGCATGCATCCCGAACCGGCTGATCACGATCCCCTCTTGCGGATCGCCATGCAGCGAATCATCCAGCTCTTTACGGTTGTCTGCTTGCTTCAGACGACGCTGATGATTGGCGGATACACGACGTTGCTGACCTTTAGACAGTTTGTTCTTGCTCACTGCGCCTCACTTAAACCGGCTTTTATCGCTCGTTGCGACCAAAAAGACTATGATACACGCTATTTTATATTAATTAACCGTTCACCGTGTGACCGGTGAATCTCTCCCCGTGAAAAAAGCGCGACGCGCGCGCAGCGGCGATGCCCGTTGCGGCGTATGCGGCTCAGGAAACCTTATGACACCAAATGAAAACAACCTGATCTGGATCGATCTGGAGATGACCGGACTGGACCCGGAACGCGACCGCATCATTGAGATCGCCACGCTTGTCACGGACGCTGACCTGAATATCCTGGCCGAGGGGCCGGTGATGGCGGTGCACCAGAGCGATGAGCAGCTGGCGATGATGGATGAGTGGAACACCCGCACCCACGGTGCCAGCGGCCTGACCGAGCGTGTCCGGCAGAGCCAGTTTAACGACCGTGCCGCAGAGCTGGAAACCCTCGCCTTCCTGCAAAAATGGGTGCCGGCGGGCAAATCCCCTATCTGTGGCAACAGCATCGGCCAGGATCGCCGCTTCCTGTTCAAGTACATGCCAGAGTTGGAATCCTACTTCCACTACCGCTATCTGGATGTCAGCACCCTGAAAGAGCTGGCGCGCCGCTGGAAGCCATCGCTGCTGGAGGGACTCAAGAAGCAGAATACCCATCAGGCGCTGGATGACATCCGTGAATCAGTGGCGGAACTGGCCTACTATCGCCAGCACTTTATTCAGGAATAATTTTTTTCGACGCCGGATCGGTGTATCCGGCGTTTTTTTGCCCACGCGGCGCTTGAATTCTCGCCGCATTGGATATTAAATCAGCACTTGAACAAAAAGAACGTTTTTTTGCTTTCAGGGGCTTGCAGCGAAAAAGAATCCTCGTATAATGCGCTCCCCGTACCGATGAAGAAATTCGTTAGTATGCAGAGCGGGAATAGCTCAGTTGGTAGAGCACGACCTTGCCAAGGTCGGGGTCGCGAGTTCGAGTCTCGTTTCCCGCTCCAATTTCACTGCCTGGCAGTGAACAGCAGTAAGCAGTAAACGTCATACCCATGCGACGCGGGAATAGCTCAGTTGGTAGAGCACGACCTTGCCAAGGTCGGGGTCGCGAGTTCGAGTCTCGTTTCCCGCTCCAAAATTTACTTACCACCATGGTAAGCGCAGTACGTACCTCCTATGCGGGAATAGCTCAGTTGGTAGAGCACGACCTTGCCAAGGTCGGGGTCGCGAGTTCGAGTCTCGTTTCCCGCTCCAAATTTTTTCTCCCTTATCCCAGATAACAGCGCCCAACACCGTCAGGTGCGTTCATGCATTATTACTTCGCAGTGTAATATTCTTTTGAACAGAGTTATCCACAGTTTCCGCGCTTTTTTTGACCAGCCTCTTTTTTGTTCATCCGCAAAATTGCAAAAATAAGTGATTGATTTTATTTCTTAATTTATTTCTACCAAAACGTTAAATCGATCACTTGATGTTTTTTTTACACTTGATTGCCAAGCCGTTTTTGTTTTTATGCACAAACAGTGGATAAGTAAACCGGTGGATAACTGCGCCCATCAGGCATCCCGCGGCAAACCTTTTTCCACCGCGCGCACCAGCCTTTTCTGCTGTGGCAGCTGCACTTCCAACTTATTGGCATCGCGCTTCTGAAACTGTTGTGCAATCGCCCAGTGCAGGTGCTCATCCAGCATCTCGTTCTCTCCCAGCCGCTGTTGCAGCGCCAAAACAATCTCCGCCTGATAGGGCGCGTTGCCCAGTGCGACGGAAACATTGCGCAGCCAGCGCAGGTGGCCAATGCGCCGAATCGCTGAGCCTTCAGTCACACGCAGGAACTTCTCCTCACTCCAGGCGAACAGCTCCAGCAGCTCTGGTGCATGTAGCGCCGCGCGCGGGCTGAAGTCCGCCTCATCCGTTAGTTGGGAGAAGCGGTTCCACGGGCAGATGAGCTGGCAGTCATCGCAGCCATAGATGCGGTTGCCCATCAGCGGGCGGAACTCTTCTGGAATTGCCCCCTCCAGCTCAATCGTCAGGTAGGAGATGCAGCGGCGCGCATCTACCGTATAGGGCGCGACAATCGCCCCGGTGGGGCAGGTGGTCATGCAGGCAACGCACTTGCCGCACTGTTCCGGCTGCGGCTGGTCAACCGGCAGCGGCAGGTCAATCAGCAATTCGCCGAGGAAGAACCATGAGCCGGCCTCGCGGTTGAGGATAAGTGAGTGTTTACCAACCCAGCCGATACCGGCCTTGGCCGCCAGCGGGCGCTCCATGATGGGCGCGGAGTCCACAAACGGCCGGAAGCCTACCTCGCCGCCGCCCTGTTCCGAACACCAGCTTTGGATCATCTCCCCCAGCTTTTTCAGCCGTTGGCGCAGTAGCTTGTGGTAGTCGCGCCCCAGCGCGTAGCGGCTGACGTAGCCCAGTGCCGGGTTCTTCAGCGTCGAGGCGAAGGCCGCCTTGGCTGGCAGGTAGTTCATGCGCACGCTGATCACCCGTAGGGTGCCGGGCAGCAGCTCGTGGGGCCGCGCCCGCAGCATACCGTGGCGGGCCATCCACTCCATCTCGCCATGGTACTGTTTATCAAGCCAATCCTGGAGTTTTGGCTCCTCCAGCGAGAGATCGGTGTCGCAGATACCGACCTGCTGGAAGCCTAGCGATTGGCCCCATTGCTTGATATGTTGGGATAATTGATGGAGATCGAAGGGGAAAGTCATGGCAAACCAACGTGAAGAACAAAACACGCCCAGTTTACCACACTCTGTGTTCGCCGCAGACTGGATTAGATCGGCAGAAGCACAGGCGGCGCAGGAGAGCGGCACCACGCTCTACGGCCTGATGCAGCGCGCCGGGCTGGCAGCCTTCGAACTGGCAAGGAGACACTATCCCCATAGCCGCCACTGGCTGGTGCTGTGCGGGCATGGTAACAACGGCGGCGACGGCTATGTGGTGGCGACGCTGGCGCGCGCCGCCGGGCTGCGCGTCACGCTGATTGCGGTGCCGGGGCAGCGCCCACTGCCGCCTGAGGCGCAGCAGGCACAAGCGGCCTGGCAGGCGGCCGGTGGCGAGATTCACGCCCCCGAGGATGATTGGCCGGAGGAGGGCGATCTGATCATCGATGGCCTGCTTGGCACCGGGCTTTCTGCCGCGCCGCGCGCGCCCTACGATCGGCTGATTGAGCAGGCCAACCGCCATCCGGCATCGCGCATCGCGCTCGACATCCCCTCCGGGCTGCTGGCAGAGAGCGGCCAGACACCGGGGAGCGTCATCCGCGCCGACCACACGCTGGCCTTTATCGCCCTGAAACCGGGCCTGTTAACCGGTCAGGCGCGCGATTGGGTCGGGCAGCTTCACCATTCTGCGCTAGGCTTAGAAGAATGGCTGCAAAAACAACGGGTCACCCTGACTCGTTTGGATGCCAGTTCGCTGACGCGCTGGCTGACGCCGCGCCGCCCCTGTTCGCACAAGGGGGAGCATGGCCGCCTGCTGGTGGTGGGTGGCGACCACGGTTTCGCGGGCGCGATCCGCATGGCCTCGGAAGCCGCCTTGCGCAGCGGTGCCGGGCTGGTGCGAGTACTTACTCACAAAGAAAATATCGCGCCGCTGCTGACCGCACGCCCGGAGCTGATGGTACAGGAACTGGACGATGAGGCGCTGGCGGCAGGCGAAGAGTGGGCCGATGTTCTGGTGATTGGGCCGGGGCTGGGCCAGTCGGCGTGGAGCAAAAATGCGCTGGCCGCGCTGCGCGGCAGCGACAAACCCATGCTATGGGATGCGGATGCGCTAAACCTGCTGGCAAAAGCCCCGGATAAGCGTCAGAATCGCGTCCTCACGCCGCATCCGGGCGAGGCAGCCCGGTTATTGGGCTGCTCGGTCAAAGAGGTTGAGAGTGATCGCTTACTTTCAGCCAAAAAGCTGACAGAGTGCTATGGCGGCGTAGTGGTATTGAAAGGTGCGGGAACGATAATCGCCAGTGAAAGCGGCGAGCGGGCGATTGCCGATGTCGGCAATGCGGGCATGGCATCCGGCGGCATGGGTGATATCCTTTCAGGGATCATCGGCGGCCTGCTGGGGCAGCAACTGTCGCCCTTTGATGCCGCCTGTGCGGGCTGTGTGGTGCATGGCCATGCGGCGGATCTGATCGCCCGGCGACAGGGCACCCGCGGGCTGCTGGCCACCGATTTACTGCCGGTTATCGCGCAAAGTGTTAATCCAGAGTTGAAATAAACGATATAACTTAATGAAAGAACTTATTTTATCTCTGCCGGACGAGGCAGCCACCGTGGCACTGGGCACACAATTGGCCCGTGCCTGTACGCAATCCAGCGTGATCCACCTGTTGGGCGATCTTGGCGCCGGCAAAACCACCTTTAGCCGCGGCTTCCTGCAGGCGCTCGGCCATCAGGGCAATGTAAAAAGCCCGACCTACACCCTGGTGGAGCCTTACATGCTCTCGCCGCTGGCGGTGTACCACTTCGACCTCTACCGGCTGGCCGATCCCGAGGAGCTGGAGTTCATGGGCATCCGTGACTACTTCGCGCAGGATGCGGTCTGTCTGGTGGAGTGGCCGCAGCAGGGGGCGGGTGTCCTGCCGGAGCCAGATTTGGAGTTGCTGCTGGATTATTGCGGGGAGGGACGCCAGGCGACGCTGCGCGCCCTGTCAGGCTATGGCAGTGACATGCTGCAACGCGTTGCTGCTCAGCAGGGATAACCAAAGATGATGCAAGGGAACAGCCGTTTTGCCCGGTGGGCGAGCACCACGCGCCGCGCGCTGTCGCTGCTGGCCGTGCTCGGGTTGCTGGGGCCGCTCGCCGCCCTGGCCTCCAACCTGAAGGATATTCAGGTCACCAATGGCGCGCAGCAATCCACCGTCACCCTCAGTTTTGATGGGGCGCCGGTCTACGCCTTTTTCCCGTTGCATAACCCGGAGCGTCTGGTGATTGACGTCCGCCAGAGCGGCGTGATCTCCGGCCTGCCGCTGGAGTTCAGCGGCCAGAATCTGGTGAAACGCATCCGTACCAGTACGCCGAAAGATGCCCAGAGCATCCGGCTGGTGCTGGAGCTGACCGGCAAAAGCCGCGCCCGCGCCGCCACCCAGCAGGGCGGCGGCCGCCAGAACGTGGTCTTTACCCTCAGCGGGCAGGGCAGTGGCGCAGACAGCCGCATCACCCGCGCTACCCCAGCCGCGCCAGCCGCCCGGCCAGCCAGCCGACAGCCAGCCGCCAACCCGTTTGACGGCAACAAAGTCACGGCAGTCACCAGCGGCACCACCTCTACCCGCCCCGCCAGCCGCAGCACCAGTGCCAGCGACCGCATTGTGGTGGCGATTGACGCCGGTCATGGTGGGCAAGACCCTGGAGCCATCGGCCCCAGCGGACTGAAAGAGAAGAACGTTACCATCGCCATCGCCCGCAAACTGCGTGAGCAGCTGAATAACGACCCGATGTTCCGGCCAGTACTGACGCGCGACGGCGACTACTTCATCTCGGTGATGGGGCGCTCGGACGTGGCGCGCAAGCAGGGCGCCAGTATGCTGGTTTCTATCCATGCCGACGCCGCGCCGAACCGCAGCGCCTCGGGTGCCTCGGTATGGGTGCTCTCCAACCGCCGCGCCAACAGCGAGATGGCCAACTGGCTGGAGCAGCATGAGAAGCAGTCAGAGCTGCTGGGCGGCGCGGGCGACCTGCTCGCCAACAGCGCCGACGATCCCTACCTGAGCCAGGCAGTGCTGGATCTTCAGTTTGGCCACTCCCAGCGCGTGGGCTATGACGTGGCGGTCAAGGTGCTGCGTGAGCTGCAACGCGTTGGCTCGCTGCACAAGCGTCGGCCAGAGCACGCCAGCCTGGGTGTATTGCGCTCGCCGGATATTCCCTCCCTGCTGGTAGAGACCGGCTTCATCAGTAACAGCACGGAGGAGCGGCTGCTGGGCAGCAATGCCTATCAGGAGAAGATTGCCCGCGCCATTCATACTGGCCTGCGCAGCTACTTCCTGACGCATCCCTACCAATCCGGCCCAAAGGTGGAGAACCGGCCGCTGACCGCCTCAGCGACCGGTAGCGAGGCGGCGGACGAACCGGTGGTGCATGGCACCAGCAGCAAGAAGGGAAAGGTGCATGTGGTGAAACGTGGCGAGACGCTCTCCGGCATCGCCCAATCCTACGGCCTCTCCACCAGCCAATTGAGCACGTATAATCACCTGAAGAAGCCGGGCGTCTGGACAGGCCAACGCCTGAAGATCCCGGCCAACTCCAGTACCCATACCGCGCCGGCCCGTCCGGCGCGCCATAAGGTGGTACGCGGGGACACGCTGTCTGACATCGCGTCCCACTACGGCGTCAGCATGGCCGACATCAAACGCGCCAACCATCTCAAATCCGGTGAGGTACAGCTCGGGCAGACATTGATCATCCCCTGATCTGCCCCCATCTGCTTCTCATTGAGTTATTTCCTGTTCAGGAGCACGCATGGCTATTCAGGTTCTTCCTCCCCAGCTTGCCAACCAGATCGCCGCCGGCGAGGTGGTCGAGCGCCCGGCGTCAGTGGTCAAGGAGTTGGTCGAAAACAGCCTGGATGCCGGTGCGACGCGCATTGATATTGAGATTGACCGCGGCGGCGCCAAGCTGATTCGCATTCGCGACAATGGTTGCGGCATCGCCCAGCAGGAGCTGGCGCTGGCGCTGGCCCGCCACGCCACCAGCAAGATCAGTTCGCTGGATGACCTGGAGGCGATCATGAGCCTCGGCTTTCGTGGCGAGGCGCTGGCCAGCATCAGTTCGGTCTCCCGCCTGACGCTGACGTCACGCACCGCCGACCAAAACGAGGCGTGGCAGGCCTACGCCGAGGGGCGCGACATGGCGGTCACCGTCAAACCGGCGGCGCACCCGGTCGGCTCCACGCTGGAGGTGCTCGACCTCTTCTATAACACCCCGGCCCGCCGCAAATTCCTACGTACCGAGAAGACCGAGTTCGGCCACATTGATGAGGTGGTGCGGCGCATCGCGCTGGCGCGCTTTGACGTCGCCATCACCCTCAGCCACAACGGCAAGGTGATGCGCCAGTACCGTGCGGCGAAAGATCCCTCCCAGCATGAGCGGCGGCTTGGCTCGATTTGCGGGCCGCAGTTCCTGCAACATGCGCTGGCGGTGTCGTGGAGCCACGGCGATCTCGCCATCCGTGGCTGGGTGGCTGACCCGGCTGGCTCACGCGCATTGGCGGAGATGCAGTACTGCTACGTCAACAACCGCATGATGAAGGATCGGCTGATCAACCATGCCATCCGTCAGGCCTATCAGGATCAGCTCAAGGATGACCAACTACCGGCCTACGTGCTCTATCTGGATATCGATCCGCATCAGGTGGATGTCAACGTCCATCCGGCCAAGCATGAGGTGCGCTTCCATCAGGCGCGGCTGGTGCATGACTTTATCTATCAGGCGGTGATGAGCGTGTTGCAGGAGGCGGGCACCGCCGCGTTGCCGCTGCATGATGAGCAGGCGCAGGTACCGGAGTTGCCGCGCTGGCAGCCGGAGACACGGCAGGCGGCGGGCACCAACCAGTTCTCCGAACCGGCCCCGCGCCGCGCGCCCGAAACGCCGCCAGCCAGAGAGAACGCGCCGCGTCCTGCCACTGGCCCGGCGCGTAGCGGTGGCTCGGCGCGGGAGCCTGCGGGCCACTATGGCGGTCGGCCACCGGAGCAGCCTGCCTATGACAAACGCGAGGGCGAGCTGTACCGCAAGCTGCTGCAACCGGCGGTGGTGGAGGAGCGCATGGCTGCACCGTCGCCTGCCGCACCGCCTGCTGCCCAACCGGTGCAGGAGGAGGCATTGCAGGGACACAGTCAGAGTTTTGGCCGGGTACTGACGGTGGCCGCGCCCTGCTATGCGCTGCTGGAGCGCGCCAGTGGGCTGGCGCTGCTCAACCTGCCGGTGGCCGAGCGCTGGCTGAAACAGGCGCAACTGATGCCGCCGCCGGAGGGGCTGCGCCCGCAGCCGCTGCTGATCCCACTCAAGCTGACCCTCAGCAAGGCCGAGGCCAGCGCGGCGCAACAGAGCCAGCCGCTGCTGGCGACGCTGGGCATTGAACTGGCGATTGAGCACGGCCGCGCCACCCTGCGCGCCGTACCTTTACCATTACGGCAACAAAACTTACAAAAGTTGATACCAGACCTGTTAGGCTATCTGGCCTCCGCGTCTGAATCGACGGCTGCCCTCGTCGCTGGCTGGCTGGCACGCCACCTCGGCAGTGACCATGAGAAGTGGAACACCGCCCAGGCCATCCAGTTGCTGGCGGAGGTAGAACGACTCTGCCCGTCGTTGGTGAAAGCACCGCCGGCGGGTCTTTTGCAACCTGTTGAATTAGCGGAAGTGATTGCCTCCTTTAGCCATGACTGATCTACATAACAACACCGCACCGACGGCAATCTTTATTATGGGCCCGACGGCGTCTGGCAAGACCGCACTGGCGATGGCGCTGCACCAGCGCCTGCCGGTTGAGCTGATCAGCGTCGATTCCGCGCTGATCTACCGCGGCATGGATATTGGCACCGCCAAGCCGACGGCGCAGGAGCTGGCGGCGTTTCCGCACCGGCTGATCGATATTCGTGATCCGGCGCAATCTTACTCCGCCGCCGATTTCCGCGCCGATGCGCTGCGTGAGATGGCCGCCATCACCGCGCGGGGCAATATTCCGCTGCTGGTGGGCGGAACCATGCTCTATTTCAAAGCGTTGCTGGAGGGGCTTTCCCCCTTGCCGCAGGCGGACGCGGCAGTGCGGCAGGAGATCGAGGCGCGCGCGGCCCGTGAGGGCTGGGAAGCGCTGCATCACCAATTACGTGAAATCGATCCCATTTCTGCTCACCGCATTCATCCGAATGATCCGCAGAGACTCTCCAGAGCACTGGAAGTTTTTTTTATTTCGGGTAAAACTTTAACAGAACTGACAAAAATTTCGGGTGAAACGCTGCCTTATCGTGTCCAACAGTTTGCCATCGCGCCCACGGAGCGCGCGGTATTGCACCAGCGCATTGAGCTGCGGTTCCGGCAGATGCTGGAGGCTGGTTTTGAGGACGAGGTGAGGGCGCTGTTCGCCCGCGGCGATTTGCATACGGATTTGCCTGCCATTCGCTGTGTCGGTTATCGCCAGATGTGGTCTTACCTGGCTGGCAAAATTAGTTACGATGAGATGGTTTATCGTGGTATTTGTGCGACGCGTCAGCTGGCTAAGCGGCAGATGACCTGGTTGCGCGGTTGGGACGACGTGGAGTGGCTGGAGAGTGAAAAGCCTGACGCGGCGCTGGATCGTGTCCTTCAGGTTGTTGGTGCATAGATCGGGTGATTGTGTACAATTGATTGGTACTCAGCGCGCAAATTTTTAAGTCGTTTATTTTAGGGCCGTCAGGCTCTTAGTTACAAACAACAAGCAAATAAGGAAAAGATAGAATGGCTAAGGGGCAATCTTTGCAAGATCCGTTCTTGAACGCTTTGCGTCGTGAACGTGTTCCGGTTTCGATTTATTTGGTGAATGGTATCAAACTGCAAGGCCAGATTGAGTCTTTTGACCAGTTTGTCATCCTGTTGAAGAACACGGTCAGCCAGATGGTGTATAAGCACGCTATCTCTACCGTTGTGCCGTCGCGCCCAGTCTCGCACCATAGCAACAATCCGGGTGGCGGCCAGAACAACAATTATCATCATGGTAACACTCCGTCTGCGCAGCAACAGCCGCAGCAGGAAAGCGATGACGCTGAATAAAGCGTATCGCTGGTCAACCATGACGGGAACTGTGGGCAGCTGGCTGCTTATGGTTCCCGCCCTAGCGGTTTCAGTCCGTTTAAGAGGTTGCACGCTTGTTTGACCGTTATGAAGCCGGTGAGCAGGCCGTACTGGTTCATATCTATTTCTCGCAGGATAAAGATATTGAGAATCTGAGTGAGTTTGAATCACTCGTCTCATCTGCGGGCGTTGAATCTTTGCAGGTCATCACGGGCAGTCGCAAAGCCCCACATCCCAAGTACTTTGTCGGTGAAGGCAAGGCCGAAGAAATTGCGGACGCCGTAAAAGCCACAGGTGCTTCCGTCGTCTTGTTTGATCACGCGCTCTCCCCCGCCCAGGAACGAAACCTGGAGCGCCTGTGCGAGTGCCGTGTCATCGACCGTACTGGACTTATTTTAGATATTTTCGCCCAGCGTGCCCGTACCCACGAGGGTAAGTTGCAGGTTGAGCTGGCCCAGTTGCGCCACATTGCCACGCGTCTGGTGCGCGGCTGGACGCACCTGGAGCGGCAGAAGGGCGGCATCGGGTTGCGCGGGCCGGGTGAAACCCAGCTCGAAACCGACCGCCGGCTGCTGCGTGACCGCATCCGTTTGATCCTCTCCCGCCTTGAGCGGGTCGAGAAGCAGCGTGAGCAGGGCCGCCGCGCGCGTGATCGCGCCGAGGTGCCGACCGTGTCGCTGGTGGGTTACACCAACGCCGGCAAGTCCACGCTGTTCAACCGCCTGACCTCGGCGGAGGTCTATGCCGCCGACCAGCTGTTCGCCACGCTGGACCCCACGCTGCGGCGCGTTGACGTCGCGGACGTCGGCGACACGGTGCTGGCGGATACCGTTGGATTTATTCGCCACCTGCCCCATGACCTGGTGGCGGCCTTCAAGGCTACCCTGCAAGAGACGCGACTGGCGTCACTGCTTCTGCATGTGGTGGATGCCGCTGACATCCGCATGGATGAGAATATTGAGGCGGTCAATACCGTTCTGGCAGAGATCGAGGCAAACGAGATCCCTGTGCTGTTAGTGATGAATAAAGTCGATATGTTGGAGAACATTGCGCCGCGTATCGATCGCAACGAGGAGAATTTGCCGATACGGGTGTGGTTGTCTGCCCAGACTGGTGAAGGCATCCCGTTGCTGTTTCAAGCGTTGACGGAGCGTCTTTCCGGTGAAATCGCGCAATTTGATGTGCGGCTCCCACCCCAGGCAGGCCGTCTGCGCAGCCGTTTTTACCAGCTTCAGGCGATAGAAAAAGAGTGGATTGAAGAGGACGGCAGCATCGGCCTTTCGGTGCGGATGCCTATCGTTGAGTGGCGTCGCCTCTGTAAGCAAGAGCAGGAGCTCACCGGCTTTGTCGTGTGAATCGGACCTGTAAGGCAAGCCTGAAGAACACCAATCATAAAAGAATGGAGCTAAACATGGCGTGGAATCAGCCCGGTAATAACGGACAGGACCGCGATCCGTGGGGGAGCAGCAATAATAATGGCGGCAACTCTGGCGGAAATAATAAAGGCGGTCGTGAACAAGGCCCGCCTGACCTGGATGATATCTTCCGTAAGCTCAGCAAAAAGCTGGGCAACTTTGGCGGCAGAGGGACAGGCAGTGGCAGCGGCGGCACGGGCCGCGGCGTAAGCGGCCGGCTGGCCGGCATCGCGGCAGCTGCCGTGGTGGTGATTTGGGCAGCCAGCGGCTTCTACACCATCAAGGAAGCGGAGCGGGGCGTGGTAACCCGCTTCGGCAAGTTTAGCCATCTGGTCCAGCCGGGCCTGAACTGGAAACCGACCTTCGTTGACAAGGTGCGGGCGGTGAACGTGGAGTCCGTGCGCGAGCTGGCGGCCTCTGGCGTGATGCTGACCGCGGATGAGAACGTGGTGCGCGTGGAGATGAACGTGCAGTACCGCGTCACTGACCCGGAAGCCTACCTGTTCAGCGTGGTCAATGCCGACGACAGCCTGAGTCAGGCCACCGACAGCGCCCTGCGCGGCGTGATTGGCAAATACACCATGGACCGCATCCTGACCGAAGGGCGTACCGTGGTGCGTAATGACACCCAACGCGTGCTGGAAGAGACCGTCCGTCCGTACAAGATGGGCATCACGCTGCTGGACGTCAACTTCCAGGCAGCACGTCCGCCGGAAGAGGTGAAAGCGGCCTTTGATGATGCGATTGCCGCCCGTGAGAACGAGCAGCAGTACATCCGTGAGGCAGAAGCCTACGCTAATCAGGTGCAGCCACAGGCCAACGGCCAGGCACAGCGCATTCTGGAGAACGCCAAGGCGTATAAAGACCGCACCGTGCTGGAAGCGCAGGGTGAGGTGGCGCGTTTCGCCCGCCTGTTGCCGGAGTATAAGGCTGCGCCGCAGATCACCCGCGAGCGTCTCTACATCGAAACGATGGAGAAGGTGCTGAGCGAAACCCGTAAGGTGTTGGTTAGCGACAAGGGCAACAACCTGATGGTGCTGCCGTTGGAGCAGCTGATGCGCGGCGGCAAATCCACGTCTGCCAGCAACGACAGCAATGACAGCCTGATCCGCCTGAACCCTCTGGGCGGCACCAGCGGCCAGGCGGACAACAGCCCGCGCCCGGTGGACAACAATGTGATGGACCAGCGCCGCGCCAACGCGCAGCGTGACGATACCACTCGCGTAGGGAGAGAGTAACCAATGCGTAAGTCAGTTATCTTTATCGTCGTGGTGGTGCTGGTCGCGCTCTATGCCTCCCTGTTCGTGGTTCAGGAAGGCGAGCGTGGCATCGTGCTGCGATTCGGCAAAGTATTGCGTGATGATGAGAACAAGCCGCAGGTGTTCGCGCCGGGCCTGCACTTCAAAATTCCGTTCATTGAGACCGTGAAAACCCTCGACGCCCGTATCCAGACCATGGATAACCAGGCCGACCGGTTCGTCACCAATGAGAAGAAAGACCTGATCGTTGACTCCTACATCAAGTGGCGCATCAGCGATTTCAGCCGTTACTACCTGGCGACCGGCGGCGGCGACGTCTCCCAAGCTGAGGTGCTGCTCAAGCGTAAGTTCAGTGACCGTCTGCGTTCTGAGATTGGCCGGCTGGAAGTGAAGGATATCGTCACTGACTCCCGCGGCCAGCTGATGTCTGACGTGCGTGACCAGCTCAACAACGGTACGGCGGAAGAGGACGCGGCCACCACCGAGGCCGATGACGCCATCGCCTCCGTGGCGAAGCGCGTGGAGCAGGAGACCAACGGCCAGCAGCTGCAGGTGAACCCGAACAGCATGGCGGCACTGGGCATCCAGGTGATTGATGTGCGCATCAAGCAGATCAACCTGCCGACCGAAGTCTCCGACGCCATCTACCAGCGTATGCGCGCCGAGCGTAACGCCGTGGCGCTGCGTCTGCGTTCACAGGGGCGTGAAGAGGCCGAGAAGCTGCGTGCCACCGCTGACTATGAGGTGACCCGCACGCTGGCAGAAGCCGAGCGTCAGGGCCGCATCACCCGTGGTGAGGGCGACGCCGAGGCCGCCAAACTGTTCGCCAACGCGTTCAGCCAGGACCCGGACTTCTACGCCTTTATCCGCAGCCTGCGTGCCTACGAGAACAGCTTCCAGAACAATAATGACGTGCTGGTGCTCAGCCCGGACAGCGACTTCTTCCGCTTTATGAAGTCCCCGGAAAAGACCATTCAGCCGTAAATCGGCAACAGTGACTCAGGCCCGTTGATGCGGGCCTTTTTTATGGGTGAGGAGAACAATGAACACATCAATCTGGCTGGCCGTCGGGCTGGTGATGGTGCTGGAAGGGCTTGGCCCGATGCTGTGGCCGAAGGCCTGGCGGCGGATGATCACCGCCATGACCCAGCTGCCCGACAATGTTTTGCGCCGTTTTGGCGGTGGCATCGTGGTAGCGGGTTGTGTGATTTACTACATGTTGCGTGTCCATAACGGTGGCTGACACAATATTCAGGATCTGCCCCATATGCGGTGTGATCGCCGCTTGATTGGCGAAAATTTTTCAGGCAATCGTGTGCTAAAAACTACTGAAAGCCCGTGAATGAGATGTTAGAATCCTTTTTTAAGCAACCTGGTGATTCTTGAAATGGGTAAGAACGTCGTCGTACTGGGCACCCAATGGGGTGACGAAGGCAAAGGCAAGGTCGTTGACCTGCTGACTGAACGGGCTAAATATGTTGTGCGCTACCAGGGTGGTCACAACGCCGGCCACACACTGGTTATCAACGGTGAGAAAACCGTCCTCCACTTAATCCCCTCTGGCATCCTGCGTGATAACGTCACCAGCATCATCGGCAACGGTGTTGTACTGGCCCCTGACGCCCTGATGAAAGAGATGAAACAGCTGGAAGACCGTGGCATTCCGGTGCGTGAGCGCCTGCTGCTCTCTGAAGCCTGCCCTCTGATCCTGCCTTACCACGTCGCGCTGGATGTTGCGCGTGAAAAAGCCCGCGGCGCCAAAGCAATCGGCACCACTGGCCGTGGCATCGGCCCAGCTTACGAAGATAAAGTTGCCCGTCGCGGCCTGCGCGTTGGCGACCTGTTCAACAAAGAGAACTTTGCCGCCAAGCTGAAAGAGATTGTGGAGTACCACAACTTCCAGCTGGTGCACTACTACAAAGAAGAAGCCGTCGATTACCAGAAAGTGTTGGATGATGTCATGGCGATTGCCGACATCCTGACCGGCATGGTAGTGGACGTCTCCGAGCTGCTGGACAACGCCCGCAAGCAGGGCGAGCTGATCATGTTCGAAGGCGCGCAGGGCACGCTGCTGGACATCGACCACGGCACCTACCCGTACGTGACCTCCTCCAACACCACCGCAGGTGGCGTGGCGACCGGTTCCGGCATTGGCCCGCGTTATGTGGACTATGTGCTGGGCATCGTGAAAGCCTACTCCACCCGCGTGGGCGCTGGCCCGTTCCCGACCGAACTGTTCGACGAAACCGGCGAATTCCTGTGCAAACAGGGCAACGAGTTCGGCGCCACCACTGGCCGTCGCCGCCGTACTGGCTGGCTGGATGCGGTCGCAGTACGCCGCGCGGTGCAGATTAACTCCCTCTCTGGCTTCTGCATGACAAAACTGGACGTGCTGGATGGCCTGAAAGAGGTTAAAATCTGCGTGGCCTACCGTCTGCCGGATGGCCGCGAAGTGTCAACCACCCCGCTGGCCGCCGAAGACTGGGATGGCATCGAGCCGATTTACGAATCCATGCCGGGCTGGAGTGAGTCCACCTTTGGCGTGAAAGAGTTTGATAAACTGCCGCAAGCCGCGCGTGACTACATCAAGCGTGTGGAAGAGCTGACGGATGTCCCGGTTGACATTATCTCCACCGGCCCAGACCGCAGCGAAACCATGATCCTGCGCGATCCGTTTGATGCCTGATTGTCGCATCGTTCAGTGATCTGAATGCCAAACCGGGCCATCGTGCCCGGTTTATTGTTTTTTCCTTCCGTGTTGTGCTCGTTGCATTCCATTCCGGGTTTAAATGATTAGCTGCATTCTTTGTGGCTGGTTTATCATCCAAAGAGTAGTCTTACAGAAGTAAACATTAAGCGTTGTGAGATCAGGTGCCTACAGGCAGGGCCATCGGCCCAGAGGTGTGTTGTGCAGTTAACAAGTTTTACTGATTATGGTTTAAGAGCCCTGATCTATATGGCTTCCTTGCCAGCTGATCAGATGACGAACATCTCTCAGGTGACTGCTGTTTATGGTGTTTCTCGTAACCATATGGTTAAGATAATCAATCAGTTAAGCCGGGAAGGCTTTGTGACTGCCGTACGCGGCAAGAAGGGCGGCATCCGCCTTGGCAGGCCAGCGACACAGATCCGCATCGGTGACGTGGTACGCGCCCTTGAGCCAATGGCGCTAGTGAACTGTGGCAGCGAGTCTTGTCATATCGGCCCCGCCTGTCGCCTGCGACAGATCCTCAACCAAGCGGTGCAGAACTTCCTGAAAGAGCTCGATCAATACACGCTGGCCGATATGGTCAAAGATAATGCGCCGCTCTACAAACTGTTGCTTGTTGAATGAGCACATTTCAGCACAACCCCGCTGATGACAACGGAGGAACCGCAATGTCACAAGATCCATTTTTGGAACGGGAAGCAGAGAAATACGACTCCCCCATTCCCAGCCGCGAGTTTATCCTCGCGCATCTGGCAAAACGTGAAGCTCCGGCCAGCCGCGAAGAGCTGGCCAATGAGCTGGAACTCTCCAGCGAAGAGCAGCTCGAAGCGCTGCGCCGCCGCCTGCGCGCCATGGAGCGCGATGGCCAGCTGGTCTTCACCCGCCGCCAGTGTTACGCACTGCCGGAGCGCCTTGACCTGCTGAAGGGCACCGTCATCGGCCACCGCGATGGCTTTGGCTTCCTGCGCCTGGAAGGCGGCAAGAAAGAGGACATCTACCTCTCCGCCGAGCAGATGAAGATGTGCATCCACGGCGACGTGGTGCTGGCACAGCCGACCGGCACTGACCGCCGTGGTCGCCGCGAAGCGCGCATTGTGCGCGTGGTGGTGCCGAAGACCAGCCAGATCGTAGGCCGCTACTTCACCGACGCCGGCACCGGCTTTGTGGTGCCTGACGACAGCCGCCTGAGCTTTGACATCCTGATCCCACCGGAAGAGGTGAGCGGGGCGCGCATGGGCTATATGGTGGTGGTCGAGCTGACCCAGCGCCCGACGCGCCGCACCAAGGCCGTGGGTAAAATCGTCGAGGTGCTCGGCGACAAGATGGGCACCAACATGGCGGTGGACATCGCGCTGCGCACCCATGAGATCCCGCACATCTGGCCTGAGGCCGTTGAGAAGCAGATTGCTGGCCTGAGCGAGCAGGTGCCGGAAGAGGCGAAAAAAGGGCGCATCGACTTGCGCACCCTGCCGCTGGTGACCATCGACGGCGAGGACGCGCGTGACTTCGATGACGCCGTTTACTGTGAGAAGAAGCGCGGCGGCGGCTGGCGCCTGTGGGTTGCCATCGCTGACGTCAGCTACTACGTGCGCCCCGGCACCGCGCTGGATGACGAAGCGCGCAACCGCGGCAACTCGGTCTACTTCCCCTCCCAGGTGGTGCCGATGCTGCCAGAGGTGCTCTCCAACGGCCTCTGCTCCCTGAACCCGCAGGTTGACCGCCTCTGCATGGTGTGTGAGATGACCATCTCTGCCACCGGCCGTCTCTCCTCCTACAAGTTCTACGAAGCCGTGATGAGCTCCCACGCCCGCCTGACCTACAACAAGGTGTGGCAGATCATCGAGGGCAACCAGGAGCTGCGTGAACAGTACGCGCCGCTGGTGAAGAATCTGGAAGAGCTGCACCACATGTATGAGGTGCTAGACGACGCGCGCGCCGACCGTGGCGGCATCGCCTTTGAGACAGAAGAGGCGAAGTTCATCTTCAACGCCGAGCGCCGCATTGAGCGCGTAGAGCCGACGGTGCGCAACGACGCGCACAAACTGATTGAAGAGTGCATGATCATGGCGAACATCGCCGCCGCGCGCTTTGTTGAGAAGTTCAACGAGCCGGCGCTGTTCCGCGACCACGATCGCCCGAGCGACGACCACATCTCCGCGCTGAAGAGCGTGCTGGGTGAGCTGGGCCTGTCAATGGGCGGCGGCATGAAGCCGGTGCCGAAAGACTACGCCGACGTGATGGACGCCATCGCCGATCGCCCGGATCACGAGATGCTGCAAACCATGCTGCTGCGCTCAATGAAACAGGCGATCTACGATCCTGAGAACCGCGGCCACTTTGGTCTGGCGCTCTCGGCCTATGCGCACTTCACCTCGCCAATCCGTCGTTACCCGGATCTGGCGCTGCACCGCGCGATCAAATATATCCTCGCCAAGCAGCACGGCACGCTGAAAGAGCGCTGGACGCCGACCGGCGGCTGGCACAGCGACTACGAGGACATGCTGCAACTGGGCGAGCACTGCTCCATGACCGAGCGCCGCGCCGATGAAGCAACGCGTGACGTGGCCGACTGGCTGAAGTGTGACTTCATGCAGGATCATGTTGGCTCGGTGTTTGACGGCATCATCTCCAGCGTCACTGGCTTCGGCTTCTTCGTGCGGTTGGATGACCTGTTCATCGACGGGCTGGTGCACGTCTCGACGCTGGACAATGACTACTACCGTTATGACAACATCGGCCAGCGCCTGATTGGTGAATCCTCTGGTCAGGTTTACCGCCTGGGCGACGAGGTGGAGATCCGCGTGGAAGCGGTGCATATGGACGAGCGCAAAATCGACTTCGCGCTGGTCTCCAGCACCCGCCGCCCGCGTGGCGCTGGCAAGACCGCCCGCGACAAGGCGAAGCGTGGCACCCAGCGTGATGATGGCCGCAGCCGCCCGCGCCGCGACAACAGCAAACGCGGCAACTTTGAGCCGGACAGCGCCTTCCGCAAGGATGAGAGCGGCAAAACCGGCGAGAAGAAGCCGCGTCGTTCCCGCCGCCCGTCGGACAAAAAGAGCACCTCTGGATCGCGCTCCCGCCGTGGCCCACGCCGGGGCGATAACTAATCCTGCTGCGGGCATTCTGCCGCCGTCCCTAACGGTGTAGAATCGCCCGCCAACCCGATAGCGCACGGGCCGCAAGGCCCGTCTGAACCCGTTAAAGAGCATCATGAGCGAAATTATTTACGGCATCCATGCCGTCAAGGCCCTGCTGGAGCGCGATCCGCAGCGCTTCCTGGAAGTGTTTATCCTGAAGGGCCGTGAAGACCGTCGCCTGCAACCCCTGATTCAGGAGCTGGAAGCCACCGGCATCGTGATCCAGGTCGCCAGCCGCCAGTGGCTGGATGAGAAGGTGGAAGGTGCGGTGCATCAGGGGATCGTCGCGCGCGTGCGTGAGGGCCGCCAGTACCAGGAGAATGACCTGCCAGCGCTGCTGGAGAGCGTCTCCAGCCCGCTGCTGCTGGTGCTGGACGGCGTGACCGACCCGCACAACCTCGGCGCTTGCCTGCGTACCGCCGACGCCGCTGGCGTCCATGCGGTGATCGTGCCGCGCGACCGCTCCGCCGCCCTCAACGCCACGGCGAAGAAAGTGGCCAGCGGCGCGGCCGAGACGGTGCCGCTGATCCGCGTCACCAACCTGGCACGCACCCTGCGCCTGTTGCAGGAGCACAACGTCTGGATCGTTGGCACCGCGGGCGAGGCTGACCACAGCGTCTACCAGAGCAAACTGACCGGCCCGATGGCGCTGGTGATGGGTGCCGAAGGTGAAGGGATGCGTCGCCTGACCCGTGAGCATTGTGACGAGCTGATCAGCATCCCGATGGCTGGCTCCGTCTCGTCGCTGAACGTCTCCGTGGCGACCGGCGTCTGCCTGTTTGAGGTCGTGCGCCAACGCAGCCAGAAAGCCTGATCCTGCCGCCGGGGCATCTGTCCCGGCGTTTTCCTCTTTGTGATCGCCCCGGCGGCGTCACCCGCCAAAAACGCCATACTTACTCCCTCATCATCTGTGTGAGGAGACGTCATGAGCTGGCAAACGCATACGGTATTCAATCAGCCCAAACCCCTGGCCAACAGCAACCTGTTTCTCTCTGACACGCCGCTGCGCGAGGCGGTGGCACGCTTTCAGGCCGGTTGGGACGCCGACCTGCTGGCTTCAGTGGGGCAACAGCTGGGCAGCGCCGAATCACTGGAGCTGGGCCGGCTGGCCAATGCCAACCCGCCGGAGCTGCTGCGCTACGACGCCTGTGGGCAGCGGATCGACGAGGTGCGTTTCCATCCCGCCTGGCATTTGCTGATGCAGGGACTGATCGCCAACCGCGTGCACAACCTGCCGTGGCAGGAGGAGGCGCGCATCGGCTCCTTTGTGGCGCGCGCCGCCCGCTTCATCCTGCATGGGCAGGTGGAGGCCGGCTCGCTCTGCCCGGTGACCATGACCTTCGGTGCCATCCCACTGTTGCAGCGCGCGCTGCCTGCCCCCTTTGCTGACTGGCTACCGGCGCTGCTCTCGGATCGCTATGACACCCACAGCCAGCCGGGCCACCAGAAGCGCGGCCTGCTGATTGGCATGGGGATGACGGAAAAGCAGGGCGGCTCTGACGTGCTGAGCAACACCACCAAGGCGCGCCCCTGCGCCGCGCGGGGGCCGGGTGAGTGCTACCAGCTGGTGGGCCACAAGTGGTTCTTCTCGGTGCCGCAGAGCGATGCCCATCTGGTGCTGGCGCAGGCGGAGGGCGGCCTCTCCTGCTTCTTCCTGCCGCGCCTGCTGCCGGATGGCACGCGCAACGCCATCCGGCTGGAGCGGCTGAAGGAGAAACTCGGCAACCACGCCAACGCCAGCAGCGAGGTAGAGTTCCAGGACGCCCTTGGCTGGCTGGTGGGCGAGGAGGGCGAGGGGGTGCGGCAGATCCTGACGATGGGCGGCCACACCCGCTTCGACTGCGCGCTCGGTAGCCACGCCCTGATGCGGCGGGCGCTCTCGGTGGCCCTCTACCACGCGCTGCAACGGCAGACCTTCGGCAAACGGCTGGCGGAGCAGCCGCTGATGCGGCAGGTGCTGGCGCGGCTGGCGTTGCGGCTGGAGGGGCAGACGGCACTGCTGTTCCGGCTGGCGCAGGCGTGGGAGCAGCGCCAGCTGCCGCAGCCGCAGATCTACGCCCGCCTGCTGACGCCCGCCGCCAAATATGCCATCTGCCACCACGGCAGTGCTTTCGCCGCCGAGGCGATGGAGGTGCTGGGTGGCATCGGCTACTGCGAAGAGAGCGAAATGCCGCGCCTGTTCCGCGAGATGCCGGTCAATAGCATCTGGGAGGGGTCTGGCAACATCATGTGCCTTGATGTGCTGCGCACGCTGCAAAAAGTGCCGGGGGCGGTAGAGATGCTGCATCAGGAGCTGCATGAGGTGCGCGGCCAGAACCGGCTGTTTGACCGGAGCTGGCGGCAACTGGCCCCGCAGTTGGCGCGGCCCGTCGAGGCGCGTGGCCGTGCCATTACCCAGCAGCTGTTCATGCTGTGCAGCGGCGCGGAGCTGCTGCGTCATGGCTCGCCGCCGCTGGCGGAGGCGTGGTGCCGGATGGCATTCGACCACCGAGGCGATCACCTGTTGCCGGAGGGTCTCTGCACCGACCTGCTCAACCGGGCAACCGGCGCATAAAAAAGGGCGCCCAAAGGCGCCCGGTGTGCATCATGCTGTCAGCGGTAGAGGGTGGCGCTGGCGCGCCAGCTGCTTTTGCTCTGGCTCTCCTGCAGGGAGGTGATACGGTAGTAGCTGGCGTGCTGGGCGTCGGCCTTGGCGGCAATCAACTGCTCTACACGCTGCGGGCTACCGGGGATCCCCTGCACATGCACGCTGCCAGCGGGCTGGAGACGTGCGGCCTGGCTGGCGCTGACGGCGTCAGCCGCCATTGCCGCCGTGCTTGAGAGGCCAGCCAGCAGAACCCACGGAAGAAGAACGTTCACTCTGTTCATTGTCACACCTCATGGTAAGTTGCCTGTTCTCCCGGCGCCCTAGCGATAGAGAATCGCCTGCGAGTACCACATGCCGGGCACCACCGTCTCATCGTTCATCAGCACCACATAGTAACGGGCGCCACTGGCGTCCGCCTTCTGCTGCAGCGCGCGGGCGGCATCCATCGGGCTACCCCGCTCCTGCACGGAGATGGTTCCCATCTTTTGCAGCGAACCGGCCTGGGCACGGGTAATCTCCTGCGCCTTGGCACTCGGCGGCGGCGGTGGCTCTGGGGTCGTGTGCAGGGCACCGCAGCCACTCAACAGCACAGCCAGCATCAGGCTGGTCAAAATACGGGAAAGGTTCATGGCGACTTCTCCTGATAAAGACACTATGAGTGTAGTGCGTATTTTGACCGGTACGCGGATTATCCTCAGTCGAGACGGAACATGCTGACCAGCTTCTTCAGGTGCTGACCCTTCTGGTTCAGCGCGCTGGCGGTCTCTTCCGAATTGCCCACCAGCGCGGCGTTCTCCTGCGTCGCCTGACCAATCTGCACAATGGCAATGTTGACCTGGCCGATGCCAGCGGACTGCTCGTGGGAGGCGATGTCGATGTCGCTGACGATGGTACGCACCTGCTGGATGCGCGACAGGATGTCATTCATCGCCTCGTGGGTCTGGGCGGAGATGCGGTTGCCCTGTTCCACCTTCTCGAGGGATTCGGCGATCAGCGCCTCAATCTCTTTCACCGACTTGGCGCTGCGCTGTGCCAGCGCGCGCACTTCGGCGGCCACCACCGCAAAGCCCTTGCCATGCTCACCGGCACGGGCCGCTTCCACCGCCGCGTTCAGCGCCAGGATATTGGTCTGGAAGGCGATGGACTCAATCACCGTGGTGATGTCCGCGATGCGCTGGGAGGCGTGCTTGATGTCGCCCATGGTCGAGACGGCTGCCGTCACGGCCTCGCCGCCGTTCTGCGCGGCGGACTCGGTCTGGCGTACCAGCTTCATCGCCTCAGAGACGTTCTCGGCATTCTGCTGCACCGTGGCGGTGAGCTGCTCCATGCTGGCGGAGGTCTCCTCCAGGCTACTGGCCTGACGGGAGATCTGGCCGGTGATGTTCTCGCTGTCAGCCGCCAGCGAGGCGGTGCTCTGGTTGATCTCCACCGCCGCCTCACGCACCTGCGCGACAATGCGCGCCAGCCCACGGCCAATGCCAGCCATCGCCGTCATCATGCGGCCCACCTCATCCTGACGCTGGGTGGAGAGGGTGGCGCTCAGGTTGCCGGCGGCATACTCCTCCGCCACTTTCACCACCTCTTCCAGCGGACGGCTCAGCCAGTTGCGGGTGATGGTCATGAACAGGGCGGCGAACAGCAGCACCAGCACCACGCCAATGCCGAGGAACAGGTTCCGGCTGTGGGTCACGCCCGCCAGAATCTCCCGCTCATCGGCGGTGCCTGCCACTACCCAGCCCCAGGCAGGCAGGGCATGGTAGACCAGCACCTGATCGCCGCTGCCAGCCGGCAGGTCATCATCCTGATAGGTGAGGGTGCCACGCGGCTGCGCCAGCACCTGCGTCAGGGTGTCGCCAGACCACGCCGGGGCGCGCCCCTCGGCGGTCGGGTGGAACAGGTACTGGCCACGGCTGCTGCTCTGGCTGGCGTCCAGCACGAAGAAGTGACCACTCTCGCCAATGCGTTTGCCCAAGATGGTGTCACGCATCTGGTTGAATTGCGGCGTAATGTTCACGCCAACAAAGATGATGCCGATGATCTTGCCGCTCTCATCCTTGATCGGCTGGTATTGGGTGATGAACTGCTTGCCGAACAGTGTCGCCAGCCCCTTGAAGGTCTCGCCAGCCATCACCGCACGGTAGGCACCACTCTGGCGGTCAAGGCGGGTGCCCATCGCGCGTGAGCCATCCTCTTTCTTCAGCGAGGTGGTGATACGCAGGAAGTCATCCCCCTCGCGCATAAACAGGGTGGAGATGGCGCCGGTGCGGCTCAGGAAATCTTCGGGAATGGCGGTGTTGTCATTGAGCACGATATCGCCGCTCTTCATCACCGTCTTGCCCTCCTGGCTTTGCAGGCTGAAGCGGGTCGGGATAAAGCTGGCAAAGAGCTGGGTATAGCTGCTGACCTCACTGGTGAGGCTGGCGTCATACATGGTGATCATGTCTTCCACGCCCGTGACCTGATTCTCCATGTCACTCAGGGTCAGATCTTTAAGCTGGTTGCCGGCGGTGCGGGTCAGCGACAGGGTAAAGAGCAAAAAGATTACTGCAAAAGTCACCGAAGCCAGTACCGAGAGCTTGACGCCAAGGCCCCAGCGGCGGAATGAGAGTGCCGTCATCATCGTTATCCCATATAGGTAGAGTTGGAGAAGGCAATAACGGCGGCGCACGGAAAAGGTTTAGGGCAAAAATGTAATAACTTATTTGCCATATTATTGATTTAGATCATGGAAATGTCATATATGGCGGGAATTTGTGCAAGGGAGGGGCAGGGGGCGATCTCCGCCCATAAAAAAACCCCCATGAAGGGGGTCAAGCAGCGTCTGGTATCGGTCTTATTGTATCGGTTTCCCTGGTACTGCATTTTTCTGGTGAGCAACGACGGCTTGCCGGCAGTGGCAACCCGGCAAACCGCCGTGCTTTCACGATGTCATTCTAAACAAGGCTGTTCATCTATAAACCGGCAATTATTGAATGAGCCATTCAAGAAATCTGAACGAAATTTCCGCATTTCACTCTGTTTTTTCACGGCTAACTCTGTTAATGCGGTTTACCTTTCCTGGGCTTCAGGCGCGCCTGCGCCGCGGCGGCTGTTTAATCCCTATTCACTCCTTGTGTTTCCCTGACAGTGCCCCTATAATTGCGCGTCATTTTTCAGCCGCACACAAACACGTTCCTTGCCTCCATGGGCCGCGGTTGACCCTGACAGGAGGCTGAATAATCCGTAAGGAGCAATTCGATGCGTCATTACGAAATCGTTTTTATGGTCCATCCTGACCAAAGCGAACAGGTTCCGGGCATGATCGAGCGTTACACCGGTGCTATCACCGCTGCGCAGGGTCAGATCCACCGTCTGGAAGACTGGGGCCGCCGTCAACTGGCTTACCCGATCAACAAACTGCACAAAGCTCACTACGTTCTGCTGAACGTTGAAGCGCCGCAGGAAGTGATCGACGAGCTGGAAACTAACTTCCGCTTCAACGACGCCGTTATCCGTAGCATGGTAATGCGTACTAAGCACGCGGTTACCGAAGCATCCCCGATGGTTAAAGCGAAAGACGAGCGTCGTGAGCGTCGTGAAGATTTCGCCAACGAAACCTCTGATGATGCTGATGCTGGGGATTCTGAAGAGTAATTGCGGTGATGGCCAATCGCCTGGTGTTAACCGGCACAGTGTGCAAAACACCCGCGCGAAAAGTCAGTCCTTCCGGAATACCGCACTGCCAGTTTGTGCTTGAGCACCGCTCGCAGCAGCAGGAAGCCGGATTTAGCAGGTTGGCATGGTGCAGAATGCCCGTGGTCGCCAGCGGACACACACTACAAGCATTAACTCACAGATTAACGGTCGGTACGCAGATTACCGTGTCAGGTTTCATTAGTTGCCATCAAGGGCGCAATGGACTGAACAAAGTGGTACTGCATGCCGAGCAGATTGAATTGATAGATTCTGGAGACTAGCCAAATGGCACGTTATTTCCGTCGTCGCAAGTTCTGCCGTTTCACCGCGGAAGGCGTTGTAGAGATTGACTACAAAGACATCGCTACGCTGAAAAACTACATCACCGAAAGCGGCAAGATCGTTCCGAGCCGTATCACCGGTACTCGTGCAAAATACCAGCGTCAGCTGGCACGTGCTATCAAGCGCGCTCGCTACCTGTCTCTGCTGCCGTACACTGATCGTCATCAGTAATCGGCCACGGTCCATTAATACGACTTTGAGAGGATAAGGTAATGCAAGTTATTCTGCTTGATAAAGTAGCAAACCTGGGTAGCCTGGGCGACCAGGTCAACGTTAAAGCGGGCTACGCTCGTAACTTCCTGGTACCGCAGGGCAAAGCTGTCCCGGCTACCAAGAAAAACGTTGAGTTCTTCGAAGCACGCCGTGCAGATCTGGAAGCCAAACTGGCTGACGTTCTGGCTGCTGCTGAAGCGCGCGCCGCTAAGATCAACGAGCTGGGCACCGTTACCATCGCGTCTAAAGCAGGCGACGAAGGTAAACTGTTCGGTTCTATCGGCACCCGTGACATCGCTGACGCAGTAACTGCGGCCGGTGTTGAAGTTGCCAAAAGCGAAGTTCGCCTGCCGAACGGCGTCCTGCGTACTCTGGGTGAGCACGAAGTGCACTTCCAGGTACACAGCGATGTGTTCGCACAACTGAACATCGTTGTAGAAGCAGAGTAAGTTTTACTCCACTTCTTGCGAAACGCCGGCCTTGTGCCGGCGTTTTGCGTTTTGGCGGCCGCCACAGCTGCTGAACGGAGGCGCGGTCAACCCGCGCGTCGGTAACTGCCATCCGGCTGGCGCACAAAGCGCACCTGACCGTTATTGCCTTCCACTTCCAACGCCGTCACCACCCCTTGGGCATTGCGCTGAATCCGTACCTGCTGGCCCGCCTGCAAATTGCTGAGTGGCTTGTCCTGCCCCTCAACCTGCGCCATCGCAAACACGTCATTTACCATCAGGTTATGGTCGCGGAACAGCTGCGCCAGCGTCTGGCCAGCGCGGATGCGGTAGGTCTGCCAACTGCCATCACGCGCTTCCACATCGCCGCTGCCCTGCTGCAACTCCGCCTGCAACAGGATGTCACGGCTGCGGGTTTGTTCCGGCGTCGGGTAGCGCGGCTCGCTGTTGGGCCACAGCAGCGCCAGCAGTACCACCAGTGCGGCAATCAGGATGCCCCGGCGGTGCGGCAGCGGCAGCGGCTCCATCCAGCGGCACTGGGCTGGCCACTGCCAGGCGGCCTCCGCCCACGCGCGCACGCGCGGTGGGGTGGCACGGCGCACGGCACGGCGGCGCGGGCGATCGGTGGCCGACCCGCTCGTAGAGTCATGCGGCGCGGCCGTGGCCTCGGCGGGTAGGTGGGGTGCATCCTGCGACGCCGCCGGTGTGGAACCGCTCATCGGCTCCGAGTCCTCGGTCACGCGCCGGCTGTGTTGACGGCGCGGCCATGTTGACCGAAGCGTCGACCACCAGTGGTGCAGCGGCGAAGGAACCTGGGCGGCTTTCTTTCTCCTGGGCGCGATTCTGCCCATGACAACCTCTCTTGCAACGCGGTCTGCCAGAAGGCAGAAGTAATACGGCGCCGTGGTCAGCAACGCTGCCATGACACATTGAGTATAGTCTGATAACTGCTTGAAGCAGAAAGAGACAGCGGGGCGACTTGCGCGGGGGCAGATCGGGGTTTTCCCGGCGCGCCATTGTTTCTGTTTCGTTACCAAAAGTCACCCATCCTGACGCAAGATTTTACCCCAATCCCTTGCGCTGCTATGCTCTGCCTTCGACTTTTTATCGATTTAAGGAAAACGCATGACAACCCCTTCTTATGACAGCGTAGAAGCGCAGGCGAGCTACGCCATCGGCCTGCAAGTGGGACAGCAGCTGCAAGAGTCTGGCCTGGAAGGCCTGCAACCTGACGCCCTGGCCGCTGGCCTGCGTGACGCGCTCGAAGGGATCGCGCCGGCGGTGCCGGTGGACGTGCTGCACCGTGCACTGCGTGAGATGCATGAGCGTGCGGAGTCCGTGCGCCGTGAGCGCCAGCAGGCGATGGCCGTGGAAGGCCAGCAGTTCCTCGAGCAGAACGCGGAGCGTGAAGGCGTGAGCCGTACCGAGTCCGGCCTGCAATTCTCCGTCATCACCCAGGGCGAAGGCCCGATCCCAAGCCGTCAGGACCGCGTGCGCGTGCACTACACTGGCCGCCTGATCAACGGTGACGTCTTTGACAGCTCCGTGGAGCGCGGTGAGCCGGCAGAGTTCCCGGTGAGCGGCGTGATCCCAGGCTGGATCGAAGCGCTGACGCTGATGCCGGTGGGCTCCAAGTGGCAGCTCTACATCCCGCACAACCTGGCCTACGGTGAGCGTGGCGCAGGCGCGTCGATTCCTCCTTACAGCGCGCTGATCTTTGACGTCGAGCTGCTGGAAATCCTGTAAGCTTCATTTTCCCGTTTCATGTGTGTAAGCAAAAGGCAGCGCCGTTACCGGCACTGCCTTTTTTATTGGCGGGTTATTTCGCCTGAAGATCGAGGCGGTAGAGGGCAAACCCGATGTCGTCACTGCCCTGACGGCTCATCGGGTACTGCGCCTTCTGTTTAATGAAGGCCGTCGCTTTGTCGCTGGGTGAAGTCTCGAAGGTGATGTTCAGCGGCTGTGGGCTGGTGATGGGCGCCAGCCGCCAGTTGTTGTCCGCTGATGGGGTAACCTCGCCATGCGCCTGGCTCTCGGCGGTGATGTAGTTGGCCAGCACGCTGCGGTTCTCATCCGGCGAGGCGAAGGCGATGTGGCTGTCGCCGGTGCCAGCGAACTTGCCGCCATAGGCGCGATAGTTGTTGGTCGCCACCAGGAAGGTTGCCGCCGGATCGATGGGCTTGCCCTGCCAGGTGAGCTGGCGGATGCGCTCGGCGTTGGGGTGGATCATCTGGCACTCACCGTCATAGCGCGCCGGTTGGGTGACATCAATCTGGTACTGCACGCCATCGATCACGTCGAAGTTATAGGTGCGGAAGCCCTCCCAGTTGATCAACGGCTGCGGCTGGCTGCTCTGCGGATCGATGCGGTTGAACAGCCCGGCCGAGCACTCGAGCCACTCCTTCACCTCTTTGCCGGTCACTTTCAGCACCACCAGCGTATTGGGGTAGAGGTAGAGATCGGCGGCGTTGCGGTAGGTTAGCTCGCCCTTTTCCACCTCGACATAGCCAGCCGGATCGTTCTTGCGGCCACCGGCCTTAAAGGGCGCGGCGGCGGAGAGCACCGGCAGGTTCGCCAGGTCTGGATCGCCCTGAATAAAGTGCCGGGTGTAGGCGGTCTGGGCATTGTTGACGATCTGCACCGTCGGGTCATCCTGTACCAGCGACAGGAAGCTGACCATGCTGTCACTGGCCTTGCCGATTGGCTGGCTGACAAACTCACGCGTCGCCTTGTGTGCCTCCGCCACCCGGCCGACCAGCTCATGGTCTTCGGCGGCCAGCGAGGCTTTGGCAGCGGTGTCATAGATGGGCCGCGCCTCGGCGCGCGCCTGCACTACCTGCCAGTTGCCGCCATCATTATTCAGTTGCAGATCGACAATGCCGAGGTGATCGCCCCACTGGCCGGGCATCACCGCTGGCGTGCCATTGAGCGTGCCCTGTTTGACATCCGCGCCCTTGATATCGGCAAAGTCACTGCTGGGGAAGACGGCGTGGGCATGGCCAAACATGATGGCGTCGATGCCCGGCACCTGGCTGAGGTAGTAGACAGAGTTCTCCGCCATCGCCCGGTACGGCTCCGCTGACAGCCCGGAGTGCGGGATGGCCACCACCACTTGCGCGCCCGCTTTGCGCATCTCCGGCACCCACTTCTTCGCCGTCTCGGTGATGTCCGCCACCTGCACCTTGCCCGCCAGATTGGCCTTGTCCCACACCATGATTTGCGGTGGTACAAAGCCGATGTAACCGATGCGCAGCGTATGGGTGTTGCCGTCACGATCCTTGACCTGCTTCTCCTCAATCAGGTAGGGCTTGAGCAGCGGCTGGCCGGTGGCGGCGTCCAGTAGGTTAGCGTTGATGTAGGGGAAGGCCGCACCTGCCAGCGCCCGTTTCAGGAAATCCAGCCCGTAGTTGAATTCGTGGTTGCCAACGTTGCCGACCGAGTAACCCAGCGGGTTCATCGCCAGATAGACCGGGTGCACCTCGCCCTGACGCCATCTCTTCTTCGCCATGTAGTCGCCAAGCGGGCTGCCTTGGATCAGGTCGCCGTTATCCACCAGCACGCTGTTGGTGGCCTGCTGGCGCGCCTGTTTAATCAGGCTGGCGGTACGCGCCAGACCGAACTTTTCGGTGGGCGCATCCTTGTAGTAGTCGAAATCCATCATGTTGCCGTGCAGATCGCTGGTTTCCATGATGCGCAGGTCAACCGTGGCTGCCTGAGCGCCAGCGCAGGCGGCCAGCAGGCACAGGGCGAGGGTAGGGTTCCTCATCATTGCTCTCCATGATTAATGAACGAATATCGCAAAACAGGGTGCAAATGCACCATAGCGCACAAAATAAACGTGAAGTATGGGGCAATTCAGCGCGGGAAACTGCGTAAGCGGTCACGCCGGGCGCGGGCAGGGGCCGAAAGGGGAGGATTCAGACAGTGGGACGGTAGATCTTCACGGCAAAAAAAACTAGGCTGCTTAATAAGATTCTGAATGCAGAGGTGCATGATGTTAGAAAATATTTGCCAGCTGGCGCGGGACGCGGGCGCGGCGATTTTGGAGGTCTATGAGGGCCGCCAGCCGATGGATGTAGAGGTGAAAACCGACGACTCGCCGGTGACAGCCGCGGATCTGGCGGCGCACCGTGTGATCAAGCGTGGGCTGGAGGCGCTGACGCCAGAGATCCCGCTCCTGTCGGAAGAGGATCCGCCCGCTTGGGAGGTGCGCCGCAATTGGACGCGTTACTGGCTGGTCGATCCGCTGGATGGCACCAAGGAGTTCATCAAGCGCAATGGTGATTTCACCGTGAACATCGCGCTGGTGGAGGATGGCAAGCCGGTGCTCGGCGTGGTCTACGTGCCGGTGACCGGGGTGATGTACTCCGCCGCCGACGGCAAGGCGTGGAAAGAGGAGAACGGCCAGCGCGTGCAGATCGCGGTGCGTGACGCCCGCCCGCCGCTGGTGGTGGTGAGCCGCTCCCACGGCAGCCAGGAGTTGCAGGACTATCTGGCGCAGCTCGGCGAACACCAGACCGTGGCGGTCGGCTCTTCGCTGAAGTTCTGTCTGGTGGCCGAGGGCAAAGCGCAGCTCTACCCGCGCTTCGGGCCGACCTCCATCTGGGACACCGCCGCTGGCCATGCGGTCGCCGCCGCTGCGGGCGCGCAGGTGCATGACTGGCAGGGCCAGCCACTGCTCTACACGCCGCGTGAATCCTTCCTCAACCCCGGCTTCCGCGTCTCCCTCTACTGATCGGAGTCCAGCAACTGGTGCAGCAGGTTCATGACCTGCTGCGTCGCCGCCATACTCAGCGCCCCCTCCTGCGCAAAGCGCACCTTGCCGTGGCGATCCAGCACCACGATGGCCGAGCTCTGCTCCTGCAACTCCCACGCCTTAAGTACCACCCCCTGCCTGTCCACGATCACTTGTGACCAAGGATATTTTTTCTTGCCCTCACGGATGCTGAGGCGCACAAAAGCCTTGGTGCCGAACATCGTGTCACTGACGTTGACGATTGTCGTCGTTTGGTAACGTTCGGTCGGTAGATTAGCGGCCTTGATGGCGTCAATCAGGGGTTCATTCAGCTCTCTGGCGGCGGTTCGCCCAGCTATGTGCTGGATAACCCGCACTTTTCCAGGGAGTTGGCTACTGCTCCAGCGCTGGTAGTTGAAAACATCTTTTTCCAACAGCAGCTCGCCCAGATCACTGACGTAGACCGCCGGAACGGGTTGCTGAATTGTAAAATTGTGGGCGGAGGCGAAAAATGACGAAGCCGTTAGCACTATAGTTAGCAGACTATGCTTGAACATGCTTTCTCCTTGGTATGAGCCGCGCCTTTAAGAGCGCTCCGATAGTGGAAAGCAGGATCATAAGCTGTAATCAGAGGTCTGTCCTGTCAGGAAACGTGATTGATATCATTTTCCCAACAGATAGCTGGCACCAGACCCAGCACGACAATAAATGGATTCTGATTACGCTCATTTAAGTGTCAGATTCGGTAAAAGCCCCGGAAACGGACTGGCAAATTTAGAATTTACGACTACTTTTAAAGTCTATTACATTGCGTTCATTTGAGTAGCTGCCCCTAGTCTGGTTAATTATCTGGCAGGAACGCGATGAACTCATAGGAAGGAGAGAGTAAGAAATGAGAATTTTTCAGCGTTATAATCCACTTAAAGTGGCTAAATATGTAAAAACGCTGTTTCGCGGCCGTCTGTACATCAAAGACGTTGGCGCATTCGAATTTGATAACGGCAAAATTTTATTGCCGAAGATTCGTGATAAACGCCACTTCAGTGTGATGTCTGAAGTGAACCGCCAGGTGCTGAGCCTCCAGGCGGAGATGTAACCCCCGCTCATTGCATGAGCCAGACATGACAACGGCCCCAGATGGGGCCGTTGTTGTATGTGGCACGGGAGGTGGCGAGGGCCTTACAGGCTCTTCTCGCGCGCCAGCTCCTCTGGGGTTTTCGGCAGCAGCGGCGTGGCGGGTTTGTCGCTCAGCTTGGTGACCAGTAGCTGGTCAATCTTGTAGCTGTCGATATCCACCACCTCGAACTTATAGCCAGAGAACTTCACGAAATCGGTGCGTTTCGGGATCTTGCGCAGCATGAACATCATGAAGCCGCCGATGGTTTCGTAGTTGCCAGACTGCGGGAACTCCTCGATGTGCAGCACGCGCATCACATCCTCAATCGGCGTACCGCCCTCAATCAGCCAGGAGTTCTCATCACGCGCGACGATCTGCTCCTCAAACCCCTGGCCGACCAGATCACCCATCAGGGTGGTCATCACGTCATTCAGGGTGATGATCCCGACCACCAGCGCATACTCGTTCAGGATCACCGCAAAGTCCTCGCCGGCGGTCTTGAAGCTCTCCAGCGCCTCTGACAGCGTCAGGGTATCCGGCACGATCAGCGCTGAGCGGATCTGCACGCCGCTGCTCAGCTTCAGGCTCTGGTTACCCAGCACGCGGTTCAGCAGATCCTTGGAGTCCACATAGCCCACCACCTGATCGATGTTGCCGTCGCACACCAAAAACTTGGAGTGCGGATGGGTAGCGATCTTCTGCTTGATGCTCTCCTCGCTCTCACGCAGATCGAAGTAGATCACGCTCTCACGCGAGGTCATGGAGGAGGGCACGGTACGTGACTCCAGCTCGAACACGTTCTCAATCAGTTCGTGCTCCTGCTTGCGCAGCACCCCGGCCAGCGCGCCAGCCTCCACCACCGCATAGATGTCATCGGGGGTGATGTCGTCATTGCGCACCATCGGCAGCTTGAACAGGCGGAAAATGCAGTTGGCCAGCCCGTTGAACAGCCAGACCAGCGGCCGGAACAGGGCGAGGCAGAAACGCATCGGGTTGATGATCCGGACGGCAACCGCCTCTGGTGCAATCATACCGATGCGCTTCGGGGTGAGGTCAGCGAACAGGATGAACATGCTGGTAACCAGCACAAAGGAGCAGATGAAGCTGATTTGGGCGGCCAGCTCAGGTGTCATGAAGCGGCCAAAGAAGACTTCAAATGCCGGGGAGAAGGCGGCGTCGCCGACGATACCACCGAGGATGGCGACGGCGTTCAGGCCAATCTGCACCACGGTAAAGAACATGCCCGGCGTCTCCTGGAGTTTCAGCACGCGGGCGGCGTTGACGTTTCCTTCGTCAGCCAGCAGTTTCAGTTTAATTTTACGTGAGGCGGCCAACGAGATCTCCGACAGGGAGAAGAAGGCGCTCACGGCGATCAATAGAATTATCAGTAAGATACTGTTTAACATAGTTTATCCGCTTAGTTCCGGTTCCCGACCGGCGCGTATGAGGCAGGGGGTAACGCTGAGTGAAAAAATCCAAAATAACAGATAGAAATGCTGCAAACAGGGTACATTTGCAGCACGCTTAGTATAGCAGTAGCGCCGAGAGCGCCGCCAGCGAAGAAAAAACGGCCGCTGGCGGTCGCGTGACGGTTACTGCGCCAGCTGTGGTGGCAGGCAGACGCCGATGCCACCGATGCCGCAGTATCCTTCTGGGTTCTTGTAGAGGTACTGCTGGTGCTCATCTTCCGCATAGTAGAACGGCAGCGCTGGCGTCACCTCGGTGGTGATGTGGCGGGTGTCGTTCGCCTCCTGCATGGCGCGCTGGAAGGCGGCCAGGCTCTGCTCGGCGGCGGCCTGTTGCGCTGGCGTCAGCGGGTAGATCGCGGAGCGGTACTGGGTGCCGATGTCGCCGCCCTGACGCATACCCTGCGCCGGGTCATGGTTCTCCCAGAACACCTGCAACAGCTGCGCATAGCTGATGACCGCCGGGTCGAACACCACGCGCACCACCTCCGCATGGCCGGTCTGGCCGGTGCACACTTCCTGATAGGTCGGGTTCGGCGTATAGCCACCGCTGTAACCGGCGGCAGTGCTATGGACGCCCTCCAACTGCCAGAACAGGCGCTCCACGCCCCAGAAGCATCCCATTGCAAAAATCGCCTCTTCCATGCCGTCGGGGATGTGGGTCATGGCGTGGCCCGTTACCGCATGGGTGGCCGCCACGGGCATCGGCGTGTTACGGCCTGGCAGGGCATCAGCGGAGGTAACAGGTTGAGTTTTGTCGAAATTTTGCACCACAATGGACTCCAGTCAATTACGGGTTAAAGTGCGTTAGTTGTATCTGATTGCGTCTTTGCACACAATACGTCCTTGTGTATTGATGAATTTGCTTACACTAATCAAAATTTCGAGGTTAAACGGCTACTGGTCGAAAGGATTTCGCCCATACTGAGGCTGTTTTCATGGCCAGAATGATTCGCTTTTACAGGACAGTAAAATTTTCCAGGAGTACGTGTGCGACCAAACCGGACCCTTTGTTTTTTATGTGTACTGCTGGCTTCCCCTCTCGCGCATGCCGCCAAATTGCGCTTGCAGCTTGAGGGCTTGACCGGGGAATTAGAGAGAAACGTGCGGGTGCGGCTTTCAGCGATCGGCAGTGATGAGGTCACAGCCGACGGGCGTTTCCGTGCCAGCGTAGACAAGGCGGTGCGCCAGGGGCTGCGGCCCTTTGGCTACTACGATCCCACCATTGATTTCCAGTACCGCGACACCCCACCGCCGGGGCGGCCGGTGTTGATCGCCCGTGTCACCGCCGGGCAGCCGGTCTTTTTGGCCGGAACCAACGTGGTGATTGAGGGCGACGGGCGCAATGATGAAGAGTTCCAGACGCTAAAGCGCGACAAAGTGCCGCCGGTCGGCACCCAGCTCAACCACGGCGCCTATGACAGCTTCAAAAGCTCCCTGACCAACGTGGCGGTGCGCAAAGGCTACTTTGATGCCGATATGCGCAAAAGCCAGCTCGGCATCATCCAGTCGCAGCGGCAGGCCTTCTGGGACATCGATTTCAACACCGGGCAGCGCTACCGCTTCGGCCATGTCTCCTTTGCGGGTTCGCAAATCCGCGATGATTATCTGCAAAACCTTGTCCCCTTTGAGGAGGGCGACTACTACAGCTCCAACGATCTGGCCGAGCTGAACCGTCGTCTCTCCGCCACTGGCTGGTTCAACTCCGTGGTAGTGGCACCGGAGTTTAAGGACGCCAAAGAGAACAAAGTCTTGCCGTTAAACGCCGTGGTGACGCCGCGCACCCGCAACACGCTAGAGACCGGCGTGGGCTACTCGACGGACGTTGGCCCGCGCATCAAGGCCAACTGGAAGAAGCCGTGGCTCAACTCACGCGGCCACAGTCTGGAGAGCACCCTGAACCTCTCCGGCCCGGAGCAGGAGCTGGAGTTCAGCTATAAGATTCCGCTGCTGAAGAACCCGATCGAGCAGTACTACGTGGTGCAGGGCGGCTACAAGCGCGAGGATCTGAATGACACCGAGTCTGACGGCACCACCGTCAATCTGGCGCGTTACTGGGACTCCTCCTCCGGCTGGAAGCGCGCCATCAACCTGCGCTGGAGTCTGGATCACTTTACCCAGGGCAGCGTGACCAACACCACCATGCTGATCTACCCCGGCGTCAGCGTCAGCCGTACCCGCCAGCGCGGTGGCCTGATGCCTGACTGGGGCGACTCGCAGCGCTACTCGCTGGACATCTCCGACACCAGCTGGGGATCGGACGTGGACTTCGCCGTGATCCAGGCGCAGAACGTCTGGATCCGCACCCTGGCGGAGAAGCACCGCTTTGTGGTGCGCGGCAACCTCGGCTGGATCGAGACCAACGACTTTGACCGCGTGCCGCCGTCGCTGCGCTTCTTTGCCGGTGGCGATCGCAGCATCCGTGGTTACCAGTACAAATCGCTCTCGCCACGGGATGACGAGGGCAAGCTGACCGGTGCCTCGCGTCTGGCCACCGGCTCGCTCGAGTACCAATACAACGTGACCGGCAAGTGGTGGGGCGCGGTGTTTGTGGACTCCGGCGAAGCGGTCAATGACATCAAACAAACCAATGTGAAGACTGGCGCGGGCGTCGGTGTGCGCTGGGCCTCGCCGATTGGCCCGGTGAAACTGGATATTGCCGCCCCAATCAACGATGACGAGGAGCATGGCGTGGAGTTCTACATTGGTTTGGGGCCTGAATTATGAGTCTGTTGAAGAAAATTTCCCTCGGGGTGCTGGTCTTCCTCATCCTGCTGCTGGGTACGCTGGCCTTCCTGCTGGGCACCCAAACCGGTCTGCACCTGGTGCTGAATGGCGCGGCGCGCTGGGTGCCGGGCCTGCAAATTGCCTCCGTCACCGGCGGCTGGCGTGACCTGACGCTGACCGGCGTGCAGTACCAGATGCCGGGCGTGACGGTAAAGAGCGGGCAGTTCCATTTGTCGCTCGATCTCTCCTGCTTCCGCCGTAGCCAGCTCTGCCTGAATGCCGTGACGGCGCAGGATGTGGACGTGGTGGTCAACACCCGTGAGCTTGCGCCCTCCACGGCGCCGGCCGCCGAAGAGGAGCCGGGCAGTGGCAACCTCAGCACCCCCTATCCCATCACGGTGCGGCTGCTACGGCTAAATAACGTCAAGGTCACGGTGGACAACACCGCGATTGCGCTGGGCGAGTTACGCACCGGTATGCAGTGGCAGGAGCGGGCGCTGACGCTGCTGCCGACGCGCATCAACTCGCTGCTGGTGGCGCTGCCGACCGCCGCGCAGTTGGCGCTGGAGCAGGTTGCCGAACCGCAGCCACCGGTGCCGGCCACCCCGGCCGAGCCAGAGACGCCGCTGGGCGAAACGCTCCAACAGCTGTTCGCCAAGCCGCTGCTGCCGGATCTGCCGAGCTTCCGCCTGCCGCTGGATATCGCCATCCCGTCGATCCGGGGCGAGCAGTTGCGCCTGACCGGTGACACCGACATCACCCTTACGTCGCTGCTGGTGCAGGCGCACACCAAAGACCAGCACCTGCAACTCGACACGCTGGATATCGACTCGCCGCAGGGCACGTTGAACGCGCGCGGGCAGGCAACGCTCAGCGACAACTGGCCGCTGGCGATGGAGGTCAACGGTACGCTGAACGTCGATCCGCTGAAGGGTGAAAAGCTGAAGCTGACCGCCAATGGCGGCCTGCGTGAGAAGCTGGACGTGGCGCTCAATCTCTCCGGCCCGGTACGCACCGACCTGAAGGTGCAGACCCAGCTGGCCGAAGCGGGGCTGCCGCTGATGCTCTCCCTGACCAGCGATACGCTGCGCTGGCCGCTGACCGGTGAGGCGCAGTACCAGGTGAAAAATGTGGCGGTGAACTTCACCGGCAAGGCGGTGGACTACCGGCTGGGGATGCACGCGGACGTCAGCGGCGTCGGCCTGCCACCGGCCACCGTCACGCTGGATGGCGCGGGCAACGTCGAGCAGTTCCGGCTGGCGCGGCTGCGGCTGGCCGCCTTGCAGGGCAACAGCGACCTGAGCGGCGTGGTGGACTGGAGCAAGGCGATCAGCTGGAACAGCGTGCTGACGCTCAACGGCATCAACACCGCGCGGCAGTGGCCAGAGTGGCCAGCCACGCTGGAGGGCAAAATTGTCACGCGCGGCAGCCTCTACGGCGGCAACATGCAGCTGCGCGTGCCGGAGTTACAGCTCAACGGCCGGGTGCGTAACAACCGGGTGGAGGCGCGCGGCCAGCTCAGCGGCAACGCCGCCGGACAGTGGGACATTCCGCAACTTCACCTGGCGCTGGGGCGCAACACGGTGGATGTGAAGGGCAAGCTGGATGAGAACTGGAACCTCGACGCCAACATCAACGCGCCGCAGCTGGACAACGCCCTGCCGGGGCTGGGCGGCGTGGTTAACGGCGCGCTGCAACTGCGCGGCAATCTGAAGGCACCGCAGATCCTGGCGGATCTTACCGCCAACCGCCTGCGCTGGCAGGAGCTGCGCATCAATCGTGTCACCCTGAAAGGCGAGGTGCGATCCGGTGAGCAGATCGAAGGCGATCTGGCGTTGCGGGTCGATCAACTGACCCAAGCGGCACTGGCGATCCGCCAGCTGACGCTGCAGGCCAAAGGCAGCGAGAAGCAGCACCAGATGCAACTGCGCATCGACGGCAAACCGGTCTCCGGCCAGCTGGCGCTGAACGGCAGCTTTGACCGCCAAACCCAGCGCTGGAGCGGCACCCTCAACAATACCCGCTTCGACACGCCGGTGGGCGAGGTGCGCCTCAGCCGCGCAATGGCGCTTGAGTACTTCAACCAAGAGCAGCGGGTAACCGTCGGGCCGCACTGCTGGCTCAACCCGAACGTGGAGCTGTGCGTACCGAAAACCATTGACGCCGGTGCGAGCGGGCAGGCAACGGTGCAACTCAACCGCTTCGATTTGGCGATGGTGAAACCCTTCCTGACCGAGGACACCCAACTCTCCGGCCTCTTCACCGGCCGGGCGGATGTCAGTTGGAAAGCCGGTGGCGGCCTGCCGCAGGCGAAGGTGACGCTCTCCGGCAAGGGGGTCAAGGTACGGCAGAATGTGCAGGGCAACACCCTGCCGGTGGACTTCGACACGCTGGATCTCAATGCCGCGCTGGTCAATGGCCGCGCCCAACTGGGCTGGCTGATCCGCATCGCCAACAATGGCCAGTTGGCGGGCAACGTGCAGATTGCCGATCCGCAGGGGCGGCGCAACATCACCGGCAATGTCACCATCAGCCGCCTGTCGCTGGCGCTGCTTAACCCCGCGCTGTCGCAGGGGGAGAAGGCGCAGGGGATGCTGGACGCCAACCTGCGGCTGGCTGGCAATGCCCAGCGCCCGCTGGTCTATGGGCAGATGGCGCTGGATGGCGTGGACGTGGATGGCAGCTGGATGCCGTTTGATATTACCAATGGTCGGCTGGGACTGAACTTCAACGGCAACACCTCGACGCTCAACGGCCTGATCCAGACCTCGCAAGGGCAGATCGCGCTGGCTGGCAACGCGGACTGGTCGCAGATCGATGCCTGGCGCGCGCGCATCGCCGCCAAGGGGGACAAGGTGCGCGTCACGGTGCCGCCGATGGTGCGGCTCGATGTATCGCCGGATCTGGTGTTCGAGGCGACGCCGCAACTCTTCTCGCTGAACGGCAATGTCGATATCCCGTGGGCGCGCATCACGGTGCAGGATCTGCCGGAGAGCGCGGTGGGTGTCTCCTCGGACGAGGTGATGCTGGATGAGCAGCGTCGGCCGATCGAGGCGCAGTCCGCCTCCATCCCGATTGCCAGCAACCTGACCGTCAACATCGGCAACGACGTGCGGCTGGACGCCTTCGGCCTGAAGGCGCAGCTGAAGGGCGCGCTGAAAGTAGTGCAGGACAAGCAGGGGCTGGGGCTGAACGGCCAGATTGACATTCCTTCCGGCCGCTTCCACGCTTATGGACAGGATCTGCTGGTGCGCAAGGGGCAGCTGCTCTTCTCTGGCCCGCCTGACCAGCCGCTGCTCAACATTGAGGCGATCCGCAACCCGGACTCCACGGCGGATGACGTGGTGGCAGGCGTGAAGGTGACCGGACTGGCGGACGAACCGAAGCTGGAGATCTTCTCCGACCCGGCGATGTCTCAGGAGGAGGCGCTCTCCTACCTGCTGCGCGGGCAGGGGCTTGACAACACCGGCACCGACAGCGGCATGATGACCTCCATGCTGGTCGGATTGGGGGTTGCACAAAGTGGTAAACTTGTGGGTAAAATCGGCGAGGCCTTCGGCGTTAGCAACCTGACGCTGGACACCGCTGGCGTGGGCGACAGCTCGCAGGTGGTGGTCAGCGGTTATGTGCTGCCGGGGCTGCAAGTAAAATATGGTGTAGGGATATTTGATTCTTTGGCGACGCTAACGCTACGTTACCGGTTGATGCCGAAATTATACCTGGAAGCGGTGTCTGGTCTCGATCAGGCATTAGATGTGCTCTATCAGTTTGAGTTTTAACGATGCGAATAATTGTCTACGGCAGTTTGCGCCGCAAGCAGGGTAACAGTCACTGGATGACCAATGCCCAATGGTTAGGCGATCATGAGTTAGAGGGGTTCGAACTCTATGATCTGGGACTGTATCCGGCGGCCATCCCCGGTGAGGGCACCGTCTATTGTGAGGTTTATCGCATCAACTCCTCGATCCTGTCAGAGTTGGATGAATTGAAAAGCAATACCAAGGACTACCGCCGGGAGTTGATCTCAACCCCCTATGGCAGTGCCTGGATCTACCTCTACAAGCTCCCCTTGGAGGGGGTGCCGCGCATTGAGAGCGGCGACTGGCTAAAGCGCAATCCGCGCATGGACTGACGCCCAACCGGGCAAAAAAAAACACCGCCCTTGGGCGGTGTTTTTGTTCGGGTGGCGGAAGATTACTTCTTCGCGCGCTCGAAGGAGGCCACGATCTCAGCTTTCGCCGCTTCCGCGTTGTCCCAACCTTCAACTTTCACCCATTTGCCTTTTTCCAGGTCTTTGTAGTGCTCGAAGAAGTGGGCGATCTGGGCGCGCAGCAGCTCCGGCAGGTCGTTCACATCTTTGATGTGGTCATACTCTTTGGTCAGCTTGCTGTGCGGCACGGCCACCAGCTTGGCATCTTCACCGGCTTCGTCGGTCATCTTCAGCACGCCCACCGGACGGCAGCGGATCACGGAACCCGGCTGCAGCGGGTACGGGGTCGGGACCAGTACGTCAACCGGGTCGCCATCCAGGGAGAGGGTGTGGTTGATGTAGCCGTAGTTGCACGGGTAGAACATCGCGGTAGACATGAAGCGGTCTACGAACAGCGCGCCGGTCTCTTTGTCGATTTCATATTTGATCGGATCAGCGTTGGCCGGGATTTCGATCACTACGTAGATATCTTCCGGGAGATCTTTGCCTGCCGGTACGTTGTTCAAGCTCATGGTGGTTTCCTTTCATCGAACCAGAATTAGAGTGTCGGCTATTATAGCCAACTCTTTTATGAAGTCCTGCCCTTTTAACACGCCGCCAGCCCGCCAGACGGCGCCGTTGCTGCCTTCGCCGCCAATTTCAGACTTATCCCTCCACTGCTGTAGTGAGAGCTGCATCACATTTTCCCTCAAGGATTGACGCCCCCTGCCGATAGAAAAGACAAATGATGCGGGAAAAACCCGCAACCCATTGTCTTAACGTCTTTTTTTTCACCACACCAGGATTACGTATGTTCAACAAGATTAGTGTCAAAGCTGGGCTGGTTGCCCTGCTGGGCTTGATGACTCTGCTGTTGCTGCTGGTCAGCATTATCGGCGGCGTGGCCATACAGCAGGATGCACGCTCCCTCCAGCAAATTAACCAGCTTCAGGGCGAGGAGATGAACTCCGTCACCGAGGGCTACAACAATACGCTGCGGGTGCGCACCGCGGCGGCGCTGGCCATCCGGCAGATGGAGACCGGCATGACCGATGATGCCCAGAAGACCACGGGCCGCATTGCCATCTACCTGCAACGTGCCGACCAGAACATGGCCGACTTCAAGGCCTCTGACCACTCCGGCGAGCGCGGCGAGGCGCTGGCACAGGCGGTGGATGCGGCCTACAGCCAATACCGGGAGAAGGGGCTGGCGACGCTGCTGGCTACCCTGCAACAGAGCAAGCCGGATGACTATTATGAGCTGCTGGAGCACCAGATTAGCCAGTACAGCAACCCTTATGATGCCGCCATCGCCAACTTCCGCGCCTTTGGCAAGGATCTGGGGGAGGAGAGCGTTAACCATGCGGTAGGGAGTGCCCACTTCAAGCTGACGATCATCATCATCGCCTGCCTGCTGGTACTGGCGCTGGTGGTACTGGCGTGGTTTGCGCTCAAGCAGATTATCCTGCGCCCGCTGGAGCAAGTGATGGCCCACCTGGAGCACATGGCCGCTGGCGATCTCACCCGCCCGGTGCCGCTGCGGGGGAATACCGAGATTGGCCGCTTGGGCCACGCGCTGGCGAACATGCAGGGGTCGCTGGCGGAGTCGGTCAGCCGGGTGCGCAATGCTGCCAACCAGATTGACACCGGCGCACGCGAGCTGTCCGCTGGCAACATCAATCTGGCGGCGCGCACCGAAGAGTCTGCCGCCTCACTCGAGCAGACCGCCGCCAGCATGGAGGAGCTGACCTCCACCGTGCGCATGAACGCGCAGAATACCGAGCAGGCTAATGCGCTGGCAGAGAGCGTCTCCGCCATCGCCAGCAAGGGCAGTGACGTGGTGAGCGAGGTGATGGAGAAGATGCGCGCCATTACTCACAGTTCGCAACGTATCGGCGACATTATCACTGTAATGGATGGCATCTCGTTCCAGACCAACATTCTGGCGCTGAACGCGGCGGTCGAGGCGGCACGTGCCGGGGAGCAGGGGCGTGGTTTTGCGGTGGTGGCCGGTGAGGTGCGCAATCTGGCACAGCGCAGCGCCCAGTCGGCGAAAGAGATTAAGACGCTGATTGGCGACTCCGAGGCGCGGGTCAAAGAGGGCCGCCAGATGGTCGAGGGCGCGGCACAGACCATGAGTGAAATTGCCGAGGAGGTGGGCCGGGTCACCACGCTGATGCGTGAGATCTCCACCGCCACCCATGAGCAGAGCAATGGCATCGGCCAGGTCAATCAGGCAGTGACGCAGATGGATCAAGTGGCGCAGCAGAATGCGGCGCTGGTGGAGCAGGCTGCCGCCGCCACCGCTTCGCTGGAGGAGCAGGCGCGGCTGCTGGCGGAGATCATGGCGGGCTTCAAAGTAGGCCGATAGGGCTTATCGGCAGGCAGAAAGCAAAAAGGGTGATCGCGAGATCACCCTTTTTTATTGCCGCCGGATCAGTTGTCCGGGTAGAGCTCGATAAAGCGCTCGGCATCTTCCACCATAGAGTGGGTGCCGACAAAGAACGGCGCGCGCTGGTGCAGCGATTCCGGCTCAATGTCCAGAATGCGGCGCACGCCATCGCTGGCCTTGCCGCCCGCTTGCTCGGCCAGGAAGGCCATCGGGTTGCACTCATACAGCAGGCGCAGCTTGCCTTTCGGGTGGCTGGCGGTGCTTGGGTAGATATAGATGCCGCCCTTCAGCAGGTTGCGGTGGAAGTCCGCCACCAGCGAGCCGATATAGCGTGAGGTGTAGGGGCGCTGGGTCGCCTCATCCTGCTCCTGGCAATATTTGATGTACTTCTTCACGCCGAGCGGGAATTTGATGTAGTTCCCTTCGTTGATGGAGTACATGTTGCCCTTTTCCGGGAAGCAGACTTTCTCATGGGAGAGGCAGAACACGCCGAGGGAAGGGTCATAGGTGAAGGCATGGACACCGCAGCCGGTGGTGTAGACCAGCATGGTGGAGGAGCCGTACACCACATAGCCAGCGGCGACCTGGGCGCTGCCCGGTTGCAGGAAATCCTCGGCCTTGACCGGGGTGCCAATCGGGCTGATGCGGCGATAGATGGAGAAGATGGTGCCGACAGAGACGTTGACGTCAATGTTGGAGGAGCCATCCAGCGGGTCCATCAGCACCACATACTTGGCGTTCTCCGCGCCTTCGAAGATGACGATCTCATCTTCCTCTTCGGAGGCGATGCCTGCCACTTCACCACGGGCTTTCAGGGCCGCTTTCAGCTTTTCGTTGGCGAACAGATCGAGCTTCATCTGCACTTCGCCCTGAACGTTCGACACGCCGCTGGTACCCAGAATATCGACCAGACCCGCCTTATTGATATCCCGGTGGATAATCTTGGCACCGAGCTTGATCGCGGAGAGCAACGCCGTCAGTTCACCTGTGGCGTGGGGGAAGTCGTGCTGCTTCTCGACAATGAATTCGCCTAACGTTTTCATGACACAATCCCTGAATCTAATGATGGAAAGTGGTTTCGGTTACAAACCACCAACATAAGCTGAGCCAGTTTAACGTAAAGATATGGACGATTCATAGGCAAATCCATTTCTTCTGGACGATTCCGAGCGGTAGAATACCGGCTGACCCAAAGTGATCAAATGGAAATAATATGCGTATTCATATTCTTGGTATCTGCGGCACCTTTATGGGCGGGCTGGCGATGCTGGCCCGCTCGCTGGGCCATGAGGTAACCGGCTCTGACGACAATGTCTATCCGCCGATGAGCACACTGCTGGAGAACCAGGGCATCAACCTTATCCAGGGATACGATCCGGCACAGCTCGATCCCGCGCCGGATCTGGTGATCATCGGCAACGCCATGACGCGCGGCAACCCGTGCGTGGAGGCAGTGCTGGAGCGTGGCATCCGCTATATGTCAGGCCCGCAGTGGCTGCATGACGATGTGCTGCGTGAACGCTGGGTCATCGCCGTTGCCGGGACGCACGGCAAAACCACCACCGCCGGCATGGTCACCTGGATCCTGGAAGAGTGCGGCTACCAGCCGGGCTTCGTGATCGGCGGCGTGCCGGGCAACTTTGAGGTCTCTGCCCGTCTGGGCGGCAGCCCGTTCTTCGTGATCGAGGCGGATGAGTATGACTGCGCCTTCTTCGACAAACGATCCAAGTTTGTCCACTACTGCCCGCGCACCCTGATCCTGAACAATCTGGAGTTCGATCATGCCGACATCTTCGACGATCTGAAGGCGATCCAGAAGCAGTTCCACCATCTGGTGCGGCTGGTGCCGGGGCAAGGGAAGATCATCCTGCCGGATCACGACTCCCACCTGAAGCAGGTGATGGCGATGGGCTGCTGGAGCGAGCAGGAGTTCGTGGGCGAAGATGGCCGCTGGCGTGCTGCCAAGCTGACGCCGGACGCCAGCAAGTTCGAGGTCTTCCTCGAGGGCGAGCGGGTTGGCGAGGTGAGCTGGGCGCTGGTGGGCGAGCACAACATGCACAATGGCCTGATGGCGATTGCCGCGGCGCGCCACGTTGGCGTAGCACCGGCGGACGCCTGCCGGGCGCTGGGCGGCTTCATCAACGCCCGCCGCCGTCTGGAACTGCGTGGCGAGGCCAATGGCGTAACCGTCTATGACGATTTCGCCCATCACCCGACGGCGATCCTTGCCACCCTGGCGGCGCTGCGCAGCAAGGTGGGCGGCACGGCGCGCATTCTGGCGGTGCTGGAGCCGCGCTCCAATACCATGAAGCTGGGCATGAGCAAAAATGAGCTGGCACCGGCGTTGGGGCGTGCCGATGAGGTCTACCTGCTCCAGCCGCAGAATATCCCGTGGCAGGTGGCGGAAGTCTCCGAGGCGTGCGTGCAGCCCGCCTACTGGAGCGCGGACGTCGATACCCTGGCGGACATGGTGGTGAAAGCGGCGCACGCTGGCGACCATATTCTGGTGATGAGCAATGGCGGGTTCGGCGGCATCCATACCAAACTGCTGGAGAAGCTGGCGGCCAAAGCGGCGCAGTAAATCACCATGCGATAAACAAGGGGCTTCGGCCCCTTTTTTTATGGGCAAGTGCCATAAAAAAGCCCCTGGCAGGCAGGGGCAATGGGGTTCGTCGGAGAGGACGAGGGTATTTATTGGGCAGCGGCGTGGTGCCATGCCTGACTTTCTAGCGTGCCGCTGATGGCGGGGGTGAGGTGTTCACCCTGTGCCGAGGTGCCCATCAACACCTGAGAAAGGCTCAGGGGCAGGGATTCGGCATGTTGCATGGCGGGGGCCGCCTCTGCGCTGCCGGAGGTTTCGGCATGGGCAACAGGGGCGAGGCCCACCAGCATGGCCATCAGGGCTGGGATTAACTTGCTTAACACGATGCTTTCCTGCAGGCGGCCGCCCAATCTGCTCCCATCATCTTGTGGGAGTGGGCCGGGCCGCATCGGCGATTACTGGTAGATTTCCGCTGTCGCGTGGTAGTTGCCGTTGGAGTAGGCTTCCACCACCCGATAGGCTTTCGCGCCTTTGCTGTCGGCGGCATCAGAGAGCGCCTGACGGATGGCGGTTGGTGAGCCATCTACACCGCTGACGCTGACCGTGCCGACCGGGGTCATGTCATGGGTCGGGGCGGTCACCAACTCGGCGGCGGATGCGCCAGCAGAGAGGGCGGAGAACAGGGCCAGGGCGGCAAAGGTTGCTTTCATTTTCATGATTAAAATCCTTAAGGTTGCAGAACAACCGCTAAGGCTACATCACAGTTTCGGCCTATCGGTTGTTACAGGTAAGTCAGCGGGAGCGGGCGCTCCCTCAGCGTGGCGTGGTCGCCAGCGATTACTGGTAGATCTCGGCGGTGGCGTGGTAGTTGCCGTTGGTGTAAGCCTCAACCACACGGTAGGCTTTGGCACCCTTACTGTCTGCTTTTTCAGAGAGTTGCTGACGGATATCTGACGGTGCAGCGGTCACACCGCTCACGGTGATGGTGCCCATCGATTGCAGGCCAGCCGCCTGATTGGCATCAACAGATTGTGCTGCGAATGCGCCGAATGACAGTGCAGATAGAATGCTCAGGGTCGCGATACTTGTCTTAATGTTCATGGTTTGTCCTCGTCGTGCTTTATTATTCGTTAGATTTATGTGATTCACATCACGAAACGAAGTATACGCCTCGTTACATCTAAAAATAAATAGGACGCTAATAGTTTTTGAGGTTACTTTGTATGCGATTGTGATTTTTTTATAACCACAAAGCATAAAAATTGATTAATTTACGTTCGAAGAACGTTAATTTTTCGTAAGATCAGGGACATGACTCGCTTTGACCAAAAGTGCGCTTTCTAGCAGGGCGATATGCTGTGGTCACATTATTTTGTGGTTGGATCGGCGAAAGAGTGGTGCAGAAGCGGGATAATCACGTATGAGGAAGTTCAGGAAGGTAATTTTACCGGCCGGTCAGCGGGCAAGAAAAGCATAACGGCGCACAGGCGCCGTTGGGGGGGCAGATCAGAGTTCCTGCTCAAACAGACCCAGAATGGCATCATAGAGCTGCTTGACGCTGAAGCCATTGGCCGGGGTAGTGAAGATGGTGTCATCCCCAGCGATGGTGCCGAGGATACCCTCGGATTTGCCCAGTGAGTCCAGCAGGCGGGCAATCAGCTGCGCGGCACCGGGGCTGGTGCGGATGACCACCACAGAGTCATTGTAATCCACGTCCAGCACCAGATTCTTCAGCGGGCTGGTGGTGGTAGGCACGCCCAACTCTGCTGGCAGGCAGTAGACCATCTCCATCTTGGCATTGCGGGTACGCACCGCGCCAAACTTGGTCAGCATACGGGAGACTTTGGACTGGTTGATGTTATCAAACCCTTCCTCTTGCAACGCCTGAACAATCTCGCTTTGAGAACTGAATTTTTCTTCTTTCAGCAGCGCCTTAAAGGCCTTGATCAGATCTTCTTGTTTTGCGGGATTACGCATAGTGCACCGTGGAATCATCAGAGTTGAAGTCATTATTATGCATATATATGAATTTTTATGCAATGTCGAGCAGGGGCCTGAATCATTGCAGGCTTACTCTCACAAGGAAAGCCGCGGAGTGTAGCAAAATCGCCCCCTCATGAATATGCCAATTGGCGAAGCTTTTTCCGCGGCTGGCAATAAGTGATATTGATATTAAAATGGTGTTGTACAAATGTTGTTCATCACTGTAATGCAGCTCACGGATTGTGCGGGGCCGGGCATGTCATACTGGAGTCTCGTTCTGTGCACCACACTTTTCACTCACTTCACGCTTTCCTTAATGTTCGGGCTGACCTATCGCACATGCCCGCACAGATCCGGTAAGGATTTGTGGTGGATCTCGCGATGACGTAAAGTATTAATGTTTTGAATTCACGGCATTTTTACGTTTACCATAAAAAAGGAGTATAGGATGAAAGTTGCAATCCTCGGCGCAGCCGGCGGCATTGGTCAGGCGCTCGCCCTTTTGCTAAAGACCCAACTGCCTTCAGGTTCGGAACTCTCTTTATATGACATCGCCCCCGTCACCCCCGGTGTGGCGGTCGATCTCAGCCATATCCCCACAGCCGTCAAGATTGAGGGCTTCAGCGGTGAAGACGCCACCCCGGCACTGCACGGAGCGGACATCGTGCTGATCTCCGCTGGTGTTGCCCGCAAGCCGGGCATGGATCGCTCCGACCTGTTCAACGTTAACGCCGGCATCGTACGTAACCTGATCCAGCAGGTCGCGAAAACCTGCCCGACGGCGCTGATTGGCATTATCACCAACCCGGTCAACACCACGGTGGCGATCGCCGCAGAAGTGCTGAAACAGGCGGGCGTCTATGACAAGAATCGCCTGTTTGGCGTGACGACGCTGGACACTATCCGCGCCAACACCTTTGTCGCTGCCCTGAAGGGCAAGCAGCCCGAGGAGATTGAGGTGCCGGTGATTGGCGGCCACTCCGGGGTGACCATCCTGCCGCTGCTGTCGCAGGTCTCGGGCGTAACCTTCAGCGAGCAAGAGGCCGCCGACCTGACCAAGCGTATCCAGAATGCCGGTACGGAAGTGGTCGAGGCCAAAGCCGGTGGCGGCTCCGCCACACTGTCGATGGGCCAGGCCGCCGCACGCTTTGGGCTGTCTCTGGTACGTGCGCTCCAGGGAGAGAGCAATGTGGTGGAGTGCGCCTACGTTGAGGGCGATGGCCGCTATGCCCGCTTCTTCGCCCAACCGCTGCTGCTGGGTAAAGAGGGCGTGGTCGAGCGCAAAGAGATTGGTGCACTGAGCGATGCCGAACAGCAGGCGCTGGAGGGGATGCTGGAGGTACTGCGCAAGGATATTGAGCTGGGTGAACAGTTCGTTAACCCATAACACCCTGCCTGACTGCCGCTGGCCTTATGCCAGCGGTTCTTCCCGATCGCCCGTCTGTTTCACTCTGGCGGCGCGCAACGGTTTCTGAGCCCTAATCGTTTTAGTGACAGGATCATAGTAACGGCTTGGCCAGATCTGGCCGGGGGAAAGGCCCAGCGCCTCCGCGATGATCTTTTCGCCCTTTGGCCAGGAGCGATAGAGCGCGTTGGAGAGGGTGGATGAGCTTAATCCCGATGCCCGTGACAACGCCGCCAGCGTCATCTTCTTTTTACGTAATGCAGCTACAATGTCCGCTGGATGCCAATCCTGTTTCCTTACCCGCATATCTTCATCCCTTTTTGCTAAATCCCAAATCCACCAGAAACACTCAATTGTTTCAGAAAAAATATCACACCAAATTTCTGATAAATGCGCAAATACCTTTCCAAACGAACTAAACAAAATGTGCGAAAGAGCAACATTTCTTTGCAAAAAAGCTAGAAAAATCGATAATTTGCATGAATAAGGATTGTAAGGGCTAATGCTTTTTCAGAAATAAATTGGATGTTTGAATGGTTGTTTTTTCGGAAAATGCAGGGACGACATCGGGTGGCAGACAGGTAGCCGGGGGAGGGAAGAAGCCCGCCCCCGCAAGCGGGCGACGGGCAGGACAGCGCGTCAGAAATCGCGTTTAACGGCGATATGCGCCAGTCCTTCCAGAGCCTGACGCCACGGGGAGGGCGGCAGAATGCTCAGGCAGGCGATGGCCTTGTCCGCTTCCTCTTCAGCCCGTTGGCGGGTGTAGGCGAGGGAACCCGCCTGATGCATGGTCTCCAGTACCGGCTCCAGCAGGTGGCGGCCATTGCCCTCTTCAATTGCCTGACGGATCATCGCGGCCTGGGCGGGCGTGCCATGCTGCATCGCGTGCAACAGCGGCAGCGTCGGCTTGCCCTCATCCAGATCGTCGCCGGTGTTTTTGCCCAGCGTCGCGCCATCGGCATCGTAGTCCAGCAGGTCATCAATCAGCTGGAAAGCGGTGCCAAGGTAGCGGCCATAATCCTGCAGGGCGCGCTCTTGCTGCTCATCGGCACCCGCCAGAATGGCGGACGCCTGCGCAGCGGCCTCAAACAGGCGGGCGGTCTTGCTGTAGATGACCCGCAGGTAGCTCTCTTCGGTGATGTCCGGGTCATTGCAGTTCATCAGCTGCAATACTTCACCCTCGGCAATCACGTTCACCGCCTCAGACATCAGCGCCAGCACGCGCAACGAGCCGAGGCTGGTCATCATCTGGAAGGCACGGGTATAGATAAAATCGCCCACCAATACGCTGGCGGCGTTGCCAAAGGCAGCGTTGGCCGTGGCTTTGCCGCGGCGCATGTCCGACTCATCCACCACATCGTCATGCAGCAGGGTGGCGGTGTGGATAAATTCAATCAGCGCCGCGACGGTGACATGCTGCTCCCCGTCATAGTCGAGCGCCCGGGCCGCCAGCACCGCGATCATCGGGCGAATGCGCTTGCCGCCGCCGCTGATGATGTAGTAACCCAACTGATTGATGAGGGAGACATCAGAGTTGAGTTGGTCGAGGATTGTCGCGTTCACGGCCGCCATATCTTGCGCGGTTAGGTCGGTAATCTGTTCAAGGTTCATTGTATTTTTTTCTACTGGGATGCTCTTCACCATGAATGGGAGCACCGCGTGCAGCGGCTCATCGTAGTAACAGTGAGTATGATTGTACTTGAAAAATGGCATAGATAAACGTCGCGAAATGAGCTGTGCTTTTTTTCTTCTTTTGACTTTATTCTGCTCTTGTCATGCGATGCTTTTTTGCGTAGAATTCGCGCCCTATTGTGAATATTTATAGCGCGCTCTGAACTACAAAGGCGAGTGCGCGGAAAGCGGAGTTTTATATGTACGCGGTTTTCCAAAGTGGTGGTAAACAACACCGAGTAAGCGAAGGTCAAACCGTTCGCTTGGAAAAGCTGGACATCGCAACTGGTGAAGCTGTTGAGTTTGACCAAGTGCTGATGATTGCCAATGGTGAAGAGATCAACATCGGCGTTCCTTTCGTCAATGGCGGCAAAGTTACCGCTGAAGTTGTTGCGCACGGTCGTGGCGAGAAAATCAAAATCGTTAAGTTCCGTCGTCGTAAACACTACCGTAAGCAGCAGGGCCACCGTCAGTGGTTCACTGATGTGAAAATCACCGGTATCAGCGCTTAATAGGAGAGCATTAAATGGCACATAAAAAGGCTGGCGGCTCAACTCGTAACGGTCGCGATTCTGAAGCTAAACGTCTGGGCGTGAAACGCTTTGGCGGCGAAGCAGTACTGGCAGGCAGCATCATCGTTCGTCAGCGCGGGACTAAGTTCCACGCAGGCACCAACGTAGGTTGCGGCAAAGACCACACCCTGTTCGCACTGGCTGACGGTAAAGTTAAGTTCGAAGTTAAAGGCCCGAACAATCGTAAATTTATCAGCATCGTTGCTGAATAAGTTTCTCGAGCCTAACTGGTAGATGTAAGCCCCGCAATTATGTTGCGGGGCTTTTTACATTTTAGAGAGGACGGCAGGGCAGGTTATGGACACCAGACAGCAGGCAGGCATTGGCATCTCACTGGCGCTCACCACCGCCGTGTTTTGGGGCGCGCTGCCCATCGCGATGAAGCAGGTGCTCCAGGTGATGGACCCGTTTACGATTGTCTGGTATCGCTTCAGCATGGCGGCGCTCGGCTTGGGTACGCTGCTGGCGGCCCGCCGTCAGTTGCCGTCGCTGCGCCTGTTCGGCCGGCCGCGCTGGCTGCTGTTGCTGGCGATTGCCACTGGCGGCCTGCTGGGGAACTTCCTGTTCTTTAGCTCCTCGTTGCAATACCTCAGCCCGACCGCCTCGCAGGTGATCGGCCAGCTCTCCCCGGTTGGCATGATGGTCGCCAGCGTGTTCATCCTGAAAGAGCGGATGCGCATCACCCAGATAATTGGGGCCGTGATGCTGATCTGCGGGCTGATGATGTTCTTTAACCGCAGCCTGATGGAGATCTTCACCCGGCTGACGGACTACACGCTGGGCGTGTTGCTGGGCGTCTGCGCGGCTTCAGTATGGGTATGCTACGGCGTGGCGCAAAAGGTTCTGTTACGCCGATTGGCGTCGCAACAGATCCTGGTCTTGTTGTACACTTTATGTGCAATCGCGCTCTTCCCCCTGGCGCATCCGGGGGCGATCATGCAACTGAGTGGCTGGCAACTGGCTTGCCTGCTCTTTTGCGGGGCCAATACCCTGATTGGCTATGGGGCGCTGGCAGAGGCAATGGCACGCTGGCAGGCGGCACAGGTAAGTGCTCTGGTGACGCTGACGCCGCTGTTTACCCTGCTATTTTCGAATTTACTGGCATTGGCCTGGCCGCAACTCTTCGCGTCGCCTGCGCTGAATGTGGTGGGATACCTCGGGGCGATGGTTGTGGTGTCAGGGGCAATGTTTTCCGCGATCGGTCACCGTTGGTGGCCGGGGCGGACAGAAAAAAGTCTGGTGGCTTCACTCAAGCAGCCGGACGAATGATTTACGGAGACGCAAATGAAGTTTGTAGATGAAGCCACGATTCTGGTGGTAGCAGGTGATGGCGGTAACGGCTGTGTCAGTTTCCGCCGTGAAAAATATATCCCGAAGGGCGGCCCGGACGGCGGTGACGGCGGCGACGGCGGCGATGTCTACCTGCTGGCGGATGAGAACCTGAACACCCTGATTGACTACCGTTTTGAGAAGTCCTTCCGCGCCGAGCGTGGCGAGAACGGCCAGAGCCGTGACTGTACCGGCAAGCGCGGTAAAGATGTCACCATCAAGGTGCCGGTCGGTACGCGCGTGCTTGATCAGGGCACCGGCGAGGTGCTGGGCGACATGACCCGCCACCAGCAGCGCCTGATGGTCGCCAAGGGCGGCTTCCACGGCCTGGGCAACACCCGTTTCAAATCCTCGGTCAACCGTACCCCGCGCCAGAAAACCATGGGGACACCGGGTGAGAAGCGCGATCTGAACCTGGAGCTGCTGCTGCTGGCCGATGTGGGGATGCTGGGCCTGCCGAACGCCGGCAAATCCACCTTCATCCGCGCAGTATCCGCGGCTAAGCCAAAAGTGGCGGACTATCCGTTCACCACGCTGGTGCCAAGCCTGGGTGTGGTGCGTATGGACAGCGAGCAGAGCTTTGTGGTCGCGGACATCCCCGGCCTGATTGAGGGCGCCTCTGAGGGCGCGGGCCTCGGCATCCGCTTCCTGAAGCATCTGGAGCGCTGCCGCGTGCTGCTGCATCTGGTGGACATCGCGCCGATCGACGAATCTAACCCGGTGGAGAACGCCCGCATCATCATCAATGAGCTGCATCAGTACAGCGAGAAGCTGGCTGGGAAGCAGCGCTGGTTGGTCTTCAACAAAGTTGACCTGCTGGATGACGAAGAAGCCGAAGCGCGCGCCAAGGCGATCGTCGAGGAGATGGGCTGGGAAGGCAAATACTACATGATCTCGGCAGCCAACCGCGCTGGCGTCAACGCGCTGTGCTGGGATGTCATGAGCTTCCTCAACACGCAGCCGCGTGAGATGGCGATCGAAGAGATCAAGCCGGAGAAAGCGGAGTTCATGTGGGATGACTACCACCGTGAACAGCTGGCCGAAGCAGAAGCGGAAGCCGAAGAGGAGTGGGATGACGACTGGGATGAAGATGACGACGAAGGCGTCGAGATCATCTACCAGCGTTAATCGCACACAAAAAAGGCTGCCTGAGGCAGCCTTTTTTTATGGCTAGTTGTTTTGGTAGATGTCGCGATAGAGGCGGCTCTCAAACCTTACCAGCGGCGCACGGCGGGTGCGCTGATCCTCTGGCGGCACGGCATAGCCGGAGAGGTACTGCACGAACGCCATCTTCTGACCGCTGGCGGTCGTGATAAAGCCAGCGAGGTTATAGACGCCCTGGAGCGCGCCGGTCTTCGCCGACACCTTGCCATCCACCCCGGCCTCATGCAGGCCGCCACGGTAGCGTAGCGTGCCGTCATAGCCAGCCAGCGGCAGCATCGAGATGAAGTCCAATTCATTGTCATGCTGGGCGATATATTGCAGCGCCTGCATCATGGTGGCAGGGGCGAGCAGGTTATGGCGCGACAGGCCGGAGCCATCCACCACCATGCTGTTACCCAGATCGACACCGGCCTTCTGGCGCAGCACCTGACGTACCGCGTCCGCCCCGGCACGCCAGGTACCCGGCACGCCAAAGCGCTCATGGCCGATGGTGCGGAAAACCGTATCGGCAATCATGTTGTCAGACTTCTTCAGCATAATCTTCAGCAGGTCATGCAGCGGCAGCGACTGGGTTTGCGCCAGCACCGTGCCCGCCGGCGACGGCTGGGTGCGGCGCTTCAGCGTGCCGTCAATCTGGATGCCCGCCTCCTGCAACTCATCCTTCAGGATCGCGCCAGCATAGGCCGCGCCATCCTGGATGGCGAAGGCCAACGGCAGCGGATCGGCACGCTGGGTCAGGCAGCCGGTCAGGGTGAAGCGGTTAAGCTCGCCCGGCACCACATCCAGCTCGCAATACTGGGCATCGGGTGAGCCTTTCGCCAACGTGCGTACCTGGCTGAACATGTGCACCGGATAGTAGGAAGCCACGCGGATAAAGGCGATGTCATTGGGCTTGGGCGCGCTATAGAGCGAGACGGAGAAGCAGTTGCGATCGACAATGGCCGCCGCTGGCGGGGCGCTGAAGCACTGCGTGATGTCATTCCACGGCCAGCCGGGCGCCTTGTCATGGCTGGCAAATACCGAGGTATCCACCAGCACGTCGCCGCGGATCTCCCGGATCCCCTGCTTGCGCAGGGCGGCCACCATATTGCGCAGATGCTGGCGCTTCAGGGTTGGATCGCCATCAAAACGCGCCACCAGATCGCCCCGCAGTACGCCATCTGCGATAGATGCGTCGCTCTCGAAGGTCGTATTGAAGCGGAAATCCGGCCCCAGTTGCAGCAGCGCCGCCAAGGCAGTAAGCACTTTTTGGGTACTGGCTGGAAGAGCCATATGCTGGCCGTGGTAATCAATGGCCGGCGTAGGGGAACCGACTTTTTGCACCAGCAGCGCGAGGTTGGCGCCGTCAGGCAGGTACTGAGTGTACTCCTCAACCGACCCAGCATGGGCAGACAACATAAACGCGCAGGTCAATCCGCTGACAATTCGTGAAAAACGCATAATTTCGGAATAACAGAGTGATAACGTGCCGCCATACTACGGTGCAATGTGGGAAAAAGTAAACGATGACCCATAATGAACTCTACGTTAAAATGCGTATCAAAATGCAAAACCGATCCTGAGCCAGCAAAACCCTGCCGGCTCAGGATCCTTTTGTTTCTCGCCGGGAGACGAAAGGCTTGAAGGCACCCTGCGCCTTTCGTTTTACATACGTCAGGAAGGCGGATTTTTAAACAGGATTGAAGTAGAGGTAGTGTAACTATGAAACAGATTCCGATGACACTGCGTGGCGCCGATAAGCTGCGTGAAGAGCTGGATTACCTGAAAACCGTACGCCGTCCGAAGATCATCTCGGACATTGCTGATGCCCGTGAGCATGGCGACCTAAAAGAGAACGCCGAATACCACGCCGCGCGCGAGCAGCAAGGCTTCTGTGAAGGCCGTATCCAGGAAATTGAGGCCAAGCTCTCCAATGCCCAGGTGATCGACATCACAAAAATGCCAAATAATGGCCGCGTCATCTTTGGTTCGACCGTTAAAGTATTGAATCTGGACACCGATGAAGAGCAGACCTATCGCATCGTGGGCGATGATGAGGCGGACTTTAAACAGAACCTGATCTCAGTTAATTCCCCGATTGCGCGTGGCTTGATCGGCAAAGAGCAGGATGATGTGGTGGTGATCAACACCCCAGGCGGTGATGTGGAGTATGAAATCCTGCACGTGGATTACCTGTAAGCGTTTGGGTTTTCCTCTCCCGCCTTATTTGTAAAGAAAAGAAAAAGGCCGCATGCGGCCTTTTATCAGAGCAGTGCCCATGGCACCTTTTCAGCAGATCGCGGAAACTTAACGCGGTAAACTGATTTTCCGGTCTTCGGACGGGCGGTAGAGCACCAAGATATTGCCGATGACTTGTACATTGGCAGCGCCGGTCTCACGCACGATAGCATCAACGATTAAGGCCTTCGTTTCGCGCTCTTCAGCGGCGATCTTCACTTTAATCAGTTCATGGTGCGCAAGCGCCTGCTCAATCTCGGCCAGCACCCCTTCGGTGAGCCCGTTATTACCCAGCATAACGACCGGTTTTAACGGATGCGCCAGGCCTTTCAGGTGCTGTTTTTGTTTATTACTCAGATTCATTGTGTTTTTTGCTTAGGTTGGGATTGAAAACGGTTCATTCTACCGCCATCTCAACAGTATCACCAACCCGGTATCTGCCTGTCTGCGGCCACCGTGCGCAAAGCAATCAATGTTATGACACTAAAAGCCTGTAAAACGGGCTTAAATTCAAGATAGTTGGAAAACCGATGACCAATAAAAAGCGTTCTGCCAGTTCGAGCCGCTGGTTACAGGAACACTTTAGCGATAAATATGTACAGCAGGCGCAGAAAAAAGGGCTACGCTCCCGTGCCTGGTTTAAACTTGATGAGATACAGCAGAGCGACAAGTTATTCAAACCGGGCATGACAGTGGTTGACCTCGGCGCGGCACCGGGTGGCTGGTCACAATATGTGGTAGGCCAGATTGGCGGCAACGGGCGGATTATTGCCTGTGACCTTTTGCCGATGGATCCTATCGTCGGTGTCGATTTCCTGCAGGGGGATTTCCGTGATCCACTGGTGCTCAAGGCGCTGATGGAGCGGGTCGGCGAGAAAAAAGTTCAGGTGGTGATGTCTGACATGGCCCCGAATATGAGCGGTACACCGGCGGTCGATATTCCTAAATCGATGTATCTGGTTGAATTGGCGCTGGATATGTGTCGTGATGTATTGGCACCAGGCGGAAGTTTCCTGGTGAAGGTGTTTCAGGGAGAAGGTTTTGATGAGTACCTACGCGAAATTCGCTCCCTGTTTACGAAGGTTAAGATTCGTAAGCCAGACGCTTCCCGGGCGCGTTCCCGCGAAGTGTACATCGTAGCGACAGGGCGCAAACTGTAGTACCCTAACGCTGTTTGTTAACACAGTTGTAATATGAGGTTAATCCCTTGAGTGACATGGCGAAAAACCTAATTCTCTGGCTGGTCATCGCAGTCGTGCTGATGTCTGTGTTCCAGAGCTTTGGGCCCAGCGAGTCGAATGGCCGTAGGGTAGATTATTCTACCTTCATGTCCGAATTGACCCAAGACCAGATTCGTGAAGCACGTATCAACGGACGTGAAATCAACGTTACCAAGAAAGATAGTAACCGATACACGACTTATATCCCCGTTAACGATCCTAAGTTGCTGGATACCCTGTTGACGAAGAATGTGAAAGTTGTCGGTGAACCGCCGGAAGAGCCGAGCCTGCTGGCATCTATCTTCATCTCCTGGTTCCCGATGCTGTTGCTGATTGGGGTCTGGATCTTCTTTATGCGACAGATGCAGGGCGGGGGCGGCAAAGGTGCGATGTCCTTTGGCAAAAGCAAAGCCCGTATGCTGACAGAAGACCAGATTAAAACGACCTTTGCTGATGTGGCTGGCTGTGACGAAGCGAAGGAAGAGGTGAGCGAGCTGGTAGATTACCTGCGTGAGCCGAGCCGCTTCCAGAAACTGGGTGGCAAGATCCCGAAAGGCGTCCTGATGGTCGGCCCGCCGGGGACCGGTAAGACCCTGCTGGCGAAAGCCATCGCGGGTGAGGCCAAAGTGCCGTTCTTCACCATCTCTGGTTCTGACTTCGTGGAAATGTTCGTGGGTGTCGGCGCATCTCGTGTGCGTGACATGTTTGAACAGGCGAAAAAGGCTGCGCCTTGCATTATCTTCATCGATGAGATTGATGCCGTGGGCCGTCAGCGTGGCGCTGGTCTGGGCGGGGGCCACGATGAGCGTGAGCAGACCCTGAACCAGATGCTGGTTGAGATGGATGGCTTTGAGGGCAACGAGGGCATTATCGTCATCGCGGCTACTAACCGTCCTGACGTACTGGACCCGGCTCTGCTGCGTCCGGGCCGTTTCGACCGCCAGGTGGTGGTTGGCCTGCCAGACGTACGTGGCCGTGAGCAGATCCTGAAAGTTCACATGCGCCGTGTGCCGCTGTCACCGGACATTGATGCCTCCGTAATTGCACGTGGTACGCCGGGCTTCTCCGGTGCTGACCTGGCTAACCTGGTCAACGAAGCCGCCCTGTTTGCCGCCCGTGGCAGCAAGCGCGTGGTGTCGATGGTGGAGTTCGAGAAAGCGAAAGACAAAATCATGATGGGTGCAGAGCGCCGTTCCATGGTGATGACCGAAGCGCAGAAAGAGTCCACCGCGTACCATGAAGCAGGCCACGCCATTATTGGCCGTCTGGTGCCTGAGCATGACCCGGTACACAAAGTGACGATCATTCCGCGTGGCCGCGCCCTGGGCGTGACCTTCTTCCTGCCGGAAGGGGATGCCATCAGCGCCAGCCGCCAGAAGCTGGAGAGCCAAATCTCCACCCTGTACGGTGGCCGTCTGGCGGAAGAGATCATCTACGGGCCGGAAAAAGTGTCCACGGGTGCGTCGAACGATATTAAAGTCGCGACCAACCTGGCGCGTAACATGGTGACCCAATGGGGCTTCTCTGAGAAGCTGGGGCCGCTGTTGTATGCGGAAGAAGAGGGCGAGGTGTTCCTGGGCCGTTCTGTGGCGAAAGCCAAGCACATGTCCGATGAAACTGCCCGCATCATCGACCAGGAAGTGAAGTCGCTGATTGAGCGCAACTACACCCGCGCTCGCAAGCTGCTGATGGAGAACATGGACATCCTGCACTCAATGAAGGATGCCCTGATGAAGTATGAAACCATCGACGCGCCGCAGATCGACGACCTGATGAACCGCAAAGATGTCCGTCCTCCGGCGGGCTGGGATGATGTCGTGAAGAACACACCAAACGACGGTGGCTCGCCAAAAGCGCCGACGCCGGTGGATGATCCACGCACGCCAAATCCTGGCAATACCATGTCTGAACAGCTGGGCGATAAATAAGCCCGCGTTGGACTGTAGGATGACAGCACAATACCAACCCCGGGCTTGCCCGGGGTTTTTTGTTATTTGGAACTCAAGATAAGGTGGAGACAACAACCTATGCAGCTTACCGCTGGCGACCGCACCCTTAACCTGACCTACCCACAGGTGATGGGCATCCTGAATGTGACGCCTGACTCCTTTTCCGATGGCGGCAAACACAACACCCGCGATCAGGCGCTGCGCCATGCCCAGAGCATGATTGAGGCTGGGGCCACCATTATCGATATTGGCGGCGAATCTACCCGGCCGGGGGCGGCGGAGGTCAGCGAGCAGGAGGAGCTGGATAGGGTGGTGCCCATCGTCGAGGCGATTGCGCGCTATTTTGATGTCTGGATCTCAGTTGATACCTCTAAGGCCGCGGTAATCACCGCCAGCGCGGCGGCCGGTGCTGATCTGATCAATGACATCCGTTCGCTCCAGGAGCCAGGTGCGCTGGAGGCGGCGGCCCGCACTGGCCTGCCCGTCTGCATCATGCATATGCAGGGACAGCCACAGACGATGCAGCAGGCCCCGCATTATGATGATGTGGTCAGCGATGTCATCAGCTTCTTCCATCAGCACATCGCTCGGTGCGAGCAGGCAGGCATCGCCCGCGATAAATTGGTGCTCGACCCCGGCTTTGGTTTCGGTAAGAATTTGTCGCATAACTATCAACTGCTGAATCGACTGCCTGAGCTGCATGGGTTCAATTTGCCGCTGCTGGTAGGCATGTCACGTAAATCGATGGTGGGACAACTGCTGAACATTCCCCCGGAGCAGCGCGTGACAGGCAGTGTCGCCTGCGCCGTGATTGCTGCCATGAAAGGCGCCAGAATCATCAGGGTGCATGATGTCAAAGAGACCGTCGAAGCGATGCGCATTGTCGAAGCAACACTTTCTGCTTAGGAATCACAATTCATTATGAGTAACCGTAAATACTTTGGTACTGATGGTATTCGTGGCCAGGTTGGCCAATCCCCCATCACCCCTGATTTTGTACTGAAACTGGGTTGGGCAGCTGGCAAGGTGCTGGCGCGCAACGGCTCACGGAAAGTGATCATCGGCAAAGACACGCGTATCTCTGGCTATATGCTGGAGTCAGCGCTGGAGGCCGGTCTGGCCGCGGCTGGGCTGTCTGCGGCCTTCACCGGCCCAATGCCGACCCCGGCGGTGGCCTACCTGACGCGTACCTTCCGTGCGGAAGCAGGCATTGTGATCTCCGCGTCCCATAACCCCTTCTACGACAACGGCATTAAATTCTTCTCCAATGCTGGGGAAAAACTGCCGGATGAGGTGGAAGAGGCGATTGAAGCAGAGATGGAGAAGCCGCTCTCTTGCGTGGAGTCTGCTGAACTGGGCAAGGCGAGCCGGATTGTTGACGCCGCGGGGCGTTACATTGAGTTCTGTAAGGGTACTTTCCCGAGTGAGCTGAGTCTTAGCGGGCTGAAAATTGTGGTCGACTGTGCCAATGGCGCTACCTACCACATCGCCCCCAGCGTGCTGCGCGAGCTGGGTGCCAAGGTGATCGCCATCGGCTGCCAGCCAGATGGCATGAACATCAATGAAAAATGTGGCGCGACCGACGTGGCGGCCCTGCAACAGCGCGTGCTGGCAGAGAAAGCGGACGTGGGTCTGGCGTTTGATGGTGACGGCGACCGCGTGATGATGGTGGATCACCTTGGCAATAAAGTCGATGGCGACCAGATCCTCTACATCATCGCCCGCGAAGGGCTGCGTCAGGGGCAGCTGCGCGGTGGCGCGGTTGGCACCCTGATGAGCAACATGGGGCTGGAGCTGGCGTTGAAGCAGCTTGGCATCCCGTTTGTCCGTGCCAAGGTCGGTGACCGCTATGTACTGGAGATGATGCAGGAGAAGGGGTGGCGCATTGGGGCGGAAAACTCCGGCCATGTCATCCTGCTGGACAAGACCACCACCGGCGACGGCATCGTGGCAGGTTTGCAAGTACTCACTGCCATGACACGCAATCACATGAGCCTGCACGACCTGTGCAGCGGCATGAAGCTGCTGCCGCAGATTCTGGTAAATGTGCGCTTCGCAGGCAACCATGACCCGCTGCAATCCCCAGAGGTCGTGAGCGTGACCGCCGACGTGGAGAAGCAGTTAGCAGGCCGTGGACGGGTACTGCTGCGTAAGTCCGGTACAGAACCGTTGATCCGCGTGATGGTGGAAGGGGAGGATGCCGTACTGGTGGAGTCCCTGGCTAACCGCATCGCGGACGCGGTAAAGGCGGCAGGTTAACGGTAAAACATGGCGTTTACCGGCCAACACCACGGTGTTAGCCGGTAAATCGCCGGGGTTTTGAGCAGGGTGGCGCTTTTTTCTGCAAACGGTTCGGTTGGTGAAAATTGCCCTTGCAGGATACCCAGCCTTTGGTTAGTATTCACACCCGCTTCAGTAGGTAAGTGAATTGACCTGACCTGCTTGATTAATGCGAAGCAATTGGCATGCGGTGAAGCCGCGAGGATACAGGTACGTTTATGTACGAAGCTCTTCTGGTAATTTTCCTGATTGTAGCGTTGGGCCTGGTAGGCTTGATTATGCTTCAGCAGGGTAAAGGTGCGGATATGGGCGCTTCTTTTGGCGCAGGTGGATCTGCCACGCTGTTCGGTTCGAGCGGCTCCGGCAACTTCATGACCCGCATGACGGCGATTCTGGCAACACTGTTTTTCGTCATCAGCCTGATCTTAGGCAACCTGAGCAGCAACCAGAGCCATAAAGGCAGTGAGTGGGAAAACCTGGGTCAGCCAGTAAAATCTGAGCAGCAGACCGCACCAGCGGCGCCGGCTCAGAACAGTGACCTGCCGCAGTAAGCGGAGCGTCACACAGCAGTAAACGCTTTTCAAAGAGTGGTCAACGTTCGTAAGCAGCAGAGACCACTTTTTAAAAAAAAGTGCCGAGGTGGTGGAATTGGTAGACACGCTACCTTGAGGTGGTAGTGCCCGATTGGGCTTACGGGTTCAAGTCCCGTCCTCGGTACCAATCCTTTTATAAATTTGCGTTTTCGCGAATTTCGGCGTAGTATTCGCCACGTTTTCGGACGCGGGGTGGAGCAGCTTGGTAGCTCGTCGGGCTCATAACCCGAAGGTCGTCGGTTCAAATCCGGCCCCCGCAACCACTTTCCCTTAAAGTCTTTTTTCAAATATACTGTGAGTCAGTCAACAGTGTTTCTCAGGGCAATTTGAAAACATTCTTGCCGAAAGTGCACCGAAGCCGCCATGCGGCAAATAGGGTCCAGTTACAAAAAGCCCCGATTTATCGGGGTTTTTTGTTATTTGACAACAGAATCACTGGGCTATTAAGCCCTTTTTTTATGTCTTGGGGGTGGGCTTGTCCACATTAGAGCAAAAATTGACAGAGATGATTACTGCGCCGGTAGAAGCATTAGGCTATGAACTGGTCGGTGTCGAATTCATCCGTAGTCGCCAATCAACGCTACGCATCTATATTGATAGTGAAGACGGCATCACTGTCGATGATTGTGCTGATGTCAGCCATCAGGTGAGCGCAGTGCTTGATGTTGAAGATCCCATCACTGTGGCTTACCACCTGGAAGTCTCCTCTCCGGGCCTTGATCGTCCTATGTTCACTGCTGAGCACTATACCCGTTATCTTGGTGAAGAAGTGAGCATTGTCTTGCGTATGGCGATGCAAAACCGCCGTAAATGGCAGGGTATTATCAAAGCCGTAGATGGTGAGATGATCACGGTGACTGTGGATGGGAAAGATGAAGTGTTCGCGCTGAGCAACATCCAGAAAGCGAACCTGGTACCCCACTTTTAAAGTTAGGACGAGGCAACTAGGATGAACAAAGAGATTCTGGCTGTTGTAGAGGCAGTCTCGAACGAAAAAGCCCTCCCGCGGGAAAAGATTTTTGAGGCGCTGGAAACAGCCCTGTCAACAGCGACCAAGAAAAAGTACGAGCAAGAGATTGACGTACGTGTCAGCATCGACCGTAAAACCGGTGACTTTGATACCTTCCGCCGCTGGTTAGTGGTCGAAGAAGTGACGCAACCGACGCGTGAAATCACGCTGGAAGCGGCCCAGTTTGAAGATCCTTCCATTGATGTTGGCGGCTTCATCGAAGACCAGATTGAGTCTGTGACCTTCGACCGCATCACCACCCAGACCGCCAAACAGGTTATCGTGCAGAAAGTGCGCGAAGCCGAGCGCGCAATGGTCGTTGACCAGTTCCGTGAGCAGGAAGGCGAAATCGTCACTGGCGTGGTGAAGAAAGTTAACCGCGACAGCATCTCCCTGGATCTGGGCAGCAACGCTGAAGCCGTTATCCTGCGTGAAGATATGCTCCCGCGTGAAAACTTCCGTCCAGGCGACCGCATCCGCGGCGTACTGTACGCCGTTCGCCCGGAAGCGCGCGGCGCGCAACTGTTTGTCAGCCGCTCCCGCCCGGAGATGCTGGTCGAACTGTTCCGCATTGAAGTGCCAGAAATTGGCGAAGAAGTGATTGAGATCAAAGCCGCTGCGCGCGATCCAGGCTCCCGTGCCAAGATCGCTGTGAAAACCAACGACAAGCGTATCGATCCGGTCGGCGCCTGCGTAGGGATGCGTGGCGCACGCGTTCAGGCCGTCTCCAGTGAGCTGGGCGGTGAACGCATTGACATCGTGTTGTGGGATGATAACCCGGCGCAGTTCGTCATCAACGCGATGGCGCCGGCGGATGTCGCCTCTATCGTCGTTGACGAAGACAAGCACACGATGGATATCGCTGTTGAAGCCAGCAACCTGGCTCAGGCGATTGGCCGTAATGGTCAAAACGTGCGTTTGGCTTCCCAACTGAGCGGTTGGGAACTGAACGTGATGACGGCAGATGACTTGCAGGCTAAACATCAGGCTGAGGCGCACGCTGCTATCGACACCTTCACCAAGCACCTCGACATTGACGAAGACTTCGCTACCGTTCTGGTGGAAGAGGGCTTCTCTACTCTGGAAGAGCTGGCCTATGTGCCGATGAAAGAGCTTCTGGAGATCGACGGTCTGGATGAAGAGACGGTAGAAGCGCTGCGTGAGCGCGCTAAAGCTGCACTGACCACCCTGGCACTGGCGCATGAAGAGAGTCTGGGCGATAAGCAGCCCGCAGAAGACTTACTGAATCTGCCAGGTCTGGAGAGCAGCATGGCCAGCAAATTGGCGGCGCGTGGGGTTTGTACGCTGGAAGATCTTGCCGAGCAGGGTGTCGACGATCTGTCAGATATTGAAGGGCTTGATGATGAGAAAGCCGGCGAGCTGATTATGGCTGCGCGTAATATCTGCTGGTTTGGCGACAATGCGTAATAAACTGTAGCAGGAAGGAACAGCATGACAGATGTAACCGTAAAATCACTGGCCGCAGAGATTCAGACTTCGGTTGATCGCCTGGTACAGCAATTTGCTGATGCAGGGATCGACAAGTCCGAAGCTGACTCTGTGACCCAGCACGAGAAAGAGACATTACTGGCGCATCTGAACCGTGACAATGGTAATGCGTCAAACAAGCTGACACTGCAACGCAAAACGCGTAGCACCTTGAATATTCCGAGCACCGGCGGTAAAAGTAAATCGGTGCAAATCGAGGTCCGCAAGAAACGCACTTATGTTAAACGCGACACGTCAGAGGCCGAACAGGCTAAGGCTGAAGCGGAAGAGCAGGCACGGCGTGAAGCGGAAGAGCAGGCACGGCGCCTAGCAGAAGAGCAAGCTCAGCAAGAAGCTGCTGAGAAAGCGAAGCGTGCAGCCGAAGAGCAAGCCAAACGTGAGGCCGCTGAAAAAGCGAAGCGTGACGCAGCGGAAAAAGAAAAAGTGACTAATCAACATACCGACGATATGACCAAGCCAGCGCAGGCAGAAAAAGCACGACGTGAGGCCGAAGCCGCCGAACTTAAGCGTAAAGCGGAAGAGGAATCGCGCCGTAAGGTCGAAGAGAACGCCCGCCGCGTTGCAGAAGAGGCCCGTAAAATGGCTGACTCTGGCGTGTGGACCGAAACCACCGAGGCGCCTGAGTCTGAAGCGGCTGACTATCATGTCACCACCTCTCACCATGCGCGTGAAGCGGAAGACGAGAACGATCGTCAGGTTGAAGGCGATCGCCGCAGCCGTACCCGCACCGCCAAAGTGACCAAGCAGAAGAAAGGCAGCAAGCTGTCTGAATCTAAAGCTGATCGCGAAGAAGCGCGTGCCGTTACCCGTGGTGGTAAAGGCAAGCGTAAGCCAAGCTCCCTGCAGCAGGGCTTCAACAAGCCGGCGCAGGCCGTGAACCGCGATGTGGTGATCGGCGAGACCATCACCGTGGCCGAGCTGGCCAACAAGATGGCAGTCAAAGGTTCTCAGGTCATCAAAGCGATGATGAAACTGGGCGCCATGGCGACCATCAACCAGGTCATCGACCAGGAAACCGCACAGCTGGTTGCCGAAGAGATGGGCCACAAAGTTATCCTGCGTCGTGAAAACGAGCTGGAAGAAGCGGTCATGAGCGACCGTGACACCGGCGACAGCGGCGCGGAAGCACGTGCACCGGTCGTGACCATCATGGGCCACGTTGACCACGGTAAAACCTCCCTGCTGGACTACATCCGCTCCACCAAAGTGGCAGCGGGCGAAGCGGGCGGCATTACCCAGCACATCGGTGCTTACCACGTAGAGACCGGTAACGGCATGATCACCTTCCTGGACACCCCAGGCCACGCCGCGTTTACCGCAATGCGTGCTCGTGGTGCACAGGCAACGGACATCGTGGTACTGGTAGTGGCGGCGGACGACGGCGTGATGCCGCAGACCATCGAAGCGATCCAACACGCCAAAGCGGCCAGCGTGCCGGTTGTTGTGGCCGTGAACAAGATCGATAAGCCAGACTCCGATCCGGATCGCGTGAAGAACGAACTCTCCCAGTACGGCGTGATGCCGGAAGAGTGGGGCGGTGAGTCTCAGTTCATCCACGTCTCTGCGAAAGCCGGTACCGGTATCGATGACCTGCTGGACGCCATCCTGCTGCAGGCTGAAGTTCTGGAACTGAAAGCGGTACGCAATGGCATGGCCAGCGGCGTCGTGATCGAATCCTTCCTGGACAAAGGCCGTGGCCCGGTTGCAACCGTACTGGTTCGCGAAGGCACCCTGAACAAGGGCGACATCGTGCTGTGTGGCTTTGAGTATGGCCGTGTGCGTGCGATGCGTGACGAACTGGGTCGTGAAGTCAGCTCTGCTGGCCCATCCATCCCGGTTGAGATCCTGGGTCTCTCTGGTGTGCCGGCTGCCGGTGACGAAGCGACTGTTGTCCGTGACGAGAAGAAAGCGCGTGAAGTGGCGCTGTACCGTCAGGGCAAGTTCCGCGAAGTCAAACTGGCGCGTCAGCAGAAGTCCAAGCTGGAGAACATGTTCGCCAACATGACCGAAGGCGAAGTCTCCGAGCTGAACATCGTCTTCAAAGCCGACGTTCAGGGCTCTGTCGAAGCGATTGCCGACTCTCTGATGAAGCTCTCCACCGACGAAGTGAAGGTGAAGATCGTGGGCTCTGGCGTAGGTGGTATCACCGAAACCGACGCCACCTTGGCAGCGGCGTCCAACGCCATCGTGATTGGCTTCAACGTGCGTGCTGATGCCTCTGCCCGCCGCGTGATCGAAGCTGAAAGCCTGGATCTGCGTTACTACTCCGTCATCTATGACCTGCTGGACGAAGTGAAGCAGGCGATGAGCGGTATGCTGGCACCAGAGTACAAGCAGCAGATCATCGGTCTGGCTGAAGTGCGTGATGTGTTCAAATCACCGAAGTTCGGCGCCATCGCTGGCTGTATGGTGACCGAGGGCATCATCAAGCGTCACAGCCCGATTCGTGTCCTGCGTGAAAACGTGGTGATCTACGAAGGCGAACTGGAATCCCTGCGTCGCTTCAAAGATGACGTCAACGAAGTGCGTAACGGCATGGAGTGTGGTATCGGCGTGAAGAACTATAATGACGTTCGCACCGGCGATATGATCGAAGTCTTCGAAACCATCGAGATCCAACGCACCATCGCTTAATCACAGCGACACTCTGCTTAGATCCAATTGGGGGGCCTTGCGCCCCCCGCTTTGTCTGGAGAATCCATTATGGCCAAAGAATTTAGCCGCACTCAGCGCGTCTCCCAAGAGATGCAGAAAGAGATCGCTATCATTTTGCAGCGTGAAGTGAAAGATCCGCGCGTTGGCATGGCGACGGTATCCGGGGTAGAAGTTTCCCGTGACCTGGCATACGCCAAAGTGTTCGTCACCTTCCTGGACGTACTGACCGAAGATCACGATCCAGAACGTATCACCACCGGCATCAAGGCGCTGCAAGACGCCTCTGGCTTTATCCGTATGCTGGTTGGCAAGGCCATGCGCCTGCGCGTGGTGCCGGAACTGACCTTCGCCTACGATAACTCGCTGGTTGAAGGTATGCGCATGTCCAACCTGGTCACCAGCGTCGTGAAAAACGATGCAGAACGCCGCTCGGCGGCGGGCGACGACGAGGAGAAGTAATGGGACGTCCTCGTCGCCGCGGTCGCGATATTCACGGTATCGTGCTGCTGGATAAGCCGCAGGGCCTCTCCTCCAACGATGCCCTGCAAAAAGTAAAACGCCTCTATAACGCCAACCGGGCCGGCCACACGGGCGCGCTCGATCCGCTGGCAACCGGCATGTTGCCGATCTGCCTGGGTGAGGCGACCAAGTTTTCCCAGTTCCTGCTCGACTCCGATAAGCGTTACCGGGTCATTGCGCGCCTTGGGCAGCGTACTGACACCTCAGACGCGGATGGGCAGATCATCTCCGAGCGTGATGTCACCTTTAGCGAGGCACAGCTGCAGGAGGCCCTTGAGCGCTTCCGCGGCGCGACCAAGCAGGTGCCCTCCATGTACTCCGCGCTGAAATATCAGGGCCGACCGCTCTATGAGTACGCGCGTCAGGGCATTGAAGTGCCGCGCGAAGCCCGTGACATCACGGTGTATGAGCTGCTGTTCATTCGCCATGAAGGGCTGGAGCTGGAGCTGGAAATTCACTGCTCCAAGGGCACCTACATTCGCTCCATCATTGACGATCTGGGCGAAATGCTGGGCTGCGGCGCGCATGTGACCTTCCTGCGCCGCCTGCAGGTCGCCACCTACCCGATTGAGCGGATGGTGACGCTGGAGCAACTGAACAGCCTGCTTGAACAGTGCCAGGCCGAGGAGCGCGCGCCCAGTGAGCTGCTGGACCCGCTGCTGATGCCGATGGACAGTGCGGTGCAGCACTTCCCGGAAGTGAACCTGCTGCCGACAGTGGCCAGCTATGTGAAGCAGGGGCAGCCGGTACAGGCCGCCCAGGCCCCGTCCGAGGGGATGGTTCGCATCACCGAAGGGGACGAGCGCCACTTTATTGGCATTGGTGAAATCGCGGAAGATGGGCGGGTCGCCCCGCGCCGTCTGGTGGTAGAAAACCCCGAGTGAGCCACTGCTGCTTACCTTGCGCAACACTATGGCAAGGAGTAGAATGGCGCAGCTTATGTATTGGGTTGCTGAATTAGAGATCGGCACCTGTTTTATTATCTATAATCTGGAGTATTACAATGTCTCTAAGCGTTGAAGCTAAGGCACAGATCGTAGCCGACTACGGTCGCGGTGCTAACGATAGCGGTTCTACCGAAGTTCAGGTAGCTCTGCTGACCGCTCAGATCAACCACCTGCAAGGTCACTTTGCAGAGCACAAAAAAGATCACCACAGCCGTCGTGGTCTGCTGCGTATGGTTTCTCAGCGTCGTAAGCTGCTCGACTACCTGAAGCGTAAAGATGTTGCACGCTACACCAGCCTGATTGAACGTCTGGGCCTGCGTCGCTAAGTCTGCGAGTTTCAGTGTAAAGGGGCCAAATTTGGCCCCTTTATTCTAGGAGGCAAGGCAAGACCCCGTTAGGGTACTGCCGCTGTCTCTACAGAGGATCTTCCGCTACAGAGGTTCGCGCGGCTAATGAGAGGCTTTGTCCTTCGAGGAAAGGATAAGGATTGTCATTAGTCGCGAGGATGTAATGTGAAGATCGGTGAGTCACTGGTGCACTTCCGCCCATGCGGCGCTGCATCTCAATAAAGGATATGATTTTGCTGAATCCGATCGTACGCAAATTCCAATACGGCCAGCACACCGTTACGCTGGAAACCGGCATGATGGCGCGCCAGGCAACGGCTGCCGTTATGGTCAGCATGGATGACACCGCTGTCTTCGTGACCGTGGTTGGCGCCAAGAAAGCTAAACCGGGTCAGGACTTCTTCCCGCTGACCGTCAACTACCAAGAGCGCAGCTACGCTGCCGGCCGTATCCCTGGTAGCTTCTTCCGTCGTGAAGGCCGTCCGAGCGAAGGTGAAACCCTGACCTCCCGCCTGATTGACCGCCCAATCCGTCCGCTGTTCCCGGAAGGCTTCCTGAACGAAGTTCAGGTTATCGCGACCGTGGTTTCCGTGAACCCACAGGTTAACCCGGACATCGTTGCCATGATCGGTGCCTCTGCGGCCTTGAGCCTCTCTGGCATCCCGTTCAACGGCCCGATTGGTTCCGCACGCGTGGGTTACATCAATGACCAGTATGTCCTGAACCCGACCACTGATGAGCTGAAGCAGAGCAAACTGGATCTGGTGGTTGCGGGTACCCAAGGCGCGGTACTGATGGTGGAATCCGAAGCGGATCTGCTGAGCGAAGACCAGATGCTGGGCGCTGTGGTCTTCGGCCACGACCAACAGCAGGTAGTGATTGAGAACATCAACGCACTGGTTGCTGAAGCAGGCAAAGCGAAGTGGGACTGGCAGCCGGAAGCGGTGAACGAAGCCCTGCACGCCCGTGTGGCGGAGCTGGCTGAATCCCGTCTGGGTGATGCCTACCGCATCATCGACAAACAAGAGCGCTACGGCCAGGTTAATACCATCAAGGCTGACGTTGCTGCTGCTCTGCTGGCACAAGATGAGTCGCTGGACGAAGGCGAGATCATGGATGTGCTGGGCACCATCGAGAAGAACGTCGTACGTAGCCGTGTGCTGCGTGGCGAGCCGCGTATCGATGGCCGCGAGAAAGACATGATCCGTGGTCTGGACGTGCGCACCGGCGTACTGCCGCGTACCCACGGCTCGGCGCTGTTCACCCGTGGCGAAACTCAGGCGCTGGTAACGGCCACTCTGGGTACCGCACGTGATGCGCAGAACCTGGATGAGCTGATGGGCGAGCGCACCGACAGCTTCCTGTTCCACTACAACTTCCCTCCGTACTCCGTAGGTGAAACCGGCATGGTCGGCTCACCGAAGCGTCGTGAGATTGGCCACGGCCGTCTGGCGAAGCGTGGCGTGCTGGCAGTGATGCCGGAAGCAGACTCCTTCCCGTACACCGTACGTGTGGTATCTGAGATCACCGAATCCAACGGCTCCTCCTCCATGGCGTCCGTGTGTGGTGCTTCTCTGGCACTGATGGACGCTGGCGTGCCGATCAAAGCCGCTGTTGCGGGCATCGCGATGGGTCTGGTGAAAGAGGGTGAAAACTTTGTGGTTCTCTCTGACATTCTGGGTGACGAAGACCACCTGGGTGACATGGACTTCAAAGTGGCAGGCAGCCGTGAAGGCATCACCGCCCTGCAGATGGACATCAAAATCGAAGGCATTACCCGCGAAATCATGCAGGTTGCCCTGAATCAGGCCAAAGGTGCGCGTCTGCACATCCTGGGCGTGATGGAGCAGGCCATCAGCACCCCGCGTGGTGATATCTCTGAATTCGCACCGCGCATTCACACCATCAAAATTAATCCTGATAAAATCAAGGATGTGATTGGCAAAGGCGGCTCGGTAATCCGTGCGCTGACCGAAGAGACCGGCACCACCATCGAAATCGAAGATGATGGCACCGTGAAGATCGCAGCGACCGACGGTGACAAAGCGAAATACGCTATCCGTCGTATCGAAGAGATCACCGCTGAGATCGAAGTGGGCCGTATCTACCAGGGTAAAGTAACCCGTATCGTTGACTTCGGTGCCTTCGTGGCCATCGGCGGCGGTAAAGAGGGTCTGGTACACATCTCTCAAATCGCTGATAAGCGCGTTGAGAAAGTGACCGACTACTTGGAGATGGGTCAGGAAGTGCCAGTGAAAGTACTGGAAGTTGATCGTCAGGGCCGTGTCCGCCTGAGCATCAAAGAAGCGACTGCCCAGTCTACAGAAGCGGCTGCGCCTGAAGCAGAATAACTGTTGATGCAGTTTTACAGCGCCTTACCGCCGGTAGGGCGCTGTTCGTATCGCGAGGGCAGGAGGCTTTCGTGTTAAGCAAGCGGATGACAGGACGATCATCCAATGTTTGTCTTCGGGAGTGGGAAATGAAGCCTTTCTTGCGCTGGTGTTATGTTGCGACAGCACTTATGCTGGCAGGATGCAGCAACCATGATTGGCGTAAAGACGACGTTCTGGCAATTCCTTTGCAGCCTACGCTGCAGCAGGAAGTGATCCTGGCGCGCATGGAACAAATCCTTGCCAGCCGGGCGTTGACAGATGATGAGCGTGCGCAGTTGTTATATGAGCGTGGAGTGCTGTATGATAGCCTTGGATTACGGGCGCTGGCGCGAAACGACTTTTCACAGGCGCTGGCGATTCGTCCCGACATGCCGGAAGTTTTCAACTACCTGGGCATTTACCTAACGCAGGCAGGCAATTTTGATGCTGCCTATGAAGCGTTTGATTCTGTACTAGAGCTTGATCCAACTTACAACTACGCGCGTTTAAACCGAGGCATCGCACTGTATTACGGTGGCCGATACCCCTTAGCGCAGGATGATCTGCAGGCGTTTTATCAAGACGACCCAAATGATCCCTTCCGTTCGTTATGGCTTTACCTGGTGGAGCGAGAGATCGATCCCAAGCAGGCTGAAGCAGCGCTGGAACAGCGTTACGAAAAAGCGGACAGAGGGCAATGGGGATGGAATATTGTCGAATTCTACCTTGGCAACATCAGTGAAAGTACGCTGATGGATCGCCTGAAGGCAGATGCAACGGATAACACTTCGCTCGCTGAGCATCTCAGTGAAACTGACTTCTATTTAGGTAAACACTACCTGAGTCTGGGGGACAAGAGCAGCGCTTCGGCACTGTTCAAACTGACGGTCGCTAACAACGTTCATAACTTTGTTGAGCACCGCTATGCATTGTTGGAATTGGCGCTATTAGGCCAAGAGCAAGACGACCTATCAGAATCGGACCAGCAATAGCTGACGGACACTTATCAGCCTGATTTACCTTGGTTTTACCATCGTCAAATCGCCTTAACAGGCGAGGGTTTTTTTGTCCGTTTATTAACTTATTTGAGCCGGTTCACACTTTTCAATGAAAATGACTGAAAATTTTCTCGACGAGTTACGTAGACTGGCCGCCATCTCTCATGAGGCACGTGTACATGACTACTGAGTTTGAAACCTCTTTTGCTGACCTGGGGCTTTCCGCTCCTATCCTTACCGCTCTGACTGAAATGGGTTACGAAAAACCCTCTCCGATTCAGGCGGAATGTATCCCACATCTGCTGAACGGCCGTGACGTACTGGGTATGGCACAGACCGGCAGTGGTAAAACCGCCGCGTTCTCGCTGCCGCTTCTGCACAATGTCAAAGCGGAGCTGAAAGCGCCACAGGTGCTGGTACTGGCACCGACCCGTGAACTGGCTGTTCAGGTTGCTGAAGCCTGCACCGAGTTCTCCAAACACATGCACGGCGTCAACGTGGTTGCCCTGTACGGCGGCCAGCGTTATGACGTACAGCTGCGCGCACTGCGTCAAGGCCCACAGATTGTGGTCGGTACGCCGGGCCGTCTGCTGGACCACCTGAAGCGTGGCACCCTGGACCTCTCTAACCTGAGCGGTCTGGTACTGGACGAAGCTGATGAAATGCTGCGTATGGGCTTCATCGAAGACGTCGAAACCATCATGGCGCAGATCCCGGCTGAACATCAGACCGCGCTGTTCTCCGCGACCATGCCGGAAGCGATCCGTCGCATTACCCGTCGCTTCATGCAGGAGCCGCAGGAAGTGCGTATCCAGTCCAGCGTGACGACTCGCCCGGACATCAGCCAGAGCTACTGGTCTGTCTACGGTATGCGCAAAAACGAAGCGCTGGTGCGTTTCCTGGAAGCAGAAGACTTTGATGCGGCGATCATCTTCGTACGCACCAAAAACGCGACCCTGGAAGTGGCTGAAGCGCTGGAGCGCAGCGGTTACAACAGCGCCGCGCTGAACGGCGACATGAACCAGGCGCTGCGTGAGCAGACCCTGGAGCGCCTGAAAGATGGCCGCCTGGACATCCTGATCGCAACCGACGTAGCGGCCCGTGGCCTCGACGTTGAGCGCATCAGCCTGGTGGTAAACTACGATATTCCGATGGATTCTGAATCCTACGTGCACCGTATCGGCCGTACTGGTCGTGCAGGCCGTGCAGGCCGCGCGCTGCTGTTCGTTGAGAACCGCGAGCGTCGTCTGCTGCGCAATATCGAGCGCACCATGAAGCTGACCATTCCAGAAGTAGAACTGCCAAACGCAGAACTGCTGGGTGAACGCCGTCTGGCCAAGTTTGCCGCTAAAGTACAGCAGCAGCTGGAGAGCAGCGATCTGGACATGTACCGCGCGCTGCTGGCTAAGCTGCAACCGGAAGAAGAGCTGGACATCGAAACCCTGGCTGCCGCGCTGCTGAAGATGGCACAGGGCGAGCGTCCGCTGATTCTGCCGCCGGACCCGGTATTCAAACCGCGTCAGCGTCGTGAGTTCAACGATCGTGACGATCGTCGTGGTGACCGTCCGGATCGTGGCGATCGCCGTGATGCACGCGATGGCGACCGTCCGCGTCGTGAGCGTCGTGAAGTGGGCGATATGGAGCTGTATCGCATTGAAGTGGGTCGTGATGATGGCGTTGAAGTGCGTCACATCGTTGGCGCGATCGCCAACGAAGGCGACATCAGCAGCCGTTACATTGGTAACATCAAGCTGTTCGCAACCCACTCCACCATCGAGCTGCCGAAAGGTATGCCGGGCGATCTGCTGTCGCACTTCACCCGCACTCGTATCCTGAACAAGCCGCTGAACATGCAGCTGTTGGGTGATGCGCAGCCGCGTGAACGCCGTGAGCGTCGCGAAGGCGGCGCTGGTGAGCGTCGTGAAGGCGGCCGTGGTGGTCGTACTTTCAGCGGTGAACGCCGTGAAGGTGGTCGTGGTCGTCCGTTCAACGGTGAACGCCGTGAAGGTGGCGAGCGCCGCCCAGCGGGCAACCGTGACGGCCAGCGCGCCCCGCGTCGTTTCGGTGATGCGTAAGCACAACCGGTAATATAAAAAAACCAGCCTGCGGGCTGGTTTTTTTTTGCCTGAAATTCAGCGCACTTAACGGATGCGGCTCTCTTTCACCAAATCCGGGTGCACCTGCGCCACGATCTCAAAGGAGCGCAGGCGAGCCTGATGGTCAAAAATCTGGCCATTGATCATCAACTCATCCGCCTCTGTCTCACGCAGCAGCGCTTGCAGGCCATGACGGACGCCCTGTTGATCACCCACCACCGACATCCGCAGCGACTGCTCCACACCAAAGTGTTCAGCCGGTGACCAGAGGCTGTTGATGTCATCAACCGGCGGCGGCAGGGGGCCGGGGTGCCCACGGCGCAGGTTGATAAACTGCTGCTGGTTGGAGGTGAACATGCGCTGTGCCTCCTCTTGGGTATCGGCGGCAATCACGTTGACGCAGACCATCGCGTAGGGCGTAGGCCAACGTTCAGATGGCTTGTAGTTGCTACGGTAGACCGCCAGTGCCTGATAGAGCATGTCGGGCGCGAAGTGGGAGGCAAAGGCAAATGGCAGGCCAAGCGCCGCCGCCAACTGGGCGCTATAGAGGCTGGAGCCAAGCAACCAGATGGGCACATGTAGGCCCTGACCCGGCACGGCCTGCACCGGCTGGTTCGGCTGGGCATCGCCAAAGTAGAATTGCAACTCCTGCACATCCTGCGGGAAGTTGTCCACCTCACCGGAGAGATGGCGACGCAGGGCGATCATGGTGCGCTGATCGGTACCCGGCGCACGGCCCAGTCCCAGATCAATGCGATCCGGGTAGAGGGTGGCGAGGGTACCAAACTGCTCGGCAATTACCAGCGGGGAGTGGTTCGGCAGCATTACGCCGCCCGACCCGAGACGGATGGTCTGGGTGCCAGCGGCGAGGTGGCCGATCAGCACGGAGGTGGCAGCACTGGCGATGCCGGTCATGTTGTGGTGTTCAGCCAGCCAATAGCGCTGATAGCCCCACTTTTCCGCATGTTGTGCCAGATCGAGCGAGTGGCGGAAGGCATCCGCCGGGCGTTTGCCTTGCGGCACCGGAGCCAGATCCAGTACCGAAATCGGGACAATTTCGGAAGGTGTCGTCTGTTGTATGGACATAGTCATTACTCACGGTTTATACACTGGCAAAATAGCTCGCCAGCTAATGATAAACTTGAGTATCGTTCATTTTGCCTATTTTGAATACAGGATGGCCTTAGGTGAATGTGCGCTCCGGTTGCTGGCACTCCGCGCTATTGGCGCAGTACCAGGCCCGGCACGCGGTGCCAGTAACCGTTGCAGTCCACGCCTGCTGGCAGTGTCTGTCTGGCCGCACCCTGCTCATTGGCGCGGAACTGCTCCAGCTTCGCCAGATCCTGCGTGGAGGCGGGAGAGAGGCGCACGATGTCCACACAATCAGCCATGCCCGGCAGATCGTTCACCAGGTTATAACAGTAGCCGCTCTGCGTCTGGATGCCGTTGAGCACGAATACCTGCTGCTGCTCTTGAGACAGTACCGTGCGCCCGGTCGGGTAGTGGATGCAGCAAGTTTCACACTGATCCTTGGCGCGGTTCTCCGAGCGGGCAGTAAAGCAGCGCGCCGAATAGGCCAGCGGCAGGTGGCCATAACCCATCACCTCCACCTCAAACGCGCCGCGGATGCCCAGTTCGTCGCACTGCGTTAACAGCGCGGCCAACCACTGCCGTGATAGCTCGACCGGCATGACCCAGCGCACCATGCCCTGACGGTGCAGCAGGCGCAGGGTATAGGCGTTGTAGCAATTCAATGCATGGCCGGCGACAAAGGGCAGGTGGCGCTCCGCCGCCATGTTCACCGCCGCCAGATCGTTGGCCTCCAGCAAAAACTCACCGTTCTCCACATAGCGTTTCAACTCTGTCAGCTCAGAGGGGGCCTGCACCAGTGTCAGGGTAGAGAGCACCACCTGCTTGCCAACCGCCGCCAATGCCTTTGCCAGCGCCAGCCAGTCGCCCACCTTCATCTCCCGCCGCTTGCTGCACACCGTCTCCCCTAAATAGAGGATGTCAGCGCTGCTGTCCGCCGCCGCCTGATAAAAAGCCTCAACCGTGCCTTTTGGCCAGTAGTACTGGATGGCACCCAATGCGTATTTCATGCGGTTTCCCTTACTGCCATTTGCGGTGATAGGCACCCAGCGTGGTCTGGGTTCCCTCTGACAGCGCGCCCAGTGCTTCCATCCAGGCGGGCTGCGGGGTAAAGGTCTCTGGCGCGGCCTTGCAGCGATCAATCGCCTGCCGCCAGATGCGGGTAACACTGCTGACATACGCTGGGCTGCGTTGGCGCCCCTCGATCTTCACGGAAGCAATATTGGCGGCCAGCAGTTGCGGCAGCAGGGCCAGCGTGTTGAGGCTGGCTGGCTCTTCCAGCGCATGGTAACAGCTGTCGCCCACCCGGTAGCGCCCCTTGCAGAGCGTCGGATAGCCAGCATTTTGCTGCGGGCCGTAGCGGTCAATCAGCACATCATTCAGCCGTGCCTCCATGCCCTGTGGCGTCTGTTGCCAGCGCACAAAGCGCGCCGGGGAGCAGGCACCCACGGTGTTGGGGGATTCACCCGTCAGGTAGGAGGAGAGATAACAGCGCCCCTCGGCCATGATGCAGAGGCTGCCAAAGGCGAAGACCTCCAGCGGCACCGGGCTGCTGCGAGCCAACTGGTTGACTTGATGCATGGAGAGCACCCGTGGCAGCACCACGCGGCTGACGGCAAAGTGGCGCTGGTAAAACGCGATGGCCTGCTCATTGGTGGCGGAAGCCTGCACCGAGACATGGCGCTCCAACTGCGGATAACGCGCCGCAGCATACTCCAGCATCGCCAGGTCAGACAGGATCAAGGCATCCGCGCCCGACTGCGCCGCCATATCCACGGCCCGCTGCCAGCGCGCAAAGCCATCGGGATGGGCAAAGGTATTGATGGCGACATGCAGCTTACGCTGGCGGCGGTGAACCAGCATCGCCGCCTCCTGCAGCTTCTTCTCGGTAAAGTTCAGGCCGGCGAAGTGCCGGGCGTTGGTGTCATCCTTCAGGCCGACATACACGGCATCCGCGCCATTCTCCAGCGCAGCTTTCAAGGCTGGCAAATTGCCAGCAGGGCAGAGCAGTTCCATAGTTGAGTCCCGGCGACGTGCCTTGGTGAGCACATAATCAGCAACAGCCTGCGATTCTAGGCAACCTTTTCGGCGCGTATATTGATTTGAGGCAGTTTCTATCTCATTGATAACAATGTGATGAATAATTTCCGCTGTACACGCGGGCGTTCTGGTGCAAAATTTATTGATATAGACCGCTGAACACGTTTTTCAATCTGGCAGAATAGTGTCAGTCTTGATCAGAGGAGTAATGCCAGTGTTGGAGCAACTACGCTCGCGCCTTGTGCGCCGGGGGCCATCGTTACTGCGGATGCCGTTAGCTATCACCCCGTTTGCTGTGCAACGGCAGCTGCTGCTGTCGCTGCTGAATGTGCAATTCCGGCAGGCACTGGCGGAGGGGGAGCTGGGCTTCCTGGAAGCGCGCTGGCTTGAGGTGGAGGTGCGGGATCTGGGACTGCGCTGGTATATCACCCTGGCGGAGGGGCAGCTGGTGGTCAGTGAACAGGCCGACGCCGATGTGCGTTTCAGCGCCGATGCCAACGATCTGATTCTGGTGGCTGCGCGCCGCTGCGATCCGGATACCCTGTTCTTCCAACGTCGCCTGAGCATTGAGGGTGACACGGAGCTGGGGCTGTATGTGAAAAACCTGATAGATGCCATCGATCTGGACACCCTGCCGTCGGCGCTGCGCCGTGGGTTGGTTCAGCTTGCCGATTTTATTGAAGCGGGATTACGAGAGGGCGCGGTGACCGATCACCGTGCGGTTAACATATGCTGATTCGAGTAGAAATCCCGGTGGATGCCGCCGGTATCGATAGCCTGCTGCGTCGCGCCTTTGGCCGTGATGACGAGGCGGATTTGGTACAGGAGCTACGGGAAGATGGCTTGCTGACGCTGGGCATTGTCGCCACGGACGATGAGGGCGGCGTGGTGGGCTATGCGGCGTTCAGCCCAGTCGAAGTCGCGGGCGAAGACCGGCAGTGGGTCGGCCTGGCACCGTTGGCGGTGGACGAAGCCAGCCGTGGGCAGGGAATCGCCACCCAACTGGTCTATGAGGGGCTGGATGCGCTGAACGAATTCGGCTATGCCGCCGTGGTGACGCTGGGCGATCCGGCGCTGTATGGCAAACTGGGCTTCCGCCCGGCGGCGGCCTACCAGTTGCACTGCCCCTGGCAGAGCGCGGAAGCGGCCTTCCAGATCTACCCGTTGGCTGAGCACGCGCTGGAGGGCGTCAGCGGCTTAATCAACTACGCGCCGCCTTTTAACCGCTTCTGACGCTGGGCGCGTACGCCAGCAGATAATCCACCACATCTGGGGGCTGGTCACTGACCAGCCTCTCTTTTTGCTGGCGATGCAACTGCTTGATGCGGTACTCCGCTTTCAGCGCGGCCGAGCGATCGCCCGCCAGACAGTGAAACTCCAGGATCAGCGGCCCCTTGCCGCGCAGGCTTTTGGCGCCCTTGCCGCTCTGGTGCTGGGCCAGCCGGCGCGCCACATCGGTAGTAATGCCTGTATAGAGCTGGCCAGCGGCGGTGCGCAAAATATAGAGATGCCAGGCAGTGGTGGATTCAGTCATGGGAGCGGGGCAAGGGTCAACATCGGCACAGGGTAAACCAGATGCTGGGTTGGTTCCACCCTGACGGCGCGGTAGACTGGCCACTCATTCAAAGAGGGAGCGCACATGAATTCGCCTGACGAGCGGTTAGCTATCGAAAAATTCCTGAAGAAATACCATGTCTTGACCCTGTGCAGCGTGGGTGAGGGGGATCTCTGGTGTGCCAACTGTTTCTATGTACCAGAGCCGGGTGAGATGTCGCTGCTGTTGATGACCGAATTGAGGACGCGCCACGGCACCCTGATGGCGCAGCACCCGCACGTCAGCGGCACCATCGCCGGCCAACCGAAAAGCGTCGCGCTGATCCGGGGCATCCAATACGCCGGCCGTGTCAGCCAGTTGAGCGGCGAGGCCGAGCGGGCGGGGCGCGATCGCTACTGCACGCGTTTCCCAGTCGCGGGCAAGATGCCAGCCCCTCTCTGGCGGCTGACGCTGGATGAGGTAAAGATGACCGATAACACCCTTGGTTTTGGTAAAAAACTCTACTGGCAGCGCGATACCCCTACCTGATCTCCCCTCCCGGCCGTGTGGCCGGGCACTCCCCTCTGCGTTTTATCCTTTCTGTCTGTTCATTTACCTGACACTCGCAATATGGGGTTGCTGTTCGGTACACTCAATGCAATCAGCCTCTCAAGGAGAAGGGGCACTGAAGCGCAAAACATCCTGATTTTTTTCTGAAAAAAGCGGCCTGTAGAAAAGTTCAAATTTTTTTTGCTCAGTTACTTAAATATAATTACCATGAATTTTAAAGTAAATTATATTTCTGTTATAAATAACAACGAAGATTTTGTTTATTTCTTTGTGATTGTAACGCGTAGGTTGTAAATTGTTTGAGTTGAATGATCGAATATGTATAATCAAATGTAGTTTTACGCTATTTAGATAAACAAAAAGCATTGTTTGTTATTAAATAATACGCTTATCAATTCTTAATCCGTAGAGTTCTCTCCTTATAATTCACCGGCTAAATAAATCTGGGCGTTTCCCCATTTTTATTTCAGGATATTAACTATATTAACTGGCAAATAAATACACTACGATCCTTTCCGTCAAGAAGACCCCCCTAATTAAGGAAAGGATATGAGAAAGATTAGTTTTATTGCCAAAACACTGCTGGTTCCCTCTTGCTTATTAATCAGCAGCATGGCGGCCAGTGCAGAAGATGGCACTGTTACCTTTACCGGTAATATCAGTGACACTACCTGTATCGTCACCATTGCCGACGCCAATGGCACTGGCATCGGTGACTACACCGTGAAGTTGAAAGATGTCAGCACCACTGCTCTGGCCAAAGCAGGGGAACGTGCTGGGGATACGGATTTCAAATTCCAGCTGAGCGGTACGAACTGCACCAACGGCAAATATGCCAACGTCTCATTCGAGCGTGCGTTGAGCCAAAATATCGACGGCACCACAGGTAACCTGAAAAACCACACGGCTGCCGGTGCGGCAAAAAATGTGCAGGTTGGTCTGAGCGATGAGTCCAAAAACCCAATTGACCTGCGTCAACAAATCACTGACGCCACCAAAGGTAAACAGATTACCAACAACACGGCAGAATTTACCTATTGGGCGCAGTACGTTGCCACAGGTGACGCGGCCAGTGCAGGCTCTGTCCACACCGATGTAGTTTACTCCATTATTTACCAATAATTGTAGGCTCTGGCAAAGGGGCGTTTACGCCCCTTTTTTTACTCTGTCCGGAATATCACTATGACTCTCAAAAAACTGGCTTTGGTGCCGCTATTACTTTCATTCGCCTTTTCTTCATCCGCCTCAATCCAGGTGTTGGGAACGCGCGTCATTTTTAATGCGCAACAGAAAGAAGAGACTGTGCGTATTAACAATGTTGGGACGACGCCCGCGCTGGTACAAATTTGGCTGGATAGCCGTGCCGATTCAAAGATTTCTGATAAAGAAGATCTGCCTTTCATGATTAACCCGCCCATTTCGCGGATTAATGTCGGCAAAAGCAAAGTGTTTCGCATTTTCCAGACTGATGAGGCCGTAAATAAATATCCACAGGACCGCGAGTCAGCGCTGTGGGTCAATATTCTGGACGTGCCGCCAGAAGGTGAATTAGACGCCAATAAGCTCAATATTGCCGTGCGGACGCGCATCAAGTTCTTTTACCGCCCCGCTGGGTTGAAAGGGGATGCCATTACCGCGGCTGAATCCCTGACGTGGAGTGGGCGTAGAGTGGCGAAAGGCTATGAATTTACTGCCGAAAACAATACGCCGTTCCATATCTCTATCGCCAATTACAAGTTAGGTGATGATGCCTCAACCCAAACGGCGGGCGGCATGATCGCGCCATTCAGTAAGAAAGCATTTGTCGTGAAATCCGATAAAACAGTCGCCAATCCGGTATTGAAATACAACTACATCACCGATCTGGGCGCATATGTGGCGAAGGAGTATCGGGCCTCGATGTAATCGCGCCTGATGAGTGATAGGGAAGGACACGTTCGTGAGTTATCTGAAACAAAGTAATCAATTTGTAAGCATCATCCTGGTGAGTGGGATGGTGCTTGTGCCTGTGGTGGCAAAACCACAGCCAGCAATGCTTCTTGAGGGTAACTCAGATGCGAATGAAACGACGACACAAAATAACACCCCAGCCAAAAAGCCGGTGAAGTTCAATACCGGTTTTATTGCCGCCGAGATGGAAGGGGTGGATCTCTCCGCGTTCGACGGCGAGGGAATGGTCAATCCTGGCATCTATCCGGTTGAGGTAACGGTTAACGGTAAAGAGATTGGCGTTAAGCAGATCCGCTTCGCCAAGGATAGCGGTGACAATGAGTTAGCGCCGTGCCTCTCACCGGAGTTGATCATCCAATCTGATGTGAATGTGAAAAAATTCCCGGCAGATTGGAAAGATCAATCCTGTGTGGCGCTGGACACGCTGGTGCCCGGCTCTACCCATCACTATGACACCGATGAGGAGGCGCTGGCGCTTACCTTCCCACAAGCGAGCCTGCTGCACAGCCCCAATGGCTATGTCAGCCCGGAGCTATGGGACAACGGTGTGCCGTCATTGGCGGTCAACTACTCCTTTAGCGCCTCGGATGTGAAGTACCGCGACAATACGTCGAATAAATACCTCTACGGTAACGCCCTGACCTCCCTGAAGTGGGGAGCATGGCGCCTGTATACCTATGACAGCGTCTCCAGCAACGATGATGGTTCGCAGTGGGATCATATGTCGGCCTACGTGCAGCGGGCCATTGCCCCGCTGGAAGCGGAGTTCCAGGCCGGTGACATCCATACTTCCGGGCAGATGTTCGACTCCATCAGCCTGCGCGGGGCAAAACTGGCGACGGATGACCGCATGTGGCCTGACTCCATGCGCGGTTACGCGCCGGTGGTACGCGGCGTCGCGGATACCAATGCGCAGGTCACCGTTCGGCAAAATGGCAACGTCATCAAAGAGCTGACCGTGCCGCCCGGCGAGTTTGTGGTGGATGACCTGTATGCCACCGGTTATGGCGGCGATCTGGAGGTCACCATCACGGAGGCGACGGGCCAGGTGCGTAAGTTCATCGTGCCTTACTCCAGCGTGCCGATGCTGCTGCGGGCCGGCTACTCCAAATTCTCCACCTCCATCGGTGAGGTGCGTAACGGGGACCTGAAAGAGGCCCCCGTGATGATGGAAGCGACCTACCAATATGGCTTGAACAACCTGATCACTGCCTACGGCGGGGGCCAGGTGACGGCAGATGGCGATTACGCCTCACTCGTGGGCGGTTTTGCCCTGAACACGCCTGTTGGCGCATTGGGTATGGATTTAACGCGCTCATTCACCTCATTTGATGATGAGAAAGAGTGTGACCGCTTCTGCCAGATGAGCCTGAAAATCAGCCTGGCGAAAGTCATCAACGAAACCAATACCAGCGTCAGTCTGGCCGGTTACCGCTATTCCAGCAGCAACTACTACACGCTGATGGACGCCATGTTGATGAAAGAGGCGATTGATGCTGACGATGGACGCCTGTTGCCAGAGAGCTACCGCGACAAAATTGAGCTGAACATCTCCCAGAGCCTGCCAGGAAACTGGGGAAGCCTGTTCATATCAGGCTATTACGGCCGCGTCTGGGACAGCTGGACAGAAACCAACAAGCGCAGCAGCTACCAAGTGGGGTACTCCAATGCCTGGCGCTCCGTTAGCTATAGCATCAACCTGGCCCGTACCTATGATGAATATGGCGAAGATCAGGACAGCATCTACCTGAGCTTCTCGGTGCCTTTCGGCACCCTGCGCTCCAAGGTGCCTAAGTTGAATGCGACCGTCAGTTACAGCGATGAATCCTCCAGTATGCGGGCATCGTTGAATGGGACGGGAGGGGAGTATAACCAGTTCAACTTTGGCGGCTGGATGGACTACCGGCAGGACCACAACTCCAACCTGGGCATCAACCTGGGTTATAGCGGCAGCAACATGCAGGGCAGCGTGGGTTACAGCCAGACCGAGCAGTCCTATACCGCGTCAGTCAATGCCAGCGGCGGTGTCGTATTCCATGGTGGTGGCGTCAACTTCACCTCATCGCTGGGCGATACCTTCGCCATTGTTGAGGCGAAAGGGGCCACCGGGGCGCATGTTTATCCAGAACTGAATAAAACCATTGATAAAAATGGCTATGCGATTATCTCATCACTGTCGCCCTATCAATTTAACGATGTCTATCTGGATACCAAAGGCGCGCCGGCTGGCGTAGAAGTGGATGAATCAAAAGTAAGCGCCGTACCGACCGCGGGCGCAGCACTTAAATTAAAAATGGCAACCAAAACCAACGTGACGCAATTTGTGCGTATCACGCATCCTTCGGTGAAAAACATTCCGTATGGATCAGCCATTAAAAATGAGAGTGGAGAGATGCTAGGCATGATCGGCCAGGGCGGCCGTGCCATGTTGGATTTGCCAGATGATGCTAAATCACAAGTACTGACCATAGATTGGAAACACCAAGACGTCTCTTATCATTGTCGAATTGAATATGCTCCCAGCGCTGCATCAACTATTTCTGATGCTGGGAACCTCGTGACACAGGAATTAACCTGCCAGCCATAACGAGAGGCAGGTAAGGTTTCTTTGGAGTGACTATGTTAAAAAAAATTATGCAGGTATGTCTCGCCCTGTGTGCGCTCTCATTCCTGCCAAATATAAGTTTTGCAGCCAATGATTGTCGTATTACATCCGGTGAAACTATTGATGCCGTAATTAATATTTCTACCCTTAAACCGTCGTCGAAAGGGGCAGCAACGGGCGCAGTGCTAGGGCAAGCGGAGATTCCCACTAAATCGATCAACTATACCTGTGGCTCAGGTGTATCGAATACCTGGCGCTCTGAGTTCACACGCCCAGAGTCAGCAGGCAGAACCGCCATCGACCATGTTTACGCAACCAATCTGCCGGGAATCGGGATACGCATTACCTGGCCCGCATCGCGCTCCTCCTATTTCCCTGACGCCTATGTCTGTAATGGGTCGTGCATGGAGAATAGCGACAAAATCCGGGTGGAATTTGTTCAAACCGGGAATGTCTCCGCAGGAACCATTCCTGCCGGGATGCTGGGACAGGTCGTAGTAAGGGCTAACAGCAATCCGGGCAATAGCGTGAACTTATTGAATGTCCGTCTGGCTAACCCGATTGATGTCAAACCCGTGACCTGCGCCGTTTTAACACCGTCACAAGAGGTGGATTTGGGTAGCTGGTCATTGGCCGACTTTATTGCTGAGGGCGGGCGTACAGATAAAGTGAAATTTCCTATCACGATAGATTGTCCACAAAGTTCCCAAGTGGCAATCGGATTTGATGGCAACTCCGATACGAACGTTGGGAAGGGCTATATAAAAAATTGCAGTGCACCAACGTGTGCTCAGAATATCGGTGTCAGGTTGTCAGAATATGGCGGCTCATCGGTGGATGTGACCGGAAAAGTGCCTAGTGATACTCAGAAAAAAACCGTCTCGGGAAGATACACCTTTGAATATGAGGCAAGGATTTATTCAGGAAGTCCGAGTAAAGCCACGCCGGGTTCAATTAACACATTTGTAGTCTTTAACGTATTTGCTGATTAACATCATTGTCTTTAATAATAAGCAGGTAAACCATGTTTAAAAATTTATTTGTTATCAGCTCAACTCTTTTGCTGGGTATTACAAGTACCAATGCGGCCATGTTACCGCAGCGCAGCGCTAAGCATGATATTGATCAACTGGAACGTCGCCAGACACAACAAACGATCGAGGAAGAGAAGAGCCGGGAAAAGCAGCTGTATGAAATGAAGCAGGACGCACAGCCTGCTCAGGACAGCATTGGCTTGCCGAAAAAGGGCCATCAATTCCAGATCGAGAAGATTGTGATCATGGGTGATGACGAATTCGATCTCTCCGCGCAGCGTCAGGCGATTGTTGACCGGTATAGCCATAAGCAATTGGGCAGCAGTGATATTCTCAACCTGATCCGTGAACTGACCGACTTTTATATCAGCAAGGGTTACTCCACGACGCTGGTCACCATTGTGCCGGGTAACCTGAAAGAGGGTACCTTAACGCTCAAAGTGCTGTGGGGAAAGATCGCGGCGTTTAGCTCGCATGGACAGCAGCCGACATTCCGCGAATCGAGCCGCCTGTTTAGCGCCATGCCTTTTGCCAAAAACAAAAAGCTGAATATGCAGGATGTGGATCAGGGCATCGATAACCTGATGCGTGTTTCACAGGGAGACAAGCTGGTGGTTGTGCCCGCCCAAGAGGCAGGCTATTCCGTGATTGATCTGCAAGGCGCGGCCGTTACCCCTTTTTCCGGCAGCATTGGTACCAATAACTCTGGAAACGAAGCGGAAGGCTGGGGGCAATATTTTGCCAGCCTCAACGTCAATAACCTGGCCGGGCTGAATGATGTTTTCAATATTTATTACTCCTTTAATGATTTAAAGCATAACAGCGATGATCAGGACTCCTGGTCTGCCAGCTATAGCCTGCCACTGGGATATTGGACTTTCGATGCACTCTATTATCACTCTGGTTATTCAAAGGAAATTGGCGGCTATTATGGCGGCTACCACTCTGAGGGCACCTCCGATCGACTCTCATTGAAAGTGAGCCGTCTGTTATTCCGCGATAGCGTGGGTAAAACCAGTGCCTATGCCAAGCTGGAGACCCGTGAGAGCGAAAACCTCATCGAAGATGAAGTTATCGGCGTCAGCAGTAAACGTTACACCTCCCTGACCGGTGGGGTTAACCGTGTGGGCACCCTGTTTGGTGGCTGGTTATATGGCGATCTGAGCGTGACGGCTGGCACGCCGTGGTTCGATTCAGCGTGGGATAACGATCCTGATCTTGAAGGGTTCGATCTGAACTATGTGAAATATAACGGTTCAGTGAACTGGTCTAAAACGCTGGCTGAGTATGGACGTATAGGCGCTAATTATGTTCTGAACAGTGGTTTCCAATACACCAATGGTGTACTGGTCAGCGAGGCTAATTTCAGCGTAGGTGATGAATTTACGGTACGCGGCTATAAGGACAGTTTTATCTCTGCCAACAACGCTGCCTATATTTCCAATACGTTCGAATTCCCTATCAGTATCTATCAATTCGGTCTTTACCAGATCACACCTTTTATCGGCTATGACCTGGGGGTAGTGGATGACAATTGCCATGAGAGCAATAGCCTTTGTCACACCGAATATATGACGGGCGCTGCGGTGGGTATTAAAGCCAATGGTAACCATTTCTCTACCTCATTGACCTATAGCTGGCCGCTAGCTGAACCCCAATCCCTTGAGGAATTGGGTGTGTCAGAGCCCGCCATTTATTACAGCGTTAGCCTGAATTTTTAATCAGTAGCTCCATAACCAGAGTCATTAGGATAAAAGCATTCTGAGGTTCATATGACAAACTCAAAAAAAAGTGTACGAATAATAAAAAGGCGCAGTTTCAACGGCAGAATTAAGCCGATCTATTTAGCGATGGCGAGCGTGCTGCCGACCATGGCATTTGCTGACGCGATTGTTCCTGACGATCGCCAGCAACATGCGCCAACCATGAGCCAGGCGGCCAACGGTACGCCAATGGTCAACATCGTTGATCCTAACCAACGCGGGATCTCACACAACAAATTCAAAGAGTTCAACGTCAATAAAGAGGGCCTGATCTTCAACAACAGTAAGAGCGATGGCGTCTCGCAGATTGGCGGCTACGCGATGAAGAACAGCAACCTCAATAATGAAGCCAAGGCGATCATTAGTGAGGTGACGGGCGTCAACGGCACCAAGCTGAATGGCACGATGGAGGTGTTCGGTAAGAAGGCAGATGTGATCATCGCCAACCAGAACGGCATCACCGTCAACGGCGTTGCCACTGTCAACACCAACAACCTGACGCTCAGTACCGGGCGCGTGATCACGCAGCAGGATGGCAGTGTTCGTCTGGGCGTGGACAAAGGGACGGTCGAGATTCAGGGTCAGGGTATCTCCACCCAAGGGCTGGGCTACTTCGACATTATCAGCCGCTCGGTCAAACTGGACGGTGAGATTGCTGGTCAGGCCGATGTGAAATTGCTGACCGGCCTGAACGACTACGACCCGGAAACCCGCACCCATACCGTTCGCAGCGCAGAGGGCGAGGGTCGCCCAGAAGTGGCGATTGACGGCAGCGCGCTGGGTTCAATGTATGGCGGCCGTATTCAGCTGATCAGTACCGAAAGCGGGGCTGGCGTGCGTCATGAAGGCAGCATCATCGGCGACCAGAGCATTGAAATCACCGCCGATGGCGACTTGCGCCTGACCGGCATTCAAAGTAAGCAGGGTGGCATTAATTTGCAGGGTAACAATATTACTGTGCAAAAAAATGCTAATGGCATTGGTGGCATCCTCAGTTCTGGCGATCTGGTCATTCGTGCGCTCTCTCATGTCAATCTGTCGGCAGACGCTCAGGCGCAAAACGGCATCGTGCGTATTGATGCCACCTCCATGCTGCAAAATGCCGCCAGCATCATGGCGAACAGTGGTCAATCCGGTGCGGTGAAAGTGCCGTCCATTCAGATCAATGTCGCCAATGACTATCGGATTGAAGGCAAGCTGTATTCGATAGATGGCAACGGCAACACCATCCCGAACGCCGTGATCACGCTGGAAAACGGTGACTATGTGGTGCGCGTTAACGGTCAGCAGGTCAATGCGGGCATCTACTCGGATGCACAACTGGCCAGCTTTGATGGCGACGTGGAGATCAATGCTGCCTCAATGAGCAACAATGCGGGCTGGGTCAGCGCCCAGAAAGGCGCACTGGTGCTCAACATCAAAGACGCTGTCGAAAACAGCGGCATGATCCATGCCTCCGGTACCCTGACCATCAATACCAAGGCGCTGAAAAACAAGGGTGTCGCGTTCGCTGACAGTGCGCTGTTCAACGTCACGTCGCTGGATAACCAAGGTGGCCTGCTGGTCAATAATGCCCTGGAGGTCAATACCCAGGCGCTGGACAACCGCAGTGTCATCAACAGTGCCGCTGGCAACGTGAACCTGAATGTCAATAATGAGCGCCTGAACAACAGCGGCCAGATTGGCGGCAAACAGGTCACCATTAACCAGAAGAGCGATGCTGGCAAGCCGACGACCTTCAACAACAGCGGCACCATCAACGCCCAACAGGGTCTGGCCATCACCACGGATAGCCTGGAGAATGAGGGCGGCGAACTCTATGCGCAGAAAGATATCACTCTTTCCCTTAGCCACCTGCTGAGTAACACCGACGGTGGGCAGATCATCGCAGGGGAGAACCTCTCCGTGCAGATCACCCACCCTGACGCGCGTCACCTGCAAATCCTCAACGCCGACGCCGGCTGGATACAGGCAAAAAATATCCAGCTCGATAACATCGATCAGTTGGAAAACCGCGGTGAAAGCGTCATCGTGGCGCTGGATAATCTCAGCATCAACAATGCCAACCGCATACTGAACGACGGCTCCACCTTGCAGAGTGACGGCCAGTTAACGCTCTCCAACATCGACACCATCAGTAACGTCAATGAGGCGGAACTGTTTGGCAACGGGGCACTCAGCCTGCTCAACAACGGCGATATCCGCAATGATGGCGCCAGCATGGGCTCCAACGGCGACGTCACCATTTCCGGTGCCAACAGCCTGACCAACACCAATGAAGCCAGAATCAGCAGCGCCAATGGTAAGGGGCAACTCGATAATATCGGTACCCTGACCAACAGCGGCGAAAGCGTGATTGAAACCCAGCAGGATCTGGTCATCAGTCATGTCAACAAGCTGGACAACCAAGCGGACTCGAGCATTACCTCGAATGCCGCCCTGAGAATGCAGGATATCGTTACCCTGACCAACAGCGGCGAATTGCTTGGCAACAACCTGCTTGAACTGTCGAATATTGACACCCTGACTAACCAGAACCGTATCCAGTCCAATGCCAATGTGGTGCTGAAAAACATCCACCAACTGATCAACAGCGGCGACGAAGCCGCGCTGGTGGCTTTGGGGTCATTGACTGCCGAAGATATTGAGATGTTGCTCAATACCAATGAGGCAAGAATCAGCGGCGCGATGCAACTGGTGCTGGAAAAGATCGGGGTGGTGAAAAACGAGAAGGATGCCTCACTGGAGTCGCAGACAAATGTGCGGATCCAGGCCGATAGTCTGGACAACTCCAGCCGGATCGTCTCAGAAAACCAGATCGATCTGGAAGTCATCTCGCTTCAGAACCAATTTGATGGACGCATTGCCGCTGATGGCAACGTCTTCATTGATGCTGAATATATGCTCAATGCCCAGGATGCCATGATCAGTGGCCTCAATACCATTATTGAAGCCGGTGACCTTGATAACCACGAAGGGATTATTCAGGCAACCCAGCAGACCAAGCTGACCATCAGCGATGTGCTGAAAAACGACGATGGCGTGCTGCGCGGCGGCGAGATGCTGTGGCTGACGATGGTTGATAAGGATTATACCTACGACGACCACAGCGGTAAGTTGGGCAGTGATGGCGCCGTGATCATCGATGCGAAGAACATTACCGTCTCCGCCCTGATGGAAAACACCGGCACCATCCAACTGGGTGCCAAAGAGACCATCAAAATCTCTGATGGCGCCGCGATCAACACCGGCAAAGACCTTAACCTGGTCGCGCATGATGTGATCAATGGCGAAAATGCCTCGCTCTGGAGCTTGGGTAACCTCTATATCGACGCCCGAGAGGGGTCATTCGTCAACAACTTCAATGGCAACGTGCTCAGCATCGGCGACATGATGATCATCGCCAAAGAGCTGACCAATGCCGTGGGCCTGATCCGTTCCGAAGGGAATATGTTCCTTGAGGCCATGTACCTGAATAACCTGAGCCAGTACAGCGGTGGTGACAAGGATATTTACGGGCCAGAGCAAAATGCGAGTGCCTCAATTGAAGCCTGGTCGGGATTGAAATATCTGAAATACACGACCACTATCGCCATCCCCACACTTTCTTCAGACATTGAACTGATCAAAGCGGGTGAGATCTCATCCTCAGGCAGTATGTACATTAACAATGAAGGGATCTTCAGCGACATGGTCGATGAAAGGGTCACCATTGTGGATGGCAAGGAGCAGCGCACCACGCAAGACACGCAACAAATCGTCAATGATGGTGGCAACATCATGTCTGACAAAGACATGGTCATTGTCGGCGACTTGGTTAACGTGCCCCGTTATGCAGAAGTGTCGATGTATGACTACATCCATAAGCCGCTGGCGACCCCGATCACCATCACTTTCTATTGGAAAGTGGTGGCGGACGGTACACGGCGGGCTTCCTTCAACACGGTTTATGAGTACCTGGACTTCATGTTCGGCAGTGGCCAACCCAGTAGCTACTCCGGTGATGATCCAAACTGGGGCTGGTGGCAGGATGCCAACCGTGAGCGCTTTACCGATTCGTTACGGATGACGTCGCATGAGTCAGCCCAACTGCAATCCATCATGATCCAGATGTTTGGCAATAGCTGGGAGACCAAGGACTACTATGACCTGGTAAAAGACTGGTCAGTGCTGAATGGCTCTGAACAAACCGCGCTGAAAGAGAAGAAGCAGTACTTCCTGCCTTCTGAACGCGGCAGTGTCATCAGCGGTGGGAACTTCTACCACACCGGTGGGGATCTGGTTAACGGTATCGGTGATCTGAGCGGCGGTGAAACCGGTCAGGGCAGCGTTGACGTTGAGAAGATCGGCGACAAAGAGATCAAGGGCATCGGCGGCAACAGTGAAGTGCTGATCAACCTGACCGATTTTGAAGAGATCCGTAAAGGCATCAGCCCGGCCAGCGTTATCAGCGATCTGGTCTCCATTCCGGGCATGTTCCAGAAGTCTGAGGAGTTCCTGGCGCAGAAAAACGGCCTGATCGAACTGGACGCCTCCAGCAGCAAGGTCGTGCCTATCTTCGAAACACGCATGGAGATGATGGATCAGAGCAAATATTACGGCTCTGACTACTTCTTTGAGCAGGTGGGCTACACCCCAGAAGAGCCTGTTACGGTGATTGGGGACAACTACTTTATCTCTGAACTGATCCGTCGTCAGGTCAATGAGTCGGTGGGTACCTTCTTCTCCGTACGCGATGGCGTGCAGGGCGTTGATCTGGTCAAAATGTTGATGGATAACGCCGAAATCGCCATGCAGAACCAGGATCTGGGGCTGGTGGTCGGTGAACCACTGAACGAGGAGCAGCTGTCGAAACTGGATCAGGATATCGTCTGGTTCGTCAACAAAGAGGTTGATGGGATCACCGTGATGGTGCCTTATGTCTACCTCTCCACCACCACGCTGGAGGAGCTGGGCAATGGGGTTACCCAAGGCCAGGGCTCGGCTATCGTCCATGCAGACGGCAATGTCTTTATTGATGCCAAGTCAGTCGATAATGGCAACGGCGTCATCTCCGCCAACCAGAGTGTGGTCATCAATGCTGAAGAGGACATCAACAGCAGCGCGAAAGGCATGAATGCCGGCATCAAAGCGAAAGAAGATGTCTACATGAACAGCGAAGCGGGTGACATCAATATCGATGGCTCCTATGTGAAAGCTGGTGGTGACATCGTGATGCTTGCCGATCAGGGCAGCATTGATCTTACGGCCAGCGTCGGGCGCGATGTCACCGGCAAACAGCAGGTGCACTACTTCGAAGACGGCCTCAACGCCGGTGGCGATATCATCATGCAGGGGGGCGAAATCAACTCCAATGCATCGACGATCAACGGTGAAAACATCGCCATGAAGTCCCTGACTGGCGACATCAACTTCAACGAGATGCATGAAGTCTCCGCGGAGTACAACTATGAGATGAACTCCAAGGGCGCATTGAACTATCGCCGCACTGAAACGGAGATCACCAACGCAACCAGCATCCAGAACGACGTGAATGCGCGTGGCAATCTCTCCATCGACTCCGCCAACAACATCACGATGGAAGGCGGCAATTACAACGCCAACACCGGGTCAATCGTGGCGAAAAATGATGTCGATATCAAAACCGGACAGGACTTCAGCCACGTTGAGCAAAATATTAAGGCCAAAGAGTTCTCTCTGAGTGCGAAAGCCGGTGCCGTAGGCTACACCGCACAAGCGGACTACAGCATGTTGGATGGCGGCACGGCCTCTACCACCAGTGGTCAATACGAGAACAACTTCTCTGACACCTCGAGCCAGGCTGGGGCAAGCCGCACCGGTAAAGCGAAAACGGCACCGACGGCAGAAGCGAAGATCGGTTTTGGCAAGATGACTGACGAAGTTGAGGTCAATCAAACCACCAACGCCAATGCCTCGCTCAACTTCAATGATGGCCTGACCATCAAGGCTGGCGAAACCGCGGATATTGGCGGCGCTGACATCAATGTGGCCAATGGCGACATGGCGATCTATGCGCGTGATCTGGACACCACCAAGTATGAAGATACGGTGGATGTGAACGCCAAGCACTCGGAATCCTTCTTCGGCTGGAAGAGTGAGTTCGGCAGCGTTGTGCTGGATGTCCTGGACAAAAACGCCTCAATGGTCGTGGACGCAGTGAGCGACCCGGAAAAAGGCTTTGATCCGCTCACCACCACTGCCCAAGTGGCCAGTGATGCGTTGAACCTCTATTACGGCGATTTGGCCTATGCGGAACACTCCATTGGTTACGAAAGTTCGAGCAGCAAATCCTCGTCGCACTCCACCAGTGAGAACATGAATAACATCAATGTGGCCGGTAACATGGATCTGCATATTGAGAATGACGCGACCCTGGCGGGCGTCACCATCAATGCTGGCCAGTTCAACACGGACATTGGTGGTGATCTGACTGTACGGGCGGCGGAAGCGCACTCCGACATGACGGAATCCAGCAAGGCGTTCAACATCGGCATTAGTGGTGGCGTGGCCGTAGACAAAGACACCGTGGGTATGGGTGTGTCCCTCAATGCCGGCGGCAACCGAAATAAAGGGGAAGAGACCGCGGTCACCTACACCAACAGCACCATCAATGCCGGTAGCGCGGATCTTAACGTCAAGGGCGATGCCAGCCTGATTGGCGGCAACATCACCGCGAATGATGTCAAAACAGATATCAAAGGCGATCTGAACATCGTCAGCGTGCAGGATACCTTCAATAGCGACGGCTCACGTTGGGAAATGGGCGGTAGCATTGGTGTGGCTGTCAACAGTGACACCGGCTTCGCGGCACCTATCCCGACTGCCAGCTTCTCCTCCGGCGGTGGATCGGAGTACCGTGACAGCGCGACCACTGGGCAGCAAGCAGGCATCACGGCAAATGATAGCCTGGCGGTCAACGTCGGTGGCGACCTGAACATGGCCGGTGGCCATATCATCAGCGAGTCTACTGCCAGTACCCTGGATGTTGGTGGAGATATCAACGCTCGTGACGTGGTGGATACCATTGAGCAGGATGGGGCATATGGCGGCGGCGGCGGCGGTATCAGTAAAACCGGCATCGCGGTTAACTACTATGCCGAAACCGTGGATGAGGTGCACTACCGCGAAGAGCAACACTCCACCATCGCCGTGGGTGACATTGATGTCAAAGGGCAGGACCGCAGTGAGTACAACACTGACGCGACCAAGACATCGACAGTGACCAAAGATGAAGAGGAGTGGGGCAGCGACATCGCCGGGACCATTGCGATGGATCCGATGAAGCACAAGGATGGCTATAGCCCGCGTCCGGATACAGGTAAGTCAACCGACACCTATACGCCGCGCCCGGATAGCTATACGCCGCGTCCGGATAGCCAGACGCCGCGTCCTTCGGGCGGTGACAATACCCCGCGTCCGCACACTGACGACGTTCCGCGTCCGGACAACACGCCACGCCCGGACAATACACCGCGCCCGGATGCCGATGGTCAGGTTCCGGATCGTAACATCCCGTCACCGGTCAAGCCGGATGATACGGCTAAGCCGCATGAGATAGCCAAACCGGATGAGACGATCAAACCGCAAGATGCGGTTAAGCCGGACGAGATGGTCAAACCGGACAACGACGTCAAACCGGACAACGACGTCAAACCGGATAACAACGTCAAGCCGGATGACGCCATCAAACCAGATAACGCCGCCAAACCGGATGAGACCATAGCACCGGATCACGCGACCAAACCTGATGAGATGGTTAAACCGGAAGAGGCTGCGACCCCGACACGCCCTGATGGCGGCTGGAAGGTGAAAGAGTATGAGCGCGTCATCCTGACGCCGGGTTCCTCTACCGGTAAGACGGATTGGATCGCACCGCCGCGTGATGGCGTAGGCAAACCGGACACCGAATACCAGGGTGTGCCGCACAGCAAGCTGGTGGAGCCGAAAGCACCGAAGAACATTGATGGATCAACCACCTATAATGGCAAGCATTATGAAGTGAAGGTGCCGACGCCAGTGGTGTTGACGCCGGGATCCAATACCAACAATGTGCCGGCCAACGGGACGCCGCGTGATGGTAATACCAGCAATGGCACGCAATTTGAGGGCTTGCCGAAGATTATCTATACCCCAACCGGGAACAAGGCACCGAGCAATCAGGATGGTTCCACGACCTATAATGGCAACCATTATGATGTGAAAACGCCGGAGCCAGTGGTGCTGACCCCAGGGTCTAACACCAACAATATCCCGGATCATGGGACGCCGCGCGATGGCAACACCAGCAATGGTACGCAGTTCGAAGGCAATCCGAAGATTGTCTATGATCCGGCCGGAAATGCGGACAAGGCGCCGAGCAATCAGGATGGTTCCACCACCTACAATGGCAACCATTATGAGGTGAACACGCCGGATCCGGTGGTGCTGACCCCAGGGTCTAACACCAACAATATCCCGGATCATGGGACGCCGCGTGATGGCAACACCAGCAATGGTACGCAGTTCGAAGGCAATCCGAAGGTTGTCTATGAGCCAACCTCGAACAGCGTCCAGGATGGTGCGATGAACGTCAGTGAAGGTCGGTCAAACTGGACACCGCTGTTGCCTGAGTATCGCCTCTCCCAACAGCAGGCTTACCTTGATGCGGAGTGGGGACAGAGTAATACCCCGATAAAGGGTAAAAACGCGTAATCTAGTCCGCTTCAAATAAGCAGACAGTACCCCCCAAAGCGTGCTCCTCAGGAGCACGCTTTTTTTATGCCTGTTGATTTTCGGTGGGTTAAAAAAGCGGCGAATATTGCCGTGGGGTGCTGTCTTTGGATTATTTTACAGGTGTGGCCGATCGGGTGGGAATTATTGGGGATAAATTGCGAGGCGTGTGATTAATAGCCCGATTTCTCTTGCAACTCTTTTACCGCATTAACCAACTGAATGTCATTGGTTACATTGAGTTTGCGCATGGCAGTGCTTTTCTGGTTGCTGATCGTTTTCGGGCTTTTACATAAATCGTGGGCAATCTGTTTAATCGAATGGCCATCACAAATGAGTTGTACTACCGCTTTCTCCCGCGCAGAGAGGGTGTTCCAGGGATTTTTATTCCGCTGCTCTGACAGATAGTGTGAAAGAAGCTCTTGCGAGAGCGTGGACTGAAGATAGAAATGCCCGCTATAGATATGGCGTAAAGTTTGGATTATTAATGACAAATCCTCCTCACTTTTCCTGATGACGCTGGCTGCGCCCGCCTCCATAGCCTCAGTGATGGTATGCGTGTTCGCATGATGCGTGAAATAGATAATGTGGGTTTGCGGATTATGGCGATGAATTAGCCGGAAAAGCTGGGTGCCATGCGCGCCCAATAAATCCTTGAAATTATTGTCGCAGATAACAATATCAACCTTATTATTGCTCAAGGTTTTTAATAGGTGCTTGGCCGTATGGCTGATGAACAGGACGTCAATGTCACTCTCTTCGCGCAATAATGAGGCCAGCCCAAAGGTGACAATAGGCTGCGGATCGGCAAGGGCGACCTTTATTTTCTGTCCGAATTCAGCGTGGACAGGAGAATGGGCCAGTGCGGCTCTTTTCTTCATAATATTATGGCTGTCAGTAGACTGGTGGATAAGTATAGCGTTAAAAGGGAGAGGGGATAAACGATGTCTAAGAAAAACTTCCCCTGCGAAATTAATGAAGGAATTTAAAAGGGAGGTGCTTTTGAATTCCTAAGCTGCGTCAAAAAATAAAATATTATCGCTAGAAATAGTGAATAACCTGATTGTCGCTCCCGCGCCAGGGCAGGGAGGGGTTATACCGTTCGCGGATAAAACGGCCATCCACCAGCACATCAATCAGGGCCAGCACAGGTCGCTGTTCAGGGCTTAACTCCGCCCGCGTATACCCGGTCCAGAGCCAGACATCTTTGCCCTCGCACTCCTGCCGCACCCGCTCCAGCAGGTGCAGCACGGCGGGCACATTCTGCGGATGCAGCGGATCGCCGCCGGAGAGCGACAACCCCTGGCGCGGTATGCGCCTATCATTCAGATCACGGAGGATGCGATCCTCATCGGCAGCCGTGAAGGGGCGGCCAGAGTCCAGCCGCCAGGTGCTCTGGTTGTAGCAGCCGGGGCAGTGGTGCTCGCAGCCCGCGACAAACAGCGTGCAGCGGGTGCCCGGCCCGTTGACTACGTCGATGGGGTAGTAACGGTGGAAATTCATTGCCCCTCCCAACCGCCGTCTGGCAGGTGCTTGACCCGACGCTTCACCTCCTCCTGCTTGCCAGCATTGAATGGGCGGGCGTCGGGACTGCCGAGGTAACCGCAAACCCGGCGCGTCACGGAGACCCGGCTGGCATCGTGGTTGCCGCACTGCGGGCAGACAAAGCCTTTGCTGGTACAGTCAAACTCACCGGTAAAGCCACACTCATAACACTCGTCAATCGGCGTGTTGGTGCCGTAGTAGGGCACCCGGTGATAGCTGTAGTCCCAGACATCCTCCAGCGCCTTCAGGTTGTGCTGCAAATTGGGGTACTCGCCGTAACAGATGAATCCCCCGTTCGCCAGCGCCGGGTAGGGGGCCTCAAAATCGATCTTGGCGTAGGGATTGACCCGTTTCTCCACATCCAGATGGAAACTGTTGGTGTAGTAGCCCTTGTCAGTGACGCCCGGCACTACGCCGAACTCGGCGGTGTCCAGCCGGCAGAAGCGGTCACACAGGTTTTCGCTGGGGGTGCTGTAGAGGCTAAAACCATAGCCGGTCTCCGCCTTCCAGCGATCGGTGGCGGCGCGCAGGGTCGCGACAATCGCCACCGCCTTGGCGCGTAATGCCTCGTCATCAAATACGTGCCGGTTGCCAAACAGCGCATTGATGGTCTCATGCAGGCCGATATACCCCAGCGAGATGGAGGCGCGGCCGTGGCGGAACAGCGCGGAGATGTCGTCATCCGCCTTCAGCCGCACCCCGCACGCGCCTTCCATATAGAGGATCGGTGCCACCCGCGCCTTGATCCCCTCCAGCCGGGCGATGCGGGTCATCAGCGCCCGTTTCGCCAACGCCAACCGGCTGTCGAGCAATTGCCAGAAGGCGGCCTCGTCGCCCCTGGCCTCCAGGGCAATGCGCGGCAGATTGAGGCTGATGACGCCAATATTGTTGCGGCCATCATGGATCAGCTCGCCGTTCTCCTCATACACCCCAAGGAAGCTGCGGCAGCCCATCGGCGTCTTGAAGGAGCCGGTCACCTTCGCCACCTGCTCGTAGTTAAGAATATCCGGGTACATGCGCTTGCTGGCGCACTCCAGCGCCAGTTGCTTGATGTCATAGTTGAGATCGCCAGGCTTGTGGTTGATGCCATCACGGATGGCGAACACCAGTTTCGGGAAGACGGCGGTCTTGCGGTTTTTGCCCAGCCCGGCGATGCGGTTGCGCAGGATCGACTGCTGCACCAGCCGCGCCTGCCAGCTGGTGCCAAGGCCAAAGCCGAAGGTGACAAAGGGCGTCTGGCCGTTGGCGGTGTGCAGCGTATTGACCTCATACTCCAGCGACTGGAAGGCGTCGTAGCACTCCTTCTCGGTGCGTACCTGCGCATACCCCTCGCCGTCCGGGATCTGCCACTGCCGGGCGGTCTCCAGGTGCTTCTCATAGCTGGCGGTGACGAAGGGGGCGAGGATCTCATCAATGCGGTTGATGGTGGTGCCACCGTAGATATGGCTGGCGACCTGCGCGATGATCTGCGCGGTCACGGCGGTGGCGGTCGAGATCGATTTGGGTGTCTCAATTTCGGCGTTGCCCATCTTGAAGCCGCCGGTCAGCATCCCTTTCAGATCAATCAACATGCAGTTGAACATCGGGAAGAAGGGGGAGTAGTCGAGATCGTGGTAGTGGATCTCGCCGCGCTCATGGGCCAGCACAATGTCACGCGGCAGGATGTGCTGCCGGGCATAGTGGCGCGCGACGATACCGGCCAGCAGGTCGCGCTGCGTCGGGATCACCTTGCTGTCCTTGTTGGCGTTCTCATTGAGCAGTGCGGCGTTGCGCTGCTCCACCAGCCCACGGATCTCCTGGTTCAGCCGGCCGCGCTGCTCGCGGGCGACGTCCCGGTCATGGCGATACTCGATATAGGCGCGCGCCAGCGCCTTATAGGGGCCAGCCATCAGCAGGTTCTCCACCGCCTCCTGAATCTCATGGATATCCACCTGCGCCCGCCCGGCCAACTGCGCGTTGACCTGCCGGGCCACGGCGGCACAGTAGGCCGGATCGTTGACACCGGCGGCAACGGCAGCCCGCTGCACCGCCTGCACAATGCGCGTCTCATCAAACTGGGCCTGACACCCGTCCCGCTTAATCACCACTGGCTCCACGATGCACTCCTTTTTATAGACGTTCCGCCGCCGCCGGGGCAGTCCGGTGGCGCAGGGGTAACGTATCGAAAGATTAACTAGATATAGATGAGGTGGGTCACTATACATACAACATCTAGTTATTTGCTGGCAGTTAATGCAGAGTTTATTGACGTAAAACAAAGAAAAGCCAGCAGTGGAGCAAGGCTAACCATTCGTCAATGCGCAAGGTGGCAAAACAAGTCGGAGGATTTAGGAAACCGGTTTAGTGGTTTTTGCCGAAAAGACTACATATTAGATATTAACGATTTTTTTACACTTTGCGCCCGGCTACACTGCTGGGGCAGGTCTTATCTTTCAGGATGGCGATACGGGCAGGAGAGCGATGAAGATACTGGTTACCGGGGCGACAAGCGGATTGGGCCGCAACGCCGTAGAAGCCCTGTTGCTGGCAGGGCATGAGGTTCATGCCACCGGTCGCAATCCGCTGGCCGGTGAGGAACTCACGGCGCTGGGCGCACGCTTCACGGCGCTGGATCTGGTTGGGGCAGACATCGCCGCCTGCCGGGCGTTGATGGAGGGATGTGACGCGGTCTGGCACTGTGCGGCCAACACCTGCCACTGGGGCGATTACCAATCCTTCTATGATATCAACGTGCTGGCCACGGAAAACCTGTTGCAAGCCGCCGGGCAGCTCGGGGTGGGGCGCTTTATCTACCTCTCTTCCGCCGCCATCTACATGGATTACCGCCATCGCTACAACGTGCAGGAGAACTTCCGCGCCAAGCGCTTCGTCAACCACTATGCCGCCAGCAAATATGCGGCGGAAGAGGCCATTCGCCGGTTGATCCCGCACTTCCCCGCCACCCGCTGCGTGATCCTGCGCCCCTGTGCGCTGTTCGGCCCGTGGAATCAGGGCATCCTGCCCCAGATGTTGGATGAGTTGCGGCGTGGCAAGGGGATTTTGTCCCTGCCGGAGGGCGGTGTGGCGCGGTTGGAATTTACTTACAGCCTGAACGTGGTGGAGGCGATGCAGCTGGCGACCAGCCAGCCGGAGATGGCCTCCGGCTCACTGTTTAACGTCACCAACCAGGAGGCGCAGAGCCTCGCGGTGATGCTGGAGTGCCTGCTCGGGCAGCAACTCGGCATCCAGTACTATCTGCGCGCCACCCCTTACCGGCTGGCCTACAGCCGCGCTGGCCTGCATGAGCTGGGCAGCCTGCTACGCCGCCAGAGGCCGGGCACTACCCGCCACCACATCGCCGCCGCGGCCTATGACCTGACCCTCAGCGCCCAGCAGGCGCGCGAGGGGCTGGGCTACCGCCCGCGCTACTCCCTGAAAGAGGGTGTGGAGCAGACGGCGCAGTGGCTGGTGGCGCGGGGCTTTGTCACCCCGCGCTAACCGAACCGCGTAGCCAGTAGATCGCCTCAAACGGGCGCAGCGTGATGCCGCCCGGCTGTGGCGCGGCATCCGCATAGTTGGCGAGCAACTGCTCCCATCCCTCCAGCTCCACCTCCTGCGGCTCCCACGCCTGTGGCTCACGGCTCAGGTTGGCGATCACCAGCAGTTGCTGGCCCTCCGCCTCACGCTGGTAGCACCAGAGCCAGGGGTGATCGGGCAGCAGATCCTGATAGTCGCCGTGGGTCAGCAGCGGGATCTGCTTGCGCAGGGCGATCAGCCGCTGGTAGGTGTAGAACACCGAATCGCGGTCGGCCAGCGCGTGCTGCACATTCACCTCCCGGTAGTTGCTGGCTGGCTCCAGCCACGGCTCGGCAGGGGTAAAGCCAGCGTTGGCGCTCTCATCCCACTGCATCGGCGTGCGGCTGTTGTCGCGCGACTTGCTGGCCAGAATCGCCAGCAGCTCCTCCGCGTCGTGGCCCGCCTCGCGCAGCTCATGGAACATGTTCAGGCTCTCCACATCGCGATACTGCTCAATGCGCTGGTAGCCGGGATTGGTCATGCCAATCTCCTCGCCTTGGTAGATGTAGGGCGTGCCCTGCATCCCGTGCAGTGCCATCGCCAGCATCTTGGCGGCTGGCACGCGCAGTGCCTCGCCGTCGCCAAAGCGCGACACAATGCGCGGCTGGTCGTGGTTACACCAGAACAGCGCGTTCCACGCCTCCCCATGCATCCCCTGTTGCCACTCGCGGAAAATGGCCTTGAGCCGGACGAAATCGGGCTTCGCCAGCGACCACTTCTCGCCATCGGTGTAATCCACCTTCAGGTGGTGGAAGTTAAAGGTCATCGACAGCTCACTGCCATCCAGCGCGCCATACTGGCGGCAGTGCTCGAGGGTGGTGGAGGACATCTCGCCGACGGTCATCAGCCCACGCGGCTGGAAGACGTCCCGGCTCAGCTCACGGATAAACTCATGGATGCGCGGGCCGTCGGTGTAGTAGCGCCGCCCATCGCCGCCCTCATCCTCCGGCAGGCCGGGGGTTTTTGACACCAGATTGATGACGTCGAGCCGCAGGCCATCCACCCCGCGCTCCGCCCAGAAGGCGCACACCTGCTTCAGCGCCTCCCGCACCGGTGGGTGCTCCCAGTTCAGGTCGGCCTGCTGGGTGGCGAACAGGTGCAGGTAGTACTGGCCGCTGGGGTCGTGCCACTGCCACGCCTGACCACCAAACTTGGAGCGCCAGTTGTTCGGCGCGCTGCCGTCCGGCTTGCCATCGCGCCAGTAGTAGTAGTCGCGGTAGGGGCTGGCCGGATCCTTGGACTGGATAAACCACTCGTGCTCGGTGGAGGTGTGGTTGAACACCATATCCATGATGATGCGGATGCCACGCTGGTGCGCCTCGCGGGTCAGCTGCTCGAAATCCTCCAGCGTGCCGTAGCTGGGGTCGATGGCGCAGTAGTCCGCCACGTCATAGCCATTGTCCACCTGCGGCGAACGGTAGATGGGCGTCAGCCACAGGGCGTCCACGCCAAGCTGTTGCAAATAGTCGAGCCGGCGAATGATGCCGGGCAGGTCGCCCCGGCCATCGCCGGTGCTGTCCTGAAAACTCTTTGGATAGATCTGGTAGATGACGCCGTTTCGCCACCAGGGCAGGGGTGCAGACATAACAGGTCTCCCATTTTTACTGAGGAAAGGTCGGCCAAAGGCCGTAAAAAGGCCGGGTGCGCAGTGGCGCACCCGGCAAGGATCAGATATAGACCTGCTCGCCCCGGCGCACTTTGCGCTGGTAGACCAGCATGGTCAGCAGGATCGGGATCACCGTCGCCACCAGCATCGCCAGCGAGAAGGTGCCCCAGAACTGGGGTTTGATGGAGAGGATACCGGGCAGACCACCGACGCCGATGCCGTTGGCTGTCACGTTGCCCAGCCCGCAAATCAGCGAGGCGGCCGCCGAGCCAATCATTGCGCAGAGCATCGGGAAGCGGTACTTGAGGTTGATACCGTACATCGCCGGTTCCGTGACGCCAAGGAAGGCGGAGATGGCGGCTGGCACGGAAATCTCGCGCTCATTGGCCTTGCGGCTGACAATGATGATGCCGACCACCGCCGCTGCCTGTGCGATGTTGGAGATGGCGATCAGCGGCCACACTGGCGTGCCGCCCATGCTCTGGATCATCTGCAAGTCGATGGCCAACGTGGTCTGGTGTACGCCGGTGACCACCAGCGGCGCATAGAGGAAGCCAAAGATCGCCGCGCCAATCGGCGCGAAGCTGCCGGTCAGCATCGCTTTCACTGCCCAGGCAACGCCATCGCCGACCAGTCGGCCAAACGGGCCAATCAGGGTGTGGGCGAGGAACACCGCCAGCAGCAGCGACACCACTGGCACAATCACCAGATCCAGATAGTTGGGCACGATGCGCCGCAACCGCGTCTCAATAAAGGCCAGCGCCACGCCCGCCAGCATCGACGGGATCACCTGTGCCTGATAGCCCACTTTCTCAATGGTGAACCAGCCAAAGTTCCACACCTCCGGGATCTGTTGCCCGAGCAGGTAGGAGTTCATCAGCTGCGGCGACACCAGCGTAATACCGAGCACGATGCCGAGGATCGGCGTGCCGCCCAGCTTTTTCACCGTCGCCCAGCAGATGCCGACTGGCAGGTAGAAGAAGATCGCCTCGCCCAGCAGCCAGAGGAAGTCATACACCGTCTTCCACAGCGGGTGCGACTGCGCCAGCGTCTGGCCGTCTGACATCGGGATGTCGCCAATCACGTTGCGGAAGCCCAGCACCAGCCCCCCGGTGATCAGCGCTGGCAGCAGTGGGAAGAAGATCTCGGCGAAGTGGGAGATGCCGCGCTCAAACCAGCTCATGTTCTGGCGCGCCGCCACTTTGGCCTGCTCCTTGTTCGCGCCGCTGTTGCCGGTGGCGGCAATCAGCGCCTGATAGTATTCGCCCACCTCCGGCCCAATCACCACCTGGAACTGGCCAGCGTTGGTGAAGCACCCCTTCACCATCCGCAATTTCTCAATCGCCTTGCTGTCCGCCTTGGCGGGGTCATTCAACACAAAACGCAACCGGGTAATGCAGTGGGTGACGGTGGCGATATTGCCACTGCCGCCCACCAGGGTAATCAACTGCTCAATGTCCGCCGGGTCAATCGCTTTCTTTTTGCTCATGGTCAGATGCTCTTGTCAGGGGCCAGGTGGCCGATCCGGAGAGGGTAGGAGGTAAGCAAAGCATAGCGCCAATTGAGGCGGATAGAATTGGGAACGTTCCCGGATTGGGGCGTCGATCACAAATACCGGCCGCCGGATCGTCGGCGGCGAGTGGGATCTACTCCGCTAGGCGGCAGGGAATGGTGATCTGCTGGGGATCGGCGGGCGAGGGCTGGAGCTGGCTGAGCAGCTGCTCGGCGGCGCGCAACCCGGCGGTGCCGTAGCCCATCTCCACCGACAGCGTCTGCGGAAACAGGAAGCGCAACAGTGAGTTATTGCCGATGCCGCCCACCTGCACCGCGCTCCCTTGCTGTTGCAGGTACTGGGCCGCGCCAAGGGCGATGGTGTCAGAGGCGCAGATCAGCGCAGTGGTCTCGGGGCGCAGCACCTCTGGCGCCAACCGGAAGCCGCTCTGGTAACACAGCTCGCCGAGCGCCACCACTGGCGTTATCCCGGCCTCCTCACAGCAGGCGAGATAGGCCTGATGGCGGCGCTGGCCGGTGGTGGCGTCCGTCGGCTGCACGCCGATGTAGCTCACCTGTCGGTGGCCGCGCGCGGCCAGCGTCTCCATCAGTAAACGGATGGCACCGGCATCGTCATAACAGACGGCGGACAGCCCGGCGTAGCCGCGTGCCAGCGTCACCATATTGGCCTGCCAGGGGCGCAGCGCCGCCTCATCCAGCCCGGTAAAGCCAAACAGGATCACCCCATCCACCCGCCGTTGGCGCAGCACATGCAGATGCTCCTCCACCCGTTCCGGCGAGAAGCGGCTCTCCATCACAATCGGGTCGTAGCCGTGCTGATAGAACAGCGGCAGCATGGCGCGCACCGCCTGATTCTCAGAGGCGGAGTCGAGGCGCGAGACGATAATTCCCACCACCTTGTCGCTCTGGCCGCGCATCGCCCGCGCCGACTTGGAGGGCGTAAAACCATGCGCGCGGATCACTGCCTCCACCCGCTCACGGGTCTGCGGGTTCACGCTCTTTTCATGGTTGATTACGCGGGAGACGGTGGACTTCCCCACGCCGCTGAGACGGGCAATGTCTTTGATGGTCAGGCGACTGGTCATGGTTTACGGCTGGTTACCACAGTTGGGAGTAGGGGGCCGGCAACACCGGCGGTGTCCCCCTTTTTAGCTGAAATTGCGCCGTCGCGCATCCCCCCAGACCACACTCTGGGGTAATTCTTAATTTCCATCGCCAGCTAGCCATTCTGGGGGGCGCAGGGTGGAAGTAAATGCCTGAAAATTTTCGTTATTGCCAGCGATCGTCACGCCATTGCCAGCAGGCGGTGGCAATCGTCGGTTTTTTGCGCCACAGCGGCGACGGGGCGAGACTTACCCTTTACTATCCATCGGGTTACTCTTGCGCATTGCTGTAATGACCCCTGGGATGGATAACCATGAAACGCTCTCTACCGACCTCGCTGCTTGCCTCGTTGCTGCTGCTCTCCCCCGGCCTGAAGGCCCAGCCCGCTGGCGATCTGCCGCTGATGCCGTGGCCGCAACGGGTGGAGTTCAACCCGCAGCAGCAGGGCAGGCTGGTGCTGGACAACCGGCTGACCATCGGCGTCAGTGGCGACGATCTTGGCCCAGAGGTCACGCGCTGGCGGCAGCGCATCGCGGAGCAGACCGGCTGGGAGCTGTTGCCGCAGACCGGCAACCCGCAGCAGGCGATGATCATGATCGTCATCGCGCAGAAGGTTGATCCGCTGCCGCAGCCGGAGAGCGATGAGCGCTACCAGCTCACCATCACGCCACAGGGGGCGGTGCTGAATGCCGAGACGCGCTTTGGCGCGCTGCGCGGCATGGAGACGCTGCTGCAACTGATCCGCGATGATGGCCGCCAGACTAGCCTGCCGCTGGTGCGCATCACGGACGCGCCGCGCTTCCCGTGGCGTGGGCTGCTGCTGGACTCGGCGCGCCACTTCCTGCCGGTAGCCGACATCAAGCGGCAGCTGGATGGCATGGCGGCCGCCAAGCTCAACGTCTTCCACTGGCACCTGACCGACGATCAGGGCTGGCGATTTGCCTCCACCCACTACCCCAAGTTGCAGGAGCTGGCGAGTGACGGCCACTACTACACGGTAGCGCAGATGAAGGAGGTGGTGGCCTACGCCGCCGCGCTCGGCATCCGCGTGGTGCCGGAGATTGACCTGCCCGGCCACGCCTCGGCGATCGCCGTCGCCTACCCGGAGCTGGTCAGCGCGCCGGGGCCTTACCTGATGCAGCGCGAGTGGGGCGTCCATACGCCGCTGCTCGATCCCAGCCGGCAGGAGACCTACCAATTCGTGGATACGATCCTCGGCGAAGTGGCGGCGATCTTCCCCGATCCCTACCTGCACATCGGCGGCGATGAGGTGGATCCGACCCAGTGGCTGGCATCGCCCACCATTCAGGCATTTATGCAGCGCAACAATCTGGCGGATGCCCACGCGCTGCAAGCCTACTTCAACCGCAAGCTGTCGCTGATCCTCGGCTCCTACCAGCGGCGTATGGTCGGCTGGGATGAGATTTTGCACCCGGACTTGCCGCACACCAGCGTCATCCAGTCCTGGCAGGGGCCAGACGCGCTGGCCGCCGCCGCGCAGGCGGGCTATTCGGGGCTGCTCTCCACCGGTTTCTACCTCGACCAGCCGCAGAGCACCGCCTACCACTACCGCAACGAGGTGCTGCCGCAGCCGCTGTGGGTGGATGACAAGATCCATGCCGATGAGAAGGGGCAGAGCTGGGCCTTCACGTTGCCGCGCCTGAAGGGCAAGCCGGTGGAGGGAAGCTTCACGCTGATTGAGGGGCCGCAGGGGTGGCGTGGCTTTATCGACTTCAACGGCAAGGCGCGCCGCGCGGTGCGCGAGATTGACTGGCACTCGCCGGAGGAGGTGAGTTTCCGCCTCGACACCTGGCTGGGCGACACCCGGCCGGTGCTACGGTTGCGGCCGGATGGCCTGAGCGGCTACTTCCTGCTGGGCAACGTCCGTTACCCGGTCAGCGGCCAACGGCTGGCATCGCCACCGGCGGGCATCGCGCCAGTGGTGCCGAACCGCGAGGCGGCGGCCAATATCCTCGGCGGCGAGGCGGCGCTGTGGGCGGAGAACGTCACGCCTGCCGTCCTCGACCTGAAACTCTGGCCGCGCGCCTTTGCGGTGGCGGAACGGCTCTGGTCAGCGCGCGACGTGCAGGATGAGCAAAACATGTACCGGCGGCTGGCGGCGGTGGACGCGTGGTCGGTGGTCTCCGTCGGGCTGCAACCCCATGCCGAGGCGGCGCGGCAGTTCACCCGGTTGGCGCAGAGCACCCAGATCGCGCCGTTGCAGCTGTTCGCCGAGGCGCTGGAGCCAGCGCACTACTACACCCGCCAGCACCTGAAATTCCAGGCTGGCAACTACCACCAGTTTGAGCCACTGAACCGGCTGGCCGACGCACTGCCAGCGGAGAGCGAGGCGGTACGGCAGATGCGGCTGGAGGTGGATCGCCTGCTGCTCAACCGGGCCGACAGCGCGGCGGCGGACGCCCTGCGTGAGCGGCTGGCGCGCTGGCAGGCCAACCTGCCGCAGGTGGCACCGCTGCTGGCTGGCAATAGCGTGCTGACGCCGCTGCAACCGGTGGCTACTGACCTCAACGGGCTGGCGGTGCTTGGCAAACGGCTGGTGGATCTGTGGCAGCGCGGCAGCCTGATCAGCAACGGCGAGGCGAAACGCGCCCGGCAGCAGCTGGATCAGGCGGCGGCAGTACGGGATGAGGTGGTGATTGCGACGGTCTATCCGCTGGAGGCGCTGCTGGATGCGCTGACGCGCAAGGAGCCAGAGGCGGCGAAAAACCGGCCAGCCAACGCACGGCGCTGACCGGCCAGACGGGGCGCGCCCCACGGGGACTGGGGACTAGCCGCGCGCCCCAACGGGGCTAGCCACGCGCGGCGCGGCGGTTGACCCAGACGTTCAGCAGCATGGTGATCGCCAGGATGCCAGCCACCACACCGAGCGACACCCCCACCGGGATGTGGAACAGGTCAATCAGCAGCATCTTGATGCCGATGAACACCAGAATCACCGCCAGCCCATACTTCAGCAGCGAGAACTTCTCCGCCACGTTCGCCAGCAGGAAGTACATGGCGCGCAGGCCGAGAATCGCAAACAGGTTGGAGGTCAGCACGATAAAGGGATCGGTGGTGACGGCGAAGATGGCCGGGATGCTGTCCACCGCGAAGATCACGTCGCTCAGCTCCACCAAAATCAGCACCAGCAGCAGCGGGGTGGCGTAACGCACGCCGTTGCGCACGGTGAAGAACTTCTCGCCATCCAGCTCCTCGGTCATTCGCAGGTGCTTGCGCAGCCAGCGCACCAGCGGTTTCTCGCCCAGTACCGCGTCATCCTCTTTCGCCAGCGCCATCTTGATGCCGGTGAACAGCAGGAAAGCACCGAACACGTAGAGGATCCAGTGGAACTGCGTCACCAGCCAGCTGCCGCCGAAGATCATGATGGTGCGCAGCACGATGGCCCCCAGCACGCCATACACCAGCACCCGCCGTTGCAGGTTGGCCGGCACGGCAAAGTAGCCAAACAGCATCAGCCAGACGAAGACGTTATCCACCGCCAGCGCTTTCTCAATCAAATAGCCGGTCAGGAAGGCCAGCGCCTGCGGGTCGGCCACATCGCGGCCATAGGTCTGGGTGAGATACCACCAGAAACCGGCGTTAAACAGCAGCGCCAAACTGACCCACACCAGCGACCAGCAGGCGGCGCTCTTCATGGTCATGGTTTGCTGCCCACGCTTGCCCTGCAACAGCAGGTCAACCGCCAGCATAATGGCGACAATCACGGCAAAACTGCCCCAGAGCCAGGGGTTTCCAACAGAGTTCATGGCATGTTCCTCATTGAAGTCCAAAAAAAACGGCCGACATCGGAAGACGTCAGCCGCTCTGTGGAGCTATAAGCAAACCTCGCCTTCCGGCAAGGTCTCACTTACAACTCGGAAACATGGATGGTGCAATGTTCTCGGGTTGTCCCGGCAACCGGGCATCCTGTCTGGACACCGTAATGACGATTGGCCGGCGAAGAAGTTACTCCCCTTTGCTGATGTCAAAATAGTACAAAATATTTCCACCTACAATGGGAGCGCCGGTAAAGTTTCGTCAGCCTTATGAATTCTCCGCCCGCCCGGCCACCTGCGCCACGAAAGTTTGTAACAGCCGCTGGCTGTCCGGGGTGTCCTGCGCCTGATGTGCCGCGGGCAATGACGCCTGGGCTGGCTGGGCCGCCTTCAGCCACTCCAGGTAGCTGCGCATCACCGCGCCATTGAACTCCGGGTGGAACTGCGTGCTGAAGGTGGTGGGCGAGTAGCGCAGGATCTGGTGCGGATCGTGCGCCGAGCGCGCCAGCACCTGCGCGCCGGGCGGCGGCGTGATCACCGTCTGCGAGTGGATCAGGTTGGCGGTGAAGCGGTCGGGCAGGGCGGCGCAGAGCGGATCCTGCTCCGCGCCCGGCAGCCGCTCCAGCTGTTGCGTGCCGACCTCCATTCCCTGCGGGTGGTAATCCACCACGCCGCCCAGCATATCCGCCAGCAGCTGGTGGCCGTAGCAGACGCCAAAGATCGGCAGTGACTCCGCCATCGCCTGACGTAGCCACCCGGCGGCCCACTCGCTCCACGGCAGCCGGTCAGTGACCATCGCCGAGGAGCCGGTGATCACCACGCCAGCATAGTGGCTGGGCGACTGCGGCAGGCCACCGCTCGGCAGGTGGATAATCTCCAGCGCCAGCGGCTTCATCCCGCCCTGACGGATAAACATCTGTTGGAAGTTCTCATGCTCCTGTCGGATCACCTCGGGGGCGTCGCCGGTTTGCAGGATCAGTAGGGGGCGTGGCTGCGTCATGGTCGGCTCCTGTCAGGCGGTGGCGGTATCTGCCGGGAAGATGACGCCGGTCTGGCGGCGGATCTCCGTCAGCAGGCGGGCGGTGATCAGCGAGCGTTCAAGGCCGGGGTGCTCCACCTGCTGCGCCTCCACCAGCCGGGCGAAGGCTTCGGCCTCATACAGCATGGTGTTGATGTGCTGCGGCTGGGTGATGTCCAGACGCTGGCCGCCGCGCGGGGTGAAGGCCAGTGACTGGCACTCCGCCAGCTTGCCAATCTCCAGCGTGCCGCTCTCGCCCTGGATCTCGCTGGGCAGCGCCGAGTCGCTCACCTTGGAGTGGGTGATCACCACCTCAAACTGATCGTAGTGAAGGATCACCACGCCATGCCCATCCACGCCGCTCGGCAGCAGGCTGGCGCTGGCGGTGACGCGCGCCGGTTCGCCCCACAATGCCACGCTGCTTGCCAGACAGTAGTAGCCGATGTCCATGATGGAGCCGTTGGAGAAGGCCGGGTTGAAGGTGTTGGGGTTCTCGCCCGCCAGATAGCGCGGGTAGCGCGAGGAGAACTGGCAGTAGCTGAAGCTGGCGCGGCGCAGCACGCCGACCCGTGGCAGGCAGCTTTGCAGGTGCAGGAAGTTGGGCAGCCAGGCGGTCTTGAACGCCTCAAACAGTACCACCTGCTGCTCCCGCGCACAGGCGACCATCTGCTCCGCCTCGCGCTGGTTGGAGGCGAGCGGCTTCTCGCAGATCACATGCTTGCCGTGGCGCATAAACAGCAGCGCCTGCTCGCAGTGCAGGGCGTTCGGGCTGGCGAGGTAGACCGCGTCTACCTCATCACAGGCCGCCAGCGCCTCCAGCGAGTCAAAGTGGTGCTCGGCCGGGTAGTCCTCGCCAAAGGCCTTGGCCTGCGACAGGTTGCGGGAGTAGATGGCGGTCAGGCGCATCTTGCCGCTCTCGTGGGCGGCATCGATAAACCGTTGGGTGATCCAGTTGGTGCCGACAACAGCAAAGCGAATCATGATGTACTCCATGTGTGGCGGCACGGGCCGCCCTCGGTTCAGGTATAAAGTGTGCCGAACAGGTCCAGATGGGTGAGGTAGAGCCGGGTATCAAACTCCAGTTGGTGATAGGCCGGATCCATGTGGCAACAGAGGCTGTAGAACGCCTTGTTGTGCTCCTTCTCTTTCAGGTGCGCCAGCTCATGCACCACGATCATGCGCAGGAACGCCTCCGGCGCGCTCTTGAACACCGTGGCGACGCGGATCTCCGCCTTCGCCTTCAGCTTGCTGCCCTGCACGCGCGACACGGCGGTGTGCAGCCCGAGGGCGTGCTTCATCACCTGGATCTTGCCGTCATAGGCCACCTTGCTGATGGGCGGCGCATTGCGCAAAAACTGGTTCTTCAGGTCGGCGGTAAACTGGTAGAGCGCCTTGTCGGTGGTCAGCTCATGGGGCTGCGGGTAGCGTTGCAGCAGCACGCTGCCCAGCCGCTGTTCATCAATCAGCTGGTGGACCTGGCGCAGCAGGTGTTCAGGGTAGCCCTGAAGGTAAGTCAATGATGGCATGGGCGTGGCTCGGCTCTCCAGAAAGGGGGTGCGGGCCGGTTGCGGCGGCGGGAAACGCGCCGCAAGGGCAATAATGCCAGTTTTAACCGAAAAAACATTTTACTGACAGGCAAATTTAAGGGATAAACAGCCCAAATTTTTTATTCAGGAGGGGCGATGAGCCTATTTGAACTGGGAACGTTGCGCCTTGAACTGGAGCGCTACCCGCAGCAGGAAGAGATCACGCAGCTTCAGGCTTGGGATGCGGCGGATGAGTATCTGCTGGAAACCCTCGACCTCAGCGCGGCGGCTGGCAAGCCGCTGCTGATCTTCAACGACACCTTTGGCGCGCTGGCCTGTGCCCTGGCGGAGCAGCGCCCGTACAGCATCAGCGACTCCTACATGGCGCAGCTGGCGGTACGCCACAATCTGGCGCTGAACGATCTTGAACCGGAGAGCGTGACCCTGCTCGACAGCCTGGCACCCCTGCCGGCCGCGCCGGGGCTGGTGGTGATCCGCGTGCCGAAAACGCTGGCGCTGCTGGAGCAGCAACTGCGGGCGCTGCGTCAGGTGGTGACGCCGGAGACGGTGATCGTGGCCGGTGCCAAGGCACGTGACATCCACACCTCGACACTGCAACTGTTTGAGAAGATCCTCGGCCCGACCCGCACCAGTTTGGCGAAGAAAAAGGCGCGCCTGATCTTTGGCAGCGTGGCGGAGCTGGCGGTCAGCGACCAGCCGGTGATCAATGAGTGGGCGCTGGATGGCACGGATTACCGTATCGCCAACCACGCCAACGTCTTCTCACGCGGTGGGCTGGACATTGGCGCACGCCTGTTTATGCAGCACCTGCCGGAGGGGATGGCGGGGCGTATCGCCGATCTCGGTTGCGGCAATGGCGTGATTGGCCTAACGGCGCTGGAACAGAACCCGGATGCGGAAGTGCTGTTTGTCGATGAGTCCTACATGGCGGTGGCCTCCAGCCAGCTCAACGTTGAGCGCAACCGCCCGCAGGATTTGGCGCGCAGCGCGTTCGAGGTGGATAACCTGTTGGCGCACGTGGAGCGCGACAGCCTGAGCGCGGTGCTCTGCAACCCGCCGTTCCACCAGCAGCAGACCGTCACGGACGTCACTGCCTGGCAGATGTTCTGCGACGCCAAACGCTGCCTGCACACCGGCGGCGAACTGCGCATCGTCGGCAACCGCCACCTGGGCTACTTCCACAAGCTCAAGCGCCTGTTCGGCAACTGCGAAACCCTGGCCTCTAACCAGAAGTTCGTGATTTTGCGCGCCGTGAAAGGGCCGTCCCGCCGCTAAATCTGCAATGCCAGCCGGGTGCCCTGTTCAATCGCCCGGCGGGCATCCAGTTCCAGCGCCACCTCAGCACCGCCAATCAGGTGCACCGGCCGGCCCAGCGCCATCAGCGGCGCGTACAGCGCCCGCTGTGGCTCCTGCCCGGCGCACACGATCACGTTGTCCACCGCCAGACAGTGCCGCTCCTCGGCGCGCTGAATGTGCAGACCCTCATCATCAATCCGCAGATACTCGACGCTATTGAGCAGCCTGACGCCGCGCTGCATCAGGCTGGCGCGGTGGATCCAGCCAGTGGTTTTTGCCAGCCCGGCCCCGACCTTGCTCGCCTTGCGCTGCAACAAAAAGATCTGCCGTGCCGTGCTCGGCGGCAGGATCGCGTGCGCTTGCAGGCCGCCGCGCTGGCGCAGGGTGGTGTCGATGCCCCACTCATGGCAGAACGCCACGCGGTTCAGGCTGGAGGAGGGGCCAGCCTGACTCAGGTACTCCGCCACATCAAAGCCAATGCCGCCCGCGCCGATGATGGCCACCCGCTGCCCGACCGGCTGGTGGTCGCGCAGCACCTCCAGATAGCTCATCACCTTGGGGTGATCGATGCCGGGGATCGGCGGGAGGCGCGGCTCAACGCCCGTGGCGAGGATCACCTCATCAAAGTCGGCCAGCATCGCCGCCTCGGCCCGGCAGTTGAGGCGCTGCGTTACCCCCAGCACCGCCAGTTGGGTGCGGTAGTAGCGTAGCGTCTGGCTAAACTCCTCCTTGCCGGGGATCTGCCGCGCCAGATTGAACTGCCCACCAATCTCCGGCTGGGCGTCAAACAGCGTCACCTGATGGCCGCGCGCCGCGGCATTGACGGCAAACGCCAGCCCGGCTGGCCCCGCGCCCACCACCGCCAGCCGCTTGCGGCTCAGCGCGGGCGTGACGATCAGATCCGCCTCCCGGCAGGCAAACGGGTTGACCAGACAGGAGGCCACGTGGCCTTCGAACACCCGATCCAGACAGGCTTGGTTGCAGGCGATACAGGTGTTGATCTCCTCCGCCCTTCCTTGCGCTGCCTTGGCCACCAGCTCGGCATCCGCCAAAAAGGGACGCGCCATGGAGACCATATTCGCCATGCCAGACGCCAGAATCTGCTCGGCCACGGCGGGATCGTTGATGCGGTTGGTGGCAATCAGCGGCAGCGAGACGTGGCCCATCAGTTGCTGCGTCACCCAGTCAAAGGCGGCGCGCGGCACCATGGTGGCAATGGTCGGGATGCGCGCCTCATGCCAGCCAATGCCGGTGTTGATCAGCGTGGCGCCCGCCCGCTCCACCGCCTGCGCCAGCGCGATGCTCTCCGCCAGCGTCTGTCCCTCCTCCACCAGATCGAGCAGCGACAGACGATAGATGATGATGAAGTTCGCCCCGACCCGCTCACGCACCGCGCGCACGATCTCCACCGCAAAGCGCTGGCGCTTTTCTGGCGTGCCGCCCCAGCCATCGTCACGCTGGTTGGTGCGGGCGGCCAGGAACTGGTTAATCAGGTAGCCCTCGGAACCCATGATCTCCACGCCGTCGTAGCCAGCCTGCTGTGCCAGCCGCGCGCAGCGGGCGAAATCCTGGATGGTGGCGAGGATCTGCGCCTCGCTCAGGGCGGTGGGCGCAAAGCGGTTGATCGGTGCCTGCAAGGCGGAGGGGGCCACCGGATTTGGCTGGTAGCTGTAGCGCCCGGCATGGAGGATTTGCAGCGCGATTTTGCCGCCAGCCTGATGCACCGCGTGGGTCACGGTACGGTGCCCATTGAGTTGCGCGCTGGAGACCAGCGTGGACGCGCCCTGATAGACCACGCCCTCATCATTTGGCGCCACGCCGCCGGTCGCGATCAGCCCCACGCCAGCGCGGGCGCGCTGGGCATAGAAGATTGCCAGCCGGGAGGCACCGTCTGGCAACTCCTCCAGCCCGGTATGCATGGAGCCCATCAGGACACGGTTCTTCAGGGTGGTAAAACCCAACTCCAAAGGGGCAAGCAGATGAGGATAAGCGGTCATGAAAATCTCTCCGGCGTGGTCAATCTGGCGGCACAACTTCCGATGATCTCGAGTGGTCGGATGAGTTTAAGGGGCATTTTGGTAAAGGAGAAGGGGAGGAAAAGCACTCTCTCCGCTGAATGTGAGATTGTTCAAATATTTAATGACTAGCTAGCAAAGAGTCATGAAATGATTATGCCCAAGAACGAAGACGGTCGCGTATATTTATAAAAGAGATATATAAGAATAAATTAATTTATTTAGTAACTATATGCTTGCTGACCATGCGGCTGCCTGCGCTACCGCACCCCTTCGCCTGTCAGCGCCACGGCAAAGCCCTTAGCTGGCCAGCGTAATAACAGGCCAAACCACCGCTGCATAAAATCTCCGTGGGCGTAAACAGCAAAGGATTTGCTATTTCTGGCGTCAGTAGCAGGTTATTTATAAACGGCAACGCCACACGATAGAATAAATAGTTCTGCCTGCACGCTCTTTCTAAAAAACAACAACACGAACCACAGCGGCCATTATTTTCACCCTGACATAACTTATCGAATTTTCATTTGGCGGGCAGGGGAAGAGGCGAGCCGCCTTCGGCTTAAGCCACTGCCTGAAAAGGAGTTATGCAAAATCACGTTGTGGATTACTGGCCAGGGCGGTTATTAATGCGGCAAGAGGGCCATAAGGGGCAGGGCGCAACCAAATGCAGAAAGAAAAGAGCACATTTCAGAAAGAGAGGTGATTCAGTTCGGCAGTCAGCTGCACTAGGCTGGAATGGCTTCACCCACTCTATACTGAAAATAGTGGAATTATATTATGAACCTTCTTGACCACCCATCTTGCCGTCCATTCACCGAAGCCGGCCACATGTCCCAAATTTCCGCATTTTATGAGGAGGGCAGAAATGTCTTATGGATGATGCTGCGCGCCTATCCGCGCCCCTGTTTCAATCAGGCCCTGATCGACGACATCATGAAGCTGGCGGACTGCGCCCACGCCTCCGGCCTGCCGATCGACTTCTGGGTCACTGGCTCGCTGGTGCCCAACATCTACAACGTGGGCGGCGACCTCAACTACTTTGTGGAGTCCATCAAGAGCCGCAAGCGCGAGTCACTGCGCGCCTATGCCCGCGCCTGCATTGACTGTGTCCATGCCGCGTCGCAAGGATTTGGCGTCGGTGCCATCACACTGGCAATGATTGAGGGCACCGCGCTCGGCGGCGGCTTTGAGGCGGCGCTCGCCCACCACTACGTGCTGGCGCAAAACACCGCGCGCATGGGCTTCCCGGAGATCGCCTTCAACCTGTTCCCCGGCATGGGCGCTTATTCGCTGGTGACCCGCAAGGCCGGGATGCGGCTGGCGGAGGAGCTGATCAGCAGCGGTGAGTCCCACACCGCCGAGTGGTATGAGTCACGCGGGCTGATTGACCGGCTGTTCCAACCGGGCGACGCCTTTGCCGCCACCCGTACCTTTATCGATACCCTGCGCCCCAAGATGAACGGGATGCGCGCCATGCTGCGCGCCCGCCAACGGGTGCTGCAACTCTCACGCTCTGAACTGATGGACATCACCGAGGATTGGGTCGATGCGGCCTTTACCTTGGAGGAGAAAGACGTCGCTTACATGGAGCGACTGGTGACACTACAGAACCGTCATACCGCCAGCTTGCGCAAAGCAGGTTAAGCGGTTAACTACCCCCTGGCGACAGAGTGCCACGGCACCGTTGACGCCTGAATACCCCCGCGCTGGCGCAGACTAACCTGCCCGGCAAACCTTATGGGTGAAGCAAATTGTAGTCCGACAGCCAATGCTCCAGCTCGTCTGCGGGCATTGGCTTCGCGTAGAAATAGCCCTGTTTGTCATGCACGCCCATCTCATCCACGAACTGCTCCTCCTTCGCACTCTCCACCCCCTCGGCCACCACCTTCAGATTGAGGGTGCCCGCCACGGCGATAATGGCGCGTACCAGCGCCTGCGAGACGCTGTTCTCACTGATGCCGCGCACGAAGCTCTGGTCGAGTTTGATGTAGTCGATAGGGATGCGCGCCAGCTGCGAGAGCGAAGAGTAGCCAGTGCCGAAATCATCCAGATAGACCTCCGCGCCCAGCGCGTGCAGCTGCTCAATCAACGAGACCGCCCGCCGCTCATCGTCAATCAGGCAGCTCTCCGTCAGTTCAAAGTCGAGCAGGCAGTCGGTCATGCCCACCTCCTGCATCGCCTCGCGGAAGGTGGTGATCAGCGCGTCGCCGCTGAGCTGGCGCGCCGAGAGGTTGACGGCCACCCGCAGGTCAAAGCCCTTCTGCTGCCACGCCATCGCCTGCCGGGCAGCGCTCTCCAGCACCCACTTGCCGAGCGGCGTGATCAGCCCTGACTCCTCGGCATAGGGAATGAACTGGATGGGCTGGATCAGCCCGCGCTCCGGCGAGTACCAGCGTACCAGCGCCTCCACGCCGGTCACCCGGCCCGTGGACGAGGCAATCTTCGGCTGGTAGTAGAGCAGCAGTTGCTCCTCCTCCAGCGCCTTGCGCAGGTTGGTGTCGAGCCACATATACTCCGCGACCTTGTAGTTCATCTCCGGTGAGAAGATGCGGTGCGTGCGCTTGCCCTGCTCCTTGGCGACGTACATGGCGGTATCGGCATTACGGATCAGGCTCTCGGCGCTGGTGCCGTGGTCTGGGCAGATCGCCAGCCCGCAGGAGCAGCCGGTGTAGACCTCTATCAGCCCGATGCGGAACGGCGTCTTCAACAGGTTGTGCAGCTGCTGCGCCAGCGCCTCCAACTCCTCCAGCGAGCTGTTCTCGCACAGCAGGATAAACTCATCGCCGCCCAGCCGCGCCAGGGTCTGGTTGGGCGAGAGGCAGCCCTTCAGCGCCGTCGAGACCTCCTCCAGCAACTGGTCGCCGAACATATGGCCGTAGGCGTCATTCACCTTTTTGAAGTTATCCAGATCGAGGTAGATGATGCCCACCTGCTGTTCGCCGCGCACCGCCAGCGCCGCCTTGAGCTTCTCCATAATGGCATGGCGGTTGGGCAGGCCGGTGATGGTGTCGGTGTTGGCGAGGATGCGCAGGTGCTCCTGTGCCATGCGCTCATCGGTGATGTCCGTGCCGGAGCAGATCAGGAAGGTCTGCTGCTTGCCGCTGCCGCTGTGCACGAACTTATTGCGGAACAGGAACAGGCGCTGCCCCTTCACCGTATTGATCCAGCGCTCCACCTCATAGGATTGCTTGTTCTGGAAAAAGCCGGAGATGTTCTGGCGCGAGGCGGATCCCTCCTCCAGTGACATAAAGAGATCGTGCGCGCTTTTGCCGATCACGTCCTTCTCTTTGACGCCGGTGTACTCCTCGCTGAGGCGGTTGAAGCGCTGGACTTTCCCCTCCTGATCGATGATCACGATCACCGAGTTGGCCTCTGATACCACCTGCTCGGCGAACGAGAGGCCGACCTCCAGGTCATGCGCCACGGAGGGGGTGTCATAGTAGTCAGAGGCGGTGCCCGCCCACTCCTCCGCGCCGACGCGCCGACCCACCAGATGCAGCCGCAGCGGCGCGCCATAGAGCGTGATCTCCAGCGTAAAGCTGGAGGTAATGCCGGTCAGGCCACGGATGGTGGACGCCTGATAGGGTGTCAGGGCGACCGCCACGTTGGTCATGTTTTTTTCGGCAGAGAGTTCCAGCGCGTGACTGTCTGCATGGAGCCGCCAATAGGGGCGGGGCGTACCAAAATGTTGGTACAGGATCGAACTGTCTTGATTTTCGATCATGAAAACATCTCCGCAGAAGAGGCTGAGTATACCGGATGGCGCCGGCACATCCGCCGGGATGGCTGGGCCTGGTCTTGCAGGCAGAACATCACTAGGTTGCCACATAGGGTAAGGGGGTTGCTAAAAATTATAGTAAGGACTCTCCCAATCCCCTGTGGTTAAGCGTAGCGAGTGTTAACAGGGGCGTCATGGTTAATTGCGGGCGGGGAGGCCAGTGGCCTCCCGCACCCCGTTACTCGGTCAGCAGGAAGCTTTGCTTCTTCACGTTCTGCGAGTCGAGGCCGATAAAGACGTTGAACCGCCCCGGCTCGGAGGCCCACTTCAGCTGGTTGTTGTAGAAGCGCAGCGCACTCTCGTCGATCGGGAAGCTCACCACCTGCTTCTCGCCCGGCTGCAACATCACCTTTTTGAAGTTTTTCAGCTGTTTCACGGGCTGGGCCAGCGAGGCGGTCACATCCTGTAAGTAGAGCTGCACCACCGTCGCCCCGGCACGGTCACCGCTGTTGGTGACCGTCACGCTGGCGTTGATCTGCCCATGCCGCCCCAGCGTTGAGCCAGAGAGCGCGATCTCCGACACCTCGAAGTTGGTATAGCTCAGGCCATAGCCGAACGGGTAGAGCGGCCCATTGGTGATGTCGAAGTAGCGGGTAGTGTACTTGTCCGGCTTTTGCGGGTTGAACGGCCGGCCGGTGTTCAGCACATTGTAGTAGAGCGGCACCTGGCCCACCGCGCGCGGGAAGGTCATTGGCAGCTTGCCGGAGGGATTATAGTCGCCGAACAGCACGTCAGCGATGGCATTGCCGCCCTCGGTGCCGCTGAACCAGGTCTCCAGCATCGCATCGGCATTCTCGCTCTCCCACGGCAGCGCCAGCGGGCGGCCATTCATCAGCACCAGCACCAGCGGCTTGCCGGTGGCTTTCAACGCCTTCAACAGGTCACGCTGGCTCTCCGGGATGGTGATGTCGCTGCGGCTGGAGGCCTCGTGGGCCATGCCCTGCGATTCGCCCACCGCCGCCACGATCACATCCGCCTGCTTCGCCACCTGCACCGCCTCATCGATCATCTGCTGCGGCGTGCGCGGGTCATTTACCACCGCTTTGTCATAGGAGTTGAGGTAGTCCACGATCGCCTGATCGTTGGTGACATTCGCGCCACGCGCATAGAGCAGCTTAGCGCGGTCGCCGACCGCACTCTCCATCCCCTGCCAGAGGGTGACCGACTGCGCGGCGACACCGGCCGCCGACCAGCTGCCCATGATGTCACGCTGGCTCTGTGCCAACGGCCCGATCACGGCGATGGTGCCGGTTTTTTTGAGCGGCAGCGTCTGGTGATCATTCTTCAGCAGGACCATTGCGGTGCGCGCCACTTCGCGTGCCTCCTTGCGATGCAAACGGCTCTCGGCATTGGTATCCGCCGGGTCAGTGGAGGCCGGGCCAAGGTGGCGGTAAGGATCGGCGAACAGCCCCATGTCCCACTTCACGTCCAGCACATTGCGCACCGCGCGGTCGAGATCGCGCTCGCTGATCAGGCCATCTTTCAACAGCCCTTTCAGGTAGAGGCCATACATGTTGTCGGCCATGTCCATATCAACGCCAGCCTTGAGCGCCATCGCCGCCGCCTGTCGGTTGTCCTGCGCCACGCCATGTTTCACCAGACCGCCGATCGCGCCGTGGTCACTGACCGTCACGCCGTGGAAGCCCCACTGCTGGCGTAAAATGTCCTGCAACAGCCAGGTGTTGGAGGTGGCGGGCATCCCATTGACCGCGTTCAGGGCCACCATCACGCCGCCAGCGCCGGCATCCAGCGCCGCCTTATAGGGCGGCAGGTACTCCTGAAACATCTTCGGCAGGGACATATCGACAGTGTTGTAGTCACGCCCGCCCTCCGCCGCGCCATAGGTGGCATAGTGCTTGACGTTAGCCATCACATTGCCCGGCGCGGAGGGATCATCGCCCTGATAGGCTTTCACCAGCACCTCGGCCAGCCGTGAGGTGAGGTAGGTATCCTCGCCGAACCCCTCGGAGACGCGGCCCCAGCGCGCGTCACGGGTGATATCGACCATCGGTGAGAAGGTCATGTTCAGGCCATCGGCGGCGGCTTCCGTGGCGGAGACGCGCCCGCTCAGCGCCACGGCGTCCAGATCCCAACTCGCCGCCAGCCCAAGGCTGATCGGGAAGATGGTGCGCTGCCCGTGCACCACGTCATAGGCGTAGAACAGCGGGATCTTCAGGCGGCTGTGCTGCACCTGATCCTGCATCCGGCGGATGTCCGGCTTAGTCACGGTATTGAACATGCCGCCCACCTTACCGGCGCGGATGTCCGCCATGATCGCCTCTTTCGGGTACTCGGAGCCGACGGTCACCAGATTGAGCTGGCCGATCTTCTCATCCAGCGTCATCTGCTTGAGCAAATGATCAATAAAGGCGGTTTTCTCTTTGACCTGATACTGCGGGGCGGTATTGACCACCAACGGCTGGGCGAATGCGGGCGTGAACGCCAATGAGACCAGAATGCCAAGTAAACAACGCTTATTCATCAGTAATCCTTTACAGGCTTCATCAGCCTGGTGAGTAGTGCCGTCAGCCGTGGCGGCCTGAACCTTGCCTGTCCGGGAGGGTGAACGGAGAGAATCTAACCGCCACCCTGAATGTTATCAATTGATATTACGACGGTTCATTAGTTTACAACCAACTTTGCGAGGCATTACGAAAATTTGCGCCAGCACTGCCATTTCCTATCCATCAGGCGCTCACTCCCCCACTTGGCGTTTATTGCGCCAAGCGCCTGATATCAGACTAGACTTATTTTTAGACAGGGTAATCCGCCAACGCCTGGCGGACGACAGACAATAGGGAGAAGAGTGATGATGCTGATGATATTTGCGGTGATGAGCTGGATCTGCTGCCTGATCACCGGGGGATGCTTTGTCTACTGGAAACAGGTAAAAAACTCTAACGGCGTGATCGCCTTCTGGACCTCCGCCATCATGACGCTGGTGATCGCCGTCATCTATCTGGTCGCCCTCTCCAGATATGGGCATTAGTGGGGGGAGGGCGTAGAAGCGGCCACAAAAGTGTGGGGTAAGTACCGCCCTTTCCCAGACCCAACAAAAGAGCCACTGTTGCAGGGTGGCTTTGTTAGGACTTTGGACGATGCGGAATTTTTATCGTTACTTTTGCCGGGACACTACACACCCTTTTTGTTCATCCCGCTTATTATCCAGAATGTCTTTTTTATGTTTAATCGATTGTGATGTAGCCATTGCCCAAAGAATTAATAAAATCAGAGATGCTGTTTTTCTGTCAAATTCACGCAATGAATTTAATAATTAATCATTATAATATTTATTTAAAAATACAAGCGCTTTATTTGTGAATTTTTTTATTTAATATCAATTGGTTGGATTGATTTTCATCTTCTTTTTCGCCGCCATTAATGTGTTAACCCTCTTATTTTGACAAAAAAATCATCCCCTAAAGTCAGCTATGGCTGTACTCCTGCGCTCTGGCGTTATCATTTTGCACAATTCAGTTGGTGCGCCAGCAACGTGTGGGTTTTTAACCAAATAGTTATCTCGGCGTAACAATTGCACTTCCTTTATATTTTTCCTGGAATAATTATGGCTGATAACAATTTCTCGCAAATCGTCGCTTTTATTTGGTCAGTGGCGGATCTGCTTCGCGGTGATTTTAAGCAATCCCAATATGGACGCATAATCCTGCCCTTCACGCTGTTGCGCCGTCTGGAGTGTGTGCTGGCGCCTACCAAAGACGTGGTGATCGCTGAGGCTGAAAGGTTGAACACCAGTACGTTACCTGAAGAGGCTAAAGAGAAATTTTTGCTGCGCGCCAGCGGACTGTCCTTCTTTAATACCTCGAAGATGGATCTTGGCAAGATGGGGCAACATCACATCAAAGCCAATCTGGAAAATTACATTCACTCTTTCTCCAAAGACGCCCGTGAAATCTTTGAGCATTTTAATTTCATTGAGCTTCTCGGCCATTTGCAGGAAGCCAATCTGCTTTTTAAGGTGATGGAGAGGTTTGCGACCACCGATCTCAGTCCCAAAAAACTTTCCAACCACACGATGGGCTTGGTGTTTGAAGAGCTAATCCGCCGCTTTGCGGAGAGTTCCAATGAGACCGCTGGGGAGCACTTTACTCCGCGCGATATTGTGCGTTTGACCACCTCATTGGTGTTCATGCATGACAATGATCTCCTGCTGAAAGAGGGTATCATCCGCACCCTTTACGACCCGACGGCAGGTACTGGCGGTTTTCTCTCCTCTGGTATGGAGTATGTGCACAAACTGAATCCACATGCAGTCATACGCGCCTTTGGTCAGGAGCTGAACCCGGAATCCTATGCCATCTGTAAAGCGGACATGCTGATTAAGGGCCAGGATGTCAGCCGTATCAAGCTGGGCAACACGCTTTCTAACGACCAACTCCCACAAGATCAATTTGACTACATGCTCTCCAACCCGCCATTCGGTGTGGATTGGAAAAAGATTGAACGCGAGATCAACGACGAGCACCAACTGAAGGGCCTTAATGGCCGCTTTGGTCCGGGCCTGCCGCGCGTTTCTGATGGCTCGCTGCTGTTTCTGTTGCATCTCATCAGCAAAATGCGCGACAGCCACACGGATGGCGCGGCGAGCGGTGGCGGACGTATCGGGATTATTCTCAACGGCTCCCCACTGTTTACCGGTGGGGCGGGTAGCGGTGAGAGTGAAATCCGCCGCTATATTCTGGAAGCCGACTTGCTGGAGGGCATCGTCGCGCTGCCAACCGATATGTTCTACAACACGGGCATCGCGACCTATGTCTGGATTTTGTCGAACAAAAAATCAGAAGAGCGCAAAGGCAAAGTGCAGCTGATCGATGGCACCAACTTGTACGGGAAAATGCGTAAATCGCTAGGCTCGAAGCGTAACCTGATGGGTGAAGACGATATCAGGCTGATTACGCAGACCTTCGGCGATTTTGAAATGGTTGCTACGACTTCGTTGGAAAAACGTGGACTGGAAAAAGCATCCGAACAGACATCCAACCGTGGCCGCCAGTCTGCCACGACGAAAACTGAAACCTCGAAAACCTTCGCCAGCAAAATCTTCAACACCACCGATTTCGGTTATCGCCGCCTGACCATTGAACGCCCACTGCGGTTATCTGCACAGGTGACGGATGAAGCCATTGCCACCCTACGCTTTGCACCAAAGCCGTTTAATGCGCCGATGGAACGTCTATATGAAGCGTTTTCTGCGCAGTGGCAGAGAGATAACTACGGTGATTTCTCTGAGCTGGAAGTAGAAGCGCGCGCCATTATCAAAGCGGAATTTGCTGAGCTGAAAGATAAGCAAATCAAGGGCCTGTTAGACAGAGAGCTGTGGCGGACACAACGCGCGTTAATGGATAAAGCACAGCAAATTCAGACGGCATTGGGTGCGCAGGCGGGGGGTAAAGCGGTTGTCAGCCATGACTTCAACCAGTTCCAGCTCACGCTCAAAGAAGCGATTAAAACCGCGGGCGTGAAGCTGGATGCCAAAGAGAATAAACAGTTCATTGACGCCATCACCACTAAAAATCCGAATGCCGAACCAGTAATCAAAAAGGTGCTGAAAGAAGCCGCCCAGCCGCTCTACGGCGCATTTGAGTACCAAGGCAAAGTGGTGGAATTTGAGCAGGATGGCGATCTGCGGGATAACGAGAACGTACCGCTAAACCCGGCGGTCTCCACCAGCGACCTGATTGAAAACTATTTCGAGTCTGAGGTACTGCCGCATGTAGCCGATGCGTGGATTAATGCCGATAAGCGTGATGCGAAGGATGGTGAAGTAGGGATTGTTGGTTACGAGATTCCGTTCAACCGGCACTTCTATGTTTACCAGCCGCCACGCCCGCTGGAAGAAATTGATGCCGATCTGGATGCGGTCAGCGCCGAGATTATGAAGCTGCTGCAGGAGGTACATTCGTGATGGCTAAGTATAAGGCGTATCCGGAGTATAAGGATTCTGGGGTGGAGTGGTGTACTGTGCTACCTCGTGGCTGGAAACGGGTTAATTTGAGGTGGTTATCCAATATCTATGCAGGAGGCACTCCTTCCAAAAATATTATGGATTACTGGGAAAATGGCACAGTACCTTGGATTAACTCGGGAGCAGTAAACCAAAGTTATGTAACAGAGCCGTCCACATTTATTTCAAAAGCTGCGTTTGAAAATAGTAGTGCCAAGTGGATACCAAAAGGAGCTCTGGTTGTCGCTTTAGCTGGACAAGGGAAAACTAAAGGTATGGTTGCTCAGCTTGGTATAAATACCACATGCAATCAGTCAATGGCTGCAATCGTATTACACAGTGAGATGCAATCCAGTTATATATTTTGGTGGCTTACATCTAACTATCAAAATATACGCAATATGGCGGGCGGAGATCTAAGAGATGGATTAAACCTTGAACTATTGGGAAATGTACAATGTCCTCAGCCGTCTGATTATGAGTGTACTAAAATTTCCATGTTCCTCGACCACGAAACTGCAAAAATCGATAACCTAATCGAGAAGCAACAGCAACTGATTGAACTGTTGAAAGAAAAACGTCAGGCAGTGATTAGCCATGCCGTTACCAAAGGGCTAAACCCTAATGTGCCGATGAAAGATTCTGGTGTTGAATGGTTGGGGGAAGTTCCGGAGCATTGGAGTTTAAAAAGTTTCCGATATGCTTGCTTAATTTATAGAGGTAAATTTGGCCACCGTCCTCGAAATGACCCTTCTTTATATGATGGTGACTACCCTTTTATTCAAACAGGGGATGTTGCTCGAGCAAGTAAATTCATTGAGACATATTCACAAACACTCAATGAAAAGGGAAAGGCTGTAAGTCAATTATTCCCATCTGGAACGTTGATGATGGCAATTGCTGCAAACATTGGGGATACGGCTATTCTTGGATTTGAGGCATACGCTCCAGACAGCGTTGTTGGATTCAAGCCCTATCAAAACCTTCATCTGGAATTCTTGCGCTACAGTTTTATGGCTGCGTTACCCGCGTTAGAACAAACATCGACACAAAGCACCCAAGCAAATTTGAATATTGATAGAATTGGTGCGGTTAAAGCAGTTTTTCCTTCCTTGGAGGAACAGCTAGATATCATCGATTATTTAGATAATATGTTGTGTTCGTATGATTCAATTGAAGAAAATGCCAACCAAGCCATCCAACTCCTTCAGGAACGCCGCACCGCCCTGATCTCCGCTGCCGTCACCGGAAAAATCGATGTGCGCGATTGGGTTGCCCCGGACACGCAAGAAGTTGAGGAGCCAGAGGAGATCACCGCATGAGCATGGACAGCACCAAGGAACTGATTTTCCAAAATGAGATGATTGCGCAGATGGTTGATCGCGGCTGGATTGTCGGTAAAGCTGACGGCTACGATCGCGAACGCGCGCTCTATTCACAGGATGCGCTGACTTTCGTCCAAACTACGCAGCCGCAGGAGTGGGAGAAATTTACCAAAATCTATCCCACCGACACCGAGCGCCATTTTCTTGATGTGCTGGTTGCACAGCTAAAGAAAGCGGATATCAACGCCACTGATAGGCTGTCGCGCACTTACGGCACGCTCGGTGTATTGCGTCACGGCATCAAGAGCCATAGTGCGCGTTTTTCGTTGTGTCAGTTTAAGCCGGAGCATAACCTCAACCTGGATACGCTGGCGCGCTATAAACAGAACATCTGCCGTATTGTGCCGGAGCTGGTTTACAGCCCGCACGCCTCAACAGCGGCGTTTGAAGAGACGGCGATCAAGGCGAAAAAGTGGCGCATCGATCTGGTGTTATTTGTGAATGGTCTGCCCATTGCGACGCTGGAGCTGAAGTCTGAATTTAAGCAGGCGGTACAAAGCGCCATTACCCAATATAAAAAAACACGTCTGCCAAAAGACCCCGGGACGAATAAAGCAGAACCGCTGCTGACATTCAAACGCGGTGCGTTGGTGCATTTTGCTGTCAGTCAGTATGAAGTCTTTATGACGACCAAACTGGACGGCAATAACACCCTCTTCCTGCCGTTTAACAAAGGCACCAAAGAGGGCGGGGCCGGCAATGACATCCCAGAGAATGAAAACGACTACGCCACCAGTTACCTGTGGAATGAGGTCCTGCTGCCGGACAATCTGCTTAAAATCCTCGCCAGCTTTGTGCATCTGCAAATCGAAGAGAAAGAGGACTGGCAGGGGCTGAAGTATAAAAAAGAGAGCCTGATCTTTCCGCGTTATCACCAGTGGGATGTGGTGAACAAACTGATCACGGCCACGGCAGTGGAAGGCACAGGCAATAAATACCTGATCCAGCACAGCGCGGGTTCAGGAAAATCTAACTCGATTGCCTGGACTGCCCATCAGCTTTCCCGTTTATACGATGAGAAGGGTGAGAAGCAATTTCACTCGGTGATTGTCGTTACCGACCGCACTGTGCTGGACGATCAGCTTCAGGACACCATCTACCAATTTGAGCATCAGGATGGCGTGGTCGGGCGCATCAACAAGAAAGAGGGTGAGGGTTCAAAATCGAAAAAGCTCGCCACTGCCTTGGAAAACGCACAGCCTATTATCATCGTTACCATTCAAACCTTCCCATTTGTGCTCGATGAGATTGAAAACAGCGTCAGCCTCAAGGCGCGTAAATACGCGGTGATTGCTGACGAAGCACACTCTTCCCAAAGCGGCTTAACGGCAAGTCAGCTCAAGAAAGTGTTAATGACCGAAGAGGCTGAGCGCGAGGGCGTGAGTTCATCACAAGATAGGCTGAACGAGAACATTGCGGCACGCAAAGGCAGCGGCAATATCAACTACTACGCATTCACTGCAACACCAAAGGCGAAAACGCTGCAGTTGTTTGGCCGTCGCCCTCATCCGCTTGAGCCTGCCTCCAAAACTAACAAGCCGGAAGCGTTCCACGTTTACTCCATGCGACAGGCTATCGAAGAGGGTTTTATTCTTGATGTCCTGAAGAATTACACCAACTACAAGGTGGCCTACAAGCTGTTGCAAAAGTTGGGCGATCCAGATCGAGAAGTAGACAGTAAAAAGGCGAAAGTCAGGTTGAATCAGTGGGTGGCGCTGCACGACCACAATGTTTCGCAAAAAGTGAAAGTGATTGTGGAGCACTATCGCAAGCATGTGATGCACTTGCTGGGCGGGCAGGCCAAGGCAATGGTGGTGACCAGTTCCCGTAAAGCAGCCGTGCGCTACAAACTCGCCTTCGATAACTATATTGCCGAAAATAAATACAATAAGATCAGCGCAATGGTGGCATTTTCCGGTGAAGTAGAATTCCATGAAAATGACCATAACAGCCTGGCATTACTCAATAAAACCTTTACCGAAATCAATATGAACCCCAGTCTCAAAGGTCGGGATATGCGTAAAGCGTTCGATAGCGATGACTATCAAATCATGCTGGTGGCCAACAAATTCCAGACTGGTTTTGACCAACCCAAGCTCTGTGCCATGTATGTTGATAAAGCGCTAGGGGGCGTGGAGTGCGTGCAAACGCTTTCCCGGCTTAACCGCACTTATCCGGGCAAAGCAGAGTCAGGCACATTCGTGCTCGATTTCTGGAACGATCCAAACGACATTCTCTGTGCTTTCCAACCCTACTACCAAACGGCGGAATTGACCGATGTCAGCGATCCTCAATTGGTATTCGATTTATTTGAAAAACTGCGCACCAGCGGTATTTTCCTGTGGGATGAGGTTGAGCAGTTCTGTGAAGCGTTCTTTATTAAAAACAGATCCGGTGCCGCGATCAGTAATATTTGTAAGCCAGCGGTAGAGCGCTGGAGGCAGCGTTATGCCTCTGCAATTGATGCTTATGCGCTGGCAAAAGAGATGTTTGAGCGGACAAAAAAATGCGGCGACGTAGTGTTGATCACTAATGCAGAAAACAGCTTCAAGGCTTGTAAGCAGGAAAAAGACAAACTGGATATCTTCAAAAAGGATCTTGGCAGCTTTGTTCGCTTTTATGAGTTCATGTCGCAGATTGTCGATTACGATGATAGGAATCTTGAGAAATTGAGCCTGTTCGCCCGCCACCTGCGCCCGCTGCTCCATGAGCAACAAGTGGAAGAGGATGAGGTTGATTTAAGTAATGTGGAGATGAGCCATTACCGGTTATCCAAGCTCCATGAGCAGCACCTGAAATTACAAGAATCCTCTGAAGAATATAAAATAAATCCAGTCAATGACGTAGGTACAGCAAAACCAAAAAATACAAAAGAAGAGTTTTTGTCGCAAATTTTGGCACGTTTAAATGACCTGTTTATCACCGACAATCTTACTGATAAAGACATGATCAACTACGCCTTCACCGTGCGGGATAAATTATCAGAAAACCAGGCGGTAATGACGCAGATTGCCAACAATACGCGCGAGCAGGCGATGCTAGGGGATTTCCCGAAAGCCATTGATGATGCCGTGATGGACAGCAACGATGCGCAACAGGAGATGATGATGCAGTATCTGTCGAATCCGGAGCTTGCCAGAGGCTTTGCCCGCGTGGTGTTTGATATGTTGAAAGGGGCTTAGACAATGAAGGGCTGATAGAACCCTTTTAATCTGCTGTAGGAAAAGCGTTCAGTGTGAATGAATTCTTATATGTGTCATCAAGAGTGAATTTATATAGCCTCATATCTCTCTTACAGCGAATCCAAACGAAAAGGACTTAGCCAGTTTCCTGTCTAAGTCCTTGATAAATTTGGTGGCCCCTGTTGGGTTTGAACCAACGACCAAGCGATTATGAGTCGCCTGCTCTAACCACTGAGCTAAGGGGCCGGGCGGCGTGATTATACGGCAGTTGGGCGCGGCAGGTCTACTGTCCACTGCCCGGATGGCGGTTTTCTGCACAGAATAGCGTGTTGTATTCCCTGCAACTTTTTGCGATAACCGGGGATTATGTCTTACTGTGGGAGCATCATGATGAAGGATATCCTGGACGATCACTTGCAGGTGCTGTTCTGCGGCATCAATCCCGGCCTGTCGACCGCGCACCACGGCTTTCACTTCGCCAATGGCAATAACCGCTTCTGGAAAGTGATTCATCTGGCAGGCTTTACTGAGCGTCAGTTGAAGCCTGAGGAGGAGCAGCATCTGCTGGATACCGGCTGCGGCATCACCCGTCTGGTGGATCGGCCGACGGTCGAGGCCACGGAGCTGTCGCGCGCGGAGCTGCGGCAGGGTGGGGAGGCGTTGCGGGAGAAGGTGATGCGCCACCAGCCGCGGGCGTTGGCGGTGCTGGGCAAGCAGGCTTATGCCAGCGCCTTCGGCGTGCGCAAGGCACCCTGGGGGCGTCAGGAGATTATGCTGGGTGACACGCAAGTGTGGGTGCTGCCCAACCCCAGCGGGTTGAACCGCGCTACGCTGGAGGAGCTGGTAGAGGCCTACCGCGCGCTGAAACAGGCGCTGGCGGAAGCATAAGGCCAGCAGCAGACAGGCATAAAAAAAGCCCCTCGCGGGGCTTTTTTATTGGCGGGGCAGCGGGCGATTAATCGTCCAGGAAGCTGCGCAGCACTTCAGAACGGCTCGGATGACGCAGTTTACGCAGCGCTTTCGCCTCAATCTGGCGAATACGCTCACGGGTTACGTCAAACTGCTTGCCGACCTCTTCCAGCGTGTGGTCGGTGTTCATGTCGATACCGAAACGCATACGCAGGACTTTCGCCTCGCGCGCGGTCAGGCCGGCCAGCACGTCGTGGGTGGCGGAACGCAGGCTCTCTGAGGTAGCAGAGTCCAGCGGCAGCTCCAGCGTGGTGTCCTCAATGAAGTCGCCCAGATGCGAATCTTCATCATCACCGATCGGGGTCTCCATCGAGATCGGCTCTTTGGCGATCTTCAGTACCTTGCGGATCTTGTCTTCCGGCATCAGCATACGTTCAGCCAACTCTTCCGGCGTCGGCTCGCGGCCCATCTCTTGCAGCATCTGGCGTGAAATACGGTTGAGCTTGTTGATGGTCTCAATCATATGCACCGGAATACGGATGGTACGCGCCTGATCGGCGATGGAGCGGGTGATCGCCTGACGGATCCACCAGGTGGCGTAGGTCGAGAACTTGTAACCACGACGGTACTCGAACTTGTCCACCGCCTTCATCAGGCCGATGTTGCCCTCCTGGATCAGATCCAGGAACTGCAAGCCACGGTTGGTGTACTTTTTGGCGATCGAGATAACCAGACGCAAGTTCGCTTCAACCATCTCTTTTTTCGCACGGCGGGCTTTCGCTTCACCGATGGACATACGACGGTTGATGTCCTTGACCTGCTCGATGGTCAGGCCGGTCTCTTCTTCAATCTGACGCAGTTTTTGCAGGCTGCGTTCCACATCTTCGCTGACGTCGCGCAGCTTCTCAGACCACGGCTTGGCCATGGCGATCGCCGCTTCGAACCAGACGTCGCTGGTCTCGTTGCCGGTGAACAGGTTGACGAAGTTCTTCTTCGGCATTTTGCACTGCTCAACGCACAACTTCATGATGATGCGTTCCTGGGTACGGACGCGATCCATCATGGAGCGCATGCTGTTGACCAGGAAATCGAACTGCTTCGGCACCAGACGGAACTGCTTGAAGATCTCGGAGAGCTTCAGGATCTCTTCCGTGGCGGTCGCGTGGCTGCGGCCCTTGGTCTTGATGACGGTGCGGGTGACCTCATACTGCTCGCGCAGTTCGGTGAACTTCTGGCGCGCCAGCTCTGGGTCGATGCTGTTGTCATCGTCCGAGTTGTCGTCATCATCCTCTTCGTCATCATCTTCGTCGTCCAACTCTTCGTTGGGCAGCTCAGAACCGACGTGGGTGGCGGTTGGCGCGATGTCCTCTTCCGCATTCGGGTCAACGAAGCCAGTGATCAGGTCAGAGAGGCGGGTCTCGCCAGCCTCAACGCGATCGTACTGCTCCAGCAGGTAGGTAATGGCTTCCGGGTACTCGGCTACCGAGCACTGTACCTGGTTGATGCCATCCTCAATGCGCTTGGCGATGTCGATTTCGCCTTCGCGCGTCAGCAGTTCAACGGTACCCATTTCGCGCATGTACATGCGCACCGGATCGGTCGTACGACCAATCTCAGACTCAACGCTGGACAACACCTGTGCGGCAGCTTCCGCGGCATCTTCATCGGTGTCGTTGGTGTTTTCGGCCAGCATCAAATCATCGGCGTCCGGTGCTTCTTCCATCACCTGGATGCCCATGTCGTTAATCATCTGGATGATGTCTTCGATCTGGTCGGAGTCGACGATATCTTCCGGCAGATGGTCATTGACCTCAGCATAGGTCAGATAGCCTTGCTCCTTACCACGGGTGACAAGAAGTTTGAGCTGTGACTGCGGGTTTTGCTCCATAAGACGGTATCCACACTTCAGAGTATTGGGGTTGGTGTCGGTCGGCGAAACCGCCAACGATAACATTTGGGGCGTTTTTGTTGTTGCCGCGGCCCGCTATGGCGGCATCGCGCGGGGCGTCGCCCCGCTATATATCGGCACTTAAGCCGTCAGAGATTCACTTTTTTTTCGCCAGCACCTGGTTGAGAGACTGAACTTCTTCCCGCTCTTCGGTGCTCAAACCGTGCGTCCGGGCGCGCGCAATGAGCGTCTCCAGCCGCTGCTCCAGAATGGAGTCATACAAGCTGGCTAACGTATCCACAAATGTTTGCTCAACCATATCCTCTACGATCATGTGGTTCCATGTCGCCAGGATTTCAAGTTGCTGGCTGTACTTATTGTCGCGGTACTGCTCGAGTAACTGGCCAGTGGTCAGGCCCGGCTGCGCCAGACAGGTCTCCACCAGTTCGATAAACAGATCCAGCCCCGCGAGGCCAGCCTGCTCCACGCCCTCAAGGGAGGGGATCAGCGTCGCCAGCCGGGGATTCTGTACCAGTAATCCTATCAGTATACGCATGGTTGTGCGTTTTAGCTGGGGCGCCTGATAGCTATTTGCGCTCTCCGCCTGTTTGGGCAGCAGCTTCTCCAGCTGGCTGTCGTCCAGAATGCCCAGCTTGTGGCCGAGCTGCTGGCGCAGGTAGAGCCGCAGGGTTTCGCCCGGCACTTGCCCAATCAGCGGCAGCGCCAGGGTGCTCAACTTGGCACGCCCGTCAGGGCTGCTCAAGTCCACCTGCGGCAGCAGCGTCTCAAACAGGAAAGTGGAGAGCGGCTGGGCCTGCTCCATACGCTGCTCAAACGCCGCCTTGCCCTCTTTGCGGATCAGGGTGTCCGGGTCTTCGCCATCGGGCAGGAACATAAAGCGCAGCTGGCGGCCATCGTTCAGGTAGGGCAGGGCCGTCTCCAGCGCACGCCAGGCAGCCTCACGGCCCGCGCGGTCACCGTCATAGCAGCAGACCACGTTATCCGTGGCGCGGAACATCAGCTGGATATGGTCGGCGGTGGTGGAGGTGCCAAGCGAGGCCACGGCATAGTCGATGCCGAACTGCGCCAGCGCCACCACGTCCATATACCCCTCGACGACCAGCAGCCGCGACAGGGTCGGGTGGCTCTTCTGCGCCTCATACAGGCCGAACAGCTGGCGGCCCTTATGGAAAATCTCGGTCTCCGGCGAGTTGAGATACTTCGGCATCCCGTCGCCCAGCACCCGGCCGCCAAAGGCAATGACGCGGCCGCGCTTGTCGCGGATCGGGAACATCACCCGCTCGCGGAAACGGTCGTAGGTGCGCCCCTGATCATTCTTGACCAACATGCCAGCGTCATTCAGCGCGGTACGGCTCTCGCTGTCGCGGCCAAAGCGTTTGAGGGCGTTGTCCCAGCCGGCGGGGGCGAAACCGATGGCAAAGTGCTGCACGATCTCCTGGCTCAGGCCGCGCTGTTGCAGGTAGTCGCGTGCGGCTTGCCCGTTGGGCTGGCCCAGAGCGTGCTGGTAGAAGGCGCTCAGCTGCTCCATCAACTGGTAGAGGCTCTGGCGCTGGTGGCGCTCAATCTGGCTTGGGCCGGAGCCGGCCTCGTAGGGCACTTCCAGCCCCTGCATGGTCGCCAGCTCCTCAATGCTCTCGACAAACTCCAGCCTGTCGTAGTTCATCAGGAAGTCGATGGCGTTGCCGTGCGCGCCGCAGCCGAAACAGTGATAGAACTGCTTGTCGCCGTTGACGGTGAAGGAGGGGGTTTTCTCATTGTGGAACGGGCAGCACGCGTGGTAGTTCTTGCCCTGCTTTTTGAGCTTCACCCTGGCATCGATCAGATCGACGATGTCAACGCGCGCCAGCAGGTCATTGATAAATACACGCGGAATTCGTCCAGCCATAAGCCCCTTGCTCACCAGCCTATAAACGAGAACAAGCCGCGCATTCCTTTCGGAAAGCACGGCCTTAAGATACTACTACTCAGTCTGCGCGTTTTTCGTAATGACTAAATCACGCTGGGGAGTGATCCCCAAAAACTTAGTACAGACGAGTACGGCGTGCGTTTTCGCGAGCCAGTTTCTTCGCGTGACGTTTCACAGCAGAAGCTTTAGCGCGTTTACGTTCGGTAGTCGGTTTTTCATAGAACTCACGACGACGAACTTCAGCTAAAACACCCGCTTTTTCGCAGGAACGTTTGAAACGACGCAGAGCTACGTCGAACGGCTCGTTTTCACGTACTTTAATTACCGGCATGTGCCTCTCACCTCAATAAAATCGGTTTGTCGCTGGCCTGTTGGCGCCAGCCATTTTCAAAATGGTGCGGAATTTTACTTCAATGGATGCTGCTTTGTAAAGCACCACAGCAAATTGGAATGGGCCGGGCAGGCCAGCGGATGCGCGCATTTTTGCGCAAGGCGATGATTATATACCAATCAATCCGTAAAGCCCGCGATTAATCGATTTTGGCCGCTGATTTCTGCCGCCCCGGCAGGGCGCTCAGGCGGGGCGGGCAGGGGCTGGCGGGGTGTTGGCGGCGGGCGGATAGTGGTAAACTGCCCGCCGCGCCGCCCGCGTCGGGGCGCCGTACGAAACAGGTGGAAGAGGCAATGCGCGTATTAGGTATCGAAACGTCCTGCGATGAGACCGGCATCGCAATCTATGATGATCAACAGGGCCTGCTGGCCAACCAGTTGTACAGCCAGGTGAAATTGCATGCGGACTACGGCGGCGTGGTGCCGGAGCTGGCTTCGCGTGACCACGTCCGCAAGACGGTGCCGTTGATTCAGGAGGCGCTGCGTGAGGCTGGGCTGGAGGGCCGTGACATTGACGCGGTAGCCTACACCGCCGGGCCGGGGCTGGTGGGCGCGCTGCTGGTTGGGGCGACCGTCGGCCGCTCTCTTGCCTTCGCCTGGAATGTGCCGGCAGTGCCGGTACACCACATGGAGGGCCACCTGCTGGCGCCGATGCTGGAGGATAACCCGCCCTCGTTCCCGTTCGTGGCGCTGCTGGTCTCTGGCGGCCATACCCAGCTTATCAGCGTGACCGGCATTGGCGAGTACCGCCTGCTGGGCGAATCGATTGATGACGCGGCGGGTGAGGCTTTCGACAAGACCGCCAAGCTGCTGGGGCTGGACTACCCCGGTGGGCCGATGCTGTCGAAGATGGCACAGCAGGGCGAAGCGGGGCGCTTCACCTTCCCCCGGCCGATGACCGACCGGCCGGGGCTGGATTTCAGCTTCTCCGGCCTGAAGACCTTTGCCGCCAACACCATCCGTGGCAATGGTAGCGACGACCAGACGCGTGCCGACATCGCCCGCGCCTTTGAGGACGCAGTGGTGGACACCCTGGCGATCAAGTGCAAACGGGCGCTGGATGAGACCGGCTTCTCGCGGCTGGTGATGGCCGGTGGCGTGAGCGCCAACCGCACCCTGCGCGCCAGGCTGGCGGAGATGATGCAGAAACGCCGTGGTGAGGTGTTCTACGCCCGTCCGGAGTTCTGCACTGACAACGGCGCGATGATTGCCTACGCGGGCATGGTGCGCCTGAAGGCGGGCAACACCGGCGGGCTGGGCATCAGCGTGCGCCCACGCTGGCCGCTGGCGGAGCTGCCGCCGGTCTGATTGCCATAAGGTGCCGCCACGTTGGCGGCCGCCCAAAGAAAAAGCGCCGGGCTTTCGCACCGGCGCTTTTTTTATGCCCCAACCGCGTGGGCTGGGGCAGGGGGTTGGCTTACAGCGCCATATCTTTGGCAGCGCTGTCAGGCACTGGCGCGCTGTTGGTCGCCGCGGCCGGGGCAGTTGCCATGCCTTGCGGGATCATCGGCGGCGGATCCAGTTGCAGGGTCTGGCTGGTGTACTGCCACTCCTGCTCGGTCAGCTGCGGGTTACCGTTCAGCTTCTGGCCGTAGGTCGGGATGATCTGGTGCATCTTGGCCTGCCACTCCGGCGTAGCCAGCTTGTCTTTGAAGACGGTTTGCAGCAGTTTCACCATGATCGGCGGAGCAGTGGAGGCACCCGGAGAGGCACCCAGCAGCGCGGCGATGGAGCCATCCTGCGCGCTGACAATCTCGGTGCCCAGACGCAGCACGCCGCCTTTCTCTTCGTCACGCTTGATGATCTGCACACGCTGGCCAGCCTGCCACAGGCGCCAATCTTCTTTGCGCGCTTCCGGGAAGTACTCTTTCAGCGCTTCATAGCGGTCGTCGTCAGAGAGCATCAGCTGGCCCGCCAGGTACTCCACCAGGGAGAACTCGTCGATGCCCACGTGCATCATCGGTACGACGTTATGCATGTTGGTGCTGCGCGCCAGATCCCACAGGGAGCCTTGCTTCAGGAATTTGGTGGAGAAGGTCGCGAACGGCCCGAACAGCAGCACGCGCTTGCCATCCAGCATACGGGTATCCAGGTGCGGAACGGACATCGGCGGGGAGCCAACGGATGCCTTGCCATATACCTTCGCCAGGTGCTTGTTCACCACGTCCGGGTTCTCGGTCACCAGGAAGGAGCCGCCGACCGGGAAGCCCGCGTAGTTCTTGGATTCCGGGATGCCGGATTTTTGCAGCAGCGGCAGGGCCGCGCCGCCGGCACCGATGAAGACGAACTTCGCATCGATCGCGCGCTCTTCGCCGTCATGCTTCAGGTCAGCCACGGTGACGTGCCAGGTGTTATCCGGGTTGCGCTTCAGGTCACGCACTTCGGTGGAGAGGTTCAGCTTAAAGTTCGGCTTCTGCTCCAGATTGTGCACGTACTGACGGGTAATTTCGCCGAAGTTGACGTCGGTGCCGATCGGCATCCAGGTCGCGGCCACTTTCTGTTTCGGGTCGCGGCCATCCATCACCAGCGGGATCCACTTCTGGATCTGAGCCGGATCGTCAGAGTACTGCATGCCCTGGAACAGGGTGCTCTTTTGCAGCGCAAGGTAGCGCTTGTGCAGGTAGTCGACGTTCTCGTCGCCCCAGACAAAGCTCATGTGCGGCGTGGAGTTAATAAAGGAGTGCGGGTTTTTCAGCACGCCCTGCTTAACCTGCCAGGAGAAGAATTGACGGGTGATCTGGAAACCTTCGTTGATCTCGACGGCTTTGGAAATATCGATCTCACCGTTATCTTTTTCCGGTGTGTAGTTCATCTCTGCCAAGGCAGAGTGACCCGTACCGGCGTTGTTCCAGCCATTGGAACTCTCTTGCGCCACGCCATCCAGGCGCTCGACCATGGTCATCGACCAATCTGGCTCCAGCTCATTCAGGAAGGTACCGAGGGTGGCGCTCATAATACCGCCGCCAATCAACAGCACGTCCACTTTCTGAGTTTCAGCTGCCATCAGGCTGCTGCTGAACAGCATGGAGGAACACAATACCGCAACAACTTTTCTTTTCATTACCGCTACCTTGCCAGAACCTATTCAATAAAAAGCTTACTTATCAATAGCATGAAAACGACCCTCAAGGCAGGAGGGGCCTTTTGAAGATATGATAACGACGAAGCAAATGTGTAACTTTTTTACAACGCGGCGGAATATATCATTTAACAGGTGAAGAATTAAAGCGGCTTTGCATTTAAAAAACGCAATAAGTCAATAAACATTCAGTAAATAAGGTTAATTAAGGAAGGGGTATGTCACTTTGATAAGCGAAATAATTAGAACAGAATAGGGCATATAGTGAAAGAGAAGATGAAAATAACGCAGAAATAAAGGTTAACGTTTGCGGCGACTATTTCACCAGTGGCGGCGGCCCGCCAAAATATAGCGTCCGCCGTCAGGTTAATCTAATGTTATTTTAATGTGAAATAATGTTGCGCTTATTTGGGCGGATAGAGGGCGTCGATTGCCTGTTGCCAGGTAAAAGGCAGCAGGGCCGCGTAGTCCAGCCCGCTCTCCGCCAGCGCCTCCACCATGCCGTACTGGGTTTCCGCGGTGGCCGCGCTCATCAGCGGCGGCACGCCAGCGTCCGTCAGGGTTTTCACCACCTCGCGCATCTCTTCGGCACGGCGGCGGCCATGCTCTGCCACCCGGCTGATCAGGTAGTGCGGCAATTCGCCATCCCAGCCCAGTGACGGGAAGCTGGCGTGCAGCGAATCCAACACCGCCTGCTCCACGCCATACTGGCGCGCCGCGCTCAGACACTCGGTGGTCAGCGCCTCCAGCCCCTTGATCATCACGCTGCGGCACATCTTGATGGCGGACGCCTCGCCCACCCGCTGGCTCCAGACGCGGCAGTGAAAGCCGAGGCGGGTCAGCAACGGGCCAATCTCCTCCGCCCGTCGCCCACCCACCAGCAGCGGGGTAGCGAGGCGCTGCGGTGGCACCGGGGCCATCACCGCCACGTCCAGATAGTCCGCGCCGTGGCGCTCCACCTGTGCCGCTGCCGCCTGCTTGGTGTGGGGCGCGACGGAGTTGAGATCCAAAAACACCTGGCCGGGCGACAGCAGCGGGGCGCACTGCGCCGCGACGGCGAAGGCGTTGGCGGCGGTCACGGTGGAGAAGATGAGCGAAGCGCCAGCCAGCGCCTCTGCCAGTGACAGCGCCGGGCGTACGCCAGCACGAGCCGCTTTCGCCAGCATGGGGCCGCGTGCCTCGCCCAGCAGTTTGCTGTCCCAGATGGTGACCTGCACGCCGCGCGCCTGCATCTCCTCAGCCAGAATGCCGCCCGCCTCGCCAAAGCCAATCAGCGTCACGCGTAAAGTTTCCATGGTTATGCTCCTTCAAAGGGCCACAGGGTGGCCGGGATCAACACCTGGCCGTCGAAGATCAAGCGGGCGGTGCGCAGCAGGCCGCAGCCAGCCAGTTGCCCATCCTCGAGGTGCAACAGCACGCTAAATTCGCCGCTGGGGTGCTCAACGCTGATGCGCTGCGGGTTGCGCCCGGCCGCGACCTGCGCCACGCCCTCCGCAATGGAGCCGGGGATCAGGCAGGCGCTGGCGACGCTCACCGCGCCCAGCACGCCAATCGAGGCGTGGCAGCGGTGCGGTATAAAGGTGCGGCTGGCGAGGGTGCCGCCGTGGCGCGGCGGGGAGATCAGCGCCATCTTCGGCACCGTGCGCTGGCTGACATCGCCGAGGTTCATCTTCGGCCCCATCTGCAACCGGATGGACTCCAGCCGCTGCTTCAGCGGCTCGTCAGCGTCGAGTTGCTCGCGGCTCTCATCGCCGCTGCGCCCCAGATCGGCAGCGCGTACCAGCACCACCGGCATCCCGTTGTCGATGCAGGTCACCTCGATGCCATCCACCCGGTCACGCACCGCGCCGGTGGGCAGCAGCGCGCCACAGCTTGAGCCAGCGATATCCTGGAAGGTCAGCACCACTTCGGCCGCGTAGCCCGGCACGCCATCAATGTGTAGATCGCCCTCATAGTTGACCGCGCCATCTGGCGTGGAGACCTGCGCCACCGCCACCTGCCCGGTGTTCTCCATAAAGATGCGCACGGCCGTGACGCCGGGCCGGGCCGCCACCAGCCCGCGCTCAATGGCGAAGGGGCCGACGGCGGCGAGGATGTTGCCGCAGTTCTGGCCGGTGTCCACCACCGCCTTATCGACGTTCACCTGGGCGAACAGGTAGTCAACGTCGGCATCCGGCCGGGTGGAGGGGCGCACGATCGCCACCTTGCTGGTGAGCGGGTCGGCGCCGCCGAGGCCATCAATCTGGCGCGGATCGGGCGAGCCCATCACCGCCAGCAGCACGCGGTCGCGCAGTGCCGGATCATCGGGCAGATCGTCTGCCAGAAAGCAGGCGGCCTTGGAGGTGCCGCCGCGCATCAGCAGGCAAGGAATTCGGCGCTGGCGCATATCACTCCTCCAGTTCATCCAGACTGTTAACGTAGCGCAGCCCCTTCTCCGCCAGACGCGGGCGCATCTGGTAGATGTCCAGCCCCAGCTCGCCAGCGGCCATCCGCGCGCGCTTGCCCTCTTCGGCATCGGCCCGCTGGCGGCTGGCGGCCACCACGGCGGCGGCCTCGGCGTGACGTACCACCACCACGCCATCGTCATCCGCTACCACTACATCACCGGGCATCACCAGCTCGCCGCCGCACACCAGCGGCACGTTAACCGAGCCGAGCGTCTCTTTCACCGTGCCTTGGGCATAGACCGCCCGTGACCAGACGGCAAAGCCCATCTCGCGCAGGGTGCGGGTGTCGCGCACGCCGAGATCCGCCACCAGCCCGCGCACGCCGCGCGCTTGCAGTGAGGTCGCCAGCAGGTCACCAAAATAGCCATCCTGACAGGGGGAGGTGGGCGCGACCACCAGAATGTCGCCCGGCTGGCACTGCTCCACCGCCACGTGAAACATCCAGTTATCGCCGGGGGCCACCAGCACCGTCACCGCACTGCCAGCAATGCCGCGATCCTGCTGGATCGGGCGGATCGCCGGATCCAGCAACCCCTTGCGCCCCTGCGCCTCATGCACGGTGGCGACGCCAAATTCCGACAACGCATCAATCAGTGGGGTATCGGCACGCGGGATGTGGCGCACCACCACGCCTTTTCTGCCAATCAGGCTCATGCCAGATCCTCCGTCACACGCGGGAAGAGGCTCTGGTAGCCCTCGCCATAGGTGATGTCACGCGCCGTGGCGATGCCGACATTGCGTTTGGCCTGCACGCCGCGCTGTTGCGCCACGCGGGTGTAGTACTCCCACAGGTGCTCCTGCCCGGCCATGCACTGGATGGCGCGGTACTTCTTCTCCCAGACGCGGGTGATGTCCAGCAGGACGTCCGGTTTCCAGTCGCACTGCTCCGGCTGGTGCGGCTCAAAGCAGTAGACCGGCGGCGCACCAATGATCGGCTCGCCGGGGCGATAACCCTCCGCCTGCGCGATGATGCGCGCCTCCTGGGCGAGGTGGCTGGCGAGCGGATGGTCGTAGTTGTAAGGGTCGTTCAGGGAGTGGGTCAGCACGAAGTGCGGCTGCACGCGGCGGTAGACATCCGCCAGCCGGAACAGCGCCTCTTGGTCGGCGCGCAGCGGGTAGTCGCCCATGTCGAAGAACTCGACGCTGGCCCCGAGGATCTCGGCGGCGGCCTGAGCCTCGGTGCGGCGCGCCTCTTTCACCTTCTCCTCGGTCATCGCGCCCTTGCGCCATAGCTTGGCGGATTCGCCGCGCTCGCCGAAGGAGAGGCAGACCACATGCACGGCGTAGCCCTGCTCATGGTGCAGGGCGATGGCGCCGCCGGCGCGCCAGACGAAATCGGCGGAGTGGGCGCTGACGACCAGCGCGCTTTTGCTTGGATTGGTGCTCATGGATAACCCTCCTCGGTTTTTTTCCATGCTGTCACGCTGGCCGCCGTGGCGATAATTCATTCGATTGCAGCAGGTATGCGTTTTATTTATATTGCCGATCGGGATCGCGGAATGGGGTGGGGAACGCCATGCAAGAAGAGAGCGGGCAGGAGTGGGTAAACCTGATGCAGATCAGGGCCTTCAGCCAGGTGGTGGAGCAGGGGAGCGTGTCGCGCGCTGCCGAGGAGCTATTCCGTACGCAGTCTGCCGTCACCCGCGCCATCCGCGATCTGGAGCTGCGGCTCGGCGTGCCGCTGTTTGAGCGTCACGCTGGCGGCATGATGCTGACCGACTTTGGCAAGTGCGTGCTGCCTCGCGCGCGGCGGGCGCTGGCGGAGCTGCGGGAGACGCCGCTGCGGCTGGCGCGCCTGCGTGGTCGGCCCGCGCCGCCGCGCGGCGAGGCAGAGCCGCTCTGGCTGTTCAACGTGCGGCGGTTGCAGATCTTCATCACCCTCTGCCAGACGCGCCACATGCAGACCGTGGCCGCGCACCTTGGCCTGAGCCAGCCGGCGGTCAGCGCCGCGCTGAAAGTGCTGGAGAGCGGCGCGGGCATCGCGCTGCTGGAGCGCACGCCGCACGGCATGATGCCGTCGCTGGCCGGGCGCGAGATGGAGCCGGGCATCCGCCGGGCGCTGAATGAGCTGCGCCACATCCCGGCGGACATCGCCGCCCGGCGCGGCGTGCTGACCGGCACCGTGCGCATTGGCGCACTGCCGCTGGGGCGCACCCGGCTGCTGCCGCAGGCGATTATCCTGCTGCTGTCGCGCTACCCGGCGCTGAAGGTGATGACCAACGAGAGCGCCTTCGGCATGTTGGCCTCGGAGATGCGCGCTGGCGACATCGACTTCATCTTTGGCGCGCTGCGCAACAGTGAGGAGGCGGCGGACATCACCCGCGAGACGCTGTTCCGGGAGGATATGGTGCTGCTGGCACGGCGCGGCCACCCGCTGGCGGCGCAGGGCGCGACACTGGCGGATCTGCAACGGGCGCAGTGGGTGCTGCCGCGCGCCGATACACCGGCGCGGCGGCTGCTGGAGGGGTGCTTCCAGTCGATGGGGCTGCCCGCGCCGTCGCCACAGGTGGAGAGCGGCGATCTGGCGCTGGTGCGTGGGCTGCTGCTGCACTCTGACATGCTGGCGGCAGTCTCCGCCCACCAGCTGGAGCATGAGCTGGCGCGCGGGGAGTTGGTGCGGCTGGCGCCAGCGCTAACCGGTACTGGCCGTGACATCGGCCTGACCTGCCGCGCTGGCTGCCTGCACTCACCGGCCGCACAGGCGATGATCGACTGCCTGCGCGAGGTGTGCGCCGCCGCGCCAACCGGCTAGGCCCCTTTTTTGCCCGCCACTGAGTAGAGCACCTGCTGGTTGCGGGTCTTCTGGAACTCCTCCAGCGTCTGGCCGCGCATCGCCGAGTAGATGTGCAGGTTGGAGACGCCGACCACTGCCCCCAGCTTCTCCAGCAGGAAGAAGCTGACGCCGTAGTGAATCAGGCCGCGCCAGTCGCGCGCCTCCAGCAACTGCTGCTCCTCCGCCGTCAGCCCGCCCTCGGCATACAGCGCCTGTGGCTCATGCAGGAAGCGCTCACGCCACGCTGGCTGGATCAGCCGGTGCAGGAAGCGGTTGATGCGGATCGCCTTCAGACTGCGCGCGTGGGTGAAGGGGTAGGTGCCCGGCAGCGACTCCACACCGGCCAGCTGGGCCTGAATCTTGTCGCGCTGGCGCTGGTGGACATCCACCGGTGCCTCGCGGGCGCGGTTCTCCAGAATCAGCGTGGCGATGCCGGTCATGGAGGGGAGGTAGTACGCCTCATGCAGCTTCTCCACGTTGGCCGACAGCGCGCCGCGCATCACCAGCCACATGATCACCTCCGCCCCCTCCAGCCCGCCAAGGGTGGCGTACTCCGCCAGCGTCATCTCAGTCAGCCGCTCCGGGTCATTGACCAGCATGTCGATGAATTGTGCGTCCCACTCCGGGTTGTTGAAGCCGCAGCGCTCACCGTGCACCTGATGGGAGACGCCGCCGGTCGCCACCACCGCCACCTTCAGATCCTCCGGGAAGCTCTCAATCGCCCGGCGCAACGCCTGCCCCAGCCGGTAGCAGCGGCGGGCGGTAGGGATCGGAAACTGCAACACACCAATCTGCAACGGCACCACCGGCACCGGCCACCCCTTCTCCCACGGCAGCAGCGCGGAGAGCGGCGAGAACAGGCCGTGATCCAGCGCCTTGTCCTGGAAGAAGGCCATGTCGAACTCATCGGCCATCAGGCTTGCGCCGATGTGCTGCGACAGCGCCGCGTGGCCCTGAATGGGCGGCAGGTCACGCGGGCCGCCGCCCTCATCCGCCACCTCATAGTGATCGTCAATCCCCAGCACAAAGGTGGAGTAGTGGTCGAAGAAGAAGGAGGTGACGTGGTCATTGAAGATGTAGAGCAGCACGTCGGGCTGCTTCTCCTCCAGCCAGCGCTGCATCGGCGCGAAGCCGTCAAAAATCGGCGCCCAGGCGCTCTCCTGCTGCTTGTGGTGATCGACGGCGAAGCCGATGGTCGGCGTGTGTGACACGGCGAGCCCGCCAATTATCTTTGCCATAGGTGACCTCGTGGTTAGCGGTTGTTCATGGTGCGGGAGAGGGCCGGCAGATCGTCGAGATCAATGCCTTTTACCTGCTCCGGTGGATGGGCCTTCTGGTGCCGGGTGATGGCGATGGCCGCCAGCAGGGCAGGAATGGCCAGGATAATAAAGATGCTGGCCGCGCCGGGGAAGGCGACCAGCAGCACGCCGCCCAGCGAGGAGCTGAGGATCGCGCCGGAGCGGCCGATGCCATGCATCCAACTGACGCCGGTGGCGCGCATCTCGGTGGGGTAGAAGGCCGGGGAGAAGCCCTGCAAGCCATTCTGCGCGCCGTTGATGCAAAAGCCGCTGAAGAACACCAGCACTGCCAGCGCCGTCGGGCCGAAGTCACCCAGCCCCTGTGACAGCAGGCAGGCCGCGCCGACCAGATAGAACAGTCCGATGATATATTTGGCGGCGAAGCGATCCATCAGGTAGCCCACCAGCAGGCCGCCGAGTGGGCCACCCAACTGGAACAGGCCGGAGATCATCGCCGCCCGCTCCAGCGAGAAGCCGCTGGTGCGCATGATGGTCGGCAGCCAGCCATTCAGCAGGTAGATGACGAACAGCCCCATAAAGTAGGTCAGCCACAGCACCAGCGTGCCGCGCGCGTAGCCCTTGCTGAAGAGTTGCAGCACCGGTGCCTGCTTGCGGATCACCGGCGTGTTGAGCACAAAGGTGGTCTCCGGCGCGAAGTGGCCGCCAGCGCGGCGCAGCACCGCGGCAATCTTCTCGCGGCTGACGCGGCGCACCACCATGTACATCGCCGACTCCGGCAGCATCACCATCAGCACCGGCAGTAGCAGCAGCGGCACCAGCCCGCCAAACAGCAGCACCGACTTCCAGCCCCAGTCAGGCAGCAGCCCGGCGGCGATAAACCCGCCCGCGCCGGAGCCAATATTAAAGCCGCTGTACATCAGGGCGATGGTCAGGCCACGCCGCCGCGCTGGCATATACTCCGACACCAACGTCACGCAGTTGGGCATCACCGCGCCCAGCCCCAGCCCGGCGAGGAAGCGCAGCAGCGCCATCTCAAACGGGGTGCGGGCGAAGGCGCACAGCAAACTGAACAGCGCGAAGCCAGCCACCGACACCAGCAGCACACGCTTGCGCCCGAGGCGATCCGACCACGGGCCAGCAATCAGCGCGCCAAGGGCGACGCCAAACATCGCCGCGCCCAGAATCGGCCCCATCTGCGCGCGCGAGATGCCCCAATCCTCAATCAGCGCCGGGGCGATAAAGCCCATCACCGCCGCATCGTAGCCATCAAACATGATGATGATGAAACACAGCGCCAGCACCAGCCACTGGTAACCGGAGATCGGGCGGGCATCGATCCAGCCCTTCACATCGACAATCGGGTGGTTGTTCATCGGGTACGCTCTCTGTTTTTTTTATCAATACGTGATCAGGTTAAAATTTTCAGTGGGCATGGCCCAGCGAAAAGCACGCGGCGGGTGGGTTTTCCGGCGGGCTGTTTTTATTTTTTATAGGTAAATCAGACGATTAATTATGGGTGATTCGGTGGTGCAGCTACCAAGGTAGGGAGGCGGGCAGGGTTTGTCTGCCATAAAATAGTTATGCAGGTATGAGTTTTCTTTATTTGTTGAGCGCGGTCAGAAATTTGGTAGGTGCGGGGAGGGGGGAGCCATGCGCCAGTGGCACATGGCAAAAAGTCAGGGGGCTTTGCGGGCGGCGTCTTTGCGCGCGTCACGTTTCTTGCGCAGCTTGTCCCAGATTTTGGTCTCTTGCCCACGCCACAGGCGCTGGATATTGTCGTGGTGGCGCATCAGGATCAGGCAGGAGAGCATGGCAACCGGGAAGGTGTACTGGGGCTTGAACCACCAGACGTAGAACGGGGCGATCAGCGCACTGACGATGGCGCCAAGCGAGGAGTAGCCACTGAGCAGCATGGTCAGCAGCCAAGTGCCGGTCATCAGGCCGGTTAAGTCCCAGCCGATGGGCGCGATGGCACCGAATGCGGTGGCGACGCCCTTGCCGCCGCGAAAGCGGAAGAAGACCGGGTAGATGTGGCCGAGGCAGGCAGCGATGGCGGTCAGGCCGAGGTAGAAGGGCGCGACGTTGGATTTGTAGGCCAGCCAGACCGGCAGCATCCCTTTCAGCACGTCAAACACCAGCACCGCGGCGGCGGCAACGCGGCCACCGATGCGCAGTACATTGGTGGCACCGGGATTGCCGGAGCCATGCAGGCGCGGGTCGGGCAGGCGGGCCAGGCGGCAGACCAGGATGGCACTGGAAATTGAGCCACATAAATACGCGAGGATGATCATCCCAAGCGCGGTAGCACTCATAACAGGGTTCCGTTCAATAGAGGTCGTGTTAGACGCGGCATCTGTGGATAATACGCACATTCCGCCGGAAGTGGTATCCGGCAGGGCCAAAAACAGAGAATGACGTAATGGACATTGTATTTATAGAACAATTGACGGCGATCACCACCATTGGCGTGTACGACTGGGAGCAGACCATCCAGCAAAAGCTGGTGTTTGACATCGAGATGGCGTGGGACAACCGCCCGGCTGCCGCCAGTGACGACGTAAAAGATTGCCTGAGTTATGCCGATGTCAGCCAGGCGATCCTGCAACACGTTGAAGGTGGGCGCTTTGCGCTGGTGGAGCGGGTGGCAGAGGAAGTATCTGAATTGTTGCTCCAACGCTTCAAATCCCCGTGGGTCCGTATTAAGGTCAGTAAGCCCGGCGCGGTGGCTCAGGCCGCACGGGTTGGGGTGATCATTGAGCGTGGCACGCGCCCGCACTGACCTTACGCGTCAGAATTAATGTCACTGGAATGAAACCAAAGACCGGTAACTTGGTCATACGTAACGAAATGTTAAGCGGCAACTTTTTTGCCGCTTTTTTATGACGTTAATTCTAGGGGTAAGGAACATTTCATGACGGATCTCCATTCGTTAGTGGTTGCGTTTATTCTTGGCGTGGTCGAAGGCTTGACCGAATTTCTGCCGGTATCCTCTACCGGGCATATGATTATCGTGGGCACCTGGCTCGGCTTTACCGATGATAAAGCGAAGTTCTTTGAGGTCATTATCCAGCTCGGCTCCATCCTCGCGGTGGTGGTGATGTTCTGGCGTCGCCTGTTTGGCCTGATTGGCATCCGTTTCGGTGAGGTGCCGCACGAGGGCATTACCACCGGCCGACTGTCGCTGATACACATTTTGCTGGGGATGTTCCCGGCCGTAGTGATTGGCCTGACGCTGCATGAGCAGATCAAGGCGTTGTTTGAGGTGAAAAACGTGGTGTACGCGCTGGTGGTCGGGGGCTTCCTGCTGCTGGCCGCTGAGTGGCTGAAGCCAAAACAGCCGAAATCACCGGGTCTGGATGACCTGACCTACCGTCAGGCGTTCATGATTGGCTGCTTCCAGTGTCTGGCGCTGTGGCCGGGCTTTTCCCGTTCGGGTGCCACCATCTCCGGTGGGATGCTGATGGGCGTCAGCCGCTATGCGGCGTCGGAGTTCTCCTTCCTGCTGGCAGTGCCGATGATGATGGGCGCCAGCGCGCTCGATCTCTATAAAAGCTGGCACTTCCTGAGCCTGTCGGATCTGCCGATGTTCGCCGTGGGCTTCATCACCGCCTTCGTGGTGGCGCTGATCGCCATCAAGACCTTCCTGGCCGTGATCAAACGCTTCTCCTTTGTACCGTTCGCCATTTACCGCTTCATCGTGGCTGGCGTGCTCTACTTTGTCTTCTTTGCCTGATCGTGGCCGAGAAAAAAAGCCCCGCTTCGGCGGGGCTTTTTTATGGGCGAACGCCACTCACTCGACTGGCAGCAGTTGCTGGTGGGCCTTCCACGCCGCCAGCGCCACGGTACGGCGGCGGCGCAGCTCCTCGCGAATCTCCGCGCCCTTGAAGCCTGCGTCCAGCACCTCCTTGATCGACACCCCCAGCGCCGTCTGGTAGGCGGCACGCAGGTAGTCGCCCTGAATGTAGGGGCGATCCTCGAGGCCGGTGCGCCCGCGCGCGTCCGCCTCACTGGTCATGATCATCTGCTCCAGCCGCTCCGGCTTGCGCCAGACGTCAATCGCATCCAGCAGCGCCAGCAGCGCCTCCGGCTGTAGCCGGTTAATGGTGTGGATCAGGTCGTGGTGCTCCGCCACCAGCAGCGCCAGATCGCGCACCGGGTTGGGCACCCGCAGGCGCTGGCACAGTTCCGCCACCAGCGTCACGCCCGCCGGGCCGTGGCCGGGGTGGTGCGGCCACTTCTCACGCGGGGTCAGCCCCTTGCCGAGGTCATGCACCAGCGCCGAGAAGCGCACATCCACCGCCGGGCTGAGCTGGGCGGCGATGCGCAGCGTCATCAGGGTGTGGATGCCGGTGTCGATCTCCGGGTGCCACTTCACCGGCGCGGGCACGCCGAACAGCCGGTCAATCTCCGGGAACAGCACCGCCAGCGCGCCACAGTCGCGCAGCACCTGGAAGTAGACCTGCGGCTGTTGCGTCAGCAGCGCCTTTTCGGTCTCTTTCCAGACGCGCTCCGGCGTCAGGTGCGCCAATTCGCCCCCTTCCGCCATCTCCGCCATCAGGGCCTGCGTCTCTGGTGCGACGGTAAAGCCGAGGTGGGCGAAGCGGGCGGCAAAGCGCGCCACCCGCAGCACCCGCAGCGGATCCTCGCCAAAGGCCGGCGAAACGTGGCGCAACAGGCGGTCATGCAAGTCCTGCACGCCGTGGTAGGGGTCAACCAGCGCGCCGTCGGCGTCACGGGCGATGGCGTTGATGGTCAGGTCACGGCGCAGCAAATCCTGCTCCAGAGTGACGTCCGGGTCGGCATGGCACTCAAAGCCGGTGTAGCCCTGGCCCGATTTGCGCTCGGTGCGCGCCAGCGCGTACTCCTCGCGGCTCACCGGGTGGAGGAAGACCGGGAAATCGCGGCCAACCTGCTGGTAGCCCTGCGCCAGCAGCTGCTCCGGCGTCGCGCCGACCACCACCCAATCCTGTTCGGTGACGGGAAGGTGCAACAAAGAATCACGGACAGCGCCGCCCACCAGATAAATCTTCACGGTTCAACTCCTGAAAAGGGTACTGCCGGACACGGGCAACCCGCGCCGGATAAACACAGACTGTGTTGAGTGTAGCGTGGTGCGCCGGGGAAAGACAAAAGGGCACGGGCGTGCCCTGTGGGAGGCGGGCGGCGGGAAGTTAGCTCATCCAGCGATCTTTTTTCTTGCGGCGCGGCACCAGATGCGGCAACAGCAGGCCCAGCACCAGACCCGCGCCCAGCACGCCACCGCCATACATGAACCACTGCAGAATGATGGTGCGCTGCTTGTCATCCAGCTGCACGTTGACCGCGTTCACCTTCTTGTCCGCCACGATCAGCTGGTCTTTCAGCTTCTGGTTCTCGCTTTTCAGGCCGTTGATGATGCCGTCACTGGCCGCCACTTTCTGCTGCATCTCGGCGGTGCGCTGGTTCCAGCTGTTGTCGATGTTGGTCAGCTTGTCGGTCAGGGTTTTTACCTGCTGCTCCAGATTGGGCACGCGGGTGCGCAGGCTTGGCTGGTCGCTCAGCTGGTCGAGGGGGATCCAGGTGGTGCGCCCTTTGGCGTCGAGGATCTGGCCGTAGTGGGTACTGTCATTGACGCTCAGGAGATTCACTTCGTCGCCGGCGTTCAGCGTGCCAACAATGCGGTATTGATTGCCGGGGCCACTGTGGACGTAGGTGTTGAGTTCGTCAGAGATATAACGCTTTTCGTCAGCGTGGGCGGCCCAGGTCACGCTCAAAGTGAGCAAAGTAAGGGAGATCAGGCGTAATTTCTGCATTATTCCATCGTATTTGGCTAAATTTAGGGGAAAGATACTAATGAGTTAAGTGTGACGGCGCAACGCATAAACCGGAATGAGAACTATCTTACTATCCCGGCCGCGTGCCCGCGCGTCTCCTGCCCGCGAGGGGCAGGGGCGCACCCTCTCTTGCCCTAAGTGAAATCGCCGCGATGTTCATGTGGCTGGCAAGGTGCGTCACCAACAACGTCTGACAGCAGGGAGCGCGGAAAAGTTCGCGAGGCGTGCCGCAAGCTTGCCGCACGGCACAAGACTTCATTGCGGCTATTGCGATACTATTCAGCGCTATAATTGATGGTGCTTATTTCCCGGCAGCGCGCCGGCAAACTTTGGTGTGAAAAACGATGACTGTAGAGATTGAACTGAAATTCATTGCCGCGCCTGCGGCGGTAGCGGCATTACCGGCCAAAGTTTCTTCCCTGAAAAGCCAGCACAGTGCGCCCCAGCACCTGACCAACATTTACTATGAAACCCCGGACAACACCGTGCGCGGCATGGACATGGGGCTGCGCATCCGTGGTTTTGATGGCCGCTATGAGATGACCATCAAGACCGCTGGCAAGGCGATGGGCGGCCTGCACCAGCGCCCGGAGTACAATGTGGAGCTGGAGGAGCCGACGCTCGATCTGGCGCGCTTCCCGGCGGAGATCTGGCCGGAGGGGTGTGACGTGATGGCCCTGCAAGGCGAGCTGCAACCGCTGTTCCAGACCGACTTTATGCGTGAGAAGTGGCTGGTGACCTTCCAGCAGAGCGAGATTGAGATTGCCCTCGACCAAGGCAGCGTCAAGGCTGGCGAGCTGAGCGAACCGCTCTGCGAGATTGAGCTGGAGCTGAAAACCGGCAACACCGACGACCTGCTGGCGCTGGCGGCCTGGCTGGGTGAAGAGGGCGGCCTGCGTCAGGGCGGCCTGAGCAAGGCGGCGCGCGGCTACCATCTGGCGAAGGGCAACGAGCCACGCAAAATCCGCCCAATCCCGGTCTGGACGCCACCGGCCAAGGCCACCGTCGAGCAGGGGATGGCCGGGGTGCTGGAGCTGGCGCTCGGCCACTGGCAGTACCATGAGGAGCTGTGGCTGCGCGGCGACAAGCAGGCGCGCCATGCGGTGATCGAAGCGCTGGTGATGGTGCGACAGGCGCTGGCAATCTTTGGCGGGCTGGTGCCGCGCAAGGCGACCAGCGACCTGCGTAACCTGTTCAACGACCTGGAGCCGCAGATTGCTGACCCGGCCGTCGAGGGGCAAACGCTCTGCTTCAGCCCGGCCTACCTGAAGTGTAAGTTAGCGCTTACTTCTTATCTGGCGACCGCTGGCTGGAACGCGCACGTCGATGCCAAGAGCCGCCAGAAGCTGGATGGCTCCTTCAAGCGTTTCGCTGACATCATGCTGGGCCGCACGGCGGCAGACATCAAGGAGGCGTTCAGCCGCCCGCTGACCGACGAGGGCTACCGCGACCAGCTGCCGCGCCTCAACCGCCAGATTATCGCGCTGCACCTGCTGGCCGGTGCCTACCCGCAGAGCGCGTGGCAGGGCTACATCGAAAACTGGCAGGCGCTGCAACAGTCGATTGTCCAGCAGCAGCAAGCCTGGCTGGAGGCGGCCCGCAAGCACGCGGTGCAGCAACCGGCCTTCTGGCTCAACGGCACGCCCACCAAAAACGCCTGATCCCTGACCCTCATTTAGCCCGCGCTCGCGCGGGCTTTTCTTAATAAGGACCCTGAGATGTTACCACTGCCTCCCCCGCTGCTTGCACAGGCCGATAGCCAGACGAGCCGCCTCGCCCCTGATGCCGACCTGACACAACAGGCGCGCGCGGTACTGGCGCTGAGTGACTTTGTCAGCGACAGTCTGGCGGCCCACCCCGCGTGGTTGGCGGCGTTGCAGGACGCACCGCCGCAGCCCGAGGAGTGGCGGCACTATGCTGACTGGCTGGCGGAGGCGCTGGCGGAGGCCGGGGATGAACCGGCGCTGATGCGCGTGCTGCGCCAGTTCCGTCGCCGCATCATGACGCGCATCGCCTGGGCGCAGGCGATTCAGGCGAGCAGCACCGAGCAGACGCTGCAACAGCTCAGCGTGCTGGCGGAGACGCTGATCGTCGCGGCGCGGGATTGGCTCTACGCGGCCTGCTGCCGCGAGTGGGGCACCCCCTCGGGCGCGGAGGGCACGGCGCAGCCGCTGCTGATCCTCGGCATGGGCAAGCTGGGCGGCGGCGAGCTGAACTTCTCCTCCGATATCGACCTGATCTTTGCCTACCCGGAGAATGGTGAGACGCGCGGCGGGCGGCGGGTGCTGGACAATGCCCAGTTCTTCACCCGGCTGGGGCAGCGGCTGATCAAGGCGCTCGACCAGCCGACGGTGGATGGCTTTGTCTACCGTGTGGACATGCGGCTGCGGCCCTTTGGCGACAGCGGCCCGCTGGTGATGAGCTTCCCGGCGCTGGAGGATTACTATCAGGAGCAGGGGCGCGACTGGGAGCGCTACGCGATGGTCAAGGCGCGGCTGATGGGCGACACCGGCGATGCCTATAGCCGCGAGCTGCACCAGATGCTGAAGCCATTCGTGTTCCGCCGCTACATCGACTTCAGCGTCATTCAGTCGCTGCGCAACATGAAGGGGATGATCGCCCGCGAGGTGCGGCGGCGTGGGCTGACGGACAACATCAAGCTGGGGGCGGGCGGCATCCGCGAAATTGAGTTTATCGTGCAGGTGTTCCAATTGATCCGCGGCGGGCGCGAACCGCAGTTGCAGCAACGGGCGCTGTTGCCGACGCTACGCACGGTGGGCGAACTGGGGCTGCTGCCGCCGGAGCAGGTGGCGCAGCTGGCGGAGGCCTACCTGTTCCTGCGTCGGTTGGAGAACCTGTTGCAGGCGATTGCCGACGAGCAGACCCAGACTTTGCCAGCCGACAGCCTCAACCGCGCGCGGCTGGCGTGGGGCATGGGCTTTGCAGGCTGGACGGCGCTGTCGCAGGCGCTGGAGGCGCAAATGCGTGCGGTGCGTGCGGTGTTCGACCAGCTGATTGGCGACGACACCCCTGAGCCGGGCGAAACCAGCGATCAGGAGCTGTATGTCAGCCTGTGGAACGACGCGCGGGAGGAGGGCGATCTCGCCCCGCTGACGCCGCCGCACCTCTCGCCAGAACAGCAGGCGGAGCTACTGCGCAACCTGCGTGCTTTCCGTCAGGACGTGGATAAACGCACCATTGGCCCACGCGGCCGTGAGATGCTCGACCTGCTGATGCCGCGCCTGCTGGCGGAAGTGTGTGCTCACTCTAAAGCCGAGGTGACGCTGGTGCGCGTGACCGGGCTGCTGCTCGGCATTGTCACCCGTACCACCTACATCGAGCTGCTGGTGGAGTATCCCGGCGCGCTCAAGCAGTTGGTGCGGCTGTGTGACGCCTCGCCGATGGTGGCGGAGCAGCTGGCGCGCTACCCGCTGCTGCTCGATGAACTGCTCGATCCCCAGACCCTCTACCAGCCGATTGCGCTGGACGCCTACCGCGATGAGCTGCGCCAGTACCTGATGCGCGTGCCGGAGGAGGATGAGGAGCAGCAACTGGAGGCGATGCGCCAGTTCAAGCAGGCGCAGCACCTGCGCATTGCCGCGGCGGACATCGCTGGCGTGCTGCCGGTGATGAAAGTGAGCGATCACCTCACCTATCTGGCGGAGGCGATGATTGAGAGCGTGGTGCAGCAGGCGTGGGGGCAGATGGTGCGCCGCTACGGCGAGCCAGCGCATTTGGCCGGGCGCGAGGGGCGCGGCTTCGCGGTGATTGGCTACGGCAAGCTGGGCGGCTGGGAGCTGGGCTATAGCTCCGATCTCGATTTGGTCTTCCTGCTCGACTGCCCGGATGACGTGATGACCACCGGCGAGCGCAGCATCGATGGCCGCCAGTTCTACCTGCGGCTGGCGCAGCGCATCATGCACCTGTTCAGCACCCGCACCTCCTCCGGCATTCTGTATGAGGTGGATGCGCGCCTGCGCCCCTCCGGCGCGGCCGGGATGCTGGTCAGCACCGTCAGCGCCTTCGCCGAGTACCAGCAGCAAGACGCCTGGACTTGGGAGCATCAGGCGCTGGTGCGCGCGCGCATGGTGCACGGCGACCCGCTGATCCGCCAGCAGTTCGACGCCATCCGCCGTGATATTCTGTGCCGCCCGCGTGACGCCGCCACCCTGCAACAGGAGGTGCGTGAGATGCGCCAGAAGATGGTGACGCACCTCGGCAGCAAGCAGGCGGATCGCTTTGACATGAAATCCGACCCCGGCGGCATCACGGATATTGAATTCATCGCCCAATACCTTGTCCTACGCTATGCCGCCCAGCAACCGGCACTGACCCGCTGGTCAGACAATGTGCGGATTTTCGGCCTGATGGCCCAGCACGGCATCATGGAGGAGCAGGAGGCAGCGGCGTTGACCCACGCCTACGTCACCCTGCGTGATGAGATCCACCATCTGGCGTTGCAGACCCTCTCCGGCAAGGTGGCGGGCGAGGCATTCGCGGCGGAGCGCAATCAGGTCACAGAGAGTTGGCGGCGTTGGCTGGGGTAACCCGTCGGCGTCGTACACGGGAATCGCCACGTGCGTGGGGTTCCCGGCAAGGGCGTCAGTAAGAAGCATACGCATGGGTGGGAAGCATTCACGCTTATGATAATATCACGCACAAATTTTCAGTATTTATTAGTCTGGAGTATGGGATGAAAGTAACACTGCCTGATTTTCGCCGCGCCGGCGTACTGGTGGTTGGCGATGTCATGTTGGATCGCTACTGGTATGGGCCGACCAGCCGCATTTCACCGGAAGCCCCGGTGCCGGTAGTAAAAGTCGATACCATTGAGGAGCGGCCCGGCGGTGCGGCAAACGTGGCGATGAACATCGCCTCGCTCGGCGCGGCCTCGCGTCTGGTGGGCCTGACCGGTGAGGACGATGCGGCACGCGCGCTGAACGCCAAGCTGGATGAGGTGAATGTGCAGTGTGACTTCGTGGCCGTGCCGACTCACCCGACCATCACCAAGTTGCGCGTGCTGTCACGCAACCAGCAGCTGATCCGCCTCGATTTCGAGGAGGGGTTTGAGGGCATCGACCCGCAGCCGGTGCTGGAGCGCATCCGCCAGGCACTGCCGACCAGCGGCGCGCTGGTACTCTCCGACTACGCCAAGGGCGCGCTGGCTGACGTGCAGCCGATGATCGCGCTGGCGAAAGCCGCTGGTGTGCCGGTGCTGGTTGACCCGAAGGGTAATGACTTTGAGCGCTACCGTGGCGCGACCCTGCTGACGCCGAACCTCTCCGAGTTTGAGGCGGTGGTCGGCCGCTGCAAAGATGAAGAGCAGCTGGTGGAACGCGGGATGCGCCTGATTGCGGACTTTGATCTCTCTGCGCTGCTGGTGACCCGCTCCGAGCAGGGCATGACGCTGCTTCAACCGGGCAAGGCACCGTTGCACCTGCCGACCGAAGCGCAGGAAGTGTATGACGTGACCGGTGCCGGTGACACGGTGATCGGCGTGCTGGCGGCCTCGCTGGCGGCTGGCAACTCGCTGGAGGAGTCCTGCTTCCTTTCTAACGCTGCCGCAGGCGTGGTGGTGGGCAAGCTCGGCACCTCCACCGTCTCGCCGATGGAGTTGGAGAACGCCATCCACGGCCGCGCCGAGTCCGGCTTTGGCGTGATGACCGAGGCACAGCTCAAGCAGGCAGTGGCCGACGCGCGCAAGCGTGGCGAAAAGGTGGTGATGACCAACGGCGTGTTCGACATCCTCCATGCTGGCCACGTCTCCTATCTGGCGAATGCCCGCAAGCTGGGCGACCGTTTGATTGTGGCGGTCAACAGCGACGCCTCCACCAAGCGCCTGAAGGGCGAGTCGCGCCCGGTCAACCCGGAGACGCAGCGCATGATCGTGCTAAGCGCGCTGGAGGCGGTGGATTGGGTGGTGCTGTTTGAAGAGGACACCCCGCAGCGCCTGATCGCTGGCATCCTGCCTGACCTGCTGGTGAAGGGCGGCGACTACCAGCCGCATGAGATCGCCGGCAGCGAAGAGGTGTGGGCCGCGGGCGGTGACGTACGTGTGCTGAACTTTGAGGATGGCTGCTCCACCACCAACATCATCAACGTGATCAAAAACCGCGGCTAATTGCCGCGGCCAAAGAAAAAGGACACCGCGGTGTCCTTTTTTTATGGGGTTATTGCGCTTCCGGCGGGGTAGTGCTGACCGGCGGCGTAACGGTGCTGGCCGGGGCAGAGGCCGGTGCGGACGCGGAGCCGGTGATCGGGGTGGTCACCGGGTCAGTGATAATGGCCGGGGCAGCGGGGGTCGGCTGGCGGCCCTCCAGCGCTTCCAGACGCTGTTCCAGCAGCGCCATCTTTTCGCGGGTGCGCAGCAGGACTTGGGTCTGCACGTCGAACTCTTCGCGGTTGACCAAATCAAGGCGAGTCAGCTGGGATTGCAGCACCTGGCGGATCTTCTTCTCGATATCTTCCCCGAAGTCGCGGATGCCTTTCGGCATCGACTCATGCACCTGGCGTGCGATCTGTTCTATTTTTTTCGGGTCAATCATGATCTTTCCCTTGTTTGGATAAAAGTTTCTTAAGCGTAGTGTAATCCGAGTTGGGTGTCGTATAAACCCTTGTTGCCGATTCGTGACGGGAATCAGATAAAGAGGGTTTTTTGTACAGCCGGGCGGGCGAAAAAACGGCAAAGCTTAGCCAAAAACGAGAATTGCCCTGCTAACCCATTGGCGCTATAGTAAACACGCTTATTCTCAGGGCGGGGTGAAACTCCCCACCGGCGGTAAACCTCAGGCGCGGCCAACTGGCCCCTGTGGAAGCCCGCGAGCGCTTGGGCCGGCAACGGCGCAAGGTCAGCAGATCCGGTGCAATTCCGGGGCCGACGGTTATAGTCCGGATGGGAGAGAGTAACGGCTTTTGTCGGGCATGACGCCCACATGCGTTATCTTTTGAATTGCGCCCCTTGGGCGTGATGACCTCCTCAAGATCGCCCTGATTCTGGTAATCCATAATTTTAATGAGGTTTTTTACCATGAATCAGACGCTACTTTCCGAATTCGGTACCGCTTTTGAGCGCGTTGAACGCGCACTCGAGGCCCTGCGCAATGGGCGCGGGGTGATGGTGCTGGATGATGAAAACCGCGAAAACGAAGGTGACATGATCTTCGCCGCCGAAACCATGACCGTTGAGCAGATGGCGCTGACCATTCGCCACGGCAGCGGCATCGTCTGCCTCTGCATGACCGAAGAGCGCCGCCAGCAGCTGGAACTGCCGATGATGGTGGAGAACAACTCCAGCCAGTTCCAGACCGCCTTTACCGTGACCATTGAAGCGGCGAAGGGCGTGACCACCGGCGTCTCCGCTGCCGACCGCATCACCACCATCCGCGCTGCCGCCGCCGATGACGCCCGCCCGAGCGACCTGAACCGCCCCGGCCACGTCTTCCCGCTGCGCGCGCAGAATGGCGGCGTGCTGACCCGCCGCGGCCACACCGAAGCAACCATCGATCTGGTGTCGCTGGCGGGCTTCAAGCCGCTGGGCGTGCTCTGCGAGCTGACCAACGATGACGGCACCATGGCCCACGCGCCAGAAGCGATCGTGTTCGCCAAGCAGCACGACATGCCAGTGGTGACGATTGAGGATCTGGTGGCCTACCGCCAGAACGAAACCCGTCAGGCCAGCTGATTGCTGCCATAAAAAAGGGCTGCCGATGGGCAGCCCTTTTTGTTTGCGTCGCCGTCAGCCGACCCCGCCGCTCTGCAACAGCGTCAGGCTGAAGCCCATCACCGACATGCCGCACAGCACGCCGTAGCTGGGATTGTTGTTCGGATCGATCTCTTTCGCCAGCGGCATCAACTCATCCACCGACAGCGCCACCATGATGCCAGCCACCGCCGCCATGATTGAGGCCATCATCACGGGCGACACCAGCGGCCCCAGCAGCGAGAAGGCCAGCAGCCCGCCGAGCACCTCCGCCATGCCGGAGACCCCCGACCAGAGCAGCGCCTTGGACTTGGAGCCGGTGGCGGCGTACACCGGGCCAGCCACCGCCAGCCCCTCAGGAATGTTGTGGATGGCCACCGCCAGCGCGATGCCCAGCCCCAACTCCAGATCGGCGCTGGCCGTGACGAAGGTGGCGATCCCCTCCGGGAAGTTGTGCAGGCTGATGCCCAGCGTCAGCAGCAGCGCGGTGCGCTTCAGGCTACGCGGCGTGAGCTGCCCCTCCATTAAATCCTGCGGGTGGGCGTGCGGCAGCATCCGGTCGAGGGCAAAGTAGCCCAGCAGGCCGAGCATGAACATGCCGTAGCCGAGCAGCGGCGACATGCCTTCGGTATGCAGCGCGGCAGGCAGCATCTCCATCAATGAAATTAACAGCATAATCCCGGCAGCAAAGCCGAGCGCAAAGGCCAGCAGCCGGTTGGAAGGCTTCTGTCCGATGATGCCCAGCAGCGCGCCCAAAAACGTGGCGCCTCCGGCCAACAGGGTAAGGATTAACGGTACTGACATGATGGCTCCTTTCATGTAATTCCATCGACAGCGGGTGGGGTCATACCCGGTAACACGCCTGATGCGCACAGGTGTCCTGACCTGAATATTCAAAATTTCTGAATATCTTCTTCATGGTTATCAGGCTGTCACCTCCTGGGAAAGAGAGTAACGTATTTTATTACCGGCGGCAGGGGCTTTTGCCTTTTGCTGCATTCAAAGTATACCGCAGCAAGGATAAATTATGACCACTTCCCGTATGCCAGCGCTGTTTCTGGGCCACGGCAGCCCGATGAATGTGCTGGAAGAGAACCTCTATACCCGCACCTGGCGCGCGCTGGGTGAAACCCTGCCCCGGCCCAAGGCAATTCTGGCGGTCTCCGCCCACTGGTACACCCGTGGCACCGCAGTGACAGCGATGGCCGCGCCGCGCACCATCCACGATTTTGGCGGCTTCCCGCAGGCGCTGTTTGATACCCGCTACCCGGCGCCCGGTTCACCGGCGCTGGCGGCGCGCGTGCAGCAGTTGCTGGCCCCGACGCCGGTCATCGCCGATCAGGGCGAGTGGGGGCTGGATCACGGCTCATGGGGCGTGCTGATCAAGATGTACCCGGAGGCCGATATCCCGGTGGTGCAACTGAGCATCGACGGCACCCAGCCTGCGGCCTACCACTACCAGCTTGGCCAGAAGCTGGCGGCGCTGCGTGATGAGGGGGTGATGATCGTGGCGAGCGGCAACGTGGTGCACAACCTGCGGCTGGCGAAATGGCAGGGCGGCGGCGAGCCATACCCGTGGGCGACGGCGTTCAATGACTATGTGCGTGAGAACCTGAGCTACCGGGGCGAGCACCATCCGCTGGTGGACTTCATGGCGCATGAGGGCGCGGCGCTCTCCAACCCGTCGGTGGAGCACTACCTGCCGCTGCTCTATGTGCTGGGCAGTTGGGATGGCGAGGAGCCAGTAACGGTGCCGGTGGACGGCATTGAGATGGCGTCGTTGAGTATGCTGTCGGTACAGGTGGGGGGCTGACCCCCACCCGGTATTTAGCCAACAATCACATGCGGGTAGAAGCGTGACAGATCCTGGGTAATCAGCGCCCGATCCTCACGCACGCCCATGCCGCAGGGCTGGTCATCCACCAGCCAACTGCCAATCAGCGCGTAGCTGTCGCCAAATTTCGGCAGTGGGTGGAACTGCTGGACGATCATGCCCTCCTCACCATACGGGCCGTCCACGCGCTCCAGCTCCTGACCATCCTTAATAATGCGGATGTTGGCCCCCTCGCGGGAGAAGAGCGGCTTGACCACGTAGTGATCCAGCGGCGGGTGCGGCGCATCGGCAAAGTAGGCTGGCAGCAGGTTGGGGTGGTTGGGGAACATCTCCCACAGCAGCGGCAACAGCGCCTTGTTGGAGAGAATGCCCTTCCACGCCGGTTCCAGCCAGCGTACCCCGGCATCCTCCAGCTTGGTGGAGAAGACCTCGCGGAACATGAACTCCCACGGGTAGAGCTTGAACAGGTTGCCAATCACCTGATCGTCCAGATCTGTGAACTGCCCGCGCTCGCCAAGGCCAATCTCATCAATGTAGAGGAAACGGCTGGGCAGCCCGGCCTCCTGGGCGCAATCCTGCAAATACTGCACGGTGCCGCGATCCTCATCGCTGTCACGGTAGCAGGTGAAGTGCAGCTGGCTGAAGCCGTGGCGCGCCTTCAGGTCAGCGAAGCGCTCAATCAGCCGCTCCTGCAAACTGTTGAACTGATCCGCGCCCGCTGGCACTTTGCCAGCCGCCAGTTGATCCTCCAGCCACAGCCACTGGAAAAACGCCGCTTCATACAGCGAGGTGGGGGTGTCGGCATTATTCTCCAGCAGCTTCGGCGGGTTGACGCCGTCGTAGGCCAGATCGAGCCGCGAGTAGAGCGACGGCTGGCCGGTGCGCCAGGAACTGCGCACAAACTCCCGGCAGTGCGCCGGAATCTGGCAGCGCGCCAGCAACTCGTCGCTGTTTACCACCCGCTCGACCACCTTGAGGCACATCTGGTGCAGTTCGGCAGTGGCCGCCTCAATCTCCTCCACCTGTTTCAGGGTGAAGGCGTAGCAGGCGTCCTCACACCAGTATGGTTCGCCATACATGGTGTGGTACTGAAAGCCGAACTCTTCCGCTTTGGCGCGCCAGTTGGGGCGCTCCGGCAGGGTAATGCGTCTCATGTTATCCCCCGTACGAGCGGTGGGAGCCGCTGCTCATGCTGCTGCGCTGAGCGGAGTTCTGCTTGGCGACGCTCTCACCAAAGCCGCCACGGGTGATGGTGCTGGTGGTGGCCGGTTTCGGTGCCATTGCGGAGGGCGGCACGTTGACGGTGCGGCCCGGCGTGGCGCTGCCATAGCTGCGGCCACTGGCATCGACAAACTGTCCGTTGGCCGGGCTGGCCGCCGAGCGCGGGGTAAAGAGCGGCTGCTGGCGGTAGCCGCCGCCGCCCATCATCCGGCCCATCATGTAGCCGGCCATCAGTGGCATCCAGAAGCTGCCGCTCTCCTGGGGCGCGGCGCTGGCCTGCGCAGGTGCCTGTGTGCACTGCCCCTCGCCAAACTCGGCGACGCAATCCTCACGGCTGGCGTACTTGGGCGCGGTGCGCGCCGCCTCTTTCTGCGCTTCGTTAAAGGCGGTTTTGCACTGCTCGGCATTGGATGGATTGGCTTTGCTGCAGTCGTCGGCATTTTGGTACATCGAGACCGTTTCATCGGCCTGCTCACAGCCGGCCAGGGCAAAGGCCGCGCCGATCGCCAGCGCCAGCGGTGCCATGCGGCACGACTTGCGGAACGCCGGCAGGTTGATGCTTCTCGTCCGTTTCATTGTGATATCTCCCCTTTTATATAGGGCGGAACGCCCTCCCAGAGGGCATAAGGATAGGCGAAAGCTGATTACGTTTAAAGCAAGCGTACGCCACAATCAGGGTGAACGCCCGCTTATGGGGCCAGAAAGAGAGACGGCGCCACAGGGGCGCCGTCAGGGGGCAGGGGATCAGTGCCGGAACGGGTTGGCCGAGGCTTTCGCTGGCTGGGTGCGGGCCTGATTTTGGCCCTGCATCTGCACTTCGCCGCTCTCTGGCTTCACGCCGCCATCCACCGCCGCATCCTGTGCCGCGTTCTCCGGGGCGACCGCTTCTGGCGTGGTCGGCACCGGCTTGCCCAGTGCGCCGTTCAGCATCTGGAGGTCATTCTCATTCAGCGTGCCGAGGGCTGATTTCACGTTCAACTGGTTGATCAGGTAGTTGTAACGCGCGCTGGAGAGTTGCTGCTTGGCGTTGTAGAGCGTGGTGGTGGCATCCAGCACGTCAACAATGGTGCGCGTCCCCACCTGATAGCCAGCTTCCGTCGCATCCAGCGAGCTTTGCGCCGACACCACTGCCTGTTTGTAGGCGTTGATGCTGCTGATGGAGGCAGAGATATTGTTGAAGGAGGAGCGAACGGTCTGCACCACGCTGCGGTGCGCGCTCTCCAGCTGCTCGCTGGCGCTGACGAAGTTGTACTGCGCCTGCTTGACCTGCGAGGTCACCGCGCCACCGCTGTAGAGCGGCAGGTTGAAGCTCAGGCCAATCTGGTTCTGGCCAGCGTCGGTGTCGCTGTTGAGGTTGCGCGAGCCGCTATATTTGCTGTTGCTGATGCCGGAGGAGGCATTCAGGTCGAGGGTCGGCAGGTGGCCAGACTGGTAGTAGCGGATCTGCTCACGCGCCAGATCCTGCGACAGGCGGGCGGAGAGCAGGTTGAGGTTGCGGCTCTCGGCCTCTTTCAGCAGGCTGCTGACCGGCTGCGGGCGCTGGGTATTGAAGGTGTCGATGTTGAGCGACGACAGCTCCGGGTAGTACTGGCCGGTCACCTGGCGCAGGGACTCCAGCGCGTTGTCCAGGTCGTTGCGGGCTGTGACTTCATTGGCCAGTACGCTATCATATTGGGCGCGGGCGTTCTGGACATCGGTGATCGCCACCAGCCCCACGTTGAAGCGCTGGGTGGTCTGGTCGAGCTGGCGGTAGATCGCCTGTTTCTGCGCTTCAATATAAGAAAGCGTATCAATCGCGCTCAACACATTGAAGTATGCCGTCGCGGTGTTTAAGATCAGGTTCTGCTGCGCCGTCTGGTAGGTGACATCCTGGATGCCTGCCTGCTTCTCCTGCAACGTCAGCGCACGCCATTTGGACATATCAAACAGGGTCTGGGTCAGTTGCAACGCGCCGCTGGTGACATTGCTCTCCGTATCCCGGGCATCCTTGAAGCCGCTGGTATAGGTGTAATCCGCACCCAAACCGAGTTGTGGCAGCAACGGACTGCGAGTCTCATTAATCTTTTCAAAGGCAGCATCGCGCTCTGCGGCAGACTGACGCAGGTCTGGGTTACTTTGGCGCGCCTGCTGATAAACCTGGAGAAGGTTCTCGGCGTGGCCCAGTTGACTCAGGCCAGACAGGCTCAGGCCAATAAGAAAGGGGAGCAGTTTCTTCATTTGCATTCCTTGTAATACAGCAGCGTTGCTTATTATGTATGGGCTGTCGATAACGAAAATTTTGCCGATTCTATCAGAGTATTAGATACAGGCGAGGTGGCTTAACGTGCCATCGCCCTTGAATCCTGTCAATCTACCACAACTATGTCCGAGTATAATTTATGAACATTCACGGTATTGACCTAAAACCGGTCAATAGCGCCATTATACTCACCAGAGAGGGATCATCATGGCTTCATCCAACAACCCGTCGCCCGTCACCTTCACCAAAAATGATGTAGAAATTATTGCACGTGAGACACTCTACAGTGGTTTTTTTTCGCTCACCGCCTATCGTTTCCGTCACCGTCTGTTCAATGGCGAAATGAGTGGTGAAGTGCGGCGTGAGGTGTTTGAGCGCGGCCATGCCGCGGTGCTGTTGCCCTATGATCCCAAGCGCGACGAAGTGGTACTGGTAGAGCAGTTGCGTTTCCCGGCGCTGGAGACCAGCGACACGCCGTGGTTGCTGGAGATGGTGGCCGGCATTATTGAGCCAGGCGAAAGCCCGGAGCAGGTGGCCCGCCGTGAGGCGGTGGAGGAGGCCGGCCTGACGGTCGCGCGTTGCAAGCCGGTGCTGAGCTACCTCGCCAGCCCCGGCGGCACCAGCGAGCGTCTCTCCGTGATGGTCGGCGAAGTGGATGCCAGGACGGCGGAGGGTCTGCATGGACTGGCAGAGGAACATGAGGATATCCGGGTACATGTGGTCAGCCGCGAGCAGGCCTGTCGATGGGTGGAAGAAGGAGCTATTGATAACGCGGCCTCAATCATTGCCCTGCAATGGCTGGCGCTGCACCATGAATCGTTACGAAAAGAGTGGTCAACTGATGATTAAGCGCTATATCCCTGATTTCCCTGAAATGATGCGGCTGTGCGAAACCAATTTCGCGCAATTACGACGGTTGCTGCCGCGCAACGACGCCGCCGGTGAGACAATCAGCTATCAGGTGAATGGCGCCACCTACCGTTTGACGATTGTCGAATCCACGCGCTATACCTCTTTGGTGGAGATCCAGCAGACGGCCCCGGCGGTGAGCTACTGGAGCCTGCCGGCCATGACCGTGCGGCTCTACCACGACGCGATGGTGGCGGAAGTGTGTTCCAGCCAGCAGATCTATCGTTTCAAAGCACGTTATGATTATCCTAATAAAAAGTTGCATCAACGCGATGAAAAGCATCAAATTAACCAGTTTCTTGCTGATTGGTTGCGCTACTGTTTAGCGCATGGAGCGATGGCGGTTCCGGTTTGTTAGACAGAGTGAGATAACAAAGGACACCATTTGGAAAGCCTGTTTACGCTGCCTGTGGCCGGTGACGCCAAGGTCAGGATATTACAAATAACCGATACGCACCTGTTTGCCGGCGAGCACCAGACGCTGCTGGGCGTCAATACGCTCCGCAGTTACCACGCCGTGCTGGATGCGATTGCCGCCGAACAGCGGCCGGTTGACCTTATCGCGGCCACGGGCGATCTGGCGCAGGATCACTCGCTGGCGGCCTACCGCCACTTCACTGCCGGTATCCACCGTTTTCAGGCGCCCTGTCTCTGGCTGCCGGGCAACCACGATTTCCAGCCAGCGATGGTGGATGCGCTGGCCGAGGCGGGCATCGCCCCCTCTAAACAGGCGCTGTTGGGCGATCACTGGCAGGTGGTGCTGCTCGACACCCAGGTGTTCGGCGTGCCGCACGGTGCCCTGAGCGAGTACCAGCTGGAGTGGCTGGAGCGCTGCCTGAAGGCTTACCCTGAGCGCCACACCCTGCTGATGCTGCACCACCACCCGCTGCCCTCCGGCTGCACCTGGCTTGACCAGCACAGCCTGCGCAACGCCCATGAGCTGGCGGCGCTGCTGGCACGTTACCCACAGGTCTCCACACTGCTGTGCGGCCATATCCATCAGGAGATGGACGAGGAGTGGCATGGCCGCCGCCTGCTGGCGACGCCCTCCACCTGCGTCCAGTTCAAGCCGCACTGCACCAACTTCACCATCGACAGCGTGGCGCCCGGCTGGCGCTACCTCGATCTCTGGCCAGATGGCCGGCTGGAGACCGAGGTGTGCCGTCTCACCACGGATGAGTTCAGCCCGGACATGGATTCGGACGGTTATTGATGAACACCTTACTCTACCTGCACGGCTTTAATAGCTCCCCCCGTTCGGCAAAGGCCAGCGCCATGAAGGCCTGGCTGGCGGAACACCACCCGCACATTGAGATGCTGGTGCCGCAGCTGCCGCCCTTCCCGGACGCGGTGGCGGAGCTGCTGGAGAGCGTGGTGATGACGCGCGCTGGCGAGCGCATCGGCATTGTCGGCTCCTCGCTCGGCGGTTACTACGCCACCTGGCTGTCGCAGTGCTTCGCCATTCCGGCGGTGGTGGTCAATCCGGCGGTGCGCCCTCATGAGCTGCTGATCGACTATCTGGGGCAAAATCAGAACCCCTACACCGGCCAGCAATATGTGTTAGAGTCTCGCCACGTCTACGACCTGCGCGTGATGCAGGTCGATCCCCTGGAGTCGCCGGATCTGATCTGGCTGCTGCAACAGACCGGAGATGAGATCCTCGATTACCGCCAGGCCGTGACCTACTACACGCCTTGCCGCCAGACGGTGGAAACGGGCGGCAACCACACCTTCGTCGGTTTCGAACGCTTCTTCTCTCCGATTATCGATTTTCTCGGGCTGGCGTCTGACTGACGCCCTGTGCCACACCGCCCGCCACCAACCGGGCGGTGCGCCGCGCCAACCGGCCGGCGTCCGCCAGCCCACCAACCACTGGCCACGAATAGTAATCAAACGATGAGTCAATCAAGTTATAACGCAGATTCCATTGAGGTACTCAGCGGCCTTGAGCCGGTGCGCCGCCGTCCCGGCATGTACACCGATACCTCGCGCCCCAACCATCTGGGGCAGGAAGTCATTGATAACAGCGTCGATGAGGCGCTGGCTGGCCATGCGCGCCGCGTTGAGGTGATCCTCCATGCCGACCAGTCGCTCGAGGTGATCGACGACGGCCGCGGTATGCCGGTGGACATCCACCCGGAAGAGGGCATCCCGGCGGTGGAGTTGATCTTCTGCCGCCTGCACGCTGGCGGTAAGTTCTCCAACAAGAACTACCAGTTCTCCGGCGGCCTGCACGGCGTGGGGATCTCGGTGGTGAACGCGCTCTCCACCCGCGTGGAGGTGACGGTCAAGCGGGGCGGCAACGTCTATGAGATGGCGTTTGAGAATGGCGAGAAGGTGCAGGATCTGGCGGTCACCGGCAGCTGCGCCAAACGCGTCACCGGCACCCGCGTCCAGTTCTGGCCGGATGGCAGCTTCTTCGACAGCCCGCGCTTCTCCATCAGCCGCCTGTCGCACCTGCTGAAAGCCAAGGCCGTGCTCTGCCCCGGCGTGGAGATCCTGTTCAAGGACAAGCTCAACAACACCGAGCAGCGCTGGTGCTACGAAGATGGCCTCACCGACTACCTGATGGAGTCGGTCAACGGCCTGATCACCCTGCCGGAGAAGCCGTTCGTCGGCTCTTTCGCCGGTGACACCGAGGCAGTGGATTGGGCGCTGCTCTGGCTGCCGGAGGGCGGCGAGCTGCTGGCCGAGAGCTACGTCAACCTGATCCCGACCATGCAGGGCGGCACCCACGTCAACGGCCTGCGTCAGGGGCTGCTGGACGCAATGCGCGAGTTCTGCGAATTCCGCAACATCCTGCCGCGCGGCGTCAAGCTGTCGGCGGAGGATATCTGGGATCGCTGCGCGCATGTGCTGTCGGTCAAGATGCAGGATCCGCAGTTTGCTGGCCAGACCAAAGAGCGCCTCTCCTCGCGCCAGTGCGCGGCCTTCGTCTCCGGCGTGGTGAAAGATGCCTTCAGCCTGTGGCTCAACCAGAACGTGCAAGCCGCCGAGCAGCTCGCGGAGCTGGCCATCTCCAGCGCCCAGCGCCGGATGCGCGCCGCCAAGAAAGTGGTGCGCAAAAAGCTGACCAGCGGCCCGGCACTGCCCGGCAAACTGGCGGATTGCACCTCGCAAGACCTGAGCATGACCGAGCTGTTCCTGGTGGAAGGGGACTCGGCGGGCGGCTCCGCCAAGCAGGCGCGCGACCGCGAGTATCAGGCGATCATGCCGCTCAAGGGCAAGATCCTGAACACCTGGGAGGTCTCCTCCGACGAGGTGCTGGCTTCGCAGGAGGTGCATGACATCTCCGTCGCCATCGGCATGGACCCGGACAGCGAGAACCTCTCCCAGCTGCGCTACGGCAAGATCTGTATCCTCGCGGATGCGGACTCCGATGGCCTGCACATCGCCACGCTGCTCTGCGCGCTGTTCGTACGCCACTTCCGCTCGCTGGTGAAGGGCGGCCACGTCTACGTGGCAATGCCGCCGCTCTACCGCATCGACCTGGGCAAAGAGGTCTACTATGCGCTGGATGAGGAGGAGAAGGCCGGGGTGCTGGATCAGCTCAAACGCAAGAAGGGCAAACCCAACGTCCAGCGCTTCAAGGGGCTGGGCGAGATGAACCCGATGCAGCTGCGTGAGACCACCCTCGACCCGAACACCCGCCGTCTGGTGCAGTTGACCATCAATGACGAGGATGTGGAGCAGACCGTCGCCATGATGGACATGCTGCTGGCCAAGAAGCGGTCGGAAGATCGCCGCAACTGGTTGCAGGACAAGGGCGACAAAGCCGAACTGGCAGTCTGATGTGCTGATGTGATGATACCGGCCGCCCCCAGGGGCGGCCGGATGCGTTTCTGCTGCGGGGGAGATGGATGAAGATCACCTTGGATGAGTTGCTTGCCTTTACCGTCGTCACGGACAGTGGCTCGATTACCGCCGCCGCCGAGCAGCTGGGGCAGACCACTTCGGGCATCAGCCGCGCCCTGAGCCGGTTGGAGAGCAAGCTGGACACCACGCTGTTGCGCCGCACCACCCGTCGGCTGGAGTTGACGGAGGAGGGGGCGCTGTTCCTGAACCACGCCCGGCAGATCGTGCAGTCGGTGGAGCAGGCGGAGGAGCAGATCGCCCTGCGCCGCGAGATGCCAGCCGGGCGGCTGCGGGTCAATGCCGCCGCGCCCTTCATGGAGCATGTGATTGTGCCGCTGGTGGGCGGTTTCCGCCGTCGCTACCCGCAGGTGGAGCTGGAGCTGAACAGCGACAACCAGATTATCGATCTGCTGGAGCGGCGCACGGATGTGGCGATCCGCATCGGCGAGCTGCGCGACTCCTCGATCCACGCCCGGCTGCTGGGGCGCAGCCAGCTACGTATCCTCGCCAGCCCGGCCTATCTGGCACGCCACGGCGAGCCGCAGCAGGTTACGGATCTGGCGCGCCACAGCCTGCTGGGCTTTACCCAGCCGGAGTCACTCAACCAGTGGCCGCTGCGTGCCGCCAACGGCGAACGGCTGACCATCACCCCGGCGCTCAGCGCCTCCAGCGGCGAGACGTTGCGCCACCTGGCGTTGCAGGGCGAGGGGATTGTGCAACTGGCGGATTTCATGACCCGCGAGGATTGCCGACAGGGGCGGCTGGTGCCGGTGCTGGCGGAACTGACCGAGACGGAGACGCAGCCGATCCACGCGGTCTACTACCGCAACACCCAGTTGGTGGCGCGCATCACCTGCTTTTTGGACTACATCAGCGAGCAGATGGCGCACGACTGGCTGTAGCGCGCAGAAAAAAGGCCGCGTCAGCGGCCTCAGGTGGGGGGCGGGTCAGGGCTTCTCAAGGATATGGATCACCACATCCTCGACATCCTGCTTGATCGCCTCCCGGTGGTGATCCATGTGCGCCTGCTGCTGGTGCTGCTCGAGGTGGCTCAGGCTCTCCCACTCCTCATACATAAAGATGGCGTCCGGCGCGGTCTTGCGCCACGGCACCTGCGCGTTGAGGTCAACCAGCGGCTGGTAGCAGCCACAGCCCGCCTCGGCGCGCACCGTCGGCAGCAGCGCCTCGATCTGCGCCAGCACGGCGTCGCGGCGGCCGGGCTTAACCTGGATTTCAGCAATAACAGTGATCATCGTTACCTCGTAGCGTCCATACGGCGGGGAAGGGGCGGCCAGCAGGCGGCCCGGTCAGCCATCAGAGTGTGGCCGCTGGGGCGCCACGGCGCCAGCGGCCATTGTCTGATTTAGCCGTTGAAGACGTTGTCGAGGTGCGCGCGGTAGCGAACGATGTCGTTCTCAATGTCCGGCTGCTTGATCACGTCGTTGCAGATAAAGGTCGGCAGGCCCGCCATGCCCAGGAACTCGTTGGCCTTGTGGAAGTGCATGTAAACGCCATCGACGCCCACGCCGTGGAAGAACTGCTCCTGGTCGGTGAAGGCCTCCAGCGGGGCATTCCAGGTCAGGGAGAGCATGTAGGTCTTGCCCTGCAACAGGCCGCCGGAGCCATATTTTTTCGCCGCGTCGGCGCGGGTGCGGCCATCGCTGGCATATAATTTACCGTGACCCTCGGTAAAGACCTCATCGATGTACTTTTTCATGATCCACGGTTCGCCCATCCACCAGCCCGGCATCTGGTAGATCACGGTGTCTGCCCACAGGTAGTTCTCCACCTCGGCGGGCACCTCATAGCCCTGGTCGATGTTGACCACACGGACGTCATGGCCGCTGTCACGCAGGAAGGAGGCCGCCACTTCAGTCAGGGTGTCGTTCAGTGCGCCTTTGGAGTGGGCAAAGGTTTTTGCCGCATTCAGAATCAGGATGTTGCTCATTTATTATTCGCCCTATCAATAGACATGGTGGGCAGTATAGCGGCGCAACCGGATAGAAAAAATGTGCGATGGCGCACAACACTCTTGACTAAAATGCAACAAAGCAGCGGATTTAGCGAGCCTGCGTCCATATTTCACCCGGATAGCCGGGCCGCCCCGCCTGGCACGCCGGTGGCTGTGACAGTGCCATGCCAGATGTTGTACTATCGCCGCATCATGCGCCCCGCGCCGGGATCTACCCGCCGGCCGTGGGCTGATGCTTCAATGCAGAACAAAACGCTACGGGTGTAAGGATAAACATTTAATGAGCGACATGACTCATGACGGTGCTGAGCGCTTAGCGCTGCACAAGTTTACTGAGAACGCCTACCTCAACTACTCCATGTACGTCATCATGGACCGGGCGCTGCCCTTTATCGGCGATGGCCTGAAGCCAGTGCAGCGCCGCATCGTCTATGCGATGTCAGAGCTGGGCCTGAACGCGAGCGCCAAATTCAAGAAGTCGGCCCGTACCGTCGGCGACGTGCTGGGCAAATACCACCCGCACGGCGACAGCGCCTGCTATGAGGCGATGGTACTGATGGCGCAGCCCTTCTCCTACCGCTACCCGCTGGTGGATGGGCAGGGCAACTGGGGTGCGCCGGACGATCCGAAATCCTTCGCCGCGATGCGTTACACCGAATCCCGCCTGTCAAAATATGCCGAAGTGCTGCTGCGCGAGCTGGGGCAGGGCACGGTGGAGTGGATCCCGAACTTTGACGGCACGCTGGACGAGCCGAAAATGCTGCCAGCGCGCCTGCCCAACATCCTGCTGAACGGTACCACCGGCATCGCGGTGGGCATGGCCACCGACATCCCGCCGCACAACCTGCGTGAAGTGGCCGCCGCCGCCGTGATGCTGCTGGAGAAACCCGCCACCGGGCTGGATGAGCTGCTGACCCACGTGCAGGGGCCGGACTTCCCGACCGAGGCGGAGATCATCACGCCGCGTGACGAGATCCGCAAACTCTACCAAACCGGGCGTGGCTCGGTGCGGATGCGCGCGGTATGGAAAAAGGAAGAGGGCGACGTGGTGATCACCGCGTTGCCGCATCAGGTCTCCGGTGCCAAGGTGCTGGAGCAGATCGCCAGCCAGATGCGCGCCAAGAAGCTGCCGATGGTGGAGGATCTGCGTGACGAGTCAGACCACGAGAACCCGACCCGTCTGGTGGTGGTGCCGCGCTCCAACCGCGTGGACATGGATCAGGTGATGAACCACCTGTTCGCCACCACCGATCTGGAGAAGAGCTACCGCGTCAACATGAACATGATCGGCCTCGACGGCCGACCAATGGTCAAGGGGCTGGTGGAGATCCTGACGGAGTGGCTGGCGTTCCGCCGCAACACCGTGCGCCTGCGCCTCAACCACCGTCTGGAGCGGGTGCTGAAGCGCCTGCACATCCTTGAGGGGTTGCTGACCGCCTTCCTCAATATCGATGACGTGATCCACATCATCCGCAGCGAAGATGAGCCGAAGCCGGTGCTGATGGCACGCTTCGCGCTGAGCGAGACGCAGGCCGAGGCGATCCTTGACCTGAAACTGCGCCACCTCGCCAAGCTGGAAGAGATGAAGATCCGTGGCGAGCAGGATGAGCTGGCCAAGGAGCGCGACCAGATCCAAGCGACGCTGGCCTCCGAGCGCAAGATGAACACGCTGATCCGCAAGGAGATCCAGGCGGATGCCGAAGCCTACGGCGACCCGCGCCGCTCGCCGCTGCATGAGCGCAGCGAAGCCAAGGCGCTGAGCGAAACCGACATCCTGCCCTCTGAGCCAGTGACCGTTGTGCTGTCGCAGATGGGCTGGGTACGCAGCGCCAAGGGGCATGACATCGACCCGACCGGCCTGAGCTACAAGGCCGGGGATAGCTTCCTCGGCGCGGCGCGCGGCAAGAGCAACCAGCCGGTGGTGTTTATCGACTCCACCGGCCGCAGCTACGCCCTTGAGCCGACCACGCTGCCCTCCGCGCGCGGGCAGGGCGAGCCGCTGACCGGCAAGCTGACCCCGCCGCCGGGTGCGGTGGTGGAGCAGGTGCTGATGGCGGCAGACAACCAGAAGCTGCTGATGGCCTCTGACGCTGGCTACGGCTTTGTCTGTACCTTCAACGATTTGGTGGCGCGCAACCGCGCTGGCAAGGCGATGCTGACCCTGCCGGAGAATGCCAAGGCACTGACGCCGCTGGAGATTCATGGCGAGGATGACATGCTGCTCGCCATCACCGCGGCGGGCCGGATGCTGATGTTCCCGGTGGCGGATCTGCCGCAGCTGTCGAAGGGCAAGGGCAACAAGATTGTCTCCATCCCGGCGGCACAGGCCGCGGCGGGTGAGGATCGGCTGGCCTGGCTGTTCGTGCTGCCGCCGCAAACCTCCCTGACGCTGCATATCGGCAAGCGCAAGCTGACGCTGCGCCCGGAAGATTTGCAGAAATACCGCGCCGAGCGTGGCCGCAAAGGCACGCTGCTGCCGCGTGGCCTGCAACGCATCGACCGGGTTGACGTGGATGCACCGGCACGCCCGGAAGCGGCCGCCAGCAGCGACGAGTAACCCAGCCACGGCCCGGTGCCCCGGTGATGCCGGGACGCCGGGCATGGGCGCGGCCGCACAAAAAGTGCCAAGCCTCTCTAATCCGTCGTTTTTCTCGGTGAATATTCACCGTTTGCATTAATATAGCCGTTGTATCACCCGGCCTGAGGATTTCGCAGGACGGGTGAGCAAGGGTGAGCAGGGCACCTTTGTCTCTATAAAACAGCCTGTGAGGGTTTGTCAGGAGCAAGGAGACCGGCGTCGGGGCGGCACAGTGGTGCGCCTGGGGCTGGCGTTTCGCTAACGAGGTTTTTTATGTTGTTGATTTTACGTGCCATCATTGTCACGCTGTTTTCGCTACTGATCTGTATCTTCGGGTCAATTTTCTGTCTCTTCAGCCCGCGTAATCCCCGCCATGTGGCGCGGTTCGGCCACATGTTTGGCCGCCTCTCCAAGGTGTTTGGCCTGAAGGTGGAGCAGCGCATCCCGCCTGAGGCCGCGCACTATGGCAACTGTATCTACATTGCCAACCACCAGAATAACTATGACATGGTTACCGCCGCCAACGTGGTGCAGCCGCGTACCGTGACGGTGGGCAAAAAGAGCCTGCTGTGGATCCCGTTCTTCGGCCCGCTTTACTGGCTGACCGGCAACCTGCTGATTGACCGTGACAACCGCGCCCGTGCGCACGGCACCATTTCGCAGGTGGTGGAGCAGTTCAAAAAGCGCAACATCTCCATCTGGATGTTCCCGGAGGGCACCCGCAGCCGTGGCCGCGGCCTGATGCCTTTCAAAACCGGTGCGTTCCATGCGGCGATTGCCGCGGGCGTGCCGATTGTGCCAATCTGCGTCTCCAACACCCACGGCAAAATCAACCTGAACCGCTGGTCAAATGGTTTGGTGATTGTAGAAATGCTGCCGCCCATCGATACCACAGAGTATGGAAAAGAGCGGGTTCGTGAGCTGGCCGAGCACTGCCGCACGTTGATGCAGGCTAAAATCAACGAGCTGGATGCGGAAGTGGCCGCCCGAGAAGCGGCCGCCAAACGCAAGAAGTAACCGCTTTCCGGCCTGGGATTCAGGCCGCTGCCCGGTGCGCCGGGCCCTTTTCACCCTGCCTCCGGGCGGGGTTTTGCACACAGTCATATTGCTTGTCATGGAGAAGATATGTCACTCAGTCGACGTCAGTTTTTACAGGCATCGGGCATGGCGCTGGCTGCCGGGGCGATGCCGCTGAGGGCAGAGGCGAACGGAACGCAGACCGCCCTCCCGGTTCCGCCGCTGTTGGAGTCGCGCCGTGGGCAACCGCTGTTCCTGACCCTGCAACGCGCCCACTGGTCATTCAACGGTGGCGCGAAGGCCAGCGTCTGGGGCGTCAACGGCCTCTATCTGGGGCCAACGGTGCGCGTCTACAGCGGGGATGACGTCAAACTGATCTACAGCAACCGGCTGAGTGAGCCGGTCGCCATGACCGTCAGTGGCCTGCAAGTGCCGGGTACACTGACCGGCGGGGCAGGGCGCATGATGTCGCCGGGCGTTGACTGGGCGCCGGTACTGCCCATCCGCCAGCCAGCCGCCACCTGCTGGTATCACGCCAACACCCCCAACCGGATGGCCCCGCACCTCTACAACGGGCTGGCCGGGCTGTGGCTGGTGGAGGACAGCGTCAGCAAATCCCTGCCGCTGCCGAGCCACTACGGCGTGGATGACTTCCCGCTAATCCTCCAGGACAAGCGCCTCGACAACTTCGGCACCCCGCAATATGACGCGCCCGCGCAGGGCGGCTTCCTCGGCGACACGCTGCTGGTGAATGGCGTGGAAAGCCCCTACGTCGAGGTGTCACGCGGCTGGGTGCGCCTGCGCCTGCTGAATGCCTCCAACTCGCGCCGCTTCATGCTAAAGATGAGCGACAACCGCCCGTTCCACGTGGTGGCCGCCGATCAGGGCTTCCTGCCCGCGCCGGTGGCGGTGCCGCACCTCTCGCTGGCCCCCGGCGAGCGGCGCGAAATTCTGGTGGATATGTCGCAGGGCGATGAGGTGTCAATCACCGCCGGTGAGGCGGCGGGCATCATGGATCGGCTGCGCGGGCTGTTTGAGCCGTCGAGCATTCTGGTCAACACGCTGGTGCTGACGCTGAAACCCACCGGCCTGCTGCCACTGGTGACGGATAACCTGCCGATGCGCCTGCTGGCCGACCAACTGCTGGAGGGGAGCGTAGTGCGCACGCGCGATTTCCGCCTCGGCGACAATCAGGCTGGCATCAATGGCGCGGTGTGGGACATGAACCGCACGGACGCGCAGGCGGTGCAGGGCACCTGGGAGCGCTGGACGGTACGCGCCGATCTGCCGCAATCCTTCCATATTCAGGGTGTCTCCTTCCTGGTGAAGAGCGTCAATGGCGGGCCGCCGCTGGCGGAGGATGCCGGTTTCAAGGATACCGTCTGGGTGGATGGCCAGGTGGAGCTGCTGGTCTACTTCAACCAGCCCTCGTTTGAGCACTTCCCCTTCCTGTTCTACAGCCAGACGCTGGAGATGGCCGATCGCGGCTCCGCCGGCCAACTGGTGGTGCAACCCGCCAACTGAGAGAGGGCAGGGCGCCCGCCCTGCCTGCTTTTCCTTTCCCCTCCCGGCCTGTTGCTTGATAAAGAGCAAGGCATTCGCACGCGCTTTTTGTTACTCCAGCCTGTGGTTAACCATCAGGAGGGGAGAGTATGAGCGACAACAGTGCGACGCCCAGCCAACGGGGCGGTATCACACGGCGCGGCTTGCTGAAGGGCAGTGGGCTGGCGCTGGCGGCGGGCGCGGTGCGATTGCCCTTTGGCACGGCAGGGGCCACGCCCACGCCAGCACGCGAACCGGAGGAGCGGGTGGTTTGGAGCCTCTGCTCCGTCAACTGCGGCAGCCGCTGCGCCCTGCGGCTGCATGTGCAGGATGAGTGCGTCACCTGGGTGGAGAGCGACAACACCGGGGCCGATGCGTGGGGCGATCACCAGATCCGCGCCTGTTTGCGCGGTCGCTCGATCCGGCGGCGGATGAACCATCCGGCGCGCCTCAACTACCCGATGAAGCGGGTCGGCAAGCGCGGTGAGGGCAAATTCAAGCGCATCAGCTGGGAGGAGGCGCTGGACACGCTGGCGCAGCGGCTGAAGCAGACCGTCGAAACCTATGGCAACGAGGCGGTCTATCTCAACTATTCGTCCGGTATCGTCGGCGGCAACCTGACGCGCTCGTCCCCCTATGCCTCGCTGGTGGCGCGCCTGATGAACTGCTACGGCGGCTTCCTCAGCCACTATGGCACCTACAGCACCGCCCAGATCGCCGCCGCCATGCCCTACACCTACGGCGGCAACGACGGCAACAGTCCCTCGGATATCGTCAACAGCGAGCTGGTGGTGATGTTCGGCAACAACCCGGCGGAGACGCGCATGAGCGGCGCGGGCGTCACCTACCTGCTCCAGCAGGCGCGGGCGCGCAGCGGCGCACGGATGATAGTGATCGATCCACGTTACACCGACACCGCCGCCGGGCGTGAGGATGAGTGGATCCCGATCCGTCCCGGCACCGATGCCGCGCTGGTCAGCGCGCTGGCCTATGTGATGATCACTGAGGATCGTGTCGATCAGGCGTTTCTGGATCGCTACTGCGTTGGCTACGATGAGAAGACCCTGCCAACCGGCGCGCCCGCCAACGGCCACTACAAAGCCTATATTCTGGGGCAGGGGGAGGATGGCACCGCCAAAACGCCGCAATGGGCGGAGGCGATCACGGGCATCCCGCAGGATCGCATCGTCGCGCTGGCGCGTGAGATCGCCACTGCCAAGCCAGCCTGCATCATGCAGGGCTGGGGGCCGCAGCGGCAGGCCAATGGTGAGCTGACCTCGCGCGCCATCGCCATGCTCGCCATCCTGACCGGCAACGTCGGGCTACCCGGCGGCGGCACTGGCGCGCGCGAGTCGAGCTATACCTGCACCATCGAACGGATGCCAGTGCTGGAGAACCCGGTGCGCACCAGCATCCCGGTGTTCGCCTGGACGGACGCCATCATCCGCGCCCAGGAGATGACCGAGCTACGCGACGGCGTGCGCGGCAAAGCCCGACTGGAGACGCCGATCAAGTTCATCTGGAACTACGCTGGCAATACGCTGATCAACCAGCACTCTGACATCAATTGCACCCATGAGATTTTGCAGGATGAAAGCCTGTGTGAAACCATCGTGGTGATCGACAATTTCATGACCTCTTCGGCGCGCTACGCTGACCTGCTGCTGCCGGATCTGATGACCACCGAGCAGGAGGACATTGTTGCCAATGAGTCCGCTGGCCACATGGGCTACCTGATCTTCGGCCAGCCAGCCACGCCCGCCAAATTTGAGCGGCGCGGCATCTATGAGATCCTGAGCGGCGTGGCGGCGCGGCTCGGGCCAGAGGTGCTGCAACGCTTCACCGAGGGGCGCAGCCAGTCGGCGTGGCTGCACTGGCTCTATGACAAGATGCGCGCCCGCGATCCGCAGCTCCCGACGTATGAGGCGCTGCGGGCGGCTGGCATCTACCGTCAGCGCGACCCGGCTGGCCACTTCGTGGCCTATCGCGCCTTCCGGGAAGACCCCGAGGCTAATCCGCTCGCCACTCCCTCCGGCAAGATTGAGATCTACTCCAGCGCGCTGGCGGAGATTGCCGCCCGCTGGACGTTGCAGGCCGATGAGGTGATCAGCCCGCTGCCGATCTACCATCCCGGTTTTGAGGGCTGGGATGACCCACGTTTTGCCCGCTACCCGCTGCAACTGTTTGGCTACCACCACAAGGCACGCACCCACTCCACCTACGGCAACATCGACGTGTTGCAGGCGGCGGCACGGCAGGAGGTGTGGATCAACCCGCTGGATGCGGCGGCACGCCAGATCAGGGATGGCGACCGGGTGCGGGTGTTCAACGATCGCGGCGACGTGCGGCTGGTCGCCAAGGTCACGCCGCGCATCATGCCGGGCGTGACGGCGATGGGGCAGGGCGCATGGCATCAGGCGAATATGCAGGGCGACAGGGTCGATCACGGTGGCTGCATCAATACCCTGACCTCACACCGCCCCTCACCGCTCGCCAAGGGCAATCCGCAACACAGCAATCGGGTAGAGATCGAGAGGGTACAGTGACGCAGGCGGTGCCATCGCCGGGAATATGCGAGCCGCACCGCACGCTGAAAAAGCTGGCCGCCACGCCCTTCAATTCAATTCTGGATCTGACTCACAGAACCTGACAAAAACTGCAACCGGTTACTGTAACCGGTTGCAGTTACGCATTTTTCTTGCCCATACTTGAGCGCGCCCTCCTCCGTTTCCTCAATGATCCAGGGAGCGTCGGATGCACGAAACACACTATTGGCCAGCCGTTGGCTGGCATTGGCAATGAAGCAAAAACAGCACCTAACTACAGGATGCCGCGCCGCCTGTGCGGTGGCATCACGTTTCTCTCTGACCGGTTCAAGGGGTGGAAAATGAGCGTCAGCCAGTCGATCTTCAACTTCATAGAGATGCGCATCAGCCCGATAGCGGGCCGGCTCTCTACCCAGCGGCATGTGATGGCGATCCGCGACGGCTTTATCTCCGCGATGCCGTTCATGATCGTCGGATCCTTCCTGCTGGTGTTTGCCTACCCGCCCTTCTCCGCCGAGAGCGGCTGGAGCCTGGCGCGCTGGTGGCTGGCGATTGCTGGCAACTATGAGACGGAGATCCTGACCCCCTTCAACATGACGATGGGCATCATGTCGATCTACATCACGGCTGCCATCGCCTATAACCTGGCGCAGAGCTACAAGCTCGATCCCTTTATGGCGGCAATGCTCTCGCTGATGTCCTTTTTGCTGGTGGCCGCGCCGCAGGTGGACAAGGCGCTGCCCACCGCTGCGCTAGGTGGCATCGGCATCTTCACTGCCATTCTGGTGGCGCTCTATACCACCGAAATGGTGCGCCTGCTGAAGCACTACAACATTGGCATCAGCCTGCCTGATCAGGTGCCAGCGAAGATCAAACAGTCGTTTGACCTGCTGATCCCAATTTTGGTGGTGGTGCTGACCCTCTACCCGCTCAGCCTGCTGATTCAGGATCAGTTCAATATGCTGCTGCCACAGGCGATCATGGCCATCTTCCAGCCGCTGATCTCCGCTGCCGACTCCCTGCCGGCCATCCTGCTGGCGGTACTGCTGGCGCACCTGCTCTGGTTTGCTGGCATTCACGGCGCGGTGATTGTCTCCGGCATGTTGCAGGCCTTCTGGCTGACCAACTTGGGCGTCAACCAAAGCTCGTTGGCCGCCGGGCTGCCGATGCCGCACATCTTTATCGAGGCGTTCTGGTCATTCTTCATCGTGATTGGCGGCTCCGGTGCCACCTTCGGGCTGGTACTGCTCTATCTGCGCAGCCGCAGCGCGCACTTGCGCTCCATTGGCAAACTGAGTCTGGTGCCGAGCGCCTTCAACATCAATGAACCGGTGATTTTCGGCACGCCAATTGTGATGAACCCGACCTTTTTCCTGCCGTTTATCATCGCGCCGCTGGTGAACTCCGTGATCGCCTATGCGGCGGTGAAGATGGATCTGATTGACCGGGTGATCTCCGTGGTGCCCTGGACGGCCCCGGCACCGATTGGCGCAGCGTGGGGCACCGGCTGGGATTTCCGCGCCGCGCTGCTGGTGGTGCTGCTGGCGGTGGTGTCGGCAGTGGTCTACTACCCCTTCTTCAAGGTCTATGAGCGCCAACTGCTGGCGCAGGAGGCGGAAGAGGCGGCCTCACAGGAGGAGGCCAGCCCGGCAGGGACTACCGTGGCCCCATAAGAAACGCAGCATAAAAAAAGAGCCTCCTAGGAGGCTCTTTTGCTGTCAGGGTTGCGCATCCGGGTCTGGGTGCGGCCCCAGCCGCTGGCCAGCATCCAGTTTCGCCAGCTCGCTTAGCTCCTCACGCTCCAGCCGGAAATCAAACACGTCAAAGTTCTCGACAATGCGTTTCGGCGTAACGGATTTCGGGATCACAATCAGCCCGCTATCCAGGTGCCAGCGAATGACAATCTGCGCCGGGCTTTTCTCATACTTCTCAGCCAGTTTTACGATGGTCGGGTGATCAAACACCCCGTCGCCGCCCTGTGCAAGTGGGCTCCAGGACTCCGTAATAATGTGGTGGGTGGCGTTCCAGGCGTGCAACTGGCGCTGTTGCAGCAGCGGGTGCAGCTCAATCTGGTTAATGACGGGCGCGGTGCCGGTCTCATCCAGCAGGCGTTGCAGGTGGGAGATCTGGAAGTTACAGACGCCCACGCTTTTCGCCAGCCCTTGCTCTTTCAGGGACAGTAACTGCTTCCAGGCATCGACATAGTGGCCCTGCTGCGGCACTGGCCAGTGGATCAGGTAGAGGTCAACATAATCCAGTTTCAGCCGGCTCAGGCTCTGTTCCAGAGCTTGCTGGGCGTGCTGCTGGTCATCGTTCCACAGCTTGGTGGTGATAAACAGATCCTCACGCGGCAGGGCGGCGGCCTCAATCCCTTTGCCGACGCCCTCCTCATTTTTGTAGATCATCGCCGTATCAATGTGGCGGTAACCGGTCTCCAGCGCCTTGGCGACGGCAGCGGTCGCCTCTTCATTACTGGCCTTCCAAACGCCAAGGCCCAGTTGCGGCATCAGGTTGCCATCGTGCAGTTTGATGATGGGTTGCTGCGTTGCCATTAGGCTCTCCTTATACGGGTTTTCCGTGCCGGGCACGGTCAGAGTACGGATTGACCTATTAGTGTAGCCAAGATGTGGTGACTTGCCGTTGCTGCGAGGATTTTATATTGGGAATTTAAGTGCAGGATGCGCGTTATCCATTGGCGAAAATAGCGGCGGGTATATATGCAGGCAGGGAAGCATGGACAACCATTGCGGGAAATAACGTCACACTTGCTCTATTAATAATATGCTTATTTATTTCTCTCCTAAATGCCAAAAGACATTAAATAAAAAAACGGCGCTATAAAAGCGCCGAAATAGATAAAAAACAACAGTGGCATTGTTAATTCCGCTATGAGGGGAACGGAAAATAACAGGGTGTGCCCCCTGATATAACAGGGGGCGAAAGACTATCAGAAGTAGATACGCATACCGGCCGCGATGCGGTTGTCATCACCAACGCTGGCGAAGTCGCGTTTGACATTAGCACTGTCAACCCACTTGTCGGCACGGACGTCGATGTAGGCGTATTCGCCCCAGACCACGACGTTTTTGGTGAAGTAGTAGTCAGTACCCACTACGAATTTCTGCTCTTTCCAGTTGTACAGCTCTTCGTCGGCATCTTTCATGTAGTAGCCGCCGTAGATGCTGTTGTCATCTTCGTAAGCCCATTTCATGCCCACACCGAACAGGTTGACGGTTGCGGTGTCGCCTACGTAGAACAGCGCTTTATCAACAGCCTGGCTGCCTTCATAGTTCACGTCGCCGGAGACCACGTTATCCATGTAGAGCTGGCCGATATCCAGGGAGAAGGAGAGGTTGGTTGGCTTGTGAGTGAACTTGCCAGACAGGCCCCAGATTTGCTCGGTGCCATCTTCGCCGTCATATTCGCTGCCGTTGCTGATGCTGTTGAAGCTGCCTTGGTCAGTCAGGCCATTGATGCCGTTCTGCTCCAGGTGCGCATAGCCATAACCTGCGCCGAAGGACATTGCCAGGTTATCGGTTTCGGTTTTGTAGAAGGCAGCCAGGCTGTAGGCGTTTTGCAGGGCGGCGGCATTGTCGTCGCCTTCGGTTTGCAGGGTGTAGCTGCCACCGAAGCTGAAGCCGTTGTAGTCGGCGCTCATCACGCGGATAGAGTTGGAGACACGGCCGATGAAGTTGTCATCGCCAGCGTCGGAGCCGCCGGTACGGCCGATGAAGCCGTTGTTGTAGGCGCCGAAGTCCATCACGCCGCCATACTCGTAGCTGAAGTCAGACTGCGGCATGTCATCGAAGGGTGAGGTGATACGGCCGAAGGTCAGGTCGCCCACGTCATCAAGACGGAAGCCGGCCCAGCCCTGGCGGTTATTCATTTCGAAGTCGCCTTCACCCTGTTGGGTGTTGTTGCCGAACTCCAGGTAACCGATGCCGTGAGCAGTGCCTTGATTGAAGGCATGGTCAAAGCCGAAACCGAAACGGGAGTCCTGGTCACGCAGAATGACGGAGTCCTGGCCTGGGTTATATTGGCCGCGTGAATCGGAGTTTTCCATCATCAGACGGATAGAGCCAGTGAAGTCAATTTTAGTGCCTTCGTTATCATACAGGGTCGCTGCTTGCGCCCCAGCAGTCAACAACATGAAAGGCAGCGCCATTGCTATCAAATTTTTTTTAAACATGAGAGGTCCTTTCTTAATCGAGTTGGGTTTTTTAATTAGCCAAATAAGAAAATAAGGAATCAAATGGAACTTTTCGCGCTTTATATAATCGCTATTTTCAAGGATTATCAATTTATGCTTTATTAAAGAGAGATTAATAAATAATTAAATGATCGATTTAATAATTAATCATTGAATATATTATTTTGCAGGGAAATAAATAAAACCCGCCGGGGCAATGCCGCCAGCGGGTTAAAAGGGGAACTGCGATTACGCGGAGTGCTTACTTGGCAGCGGCGCGGCGCTTTTTAATCACCATGCAGATAACGCCAGCGAGGCCCAGCACCAGCAGCAGCATCGGCAGCACCATCAGCGCGGCCATCACCGCATCCTCATGGCGTTTCACCAGCGGGATCTGGCTGAAGGCAAAGCCCAGCGACACCACCACGCCCACCCACAGCGCGCCGCTCAGCCAGTTGAAAAACTGGAAGCGGGAGTTGCTCAGGCCAGAGATGCCAGCCATGGTCGGCAGCAGGGTGCGCACAAAGGCCAGAAACCGGCCGCCCAGCAGGGCCAGCAGCCCGTGGCGGTTGAACAGGGCATAGGCGCGCTGGTGATAGTGGGCCGGCAGTTGCAGCAGCCAGCGGCGCACAATGCGCGTATCCCCCAGCCAGCGCCCCTGAAGGTAGCTCAGCCAGCAGCCGAGGCTGGCGGCGGTGGTCAGGATCAATAGCGTCGGCACGAAGCTCATCACTCCCTTGGCCACCAGTGCGCCAGCCAGCAGCAGCAGGCTGTCGCCCGGCAGGAAAGAGGCGGGAAGCAGCCCATTCTCCAGAAACAGGGTGGTGAACAGGATGGCATAAATGATCCAGATCACGCCCGGATCGGCCAGCGCGCTAAAATCTTGCTGCCAGAGCGCATGAAAAATATGTGTCAGTACTTCCATTATTCTTCCCGTTGCGAATGGAACATCCCTCATCAGAGGCCGTTACGGCCCCTGATGAGTATAGTGCGCCGCCGCGCAGGATGGGATGCCGAGACTCAGGAGAGGCACAGCCGGCCAAAGCCGGCCGTCAGATCCTCAATCAGATCGTCGCAATCCTCCAGACCAATGTGCAGCCGCACCAGCGTGCCGCTAAAGGTCAGGCGCTCCGCCGGGCGGATGGCCTGCAACTCCTCCGGCTGGTTCGCCAGAATCAGCGACTCAAAGCCGCCCCAGGAGTAGGCCATGCTGAAGTGGTGGAAGTGGTCGAGGTACTCCGCCAGCGCCTCATCGCTCAGGCGCGCCTTGAGGATAAAGGAGAAGAGGCCGCAACTGCCGTGGAAGTCGCGCATAAAGGCCTCGTGGCCGGGGCAGCCGGGCAGTGCCGGGTGGCGCACCTCTGCCACTTCCGGGCGTGTCGCCAGCCAGCGGGCGATGCGCAGGCTGCTCTCCTCGTGCTGCTTCAGGCGCACGCCAAGGGTGCGCAGGCCGCGCGCCGCCATGTAGGCGGTGTCGGCATCCACCATCTGTCCCATCAGGTAGGAGTGCTCGCGCAGTTGCTCCCAGCAGCGGGCGTTGGCGACCGCGGTGCCAATCATCGCGTCGGAGTGGCCGATGATGTACTTGGTGCCAGCCTGAATGGAGATGTCGATGTCATGGGCCAGTGCGTCAAACAGCACGCCCGCCGCCCAGGTATTGTCGAGCATGATCACCGCCTCGGGGGCCACGGCGCGCACCGCTTGCACCATCGCCGGGATGTCCGGCACCTCCATGGTGATGGAGCCGGGCGCTTCCAAAAACACCACCTTGGTGTTGGGCTGCACCAGCTCGGCGATGCCCGCGCCAATCAGCGGCGGGAAGTAGGTGGTCTCGACGTTCATCTTGGCCAGCACTTTCGAGCAGAAATCCTGCGTCGGCTCATAGGCGGAGCCAATCACCAGCAGGTGATCGCCAGCGCTGACAAACGACAGGATGGCGTTGCTTACCGCGGCCGCGCCGCAGGGATAGAGCACGCAGCCAGCGCCGCCCTCCAGCTCGGTCATGGCGTCCTGCAGGGCAAAGTGGGTCAGGGTGCCACGGCGGCCGTAGAACAACTCGCCGTTGGCGCGGTGGGCGGTGGCGTGCTTTTTCGCCGCCACCGACTCAAACACCAGCGAAGAGGCCCGCTGGATGACGGCATTGACCGATCCCTGGGTATAACGCTTCTGCCGCCCGGCACTCACCAGCACGGTATCCTGTTTTTTTCCTGCCATCGTTGCCCTGTTACCTGTTGTGTTGTGAATGTTACTTACCGGATAACTTACCACGCGGCCAGCCGGCAGGGGGGAGGCTTTTGCCAGCCAACGGGAAAAACAGCAGAATCCGACGCCATTGCGTGGGGCGAAAGGAAAAAAAACCAATAAAAAAGCCCGCCATGCGAGCGGCGGGCAAGGGAGGAACAAACCACTAACCGTGAACGCCGAACACCCCCGGCAGCCAGAGCGAGATGGCCGGGACGTAGGTCACCAGCATCAGCACCAGCAGCAGTACGAAGTAGAAGGGCAGCATCGCCTTCACCACCTCCTCAATCTTGCGTTTGCTCACCGCGCTGGCGACGAACAGCACCGAGCCAACCGGCGGGGTAATCAGGCCGATGCCGAGGTTGACCATCATGATCATGCCAAAATGCACCGGGTCGATGCCGAGGGAGTTGGTCACCGGCAGCAGCACCGGCGTCAGGATCAGGATGATGGGGGCCATGTCCATCAGGGTGCCGATCAGCAGCAGCATGATGTTGATGCACATCAAAATCACATACTTATTGTCAGAGATGGCGGTGAAGAACTCGGTGATGCGGGTCGGCAGCTGCATGTAGGTCATCACCGCGCCGAAGCAGGCGGCGAAGCCAATCAGGATCATCACAATGGTGACGGTCTTCACCGTGCGGTACATCAATTTCGGCAGCTCTGACCATTTGTAGTCGCGATAGATGAACATGGTGACGAAAAACGACCACAGGCAGGCGATGGCGGCAGATTCGGTGGCGGTGAAGATGCCACTCAGAATGCCGCCCATAATGATCACCACCGTCATCAGCCCCCACAGGGTATCAACGAAGATCTTCAGCGCCTGACGGAACGGGATACGCTCACCCTTCGGGTAGCCGCGCTTGTGGGCGAAGCCGATGCACATCCCCATCAGTGACAGGCAGAGCAGCAGGCCGGGCAGCACGCCAGCGATGAACAGCGCGGCGATGGAGACGGTGCCACCGGCCGCCAGCGAGTAGATGACGGCATTGTGGCTGGGCGGGATCAGGATGGCCTGCACCGATCCGCTGGCGGTCACGGCGGCGGCGAAGTCACGCGGGTAGCCCTTTTTGTCCATCTCCGGGATCATCACCGAGCCGATGGAGGCGGTGTCCGCCACCGAGGAGCCGGAGATGGCACCGAAAAAGGTGGAGGCCATGATATTCACCAGTGACAGGCCGCCGCGGATAAAGCCGACAAAGATGTAGGCGAAACTCACCAGCCGGCGGGCAATGCCGCCCTCGGCCATGATCGCGCCCGCCAAAATAAAGAAGGGGATGGCCAGCAGGGAGAACTTATTCACCCCGTTGGTGAGCTGGATCATGATTGCCTCCAGCGGCAACTCGATCCAGAACGCGCCGACCACGGCGCTCAGCCCCACCGCATAGGCCACCGGCACCCCAATCGCCAGCAGCACGGCCAGCGAGAACAGCAGAATAAACGCATCCATCAGAGTTGCCCCACATCAGGTTTCCGAGGTGCCGAATGCCACCACCTGGCGGTGGTGCTGCGGCCCCATCAACAGCCGTTCCAGAATGAACAGCAGGGTGATCGCCGAGCCAATCGGCAGCGGCAGGTAGCTTGCGCCCGCGGTCAGCAGCGGGAAATCGGCCACCGGCTGCTCCCACAGGTCGCGGCAGAGCGTGATGCTATAGACCAGGATAAACAGGCTCAGCGCCAGCATCAGCAGGTCAGCGAGGGTGGAGGCTACCTTCTGCCACAGCGGCGGCAGGCGATCCGTCACCATCGCCACCGCGATGTGCGAGCCAGCGCGGTAGCTGACCGCCGCGCCGATAAAGGTGAAGGTCACCATGCAGAGGATGGAGATTGGCTCCGGCCAGGAGAGCGCCTGATTGAGCGCATAGCGGTAGAAGATGCCGACGGGAATGACCGCCACCATCAGCAGCAGGGCGATGCCAGAGATCCACATCGCGATGCGGTAGAGAATATCCATGGATGAGAGGTAGTAACGGGCCATAACTCCCCCGGTTATCAGGCTGAAACGCCCGGCGGCCAGGCCGCCGGGGGCTTATTTGACGTCGCTGATGCGTTGCATCAGATCCTGGTGCGCCTTGCCATACTGGTCGCGCACCGGTTGGGTAGCGGTGTAGAAGTACTGGGTATCGATCTCCTGGAAGGTCACGCCGCCACTCTTCATGGTTTGCAGGGCCTTCTCGTTATAGGCGGCCCACAGTTGGCGCTGCTCCGCCTGCGCCTCTTTCGCCAGCTTCAGGATCAGTTGCTGATCCTCGCTGCTCAGCTTGTCCCAGCGCGCCTTGGAGTAGAGGAACAGCTCCGGGATGATGAAGTGGCGGGTAAGGGTGTAGTACTTCGCCACCGGCAGGTAGTTGTGGGCGACGAAGGTCGGCGGGTTGTTCTCGGTGCCATCGATCACGCCGGTTTGCAGGCCGCTGAACACTTCGCTCACGCCCATTGCCACCGAGTTGGCCCCCATCGCCTTCAGCGTCGCCAGCGCCACCGGGCTGCCCTGCACACGGATCTTCATCCCTTTCAAATCTTCCGGTTTGGTCAGCGGTGTTTTGGTGATCATGTTGCGGGTGCCGGAGTCCATCCAGCCAAGGAACACCAGCCGCGATTTGGGATCGTTGGTGATTTTATTGCCGATCTCCTGGCCGATCTGGCTGTCGAGCACCTTGTGCAGGTGATCCTCGTCGCGGAACACGTAGGGCAGGGTGAAGACCTCAATCTCCGGCAAGATGGCGGCGACCGGTGCCATTGAGACGCGGATGATATCGATGGCGCCAATCTGCGCCTGCTCAATCATCTGCTTCTCATCACCGAGCACGCCGCCGGGGAAGGTTTTGATCTCCAGCCGCCCATCCGTCGCCTTCTCCAGCTTCTCACCCATGTGCTGCACCGCCACCACATTGGGGTAACCCTGCGGATGGACGTCGGCGGCCTTGATGGTCTGGGCAACGGCCTGGCCGCTGAGGAACAGGCTGGCGGAACAGAGGCTAAGCGCCAGCAGGGATTTACGCACGTTCATAGGACTCTCCAGGGATCGGGCGCATCGCCGCGCCGCTATTGTTCGTCAGACACAGGGTGGTATCTTGCGGTGGTGAAGTGCTGGATAAGCGAGGGCTTGAATAGAAGTAAGCACCAACAAACCAGCGATTTTGAAACACTTTATTAACACGATTATACGCTTTGAAATGATATTGAAAATTTGTTGAAATGGCTTTTTAAAATAAATCGGATCTGCATCACGGCCTGTGCCGGGGCAGATGTGGGAAGTGTGATGCGGCTAAAAAAACACCGCTTGCCGCCGCCTGCTTTCGCCGGGCGCGGGTGGCTCGCTTGCCCGCTACATATGGATATTCCTATTGTTTCCGCCCTGATCTATCGGTAACGTAAATAATAATGAGAACTACTATCAATCCCCGCTGCGTTTGATATGATCCCGCACTGATTAATTCCTCAACATTGACGATTTTTGGTTGGAGGCGCAGCGTGAATACGGCTCGCATGAAAATGAAATCTGCCCTGTCCACAACGGCGGCACAGCACTCTCCTCGCCGCTGGCGTATGGCATTCGTATCCCTGTTTTTGTTGGCGGGCCTGAGCGGGCCAGCACTGGCCGCGGAAAGCGGTGACGCCGCCGCTGCCCCGGTGGCTGCTACTGCCCCGGCATCAGATGCCCCGGCCACACCTGCCCTCATCACGGGCAGCCAGCCCGCTGCCTCCAGCGCCCAGCCGGTTATCCCACAGGATCTCTCGGTGCTCGGCATGTACCACCACGCTGACGCGGTGGTGAAAACGGTGATGATTGGCCTGCTGCTGGCCTCCGTGGTGACCTGGGCGATCCTGTTCGCCAAGGGCAGTGAGCTGTTTGCCGCCAAACGCCGCCTGCGCCGCGAGCTGAGCGCGCTGGCCCCGGCCACCTCACTGAACGAGGCCGCCGCCATTGTTGAGAACTTCGACGAGAAGAGCATCAGCGCCCGCCTGCTGGCTGACGCGCAAAACGAGCTGGCGCTCTCCGCCGAGTCCACTGACAACGCTGGCATCAAAGATCGCACCGGCTTCCGCCTGGAGCGCCGTGTTGCGGCTGCTGGCCGCCACATGGGGCGCGGCAACGGCTTCCTGGCGACCATCGGTGCCATCTCGCCGTTTATCGGCCTGTTCGGCACCGTGTGGGGCATCATGAACAGCTTTATCGGCATCGCCGAAACCCAGACCACCAACCTGGCCGTCGTGGCACCGGGCATCGCTGAGGCGCTGCTGGCCACCGCCATCGGTCTGGTGGCCGCGATCCCGGCCGTGGTGATCTACAACATCTTTGCCCGCCTGATCGCCTCCTATCGCCACCTGATTGGCGACGTCGCTGCGCAGATCATGCTGTTGCAGGGCCGTGACCTGGATCTGGCCGCCAGCGCTGGCAGCAAACCGGCGAAGGCCAATCCGCAGTGGCGGGTGGGGTAATCTGTTATGGCCATGCGTTTAAACGAAGATCTGGACGAAAGTGGTGAGATGCATGAGATCAACGTGACGCCGTTCATCGACGTCATGCTGGTTCTGCTGATCATCTTCATGGTGGCCGCGCCGCTGGCGACGGTGGATGTGCGGGTCAACCTCCCGGCCTCCACCTCCAAGCCAACCCCGCGCCCGGAGAAGCCGTTGTTCGTGACCGTGAACGCCGAGAAGCAGCTGTATGTGGGCGAAACGCCGATCGCGCGCGATCAGCTGACGGCGCAACTGGCCGCCCAGACCAATGGCGACAAAGAGACCACCATCTTCTTCCGCGCGGACAAATCCGTGGACTACGAAACGATGATGGGCGTGATGGACACGCTGCGTCAGGCAGGCTACCTGAAGGTGGGGTTGGTCGGCATGGAGCAGAGCGGCGGGCAGTAAGCCAGCGCACGCCACGGCGGCCCCCTCGGGGGCCGTTTTTTTTGGCCGCTGCCCTGCCACCCCGCATGGCAAAGCAGGCGACTTCTGCGCGTGGCTCGACTAAAATAGGCTTTTTACAGATTGGTCAGGCGGTAATTTATGATGCACGGTACGGTAACGACATATTTTGAAGAGAAAGGTTTCGGATTCATCAAGGATGAGAACGGCGACAATCGCTATTTTCACGTGGTGAAGGTAGCTAACCCGGAGCTGCTGAAAAAGGATGCCGCCGTGACCTTCGAGCCGACCACCAACAGCAAGGGGCTGTCAGCCTATGCGGTCAAGGTGGCGCCCGAGAGCAAGTACATCCACATCGCCGGTGAGCGCATCAAGATCACCAGCATCAAATCCTTCAACCGCTTCACCAAGCAGGTACCGGTTGAGACGCACATCGACAAAGAGAACACCATCCTCTCCGCGGGCCTGCTGATGGAGCGCATCCGCCCGAAAGCCGAAGTAGAGAAGGGCGCGACCCGCCCGCTGGAGATGCTGAACGTCACCACCTTCCAGAACAAGACCTACACCTTCTCCGAGCTGGAGATCGACATCGAAGAGACGGTCAAGGCGCTGAAAAACCTCTGATCCCTCTGCCGCCGCCCCACTCTGGGGCGGCGTGTGCCCCGTCCTGCTTCCCTCCCGCTTTTTTCTTGTACTTTTTTCATCAGGCACCGCACCCCCTGCTGTTACAATGGCCCGGCACGGCGCCCCGGCGCTGCGCACGATAATTAACAGGTCTGCCGTTCACGGCAGCGCATTTGATTGAGAAGAGATAATGGCGTCAGTTCATATTGGTTTTCCTCTGGAGACGGTCAGCGTATTCGTTGGCCTGTCAATTGCCGCGCTGCTGATTGACCTGTTTGCCCACCGTGGCAACCATGCCATCAGCCTGAAAGGCGCGGTGGGCTGGTCAATCTTTTGGGTGGCTACCGCCCTGGGTTTCGCCGGCTTCCTCTATATCCACCACGGCGCCGCCGTCGCCAACCTGTTTATCACCGGCTATGCACTGGAGAAGGTGCTGTCGGTCGATAACCTGTTTGTGATGATGGCGATCTTCGCCTGGTTCAAGGTGCCGGATGGCCTGCGCCACCGCGTGCTTTACTGGGGGGTGATTGGGGCCATCGTGTTCCGTGGCATCTTCGTCGCCTTCGGGACAGCGCTGCTGTCGCTTGGCCCGTGGGTGGAGATGGTGTTTGCGGTGATTGTGGCCTGGACAGCGGTAATGATGCTGCGCTCTGGCGAAGATGACGAAGAGATCGAGGACTACTCTGATCACTTCGCCAACCGTCTGGTGCGCCGTTTCTTCCCGGTCTGGCCGAAACTGGCGGGTGATCGCTTCATGCTCTCCTCGAGCGAGGTTAGCGCGGAGCTGGAGAAGCCGCAGAACAAGGGCTTCGCCTTTACGGTGAAGAAGGGCGTGCGTTATGCCACGCCGCTGCTGCTCTGTGTGGCGGTGGTGGAGTTGTCAGACGTGATGTTTGCCTTTGACAGCGTGCCAGCGGTGATTGCCGTCAGCCGCGAGCCGCTGATTGTGTACTCCGCCATGATGTTCGCCATCCTCGGTTTGCGCGCCCTCTACTTTGTACTGGAAGCGCTGCGCCACTATTTGGTGCACCTCGAGAAAGCGGTAGTAGTACTGCTGTTCTTCATCGCCTTTAAACTGGGCCTGAACGCCAGCGACCACCTCTGGCACCACGGTTATGAGATTGGCATCAACACCAGCCTCTACATCGTGCTTGGCGTACTGGCGGTTGGCATCATTGCCAGTATGCTGTTCCCCGCCAAAGAGGAGAAGGCCGAGGAGAAATAACTCCCCCGCCCACTCCCCCCAACCCCGGCCCTGGCCGGGGTTTTTTTATGGCTAAATCCCCATACACCGCCCTCCGTGGCGGTGGGGTATTGGCTTAGCCCTCCGTCTCCAGCTTGTAGGCGCGGGTGGCGTTTTCGCGTTTCACCTTCAGCCGCCAGACGATGGCGAGCAGCGCAAACCAGAAGGGCATTGCGCACAGCGCCAGCAGGGTATCGTGGTCAAACACCATGATCACGATGGAGAAGAGGAAGAACAGCAGGCTCAGCCAGCTCAGGGCGATGCCGGCGGGCATCTTGAAGATGGCCTGCGCGTGCAGATCGGGGCGGCGCTTGCGGTAGACCAGGTAGGCCACCAGAATCATGCCCCAGCTGTAGATCACCAGAATGGCGGAGAGCGTCGAGACGATGGTGAACAGCGTCATGACGTTCGGCACCAAAAACAGCAGCAGGGTGCCGCTCAGCATACAGAAGCAGGAGAACATCAGGCTGCGCACCGGGATGGCGGTGGCGCGCGACAGGATGCGGAACTGCCAGTGGGCGTGCTTCTCCATCGACAGGCCATACAGCATCCGGGTGCAGGAGTAGACGCCGCTGTTGGCCGACGACATCGCCGAGGTGAGGGCGACAAAGTTAATGATCGCCGCCGCCGCTGGCAGCCCAGCCTTGTCAAACAGTGTGACGAACGGGCTGGTGTCGGGTGAGATATGCTGCCAGGAGGTGACGGCAATGATCACCAGAATCGACATCACGTAGAAGATGATGATGCGCAGCGGGATGGCGTTGATCGCTTTCGGCAGCAGCTTCTCCGGGTTGCGCGTCTCGGCGGTCATGGTGCCGAGCAGCTCCACGCCGGTATAGGAGAAGATGGCGATCTGGAACCCGGCGAAGAAGCCCATCACGCCGTGCGGCATAAAGACCGCCGGGTCAGTGAGGTTGCCGAGGGAGGCGCGCACCCCGTCCGGCGATGTCCAGCCGCTGGCGATCATCCAGCAGCCGGTCAGGATCAGCGCGACGATCGCGATCACCTTGATGATGGCAAACCAGAACTCCGCCTCGCCAAACATCTTCACCGACAGCAGGTTGAACAGGCAGAGCAGGCCGAGGGTCAGCAGCGCCGGGATCCAGGGTGAGAGATCGGGCTGCCAGTACTGCATATAGCCGCCGCACACCACCACGTCGGCGATGCAGGTGACCACCCAGCTTAGCCAGTAAGACCAGCCAAGGAAAAAGCTGGCCTTTGGCCCGAGGTAGTCAGAGACGAAATCGGCAAACGAGCGGTAGTCGAGCCGGGTCAGCAGCAGCTCCCCCATCGCCCGCATCACCACAAACATAAAGAAGCCGATGACGACGTAGGTGATCAAAATCGAGGTGCCGGAGACGGCAATCGTCTTGCCCGCCCCCATAAACAGGCCGGTGCCGATGGCACCGCCAATCGAGATAAGCTGGATGTGGCGCTCGCTCAGGCCACGGTGCAGGCTCTGCGCCGTGGCCGGATCGCCCGGCCGTGATGGTACGGGTTGTTTGGTCATAGGCAGATCACTCAGGTAGGGAGAGGCGCGGCGTGCCCGGTGAAAGCAGCATCCCCGCTCGCAGGCCCGGCGCCACGTTGGCGTTCGGGAACAGGATGTAAGGTGCGGCCTCGCCAATCGTCCAGTGACGATCCTGCTGGCTGGCTAGGGTGTATCCCGCTGGCAGGCGGGTGAAGTTCTCGGTCTCTGGCGGCAGGTGGAGGGTAAAGCTCTCATCCCCTTTGATGATGCTCTCCGCCACCTCAAAGACCTGTAGCGGCGGCTTCTGCCGGGTTGGCAGCGGCTCACCGCCGACCAGCGCGCGGATCGCCCGGTCAATGGCGGCGAACTGGGCCAGATCGTTGTCACCGAACGGGCGCGCCTTGCCCAGCTCCAGCGTGCAGCTCTGTGCGTGGAACGCCTCGCTGACATAGTGGCTGTAGGTGCCGCCCGGCGCGGTGTGCTGCACCAGTGCATCCAGCTCGCCAGCGGCCAGCAGGTCGAAGAATGCCTGCGGGTAGGGGTGGCGGTGGTGGGGCACCAGCGCGAACTGTGGCAGCCGTGAGCCACGGATGGCGGTGTGCATGTCGAGGTGCCAACGCGGCAGGTCGCCGGTGATGGCGAAGAACGCCTCGGTAGCGCATTCAATCTCGGCGGCGCGCGCCGCCTCATCGCTGGGCGGCGACTGGCGGTGACGGCCGCCGAACAGCCGGTTCATGTCATGGTGCAGGTAGCGGCGGTTGGCGCGCATCGCTGGCAGGTTGCCGAACACCAGCAGCAGCGCCGCCCGGCTCGCCAATCGACCCGCGGCCAGATCCGCCAGCAGCCCCAGCAGCAGTTCGATCGGCGCGGTCTCATTGCCGTGGATACCGGCGGAGAGCACCAGCGCGCGCTGTGGCTCGGGCGGCGTCAAGTGCAGCACGCCCTCCGCCAGCCAGCGCGGTTGCAGGGCGTCGGGCAGCGACAGGTCGCGCAGCGCGTGCGCCAGCAGGGAGTCAGTCAATGGCTGCATCCGGCCCCCTTAGCGCTGGAAATCATAGACAGCGCCGAGCCGCAAAATCTGCGACAGCTCATCCAGCGCCACATAGACCTCGCGCAGCAGCTGCGGGTCGGCCAGGTCATTCGGGTGCAGCCGGTCGCGGTAGTGGCGCTCCACCCAGCGGGTCAGGCGCTGATAGAGCGCCTCATCCAGCAGGCTGCCGGGGTTGACCGCCGCCCGCTCCGCCTCGGTCAGCACTACCCGCAGCCGCAAACAGGCCGGGCCGCCGCCGTTGCGCATACTCTCGCGCAGGTCAAACACCTGCACCTCATCCACCGGCGAGTTGGCGCGCTGGGTCATCTCCGTCAGGTAGGCCCAGACGTTGTCGCGCTGGCGGCACTCCTCCGGCACCACAATCATCATTTTGCCATCGGCTTTGCTCAGCAACTGGCTGTTGAACAGGTAGGAGGCGACGGCGTCCGCCAAACTCACCTGTGCCGTCGGCACCTCCAGACTGGCGAAGGGCTGGCCGAGCGCCGCCAGCTTCTGCTCCAGTTGCGCCAGCACCGCCGCCTGATCGACAAACGCCTGCTGGTGGTGGAACAGCACGTGGCGGTTGCTGACGGCGATCACGTCGTTATGGAACACGCCGCTGTCGATGGCCTGTGGGTTCTGCTGCACAAACAGGGTACGCGCCGGGTCGAGCTGGTGGAGGCGCGCCACCGCCTGACTGGCCTCCAGCGTCTGGCGCGCCGGGTAGCGCTGCGGCTGCGGCCCGTCGCCAAAGGCGCGGCGGCCATAGACAAACATCTGCACGCCGGGCGTGGCGTAGTCGCCGCCGAGCCGGTTGTGGTTGGCCGCCCCCTCATCGCCGAAATCGCCATGCTGCGGCAGGGCGTCGTGGTGGCAGAAGTGCTCCCCCGCCGGGAAGGTGGCACGCAGGATCGCCGCGGTGGCCGGAGCCTCCAGCGAGCGGTGCAGTTTGTTGTTCAGATTGGCGACGGTAAAGTGCACCCGCCCGTCGGCGCTGTCGGCGGAGGGCGACACGGTGGCGGCGTTGGCCGTCCACATTGACGAAGCCGAACTGAGGGTCGAGAGCAACTGTGGCGCGCTGGCCGCCGCCTGCCGCAGCAACTGCTCATCGTTGCCGCTGAAACCCAGTGCGCGCAGCGCCGTGACATTCGGGCGCGGCTGGGGCGGCAGCACACCCTGCACAAAACCGGCGTCCGCCAGTGCCTTCATCTTCGCCAGCCCCTGCAAGGCGGCCTTGCGCGGGTTGGAGAGGCCATCCTTGTTGTGCAGCGAGGCCTCGTTGCCGACTGACAGCCCGGCATAGTGGTGCGTCGGGCCGACCAGACCATCAAAATTTGCTTCAAATCCAGACATAGAAACCTCAATAGGTTAGAAGTGCAGGCCAGGGCTGAGGGTGGCGGGCAGGGCCAGATCCTCACTGACCAGTGAGGCCATCGGCCAGGCGCAGTAGTCGGCGGCGTAAAAGGCACTGGGCCGGTGGTTGCCGGACGCGCCGACCCCGCCGAACGGGGCCTGACTGGAGGCACCGGTCAACGGCTTGTTCCAGTTGACGATGCCAGCGCGCGCCTCCGCCGCCAGTTGGTCGAAGCGTGCCGGATCCGGCGAGATCAAGCCGATCGCCAGCCCGTAGCGGGTCTGGTTGGCGAGGTCTATCGCCTCCTCAAATGTTTGATAGCGGATCACTGACAGCAGCGGGCCGAAGTGCTCCTCATCCGGCACTCCCGCCACGCCGGTCAGCTCAATGATGCCCGGCGTCAGCAGGGTGGCGTTGGCGTCCGGCTGGGTCATCTCCAGCAGGGTGCGGCCGCCCAGCGCCTGCAACTGCTGTTGCGCCTGCAACATCGACTCCGCCGCCTGCAAGGAGATCACGCCGCCCATAAAGGGCTGCGGATCGGCGTCCCAGCGGCCGACGCGGATCTGCTGGCTGACGGCCACCAGCCGGTCGATCAGCGCGTCGCCCTCCGGCCCGGCCTTCACCAGCAGGCGGCGGGCGCAGGTGCAGCGCTGGCCAGCGGAGATAAAGGCCGACTGGATAATGGTATGCACCGCTGCATCCTGATCCGCCACGCCATCAACGATCAGCGCATTGTTGCCGCCCATCTCCAGCGCCAGCATCTTCTCGGGCTGGCCCGCCAGCACGCGGTGGAAGTGGAAGCCCGCCGCCGCGCTGCCGGTAAACAGCACGCCGTCAATCTGCGGGTTCTCCAGCAGCGCCCGGCCAGTTTCGCGCCCGCCCTGCACCAGATTGAGCACGCCCGCTGGCAGCCCGGCCTGTTGCCACAGCGTGACCGTCATCTCGGCGGTGGCCGGGGTCAGCTCGCTCGGCTTGAACACCAGCGTATTGCCAGCAATCAGCGCCGGGATGATGTGGCCGTTCGGCAGGTGACCGGGAAAGTTGTAGGGGCCGAACACCGCCATCACGCCGTGCGGCTTGTGGCGCAGCAGCGCCTTGCCGTCGGCCATCGGCGTTTCGCTGTCGCCGGTGCGGCGCTGCCACGCCTCCACCGAGATGGCGGCCTTGCCTATCATCGACTGCACCTCGGTGCGCGTCTCCCACAGCGGCTTGCTGGTCTCCTGGCTGATCAGGCGCGCCAGCGGCTCCTTGTGATCCGCCAGCAGGGCAGCGAAGCGCTCCACGATGGCGATGCGCCCGGCAACCGGCGTGCGTGACCAGCCGCGGAAGGCGTCACGCGCGGCCTGCACGGCGGCCTGCACCTCGCTGGCCCCGGCGCTCTGCGCCTGCCACAGCACCTGTTGGTCATTGGGGGAGAATTTACTGAAGCGCGGGCCACTGCCGGGCAGCCAGTCACCGGCGATAAAGTGTGCGGCATGGGTCATGCAATCTGCTCCTCGGGAAGTAAACTGACCAGCCGGGCGTGGTCGCCGTCGGCCAGGTGCAGCGAGTCCATCATGGGGGCGCTGAGCGCCAGGGTGCCGGTATGGGCGTCGGTCTCCACCAGCAGCGCGCGGAAATCCTCAAACTGCTGGTTGGCGACGATGCAGGGGCGGCCGGTGGCCATCTCCCCCTGATGCACCGGCAGCACGCGGCTGGCGCGCACCGCACGGATGGCGTCGGTCTCGCCCTCCAGCACCGGGCCGGCGTCAAAAATGTCCACCGAGCCGCGCCAGTTCAGCCCCTCTTTCTCAAGGATGGCGCGCGCCGGGGCGGTGTGCGGGTGCACCTCGCCAATCACCCGCTGCGCCTCTTCCGGCAGCAGCGAGACATAGATCGGGTAGGAGGGCATCAGCTCGGCGATAAAGGTTTTGTTGCCGATGCCGGTCAGGTAGTCCGCCTCGGCAAACGGGATCTCAAAGAAGTGGTGGCCCAGCGCGTCCCAGAAGGCGGAGCGCCCGCCGCTATCCACGACCCCGCGCAGCTCGGCGAACAGGTGCGACGAGAAGATCTCACGGAAGGCGGCGATAAACAGGAAGCGCGCCTTGGAGAGGAACAGCCCGTTGCGGTTCTTCTGGTAGGCCGGGTCGAGGAACAGGGTGCACAGCTCGCTGTGGCCGGTGTGGTCATAGCTGAGAGTGAGCGTCTCCAGCGTTTTGTAGACCCCCAGATCGCGCGAGGCGCGCACCGTGCGCTGGATGCGGAAGTTGTAGAACGGCTCATCCAGCCCGACCGCCACCTCAATGGCGCTGACGCCCACCACCCGCGCCAGCTCGGTATCCTCCAGCACGAACAGGAAGCCCTGCTGCGCGCGCGGCCGCAGCCCGGCGAAGGTCTCCAGGCTGCGCGCAATGCGGGCGCGCAGGCGATCCGGGTGGTTCGGCAGTGAGGTCAACCCGACGCCAGCGCGGGCGGAGAGGTCGAGGATATCCTGTAGGTCAGTCTCCCTGACCGGGCGAAACAGCATCATGGCAACCTCCGCAACTCAGACAAAGCGGGCCACGGCGCGCGCCAGACGGGCAAACGCCTCGTCCAGATCGCGGTGGCTGATATCCAGCGCTGGCGCAAAGCGCAGCACGTCCGGCCCGGCGATCAAGGCGATCAGCCCCTCTTCGGCGGCCAGGTTGGTCAGGGCCTTGGCCTTGCCGCGCCACGGCTCCGCCAGCTCCGCGCCAATCAGCAGCCCCTTGCCGCGCAGCGCGCTGAACACGCCGTAGCGGGCATTCAGCTCCGTCAGGCGGCCCATCATCTCGTCGTGGCGCTCGCGCACGCCCTGTAACAGCGGCTCATCCAGCAGCGAGAGCACCTGCTCCGCCACCGTCGCTGCCAACGGGTTACCGCCGAAGGTGGTGCCGTGGGTGCCGGGCTGGAAAGCCTGTGCCCACGCCTCTTTCGCCAGCATCGCGCCAATCGGAAAGCCGCCGCCCAGCCCCTTGGCGCTGGTCAGCAGATCCGGCTCCACGCCGTAGGTCTGGTAGGCGTAGAGCATCCCGGTGCGGCCCGCGCCGGTCTGCACTTCGTCAAAGATCAGGGTGGCGTTGAACTTATCGCACAGGGTACGCAGCCCCTGTAGGAAGGCCGGGTCGGCCGGGATCACGCCGCCTTCGCCCACCACTGGCTCGACGATGATGGCGCAGGTCTTGTCAGAGATGTGGTTCTCCACCGCCTGCAAGTCGTTGTAGGGCAGGTGGGTGATGCCAGCTGGCAGCGGCGCGTAGTCGGCGGAGTATTTCGGCTGGCCGCCGACGGTAACGGTGAACAGCGTGCGGCCGTGGAAGGAGTTCTTGAAAGCGATGATCTCATGCTTGTGCGCGCCGTGGTGGTCATGGGCATACTTGCGCGCCAGCTTCAGCGCCGCCTCATTGGCCTCGGCCCCGGAGTTGCAGAAGAACACCTTGTCCGCGAAGGTGGACTCCACCAGCCGTTTCGCCAGCCGCAGCACCGGCTCGTTGGTGTAGCCATTGCCGATGTGCCACAGCTTGCTGGCCTGCTCGGTGAGGGCGGCGACCAGCGCAGGCTGCGCATGGCCAAGGGAGTTCACCGCAATGCCACCGGCCAAATCAATATACTCTTTGCCGGATTGATCCCAGACGCGGGAACCGGCCGCCTTGACCGGAATAAAGGGCGCAGGTGAAAAGCAGGGAACCATATATTTATCAAACCAGTCGCGCTGAATTTTTTCAGACATTACACCCTCTCCTGATCGCTATTTTTTTAAAGGCGAACTCATCCCGGCCCTTAATGTTTCAGGGCCTGCACGCAAGTTCATTTAAGCCAGCATGTTGTTACATCGTGCCAACGTGAGCATTAACAGCCACTTGGCGCGGCGCTGAAATGTATTTTTCTGAAAATAAAGGAATTTTTCCTGTATTCCTGATGGGTATGGCCAGGCTGGTGGCCCGTGAATGCTCTCAATGCTGGCCGCGTGCTTTAACAAAGTCAACACACGGAATCGCAAAATATTCACTTTTTGATCACATTCAAGCTTCTGAAAAATAGGAAAAATTCCTTTTTTATGCATTTTGAGTGCATAAAAACTGCATAAAAATCCCTTCCCTATGGGAGCGCAAAAAGATAATTATTTATTCACATTGGGCGGGTTTAATTTCCTGACGGGAAACTTTTTCGCAGAATTTAGCCATTTACCCCGGCTTTTTAAATGCTAGATTAATATCCGCATAGTGATATGCAGGTCACTTCCACGGTTCTAACAACATAAATAACTTTATTTAAAAAGGTTTGTTATGGAAAAGCTATCTTACGTCTCAGAGAGCAGCACGTCGGCATGGTCCACTTACCTTCAACAAATCGACCGCGTCGCACCCTACCTCGGCGACCTGTCACGCTGGATTGATACCCTACGCCACCCCAAACGCGCCCTGATTGTGGACATCCCGTTGCAGATGGATGACGGCACCATCCGCCACTTCGAGGGGTTCCGCGTGCAGCACAACCTCTCCCGTGGGCCGGGCAAGGGCGGCATCCGCTTCCACCCCGACGTGGATCTCAATGAGGTGATGGCGCTCTCCGCCTGGATGACCATCAAGTGCGCCGCGGTCAACCTGCCGTATGGCGGGGCGAAGGGCGGCATCCGCGTCGATCCCTTCTCCCTCTCCGAAGGCGAGCTGGAGCGGCTGACGCGCCGTTACACCAGCGAGATTGGCGTCATCATCGGCCCACAGAAAGACATTCCCGCGCCGGACGTCGGCACCAACCCGAAGGTGATGGCCTGGATGATGGACACCTACTCCATGAACCACGGCACCACCGTCACCGGCGTGGTGACCGGCAAGCCCATTCACCTTGGCGGCTCGCTGGGGCGTGAGAAGGCCACCGGCCGCGGGGTGTTTGTCACCGGCAAAGAGGTGGCGCGCCGCGCTGGCATTGGCATTGAGGGCGCCCGCATCGCGGTGCAGGGCTTCGGCAACGTCGGCAGCGAGGCCGCGCGGCTGTTTGCCGAGGCGGGCGCACGGGTGGTGGCAATTCAGGATCACACCGCCACGCTGTTCAACGCTGGCGGCATTGACCTGCACGCCCTGAGCGAGTGGCAGAACCAGCACAAGCAGATCGCCGGTTTCTCGGGCGCGAAAGAGATCGACAGCGAGGCCTTCTGGACGGTGGAGATGGACATCCTCATCCCGGCCGCGCTGGAGGGGCAGATCACCCGCGCCCGCGCCGAGTCACTGAGCTGCAAGCTGGTGCTGGAGGGGGCGAACGGCCCGACCTTCCCGGAGGCGGATGACATCCTGAAGGCGCGCGGCATCACCGTGGTGCCAGACGTGATCTGCAACGCCGGCGGTGTGACGGTCAGTTACTTTGAGTGGGTGCAGGATATGGCGAGCTTCTTCTGGAGCGAGGAGGAGATCAACGCGCGCATGGACAAGATCATGACTGACGCGATGGTGCACGTCTGGGATAAGGCGGTAGAGAAGTCCTGCACGCTGCGCACCGCGGCCTATATCGTCGCCTGTGAGCGCATCCTGATGGCGCGTAAAGATCGCGGCATCTATCCGGGCTGATACCCGTGGGTGCACGGGCGACGGCCCGTGCACCCGGTCGCTTACTGGTATTGCAGGTAGGCGACGTGGCTCTGCAAGTACTCCTCCAGCCCGTGGCGGCCATCCGCGCCACCGATGCCAGACTTACGCCACCCGGCGTGGAAGCCCTGCATCGCCTCAAAGTTCTCACGGTTGATGTAGGTTTCGCCGAACTTCAGCCCTTTTATCGCCTTCATCGCCACATTCAGATCGCGGGTAAAGATCGAGGAGGTGAGGCCATACTCGCTGTCATTCGCCAGCGCGATCGCCTCTTCCAGCGTGGAGAAGGCCATCACCGGCAGCACCGGGCCGAAGGTCTCCTCTTTCATTACCGCCATGTCAGCGCGGACATTGGTCAACAGCGTCGGCTCGAAGAAGTAGCCGCGCTCGCCGAAGCGTTTGCCACCAATCTCCACTTTCGCCCCCTGTTCCACCGCCTGCGCCACCTTCTGCTCGACGCGCTCCAGCGCCGCACGGGTGATCAGCGGCCCCATGTCCAGCTCGCTCTGCTGCGCCGGATCGCCCACCGTCACCTGGCGGAACGCTTCGGTCAGGCGGCTGACGAACGCCTCATAAATTCCCTCCTGCACATAGAGGCGCTCGGCGCAGTTGCACACCTGCCCGGTGTTGATGACGCGGGAGCTGACAATCGCCTTGACCGCCAGATCGACGTCGGCGTCATTCATCACGATGGCCGGTGCCTTGCCGCCCAACTCCAGCGACACCTTGGTAACGTTGTTGGCCGCCGCCTGCATGGTGGCGATGCCAGCGTTGACGCTGCCGGTCAGGCTGACCATGCCGACTTTCGGGTTGCCCGCCAGCTCCTGGCCGACCACCGGGCCATAGCCGGTGACGATGTTGAACACGCCAGCGGGCAGGCCCACCTCATCCACGATTTCGGCGAAGATCACCGCATTATTGGGGGTCAGTTCGCTGGGTTTCAGCACGATGGTATTGCCAGTGACCAGCGCTGGCGCGGCCTTGCGGGCGATCAGGAAGAACGGGAAGTTCCACGGCAGGATGCCAGTAGTGACGCCAATCGCCTTCTTGAACACCAAAATGTTCTCGTTCGGGCGATCGCTCTGCACGATCTCACCCTCATAACGGCGCGCCCAGCCAGCCATGTAGTCCAGATAGTCGGCGGTGAACAGCACCTCGGTCTTCGCCAGCGCCTGGGTTTTGCCGCCCTCCGCCACGATGGTCGCCGTCAGCTCAGCCTCGCGGCGGCGGATGCCTTCGGCAATCTTGATCAGCCAGTTGCCACGCTCCACCGCTGGCAGCGCCTCCCAACCCGCCTGCGCCGCCTCCGCCGCATCAATGGCGCGGCGCGCATCCTCGGCACTGCCCTCCGGCACCAGCGACAGCACCTCCTCCGTCGCCGGGTTCACCACCTCAATCCACTTGTCGCTGCGGTTCTCAACGAACTGACCGTTGATGTACATCTGTTGCTTCACTGGCGCCATGGTAGCCTCTCCGTAAACAGTATTTTATCGTCATGTTAATGAACAGGGCGTTTCCTGTTATTTGCCCGCCAACATGACCTACCTGGCCGGAAAACACCTTCATCTGGCTGCCATCTTCTGGCGCGCAGTGGCACTCACCAGAAGACCGGGATGACGCGGTTGGCATTTTTACGGTTTTTCGTGGGGGAGGGGGCAGATCGCCTTAATCCCATCAAAACCCACTCCGAACGTCACGACCTCGGACGGTCAGGCCGCCATATGACTCTTTTTACCTGGAGGTCATGCAAATTCTGCACACAGGCCACTGTTCTATTTATGTCACCCTTTTTTCTGGTTGCCAGCGGGCTGCTCGTTCAACGTCCCTGGTATTGAACATCAGACAAACTGGAAAATTTCATGACATACACTGTATTCACGGGGACGCCGGTTGTCACTGTAACGGATAACCGGGGCCTGACGGTACGCACGCTGGACTGGAATCGCACGCTGCCGGAGCAACCGCTGACGCTGTTGGTCACGCGTCTCACGGTCGCCGATCACGCCCTCTCCGGCTCCGCTGCCGACCCGCGTCTTTTCCGTCAGGGGAAAACCAATCTCATCACCTTTTCGACGCTCGCTGGCCAGACGGCCCGACGCGAGCATACGGACAGTGGCCAGCACGTTGCGGTTTTTAATGCCGCTGGTAGCCCGGTCTGGTCACGCGATCCGGCCGGCACGGTAACCCTCCAGCGCTATGACCCGCTCGGCAGACCCGAGTCCATCCGGCAGCAGAGCGGAAGTGTCACCCGCACCTCGGCCGGGTTTGTGTACGGCGATAATGACCCGCACACGCTGACGCCGCAGGAGCATAACCTGCGGGGCCAGTGCATCCGTCGCTATGATGAGGGCGGGCTGCTGACGACGGAGAGCGTGGCGCTGTGCGGGGTGCCGCTCGCCACCTCGCAACAGTTTTTCACCGATGCGGCCGCCCGCCCTGACTGGCCGCAGCCGTTCCCTCTGAGTTCAGATCTGCTGGAATCGCGGAGCTGGGCCACCACGCTGCGTGCCGATGCCCTCGGGCGGATCATTTGCCAGACGGACGCGGCCGGGCACCGGCGGTTACCGGGCTATGATGTCAGCGGCCGACAAACCCAACAGGCGGTGCAGTTGGCCGGGCAACCTGCGCCGAAGCCGCTGCTGGCGTCAGTGACGTGGAGCGCCGCCGGGCAGGTGCTGACCGAGGCGTCAGGAAATGGCGTGACCACCACTTACCGCTATGAACCGCAGACGCAGCGTCTGCAGGGCATTGTCGCCCGCCGGGAGCACGACGGCGTGGTGTTGCAGGATCTGAATTATCATTACGATCGGGTGGGCAATGTCACCTCAGTAATTGACAACACGACCCTGCCCAGCTGGTTCTGTAACCAGACGACCACCGGTGAACGTCGCTTTGGCTATGACGCGCTCAGCCAGCTCATCAGCGCCACCGGCAGGGAGGATGCCACCAACGGCGCGCAGAACAGCGGCCTGCCGTCGCCGAAGGGCATGGGGGCAGGCGAGGGCCGTTGCGTAAATTACACCCGCAGTTATGCCTATGATGACAGCGGTAACCTGAGCAGCCTGCAACATCTGGGGGCGGTCAGTCATACCGCTGGGATGGTGACCGATGTGGCCTCGAACCGCACGGTCTGCCGGGAAAATGGCAGCCAGACGCCGGATGACGTGGCATGGGACAATTGGTTTACGCCAGCCGGGCAGCTGCGCACGCTCCAGAACGGCGGGAGCAGCTCACCGCTCCAGTGGGATCCGAGCGGCTGGCTGCACACCGTGATTTTGATAGAACGCAGTGCGACAGAGGTAACCCAGAATGACCGGGAGGTGTATCAATACCGGGCGGGGATGCGGGTGCGCAAACAGACCCGCCGGCTGGTGAACAGCACCACCGGCGTGTGGCGCGTCGATGATGTGAAGTATCTCGACGGGCTGGAGATCCGTGACAGCTGGCAGGAAACCGCAGGCAGCAGCGCCGCGCCGACCTACCGCGAGCAACTGGAGGTGGTGACCACCCAGGCGGGGCGTCAAGCCATCCGTATTCTGCACTGGATCATGGGCCAGCCTGCCGGGCTGGGCAACGATCAGTTACGCTTCTCGGTAGACGATAATATCGGTTCCGCCTCGCTTGAGCTGGATGAGCAGGGGCAGGTGATCGGCAAAGAGGAGTATTTCCCCTACGGCGGCACGGCAGTGTGGTCAGCGCGCAGCAATGTCGAGGCGGACTATAAAGTCATCCGGTATTCAGGCAAAGAGCGGGATGGCACCGGGTTATATTATTACGGCTATCGCTACTATGCGCCGTGGCTGTGTCGCTGGACGGCGGCCGATCCGGGATTTGAAATCGACGGGCTAAATCTGTTTCGCATGGTGAGAAACAACCCCCTTACGCTACGGGATAATAATGGTTGTGCACCTTCCTCTGCGCAAAAGGCGTATGACCATATGGTGTCTGAGGGGGAGGCGTGGCACGAATTACCAAAAGAAGACGGCATTGCGGCAATCAGGAATTTATCACAGCAAAATCTGTCTCTCCTGAAAGCACAGCCGCTGACGAGACCAGAGGCAAACTTTATTCAGTATTTCCAAAAGCAGCCTGTCACATTAACACATTTCACCAACAGCGATTTTAGGGAAAACGGTAATCTTAGACTGCGGTCGAGAATTAATTTGCAGAAAAGAGGCGTTAAATTCTCCCAGAGTAATACGGTTCAGCTGGATTTAGATAGTTTTGCCACAGACAGCTTTGTTTTCTTTTCTGTCTCACTGGGTGAGAAGTCAACGAAAACCCGTAGCCGTTTTGGCAATATATCTTACAGCGTACCACTTGATAAAATTAAGAAAAAATCCAGGGACTATGCACATATTGAACTGACCGATCTCGCTCAAAACGATCAGCGGCCAACGACAAAAAGGCCCGAATGGCTGGAGCGTTCGGATAATGATACCTTTTTCCACAGCAGTGTCGAAAATAACAAAATAACCGATCTGATATTTTTTGGTGACGATATGATGGAGGGGATGGCATATAGAATTGTCTCCGATCTCCGTTGCTTCTCAGAAAAAACCAGAGACAGGGTGCTGGCGATGAGGGATACCAAGGACGTGGACAGCGTGATGAACTCATTGTACCGGCCACAGATACTATTCCCGAATTCGGTAAAAATTAAAGCCGCTGATCTTCACTTCGAGAATATGGCGCTTGCTGAACAACAGGGTGCCAGTACGTCGGCTGCAAAACAGTATTGGATCTGAACATTCATTGACTGTCATTAATTATCGTTGAAAACAGCACAGTGGTGCTTTCTGATATTTCAAACAGCATGGCCGTACCGGCCCCATGTTTTTGGTTCAAGAAATGCCACCACTCTGCAACCTTTGGGCCGTCATATCACCATTGTTTACCTAGAGGTCATGCAAATTCTGCACACAGGCCACTGTTCCACCTGTGTCACCCTTTTTTCTGGTTGCCAGCGGGCTGCTCGTTCAACGTCCCTGGTATTGAACATCAGACAAACTGGAAAATTTCATGACATACACTGTATTCACGGGGACGCCGGTTGTCACTGTAACGGATAACCGGGGCCTGACGGTACGCACGCTGGACTGGAATCGCACGCTGCCGGAGCAACCGCTGACGCTGCTGGTCACGCGTCTCACGGTCGCCGATCACGCCCTCTCCGGCTCCGCTGCCGACCCGCGTCTTTTCCGTCAGGGGAAAACCAATCTCATCACCTTTTCAACGCTCGCTGGCCAGACGGCCCGACGCGAGCATACGGACAGTGGCCAGCTGGTTACGGTTTTTAATGCGGCTGGCAGCCCGGTCTGGTCACGCGATCCGGCTGGCACGGTAACCCTTCAGCGCTATGACCCGCTCGGCAGGCCCGAGTCCATCCGGCAGCAGAGCGGAAGCGTCACTCGCACCTCGACTGGCTTTGTGTACGGCGATAATGACCCGCACACGCCGACGCCGCAGGATCATAACCTGCGTGGCCGGTGCATCCGTCGCTATGATGAGGGCGGGCTGCTGAAGACCGAGAGCGTGGCGCTGTGCGGGGTGCCGCTCGCCACCTCACAACAGTTTTTCACCGATGCGGCCGCCCGTCCTGACTGGCCGCAGCCGTTCCCCCTGGATTCAGACCTGCTGGAGCCGCGGAGCTGGGCCACCACGCTGCGCGCCGATGCCCTCGGGCGGATCATTTGCCAGACGGACGCGGCCGGGCACCGGCGGTTACCGGGCTATGATGTCAGCGGCCGACAAACCCGGCAGGCGGTGCAGCTGGCCGGGCAGCCTGCGGCGAAGCCGCTGCTGGCGTCGATGACGTGGAGCGCCGCCGGGCAGGTGCTGACCGAGGCGTCGGGAAATGGCGTGACCACCACCTACCGCTATGAACCGCAGACGCAGCGTCTGCAGGGCATTGTCGCCCGCCGGGAGCACGACGGCGTGGTGTTGCAGGATCTGAATTATCATTACGATCGGGTGGGCAATGTCACCTCGGTAGTTGACAACACGACCCTGCCCAGCTGGTTCTGTAACCAGACGACCACCGGTGAACGTCGCTTTGGCTATGACGCGCTCAGCCAGCTCATCAGCGCCACCGGCAGGGAGGATGCCACCAACGGCGCGCAGAACAGCGGCCTGCCGTCGCCGAAGGGCATGGGGGCAGGCGAGGGGCGTTGCGTAAATTACAGCCGCAGTTATGCCTATGATGACAGCGGTAACCTGAGCAGCCTGCAACATCTGGGGGCGGTGAGTCATACCGTCGCGATGGTGACGGATGTGGCCTCGAACCGCACGGTCTGCCGGGAAAATGGCAGCCAGACGCCGGATGACGTGGCATGGGACAATTGGTTTACGCCAGCCGGGCAGCTTCGCACGCTCCAGAGCGGCGGGAGCACCTCACCGCTCCAGTGGGATCAGAGCGGCTGGCTGCACACCGTGATTTTGATAGAACGCAGTGCGACAGAGGTAACCCAGAATGACCGGGAGGTGTATCAGTACCGGGCGGGGATCCGGGTGCGCAAACAGACCCGCCGGCTGGTGAACAGCACTACCGGCGTGTGGCGCATCGATGATGTGAAGTATCTCGACGGGCTGGAGATCCGTGACAGCTGGCAGGAAACCGCAGGCAGCAGCGCCGCGCCGACCTACCGCGAGCAACTGGAGGTGGTGACCACACCGGCCGGGCGTCAAGCCATCCGTATTTTGCACTGGATCATGGGCCAGCCTGCCGGGCTGGGCAACGATCAGTTACGCTTCTCGGTAGACGATAATATCGGTTCCGCCTCGCTTGAGCTGGATGAGCAGGGGCAGGTGATCGGCAAAGAGGAGTATTTCCCCTACGGCGGCACGGCAGTGTGGTCAGCGCGCAGCAATGTCGAGGCGGACTATAAAGTCATCCGGTATTCAGGCAAAGAGCGGGATGGCACCGGGTTATATTATTACGGCTATCGCTACTATGCGCCGTGGCTGTGTCGCTGGACGGCGGCCGATCCGGGATTTGAAATCGACGGGCTAAATCTGTTTCGCATGGCGCACAATAATCCCGTGACCCTGAACGATATTGACGGGCTGGCACCCGGCAGCCAAAGAGCCACGGAATTATGGCAAAAAGCCGCTTCCGTCTGGCTCCCTCCCCCTGATACAACGACCATTCGCAAACGAATAGATAAACGCTATTGGGGCGAACAATTCCGCGGTGTGACCTATTTAGACCCGGAAGAGTTATCATCGCGTAAAGTCATCTTTGGTGACCAGGTTAATGAAGAAGGAGAAGTGGTTAATGAAGAGGACATCCTTTTTTCGCTACATAATGGTATAAAAAAAGAGATCAATACATCCTCACTTGAGGAAAACCCGGTGAAGACATGGTGGGGCCGTCCAGGATGGGCGTCGTTTAAAGACGCACCTACATTGGCTCTTCAAGTGAGCGATTTTATGCATGCATATGTGATTGACCTGAATGGTGATATGTTTACAGAAGCGCATGCAACCCACTATTTTCACCATTCATCTTTTAAAAGCGGTGCACCGGTAAAGGATGCAGGAATGATCAATATCCTTAATGGTGTTGTGATCGGGATGTCAAATAAGAGCGGGCATTATATGCCATTGCTTGAACAGAAGGTTTTTTTACTGAAAAAACTCTACGATCGCATCCCTGCTTCTCGGGAGAATGGTTTGGGTGCGCTGGGGCATTTAGTTGTTCAAGACGCTAGCACGTTTAAATATTATTCGGCTGAAAAATTACTCTCTGCGTTTACCGGCAATAAGTATATGGATCCACAGACTAGAACAGCTCAATCGGTGGATACTATTGCTGAGGCGGAGGTTTCTGTCGAACAGGCTGCGACGATGATCCGTAATCGCTATAAAAACTATTACGTCCCTTATGCGCAAGCAAAAAATTACCCGTTACCAGAGTTATAAGCCTATAACAGGGAGCGTGAGGCACAAGGCCTCACGCAAAGTGTCTATTTTTTGCCCGGCTCTCGTTTAATTTTTGCCGTAAGAGATCTTTTCTCGTTGTTTACCATCAGCCTCAATGTGCGCAAGAACATTATTTGTCGAAAACAGGGCCGCATTTGATTGTCTGTTTTTACGTCATCCGTTCATTATCCTGACGATTGCCCCACTCGACAGGGTAATAATAAATTAGGAATATTATCATGCCAGAACCTATTAAAACGTCAGGAGCATTACCTGTCTCTGTCACTCAGCCTCAGCTACCCAAAGGGGGCGGCGCATTAACCGGAATGGGGGAAATGTGCGGTCAAGCCGGGCCGGATGGCGCGGCGACAATGACCATTCCGCTGCCAATAAGCGCCGGGCGAGGTTTTTCACCCTCTCTGACCCTCGGTTATAACAGTCAGGGAGGCAATGGTCTATTTGGTCTGGGCTGGAGCTGCGGAGCGCTGCGTATTAGCCGCAATACCCGCTATGGAACGCCACGCTACGATGAAACCGATCAATTTATCGGGCCGGAGGGGGAGCTTCTGGTGAAAACCGCCAGTACCGCCGCCCAGCCCAATCCGACGACCTGCCATCAATACGGTAATCTCAACCTGTCTCAAACCTATACCGTCACGCGTTATCAGCCGCGTATTGAGGGCGCATTTAATCGCCTTGAATACTGGCTGGGGAATATGGCCGCGGAGGCGTTTTGGCTATTACACGAAAATAACGGCAATCTGCATATGCTGGGTAAAACCGATGCGGCGCGAATTTACGATCCTGATAACCCGAACCATGTGGCCGAATGGCTGATCGAAGAGTCCGTAAACCCGGCTGGCGATCATTTATGCTGGTGCTATCAGGCTGAAAATGAGCAGGGTATTGACCTCTCCGGCCCGGAACAAAACCGCGATCACCGCGCCAACCGGTATTTATCTGAAGTACGCTACGGCAGCAAAAACAGCAGAAAGGATCTCTGGCTGTGGCAGGGCGAGATGCCGCAGGAGGAGTGGCTGTTCTCGCTGATCTTCGACTATGGGCAGCGAACCTTGTTGCCGGATGTCGCACCAGACGCACTCTCTACCGACGTCTGGAAGGTGCGCAGCGATCCTTTCTCTCGCTACGATTACGGGTTTGAACTGCGGACGCATCGGCTATGCCGACAGGTATTAATGTTCCATCATTTTCCACAGCAACTCTCGTCCAACCCGACGTTAATCTCACGTCTGCTGCTGGAATATGATGAGCAACCGGCCTTGACGCTGCTTACGGCGGCGCAGACGCTGGCCTACGAACCGGATGGCACGGTGCAGTCACTGCCGCCGGTTGAGCTGGCGTATACCCGCCCTGACAGTGCCGAGGATGCGCAACGCTGGCAGCAGATGCCCGCTCTGACAGGGCTGGACTGCGCACCCTACCAGCTTGTTGACCTGTATGGCGAAGGGGTGCCCGGCGTGCTGTTCCAGGAGGCGAAAAGCTGGTGTTACCGGGCGCCGGTGCGCGATCCCGCCGATAAAAACGGTGTGGTGTATGAGGCGTGGAAAGCGCTACCGGCCATCCCGTCGGTGCAGAGTGCCTCTTCGAAGTTGGTGGATATTGACGGTGACGGCCAGCTGGAGTGGATGGTCGCCAGCCCCGGCTTTGCCGGATTTTTTACCCGTAAATCGGATAACAGCTGGGGCGACTTCACCCCGTTCAATGCCCTCCCGATTGAGCTTTTCCATCCGCAAAGCCAGTTCGCACACCTGATGGGGACGAAATATGCCGATCTCGCGATGGTGGGGCCTAAAAGCGTGCGCGTCTATGCCAGCGAGGGGAGCGCGTTTGCACCGGCAATCAACGTTGATCAGGATACCCAGGTGACGCTACCCGTTGCCGGCAGGAACGCGCGGGAGATGGTGGTCTTTGCGGATATGCTCGGTTCAGGCCAGCAGCATCTATGCCGTATCCGTTACAACGAGATCGTCTGCTGGCCCAATCTGGGGCTGGGACGTTTTGGTAAACCCATCACCCTCTCGCTTCCGGCTACTCTGGACGACGAAATGGCGTTCAATCCAGAGCATCTCCTGCTGGCGGATACCGACGGCTCCGGTACCGTCGATATCCTCTATTTCTGCCACGATCGGGTGAATGTCTGGCTGAATTACGCTGGCAACCATTTTGCGCCGGGGGCGACGATCATGTTGCCAGAAGGGGTGAACTACGACCGGTTGTGCCAAATTGAAGCCGCAGATGTGCAGGGCAATGGAATGGCCAATCTGGTGCTGTCCCATTACGGCCAGACGCCGTCTCATTGGCGGTTTTGCTTCAGCGCGAATAAACCCTGGCTGCTCAGTTCCATTAACAACAACCTCGGGGCATCGCATACGCTGCAATACCGTAGTTCAGCACAGGAGTGGCTGGATGAGAAACGCGAAACGCCCTCTGCCATTGCCCATTTGCCGTTTGTGGTGAACTTGCTGGTCGGTCAGACCGTGATGGATGAGGTGACCGGAAATCGACTCAGCCAGCTTTATCGCTACCGTCAGGGGGTGTACGACGGCAAAGAGCATGAGTTTCGTGGGTTTGGCTATGTTGAAACGGTGGACACGAACGACATTGCCACGCCCGTAGGAGATGATACGCCGATCGCAGCGCCCTCGCTGACGAAATGCTGGTTCCACTGCGGGAGAGGGAGTGATGAGTTCGCACTCTACGGCCAGCCGTGGCAGGGTGACAGTGCTGCACCGACGCTGAATCCGACACGTCTGACAATGTGGCAAAACGACAAAGAGGTCGTCGCTGATACGCTCGCGCCCGACACACAGTGGTGGATGTTTCGCGCCCTGAAAGGCTCGCTGCTGCGCCGTGAAATATGGGGATTGGATGACACCGAGCAGGCGAACACCCCTTATAGCTGCACCTGGCTGCGTATGCAGGTTCGTCTGATGCAGGATGGCCCGCAGCCGATAGTCGTTCCTTGTGTGCTGGAACAGGTCGATGGACGCTATGAGCGTGTGGCCAGTGACCCTGCCATCACCCATCAGGTGCAACTGGAGATCGACCGCTATGGCGTTCCCCTGCATAGCGTGACTATCGCTTATCCGCGACGGCAGAAACATCTGCTGCCCTCCCTGCCGGATTACCTGCCCGATGATGCCTGGGAAAATACCTATGACGAGCAGCAGAACACTCTGCGTCTGGAAGAGCAGTTAGCGTCGGTGATGCATCTGGAGGGCGCGCAGGCGTGGCGGCTCAGGCTTCCCGCGCAAAATCGCAGTAACCACCTGGTTTATGATGCCTCAAAGGCGGCGGATGTGAGCTATGAAACGCTGAGTTCACCGCAGGGGTTGTTGGGTAAGAGTCAGACCCGCTATCTGGGCCAGCAAAATGAAGTGGTTTACCTGACCTCTCCGCCGGATCTCAGGGCGAAAGTCGCCTTTGTGCGCACGGCGGTACTCAATGACATCGCGCTACAGGCCTATGAAGGGGTGGATATTCCGCCTGAGTACCATTTCGATAAACTGGGGTATGTCTCTGTCCCGGCGCTTCTCTCTTTCAGCAACGAAGCGCCGCTGTGGGCGGTGGAGCACAACATCACGACCTACTACAGCGATGAACAATTTGGTGGTGTCAAAACGCAGCAAGAGACCTCGCTGACCGCCCCGATGACCTATACCTATGATGAATATGCGTTGTGTCTGGTGAGCCAGAAAGATGGTCTGGGAAACACCACAAGCGTGGAGTATGACTATCGTTTCCTGATGCCCTGGAGAATCACGGACATCAACGATAATCACCAGGAAGTGCAAACTGACGCACTAGGGCGCATCAAAGGAAGCAGCGTGTATGGCACCGAAAATGGCGGGCAAAACGTTGGTTTCAGCCCAATTAAAGATGCGCCAGTGCCCACCGCGCTAACCGTTACGCAGGCCATCGCGCAGGCGACGGCGGTGGGTTATCTCCAGTCGCTGGCAACTATTCACGCCACGGATATGTTCAGTTGGATGGGGCGTATCTCCACGCAACAGGCGAATGCTGCCGCGAATAACGGCTGGCAGACGTTGCTGGCAAAACGCGCCATCACCTTTGAGGGTTACGTTCGTGCGCCAGGATGGCGCTGGGCGACAGAAAATGCACAGCATCCGCTTGGTGCGCTTATTCTACAGACCGCCCGTACGCCACTGCATTCGGTCACCTTGACGGCAGATAACTATCCTGACACCCAAGATCCGCTGAATCCGGGCGTGCTGCTTCAGCAAACGCAAATACAGGTGGCGTTCAGCGACGGTTTTGGCCGTAGCCTGCAACAAGCCATGCGGGTACCCGATGGAGAGGCGTGGCATCTGGAGCCGGACGGTGAAGTGGATGTGACACCTCGCCCGGCCTCTCCTCGCTGGGCGATCTCTGGGCGGGTAGAATATGACAATAAAGGGCAGGTGGTGCGCAGCTATCAGCCCTATTTCCTCGATGCATGGTTTTATGTGATTGATTCATCGATGAGAACGCAGGGATACAGCGATACCCTTTATTATGATCCGCTGGGGCGTAATACCATCACCATGACCGCGAGTGGTTATATGCGCAGGGCCAGCTTCTGGCCGTGGTTTAACGTCATGGAGGATGAAAACGATACGGAAGGCTTGCCGATGGCGTAATGCGTTTTATAAACCGCAGTGATTGACTGCAACCGCATCCAATAACGGTTGCACAACCTATGGAGAGCCGCCATAAAATGAGGCTCTCCATTTTTTTATCTCCTCAACCTCTGTCTATCTTTTGCTTTATTTCCCGGCAAAAAAGAGTCTTTGAACTCTCCTCTTATTGTTTACTCTTCATCTTGATATATGGCCTGTGTGGGAATATTTCATCACAGACAAAGCGTGATAATTCTTTGTCACTGCTATTTTTTGCTGGCTTAAATTAATGAGGTTATTATGAGTGAAAGTAATCCCGTTCTTGCTCGAATTGAGAAGAAGCTCTGTCTCTCTCCCGGCATCTTTTCTGAATTAGGTTATCAGTCAGTATTTGATATTGTCTCAATGTCCAAAAAGAGCTTTATGGATAAACACCAGTGGCAGCTCGGCGAGGATTGCGAGGAGGCATATGCCCTGGCGGTCGGCGTCGCGCATTATGTTCGTCGGCAGTTTCTTAAATTTCGGGAACACAAAGCGGGAGACGCATCCCAACAGGAACCGATGCCACGGCTATTGCAGGGCAGTGAAAACGTGCTGATGGCGCAGGAGCAAGCCTCATTACCCCCAACCTGGAATAATCTGTTCAATGAAGAGTGGCTGAACTATTGCCAGGAGGAGGCACCAGAAGCGAATAATTCGCCTGTGGCTTATCTGACCTGGTTGTATCATCGGGCGCAAGAGTTTGAAAATGATCTGGGCGCGAATGATATTGTAACCCTTAATGAGCGCCGTCCCGACCTTGGCGCGATGCTGATTGATGACAATGCCATTAATCAGGTTGTTCCTGCGCTACAGCTGGTCAATGAAGTACTCGACAGCACCATCTCCCCGTGGGTTAAAGAGAAAACGCCTGATACAACGGTCAACAAAACGCTCTCTTCGACACGTTATCCCTCGCCGTTGCCTTACTATTTTCCTCACGATCAGGCTAAGCTGGCACTGGATAATGTCGATGTCTCGCTGAATGACATTATTTCGCAGAGCGACACTCAGTGGCCCTATTTTTTGAGCAACAGCAAAACTGGAGATAAAAGTGAACATGCTATTGAGCTGGAGAGTTACCTGTCACCCGCTCAGGTGACATTGCTCACAGAGAAGGTTTCCGCAGATTCATCATTTTATCTGAAAAACTTGGGGCTAGATACCAGCAGCTATACACCCTTTACCGACAGCGAAGTACTGTGCGCACAGACGAACATGACTCAGAATGGACTGGAGGAGCTTCTTTCCAGCACGCAGGGGGGGAGCCGTGTCGTTGCATCGCCTAACTGCATATCGGTATCGCCATCTTCAGCAACCTTTGCCTCTTCCTATATTAACGGTTATTTAGAGCCGGCATTGACTTTAAATTCCTCACCAGCCGTATGCCCGGATGATAATCAAGAGAGCCTGACAATTGTATTAAACGACAAAGTTGCACTGTGTACTGACGGCCGCTTCGGTGAGGGAATCACTCTCGATGCGCGGGAAAATGCACAAGCGTATATCCCGCTCAATCTGGGTTATGACAGAAATAAACTGAAGGACTTTTCACTGGCATTCTGGTGCAGACTGGAATCAGAGGTGAAAGATCTGGCGATTATTACTACTAATAAACTAAAATATTATGCGGCATCGGATATCGGTATTACACTGTTCGTGACGATGGGAACCGATAAAAAGGCAGCCCTCAAGCTGAATTGTAGTGATGGAAAGACGCAACTGGATGTTACTAGCAATGTTATTTGCCCACAGCATGAATGGTTTTTTGTGGCGATTAATCAAGATGCTGCGAAGAAAAAACTAGATTTATATTGCTCTGTTGATGGTAAGACGCTGAGCCATAGTGAACTTAACTTTGCGCAAATTAACACAATTGGTTATTCCGGCGCATTGCAAGGTTTTAATGGCAATAAAGATAATCAATATTATAACTATCTTTATTCGGAACGAAGAATGAGCATGTCCTTTGATGATATTACCACTTGGGACAAAGTTCTTATGGAAGATGAAATTATTAAATTTGTCACCAGTGGTATCCCCAAGGCGGGTTACTCCACGATGACGCATTACTATCCGTTGGATACAACGGATATCAACTTCCTTTCAAACGATCGTATGCAGCGCATTAATCGGATGGTGCGTTTACAGCGCTGGCTGGGGCTGCCTTATGATAAAGTCGATTTATTGTTGAATGCCTGTATTGCGGCGCAGGGTGTCAATAACAGTGATTACCAGCTGAATAATCATATTGTGCGCATGTTGGGGGTGTTCCGCCATTATCAACAGCATTACCAGGTCACACCTGAGCAGTTCTCCGCGGTAATCTATCAACTGACGCCCTATGCGGTTTCGCCTGAGGTGCCGTTCATCGATCGGGTGTTTAACTCGCCGTCCCTGTTTGAGACGCCTTTTACCCTCACTGACGCAACGTTTAATTATCGCTCCGATTCTGAAACCGACAGCCGTATTGTAAAACAGCTATGCGCTGGGTTAGGGCTGAACCAGGCCGAGTTTCTGGTGATTGCTGACGAAGTGGCCCGTAGCCAGGGCGACGTCAGTAAACATACGCTGGCCTGCTCGCTGAAGGTCGTATCGGCGTTGTATCGTCTGGCGATGCTGCCACGTTGGCTGGGCTTATCGTTTGCTGAAGGCATGTCATTATTTACCCTACTGGATTGTGTGACAACGCTGAGCGGTGTTCCGCAACTGGCCAAGCTGACAGGCAGCCCGGCGCAACCAGATAAAGGCGATCTGTTGGATATGTTAATGGCGCTGAGCCAGGCCGTAGAGTGGAGCAAAACACACTCCCTCTCCTGGATGACGGAATATTTGCAATTGCAACCTGCGTCAGATTCTCTGGTGCCGTCGTCTGAAACGGTGAATTTTATTACACAGATTAACCAGCAGCTTCCTGCAACGCTGTTAAGTGAGCAAAGTTTTACTGCACCGGGCATTCCTCAAAGCGGGCAAAACAGCAGCGGGGTATTTACCTGTAATGATTTTACACCGGTAGCGAAAGTGGTGAGTGCAGCCTACCAAATGGATTCGGCAAAAGGGCAGAAAGGCCAGTTTACCGCAGAGGCCAATGCGTTAACGAAAGGCAATAAAATTTATACCATTGGCGTATGGTTTTATGCTGATGATCCTCTTTCAACAAGCACGCCGTTAATTTCATGTCATGCCACAGGCACGCAAAAAGCTGCTACGGGGATTAATATCAGCTTTGAATCTGATTACCGTCTTAAGCTGAGAATTGAGGATAATAAAGGGCTTGCAATAACAGGAAACTCACTGATTTTCTCTAAGCGGATGTGGCACTACTTTGTTCTTTGTCTGGATACGCAGAATAAGAAATTAACTGCTTATTTGTGTAATTCCGCCAGGAAAATACAAACAGCGACGCTGGATTACTCCTCATTGTCCGGCTCGGTTGTCATTCCTGAGGGACAGGGGTGGTATTTAAACGACAATGGCTCAGGTAATTATTATCAAAACAATAAAAACTCCCATGCACTCTTGAGTTTCGATGAAGTGAGCATCTGGGATACGCTGTTAACGCAGCAACAGGTTCAGGAGATTTATGATGCGAAGAAACCGGCAAAAAACACGAAAACGCCTAAACTTTGCGGCCTGCAAGGGCTAAAAGATATCGCCTGGATGCAGATGCTGCCCGATCTGATTGATGAAAAAAGTGGTCTGGTGTTACCTGAAGCAAAAGACCTGCCCACCATTCAGGAACGGGTGGCCAACGACCTGGCAGGGTTTATATTCAGTGATAATGAAGAGACTGAACGGGTTATCGATGTCGTCGCTACCGTTATTTACCAGGCGCTACGCGCGCAAAACAGTATCGCTGATAGCGCGTTGTCACAACGTTTCTCGGTTGATCAAAGTGCGACGCCAAAACTATTCGCATGGAGTAATGATTCAGAATATCGCCTGCTCTCCGAGTGTCTCGCCTATGGCGACAACCTGGATATCACATCCATTCATCTTGAGTTCTTGAAAAAGCTGTATGAGCTTGGACGTCGTGCCTCTGTCGTTAATTCATTCCGCTTAACCGCATCATCCCTGGAGACGCTGTTGGCGCATCCCGAATGGTTTGCCCTTAACGATGTTTCATTAACGCTGAAGCTGCTGTATCGCCTGAGCCGCTATCAGGATCTGCTGGCACTCAGTCAAAGCGAAGACGCAGTCTGTGCCTATTTGCGTTCCGTGAACGCACCCACGCCTGACGCGACCACGGCGGCGTCGCAACTTGCGGAATTGGTGCAGTGGGACAGTAAAGAGGTGGCGATTGCAGCAGGGGTATTTGGCACCGGCGGCGTGGCGAAAACGCTTGAGAACATCGATGGAGTGATGCGTTTGCATACCCTCTGCAACAGTACGGGCCTCTCAGCAGCGCCGTTACTCAGCACGGCTGACCTGACGCTTGCCTCTGACTGGAATGACTGGCAGGCGGTGGGTGAAGCATTAATGGCTGCGCAATCACCTGTCGCGGTAATCAGCGAATAATCGCTTGGGTAAAATTTTATCTGAAAGGTTAAAATATGAATAATAATATTTCAGCGATGCTGAGCCAGCATCAACGTGACGCACTGCTCTCTTATTATATTGGGCAATATGTACCAAATAGTAGCAATCAGTATTTAAAGGATAATATTAAATCGGCAGAGGACGTTTACCAATATTTGCTGCTTGACCCACTGGTCACGAATGAAGTGCCGACCTCCTATGTCTCTTCAGGTATTGCAAGTATTCAGCAGTATATTAATAGTATGGTAATGAACGTTGAGCGAAACGTGAATACCAGTCAGCTCGATGCGGATATGGTGGAAATCTGGTGCAACGGTGCCAGCCAGTATAATATTTGGGCCAGCGAGGTCGAGCTGGATACCTATCCAGAGAACTACATTGACCCTACCCTGCGGCAGGGGCAAACGCAATATTTCAGGGAGTTGACTACCGATCTGAGCCAAAACGCACTCGGTGAGAACAGTGCGCAACAGGCAATAATGAGCTATCTGAATAAATTTGAACAGGTTGCCAACCTGGATATTATCAGTGGCTATTTTGATGGCACCGATCAACTGAGCTCTGTCTACTATTTGCTGGGCCGCACTAAAATGTCGCCTTATAAATATTACTGGCGCTCTTTTGATATGGCAAAAAATATCAACAATACGGTGCTCTCTGATGCATGGAGTGAATGGAAATCGATCAACGTTGCCTTTAACACAGAGGCGCTGGTGGGCACGATTCGTCCGGTGTTTCTAAATAACCGCCTCTATTTATTCTGGTTTGAAATGATCAAAGATGGCCAGACGACAGAGAGCCAGGAGAGTAGCACGTTTACCATCAACGCCTGGTGCGCATACTATGATCTGAGCGAAAAGTGGAGTGCGCCAATACTTCTTACTAGTGTTGATAAAGACGTGACAGCCGGGAATATTAGTGAGTTGATTGAATCACTGAAAAATGGCGATGCTCCTTCGACGGTCGTTGTCAATTGTATGCCGGAAGATGCCAGTAAACAGCCCTATATAGCACTGTCGTTGTATAGTAAAAATGATTCATTAACAGAAGGTTATGCTTTTTTCTCAGTAAAACTCGATTACTGGATGAATGTTGTTAGCATTGGTATGCCTGATCTGATGCCACTATATAGTAGATTTGATGGTGATAATCAGAAAGCGGTACAGCATATTTTTAGTCTTAATCAGAAGTATAATGTTTCGTGTACGAAACTGAGTTCCAAGGAGTGTAATCTGTTACTTGGCTTGATACCATCGTTGAATAGTAGCAATGTCGAAATTGATGAATCTACTGGTTATGTGAAAAACATATCTACATACATTAATTTCGATAAGGCCTATCATGCGAAACTTACAGGTATGAATAGCGAAGGATATTGGGGGCGCTTCTGGTTTAAGGACTACCCTGAGTTTCCTGCTACAGGATGTGATCAACGTGTAGGGTTAGTTGGTGAGAAGGGCAAAAATGACCCCATTCTATTGATTGGGTCAAAATTCAGGGCAATGATAGAGACTATAGAACCAAATCAAGACACTGCTGTTTTTAGTGTCTTGCATGATGCAGTGCTTACATTTGATAACCCGGATGGTGATCCTGGTCATGCATCGGTTTTTTATGGTAGTACCCTTGGGATAGGTGATTCAGGTGTAATTGAATGTAGCCGGTCAGAAAATAAGCTTTATCCTATTGACTTAAATCCAGGTACGCCTAGATTAAAATTTTCAGATGGCTATTTCGTGGATTATCTAGAGAGTGAAAACCTTAATACAAATGCCAAGTATGAATACCAGAATACAGAGTTACGTGCTTACCAGGATGCCTGGGGTAAAGGAAGCATCATCGGCAAGATTGGCCCCTCTGCAAATTTGGCCCCCTGCACCCTTACCGGGACGGCATCAGGAAGTTTTTCTACATTAACGTACAGCTATGGTATCTATGTTGATGATGAGCATGTCGCATGGCATAGTTATTATATAGAGGTCAGCGCATTCGATAGTATTAAGTCTCCAGTGATTACTACTGGCGTGGCTACGGTTGACGGTAGCGCCATTTATCTTGACTTTACAGACAGTCAATTTAGCAATGGAACCGCAGTGAACCCCATCCGCTTGAATACACTGTTTGCCAAGGAGTTGATTAATAAAGCCAGCATCAGTATTGACTCACTCCTGGACTGGAAAACACAGTTTACCAAAGAGCCGCCGTTATCGAAGAGCGAGGGTCAATCAGTTAGCATGGACTTTCATGGTGCCAACGGCCTCTATTTCTGGGAACTGTTCTTCCATATGTCGCATCTGGTTGCCTGGCGTTTGAATGAGGAAGGAAAGTACGAAGATGCGCAACGCTGGCTGCACTATATCTTTAACCCTGCGGCACAGGGGCGTATCAGTAATGACAGTACTATCCCGGCCCCACCTGATTACTGGAACGTTCGCGCTTTGGTTGAACAACCTGCCGCGGAAGCACAGGGCATGGCGCTGCGACTGACAACTGATGTCGATGCGCTGGCAAAAGCGGATCCGCAACATTATCAGAAGACGATCTTTATGGCCTACCTGCGCAATCTTATTGCCGCCGGGGACAATAGTTATCGTCAGTATACAAATGACGGACTCAGCCTGGCGCGCCTCTATTATCATCAGGCCAAAACCTTGCTTGGGCCGCGACCGGATACGCGTGTTGCCCAGTACTGGCAACCCGATACGCTGTCGTCAATTGAAGATAAAGCCAGTGAATCACGGGCGCTGCGTCAGTATGAGTGGTCACTGCCGGAATCGACGCTGTTGTTGGCTGGCAGTGTGAGTGCGACGATGAACTCCGATGGCACCATTTTCATGGCGCCGCTTAACACCCAACTGATCGGCTACTGGGACACGATTGATGCCCGTGTGTATAACCTGCATCATAACCTGACGCTGGAAGGGCTGCCGATGTCTGTTCCGCTGTTTGCCCAACCGGTTAATCCAACGCTGCTATTGCAGCAGGCTGCGCAGGGCGGCTCCTTAACCGCGACGATCAACCAGATCACCAGCAGTCTGCCACCCTATCGCTTCCGGACGATGTTGCAGAGTGCGAAAGAGGCGGCTGGAACGCTGGCACAAATGGGGCAGACGTTACTCAGCTATTGCGAACGTAAAGATGCCACGTCATTACAGGAACTGGATCAACAGCAACTGTTCAATTTGTCGAACTTCACCATTGCCCTTGAGCAAAGCGCAATGGATGCGTTGGACGCCGAAAGGGAAGCGCTGTATGCCAGTCGCACCAGTGCGATCAACCGTTACAACCATTTCAACCATCTGTTTGTAAGAGGGGTAACTGGCGGTGAAGCGGCGGCAATGGCATTGCAGACATCTGCCAGTATTCTGGCGATGACGGCAGCACCGTTCTATGCCGCGGGTATGATCTCGAAAACCATTCCCAATATTTTCGGTTTTGCCTGCGGGGGGCAGGAGATTGGTGCGCCGGTCCTTGGTGCCGGGGTTGCTCTGCAGATGAGTAGCGATGTGTTGGCGAGTAGCGCGCAACAAATCCAGACATCTGAAGGGTATAAACGCCGCAGTGAAGAGTGGGAGATCCAGAGTCAGCAGGCGCAGGACGAAATCAGCGTGATTGATCGCCAGTTGGACGCCCTGGCTGTTCGCCGACAGGCGGCGAACACATCGCTGAAACTGGCGCAGGCACAGCAGAAAAACCTGAGTAATACGCTGAATTTCCTGTCCAGTCGCTTTACGCGTGCCGAGCTCTATTCCTGGCTCTGCGGGCAGATTTCGGCCCTCTATTATCAGGCTTATGATGCGGTTCTTGCACTGTGCATGACCACAGAAGCGTGCTGGCAGTATGAAATGGGCGATATAACGACACGCTTCATTCAGACAAACGCCTGGAATGACAGCTACCGTGGGTTACTGGTCGGCGAAACCCTGCAACTGAATCTTCACCAGATGGAGTCTGCATGGCTGGGCCGCAATACGCGCCGGCTGGAATTAACCAAAACCGTCTCGCTGAAATCATTGATGGCTGACGACAATGCCTGGTCGCAATTTATCAGTACCGGTAAGATCGATTTTAATCTTAATGAGGCGCTGTATGATGCTGATTATCCTGGCCATTATCTACGCCAAATCAAAGCGTTGTCGGTAACCTTACCTGCACTGATCGCACCTTATCAGGATATTTGCATGATGCTAACGCAAACCGGCAGCAGCGTATTGTTGAAGCCAGATGTGGAGGGCGTTAAATACCTGGTTGATCCGAAGAAAGGATCGTCGGCGAATGTGCTGAAAAATCCACGTGCCAGCCAGCAGATTGCCGTCTCTTCTGGTCTCAACGATGCGGGCGTCTTTGAGCTTAATTTCGGTGATGAACGTTACCTGCCTTTTGAAGGCACCGGTGCCGTATCAAGCTGGCAAATTATGTTCCCGAACGCAACGTCTGCGAAGCAGAAGGCGCTGCTTGAGAGCCTGAACGATGTGATTATTCAGGTTCATTACACGGCAAAAAATGGCGGGGAGAATTTTTCACACTCTGTAATGGGGTTATGAGCATCTGAAAATAGTTAACTAACTGATAATGCCAGTCAGTGAAATCACTGACTGGCAGTTTTATCGGTTTTAAATGGCATTACCTCTCCTGAATAATTAACGGTAAATTTATTTTTATTCTGAAGATAATCAATAAATACGCGCACTGAAAACCGTCACTCTCTCTTTTTCTCAGATTTTTTGTCATCAAAGACGAATTTACCCCCTGCGTGTTATTTATTGAGGATTCTGTAATTCATGAGGAATTTATGACTCACTCTTTATTTACTCAAACGCCCACACTTACCGTGAAAGATAATCGCGGTATAACCATACGCACGCTGAACTGGAACCGAAATCAGGCAGGGCAGCCTCTTACGCTGCTGGTCAGCCGCACATCGGTTAACCATGGCGGTCTTTGCATGACAGCCTGCGATGCGCGACTGTTTCAACATGGCCAGGTGAATCTCTCCACGACCCGCTCTCTTGCCAGCCAAGTACTGCGTCGTGAGAGCGCCGACAGCGGTCAGGATATTATGCTATATGACGCTGCCGGGCACCTGGCCTGGGCCCAAAACCCGGCAGGCACGGTGACGCTGTGGGCCTATGATGAACTGGGCAGGCCACTTACCCGCAGGCTGCAAACACAGGGGGCACCCACGGCGACGACCGCCGCGATTCTGGTGTATGGAGAGAATGACGCGGTCACGCCTTTCCCTGAAAAAGATAATCTGCGCGGATGCTGTGTACGGCGTTACGACGAAGGGGGGCTACTGACGACCAACCGTGTTGCGCTCAGCGGGACGCCTTCGTCGTCGTCAGTGACCTTTCTTACCGATGCAGAACAGCTACCAGACTGGCCGACAGATTCGGCCCAGCGCAATGCCCTACTGGAAACTGACGCGTTTACGACCGTGGTACAGGCGGATGCGATGGGGCATCCTCTCGCGGAGACTTCTGGCTCGGGTCATATTGTCACGACCCGCTATGACGTCAGTGGTATGTCGGTGTCACAGTACGTACGGCTTCAGGGTGATGAACAAACCACGCCATTGCTGCTTAACCAAACACGAAATGCAGCGGGGCAGGTACTGACAGACGTCGCCGGCAATGGGGTGACGACAACCTATAGCTATGACACGAAGACGCAGCGTTTGAGTACGATATCGGCAGCACGTCATGGCGATGGGGAGGTTGTGCAGGCGCAGGAGTATAGCTGGGACCCGGTCGGAAATCTTACGGCGATCGCGGATGGCAACATCAGCACAGCCTGGTATCGCAACCAGATGACGAATGGAACCCGGTTATACACCTATGATGCGCTTTACCAACTGATCACGGCTACCGGGCGGGAAAACAGTTCGCATGGCGCACAGGGCAGTGGCCTGCCACCCATGATGGGTCTGGATAATAATCAGTATGTAAACTATTCACGTCGTTACACCTACGACAGCGGTGGCAACCTGATCGCGCTGACTCACAATGGGGTGACGAATACCACCCTGAATATGGTGACAGACAACGCTTCCAATCAAAGTATCCGACAAAACAGCGCGAATACTCTGACGCCGGAGACGGTGGACTGGGACAGTTGGTTTACTGCCGGCGGGCAACTGAAAAATCTACACACCGAAGGCGAGTCGGAGCAACTGAGCTGGGATGCCAATAACTGCTTACAAGCGGTGACGCTGGTGCAACGCAGCAGCACCGACTCAAGGCAGAACGATCGGGAAATCTACCAGTACCGGGATGGTATACGGTTACGTAAGCAGATGCGGACGCTAACCAACAAAACCACCGGGCTATGGACGATTAACGAGGTTCGCTATCTGCCCGGACTGGAGATATGCAATACATGGCAAGAGAACGAAGGCGTCGCAGATTCACCCATTGAACAACGGGATGTTTTAACGACGCAGGCCGGGCGGGCGGCTATTCGGGTACTGTTCTGGCATCGTGGAAAGCCAGCGAGCATCGCTAATGGCCAGATTCGCTACAGCATTGACGATAACATTGGCTCATCGCACCTGGAGCTGGATGGTGACGGGCTTATTATCAGCCGTGAAGAGTATTACCCCTTTGGCGGGACCGCTGTATGGGCAGGCCGTAACCAGACGGAAGCGGATTACAAGACCGTGCGTTACTCGGGGAAAGAACGGGATGGCACGGGGCTGTACTACTATGGTTATCGTTACTATGCGCCGTGGTTATGTCGATGGACGGCAGCAGATCCTGGCCGCGAGGTGGATGGCTTAAACCTCTACCGAATGGTAAGGAATAATCCACTGACGCTGCGTGATAATGACGGCAGAAATCCTGATGACCCGCTTTACGTGGAGTTGAAGAATCGGTTGCCCCACGCTATCGACATTGCGAAAGAAATGATTAATGGTGCAATGTCGGCGCTTGAACCACAGAAAAAATCAACTTTTTCCAAAAAGAAAACTCCTGATTCATCAAAAGAGCTGGTAAGGGATTTTATCGGTGATGATTCGGATGAAACCATCAATCATCTTAGAAATAAATTAAGTTCAATTAAAATACTGGTTAATAAACTGACACCTGAACATTTTAAAATTTATGAAGTCATTCCTGGAGTACCTAACGCAACAGCTTGTGTCACGACTTGGGATGGAGCATGTTATCGCAAGGGTAAACCGTTTATCATCAAATTTTCATACACGGAAGCAAAGTTTACTCATGTGGTTGGTATAGGTGCAGCCATTATTCATGAGGCAAGTCATCTTGCTGTTAATACTGAGGATCATGCATATCCTACACACCTTATGTCATATCAGGATGTGAAACATAACCAACTAGCCCCGCTTCACGAACTTGCTCGGCAAAATCCTGAAAAGGCTTTGGATAATGCAGAATCATTATCGACATTAACTTTGCTCCTTCACGCTTCATCGCATAGTAGTGTAAATTATATTAATTTTTTTGAAAAGTATGTGGAAACTAAAAAAAATGGGGCACCAGAGACACAGTTTGATATATTGCCTAATTATAAAGGAGAAGAACCGCAACGCCAGCCACGGCCACAGCCACAAGCTTCAGGCTCTGGGATTGTAGGAAAGAATGGGCGGGTATACATCTGAAATTTATAAACGGCTTTGTATTCTATAACATATAGCGTCAATGCATAACGATGGCGGCCCAGAGAGGCCGCCATAACTGAAAAAAGTTAACTAAATGCCAGGGATGTCCATAACAGAGGGCAGGGCGTCTGGCGGCATCATAAAATACTTCTCTCAAAGGGAAGATGTCTCTATTTATGACTCGATAAAATGGGGTGAGTTTTTTTCGCGGAGTTTCAACTGGCAAGATGAAATCTTCGGCTTTGTTAAAAAATGTAAGCCGAAGATTTCGTAACAATGTCTACATTATGACTTGTGACATTCATGTGGAACTTAATATTCAAAGCGGATAGTCCCGCCACGGGAGTTGAAAGTGTGCTCCATCTTTGAATGTTTTCCAATCTCCTCCCCACTCTATAGGAAGTTTGGTAATGACAGACGCTTTTTTGAATGCATCAGCAATCATCTCATAATAGGCAAAGTCCCAGCTACCTGAAGCGTCAGGATAGGCGAAAACATCAATAGCGTGACCAGAGAGGTGGCGGCTATTAAGCGTTTGTGACTTTCCCTGTTTGACGAGCAACTTTTGTTGTTCAATTGTCCGTAATCCTTCTGTAATGCAAAAGTCAACCGTGCTCAATTTCAGTGCCTGATGAGCAAGGGTGCCAAGATCGTTATGCACACCTACCAGATTATTCTTGCTGCGTTCGCTAAATATAAAATCACTCATCTCGATTACCCCTTTTAATAAAAAAATCTAAAAGTGACATTTTCTTGGCTGGTTTTATACATAAAAACATTAACAGTCGAACGGAAGCAACGGACGAGATCGTAGCACCAATCGATAAAGGGATTGCTGCCTCTACCACAAAAATGTTTACAATCCAATGGCTTACTATTGTTGTGGTAAATTCCGCTGATAAAATCCCAATGAAGAATGATGCTATAAAAAGTATTGTTCTTATATATATATTGAAATCATCAGCAGAGGTTACGAATATCATGCTACCCACGACTGCACCCAATATAACATCGGGTTCAGAAGAAGATACGGAACCCAATAATGTATTTAGTATTAATATAACGTCCTCCATATTTTCTTCAGTGCACTGATATCTCAAATGCTGATGTTAACACACCAGACATTTCCCACGTCAGGTATATTAAATGAGAGAAAGAGTGATCGTTAACTAAAAAATAGAAATAAATAGATTAAAAAATGACAAGATACAGATCGGTTTTTTTGTTTCAATGCTATTGTAAATTGACAATGTTTTAAATGTATACTTTTATGTGTTAATTAACAAGGTGCATGTCAAGTGAATATGTTAATATCAAAACAGATGAAGTATTTTATTACGACAGTTCAAGAGAGAAGTTTTACGCGAGCCGCGGAAAAGCTTTATATTACCCGTTCTCCTCTAACAAAAATAATCAGTGAAATGGAAGAGATATTGGGTCAGAAATTATTTCTGCGCAAATATAACGATCTGGAACCAACGCCATTTGCGCTTGAGTTGTTTTCAAAGATTCATTCCACTTACAATTATCTACTGGGTGTCGAAGAGTTTATCTTTAATAATCAAAATATCCCGGAAAAATTCAAGTTTGATTACAGTATTCCACAGTATATTTTTGAGCATATCTCTGCTGCAGTCAGCTTTGAGTTTCCCGGCGCCTTATGTATCAGAGAGCATCTTGCAACTCAACAATCTGAGATTGTTAATAACTTGCAAAATGATATCATCATTTCACACCGTCAGTTCAAAATATTCCCCTCTATTCAAGAAGAAAAGTGGCAGCATGATGGTTTTGTATTTGTTCGGAACAACAGTATGACGACGAAAGGACAACCCTCTCATCTGTTAATTTACAAAGATAAGTTCACCCATATGATAAAATCGAGTTTTTTATATTATTTCCAAAATGAATATGCCGTCACTGATTTAGTGGAGCATGACTTTGATATCACAAAACTTCTCTACTATATTAAAACAGGAAGATATCATTCAGTGATGTCTTTAAAAATGGCTTCCGCTTACCGAGGCATGGGGATTCGTTATGAACCCGCTGTTAACATTCCTCGGAATGTTTATATCTACTTCCAAAAAGATGGGCCTTCCAGACAGAAAATAGAAATGCTCAAGTACATAATCAATATGTATTTGTGAAGTGAGAACCTATTGTTGCATATAAAATCACCTTGCCAGTAGCAAGCGTGATGACATAAAGCCATCCTGCAACCACAATTCAGAACATTTTCTGCAAGACAGTTATTCACATTTAACCTCTGGTAAAATAGAAAAACATTGAGGCGGGCAAGATAACATCTCGATGTAAAATAAATATAAAAATGCACTACAAATTTTTACTTAAACAGCAGTGGTAATACTACATTACTGATTCCAAGATGTTCTTTTTAAGAAATTTTTTGGAAAAATCACTCATGCATAACAAGAAAGAGATTTTTTACACAACATCACGATTTTTCAGTGGGTTTTGTAGCTTGGAAGCGCTGCCCTAGGGCGAGCCGCAGGAGGCGGCGAGTGAATCGAGCGCAGTTCGATGGAGAGTCCGGACGCAGAAAAGCAAAAACCCGCCTTTTGGGCGGGTTCTTTAAATAAGTGGTGCCCGGACTCGGACAAAACGCCGGGAGCGTTTTGCACAGCGCGTTAGCGCTGCCCGTAGGGCGAGCCGCAGGAAGCGGCGAGTGAATCGAACGTAGTTCGATGGAGAGTCCGGACGCAGAAAAGCAAAAACCCGCCATAAGGCGGGTTTTCTGAATAAGTGGTGCCCGGACTCGGACAAAACGCCGGGAGCGTTTTGCACAGCGCGTTAGCGCTGCCCGTAGGGCGAGCCGCAGGAAGCGGCGAGTGAATCGAACGCAGTTCGATGAAGAGTCCGGACGCAGAAAAGCAAAAACCCGCCTTTTGGGCGGGTTCTTTAAATAAGTGGTGCCCGGACTCGGACAAAACGCCGGGAGCGTTTTGCACAGCGCGTCAGCGCTGCCCGCAGGGCGAGCCGCAGGAAGCGGCGAGTGAATCGAACGCAGTTCGATGAAGAGTCCGGATGCAGAAAAGCAAAAACCCGCCATAAGGCGGGTTTTCTGAATAAGTGGTGCCCGGACTCGGAATCGAACCAAGGACACGGGGATTTTCAATCCCCTGCTCTACCGACTGAGCTATCCGGGCAACGGGGCGCATTAAACCGTATTGGCTGGATGCCGTCAACGGGTTTTTCCTGCTTTGTGGTTCAAGCGTTGAATTTTATAGCAATGACCGGTTGGGTAGGGGGCTGCGCCGGGGATGAAGCTTGAACCCCTTAGGGAAAAGTGCCATGATTGCGCAAATTTTGACTTCCGTTATTGCGCGAAAGCGATGAGGGTTGCGGCATGACACTCTTCACACATTGCTCCTCCCCATGTTGCTACGTGGCGTCTGCCACGGCCTCGTCAATGCCTGTTCGCCGGTGCCCGGCGCTCTCCTGTTCGATACCCCTTGCTGAATTCACCATGCGGTGAAGCCAACCTGTGCTCGCGGTTAGCCATTATTAAAAACAGAGCCGCACTCTGGTTTTACTGATGTCTATCAACGGTGCTGATCCCAGTTATCGTCTGAATCCGACCCGCCGCGTTACCAGTGGGCAGGCATCACTTTGCCGGGATGGCACGCCGTGTGGTGCCTTCCCATTGCCGTGCCGACGTGGCACACCCTCATCCTTCACAGTTTGAGAGTTGAGATATGAAATCATTGAAAATAGCAGCAAGCGCCGGCGTGGCCCCACGTCTCGATACCGCCCGTGACATCATTGGGTTGGATGCCGCGGACTATACCGACGTCGCCGCGATCGTGGTGTCTGCCAGTGATCTGGCCGCCGGCCGGTTGGACGCCATTGAGCAGAGCGGGTTCGCCATCCCGGCATTTGTTGCTGTGACTGGGGAGGAGAGCGTCTCCCCGGACTATTTGCCACGTCTGAAAGGGGTCATTGCGCTGCATGACGCCAACCGGGCTTTCTACGGTGCCCAGGTGGAGGCCGCCGCCACCGCGTATGAGGAGGCGCTGTTCCCGCCGTTCTTCGACACGCTGAAAAAGTATGTCGAGATGAAGAATGCCACCTTTGCCTGCCCCGGCCATCAGGGCGGGGAGTTCTTCATGCGTCACCCGGCTGGCCGCCAGTTCTATGAGTTCTTCGGCGAGAACGTCTTTCGTGCTGACATGTGCAATGCTGACGTCAAGCTGGGCGATCTGCTGATCCACGAGGGCAGCGCCAAAGACGCGCAGAAACACGCGGCAAAGGTGTTTAACGCCGACAAAACCTACTTCGTGCTGAATGGCACGTCGGCGGCGAATAAGGTGGTGTGCAACGCGCTGCTGACGCGTGGCGATCTGGTGCTGTTCGACCGCAACAACCACAAATCCAACCATCACGGTGCGCTGATCCAGGCTGGGGCGACACCGGTCTATCTGGAGACGGCGCGTAACCCGTTCGGCTTTATCGGCGGCATTGACGCGCACTGCTTCGATGAGGCCTACCTGCGCCAGCAAGTTCGCGAGGTGGCGCCGCACAAGGCTGGCGCGGCGCGGCCATTCCGGTTGGCGATCATCCAGCTCGGCACCTACGACGGCACCGTCTACAACGCCCGGCAGGTGGTGGAGAAGATCGGCCACCTGTGTGACTACATCCTGTTTGACTCCGCGTGGGTCGGCTATGAGCAGTTTATCCCGATGATGCAGCAGTGCTCGCCGCTGCTGCTCGACCTGGATGAAAACGATCCGGGCATTATCGTCACCCAGTCGGTGCACAAGCAGCAGGCAGGCTTCTCCCAGACCTCGCAGATCCATAAAAAAGATAACCACATCAAGGGGCAGAAGCGCCACGTCAGCCACAAAAAGCTGAACAACGCCTTCATGCTGCACGCCTCCACCAGCCCGTTCTACCCGCTGTTCGCGGCGCTGGACGTCAACGCGCGGATGCATGCCAACGGCAGCGGCCACCACATGTGGCTCGAGTGCGTCAAAACTGGCATCGAGGCGCGCAAAATGCTGCTCAACCGTTGCAGCATGATCAAGCCCTTCGTGCCGGTGCAGGTGGATGGCACGCCGTGGCAGGATCACGACACCAACCTGATGGCCAATGACGTGCGCTTCTTCGACTTCGTGCCGGGCGAGAAGTGGCACGCCTTCGAGGGCTACGCCGACAACCAGTACTTCGTCGATCCCTGCAAGCTGTTGCTGACCACGCCGGGCATCGATGCGGCGACTGGCAAGTACACCCCGTTCGGCATCCCGGCCACCATCCTCGCCAACTACCTGCGCGAGAACGGCATCGTGCCGGAGAAGAGCGATCTCAACTCGATCCTGTTCCTGCTGACGCCCGCAGAGAGCATGGCGAAAATGACGCATCTGGTGGAGGAGCTGGTGCGCTTCGAGCGCTACATCGCCGAAGATGCGCCGCTCGAGGAGGTGCTGCCGACGGTCTACCGCAAGAACGAGGCGCGCTACCGCGGCTACACCCTGCGCCAGCTCTGCCAGGAGATGCATGACCTCTACGTCAGCTTTGACGTGAAGCAGTTGCAGAAAGAGATGTTCCGCCATGCCCACCTGCCACAGGTGGAGATGAACACCCAGGACGCGCACAACGAATTTATCCGCGACAACGCCGAGCTGGTGCCGATCGGCGAGGCTGCCGGGCGGGTGGCGGTGGAGGGGGCGCTGCCCTATCCGCCGGGGGTGCTCTGCGTGGTGCCGGGCGAGGTGTGGGGCGGGGCGGTGCAACGCTACTTCATGGCGCTGGAGGAGGGCATCAACCGGTTGCCGGGCTTCTCGCCGGAGTTGCAGGGCGTCTACGTCGAGAAAAAGCCAGAGGGGTGGCGACGCATCATGGGGTACGTGCTGGCGCAGCCGCCAGCCTGATCCCCGCCATAAAAAAAGGCCGCGCAATGCGGCCTTTTTGTTGGAGAGAGCTTAACCGCCGCGGCGGTAGCTCTTCTGCGCGGTGTTGACCTTGTAGAGGTAACGGCGCGACTCGCCAGAGGGGTGCTTGGTGGTCAGGGTGGTGTAGACATCCCCCGGCGCCATGCTGTTGATGATGTTCAACGCCCGCTCCTTGTCGCTGGAGAAGACGCGCAGCACGCTGCCCGCGCCGCCGTTGTAGGCGGTGATCACCGCATAACGGCGGGAGGTCGGGTTGCTGATGCCGCCCAGATAGTTGTTCTGCAAAATCGCCAGATAGGCGGTGCCGGTGTCGATGTTGTTCGCCGGGTCAAACAGGTAGCTGCGGCTCGGCTTGCCCCATTTCCCCTGCATCTTGAACACGTCCACGCCCGCGGAGTGCTGCACCACCTGCATCAGCCCCAGTGCGTCGGAGTGGCTGACCGCGTAGGGGTTGAAGCTCGATTCGGTCTGCATGATTGCCAGGATCAGCGAGGATTCGACGCCATACTTGGCGGCCGCCTGTCGCACCATCGGCAGGTATTTATGCGCACGCTTGTCGAGGTGGTTGGGTACCAGCTGGATGGTCACTGAGTAGATAACGCGCAGGCCGGACTCGCGCTTTTGCAGGCGGCTCTGCAACAGGTAGTCAGCAAAGCGCGCGGCGCGCCACTCCCAGCGGATCGGCTCGCCGGTGTTGTCCAGCACCTGGCCGTAGAGCAGCGGCTCCTTGCTGATCTGGATGTCGTTGGCGTCTGAGTAGAGATCGACGCCGCCCGGATCCTCGCCAATCAGCAGGGTGGTGATGATCGCCTGACGCAGGTGCGCCGCGGGATCGGTGCCAGCGATGGTCTCGATGGTGATGGTGCCGCTATCAAAGTTGATGTGGCTGCGGGTCTGGTACTGGTCGGAATATTTGACGTAATCCTTCGGCCCGGCGATCAGAACCTCGTTCATCCCCCAGATATTTTCGATATTGTTGGCGAACTGCCCCATCAGGATATCGAAGCCGTTGGTATCCTTCACAAATGCTTCATTGAATTCATTGCTGTTTTTTTTGCCGGAGCAAGACACCAGCAGAGGCGCGACAAGGAGCAGCGCTAAAATTTTCTTCATCTTCAAAGCCGTGTCGTGATGAAAGAAGCAGGGCCAATCCAGCCCTGAAAATGTGATGTCCCGGACTATTCGCTCGGCGGGGTGTAGCCTTCGATGTGGACGTCCTGTCCCTCAAACAGGAAGTTGATCATCTCCTGCTCCAGCAGTTTGCGGTCGGCCACGTTGATCATGTTGAGTTTTTTCTCGTTGATCAGCATGGTCTGCTTGGTCTGCCACTGCGCCCACGCCTCTTTGGAGATCTCGTTATAGATGCGCTTGCCCAGATCGCCCGGATAGAGCTGGAAGTCCTGGCCCTCGGCCTCGCGTTTTAAAAAGGTGCAATAGATGGTTCTGCTCATGCTTATTCCTCATCGGCGGCGTGATGGCCAAATAGTGTGTGCTGTGTGGGCGCGTGGCGCGCCAGCTGGGCCAACAGGCGCTCAACCGGGGCGGCCAGCCCCACAGAGGGCGGTTGCGCTAAGTTATACCAGAGACCGGAGCCGGCATCCATGCCACCCGGCGCGGATGCGCTGGTTATGTGCACCGGTACGATATCCAGGTGGAAGTGGCTGAATGTATGGCGAAAGGCGACCAGCTGCTCGCGCGGCGCGCCCTGGAGCTGGTGCCCGGCCAGCCACGCCACCAGCGCGCTCTCCTCCTCAAACTGCGGGAAGCAGTATAGCCCACCCCACAGCCCGGAGGGCGGGCGCTTCTCCAGCCAAACGTGCCCCTGCCGCTCCACCAATGCCAGCCAGCCGGTGCGCACCGGCAGCACTTTTTTCGGCTTCTTGCCGGGGTACTCGGCCCAGCTATGGTGGGCGTAGGCTTCGCAGCCACGGTTCAGCGGGCAGATCTCGCACTTGGGCTTGGAGCGGGTACAGACCATCGCCCCGAGATCCATCATCGCCTGATTGAACTTCTGCACGCCAGCGGCTGGCGTCACCTGTTCGCTAATCTGCCACAGGCGGTTCTCGACGCGCTTCTCGCCCGGCCAGCCAGCCACCGCGTAGCAGCGCGCCAGCACGCGCTTCACGTTGCCGTCGAGGATCGGGTAATGCTGCCCCAATGACAGCGACAGCACCGCGCCAGCGGTGGAGCGGCCAACGCCCGGCAGGGCCGCGACCGCCTCAAAGGTGGTGGGGAACTCGCCGCCGTGCAGCGTGACCACCTGCTGCGCCGCCTTGTGCAGGTTGCGGGCGCGGGCGTAGTAGCCCAGCCCGGTCCAGAGGTGCAGCACCTCATCCAGCGGAGCGGCGGCCAGATCGCGCACGTCCGGGAAGCGCGCCATAAAGCGTTCAAAGTAGGGAATGACGGTTGCCACCTGGGTCTGTTGCAACATCACTTCAGAGAGCCATACTTTGTAGGGAGTTTTTTCGAGTTGCCACGGCAGGGTCTTGCGGCCGTAGCGCTGGTACCAGTCAAGCACCTGGTGCGCGAACTGTTGCGCTTCCATCATAGGCGGGTTCGATAGTCATCAGATAATGAGTAGCCAGCGATTCCAGCACAGACGCTGGCCGGAGTAAACCGGAAGTTGCCGACTATGGGCACCATAACGGCGACAATCTCAACGCGGCGCTTGCTAAAGCAGGGTATCTTTGGATAATGCGCCTTTCTTTTATTCACAGCCAAACAGACGATAAGCACCATGATTAATGACGTCATTTCACCGGAATTTGATGAAAACGGCCGCCCGATGCGCCGTATCCGCAGCTTTGTCCGCCGCCAGGGCCGCCTGACCAAAGGGCAGCAACTCGCGCTGGACAACTACTGGCCGGAAATGGGCGTGGAGTACCAGACGTCGCCGGTCAGCCTGGAGACACTGTTTGGCCGTGAGGCACCGACGGTGCTGGAGATCGGCTTTGGCATGGGCACCTCGCTGGTGACCATGGCGCAGAACAACCCGCACCAGAACTTCCTCGGCATTGAAGTGCACTCGCCGGGCGTCGGCGCGTGCCTCGGCACCGCCCATGAGGCGGGTGTCAGCAACCTGCGCGTGATGTGCCATGACGCGGTGGAAGTGCTGGAGAACATGATCCCGGACAACTCGCTGACCATGGTGCAGCTGTTCTTCCCGGATCCATGGCACAAGGCGCGCCACAACAAGCGCCGCATCGTGCAGGTGCCGTTTGCCGATCTGGTGCTGCGCAAGCTGAAGCTGGGCGGCGTCTTCCATATGGCGACCGACTGGGAAGCCTATGCGGAGCACATGCTGGAGGTGATGAACCAGATCGCTGGCTACCGTAACCGCTCCGAGAGCGGCGGCTACGTGCCGCGCCCGGACTCCCGCCCGCTGACCAAATTCGAAGCGCGTGGCCACCGTCTCGGCCACGGCGTATGGGACTTAATGTTCGAGAGGAAGAAGTAATGGCCACACAACGCAGCCGCCGTTTACGCAAAAAATTACATATCGCGGAGTTCCAGGAGCTGGGCTTCTCCGTCAAGTGGGCCTTCCCTGAGGGCACGCCGGTGGATGAGATCGACCGCGCGCTGGATGCCTTCATTGATGGGGTGATCGAGCCGAATGGCCTGGCCTTTGATGGCAGCGGCTATTTGCAGTGGGAAGGGCTGGTCTGCCTGCAAAAGGTGGGCCGCTGCACTGACGAGCACCGCCAGCTGGTGCAGGCGTGGCTGGAGCAGCACAAGATGCAGGACGTGGTGGTCAGCGACCTGTTTGATATCTGGTGGGATTGAGTCCCGCCTGAAAAAAAAAGCGCCTGCGGGCGCTTTTTTTATGGGCGTCAGGCACCGAACCAGTTGAGCCGCTCACGCAGCGCCACCACCCGGCCAACGATGATCAAACTGGGGCTGCGCACCTCCTGCGCCAGCGCCGCCAGTTGCGCCAGCGTGCCGCTCACCACCCGCTGTTGCGTGGAGGTGCCGTTCTCCACCAGCGCCACCGGCATCGCCGGATCCATGCCGTGGTGGATCAACTGCTGCTGGATGGTGGGCGTCTGGCTCAGCCCCATGTAAAACACCAGCGTCTGCCGCTCTGCCTCCAGATTGGCCCAATCCAACTCCCCCTCACGCTGGGCATGGCCGGTCACCAGCCGGACACCCTGCGCGTAGTCGCGGTGGGTCAGCGGGATGCCGCTGTAGGCGGCGCAGCCCGAGGCGGCGGTGATGCCGGGCACCACCGAGAAGGGGATGCCCGCGTCGTGCAGCGTCTCCAGCTCCTCGCCGCCGCGGCCAAAGATAAAGGGATCGCCGCCTTTCAGCCGCACCACCCGGTTGCCGCTGCGCGCCTGATCCAGCAGGATCTGGTTGATCTGATCCTGCGGCACGCAGTGGTGGCCAGCGCGCTTGCCGACAAAGATCCGCGTGGCATCACGCCGCACCAGCGCCATGATCTCATCAGAGACCAGCCGGTCATACACCACCACATCCGCCTGCTGGATCTGCTGCAACCCCTTCAGCGTCAGCAAACCGGCGTCCCCCGGCCCGGCACCGACCAGCACCACCTCGCCGCGATCCTCCAGCGGCTGCTCGAACAGCGCCTCGGTCAGTTGCGTGACCTGCTGGGCATCATGGTTAGCCAGCGCCTGCGTCAGCCGACTGTGGCTCAGCAGCTTCTCCCAGAAGCGCCGGCGCTCGCCTAACGTTTTCCAGTGCGCCTTGGCCCGCTGCCGCAGGCGACCGGCGTGGCTGGCCAGTGCGCCGAGGTGCTGGGGCAGCAGCGCCTCCAGCTTCTCGCGCAGCAGCCGCGCCAGCACCGGTGCCTGCCCGCCGGAGGAGACCGCCACCATCAGCGGCGAGCGGTCAATGATCGAGGGCATGATAAAGCCGCCCTGTTGCGGCGCATCCACCACATTGCAGAAGATGCGCCGCGCCTCGGCGGCCTCGCTCACCTGTTGGTTGACCGCCGGGGTGTGGGTGGCGGCGATCACCAGCCAGCTTCCTGCCAGCAGCGCTTCGTCAAAGGGACGGGGCACCAGCGTCAGCTCGGCCTGTGCCGCCCAGTGGCGAATCTGCGGCGTGGCCTCTGGCGCGCAGACGGTCAGCCGCGCGCCAGCCTCCAGCAGCAGCCGGGCCTTGCGCTCGGCCACTTCGCCGCCGCCCACCAGCAGGCAGTCACGCCCGCGCAGCTGGCAGAAAATCGGCAGGTAATCCATCTCAGGCCACCCGGTGCTTGGTGGCGTTGGCGGAGTGCGGACGCTGGTCACGCGGGGTCACGTACCAGTAGCCCAGCCCCATAAATACCGCGCCGGAGAAGGTGTTGCCCAGCGTCACCCACAGCAGGTTGTGGCCGATGCCCGACAGGGTGTAGGCCTCGCTGTGGTGGCCGAGCCAGGAGAGGGCGAACAGCGTCATGTTGGCGATGGAGTGCTCATAGCCAGAGGCGATAAAGGCCAGCAAGCACCACCAGATGGCGATGAATTTAGCTGAGCCTTCCACCCGCAGCGCCATCCAGATCGCCAGACAGACCAGCCAGTTGCAGAGCGCGCCCTTGAAGAACAGCACCGAGGCCGGTGCGGTGGTCTTCGCCAGCGCCACGGTGTGCACCAGACTGGTGTCCACCGGCAACAGGCTGCCGCCGCCCCAGCTATAGAGCAGCGCGACCAGCACCGAGCCGAGCAGGTTGCCCAGCCAGGTTTGCGGCAGGATGGCCCACATCTGCCCGGCACTGAGGGTGCCAGCCTTCACGCCGAGCGTCAGGAACATGGTGTGGCCGGTATACAGCTCCGAACCGGCGATGATCACCAGCGTCAGCGCGATGCCGAAGGTCGCGCCCATCACCAGCGGGCGCATGGCCGGTTCCAGCAGGTTGCCGAGGGTGAAGATCAAGATGATCCCCAGCCCGACGTAGGCACCGGCCATCGCGGCGCTGATCCAGAAGCCGAACGGGTTCTCTTGGTTGAGGCGCGCAATGCGGGCGGCATTGGCGGCACACTTATTCAGGGTGTCAGTGAACATACAGCATTTTCTCAGGGTTAAAAGCGGGGCCTTGCGGCCCCAAAAAAGTCAGAGGTTAATCTCGATGCGGCCAGCGCGGACGCGCACCGGGTAGCTGGCGATGGAGCGGCTCTCCTCCTCCATGCACTGCCCGTCACGCAGCCGGAAGCGCTGTTTTTTCAGCGGGCTGGCGACCCACAGCTCGCCCTGATGCTCGGCGATGATGCCGCGCGACAGCACGCTCGCTTGGGCGAAGGGATCAATATTGCTAATGGCGAACACCCGCTCGTCACGCCACGGACGGAACAGGGCCACCTGCTCACTGCCAGCCAGCGCGCAGACGCCGCAGCCGGGCAGGATGGCTTCCAAGGGGCAGAGATCGATCCACTGGCTCATTTCGTCACCTCCTGATCCAGCAGTTGCACCGGGATACGCTCCTCCGGGCGCGCCGGGCGGTGCTGGTCGCGCTCCGGCGTCCACTGCACGTTCGGGTCGCGCAGCGGGCTATTGATAAAGTGGGCAAAGCGCGCCAGTTGCTCTGGGTGCGCCAGCGTTTCTCGCCATTCACAGCTCACCTGACCGCGCAGGCGCGCCATCTCCTCCTCCAGCTGCGCATTCAGCCCCAGCTTGTCGTCAATGATCACGCTGCGCAGGTAGCCGATGCCGCCCTCCAGGCTCTCCAGCCACAGGGAGGTACGTTGCAGTTTGTCGGCGGTGCGCAGGTAGAACATCATGAAGCGGTCGAGGTAGCGCACCAGCGTCTCGCGATCGAGATCGGCCGCCAGCAGGTCGGCGTGGCGCGGCTTCATGCCGCCGTTGCCGCAGACATAGAGGTTCCAGCCATTTTCAGTGGCGATGATGCCGACGTCTTTGCCCTGTGCCTCGGCGCACTCGCGGGTGCAGCCAGAGACGCCAAATTTCATCTTGTGCGGAGTGCGGATGCCCTTGTAGCGGTTCTCCAGCGTGACGCCGAGGCTCACGCTGTCACCGACGCCAAAGCGGCACCACGCGCTGCCGACGCAGGTTTTCGCCATGCGCAGCGCCTTGGCGTAGGCGTGGCCGGTCTCGAAGCCCGCGTCGATCAACCGCTGCCAGATGGCTGGCAGGTCATCTTTCTGCGCGCCGAACAGACCGATGCGCTGTGAGCCGGTGATCTTGGTGTAGAGCCGGTAGTCGCGCGCCACTTCGCCAATCGCCAGCAGCCCCTCTGGCGTGATCTCGCCGCCAGCGGAGCGCGGGATCACCGAGTAGGTGCCATCTTTTTGGATGTTGCCGAGGAAGATGTCGTTGCTGTCCTGCAACGGGGTGTGTTGCGGCGCCAGCACATAGTCGTTCCAGCAGGAGGCGAGCAGCGAGCCGACGGTCGGCTTGCACACCTCGCAGCCATAGCCGCGGCCATATTTCGCCAGCAGCGCGTCAAAGGAGGTGATGCCCTCCACGCGGATCAGGTGGTAAAGCTCCTGCCGGGAGTAGGGGAAGTGCTCGCAGAGGTGGTGGTTGACCTCGATGCCCTGTTTGCTCAGCTCGGCGTTCAGCACCTGGGTCACCAGCGGCACGCAGCCGCCGCAGCCGGTACCGGCCTTGGTTTCGGCCTTCAGGGCGGCGACGGTGTGGCAGCCAGCCTGTACCGCGCGGATGATGTCGCCCTTGGTGACGTCAAAGCAGGAGCAGATCTGCGCCGTCTCCGGCAGCGACTCCACGCCGATGGCCGGTTTGCCGCCGCTGGCGTGCGCTGGCAGGATCAGCGCGTCCGGGTGCTCTGGCAGCGGGATGGCGTTCAGCGCCAGTTGCAGCAGGTTGCCGTAGTCGCTGGTGTCGCCCACCAGCACCGCGCCGAGCAGCGTTTTGTTATCCTCGCTGACCACCAGCCGCTTGTAGATCTCCTGGCGCTCATCCAGATAGACGTAGCTGCGCGCGCCCGGCGTGCGCCCCTGCGCATCGCCAATGCCGCCGACATCCACACCAAGCAGCTTCAGCTTGGCGCTCATGTCCGCGCCGGTGAAGGCGTTGTCGCGGCCCAGCAGGTGATCGGCCGCCACCTGCGCCATCTTGTAGCCCGGCGCGACCAGCCCATAGACTTTTTCATGCCAGGCGGCGCACTCGCCGATGGCGTAGACGTCCGGGTCGGCGCTCTGGCACTGGCTGTTGATCACGATGCCGCCGCGCGGCGCGGTGGGCAGCCCACACTGTTGCGCCAGCTTGTCCTGCGGCCGGATGCCGGTGGAGAAGACGATGAAGTCCACCTCCAGCGCGCTGCCGTCGGCGAACTGCATGGTTTTGCGCGCTTCACGGCCCTGCTGAAGGATCTCCTGGGTGTTTTTGCTGGTGTGCACCCGCACGCCCATCCGCTCGATTTTCTGGCGCAGCTGTTCGCCGCCCAGCCGGTCGAGCTGTTCGCCCATCAGCACCGGTGCGAACTCCACCACGTGGGTCTCCACGCCGAGGCTCTTCAGCGCGCCAGCCGCTTCCAGCCCGAGCAGGCCGCCGCCGACCACCGCGCCGCGCTTGCTGCGGCGGGCGCAGGACTCAATCGCGTTGAGATCCTCGATGGTGCGGTAGACGAAGCAATCCTGCCCCTCCGCGCCCTTGATCGGCGGCACCCACGGGTAGGAGCCGGTGGCCATCACCAGTTTGTCATACCAGACGGTACGGCCGGTGTTGGAGTGGATCACCTTCTCCTGACGGTTAAGGGTGATGGCGCGCTCGCCGAGCAGCACCTTGACGCCGTGCTTCTCGTAGAAACCCTCACGAACCAGCGACAGCTCCTCAGCGGTATGGTGGGAGAAGTAGGAGGAGAGATGGACGCGATCGTAGGCGATGCGTGGCTCCTCACAAAAAACGGTAATTTCGAACTGGCCCGGCTCCGCTTTTTCCATCAACTCTTCGATGAAGCGGTGGCCTACCATCCCGTTACCGATCACAGCAACTCTGACTTTGCTCATTTTTGCCTCAGTTTCTTTTATGCTGCGCTTACGATAACGGGTTGGCTGGCGTGAATATTGATGCAAATCAATCTCGCCTTGGGATCACTCTTTAGAGGTATGTGGATGATTTATCACCATATTTATAAGTTGCGGATTATATTCAACTTTGGCTGAAACGAATCAGTGCCGACGGGCTGGCCGCAATTGCCAACCGCGCCATTTTTGGTCGCTATGGTCAAACTTTCGGCGGAAGGCGGGAATAGGGCAGTGCGGCATTGCTGAAACCCGGCCCAAGAGGATATTTTGGGGGTGAAAATTTCATGAAGGAGTGGGGACAGTGCGTGAGGCACCCAAGGTGATGACAGAATTGGATAACGGCCTGCTGGAGGAGATCGTCAATCTCACCCGCCCGTTGATTGGGCAGGGCAAGGTGGCGGACTATATCCCGGCGCTGGCGGAGGTGCCGGCGGATCGGCTGGGCATTGCCATCTGTACGGTGGATGGGCGGGAGTACTATGCTGGCGACGCCGCCGAGCGCTTCTCCATCCAGTCGATCTCCAAGGTGCTGAGCCTGACGCTGGCGCTGACGCGCTACCCGGAGCAGGAGATCTGGCAGCGGGTGGGCAAGGAGCCATCAGGCCAGCCGTTCAACTCGCTGGTGCAGTTGGAGCTGGAGCAGGGCAAGCCGCGCAACCCCTTCATCAACCCCGGCGCGCTGGTGGTGTGCGACATGCTGCAAACCCGCCTCAGCGCCCCGCGCCAGCGGATGCTGGAGGTGGTGCGCCAGCTCGCCGGCCAGCCGGACATCGGTTACGACGGGCGGGTGGCGCGCTCGGAGTTCGACCACGGCGACCGCAACGCCGCCATCGCCTACCTGATGAAGTCATTTGGCAACTTCGAGAATGAGGTGCTTTCGGTACTTCAGACCTATTTTAATTACTGTGCCCTGCGCATGAGCTGCCGCGAATTGGCGCGCGCCTTTGTCTACCTCGCCAACCGTGGGCAGGCGCTGGATGCGGAGACGGCGCTGCTATCGCCCCGTCAGGCGCGGCAGATCAATGCGCTGATGGTGACCTGTGGCATGTACAACGGCGCGGGTGAATTTGCCTACCGGGTCGGGATGCCAGCCAAGTCTGGCGTGGGCGGCGGCATCATCGCCGTGGTGCCGGATGAGATGTGCATCGCCGTCTGGTCACCGGAACTCGATCCGGCAGGGAACTCTTTGGCCGGCACCGCTGCCTTAGAGCATCTGGCGCAGCGTCTTGGCCGTTCGATATTTTAAGCTGCCGCCCGCCGGGTGGCAGAAGAGGGAGTCAGTATGCAATTGAAGAAGATCGTACAGAGCGGGCTGTGTGCCGCCATCCTGCTGGCCGCCGGGCAGGCGCAGGCGGATTACCAGTGCAATGTCAAACCGCAGGATGACATCGTTATCACCCCACAGAGCGTGCAGGTGGTAGGGGCCAGTGGCAACGTGGTTATCTCGCCGAACGGCGACGTGAACCGTGGCGGCCAGATGGTGAATCTGGACGCCCTGCAACGCCAGAAGGCGGTTGATTATCAGGCGGCGTTGCGCCGCGACCTGCCGTGGATTGACACCGGCGCGCAGCAGCATCTGGAGAAGGCGCGGGTGGCGCTCGACGGCGTCATCGTCGAGCAGCTCGGCAGTGGCAGCAACGTGCGCAACCGGCTCACCACGCTTAATGGCCAGCTCAAGCAGCAGATGAACCGCATTCTGGAGCACCGCAGCGACGGGCTGGTGTTCCACCATCAGGCGATTGATCAGGTGCGGGCAGACGGCGAGCGCATCGTGCAGCAGAGCCTGGGCGGTGTGCTGCAAGACAGCCTGAACGAGATGGGCGTCAAGCAGGCGGCCGGTGCCTCGGACAGCAACCCGTTGCAGGCGGTGATGGGCAACCTCGGCGGGCTGCAACAGGCGATTCAGGCGGAGTGGAGCAATCAGGAGCAGGAGTTCAACGCCTTCGGCCATGAGGTGTGCAACCGCGTCACCGCGCTGGAGAACCAGCGGGCCGGGCTGCTCAGCAGCCTGAAGTGATGGGCCAGTAAAGAAAAGGGCGCCTTCGGGCGCCCTTTTTTTACTCTTCGCTCAGGAACAGCTCCAGCAGCGAGTTGAGGAACAGCTTGCCGTGCGGCGTGATCTGCCACATCTCGGCGTTCTCCGTCAGGTAGCCCTGTGCCAGCGCCTCATCGATTTGCGGGCGCACCACGCTCTCCGGCAGGCCGGTGAAGGCGGTGAACTCGGCGCGCGGCGCTGGCTCCAGCAGGCGGAAGCGGTTCATGAAGAACTCGAACGGCAGCTCTGCCGCCGCCACCGCATACTCTTTGTCGAGGTAGCGCCCCTGCATATAGCCGCGCGGGTGTCGGGTCTTGCTGGTGCGCAGCAGGGTGCCGTCAGCCAGCGTGATCTTGCCATGCGCGCCGCAGCCGATGCCAAGGTAGTCGCCAAAGCGCCAGTAGTTGAGGTTGTGGTGGCACTGGTAGCCCGGCTTGGCGTAGGCCGAGGTCTCATACTGCTGGTAGCCCGCGGCGGTCAACAGGGCATCGCCCTGCTGGAAGATGTCCCACAGCGCGTCATCATCCGGCAGCACCGGCGGGCGCGAGCTAAACAGGGTGTTCGGCTCAATGGTGAGCTGGTACCAGGAGAGGTGCGGCGGGTTGAGGGCGATCGCCTGACGCAAATCGTCGAGCGCCTCCTCCAGCGTCTGGTCTGGCAGCCCGTGCATCAGGTCGAGATTGAAGCTGCGCAGCCCCAGCCCGGCGGCCAGACGCGCGGCGCGTTTCGCCTCCTCCGGCCCGTGGATGCGCCCAAGGCGGGTCAGCTTCTCCGGGCTGAAACTCTGCACGCCGATGGAGATGCGGTTGACGCCAGCGCGCTGGTAGCCGCTGAAGCGGTCTGCCTCCACGGTGCCGGGGTTGGCCTCCATGGTGATCTCCGCGTCCGCCGCCAGCGGCAGGCGGGCGCGCACGCCATCCAGCAGCGTCTGCATCGCCTCGGCGCTCAGCAGGCTCGGGGTGCCGCCGCCGATGAAAATGGTGGTAATGGTGCGTCCTGCAACCTTCGGTACCTCAGTATCCAGATCCGCCAGCAGGTGCGCGACATAGTCGTCATGCGGCACCTCGCCCTTGAGGGCGTGGGAGTTGAAGTCGCAGTACGGGCACTTCTGCACGCACCACGGGATGTGGATATAGAGGCTCAGCGGTGGCAGTTTACGCATGTTTAATCGCATCCAGCAGCTGTGACAGCGCCCTGCCACGGTGGGAAAGCTCGCGCTTCTCCTCGCGGGTCAGGGCGGCGGCGGTCTTGCCGGCTTCCGGCGCGAAGAAGATCGGGTCGTAGCCAAAGCCGTTGGTGCCCTCGGCGGCGAAGGTGATCTCGCCCGGCCATGCGCCGTGGCAGACCAGCGGCGTCGGGTCATCGGCGTGGCGCAGGTAGACCAGCACGCAGTGGAAGCGGGCATGGCGACGGCCGGGCGGCACATCCTGCAACGCCACCAACAGCTTCTCCAGATTTTGCTGGTCGCTGGCATTCTCCCCGGCATAGCGTGCGGAGTAGATGCCCGGCGCGCCGCCCAGCGCGTCCACCGCCAGACCGGAGTCGTCGGCAATCGCTGGCAGGCCGGTCAGGCGCGAGGCGTGGCGCGCCTTGAGGATGGCGTTTTCAATAAAGGTCAGGCCGGTCTCTTCCGCCGACTCCACCCCGAGATCGGTTTGGGCGACCACATCCAGGCCAAAATCAGCCAGCAGATGGGCCAGCTCGCGCACTTTGCCGGCGTTACCGGTGGCGAGAACAACTTTTTGCATGAGGGTATCCTGCTGTCACGAGGGTGCCGCCGCAGCGGCACCGTAGAGTAAAGAGTGACGCCGCATGGGCGGCGTCAGGGGGCGAGCAGTGCCGCGACTTCCGGGGGGATCTGCCGCGGCGCAAGGATGCGAATCTGTTTGTGGCGTCCCAGCTCGCCCTTTTCGATCACCACCTGGTGCTTGGCGACGCGGAACTGCTTCGCCAGATACTTCACCAGATGGGCATTGGCCTGCCCATCCACCGGCGGGGCGGTGATGGCGACCTTCAGTTCGTCACCATGCAACCCGACCAGTTGGTCACGGCTCGATTTGGGCTGAATATATAGCCTGAGCAGCAGCCCGTCCAGTTGCGTGGTGACGGCGGTCACAGCAGCATCCACAGCTGACCGAAGAGATCCATGCCCAAGTAGTTGAGCAGGTAGAGAACCAGCACCACCACCATCGCGGAGAAATCAATGCCGCCCATCGCCGGGATCACGCGGCGCACCGGGGCCATCAACGGCTCGGTCAGCTGCATCAGCACATAGTCCATCGGGCCGTTGCCGCGGCTGACCCAGCTCATGATCGAGCGGATGATGATCATCCAGAACACCAGATAGCCGGCGGACTTGATCACCGAGATCAGGCCGAACAGCAAATTATAGGGGCTGAGCGACAGCCCGCCCCCCTGAATCAGCAGCAGCAGCGGGTATTTGATGGTCATCAGCAGGAAGGCCAGCAGCAGCGAGGCGCTGTCAACCGGCCCCAGCGACGGAACCACCCGGCGCAGCGGGCCGACCACCGGCTGGGTGATGCGCACCACAAACTGTGAGAAGGGGTTGTAGAAGTCAGTACGCGCCCACTGCATCCAGATGCGCAGTAGCAGCACCATTACGTAGAGATCAATCAGCGTTTTGACCAAAAAAGTCAGCGTCAGCATAAATTACCTTGTTGTTGTGATTAAAACTGTTTTTCCATGTCCTGCGCGCGGGCAATCGCGGCCTGCATCGCCTCGGCGACGATCTCCGGCAGCTTCTGCTCGTTGAACACCCGCAGCGCCTCCGCCGTGGTGCCGCCCTTGGAGGTGACGCGTTCGCGCAGCGTGCCGATACCCTCATCCGGGCTGGCCTCCACCAGCGCCGCCGCGCCGCTGGCCGCCTGTTGCACCAGCAGGCGCGCCTTGTCGGCCGCCATGCCCTGACGCTCCAGCTCCTGCTGCATCGCCTCCATAAACAGGAAGAAGTAGGCCGGGGCGCTGCCAGCGGCGGCGATCACCTGATTGATGCCCGCCTCCTGCTCGACCCAGCAAATTTTGCCGACCGAGCGCATCAGGTCAGCGGTGAAATCGCGGTCGGCGGCACTGACGTAATCGGGCGCGTAGAGGCCGCTCATCCCTTTGCCGACCAGCGACGGGGTATTGGGCATGATGCGCACGATGTTCAAACCCTCGCCCAGCAGCTCGCAGAAGCGGGTGACGCTGACGCCCGCGGCGATCGACAGCACCAGCTTGCCGTGGAAATCGACCTGCCCGCGCAATGCGTCGCAGACACTGGCCATCAGCTGCGGTTTCACCGCCAGCACCACCACCTCCGCCGCGGCGGCGCAGGCCGCGTTGTCACTGCTGCTCTTCACGCCATATTGTTCGGCCAGTTGGTCACGGTGGGTGGCCGACGGCGCACAGACGCTGATGGATTGGGCCGGATAGCCCCCGTCAACCAGACCGGCGACAATCGCGCCAGCCATGTTGCCCGCGCCGATAAAGGTAATGTTGCGATGTTGCATGGGACTCCTTGTTGGATGTTATGCAGCAAAAAGGCCGCGCGCTCAGCGTGGCTCGCCGTAGTCGCGCGCACCAAAAATGGCGGTGCCAATCCGCACCAGCGTACTGCCAGCGGCAATGGCGGCTGGCATGTCATCAGTCATGCCCATGGAGAGGGTATCCATCTGCGGGTGGCGCGCCTGCATCGCCGCCAGCGCGTCAGCCATCTGGCGGAACACCGCCAGCTGGCGCGCCGGGTCGCTCTCCGGTGCCGGGATCGCCATCAGCCCGCGCAGTTGCAGGCGTGGCAGCGCTGCCACCGCGTCCACCAGCGCTGGCAGTTCAGCCAGCGTGACGCCAGACTTGCTCGCCTCGTCGCTGATATTGACCTGCACCAGCACATTCAGCGGCGGCAGGTGCGCTGGGCGCTGCTCATTCAGGCGGGTGGCGATCTTCAGGCGGTCAACGGTATGGCACCAGCCAAAATGCTCGGCCACCAGACGGCTCTTGTTGGATTGCAGTGGGCCGATGAAGTGCCAGCTCAGCTCGCCAGCCAGCGGGTGGGTGGCGAAATGCTGGATCTTCTCCACCCCCTCCTGCACATAGTTTTCGCCGAAGGCGCGCTGGCCAGCGGCCATCGCTTCTTCGAGCGCGCTCGCAGGTTTGGTTTTGCTAACCGCAAGCAGCGTAATCTCTTTGGCATCCCGCCCGCATTCTGATGCAGCAGCGGCGATCCGGCGGCGAACATCCTGTAAATTGTGCTCAATCGTACTCATAGTGGCTCAGAGGTGGTGGAGATGGATATCAATGAATGGGTGGCCCTTAGTGTAAAGCATAATGCCTCCGATCTGCACCTCTGTACCGGACATCCGCCCATCTGGCGGCAGGATGGGCGGCTGCGGCGGGATGAGCGCCAGCCGCGCCTCTCCGCCGCCGCGCTGGCGGCATGGTGTGACCGCTGGCTGGCAGAGCCACAGCGGCAGGCGCTGGTGGCAGAGGGACAGGTGGATCTGGCGCTGACCCTGCCCGCAGGGACGCGATTGCGGGCGCACCTGTTCCAACAGGCGGAGGGGCTGTCATTGGCGCTGCGCCCCTTGCCGGTAAGCTGCCCGCAACTCTCGGATCTGGGCGCGCCGCCGGTGCTGGCGGAGTGGGCGCTGGCCGCCGATGGGCTGTTGCTGGTCACCGGCGCGACCGGCAGCGGCAAATCTACCACGCTGGCGGCGCTGGTTGGGCACCTCAACCGGCAGGCCGCGCGGCACATCATCACGCTGGAAGACCCGATTGAGTTCCTGCACACCAGCGAGCGTTGCCTGATCCAGCAGCGGGAGATTGGGCCGCACAGCCGCACCTTTGCCGGGGCGCTACGGGCGGCGCTGCGTGAAGACCCGGATGTGATTTTGCTGGGGGAGCTACGTGATGCCGACACCATCCGGCTGGCGCTAACCGCCGCCGAGACCGGGCATCTGGTGATGGCGACGCTGCACACCCGCGGCGCGGCGCAGGCGGTGGAGCGGCTGGTGGACACCTTCCCGGCGGAGGAGAAGGCCTTTGTCCGCGCCCAGCTGGCCGGCAGTTTGCGGGCGGTGGTGTCACAGACGCTGTGCGCCACCGCCGGGGGCGGCCGGGTGGCGCTGTTTGAGACGCTGGCCGTCACGCCAGCGGCCAGCCACCTGATCCGCGAGGGCAAAAGCCACCAGCTGCCAGCGCTGCTGCAAACCGGCGCGCAGGCCGGGATGCAGACCTTTGCCCAGAGCCGCGCACAGCGGCTGGCACAGGGGGTACGTTTTGAGACGGAAGCGGGTGGGGCGGGCGTTCAGCCGTAGTGGTTTTCGAACCAGCTCTCAAGGATCACCACTGCGGAGGCGGAGTCAACGCTGCCCTTGTCGAGGGCGCGGAAGCCGCCACGGTCGAACAGGTGGGCGCGCGCCTCTACGGTGCTGAGGCGCTCGTCATGCAGCTCAACCTGCACGCCGAAACGGCCATGCAGGCGGTTGGCGAACTTACGCGCGCGGGCGGTCAGCGGTTGCTCGGTGCCGTCCATATTGAGCGGCAGGCCGACCACCACCAGATCGGGTTGCCACTCTTTCAGCAGCTTCTCGATTTTGGGCCACTCTGGCGTGCCGTCCTGTGCCTTGAAGGCGGGCAGGGCGCGGGCGGTGCCGGTGATCTCCTGGCCAATCGCCACGCCAATGCTCTTGGTGCCGAAATCAAAGGCGATCAGGGTGCGGTTGCTCATCAGGCGTGCCCCGCCTGCGTGGCGATGTTGGCGATGTCGATGCCAAGGCGACGGCCCGCCTCGCGCCAGCGGTCAGCGATCGGCACGTGGAACAGGATATCTACGCTGGCCTCCGAGGTGAGCCAGGCGTTCTCCAGCAGCTCCTTCTCCAGCTGGCCCTGCTCCCAACTGGCGTAGCCCAGCGCCACCAGCACCTCTTCCGGCTGGTCTTGGGTGCCGAGCGTCTCCAGCACATCCTTGGAGGTGGTGATCATGGTCTGGTCAGAGATCAGGATACTGGAGCCAAAACCCTCACGCGGGGTATGCAGGATAAAGCCACGATCTTCCGCCAGCGGGCCGCCGGAGAAGACCGGCTTGTCCAGACGGATGGCGGGATCGCGCTCAACGGGGGCGATTTTCAATTTGTTCAGGACACCTTCAACAGTGAACTGCTCAACCGGTTTGTTAATGACCAGCCCCATCGCGCCTTCTTCATTGTGTTCGCAGATATAGACTACGGCACGTTTGAATTGCGGATCGTCCAAAGAGGGCATGGCAATAAGAAAGTGATGCTGTAAATTCATTATAGTTTGGAGCTTTCGCGGGGTTAAAGGGTACACAATCTGTAGTATGCGGCGTGCGGCCAGCCAAGTCACTGGCCGCAATCTGAAAAGGCGGCCAGTTTCCGGGCTTTTTAGCGGGGATTAACGGGCAGCCAGGCGTTTCTCAATTGCATCCATCAACATACCGGTGATGGAGATGGGGAACGCCGCCTCGATCTCGCGAGCGCAGGTCGGGCTGGTGACGTTGATCTCCGTCAGGCGGTCGCCAATGATGTCGAGGCCGACAAAGATCAGCCCTTTCTGCTTCAGGATCGGGGCCACGGTGCGGGCGATCTGCCAGTCGGATTCGCTCAGCGGGCGCGCCTCGCCACGGCCACCGGCCGCCAGGTTGCCACGGGTTTCGCCCTGCGCCGGGATACGCGCCAGACAGTAGGGCACCGGCTCGCCATCCACCACCAGCACGCGCTTGTCGCCGTCTTTAATAGCTGGCAGGTAGTTCTGCGCCATGCAGTAGCGGCTGCCGTGCTCGGTCAGGGTCTCGACGATGACGGACAGGTTGGGGTCATCCTGCTTCACGCGGAAGATGGACGCGCCGCCCATGCCGTCCAGCGGTTTGAGGATGATGTCACCATGCTCCTGATGGAAGCTGCGCAGGTGCGCCTTGTCGCGGCTCACCAGCGTGTCCGGCGTCAGCTCCGGGAACCAGGCGGTGAACAGCTTCTCGTTGCAGTCACGCAGGCTCTGCGGCTTGTTGACCACCAGCGTGCCCTTGTCCTCGGCGCGCTCCAGAATGTAGGTCGCGTAGACAAACTCGGTATCGAACGGCGGGTCTTTGCGCATCAGCACGGTGTCGAGCTGGTGCAGCGGGATATCCTGCTCTTCACCGAACTCATACCACTGCTCATAGTTCTGCTCGACGCGCAGCAGGCGGGTGCGGGCGCGTGCCTCGCCACCGCGCAGGTAGAGGTCGCGCATCTCCATGTAGTGGATTTCCCAACCACGGCGCTGCGCTTCCAACAGCATGGCGAAACTGGTGTCTTTCTTGATGTTGATGGAGGAAATCGGGTCCATCACGATGCCGAGCTTGATCATTGTTTCTCCTTTAGCCCAGGTCGCCAAAACGGACCTGGAGGGCGGTTATCGCAGTGAGCGCCGTCGTTTCGGTGCGTAAAACGCGCGGTCCCAACAAAATATCGGTAAAGCCAACGGTGGCGGTCATGGCGATCTCATCTGCGGAGAGTCCCCCTTCCGGCCCAATCAGCAAGCGAACCTTTTCCACCGGCAGCGGCAGGGTGTTGATGCTCTGGCTGGCGCGCGGGTGCAGGTTGAGTTTCAGGCTCCCATCCTCCTCCTTACACCAGACGTCCAGCGGCATCGCCTCGCGGATCAGCGGGATGCGGTTGCGCCCGCACTGCTCGCAGGCGGCGATGGCAATCTTCTGCCACTGCTGGATCTTCTTCGCCAGCCGTTCGCCGTCCAGTTTAACCCCACAGCGCTCGGAAAACAGGGGGGTAATTGTGCTTACGCCCAGCTCAATGGATTTCTGGATAGTGAACTCCATCTTCTCGCCCCGTGAAATAACCTGTCCGAGGTGCAAGTCGAGCGGGGACTCCACATCCTCCACCACGCCGTCGCCCAAGGTGACGCGGACGCTCTTTTTGTCTACCTGCGCAATCTCTGCCGGGAACACCTGATTACTGCCGTCAAAGAGGTGCAGGTGCTGGCCTGCGCTCATGCGCAGCACGCGGCCGACGTGGTTGGCCGCCTCATCGCTCAGCATGATGCTGCTGCCGGAGGCCAGTGGCTCCGGATGGTAAATGCGGGGAATGCGCATAACGTGGGTTCAACTTCCTGTGACATAAGGGGCCGCCAGCTGCGGCATGACGAGCGCGCCAGCCACGGGCTGGCGCGCGGAGTGCCTAGTGTAGGTTAGCCTTTTCGCTGCTGGCAAGCCTGCTGCACGTAGGGGTTGTGGTTGCCCTGCACGGCGGCGATGCGGTTGTCACGCTCGCACTCCCAAGCGGTGACCGGATACTGACGGTTCCAGACGTCAAACAGCTGGGTCTGCTGGCTGGAGAGGCGCAACTGGTAGCGATCACGCATGTAGAAGTAGGTGCGGGCGATGGAGCCACGCGCGCGTGCCGGTGGCTCGGCGCTCTTGTCCTTGAAATCGACCTTCATCTCACAGCGGCCATACTGGCCTTCGCCGCCGCGCCACTGGCTGTAGAGGAAGTTGCCGCGATCGCCATTCACTTCGCCGACCGCCGGCTGCAAATTGTGCAGGTCGGTTTCAATGCGGCGGTACTCCTTATCTTTCACGCAGTTTTTGCGGCCGCCCTCCTGCCAGCACTGGCGCTGGTGGCCAAACTGCCAGGCTGGCACCACGTGCTCCCACTCAATGCGGTTGGCGCGCAGGGCGCTTTTGCGCACCTGATAGCCGCAGGAGGCGAGATCCGGGATCCCTTTCTTGCCCTGCCAGTTGATTTTACAGCCGCAGTAGAAGTCACCGGGCGCGCCCTGATGAATCTTGACCGCTTCCGCCTTGGCCTGGCTGAAGTTATTGATCTCTTTTGCGACGCCGCTAAACGGCAGCAGAGCGCCGGTAACAAGGAGGGTAAACCAGATTTTGCGAGACATATTCCAAAACTGCCTGAAGAGAAAAGGGGGAGAGTAACGGATGCGTAACAGCGAGGCAAATCAATGGATACATTTTGCCGACAGGCTCACGCGCGCCCCGGCTCATCCGGTTGCAGCAGGCCGCCGCACTGGCGGCAACGGTACTCCGCCTCCTTGCGCTGCACGCGATTGTGGCGGCGCAGCGTCAGCTCATGTTTCTGGCAGCCGCAGCGGTAGGGGAAGGTCTTGCTCTGCACCGAGGCGATGCCAAACGAGTGGGTACGGTGTGCCGGTACGCCAAGCACCGACTCCATCATCCACTGCCACTGCTTGCCATGTGGCGGCACGCGGCCAAAGTGGCGGTGCACCAGCAGGTGCGCCAGCTCATGCGGGATCACCTGATCGATAAACGCCTGCTGGTTCTCCAGCAGCAGCACCGGGTTGAGGCGAATCTCCCAGCGCTCGAGCCAGGCGGTGCCCGCGGACGTGCCGCGCTGCTGGTAGAGCAGGGCGGGTTCCGGGTAATCCGTGCCCAGCCGCGCATTGGCCTGCCGCAGTGACTGGCGCAGGCGGAGCATCACGGCCTGTTGCAGGGCGATGGGAAGGCGGACGGGTTTCATAGGCGGCAGGATAGTGAACCTGGCCGGCGCTGGCAATAAAAAAGGGCGCCCCGAGGGGCGCCCTTCACTGGCTGTGGTGCGGAATCAGTCGCGGGAACCGATGTCACGCAGCTTCTTGCCGGCCATCAGGTTGCGCTCGATGTGCTCCAGCGAGACGTTTTTGGTCTCCGGGATCAGCGCGATGGTGATGAAGATGAACACCACGTTCAGCGCGCCATAGACCCAGAAGGTGTTGGCGTTGCCGAGGCTGTCCAGCATGGTCAGGAAGGTCGCGCCGACCACCATGTTGGCGATCCAGTTGGTCGCGGTGGAGATGGTGATGCCGAAGTCACGCCCTTTCAGCGGCTGGATCTCGGAGCAGAGCACCCAGATCAGCGGGCCGGCGCTCATGGCGAAGCCAACGATGAACATCAGCAGCATGGCGATGGCGAAGTACTTGGCGCCCATCGACTCGACACCGATGTGCAGCATGGTGCCCAGGATACCCATGCCAACCGCCATCACCATGAAGCCCAGCTTCAGGGTCGGCTTGCGGCCCCAGCGGTCTACCAGACCGATGGCGATGAAGGTCGCCAGCACGTTCACCAGACCAACGATCACCGTGCCCCACATCTGCTGGGAGGTGCTGGCGAAGCCCGCCAGGCCGAAGATTTTCGGCGCGTAGTACATGATGACGTTCATGCCGGTGAACTGCTGCATCACCTGCAACAGGATGCCGAGGAACACCGCGCGGCGGAAGTTCGAGTTGCTCTTGAACAGCGCCCAGCCAGACTGCTTCACCTTCAGGCTTTCACGGATCTCATCCAGCTCACGCTTGGCCTGCTCGCTGGTGTCACGCAGCTTCTCCAGCACGCGGCGCGCCTTCTCGTTGCTGCCACGGGCCGCCAGCCAGCGCGGGCTGTCCGGCAGGAAGAAGACCCCTACCAGCAGCAGGAGCGCCGGGATGGTGATCACGCCCAGCATCCAGCGCCATGCGCCGCTGTAGCTGAAGCCGGTGTCGGAGAGGTAAGCGCCCAGGATGCCGATGGTGATCATCAGCTGGTACATGGAGATCATGCTGCCGCGGATGCGCTCCGGCGCAATCTCAGAGAGGTAGATCGGCGCGGTATAGGACGCGATGCCAACTGCCAGACCGAGCAGCACGCGTGCGATGATCAGCACGTCCACGTTCGGGGCCAGTGCAGAGGCCAGAGAGCCAATCACAAACAGCACTGCGCCGATCATCAAACTATATTTACGGCCAATGCGGAAGTTGAGCCAGCCACTGCCGACCGCGCCTACGGCGGCGCCGAACATCATGGAGCTGACCACCCACTCTTGTTGATGGTTGGTTATCTGGAACTCATCGCTCAAGAACGGCAACGCCCCAGCGATGACGCCGATGTCCAGGCCAAACAGCAGCCCAGCCAGCGCGGCAAGAAAACAAACAAAGAAGGTGATTCTGGCACTTGAGCCAGTTCCCTCTTTGCTTAGCGTAAGGTTACTCATTGGGCCTCCAAGACGGCATCTATTACTTAGTTAACTATATTATTTGCCCAGTCGCTCTGATAAAGTGCGCCAGATCACACTTATGTAATCGGTTACACCTATTGTAGCCAGGTATATTACTGATTAATCGACCCTTCCTTACCCCAGCCTCGGGGCAAAAAAGCGTGCGCCAGATTATTTGATGAAGCTCCCTGAAAGAGCAATCAGATTTTGGCGAAAATTTATAAAGTAAATTTATAAGTTATTGTTATTGGTGCCTCTTTTGCGTGTAATCGGTTTCAGTTATCAGAGAAATACGCAGGGCTTTCGCCAGACGTAATAATTTTCTGTTTTGTCGTCAGGTAAACCGCGCTACCCGTGGGGGAAAACTGGCGGGGTGAGTGCAATGCATACAAAAACGCCCCGGCAGGGTTCCCGGCCGGGGCGCAGAGTAGCGGGAAAACTTATTTCAGGCCAGCGGCATCACGCAGCTGAGCGGCCTTGTCGGTCTTCTCCCACGGGAAGTGTTCGCGACCGAAGTGACCGTAGGCTGCCGTCTCTTTGTAGATCGGGTGCAGCAGGTCCAGCATCTGGATCAGGCCGTACGGGCGCAGGTCGAAGAACTCACGCACCAGCAGGGTGAGCTGCTCGGTGGAGACTTTCTCGGTGCCGAAGGTTTCCACCATGATGGAGGTCGGCTCAGCCACGCCGATGGCGTAGGAGACCTGGATCTCACAGCGGTCAGCCAGACCGGCCGCCACAATGTTTTTCGCCACGTAGCGCGCCGCGTAGGCCGCAGAGCGGTCAACCTTGGACGGGTCTTTGCCTGAGAAGGCACCGCCGCCGTGGCGCGCCATGCCGCCGTAGGTATCAACGATGATTTTACGGCCGGTCAGGCCGCAGTCGCCCATTGGGCCGCCGATCACGAAACGGCCAGTCGGGTTGATGAAGTACTTGGTGGACTCCGTCAGCCACTCAGCCGGCAGCACAGGCTTGATGATCTCTTCCATCACCGCTTCTTGCAGCTCTTTCTGGCCAATGTCTTCCGCGTGCTGGGTGGAGAGCACCACGGCGTCGATGCCGACAATCTTGCCGCCATCGTACTGGAAGGTGACCTGGCTCTTGGCGTCCGGGCGCAGCCACGGCAGGATGCCGCTCTTGCGCACTTCAGACTGGCGCTGCACCAGACGGTGCGCGTAGGTGACCGGTGCTGGCATCAGCACATCGGTCTCATTGGTGGCGTAGCCAAACATCAGGCCCTGATCGCCCGCGCCCTGCTCCAGTGGATCAGTACGGTCAACACCCTGGTTAATGTCCGGGGACTGCTTGCCAATGGCGCTCAGGACGGCGCAGGAGTTGGCGTCGAAGCCCATGTCAGAGTGGACGTAGCCGATTTCGCGCACGGTGTTACGGGTGATCTCTTCGATATCTACCCAGGCGCTGGTGGTGATCTCGCCACCTACCATCACCATGCCGGTTTTGACATAGGTTTCGCACGCGACGCGCGCTTTCGGGTCCTGCTCCAGGATGGCGTCCAGGACAGCATCGGAAATCTGGTCAGCGATCTTATCCGGATGTCCTTCTGATACAGATTCGGACGTAAAGAGGTGTTTAGCCATTATCTTCTTCACCTTGAGAAAACGGGTTAATAACTACTGCATGGCGCAGGGCATGCCGAATTGAATAGAGGTAAGCTTGGCTTCCCCGGGGGTCTGAAATGCATCCTGCAATGCCCGCAGACAAGCCGATCGCAGTTCATTGGTTAACCAGTATAGACGGATTAACATCTGGACGGCTATTTTAGGTCAGCTTTTGGCCGGATTGCCAGCGCTTTTTTGCAGGCGTGTTGCAGCACAATGGGCGTGACTGCACAAGGCGTAGCCTGACAAAGCCGGGGGCACATTTTCATTTTGCAATTTCAGTCTGATACCGGTATAACCAGCGCGAATCGGACTGGCGTCCGGCTTATCAACAATTCTCAGAGGCTTGGCTGCTCAAGGGCAGCGTGCGTGGAGGTGGTGAGTTTAATGACCCGCTGTTTACCGGTTGTTACATTTGTGCAGCTACGGCATCCCATGATGTCACTCGCCACGGCAACCTGCCTTTCTTCCCTCTCTTCAACATCTCAACGGTGTTATCCCCCACTGGATGCAACCCAGGATTCCCGGGCCGGCAAGCCTGGTGCCCTGCCTTAACGGCAACGTCTGCGCGCCTGTCCGCGCGGCTGATTGGGATGCTCTGCGGCGTTACAACCTCCGCTTAACCGGTTTGATACCGGAATAATTCACCTCGTGAGTCGAGGTTTGAACCAGGTGTTTTACACTTATAGGGGTGTTAACGCCCTTACACTGCCGCCATTGCAGCGTTTTATCCTGCGAGCCAGCGCGCGGTGTGGGTTGTTCTCATCTGTTATTACTGTGATAGTGGCTGGCCATGTTGTCAGTACAGAACGAGAGGCAAATGATGTCTGATGATATGTTGCACCACCGTCCGTCCGCGTCGGGCGAACCCTTATCTTTGCGCTCCATGCAGGAGGTTGCCATGAATGATCATAATGCCAGCAAGATGCTGCGCACCTATAACGTCGCCTATTGGGGCAATAACTACTATGACGTCAACGAACGGGGCCACATCAGCGTATGCCCGGACCCGGACGTGCCTGAGGCGCGGGTCGATCTGGCAGAGCTGGTCAAGGAGCTGCAACAGGAGGAGGGCCAGCGCCTGCCCGCGCTGTTCTGCTTCCCGCAGATTTTGCAGCACCGCTTGCGCTCTATCAACGCCGCCTTCAAGCGCGCGCGTGAGTCCTTCGGCTATGAGGGCGGCTACTTTCTGGTCTACCCGATCAAGGTTAACCAGCACCGTCGCGTGATTGAGTCGCTGATCAACTCCGGCGAACCGCTGGGGCTGGAAGCTGGCTCCAAGGCGGAGCTGATGGCCGTGCTGGCCCATGCTGGCATGACCCGTTCGGTGATCGTCTGCAACGGCTACAAGGATCGCGAATATATCCGTCTGGCGCTCATTGGCGAAAAGCTGGGCCACAAGGTCTATCTGGTCATCGAGAAGATGTCCGAGATCAAGATGGTGCTGGAGGAGGCGGAACGCCTGAACGTGGTGCCGCGCCTTGGCGTGCGTGCGCGTCTGGCCTCGCAAGGTTCCGGCAAGTGGCAGTCGAGCGGCGGCGAGAAGTCGAAATTCGGTCTGGCGGCGATACAGGTGCTGCAACTGGTGGAGACGCTGCGCGCGGCGGGCCGCCTCGACAGCCTGCAACTGCTGCACTTCCACCTTGGCTCGCAGCTGGCGAACATCCGTGACATCGCCACCGGCGTGCGTGAGTCGGCGCGCTTCTACGTCGAACTGCACAAGCTGGGCGTCAACATCCAGTGCTTCGACGTCGGCGGCGGTCTGGGCGTGGACTATGAGGGCACCCGCTCGCAGTCTGACTGCTCGGTCAACTATGGCCTGAACGAGTATGCCAACAATGTCATCTGGGGCATCGGTCAGGCTTGTAACGAGCACGGCCTGCCGCACCCGACGGTGATCACCGAGTCTGGCCGCGCCGTGACCGCCCACCACACGGTGCTGGTCTCCAACGTCATTGGCGTGGAGCGCAACGAGTTCAGCGAGCCGCTGCCGCCGACCGAGGAGGCACCGCGCGCGTTGCAGAGCCTGTGGGGCACCTGGCAGGAGATGCATGACCCGGCCAACCGCCGTTCGCTGCGTGAGTGGCTGCATGACAGCCAGATGGATCTGCATGACGTCCACACCCAGTACGCCCACGGGATGCTCGACCTGACCAACCGTGCCTGGGCCGAGCAGCTCTACCTGAACATCTGTAACCTGATCCAGCAGCAGCTGGACCCGAGCAACCGTGCGCACCGCCCGATTATCGATGAGTTGCAGGAGCGTATGGCTGACAAGTTTTACGTCAACTTCTCGCTGTTCCAGTCGATGCCGGATGCATGGGGCATTGACCAGCTCTTCCCGGTGCTGCCGCTTGAGGGGCTGCACCAGCCGCCGGAGCGCCGTGCGGTGCTGCTCGACATCACCTGTGACTCCGATGGCACCATCGACCACTATGTGGATGGCGATGGCGTCGCGGCCACCATGCCGATGCCGCCGTATGACCCGGAGAACCCGCCGGTGCTGGGCTTCTTTATGGTGGGCGCGTATCAGGAGATTTTGGGCAACATGCACAACCTGTTCGGCGACACCGCGGCGGTTGACGTCTACGTCTTCCCGGACGGTAACGTCGAGGTGCAGCAGTCTGATGAGGGCGACACCGTGGCCGACATGCTGGAGTATGTCCAGCTTGACCCGAACGTCCTGCTGACCCGCTTCCGCGATCAGGTGAAAGAGACCGACCTCGACAGCACGCTACAGGCGGAATTCCTGGCGGAGTTTGAGGCGGGCCTCTACGGCTATACCTATCTGGAAGACGAGTAACCTGCCGATCCCCTGGCTGCCGCGCTTGCGGGCGGCCGGGGGATTTTTTTATCCCTGAACTGTAGGCGGCCGCCGCGCGCGGCCCGAATCCATAATAGAAGAGGACGAACTATGAGCACGTTGGGCCATCAAGCCGATAACTCTCTGGTTTCCAATGCGTTTGGTTTTCTGCGTTTTCCCCTGAACTTCCAGCCGTATGACAGCGACGCGGAGTGGGTCATCACTGGCGTGCCGTTTGACATGGCCACCTCCGGCCGCTCTGGCTCCCGCCTCGGCCCGGCAGCGATCCGTCAGGTCTCCGTCAACCTCGCGTGGGAAGGCAAGCGCTGGCCGTGGGATTTCGACCTGCGTGAGCGCCTGAAGGTGGTGGATTGCGGCGACGTGGTGTTCAACTTCGGCGACGCGCAAGACCTGACCGACAAGTTGCAGGCCCACGCGGAGAAGCTGCTGGAGAATGGCAAGCGCCTGCTCACCTTCGGCGGCGACCACTTCATCAGCCTGCCGCTGCTGCGCGCGCACGCCAAGCACTTCGGCAAGATGGCGCTGGTGCATTTCGATGCCCACACCGACACCTACTCCAACGGCAGCAAGTTCGATCACGGCACCATGTTCTTCCATGCGCCGAACGAAGGGCTGATCGACCCGGATCACTCGGTGCAGATCGGGATCCGTACCGAGTTCGACAAGGATCTGGGCTTTACCGTGCTGGATGCCGCGCAGGTCAATGACCGCAGCGTGGATGACATTCTGGCGCAGGTGAAACAGATCGTTGGCGACCTGCCGGTCTACCTGAGCTTCGACATCGACTGCCTGGATCCGGCCCACGCGCCGGGCACCGGCACCCCGGTGATTGGCGGCCTGACCTCTGACCGCGCGCTGAAGCTGGTGCGTGGCCTGAAAGATCTGGGTCTGGACATCGTCGGCATGGACATCGTGGAAGTGGCCCCGGCTTACGACCAGTCCGAGATCACCGCGCTGGCCGCGGCGACGCTGGCGCTGGAGATGCTGCACGTGCAGGCGGACAAGAAGGGCGCCTAAGCCTCTCCCGTCCCAATAAAGAAAAAGCAGCCCAAGGGCTGCTTTTTTTATGGGGCTTGGATTACTTGCCGGCGGCGATGCGCTCACGGATATGTTTGGCGCGCGCCTCGGAGGAGGGGTGATCGTCAAACCAGCCGATGCTGTTGCCCTGTTCCAGCTTTGCCAGCTTCTCAAAGCTGGTGGCGAGGCCATTCGGGTCGATGCCGCGCTGCTTCAGCAGGTCAAAGGAGTAGTCATCCGCCTCGGACTCCTGCTTCTGGGAGAACTGGGCGTTAACGAACTTCTCGCCGATGTCCGCCAGTTCCGACTGCGAGAGCGCGCCGGTGATGCCGCCCAGCGAGGAGGCGGCGGTGCGCGCGGCAGTGGTGGCGTAGGCCACCTGCATCGCCTTGCGGGTGTGGCCGAGCGCCACGTGGCCCATCTCATGGCCGAGCACGCCCTCGACCTCATTGTCATCCATCAAATCCATCAGCCCGCTATAGACGCGGATGCAGCCGTTCGCCATCGCCCAGGCGTTGACGTCCTTGGTCAGGTAGACCTTGTAGTTGGCTGGCTGGCCGTTGATGTTATCGCCGAGCGCGGCGGCGATTTTGGTCAGCCGCTGGCTGTACTCGCTGCTCGCTGGCGCGATCTGGGCTTTGCTGTCCATCTCTTCGCAGGACTGGACGCTCAGGGCCTTCACCTGCGCATCACTGAGGGTCGCCGCCTGAAAAGCCTGCGCGCCGGATTGCAGTAAAGATTGGGAGTTCATGTTCTGGCAACCCGCCAGCAGGGCGGTGATGCCAATGGCTAACAGCGCAGGGCGCATCTTCATACAATTAACTTCCTGTGAGGTATAACAAGGGAACCGGCAAAGCATAACCCAACCGTAAAGAAAACGTTAAGCTATGCGACAGACATGGCCCGGCATAGACCATTTTTCCGAAAATGTGCGGCAAAATGGCTGACAAGTTGTGATCCCTTTCACAAATAGTTTTAAGGATTGCCGATTCAATGCGGAGTCTGACAAAATGCCTCACTTATTAGCTTCTTTAATCCGACCTGGAGTTGAACATGTCCTCTCGTAAAGAGCTTGCCAATGCCATCCGCGCGCTGAGCATGGATGGGGTGCAAAAAGCCAAATCCGGCCACCCCGGCGCCCCGATGGGGATGGCGGATATCGCCGAAGTGCTGTGGCGTGACTACCTGAACCACAACCCGGTCAACCCGCACTGGGCTGACCGTGACCGCTTCGTGCTCTCCAACGGCCACGGCTCAATGCTGATTTACAGCCTGCTGCACCTCACCGGCTATGACCTGCCGATTGAAGAGCTGGCCAACTTCCGCCAGCTGCACTCCAAGACCCCGGGTCACCCGGAGTATGGCTATACCGCCGGCGTCGAGACCACCACCGGCCCGCTGGGCCAGGGTATCGCCAACGCGGTGGGCATGGCGATTGCCGAGCGCACGCTGGCGGCGCAGTTCAACCGTCCGGGCCACGACATCGTTGACCACTACACCTACGCCTTCCTGGGCGACGGCTGCATGATGGAGGGGATTTCCCACGAAGTCTGCTCGCTGGCCGGCACCATGAAACTCGGCAAGCTGGTGGCGTTCTATGACGACAACGGCATCTCCATCGACGGCCACGTTGAGGGCTGGTTCACCGACGACACCGCCGCCCGCTTTGAAGCCTACGGCTGGCACGTGGTGCGCGGCGTGGACGGCCACGACGCCGACGCCATCAAGGCGGCGATTGAGGAAGCGCGCCGCGTGACCGACAAGCCGTCGCTGCTGATGTGCAAGACCGTGATTGCCTTCGGCTCGCCGAACAAAGCTGGCACCCACGACGCGCACGGCGCGCCGCTGGGCGACGCTGAAGTGGCAGCCACCCGCGAGGCGCTGGGCTGGCACCACGGGCCGTTTGAAATCCCGCAGGACATCTATGCCCAGTGGGACGCCAAAGAGGCCGGTCAGGCGAAAGAGCAGGCGTGGAACGAGCAGTTCAGCGCCTACCAGCAGGCCCACCCGGAGCTGGCGGCCGAGTTCAGCCGTCGCCTGAACGGCGAGCTGCCGGCAGAGTGGCAGGCCCAGTCGGACGCCTTCATTGCCAACCTGCAGGCCAACCCGGCCAAGATTGCCAGCCGCAAGGCCTCGCAGAACGCGCTGGAAGCCTTCGGCAAACTGCTGCCGGAGTTCCTTGGCGGCTCCGCTGACCTGGCGCCGAGCAACCTGACCATGTGGTCCGGCTCGACCTCGATTGGCGATGACCCGGCAGGCAACTACATCCACTACGGCGTGCGCGAGTTCGGCATGACCGCCATCACCAACGGTATCGCGCTGCACGGCGGCTTCCTGCCGTACTCCGCGACCTTCCTGATGTTCGTGGAGTATGCCCGCAACGCGGTGCGCATGGCGTCGCTGATGAAAATCCGCAACGTCTTTGTCTACACCCACGACTCCATCGGTCTGGGTGAAGACGGCCCGACCCACCAGCCGGTGGAGCAGCTGGCCAGCCTGCGCGTGACCCCGAACATGAGCACCTGGCGTCCGTGTGACCAGGTAGAGTCGGCGGTGGCGTGGAAGTACGCCATCGAGCGCAACGACGGCCCGGCGGCGCTGATTTTCTCCCGCCAGAACCTGGCGCAGCAGCCGCGCACCGACGCCCAGCTGGCGGACATCGCCCGCGGCGGCTACGTGCTGAAGGAGTGCGACGGCACGCCGGAGCTCATCCTGATTGCCACCGGCTCGGAAGTGGAGCTGGCGGTGAGCGCCTGCGAGCAGCTGACCGCCGAAGGCCGCAAGGTGCGCGTGGTCTCCATGCCGTCCACCGACGCCTTCGACAAGCAGGACGCGGCCTACCGCGAATCCGTGCTGCCGAAAGCGGTGAGCGCGCGGATTGCGATTGAAGCCGGTATCAGCGACTACTGGTACAAGTACGTCGGCCTCAACGGCGACGTGGTGGGCATGACCACCTTCGGCGAATCTGCCCCGGCAGAGAAGCTGTTCGAGCTGTTCGGCTTCACCACCGACAACGTGGTGAACAAGGCGCGCGCCCTGCTGGGCTGAGCCGTTCCCCGCTGACAGGCGCCCCCCGGGGCGCCTTTTTTATGGGCGTTGAACCGGCAGGATTGCCCAAGTTGGCGCTATTTTCCCCACCCTGACGGCAAAAGCGGCGGGTGTTGCTGGTTTTTGCAACGATCGCGCGGCCTTTCACTGACAGCGGCGTCAGATCATTTTCTTTGCGATTGCTTTGGTTTATGCTCGGCTGAACCGTTTCAGTTCAGGGAAATCCCTGCAAAATGAAGAGTGTGACGGCGATCACAATATCCATGTGATGATGTAAACGTGACGTGAGGAATTCCCCACGGGCGCGCCCTGCATTACTCTATGAAGCTGCTTTCATTACCGCAACTCAGGGAAACGCATGACAATCCGCATTGCGATAAATGGCTTTGGCCGCATTGGCCGCAGCGTGCTACGCGCGCTGTATGAGTCCGGCCGTCGGGCGGAGATCTCCGTGGTGGCAATCAACGAGCTGGCGCAATCCGAAGGGATGGCGCACTTGCTGAAGTATGACACCAGCCACGGGCGTTTTGCGTGGGACGTGCGGCAGGAGTGCGACCTGCTGATGGTCGGTGACGATACCATCCGTCTGCTGCATGAGCCGTCGCTGGCGGCGCTGCCTTGGGGTGAGCTGGGCGTGGATGTGGTGCTGGACTGCACCGGCGTGTATGGCAGCCGCGCCGATGGCGAGGCGCACCGCGCCGCCGGGGCGAAAAAGGTGCTGTTCGCCCATCCCGGCGGGCATGATCTGGACGCGACCGTGGTCTACGGCGTTAACCATCTGGCGCTGCACAAGGAGGATCGGATTGTCTCCAACGCCTCCTGCACCACCAACTGCATCATCCCGGTGATCAAGCTGCTGGACGACGCCTACGGCATCGAGTCCGGCACCGTGACCACCATCCACTCTTCCATGAACGACCAGCAGGTGATTGACGGCTATCACCCGGATTTGCGCCGTACCCGCGCCGCCAGCCAGTCCATTATTCCGGTGGACACCAAGCTGTCGGCGGGCATCACGCGCATCTTCCCGCAGTTCCAGGATCGCTTTGAGGCGATCTCGGTACGGGTGCCGACGGTCAATGTCACGGCCATCGATTTGAGCGTTTTTGTCGGGGCCTGCGTCAGCGTCCGTGACGTCAACCTGCTGTTACAGAAGGCCGCGCAGGGGGCGTTTCGTGGTATAGTTGACTATACGGAACTACCATTAGTCTCGATAGATTTTAACCACGATCCGCACAGCGCCATCGTTGATGGCACCCAAACGCGGGTCAGTGGGCAGCACCTGATTAAGACGTTGGTCTGGTGCGACAATGAGTGGGGCTTTGCCAACCGGATGTTAGACACCACCAGGGCAATGGCCGCAAGCGGTTTCTAGTACGGTGCACCGGCCTCTGCCGGCTCACCGCTCAAGCAACTTTAAAGAGAATCAACGAGAGGGTTCACCATGTCTGTAATTAAAATGACCGATCTGGATCTGGCCGGCAAACGCGTCCTCATCCGTGCTGACCTGAACGTGCCGGTAAAAGAGGGCAAAGTGACCTCTGACGCACGTATCCGCGCCTCGCTGCCGACCATCGAAGCGGCACTGAAGCAGGGCGCGCGCGTCATGGTTACGTCCCACCTGGGCCGCCCGACTGAAGGTGAGTATAACGAAGAGTTCTCGCTCCAGCCGGTGGTGGATTACCTGAAAGACAAACTCTCCTCGCCGGTACGTCTGGCAAAAGAGTACCTGGAGGGCGTTGAGGTTGCAGAAGGTGAGCTGGTCGTGCTGGAAAACGTCCGTTTCAACAAGGGCGAAAAGAAAGACGACGAAACGCTGTCGAAGAAATACGCCGCGCTGTGTGACGTGTTTGTGATGGACGCCTTCGGCACCGCGCACCGTGCGCAGGCTTCCACCCACGGCGTCGGCAAGTTCGCGCCTATCGCCTGTGCCGGCCCGCTGCTCTCCGCTGAGCTGGAAGCGCTGGGCAAGGCGCTGGGCAACCCGGCCCGCCCGATGGTTGCCATCGTGGGCGGCTCCAAGGTTTCCACCAAGCTGACCGTGCTGGACTCCCTCTCCAAAATCGCTGACCAGCTGATTGTCGGCGGCGGCATCGCCAACACCTTCGTGGCGGCGCAGGGCCACAACGTCGGCAAATCCCTGTATGAAGCTGACCTGACGGATGAGGCGAAAAAGCTGCTGGAAACCTGTGACATTCCGGTCCCGACCGATGTGCGCGTGGCCACGGAGTTTTCTGAAACCGCCCGTGCAACGTTGAAATCTGTCAACGACATCAAAGATGATGAACAAATCCTCGACCTGGGTGACCAGTCCGCGGAGCGTCTGGCGGAGATCCTGAAAAATGCCAAGACCATCCTGTGGAACGGCCCGGTAGGCGTCTTCGAGTTCCCGAACTTCCGCAAAGGGACTGAAATTGTCGCGCAGGCCATCGCCGACAGCGAAGCCTTCTCCATTGCAGGTGGTGGTGACACTCTGGCAGCAATCGATCTGTTCGGAATTGCTGACAAAATTTCCTATATCTCCACCGGTGGCGGTGCGTTCCTGGAGTTCGTGGAAGGCAAGAAACTGCCGGCAGTTGTGATGCTGGAAGAGCGTGCTAAGCAGTAATTAACTGGCGGGCCGCCGCTGCGGCCCGTTCATGCTGTTCCGTCTGGCACCGCCGGGCGGAGGGGCTTACCGATTCATTTCTCTACGGCCGACGAAAACAGGACGACGTAATATGTCTAAAATTTTTGATTTCGTAAAACCGGGTGTCATCACAGGTGATGACGTTCAGAAAGTGTTCCAAGTTGCGAAAGAGAACCAGTTCGCACTGCCAGCAGTTAACTGCGTGGGCACCGACTCCATCAACGCCGTGCTGGAAACTGCCGCTAAAGTCAAAGCGCCGGTTATCGTCCAGTTCTCCAACGGCGGCGCGGCCTTCATCGCCGGCAAGGGCCTGAAATCTGACCAGCCGCAGGGGGCTGCCATTCTGGGTGCCATCTCTGGCGCGCACCACGTGCACCAGATGGCGGAACACTACGGCGTGCCGGTAATCCTGCACACCGACCACTGCGCCAAGAAACTGCTGCCGTGGATCGACGGCCTGCTGGACGCTGGCGAGAAGCACTTCGCTGCCACCGGCAAACCGCTGTTCTCCTCCCACATGATCGACCTCTCTGAAGAGTCGCTGGAAGAGAACATCGAGATCTGCTCCAAGTACCTGGCACGCATGGCGAAGATCGACATGACCCTGGAGATCGAACTGGGCTGCACCGGCGGTGAGGAAGATGGCGTTGACAACAGCCACATGGACGCCTCCGCGCTCTACACCCAGCCGGAAGACGTGGCGTACGCTTACGAGAAGCTGAACGCCATCAGCCCGCGCTTCACCATCGCGGCCTCCTTCGGTAACGTGCATGGCGTTTACAAGCCGGGCAACGTGAAACTGACCCCGACCATCCTGCGCGACTCTCAGGAGTTCGTCTCCAAGAAATACAACCTGCCGCACAACAGCCTGGACTTCGTGTTCCACGGCGGTTCCGGCTCCTCCGCGCAGGAGATCAAAGATTCCGTCAGCTATGGCGTGATCAAAATGAACATCGATACCGACACCCAATGGGCAACCTGGGAAGGTATCCTGAAGTACTACAAAGAGAACGAAGCCTACCTGCAAGGCCAGCTGGGTAACCCGAAAGGCGACGACCAGCCGAACAAGAAATACTACGACCCGCGCGTCTGGCTGCGCGCGGCTCAGGCGTCCATGGTGACTCGCCTGGAGCAGGCGTTCAAAGAGCTGAACGCGGTAGACGTACTGTAAGGCCATCTGGTCTGAAAGCGAGGCTCCCCACGGGGAGCCTTTTTTTATGGGCGAAAAGCAGGCAGATTGCCCCGTTTTTCAGCGTCTGTCGCCCGATTGCGCCCGCCCGGTTGGCAGAGGCCGATTTTGTTAGTTACCCTTATAGCGAACTGTCAGGGTTGAAAACCTTGACAAACTTTGTGGTTTTAGTGCGCCGGTAGCTTGCCGGACGCAAGGCCAGGTTTACTCTTGATCGTTAATCGCCCTCTCCGGCAGCAGGGGAGGCCGCGTGTGAAAATAACAAAGGTGGCATGAATGGATGATTTGAACGTAGTCGATACTCTTAACAACGCCGGCTCCTGGCTGGTGCGTAATCAGGGGCTGTTGATCCACTATGCGGTGAACATTATTGCTGCCGTATTTATCCTGACCCTGGGCTTTATGGCGGCGCGCTTTATCTCCTCTGCCATCCGCAAGCTGATGCATGCGCGCGGCATCGATGACACCGTCTCTGACTTCCTCTCCGCCATCGTGCGCTACGGGGTTATCGCCTTCACCATCATCGCCGCGCTGGGCCGCATCGGCGTGCAGACCGCTTCGGTGATCGCGGTGCTCGGTGCCGCCGGTTTGGCCGTGGGTCTGGCGCTGCAAGGCTCGCTCTCCAACTTCGCCGCGGGCGTGCTGCTGGTGATCTTCCGTCCGTTCCGTGCCGGTGAGTACGTGGATCTGGGCGGCGTCGCTGGCACCGTGACAGAGGTGCAGATTTTCCACACCACCCTGCGTACCCCGGATGACAAGGTTGTGGTGGTGCCGAACGGCAAGATCATCGCTGGCAACATCATCAACACCTCGCGTGAGCCAAACCGCCGTACCGAGATTATCGTGGGTGTCTCCTACGATGCGGACATCGACACCGTGAAAAAGGTGCTGGGCGACATCGTGGCCGCCGACAAGCGCGTAATGCATGAGAAGGGCGTGGTAGTACGCCTGAACGAGATGGGTGCCTCCACCCTGAACTTCGTGGTGCGCTTCTGGACGACCAATGGCGACGCACAGGAGACTTTCTGGGACACGCTGGAGAGCTTCAAGCGCGCGTTGGACAAGCACAACATCGGCATCCCGTTCCCGCAGATGGATGTGCACCTCTACCGTGCGGACAACGACGACAGCTCCGACGCTGCGCCGCGCAATCTCGACCTGAAAAAGGCAACCAATGGGCAGGCCAACGGCCACGCCTCCTGACGCTTTTTTCGCCTAAACTGGGGGTGCCATGCGGCACCCCTTTTTTATGGCCGATGGGCATTAGCCAGACTGATAGGGGATAAGTTTTTTGCGTTTCCTCTAATGGCCGCGCCGCCGCATACTGCGCCCATTCGCAGGGCGCACTGGGCGCACTGCCTGTATTGAGGATAGCGATCGTGTTTTCCACCTACCTGCAAGGCTTCCTGTTGGGGGCGGCGATGATTCTGCCGCTCGGCCCGCAGAATGCCTTTGTGCTCTATCAGGGCGTCCGCCGCCAGTACCACCTGATGATCGCCGCGCTCTGCACCCTGAGCGACGTGCTGCTGATCTGCGGTGGGGTGTTCGGCGGCAGCGCGCTGCTCAGCACCTCGCCGCTGCTGCTGGCGCTGGTGACCTGGGGCGGCGTGGCCTTCCTGCTCTGGTATGGCTTCGGCGCGCTGCGCCGGGCGGTACAGCCGGGTGAGGAGGCCGCGCTCGAGGCAGGCGTGAACCAGACCCGCTGGCGGATCGTGCTGACGCTGCTGGCGGTCACCTGGCTCAACCCGCACGTCTATCTGGATACCTTTGTGGTGCTCGGTAGTCTGGGCGGGCAGTTCGCGCCGGAAGGCCGCCGCTGGTTTGCGCTGGGGGCCGCCTGCGCCTCGCTGCTGTGGTTCTTCGGTCTGGCGCTGCTGGCGGCGTGGCTGGCACCGGTGCTGCGCACGCCGCGCGCCCAACGCATTATCAATGCGCTGGTGGGGGTGGTAATGTGGGGCATCGCTTTCCAACTGGCGAGCCAGGCGCTGCACTGATTCGAAGTAATCCTATAGGTGGGGCGGTTGGCCGCACGTTATGCTAGCTTTGATGCGTGACACTCTATTTTTATCGGACAATGGCTGGCGGCGATGGGTAAACAATTGAAAAGCCTGTTGCCGCCGGGCAGGGGTTAACACTAAATAGGGCGGAAGGGACACTATCCCGGCGTATACCGCAACCTTAAGGAGAGACCGTGAAGTTAAAGGCATTGGCTTTGGCCGCAATCATGGGCGTAGGCAGCGCGGCGACTGCCGCACAGGCCGCAGAACTGCCGGAAGGGCCGCACGTGGTGACGTCCGGCACGGCCAGCGTGGACGCTACCCCAGACATCGCCACTCTGGCGATTGATGTGAACGTGTCGGCGAAAGAGGCGGCATCGGCCAAGCAGCAGGCGGACGCCCGTGTGGCGGAGTACTTCGCCTTCCTGCAAAAGAATGGCATCGACAAAAAAGACATTAACGCCGCCAACCTGCGCACCCAGCCGGAGTATAACTACCTGAAAGATGGCCGCTCGGAGCTGAAAGGCTACCGCGCCTCGCGTCAGGTACAGGTGACGCTGCGCCAGCTCGACAAGCTGAACGATCTGTTGGATGGCGCGCTGAAGTCGGGCCTGAATGAGATCCGCGCCGTGGAGTTGGGGGTGGCGAACCCGGACACCTACCGCGATCAGGCGCGCCAGAAGGCGATTGATAACGCCACCCAGCAGGCGGGCGCGCTGGCGGCGGGCTTCAAGGCCAAACTGGGGCCGGTCTACAGCATCCGTTACCATGTCGCCAACTACCAGCCGATGCCGGTAATGCGCATGTTCAAAACGGCGGAGTCCGCCCCGCAAGGTGACGCGGCGCAAACCTATGAGCAGCAAACCATCCACTTTGACGATCAGGTCGATGTGGTGTTTGAGCTACAACGCCCGCAGTAATCTCCCCGCACGGCCAGCAGGCCGTGCTTAATCCTGCCGCAGTACCTGATGGCCGTAGGCGATCAGCGCATCCGTCACTTTCCGCATCATGCGGCTCTCCGGCGCGAAACGGTGCCAGAACAGCATCCGCCGTTGGAACAGGCCGGGCGTCAGGTCAATCAGCTCGCCGCTCTCCAGTTCACGCTCAATTTGCAGGTGTGGGATCATGCAACAGGTGGTGCCCTGGCGTGCCAGCTGCACAAAGGCTTCCGAGGAGTTCACGATATGGCAGGGGACGCTGCCGGGTGACAGGTCGAAATTCTGCTGCAAAAACGCCTGATGCATGTCATCCAAGTGATCGAAGGCCACCGCCGGCGCTTTCAGCAGCGCGCTGCGGGTGACGCCGTTCGGGAAGTAGCGCTCAGCAAACCCCTTTGAGGCGACGAACAGGTAGTCGAGCGCCCCCAGTTGGTCGACCAGACAACTCGGCAGCGGCTGGGGCTGGATACTCACCGCGCCCACTACCTCACCACGCCGCAGCCGCTCTTGGGTGCGGGTCTCATCTTCCACCTGGAGATTGAGGCGAATCGGCGAGTCGGCCAGCACCGGCTTCAGCGCTGGCAGCAGCCAGGTCGCCAGACTGTCGGCGTTGACCGCCAGCGACAGCAGCAGCGGCGAGTCACTGCCAGTGTCGTTGCCCAGCCACTCCTCTTCCAGCAGCTCCACCTGATGCAGCAGCGCCAGCAGCTTCTGCCCCTGCTCGGTGGGGCGGGGCGGCACGGTGCGCACCAGTAGCGGCTGGCCGAACAGGTTTTCGAGTTGTTTGATGCGTTGGGATACTGCCGATTGTGTGATGCAAAGTTTCTGTGCCGCGCGCTCAAAACCGCGCTCACGGATCACCGCGTCCAGTGCTTGCAACGTTCGGTAGTCTGGGCGTTTCATCGACCTTCTATCCCCTGAAAAAAGTGTATCCCTGCACTATGCCACAGTTTTTGCCGTTGCGCGGCGGCAAAATCATGCGCGCGCGGCGGCATGGCGTGCGGATCTGTGATCGTCGGCGGCGGATTGCGCGCCCTTTTCCACGGCGCTTGCTCTATAATACGCACACGTTTTCGCAGCAAGAGCAGTGAATTTACCATGACTCAGGATGAACTGAAAAAAGCGGTTGGCTGGGCGGCCCTGGACTACGTGACGCCGGGCACGGTGGTCGGTGTCGGCACCGGATCGACCGCCGCGCACTTTATCGATGCGCTTGGCTCCATCAAACACCAGATTGAGGGCGCGGTCTCCAGCTCCGACGCCTCCACCGCCCGGCTCAAGAGCCTCGGCATCCCGGTGTTCGACAGCAACGAGGTGGACGTACTGGACGTCTATGTGGATGGCGCGGATGAGATCAACGGCCATATGCAGATGATCAAGGGCGGCGGCGCGGCGCTGACGCGTGAGAAGATCATCGCCGCGATGGCGCGCAAGTTCGTCTGTATCGTGGATGCCTCCAAACAGGTCGATGTGCTGGGCCACTTCCCGCTGCCGGTAGAGGTGATCCCAATGGCGCGCGCCTACGTGGCCCGCGAGCTGGTGAAGCTGGGCGGCCTGCCGGAGTACCGTCAGGGCGTGGTGACCGACAACGGCAACATCATCCTGGATGTGCGCAGCCTCACCATCCTTGACCCGGTGGCGCTGGAGAACACCATCAACGGCATTCCGGGCGTGGTGACGGTCGGGCTGTTCGCCAACCGCGGCGCGGATGTGGCGCTGATCGGCACGCCAGAGGGTGTCCGCACCGTAAAATAAGTTTTCGCTATTGCTGCGGCGGCGCGTCACTCAGCCCAATGGGGCTGCCGGGGCGCGCCGCCGGAATGCCGCTTCTGCGTCTCTCCTCGCGCCATAACCCGGCCTTATGACCGGACATATTTTCCCCGCTGAAATATCTTTTCTTCAGGCCCCCAAATTTGGTGACATCTGTCACAAGCCGCGCCCGGAATTCTGTAACATTCTGGCTGCCTACGCTTCGCCAGCATTTTTCGCCAGAATCTACTGCCGCCGATAAGCCTTGTGCTGCTCTGCCCGCAATCGTTTGTATTGCCGCCCGCTGAATATTTGTTATGTTGGAGCGGAGCTGTTATGCAACAGCCGTTTCTGAAGTCTGAACTATAGGGTCGGGTTATGGCAAAAGTATCACTGGAGAAGGACAGAATTAAGTTTCTGTTAGTAGAAGGGGTCCATCAGAGCACCATCGAAAGCCTGCGTGCTGCCGGATACACCAACATTGAGTACCACAAGGGTGCGCTGGACACTGAGGCGCTGAAAGCCTCGATCCGCGACGCGCACTTTGTCGGCATCCGATCGCGCACCCAGCTGACTGAAGAGGTGTTCGCCGCCGCAGAGAAGCTGATCGCCGTGGGCTGCTTCTGTATCGGCACCAACCAGGTTGACCTGAAGGCGGCCACCAAGCGTGGCATCCCGGTCTTCAACGCGCCTTTCTCCAATACCCGATCCGTCGCCGAAATGGTGATCGGCGAACTGCTGCTGATGCTGCGCGGCATCCCGGCGGCCAACGCCAAGGCCCACCGTGGCATCTGGAACAAGCTGGCGGTTGGCTCCTTTGAGGCGCGCGGCAAACGCCTCGGCATCATTGGCTACGGCCACATCGGTATGCAGCTTGGCGTGCTGGCCGAAGGGCTGGGGATGCACGTCTACTTCTACGACATCGAGAACAAACTGCCGCTCGGCAATGCCCAGCAGGTGCGCCACCTGTCGGAGCTGCTCAACATGAGCGACGTGGTCTCGCTGCATGTGCCGGAAACCCCCTCCACCCAAGAGATGATGGGTGCGGAAGAGTTCAAGCTGATGAAGCCGGGCGCGATCCTGATCAATGCTTCGCGCGGCACGGTGGTCGATATCCCAGCCCTGTGCGACGCCCTCGCCAGCAAGCACCTGTCGGGTGCGGCCATCGACGTCTTCCCGGTCGAGCCAGCCACCAACAGCGACCCGTTCATCTCGCCGCTGTGCGAGTTCGACAACGTGATCCTGACGCCACACATCGGCGGCTCCACCCAGGAAGCGCAGGAGAACATCGGCTCGGAAGTGGCCGGCAAGCTGAGCAAATACTCTGACAATGGCTCCACGCTCTCAGCCGTCAACTTCCCGGAAGTGTCGCTGCCAGCGCATGGCATCAACGCCAGCCGTTTGCTGCACATCCACGAAAACCGCCCCGGCGTGCTGACGCGCATCAACCAGATCTTCGCGGAGCAGGGCATCAACATCGCGGCCCAGTACCTGCAAACCAGCCCGGAGATTGGTTACGTGGTGATCGACGTGGAGAGCGAAGGCGTGGAGACCGCGCTGCAACTGATGAAAGAGATCCCGGGCACCATCCGTACCCGCTTGCTCTACTGATTGGCTTGCTCTTTACGACGGGCGCCTTAGGGCGCCCGTTTTCGTTGCTACCACTGCCAATGTTTGGCGGGGGTGAGGATCTCTGGCAGCGGCACGTCCCAGACTTCCGCCGGAATGGCCGCCACCTGTTGGCACTCATGCGCCAGACCAATCGGGTAGGGGCCATGCGCCTGCCACGTCGCCAACGTGCGGTCGTAGAAACCGCCGCCCATACCGAGCCGCTGGCCGCTGTCGTCAAAGGCCACTAAAGGGGTGAGGATCACATCGAGTTGTTGCAGCGGCAGAAGGTGGCGCACATCCAGCGGCGGCTCCAGAATGCCAAGGCGGTTGGCGGCCAGCGCCGTCTGCGGCGCATAATCCAGGAACAGCAGATGCCCCGGCGAAAAGGGGTGCAGCACCGGCAGTACCACCCGTTTGCCCAGCGACCACAGCGCCTCAATGGTGGGGCGGGTCGGTAGTTCGCCATCAAAGGAGAGAAACACCGCCACGCTCTGCGCCGCCACAATGCGCGGATGATTCATCACCCGTTCGGCCACCTGTTGGCCCGCCCGCCGTTGCTGACCGGCGCTCAGGGCGCGACGACGCTGCCGCACTTCAGTGCGCAGTTGCTGGCGTAATACAGGGATGGAGAGCGCGCTGTCGTCTGCGAATTTCATAAGAAACGTGAAACGATTGGGCTAACAGTGACAGGGTAAACCGCTGCCAAATAAAGAAGGGAATCTCCGAGATGCCGCCGCAGGCTGTAACCCTTGAACCCTTGGTTCAAGGTGAACGTAGCGTCGTAACCTTAAGGCTTCTCGGACGGACCGAGCATGCTCACGGGCAACGGAGCGCCACATTCTTGTGGTATGAAATATCGGCTCAGGGGACTGGCCCGCTGACAAACATCTCAGAGAAATTTTTAACTCGCTGCTGACTTTACTGGCCTAACCAAGAGAAATCAACTGCTTAAGTGATCATTTTTTCGAATTAACCTGGTTGGCTCATTCGAAGGGCGCGCCCTGACGTTCAGAGATACGACCTTGCTCCAGCAACGCCTGTTCGATGGTCTGTTGCAGCATCCGGATACGTTGTTCCATATTGGCGGCATAGTCACGGGTTTTCAAGCGCTCTTGCGCCAGTTCGTGACAAACGTTCAATGCCGCGATGAAAACTAGCTGTTCCGTATTTGTGACTCTAGTGCGAACTTTAAGATCTTGCAACCGTTGGTTCAGATCTTCTGCGGCCAGATTCAATGCATCCTGTTGCTCTGGCGGGCAGTTCACCCGTAATGAACGGCCAAAAATTTGAATGTCTACCGGTTGTGCAGCCATGCCACCTTCCTGCTCAATTTCCGCGTCCGCTTACCGCACCGGTCAAAGCGGGCGCCACTATATATACCTCAATACCAAGATACAACCCCCTTTTCTTCAGGGGGTTCCCCATGTTAGAGAGCTTACTCTACTAAGCTGTCAGGGAGAATCAACCCTTAACCGGGCATTTGCGAATCTGGTACAGCGACGGATCTTGGTGGTAGCATACCATGAACTTATCCTGCCAACGATGACCAATACGTATGTCGATAAATAATAGCTACCCCACCTATGACACCATCAATCAGGCGCTGCGCCAGCAGGCCGTCGCCCTGACGGCCGCCGAGATGCACGGCCTGATCAGCGGCCTGCTGTGTGGCGGCAACCACGATGCCAGCTGGCAGACGCTGGTGCATGATCTGACCAACGAGGGCATCGCCTTCCCGCAGGCGCTGAGCGCGCCGTTGCAGGCGCTGCATCAGGCGACCCGCGAGTCGCTGGAGGATGATGGCTTCCAGTTCCGGATGCTGATGCCAGATGATGACGCCAGCGTGTTTGACCGCGCTGACGCACTGGCCGGCTGGGTCAACCACTTCCTGCTGGGTCTGGGCATGGTGCAGCCGAAGCTCAACCAGGTGAAGGATGAAGTGGGCGAGGCGATCGATGACCTGCGCAACATCGCCCAGCTTGGCTACGATGAGGATGAGGACCAAGAGGAGCTGGAGCAGTCGCTGGAGGAGGTGGTGGAGTACGTGCGCGTCGCGGCGATCCTCTGCCACTCTGAGTTTGGCCAGCAAGGCCCGACCGCGCCGGAAGTGCGCAAGCCGACGCTGCACTAAGCGGCGGGCAGTGCGCCGTTAACAGACTTTCAGGAGAAGGTAATGACCCAACAGGAGTATCAGAACCGCCGCCAGGCGCTTTTGGCGAAGATGGCGCCGGCCAGTGCGGCCCTCATTTTTGCCGCCCCGGAAGCTGTCCGCAGCGCCGACAGCGACTACCCGTACCGTCAGGACAGCGACTTCTGGTATCTCACCGGCTTCAACGAGCCGGAAGCGGTACTGATCCTGATCAAAAGCGACGAGACGCACAACCACAGCGTGCTGTTCAACCGGGTGCGCGACCTGACGGCCGAGATCTGGTTTGGCCGTCGGCTTGGGCAGGAGGCGGCCCCCGCCCGGCTCGGGGTGGATCGCGCCTTGCCGTTCCCGGAGATTGGCGATCAGCTGCACCTGCTGCTCAACGGGCTGGACGTGGTCTACCATGCGCAGGGGCAGCACGCCTACGCCGATGCCATTGTGTTCGGCGCGCTGGATAAATTACGCAAGGGCGCACGCCAGAACCTGATCGCCCCCGCCACCCTGACGGACTGGCGGCCGTGGCTGCATGAGATGCGCCTGTTCAAGTCCGCCGAGGAGCTGGAGATCATGCGCCGCGCTGGCCAGATCACCGCGCAGGCCCACACGCGGGCGATGCAGCAGTGCCGTCCCGGCATGTTCGAATACCAGCTGGAGGCGGAGATCCACCACGAGTTCACCCGCCACGGCGCGCGTTACCCCTCCTACAACACCATCGTCGGCAGCGGCGACAACGCCTGCATCCTGCACTACACCGAAAATGAGAGCGAGATGCAGGCGGGCGATCTGGTGCTGATTGACGCTGGCTGCGAGCTACAGGGCTACGCTGGCGACATCACCCGCACCTTCCCGGTCAATGGCCGCTTCAGCCCGGCGCAACGCGCTATCTATGATCTGGTGCTGGCTGCCGAGTACCGCGCGCTGGCACTGTTCCGCCCCGGCACCAGCATCCGTGACGTCACCGAGCAGGTGGTACGGGTGATGATCGAGGGGCTGGTGGCGCTCGGCATCCTGCATGGCGAAACCGACCAGTTGCTGGCGGAGCAGGCGCACCGCCCGTTCTTTATGCATGGCCTGTCGCACTGGCTGGGGCTGGACGTGCATGACGTCGGCCGTTACGGCGTCGATCGTGACCGGGTGCTGGAGCCGGGCATGGTGCTGACCGTCGAGCCGGGGCTGTATATCGCGCCGGATGCCGACGTACCGGCCGAGTACCGCGGCATTGGCGTGCGCATCGAGGATGACATCCTGATCACCGAGGAGGGCAATGAGATCCTCACCGGCGGCGTGGTAAAAGAGGCGGATGAGATTGAGGCATTGATGGCGGCGGCACGGCAATGAGCATCATTATTGTAGGCGGCGGCATGGTCGGGGCCACGCTGGCGCTGGCGGTGTCGGCGCTGAGCGGCGGCAGGCTGCCGGTGGATCTGATCGAGGCGATGCGTCCCGAGGATCGCCGCCACCCCGGTTTTGACTCCCGGGCGCTGGCGTTGGCGCAGGGCACCTGCCAGCAACTGGCGCGTATCGGCATCTGGCCAGCGCTGCGCGACCTCGCTACCCCGATTACCCACGTCCACGTCAGCGATCGCGGCCATGCCGGGTTTGTGAACCTGCACGCCCGCGATTTCAACGTCACCGAGCTGGGCAACGTGCTGGAGCTGCATGACGCTGGCCGACGGCTGTTTGACCTGCTGCGCAAGGCGCCCGGCGTGCGGCTGCACTGCCCGGCGAAAGTGGTGGAGGTGACCCGCAGCGCCGACCACGCCAGCGTGACGCTGGAGAGCGGCGAGACGCTGACCGCCAGCCTGCTGGTGGCGGCGGATGGCTCCCACTCGGCGCTGGCGAAAGCCTGTGGCGTGGAGTGGCAGGTGAGCGACTACCCGCAGGTGGCGGCCATCGCCAACGTCACCACCGCGCTGCCGCACCAAGGGCGCGCCTTTGAGCGCTTCACCGAGCACGGGCCGCTGGCGCTGCTGCCGATGTCGCAGGGGCGCAGTTCGCTGGTGTGGTGCCACCCGCGTGACCAGCAGGCGGCGGTGCGTGGCTGGGATGACGCCGAGTTCAGCGCGCGCCTGCAACAGGCCTTCGGCTGGCGGCTCGGCAAGATCCTCCAGGTCGGCAAGCGTGACTGCTACCCGCTGCAACTGCGCGCCGCCCACAGCCACATCAGCCACCGGCTGGCGCTGGCTGGCAACGCCGCCCAGACGCTGCACCCGATTGCCGGGCAGGGCTTTAACCTCGGCCTGCGTGACGTAATGACGCTGGCGGAGACGCTGGCCGACGCCGCCGCGCGCGGGCAAGACCCCGGCAGTTGGGCAGTGCTGAGCGCCTATCAGGCACGCCGCCAGCCAGACCAGCAGGCCACCGTCGGTGTGACGGATGGCCTGATTCACCTTTTCGCCAACCGTTATGCGCCACTCGCCGTGGGGCGTAACCTCGGCCTGATGGCAATGGAACAGACCCCACTGCTGCGTGACGCCTTTGCCCGCCGTACCCTGGGATGGGTGGCGCGCTGAGGCCAACAGGAAACTAATTATGCAATCTTTTGATGTGGTCATCGCCGGTGGCGGCATGGTCGGGCTGGCGCTGGCATGTGGCCTGCACGGCACCGGCCTGCGCATTGCGGTATTGGAGCACCGGGCGGCGGAGCCTTCGCCGCTACCGGCGCAGCACTCGGTGCGCGTCTCGGCAATCAACGCCGCCAGCGAGCGCCTGCTGCGGCATATCGGCGTCTGGGATGAGATCGTGGCGCGCCGCGCCAGCCCCTACGCCGGTATGGAAGTGTGGGATCGCGACAGCTTCGGCAGCATCGCCTTCCGCGCTGACGACTACGGCCACGCCCATCTGGGTCACATCATCGAGAACCCGGTGATCCAGCAGGCGCTGTGGCAGCGCGCCGCCAGCCTGCCGGAAGTGACGCTGATGGCCCCGGCGCAGCTTAAAAGCGTGGCGTGGGGCGAGAATGAGGCGTTCATCAACCTGGAGGATGGCCGGATGCTGACCGCCCGGCTGGTGGTTGGCGCGGACGGTGCCAACTCCTGGCTGCGCCGCCACGCTGACATCCCGCTCACCTTCTGGGACTACGGCCACAGCGCGCTGGTCGCCACCATCCGCACCTCTGAGCCGCACCACGGTGTGGCGCGGCAGGCGTTCCACGGCGACGGCATTCTGGCCTTCCTGCCGTTCTCCGATCCACACCTCTGCTCCATTGTCTGGTCGGTGCCACCGGCGGAGGCGACCCGGCTGATTGAGCTGGATGAGGCGGCGTTCAACCGCGAACTGGCGCTGCATTTCGACATGCGCCTCGGCCTCTGCCAGTTGGAGAGCGAGCGCCAGAGCTTCGCGCTGACCGGCCGCTACGCCCGCAGCTTTGCCGGTCACCGGCTGGCGCTGGTGGGTGACGCCGCCCACACCGTCCACCCACTGGCCGGGCAGGGCGTCAACCTCGGCTTTATGGATGCCGCCGAGCTGGCCGCAGAGATCCGCCGCCTGCAACATGAGGGCAAGGATTTCGGCCAGCACCTCTACCTCAAGCGCTATGAGCGCCGCCGCAAGCACAGCGCCGCGCTGATGCTGGCGGGGATGCAGGGTTTCCGCGACCTGTTCGCTGGCCAGAACCCGGCGAAAAAACTGTTGCGCGACATCGGCTTGACGCTGGCGGACAGCCTGCCGGGCGTCAAGCCGCGTCTGGTGCGTCAGGCGATGGGCCTCAACGATCTGCCTGACTGGCTCAACCCGCCAGCCTGATCCTCGGGGCGGCACTCTGCCGCCCTTTCTCTTTCTTTCCCTCCGCCATGCCCCAAAACAGGGCAGGCCCGCGCTCGTTTGAATTATTCTAATTCCACCTACTGTTTCGCATTACTTATTATTATCCGAAGCGCTTTTCTGGCACGGCGGGTTTTCCCAGCGTTGGCCGTTTTTGTTACATAATCTCGTACATTGTCTGTGCTTATTGTTAATTATGTGCCACGGGGCGCAGTTTTTTAGCGGAATCTGCTACAGACTTTGGTCGCACCCTTCTGGTGCCAACGCGGCAAGGCCTATTTCAGCTTATGGAAAGGCGTTGGGAACGGTGATAACTTCACCAAAAGGTTAACGTTTGCGTCGCTATACTTGCCCAGTGGATGGCGTAAAAAACCACCACCGGCAGACGCAAACCTTGGAGAGGGAAACATGGCGAAGCAGACCCCGTTGTATGAGCAACACCTCGCGTGCGGCGCGCGCATGGTGGACTTTCATGGCTGGATGATGCCGTTGCACTACGGCTCGCAGCTGGAGGAGCACCACGCGGTGCGCCATGACGCTGGCATGTTTGACGTCTCCCACATGACGATTGTCGATCTCACGGGCGCGCGCGTGCGCGACTTCCTGCGCTACCTACTGGCCAATGACGTTGGCCGCCTGACCCAGCCGGGCAAGGCGCTCTACAGCGCCATGCTGAACGCTTCCGGCGGCGTTATTGATGACCTGATTGTCTACTTTCTGGCGGAGGATCACTTCCGGCTGGTGGTCAACTCCGCGACCCGTGAGAAAGATTTGGCGTGGATCAGCCGCCACGGCCAGGAGTATGGCATCACGCTCACCGAGCGTGACGATCTGGCACTGATCGCGGTGCAGGGGCCGCAGGCGCAGGAGCGCGCCGCCACCCTGCTGAGCGCGGAGCAGCGTCAGGCGGTGGCGGGCATGAAACCCTTCTTCAGCGTGCAGGCAGGTGACCTGTTTATCGCCACCACCGGCTACACCGGCGAGGCGGGCTATGAGATCGCCCTGCCGAACGCGCAGGCGGCAGAGTTCTGGCAGCGTCTGCTGGCGGCGGGCATCAAGCCCGCTGGCCTTGGCGCGCGTGACACCCTGCGGCTGGAGGCGGGCATGAACCTCTACGGGCAGGAGATGGATGAGGGCGTCTCGCCGCTGGCAGCCAACATGGGCTGGACTATCGCGTGGCAGCCGGAGGATCGTGATTTCATTGGCCGCGAGGCGCTGGTGCGTCAGGGCGAGCTGGGCACTGACCAGCTGGTCGGGCTGATGATGACCGAGAAGGGCGTATTGCGTGGCGGCCAGACCGTCTGCTTCACCGATGCCGCTGGCAGCCCGCAGCAGGGGGTGATCACCAGCGGCAGCTTCTCGCCAACGCTGGGCTTCAGCATCGCGCTGGCGCGGGTGCCAGCCGGTATCGGCGAGCAGGCCATTGTGGAGATCCGCAACCGCGAAATGCCGGTGCGGGTAACAAAACCTGTCTTTGTGCGCGCCGGCAAGCCGGTCGCCCAGTGACGGATAACAAAGAGAGAGGGTGGCGATGAGCAATGTACCAACAGAACTGAAATACGCCGCATCCCATGAGTGGGTGCGTGACGAAGGCAATGGCATCTACTGCATCGGCATCACCGAGCACGCGCAGGGGCTGCTGGGTGACATGGTGTTCATTGACCTGCCGGCGGTGGGCCGCCAGTTGCAGGCCAATGAAGAGTGTGCGGTGGCGGAGTCGGTGAAGGCCGCCTCAGACATCTACGCGCCGATTGCCGGTGAGATTGTCGAAGTGAACGAAGAGTTGAATGACTCGCCAGAGCTGATCAACGAGCAGCCCTATGCCGCAGGTTGGATCTGCAAAATCAAGGCCGCCGATGACGCTGGCCTGGAAAACCTGCTGGACGCCGCTGGCTATCAGGCCAGCATCGCCGAGTGATCCCCACGGCCCGGCCACGCGCCGGGCCGCTGCGCCACCCCCCAGACCCCCATGCATGACTTCAGGAATCTGTAGCAATGACCCAGACGCTTAGCCAACTTGAACACCGTGATGCCTTTGTTGAACGCCATATCGGCCCGGACGCGCGCCAGCAGCAGCAGATGCTCGACGCCGTGGGCGCGGCCTCGCTGGAGGCGCTGATCCAGCAGATCGTACCGGCCGACATCCAGTTGCCGGGGCCGCCAGCGGTGGGCGAATCGGCGACCGAGCATCAGGCGCTGGCAGAGCTGAAAGCGATCGCCGCCCGCAACCAGCGCCACCGCAGCTACATCGGCATGGGCTACAGCGCGGTGCTGACGCCGCCGGTGATCCTGCGCAACATGCTGGAGAATCCCGGCTGGTACACCGCCTACACCCCCTACCAGCCTGAGGTGTCGCAGGGGCGGCTGGAGGCGCTGCTCAACTTCCAGCAGCTATCGCAGGATCTGGCCGGGCTGGATCTCGCCTCCGCTTCGCTGCTGGATGAGGCAACCGCCGCCGCCGAGGCGATGGCGATGGCCAAGCGCGTCAGCAAGCTGAAGCAGGCCAACCGTTTCTTTGTCGCCGAGGATATCCACCCGCAGACGCTGGACGTGGTGCGAACCCGCGCCGCGACCTTTGGTTTTGAGCTGATCATCGACCGCGCCGAGCGGGCGCTGGAGCATGAGGGGGTGTTCGGTGTGCTGCTGCAACAGGCTGGCACCACCGGCGAGCTGCATGACTACGGCGCGCTGCTGGCGGCGCTGAAAGCGCGCGGCGTCATCAGCGCGGTGGCGGCTGACATCATGGCGCTGGTGCTGCTGACCGCGCCGGGCAGCCAGGGGGCGGACATCGTGTTCGGCTCCGCCCAGCGTTTTGGCGTGCCGATGGGCTACGGCGGCCCGCACGCCGCCTTCTTCACCTGCCGTGACGAGTTCAAGCGCGCGATGCCGGGGCGCATCATCGGCGTCTCCCGTGACGCGGCGGGCAACACCGCGCTGCGCATGGCGATGCAGACCCGCGAGCAGCATATCCGCCGTGAGAAGGCCAACTCCAACATCTGCACCTCGCAGGTGCTGCTGGCGAACATCGCCAGCCTCTACGCGGTGTACCACGGGCCAGAGGGGCTAAAGCGCATCGCCACGCGCATCCACCGCCTGACCGACATCCTCGCCGCTGGTCTGCGGCAGGGCGGCCTGACGCTGCGCCACGCCAGCTGGTTTGACACCCTGACCGTCGAGGTGCCGGACAAGGCGGCGGTACTGGCGCGCGCGCTCAGCTTCGGCATCAACTTGCGCACCGACATCCACGGCGCGGTCGGCATCACGCTGGATGAGGCCACCACCGGCGAGGAGGTGCTGGCGCTGTTCGCGGTGCTGCTGGGCGAGGGGCATGGGCTGGAGATTGAGGCGCTGGATCGGGCGGTCGCGCTGGAGAGCACCTCGATCCCTGAGGCGCTGCGCCGCCAGACGCCGATCCTCACCCATCCGGTGTTCAACCGCTACCACAGCGAAACCGAGATGATGCGCTACATGCACCGGCTGGAGAAGCGCGATCTGGCGCTCAATCAGGCGATGATCCCGCTCGGCTCCTGCACCATGAAGCTGAACGCCGCCGCCGAGATGATCCCAATCACCTGGCCGGAGTTCGCCGACCTGCACCCCTTCTGCCCGCCGGAGCAGGCCGCCGGTTACCAGCAGATGATCGGCCAGCTCTCCCAGTGGCTGGCGCAGCTCACCGGCTATGACGCCATCTGTATGCAGCCGAACTCCGGCGCACAGGGCGAATATGCCGGGCTGCTGGCGATCCGCCACTACCATGAGAGCCGCCAGCAGGGCCACCGTACCCTCTGCCTGATCCCCAGCTCCGCCCACGGCACTAACCCGGCGTCGGCGCAGATGGCGGGCATGGAGGTGGTGGTGGTAGCTTGCGACAAACGCGGCAACATCGACCTGAATGACCTGCGCGAGAAGGCGGCGCAGGCGGGCGATCGCCTCTCCTGCATCATGGTGACCTACCCCTCGACCCACGGCGTCTATGAGGAGACCATCCGCGAGGTGTGCCAGATCGTCCACCAGTATGGCGGGCAGGTCTACCTCGACGGCGCGAACATGAACGCGCAGGTAGGCATCACCACGCCGGGCTACATCGGCGCGGATGTTTCACACCTCAACCTGCATAAAACCTTCTGCATCCCGCACGGCGGCGGCGGGCCGGGCATGGGGCCGATTGGCGTGAAGGCGCATCTGGCACCGTTCGTGCCCGGCCACAGCGTGGTGGCGATTGACGGCGTGCTGACGCAGAACGGGGCAGTCTCCGCCGCGCCGTTTGGCAGCGCCTCCATCCTGCCGATCAGCTGGATGTATATCCGCATGATGGGCGCGGAGGGGTTGAAGCGCGCCAGCCAGGTGGCGATCCTGAGTGCCAACTACATTGCGACACGCCTTCAGGGGGCTTTCCCGGTGCTCTACACCGGCCGCGACGGCCGGGTGGCGCACGAGTGCATCCTCGACATCCGCCCGCTGAAGGAGCAAACCGGCATCAGCGAGATGGATATCGCCAAGCGCCTGATTGATTACGGTTTCCATGCGCCAACCATGTCCTTCCCGGTGGCGGGCACCCTGATGGTGGAGCCGACCGAGTCCGAGGGCAAGGCCGAGCTGGATCGCTTTATCGAGGCGATGCTGGCGATCCGCGCCGAGATTGGCCGCGTGGCGGCTGGTGAGTGGCCGCAGGATGACAACCCGCTGGTCAACGCGCCGCACACCCAAGCGGAGCTGCTGGTGGAGTGGCAACACCCCTACAGCCGCGAGCGGGCGGTATTCCCCAGCGCCGCCACGCAGGAGAACAAGTACTGGCCAGCGGTGAAGCGTCTGGATGATGTCTACGGCGACCGCAACCTGTTCTGCGCCTGTGTGCCGGTCAGCGACTACCAATAAGCAGCAGGAAACCCTACGCTGTAAAGGCCCGGAAAACCGGGCCTTTTTTATGGAGGAAAAGATGGAGAGAGTGGCATTGGTGACCGGCGGCAGCCGGGGCATTGGGCGCGCCACGGCGCGGTTGCTGGCGCAGGAGGGCTACCGGGTGGCGATTAACTACCGGCAAGACCACGCGGCAGCGGCGTCGCTGGTGGCGGAGATTGTGGCGGCCGGTGGGACGGCGCAGGCGTTTGCCGCCGACATCGCCGAGGAGGCGCAGGTCATGGCGCTGTTCGCGGCGGTGGACGCGGCCTTCGGCCCGCTGACGGCGCTGGTCAATAACGCGGGCATCCTGTTCCAGCAGGCGCGGATTGAGGAGCTGGATGCCACGCGCATCAACCGCGTGCTGGCCACCAACGTCACCGGCGCGTTCCTCTGCTGCCGCGAGGCGGTGAAGCGCATGGCGCTGCGCCACGGCGGGCGCGGCGGGGCAATTGTTAATGTCTCGTCGGCGGCGGCGCGGCTGGGCGCACCGGGTGAGTATGTGGACTACGCCGCCTCCAAGGGGGCGCTGGATACCCTGACCACCGGCCTGTCGCTGGAGGTGGCGGCGGAGGGCATCCGCGTCAACGGCGTGCGCCCCGGTTTCATCTACACCGAGATGCACGCCGACGGCGGCGAGCCGGGCCGGGTTGACCGCGTCAAGGCGCAGTTGCCGATGCGGCGCGGCGGCCAGCCGGAGGAGGTGGCGGCGGCCATCAGCTGGCTGCTCTCTGACGCCGCCTCCTACGTCACCGGCAGCTTCCTCGATCTGGCTGGCGGCAAGTAGCGGTCTTGGGCAGATGCCTGAAAAAGTGCCGGTCGTTGGCGGGTAATCCTGTTCATCTGCCTGATGTGTCGCGTGGCGGTGCTTGCCTATACTGCGCCGTCCGCCGGAGGCCCGGCGGCGATTTGCTATGCTGAAAGCGTAGCGCATGAGCGGGCCTGCCCACTGCCACCCCCGGCAACCGGCAGGCGCAATGGGGCAGGCAACTCCTGCCAACAGACAGGATGTGGAGGGAAGGGCAGAGATGAAAATCGTCATTGCACCAGATTCTTATAAAGAGAGCCTGAGCGCGCTGGAGGTGGCCAACCAGATTGAGGCGGGCTTCCGCGAGGTGTTCCCGCAGGCCGAGTATGTGAAGCTGCCGGTCGCCGACGGCGGCGAAGGCACGGTGGAGGCGATGGTGGCCGCCACCCACGGGCGCGTCGTCAAGGTCAAGGTCACTGGCCCGCTGGATAAGGAGATTGAGGCGTTCTACGGCCTCTCCGGCGACGGCGACACCGCCTTTATTGAGATGGCCGCCGCCAGCGGTCTGGAGCAGGTGCCCGCCAAACAGCGCAACCCGCTGCACACCACCAGCTACGGCACCGGCGAGCTGATCCGCCACGCGCTGGAGCAGGGCGTGCGCCACATCATTATCGGCATCGGCGGCAGCGCCACCAATGATGGCGGCGCGGGCATGGTGCAGGCGCTGGGCGCGAAGCTGCTGGATGGCAACGGCCAGCCCATCGCGCGCGGCGCGGCCGGGCTGGCGGATCTGGATCGCATCGACGTAGGCGAGCTGGATGAGCGGCTGAAGGCGTGCCGCATTGAGGTGGCCTGCGACGTCACCAACCCGCTGACCGGCGACAAGGGGGCCTCGGCGGTGTTCGGCCCGCAGAAGGGCGCGACGCCGGAGATGGTGAAGCAGCTTGACGGCTATCTGGCGCACTACGCGCAGCTTATCCAGCGCGATCTTCAGGTCGAGGTCGATCAGGTGCCGGGCGCGGGCGCGGCCGGTGGCATGGGCGCCGGGCTGCTGGCCTTCTGCGGCGCGGATCTGCGCCGGGGCATTGAGATTGTCACCGAGGCGCTGGGGCTGGAGGCACTGGTCAAGGACGCCGATCTGGTGATCACCGGCGAGGGGCGCATCGACAGCCAGACCATCCACGGCAAGGTGCCGATTGGCGTGGCACAGGTGGCGAAGCGCCACGATAAACCGGTGATCGCCATCGCTGGCAGCCTGACCGCCGATGTCGGCGTAGTGCATGAGCATGGGCTGGATGCGGTGTTCAGCGTGCTCTATACCATCTGTAGCCTCGACGAGGCGCTGGAGAACGCTGGCGACAACGTGCGCATGACGGCGCGCAACGTCGCCGCCACCCTGAAACTGGCGCGCGGCCTGCACTGATTGCCTCTTCTGACGCCTGCCGTCCCCGGCAGGCGTCACCTTCCTGAAAAATTACACTCCCTTGTCCTGATTGCGGATTAACCGCGCCACGCCCGCCTGTGCCGTTTTCCCTGCTTGCTGCGCCTACAGGCCTGCCGATATGTTAAATCGCGATCTTTTTATTAACCGGTTTACCTGGCGTCGCTGCGCGATTTTTGCTCTTTTGGTAGGGGTGCCACAGACAAAAACGGTCATTTCCACAGAAACGGTCAGTAACGGTCAGCGGGACGGGTGAGGGAATGTGACCGTTTGCAAATTTGCCTCCGCTGGCGAGACGCCAAAAGGGGCGTTATCTGCACGCCATGCCTCAGATCAGTTCTTTAACATTTCATTAGCTTTCTCTTTTTTGTGCGAAATATCACAGCCGGTCGCGGACGCCCGATTCGCACCGGTGGCTTTGACCGTCGGCGCAAAACCATTCCGGTTAAGCCCGTATCTTAAAAAACATCAGGAAGGAGAAGACCATGCTGCCTGCAGAACGCCATCGCTTTATCGCCGACCTCCTCAGCCAACGGGGGCGGGTATTGGTTCATGAAGTGGCCGCGCTGTGCCAAATCTCACTGGAGACCGCACGTCGCGACCTGACGCTGCTGGAGAGAAAGGGCGTGCTGTTGCGCAGCCACGGCGGCGCAATCTACTTAGACAGTCCGGGGCCGGAGAAGCGCACCCTGCCGGCGCAGATTGAGCAGGGGGAGTCATTCCGCCAGCGCAGCAACGAGTCGCCGGAGGCCAAAACGCGCATTGCCAAGCGGGCGCTGGAGTTTATCTCGCCGGGTGACTGCCTGTTGCTGGACAGCAGCTCCACCAGCTGGTTCCTGGCCCGGCAGTTGCCGGACATCGAGCTGGTGGTGCTGACCAACTCGCTGCACATCATCCAGACGCTGGCGGTGAAGGCCAATGTGCGCACCATCGGCCTTGGCGGCGAGTACTCCGCCAAGTATGAGGATTTCATCGGCGTGCTGGCGGAGCAGATGCTCAAGGAGTTCGTCATCAACAAGATGTTCTTCTCCTGCCACGGCCTCAGTCTGGAGGGGGGGATCCGCGAGAGCAACGAGCACCACGCGCGGCTGAAACAGCAGATGCTGCTGGCCGCCGAGCGCAAGTTCCTGCTGGTGGACGCCAGCAAGATTGGCCGCCGCTCCTTTGCCCGCATCTGCCACTACCGCGAGATCGACACGCTGATCACCGACCGGCTGGTGGACGAGGAGTTCCGGCAGGAGCTGGCCTGGAACAACGTCAATGTGGTGGAGGCCGCGCCCGCCAACCGGCGGCGCGGCGAGCCGTAGGGGTGTGCGCCAAACACCTGACCGTCTGTCCCAATAACCATCTGTCCAATAACTGTCTGTCCAATAACTGTCTGTCCAATAACAACAAGTGGCGTGGAGCCACCCTGAAGGAGAGAACACCATGAAGAGATCTGTACTGGCCTGCCTGTTTGCCACGGCGCTGCTCTCTGTGTCAGCGCATGGCGCGGAGAAGCTCCGCATGGGCGTGGTGGTCAAGATTGGCGGCATCCCGTGGTTCAACGCGATGGAGGCCGGCATCAAGAGCGAGGCCGCCAAGCGTGGCATCGACGCCTGGCAGGTTGGCCCGACCGCCGCCGACCCGGCGTTGCAGGTGCGGGCGATTGAAGATCTGATCGCGCAGAAGGTGGATGTGATCGGCGTGGTGCCGAACGACGCCAAGGTGCTGGAGCCGGTGCTGAAGCGCGCGCAGGCGGCGGGCATCAAGGTGATTGTGCATGAGTCGCCGGGGCAGCAGTACGCCGACTGGGACTTTGAGCTGGTGGACGCCAAGGTGCACGGTATCAACCACATGAAAGCGCTGGCCGCCTGCATGAAAGAGCAGGGCAAGTACGCGGTCTACGTCGGCAGCCTGACGGTGCCGCTGCACAATTTGTGGGCCGACTCGGCCATCAACTACCAGAAAGAGCACTACCCGAACATGCAGATGGTGGCCGACAAGTTCGGGGTGGCGGAGTCGCTGGATGAGACGCTGCGCACCACCAACGACCTGATGGCCAAGTACCCCGACCTGAAGGGCATCGTCGCCTTCGGCTCGCAGGGGCCAATCGGTGCCGGTCGCGCGGTGATGAACCGTGGCAAGACCAATGATATCTGCGTCATCGGCCCGTTCAGCCCCGGTCAGGGCGCGTCGCTGGTCAACCGCGGTGCCATCAAGGGCGGCTACATCTGGAACCCGATGGTGGCCGGTGAGGTATTTGTCCGGCTGGCGGACATGATGCAGAAGGGCGAGAAGATCACCGACGGCATGACCATTGAGGGCATGGGTCAGGTGAAGGTCGATGAGGCCACCCACACCATTCTGGGCAACGAAACCGAAAGCCTGGATAAGACCAACCTGCCGAAACTGGTGAAAATGGGGCTGTAACCATGGCGATCTCCGAGACACTCCCAACCGCAACGCCCGCCGCGCCCACCGTCGGCCAGCCGCTGATCGACGTGCAGCACCTGTCGATGACCTTCGGCGGCCACCGGGCGCTGGATGAGATCTCCCTGACCCTGATGCAGGGCGAGGTGCACTGTCTGGCCGGCACCAACGGCTGCGGCAAAAGCACGCTGATCAAGGTGATCTCGGGGGTCTACCAGCCGGATGCCGGCTGCCGCATCACCCTGAATGGCGAAACCTTCCGCCGGCTGACGCCGGATCAGGCCCGCGCCTTCGGCATCCAGGTGATTTACCAGGATCTGTCGCTGTTCCCCAACCTGACGGTGGCGGAGAACATCGCCTTTGAGCACAACCTGCATGGCCTGCTGGGCTGGTTCCGGCCCGGCAAGCTGCGCGCCACGGCGCAACGCATTCTTGATGAGCTGAACTTTACCCTCGATCTCGACAGCAAGGTGTCGGAGCTGCCGATCGCCCAGCGCCAGCAGGTGGCCATTTGCCGCGCGCTGGTGGCCGACGCCCGGCTGGTGATCATGGATGAGCCGACCGCCTCGCTGACCCGCACCGAGGTCAACCAACTGCTGCGCACCGTGCACTACCTGAAGGGGCGCGGCATCAGCGTGGTGTTCGTCAGCCACCGGCTGGATGAGGTGCTGGAGATCTCCGACCGCGTGACGGTGATCCGCGACGGCAAAAAGGTCGGCACCTTCCCGGCCAGCGAGGTGAGCAGCGCCCGCCTGACGGAGCTGATGACCGGCCTGACCCTCGACTACCGCCTGAAGGCGGCCAACCGCCACAACCCGCGCGTGATGCTGGAGGTGGACAACCTCAGCCGCCCCGGCCAGTACCATGACGTCAGCTTCAAACTCCATCAGGGCGAGGTGCTGGGGCTGTGCGGCCTGCTCGGCTCCGGCCGCACCGAGCTGGCGCTCAGCCTGTTCGGCATGACCCGGCCGGAGAGCGGCAAGATCTACCTCGACAGCAAGCCGGTGCGCTTCCGCAGCCATGAGGACGCCATCAAGGCTGGCATCGGCTACGTCTCGGAGGATCGCCTGACGCTCGGGCTGGTGTTGCAGCAGTCGGTGGCCGACAACACGGTGCTGGCGATCCTCGACCAGCTGCGCGGCCGCTTCCACCTGATTGATGAGTACCGCAAGAACAAGCTGATCATGCAGTGGATCGAGCGGCTCGGCGTCAAGGTGAATGACCCGGAGCAGGCGATCTCGACGCTCTCCGGCGGCAACCAGCAGAAGATCGTGCTGGCGAAATGGGTGCTGACCCAACCCAAGATTTTGATCCTCGACTCGCCCACCGTCGGCGTGGATGTCGGTGCCAAGGCCAGCATCTATCAGCTGATCCACCAGCTGGCCGACGAGGGGATCTCGGTGCTGCTGATCTCCGACGAGGTGCCGGAGGTCTACTTCAACTGCGACCGGGTGCTGCACTTCAGCGAAGGCAGCGTCATCGGCGAATACCTGCCACACGGCATCAGCCAGCAACAACTCGCGGAGGCGGTCAATGCTTGACATCAACTCACACCTGCCGAAGAGCGTCCCGGCCCGCCGCGTCGGGCCACACGGCCTGCGCCGCCTGCTGCCGCGCCACAACGAGGGCTACCTCGCGTGGGTGGTGCTGGTGGTGATGGTCACCTTCTCGCTGCTCAGTGACCAGTTCCTCACCGTGCAGAACCTGCTCGACCTGACCGAGAGCTATGCGGTCAGCGGCATCTTTGCCCTCGGGCTGTTCGTGGTGCTGGTGACCGGCGGCATCGACATCTCCTTCGCCGCCGTCGCCTCGGTGGTGCAGTACCTGATCGCCTCGCTGTTCCTGCATCTGGGGCTGACCAGCCCGGTGCTTAGCATCGCGCTCGGCATCGGCGCGGGGATGCTGCTCGGCATGTTCAACGCCCTGCTGATCTACGGCCTGCGCATCGTCTCGATCATCGTCACCATCAGTATGCAGGCGCTGCTGTTCGGCATGCTGATGTGGCTGACCAACGGCCGCAGCCTGTATGACCTGCCGGAGTGGTGGACGCTGCCGCGCAGCGTGCTGCCGTTCAGCCTCGGCGACCAAAGCTACCAGATCGGCCTGCCGCTGGTGGTGATGCTGGCGGTGGCGCTGCTCACCTGGCTGCTGCTCAACCGCACCCACCTGGGCCGCCAGCTATTCGCGATGGGCGGCGATCAGGAGTCAGCGCGCCGCATCGGCATCCGCGTCGGGCTGCTGCACCTGTTCGCCTATGGCTACCTCGGCGCGATGGCGGCGGTCGGCGGGCTGGTGCAGGTCTACCGCGTCGGCGAGGTGGTGCCTAACGCACTGGTCGGCGGCGAGCTGGACGTGCTGGCGGCGGCGGTGCTGGGCGGGGCCAGCCTCAACGGCGGCAAGGGGAGCGTGGTGGGCACCCTGATGGGGGTGTTCCTGATCGGCATGTTGAAGAACGGCCTGAACCTGATCGGCGTCTCCAACTACTTCATGAATGTGGTGATTGGCGTGGTGATTGTCGCCGCCATCACCGTCACCCACTACAAAAAACGCAAAGAGACGGACGTCGGCTTCGTCTGATGGCCAGCGCGGGAGAGCTTATGTTTACGCGGATCAAAAAAGTGGATAGCACCACCCAGGGGCTGCTGCTGTTGCTGGTACTGGTGGTGGTGGGCTTCAGCGTGGCGCTGCCGGGGCGCTTCTTCAACGGCGGCACCTTTATGAGCATCGCCTTCCAGCTGCCGGAGCTGGGGCTGCTGACGCTGGCAATGTTTATCCCGATCCTTAGCGGCGGCCTGAACCTGGCGATCATCGCCACCGCCAACCTCACCAGCCTGCTGATGGCCTGGGTGTTCCTCACCTGGATGCCACCGGAGGCCGCGCTGGCGCTGCAGGCGCTGTGGCTGGCGGTGGCTCTGGTGGGCGCGATGCTGCTGGCGATGGTGATTGGCCTGTTCACCGGCGCGCTGGTGGCCTACGTCGGCGCGCACCCGATTCTGGTGACGCTGGCGACCATGACCATCGTCAACGGCCTCGGCATCTACCTGACGCGCGGTGCGGCCCTGAGCGGGATGCCGGAGATTGTGCGCTACATCGGCGCGGAGACGCTGCTCGGCGTGCCGGTGCCGCTGATCCTGTTTCTGGTGACGGCGCTGCTGCTGGCGCTGTTTTTGGAGAAGACCCGCCTCGGCAAGACCATCTACATGAGCGGCAGCAACATCAACGCCACCCACTTCAGCGGCGTGAACACCCACCGCGTGCTGATGGCGATCTACATGATCTCCAGCCTGCTGTGCGTGATCGCCGGGCTGGTGATGATGGCGCGCTTCAACTCGGCGCGCATGGGCTACGGCGACTCCTATCTGTTGCTGACCGTGCTGGCGATCATCCTCGGCGGCACCGACCCGTTCGGCGGCTTTGGCCGCGTCAGCGGCGTGGTGCTGGCGCTGGTGGTGCTCCAGGTGATTGCCACCGGCCTCAATTTGCTCAACGTCAGCCCGCACTTCAGCCTGGCGATGTGGGGCGCGGTACTGATTCTGGTGCTGGCTGGCAAGTTCTTCCGCCAGCGTTACCAGCAGCGGCGTGCGGCGCGGCTCAGCGCCCTGCGCGCCCGGCAGGCACGCCCCTGATTCTTTTTTCCCCTTAACCTCAGGATACGGACCATGGACTACAAAATTTCGCCCTCGCTGATGTGCATGAACCTGATGGAGATCCGCCAGCAGCTGGCGGTGCTCAATCGCCGCGCCGACATGCTGCACATCGACATCATGGATGGGCACTTTGTGAAAAACATCACCCTGTCGCCCTTCTTTATTGAGCAGATCCGCCCGCACACGCCGCTGGTGCTGGACGTGCACCTGATGGTGGAGCACCCGACCGACTTTATCGTGCCGATTGCCGAGGCCGGGGCGGACTTCATCTGCCCGCACGCCGAAACCATCAACCGCGACGCCTTCCGCGTGATCAACCAGATCCGCTCGCTTGGCAAAAAGGTGGGCGTGGTGCTCAACCCGGCGACGCCGGTGGAGTACATCCGCCACTACATCCACCTGCTGGACAAGATCACCGTGATGACGGTCGATCCCGGCTACGCTGGCCAGCCCTTCATCCCAGAGATGCTCGGCAAGATCCGCCAGTTGCGCGACCTGAAGCGCGAGCAGGGCCACCGCTACCTGATAGAGATTGATGGCTCCTGCAACAGCCGTACCTACCACGACCTGATGGGCGCGGGCGCGGAAGTGCTGATTGTCGGCACCTCCGGGCTGTTCAATCTGGACAGTGATTTGGATGCGGCGTGGGAAAAGATGCTCGATCAGATGCGCCAGGCGGCGTAAACGCGGAGAGGCGTATGCAGCAATTTCTTGGGGTCGATATCGGCGGCACACACACCCGCCTGATGGTAATGGATGAGCAGCAACGCTTTAGCGGCTACCGCAAAGTGCCGACCGCCAGCTGGGCGCGGCAGGCCGATCCATTGCAGGGGCTGACAGAGCTGATCGCCGCCGCGCGGCCAGACGGGCCGCTGGCGCGGGTGATGCTCGGGCTGCCCGGCATTCTGTCACGCGACCGGCGGCAGGTGCTCTCGCTGCCCTTCATCCCGGCGCTGGACAACCAGCCGGTGGCGGCGCGCCTCAGCCAGGCGCTGGGGGTGGAGGTGGCGATGGACAAGGACGTCAACCACCTGATGTGGTGGGACTTAACCCGCCTGCCGCAGCTGCCGCGCGTGGCGGTCGGGGTCTACCTCGGCACCGGCATGGGCAACAGCCTGTGGCTGGAGGGGGCGTTCTACCACGGCGCGCACGGGGCCGCTGGCGAACTGGGCCACATGCCGTGGCCGGGCGAGACCACCGCCTGCCGCTGCGGCAACATTGGCTGCGTGGAGAGCGTCACCGCTGGCCACTGGCTGGCGGACTGGGCCACCGCCCACGCCGCGCAGACGCCGATTGGCGAGCTGTTTCTGCACCACGCGGCGCACCCGGATTTGCAGGCGTTCATCACCCGGCTGGCGCAGGCGATTGCCGCCGAGATGAACATCCTCGACCCGGAGCATCTGGTGCTGGGCGGCGGGGTGCTGGCGATGCCCGGCTTCCCGCAGGCGGCGCTGATTGCGCAGATCCGTCGCCATCTGCGCGCGCCACAGCCGGCCGGCGGGCTGGCGATCACCCTGAGCGACGTCACTGACGAGACCGGCTGCCGTGGTGCCTGTCTGGCCGCCGCGCGTGACCTTTCCTTTGCCGGCAGCAGGAGGCAGGCATGAGCAATAAAGTGTGTGTGTTTGGATCGTTCAACCTGGACATCGTCGCGGGCATGGCGCGCTTCCCCCAGCCGGGCGAGTCGCTGATTGCGCGCAACAGCATGATGGGCGCGGGCGGCAAGGGGGCCAACCAAGCGATTGCCGCGCTGCGCGCCGGTGCGCGCGTCCACTACATCGGCAAGGTGGGGCGGGATGATTTCGGCCAGTTCGCCCGCCGCCACCTCGACAGCGCCGGTTTTGATGCCGTGACGCTGTTCACCACCGGCGAGCGGCCGACCGGCAACGCGCTGATCTACGTGGCGGGGGAGGATGCGGAGAACATGATCGCAGTAGACCCCGGCGCGAACCTGACGGTCAGCGAGCAGGAGATTGATCAGTGCCGCCCGGCGATTGCCGCGGCCGACATCCTGCTGACCCAATTGGAGAACAACTTGCCAGCGGTGGAGCGCGCCATCGCGCTGGCGCGTGAGGCGGGCACCTCGGTGATCCTCAACCCGGCGCCGTTCCAGCCGGTGCCGGACGCGCTGCTGCAACAGGTTGACCTACTGACGCCCAACGCCACCGAGTGCTCGCTGCTCAGCGGCGTGACGGTGACGGACGTGGCCTCGGCGCGTGAGGCGGCGGCGGTGCTGCACCGCAAGGGGATTGCGCGGCTGATCGTCACCCTCGGCACCCAGGGGGCGCTGCTGTCGCTGGAGGGGGAGACCACGCTGGTGCCAGCCTGCCGCGCCACGCCGGTCGATACCACCGGCGCGGGCGATGCCTTCAACGGCGCGCTGGCGGCGCAACTGGCGGCCGGCAGTGGGCTGGCGCAGGCGGTGCGGTTTGCCACCGCCTATGCGGCGGTGTGCGTCGAGCGGCCGGGGGCGGCGGCCTCCATGCCGAGCCACGCAGAGGCGCTGGCGCGACTGCAGGCGGGGTAGGGGGTTACTTCAGCCAGCCCTGACGCTGGGCGTCTTGCAGGTGGCCTTCCAAATGCCGCCACAGCTCCGGGTGGATCTCGCCGATGAAGGCGTTGCGGCTCAGCACCTGCTCCAGCCGGATGCCATTCTCCACCCAGCTCTGCCCTTGGTTATTGAGGTTCATCAGCACCGGCAGGACGCGGTCGATTACTAGCGCGAAGCGCGCCTCCGGCGTTTCGCCCGCCTCATACTCCTGCCACAGGCCGAGGAAGCGCTCGCGCTGCGGCGACGGCAGCAGGCCAAACAGCCGCTGTGCGGCAGCCTGCTCCTGTTCCTGTACCGCGGCGCGGCCCGCCAGGTCATACACCAGCACGTCGCCCGCGTCGATCTCCACGATGTCATGCAGCAGCGCCATCTGGATCACCTTCTGCACGTCCAGCCCCTCGTCGGCGTAGGGAGCCAGCGTCATCGCCGCCACCGCAAAGTGCCAGCTATGTTCGGCGGAGTTCTCCTGCCGGCTGGTGCCGAGCACCTTGGTGCGGCGCTCTACGGTTTTCAGCTTGTCGATCTCCATCAGGAATTGGAACACCTCGGTCAGGGAACCGAAATCCAGCGCACTCGAAATCAATGACATACACACTCCAGGTCGGACGGCAAAAATGTGATTATTCCGTTAACACTTGGTTGTGACAAGGTCTCACCGATTTTTTGTCAGCTTACACGTGTACTCTGGAATGGTTCTCAGTTACCCTGCAAAGGCGACCCATTTCCCCTCTCTGCCGTGAAGGAACCCAGCGCATGCGTTCAACCCCACCCGCAATTTCCCGTTCTGTTCCCTACCCTTGGGCCGAGGAGCTGGCCAACAGCCTCAGCCACGGCGTTGGCGTAATCTTTGGCATCGTCGGGCTGGTACTGCTGCTGATGCAGGCGCTGCATGAGGGCGCGGGCGCCGTGGCGCTCACCAGCTACAGCCTGTATGGCGGCAGCATGATTTTGCTCTACCTGGCCTCGACGCTCTACCACGCCATTCCGCACCACCGGGCGAAGTACTGGCTGAAGAAGATTGACCACTGCGCCATCTACCTGTTGATTGCGGGCACCTACACCCCCTTCTTGCTGGTGGGGCTGGACTCGCCGCTGGCGCGCGGGTTGATGGCGGTAATCTGGGGGCTGGCGCTGGTCGGCGTGCTGTTCAAGCTGGCGTTTGCCCACCGCTTTGAGGCGCTGTCGCTGGTGACCTACCTGACGATGGGCTGGCTGTCGCTGATTGTCATCTACCAGCTGGCGCGGGCGCTGCCGGTGGGTGGGGTGGCGCTGCTGGCGATTGGCGGGGTGATCTACAGCCTCGGCGTCATCTTCTACGCCTCGCGGCGCTGGCGCTTTGGCCACGCCATCTGGCACGGCTTTGTGCTCGGCGGCAGCGTCTGCCACTTTCTGGCGATCTATCTCTACGTGTAGCAGGCGAAAAAAAACGGGACCAGAAGGCCCCGTTTTTTATGCTGGGGAGCGTTACTTCTCCTCCACCAGCGAGTAGGGCAGCGGCTGGATGGCAAGCGCGCCATTGGCGTCGTCGCGCACGCGGAAGCGGCTCTCCGGTGCCTGATCGTTGTTCATCACCACCTGTACCCAGACCGTGCCGTCATTCAGCTGTACCGCCGCCAGCACCGTACCGGTGCGCCGCCAGTTCTCGCCCATCTGCAACTCCAGATCCTCGCCAGCGGCTGGCACGCGGCTGGCCTGACCCGCCAGCCAGTAGAGCGCGCGCTTGTTCGCGCCACGGTACTTGGCGCGCGCCACCATCTCCTGCCCGGCGTAGCAGCCCTTGCTGAAGCTGATGCCCGCTGGCAGCGCCTGCAAGTTGGTGGCCTGCGGGATGAACTGCGCGCTGTTGGCGGTATCAATCACCGGGTAGCCCGCCTCAATCTCCAGCGCCAGCCACTGCTGGCTGTCATTGAACTGCGCCTCGCCGCCCAGCTTGTCCATCAGTTCACTCGCCTTATCGGCGCGGGTGACCAGCAGGAAGCGCTCCGCCGGCAGGGAGAAGTGCAGCAGCGTGGAGTCGCCCTGCTGCACCACCGGCCGCTCGGCGGTCGGCAGTTCGTCAAACAGCCCGGCCAGTGCGGCGCGCGCCTGAAAACCGGCCACGCCGAGCAGCGCCGCCTCATCATCCGCGGTAAAGGCCACTTTGGAGAACACCGCGTACTTCTTGATCTCGGCCAGCTGGCTGTCACGCACGCTGCGGCGCTCCAGATAGGCCCAACCCTCGCCATGCGGGAACAGACGCAGGTTGCTCCACATCTTGCCCTTGGCGTCACAGTGCGCGCACAGCGTGTGCTGGCCAGCGAGCGCGGCCACGTCAGCGGTAACCTGGCCCTGCAAGTAGGTCACCGCGTCAGCGCCGGTGACGTTGACCAGCGCCCACTCCTCAAGGGAGATCAGGGTCAGGGGCAGATGGGACGATGCCGAGGGCTTTTGCGGGGGAAACGGGGTGTGATACGCCATAGTGGATTCCTGCCAGTAGGGTGCCGTAAGTGTTGCTTAATGGTAAAAGAGGCGCGGGGGATTGCAACAGGAATTCGTGGCATCCCGATCGCAACCCCTTGCCAATCGGTTGTCGGGTGCCGCCTCTTTTTTCGCACTGCGCCGAATTGTTAAGCCGTGGTGCGTGCAGAGTGATAAAATCGGTTTAAACTGATGAACGTCTTTGAAATAAAGGTCGGTAAAACACATGGATATTAACAATAAGGCCCGCATTCACTGGGCATGTCGCCGCGGTATGCGCGAGCTGGACATCGCCATCATGCCGTTCTTCGAGCATGAGTACGACACGCTGTCTGAGGCCGACAAAACCCTGTTTGTCCGCCTGTTGCAGTGCGATGACCCGGATCTCTTCAACTGGCTGATGAATCACGGCGCGCCGCAGGATGAGGCGTTGCAGCGCATGGTTACCCTGATTCAGACGCGAAATAAAGCCCGTGGCCCAGTGGCGATGTGATCTCCGCGTCTCCTGGCGTACCCAGATCCTCTCCCTGTTGCTGCATGGCGGCCTGATCCTGCTGGTGCTACTGGCCCCCTGGCCGGAGGGCTACACGCTGGTGTGGCTGGCGCTGCTGGTGCCGCTGGTGTTCCAGTGCATCCGCAGCCAAAAGCGCATCTCGGCCTGCCACGGCGAGATGGTGTTCCTGTCGCCGCAGCGCCTGCGCTGGAAGCAGCGGGAGTGGGAGTGTGTCGGCTCGCCTTGGCTGTTGCGCAGTGGGGCCATCATGCTGCTCAAGCCGCTGGCTGGCGCAGAGAGCCTGCCGTTCTGGCAGCGCCGCCGCCAGCGGTTTTGGCTGGCCTCTGACGCGCTGTCGCCAGAGGCATGGCGCCACTTCCGCGCCTACATGCAGAGCGGCGCGGGGCAGGGGGAGGCGTAGGGACTGACGGCAGTTCACTACAGCAGCGGTGCCATCTCCTGGAGGATCTGCTCGCACCACTGCTGGATGCGCTCATCGCTCAGCTCATACTGGTTCACGTCATCCAGCGCCAGCCCGACGAAGTGCTTGCCATCGGGCGTCAGCGGTTTCGGACTGGAGAACTCGAAGCCCTCGATGGGCCAGTAGCCGATAAAGTGCACGCCCTTGGGTTTGAGCTGATCGTGCAGCATCCCGAGCGCGTCCAGGAACCATTCACCGTAGCCGGCCTGGTCGCCCATGCCATACAGGGCGACAATCTTACCCTTCAGGCTTAGGGTCACGAGTTGGTTCCAGACCGCCTCCCAATCCTCCTGCAACTCGCCAAAATCCCAGGTCGGGATGCCGAGGATCAGCACCGGGTACTCCTCCATCAGCTTGGGATCGGCATCGCGCAGGTTATGCAGATCGACCAGCTCCTCGCCCAGAATGTCACGGATCTTCTCCGCTGCCATCTCGGTATAACAGGTGCTCGAACCGTAAAACAGACCAATCTTCATTTTATGTTGCCATCAGGTTACAGAATTGGAGATAAGCTGAGTGTATCAGATTTGCTCCACTATTTTGCCCTACGATGAGGCATAATGACGGCCGAGATCACTTCACTCCGGGAGCCAGCGTGACACAGCTTGAGCATGACCACAGCCTGATTGAACAGTTCCTCGACGCCCTGTGGCTGGAGCGCAACCTGGCGCAAAATACGCTCGATTCCTACCGCATTGACCTGCACACGCTGGCGGCCTGGCTGCACCACCACCAGAGCGGCCTGCTGGCCGCCGACACCCCAGCGTTGCAGGCGTTTCTGACGGAGCGCGTCGAGGGCGGCTACAAGGCCAGCAGCTCGGCGCGGCTGGTCAGCGCCATGCGCCGCCTGTTCCAGTACCTCTACCGGGAGAAGCAGCGCACCGATGACCCGAGCGCGCTGCTGGCCTCGCCCAAGCTGCCGCAGCGGCTGCCGAAAGACCTGAGCGAGGCGCAGGTGGAGGCGCTGTTGCAGGCACCTAGCCCCGAGAACCCGCTGGAGCTGCGCGACAAGGCGATGCTCGAGGTGCTCTACGCCACCGGGCTGCGCGTCTCGGAGCTGGTGGGCCTGACCCTGAGCGATGTCAGCCTGCGTCAGGGCGTGGTGCGGGTGATCGGCAAGGGCAACAAGGAGCGGCTGGTGCCGCTCGGCGAGGAGGCGATCCACTGGCTGGAGAACTACCTGGAGTTTGGCCGCCCGTGGCTGCTGAATGGCCAGACCCTCGACATCGTGTTCCCCAGCAACCGCAGCCAGAAGATGACGCGCCAGACCTTCTGGCACCGCATCAAGCACTATGCGATTCTGGCTGGCATTGACAGCGACCGGCTCTCGCCCCACGTGCTGCGCCACGCCTTTGCCACCCATCTGCTGAACCACGGCGCGGATCTGCGTGTCGTACAGATGCTGCTGGGCCATAGCGATCTCTCCACCACGCAGATCTACACCCATGTGGCAACGGAACGGCTGAAGCAGCTTCATCAACAGCATCATCCCCGCGCCTGAGCGGCGGGGGGCACTACAAGGAACAGGAATGAAAAACCCGATCATGTCGCTGGCCCTGCTGGCCGCGATGTTCTGTGGCGGCGCGCAGGCGGATGACGCCGCCATCATCAACAGCCTGAAGAGCCTCGGCGTGCAGCATATGGAGATCCAGCCCGCGCCGGTGGCTGGCCTGAAGACCATCCTGACCGAGAATGGCGTGCTCTACGCCACCGACGATGGCCGCTATATGGTGCAGGGGCCGCTGTATGACGTCAGCGGCAAGCAGCCGGTCAACATCACCAACCGCCTGCTGCTGAAAAAACTCGACAGCCTCGAGGGCGAGATGATCGTCTACAAGGCCGCACAGCAGCGCCATGTGATCACCGTCTTCACCGACATTACCTGCGGCTACTGCCACAAGCTGCATGAGCAGATGAAAGAGTACAACGCGCTGGGCATCACGGTGCGCTATCTCGCCTTCCCACGGCAGGGGCTGGCCTCGGCCACCGAGAAGCAAATGCAATCGATCTGGTGCGCCGCCGACCGCAACCGCGCCTTCGATGACGCGATGCGTGGCGACGCGCCGTCGCCGGCCACCTGCCAGACTGATATCAGCCGCCACTTCGAGCTGGGCGTGCAGTTTGGCGTCTCCGGCACGCCAGCCATCGTGCTGGAGAATGGCGCGATGGTGCCGGGCTACCAGCCGCCGAAAGAGATGGCAGCGATGCTGGATGCCCAGAAGGCGTCACACAATGAGAATAATTGATGATGGTGGTAAGCCCTGAGTGATCACGCAAACAACCCTGCGCCGCCGTGAGGCGGCCGAGGCCGGGGCGCTGCCCGCCGGTCTCTCCCCGCTGCTGCGCCGCCTCTACGCCGCGCGCGGCGTCCGCCAGCCAGAAGAGCTGGAGCGCGGCGTGCGCGGCCTGCTCAGCTACCAGCAACTGGGCGGCATTGATCAGGCGGTGGCGCTGCTGCAACAGGCGCTGGCCGATCGTCGACGCATCATGGTGGTCGGCGACTTTGACGCCGACGGCGCCACCAGCACCGCCCTGACGGTGCTGGCGTTGCGCAGCATGGGCGGCAGCGAGGTGAGCTATCTGGTGCCTAACCGCTTCGACGATGGCTACGGCCTCAGCCCGGAGGTGGTGGAGCAGGCGGCGGCGCGCGGCGCGGAGCTGATCCTGACGGTCGATAACGGCATCTCCTCCCACGCGGGCGTGGCGCTGGCGCATGAGAAGGGGCTTCAGGTGCTGGTCACCGACCACCACCTGCCGGGCGATACCCTGCCGGAGGCGGACGCCATCGTGAACCCCAATCTGGCGACCTGCGCCTTTCCCTCCAAGTCGTTGGCCGGTGTGGGCGTCGCCTTCTACCTGATGCTGGCGCTGCGCAGCGCCCTGCGCGACGCTGGCTGGTTCGCCCAGCGCGGGCTGGCGGAGCCGAATCTGGCGGAGATGCTTGATCTGGTGGCGCTCGGCACGGTGGCGGACGTGGTGCCGCTGGATGCCAACAACCGCATTTTGGTCTACCAAGGGCTGAACCGCATCCGCGCTGGCAAGTGCCGCCCCGGCATCCGCGCGCTGCTGGAGGTCTCCGGGCGCGAGGCGCGCACCCTGGCGGCCAGTGACCTTGGCTTTGGCCTGGGGCCACGGCTGAACGCTGCTGGCCGGCTGGATGATATGTCGATTGGCGTGGCGCTGCTGCTGAGCGACGACCTCGCACAGGCGCGGGCGCTGGCCAACGATCTCGACGCCCTCAACCAGACGCGGCGCGAGATTGAGCAGGGGATGCAGATGGAGGCGCTGGCGCTCTGCAACCAGCTGGAGCGCAGCACCACCGTGCTCCCTTCCGGTCTGGCGATGTACCACCCGGAGTGGCATCAGGGGGTGGTGGGCATCCTCGCCTCGCGCATCAAAGAGCGCTTCAATCGCCCGGTGATCGCCTTCGCCCCGGCGGGCGAGGGGGTGCTGAAAGGTTCTGGCCGCTCCATCGCTGGCCTGCACATGCGTGACGCGCTGGAGCGCATCGACACCCTCCACCCCGGTTTGATGATGAAGTTCGGCGGCCACGCGATGGCGGCCGGGCTGTCGCTGGAGGAGGCGCACTTTGAGCGCTTCCGCGACTGCTTCGCCGAGCTGGTGGGCGAGTGGCTGGATCCTTCGCAGCTGGAGGGGGTGATCTGGTCGGATGGCGAACTGGCGCCGCAGCAACTGACGCTGGAGACCGCCGAGCTGCTGCGCGACGGCGGCCCGTGGGGGCAGGCGTTCCCGGAGCCGACCTTTGATGGCGTGTTCCGCATCCTGCAACAGCGGCTGGTGGGCGAGCGCCACCTCAAGCTGATGGTGGAGCCGCTCGGCGGTGGCCCGCTGCTGGATGGCATCGCTTTCAACATCGACACCACCCAGTGGCCGGACACCAGCATCCGCGAGGTGCAGCTTGCCTACCGGCTGGATGTCAACGAGTTCCGTGGCAACCGCAGCGTGCAGCTGCTGATCCAGCATCTGTGGCCGCGCTAGGCGGCCGCCGGGGCGGCAGAAATCGGCGCAACTTGCTATAAACCCGCCGCCAGATCCGTTAGAATTATCGGTTCGAATGGCACTTCGTCACCGACGACTTAACGTAAGACTCATAAACCATGTTTGAAATTAATCCGGTAAAAAACCGAATTCAGGACCTGTCTGAGCGGACAGTTGTTCTGAGGGGGTATCTTTGACTACGATGCCAAGAAAGAGCGACTGGAAGAAGTAAACGCCGAGCTGGAGCAGCCCGACGTCTGGAACGAGCCTGAACGCGCCCAGGCGCTGGGCAAAGAGCGCGCCTCACTGGAAGCGATCGTTGAGACCCTCGAGCAGCTGACCCAAGGGCTGGACGATGTCAACGGCCTGCTGGAGCTGGCGGTGGAAGCCGACGACGAAGAGACCTTCAACGAAGCCGTTGAGGAGCTGGACGGTCTGGACGGCAAGCTGCAACAGCTTGAGTTCCGCCGCATGTTCTCCGGTGAGTATGACAGCGCCGACTGCTACCTGGACATCCAGGCTGGCTCTGGCGGCACCGAGGCACAGGACTGGGCCAGCATGTTGCTGCGCATGTACCTGCGCTGGGCTGAGGCCAAGGGCTTCAAGACCGAGATCATCGAAGAGTCCGACGGTGACGTGGCCGGCCTGAAGTCTGCCACCCTGAAAATCATCGGCGACTACGCCTTTGGCTGGCTGCGTACGGAGACCGGCGTCCACCGTCTGGTGCGCAAAAGCCCGTTTGACTCCGGCGGCCGCCGCCACACCTCCTTCAGTTCCGCGTTTGTCTACCCGGAAGTGGATGAGGACATCGACATCGAGATCAACCCGGCAGACCTGCGTATTGACGTCTACCGTGCCTCCGGCGCGGGCGGCCAGCACGTTAACCGGACGGAATCCGCGGTGCGTATCACCCACGTTCCGACCGGCACGGTCACCCAGTGCCAGAACGACCGTTCCCAGCACAAAAACAAAGATCAAGCGATGAAGCAGATGAAGGCGAAGCTGTACGAGCTTGAGATGCAAAAGAAAAATGCTGAGAAACAGGCGATGGAAGAGAACAAATCTGACATCGGCTGGGGCAGCCAGATCCGTTCCTACGTGCTGGATGACTCCCGCATCAAGGATCTGCGCACCGGCGTTGAAACACGCAATACCCAGGCCGTACTCGATGGCGATCTGGACAAATTCATTGAGGCAAGTTTGAAAGCCGGGTTATGAGGAACCGAAATGTCTGAGCAACAACCCCAAGGCGCAGATCAGGCGCAGGAACTGAACAGCGAACTGAAGGCGCGCCGCGAGAAGCTGGCCGCCCTGCGTGAAAAAGGCGTGGCATTCCCGAATGACTTCCGTCGCGAAAACACCTCTGACGCGCTGCACGCCGACTACGACAGCAAAGAGCCGGAAGAGCTGGAAGCGCTGGGCGTCGAAGTGACCATCGCTGGTCGCATGATGACCCGCCGCATCATGGGCAAGGCGTCATTCGCCACCCTGCAAGATGTGGGCGGCCGCATCCAGATCTACGTCTCGCGTGATGACCTGCCGGAAGGCATTTACAACGAGCAGTTCAAGAAGTGGGACTTGGGTGACATCCTGGGTGCGCGCGGCAAGCTGTTCAAGACCAAGACCGGCGAGCTCTCCATCCACTGTACTGAACTGCGTCTGCTGACCAAGGCACTGCGCCCGTTGCCGGACAAGTTCCACGGCCTGGCTGACCAAGAGACCCGCTACCGCCAGCGTTACCTCGACCTGATCGCCAACGACGAGTCGCGTAACACCTTCAAGGTGCGCTCCCAGATCATGTCCGGCATCCGCAGCTTCATGGTGGGCCGCGACTTCATGGAAGTCGAAACGCCGATGATGCAGGTGATCCCGGGCGGCGCCTCCGCGCGTCCGTTCATCACCCACCACAACGCGCTCGACATCGACATGTACCTGCGCATCGCGCCAGAGCTGTACCTGAAGCGTCTGGTGGTGGGCGGTTTCGAGCGCGTGTTCGAGATCAACCGCAACTTCCGCAACGAAGGGGTATCGCCGCGCCATAACCCAGAGTTCACCATGATGGAACTCTACATGGCCTATGCGGACTACCGTGACCTGATCGAGCTGACCGAAAGCCTGTTCCGTACGCTGGCGCAGGACGTGCTCGGCACCACCAAGGTGCCGTATGGCGATCAGGAGTTCGACTTCGGCAAGCCATTCGAGAAGCTGACGATGCGCGAAGCGATCCTGAAGTATCGCCCGGAGACCAACCTGGCCGATCTGGATGATTTCGACAAGTCCGTGGCGATCGCCCACTCGCTGGGCATCAAGGTTGAGAAGAGCTGGGGTCTGGGCCGCTTGGTCACTGAGATCTTTGAAGAGACCGCAGAGAGCCACCTGATTCAGCCGACCTTCATCACCGAGTACCCGGCTGAAGTGTCGCCGCTGGCGCGCCGCAACGACGAGAACCCGGAGATCACTGACCGCTTCGAATTCTTCATCGGCGGCCGTGAGATCGGCAACGGTTTCTCTGAGCTGAACGACGCAGAAGATCAGGCTGAGCGTTTCCAGCAGCAGGTTAACGCCAAGGATGCCGGCGATGACGAAGCGATGTTCTATGACGAAGATTACGTCACCGCGCTGGAGCACGGCCTGCCGCCGACCGCCGGTCTGGGCATCGGCATCGACCGCATGGTAATGCTGTTCACTAACAGCCACACCATCCGCGACGTGATCCTGTTCCCGGCAATGCGCCCGCAGAAATAAGCCTTCCTCATCTTTATCAAAGAGCGCCCCGGCGCTCTTTTTTATGTCTGTTATTTGCCGTGATTGATGTGTTATGACCGCAGGTTATACTTTTTGAGCGGCTAAATGATAGGAATAACAGGTGCTTAGTGAAAACCTTAGCGGACACCTTCCAATAAGGGGATTACCATGGCAACGCAACTTCCATCAGGGCTACATCTGGCCACCAGCGCCATCGACGTCAACAGCTGGTATCAACCGGTCACGCTGATCTTCAGCAACCACGGCAAGGCGGTGCTGGATCTCAATCAGGCCGAGCTGAATTTTTCCGCCAATGGCGGCATCGATGCCTACGCGCCGGTAGGCGGATCGCTGATGGGCGGCAAGATGCCCGACATCACCTTCACTGACGAGTGGCCGCTGAAGCACACGCGCGTGGTGCTGGATAACGGCGGGCCGCTGCTATTAGCGCCCGGCCAGCTTGGCACCTTGGTGTTCAACCTCGCTGCCGGGCAGATCCCGTTTGAGGTCAGCCACTGGACATTGACCCTCGCCAGCGGCGAGCAGGGTGAGGGCGAAGCGATCCCCGCCGAGGAGCCAACGCCCGCCGCCCCCGAGCCAGAGCCTGAAATTGCCCCGGAACCAGAACCTGAGGCAGAGGTGGCCCCGACGCCAGAACCTGAGCCTGAGGTTGCCCCCACGCCCGAGCCGACTGACAACCTGCCGCCGCCGGATTGGGAAGAGGAGGCGTCACCTGCGCCCCAGGAGCCGGCGGCGGCCAGTGTGGCGGTCAGCGTCAGCGCGCTGGCGTCCAGCAGCTGGTATCAGAAGGTGACCCTGAGCCTGACCAACGCCAGCCAGCAGGTGATCGATCTGGCCCACGCGGAGATTGAGTTCCTCGCCACCGGCCACCCCGATGAGTACAGCCCCTACGGCGGCACGCTGGCGGCCGGTGGCGCGCCCACCCTGACCCGTGACGGCGGCTGGCCGCTGGAGAAAAATACGCTGGTGCTGCCCGCCAGCAAGCCCATGACGCTGAAGCCGGGGGCCAGCGGGACATTAAGCTTTAGCCTGAGCGCCACCCAGACGCCGGTCACGCTGGGCGATGTGCACGTCACGCTGCAAAACGATCCGGCCCGGCAGGGGGAGCTGGCGTTGACCGCCCCCGGTTGCCCGCTGGCCGGTTTGCCCAGCCCGATAGTGGTGCTGGTGGATCCGCAGGGCAAATCCGTCACCCACACGCTGGCGTGGGGCAGCACCACGCGCATAGAGAACCTGGCCTATGGCCGCTATACCCTGCAACTGCCGGTGCTGGAGAGTGAGGAGGCGAGCCTCACCCCGCAGCAGGCGCAGCAGACGCTGTCGCTGTCGGCCAGCAACTCGCCCTACCAGGTGGCGCTGGCCTATCAGGCCCCGCACATCTTCGCCTCCGCCACCCTGACGCTGATGAACAACCATAGCATCCGGCAGGGGCTGATCCGCCTCAACCTGTCGCAGGGCGGCCAGACGCTGGAGGGGGATCACACGCTCTCCTTTGGTGAGTCGCTGACCCTCAACCGGCTGACGCATCAGGTGGCCTGTCAGGTCAAGATTGTCACCACCCATATCAACAACACCGAGTTCACCAACCAGTCGGCGCTGAACAGCTTTATCCCTAATAAAAACAGCCCGTTGGCCGTGACGGTGGGCTACCAGACGCGCAACCTCAACACCAGCGGCATGGTGAAGGCGACGCTCTCCACCACCTGCCTGCCAACCGGCAGCCATAAGCTGGAGGTGTCGTTGGTCAGCCCGGACGGCCTGACGCAGTACTACTTCACCCTGAATGGCAGCGGCGAGCTGGCAATCCCGCTACCGCTGGCGGCGGGTGACTACAGCCTGAGCGCGGGCCGCCTGAGCCTCAACGGCCGCACCTATCTGGCGCAGCGCGCCAGCGTCACGCTCTCCGCCAGCCAGAGCCGCATCCGGCTAGCGTTTGAGCAGGGCGTTGACCTCCAGGTGCGCGGCTGGCCGGACTATCTGGCGCACGGCGGTGTCACGGTCAACTCGCAGGCCAGCGTCACCGCCTACCAGAACGTGCCGGTCAGCGCGATCTTCAAGTATGACGGCTTCGACGGTGGCGGCGATCCGCTGCCCGCGCCGGAGGTGGATGAGAACGGCGACGGCTACCTCGATCTCCACACCCTGCCGGTGCACCGCACCTGCAAGGTGGCGCGCGAGATGGAGCAGAACAGCGGGCAGCCGGTGATGCCGGTGATGGTGGTCTACACCGCCAACGCCAGCGGCGGCAGCGCGCTCCCGGATCTCCAGGACACGCAGCGCCTGCGCAACCACTTCGGCAGCTTTATCACCCAGTGTGTCGCGGCGCAGAGTTACAAGGATGCCGCACACCCGGTGCCGGTGACCTTTGTGCTCAACCCGGACTTCCTCGGCGCGATGCAGCAGGAGCCGTATGGCTATGAGGTGGTGCGGCAGGCCAATAGCGTGCAGGTCAACAGGCTGCTAAAACAGGCGGTGCAGGATCTGGCACCGCTGCTTAAGTTCAGCGCGCCCACGCTGCCGACGTTCCGCGACGATCTCTATGGCTATGTGCAGGCGATCAACTTCATCGTGCGCCACTTCGCGCCCGACGTCCCCTTCGGCTGGCAGACCAACGTCTGGGCGACCGGCACCGCCGACTGGGTACTGCGCGAGAACGTGGACGCCCGCGCCCACGCTGACGCGGTGGTCAATTTCATTGATGAGCTGGGGGTCTACCGGGGGGAGGCGGTGCCGGACTTTATCGTCTTCGATAAGTTTGAGCGCGACTGCTTCAGCCCGGATGCGCTGGCGCACTATGGCTGGAACGCCTCCAGCTGGCTCAACTACCTGAAGCTGGTGAAGTACACCGCCGCCGGCTTGAACCGGCCGGCGATGATCTGGCAGATCCCCGGCGGCCACATGCCCACCGAAAGCGAAGGCACCTCGCTGATCCCTAGCAGCCACTTCGGCTCTGGCGGCACCTTCCTGATGGGGGACGATCGCATCGGCAGCAACGTCTCCGCCATCTACGCCGGGCTGCGCAACACGCCGCTCAACCCGGTGAACTATGGCGCGGCCACCGTCGGGGAGTTTTTGCAGCGCGACAAGGGCTACGACTGGGGCCAGCAGCAGGTGCACAACCTGCCGGATTACAACATCTTCTCCGTACTGTGGGGCGGTGGCTCGACCGTCAGTATCACCACCATCCACTCCAACGGTGATGACGGCGGCTGGCTGGCGGAAAAGATGCGGGCTTACTACGCTGCGCCACGCCGATTCTCCGCCTGACGCGGCCAATGCATCGCGATTGCTCAAAACACCGCCAATTGGCGGTGTTTTACTGCTTGTCTCTCAAGCGGTTAGGGTTATAATGCCCCTCACACCGACGCGGGTGTAGTTCAATGGTAGAACGGCAGCTTCCCAAGCTGCATACGAGGGTTCGATTCCCTTCACCCGCTCCAAACACCTGCTTTACCCTTCCCATACATGCTTCTGTTATCTGACATTCTTATTCCCTGCTATCACAGTATCAATCCAACCCACCCCCTTCGCCCATGCCTGAACCTTTATCCTGCGGTTTGGCCGTTTTGCCGGTAATCCTAATCTGGCTTGCAATCTCGTGCAGTCAACTATACTGAAAATCATGGCATCTCATTGCATAACCATGTGAGATAAGTCCAATTTTTAGCGTCAGGCCGTTGCCTGGCTCCGTTCTCAGGCTGGTAACAGCCCTCTGATACAGGAGAAAGCACGATGACACACTATCCGACCCCCCCACAGCCAGAACAGCAGCAGAGCGTACCGGGCACCATCTTTGATATGGACCCGAAACCCGACCATGGCGAAACCAGCTACCAAGGCTCCGGCCGGCTGGCGGGCAAAAAAGCCATCATCACCGGCGGTGACTCCGGGATTGGCCGTGCCGTGGCGATTGCCTATGCGCGTGAAGGGGCCGACGTCCTGATCTCCTACCTGAATGAGCATGAAGACGCCAAAGACACCGCGCGACTGGTGGAAGAGGCTGGCCAGAAAGCAGTGCTGGTCGAGGGTGACATCACCGAGCTGGCGCACTGTAAGGCGATCGTGGAAAAAGCGGTGGAAGCCTTCGGCCGCATCGACATTTTGGTCAACAACGCCGCCTTCCAGATGGTGCGCCAGTCGCTGGATGAGATCAGCGATGAAGAGTTCGACCGCACGATGAAAACCAACATCTACGGCATGTTCCGTCTGGTGAAGGCCGCGGTGCCGCATATGCCGAAGGGCAGCTCCATCATCAGCACCACCTCCATCAATGCCGACCAGCCGAAGCCGATGCTGGTGGCCTACTCGGCGACCAAAGCTGCCATGCTGAACATGTCTGGCAGTCTGGCGCAGTTGCTGGCAGAGAAGGGCATTCGCTCCAATACCGTTGCCCCCGGCCCAATCTGGACGCCGCTGATCCCGGCCACCATGCCAGCGGATCAGGTGAAAGAGCTGGGCAGCGCGATGCCAATCAAGCGCGTCGGTCAGCCAGCCGAGCTGGCGGCCCCCTATGTGATGCTGGCCAGCGATGAGGCGAGCTACATCTCTGGTGCCAACATTGCCGTGACGGGTGGCCAGCCCATCATCTAAGGAGGTGCGGATGGACGCTTACCCCTTATCGCTGACCACGCCGCTCGCCACCCATATCTTTGGCGGAGAGAAGATCCGCCAAATCCTCGGCAGGGCCGGGCTGCCAGAGGGCCGCATCGCCGAGACCTGGGAGGTGAGTGACGTTGACGGCATGATCGCCACCGTCACCAACGGCACGCTGGCGGGCAAAACGCTGCGGGAGCTGACGGAGCGCTACCCCGACGAGCTGGTCGCGCCCGGCTGGCGCGGCCCGCACTTCCCGCTGCTCAGCAAGTTCATCGACGCCAGCCACCTGTTGCCGGTGCACCTGCACGCCAATGACGAGGCAGCGCAGCGGCTTGAGTGCCAGCCCAACGGCAAAACCGAGGCGTGGCACATCCTGTGGGCCGCACCGGGTGCCACCTGCCTGCTGGGCGTCAAGCCGGGCGTGGATCGCGATACCCTGCGCGCCGCGCTGCTGGCCGAGGAGTATGACGCGGTGATGTACCGTTTCCCGGTGCGTGCTGGCGATACCTTCTACGTGCCGGGCGGGATGCTGCACTCGTTCGGGCCGGACACGCTGATCTATGAGATTGAGCAGACCTCCAACATCCAGCAGCACGCGATGCCCTGGCGGATGGAGGATGGCAAACCGCTGTCGCGCGCCACGCAGGAGCGCAACATCGACGCGCTGCTAGAGGAGCTGCGGCCGGAGCTGCGCACCGTGCCGTTCCCCGGCCTGTTGCGTGAAGAGACACCGGCCTGCCGCCGCATTATGTGCTGCGCTGGCCCGTACTTCGCACTGGAGCGCTGGCAGATCTCCGCCTCTTACGCCTACGCCTTCACCTCGGCGCAGTTAATCTCCAATATCGGTGAGCCGTGCGATGTGGAGGCCAACGGCCAGCGTTACCGGCTCGGCTGTGGCGAGAGCCTGCTGCTGCCGGCGGCGCTGGGCAAGGTGCTGTTGCGCGGGCCGGGCGAAATTCTGGTGGGGTATGTGCCAGATCTGGAACGTGACGTGCGTGCGCCGCTGCGGGCGATGGGCTGCGATGCGCGCAGCCTCGCACTGCTCGGCGACGTGGATGACCAGTGGCGGTAACCGCCGCCAACCCAACAACTGCAAGGAGAGAGAATGGCCAGTTATAAAGTGGTATTTGAACGTGAGGATGGCAGCCATGCCAGTGCGGAAGAGCTGGTGATCGTCAGCGAGCATGAGCTGACGGACAAAAGCCCGGAAGTGCTGGAACAGGCGAAACAGAAAGCCGGTGACAACGTCAAAATCATCTCGGTTGCCCCAGTGCCCTGAGCACTCCCCCCGCCCGCTGGGCGGGGGCCATTTCCTCCTCCACTTAGCTTCCTGCCTGTTTACCCCACTGCCTGCCCCCCATCGCGACCCATCCTGTTACTTGCAAAATGCTAGTGACCTCGCTAGAGTGACTTTCATTATGCAAGTGAGGTGGTGATGAAACGACGAGACTTGAGTGAAGAGGCGTGCCCCATTGCGCGCAGTTTGGAGCGGGTGGGGGAGTGGTGGAGCCTGCTGATCATGCGTGACGCCTTCCACGGTTTGCGGCGCTTCGATGAGTTCCAGAAGAGCCTGGCCATCGCGCCCAATATCCTGAGCCGCCGGCTGGCGACGCTGGTGGAGAACGGGCTGCTGGAGAAGCGCGCCTACAGCCAGCGACCGCCGCGTTATGAGTACCACCTGACCGAGGCCGGGCAGGGGCTGGCACCGGTGCTGCTCAGCCTGCTGCACTGGGGCAACACCTACTTTGCGCCCGAGGGGGCGAGCATCACGCTGGCCGACCGCGCCACGGGCCGGGTGGTTACGCCGGTGCTCTATGACCTCGAACAGCAGAAACCCATCAGCCTGGAGAGCCACCAACTGGTGGCCGGGCCAGCCGCCGATGAAAACATGGGCGCGCGCATCCGGCGCGCCAGCGAACAGCAGGAGAGCGCAAATGAGTAAGCAACGCATCGTGGTGACCGGCATGGGCATCGTCTCCCCGCTTGGCTGCGGGATTGAGCCGGTCTGGCGACGGCTGCTGGCGGGCGACTCTGGGGTGGCGGAGCTGCCAGCGGCGGTGGTGGCTGACCTGCCAACCCGCATCGGCGGCCAGGTGCCGGACATCGCGCACGACCCCGAGGCGGGCTTTGACCTTGAGCGGGCGGTGCCAGCCAAGGAGCAAAAGAAGATGGATCGCTTCATCACCTTCGCACTGGCCGCCGCCCGTGAGGCACTGGCGCAGGCCAACTGGCAGCCGGAGAGTGAGGCGCAGCGTGAGCGCACCGCCACGGTGATTGGCTCCGGCATCGGTGGCTTCCCGGCCATCGCGCAGGCGGTGACCACCACGGCAGAGAAGGGGCCGCGCCGTCTCTCCCCCTTCACCATCCCGGCCTTTTTGGCGAACATGGCGGCCGGGCACGTCTCGCTGGCCTTTGGCCTGAAAGGCCCGATGGGTACGCCGGTGGCTGCCTGTGCCGCTGGCGTGCAGGCGATTGGCGACGCGGTGCGCCTGCTGCGCAGTGATGAAGCCGATGTGGTGCTGTGTGGCGGCAGCGAGGCGGCGATCGATCGCGTCAGCCTCGGTGGCTTTGCCGCGGCGCGGGCGCTCTCCACCGGCTTCAACGACCAGCCGCAAGCCGCCTCGCGCCCCTTTGATACCGCCCGCGATGGCTTCGTGATGGGCGAGGGGGCGGGCCTGCTGGTGGTCGAGACGCTGGAACATGCGCTGGCGCGCGGTGCCACGCCGCTGGCGGAAGTGGTGGGCTACGGCACCACCGCCGACGCCTACCACCTGACCGCCGGGCCGGAGGATGGCAGCGGCGCGCGCCGTGCGATGGAACTGGCGCTGAAGCAGGCGGGTGTGGCACCGCATCAGGTGCAGCACCTGAATGCCCACGCCACCTCCACGCCGGTCGGCGACCGGGGCGAACTGGCGGCAATCAAGGCGCTGTTTGGTGAAAACAGTGGCCTGGCCGTCACCTCCACCAAGGCTTCCACCGGCCACCTGCTGGGCGCGGCCGGCGGCATTGAGGCCATCTTCACCCTGCTGGCGCTGCGTGACCAGATTGCGCCACCGAACCGCAACCTGACGCAGCCAGACCCGGCGGCGGAGGGGGTCGATCTGGTCGGCCCGACGGCGCGGCCCATGGCGATGGAGTACGCGCTCTCCAATGGCTTTGGATTTGGCGGCGTCAACGCCAGCGTACTGTTCCGCCGCTGGCAGGGCTGACGCGTCAAAACATCAGCGAAATCAATCAATCCCCGGCCCGCCTTGCGGGCCGTTTTCTTTTCTCTCCTGCCGCCCGCCGTGGGTTGAACGGTGGCGATTGCGCCGCCAATCGCCGCCATCCACCGTGAAAATCCCCGCTGTTGCCTGTCGGTGAAAATGTGACCGCTCTCATACTCTTACCGATGGCGTCTATACAAGCCACCGGTTCGTGACTTTACTCAAAAGGATGATTTTTCACCCTGCTTCAAGGAGATCGGGACATGATCAAGCTCGGCAGCAAGATTCATGATTTGGGTAAGGCACTGATGACGCCAATCTCGGTGATCGCCGCCGCCGGGATATTTCTCGGGCTGGCAGCGGCACTGCAAAACCCGGCCATTACCGGTAACGCCTTCGCCAACCTGCACTATCCGCAGCTGGTGATTGGCTTTATCCGGGCGGTATCTGGCGCGCTGTTCGCCAACCTGCCGCTGTTCTTTGCCGTCGCCACCGCGATGGGGCTGGCGAACGCCGAGAAGGCCACCGCGGCCTTTGCGGCCGGTATCGGCTTTATCAGTTTGCACGTCGGGGTGAACTTCTGCCTGAAGGCGCAGGGGCTGACCGCCGCTACCACCAGCGTCGCGCACCTCACCGGGCAGGGGATGCCGGAGACCGAGGCGATGATGTATGCCGCCGAGTTCACCAACACCCTCGGCATCTTCACCTACAACATGAGCGTGCTGGGCGGGGTGATCACCGGCCTGATTGTGATGCTGCTGCATAACCGCTTCTACACCACCGCGCTGCCAACGGCGATCGCCTTCTTCGGCGGCCGCCGCTTTGTGCCGATCGTTACCGTGCTGGTGCTGCCGCTGGTGGGGGTGGTGATGGCGCTGATCTGGCCAGCGGTGGCGCAGGCGATCCTGTGGGTCGGCGAGCTGATCGGCAAGACCGGCGTGATCGGCACCTTTATCTACGCCACCTCCGAGCGGCTGCTGATCCCGACCGGCCTGCACCACATCATCAATGAAACGGTGCGCTTCACCCCCATCGGCGGCATGACCACCGTAGATGGGCAGAGTATTGTGGGCGCGCTGAACATCTTCAACGCCGCGCTCTCCAACCCCGGCACCATGGCCGATGAGGTGACGCGCGAGGCGACGCGCTTCCTGGCGCAGGGCAAGATCCCGGTAATGATGTTCGGCCTGCCCGCGGCGGCGCTGGCGATGTACCACGCCGCCCGCCCGCAGCACAAGGAGCGGGTGAAAGCGCTGATGCTGGCGGGCGGTCTGGCCTCGTTCACCACCGGCATCACCGAGCCGCTGGAGTTCTGCTTTATCTTCGTCTCACCGATCCTCTACATCGTGCACGCGCTGCTGACCGGCCTCTCCTTTATGCTGATGCAGTTGATGCAGGTGATGATCGGTAACGTGCAGGGCGGGGCGATCGACTTCCTGATCTTTGGCGTGCTGGGCGGCGCACGCACCCACTGGTGGTATGCGCTGCTGCTCGGTCTGATCTATGCGCCGCTCTACTACTTTGTGTTCCGCTTTATCATCCAGCGGATGAGCGTGGAAACGCCGGGGCGTGAGAGCGAAGGGGAGCTGGGCGAAGTGACCAACTCGCCGCAACCGGCCACCGGTACCACCGCGGCGGTGGGCAAGGCCACTGCCGATGACAAGGCGCAGGTGATCATCTCCGGGCTGGGCGGCGTCGGCAACATCGTGCAGGTGGACTGCTGCTTTACCCGCTTACGGGTGAAGGTCAATGACATGGCGCAGGTGGCGGATGACAAGCTGAAAACCACCGGCGCGCACGGCGTGAAGCGGGTGACGGAGCATGACGTGCACGTCATCTACGGCCCGCAGGTGGAGACGATAGCCAATCAGGTCAAGGTGGCGCTGGGAGCCACCGGCTAGCAGGGAAGTAAAGAAAAGGGCGGCCAGTGGGCCGCCCTTTTTTTGCCGTGCGTCAGGCGCTGACGGGCAGCGGGGAGGGGGTGAGCACGATGGCGCGCCGCTGCTCATCCTGACCAAAGCGCCAGCAGTGCTGGTGATACTTCGCCACGCTGTTGCGGTGGGCGACGCTCACCAGCGTCATCTCCGGCAGCTTCTCTACCATCAGCGTGTACATCTGCTGCTCGGTCTCATCATCCAGCGCGCTGGTGGCCTCATCCAAAAACAGCAGGTCAGGCTTCACCAGTAGCACGCGGGCGAAGGCCAGCCGTTGCTGCTCGCCGGGCGAGAGGCGGTGGCCCCAGTTGCCCGCCATGTCGAGCATCGGTTGCAGGTGTTTGAGGCGGCAGAGTTCAAGCACCGACAGCAGTTCGCTGTCCGGGTGGCGCGCCGGGTCATCCGGGTAGCTGAGCGCCTCACGCAGGCTACCAATCGGGATGTAGCTGCGCTGCGGCAGGAACAGCGTGCGCTGGCGGCGATCGAGCGCGATGCCGCCCTGACCGTAGGGCCAGACGCCCGCGATGGCGCGCAGCAGGGTCGATTTGCCACAGCCGGAGGGGCCAGCGATCAGCACGCTCTCGCCGGGGTTCAGGGTGGCGCTGGCCGGTGAGAAGAGCGGCTCGCCATCCGGCAGCGTCAGTTGCAGCTTGTCCAGCACCAGCGCATGGCGCGGCGAGTCGCTGTGCGCGATGTGGTTCGGCTGCGCCTCAATCTCCTCGACGGCGGCATTGAAGCCAGCCAGACGGTTGACGCAGGCTTTCCAGGTGGCGAGGTCGTTGAAGGCGTCGATGAACCAGGAGAGCGCCCCCTGCACCTGCCCGAAGGCGGAGGAGATCTGCATCAGCATCCCGAGCTGGATGGCGCCGGAGAAGTAGCGCGGCGCGGCCACCAGAAACGGGAAGATAATGGCGAACTGGCCATAGAAGGTGGAGGCGATGTTCAGCGACTTGGTGACGCGCATGATCGACCACCAGTTGCTGCGGATGGTCTCAAAGCGCCCCTCCAGCTGCTCGCGCTCGCGCGCCTCGCCTTGGTAGAGCGCGATGGCGTCGCTGTTCTCGCGGATGCGGATCAGCCCGAAGCGGAAGTTCGCCTCAAAGCGCTCCTGATTGAAGCCGAGGCGCACCAGCGGCTTGCCGATCCAGCCAATCAGCAGCGAGCCGAGCACCGCATAGAGCAGCGCGAACCAGACCATGTAGCCGGGGATGGTGATGTCATGGGAGCCGAGCATAAAGCTGATCGGGCCGCTCACCGCCCAGAGGATGGAGACGAAGGAGACCAGCGTCACCACGCTCGACAGCAGCCCGAGCGTCAGCGACAGGGTGCCGCTCGCCAGCACGTTAAGATCCTCGGCGATACGCTGGTCGGGGTTATCCACCGTCTGTTGCCGCTCGGTGTGGTAGTAGGCGTGGTGCCGCATCCACTTCGCCATGTACTTTTTGGTCATCCAGCGCCGCCAGTACATCTGTAGTCCCTGCGTCAGGTAGACTTTGTAGATAGAGATGACGATAAAGGCCAGCGCCAGCCAGGTGAAGTGCAGCAGCTGCGTTTTGAAGACGGCGTAATTTTTGTTCTGCAAGGCGTCGTAGAACACGCGGTTCCACTCGTTCAGCAGCACGTTGATATAGACCGTGGCGAGCGAGAGCGCCACAATGGTCGCCAGCATCGTCCAGGCGCGCCACTTCTCTTCGGAGCGCCAATAGGGCGCAATCAGACGCCAGATTTGGCGCCACTGGCTGTGTGTTCCCGGTGTATGTGTCATAAAAGCATCCAACTTCCAGCAAAGGGGCCATCATAACCATGGCCAGACAAAAGGCAGAATGAGTGTCAGTGATCCAACTGGCAATTATAGACTTGTAAGGATGTTTTTCGTTCCCCCGCATGTGGTTGCGGGCCAGCCATGCAACAGAGGATGAGGTGATGAAGGGTTTGCCGACAGGGTGGACTGCCGGTGTGGTGCTGCTGGCCGGGCTGTGGCCGGCGTTGGATGCCGCCGCCAGGATTGATGAGCCGGACGTGGAGGCCGACTGCGGCAAGATTGGCCAGTATGCCAACGCCGGACAGGCGGCCTACCAACAGGGTGACTTTGCCAAGGCGCGTGAGATCTTCCGCGACCAGGTGGCCTGGAGCGAGTTCTGCCGCCAGCCGCGCGACGCCACGGTCACCGCCTACAACAATATTGCGCTCTCCTACCTGCGACAGGGGATGTGGCTGAAGGCGCGCGCCTGGCTGCAACTGGCACCGGATGATGACAAGTCGCGCTACAACCTCGGCCTGATGCAGGCACAGCTTGACGCCCTGCCGCCGCCGCGCGGCCCGGCGGGGGAGTACTGGCAGTACGCCGGTTACGGCACCTGGAACACGCTGGTGGTGAAGCCGCAGGGCCAGCGCTACCAGATTGAGTACAGCGGCCTCTACATGGGGCCGATGGCGCTCTACTACGGCCCCAATCTGGGCGAGTTCAGCACCGTGACGGCGATTGAGGGCGGCCACGCACTCTACCAGCAGACGGCGGACTCCGATTTCGGCAGCGCCTGCGACATCAGCATGGCGTTCAGCGACCAGCAGGTGACGCTCTCCACCCGCGGCGACTGCGGCTTCGGCCACAACGTGCGCGCGCAGGGGAGCTACTGGCGGGTCACCCCCTGACCCGTTAGATCACTGTGCGATCGCCCCGGCCGCCGCTGGCCTTGTAGCGGCCGGGTGTGCTATTCCTATGGCATTACCCAAGATTAAATCCCTTATGAAATAGAGGGATATTGCCGGCCCGCGTCCCGCTTGCCGGTTCCCATCCTCCCCATCCTATACCGGCCGGTCTACCAGCCTGGGGTGGGTTTGTCTTTCTGCAAGGGCCGCCACGGGCGGTAACACAGGAGCGTGTATGCCTATTTCTCTTCTGGCGCTGGCGATGAGTGCCTTCGCCATCGGCACCACCGAGTTCGTCATCATGGGGCTATTGCCACAGGTGGCGGGCGATTTACAGGTCAGCATCCCGCTGGCCGGCTGGCTGATCAGCGGCTATGCGCTGGGCGTGGCGATTGGCGCGCCAATCATGGCGATTCTCACCGCGCGGCTGCCGCGCAAGCAGACGCTGCTGCTGCTGATGGGCATCTTCATCATCGGCAACCTACTGTGCGCGCTGGCCTACAGCTACAACTTCCTGATGCTGGCGCGGGTGATCACCGCCCTCTGCCACGGCGCGTTCTTCGGCATTGGATCGGTGGTGGCCGCCAATCTGGTGGCACCGAACCGGCGTGCCTCGGCGGTGGCGCTGATGTTCACCGGCCTGACGCTGGCGAACGTGCTGGGCGTGCCGCTCGGCACCGCCCTCGGGCAGGCGCTGGGGTGGCGCTCCACCTTCTGGGCGGTGGTGGTGATTGGTGTGGTGTCGCTGCTGGCGCTCTACACCAAGCTGCCAGCGGTAAAAGAGGAGGAGCCAACCAACCTGCGTAAGGAGCTGGGCGCGCTGCGCGGGCTGGGTATCTGGCTGTCGCTGCTGATGACCGTCTGCTTCGCGGCGGCGATGTTCGCGCTGTTCACCTACATCGCGCCGGTGCTGACTGACATCACCGGCGTCTCGGAGCATGGCGTGAGCTGGACGCTGCTGCTGATGGGCGTCGGCCTGACGGTGGGTAACGTGCTGGGCGGCCGGCTGGCGGACTGGAAACTGCCGGTCAGCCTGACCGCCACCTTCCTGTTGATCGCGCTGTTCTCGGTGCTGTTCAGCGTCACCAGCCACCATCTGGTCTCGGCGGAGATCACGCTGTTCCTCTGGTCGGCGGCCGCCTTTGCCGCGGTGCCAGCGTTGCAGATTAACGTGGTGACCTACGGCAAGAACGCGCCGAATCTGGTCTCGACGCTGAACATCGCCGCCTTCAACATCGGCAACGCCATCGGGGCCTGGGTGGGCGGCGCGGTGATCGCGGGCGGGCTGGGGCTGACCAGCGTGCCGGTGGCGGCGGGCGGTCTGGCGCTGATCGGCTTCCTGCTCTGCCTGTTCACCTTCCGCCGCGCGGCGCGCAAGGTCGCCGCCTGAAAAGCCAGCTAGCGGCGCGCCATCGCCGCCGCCAGCCGGGCCGGGAACTGCGCCGCATGGCGGTGCAGCCAGGTCATGAAGGCATCGACCACCTCTGACGAGGGGCGGTGCAGCGGCCGGATCAGGCTGACGGTAAAGGGCACCGCCACCTCAAACGGGCGGATGCCAATCCCGCCTTGTCCCGCCGCGTAGTCCACCGCCGTCAGCGGGTTAACAATCGAAATGCCTACCCCCTCGCGCACCATCGCGCAGACAGACGCGGCGCTGTGCGTCTCCAGCACCATGCGCCGCGCCACTCCCGCCTCCAGAAACAGCGCATCCAGCAACTGCCGGTAACTGTCGGTGCTGGAGAGGCTGATAAAATTCTCCCCGGCAAAATCTGCCGGTGCCAGACTGGCCTTTGCCAGCAGCGGGTGCCCGGCTGGCAGCACGCACACCTCATTCTGGGTCATCAGCGTCAGGCGCTCGGTGCCAGCGGGCGTCAGGGTGGTCTCCGTCAGGCCGAGATCGTGGCGCTGGGCGGAGAGCCACTCCTCCAGCAACGGTGACTCCTGCGGCACCACGCTCAGGCTGACGCCGGGGTGGGCATCGCTGAAGGGCTTGCACACCGCTGGCAGCAGCGACTGGCTGAAGGCTGGCAGGCAGGCGATGGAGAGCTGCGCCTCGCGGAACTGGCGAATGCCCTCGGCGGCGGCGCTGATGCGCTCCAGCCCGTAGTAGGAGCGCTGCACCTCCTCAAATAGCCGCAGCCCCTGTACCGTCGGCACCAGCCGACCGCGCACCCGGTCAAACAGCGCCAGCCCGACGCTGCGCTCAAAGCGCGCCAGCTCCCGGCTGACGGTGGGTTGCGAGGTGTGCAGCAGCGCGGCGGCCTCGGTCAGGTTGCCGGTGGTCATCACCGCATGGAAAATTTCAATCTGGCGCAGGGAGAGGGCAGGCATCGGCGGCTCCGGCGGGAAAAGCCATATCATAGATGAATAGACACCCGGCAAACAGATATTTTCCCCCCGGCGGCGCGCCCGCTAGGATAGGGCCATCTCAACCCTGATGATGGACTGCCTGACCATGCCTTTTGCCCTGAATGACGCCTCCACCGCCCTGAACGCGGACAACCTGCTGACCCTGCCAGCCCGCTTCGGCTGCCCGGTGTGGGTCTATGACGCCGAGATCATCCGCCAGCGCATCGAGCAACTGCGGCAGTTCGACGTCATCCGTTTCGCGCAGAAAGCCTGCTCCAACACCCATATCCTGCGCCTGATGCGCGGGCAGGGCGTGCGCGTGGATTCGGTGTCGCTCGGCGAGATCGAACGCGCCCTGCACGCTGGCTACCAGCCGGGGCCGGAGGGGGAGATTGTCTTCACCGCCGACGTGCTGGACGAGCCGACGCTGGCGCGCGTTACTGAGCTGTCGATCCCGGTCAACGCCGGTTCCACTGACATGCTGGCGCAGATTGGCGAACGCCGCCCCGGCCACCCGGTGTGGCTGCGCGTCAACCCCGGCTTCGGCCACGGCCATAGCCAGAAGACCAACACCGGCGGCGAGAACAGCAAGCACGGCATCTGGTATGCCGATCTGCCGCAGGCGCTGGCGCTGATCCAGCGCCATGAGCTGAAACTGGTGGGCATCCACATGCACATTGGCTCCGGCGTAGACTACAGCCACCTCGAGCAGGTGTGTGACGCGATGGTGCGGCAGGTGGTGGAGCTGGGGCAGGACATCGAGGCGATCTCCGCTGGCGGCGGCCTCTCCATCCCCTACCAGTTCGGCGGCGAGCGGATCGACACCGATCACTACTTCGGCCTGTGGGATCGGGCGCGTCGGCAGATCGCCGAGCACCTCGGCCACCCGGTGAAGCTGGAGATTGAGCCGGGCCGCTTTTTGGTGGCGGAGTCGGGTGTGTTGCTGGCGCAGGTGCGCGCCGTGAAGGGGATGGGCAGCCGCCACTTCGTGCTGGTGGACGCGGGCTTCAATGACCTGATGCGCCCGGCGATGTATGGCAGTTTCCACCACATCTCCCTGCTGCCAGCCGATGGCCGTGACGTGCAGCACGAGCCGCCGGTGGCATCGGTGGTGGCCGGGCCGCTGTGCGAGTCGGGCGACGTCTTTACCCAGCAGGCGGGCGGCGGCGTGGAGACCTGCGACCTGCCCGCGGCGCGGGTGGGTGACTATCTGGTGTTCCATGACACCGGGGCTTATGGCGCTTCCATGTCCTCTAACTACAACAGCCGCCCGCTGCTGCCGGAAGTGCTGTTCGACGGTGGCGAAGCGCGCCTGATCCGTCGCCGCCAGACCATTGAGGAGCTGCTGGCGTTGGAGCTGCTCTAAGCGAACGGCCCCCGCGCCACCGAGCCGCGCAGCCGCAGCTGGCCGGTGAAGGGGGCCAGCGCCGCCACCGGCTGGCGGTTCAGCAGCCGCAGCGTCTGGCGGATGGCGGTCTCCATCATCGCGTCAATCGGCAGGTAGACGGTGGAGAGCGCCGGTTGCAGGAAGGCCGCCGCTGGCTGGTCATCAAAGCCAAACAGCGACACCTGCTCCGGCATCGTTCGGCCCGCCTCGCTCAGCGCCCGCATCGCGCCAATCACCATGTCATCATTGCTGCAAAACAGCGCGCTGAAGGGCGCGCCGTTGGCCAGCAACTGGCGGCACGCCTCATAGCCACCCGGCACCTTGTTATCCCCCTCTGCCACCCGCGCCTCATGGTAGTCAATGCCGTGGCCAGCCAGCGCCGCGCGGTAGCCCGCCAGCCGCTGCTGGGCGGTGGGCGTGCCCAGTGGCCCGGTGATGCAGGCAATCTCGCGGTGTCCCTGACCAATCAGGTAGGAGACCGCCTCAAACGCCGCCTGCTGCTGCTCGAAGAAGACGCAGCGATCGCGCGCCTGTGGCACATCACGGTTGATCACCACCAGTGGCATCGGCAGCGTCTCAAACAGCCGCATGATCTGCGCCTCGGACATGTGGCGGGTGTAGAGCACGATGGCGTCACAGCGCCGGTCTGCCAGCAGCCGCACCGCCTCAATCTCATCCTCTGGCGTGTCGTGCCCATCGGTGACGATCAGGTGCTTGCCGCTGGCCTCCACATCTTTCGCCGCCTGACGCAGCAATTTGCCGAAGTAGGGGCCATCAAAGTTGGAGAGCACCAGACCAATGCTGTTGGAGCTGCGGGTCGCCAGCGACTGGGCCAAAAAGTTAGGCCGGTAGCCCAGCTCCTCCATCGCGCGGAACACCGCGTCACGCGTGCTCTGCTTGACCTGGCCGGTGCCGTTCAGGACGCGGGAGACCGTCGCCTTCGATACGCCGGCGCGCCGTGAGACATCCAACATGGTGATCATCAGTTAACCATCCTCAGGTAACCGGCAAAAAAGCGCCGGAAAATCATCGATACCGCCGCAGTTTAGCATAGCCGTCGCCCGGAACCTGCCTGCCGGATCGCATGGGATCACGGCCGGTTGCGCCGCGATCGCTGCGGCTTACCAGACAGGGTGAGGTGGTATACCAAATAACAGAATTATGCCTCATTGGAATTCCAATTCGCGCTTCTGTGGGTTTGATCACAGATAAATCGTCACATTCATTTAACTTTGGCATACCAAACGCGATTAAGCCGCACGCGTTTATCGTTGTTCTTCCTCCGGTGCCCGGTGCCGCGCTGCCTTTTGGGCGGGTGCGCCCGTGCGCCATCATCGATAACGAGGTGCGTATGTCATATAAGGACCGGCTGATCGACTCCCTGGGGAGCTTTGCCAATACCTTCAACAGCTATCGCTACATCATGGCCATCAAGGCCGCCTTCATCACGCTGATGCCGGTGATCATCGTCGGCGCCTTCTCGGTGTTGCTCTCCAACATGGTGATGGACCCGAAAAACGGGCTGGCGAGCTTTGAGATCTTCTCCTTCCTGGCAGTGCTGAAGCCGATCATGACCAGCATCAACTACGCCACCCTAAGCTTCATCACCATCGGCGCGGTGTTCCTGATCGGCATTGAGCTGGGCAAGATCAACGGCAACCGCACGCTGTTCCCCGGCTTGCTGGCGGTGATCTGCTTTATCGCCGTCACGCCCACCACGCTGGAGCTGATGGTCAATGACCAGTTGCAGGTGGTGAAGGATGTGCTGGCGAAGCAGTTCTCCGACACCAAGAGCCTGTTCCTCGGCATGTTCATCGCCATCCTCTCCGTGGAGATCTACACCCGGCTGGAGCGCATCAACGGGCTGCGCATCAAGATGCCAGAGAGCGTACCGCCCAACGTCTCCGCCTCCTTCTCGGCGCTGATCCCGGCCATCATTACCGTGGTGATCATCGCCACCTTTGGCTTTGTCTTCCACCGCGTGACCGGCATCTACCTCTATGACGCCGTCTACCGCGTGATCCAACAGCCGCTGGAGTCGGTGGTGCAGAGCCTGCCCGGCATCCTGATCCTGATGTTCGTCGCCCAGCTGTTCTGGGTGATCGGCATCCACGGCAACCAGATGGTGAAGCCGATCCGCGAGCCGCTGCTGCTCGGGGCGATCACCGTCAACATGACCGCCTTTGAGCAGGGCAAAGAGGTGCCGAACATCATCACCATGCCGTTCTGGGACGTCTACATGAGCATCGGTGGCTCCGGCTGCACCATCGGCCTGCTGCTGGCGGTAATGATCGCCTCGCGCCGCAAGGAGATGAAGGAGATCGGCAAGCTGTCGCTCGGGCCAAGCTTCTTCAACATCAATGAGCCGGTGATCTTCGGGATGCCCATCATGCTCAACCCGATCCTGGCGATCCCCTTCATCATCACCCCACTGATCACCGGCACCATCGGCTACTTCGCCACCAGCCTCGGCTTTGCTGGCCGCGCGGTGGTGATGGTGCCGTGGACGACGCCGCCGGTGATCAACGCCTGGCTCTCCACCGCCGGTTCGATGGGCGCGGTGATCACCCAACTGGTGTGCATCGGCGTGGCGGTGATGATCTACCTGCCGTTCGTCAAGGTGGCCTCGCGCCGGGCGGATGCCGCCCAGCTGGCGGCCGAGACGGCAAACGACCAACTGGCCCGCAACGTATGAGGTACGCATGAGCAAGGTTTCATTGGCACTCCCTGACGGATTCATCCTTGGCGCGGCAGCTTCCGCCTGGCAGACCGAGGGCTGGAGCGGCAAAAAGCCGGGGCAGGACTCCTACCTGGACGCCTGGTACCAACAAGATCGCCACGTCTGGCATCAGGGCTACGGCCCGGCGGTGGCGACGGACTTCATCAACCGCTACCCGGAGGATGTAGCGCTGATGAAGGCCAGCGGGCTGAGCCACTACCGCACCTCGATCAACTGGTCGCGCTTTTTGACCGACTATGAGACGGCGACGGTGGACGAGGAGTACGCCGCCTACCTGCACCGGCTGCTGGATGAGCTGGAGGCGGCGGGCATCGAACCGATGCTCTGTCTTGAGCACTATGAGCTGCCAGCGGCGCTGCTGGAGACGTATGGCGGTTGGGGCAGCAAGCAGGTGGTGGAGCTGTTCGTGCGCTATGCCGAACAGGTGTTTGAGCGCTTCGGCCACCGGGTGCGGCGCTGGTTCACCTTCAACGAGCCGGTGGTGGTGCAGACCCGCGTCTACCTGGATGCGCTGCGCTGGCCCTATGAGCAGAACAGCGCCACCTGGATGCAGTGGAACCACAACAAGGTGCTGGCGACCGCGCGGGTGGTGGAGCTGTTCCGCCGCCGCGGCCAGCCCGGCACCCTTGGCGTGATCCTCAACCCGGAGGTGACCTACCCGCGCTCGACGGCAGCCCACGATGTGCGCGCCGCCGCGCTCTACGATCTCTTCTACAACCGGGTGTTCCTCGATCCGCTGATTCTGGGCGAGTACCCGGCGGAGCTGCTGGCGCTGCTGCGCCAGCATGAGGTGCTGTTTGAGTATGATGAGGCGGAGCTGGCGACCATCCGCGCCAACACCGTCGATGAGGTGGGCATCAACCTCTACTACCCGCACCGGGTCAAGGCACCGAGCCACGCGTGGCACCCGGAGACGCCGTTCCACCCGGCCTGCTACTACGACCACTTCGAGCTGCCGGGCCGGCGCATGAACCCGTCACGCGGCTGGGAGATCTACCCGCGCATCATCTATGACATGGCGCTGCGGCTGAAGCGCGACTACCGCAACATCCCGTGGTTCATTGCCGAAAACGGCATGGGGGTGGAGAACGAGGCGCAGCACCGCGGCGAAAAGGGCGAGATTCAGGATGACTACCGCATCCAGTTTATCGCTGAACACCTCTACTGGACGCTGAAGGCGTGCGAGGAGGGGGCCAACTGCCAGGGCTACATGCTGTGGGCCTTCACGGACAACGTCTCGCCGATGAACGCCTTCAAGAACCGCTACGGGCTGATTGAGATCGATCTGGCGCAGCAGCGGGCGCGGCGGCGCAAAAAATCCTCTTACTGGTTCGCGGCGCTGAGCGAGTCGCGCACCCTGACCCTCGAGCTGGATGACCAGCCCAAATAGTGGAGCCATTGATGAAACGAATCGTACTCGCCTGCTCGGCAGGCATGTCCACCTCGCTGGTGGTCACCAAAATGGAGCGGGAAGCCGAGGCGCGCGGGCTGGCATTCCACATCTACGCCATCCCGGAGCAGAACCTGCGCGATGAGCTGCAAAGCTACCCCGGCGAGGTGGCGGCGGTGCTGCTCGGCCCGCAGGTGCGCTTCAAGCTGGCGGCCAACAAGGCGATCACGGACGCGCACCAGGTGCCGATCGGCGTCATCGACAGCGTGGCCTACGGCACCCTCAACGGCGCAAAAGTGCTCGATCAGGCGCTGGGTTTGATAAACTAGCCGCCTGGGTTCCCGCCGGTCATCCGCGCCGGCGGGCCATTATTGGGACGTGGCAGGGTAACAGCGTGGAAAAAGGCACCATTGCGCAGGAAAAGAAACAGTATCAGGAGATTGGCCGCGACCTGCGTGAGCAGATCCAACAGGGCCACTTTCCGGTAGGCTCGCGGCTGCCGCCGGAGCGCAACATGGCGGAGCAGTATGGCGTCAGCCGCACCATCGTGCGCGAGGCGCTGCTGATGCTGGAGCTGGAGGGCACGGTGGACATCCGCCAAGGCTCGGGCGTCTATGTGATCCGCATCCCCTCCGAGGGGGAGCAGGATGATGACCTGCTCAATGAGATTGGCCCGTTTGAGGTGTTGCAGGCCCGGCAACTGCTGGAGAGCAACATCGCCGCCTTCGCCGCCACCATGGCGACCAAGGCCGACATTGAGAATCTGCGCCGCACCCTCGAGCAGGAGCAGCGGGCGATTGTCGCCAATGACACCAGCGGCGACAACGACAAGCTGTTCCACCTGCTGATCGCCGGGGCGACGCAGAACCAGATGCTGCTGGAGACGGTGAAAAACATCTGGCAGCGGCGCGACAACAGCCCGCTGTGGCAGCAGCTGCACAGCCACATCGCCACCCGTGGCTACCGGCTGAAGTGGCTGGCCGACCATCAGGCGATCCTTGCCGCGCTGCGCCGCCGCGACGTGATGGGCTCCTACCAAGCGATGTGGCAGCACATGGAGAACGTAAAGAGCACGCTGATGGAGCTGTCTGACGTGGATGCGCCGGAGTTTGACGGCTACCTGTTTGAGTCGGTGCCGATCTTTCAGGGCAAGCTGGTGTGACCCATGCTGACCTATGATCTGCTGGCCGACTTCCCGGCCCACCAGCCACAGGTGACCGAGTGGCTCTGGCAGGCGTTCGGCAGCGCCGAGAGCCGTCCCTTCTTTGCCGCGCTGGTGCAAAACAGCCTGCGGCGCGATGGCCTGCCCATCACCTTTATTGCCCGTGACGGCGAGCGGCTGGCGGGCACCGTTGGCCTGTGGCGCAGCGACCTGCTCAGTCGGCAGGATCTCACCCCGTGGCTGGCGGCGCTCTACGTGGACGCGGACTACCGTGGGCAGGGGCTGGGCGAGCAACTGCAACAGCACGCCATCGCCGCCGCCCGGCAGGCCGGATTCCACGACCTCTACCTCTACGCCAGCTTCCGCGGCTACTACGAGCGCCACGGCTGGCAGCCGATTGGCGACGGCATGGAGTACCCCGCCGAGCCGGTGACCATCTACCACCGGGCGCTGGGAGAAGATTAGTCGCTGGCCGGGGCCACCACGCCGCGCAGGGCGCTGACCGGTGGGGCCATCACCGAGTGGCGGCGCACCAGCGTCGGGTTGAACATGTGGGTGGTCTCCGGCAGCGGTGTGCCGTTCGCCAGTGCCAGCGCCAGTTCGGCGGCCTGATTGGCCATCGTCACCACCGGGTAGCGGATGGTGGTAAGGCGTGGCCGCAGGTAGCGTGAGATCAGCACGTCATCGAAGCCAATCATCGACATCTGCTGCGGCACCTCAATGCTGTTGTCGCTCAATACCGAGAGCGCGCCAGCGGCCATCGGGTCGTTGTAGCAGGTGACGGCGGTGAAGGTCTGGCCGTGGCCGAGCAGGTCGGTCATCGCCCGTTCGCCGCCAATCTCATCCGGCTCGCCATAGGCGATCAGGCGGTCATCCACCGGGATATTGTGCTCCTTCAGGGCGTCCAGATAGCCCTGCAACCGGTCGTGGGCGTCGGAAATTTGGTGGTTGGAGCAGATCACCGCGATGCGCTGGTGGCCCGCCTGAATCAAATGACGCGTCGCCAGCCAGCCGCCGTGATGGTCATCCAGCGCCACGCAGCGCGCCTCAAAGCCCGGCAGAATGCGGTTGATCAGCACCATGCCGGGGATCTGCGCCATCAGCCCGGCTAGCTCCTCATCCGGCAGCTTCTTGGCGTGCACCACCAGCGCGCCGCAGCGGTGGCGGATCAGCTGCTCAATCGCCTGCCGCTCCTTCTCAATGGTGTGGTAGCCGTTGCCAATCAGCAAAAAGTTGCCGGTGTTGTAGGCGACCTGTTCCACCGCCTTGACCATCGCGCCAAAGAAGGGGTCGGAGACGTCGCCGACCACCAGACCGAGGGTCTCGCTGGATTGCTGCGCCAGCGCGCGGGCGTTGGCGTTGGGGTGATACTGCAACTGCTCCATGGCGCTCAGTACGCTCAGGCGCGAGCTTTCGCTGGCTTTCGGGGAGTGGTTGATAACGCGTGATACCGTGGCAACGGAAACGCCCGCCAGCCTGGCAACATCCTTAATCGTGGCCATAGTTATTCCATCATGCAGTGTGAACGCCGGGATCATCCACAGCGGGGTAATCGATTACATCCCCAGTTTTGCGGAAAAGCCCGGCGGCTGCAAGCGAGCCAGATCCCATCCCGGCACTGCAAACGCGACAATAGCCGTTTTATCCCTCAATCCAGCCAAAGGGTGACTTATCACGGCATTTGTCGGGAGAAATGGCAGCGGTTACAGCGTCGGTTCACTGTGCAGGGTCGGGGCCGGGCTGGGCGGCGGCAGATAGTGGTGGGTGATCACCGCGGCGGCGGCAGCGATGTCCACCGGGCAGCCCGCGCGCGCCAGCGCCGCGCCATAGGCTGCCACGTTGGCCAGCACCGTCGGGAAGGCGGCCTGCGGGCCAGTATGGTGGAGCCGCACCAGCTGGCGGGCGATCGGCCCGACGCCAGCGCTGATCTCCGCGCCCAGCTCGGCGGCATCGGTGAGCAGCGCGTCAATGTCCACCCCCTCCGGCACCGGGGCGGCGGTCAACAGCGCCGAGGCGTAGGCATCCTCTGGCTGCCAGGGCACGATGCCCAGCGCCCGCAGCCCGGCGCGGGTGGCCTGCGCCGCCTTCAGGTGGCGGTTGATCAGGCTCACCAGCCCCTCCTGATCCAGCCGGTCAAGCGCCGACTCCAGCGCCCAGAAGTCGAGCGCGCTGGGGGTGCCCGGCAACGCCTGTCGGCCACGCCCCAGCCACTGGCGCTTCAATTCCGGCAGCGAGAGGCAGGATTGCGCCCAGGCCGGTGGGGTCGCCAGTTGCGCCCATGCGCGCGGGCTGACGCTCAGTGCCGAGACGCCCGCCGGGCCGCCGAGCGCCTTCTGTGGCCCTATCACCGCGATGTCGATGCCCAGCGCATCCACCTCCAGCGTGTGCGCACCGAATGAGGCCACCGCATCCACCACCAGCAGCGCGCCGCGCCGCCGTACCCGCTCGGCAATCTCCGCCAGCGGGTTGAGGATGCCGCTGGCCGACTCGCCATGCGCCAGCACCACCGCATCCAGTTTTGGCATCGCCGCCAGCGCCTGATCAAAGGCGTTGAGGGTGAGCGGGTAGCCCGAGCGCGCCTTGGCGTCATGCACCTCCGCGCCGCCGCGCCGCAGCCACTGGCTGAAGTAGAGGCCATAGGGGCTGCTCACCACGTTCAGCAGATGCTGGCCCGGCCGGGCGAGGCTGACTGCCACCGCCTCCAGCGCCAGCATCGCCTCGCCCTGAAACAGCAGCACGTCATGGCGCGTGCCCAGCAGGCGCGCCAGCCGGTCGGCCAGCGGCGCAAAGCGTGACGGCGGGTAGGGCGGCAGATTGAGCAGCGGGTGCCAGGCGGCGTCGGCCATGTTCACTCCTCGCGATGGGGGTATGGGTAAAGTGTAGAAGCCCGCGGCAGCAAATGTGGAGCGGCGGGCGTGAGGGTGGTACTTTGTGCGTCAGCCCAAATACCAGCCGTAAAGAGAACCATGCCGACACAACGTTTCCCGCATCTGGCGCACTGGGGCGCCTACACCGCCGTGGTGGAGGAGGGCGTATTGACGCGCTGCGAACCCTTCGCCGCCGATCGCCACCCCTCACCGATGCTCGATGCCATTCCGGCGGCGGTCTACTCCGACACCCGCATCCGCAAGCCAGCGGTGCGCCGCTCCTGGCTGTTGCAGCGTGAGCGCAGCGACCGCAGTTTGCGCGGCCACGAGCCGTTCGTGGAGGTGGAGTGGGAGGTCGCCCTCGATCTGATCGCCGAAGAGAACCGCCGCGTGCGGGCGCAGTATGGCGCTTCCGGCATCTTCACCGGCTCCTACGGCTGGTCGTCGGCCGGGCGGCTGCACCACGCGCGCTCGCTGGTGCGCCGCTTCTACTTCAGCGGCGGCGGCGGGGTCGATCAGGTCGGCAACTACAGCTGGGGGGCGGCACAATTCTTCCTGCCCTATGTGATCGGCACCTTCAGCCCACTGACCGGCCGCGTCACCTCCTGGGAGAGCGTGGCGGAGCACTGCCAGCTGCTGGTGGCCTTCGGCGGGCTGGCGCTGAAGAACGCGCAGGTCGCCTCCGGCGGCGCGGGCGAGCACACGCTGCAACCCTGGCTGGAGCGGCTGGCGGCGCAGGGCACGCCGGTGATCAACATCAGCCCGACGCGCGACGACTGCCCGGCCTTCCTCAACGCCGAGTGGATCCCGATCCGCCCCAACACCGATGTGGCGCTGATGCTGGCGCTCGGGCAGGAGATCGCCCGCCTCGGCGCAGCGGATGAGGCCTTCCTCGCCAGCCACTGCACCGGCTACCCGCAGCTGCTGGCCTACCTGAATGGCGACAGCGACGGCGTGGCGAAAACCCCGGCGTGGGCCGAGGGGATCACTGGCATTCCGGCGGCGCGCATCCGCCAGTTGGCGCAGCAACTGATTGGCGTGCGCAGCTTCATGACCGGGGCCTACGCGGTGCAGCGCGCCCACCGTGGCGAGCAGCCCTACTGGATGATGATCGCCCTGAGCGCGATGCTCGGGCAGGTCGGGCTGCCGGGCGGCGGCTTCTCCTTCGGCCACGGCTCGATGAACAGCGTCGGCAACCCGCGCCACGACACCCCCGGCCCGTCGATGGCGGTGGGCAGCAACCCGGCGGGGCTGGCGATCCCAGTGGCGCGCATCGCCGACATGCTGCTCCATCCCGGCGAGCCTTACCACTTTCAGGGCGAGACGCACCACTACCCGGATATCCATCTGGTGCACTGGGCCGGTGGCAACCCCTTCCACCATCACCAGCAGCTCAACCGCCTGCTGGCGGGCTGGCAGAAGCCGGAGACGGTGATTGTGCAGGATATCTGGTGGACGCCAGCGGCGAAAATGGCCGACATCGTGCTGCCGGTGACCACCACGCTGGAGCGCAACGACATCGGCGGCTCCTCGCGTGACCGTTTTGTCTTCGCCATGCATCAGGCGATTGCGCCGCAGCATCAGGCGCGCAATGACTTCGACATCTTCAGCGAGCTGGCGGAGCGGCTCGGCTACCGTGACGCCTTCACCGGCGGGCGCGACGAGCAGGGCTGGCTGCGCCAGATCTATGCCGAGTGCGGCGCGGCGCAGGTTGGCACCGGCGTCGAGTGGCCGGACTTTGAGACGTTCTGGCAGCGCGGCCACGTCGAACTGCCGAAACCCGCCACCCCCTACGTCTTCTTTGAGCGCTTCCGCCAGGATCCGGCGCGCCATCCGCTGAAGACGCCGAGCGGCCGCATCGAACTCTACAGCGAGACGCTGGCGCGCCACGACCAGCCGGACATGGCACCGCACCCGCAGTGGCAGCCGCCGGTGGAGTGGCTGGGCGCGGCCGATCGCTGGCCGCTGCACCTGATCACCGTGCAGCCCACCGACCGCCTGCACAGCCAGCTCGACCAGACGCCGCAGGCGCAGGGCAACAAAATCGCGGGCAAAGAGACGATTCAGATGCACCCCGCCGATGCCGCCGCGCGTGGCCTGCACGAGGGGGCGCAGGTGCGGGTGCACAATGAGCGGGGCGCTTGCCTGGCTGGCTTGCGGCTGAATGAGGGGCTGGCCCGCGGCGTGGTGGTGATGGCGACCGGGGCATGGTTTGACCCCGGCTTTGGCGCGGCGTGGTCAGGCACCGAGCAGGCTGGCAACCCGAATGTTTTGACGCTCGACATTGGCACCTCCTCCCTGACGCAGGGGCCAAATGCCATGAGCTGTCTGGTGGAGGTCAGCGCCACCTGACCCACTTTTAATCCATTGATTACATGCGGGGATACGAATTTACAGTTGGTTGCATTTAGAGCAGAACTCTTTCGATTATGCGGTAGTTTCTTAAGAGGGGGATCTCTAGAGTATGAGGTCCCAGAGGTATTGATTGGTGAGAAATCAGCATACTCTGTATGTTGATACCCTATTCAATTGCACCAACCTACGCGGATGCGTAGGTTTTTTTTTGCCTGCGATCCACCTCCCACTAAACAGCTATCCTTAACTCACGCGTCAGCCGTGCCTTATCGTCAGTCACCGATGGGTGCGGTATCCTGTCGCCTGTTTTGGGCTGGCATTTTGCTGGCCCTGTTTCCTCATAAGGAGATGGGCTGTGTATGCACTGCTGAGGGGATTGCTCCGAATCCTGTTCCGAGTCTCGGTCAACGCCGACCCGGCGCTGTTCCGGCATGACAAACTATTGATCACGCCAAACCATGTCTCTTTCCTCGACGGCGCGCTGCTGGCGCTGTTCCTGCCGGTGAAGCCGGTATTTGGCGTCTACAGCCGCATTGCCGATCGCTGGTACATGCGCCTGATTACGCCCTATGTAGACGTGGTGCCGCTCGACCCCACCAGCCCGATGGCTATCAAGCGGCTGGTGCGCGAGGTGCAGGCGGGCCGGCCGGTGGTGGTGTTCCCCGAGGGGCGCATCACCATCACCGGCTCATTGATGAAGGTGTATGACGGCGCGGCCTTTATCGCCGCCCGCGCCGGTGCGGCCGTGGTGCCGGTGCGCATCGACGGGGCGGAGTTCACGCCATTTGGCCGCCTGCGCGGCAACTTCAAGATCCGCCTGTTCCCGAAGATCACCATTGAGGCGCTGCCCGCCACCCGGCTGCCGATGCCGGACGCGCCGCGCGCCCGCGACCGCCGGATTTTGGCTGGCCAGCACCTGCACCAGATCATGATGGAAGCGCGCATGGCGACGCTGGCACCGCAGACGCTGTTTGAGGCGCTACTGGCGGCGCAGACGCGCTACGGCCGCTTCAAGCCCTGCATCGAGGACATCAACTTCCACGAGGACAGCTACCACGGGCTGCTGAAGAAGTCCCTTGGCGTCAGCCGCATCCTGCAACGCTTTACCCGCGAGGGCGAGCACGTCGGCCTGCTGCTGCCGAACGCCACCATCACCGCCGCGGCGATCTTTGGCGCTATCCTGCGTGGCCGGGTGCCCGCGATGCTCAACTACACCGCGGGCGCGAATGGCATCCGCAGCGCCATGCGCGCGGCGGAGATCCACACTATCGTCACCTCGCGCCAGTTCCTCGAGAAGGGCAAGCTGACCGAGCTGCCAGCGCAGGTGCCTGAGGCAGAGTGGGTCTACCTGGAAGATCTCAAGGATACCGTCACCCGCGAGGACAAGATCTGGATCCTGAAGCACCTGATCTTCCCGCGCCGGGCGATGACGCCGCAGCGGCCCGACGACGCCGCGCTGATCCTGTTTACCTCTGGCTCCGAGGGCAACCCCAAGGGGGTGGTGCACAGCCACCGCAGCCTGCTGGCGAACGTCGAGCAGATCCGCACCGTCGCTGACTTCACGCCGCGTGACCGCTTTATGTCGGCGCTGCCGCTGTTCCACGCCTTCGGCCTGACCGTGGGGCTGTTCACGCCGCTGCTCACCGGTAGCCGGGTGTTCCTCTACCCCAGCCCGCTGCACTACCGGGTAGTACCGGAGCTGGTCTACGACCGCAACTGCACCGTGCTGTTCGGCACCTCCACCTTCCTGGGCAACTATGCGCGCTTCGCCCACCCCTATGACTTCGCGCGCGTGCGCTACGTGGTGGCCGGGGCGGAGAAGCTCTCTCAGGCCACCCGTCAGGTGTGGCAGGAGAAGTATGGCATTCGCATTCTGGAGGGCTATGGCGTCACCGAGTGCGCGCCAGTGGTCGCCATCAACGTGCCGATGGCCGCCAAAACCGGCACCGTGGGCCGCATCCTGCCGGGCATGGCGGCGCGCCTGCTGCCGGTGGCGGGCATCCCGGAGGGCGGTCGGCTGCAACTGAAGGGGCCGAATATCATGAAGGGCTACCTGCGGGTGGAGCACCCCGGCCAGCTAGAGCCGCCGGTGGCGGAGAATGCGCAGGGGCAGCCGGAGGCGGGCTGGTATGACACCGGCGACATCGTCACGCTGGATGAGCAGGGCTACTGCACCATCCTTGGCCGGGTGAAGCGCTTCGCCAAGCTGGCAGGGGAGATGGTTTCGCTGGAGAGCGTCGAGCAGCTGGCACTGCGCGCCTCGCCGGAGGGGCAGCACGCTGCCGCCGCCAAGCCTGACAGCGCCAGGGGCGAGGCGCTGGTGCTGTTCACCACCGACGCTGGCCTGACCCGTGACGCGCTGCTTCAGGCGGCACGTGAATCCGGCGCGCCAGAGCTGGCGGTGCCGCGCGACATCCGCGTCCTGAAAGCGCTGCCGCTGCTCGGCAGCGGCAAACCTGACTTTGTTGCTCTGCGACAACTGGCGGAACACCCGGAGGCTTCCCATGACTAACCCGGCCAATGATCGCCTGCTGTCACGCGGCATGATGGCGGTGATGGCGGCGCAGTTCCTCTCCGCCTTTGGCGATAACGCGCTGCTGTTCGCCACGCTGGCGCTGATCGCCCGCGAGCACTATCCCGACTGGAGCCAGCCGATATTGCAGATGGTGTTTGTCGCCGCCTACATCGTGCTCGCGCCCTTTGTCGGGCAGTTCGCCGACAGCCTCGCCAAGGGGCGGGCGATGATGATCGCCAACCTGCTGAAGCTGGCGGGCGCGGCAGTGATCCTCGCGGGCCTCAACCCGTTTGCTGGCTACGCGCTGGTGGGTGTCGGGGCGGCAGCCTACTCGCCGGCCAAGTATGGCATCCTCGGCGAGATAACCCATGGCGAGCTGCTGGTGAAGGCCAACGGCCTGATGGAGGCCTCCACCATCGCCGCCATCCTGCTCGGATCGGTGGCGGGCGGCTGGCTCTCTGACTGGCACCTGACGGCGGCAGTCGGGGCCTGCGCGGCGGCCTATGGCGCGGCAGTGCTGGCAAACCTGTTCATCCCGCGCCTGCCAGCGGCGCGCCCGGCCAGCGGCTGGCACCCTGGGCAGATGCTGCGTACCTTTGCGGGCGCGACCCGCACCCTGTGGCAGGATAACGAGGCGCGCTTCTCGCTGATTGGCACCAGCCTGTTCTGGGGAGCGGGCGTCACCCTGCGCCTGCTGCTGGTACTGTGGGTGCCGGTGGCGCTCGGCATCACCGACCACACCACGCCGACGCTGCTCAATGCCTTTGTGGCGATTGGCATCGTGTTTGGCGCGGCGGCGGCGGCCTGGCTGGTGACGCTGGAGAAGGTGCGCCGCAGCCTGCCAGCGGGCGTGCTGATGGGCGGCGCGGTGGTGCTGTTCGCCCTCCAGCATCAGCTGGTGGGGGCGGGCGTGGTACTGGTGGCGATTGGCACGCTCGGCGGCTTCTTCGTGGTGCCGCTCAACGCGCTGTTGCAGGTGCGCGGCAAACTGACGGTCGGCGCGGGCAACGCGATTGCGGTACAGAACCTCGGCGAGAACAGCGCAATGCTGCTGATGCTGGGGCTTTACTCGCTGGTGGTGAAGCTGGGCGCACCGGTGATTGGTATCGGCATCGGTTTTGGCGTGGTGTTTGTGGTGGCGATTGGCGGGCTATGGATCTGGCAGGCGCGGCGAGCGCCCACCCGGTAGTGCAACAGGGCGGACTCTCCGCCCTGTTTTTTTGGCCTTAGGGAGCCGGGAAGGTGAAGCGGCGGTGGATCGCCTCCAGCGCCTGCAACACCTCCTCGTCCAGGACCAGATCCTGGCTGTCGATGTTGGTCTTCAGCTGCTCCAGGTTGGTCGCGCCCAGCAACGTGCTGGCGACGAACGGCTGCTGGCGCACGAAGGCCAGCGCCATCTGGCTCGGATCGAGGCCGTGGTGTTTGGCCAGCGCCACATACTCGGCGATCGCCTGCTCGGTGTGCTCACCGCTGTAACGGGTGAAGCGGCTGAACAGTGTGTTGCGCGCGCCGGCTGGCTTCGCGCCATTCAGGTACTTGCCGCTCAGCGTGCCGAACGCCAGGCTGGAGTAGGCCAGCAGCTCCACGCCCTCGTGGTGGCTGATCTCCGCCAAACCCACCTCAAAGCTGCGGTTCAGCAGGCTGTAGGGGTTTTGGATCGAGACGATGCGCGGCAGGTCATGCTTCTCCGCCAATTGCAGGTAGCGCATCACCCCCCACGGCGTCTCGTTGGAGACACCGATGTAGCGGATCTTGCCCGCGCGCACCTGCTCATTCAGCGCCTCCAGCGTCTCCAGCAGCGTCACCGCCGGTTTGTCATCTTCATAGCGGTAGTTCAGCTTGCCGAAGCAGTTGGTCTGGCGCTGCGGCCAGTGCAGCTGGTAGAGATCGAGGTAGTCGGTGTTCAGGCGCTTCAGGCTGGCGTCCAGCGCGTTGCGGATGTTTTTGCGATCCAGCGCCTGATCCGGGCGGATGGCGGCGTCGCTGCCGCGTGACGGCCCGGCGACCTTGCTGGCCAGCACCACCTTCTCACGGCAGCCGCGCGCCTTCAGCCAGCTGCCGATGTAGCTCTCGGTCAGGCCCTGTGTCTCCGGGCGCGGCGGCACCGGGTACATCTCGGCGGTGTCAATCAGGTTGATCCCGGCGGAGAGGGCATAGTCCAGCTGCTGGTGGGCCTCGGCTTCGCTGTTCTGCTCACCAAACGTCATGGTGCCCAGTCCCAGTACGCTCACTTCCAAAGAACTGTGGGGGATACGGTGATAGTGCATAGCCGGTTTTCCTTAGTGTTGAGAATGGAGACTGAAAAATGCGCCGTTATCGACGTTATCGCTTGTCATTGACTCATTAACACGTTTTTCTCTGCGCGCACAAGTGCGGTGCCTGATTGTATGCCGGTAGGAAAGGGGAGCGGGGCGCCACGGGTGGTCGCGCTCCCGGCGCAGGCTGGCTGGCCGGGAGGGAGGCGTAACGGGTTAGCGTTCAATCATTTGGTTGACGTTATCGGCGTTGATCTGGCGCTGGTTGCCCTGCTCATCGGTATAGCTGATGAGGCCAGTTTCCTTGTCAATTGCCGGTTTACCCTGGGTCAGGATCATATTGCCATCTTTTGTGGCAATCACATAGTCGCTGGCGCACCCGGTGAGTGTGCACGCGACGATCAGCGCCGATACAGCGATAGCCCATGTTTTCATGATGTTTTCCTTGATAATCGACGAAGAGGGGGGACGTTTTAAGCGTAGCAAACTGACATATAAAGCAAGGTAAAATCACCTCTAAAAATCCGAATTTTGCCGTCCGGCCCCTCAATCAGGAAAATGAACGAACTACAGCAAGAAGTGGCGCGCCAGCAGGGCGGCGGTGAAGGGCTTTTTCAGGTAGAAGCCGCGTGGCAGGGTCAGGATCGGCTGGCCGCGATCGCCAATCGCCTCGGTCAGCGCCTTGCTGTTGGCCGCCTTGGGCCGCAGTTGCAGCACCTCGCCGTGGCGGGCGGTGATGCTCTCCACCTTGCCCAGCACAATCATGTCCATCAGCTCTTCCCAGTCGCAGCGCAACTGTGCCTCCTCCTCCGGGCTGGGCGACCAGAGCAGCGGCGCGCCGATGCGCCGCGCCGCCAGCGGCAACTGGCGCTCGCCCTCCACCGGCACCCAGAGCACCCGCGCCAGCTTGTGGCGCACGTGGCTGCGCTCCCAGCTGACGCCGCTGTTGCCGGTCAGCGGCGCAACACAGACGAAGGTGGTCTCCAGCGGTTTGCCCGCGGCATCAATCGGGATGGTTTTCAACTCCACGCCGAGCGCCGGGAAGTCCCGCTCGGCCTTGCTGCCAGCCGTCGCACCGAGATAGAACTCCAGCAACATGCCGACCCACCCCTTGTCGCGCTTGAGGTCAGCCGGGATGGCGATGCCCGCGCGCGCCGCCAGCTCGCCCAGCGACTGGCCGGCCAGTGCCTGCGCGCGTTGCAGCAGTTCCTCACAATCATTTGGCGGGGGCAGGGGCGAAAGGCTCATGGTAGTCACTCACGGTTGATTAAAAAATATACAGTCGCGCAGCCCCTATTTTGGCAGGTCAGGCAGGTGGCGGCACACTGGAAATAATAGCATGATTTGTCTGGGGATTTTCCCGGCCCATAGCAGGCATTTACCGATCGGCCCGCTTTTTTTCACCGCCTGATCACTGCTATAAACCGGATCTTGCACCAGGTTATCCACAGATTTTTTGGATAAGAGAGGGCAAAGCACATAACTGGTTCCATTTACAGCCTTGACTCCCGGCGTTTTTGCCGGTTTTACTCTTTTCATGCCCAATAAATTGGCGTTATCTGTGGATAAAAGCGACATTGGTCACTATTTAGACATATTAACATCATAAGGTGATATTGATCACATTATCATTGCCAGCCAGCCCGGCGTTATTGGGGTATGCGGCTGTTTTAAATAGGAATATGCCGATGGGCTCTAAGGGGGTTTTTATCCACTGCCTGCCCCTATTTTACCCGGATTGCCACTTCTGCACAAAGATATCCACAGAAAAAGTGAATAAAATGGCCCCCCGATCTGGGTATATGTTTATAACTTGGCAGCAAGCTGTGGGTTAACTCAATGTTATTCCGTGCGGCGGGCCGTGAAGCAGTGGTTTACCGCCTGTTGGGAGTGTGAAACAATCAAGACATATGCATTTACGCTTATTTGAGGTAGTCCGGTGATCGATGATGATGGCTACCGCCCGAATGTTGGTATCGTAATCTGTAATCGGCAGGGGCAGGTATTATGGGCCCGTCGTTACGGTCAGCACTCCTGGCAGTTTCCCCAGGGGGGAATCAACCCCGGTGAGACCGCCGAGCAGGCGATGTACCGTGAACTGTTTGAAGAAGTGGGACTGAACCGCAAGGATGTCCGCATCCTGGCCTCAACCCGCAACTGGTTGCGCTATAAATTGCCAAAACGTTTGGTGCGTTGGGACACAAAGCCGGTATGTATCGGCCAAAAGCAAAAATGGTTTCTCTTGCAGCTCATGTGCGACGATGCGGATATCAATATGCAGCGCAGCAGCACGCCGGAGTTTGACGGCTGGCGCTGGGTCAGCTTCTGGTATCCGGTGCGCCAGGTCGTCTCCTTTAAACGTGACGTCTACCGGCGCGTGATGAAAGAGTTTTCCACTACCGTGATGCCGATGCAGGAGCTCAGCCCGCCTCGCTCACCCCCCGCTTACCGTCGTAAAAGAGGTTAAGTCACGCAGATTATGCTCACGCGTTTGCGAGAAATTGTTGAGAAGGTCGCCGCAGCCACCAGCCTGAACGAGGCGCTGGATCTGCTGGTGAATGAGACCTGCCAGGCGATGAGCACGGAGGTCTGCTCCATCTATCTGGCAGACAACGATCGCCGCTGCTTCTACCTGATGGCCACGCGCGGCCTGAAAAAGCCGCGCGGCCGCCAGGTGGCGCTGGCCTTTGACGAAGGGATCGTCGGGCTGGTCGGCCGGCTGGCCGAACCCATCAACCTCGCTGACGCCCACAGCCACCCCAGTTTCAAATATATTCCGCAGGTCAAAGAGGAGCGCTTCCGCTCCTTCCTTGGCGTGCCGATCATCCATCGCCGCCAACTGCTCGGCGTGCTGGTGGTGCAGCAGCGCGAACACCGCCAGTTTGACGAGAGCGAAGAGTCCTTTATGGTCACGCTGGCGACGCAGGTGGCAGGCTTCCTGACGCAGGCGCAGCTCAATGTGCTGTTTGGCCGCTTCCGCCAGACGCGCGTCAAGGCGCTGCCCGCCTCGCCGGGCGTGGCCATCGGCACCGGCTGGCAGGACAGTTCGCAGCCGTCGCTGGATCTGGTCTACATGGCCTCGTCACTCGACAGCACCCGCGAGCGCGAACGCCTGACGCGCGCGCTGGAGGAGGCGGGCGCCGAGTTCCGCCGCTTCAGCAAGCGCTTCACCGCCAGCGCGCAGAAAGAGAGCGCGGCGATCTTTGACCTCTACTCCCACCTGCTCAACGACGCCCGCCTGAAGCGCGAGCTTTACTTTGAGGTGGATGGCGGCTCGGTGGCGGAGTGGGCGGTGAAAAAGGTGGTGGAACACTTCGCCGCCCAGTTCGCCAGTTTGCAGGACGCCTACATGCGCGAGCGTGCCGGTGACCTGCGCGCTCTCGGCCAGCGGCTGCTGTTCCACCTTGATGACAGCGTGCAGGGCGACGTCGAGTGGCCAGCGCGTTTCGTGCTGGTGGCCGACGAGCTGACCGCCACCCTGCTGGCCGAACTGCCTGCCGATCGCCTCGCTGGCGTGGTGGTGCGCGACGGCGCGGCCAACTCGCACGCGGCCATTCTGGTGCGGGCGATGGGCGTGCCGACGATAATGGGCGCGGACATCCAGCCCTCGCTGCTCAACCAGCGGCTGCTGATTGTCGATGGCTACCGCGGCGAGCTGCTGATCGACCCGGAACCGGTGCTGGTGCAGGAGTACCAACGGCTGATCAGCGAGGAGCAGGAGCTGAGCCAGCGCGCCGAGGATGACGTGGAGCAACCGGCGCAATTGCAGAGCGGCGAGCGCATCCACACCCTGTTGAACGCTGGTCTGAGCGCCGACCACGAAAAATTGTTCGGCAGCCGGGTGGATGGCATCGGCCTCTACCGCACCGAGATCCCCTTCATGCTCCAGGGCGGCTTCCCCTCCGAGGAGGAGCAGGTGGCGCAGTACCAAGGGATGTTGCAGATCTTCCCACAGCGGCCAGTGACGCTGCGCACGCTGGACATCGGCGCGGATAAGCAACTGCCCTACATGCCGATCAGCGAGGAGAACCCCTGCCTTGGCTGGCGCGGCATCCGCGTCACCCTCGACCAGCCGGAGATCTTTTTAATTCAGGTGCGGGCGATGCTGCGCGCCAACGCCGCCACCGGCAACCTTGGCATCCTGCTGCCAATGGTCACCAGCCTTGAGGAGCTGGATGAGGCGAAGCGCCTGATTGAGCGCGCCGGGCGCGAGGTGCAGGAGGTGCTCGGCTACGCCCTGCCGCCGGTGCGCCTTGGCGTGATGATTGAGGTGCCAGCGATGGTGTTCCTGATCCCGCATCTGGCGGGGCGGGTGGATTTTGTCTCGGTGGGCACCAACGACCTGACGCAGTACCTGCTGGCGGTGGATCGCAACAACACGCGGGTGGCGGCGCTGTATGACAACCTGCACCCCTCAATGCTGCGGGTGCTGAAGATGATTGCCGACCAGAGCCACGCCGCCGGGCTGGATCTGAGCCTGTGTGGCGAGATGGCCGGCGACCCGATGGGTGCGCTGCTGCTGGTCGGGCTGGGCTACCGCCACCTCAGCATGAACGGGCGCAGCATCGCCCGCATCAAGTACCTGTTGCGCCGCATCGACCTGTGTGACGCCGAGGCGCTGGCAGCGCGCGCGCTGACGGCGGCGCAGACCAGCGACGTGCGCCACAGCGTCTCGGCGTTCATGGAGCGGCGCGGGCTGGGCGGCCTGATCCGCGGCGGCAAGTAGCGCCACGCCCCCGTCTGCCGGGCCTGCCGGCAGACGCCTTTCTTTACAGATAATTTATCCCGCCGCGCCCGGCGTGCTTTTCGCCTATGCTATGATTCGCAACCTGCCGACCCCCCCGGGGTAAAACACTAGACAATTTGTGGTGATGGATGAGTAACAGCTATCTGGCGTTTCCGAACTTCGACCCGGTCATTTTTTCCATAGGCCCGGTTTCCCTCCACTGGTACGGCATGATGTACCTGGTGGGCTTTATTTTTGCCATGTGGCTGGCGGTGCGTCGCGCCAACAAGCCCGGCAGCGGCTGGACCAAGGAGGAGGTGGAGAACCTGCTCTATTTCGGCTTCCTCGGCGTGTTCGTCGGTGGCCGTGTCGGCTATGTGCTGTTCTACAACCTGCCGCTGTTCCTGGATAACCCGCTCTACCTGTTCCGTGTCTGGGATGGCGGCATGTCATTCCACGGCGGCCTGCTGGGCGTGATCTGCGTGATGCTGCTGTTCGCCCGCCGCACCAAACGCACCTTCTTCCAGGTGTCGGACTTTATCGCGCCGCTGATCCCGTTTGGGCTGGGCGCGGGCCGTCTGGGCAACTTCATCAATGGCGAACTGTGGGGCCGCGTCACCACCAGCACGCCGTGGGCGATGCTGTTCCCCGGCTCGCGCAGCGAGGATGTGGCGCTGGCCGCCGCCGACCCGTCGCTGCAACCGCTGCTGGCGCAGTACGGCGTACTGCCGCGCCACCCGTCGCAGCTGTATGAACTGTTGCTGGAGGGGGTGGTGCTGTTTATCATCCTCAACCTGTTTATCCGCAAACCGCGCCCGATGGGCAGCGTCTCTGGCCTGTTTTTGATTGGCTATGGCGCGTTCCGCATCGTGGTTGAGCACTTCCGCCAGCCGGATGCGCAACTCGGCCTGTTTGACGGCATAATTAGCATGGGACAGATCCTCTCAATTCCGATGATCGTCGCGGGTGTGATTATGATGATTTGGGCGTACCGCCGCCCCCAAAAAAGTGTCGTGAGGTAAAATGAAACAGTATCTGGATTTAATGCATAAAGTGCTGCATGAGGGCACCCCGAAAGCCGACCGTACCGGCACTGGCACGCTGTCGATCTTCGGCCATCAGATGCGTTTCAACCTGCAAGAGGGTTTCCCGCTGGTGACCACCAAGCGTTGCCACCTGCGCTCCATCATCCATGAGCTGCTGTGGTTCCTGAACGGTGACACCAACACCGCCTACCTGCGTGAGAACAATGTCACCATCTGGGATGAGTGGGCCGATGAGAACGGCGATCTGGGGCCGGTCTACGGCAAGCAGTGGCGCGCGTGGGGTGCGGCCGATGGCCGTGAAATTGACCAGCTGGCCAAGGTGGTGGAGCAGCTCAAGCGTGACCCGGATTCGCGCCGCATCATCGTCTCCGCCTGGAACGTCGGCGAGCTGGAGAGCATGGCGCTGGCACCGTGCCACGCCTTCTTCCAGTTCTATGTGGCGGATGGCAAACTCTCCTGCCAACTCTACCAGCGCTCCTGTGACGTGTTCCTCGGCCTGCCGTTCAACATCGCCAGCTATGCGCTGCTGGTGCACATGATGGCGCAGCAGTGCGATCTGGAAGTGGGCGATTTCGTCTGGACTGGCGGCGACACCCACCTCTACAGCAACCATCTGGAGCAGGCACGCCTGCAACTGACGCGTGAGCCGCGCCCGATGCCGAAGCTGGTGATTAAACGCAAACCGGCCTCGCTGTTCGACTACCGCTTTGAGGATTTCGAGATCGAGGGCTACGACCCGCACCCGGCCATCAAGGCACCGGTCGCCATCTAACCCATCGCTCTGCTGTATCAAACCGAAGCCAAGGCTTCGGTTTTTTTATGCCTGTCGCCCGGCGAACGGCCGCAGTTTTGCGCGCGCGCTTCCAGAAAAATGACGGAAACGGAAAACGCCGCCGCCGCGCTGGAAAGCACGCCGCAGGGTTGGCATCTGGCGCGCCAGCGGGGTGCAAGGCCGCGTAGAGTGGCTGGCATGAAAAACCAGAACGAGCAGGGCATGAGCTTACTTGAAATGCTGGTGGTGATGGCACTGGTTGCCATCCTGACCGCTGGCGGCATCCAGTCATGGCAGGGCGTGCGTGAGGCGCAACGGCTGCGCCAAGGCGCGCTGGCGCTCCAGACCTTTCTGGGGCGGGTGCAGGCACAGGCCAATGCCGCCAATGACACCCGTTTGCTGTGGGTGGAGGAGGGCGCGCGCGGGTGTGTCACCACGCAGCCCCCACCGCCAGCGGGCTGCGGCACGGCATCCGCGGCCCTCTACCCGGCGGCGCGCTACGGCGTTACCGTGCAGGCGTTCAGCGGCAATGGCATGGGCTTCTATGGCCTGCGCAATACCGCGCAGCCGGGGCATATCACGCTCCGCAACGGCGCGGGGCATATCCGGGTGGTGCTGTCGGGGCAGGGGCGGTTGCGGCTATGCAGCGAGGATAACCTCAGCGGGGTGCCGCCATGCCGTTGAATCAGGCACAGGGCTTTACCCTGCCGGAGGTGCTGCTGGCGATGGCGATAGGCAGCGTGGTGATGCTGGCCGCCGCATCTGGCTACCCGCCGATCTACCTGCAAGGCCAGCGGCTGGGGCAGCGCGTCTGGCTGGAGCAGGCCCTGTATCAGGCCGCGAACCGGCTGGAGAAAGACCTGCGCCGCGCCGGTTTCTGCGCGGGCGAACAGTGTGGCACTCAGGCCATTCTGTTGGGCGCTGCACCCGGCGAGGCGGCTGGCTCCTGTGTGCAGGCTGCCTATGACCTCAACCGCAATGGGCGCTGGGAGCACAGTGGGCCAGAGGCGGAAATTTTTGGCTATCGCCTGTCAGCGGGCGCACTGGAGACGCGGCGCGGGGAGGGCTGTCACGGCGCGGGCTGGGAGCGGTTGCTCGATCCGGCGGAAGTCACCGTGACTCAATTCCAGCTGGCGCGGCAGGGCGAGTTTTACCGGCTGACGCTGGCGGCGCAGGGGGCGCGTACGCCAGCGGTACACCGCCAGATCGAACGTCTGATGCGGGGGAGGGCGCGATGAGCGCGGTGAAACAGCGCGGCAATGCGCTGCTGCTCACCCTGCTGGGCATGATGGCGCTGGGACTGGCAGGGTTGCAGGCGCTGCACGGCCAGCTCGACGAAGCGGTGCGCATGACCGGGGATACCCGGCGCACGCTGCTGGCATGGAATCAGGCCGCTTCCGCGCTGGCGTGGGGCACCACCCAGCGCTGGCCCGAACCGCCACCCGGCCGCTGGCAGTGCCGCACATCTGACGCAGGGCGCAGTTGCCTGAAGGCCAGCACCCAGTTGGGGGGATACCTGCTGCGCGGGCAGGGGCAGGTGGATGCGCGGACGCCGCTCTACCTCTACCAGTTGGTCACGCGCGACGGGGAGGGGCAGGTGCAACAGCTGGCTGGCGGCTGGCTCGACTTCTGCCCGGAGAGAGAGCGCCGCGACTGTGATGTACAGGAGGTGCCATGAGAGGCCAGCAAGGATTTACGCTGGTGGAGATGCTGGTCGCCGCCCTGCTGTTCGCGGTGTCGTTGCTGGGGCTGCTGCGCTACCAGCAGGCGCTGGCCGCCGGGTTTGAGCGGCAGCGGCAGGCGCAACAGGCGTGGCAACTGGCCGGAGAGCGGCTGGAGGCTGCCGCCCTGTCGGCCACGGCTGAGGTGCCTTTGGCGCCGCCAGCGGGCTGGACGCTGGCCGTGACGGCCTCCCCGGCGGCCACGCCTGCCTGCCATTGGGCGAAAGTGGTGGTGGTCACACCGATGCATTATCAGGTATCGCTGAGCCGCCTGTTGTGCTAAAAACCCGCCGCGTGCTGTTGATTTACACCGACGTCAGGTTACAGTGGGGCTGCGGCGCACGCCGTCTGCTATACCCGTTATTCACTTCAGAGGCACCATGTTCACCGTCTACCACTCCAACCATCTGGATTTGCTAAAAAAATTGATTGCCGCACTGATTGAGGGGCAACCGCTTGCCGATCCCTTTGAGCAGGAGGTGATCCTGGTGCAAAGCCCCGGCATGGCGCAGTGGCTGCAAATGCAGCTGGCGGAGGAGTTTGGCATCGCGGCGAATATCCACTTCCCGCTGCCCGCCACCTTTATCTGGGAGATGTTCACCCGCGTCCTGCCGGGCATCCCGAAAGAGAGCGCCTTCAGCAAAGATGCGATGACCTGGAAGCTGATGTGGTTGCTGCCGCAGATGTTGCCGCAGCCGGAGTTCACGGCGCTGCGCCACTACCTGACTGATGACGGCGACAAACGCAAAATCCACCAGCTTGCGGCGCGGGTGGCGGATCTGTTCGACCAATATCTGGTCTACCGACCGACCTGGCTCGAAGGATGGCAGCGCGGTGAGCTGCAACCGGATTTGGGCGAGGCGCAGCAGTGGCAATCGGTGCTGTGGAAGCGGCTGTGTGAATACACCGAATCGCTGAACCAGCCGACGTGGCACCGCGCCAACCTCTACCAGCGCTTTATCTCCACCCTGCACCAGAGCGCGGAGTGCCCGCCGGGGTTGCCGAAGCGGGTCTTTATCTGCGGCATCTCGGCACTGCCGCCGGTCTACCTACAGGCGTTGCAGGCGCTCGGCCAGCACATCGACATCCACCTGATGTTCACCAACCCCTGCCGCTACTACTGGGGCGACATCCAGAACTACGCCTTCCTGGCGAAGTTGCAGAGCCGCAAGCGCCGTGACTATCTGGCGCGCGCGGAGGTCGATCTGTTCCGTGACCCGGAGCAGGCACCGCAACTGTTCAATCAGGAGGGCGAGCAGGCGCTGACCAACCCGTTGCTGGCCTCCTGGGGCAAGCTGGGGCGCGATCATATGTATTTGCTGTCGCAGGTGGATGAGATCCAAGAGGTGCAGGCATTTGTTGAGCTGGAGGATGATAGCCTGCTCCATGCGGTGCAGCGCGACATGCTGGAGCTGGATGACCGGGCGGTGCTCGGCATGACGCCGGAGACGCTGGCCAGCAGCGCTGGCAAGCGGCTGCTTGACCCGCAGGATCGCTCCATCTGCATCCACGCCTGCCACAGCCCGCAGCGCGAGGTGGAGGTGCTGCACGACAAATTGCTGACGATGATGGCCGAAGACCCGTCACTGACGCCGCGCGACATCATCGTGATGGTGGCGGACATCGACAGCTACGCGCCCTATATTCAGGCGGTGTTCGGCAACGCGCCGCCAGAGCGCTACCTGCCGTTCGCCATCTCTGACCGCAAGGCCAGTCAGGCCCACCCGGCGTTGCAGGCCTTCCTCTCGCTGCTGGAGATGCCGCAGAGCCGCTTCACCGCCGAGCAGGTGCTGGCGCTGCTGGAGGTGCCCGCGCTGGCCAGCCGCTTCTCCATCCATGAAGATGGGTTGCGGCTGCTGCGCCTGTGGGTCAGCGAGTCTGGCATCCGCTGGGGGCTGGATGATGATGCCATCCGCCAGTTGGCGCTGCCGCCGACCGGCCAGCACACCTGGCGCTTTGGCCTGACGCGCATGTTGCTGGGCTATGCGATGGAGAGCGAGGCAGGCCACTGGCAGGGCGTGCTGCCCTATGACGAAACCACCGGGCTGGCGGCGGAGCTGGCTGGCCACCTGGCCGAACTGTTGATGCAGTTGACGCGCTGGCGCAGCCTGCTGGCTGAGTCCCGCCCACTGGCCGACTGGCTGCCGCTCTGCCGGCAGATGCTCGATACCTTCTTCACCAAGGACGTGGAGACGGAGGGGGTACTGACGGTGATTGAGGAGCAGTGGCAGAAGGCGATCAACTTTGGCCTCTCGGCGCAGTACCCGGACGCGGTGCCGCTGACCATCCTGCGGGATGACCTGGCGGCGCGCCTCGATCAGGAGCGCATCAGCCAGCGCTTTTTGGCGGGGCCGATCAACTTCTGTACCCTGATGCCGATGCGCTCGATCCCGTTTAAAGTGGTCTGCCTGCTCGGCATGAATGATGGCGTCTACCCGCGCACCCTGCCACCGCTCGGCTTTGACCTGATGGCGCATCAGGTGAAGAAGGGCGACCGCAGCCGCCGCGACGATGACCGCTACCTGTTTTTGGAGGCGATGCTCTCCGCGCAGCAGCGGCTCTACATCAGCTTTATCGGCCGCTCTATTCAGGACAACAGCGAGCGCTACGCCTCGGTGCTGGTGACGGAACTGATGGAGTATATCGGCCAAAGCTTTGTGCTGCCGGATGACCTGGATCGTGAGGCGGATGAGAGCGAGCGGCGCGTGCGCGAGCATCTGGTGTGCTGGCATGCGCGAATGCCATTCAATGCCGAAAATTTTGTACCGGGCCATGAGCACCAGAGCTATGCCAAAGAGTGGCTGCCCGCTGCCAGCGCCCTCGGCGAGCCACACCCGGACTTCAACCAGCCGCTGGATCCGCAGCCGCTGGAGGAGATCACGCTGGACAACCTGATGCGCTTCTATCGCCATCCGGTACGCGCCTTCTTCCAGATGCGGCTGGGGGTCAACTTCATCCTTGAAGAGACCGAGCTGCCGGATGAGGAGCCGTTCGTGTTGGACAGCCTCAACCGCTACAAATTCAACAGCCAGTTGCTGAATACGCTGATCGAAGAGCAGGATGTCTCGGCGCTCTACGATCGCGTGAAAGCCTCTGGCGCGCTGCCCTACGGCGCGTTTGGCGAGATCTACTGGCAGACGCAATCTGAGGAGATGGGCGCGCTGGCAGAGCGGGTGCGTGGCCTGCGTGGCGAGTCGCACAGCGAGGAGGTCGCCCTGCAAATCGGTGGCGCGTGGGTGACTGGCTGGATCCATCAGGTGCAGGCTGACGGCTTGCTGCGCTGGCGTCCGGCGCAGCTGAACGCGGTGGATGGCATATTGCTGTGGATTGAGCATTTGGCGTATTGTGCATCGGGGGGCGAGGGGGCCAGCCGCAGCTATGGCCGCAAGGAGAGCGAGTGGCACTTCCCGCCGCTGCCGGCCGACGAGGCGGCGCAGCTGCTGGGGCAACTGATTGAGGGTTACCGCCAAGGGATGCGCGAGCCGCTGCTATTGCTGAACAAGAGCGGCTGGGCCTGGCTCAACCAGTGTTATGATTCCCAGACCGGTGAGATCAAGCGCGACGATGAGACGCAGGGCAAGGCGCGCGGCAAGCTGTTGCAGGCGTGGCTGGGCGACCCGCGGATGCCCGGCGAAAGCGAGGATCCCTACCTGCAACGTGTCATCCGCCAACTGGATGAGGATGACATTATCCAGATTCAGCGTCAGGCAGAGCGCTTCTTGCTGCCCCTGATGCGCCATCATCAACCCGATGCCTGAAGGCAGCCGGATAACCCCATGAAAGGACGCTGGCGCACTCCATCGCTATACGATGGATGCAGAAAATGCGAGAGTGCGCCGATTGGCGAAACTTTCGCCGCATAACCGGGTCTGACCCCATCGGGCCAGCCCGGCCTGACATTCGCAGCGTGCACGCAGAGTGGCCAGGCCAATTTGACGTTTACACCAGCGGTATATTTACGAAGTGATGGGAGAGTGGGAATGCGAAAACAGCTTACCTGTATTTCCAGGTTACTGTTGTTAGTGGTTTTTGTTTTGCCTTTCAGTGTATTTGCTCAGGGATGGCAGCCACTGGCGGAAACAATCAACAAGAGTGAACACGATCCCCGTCACTATCAGGCGGTGAAATTGGACAACGGGATGACCGTGCTGCTGGTCTCGGATGCGCAAGCGCCGAAGTCACTGGCGGCGCTGGCGTTGCCGGTCGGCTCGCTGGAGGATCCCGACAGCCAGCTGGGGCTGGCGCACTACCTTGAGCACATGGTGCTGATGGGGTCGAAAAAGTACCCGGAGCCGGAGAACCTGGCGGAGTTCCTCAAAAAGCATGGGGGCAGCCACAACGCCAGCACCGCCTCCTACCGCACCGCCTTCTATTTGGAGGTGGAGAATGAGGCACTGGCACCGGCGGTGGATCGGCTGGCGGATGCCATCGCCGCGCCGCTGCTCGATCCGGTCAATGCCGATCGCGAGCGCCATGCGGTAAATGCCGAGCTGACGATGGCACGCTCCCGCGACGGGATGCGCATGGCGCAGGTGCGGGCCGAGACCCTCAACCCGGCGCACCCCAGCGCGCGCTTCTCCGGTGGCAACCTCGATACCCTGAAGGACAAACCGGGTAGCGTGCTGCACGATGAGCTGACCGCCTTCTATCACCGCTACTACTCCGCCAACCTGATGGTGGGGGTGATCTACAGCAACCAGCCGCTGCCGGCGCTGGGGCAACTGGCGGCGGAGACCTTCGGGCGCATCGCCAACCATGATGCAACGGTGCCAGCCATCACCGCACCGACCCTGACGGCCGCGCAGAAGGGCATCATGATCCACGTGGTGCCCGCCCAGCCACGCAAACAGCTCAAGCTGGAGTTCGCGATTGACAATAACAGTCAGGCGTTCCGCAGCAAAATCGACACCTACATCAGCTACCTGATTGGCAACCGCAGCCCCGGCACCCTCTCTGACTGGTTGCAGAAGCAGGGGCTGGCAGACGCCATCAACGCCGGGGCCGATCCGCTGGTGGATCGCAACCAAGGCGTGTTTGCCATCTCGGTCTCGCTGACGGACAAGGGGCTGGCGCAGAAGGATGAGGTGATCGCCGCCATCTTCAACTACCTCGCGCTGCTGCGCCGCGACGGCATCAGCCAGAGCTATTTCGATGAGATTGGCCATGTGCTGAACCTCGATTTCCGCTACCCGGCCATCACCCGCGACATGAACTACATCGAATGGCTGGTGGACACCCTGCTGCGGGTGCCGGTCAACCATGCGCTGGATGCGCCCTATCTGGCTGACCGCTATGATCCGCAAGCCATCAGCCAGCGGCTGGACCAATTGACGCCGCAAAACGCCCGCGTCTGGGTGGTCAGCCCGGATCAGCCACACAACCGTACCGCCTACTTTGTGGACGCACCCTATCAGGTCGAGCCGATCGCCCCGGCACAGTATGCGCGCTGGCAACAGTTGGGCAGCCAGATCGCCCTGACCCTGCCAGCGCTCAACCCCTACATCCCGGATGACCTGTCGCTGATCAAGGCTGACCCGCAGGCTACGCGCCCGCAGCTGGTGGTAGATGAGCCGGGGCTGCGCGCGCTCTACATGCCGAGCCGCTACTTCGGCGATGAGCCGCGTGCTGACATCACCTTTGCCTTCCGCAACCCGACGGCGCTCGACTCCGCCCGCCATCAGGTGATGTATGCGCTCACTGACTATCTGGCGGGCCTCTCTCTGGATCAGTTGAGCTATCAGGCCTCGATTGGCGGCATCAGCTTCTCCACCTCGCCGGACAACGGGCTGGTGTTCAACGCCAATGGCTACACCCAGCGCCTGCCGCAGTTGCTGACCTCGCTGGTGGAGGGCTACTCCAGCTTTACGCCAACCGACGAGCAGCTGGCGCAGGCGAAGTCTTGGTATCGCGAAAAGCTGGACTCCGCCGAACGTGGCAAGGCGTTTGAACAGGCGATCATGCCGGTGCAGATGCTGTCACGCATCCCCTACAGCGAACGGGCCGCGCGGCGCGCGATGCTGGATGGCATCACGGTGCAGGATATTGTTGCCTACCGCGACAGCCTGCTGCATCTGGCCGCCCCTGAGGTGATGGTGGTCGGCAACATGACGCCGGAGCAGGTGCAGGCGCTGGCGCGCTCGCTGAAGACCCAGCTCGGCTGCACCGGCAAGGCGTGGTGGCACGGCAAGGAGGTGGTGATCGAGAAGCAACAGCTCGCCCTCCTGCAACAGAACAGCACGGGCAGCGACTCGGCGCTGGCCGCGGTGTTTGTGCCGCCGGGCTATGACGAGGTGAAAAGCATGGCCTACAGCGCGCTGCTGGGGCAGATTATCCAGCCTTGGTTCTACAGCCAGCTGCGCACCCAGGAGCAACTGGGCTATGCGGTGTTCGCCTTCCCCATCTCTGTGGGCAAACAGTGGGGGATGGGCTTCCTGTTGCAGAGCAGCAACCAGTCGCCGGCCTACCTCTATACCCGTTATCTCGATTTCTTTACCCAGGCCGATAAGCGTCTGGCCAGCATGAGCAATGAGGATTTTATGCAGTACCGTCAAGGGATGATCAATGAGCTGACCCAGCGCCCACAGACCCTGAGTGAGGAGGCCGGCCGGTTCAGCAATGACTTCAGCCGTGGCAATTTCGCCTTCGATACCCGTGACAAGGTATTGAAAGTGCTGGGCAGTCTGACGCGCGAACAGCTTCATACCTACTATCGGCAAGCGGTCATGGCCCCTGAGGGGCTGGCGCTGCTGTCGCAGTTGCAGGGCAGTGGCACCGAGCCGGGGAAAGCTGGCTTTGCCGCGCCGCAGGGCTGGACGCGCTATGAGAACGTCACCGGCCTGCAGGCTACCCTGCCGCAAAAGGTGAACGGGCAATGAGTACGGCCATCCCGCTGCCGCTTGATCCCCTGACACTGCCGCTCTCTGGGGAGCGGCTGATTGAGGCGTCAGCCGGTACCGGCAAAACCTTTACCATCGGCATCCTCTATTTGCGCCTGCTGCTCGGGCTGGGCGGCGCGGCGGCCTTCCCCCGGCCGCTGACGGTGGAGGAGATTCTGGTGGTGACCTTTACCGAGGCCGCCACCGAAGAGCTGCGTGGGCGTATCCGTGAGAATATCCACGCGCTGCGGCTGGCCTGTGTGCGCGGCAACAGCAGTGATGGCATGTTGCAGTCGCTGATGGCGGAGATGACCGATCTGGCCGACGCCGCCGCGCTGCTGCTGGCAGCCGAGCGCCAGATGGATGAGGCCGCCATCTACACCATCCACGGTTTCTGCCAGCGGATGCTGACCCATAATGCCTTCGAGTCCGGCATCCTGTTCGAGCAGACGCTGGTGCAGGATGAGACGCCGCTGCGCCGTCAGGCTTGCGCTGACTTCTGGCGTCGCCACTGCTACCCGCTGCCGATTGCAGTGGCGCGGCCGGTGGGGCAGATGTGGAGCGGGCCGGAGGAGCTGTTGCGCGACCTGACGCCCTACTTGCAGGGCGAGGCCCCGGCGCTGCGCTACCCGCCAGCCGAAGGCGAGACCCTGCTGATCCGCCATGCGCGCATCGTCGAGCGCATCACCGAGGTGAAACAGGGCTGGGCCGCGTCGGCGGCGGAACTGGGCACGCTGATCGGTGACTCTGGCGTGGACAAGCGCAGCTACAGCAGCCGTTACCTGCCGCAGTGGCTGGAGGCCGTCGGTGCCTGGAGCCAGCTGGAGACACTGGACTACCAGTTGCCGAAGGAGCTGGAGAGGTTCAGCCAGGCGACGTTGCTGGAGAAGACCAAAAAGGGCGAGCCACCGCGCCACCCGGTGTTTGAGCTGATTGAAAGGCTCTATGCCGAGCCGCTGTCGCTGCGTGATGTGGTGATGGCGCAGGCAATCAAGGAGATCCGCCAGTCGGTGCAGCAGGAGAAACGCCAGCGCGCCGAAATGGGCTTTGACGACCTGCTGAGTCGGCTGGATGAGGCGCTGCAATCGGCAGGCGGCGAGGCGCTGGCCGAGGCAATCCGTACCCGCTACCCGGTGGCGATGATCGATGAGTTCCAGGATACCGATCCCCAGCAGTACCGCATTTTCCGCGCCATCTACGGGCAGCAACCCCAGTGCGGGCTGCTGCTGATCGGTGACCCAAAGCAGGCGATCTACGCCTTCCGGGGCGCGGACATCTTCACCTATATGCGCGCCAGAGCCGAAGTGAATGCTCACTATACGCTTGGCACCAACTGGCGCTCCGCCCACCCGATGGTGACCGCGGTCAACCGCTTGTTCCAGTTATCGGATAACCCCTTCATCTTTGCGCAGATTCCCTTTAGCCCGGTGCAGGCCGCCGGGCGCAACCGCGATCTGGCCTTTGAGGTGGAGGGCGCGGTACAGCCAGCGCTGCACTTCTGGCTTCAGGCGGGCGAGGGGATTGGCGTCAGTGACTACCAGCAGTTGATGGCGCGCCAGTGCGCTGGCCAGATCAGCGACTGGCTCTCCGCCGGGCAGCGTGATGCCGCCTGGCTGGTGAGCGGGGGCGAGCGCCGCGCGGTGCGCGCCTCGGACATCACGGTGCTGGTGCGTAACCGCAATGAGGCGGCGCTGGTGCGCGAGGCGCTCGGCGCGCTCGGCATCCCATCGGTCTACCTCTCCAACCGCGACAGTGTTTTTGACACCCCGGAGGCGCGCGACCTGCTCTGGCTGTTGCAGGCGGTGCTGGCGCCGGAGCAGGAGCGCGCACTGCGCAGCGCACTGGCCGCCGGCATTATGGGACTCGACGCCCGCACACTGGCGGCGCTGAGCGAGAGCGAAACGGAGTGGGATGCGCTGGTACTGGAGTTTGACGGCTACCGCGAACACTGGGAGCGGCGTGGTGTGCTGCCGATGCTGCGCGAGCTGATGCGCAAGCGCCATCTGGCGGAAAACCTGCTGGTGAGCGAGGAGGGCGAGCGCCGCCTGACCGACTTCCTGCACTTGGGTGAGCTGTTGCAGGAGGCTTCGGCGCAACTGGAGAGCGAGTACGCGCTGGTGCGCTGGCTGGCGCAGCAGATCGCCCAGCCAGAGAGTCAGGCGGAGAACCAGCAACTGCGGCTGGAGAGCGATCGCCATCTGGTGCAGATCGTCACCATCCACAAATCCAAAGGGCTGGAGTACCCGCTGGTGTGGCTGCCCTTTATTGCCCACTTCCGCCCGCAGCAGCAGGCGCTCTACCACGATCGCCAGACCTTTGCGGCGCTGCTCGACTTACGCGCCGAGGAGGAGAGTCAGGCGCTGGCGGAAGAGGAGCGGCTGGCAGAGGATCTGCGCCTGCTCTACGTGGCGCTGACCCGCTCGGTCTACCACTGTAGCATCGGCATGGCCCCGCTGATTCAGGGCAACCGCAAAAAGCAGGGCGAAACCGACCTGCACCGCAGCGCGCTCGGCTACCTGATCCAGCAGGGCCAGCCCTGTGACGCCGCCGAGCTGGCGACGCGGCTGGCAGCGCTGGAGGGCGAGGGCATCGCCCTGACGCAGGTGGCCGAGCCAGCTCCGCAGCCGTGGGAGGCACCGGGCAACCCGGCGCTCACGCTGGCTGCCCGCGACTTCAGCCGCCGCGTCAGCGACAACTGGCGCGTCACCAGCTACTCCGGCCTGCAACAGCACGGCAGTGCGTTGGCGGAGGCGCTGTTGCCACGTCTGGACATTGACGCCGCTGGCGAAAACCCCGCCGAACCGGCTCCGGGCATGACGCCGCACGCCTTCCCGAAGGGCGCGTCGCCCGGCACCTTCCTGCATAGCCTGTTTGAGGAGATGGAGTTCAGCCAGACGCCGCAGAGCGACTGGCTGGCGGAGAAACTGGTGGCACACGGCTTTGGCGCGGAGTGGGGCGAAGTGCTGGCCCCGTGGCTGGAGCAGGTGCTACAGGCGCCGCTTGGGCCGCCGGGGCTGTCGTTGCGGCAGCTGACACCGGCGATGCGTCAGGCCGAGTTGCAGTTCTACATCCCGATCCGTGGCCTGCTGCACGCCGCCGATCTGGACGCGCTGGTCAAACGGCATGACCTGCTCTCTGCCCGCTGCCCGCCCCTCGATTTCCGGCAGGTGCAGGGGATGCTGAAAGGCTTTATCGATTTGGTGTTCCGCTGGGAGGGTAAATTCTACCTGCTGGACTACAAATCCAACTGGCTGGGCGACAGTGCCGCGGCCTACACCCAACCGGCGATGGAGCAGGCGATGGCGGAGCACCGCTACGACCTGCAATACCAGCTCTACAGTCTGGCGCTGCACCGCTATTTGCGCCACCGTCTGGCTGACTATGACATTGACCGCCACTTTGGCGGGGTGATTTATCTCTTTTTGCGCGGCATTGACCGGCAGCACCCGGATAACGGCCTGTTCCGCTGTCGGCCATCGGGAGCATTCATCGAGCAGATGGACGCCCTGTTTGAGGGCCACGCGCTTAACATGGAGGCGGAGACACGCCCATGATGACCTTACTGGAACGCGCGCTGCTGGGCGGCGCATTGAGGCCGCTGGATGTGCAATTTGCCCGTTTTCTGGCGGATGAGCGCGAGCCAGCGCTGATGCTGGCGGCGGCCTGTGTCAGCGCCGAGGCGGGCAGCGGCCACGTCTGCTTGCCGCTGACCCACCTGAGCGCCGCGGCGCTGTTTGATGGTCGCCACCCGGAGCTGGCCGGTGCCATGGGTGAGCGCATCGGTAACCCAGACCACGGACAGTGGCGCGAATGGCTGCTGGCGTGGCCAGCGGTGAGTGACGGCTCCCGCCCGACGCCGCTGGTGCTGCATGAAGATCGGCTCTACCTGCAACGGATGTGGCAGTGCGAGGCGCAGGTGGCGAGCTTTATCGCCAGCGACTGCGACCAGCCGGCGGATACGCAGGCGCTCGCCGCCATCCTGGATGCGCTGTTTGGCGCGGGCGGCGCGGAGCCGGACTGGCAGAAGGTGGCGGCCGCCGTGGCCATCACCCGGCGCATCTCCATCATCTCTGGCGGCCCCGGCACCGGCAAAACCACCACCGTCGCCAAGCTATTGGCGGCGCTGGTGCAGCTGTCTGGCGGCAAGCCACTGCGCATCCAGCTGGCCGCGCCGACCGGCAAGGCGGCGGCGCGCCTGACCGAGTCGCTGGGCAAGGCCAGCCGCGAACTCAATCTGTCGGTCGCCATCCCGCAGGAGGCATCGACGCTGCACCGCCTGCTTGGCGCGCAGCCCAACAGCCAGCGGATGCGCCATCATGCCGCCAACCCATTGCACCTCGACGTGCTGGTGGTGGATGAGGCGTCGATGGTGGATCTGCCAATGATGGCGCGGCTGATTGCGGCCCTGCCGCCACACGCCAGGGTGATCTTCTTAGGGGATCGCGACCAGCTGGCGTCCGTGGAGGCCGGGGCAGTGCTGGGCGATCTCTGTCGCTTCGCCGAGCAGGGTTACAGTGCGTCCCGCGCTGGCCAGCTCAGCGAGTTGACCGGCTGTGCGCTTGAGGGGGCCGACCACCCGAGCCACGCCTCCGTCCGTGACAGCCTCTGCCTGCTGCGCAAAAGCTACCGCTTCGATGCCCGCTCCGGCATTGGCCGGCTGGCGAGCGCGGTGAATGCCGGGCAGGCCCCGCAGGCGCTGAAGGCGCTGGAGGGGAGCCATGAGGATGTGCGCGGCTACCCGCTGGGCAGCGCCGAGGAGTACCAGCACCTGCTGGCGGTGTGTATGGAGGAGTACCAGCCCTACCTGAAACAGGTGAACGCAGGCGGGGATGCCGCCGAGATTTTGGCACTGTTCAACCGCTTCCGCGTGCTGTGCGCCCTGCGCGAGGGGCCATTTGGCGTCAGTGGGTTGAATGAACGGATTGAGCAGGCGCTGAGCCGACAAGGGGTGATCCGCCGTGCGCCGGGCGCGGCCGGACGCTGGTATGCAGGCCGACCAGTGATGATCAGCCGCAATGACAGTGCGCTGGGGTTGTTCAACGGCGATATTGGCATCACGCTGCGGGACGCGCGCCACGAGCTGCGCGTCTATTTCCAGTTGCCCAACGGCGAGATCAAATCGGTGCAGCCCAGCCGCCTGCCAGCCCACGAGACCGCCTACGCGATGACGGTGCACAAGTCGCAAGGGTCGGAGTTCGACCACACCCTGCTGGTGCTGCCCAACCAGTGGCTGCCAGTGCTGACGCGTGAGCTGGTCTACACCGCCATTACCCGCGCCAAACGGCAGCTTTCGCTCTATACCAGCCAGAAGGTGTTGGCGAGCGCCATCAGCACTCCCACCCAGCGCCGCAGCGGGCTGGGTGATCGGCTGATGCAGCCCCTCGCGTCATAGATCTGGCTTAAACGCACACCGGCGCCTGAGGCGCCGGTGTGGCATTAGAGGTCGGCCAACAGGATCTTGGAACGCCGCTGGTAGTTGTAGAGCGCCAGTTTCTCGGTGGGCAGTACGTCCACCTCCGCTGGCTGGAAGCCGCGCTCCTGGAACCAGTGGATGCTGCGGGTGGTCAGCACAAACAGCTTCTCCAGCCCCATCTGGCGCGCCTGACTGGCGATGCGCTGCAATAGCAACTCGCCACGCGAGGAGCTACGGTACTCCGGGTGCACCGCCACGCAGGCCATCTCGCCAATCTTCTCTTGTGGGAAGGGGTAGAGCGCGGCGCAGGCGATGGTCAGGTTGTCACGCTCGATGATGGTGAACTTGTCGATCTCCATCTCCAGCTGCTCACGCGAGCGGCGCACCAGAATGCCCTGCTGCTCCAGCGGGCGGATCAGTTCGAGGATGCCGCCGATGTCATTGATAGTGGCGCGGCGGATCTGCTCGGCGCTCTCCATCACGATCTGGGTGCCGATGCCGTCCCGTGAGAACAGCTCCTGCACCAGCGCGCCATCCTCCTGATAGCTGATCAGGTGGCTGCGGCGCACGCCGCTGCGGCAGGCTTTCACGGCCCCACGCAGGAAACGCACGGTGTCGGAGTGGTAGTCGCCGCTGCCCTCTAACGTCTCAATCCGCTGTTGGGCATCATTCGGGAACAGTTCAGAGATGATGTTGCCCTCGCCATCCGTCACGCCCTGCTCAGCGCAGAAGCCAATCATCTTCTCCGCCTTCAGTTTAATCGCCAGCTGCGTCGCCACCTCTTCAGAGGTGAGGTTGAAGCTCTCCCCGGTCACTGACACCGCCACCGGCCCCAGCAGCACAATCGCGCCGCTGTCGAGCTGGCGATGGATCGCCTCCTCATCAATGCGGCGGATACGGCCGCTGTGGCAGTAATCCACGCCATCATCTACCCCCAGCGGCTGGGCGATGATGAAGTTGCCGCTCACCACGTTGATGTGCGCGCCCTGCAACGGGGTGTTGTTCAGGCTCATGGAGAGGCGGGCGGTGATGTCCAGTTGCAGCAGGCCGGCCGCCTGCTTCACCCACTCCAGGGTTCTGGCGTCGGTTACCCGCGTATGCTTATGGTAGACCGGCTCGCACTGGTGCTGGGCCAGGTTGGCGTCAATCTGCGGCCGCGCGCCATAGACCACCACCAGCCGGATCCCCAGACTATGCAGCAGGCCGATGTCATTGACGATATTGGCAAAGTTCTCATGCTCAATGGCTTCGCCGCCCAGCATTATCACAAAGGTCTTGCCCCGGTGGGCATTGATATAGGGAACTGAGTGACGGAATCCTTGAACCAGCTCTGTACTACGTTCCTTCACGGCCTCGCCTCTTTGAATTTTTATTCGTAATTTTTGTATTTTTATTCTTTTACAGCGGAAATGGCAAGCGCGAATTGGCGCAGGATTGGTCAGGGAGGGGAAAAAATATGGCGGATTCACAAAGCGTAACGCTCTTTTTGCCCGCCGGGGGGCGTAAGGGGTGACAGGAAGGGACTGATTCGTTAAAGTTTTTGCGGCTTTTTCCTATTTTGGCGGTGCGCTTTCATCGCCCTTACCTTTTTCCGGAGTCGCATGACCGATCAACCCACCAATCTGGCGCGCCGTCGCCTGATGCAGGCCGCCACCGCGACCTGGTTGTTGAGTGTCAGCCGGGTCGGTTTTGCTGCCGCATCGCATGTTATCGCCGTCCGGGTCTGGCCCTCGTCCACTTACACCCGCGTGACACTGGAGTCCAACACGCCGCTCAAGTACCGGCAGTTTGCCCTCAGTCACCCGGAGCGGGTGGTGATCGACATTGAGGGCGTCCACCTCAACAGCGTGCTGGAGGGCATCGGCAAGCAGGTGCGCAGCAACGATCCCTACCTGAAGCGGGCGCGCGTCGGCCAGTTCGACCCCAATACCGTGCGCGTGGTGCTGGAGTTGAAGCGCAACAGCAGCCCGCGCCTGTTTACCCTCAGCCCGGTCTCCAGCTTTAAAAACCGGCTGGTGGTCGATCTCTATCCGGCCAACGGCCATGCCGCCGGGGGGGAGGCGGCGGATCCGCTGCTGTCGCTGTTGCAGGACTACAATCAGGGCGACCTGGAGCGCACTCTGCCAGCGAAGAGCCAGGCGAGCGGCCATGCCGGGCATGACCGGCCCATCATCATCATGCTCGATCCCGGCCACGGCGGCGAGGATCCGGGGGCCATCGGTAAGTACAAAACGCGTGAGAAGGACATTGTGCTGCTGATTGCGCGGCGGCTGAAACGGCTGATTGACCGCGAGCCGCATATGCGCGCCTACATGACGCGCAGTGAGGATGTGTTCATCCCGCTGCGGGTGAGGGTGGCAAAAGCGCGCAAACAGCGGGCCGACCTGTTCGTCTCGATCCATGCCGATGCCTTTACCAACCGGGCGGCGCGCGGCTCCTCGGTGTTTGCGCTCTCCACCAAGGGGGCGACCAGCGCGGCGGCGCGCTATCTGGCGCAGACGCAAAATGAGTCCGATGAGATTGGCGGCGTCAGCCGCAGCGGCGACAAGTACCTCGATCACACCATGTTTGATCTGGTGCAGACCGCCACCATCAATGACAGCCTGAAATTCGGCAAAGAGGTGCTGGGGCGGATGGGCAAGGTCAACCACCTGCACAAGAGCAAGGTCGATCAGGCGGGCTTTGCGGTGCTGAAGGCACCAGACATTCCGTCGATTCTGGTGGAGACGGCCTTTATCAGCAATGTGCAGGAGGAGCGCAAGCTGAAAACCAGCCGCTTCCAGCAACAGGTGGCGGAGTCCATTTTGGCCGGCATTAAGGCCTACTTTGCCAAGGGCGGGCTGGCGGCACGGCGCGGATAGTCAGCGGACGTCGATGGGCAGGGAGGCCCGTCGATATGCAAAAGGGGAGGGGGAAAAATGGGCGGAGGCCAGAAACAAAAAAACACCCGGAAGGGTGTCATTTAAGTTGGTTGCGGGGGCCGGATTCGAACCGACGACCTTCGGGTTATGAGCCCGACGAGCTACCAGGCTGCTCCACCCCGCGTCCGTCTTACTGCTTTAGGGTACTGCTATTTTTACCTTCAATCACTGCTGGTACAGCGTTGAAGTGGTTGCGGGGGCCGGATTCGAACCGACGACCTTCGGGTTATGAGCCCGACGAGCTACCAGGCTGCTCCACCCCGCGTCCGTCTTACTTCTCACTTTTACATCGTACCATCTTATGGCTGGCGCTTGCCAGTGCATCAGATTGGTTGCGGGGGCCGGATTTGAACCGACGACCTTCGGGTTATGAGCCCGACGAGCTACCAGGCTGCTCCACCCCGCGTCCGATGTGGAGCGCACTATACCCGGCATGAGATTTGTTGCAAGTGGTTTTTACAAATAACTGGCCGGGCGGGGGTTTTTTAAACAAATTGGGCCGGATTGGGTGGATTTTCGCTCGAAAGGCCCGTTTCCTTTTTTTAGAGCGGAGAATTCCTTTCTTTAGGCCCGTTTGTTATCGTGCGCAGAAGGAAATTCGGCAAAGAGTGCAGGCAATGAGAGGAATGTTCAAATATATCGTCAGTGGATTGGTGGTGGCCGTGCTGGCTGGCTGTTCATCCAAGCCCACCGATCGCGGCCAGCAGTATAAGGATGGGCATCTCAAGCAGCCGTTGGAGCTGGTGAATGAGCCAAATGCCAAGGGAAAACCGGTCAATGCGAAGGATTATTCTGACCAGTTGCTGGAGATCCGCTACGCCTCGCCGGGCCTGTTCGATCGCAACAGCGCCACCTACCAGAATGTGCAGCAGTGGATCCGCGATGGCGCCGACACCCGCGCCCTGAGCCAGTATGGCCTGAATGCCTACCAGATGGAGGGGGTGGATAACTTCGGCAACGTGCAGTTCACCGGATACTATACGCCGGTGGTGCAGGCGCGCTACACGCCGCAGGGCGAGTTCCGTTACCCGCTCTACCGGATGCCGCCGAAGGGCAAGCGCCGCCTGCCGGATCGCGCCGCCATTTACTCCGGCGCGCTGGATGAGCGTTATGTGGTGGCCTACACCAACTCGCTGATGGACAACTTCATGATGGAAGTGCAGGGCAGCGGCTACGTGGATTATGGCGATGGCCGCCCGCTGATGTTCTTCGGCTATGCCGGTAAGAATGGCCACGCCTATCGCAGCATTGGCAAGGTGCTGATTGATCGCGGCGAGGTGGCGCGCGAAGATATGTCGATGCAGGCAATCCGCAAGTGGGCCGACAGCCACTCCGAGGCCGAGGTGCGCGAGCTGCTGGAGCAGAACCCCTCCTTTGTCTTCTTCAAGCCGGAGATGTTCGCACCGGTGAAGGGCGCGAGCGCCGTGCCGCTGATCGCCAAGGCGTCGGTGGCCTCTGACCGCTCGCTGATCCCCGCTGGCACCACGCTGCTGGCCGAAGTGCCAGAGCTGGACAACGAGGGCAAGTTCACCGGAAAATACCACATGCGGCTGATGGTGGCGCTGGATGTGGGCGGGGCCATCAAGGGCCAGCACTTTGACATCTACCAAGGCATTGGGCCGGACGCCGGTCACGCCGCGGGCTACTACAACCACTATGGCCGGGTCTGGGTGCTGAAATCCAAACAGAGCGGCGGCCCGCTGTTTACCGCCTACCAGAGCCAAGGCAAGCCCGGCTTGCAGACCTCCAGCCCACAGGGCGGGAGCTTCCTGGTCAATAACCAGCAATAACTGCCTGCCGGCTTCGCACCAAGCGGCCTGCGGGCCGCTTTTTTTATTTATGCATGACCGCCCGCCGGTCCGTTATCTGAGGTAAAAGCCGTGACAACTCCTGCGTACTCTGACGCTTATCTGCAACGTTTTGGCGGCACCGCCCGGCTCTATGGCCAGTCTGCGCTGGCGGTATTTGCCCAGGCGCATGTCTGCGTCATCGGCATCGGCGGCGTCGGCTCCTGGGCCGCCGAGGCACTGGCGCGCACCGGCATCGGTGCCATTACGCTGATTGACATGGATGATGTCTGCGTCACCAACACCAACCGCCAGATCCACGCCCTGAAACAGAGCGTCGGGCAGGCGAAAACCGAGGTGATGGCCGAGCGCATCCGCGCGATCAACCCGGAGTGCCGCGTCACCTGCGTGGATGACTTCATCACGCCAGACAACGTGGCCGAGCTGCTGAACCGCGATTTTAGCTACGTGATTGACGCCATCGACAGCGTGCGGCCAAAGGCGGCGCTGCTGGCCTACTGCCGACGCTTCAAGATCCCGGTGGTGACCACCGGCGGGGCGGGCGGGCAGATCGACCCGACGCGGATTGAGGTGACGGATCTGGCGAAAACCATTCAGGATCCGCTGGCCGCCAAGCTGCGCGAGCGGCTGAAAGGGGAGTTCAACGTGGTGAAAAACAGCAAGGGCAAGCTGGGGATCGACTGCGTATTCTCCAGCGAGCCGCTGGTCTACCCACAGCCGGATGGCTCGGTCTGCGCCTCGCGCAGCACCGCCGAGGGGCCAAAGCGCATGGATTGCGCCGCCGGGTTTGGCGCGGCCACCATGGTGACCGCGACCTTTGGCTTTGTCGCGGTTTCCCATGCGCTGAAGAAGATGGTGGCGAAGGCCGAACGGCTGGCCGCCGCCAGCTAATCAGCCGCCTTCGGTGGCGGCGATGCGCGCCACGGCATCCGCCAGCGCCTGCAAGCCGCCAGCGCGGGTGGCGCTAAGCTGCTGGCGCAGGCCGAGGGTGTCAAACAGCGCCAGCAGATCCCACTGGCGCAGGGCAGCAGGCGTCTGCCCCTCTACTGCCGTCAGGATCACCGCCAGCAGCCCCTTGACGATCCGTCCCTCGCTGTCGCCATAGAAGTGCAGCGTGCCATCCGCATTGCGCTGGTAATCAAACCAGACGCGGTTCTCACAGCCGGACAGCTCCCGCGCCGGCGTTTTCAGCGCCTCATCCATCGGCGGCAGCCGCCGTGCCAGCTGGATCAGCTGGCGATAGCGATCCTCCCACTGGCTGTATCCGGTGAAGGTGGCGACCAGCGCCTCCAGGGTGATCTCCGTCCCGAAGGGGTGGGGGGCGAGCAACATAATTGACTCCAGTCAGGTTAATCCAGCAGCAGGGCGCGAGCCTGACGCACGGCAGCCACCAGCGCCTCCACGTCCTGCGGGGTGTTGTAAGGGGCGAAGGAGGCGCGCAGCGTGCCGCTGACGCCCAGTTGCGCCATCAGCGGCTGGGCGCAGTGCTGGCCAGCGCGCAGCGCGATGCCCTGTTCCGCCAGCAGCGTGACCAGATCGCTGTGGTGCAGATCGGTGAAGTCGAACGCCAGTAGGCTGGAGTCCGACCGGCGGAAGCTGCGAAAGTGCGGCAGCTCCGCCAGCTGACGCTCGGCCTCCCGCGCCAGTTCGCAGCTGTAGCGCTCCGCCGCCGCCATATCCTGTTCCGCCAGCCAGCCAAGAGTGGCGGAGAGGCCAATCACCCCGGCGATATTGGGGGTGCCAGCCTCAAAGCGGTGCGGCGCGGGCTGCTGGCGGTAATCCTCAAAGGTCACCTGACTTATCATCTTGCCGCCGCCCTGCCAGGCATCCATCTCCGCCAGCAGCGCGCTTTTGCCATACAGCACGCCAAGGCCAGTCGGCCCATAGAGCTTATGGGCGGAGAAGGCATAGAAGTCGATGTCCAGCGCCTGCACATCCGGCGGGCAGTGCACCGCGCCCTGCGCGCCATCCACCACCACCAGCGTCTGGTTGGCATGGGCCAGCGCCACTGCGCGCGCCAGATCCGGGCAGCCGCCAGTGACGTTCGACATCTGCCCAAGGGCGAGCAATCGTGTGCGTGGCCGCAATAGCTCAGCTAATGCGTCCACGTCCGGGATCTGCTGCGCATTCAGCGGCAGCGGCAGCACTTTCGCGCCAGTCTGCTCGGCCAGCATCAGCCAGGGCAACAGGTTGGCGTGGTGCTCCGCCTGGCTGACCAGAATCTCATCGCCCGGTTGCAGGCGCGGGCGGAAATAGCCCTGCGCCACCAGATTCAACGCCTCGGTGGCACCGCGCGTCCAGACGATGTCCTGCGGCTGCGGGGCGTGGATCAGGGCCGCCACCTGGGCGCGCGCCGACTCATAGCGGGCGGTCTGCGCCAGCGCCTGCGCGTGCTGGCTGCGGTGCACCGTCACGCCGCCCTGCTGGTAGAAGGCGGTGGTGGCGTCAATCATCGCCTGAGGTTTCAGCGCCGTGGCCGCGCTGTCGAGGTAGCTGCCGGGCTGCGCCAACGCCGGGAAGTGGCGGCGGAAGCCGGCGGGATCAAAGGGGGTCATGACATTCACTCTGTTGGTTACTGGCGGCGATCCTCGCCGATTTGGCGCGCTGGCACAAGACCGCCGCGGCGCCCGGCGGTTTTCTGGCAAACCGTCGGAACTTTGTTATGCTAATTTATGACAGGTGGAAAGATTTTCCCCTGACAACATCAACGATTTCGAGAGTATAACCCTCTACAAGGAGTTCATGATGAAGAAGATAGCGGCAGTGGTTTCTGCGGTAATGCTCACGTGTACTTTGGCTGCCTGTTCCAGCAACTATGTCATGCATACGAATGATGGTCGTACCATCGTTGCTGATGGCAAACCGAAAGTTGATGATGATACCGGGATGATCAGCTACACCGATGCCTACGGCAATCAGCAGCAGATTAACCGTTCCGATGTCAAAGAGATGGTGAAAGGGGAGTAAGCTTCCTGCCTGGCGGGGCACGGCTCCGCCACGGGCAAAAAAAAGCACCGCTAAAGGGCGGTGCTGCATAAAATCACTATTGACAGACAGGGTAAATGTACAGGAAGTGAAAAAGAGTAGCTCGCGCTACTGTGTCTGGATTGCCAGACAACTTGCAAACACAACATCACAACCACAAGCCAAAAGCCTCAGCGTATCCTCATACCCCTCAACTTTTCGTTCCGGCCCGGGAAGTGCCGCCACTATAGGTATTTGCTGGCGCATCCTCAACGGACAAATTATAATGGCTCGGATAAAAAAAACTAATAAGTAACTAAAGATTATTTTATTGCAACCGCATACTAACCAATAAGCTGTCACCATGTCCAAACGTCTACCGCCACTCAATGCCCTAAGGGTGTTTGATGCGGCCGCCCGCCACCTGAGCTTTACCAAGGCGGCAGAAGAGCTGTTCGTTACCCAGGCCGCTGTCAGCCACCAAATCAAGTCACTGGAAGATTTCCTCGGCCTGAAGCTGTTCCGTCGGCGTAACCGCTCGCTGCTGCTGACCGAAGAGGGGCAGAGCTACTACCTTGATATCAAGGAGATCTTCACCGCGCTGAATGACGCCACGCGCAAATTGCAGGCGCGCAGTGCCAAGGGGGCGCTGACGGTCAGCCTGCCGCCCAGCTTCGCTATCCAGTGGCTGGTGCCGCGCCTCTCAGGCTTCAACTCCGCCTATCCTGGCATCGATGTGCGCATCCAGGCGGTTGACCGCGAGGAGGACAAGCTGGCGGATGACGTGGATGTCGCCATTTTTTATGGCCGCGGCAACTGGCCGGGGCTGCGCACCGAGCGCCTCTACGCCGAGTACCTGCTGCCAGCCTGCGCGCCCACGTTGATAACCGGTGGCGAGCACCCGCTGAAAACCCCCGCTGACCTGGCTTACCACACCCTGCTGCATGACTCGTCGCGCCGCGACTGGCTGGCCTACACCCGCCAGCTTGGCTTGCAGCACATCAATGTGCAGCAGGGGCCGATCTTCAGCCACAGTGCAATGGTGGTACAGGCGGCGGTGCATGGGCAGGGGGTGGCGCTGGTGAACAATGTGATGGCACAGATGGAGATTGAGGCGGGCCGGTTGATCTGCCCCTTCAATGACGTGCTGGTAAGTAAAAACGCTTTTTATCTGGTTTGCCATGACAGTCAGGCAGAACTCGGTAAAATAGCGGCCTTCCGACAGTGGATCCTGGCGCGCGCCGCCAGTGAACAGGAAAAATTCCGTTTTCGTTATGAGCATTAAGCACGCGCCGCGCGCGGGCTTTTATCCTCTTTTATCGACAGTTTCACAGCGATGGGCCATACCATGAGCAGCCGTTTCATGTTGATTTTCGCCGCCATCAGCGGCTTTGTGTTTGTCGCGTTGGGCGCGTTTGGTGCCCATGTTTTGAGTGGGTCGCTGGGTGCCAAGGAGATGGCCTGGATCCAGACCGGCCTGAATTATCAGGGTATCCACACCCTGGCAGTGATGGCGCTGGGTGTGGCGATGCAGCGCCGCACCTGCCTCTGGTTCTACTGGAGCGGCGCACTGCTGGCGCTGGGCACGGTGCTGTTCAGCGGCAGCCTCTACTGTCTGGCGCTGTCACAGCTGCGCCTGTGGGTTTTCGTCACGCCGGTCGGGGGATTCTGTTTCCTGGCGGGCTGGGTATTGATGTTGATTGGCGCGTTGCGTCTTAAGAAAAGGGCAGAACGCCATGAATAAATTAGCGTTATATTGCCGTCCGGGCTTTGAAAAAGAGTGCGCGGCGGAGATCACCGAGAAAGCGGCCACCCTTGAGGTGTTTGGCTTTGCGCGTGTGAAAGAGAACAGCGGCTACGTGCTGTTTGAGTGCTACCAGGTGGATGACGCCGATAAGCTGGCGCGTAACCTGCCGTTCCGCGAGCTGATCTTCGCCCGCCAGATGCTGGTGGTCGGCGAGCTGCTGAAAGACCTGCCGGTGGATGACCGGGTGTCGCCGATTGTCGGGATGCTGGTGGGGGTGATTGAGGGCGCGGGCGACCTGCGCGTCGAGGTGCCAGACACCAACGAAGGCAAAGAGCTGACCAAGTTCTGCCGCAAGCTGACGGTGCCGCTGCGCGCCGGGATGCGCGCGCAGAAGGTGATGGCGCAGCGCGAGAACCCGCACCGCCCGGTGGCGCACGTGTTCTTCATCGCTGCCGGTTGCTGCTACGTCGGCTACTCCTACAGCAACAACAACTCGCCGTTCTACATGGGCATTCCGCGCCTGAAGTTCCCGGCCGATGCGCCAAGCCGCTCCACCCTGAAGCTGGAGGAGGCGTTCCACGTCTTTATCCCGGCGGATGAGTGGGACGAGCGTCTGGCGAGTGGTATGCATGCGGTGGATCTGGGCGCCTGCCCCGGCGGCTGGACTTACCAACTGGTGAAGCGCAGCATGATGGTGCACGCGGTGGACAACGGCCCGATGGCCCCAAGCCTGATGGATACCGGCCAGGTGACGCACCATAAGGCCGATGGCTTCCGCTTTGAGCCGACGCGCAGCAACATCTACTGGCTGGTGTGCGACATGGTGGAGAAGCCAGCGCGCGTGGCGCAGCTGATGTCTGACTGGTTGGTGAATGGCTGGTGCCGTGAGGCGATCTTCAACCTGAAGCTGCCGATGAAAAAGCGCTACGAAGAGGTGAGCCAGAACCTGCAACTGATCAAGGCTCGGCTGGATGAGCAGGGCATCAACTCCGAGATCCACGCCAAGCAGCTCTACCACGACCGCGAAGAGGTGACGGTGCACGTGCGCCGTATGTGGTCTGCGGTGCCGGGTCGCCGCGACGAGCGGTAATCCCTGAACGGCGCACCCTGTGCGCCGTTTTTTTTAGGCTGGCAACCTGAGCTGTTGCAGATTGCCATGCAGCGTGACGTCCGTGCGCAGCGTCGCCACCTGCTTGCTGATGAACGCTGCCTCACGGTGCTGCTCCAGCTTCTTGCGCCACTTCTCCGGCACCGCCGCCAGATTCTCATACAGCCCCTCCAACGAGCCCGCTTGCTGCAACAGGGTGACGGCAGTTTTCGGCCCAACGCCGCTGACGCCGGGGATCTTGCTGCTGCCGATACCTGCCAGCCCCCAGAAATCCGGCAATTGCGCCGGTGCCACGCCAAACTCCTGCATCACGAAGGGCAAGTCGAGCCAGCGCTTCTGGAAGTAATCCCGAATCTGTACCTGCGGAGCCAGCAGTTGGCAGTAGCCCTTGTCGGTGGAGACGATGGTCACCTGGTGGCCAGCGGCAGAGACCCTGGCCGCCAGCGTGGCGGCGATGTCATCCGCCTCATGGCCCGGCGACTGCCAGCAGGCGACGCCCGCCGCCTCAAAGGCCGCCCGCAGTTGCGGCAGCTCCTGTTGCAGCGTCTCTGGCATCGGCGTGCGCCCCGCCTTGTAGGCAGGCAGGCTGCGGTGCCGCCAGCTGTCGGCGCGGTCATCCTCATCAAATACCGCCACGGCGTGGGTGGGGCTGGCGTGCTGGCGCAGCTGGTGCAGGGCGTGCAGGCAGGCTTCCTGACAGGGGGAGCCTTGTACGGCATGGATGCGCCGGATCAGGTTCAGGGCATCGACAATCAAAAGGTGGATCATGGTGGGCAGACCTGGTTGAACATTCGCCCGCGGGCAGGGCCACGGGTGAGAAAAGGGGCGCCGCATGGCGGCGCCAGAGTGTGCGTCAGGCGCAGATTTCGTAGCAGGGGATGTAGGCGCTGCCGGGCAGCTTCATCCGGTGCTGGGCGACAAAGCCCTGTAACAGGCTGTCCATCTGCTTCATCAGTTGCGGATCGCCATGCAGCTTGTAGGGGCCAAAAGCCTCAATCGCATGGATGCCGAACTCCTTCACGTTGCCAGCGACAATGCCGGAGAAGGCGCGGCGCAGTGCGGCCGCCAGCGCCTCGGGCGGCTGGTCAGGGAAGAGGTTGAGGGCCGCCATGTTCTCATGGGTCGGCAGGAACGGCAGTTGCAGCGCCGACTCAATGTGGATTGACCAGTTAAAGCTGTAGGCGTCGCCGCTGTTGCGGCGGTTCTCTTTCACCAACGGCATCGCCCGCTTCATTTGGCGCGCCACTTCCGCTGGATCGTCAATGATGATGGTGTAGTGGCGGCGCGCCGCCTCACCCAACGTATTGAAGATAAATTCATCCAGTACGCGGAAGTAATCAGCGCTCTCCTTTGGCCCGGTGAGGATCAGCGGCAGTACCTGATCGTGGTTGGCAGGATCCATCAGGATGCCCAGCAGGTAGAGCAGCTCCTCGGCGGTGCCGACGCCGCCGGGGAAGATGATGATGCCGTGGGCAAGGCGCACGAAGGCCTCCAGCCGCTTCTCAATGTCCGGCATGATGATCAGCTCATTGACCAGCGGGTTCGGCGGCTCGGCGGCAATGATCGACGGTTCAGTCATGCCGATGAAGCGGCCCAATTTATAGCGCTGTTGCGCATGGCCGACCGCCGCGCCCTTCATCGGTGCCTCCATCGCGCCCGGCCCGCAGCCGGTGCAGATATTGAGCTCACGCAGCCCCAGCTCGCTGCCGACGCGGCGCGCGTAGAGGTACTCCGTCTCATTGATGGAGTGGCCGCCCCAGCAGACCACCAGATTCGGGTCTTCATCCAGGTGCAGCGCCCGGGCGTTGCGCAGGATGGAGAAGACGATGTTGGTGATGTGCGCCGGGTTCTCCGGGTCGAGGTGCTGGAAGCGCCCGGCATTGGCCAGCTGCCCGTTGACGAACAGGATGTCGCGCAGCACTGCGAACAGGTTGGCCTGGAGCGAGCGGATGATCCGCCCATCGACAAACGCCTCTTCAGGCGGGTTGACCAGCTCCAGCTTCACGCCGCGCTCACGGCGCAGCACGTTGATGTCAAAGGATTGGTAGCGATCCAGCAACTGTTTGCTGTTATCGGTCTGGCTGCCACTGTTGAGCACGGCCAGGGAGCAGTTACGGAAAAGGCGGTAGAGGTCGCTGCTGGCGGTCCGTTTCAGCATGTCGACCTCAAGTTGGGACAACAGATCCATAGAGCCGAGCGGGCTGATATGTGTAATCAAAATTGCTCCTTACATCCTGTGTGATGCCGTTGTTATCTCTCTTAACCTTCTTAACCTTAACGGCGCTCCCGGCGTTTTACCAATGGTGGCGTGATGTTCGGCGCTTTGTTGAGCAGCGCCTCCCAATTACTGCCGAACCAGACGCCCGTTGGCTGGCGTAAAGTCAAAGTTGGCGCGCCACGGGTTGATGTCCAGACCGCCGCGACGGGTGTAGCGTGCATAGACCGCCAGCTTCTCCGGCTGGAAGAAGCGCATCAGGTCATTGAAGATACGTTCCACGCACTGCTCATGGAACTCATTGTGATGGCGGAAGGAGACCAGATAGCGCAGCAGCGCCTCGCGATCGATCTGGTTGCCGCGATAGTGGATCTGCACCGAACCCCAGTCTGGCTGGTGGGTGATCAGGCAGTTGGATTTCAACACATGGCTGACCAGCGTCTCCTCTACCGGCGCGCCACCGCGGGCCTGCTCAAGGAAATCAGTGCTGAACTCATAGCTGTCGATGCGGATATCCTGCTCATCAATGCACTCGCCGTGGAAGCGGCTGATGGGCTGCCCCTCCACCTCGCTAAGGCGGAACAGCTCGACCGTCACCTCACCGTCGGCGCAACGGGAGAGATCGCGTTGCAGGGTGGCCTGCACCTCTTCCCAACTGGCAAAGTGGGTCTGGTTAAAGCTGTTGAGGTAGAGCTTGAAGCTTTTTGACTCCACCAGATTCTGGCTGCTGGCATCCAGCCGCACCTCACCGACCGCCACCTGCGGCAGGCCATTGGCGTTCAGCCAGGAGAGTTCGTAGAGCGTCCAGATGTCCGCGCCGTGGAACGGCAGGTTGTCCGGGTAAAGTCCCAGCGGTTCGCGGTTCATGCTGCGCGGCACGGCCTGGAGCAGGGCAGCGTCATAGTGATCCTGGTAGGCGGTGGGTTTCCCCAGCGTCAGTTGTTGCAGAGCCTGATGCTCCTGATAAGAAGACATGCTGTCACCTTACGTTGAGAGAGTTACAATGCCGATAGTTTACCGTACCCCCGTCCAGGAGATGAGAGAAATATGACAGAGACCGCACAGGCGCTGGCCGCCTTTACCCAGCGCTATGAGGCATTATGGCGCAATGAAACCGGTTTACCTCCTGCCAGTGAGGCACTGTTGGGTGTGCCTTCGCCCTGCATCGTACGCAGCAGCGACAGCGAGGTTTTCTGGCAAGCGCAGCCCTTTACCCCGGCGGCAACGCTGGTGGCGGTGGAGCGCGCGCTGGAGATCCGCCTGCGCGAGGAGATTCATCCCTTCTATACCAGCCAATATGCCGGTGATATGGGTGCCAATTTTGACGGACAGGCGTTGACGCTGCTACAAGTATGGAGTGAAGAGGATTTTACCCGCCTGCAGGAGAATCTGATTGGCCATTTGGTGACGCAAAAGCGCCTGAAACTCTCGCCGACGCTGTTCATCGCCACCACTGATTCAGAAATGACCATGGTGTCGCTCTGCAATGTCAGTGGCAACGTAGTACTTGAACAATTTGGCACCGCCAAGCGTACGGTGCTCGCCCCGACCCTGGACGCCTTCCTGACCCAATTGGAACCGGTTCTATCGTAGCGTTTATTGCCAATTTATTTGTGAGATATCTCTTACAAAGAGTGTGAGACATTGCTTTTAATTTCGCGTGTAATTATTTGGCTGTAATTTGAAAAGTTTTCCTTTTCAATTAGTTAAGTAAGTTTGTTCTAAGCTTATTACAAGAACGTGTAACGATAAGGACTTACACTGGCTTGCGGGGAAAGGTCAAATAAGCGAATGTATTAGCACCAGAGGGAAATACTGGTGAAACAGGGTAATCAGGATGATCCCCGTTTCAAAAAAAGGAGAGCGTCCAGGATGGAGGCAGGAGGCGTCAGGATGAGGCCAGGAGACTTCAAGGATGAGGTAAGGGACACCTCCAGGACGGAGAAAGAGAGCTTGTCCACGGAGCCGACAAGTGGGTCAGGATGACTAAAGGATACGCACCGGCAGGGTGCAGGATGACGCGTCAGGATGAAAGAGGGACGGCCGCAAGGGATGGCTGGGTTAGGATAACCGCGGGAAAAGTTTTCAAGGATCGAGCAGGGAGCACACAGGTAGCGGGATCGCTGCAAAACGAACCGGGGGTACTGTTTATACAGTACCCCCTTTTTTTATGCCCGTCGCTGAACAGGTTTGGTGCTATGCTCTGCCGGCCAACGGTTTGAGAAGCAAGTTGAGAGTTGATGATGAGTAAAGAGACCCAAGTCCAGCACTGTCTGCTGGAAATTGAAGAGGCGATGAAGGCAGCGGCCCTGTGGCAGGCGGCACCGCCGGCCCCGGCAGCCTTTGAGAGCACGGAGCCTTTCAGCGTGGATACCATGGACGCCGAGCAGTGGTTGCAGTGGGTATTTCTGCCACGTATGCAGGCCCTGCTGGCGCAGCGTGCCACGTTCCCCACCCGCTTTGCCCTGACCCCCTATTTTGAGGTGGCCTTCACCCAGGCGGGCACACCGGCCCCGGCCCTGCTGGCGGCGTTGCAGCGCCTTGACGACCTGCTGAACCAAGACGCCTAAGATGCTGGAAATCCTTTACCAAGATGAACATCTGGTGGCGGTCAACAAGCCCGCCGGCTGGCTGGTGCACCGTAGCTGGCTCGACCGCCATGAGACGCAATTTGTGATGCAGACCCTGCGCGACCAGATTGGCCAGCATGTGTTTACCGTCCATCGCCTTGACCGGCCCACCTCTGGCGTGTTGCTGATGGGGCTGTCGAGCGAGGTGGGCCGCCTGCTCTCGCAACAGTTTGAGCAGCGGCAGGTAGGCAAAACCTACCACGCGATAGTGCGCGGTTATGTGCTGGAAGATGGCACCATTGACTATGCGCTGACCGAGGAGCTGGACAAGATCGCCGACAAGTTCAGCCAGCCGGACAAGGCCCCGCAGCCGGCGGTCAGCCACTACCGCGCGCTGGCACAGGCAGAGGTGCCGCTGGCGATTGGCCGCTACCCGACCTCACGCTACAGCCTGCTGGAACTGACGCCGGAAACCGGCCGCAAGCACCAGTTGCGCCGCCACATGGCCCATTTGCGCCACCCGATTGTCGGCGACACCACCCACGGTGACTTGCGCCAGAACCGGGGCATCGCCAGCCACTTCGACTGTCCCGGCCTGATGCTGCACGCCAGCCATATGACGCTGGCGCACCCGGTGACCGGCGCGCCACTGGCGATCACCGCCCGCTGGGATGCTCGCTGGCAGCGGCTGACCCACGCCTTCGGCTGGCAGGGAAAACTGCCCGCGTTGGAAAGGGTTGAGTTTCCCGACGAGTCGGGTCAGGATAACGGCTGATCTCAATCACCCAGAGGGGAGGAGTCACCATGGCTCAGGTGGGTATTTTTGTTGGGACCGTCTACGGCAATGCGTTGCTGGTGGCGGAAGATGCGGAAGCCATCCTTACCAAGCAGGGTCATCAGGTGACGCTGTTTGAGGAGGGGACGCTGGAGGCGTGGCAGTGCTACCGCTCCCACTATGCGCTGGTTGTCACCTCGACCACCGGGCAGGGCAACCTGCCGGACTCCATCGTGCCGCTGTATGAGGCGATCCGTGAGCAGCTGGGCTACCAGCCAGAGTTGCGTTACGGCATCATCGCGCTGGGCGACAGCAGCTATGACCACTTCTGCGGCGCGGGGCGCTCCTTCGATGCGCTGTTGCAGGAGCAGGGTGCGGCGCGGCTCGGTGAGCGTCTGGAGATTGACGCCATGGAGCAGCCGGAGCCGGAAGTCGTGAGCGGCCCCTGGGTGCAGCAGTGGGGCACACTGCTCAAATAAAAAAAGAGTGGCCAGGTGCCACTCTTTTTTTACGTCTCTCTCTGCTGGCCTGTGCCCCTAGCGGCCGTTTTTGGTCAGCTTCTCCAGATCGGCCTCAATCTCACTGATCTTGTTGGCGACCACTGACTCCAAATGGCGCAGGTCATCGAGGATTTTGTGCTTCAGGTCAACTTCCTCCTGATCGCGCTGGCAGATCTGGTCAAGCTCATCAATCACATAGCGTAGGTTTGGGTTGATCTCATGGATATCCCGGAAGCCCTGCGTCGTGTTGTCAGCCACCACGGTTTTCCGCTGGCGTGGATATTTGAACTTCACGCTTTTGGCGAAAAACTCCCCCTTATCCTTTCTGAAGTAGATTTTGAGAATATCGTTGTTGGCCTCCTGGCGCAGGCTGTAACGATCAATGTCATCCGGGTTGGCAATCCCCAGGCCTTTCAGGTTGTCATACATAGCGGCACCTTTTGGTTATTTTCCACCCCCTATTATGGCGTGAATAGATGAACCGGGGTGTGACGCCAGACAAGGCCGCTTACAGAGAGGCAAAAAAATAGCGGGCCAGAGGCCCGCTACGTGTCATTGTCAGACAGGGATCAGTCGATGGAGCGCAGCAGCTCGTTGATGCCGACTTTGCCACGGGTTTTGGCATCCACTTTCTTCACGATCACTGCGCAGTAGAGGCTGTAGCTGCCATCTTTGGACGGCAGGTTGCCGGAAACCACTACCGAGCCAGCCGGTACGCGGCCGTAGTGCACTTCGCCGGTTTCGCGGTCATAGATCTTGGTGCTCTGGCCAATGTAGACGCCCATGGAGATCACGGAACCCTCTTCCACGATCACACCCTCGACCACTTCAGAGCGCGCGCCGATGAAGCAGTTGTCTTCGATGATGGTCGGGTTGGCCTGCAGCGGCTCCAGTACGCCACCGATGCCGACGCCGCCGGAGAGGTGGACGTTTTTGCCGATCTGCGCACAGGAGCCAACGGTGGCCCAGGTGTCAACCATGGTGCCTTCATCGACATAGGCGCCGATATTGACGTAGGAGGGCATCAGCACAGTGTTGCGGGCGATGAACGCACCCTGACGCACAGCGGCAGGCGGCACCACACGGAAGCCCTCTTTCTGGAAGCGCGCTTCGTCGTAGCCAGCAAATTTCATCGGCACTTTGTCGTAGTAACGGGTTTCCGCGCCATCGATAACCTGGTTGTCGTTGATGCGGAAGGAGAGCAGCACGGCCTTTTTCAGCCACTGATGCGTTACCCACTGGCCATCGACCTTCTCGGCGACGCGCAGCGCGCCGCTGTCCAGCAGACCGATAACCTGGTTAATCGCTTCGCGCGTTACGGTGTCTACGTTCGCCGGGGTGATCTCTGCGCGGCGCTCGAAGGCGTTTTCAATAACGGTTTGTAATTGCTGCATCCTGATGTCTGTCCTGATTTGTCATTTAGAGAAAAACTACTTTTATCACACTTTATCGTTCGGATTGAGTGCTTCTGTCAATCGTTGTTCCAGCTTTCGCCGCGTCTCGCGGTTCAGCGCGCGCCGATCGCCATCCGCCAGGATGAAGAGATCCTCCACCCGCTCGCCGATGGTGGTGATGCGCGCGCCATGCAGCGACAGCCCCAGATCGGAGAAGACCTCGCCCACCCGCGCCAGCAGGCCGGGCTGGTCGAGGGCCACCAGCTCCAAATAACTGCGGCGATCGGTGTGGGTCGGCAGGAAGTTGACGTTGGTCGGCACGCTGAAGTGGCGCAGCTTCGAGGAGGGGCGGCGCGCGCGCGGCGGCTGGTACTCCTGGGTGGTGGCCTGCGCCAGCGCCTGACGGATCGCCTCGTGGCGATCCGCTGCCAGCGGGCTGCCGTCCGGCTCCAGCACAATAAAGGTGTCCATCGCCATGCCGTCGCGGTTGGTGAAGATCTGCGCGTCATGGATGCTCAGGTTGCGGCGATCCAGCTCGCCAGCCACCGTGGCGAACAGGTAGGGGCGGTCGGGCGCCCAGATGAAGATTTCCGTGCCGCCGCGCGTGGCCTGACGGCTCACCAACACCAACGGCTGGCTGGCGTCGTGATCCAGCAGGTGGCGGGCGTGCCACGCCAGCTGGTTGGGCGAGTGGCGCAGGAAGTAGTCGGCGCGGCAGCGGCTCCAGAGATGGTGCAGCGCCTCCTCATCAATGTTGTCCATGCGCAGCAGCGCCAGCGCTTGCAGGCGGTGGTGGCGCACCCGCTCGCGCAGGTCAGGGCTGTTCTGCATCCCGCGGCGCAACTGCTTCTCGGTGGCGAAGTAGAGTTCGCGCAACAGGCTCTGTTTCCAGCTGTTCCAGAGGGTCTCATTGGTGGCGCAGATGTCGGCCACGGTCAGGCTGATGAGGTAGCGCAGCCGGGTTTCACTCTGCACCTCGGCGGAGAATTGCTGGATCACCGTCGGATCCTGGATGTCGCGCCGCTGGGCGGTCACGGACATCAGCAGGTGGCAGCGCACCAGCCAGGCCACCAGCTGGCTCTCGCGCGAGTTGAGGCCATGCAGGCTGGCGAACTCCAGCACATCCTGTGCGCCGAGGATCGAGTGGTCGCCGCCGCGCCCCTTGGCGATGTCATGGAATAGCGCCGCCACTAGCAGCAGCTCCGGGTGCGGCAGGCGCGGGTAGATCTCGACGCACAGCGGATGGCGCGGGCGCGTCTCCTCATCGGCGAAGCTCTCCAGCTTTTGCAGCACCCGGATGGTGTGTTCATCCACCGTGTAGGCATGGAACAGGTCGAACTGCATCTGGCCGACGATGTTGCTCCACTGCGGCATATAGGCCAGCAGCACACTGTGGCGGTGCATTGGCACCAACGCCCGCGACACCGCGCCGGGGTGGCGCAGGATCGCCATGAACAGGTCGCGCGCCGCCGGAATGGTGCAGAGCGGCGCGGCGAGGTGGCGGCGGGCGTGGCGCAACTGGCGCAGCGTGGTGGAGTAGATGCCCTCGATGTCGCGGTTGCGCACCATCAGGTAGAACATCCGCACGATGGCTTCAGGCTTGCGCTCAAACAGCGTCTCGTCGCGCAGGTCAATCAGGTTGCCGCGCAGCTGGAACTCCTCATCCAACGGGCGCGGCTTCTCATGGGCACCGATGGCAAGGATCGCCTCATCAAACAGTTGCAGCAGCATGTGGTTCAGCTCGCCGACGCGGCGCGTTACGCGGTAGAAATCTTTCATCATCCGCTCCACCGGCTCATTACCCTCGCCTTGGTACTGCAACAGCTGGGCGACGTTGAGCTGGCGGTCAAACAGCAGCCGGTTGTCATAGCGCGGCAGCACCAGATGCAGGGCGAAGCGGATGCGCCAGAGGAAGCTCTGGCACTCATTTAGCTCGTTGCGCTCCGCCTTGGTGAGGAAGCCGAAGCCCACCATCTCATCCAGCGAGGTGGCACCAAAGTGGCGGCGCGCCACCCACAGCAGGGTGTGGATGTCACGCAGGCCGCCGGGGCTGCTTTTGATGTCCGGCTCCAGGTTGTAGCTGGTGCCGTGGTAGCGCAGGTGGCGGTCGTGCTGCTCCTGGATCTTGGCCTGAAAGAAGTCCGGCGACGGCCAGAAGCCCTCGCTGAAGATGTGCTTCTGCATCGAGAGGAACAGCGCCACGTCGCCGCAGATCATGCGTGACTCAATCAGGTTGGTGGCGACCGTCAGATCCGCCAGTCCCTCCAACAGGCACTCCTCGAGCGTGCGCACGCTGTGGCCCACCTCCAGCTTCAGATCCCACAACAGGGTGATCAGTTCGCCGCCGCGCTGCGCCTGCTCGTCGCTCAGGCGTTTCTGGCTCAGGATCAGCACGTCGATGTCCGAAAGCGGGTGCAACTCGCCCCGGCCATAGCCGCCCACCGCCACCAGCGCGGTCTCTGGGATCTGCTCAAAGCCGTAGAAGCGCCACAGCCGACGCAGCAGGCGATCGATGTAGCGGCTGCGCGCCGCCACCAGCGTCTCGGCGCTGCCGCCAGCGTTGAAGGCATCGGCCAGCCACTGCTGGAAGGTCTCCAGCTGCTGCTTCAGGATGGCACGGGTCAGTTGCTCATCCTGGAGCGTGCTGGGGGAGGGCGGCTGCTCAGGCAGCAGATGCTCAGGCACCACCGGGATTTCTTGTTCGAGGAAAGTAGACATAAGCGCCGCCCATTAAAAAGCCGGCGTGCGCCGGCTTGTTCTTTTTTACTGTTCGTGCGTAATCACCGCAGGCAAGGTGTCGTCCTTGCGCAGGGTCATTATTTCACAGCCGTTCTCTGTCACCACAATAGTATGCTCATACTGGGCCGACAAGCTGCGATCCTTGGTTTTTACCGTCCAGCCATCTTTCATGGTGCGGATGCGGTAGTCACCGGCGTTGACCATCGGTTCGATGGTGAAGGCCATGCCCGGTTGCAGCACCACGCCGCCGTCATCGGTGTCATAGTGCAGCACCTGCGGCTCCTCGTGGAAGCCCTCGCCGATGCCGTGGCCACAGTACTCGCGTACCACGGAGAAGTTCTCCGCTTCGACGAACTGCTGGATCGCCTTGCCGAGGGTACGCAGGCGGATGCCGGGGCGCACCATCTTGATCGCCAGGTAGAGGCTCTCCTGGGTAATGCGGCAGAGGCGCTCGCCAAGGATGGTGGGCTTGCCGACGATGAACATCTTGGAGGTGTCACCGTGGAAGCCATCTTTGATCACCGTGACGTCGATGTTGACGATGTCGCCATCCTTCAGCACCTTGTCATCGCTCGGGATGCCGTGGCACACCACCTCATTAATGGAGATGCAAACCGACTTCGGGAAGCCGTGGTAGTTCAGGCAGGCGGAGACCGCCTGCTGCTGTTCGGTGATGTGCGCGTGGCAGATACGGTCCAGCTCGCCGGTGGTCACACCCGGTTTGACGTGTGGCTCGATGATCTCCAGCACTTCCGCGGCCAGGCGGCCGGCAACGCGCATTTTCTGAATGTCTTCAGCAGTTTTGATTGAAATTGCCATGAATGTTTCCGCAGGTATTCGGGGGCGCTGCCCGTTGGGGCGCAGCAAAGAGTCAATAGGGCAATATGGTATCAGCCCGGTTGTGGGCTGCCAAACGCTGATTTTCCGTCGCGCCGTGGCGCAACAACTATTGGAGTCTGGGGCGGGATTGTGGTATAAAGCGCGCCGGCGAACCGCATCTGCGTCGTAATTAATGACCGGACGGTATCGGCCAACTAAACTCATATGTGTATAACACACACGTATCGGCACATGCGCCGGGGTGCCCCGCGAAGTTCGCTTCAACGGGTCGGCGTTATGGGATACGTGGAGGCATAACCCCAACATCTACTATAGAGGTTTTATCATGGCAACTGTTTCCATGCGCGACATGCTCAAGGCTGGTGTTCACTTCGGTCACCAGACCCGTTACTGGAACCCGAAAATGAAGCCGTTCATCTTCGGTGCACGTAACAAGGTTCACATCATCAACCTTGAGAAGACCGTACCGATGTTCAACGAAGCTCTGGCTGAGCTGACCAAGATCTCTTCCCGTAAAGGTAAGATCCTGTTCGTTGGTACCAAGCGCGCTGCAAGCGAAGCGGTAAAAGAGTCAGCTAACAGCTGCGACCAGTTCTTCGTGAACCATCGCTGGTTGGGCGGCATGCTGACCAACTGGAAAACCGTTCGTCAGTCCATCAAGCGTCTGAAAGATCTGGAAACCCAGTCCCAAGACGGTACCTTCGACAAGCTGACCAAGAAAGAAGCTCTGATGCGTACCCGTGAGCTGGAAAAACTGGAAAACAGCCTGGGCGGTATCAAAGACATGGGCGGCCTGCCGGACGCACTGTTCGTTATCGATGCTGACCACGAGCACATCGCGATCAAAGAAGCTAACAACCTGGGTATCCCGGTATTCTCCATCGTTGATACCAACTCCGATCCGGATGGCGTTGACTTCATTATCCCGGGTAACGACGACGCAATCCGTGCAGTAAGCCTGTACCTGAGCGCTGTTGCTGCCGCTGTTCGTGAAGGCCGTTCGCAAGATCTGGCTGTTCAGGCAGAAGACAGCTTCGTAGAAGCTGAATAATAAGGCACGCTCTTACTGAGCCCTTATTAACCAGGTATTGAATATGGTTGGTTAGGGGGCCTTTTATAGGCCCCCTTTGCTTATCTTAAATGCGAGAACCGTCTCTGTGAGAGCCTCTCGCTCCCCCACGAGATAACCGAGGAAAATAGAATGGCTGAAATTACCGCATCCCTGGTAAAAGAGCTGCGCGAGCGTACCGGCGCAGGCATGATGGATTGCAAGAAAGCGCTGGTTGAAGCAGGCGGCGATATCGAGCTGGCAATCGAAAACATGCGTAAATCTGGTGCGATCAAAGCAGCGAAGAAAGCAGGCAACGTGGCTGCTGACGGCGTGATCATCACCAAGATCGACGGTACTTACGGCATCATTCTGGAAGTTAACTGCCAGACTGACTTCGTGGCAAAAGACAGCGGCTTCCAGGCCTTTGCTAACAAAGTGCTGGACGCGGCGATGGCAGGCAAGATCACTGACGTTGAAGTTCTGAAAGCGCAGTTCGAAGAAGAGCGCGTGGCACTGGTTGCGAAAATCGGTGAGAACATCAACATCCGTCGCGTAGCTTCCCTGGAAGGCGAAGTACTGGGTTCTTACCAGCACGGCGCGCGTATCGGTGTTCTGGTTGCGGCTAAAAACGCAAGCGAAGAGCTGGTTAAGCAGCTGGCGATGCACATCGCAGCAAGCAAGCCGGAATTCGTGAAGCCGGAAGACGTCTCTGCTGAAGTAGTAGAGAAAGAGTACCAGGTTCAGCTGGACATCGCGATGCAGTCTGGCAAGCCGAAAGAGATCGCAGAGAAAATGGTTGAAGGCCGCATGAAGAAATTCACCGGCGAAGTTTCTCTGACTGGCCAGCCTTTCGTCATGGACCCGAGCAAATCTGTTGCTCAGCTGCTGAAAGAGCAGAACGCTGACGTCACTGACTTCATCCGCTTCGAAGTGGGCGAAGGCATTGAGAAAGTTGAGACTGACTTTGCTGCTGAAGTTGCAGCAATGAGCAAACAGTCTTAATGACTTACGGAGCCGCCATCAGGCGGTTCCGTTTTATCCAGCCAGATTTATCCCAATGACATCCTGCCTTGTAGCGCCTGCAACAAAGTTGTGATGTGATACACAAAAAACCCCACTACTCTCACTGCTTCTTAGGACAGAACACCATGGCAACCAATGCAAAACCCGTATATCAGCGAATCCTGCTTAAGCTGAGTGGCGAAGCCCTGCAAGGCGCAGAAGGTTTTGGTATCGACGCTAGCGTTTTGGATCGTATGGCACAGGAAGTAAAGGAATTGGTCGAGCTGGGCATCCAGGTCGGTGTGGTCATTGGCGGGGGTAACTTATTCCGTGGTGCAGGTCTGGCGCAAGCTGGCATGAACCGCGTAGTGGGCGATCACATGGGAATGCTGGCCACCGTCATGAACGGTCTGGCGATGCGTGATGCGCTGCACCGTGCCTATGTGAATGCCCGCCTGATGTCTGCCATTCCGCTGAATGGCGTGTGCGACAACTACAGTTGGGCGGAGGCGATCAGCCTGCTGCGCAACAACCGCGTGGTGATCTTCTCCGCCGGTACGGGCAACCCCTTCTTCACCACCGACTCCGCTGCCTGCCTGCGCGGCATCGAGATCGAGGCCGACGTAGTGCTGAAAGCCACCAAAGTGGACGGCGTTTACTCAGCGGACCCGGTGAAGAACCCGGATGCCACCCTGTACGATCAGCTCTCCTACGCCGATGTGCTGGAGCGCGAACTGAAGGTGATGGATCTCGCCGCCTTTACCCTGGCGCGCGACCACAACCTGCCGATCCGCGTGTTCAACATGAACAAGCCGGGCGCACTGCGCCGTGTGGTGATGGGCGAGAAAGAAGGCACGCTGATCTGCAAATAACGGTCTGCCGTTAAGTTTGCTATCATGGGGGCCATCCGGGCCGGTCACCGACCTGGCCCCCATGCTATCTTTGGCCAGCTCTGCTGGTTTAAGTATTTACGGGCTATACTAGACGTAGAGTCTGCCAAGTAACCAGTTTTCAAGGGTTCGCAACGTGATTAACGAAATCAAAAAAGATGCTGAAACGCGCATGGAAAAATGCGTCGACGCGTTTAAAAACCACATCAGCAAAATCCGTACAGGCCGTGCATCCCCAAGCCTCCTGGATGGTATCCAGGTGGAGTATTACGGCTCCGCAACACCGCTGCGCCAGCTGGCGAACGTGGTGGCGGAAGATGCGCGCACCCTGGCAATCACTGTCTTCGACCGCACCCTGGGTCCGGCCGTGGAAAAAGCGATCATGGCGTCTGACCTGGGTCTGAACCCCTCTTCAGCCGGCACCGTGATCCGCGTTCCGCTGCCACCGCTGACCGAAGAGCGTCGCCGCGACCTGATCAAGGTAGTACGTGGTGAAGCAGAGCAGGGCCGTGTCTCGGTTCGCAACGTTCGTCGCGATGCCAACGACAAAGTCAAAGCGCTGCTGAAAGACAAAGAGATCAGCGAAGATGAAGAGCGTCGCTCCCAGGACGACGTCCAGAAGATGACCGACGTCTTCATCAAGAAAATCGATGCCGCCCTGGCAGAGAAAGAAGCGGAATTAATGGAGTTTTAATTTCCGCGTGAAATAAAGCGTCGCCTTGGCGGCGCTTTATTATTTTATACGGTGATATTTCTGTTTTACCGCTGAAATCCCATAGACATCTGACGTCTCAGGTTTCAGACTGGACGCCTTCTAATCATAATAAACAGTTATTCAGAGCACCCTCATGAAGCAACTGACCATTCTGGGTTCCACCGGCTCTATTGGCCTTAGCACCCTGGCCGTGATTCGCGCCAACCCCCAGCAATTTGCAGTGAAGGCCCTGGTGGCCGGATACAATGTTGATGTCATGGCGCAACAGTGCGCCGAGTTCCATCCTGACTACGCGGCAATGGCCGATGAACAGGCCGCCCATGACCTGCGGCGGCGGCTGGCAGAGCTGAACCTCAAGACCGAAGTACTGGCAGGGGAGGGCGCAGCCTGCGAACTGGCGGCGCTGGATGGCGTCGACCAGGTGATGGCCGCCATTGTCGGTGCCGCTGGCCTGCTGCCAACGCTGGCCGCCATCCGGGCCGGCAAGCAGGTGCTGCTGGCCAACAAAGAGTCGCTGGTGACCTGCGGGCGCATCTTTATGGATGCGGTCGCCCAAAGCGGCGCGCAACTGCTGCCTATCGACAGCGAGCACAACGCCATCTTCCAGAGCCTGCCGGAGGCAATCCAGACCCGCCTCGGCTATGCCTCGCTGGAGGAGCATGGCGTCTCGCGCATCATCCTGACCGGTTCCGGTGGCCCGTTCCGCGAAACCGCGCTCACTGAGCTGCCAATGATGACCCCGGCCCAAGCCTGCGCCCATCCCAACTGGTCGATGGGGCGTAAAATCTCCGTGGACTCCGCCACCATGATGAACAAGGGGCTGGAGTACATTGAGGCGCGCTGGCTGTTCAACGCCTCCGCCGAGCAGATGGAGGTGATCCTGCATCCGCAATCGGTGATCCACTCCATGGTGCGCTACCGTGATGGCAGCGTGCTGGCGCAGCTTGGCTCGCCAGACATGCGAACCCCCATCGCCCACGCGATGGCCTACCCACAGCGGGTGGGGGCGGGCGTCGAGCCGCTGGACTTCTGCCGCATTGGCGCGCTGACCTTCATGGAGCCTGACTACCAGCGCTATCCGTGCCTGCAACTGGCGATTGAAGCCTGCAATGCCGGGCAGGCGGCCACCACGGCGCTGAACGCAGCCAATGAGGTGGCGGTCGCGGCATTTTTGAATAATGAGATCCGCTTCACCGACATCGCCGCGGTAAACCGCCGCGTCCTTGATACACTGGCGCTGTCAGAACCGCACGCTGTAGAGGACGTGCTGGCGATTGACCGCCAGGCGCGCGATGCCGCGTTAAGCGTGGTCGGCGCCGGTTGCCGTTGAGCTATCTGCTTGCAATGCGGGCCGTTTGTCGATGATAGGTGAAAATGATATAGTCAGCGCCACCCGGCACTCTGTTATGAATATCAGTAAAATGCATGTACAGCGGTACGATGCCGCTGGCAGGCCGGGGGCAGTTTAGGGTAAGCCGTGCCTGGTTCACGGCTTTTTTGCGCACACAGGGCCTTATGTTCCGGTAGCACTGTTGTATTTCTGATTGAGGAAATAAGTACGCGTTATGTCGTCCGCAAATCAACACGGGGCTGACCTGCCCATCCCGGGACCACGCCACGTTGCCATTATCATGGATGGCAATGGCCGTTGGGCTAAACGTCAGGGAAAGTTACGCATCTTTGGTCATAAAGCAGGGGTGAAATCGGTACGCCGGGCGGTAAGCTTTGCGGCCAACCATCATCTCGATGCACTCACGCTTTATGCCTTTAGCAGTGAAAACTGGAATCGCCCCGCACAGGAAGTCTCTGCCTTGATGGAGTTGTTCATCAGGGCGCTGGACAGCGAAGTCAAAAGTCTGCATAAACATAACGTCCGCTTACGGATTATCGGCGATACCAGCCGTTTCAGTCCCCGTTTGCAGGAGCGTATCCGCCGTTCAGAAGCGTTGACCGCTGAAAATGATGGCCTGACGCTGAACATCGCCGCGAATTATGGCGGCCGGTGGGATATTATTCAGGGAGTGAAAACGCTTGCGCGGCAGGTACAGGCCGGCGAGCTGCACCCGGAGCAGATTACAGAGGAAGCCCTGGGCGACCTGGTTTGTCTGCATGAACTGGCCCCCGTGGATCTGGTTATCCGTACGGGCGGGGAGCACCGGATCAGTAACTTTTTGCTGTGGCAGATTGCCTACGCGGAACTTTACTTTACCGATATCCTCTGGCCTGACTTTGATGAACATGTCTTTGAAGGTGCGCTGAATGCATTTGCACATCGCGAGCGCCGCTTCGGGGGAACAACACCTATCGGCGCTGATGCGTCCTAGGGGGAACTTTTGCTGAAGTATCGCCTCATCACCGCGTTTATTTTGATCCCCATTGTCATTGCCGCGCTGTTTCTGCTTCCGCCGGTGGGGTTCGCCATTGTCACTCTGATCGTTTGCATGCTTGCTGCTTGGGAGTGGGGCCAGCTGGCTGGCTTCGCTTCGCGTAACCAGCGGGTCTGGCTGGCCATTCTGTGCGGCTTCCTGCTGGCGCTGATGATGCTGACCCTCCCTGCTTACCGCCAGTCGTTGCACGTGCCGCAGGTCAGCCTGTCGCTTTGGGCGTCGCTGGTCTGGTGGGGCGTGGCACTGCTGCTGGTGCTGTTCTACCCGCGCTCGGCGGGGCTGTGGCGCAAGTCAAAGCCACTGCGCCTGCTGTTTGGGCTGCTGACCATCGTCCCTTTCTTCTGGGGCATGGTGGCGCTGCGCCAGTATGGCTACGAGGAGAACCACGCGAACGGTGCATGGTGGCTGCTGTATGTCATGCTGCTGGTGTGGGGCGCAGACTCGGGTGCCTATGTATTCGGCAAGCTGTTTGGCAAGCATAAGCTGGCCCCTAAGGTCTCGCCGGGCAAAACCTGGCAGGGCCTGATTGGCGGGTTGGTGACCTCGGCGGTGATTGCCTGGCTGTTCGGGCGCTTTGCCCCGCTCAGCATCCAGCCGATGATGCTGCTGGTCTGCTCCATCGTCGCCGCGCTGGCCTCGGTGCTGGGCGACCTGACAGAGAGCATGTTCAAGCGTGAGGCCGGTATCAAGGACAGCGGCAACCTTATCCCTGGTCATGGCGGTATCCTTGACCGTATCGACAGCCTGACGGCGGCAGTGCCGGTCTTTGCCTGCCTGATGCTGTTGGTGTTTTGAACGGTCTGAGACGGGGAGTGGTGGGATTATGATGAGCATACTCTGGAGCCTGGCGGCCTTTATCGTGGCGCTGGGCGTGTTAATCACCGTACATGAGTTCGGTCACTTCTGGGTCGCCCGCCGCTGTGGCGTGCAGGTTGAGCGCTTCTCCATCGGCTTTGGCCGCGCCCTGTGGCGGCGCACCGATCGCCAGGGCACGGAGTATGTCATCGCCCTGATCCCCCTTGGTGGTTACGTCAAGATGCTGGATGAGCGCGTGGAGTCGGTTCCGCCGGAACTGCGCCACCGCTCCTTCAACAACAAAACCGTCTGGCAACGTGCCGCTATCATCAGCGCCGGGCCGATCGCCAACTTCATTTTCGCCATCTTCGCCTACTGGCTGGTGTTCATCATCGGCGTGCCGAGCCTGCGCCCGGTGGTGGGGGAGGTGCTGCCCGACTCCGTGGCGGCGCACGCTGAAATTTCTCCCGGCATGGAACTTAAGTCACTTGGTGGCATCGAAACGCCTGATTGGGATTCGGTGCGTCTGGAGCTAATTGGCAAAATTGGCGATGCGCAAACCACGGTGACAGTGGCGCCATTTGGTGCTGGCATGAGCCGGGAGGTGGAGAAGCGCCTCGACCTGCGCCAGTGGCAGTTTGAGCCAGATAAGCAGGATCCCGTTGTGGCACTGGGCATCGTGCCGCGCGGCCCGACGATCGAAAAGGTGCTGGCGGAAGTACAGGCCGGTTCGGCGGCGGAAAAAGCGGGTTTGCAACCCGGTGATAGGATCGTTAAAGTCAATGGTCAGCCGCTGGCGCAGTGGCGAACCTTTGTCGCTGACGTACGCGACAATGCCGGCAAGCCGCTGGCGATTGAGATTGAACGGGCGGGCTCGCCGCTGTCCGTGACCCTGGTGCCAGATAGCAAACCGGCTGGCCGGGCAGGGGTAGAGGGATTTGCCGGGGTTGTACCCAAGGTCATCCCGCTGCCTGACGAGTACAAGACGATTCGCCAGTATGGGCCGTTTACGGCGCTCTACGAAGCCGGAGACAAGACCTGGCAGCTGATGAAGCTAACCGTGTCCATGCTGGGTAAGTTGATTACCGGCGATGTGAAGCTGAACAACCTGAGTGGCCCTATCTCGATTGCACAGGGCGCTGGGATGTCAGCGGAGTTTGGGTTGGTCTACTACCTGATGTTTTTGGCGCTGATTAGCGTGAACCTCGGGATTATCAACCTGTTCCCACTGCCGGTACTGGATGGTGGACACCTGCTCTTTTTGGCGATTGAAAAGCTGAAGGGCGGGCCGGTTTCTGAGCGAGTACAAGACTTCAGCTACCGCATCGGCTCCGTATTGCTGGTGTTGTTAATGGGACTTGCACTTTTCAATGATTTCTCCCGCCTCTGAGGCAGGGGATTAGGTTAGGAAGAACGCATAACAACGATGGCGATGAAAAAGTTGCTCATAGCGTCGCTGCTGTTTGGCAGCGCCACCGTATACGGTGCAGACGGGTTCGTAGTGAAGGACATTCATTTCGAAGGCCTGCAACGAGTTGCCGTCGGTGCGGCGTTACTCAATATGCCGGTTCGCGTAGGCGATACGGTGGATGACGAAGACATCAGTAACACCATCCGGGCGCTGTTCGCGACCGGCAACTTTGAGGACGTTCGCGTACTCCGGGATGGTGATACCTTAATCGTGCAGGTCAAAGAGCGCCCGACAATCGCCAGCATCACCTTCTCCGGCAATAAGTCGGTGAAGGATGACATGCTCAAACAGAACCTTGAGGCGTCTGGCGTGCGTGTAGGCGAAGCGTTGGACCGCACCACGCTCTCCAGCATTGAGAAGGGGCTGGAGGACTTCTACTACAGCGTCGGCAAATACAGCGCCTCGGTGAAAGCCGTGGTCACGCCGCTGCCGCGCAACCGCGTTGACCTGAAACTGGTCTTCACCGAGGGCGTTTCAGCCAAAATCCAGCAGATCAACATTGTGGGGAACCATGCGTTCACCACGGAAGAGCTGATCTCCCGTTTCCAGCTGCGTGACGAAGTGCCGTGGTGGAACCTGGTTGGCGACCGCAAATACCAGAAGCAGAAACTGGCGGGCGATCTCGAGACCCTGCGCAGCTTCTACCTGGATCGCGGCTATGCCCGTTTCAACATCGACTCCACCCAAGTGAGCCTGACGCCGGACAAGAAGGGCATCTACATCACCCTGAATATCACCGAAGGCGATCAGTACAAGCTGTCGGGTGTGGAGCTGAATGGCAACATGGCTGGCCACTCCGCAGAAGTGACGGCGCTGACCAAGGTGGAGCCGGGCGAGCTGTATAACGGCGCCAAGGTCACCAAGATGGAAGGCGACATCAAGCAGCTGCTGGGCCGCTATGGCTACGCCTACCCGCGCGTGATCACCCAACCGGAGATCAATGACGCGGACAAGACGGTGAAGCTGCACATCTCCGTGGATGCTGGCAACCGCTTCTACGTACGCCATATCCGCTTTGAGGGTAACGACACCAGCAAGGACTCCGTACTGCGCCGCGAAATGCGCCAGATGGAAGGGGCCTGGCTGGGCAATGACCAGGTTGATCAGGGCAAAGAGCGCCTGAACCGCCTGGGCTACTTCGAATCGGTGGACGTGGATACCCAGCGTGTGCCGGGCACCGCTGACCAGGTGGACGTGACCTACAAAGTGAAGGAGCGCAATACCGGCACCTTCAACTTCGGTATCGGCTACGGCACCGAGAGTGGCGTCAGCTTTCAGGTGGGCGTCCAGCAGGACAACTGGCTGGGCACCGGTAACACCGTGGGCATCAGCGGCACCAAGAATGATTACCAGACCTATGCGGAACTCTCCCTGACCGACCCGTACTTCACGGTGGATGGGGTGAGCCTGGGCGGCCGTCTGTTCTACAACGACTTCCAGGCAGATGACGCAGACCTCTCTGACTACACCAACCGCAGCTACGGCCTCGGCACGACGCTCGGTTTCCCGGTCAATGAGAACAACTCCCTGCGTCTGGGTCTGGACTACGTGCACAATGACCTCTCCGACATGGAGCCGCAGGTGGGCATGTGGCGCTACCTGAACTCTGTGGGCGTCAACCCTGGCGTGGTGGTGGGCGAGGACTCCAGCGACACCGAATTCAGCGCGGATGACTTCATGCTGAACCTCGGCTGGACCTACAACAACCTCGACCGTGGTTACTTCCCGACCGCCGGGACACGTGCCAGCCTGAGCGGCAAGGTGACGGTGCCGGGTTCAGACAACGAATACTATAAAGTCACCTTCGACTCGACCTCTTACCTGCCATTGAGTGAGAACCACGAGTGGGTGCTGATGGGACGTGCGCGCGCCGGCTATGCAGATGGCCTGGGCGGTAAAGAGGTGCCGTTCTACGATAACTTCTATGCCGGCGGCTCCAGCTCCGTGCGTGGCTTCCAGTCCAACACCATTGGCCCGAAAGCTGCTTACTTCCGCTGTAACTCCGGTGACGGCAGCTACGCCGGATGCCCGGTGGAGAACTCTGACGACGCCGTGGGCGGTAACGCCATGGCCGTGCTGAGCGCCGAACTGATTGTGCCGACGCCGTTCATCAGCGACAAATACGCCAACTCCGTGCGTACCTCGCTGTTCGTGGATGGTGGTACCGTCTGGGATACCAACTGGGAGAACACCTCCGCGACCCGTGCAGCCGGCGTGCCGGACTACAGTTCGCCAGACAATTTCCGTGTCTCCACCGGTATTGCATTGCAGTGGATGTCCCCGCTGGGGCCGCTGGTCTTCTCCTACGCGCAGCCAATCAAGAAGTACGATGGCGACAAGGCGGAGCAGTTCCAGTTTAACATCGGTAAAACATGGTAATGCCGCTTCGCGCGCGCATATGCTGTAACTTCACGACAATCTTGTGTAGTTGCTCCCACTCCCAGGCGCTGCTTGGGGGTGGGCAGTGTGGTATGCTGGATAGGTTGTGTAATTCAAGTGTCTCTGACACAAACGGATGATGGTAAGGAGTTTATAGTGAAAAAGTGGTTGTGTGCCGCAAGCCTCGGTTTAGCAATGGCTGCGTCTGCCGGCGCTCAGGCTGCCGATAAAATCGCAGTCGTTAACGTCTCCAGCATTTTCCAACAGCTTCCAGCGCGTGACGCAGTGGCGAAGCAGCTGGAAAATGAGTTCAAAGGCCGTGCCTCTGAACTGCAAAACATGGAGCGTGACCTGCAGACCCAAATGCAGAAACTGCAACGTGACGGCTCTACCATGAAAGCCAGCGAGCGCAGCAAGCTGGAAAAAAGCGTGATGGCTCAGCGTGAAACCTTCTCCAGCAAAGCGCAGGCTTTCGAGCAGGATAACCGCCGTCGCCAGATGGAAGAGCGTAACAAAATCCTGAGCCGTATCCAGGACGCGGTGAAGTCTGTTGCCAGCAAAGAGGGCTATGACGTGGTCATCGACGCCAACGCCGTCGCTTACGCCAATGCTGACAAAGACATTACTGCTGATGTGCTGAAACAGGTTAAATAATTCATGTCTTCAATTCGACTGGCTGATCTTGCACAGCAGTTGGATGCACACGTGCACGGTGATGGCGATCTCGCCATCACCGGCATTGCTTCTATGCATTCCGCAGATTCTGAGCACATCACCTTCTTATCCAACAGCCATTACCGTGAACAACTTGCCAGCTGCAAAGCCGGCGCCGTGGTGTTGACGGAGGCTGACTTGCCGTTCTGGCATGGCGCCGCTCTGGTCGTCAAAAACCCCTACCTGACCTATGCGCGTATGGCGCAGCTGATGGATACCACGCCATCGCCGGCGGAAGATATCGCGCCGAGCGCCGTGGTGTCGCCGCAGGCCAGCTTGGGTGCAAATGTGTCGATTGGTGCCAATGCTGTCATTGAGTCCGGTGTAGTACTGGGTGACAACGTGGTGATCGGTGCGGGATGCTTTATCGGTAAAAATAGCCGCCTTGGCGCAGGCACCCGCCTGTGGGCCAACGTCACCATCTACCATAACATCGAAATTGGCCAGCAATGCCTGATACAATCCGGCACGGTCATCGGTGCAGATGGCTTTGGCTACGCCAACGATCGCGGCAACTGGATCAAAATTCCCCAGCTCGGCACGGTGCAAATTGGCGACCGTGTCGAGATTGGCGCCTGTACCACCATTGACCGTGGCGCGCTGGATAACACGATTATCGGCAACGGCGTTATCATTGATAACCAATGCCAGATTGCACACAACGTCGTGATTGGCGACAATACGGCGGTCGCGGGCGGCGTAATCATGGCCGGCAGCCTGAAAATTGGCCGCTACTGCCAGATTGGCGGCGCCAGCGTGATTAACGGCCACATGGAAATCTGTGACAAGGCCGTTGTCACCGGAATGGGAATGGTTATGCGACCAATTACCGAACCTGGGGTATACTCTTCAGGCATTCCGTTGCAGCCCAATAAAGCGTGGCGCAAAACCGCCGCGCTGGTGATGAATATTGACGAAATAAACAAGCGCTTGAAAGCTGTTGAGCGTAAAGTCGGAAAAGACTAATCACCACCCTTGCCCGTAAGGCGGGCAAGGTGCGCAGAATCGCTGGCTGCGCATACACATACCCCTATTTGCGGCCTGCCTTATGCCCTCCTTTTGGGGGTTAAGCAGGCCGTGTTATTGATGCCATCAGTTTTTTAGACAGGAAGAGTATTTTGACTACTGACACTCATACTCTGCATATTGAAGAGATTTTGGATTTGCTTCCGCACCGCTACCCGTTCTTGCTGGTTGACCGCGTGCTGGATTTTGAAGAAGGCAAATTTCTTCGTGCAGTGAAAAACGTTTCAGTCAACGAACCGTTTTTCCAGGGCCATTTCCCTGGTAAGCCGATTTTCCCAGGCGTGCTGATCCTTGAAGCCATGGCGCAAGCCACCGGTATTCTGGCGTTCAAAAGCGTTGGCAAACTGGAGCCGGGTGAACTGTACTACTTCGCTGCCATTGACGATGCCCGCTTCAAGCGTCCAGTATTACCAGGTGACCAGATGATTCTGGAAGTTGAATTCATTAAAGAACGTCGTGGCGTTGCACGTTTCAAAGGTGTTGCCAAAGTTGACGGTGAAGTGGCCTGTGAAGCTTCAATGATGTGCGCCCGTCGTCGGGAGAGTTAATTCGTGACTGACAAAACCGCCTTTATCCATCCCAGCGCTATCGTTGAAGAGGGTGCCATCATTGGCGCCGGCGCACATATTGGCCCCTTCTGCTATATCGGCTCGCAGGTCGAAATTGGCGAAGGCACGGTGCTGAAGTCGCACGTGGTCGTAAATGGCGTCACCAAAATTGGTCGTGACAACACTATCTACCAGTTTGTCACCATTGGTGAGGTGAACCAGGATCTCAAATATGCTGGCGAGCCAACCCGCACGGAGATTGGCGATCGCAACAGCATCCGCGAGAGCGTCACCATTCACCGCGGCACCACGCAGGGCGGCAGCCTGACCAAAGTTGGCAGCGACAACCTGCTGATGGTCAACGCACACGTGGCGCATGACTGCGTTATCGGCAACCGCTGCATCCTGGCCAATAACGCCACTCTGGGCGGCCATGTGCAGATTGATGATTTTGCGATCATTGGCGGCATGACGGCCATTCACCAGTTCTGCGTGATTGGCGCGCATGTGATGGTGGGCGGGTGTTCCGGTGTGGCGCAGGACGTCCCACCCTTTGTCATCGCGCAGGGCAACCATGCCACGCCGTTCGGCATCAATATCGAGGGGCTGAAGCGCCGCGGTTTTGATAAAGAGGCGCTGCATGCCATCCGCAACGCATACAAAGTGCTCTACCGCAACGGCAATACGTTGGAAGAGGCGCTGCCAGAAATTGCAGCCCTGGCTGAACAGCATCCGGCGGTAAAACCCTTCAGTGAGTTCTTTGCCCGTTCCAAGCGCGGCATCATTCGCTAATCTATGCAGAAGCGTCCATTGACGATCGGCCTGGTGGCCGGTGAAACATCCGGCGACATTCTGGGCGCCGGTCTGATTCGTGCGCTGAAAAAGCATGTTCCCGACGCCCGCTTTGTGGGCGTCGCGGGGCCGCTGATGCAGGCGGAAGGGTGTGAAGCCTGGTACGAGATGGAAGAGCTGGCGGTGATGGGCATTGTCGAGGTGGTCGAACGGCTGCCTCGCCTGCTGAAGATCCGTCGCGACCTGACCCAGCGCTTCAATGCCCTCAAGCCCGATGTGTTTGTCGGCATCGATGCACCTGATTTCAACATTACGTTGGAGGGGCGGCTGAAGCGTAACGGCATCCGCACCATCCACTACGTCAGCCCTTCGGTCTGGGCCTGGCGGCAGAAGCGCGTTTTCAAAATCGGCAAAGCCACCGATCTGGTGCTGGCTTTCCTGCCTTTCGAAAAGGCGTTTTACGATAAATTTGATGTGCCTTGCCGCTTCATTGGCCATACCCTGGCCGACTCCATGCCGCTGCAACCGGACAAACAGCAGGCGCGCCAGCGTCTGGGCATTCGCCCGGATGCGCGCTGTCTGGCGCTGTTGCCCGGCAGCCGCAATATGGAAGTGGAGATGCTCGGCGCTGACTTCCTGCGTACGGCGCAAAAATTGCGCGCCAGCTACCCTGATCTGGAGATTGTGGTGCCGCTGGTCAATGCCAAACGGCGCGAGCAGTTCGAGCAGATTAAGGCCCAGGTGGCGCCAGATCTGCCGATGCACCTGCTGGATGGCCAGGCGCGTGATGCGATGGTCGCCAGTGACGCTGCGCTGCTGGCCTCCGGCACCGCCGCGCTGGAGTGTATGCTGGCGAAGTGCCCGATGGTGGTGGGGTATCGCATGAAACCCTTCACCTTCTGGCTGGCCGAGCGGCTGATCAAGACGCCCTACGTCTCGCTGCCCAACCTGTTGGCTGGCCGGGAGATAGTCACTGAGCTGTTGCAGCATGACTGCGTGCCGGACAAGCTGGCGGCGGCCCTGATGCCGTTGCTGGCCAGTGGCGAACAGAGCGCCGCACTGAAGCACACCTTCCTTGAACTCCATCAGCAGATCCGCTGCGACGCCGACGAACAGGCCGCGCTGGCGGTATTGGAACTGGCCCAGCCATGAGTGAAATTTTTGTCTATCCCGCCGCGCGCTGTATCGCCGGCGTGGATGAAGTCGGGCGCGGCCCCCTGGTGGGCGCGGTCGTGACCGCCGCCGTTATCCTCGATCCGGCCCGGCCGATCGTGGGGCTGGCAGATTCGAAAAAGTTAAGTGAAAAACGCCGTCTGGCGCTGTTCGATGAGATCAAAGAGAAAGCGCTGGCCTGGAGCCTCGGACGCGCCGAACCGGATGAAATTGACAGCCTGAATATCCTGCACGCCACCATGCTGGCGATGCAGCGGGCGGTAGCGGGGCTGGCGGTGACGCCAGACATGGTGCTGATTGACGGCAACCGCTGCCCGGCCCTGCCGATGGCGTCGCAGGCGGTGGTGAAGGGCGACAGCCGCGTGGCCGAGATCAGCGCTGCCTCTATCCTGGCCAAGGTCACGCGCGATCGTGAGATGGCGCTGTTGGACCAAGAGTTCCCGGATTACGGTTTTGCCCAGCATAAGGGCTATCCCACCCCGTTCCATCTGGAGAGGCTGGCGCAATTTGGCGCAACGGCCCACCACCGGCGCAGTTTCGCCCCGGTGAAACGCGCGTTATCGCTGTCCCCGCGTTAATATGACCCTCTGGCGCCCATGCGCCAGAGCTTCCATTTACTCAATTCTGGTATTTCGATATGGCCGAACCTCGTTTTGTTCACCTGCGCGTACACAGTGACTACTCCATGATTGATGGGCTAGCCAAAGTGGGCCCGTTGGTTAAGCGAGCGGCTGCCCTGGCAATGCCAGCTCTGGCAATCACCGATTTCACCAACCTGTGTGGGTTGGTGAAGTTCTACGGCAGCGCGCATGGCGCCGGTATCAAGCCGATTATCGGGGCCGACTTCCATCTGCAAAGCCCGGAGTTGGGCGACGAACTGGCCCAGCTGACGGTGTTGGCGATGAATAATGAGGGTTATCAGAACCTGACGTTGCTCATCTCCCGTGCCTATCAGCGTGGTTATGGTGCCTTGGGGCCAACCATTGAGCGTGACTGGCTGGTGGAGCACCGCGGCGGGCTGCTGTTGCTCTCGGGCGGACGGCAGGGCGACGTAGGTAAATTCCTGCTGCGCGGCAACCAGACGCTGGTAGAGCAGACGCTCGCCTTCTATGCCGAGCACTTCCCCAGCCGCTACTATCTGGAGCTGATCCGCACCGGCCGCCCGGATGAAGAGAGTTACCTGCATGCGGCGGTGACGCTGGCGACCACCCACGGCGTGCCGGTGGTGGCGACCAACGACGTCCGCTTCATTGAGACGGATGACTTTGACGCCCATGAGATCCGTGTCGCCATCCATGATGGCTTCACCCTCGACGATCCCAAGCGCCCACGCAACTACAGCCCGCAGCAATTTATGCGCAGCGAAGAGGAGATGTGCGAGCTGTTTGCCGACATCCCTGAGGCGCTGGCCAACAGCGTTGAGATCGCCAAGCGCTGTAACGTCACCATCCGGCTGGGCGAGTACTTCCTGCCGCAATTCCCGACCGGCGAGATGACCACCGAAGACTTCCTGGTGGTGAAATCGAAAGAGGGGCTGGAGAAGCGACTGGCCTTCCTGTTCCCGGACGAGGAGGAGCGGGCGCGGCGGCGGCCAGAGTATGACGAGCGGCTCGACATTGAGCTGAACGTAATCAACCAGATGGGCTTCCCCGGCTACTTCCTGATCGTGATGGAGTTTATCCAGTGGTCGAAGGATAACGGCGTACCGGTTGGGCCGGGGCGTGGTTCGGGCGCCGGCTCGCTGGTGGCCTACGCGCTGGAGATCACGGATCTCGATCCGCTGGAGTTTGACCTGCTGTTCGAGCGCTTCCTTAACCCGGAGCGTGTCTCGATGCCCGACTTTGACGTCGACTTCTGCATGGAGAAGCGCGATCTGGTGATTGAGCACGTCGCGGAGATGTATGGCCGTGACGCGGTTTCCCAGATCATCACCTTCGGCACCATGGCGGCGAAGGCGGTTATCCGCGACGTGGGCCGCGTGCTGGGCCACCCCTATGGTTTCGTCGATCGTATCTCCAAGCTGGTGCCGCCCGATCCGGGCATGACGCTGGCGAAAGCCTTTGAGGCGGAACCGCAACTGCCGGAGATCTACGAGGCGGATGAAGAGGTGCGCGCACTGATTGACATGGCGCGCAAGCTGGAGGGGGTGACCCGCAACGCCGGCAAACACGCCGGTGGCGTGGTGATTGCGCCCACCAAGATCACCGATTTCGCGCCGCTCTACTGCGACGCCGAGGGCAACCATCCGGTTACCCAGTTCGACAAGAACGACGTGGAGTACGCCGGTCTGGTGAAGTTCGACTTCCTCGGCCTGCGCACCCTGACCATCATTAACTGGGCGCTGGAGATGATCAACGCCCGGCGTGCCAAGCAGGGGCTGGAGCCGATTGATATCGCCGCCATCCCGCTTGAGGACAAAAAGAGCTTCGACATGCTGCAACGGGCGGAGACCACCGCGGTCTTCCAGCTTGAATCGCGCGGCATGAAGGATCTGATCAAACGCCTGAAGCCAGACTGCTTCGAAGATATGATCGCACTGGTGGCGCTGTTCCGCCCCGGCCCGCTGCAATCGGGCATGGTGGATAACTTCATCGACCGTAAGCACGGGCGCGAGGAGATCTCCTACCCGGATATCCAGTGGCAGCATGAGTCACTGAAGCCGGTGCTGGAGCCGACCTACGGCATCATCCTCTACCAAGAGCAGGTGATGCAGATTGCCCAGGTGCTGGCGGGCTACACCCTGGGCGGCGCCGACATGCTGCGCCGTGCGATGGGCAAGAAAAAGCCAGAAGAGATGGCGAAGCAGCGCTCGGTCTTCAAAGAGGGTGCCGAAGGGATGGGCATCGACGGCGAACTGTCGATGAAGATCTTCGATCTGGTAGAGAAGTTCGCGGGTTACGGCTTCAACAAATCCCACTCCGCTGCCTATGCGCTGGTCTCCTACCAGACGCTGTGGCTGAAGGCGCACTATCCCGCCGAATTTATGGCGGCGGTAATGACTGCCGACATGGACAACACCGACAAGGTGGTCGGGCTGGTGGATGAGTGCTGGCGGATGGGGCTGAAGATCCTGCCGCCGGACATCAACAGCGGGCAGTACCACTTCCACGTCAATGACGAGGGCGAGATCGTCTACGGCATCGGCGCCATCAAGGGCGTGGGCGAGGGGCCGATTGAGGCGATCATTGAGGCGCGCAATCAGGATGGCTACTTCAAGGAGCTGTTCGACCTCTGCGCCCGCTCGGACATCAAGAAGCTGAACCGCCGCATCTTGGAGAAGCTGATCATGTCCGGGGCGTTTGACCGGCTGGGGCCGCACCGCGCGGCGCTGATGAACTCGCTCGGCGATGCGCTAAAGGCGGCGGATCAGCACGCCAAGGCGGAGGCCATCGGCCAGGTGGACATGTTTGGCGTGCTGGCCGAGGCACCGGAGCAGGTGGAGCAGTCCTACGCTAGCGTCGCGCCGTGGCCAGAGCAGAAAGTGCTGGATGGCGAGCGGGAGACGCTGGGGCTGTACCTCACAGGCCACCCGATTACCCAATATCTCAAGGAGATCGAACGCTATGCCGGCGGGCAGCGTTTGAAGGATATGCATCCGACGGAACGGGGCAAAATGACCACTGCCGTTGGCCTGGTAGTGGCATCACGCGTGATGGTCACCAAACGGGGTAACCGCATCGGCGTCTGCACACTCGATGACCGCTCAGGCCGTCTGGAGGTGATGCTGTTCACTGATGCATTGGAAAAATACCAGCATTTGCTGGAAAAAGACCGTATCCTGATTGCCAGCGGACAGGTCAGCTTTGATGACTTCAGCGGCGGCCTTAAAATGACCGCCCGCGAACTCATGGACATCAGTGAAGCCCGGGAAAAATATGCTCGCGGGCTTGCTATCTCGCTGACTGACAGGCAAATTGATGACCAGCTTTTGAACCGTCTCCGACAGTCGTTGGAACCCCATCGATCGGGGACGATTCCAGTGCATCTGTATTATCAGCGCGAAGATGCACGCGCCCGCCTGCGGTTTGGGGCAACGTGGCGCGTAACGCCGACCGACCGCCTCTTGATTGATTTGCGGACGTTGGTCGGCAATGAGCAGGTGGAACTGGAATTTGACTAAAATAGGAATACTATGAGTCTGAATTTTCTTGATTTTGAACAGCCGATTGCAGAGCTTGAAGCGAAAATTGACTCGCTGACTGCAGTCAGTCGTCAAGACGAAAAATTAGATATTAATCTGGATGAAGAGGTGCAGCGCCTGCGTGAAAAGAGCGTAGAGCTGACCCGCAAGATCTTCTCCGATTTGGGTGCCTGGCAGATTGCCCAGTTGGCGCGTCATCCGCGTCGCCCTTACACGTTGGATTATATCGAACATATTTTCACTGACTTTGACGAGTTGGCAGGCGATCGCGCCTACGCTGACGACAAAGCCATCGTGGGCGGCATCGCCCGTCTGGATGGCCGCCCGGTGATGATCATCGGTCATCAGAAAGGCCGTGAAACCAAAGAGAAAATCCGCCGCAACTTCGGTATGCCGGCACCGGAGGGCTACCGCAAGGCCCTGCGCCTGATGGAGATGGCTGAGCGCTTCAAGATGCCGATCATCACCTTCATCGACACCCCAGGCGCCTACCCTGGCGTGGGGGCGGAAGAGCGCGGCCAGTCCGAGGCGATCGCCCGCAACCTGCGTGAAATGTCCCGCCTGAGCGTGCCGGTCATCTGCACCGTGATTGGCGAGGGTGGCTCCGGCGGCGCACTGGCCATCGGCGTGGGTGACAAGGTCAACATGCTGGAGTACAGCACCTACTCCGTGATCTCCCCGGAAGGCTGTGCCTCCATCCTGTGGAAGAGCGCCGACAAAGCGCCGCTGGCGGCTGAAGCGATGGGCATCATCGCCCCGCGCCTGAAAGAGCTGAAGCTGATTGACTCGGTGATCCCGGAGCCGCTGGGCGGCGCACACCGTGACATCCCGGCGGTCGCTGCGTCCCTGAAGGCCCAGCTGCTGGCCGACCTCAGTGACCTCGACACGCTGAATGAAGAAGAGCTGATCAACCGCCGTTACCAGCGTCTGATGACCTACGGTTACTGCTGATTTATCCGCTTAATAAAAAGCCCGCGCCTGTCGCGGGCTTTTTTATGCCTATTAATGGTTGGCTCATTTTTTATTTTTTACTTTTGTCCTGCACTTTTTATCCCCTATTTTTTGATTATTTAGCCCATGCCTGAAATAGTCATTGGCATGACTGTGATTTAATGGCGCTATTGAGCCAACGTGATGCACGGTTTTATTTCCCCCTTATTTATGCTGCCTGTGTCCAGCGTACTGCGGATAGTTTGCGCGACGTGCCAGTGAATAGCGCGGCGGTCGCCTGTCCTGAAAAAATAACAAGGGGTAGAGATAATGATACCATCAGCTCAACATTGGGTGCTTACGCCACTGGCGCTAACCGTCGGATTAACCTGTGCGCTGGGCGCCTATGCCGCTGATACGGCCACGCCCGCGGCGACAGTAGAGATAAAAGCCAGCGAACTGAAAAAGAAAGAGGCGGAATTAACGAAAGACCCATTGATGCTTAGCGTTAAAGAGTCTATTCGCACACTGGATAATGCCACCGTTGAGGCGATTGAACCGGGCAAGCCCTCCAATCCCGCCAACGTGAAACTGGTTGAGAAAATATTAAGTAATAAAGATTGGGAATATATTTTCCCGCTGCGCGCCCCCGAATACAGTTACAGCAATTTCCTGAAGGCGATCGGCAAATTCCCGGCGGTGTGCGGCATCTATACCGATGGCCGTGACTCCGAGGCGATTTGCCGCAAGGTGCTGGCCACCATGTTCGCCCACTTCGCCCAAGAGACCGGCGGCCATGAGAGTTGGCGCGAGGAAGCGGAGTGGCGGCAGGGGCTGGTCTGGCTGCGCGAAATGGGTTGGCAGGAGGGGCAGACCGGCGGCTACAACGGCGAGTGCAACCCGGATGTCTGGCAGGGGCAGACCTGGCCCTGCGGCAAAGATGCGGCCGGCAACTTCCTCAGTTACTTTGGCCGCGGTGCCAAACAGCTCTCTTACAACTACAACTACGGGCCATTCTCTGACGCCATGTTCGGCACCGTCCGTACCCTGCTCGACAAACCGGAGCTGGTGGCGGATACCTGGCTGAACCTGGCGAGCGCGGTGTTCTTCTTCGTCACGCCGCAGCCGCCGAAACCCAGTATGCTGCACGTCATTGATGGCACCTGGCAGCCCAACGACCATGATAAAGCCAGCGGATTGGTACCGGGCTTTGGCGTTACCATCCAGATCATCAACGGTGGGGTAGAGTGCGGCGGCCCGCAGGATATCGCCCAGGGGCTGAACCGTATCTCCTACTATAAGAGCGAGGCCGAGTACCTGAAGGTGCCGGTGCCAGCGAATGAGGTACTGGGTTGCGCCAACATGAAGCAGTTCGATGAGGGGGGCGCGGGCGCGCTGCCTATCTACTGGGAGCAGGATTGGGGCTGGAGCCCGGATACCGTGGATGGCAAAACCTACTCTTGCCAGCTGGTCGGCTACCAGACACCGTTCAGCGCCTTTAAAGAGGGCGACTACGTCCGCTGCGTCCAGCACCACTATGGCAATATGAAAATCGTTGACGATCTGGGCGGCGATGTAACGCCGACACCAACCCCGACGCCGACGCCGACACCGACCCCGACACCGACGCCTATACCAACCCCGACACCAACGCCGACACCGACGCCAACACCAACGCCAGCCCCGGTGGTGCAGAACCATGCCCCGGTGGCGGTGCTGAATGGCCCGACCGGCCCCGTGGAGAGCCAGGCCAACGTCACGCTGAATGCGGCGGAGTCCCATGATGCGGATGGCGACAAGCTCAGCTACCAGTGGATGTTGCCCAACGGCACCACCCTGTCCGGCAGTAATCGCAGCAGCCTGAGCTTTATCGCGCCGGTGGTCACCAGCCAGATGGTCTATAAATTCACCCTGACCGTTTCGGATGGCAAGCTGAGCAGCGTGGCCCGCTACCAGCTGACCGTCACGCCGAAAGTCGCGCCTATCCCGGACACCACCCAAGGCTGCGCCGATAGCTGGAAGAGTGACAAGATCTATTACGGCGGTGAAACCGTAAACTGGAAAGGCAGCGAGTACCGTGCCAACTACTGGACGCAGAACCAGGAGCCGGGCAACGCTGACTTTACCGGCGAGTGGTCGCAGTGGAAGCTGATTAAGTCCTGTAAATAAAAGGGTTGCCGCCCCCATGCCGGGAGGGGCTGGGGGCGGCAGGTTTTCGGGCGGCAGGCGTGATGCCTGCCGTTTTGCTATGTTTGAAGGAGGAAACCCGAAAACCGATAAGGACACTGAATGAATATTATTGCCATCCTTAAGCCACCTACGGCCTACTACAAAGATGAGCCGATGCGGGAACTGGATGCAGCCCTGACCCGGCGCGGGTTTGATCTGGTCTATCCGCAAAATGGTGCGGACTTACTGAAGCTGATCGAGCACAACGCCCGCATTTGCGGGGTGATCTTCGACTGGGACGACTACAGCATGGCGCTGTGCACCGAGATCAACGATCTGAACGAGTCCCTGCCGATCTACGCCTTTATCAACACCCACTCCACGCTGGATGTCTCCCTTAACGAGATGCGCATCGCGCTCTACTTCTTTGAGTATGCGCTACACGCCGCCGAGGATATTGCCACCCGCATCCAGCAGTACACGGACGAGTACCGTGACGCCATCACCCCGCCGCTGACGCGGGCGCTGTTCAACTATGTGAAGGAGGGGAAGTACACCTTCTGCACCCCCGGCCATATGGCGGGCACCGCGTTCCAGAAAAGCCCGGTGGGCACGCTGTTCTATGACTTTTTTGGTGCCAACACGCTGAAGGCGGATGTCTCCATCTCGGTCACGGAGCTGGGATCGCTGCTCGACCACACCGGCCCACACCTGGAAGCCGAGGAGTACATTGCCCGCACCTTTGGCGCGGAGCAGAGCTACATGGTGACCAACGGCACCTCCACCGCCAACAAGATTGTCGGCATGTATGCCGCCCCCGCGGGCAGCACGGTACTGATTGACCGCAACTGCCACAAGTCGCTGGCACACTTGATGATGATGAGCGACATCACCCCGATCTACCTGCGCCCGGTGCGCAACGCCTACGGCATTTTGGGCGGCATCCCGCGCAGTGAGTTCAGCCGGGAGAGCATCGAGCAAAAGGTGGCGCAAACCGCCAACGCCAGCTGGCCAGTACATGCGGTGATCACCAACTCCACCTATGACGGGTTGCTCTACAACACCGATTTCATCAAGCGCGAGCTGGATGTGCCCTCGATCCACTTTGACTCCGCCTGGGTGCCCTACACCAACTTCCACCCGATCTATGCTGGCAAGGGCGGGATGAGCGGTGACCGCATCCCCGGCAAGGTGATCTACGAAACCCAGTCGATCCACAAGATGCTGGCGGCCTTCTCACAGGCCTCGATGATCCACGTCAAGGGCGACTACCATGAGGGCACCTTCAACGAAGCCTACATGATGCACACCACCACCTCGCCCAACTATGGCATCGTCGCCTCCATGGAGACGGCGGCGGCGATGCTGCACGGCAACCCCGGACGGCGGCTGATCCAGCGCTCGGTGGAGCGCGCCTTGCACTTCCGCGATGAGATTGTGCGGCTGCGGCAAGAGTCTGACAGCTGGTTCTTTGATGTCTGGCAGCCAGCCAGCATTGGCGAGGCGGCGTGCTGGCCGCTCAACCCGGATGAGGACTGGCATGGCTTTGGCGCGACCGACCCGGAGCATATGTACCTGGATCCGGTAAAGGTCACCATCCTGACGCCGGGCATGGATGAGCAGGGCAACCTGGCGGCCTCCGGCATCCCGGCGTCGCTGGTGGCCAAGTTCCTGGATGAGCGTGGCATCGTGGTGGAGAAGACCGGCCCCTACAACTTGCTGTTCCTGTTCAGCATCGGCATCGACAAGACCAAGGCGCTCAGCTTGCTGCGCGGCCTGACCGAGTTCAAGCGCGCCTTTGACCTCAATTTGCGGGTGCGCAACATGCTGCCGGATCTCTACGCCGAAGACCCGGACTTCTACCGCAACATGCGCATTCAGGATCTGGCGCAGGGTATCCACCAGATGGTGGTACGGCATGACCTGCCGGGCCTGATGCTGCGCGCCTTTGACGTGCTGCCGGAGATGCGGCTGACGCCGTATGGGATGTTCCAGCAGCAGGTGAGGGGAGAGGTGGAGGAGTGTGAGCTGGAGGATCTGGTGGGCCGCGTCTCGGCCAACATGATCCTGCCCTATCCGCCGGGCGTACCGGTGGTGATGCCCGGCGAGATGGTCACCGAGGAGAGCCGGGCAGTGCTCGACTTCCTGCTGATGCTCTGCGCGATTGGCCTGCGCTATCCGGGCTTTGCCACTGACATCCACGGCACGCGGGTCACCGAGGATGGCCGCTACATGGTGACGGTGCTCAAGCAGCCAGTCAGCAATCCTCAATAATCAGGTAGGCGGCGTGCACCGGCCCGTGCACGCCGACCACCTTGATCAACTCAATATCAGCGGTGGAGCTGGGGCCGGCAATCAGGTTGATGCAGCTTGGCATACGCTCCCCGCGCAATGCCCGCTGGTGCAACTGCTCGGCCAGCTGCGCCACCCGCGGCAGGATGGTACTTTTGCGCAGCACGAACACCGAGGCAGTGGGCAACAGGCTCACCGCCCGGCCACGCTCCGGCGCAGAGAAGAGCACCACGCTGCCGGACTCCGTTAGCCCCGCCTCGGCATAGACCACGCCTACCACCGCCTGCTCCGCCAGCCGCAAGTTCTCCGCGCCAGCCTCCGGTTGCCATACCGCCGCGCCCAGCTGCTGTTGCAGCGCCTGGGTAATGCCGAGCGCCGCCAGCCGCGTGTCGCCGCTGACGATCACTGGCGCGCGGCCATACTCCTCGCACAGCGCCAGCACCGCACTGACGGCCTGATCCTCTGCCACCCGCTGGCAGTTGACCTTCAACGTCTCGCGCGCGTAAGCGACAAAGGCGGCGCAGCGCTCCTCCTGCGTCAGCGAGGTCAGGCGCGAGGTGGCGAAGCTGCTCACCGGCGGTGCCGGTGTCTCTGGCTGGCGGCGCGGTGCGCGGCCGAGCTGGCGGGCAATCTCCGCCAGAAAATCACTGCGGTTCTGTTCATCCAGCATCACTCTTCCCCCGTCGCCTGATGGCGCTTGAACCAACTGCGGAAACTCTCCCCCTCCACCTCCGGCAGGTCGCGCGCGGCCGTCCATTCGCCGATGGCGGCGGGGTGGAAGGGCATCTTGCCCTCTTTGATCAGCCAGCCAGCGGCTTTCGCCCCGGCCTTCATGCCCACTTTCCACAGCATGGGGTGGGCGTTGGCGTAGTTGAACAGCCGGGTGACACGCTGCTCGGCCTTGGGCGTCAGCCCCTGTTCCGCCAGCTTCTGGCGATGCTTCAGGTGCAGTTGCGCTAGCGGAATTTTCACCGGGCAGACCTGATTGCAGGCGGTGCAGAGTGAGCAGGCGTAGGGCAGGTCTTTGTAATCCTCATAGCCGCCAAGCAGCGGCGACAGCACTGAACCAATCGGGCCGGGGTAGATGGAGCCGTAGCTGTGACCGCCAATGTGGCGGTAGGCCGGGCAGGTGTTCATGCAGGCCCCGCAGCGGATGCAGCGCAAAATGTCGCGGAACTCCGAGCCAAGCACCTGCGAGCGGCCGTTGTCGACAATCACCAGGTGGAACTCCTCCGGGCCGTCGAGGTGGCCGGCCTCACGCGGGCCGGTCAGCCAGGTGTTGTAGCTGGTGAGACGAGAACCCACCGCGCTGCGGCAGAGCAGGGTGATCAATACGTCCACTTCGGCGAAGGTCGGCGCGATGCGCTCCATGCCCATCACCGCGATGTGGGTCTTGGGCAGGGTGGTGCTGAGGCGGGCGTTGCCCTCGTTGGTCACCAGACAGATCGAGCCGGTCTCTGCCACCGCAAAGTTGCAGCCGGTGATGCCGATGTCCGCCGTCAGGAAGTGCTCACGGATCTTCTGGCGGATGAACAGCGTCATCGCTTCCGGCGTCTCCGGCCCCTCATAACCCAGCTTGTTGCGTAGCACGTCACGGATCTGGAAGCGATCCTTGTGGATCGCCGGCACCACGATGTGCGAGGGCGGATCCTCATCCAGCTGTAAAATATACTCGCCCAGATCGGTCTCAATCACCTCAATGCCCTGCTGCTGCAACACGGCGTTCATGCCGATCTCTTCCGTGACCATCGATTTGGACTTCACCACCTTTTTCGCCTGCTTACGGGCGGCCACCTGGCTGATGTAGGCGGTGGCCTCCTCTTTGGTGCGGGCGAAGAAGACGTGTCCGCCATTCTCCGTGACCTTTTCCGATAGCTGGTAGAGATAGGCGTCGAGGTTCTCCAGCACGTGGTTGCGGATCTGCTCTGCGCGATCGCGCCACGCCTCCCAGTTGCCCAGCTCCTCAACCATGATCTGCCGGTTGGTGCCGATGCGCTCCTGCGCCATCGCCACCGCATTGCGCATAACGCTGTCCTGCATTTCGATATGGATGCGTGGCTTAAAGGCCACCGCACTGGTTTTCATTGACATGGCAGGCCCCCTAGCGGCTCATCAACACTTCAGCAATATGCAGCACCTTGACCGGCTGCCGCTCGCGGTGCAGTCGGCCGCCAATGTTGATCAGGCAACTGGCATCCGCGCCAATCAGGTAGTCCGGCTTGGCATCCATCATGTGCACCACTTTCTCCTTCACCATCTCACCGGAGATCTCCGCCATCTTGACCGAGAAGGTGCCGCCAAAGCCGCAGCAGGTCTCCTGATTGCGGATCGGCAACAGCTCCAGCCCCTGCACGTGGTGCAGCAGGGTAAGCGGCTCCTCGCGGATGCCCAGCTTGCGGAACAGGCTGCACGAGGGGTGATAGACCGCCCGGCCGGGCAGGCGCGCGCCGACGTCACGCAGGCCGAGCGTATTGACGATAAAGGAGGTGAGATCCTGCATCCGCGCGGCCACCGCCGTGGCGCGCTGCGCCCATGCTGGCTCGTCGGCCAGATAGTCGGCATAGGTCTTGATCGCGTAGGTACAGGAGCCGGCGGGGGAGATGATCGGGTAGTCATTCTCCTCAAAGGCGGCGATCAGGTTTTTCATCGCCGGTTTGGCATCCTTGATGTAGCCGCCATTGATTGCCGGCTGGCCGCAGCAGCCCTGCCGCTCCGGAAAGTGCACCTCGCACCCCAGCCGCTCCAGCAGCAGGACGCTCTTTTTAGCCATGTTGGCTTTGATGGCGTCACCAATACAGGTTACATAAAAGTTAACTTTCATCGACTTGCTCCGGCATAGAAGTGGGCAGCGTTGCCCACTGCTTTTTTATCCTGCAAACAGTGTAGGGCGCGCGCTGGGCAAGGGCCGAGCACTTTATTGATGAAGGTGGGTAAGTGGTGGCTGGCTCAAGGTTTTAACCACTGAAAATCGCAGTCGCAACAATTTATAAACAATTTCGCTGTCTGTTTTCACCCCAGCCCGGCAATTTCGGGCCTTTCTCAGAGTAACCGCATTGACGCTCCAGAACAGGATGGTTAACGTGCGGGCATAAATCACTATAAGGAGTCGGGGATGCTTACACTACGCCAGGTTCACCATATCGCCATCATCAGCAGCAACTACCAGATCAGCAAGCAGTTCTACTGCAACGTGCTGGGTTTCAGCCTGTTGAGCGAGTTCTACCGTGAGGAGCGCGACTCCTGGAAAGCCGATCTGGCCCTCAATGGCGCCTACACCATCGAACTGTTCTCTTTCCCGTCGCCGCCGCCGCGCCCCAGCCGCCCGGAGTCTTGTGGCCTGCGCCACCTGGCCTTCAGTGTGGATAACATCCACGAGGCGATCGAGGCGTTGGAGGCGGACGGTGTCGAGTGCGAGCCGGTACGCATCGATCCGCTGACCGGCCAGCGCTTCACCTTCTTCAGCGATCCTGACGGCCTGCCGCTGGAGCTGTATGAGAGCCGACCGGCCAAGGCAGAATCGATCAAGCCGGACTTGCCTGCCAGCGCCTGAGTGGGTAACGTGCGCATCATGAAAAAGTAAGGCGCAGGATCTACCCGCCACATGAATGATGTCACACTGCTCTCACACCTTGACGCCCAACTGGGCGATCACCCGGCCTGCTGCGTCGCCTTCAGCGGCGGGCTGGACTCCACCGTCCTGCTGCACCTGCTGGTCAGCTTACGCGACGCCGGGCGGGATCTGCCGCTGCGGGCGGTGCATATCCACCACGGCCTGAGCCGCCATGCCGACGAGTGGGTCGCCCACTGTGAATCGCTGTGCGCCGCGTGGCAGGTGCCGCTGACGGTGCGCCGCGTCCAGGTGGATGGGCGCGGTGGCATTGAGGCGGCGGCCCGCGAGGCGCGCTATCAGGCACTGGCTGAGGCATTGCAAATTGGCGAGACGCTGCTGACCGCCCAACACCTTGATGACCAGTGCGAAACCCTGCTGCTGGCGCTGAAGCGCGGCAGCGGCCCCGCTGGCCTCTCCGCGATGAAATCTGCCACCGCCTTCCACGGCCAGGTGCTGCTGCGCCCGCTGCTGGATGTCTCCCGTCAGGAGCTGGAGGGGTACGCGGCCGCACAGGGATTGGCGTGGATTGATGATGACAGCAATCAGGATAATCGCTTCGACCGTAACTTCCTGCGCCGCCAGGTATTGCCGGTGCTGCACCAGCGCTGGCCGCACTTTGCCGCCGCCGCCAGCCGCAGCGCCGCGCTCTGCGCTGAGCAGGAGTCGTTGCTGGATGAGTTGCTGGAGGAGACGCTGGCGGGCCTGCTGGATGCGGAAGGCTCACTGGCGATTGAAGCGCTGCGGCCGATGTCCGAGGCCAAGCGGGCGGCCCTGTTGCGCCGCTGGATGGCGCGGCACGGCTTGCCGATGCCAGCGCGCGAGCAGATTGGCCGCCTGTGGCGTGAGGTAGCGGAGAGCCGCGCCGATGCGGAGCCGCAACTGCAACTGGGCGCGGGATCGGTGCGCCGTTTCCGCCAGCGCCTCTACCTGCTGCCGCCTTTGCAGCCGGTGGAGGAGCACGTACTGGCATGGCAGCCGCCGGAGCCACTGGCACTGCCAGATGGCCTTGGCCAGCTGGTGGTCGGTGAGGATTTCAGTGCCGCCAAGGCGCGTTGGGTGCGTCGCGCCCGGCCGGATGAGCCAGTGACGGTGCGCTTTCGCGCCGAAGGCACCTTCCACATTATGGGCCGGCCGCACTCGCGCCAGATCAAAAAGCTGTGGCAGGAGTTGGCAATCCCACCCTGGGCGCGCACCCGTACTCCCCTGATTTTCTATGGCGAACAGTTGATCGCCGCCCCCGGCATTTTTATCACCCGAGAGGGGGCTGCAAGCGCTGGCCAGCCTGGCTGGGGCATTGAGTGGCAAAAAGAGGCATAACCATGAGAGAAGCAATGAGAACGGCGATCCTGCTGGCGCTACTGGGTGGGCTGGCGTGCCAGACGGCAATGGCGGCGGGCAGCGCGGCGGCGGGCAAAGAGAAGGCCGCCCCCTGTATGGCCTGCCACGGGCTGGATGGCAAGGGCACCGCGCCCATCTACCCCAATCTGGCTGGGCAGCAACCGGCCTATCTGGAGGGGGCGCTGCACGCCTATAAAAATGGCGACCGCAGTGCCGGGCAGGCGGGCATCATGAATGCCTATACTTCTGACCTGTCGGATCAGGATATCGCGGATCTGGCGGCTTACTATTCTGCGCAAAAGCCCTGATGTCTGCGCAAACGCCCTGACGGCAGACATAAAAACGGGCAGCCAGGCTGCCCGTCGGTGTGGCGGCGTACGCGCCGCTGCATCAATCGATGCTGACTTCAACCGTCCCCAGTTCCGGGTGGCTGAAACTGGCAATATGGTCCAGCCGCAGCTCCCTCGCATGGCCGGCCTCCTCAATCACCAGATACTCCACGCGCTTGCGTGAAATCAGATCGCTTGCCTTGCCTTCCACAATCTCTCCGCTACGCAGCTTCAGCGTCAATACAAAGTGCTTCTGACAGGCGAGCTCAAGATTATCGTAGTCATCACAATTGATGGGTTGATACTCATCATTCATCGACATAATCGCTCACCAATAAGTTAGCGGCGGCAAAGGCCGCCTGGTCCCTGACGGAAGACGGAAGCGTCGGATTGGCCGCCACTTCGTCCAATGCTTGCAACACACAGCCCAGCGCATCGGGCACATAACCAAGATCGCCACTGCCGATCTCAGCGTAGAAACGGCGTACTAACTCACAGTATTGTCGCACAATAACCTCCCCTAAGAGCCTATCCCGATAGGATGCGCACGGAAGATGCACCTACGAAGATAAACTCTCATTATCTAACGACTATAGCACAGGCGCCGCAAGGAGTTCAGCGCCCCGTTTTGCCTTTCTCGGATCATCAGGCGTTTAGCCGCTGTCCGGGGTGGCTGGCCGTCACCCTGCGCTTTCAAGTACACTGTCGCCCTACACGTGAGAGGTGAACATGGCGCTGAAGGCCACAATTTATAAAGCGGCGGTTAACATTGCCGATATGGATCGTAATTTTTTTGATGATGCTAACCTGACCATTGCCCAGCATCCCTCCGAAACCGAGCAGCGCATGATGCTGCGCCTGCTGGCCTGGATCTGCCATGCCGATGAGCGGCTGCACTTTACCCGTGGCCTGAGCGCCGAGGGGGAGCCGGAACTGTGGCGGCGCAATGACCACAATGGGCTGGAGCTGTGGATTGAGCTGGGGTTGCCGGATGAGAAGCGGCTGAAAAAAGCCTGCAACCAGTCGGCGGACGTGGTGCTTTACGCCTACGGCGAACGGGCCGCTGGCGTCTGGTGGTCACAGATGGCGGAGAAGGCGCGCGCGCTGCGCAACTTGCGGGTGCGTTTTCTGGATGACGCCCAGATGGCGCAACTGGCCGCGCTGGCAAATCGCAATATGACCCTGCAGGCGACGTTGCAGGAGGGGGCGATCTGGCTCTCAGATGCAACCTCCAGCCTCGAGATCCACTTCGACGAGTGGCAGCAGGTGGAGTAGGGTGGCACTCATTATCTCCAACAGCGTCACGCTGCCCGAGAGCGAGATTGAGCTGACCGCCATCCGCGCCCAAGGGGCGGGCGGCCAGCACGTCAACAAGACCTCGACGGCGATCCATCTGCGTTTTGACATCCGCGCCTCCAGCCTGCCGCCGTTCTACCAAGAGCGGCTGCTGGCGATGAGTCACCACCTCATTACCGCCGAAGGGGTGGTGATCATCAAATCGCAGGAGCACCGCAGCCAGGAGATGAACCGCGAGGCGGCGCTCAACCGGCTGGTGGCGCTGATCCGCGAGGCGGTAAAAGTGGAAAAAGCGCGGCGACCGACGCGACCGACCAAAGCCTCCAACCAGCGACGGCTGGAGGGCAAAAGCCGCAAGGCTTCCACCAAGGCCCTGCGCGGCAAAGTGCGCTAAGGGATTCAACGGGAACATGGACACAGTAGGAGAGTCGCTGTGAAAAAGATCACCCTTGCACTGCTGTTTTCGCTGGGGGCGTTGGCGCTGATTGGCTGCCACCACGCCTCCCGGCCACAGGAACTGACGCTGCAACCGATGGAGCAGAGCTATCAGGGCGTCATACCCTGTGCGGATTGCAGTGGCATTGAGACCTCACTGTTCCTGATGGAGGATGGCACCTACATCCTGCAGGAGCACTATCAGGGGCGCGAGACGGCACCACGCGCCAGCTACGGCCAGTGGGCGCGCACCGCGGACAAGCTGGTGCTGACGGCGGCTGATGGCGACAAGCGCTACTTCCGCGCCCATGAAGAGAGTCTGGAGATGCTCAAGCGCGACGGGACACCGATTGTCTCCACGCTCAACTATACCCTGCACTCAGTGGAGCAGCCGTTGCCCACGACGCCGATGGCGATGCACGGCCTCTACCACCAGCAGGCGGGAAGCGCCACCTTCCAGGATTGTGCCACCGGCAAGCGCTACCCAGTGGCGACCAGCGGCCTGATGGCGCAGGCGCTGCACCGGTTGCAGGGCCGGCCAGAGGAGGAGCCGGTCTTCCTGACGCTTGAGGGGCACTACAGCCAACCGGGCGGCGAGCAGGCAGAGCGCACGCTGGTGCCAGACAGCACACCGCAGGCCCATCCCGGCCAGCAGTGTGACTGACCGCCGGACGCAGGCATAAAAAAACGCCCCATTGGGGCGTTTTTTTATGGCCAAAGACAGCGGGCTTAGCGCGGGATCTGGCTGAGCAGGAATGCCACCATGTCGGCGGTTTTCAGCATCTGCTTCTCACCGGAGCGGCGGTTTTTGTACTCCACCTCTTCGCTGTCCAGATTGCGATCGCCAATCACGATGGTGTGCGGCACGCCAATCAGCTCCATGTCCGCGAACATCACGCCCGGACGCTCTTTACGGTCGTCCAGCAGCACGTCCACGCCCTGCGCGCGCAGGGTGTGGTACAGCTCTTCCGCCACCTCTTTCACGCGGAAAGATTTGTGCATGTTCATCGGCAGGATAGCGACCTGGAACGGTGCGATGGCGTCCGGCCAGATGATGCCGCGCTCATCGTGGTTCTGCTCAATCGCCGCGGCGACCACGCGGGTCACGCCGATGCCGTAGCAGCCCATGGTCATGACCTGATTGCGGCCATCTTCACCCTGTACGGTGGCGTTCATCGCCTCGGAGTACTTGGTGCCGAGCTGGAAGATGTGGCCCACTTCAATGCCACGCTTGATCAGCAGGGTACCCTGGCCGTCCGGGCTGATGTCACCCTCTTTGACGTTACGGATGTCCGCCACTTGCGGCAGCGCCAGGTCACGCTCCCAGTTGATGCCGAACAGGTGCTTGCCGTCACGGTTGGCACCGGCGCTGAAGTCGCTCATCACCGCCACTGCGCGGTCAGCCACGACCGGCACCGACAGATTGACCGGGCCGAGGGAGCCAGGGCCAGCGCCGACCAGTTCACGGATCTCCGCTTCGGTAGCGAAGGTCAGCGGTACGGCAACCAGCGCCACTTTCTCTGCCTTCACTTCGTTCAGCTCGTGGTCACCACGTACCAGCAGGGCCACCAGCTTGTGGCCGCTCTCTTCACGGGCGTGCACCAGCAGGGTCTTGATGGTCTTCTCAATCGGCTGGTCGAACTGCTCAACCAGCTCGGCGATGGTTTTGGCGTTCGGCGTATCCACTTCACGCAGCGCTTCAGACGGCGCATCACGCTCGGCTTTCGGCGCGACCGCTTCCGCCAGCTCAATGTTGGCCGCGTAGTCAGAACCGGTGGCGAAGACGATGTCATCTTCACCGCTGGAGGCCAGCACCTGGAACTCGTGGGAGGCGCTGCCACCGATGGAGCCGGTATCCGCCTGTACCGCACGGAAGTCGAGGCCCATGCGGGTGAAGATTTTGCTGTACGCGGCGTACATCGCGTCGTAGGTCTCTTGCAGGGAGTCCTGAGTAGTGTGGAAGGAGTAGGCATCCTTCATCAGGAACTCGCGCGAGCGCATCACGCCAAAGCGCGGGCGCACTTCATCACGGAATTTGGTCTGGATCTGGAAGAAGTTCAGCGGCAGCTGCTTGTAGGAGCTGATCTCGTTACGGATCAGATCCGTAATCACTTCCTCATGCGTCGGGCCGAGCACGAACGGGCGATCGCCGCGATCGACAAGGCGCAGCAGCTCGGGGCCATACTGCTCCCAACGGCCGCTCTCCTGCCACAGGTCGGCTGGCTGCACCACCGGCATCGAGACTTCAATCGCGTTGGCGTTGTTCATCTCTTCGCGCACGATGTTTTCAACTTTTTTCAGGACGCGCAGGCCAGTCGGCAACCAGGTATACAACCCGGAAGCGAGTTTACGAATCATCCCGGCGCGCAGCATCAGCTGGTGGCTGATCACCTCTGCGTCGGCGGGGGTCTCCTTCAGGGTGGAGAGCAGGTATTGAGTTGTACGCATGATGTAGTGGTTCCAAGTAGAACAGCTAATTGCATCAGACTGCCGCAGTGGCAGCCAAAATATGAAAAGTCACTTAGTTTACCAGCGGCGGTGGGCCGCCAAAAGAGAAGGGCGAGAAAATTACACCCGCGTGAGGGAGAGCACTTCCGTTTCCCCCTCGCGTACCCGCCAGCGCACGTTGAATGCCAGCAGGTGAACCGCATACTCGCGCTCTTCACTGTCACCCTTGCGGTAGGCCGGGCGCGGGTCTTGCGCCAACACCTGGCTGATGAAGCGGCGCAACTGCGGGTAATCGCGGTTTTCCGCCAGCAGCTGGCGTTCTGCCTCGTCAGAGAAGCGCACCGGCATGTCGGCGGGCGGCGCATCCTGCGCGAAGCCAGCGCGCGCCTGCGGATGGCTCTCGGCAAACGGCAGATAGGGTTTGATGTCAACGACCGGCGTGCCATCCACCAGATCCAGACTGCCCAGCTCCAGAATCACCTCGCTGCCCTGTTGGCGGATGCCCTTCAGCGCAATCAATGACATGCCGAGTGGGTTAGGGCGGAAAGTGGAGCGGGTGGCGAACACCCCCATCCGCGCATTGCCGCCGAGCCGCGGCGGACGAACCGTCGGCCGCCAGCCGCCCTCCATGGTCTGGTGGAAGATAAACATCACCCAGACATGGCTGAACGCCTCAAGGCCGCGCACGGCTTCCGGCTGGTTGTAGGGCGGGAGCAGCACCAGCTCGCCGTTGCCATCTTCCACCAGTCCCGGCTGGCGCGGCACGGCAAACTTCTCTTTATAGGGGGAGCGGATGACGCCAATTTGCTGGAAGCTAAAGTCGGTCATTTAAAGGTGACGTCCAGTGCAGAGCCTTGGCAGACCGCCTGCTGGTAGCAGCCCGCCACATTACTGACCACCTCACACTTGTGCAGCAGCACGGCGTTGGCCTTCAGGCCCGCAGCGCGCACCTGCATCTTTTTGCGGGCGGCGGCCAGGCTTGGCGCGGCATCCTGGGCGGTGGCCTGACAGGATTCGCCGGTGACGGTGCCCAGATCGCGGAACGGGTGGGCGACCAGCTCTTCTGCGCTGCTATAGAGTTTGGCCGGTGCGGCAACATGCGGGGCCGCTGGCTTCGGCTTGGCCGGTTTCGGGTCAGAGAAAATAGGCTTGTTGGTGGAGGAGGGCTGGGTTTGGGTGGCCGAGCATCCTGCGAGCAGTAACGCCAACAAGCAGAGAGGTAAAGCACGCATGGGAGTTCCTCTGCTAAAAAAAGTGGCGTTATTGAAACAATCTGACGTGCAAATAACAAGACGGGCCGTAGCCCGTCTCAGAGATATATTGTTAAAAATCGAAAATTGCCGGATTACCAGCCCTTCACCGCGCCACCGTTGAAGATCTTGTTGGCGGCCTGATCAACGTCATCAGACTGGTAGGCCTGAACGAATTTCTTCACGTTCTCAGCATCCTTGTTGTCTTCACGGGAGACCAGCATGTTGACGTACGGGGAGTCTTTGTCTTCCACGAAGATGCCATCTTTCGCCGGCGTCAGGCCAATCTGGCTGGCGTAGGTGGTGTTGATGATGGCCAGCGCGATCTGCTGGTCATCCAAAGAGCGCGGCAGTTGCGGCGCTTCCAGCTCAACCAGCTTCAGGTTTTTCGGGTTGTCCACCACGTCCAGCACGGTCGGCAGCAGGCCCACGCCCTCTTTCAGCTTGATCAGGCCCTGTTTCTGCAACAGCAGCAGGGAGCGGCCCAGGTTGGTCGGGTCGTTTGGCAGGGCGATCTGCGAACCATCTTGCAGCTCAGACAGGGATTTGATCTTCTTGGAGTAGCCCGCAATCGGGTAGACAAAGGTATTGCCAACCGAAACCAGCTTGTAACCACGCTCTTTGATCTGCTGGTCCAGGTAAGGCTTGTGCTGGAAGGCGTTCAGGTCGATATCGCCCTTGCTCAGCGCTTCGTTCGGCAGCACGTAGTCGTTGAAGGTCACCAGCTCAACGTCCAGGCCATACTTCTCTTTCGCCACTTTGGCCGCTACTTCAGCCACTTGCTGTTCCGCGCCGACAATCACGCCCACTTTGATGTGGTTCGGATCTTTCTCTTCCTGGCCGCAACCCGCCAGCGCCAGAGAACCCAGAAGCGCACCCACTACCGCGAGAGATTTGAATTTAAACGCCATACCCTTTTCCTCTATAGACGGATATTAATTATGCGCCCCGCGGGGCGCTATTATGAAGACCGTTATTTATGTGTGACTGCCTTGACGATGCGGTCACCGGCGAACTGGATCAGATAGACCAGTACCACCAACAGAATCAGCACCGTGTTCATGACGGTAGCATCATAGCCGATATAGCCATACTGGTATCCAATCTGGCCAAGGCCACCGGCACCGACCGCACCGCCCATCGCCGAGTAGCCCACCAGGGTAATCAGCGTAATGGTGGCAGCGTTCACCAGACCGGGCAGCGCTTCCGGCAACAGGATCTTCTTGATGATCTGCAGCGGGGTGGCGCCCATGGCGCGCGACGCTTCAATCAGACCGGTAGGGATCTCCAGCAGCGCGTTCTCCACCATACGGGCGATGAAGGGCGCGGCACCCACGGTCAGCGGCACAATCGCCGCTTGCAGGCCAATGGAGGTGCCGACGATGATGCGCGTGAACGGGATCATCCACACCAGCAGGATAATAAAGGGAATCGAACGGAAAATGTTAACCAGCGCCGACAGCAGGCGATAGAGCTTGGCGTTCTCGCTGATCTGCCCAGGACGGCTGATATAAAGCAGCACGCCCACCGGCAGGCCAATCACAAAGCCAAAGAAGCCGGAGACGAAGGTCATCATCATCGTCTCCCAGACGCCACGGCCCAGCAGCCACATCATTGCCTCAGACATAACCCAGCACCTCTACTTTCACATGATGCTCCTTCAGGAACGTAATGGCCGCCGCGGTTGCTGCGCTGTCGCCATGCAGTTCGGTCAGCATGATGCCGAACTTCACGCCGCCAGCATAATCCATCTGGGCACTGATAATGTTGTTATTGATATTGAAACGGCGCACGGCCTCAGAGAGCAGCGGCGCATCCACGGATTGGCCGGTGAACTCCAGACGCAGCAGGGGCACACGGCCCTCCGCTGGCTCCGCGACCATCCGTTCGGCATAGTCGTCCGGGATATCCAGATGCAGCGTGGACTGGATGAAGGCTTGCGCCAGCGGGGTTTTCGGGTGGGAGAAGAGTTCGCTCACCTTATCCTGCTCAATCAGCTTGCCGCCGCTGATCACTGCCACCTGATCACAGATGCGCTTCACCACATCCATCTCATGGGTGATCAACAGGATGGTCAGACCCAGACGGCGGTTGATGTCTTTCAACAGCTCCAGAATGGCGCGGGTGGTAGCCGGGTCCAGGGCGCTGGTGGCTTCGTCACACAGCAGCACCTTTGGGTTGCTGGCCAGCGCACGGGCAATCGCTACGCGCTGTTTCTGGCCGCCAGAGAGGTTGGCCGGGTAAGCGTCATGCTTGTCCGCCAGCCCAACCAGCTCCAGCAGTTCGCTGACGCGACGCTTGATGTCCGCCGCGGGGGTGTTGTCCAGCTCCAGCGGCAGTGCCACGTTGCCAAACACGGTGCGCGAGGAGAGCAGGTTGAAGTGCTGGAAGATCATGCCGATCTGGCGGCGTGCGCGCACCAGCTGGCTGGCCGAAAGGGTGGTCAGATCCGTGCCGTCCACCAGAACTTTCCCGCTGGTGGGGCGCTCCAGCAGGTTTACACAACGGATAAGGGTACTCTTACCGGCGCCGGAGGCCCCGATAACCCCATAGATTTGTCCGGCAGGGACGTGCAGCGACACGTCAGAGAGCGCGTGAATGGCGCGCGAACCCTGCTGAAACACTTTAGTAATATTAGAAAGTCTGATCATGTTCTTCTTATATTGTCGCGGTTGCCTGTGGCTTGATGGAACATCACCCCTGACGGCAGGCGCCGGAGTATGGTGCGGATGGTAAGGTGTCTAGACGTCCAAGTCAACGCGATTGCCGTTGCTGCCCCTCTCACCCCCCGGAAAAACGTGCGATACTGATCAGGTTTTTCAGCCATCAGGAGCAAAGACGTGGCAAACAAAGTTCCCGCAATTTTTCTCGACCGTGACGGTACATTAAATGTCGATCATGGTTACGTTCATGAGATCGATGATTTCCAATTTATTGATGGCGTCATTGAAGCCTGTCAGGCACTCAAAAAGATGGGCTATGCCCTCATCGTCGTTACCAACCAATCTGGCATTGCGCGTGGCCTCTTTACTGAAGATCAGTTTATGACGCTGACAGAGTGGATGGACTGGTCGCTGGCTGACCGGGATGTCGATCTCGACGGTATCTACTTCTGCCCGCACCACCCAGAAGCGCAAGTAGAGGCTTACCGTCAAACCTGCGATTGCCGTAAACCGCAGCCGGGTATGCTGCTGGCCGCGCAACAGGAGCTGGAGATTGATATGGCCGCTTCTTATATGGTGGGCGACAAATTGGAAGACATGCAGGCGGGTCTGGCCGCTGGTGTCGGTACTAAAGTGCTGGTCAGAAGCGGCAAGCCGGTCACCGCAGAAGGGGAGAGCAGTGCGGATTGGGTGCTGAATAGCCTTGCTGAGCTGCCAGAAGCCATCAAAAAGCGGAAAAACTAGACGCTTCGCTCAAAAAATAGACGAACGAAATAAAAGTGATGATTTTCGCTTGTCATTCCGAACCGGCTCCCTATAATGCGCCTCCATCGACACGGCGCAAGTGATTCACTTCACGAAGCGACCGGAGCGAAAGAGAAAAAACTTCTGAAAAAAGAGGTTGACTCTGAAAGAGGAAAGTGTAATATACGCCACCTCGAGTTAGCAAGCGAAAGCGCGTAACTCACTGCTCTTTAACAATTTATCAGACAATCTGTGTGGGCACTCACAAGACGATATCAAGCATCCTCGGATGCACAAAATATTAAGTCTTGAAGAGTGACTAACTGAAGTAAAATTCAAACAGTAACCTTTGAGCATCGCTACCTTGTGTAGCACATCAAGCTTTTAATTGAAGAGTTTGATCATGGCTCAGATTGAACGCTGGCGGCAGGCCTAACACATGCAAGTCGAGCGGCAGCGGAAAGTAGCTTGCTACTTTGCCGGCGAGCGGCGGACGGGTGAGTAATGTCTGGGGATCTGCCTGATGGAGGGGGATAACTACTGGAAACGGTAGCTAATACCGCATAACGTCGCAAGACCAAAGCGGGGGACCTTCGGGCCTCGCGCCATCAGATGAACCCAGATGGGATTAGCTAGTAGGTGGGGTAATGGCTCACCTAGGCGACGATCCCTAGCTGGTCTGAGAGGATGACCAGCCACACTGGAACTGAGACACGGTCCAGACTCCTACGGGAGGCAGCAGTGGGGAATATTGCACAATGGGGGAAACCCTGATGCAGCCATGCCGCGTGTATGAAGAAGGCCTTCGGGTTGTAAAGTACTTTCAGCGAGGAGGAAGGCGGTAAGGTTAATAACCTTACCGATTGACGTTACTCGCAGAAGAAGCACCGGCTAACTCCGTGCCAGCAGCCGCGGTAATACGGAGGGTGCAAGCGTTAATCGGAATTACTGGGCGTAAAGCGCACGCAGGCGGTTTGTTAAGTCAGATGTGAAATCCCCGAGCTTAACTTGGGAACTGCATTTGAAACTGGCAAGCTAGAGTCTCGTAGAGGGGGGTAGAATTCCAGGTGTAGCGGTGAAATGCGTAGAGATCTGGAGGAATACCGGTGGCGAAGGCGGCCCCCTGGACGAAGACTGACGCTCAGGTGCGAAAGCGTGGGGAGCAAACAGGATTAGATACCCTGGTAGTCCACGCTGTAAACGATGTCGATTTGGAGGTTGTGCCCTTGAGGCGTGGCTTCCGGAGCTAACGCGTTAAATCGACCGCCTGGGGAGTACGGCCGCAAGGTTAAAACTCAAATGAATTGACGGGGGCCCGCACAAGCGGTGGAGCATGTGGTTTAATTCGATGCAACGCGAAGAACCTTACCTACTCTTGACATCCAGAGAACTTGGCAGAGATGCCTTGGTGCCTTCGGGAACTCTGAGACAGGTGCTGCATGGCTGTCGTCAGCTCGTGTTGTGAAATGTTGGGTTAAGTCCCGCAACGAGCGCAACCCTTATCCTTTGTTGCCAGCGATTCGGTCGGGAACTCAAAGGAGACTGCCGGTGATAAACCGGAGGAAGGTGGGGATGACGTCAAGTCATCATGGCCCTTACGAGTAGGGCTACACACGTGCTACAATGGCGCATACAAAGAGAAGCGAACTCGCGAGAGCAAGCGGACCTCATAAAGTGCGTCGTAGTCCGGATTGGAGTCTGCAACTCGACTCCATGAAGTCGGAATCGCTAGTAATCGTGGATCAGAATGCCACGGTGAATACGTTCCCGGGCCTTGTACACACCGCCCGTCACACCATGGGAGTGGGTTGCAAAAGAAGTAGGTAGCTTAACCTTCGGGAGGGCGCTTACCACTTTGTGATTCATGACTGGGGTGAAGTCGTAACAAGGTAACCGTAGGGGAACCTGCGGTTGGATCACCTCCTTACCTAGAGATATTTGACTGTGCAGTGCTCACACAGATTGTCTGATAGATGTACGAGCAAAGCGTCTGCGAAGCTGACCATGTGTCCCCTTCGTCTAGAGGCCTAGGACACCGCCCTTTCACGGCGGTAACAGGGGTTCGAATCCCCTAGGGGACGCCACTTGCTGATGATGGGTGAAAGACATTATCAACCGATATCTTAAAGCTGACTTACGAGTCAGGTTTACGATATTTGCTCTTTAACAATCTGGAACAAGCTGAAAATTGAAACCTTACAGCCCTGTCTCTCTCCGTAGAAGTCTTGAGAGATGGCGCATGTAAGAGAGTCTCTCAAATAATCACACCCTGATGGAAACATCTTCGGGTTGTGAGGTTAAGCGACTAAGCGTACACGGTGGATGCCTAGGCAGTCAGAGGCGATGAAGGGCGTGCTAATCTGCGATAAGCGTCGGTAAGCTGATATGAAGCGTTATACCCGACGATACCCGAATGGGGAAACCCAGTGTGATACGTCACACTATCTCTGCATGAATACATAGTGCAGTGAGGCGAACCGGGGAACTGAAACATCTAAGTACCCCGAGGAAAAGAAATCAACCGAGATTCCCCAGTAGCGGCGAGCGAACGGGGAACAGCCCAGAACCTGAATCAGTTTGTGTGTTAGTGGAAGCGTCTGGAAAGTCGCACAGTAAAGGGTGATAGTCCCGTACACAAAAATACACAAGTTGTGAGTTCGATGAGTAGGGCGGGACACGTGACATCCTGTCTGAATATGGGGGGACCATCCTCCAAGGCTAAATACTCCTGACTGACCGATAGTGAACCAGTACCGTGAGGGAAAGGCGAAAAGAACCCCGGCGAGGGGAGTGAAATAGAACCTGAAACCGTGTACGTACAAGCAGTGGGAGCCTTGATTTATCAGGGTGACTGCGTACCTTTTGTATAATGGGTCAGCGACTTATATTTTGTAGCAAGGTTAACCGTATAGGGGAGCCGTAGGGAAACCGAGTCTTAACTGGGCGTCTAGTTGCAAGGTATAGACCCGAAACCCGGTGATCTAGCCATGGGCAGGTTGAAGGTTGGGTAACACTAACTGGAGGACCGAACCGACTAATGTTGAAAAATTAGCGGATGACTTGTGGCTGGGGGTGAAAGGCCAATCAAACCGGGAGATAGCTGGTTCTCCCCGAAAGCTATTTAGGTAGCGCCTCGTGAATTTATCTTCGGGGGTAGAGCACTGTTTCGGCTAGGGGGCCACCCCGGCTTACCAACCCGATGCAAACTGCGAATACCGAAGAATATTATCACGGGAGACACACGGCGGGTGCTAACGTCCGTCGTGAAGAGGGAAACAACCCAGACCGCCAGCTAAGGTCCCAAAGTCATGGTTAAGTGGGAAACGATGTGGGAAGGCACAGACAGCCAGGATGTTGGCTTAGAAGCAGCCATCATTTAAAGAAAGCGTAATAGCTCACTGGTCGAGTCGGCCTGCGCGGAAGATGTAACGGGGCTAAACCATGCACCGAAGCTGCGGCAGCGACGCTTAGGCGTTGTTGGGTAGGGGAGCGTTCTGTAAGCCTGCGAAGGTGGACTGTGAGGTCTGCTGGAGGTATCAGAAGTGCGAATGCTGACATAAGTAACGATAAAGCGGGTGAAAAGCCCGCTCGCCGGAAGACCAAGGGTTCCTGTCCAACGTTAATCGGGGCAGGGTGAGTCGACCCCTAAGGCGAGGCTGAAAAGCGTAGTCGATGGGAAACAGGTTAATATTCCTGTACTTGGTGTTACTGCGAAGGGGGGACGGAGAAGGCTAGGCTGGCCAGGCGACGGTTGTCCTGGTTTAAGCGTGTAGGGGGAGAAGGCAGGTAAATCCGCTTTCTTGTTAACCCTGAGGCGCAATGACGAGCCACTACGGTGGTGAAGTAGCTGATGCCCTGCTTCCAGGAAAAGCCTCTAAGCTCCAGGTAACACGAAATCGTACCCCAAACCGACACAGGTGGTCAGGTAGAGAATACTCAGGCGCTTGAGAGAACTCGGGTGAAGGAACTAGGCAAAATGGTGCCGTAACTTCGGGAGAAGGCACGCTGGCATGTAGGTGAAGGGACTTGCTCCCGGAGCTGAAGCCAGTCGCAGATACCAGCTGGCTGCAACTGTTTAATAAAAACACAGCACTGTGCAAACACGAAAGTGGACGTATACGGTGTGACGCCTGCCCGGTGCCGGAAGGTTAATTGATGGGGTTAGCGGCAACGCGAAGCTCTTGATCGAAGCCCCGGTAAACGGCGGCCGTAACTATAACGGTCCTAAGGTAGCGAAATTCCTTGTCGGGTAAGTTCCGACCTGCACGAATGGCGTAATGATGGCCAGGCTGTCTCCACCCGAGACTCAGTGAAATTGAACTCGCTGTGAAGATGCAGTGTACCCGCGGCAAGACGGAAAGACCCCGTGAACCTTTACTATAGCTTGACACTGAACATTGAGCCTTGATGTGTAGGATAGGTGGGAGGCTTTGAAGTGTGGACGCCAGTCTGCATGGAGCCAACCTTGAAATACCACCCTTTAATGTTTGATGTTCTAACTCGGCCCCGTTATCCGGGGTGAGGACAGTGTCTGGTGGGTAGTTTGACTGGGGCGGTCTCCTCCTAAAGAGTAACGGAGGAGCACGAAGGTTAGCTAATCACGGTCGGACATCGTGAGGTTAGTGCAAAGGCATAAGCTAGCTTGACTGCGAGAGTGACGGCTCGAGCAGGTGCGAAAGCAGGTCTTAGTGATCCGGTGGTTCTGAATGGAAGGGCCATCGCTCAACGGATAAAAGGTACTCCGGGGATAACAGGCTGATACCGCCCAAGAGTTCATATCGACGGCGGTGTTTGGCACCTCGATGTCGGCTCATCACATCCTGGGGCTGAAGTAGGTCCCAAGGGTACGGCTGTTCGCCGTTTAAAGTGGTACGCGAGCTGGGTTTAGAACGTCGTGAGACAGTTCGGTCCCTATCTGCCGTGGGCGTTGGAAGATTGAGAGGGGTTGCTCCTAGTACGAGAGGACCGGAGTGAACGCACCACTGGTGTTCGGGTTGTCATGCCAATGGCACTGCCCGGTAGCTAAGTGCGGAAAAGATAAGCGCTGAAAGCATCTAAGCGCGAAACTTGCCTCAAGATGAGTCTTCCCTGGGACCTTGAGTCCCCTGAAGGGACGTTTAAGACGAAGACGTTGATAGGCCGGATGTGTAAGTGCAGCGATGCATTGAGCTAACCGGTACTAATGACCCGTGAGGCTTAACCTTACAACACCGAAGGTGTTTTCAGAGACGCGATATTCAGCTTGGTTCAGATATCTGATGGCCCGTTGGGCGGTCAGAGCACAGAATTTGCCTGGCGGCACGAGCGCGGTGGTCCCACCTGACCCCATGCCGAACTCAGAAGTGAAACGCCGTAGCGCCGATGGTAGTGTGGGGTCTCCCCATGCGAGAGTAGGGAACTGCCAGGCATCCAATTTAGCGTCTGTCGACAGACAGACCAGTGACACCGGTTAACAGAATGACCTCTCTGTTAACGTAAAAGAATCGGTGGTGCGGTAGTTCAGTCGGTTAGAATACCGGCCTGTCACGCCGGGGGTCGCGGGTTCGAGTCCCGTCCGCACCGCCACTTATTGCATAGGCCCTGAGCATTAGCTCAGGGCTTTTTGCATTGTATTTCGCCACACTGCTTTTCTGATTATCACCTCTTTGAGCCTCACGTCGCTGCTCTTATTGCGTCAGTTCCTCCTCTTTTACTCTTAAGCAACCTGTCAGTTGGGTAACGCCGCAAGATAGATAGCCGGTTTACCCTCAAAATCTGAGCTAAACAGGATCTGTTTATCATCTGGCGTGAATGAAGGGTGGGGGTGCGTGACCTGACGATCGCCATCCAACACTCGCCATGAACTATTGTGAGCTGCAATACGTTTATGCGTCTTACTGTGTACATCAAACAGATAGAGCCAGGGATCGTTATCAATGCTGTAACCCTTAGCATCTTGCACATCCACAGGTGTGCCCACACCATCTCCTACTAATAGCGTTCCTGTCTCGTTACTCATCAGGTGTGAACATGCCGGCATAGTCATCACTATTTCGTTAGTATTCGTGTCAGGATCAAAGCGCCAAATCTGACGATCCGGTTGGTTCTTCAAGTAGGAGACATAGATCAGTGCCGATCCATCAGGTACCCAGAACTCATGGGTACAACTCTCCCCTTCAGCATGTTCTTTGACTTTGCGTACATGAGAGCCATCTTCATTTACCAGCCACATACGGGCGTCGACCATATCGTGTGGGCCTTCATGGCAGAACGCCACTGTCTCATTATGGTAAGGACGATAGATAGGGTGGCCCAGCCAGGCGTTGGCTTCGTGGATGACATGTGACTTGCCGCTGTTCAGATCAATTCGCAGCAGCCGGCAGTGTGGCTGACGAGTGAAGAAGGTTTGGAAGACTTTCCAGTCTGTCAGCGGTACCCAATCCTTACGATCAATCTCAATCCCTACCAGGCTGGTACACTCGCTATTGGCAACCCACGTACCGTAGCCTACCCACTCTTCAGGTACTTCGTAGATGGTCTCTTCATGTTGAGTCGATAGGTCTACCCGCTGCAAACGGCGTTCATGTTTGACGTAATAGAGATAGCGATCGTCATGAGAAAGAAACCCGCCGAAGGTATTGTCGCCGCTGCCCTCAGTAAGTTGCACGGCTTTTCGCTTGGCCAGATCCAGCAGGTAATAGTTGCGATTTCCTTCAAACTCACCGGCAAACAGCAGCTTGTCACCCGCTCGGGTAAAACACTTTTGATAAAAGTAATTGCGGTGACACAGAACATCGGGTGGGGTCAGTCGAATGACCTCAACGCCTGTACCAGCATCTTGATAGGTATGATAATCCAGTGCAATAACAGAACCTTTAGCCACGTCACGTCTCCTCAGATAACAGGGTAGGGCGATTTCATACAGCCTCTATTTTTGAAACATCATTTCAATATTGTGATGAATCATACTCAGTTATCTTAAGTGAGGAGGATTTTCGCCCTTACTCTGTTAGCAGGATCACAATTTATTCTCACCTTATTAGTCTGCCGATCTCTACTAGCCAGATTGTGGCATTCGACTGGGGGAGGAGGGTGGGGGATACCGATCGCACCGTTAGCGCCCGGTGGTGGCAAAACAGGTTTTTCCTGTGCTGACTCTATGCGTATACTCAGACCTATACGGCTGGGTATTAAAGCCAGCCAGCCCCATTATGTAAGGGAGAAAGTTTCAGCGTGCGGAAGAAAACATATGCAATGAGGTATGTTGCCGGACAACCAGTTGAACGCATCTTTCCTGGTGCGGTAGCGCAATTGGGGCAGGCCTTGCCGCCTGGCGAGGCGTTGCCAAACTCACAGATTCTGCGCGTGATGGTGTGGAATATCTTCAAGCAGCAGCGGGCCGAGTGGCTCTCGGTGCTGAAAAACTTTGGGAAGGAGGCGCAGCTTGTGCTCTTGCAGGAGGCTCAAACGACGCCTGAGCTGATTAAGTTCGCCACCTCACACTATTTGGCAGCCGATCAGGTACCCGCTATTTCCTTGCCACAGCACCCCTCGGGTGTGATGACGCTGGCTGCGGCTCATCCGGTCTACTGCTGCCCTTTGCGCGAACGGGAACCATTGCTACGTTTGGCTAAGTCGGCCTTGATTACCGTCTATCCCCTGCTAAATGGCCAATTGCTGATGATAGTGAATATCCATGCCGTCAATTTCAGCATTGGTGTGGATGTCTACAGCAAGCAGCTGGGGCCGATTGGTGAGCAGCTAGCTTCCCATCGCGGCCCGGTTATTATGGCCGGGGATTTCAACGCCTGGAGCCGGCAGCGTATGAATGCGCTATTCAATTTTGCCCGTGATGCCGGGCTGGCGGAAGTCAGCTTTACGGATGACCATCGTCGGCGCGCATTTGGCAAGCCACTGGATTTTGTATTCTATCGCGGCCTGGACGTCAAAACGGCCTCTGTGCTGGTGACGCGAGCGTCGGATCACAACCCCTTGCTGGTTGAATTTGTTCCGCAAGAGGGTGGGGAAGAGGGATAAGAGACATAAAAAAAGCATCCCGAAGGATGCTTTTTTAAGAACTCAGTGGATATCTGACTTAAGTATCTGGCGTCATTTTGTTGTTCACAAACAACGTCAGCTTGTCACCCGGCTGCAGGTTATTGGAGATAGTATTCCAGCGCATAACATCGCTGATATTCACCCCATGACGTCGAGCGATACTCGCCAACGAATCCCCTTTGCGCACCTGATAGGTGATGCTGCCAGCTGACACCGTGCTGTTGTCAGCAGTCTGCAAGCTTTGGCCCACCTTGACCACGTTAGAGCGGCCCAGTTTGTTCCAACGCTGCAAATCACGCGTTGTCACGTTTAGTCGCGCAGCAATCGCAGACAGGGTGTCACCCGGACGCACTTTATAAGTGGAACCGGAAACCGTGCTGTTCTTGGCCAGTTTGGTCTCGACGGCGGCAATGTCACTCTCCGCCAGCGAATCCTTCAACTGATCAGCATGGGCTTTCGGTACCAAAATATAGTGCGGGCCGTTTGGCGCCGTCACACCTTGCTTATAGCCGGTGTTAAAGGATTTCAGCTTAGTGAGTGACATGCCAGCCATCTCGGCTGCCTGTGTCAGCTGCATCTGCTGACCTACCTCTACGCGGGCGAGGGCACGGCTCTCGTTCGCTTTCGGCAGGCGGATCCCATATTGTTTGCTATGCTTAAGAATATCACTAAGCGCTAACATCTTCGGAACATAGATGGACGTCTCATGGGGGAGCGCCAATGCCCAGAAGTTTGTTGGCCGACCTTTCGCTTTATTCGCTTTAATGGCTTGCATAACGCGGCCTTCGCCGCTGTTGTATGCTGCGACGGTCAGCAACCAGTCGCCATCAAACATGCGGTTAAGACGCTGCATCATGTCAAGCGCAGCCGTTGTCGAGGCCACCACATCGCGGCGACCGTCGTACCACTGGTTCTGTTTCAAACCATATGTGCGACCCGTGCTCGGTACAATCTGCCATAGCCCTGCGGCATTGGCGGAAGACGTAGCCCTGGGGTCAAAAGCGCTCTCCACTATGGGTAGCAGTACCAGTTCCATCGGCATCTTACGTTGCTTAATCTGCTCGACAATCCAGTACATGTACGGCTCTGCCCGTAATGTTACATCGTGGAGATAGCTCTTCTGTTTTAAATAACGCTTTTTTTGATCGCGGATCCGGGTGTTATCCGGAATTTCCATCTTCAGCTCGTCGCTAATGAAGTTCCACAAGTCCTCTTGCTGCGCAATGTCATTGTCACTGCCCAACCATCGTGCCGTGGTCTCTCGACCGGCTCCTGTGTACTCTCCTGCTTCACCTTGACCAGCTGAAGACAAACTCTGTGCGTGCTGTTCTGGTGGCATCGCGTCCTGCCTGGACGCCTGGCAACCCACTAGCAACACGGAGGCGAGTAGTATCGCTTTAGCCTTCATGTGTGTGTCAATAGTCGCTTAAAAGACGTCCGATAATACTTTGCTTCCCCAAACAACACAAGAAAAAGGTTCAATAACTGTCTTTCCGCTCGCGTAAACGGGCGAAAACTTGCCAAGGCTCACTAACTGGTAGGATAAATCCTAATTTCTTTTGTAAATCAGTATCATGGCAACGTAAAAATAGGTTAATTTTGTGCTCTAAATTGAGGGTTGTAGGTACTGTTGGTAGCCCTTTTTTACGTGTTTCTTGCACTTGTTGACGGTATGTTTCTATATCGCGATCAGTGGGTAAAATATGATGCGCAAAGTTAAGATTACTGAGGGTGTACTCGTGCGCGCAGCATACTAATGTATCTTCTGGTAAAACGGTTAACTGTTGAAACGACTGGTACATTTGCTGTGCGGTGCCTTCGAAAAGTCGTCCGCAACCGCCTGAAAACATCGTGTCACCACAAAACAGATAAGGCGCGCTGTAGTACGCAATGTGGCCTAAAGTGTGCCCCGGCACCTCGAAAATCTGGTAGGTTTGCTGCCCTACCGTGATCTCATCACCCTGTTTCAGAGTATTCTGAGTAAACTTGCTGGCGGTTTCCTGCGGGCCATAAAGAGTAACCTGCGGATAGCAATCAATAATCTCAGCGACGCCGCCCACATGGTCATGATGGTGGTGCGTCAACAAAATGGCAGTGGGTGTCAGGTTCCGCTGGCGCAGCTCGGCCAGCACCGGTGCCGCCTCGCCGGGATCGACAATAATGACCGTACCCTGCTGGTCATCAAGCAACCAAATGTAGTTATCCTGTAGAGCGGGAATGCTGATAAGATTCATAGAACACCTCGTTGGCAAACGCTTGAAAGAAGATAATAAAACATGCAAACCCTGCCGCCGTCCAACACTCTGTACCTGCCGCGCTCCTGGGAAGAGATTCCCCGAGGCGAGGCATTTCGCGCCGCGCTGGAGCAGCAGCTGCAGCCGTGGTGGCCAAAAATGTATGGTTATCATCTGCTAAAGCTTGGCAACCTGAGCGCTGGCATCGACAGTGAAAAGTGCCCGATCTCTCATCAGGTCAACGTAGGGCTGTGCGGCGAGGGACTACAGGTGCTGGCCGACCCCGTCCAGCTGCCGTTTGCCGAAAAGTCCGTTGATGCCTGTTTGATCGCCCATACACTGGCCTATGCGCGCGATCCGCACCGTATTCTGCGCGAGGTGGATCGGGTGTTGATTGATGACGGCTGGCTGGTGATGACCAACTTTAACTTGTTCAGTTTACTGGGTGTGGGAAAGCTACTGCCGTGGGTACGCCATCGGCAACCGATGGCGGCGCAGATGTTTACCCAGATGCGGCTGCTCGACTGGCTTGGCTTGCTGAATTACGAAGTGATGTATCATTCACGGGTACATGTGTTGCCGTGGGGTCGGCAGGGCGGAAAGATGCTGAGCGCCCACCTGCCGGCGTTGGGGTGTGTGGGGGTGATGGTGGCCCGCAAACGGACTTTGCCATTGACGCCTACGGCCAAGCGCGTTGGCCTGCGCAAGCCCAGCCTGAGCCGGGCCGTGGGTGCCGTAAAGAGTTATCGCGACCTGCCTTAGGCTGGCTGGTAGCCGATATCCTCAAAGCTGGGCGCATTGGCGGCGGCGCGTGCCAGCTCATCGCAACGCTCATTCTCCGGGTGACCGGCATGTCCTTTGACCCACTCCCAGGTAATCTGGTGGTGAGAGATGGCGGTATCGAGCCGCTGCCAGAGATCGACGTTCTTCACCGGCTTTTTGTCCGCGGTTTTCCAGCCACGCTTCTTCCAGTTATGGATCCAGCCAGTGATCCCCTGACGCACATATTGGCTGTCGGTGCTGAGCACCACATCACAGGGGGAGGTGAGTGCCTCCAGCGAGACGATGGCGGCCATCAGCTCCATCCGGTTGTTGGTCGTGAGCCGGTAACCGGCGCTGAAACACTTTTCATGCTGCTTGTAGCGCAAAATCGCGCCATAGCCACCGGGACCGGGATTGCCAAGGCAAGAACCGTCGGTGAAAATTTCTACCTGTTTACGCATCTCTGGTAGACTCTTCCTTCAATGTAAAAGCCAAGTCTGACACAAAACCAACCCTATGAGCACTGCAATTACACGACAGATTGTTATGGATACGGAAACCACCGGCATGAACAAGCTGGGGGTGCATTACGAAGGACACCGTATTATTGAGATCGGTGCGGTTGAAGTGATCAACCGCCGCCTGACCGGACGCAATTTCCATGTCTACCTGAAGCCAGACCGACTGGTCGACCCGGAGGCTTATGGCGTTCACGGCATCAGCGATGAGTTTCTGGCGGACAAACCGACCTTTGCGGACGTCGCTGACGAGTTCCTCGACTTTATCCGCGGCGGCGAGCTGGTGATCCATAACGCCTCGTTCGATATCGGCTTTATGGACTACGAGTTCGGCATGTTGAAGCGTGGCCTGCCGAAAACCGACACCTTCTGCACCATCACCGACAGTTTGTTGATGGCGCGCAAGCTGTTCCCCGGCAAACGCAACAACCTGGATGCGCTCTGCGATCGCTACCAGATTGACAACACCAAGCGTACGCTGCACGGCGCGCTGCTTGACTCCGAAATCCTGGCGGAAGTCTATCTGGCGATGACCGGCGGCCAGACCTCGCTCTCATTTTCGATGGAGGGGGAGAATCAGGCGCAGAACACCGAGCAGGGTATCCAACGCATTGCGCGCCCGAGCAGTGGGCTGACCGTGGTTTACGCCAGTGATGAAGAGGTTGTCGCCCATGAATCGCGGCTCGATCTGGTGATGAAGAAGGGCGGAAGCTGCCTGTGGCGCGGTTGAATTTTCCGCGTCTTGCAGCATTAATCGGCGGATTGTGGAAAAAGCGTGCAAACGAATCTTTTTAAAAGAAAAAGCATTGACGGATGCACGGGCTGACCGTAATATTCGCCTCGTTCTCAACCGGAACAACAGCGCGGTGCGGTAGTTCAGTCGGTTAGAATACCGGCCTGTCACGCCGGGGGTCGCGGGTTCGAGTCCCGTCCGCACCGCCAACTATTCAGAAGCCCTGAGTTAGCAATAACTCAGGGTTTCGTCGTTTTAGCGCGTCTCTTCCCCCATCCCCGCCTGTAGGTAAGCTGGCGCAGCGGCCGTTGCGGTTTCGCGGCGTGTAATCAGCCGATAAGCCCCGCCACCTAAAATTACCCCAATAAACCAGCTAAAGTTCGCCACCGCGTGCAGCCCCGGTGTGAAGCTAATTACCAACCCAATCGCCACCGCTGGCAGCAGCGCGGCAATCGCCTTCGGGTTAAAGCCATTACGATACCAGTAGCGCCCGGCGGGCGTGGCGTTGAACAGGTCATCCGTGTGCACCTTGCCACGTTTTACCAGATAGAAATCCGCCACCAGGATGCCAAACAGCGGCCCGATAAAGGCACCCAGCACATCCAGCGTATAGTGGATCAACTCCGGCGACTGGAAGAGGTTCCACGGCGTCAGCAGCACCGAGCCAACGGCGGCGATCATCCCGCCGGTACGGAAACTGATCTTCTGCGGCGCGCAGTTGGAGAAATCAAACGCCGGTGAGACAAAATTCGCCACGATGTTGATGCCGATGGTGGCGGTAATCATGGTCAGCAGGCCAATGGCCACCGCCAGGCTGTTGCCGACGCGGCTGACCGTCTCAATCGGGTCGGTGATCATCTGGCCAAACAGGCTCTGCGTCCCCGACACAATCACCACCGTCACCACCGAAAAGAGCAGGAAGTTGAAAGGCAGCCCCCAGCGGTTGCCGCGGCGGATCTCCTGCATGTTTTTGCCATAGCGCGAGAAGTCGCCAAAGTTCAGCAGCGGGCCGGAGAAGTAGGAGACTACCAGCGCGGTGGCGGTGATCATTTCCCAGGTCTGCTGGCCGGGTGTCAGCACCTTACTGGAGAGGGTAAAGGAGAGGTTATCCAGCCCGGTCTGGTAGAGGATCCAGCCGGCCAGCGCCAGCATCACCACATAGACCGCCGGGCCTGCGACGTCGATAAAGCGCTTGATGGCGTTCATGCCGTGCCAAAACACCATCGCCTGCAACAACCACATGATGCCAAAGCAGATCCAGCCCAACGTCGACAGCCCCAGCCACTGGCTGTGGGTCAACGGCACCAGCGAGGGATAGAACTTCAGCAGCACCAGCATCAGCGCGTTGGCCGCCAGATAGGTCTGGATACCGTACCACGCGAAGGCGATCAGCCCACGGATCACCGCTGGGATGTTGGCGCCGAACACGCCAAATGCCTGACGTGAAATCACCGCATAGGGCACGCCAGCCATCTGGCTCGGCTTCGCCACCAGATTGGCGCAGAGTTGCACGATGCAGATGCCCACCAGCAGGCAGATCAGCACCTGCCAGCTCGCCAGCCCCAGCGTGAAGAAGCTGGCGGCCACCACATAGCCCCCCATGCTGTGTACATCAGACATCCAGAACGAAAAGATGTTGTACCAACTCCAGCTCTGGTTTTTGGTCGGAGCCAGATCCTCGTTGCACAGCTTCGGGCTGTAAAAGGGCTTGATGCTGGCGGCATTGGGCCGGGTATCACTCCCGGCGGCATGGGTTTCCAGATTTGGCATAAAACGTGCTCCTCTACAGGACAGGCCACTTTTGTGGGTGTCAGGCGCGAACGCCCGAATACAAAAACAGTGGCAGCAACGGTGCAGGATCCAGGCCAGATTTTTAAAGCTAAGTAAAAAAGGTGTTCTTTTTGTATACAGAATGGAAATGCTGTGTATACGATTTGAGCAATAAACGGTATACGGAGTGACGCGATGACAAGCTGGGACGGGCTGAATTCAGCCTACTTCACATTGGATAAGGACGATCACATCTTCAACGCGCTGGTGACATCAATTGTCGAGCACCAGCTACTGCCGGGCAGCAAATTGCCCGAGGAGGCGCTGGCCGAGGTGTTTGGCGTCAGCCGCACCGGCATCCGCCGGGTATTGCAGCGCCTTGCCGCAGTGCAATTGATCACCCTGACGCCCAAGCGTGGTGCGCAGGTCGCCACGCCAGACATCGACACCTCGCGCGATCTGTTCGCCACCCGGCGAATGCTGGAGTGCGCCAACCTGCCAGCGGTGGTGGCCCACTGCCAGCCGCCGCATCTGGCGGCGATGCGCAATATCGTCAGTGAGGAGCAGCAGGCGCATGAGGCGCACGACGGCGCGGCGGCAATCCGGCTCTCGGCGGCCTTCCATGTGCAGTTGCAGGCCATCTCCGGCAACGCGGTACTGACCGAGCTGGTCTCCCAGCTCACGCTGCGATCGTCGCTGGTGGTGGCGGCATGGGGCGCGCCCTGGCAGCAGGGCTGCCGCTGCCTTGACCACGATGCCCTGCTGGCGCTGCTGAAAAAGCGCGATGTTGACGCGCTGGTGGCCCAGATGCACCGCCACTTTGACGCCATTGTCGGCAGCCTGCGCTTTGAGCCAGCAGGCGATACCCTGCCGGACTTCGCGCGCATCTTCGCGCCGTTCCAGGCGACCCTACCGAGTAAGGAGTAAACCATGCCTCCCCGTCCATTAGTGATTCAGGTGATCAATCCCAACACCAGCGAGGCGATGACCGCCACCATCGCCGCCGCCGCCCGCGTGGTGGCCGCGCCGGGCAATGAGATTCTGGCAGTCTGCCCGCAGGAGGGCGCGCCCTCGATTGAGGGCCATTTTGATGAGGCCGTGGCCGCACTGGGGGTGCTGGAGCAGGTGCGGCTGGGGCGTGAGGCGGGGGTGGATGGGCACATCATCGCCTGCTTTGGCGATCCCGGCCTGCTGGCGGCGCGGGAGTTGGCGCGCGCGCCGGTGATTGGCATTGCCGAGGCGGCAATGCACTTCGCCACGCTGGTGGCCACGCGCTTCTCCATCGTCACCACCCTGCCGCGCACTCTGGTGATTGCCCGCCATTTGCTGCATCAGTATGGCTTCGAGCGCCACTGCGCCGAGCTGCACGCCATCGACCTGCCGGTGCTGGCGCTGGAGGATGGCAGCGGTGTGGCGCAGGAGAAGGTGCGCGCGCAGTGCATTCAGGCGATCGAGCGCGATGGCAGCGGGGCGGTGGTGCTGGGGTGCGGCGGCATGGCGGATCTGGCGCGCCAGCTTACCCATGAGCTGGGGGTGCCGGTGATCGACGGCGTCAGTGCCGCGGTCAAGATGATTGAGGCGCTGGCGGCGCTGGGGTTGCGCACCAGCAAGCAGGGCGATCTGGCCTATCCGCTGGCAAAGCCGCTCTCCGGGCGCTTTGCCGGTTTGAATGAACGGTAAGTTTTTCCATCACAAGGAGTGGTTATGCACGACAACCGACGAGAGAGCCAGCCCGACTATGCCTTTACTGAACACTACCCGCGTGACCTGATGGGTTACGCCGGTAAGCCGCCCCACGCCAATTGGCCGGGCGGGGCGCGCATCGCGGTGCAATTTGTCCTGAACTACGAGGAGGGCGGAGAGAACCACGTCCTGCACGGCGATGCCGGTTCGGAGCAGTTCCTGTCAGACATCATTGGCGCGGCCAGCTACCCTGAGCGCCATATGTCGATGGACTCCCTTTATGAATATGGTTCGCGCGCGGGTTTCTGGCGCATCCATCAGGAGTTTGTGCGCCGTGGCCTGCCACTGACGGTGTTTGGCGTGGCGATGGCACTGGCGCGCAACCCGGCGGTGGTTGAGGCGATCAAGGCAGCGGAGTATGACGTGGTGAGCCACGGCTGGCGCTGGATCCACTACCAGCAGATGGAGGAGGCGCGCGAGCGCGAGCACCTGACGCAGGCGGTGGCAATCCTGAAGGATCTGTTTGGCCGCGCGCCGCTCGGCTGGTACACCGGCCGCGACAGCCCAAACACCCGTCGGCTGGTGGTGGAGCACGGCGGCTTCCAGTATGACAGCGACTACTACGGCGACGATCTGCCGTTCTGGAGCGAGGTCACGCTCAGTGATGGCCGCCGCGCGCCGCACCTGATCATCCCCTACACCCTGGAGGCGAATGACATGCGCTTCGCCTCACCGCAGGGCTACAACACCGGCGAACAGTTCTTCACCTACCTGAAAGACAGCTTCGACGTGCTCTATGCCGAGGGCGAAACCTCGCCGAAAATGCTCTCCATCGGTATGCACTGCCGGTTGCTGGGGCGGCCGGGGCGGTTCCGCGCGCTGCAACGCTTCCTCGACTATATCCAGCAGCATGAGCGCGTCTGGATCTGCCGTCGGCAGGATATCGCCGACCACTGGCGCGCCGAGCACCCCTACCAGCCTTGACCCGTGGCGCTGGCCCGAGGGCTGGCGTCAGGATCAGAAATCCCAGTCCTCATCCTCGGTGTTGACCGCCTTGCCAATCACATAGGAGGAGCCAGACCCGGAGAAGAAGTCGTGGTTCTCGTCGGCATTGGGCGACAGCGCCGACAGGATCGCCGGGTTGACCTCCGCCATCGCCGCCGGGAACAGCGCCTCATAGCCGAGGTTCATCAGCGCTTTGTTGGCGTTGTAGTGCAGGAATTTCTTCACATCCTCGCTCCAGCCGACGCCGTCATACAGCTCTTCGGTGTAGCGCAGCTCATTCTCATACAGATCCTGCAACAGGTCGTAGGCCTGCGCCTTCACCTGACGGCGGCGCGCCTCATCTACCTGCTGCAAGTTCTTCTGGAACTTGTAGCCGATGTAGTAGCCATGCACCGCCTCATCCCGGATGATCAGCCGGATCAGGTCGGCGGTGTTGGTCAGTTTGGCACGGCTTGACCAGTACATCGGCAGGTAGAAACCGGAGTAGAACAGGAACGACTCCAGGAACACGCTGGCCACCTTCTTCATCAGCGGATCGTCGCCCCGGTAGTGCGAGAGTACGATCTCCGCCTTGTTTTGCAGTGTGCGGTTCTGCTCGCTCCAGCGGAAGGCGTCATCCACGTCGGCGCTGGAGCAGAGCGTGGAGAAGATGGAGCTGTAGGAGCGGGCGTGCACCGCCTCCATAAAGCTGATGTTGGCGTAGACCGCCTCCTCATGCGGAGTGATGGCGTCCTCCATCAGCGCTGGCGCGCCCACCACGTTCTGCACCGTATCCAGCAGCGTCAGGCCGGTAAACACCCGGATGGTCAGCTGCTGCTCCTGTGGCGTCAACGTCGCCCAGGAGGGAATATCATTGGAGAGCGGCACCTTCTCCGGCAGCCAGAAGTTGGCGGTCAGCCGGTTCCACACCTCCAGATCCTTGTCATCCTCAATCTGGTTCCAGTTGATCGCCTTGTGTATGCGCCGTGCTGGCGCGACTAAAACACTCATCGTTGTCCCTTAATTCGTTGCGCCGGTCAGAGCGTGCAGGAGACGCAGCCCTGCACCTCGGTGCCTTCCAGCGCCATCTGCCGCAGGCGGATGTAGTAAATGGTTTTAATGCCCCGTTTCCAGGCGTAGATCTGTGCCCGGTTGATGTCGCGGGTGGTGGCGGTATCGCGGAAGAACAGCGTCAGCGACAGCCCCTGATCCACGTGCTGCGTCGCCTCGGCATAGGTGTCGATGATCTTCTCCGGCCCAATCTCATAGGCATCCTGGTAGTACTCCAGGTTGTCATTGGTCATAAAGGGCGCCGGGTAGTAGACGCGGCCAATCTTGCCCTCTTTGCGGATCTCAATACGCGACACAATCGGATGGATGCTGGAGGTGGCATTGTTGATATAGGAGATGGAGCCAGTCGGCGGCACTGCCTGCAAATTCTGGTTGTATAGCCCGTGCGCCATTACTGACGCTTTCAGCGCCGCCCACTCGGCGACCTGCGGGATGTGGATACCGGCCTGCTCAAACAGCGCCTTCACACGCGCGGTTTTCGGCTGCCAGCGCGGCTCCAGGTACTTGTCGAAGTAGGCGCCGCTGGCATAGGCGGAGTGCGCGAAGCCGCCAAACTGCGTCTGCCGCTCAATCGCCAACTGGTTGGAGGCGCGCAGGGCGTGGTACGCCACGGTATAGAAGTAGAGGTTGGTGAAGTCCAACGCCTCTTCCGAGCCGTAATAAATGCGCTCGCGCGCCAAATAGCCGTGCAGGTTCATCTGCCCAAGCCCGATGGCGTGGGAGCTGTGGTTTCCCTGCTCAATCGAGGGCACCGAGCGGATGTGGCTCATGTCAGAGACCGCGGTCAGCGCGCGGATCGCCGTCTCCACCGTCTGGCCGAAGTCCGGCGCGTCCATCACGTGGGCGATGTTCAGCGAGCCGAGGTTGCAGGAGATATCCTTGCCGATGTGCTGGTAAGAGAGATCCTCGCCATACTCGGTGGCGCTGTTGACCTGCAAAATCTCCGAGCAGAGGTTGCTCATGTTGATGCGGCCAGCGATCGGGTTAGCACGGTTCACCGTATCCTCAAACATCATGTAGGGATAGCCGGACTCAAACTGGATCTCCGCCAGGATCTTGAAGAACTCACGGGCGTTGATCTTCTTCTTGCGGATGCGCTTGTCCGCCACCATCTCACGGTACTTTTCGCTGACCGACAGCTCCGACAGCGGCACGCCATACACCTGCTGCACGTCATACGGCGAGAAGAGGTACATCTCCTCATTGTTCTTCGCCAGCTCAAAGGTGATGTCCGGGATCACCACGCCCAGCGACAGCGTTTTGATGCGGATCTTCTCGTCGGCGTTCTCGCGCTTGGTATCCAGAAAACGCAGGATGTCCGGGTGGTGCGCATGCAGGTAGACCGCGCCGGCCCCCTGACGCGCGCCAAGCTGGTTGGCGTAGGAGAAGGCATCCTCCAGCATCTTCATGATCGGGATGACGCCCGAGGATTGGTTCTCGATGCGCTTGATCGGCGCGCCAGCCTCACGGATGTTGGTCAGCATAAAGGCCACACCGCCGCCGCGCTTGGAGAGCTGCAACGCCGAGTTGACCGAACGGCCAATGGACTCCATGTTGTCCTCAATGCGCAGCAGGAAGCAGGAGACCAGTTCGCCGCGCTGCTTCTTGCCGCAGTTGAGGAAGGTGGGAGTGGCTGGCTGGAAGCGGCCACTGATGATCTCATCCACCATCTTCTGCGCCAGCGCGGTGTCACCCTGTGCCAACGTCAGCGCCACCATGCAGACGCGATCCTCATACCGCTCCAGATAGCGCTTGCCGTCGAAAGTCTTCAGCGTGTAGCTGGTGTAGTACTTGAACGCGCCCAAAAAGGTCTGGAAACGGAACTTATGGGCGTAGGCCTGGCGGAACAGCTGTTTGATAAAGGCCGGCGTATAGCGCGCCAGCACCTCCTGCTCGTAGTACCCCTCCGCCACCAGATAGCGCAACTTCTCCTCCAGGTTATGGAAGAAGACGGTGTTCTGGTTAACGTGCTGGAGGAAGTAGTGACGGGCGGCGAGCCGGTCTTTATCAAACTGGATCTGTCCCTGCTCATCGAACAGGTTCAGCATCGCGTTCAGCGCGTGGTAGTCCGGGCGCTCAAGCGCCGGCTCAGTCAGAGCGAGTTCTGTCGCTGCCAAAATGTGGTCACTCCGTTAATGACGTTATCGACATCGCCCGGCGTACCGAGCAACTCAAAGCGGTAGAGAAGGGGCACCTGGCACTTCTGCGCCACGATCCGGCCAGCAATGCCATAGGCCTCCCCGAAATTGGTGTTGCCAGCGGCGATCACCCCGCGGATCAGCGCGCGGTTCTCCGGCTGGTTCAAAAAGCGGATCACCTGTGGCGGCACCGCGCCCGCCATCCCGCCGCCGCCATAGCTCGGCACCACCAGAATATAGGGCTCATACACGCGCAGCGGCTCCCGCTGGCGCGCCAGCGGAATGCGGATGGCCGGCAGCCCGAGTTTGCCGATAAAACGGTGGGTATTCTCGGAGCTGCTGGAGAAGTAGACCAGCGGGTGCATCCGCTACCCCTGATGCGTGGCGCTCAGGGTGCTGAGCAGGTCAGGGCGGAAGCCCGACCAGTGGGCATCGCCAGCGACAATCACCGGCACCTGCTGATAACCGAGGGATTTGACATGATGCAGGGCAGCCTCATCGGTGGTCAGATCCACCACCTGATAGGCGATGCCCTGGCGATCGAGCGTGCGGTAGGTAGCGTTGCACTGAACACAATCCGGTTTACTGTAAATAATAATGCTCATGATTCGCATTTCCCTTTATGATAGGTCGTCAGGGCATTGCTCTGCAGTTCCCCCGGTAGTATTCCAGAGGCCCACTGAGCGCCATATTCAATATGTTAAGGCACAAAACGGACGGGCCGCCTGCGCTGTGGCTCTGCTAAAAATACTAGATATTGATCCGAAATATTGCAACCACACAATATATAGTGTTTGGGTGAAAAATATTCACGTGCGAATGCCAGCCCGCAGCAGCCGGGGCGTCAAGAGTTAAAAAATTTTTTTGATGATAGATGTGATAGGAAAAGCCAGGGTTTGCGAGGGGGCCGGGGGGGAAAGCCCCGGCATAAGAGACGCGAGAGTTATTATCAGCGAGAGAACAGAGGGTTAGCGGCGGGCAAGCAGGATACCGACCACGACACCCACGGCGGCACCCAACCCAACCCCTTTCCACGGGTTATCTTTAAGGGCGCTTTTTGCCTTGCCGGCCAGTTCGCGTGCAGGCGGTACCTCATGCAGACGCGCCCGGCTATTGCGCAGTACATCCTCTGCCCGGCTGCGGATCGCCTCCGCTGTCTCATGACCGCGGTTACGTGAGGATTGCAGCACCCCATCCAATGTATCCGCCAGCAGCGAGACATCCTGATCGAGGTTACGCTCAATTTTTTCTGATCTTTTAAACATTTGCTTCTCCCTTTCGCATGGTTTGCTTTAAAGCATAGACCAAATCACGCGCAGGGGCGGGGCCGCCAACGGGGCAATCTTCCAAAGATTAGCGTGGTTAATTGATGCCCGCCAAGGCGCGCGCAAGTCACCGGTAACGCAACCCGTCCCGTAGGGTTATGCTGACCAAGAGGGGATATTGGCGGCGGGAAAGGGGGAGAGTAAGCAGCCTGTTTAGAATAAGAGTTATTTGCAAAACATTTCTATTGTGATGCCGCATAGGGCAGGTCATTTATTTTTATTGATGCGCTGATGCATAGAAGACAATAAACCTGTAACAGGCGGCGGATTGATAACGGATGGAAAGTAATGACACTGCCCGATATCACCGGATAGTTTTCCTCCCTTGTTGTGCATTTACCGGGATCAGATCGTATTGTCATATCACTTTCCGTTGCACGGAGCCGGCCTTTATAACCGTTATGCACCGCGTTCGTTTAATAGCTGACGCCGCCTGCCTCCTTCTGATACTATTCCGCGCCTGCCGCTTGAGGGCGGCATTTTAGTTCCGGCAACATCCTATTTAATTGTTTGATCTGTAAGTTATTAATCAAAAAAGGCCCGTGTTCCTCACGCTGGTCAGATGTGTAACATCCTGACTTTATTGATTTTTGGCGTTGCGGAGAAGAGTAAAAGACACTTTGGCAATGACGCAAAGCGTCAGCACGAAAGGTATTACACAATGAAAACAATCACTGTCGCAACAAAAGAGCTGGAAGGGATCTCCCTTGATTGGGCCGTGGCCATTGCGACGAAACAGGCAGTCTGGTGTGAGCAGGGAATGATATTTCAGCATGGTGATGGGTTCCCCGAGTATTACCAACCCTCCGCTAACTGGAATCAAGCTGGAAAGTTAATTGAGCAATACAATGTCTGGCTATCCAGTCAGGATAAAGAGAGTGGCAATCGGGTAAACATTGCCAGCTGCTCGCCCCATGTTGACGCGGCAATACAGCAGGGGCAGACCGCGCTGATTGCGGCTTGCCGGGCGATTGTAATGATGGCACTGGGGGCATGCGTAGAGATACCTGACCTGATTAAGGGGCGGTACGCCAGCGATAAATAGCGATATGCCTTTGCCAACGGATGGCCGTAGTTGCGGAAAACATCCGGGCGCTGATTGGCGGGCCTGACTACCTGTCGTCAATAGGTAAGAATTATTGCTTGGACGCCAAGCAGGTTAGTCAATACGGGGACGCCGGAACGGGCTTCCCCAGAGGCGAAACGGCCTTAGGCACACCTTCTCTCATCCTTCATCCCATGCTTCCCTTTTCCTGCGCAGTTGTACATTTCGTTACGTAGCGACACCAATCACTCACGGAGTGCGGTGAAGAATCTGCGTAGACTGCATTTCACCGGCCCACCCCCGGGCTGATCCCAAACACGCTGAGGAATGTTATGAAAAAGATCGTCGCCATGATTGTTGCCGCTACCCTGGGTATGTCCTCTGTAGCGTTTGCTGCGGAAACGGCAACCACCGCTCCGGCCACCGCTGCACCGGCCACCACCACTGCACCGGCTGCGACCGCCCCGGCCGCGAAGACCGTGCACCACAAAGCGCATAAAAAACACGTTGCCCAGAAAGCTCAGGCTGCGAAAAAACACAAAAAATCCACCAAGAAAGCGGTAGAGCAGAAAGCCCAGGCTGCCAAAAAGCACCACAAAAAAGCCACTACCAAGCCGGCTGAGCAGAAAGCCCAGGCTGCTAAAAAGCACCACAAAAAAGCCACTACCAAGCCAGCTGAGCAGAAAGCCCAGGCTGCTAAAAAGCACCACAAAAAAGCGGCCCACAAACCTGTTGCCCAGAAAGCCCAGGCCGCTAAAAAGCACCACAAAAAAGTGACCCACAAGAAAGCTGCAGCACAGCCTGCCGCATAAGGAACAGGCGTGACGGCAGACACCCTCTGACCGCCAAACCCGTTGATAACGCCCGTCTTGTACGGGCGTTTTTTTAGCATCAGGACGGTGGCAACCATGCTGAAACGCTATTGGTTTGAACTCTTTCTGGCTGGGCTGACCCTGTGTGGGCTGGCGGCAGCCTGGGCACTGTTTATCACTGACGATCTGCTGTAACCCCCCCTCCGGCCGTTGTCTGATTGTTAAATTTTTTCACGATTTCCACATACCCTGATAGCGGCGCAGGCGCTATGCTGTTCACTTAACTCACTTTTTATCAGGCCAGCCGATGTCTGCCAGTCATGCAATCAGCACTTCGCAGCTGAACAAGCGCATCCTCTCCATTGTTCTGTTTACCTTCGTCTGTTACCTCACCATTGGCCTGCCGCTGGCGGTGCTGCCGGGCTTTGTCCATCACGATCTTGGTTATAACTCGGTACTGGCGGGGCTGATTATCAGCGCGCAATACTTCGCGACGCTGGTGAGCCGGCCACACGCCGGACGCTATGCGGACATGCTGGGGCCAAAGCGGGTGGTGCTGTTTGGGCTGGCGTGCTGTGGCCTCAGCGGCCTCTGTTATGCGCTGGCGTGGCTGGCGAGTGGGCAGCCGCTGCTTAGCCTGATGCTGCTCTGCGCGGGCCGCGTGCTGCTGGGCGTCGGCGAGAGCTTCGCCAGCACCGGCTCCACCCTGTGGGGCATCGGGGCGGTCGGGTCGCTGCATACCGCCCGCGTCATCTCCTGGAATGGGGTGGCGACCTACGGGGCCATGGCGATTGGCGCGCCACTTGGCGTCTGGCTTAACCAGCGCTGGGGGCTGGCTGGCGTGGCCGGGGTGATTGTGCTGGCGGTGGTGATCGCCATGCTGCTGGCCGCGCGCAAGTCACCCATCTCGGTGGTGGCAGGCAACCGCATCGCCTTCAGTGCCGTGGTGGGCAAAATTTGGCCCTACGGCCTTGGGCTGGGGTTGGGCACCATCGGGTTCGGTGTCATCGCCACCTTTATTACCCTCTACTACGGCGAGCGCGGCTGGCAGGGGGCGGCCTTCTCACTCTCCCTGTTCAGCTTGGGCTTTGTCGGCATCCGGTTACTGTTCAGCAACAACATCAACCGCCACGGCGGGCTGAAGGTCTCACTGGTCTCATTCCTGTTCGAGATGGCAGGGCTGCTGCTGATTTGGCAAGCCGGCAGCCCGCTGCTGGTGGAGTGCGGGGCGTTCCTGACCGGCGCTGGCTTCTCACTGGTCTTCCCGGCGTTGGGCGTGGAGGCGGTGAAGCAGGTGCCGGTGCAGAACCAAGGGACAGCCCTGGGGCTCTATTCTGCGTTTCTGGATCTCGGGCTGGGGCTGACTGGCCCGGTAGCGGGGATGATCATTAACCACTTTGGCATTGCCTCCATCTATCTGGTGGCGGCGATCACCGTTGGAGTGGCGGCGCTGATCACCCTGCGCCTGACGCTGGCCCGGCCAGCGGGGTCGGCGCAATAAACCGCCAGAAACTTGCGGCAGTGCCGGTAATTACATCAGCCGGGTGGAGAATATTCTGAAATCGTCCAGAATGCAGGATAAAGGCATTGTCTGATCGGGCCAATACGGTAAGGTCGCTTGGCTGTTCAAGATGCGAGGAGAAACAATGTATTTACGGCCGGATGAAGTCGCACGGGTATTGGAAGGTTCAGGATTTGAGCGGGACTATGTAGATGACAAAACCTACGGTTACCGCCGCGGCGTGCACTACGTGTACGTCAACCGCGAGGCCCGCTTTGGCCGCACGGCGCTGGTGATCCACCCAGCGCTCAAGGAGTTCAGCCTGCGTTTTGCGCAACCCACCTCGGAGATGCGCGCCAGCGAGCACTACACGGAGTTCCCGCGTGAGACCTCCGGCAGCGGCGGGCTGCACTACGGCATTCCGCACGGATTCAGCTCGCGCCAGTTGCTGGCCAGCTATCTGGAGAATGTCTTCAAATAATTACACCAGGTGGATCTGGTTATAGGTCTCGTTGTAGTGGCGGCGGAATTGCGCCAGCTCAAACGGATCCAGATCCAGCTCGGCAAAGTAGAACAGCGCCTGTTCAGCGTGCTCATTGGTCAGCACCGGTGACAGGTGCGCGCGAATCAGCACGTCACGCCAATGGAGGATGCTCTCTGGCGAGTCGTCGCGGATAAAGGTGTGGTAGATAAACACGATATAGGCCGCCTTGCGCAGCTCCTCCGCGTAACCACTGCTGATGGCACGGGTAAACATCTGGCTCTGGCGTTTGCCCATCTCCAGTAGCATTGACTCAATCACCACCGGCTTGATCCGCAGCAGGGAAGCCAACGAATCATTGGCCTTGCGGGTATCTGCCGTCATCACCAGGTAACCGGCGACAAAGACCGCGATCAGTGCGGCAATGATAATCCATGTCATCTGTCAGTCTGCTCTCCAGCTTGCCGGTCGCCGGCTGGCGTCCGATCTCCAGCCTGAGTGTATCCGCTTCTGCCGCGAATGGGATAACCCCGGCCACAATGTCGCGCTGACTGCTGAAAAAATAACCTTGGCGGGTGTCTGGTCTCCCTTGGCGCGGCGGGCAAGCTGCCGCCGCGCCAGACCGGGAAGGGAAATCAGTCGCGGTGGCCGTAGTGGTGACCGTGGCCATGCCCGTGGTGGTGGCCGTGGTGGGGATAGATGCAGCCGCTCAACAGGGTACTCAGCAGCAGGGCGCTGCACATCAGGGTCAATCTTTTCATCATCTTCAACTCTTAAAACAGTGCCATAACGGCAGGGGAAAAACGGTTTGCCACATCCCTGTCAGGCAGCACCTTAGTGCGCGGCAAAAAATTTATCCAGAGAAATCCACGCTGGCAGGCCGCCTGATCGAGGATTCAGACTATTCTGCCTGCCGTTGGCAACAGATTATGCTGAAAGCTCAATGTGTTGGCCGTTGTACCGCTATAACAGGCAACACGGCGGGTCGAAAACCGGGCCGTAACGAGTTGCGGCACCTCTTGACGCCCGAAACGCGGTTTACCTCTTCCTCCATTTGCTCCTTCTCTACGCGGAAGCCATTAATTCGCACCGGAAAAAATAGTCTGCGGCGAAATTTCTTTTGCACACTTTTAGACCATACTTCTCCTACCTTCAGAGAAGTGGAGTCTCACCCGATGAACAATCCCGTTATTTTGCAATTCTTTCACTGGTATTACCCGGAGGGCGGCAAGCTGTGGGCAGAAGTCGAGCAACAAGCGTCTTACCTGGGGGAGTTGGGAATCAGCCACACCTGGCTGCCGCCGGCCTATAAAGGGTCTGCGGGGGGCCACTCAGTGGGCTACGACGTGTACGATCTGTTTGACCTGGGAGAGTTCGATCAGAAGGGCAGTGTGGCCACCAAGTATGGCGACAAGGCCGGGCTGCTGCGGGCGGCCGACGCGCTGAACAGCGCGGGGGTGGGCGTGATGATGGATGTGGTGCTCAACCACAAAATGGGGGCGGATGAGAAAGAGCCGGTGAAGGTTAACCGCGTTGATGAGGGTAACCGCACGGACATTGATGATGAGGTGGTGGAGTGCGAAGCCTGGACTCGCTTTACCTTCCCCGGCCGCGCTGGCAAGTACTCCCAATTCGTCTGGGACTACAAGTGCTTCAGTGGCGTGGATCACATTGATAACCCGGAGGAGAGCGGCGTTTTCAAAATCATCAATGATTACACCGCCGAGGGGTGGAACGTAGAGGTGGACGGCGAACTGGGTAACTTCGACTACCTGATGGGGGCGAACATCGACTTCCGCAATCAGGCAGTGCGCGGCGAGCTGGAGTACTGGGCGCGCTGGCTGCTGGAGCAGGTACCCTGCGCCGGGTTCCGGCTGGACGCGGTGAAGCACATCCCGGCGTGGTTCTACCGGGACTGGCTGGCCTATGTCGAGACGCTGCGCGACCAGCCGATGCTGGTGGTGGCGGAGTACTGGTCGCCGGATCTCGATGTGCTCAAGCACTATATCGAGCAGGTCGAAGGGCGCACCATGCTGTTTGATGTGCCGCTCTACATGAATTTCCACCATGCCTCGAAGCAGGGTCAGGATTTCGATCTCTGCACACTGTTTGACGGCTCGCTGCTGGCAGACGATCCCTTCCATGCGGTGACCATTGTTGGCAACCACGACACCCAGCCCCTGCAGGCGCTGGAAGCGCCCGTGGAGAGCTGGTTCAAGCCGCTGGCCTACGCGCTGATCCTGCTGCGTGAGCAGGGCGTGCCAACCATCTTCTACCCGGATCTGTTTGGCGTGGCCTATGACGATCGCGGCCAGGATGGCAATGAGCACCACATCGATCTGCCCGCGGTGGCGGAGCTGCCCACGCTGCTGAAGGCGCGCCAGCGTTTCGCCCACGGGGTGCAAACCGACTACTTCGACCATGCCAACTGCATCGCCTTTACCCGCAGTGGTACAGACGAGGCACCGGGCTGCGTGGTAGTGCTCTCCAATGGCGAGGACGGCGAGAAGGGCGTTGCCCTTGGCGAGGCGCTGGCCAACCGCGAGTGGCGGGACTACCTGGGCCTGCGCGAGGAGACCATCACCACGGATGAACAGGGCAATGGCGTTTTCACCTGCAACGGTGGCAGCGTCAGCGTCTGGGTGCTGGCGGAGTGCCTGGATGCCTGAATACCTGCGGGCCGCCCGGCCCGCAGATTTCTCCCTTACACCACCCGCAACGCCTCATAAGAGACCATCACATGCTGGCGATAGGCTGGCCTCGCTGTCAGGCGCGCGTAGTAGGCGGCTAGATGGGGAAGGTCGGGCCGCTCCAGCGCAATGTCATAGTAGCGGTAGAGCAGGTGGCCGAACTGGATGTCCGCCAGCGTAAAGTGCTCCCCCACCAGCCACGGCTGCCGTGCCAGCCGCGCGTCGGCAATCTGCAAAAAAGGCACCAGCTTTGCCATCGCCTGCCTGACCTTCTCTGCATCACGCTCCCGCTCCGGCGTCCGCACCAGTTGCCAGAAGATCGGGCCAGTGAAGTTCTGCGAGATATTCAGCTTCGCCCACTCGGCCCACATGTCCACCGGCGCGCGCGCCGCTGCCTCCGCAGGCCAGAAAGCCGCGTCCGCATAGCGGGCGGCCAGGTAACGCAGGATCGCGCCACTCTCCCACAGCGGGGGGTGATCGCCATCCTGAATCACCGGCACCAGCCCGTTAGGGTTCATGGCCAAAAACTCTGGCGTATCGGTGCCGCCATAGCAGTGGCCAATATCGTAGCGCTGATAATCCAGCCCCAGTTCGCCGACACACCACATCACCGCCTGCACGTTGGATGAGGTTTTTCTTCCCCAGATTTGCAACATCGCTCCACGCCTCCATTGATAGCACTATGACGGCAGCCTATCAGGTCAAGGGGGAGGGCGGGGGAGTTTTCAGACTTTATCTGATGGCCGGGCGCGAAGGGTGAACTACAGTGAAAGGGCATCCCGGTCACTCAGCCGCTGCTCGCGGCCGGGGCGGCTTTGCAACAGTGACTGCCACAGGCGGGAGCGAAAGGGCGTCGCGTTCACCACACTGATAACGCGCCCCGGATCGTGATTGATCTGGTAACCCTGCCGATGGGGCGTCAGGCGGTCGCCGGGCCGCAGGGCCAGATCGGTGACTGTCCAGACAATCAACTTCAGGCTTTTGGCTGAAATCACGCAGACAAAGGTCATGTTGCTGCGCGTGCACACCACACTATCAATGACTCTCCACTCCATCAGGATCTCCTTATACGTCAAGCTGTGAGGGCAACAGTGAGGTAACATCCAGAATAAATTAAATATAATTTAATTTTAAATAACATTATGTGGCGATCGTTATGCGTGATAGAAGCAAAAAATGGTGTGTCAGCAAAATTTATTGATCTGGATCAACACCTTTGCATATCCCTCAACTTTTCCGCTTTATCAAACCTTACAACGGGTTATTTGCACGCCATTTAACCAGCGGATAAGAGCCTCTCTCCGGCAGCCTCATGGTTTTCCCGAATAATCTGGGGCGCAGCGTCGCGCTTTATGGTTATTATTCACGGTGGAAATAAGTCTGCGTGACGCCATCAGGCGCGAAAAGTCAGACCCGATTGCCAGTTCACTAACGGAAAAAGCCTGCTATGCCGATCACACCTTTGCGCCTCAGGCGCCTGCTCTATGCTCTTTTGCTGTTTGTTCCCCTGATGTCCCAAGTCGCCCATGCCGCCCCCGATGCCGCCGCAACGGGCGAAGAGAGTGCCAAACCAGCGGCGATCAATGCGCCCGCCACTCTGGCCCAGCTGCAAAAACGCCTCGACAACATCAAGCAGCAGGTCTCGAACACCACCAGCGACAACAAGCTCAGCGCGCTGAATGACAGCACGCTGCAACTGGCTGCCGATGCTGATGCGCTGTCTACGGCCCTGCAACCGGCCCTGGCGCAGGCCGAGGCGCAACTGGCGGTATTGGGGCCGGAGCCAGCCGATGACGCGCTAGCGGAGACCGCCGACGTCGCGCGCCAGCGCACCAGCCTGAACAAGAGCCAGCAACAGCTGAAAGACCAGATCGATCAGGCCAGCGCCATCAACGCGGCCGCCACCAATCTGTCAGCCCAGATCACCAACCTGCGCCGCAATGCGCTGAAGACCCAGCTGGCGCTTAACACCGGCAGCATTTTGGGCCACCATTTCTGGTCACCGCTGCTGGATGGGCAGGCCAATGATGCCCGCCGTTTCACTGGCTTTACCGAGCAACTGCACGCGAGTTGGTCGACGGCTTGGGAGCCGGAATGGCGCTACGGTTCCGTGGCGCTGCTGGTGGCCGCGCTGGCGATTGGCCTGTTTGGCCGCCGCCTGCTGGACAAGCCACTCACTTGGCTGGTGCTGAAGGCACTGCCAGAGGGGCGCTTACGCCGCAGTGCGCTGGCCGCCGGCACGGTGCTGACCGTATTGCTCTCCGTCGGGATTGCCGCTCAGCTGCTGTGCCAGATCGTGACCCGTGAGGGGAGTGCCAGCCAGATGGTGCTCGACTACGCGGAGGGCGTGGTCGACCTGAGCCTCTTCTCGGCGCTGATTGCCGGACTGGGGCAGGCGCTGCTCGCCAACCAGCACCCCTCGTGGCGCTTGCCGACCATGGCCAATGAGATCGCCCAGACGCTGCGGCCTTTCCCGCTGATGCTCGCCAGCTTCATTTTGGTGTTTGGCGCGATGGAGCAGCTGAACAACTTGATTGGCGTCAGCGTGGTGACCAGCCTGATGGGCAGTGGTCTGGCCTCGCTGCTGGTGGCGCTGACCGCCTTCATTGGCCCGATGCGCGTCAACCGCCTGCGCCGCCGCTACATCGCCGAGGGCGAGACCCCAGAGGCGCGCTCCACGCTGGTCGGGCTGGTTCATCTGGCAACCAGCGTCACGGCCTTCGTCATTTTGATGGCTGTGCTGGTGGGCTATATCCCGCTGGCACGTTTTCTCTCCTATGAACTGGTCTGGATCGGGCTGGTGCTGGGCTGCCTCTACCTGCTGATCCATCTGGTCACCGACGTATGCGAGAGCCTGTTTTCGGCCAATACCGCCAGCGGCCGCATCATCAAGCACTCCCTCAACATTCAGGATCGCCACCTGACGCTGGCCGCGACGCTGCTCTCCGCCATCGGCAAAAGCATCCTGATCCTGCTGGCGGTGGTAGCCATCCTTAACGGCACCTTCGGTACCACCACGCCGCTGGAGCTGATCAGCAAAGTGGTCGATATCTGGGGTGGCAAGGGGCTAGAGAAGCTCAACATTGTGCCGTCGCAGCTGATTAACGCGGTGATCTGTCTGGTGGTCGGCATGGTGGTGCTGCGTAGCGCGCGCCGCTGGCTGGACAATGACTTCCTACCAAAGACCATGATGGATAAGGGCATTCGCGCCTCGCTGGTGACGCTTTTCAGCAACGTAGGCTACGTGCTGGTGATCCTGATCACCCTGTCGGCAATGGGCATTCAGTGGAACAAACTGGCCTGGATCGTCAGTGCGCTGTCAGTGGGCATCGGTTTTGGTTTGCAGGAGATTGTGAAGAACTTCATCTCTGGCCTGATCTTGCTGACCGAACGGCCAGTCAAGGTGGGCGATCTGGTGACCATTAGTGGGGTAGAAGGGGATATTCGCCGCATCAATGTACGCGCCACCGAGATCCAGCTCTCTGACCGCTCAACGGTGATTGTGCCGAACTCCCAGCTGATTTCGCAGAACGTGCGCAACGCGACGATGAATAACGCTCAGGGCGTGGCGACCATCGCCTTGACCTTCCCGCTGGATATCGACCCGGAGCAGGTGCGCGGCATTCTGTTACAGGCCTATCAAGAGCATCAGTCTATTCTGGAGATGCCAGCGCCCTCAGTGACCTTCAGCCAGCTGGCACCAACCGGCATTGTACTGAGCGTGACGGGCTATGTTACCAGCCCACGCGTAGTGAGCAGCACTAAGAGCGAGCTGCTATATGACATCCTGAAGCGCCTGCGCGCTGAAAAGGTCTCCCTCTCCATGCCACAGAAAATGGTGCTAGAGGCTCCCGAAGACCGGCAGGGCTGATCGTTTTCCCTCCTTCCCACAGCACGCCTTAGGGTGTGCTTTTTTTTGGCGCGAGGAGTGCCTGTCAAATAGACAATCCTGCATGCAACGCAAAAAGAGACAGGTTTACCCAGCGCCTTTACCATGAAATGCAAATAATTTACAATGTTAAGAATTCTGGAAGTATCTGTGTCGACAGTGGCACAATGCAAATAAATTCAACCGATTAAGTGGTTTCTCTGTGCTTTTGACATCTTCACTCAGCTCACCCACCGTAGAAAACGAAAATTACCATGCCAGCGTTGAACACCTCAAAAATTGCCTGCGCATTGAGGTAATGAAATCCGACAAAGAGTTTTCATGGCTGAAAACCATCCATAAAGTCCTCAAGTGCCCGGACCGACGTTTCTACTTCTGGTGGCGTATCGCCAATTACTTCTACCTTAATAACAAGTATAAAAAACATGCGGTCAACTTTAATCGCAAATTACGTAATCGGTATGGCCTACATATTAAGCTGGGTGCCCAGATTGGCGAAGGGTTACGCATTGCGCACTATGTGGGCATCGTGATCGCCGAATGCAGCGTTATCGGTAAAAATTTCTATATCAAACAGAATGTTACCATTGGCATTCGCCATCTGGATCAGGCAGGCAAGATCTATATCGGGGATAACGTCGAAGTCGGGGCAAATAGCTGCATTATTGGTGACAATCTCCGGATTGGCGATAATGTGGTGATCGGTGCCATGACCTTTGTAAATAAGGACGTACCCGCAGGATCCGTGGTCTATAACCGAAAAGAGCTTCACTATCTTTAAGTTGCTCGCATAAACCGTAAGATCGCCTGGACAGGGATGTCAGGCAATATCAAGCTCCTCTGCACTTCACTTATTGAACGTGATTCACTGACGTTAAATAATCCACCCTGATTCAAGCCGTACTTCCGCAGCATAAAAAGCACATTGTAAGCGCTAATGATAAAAGCCTATCGTAAGAACAGCGGCCTGTTTCCCCTCTTAATATGTTACTCGCACTCATCAGTAAGTGCCCGGCCAACTTCTGACACTAACGCTAAATTTATTACAACATACAGAAATGCGCTGCCGCTACTTCACTCTGGCCTTACGGCAGCTGCTATAAATGGTGCGCTAAGAGTAGTGAAGAAGAGGAATGGCTGAACGGCAGGCACAAAAAAACCCGCCAACCGAAGTTGCGGGTTTTTAGGGTTTCCGGCCTTATCTGGTGATAACCGGAAGCATATTTGGTGGAGCTGGGGGGATTTGAACCCCCGTCCGAAATTACTACGCCGTCGGTACTACATGCTTAGTCCAATCTTTACATTCGCCTGCCAGCTGCGGATGGACACGCCACTAACAAACTAGCTTGATTAGTTTTAACGCTTCAACCCCAAGCAAGGCATCCACGCGATCTCTTTTAGGTTTGACCTCTCTTGATCCCCGTCCTAAGAGCGGAGGCTAGGGAGAGAGGGCTCTAAGCAGGTTATTAAGCTGCTAGTGCGTAGTTTTCGTCGTTTGCGACTATTTTTTTGCGGTTTTTTAGCGAGGCCTACCGCACCTCGGCATGCACCTTGGGTTTCGCAAATCCCGTCGAATCCAGAATCAGCCCCAAGTGTCTGTCAGACAGTATAACAGAAGATTACCATGTAATGCCAGTCACTTAACGATTGGCATTCTTCATGATACGCGCACGGTCAACCTGCCATTCACGGGTGCGGGTGTCTTCACGTTTGTCGTGCTCTTTTTTACCCTTCGCGACGCCGATCTTGATCTTCGTCCAGGCATTTTTCCAGTAGAGCGAGAGCGCCACGATGGTGTAACCATCACGGTTTACGGCACCAAACAGTGAGCTGAGCTCTTTACGGTTCAGCAGCAGCTTACGGGTACGCATCGGCTCACACACTACGTGGGAGGAGGCAACGTTGAGCGGAGTGATGGTAGCGCCAAACAGGTACGCTTCACCATCACGGAAAACAACATAGCTGTCGCTAAGGTTGGCTTTGCCAGCGCGCAGCGACTTAACTTCCCATCCTTGCAACGCAAGACCGGCCTCGATCTCTTCTTCAATGAAGTACTCGTGGCGGGCGCGCTTGTTCATCGCTATGGTTGCGGAACCGGGTTTATGTGCTTTTTTCTTAGTCATAGTGGTTGTTATTATACCGCATGGAGTGGCGAATGAAATCCCTTGAGCCTGAGGCCCTTAGCCTTTTTATGCTCTGTGAGCATATGATGTGAAGCAGTTTTTTGTCACAGCGCAGATAAATGTTATTATCTGTACGTTTTATGACACACAGGAAACGATATGCCCCAGATCAACCGTTCTGCGTTAGTGCCATTCAGCGCTGAGCAAATGTACCAGTTGGTAAACGATGTTAATTCCTATCCGGAATTTTTGCCAGGCTGCACCGGTAGCCGGGTATTAACCCAGGGGCCGGGCGAAATGATGGCAGCCGTGGATGTCGCGAAAGCGGGGATCAGCAAAACCTTCACTACACGTAACCTGCTCTCCAGCAACCAGAGTATCAAGATGCATCTGGTCGATGGGCCGTTCCGTAAATTGATGGGCGGCTGGCACTTTACTCCCCTAAGCCCGGATGCATGCAAAATTGAGTTCAACCTGGATTTTGAGTTCACCAATAAGCTGATTGAACTGGCATTCGGCCGGATCTTCAAAGAATTGGCGAGCAGTATGGTACAAGCGTTTACCCAGCGCGCGAAAGAGGTCTACAGTGCCTGAGATCCGGGTTGAGGTGGTCTACGCGCTGCCCGAGCGGCAGTACCTGCGCAGCGTGAAGCTGGCGTTGGGCAGCAGCGTCCAGCAGGCCATTGAGGCCTCTGGCATCCTTGAACAGCGCAGTGACATTGATCTGAGTATCAATAAGGTTGGCGTCTATAGCCGGCCGGTCAAGCTGACGGATGAGGTACAGGATGGCGACCGGGTGGAGATCTATCGCCCATTGATTGCCGATCCGAAAGAGCTACGGCGCCAGCGCGCTGAGCGAGCCACAAAAAAATAGGGTGCCCATAGAGGCACCCTTATTTTTTAGCAGGTAACGAGCCGCAACCGCGTCACTCTGCTTGGCTTTCAGCCGTTACTCTTCTTTCTGTCCTGCCAGTGCTGGCTTGTTATCGACATTGGTCAGCACGTCGCTACTGTCGAAGGTCAGCGTCAGCGTCTGTTGAGTGACACTCTCATGCCCTGGCTGCTGGCGGAAGACATAGAACCAGGTATTGCTGCCAAACGGGTCCTGCATCATTGGCGTACCTAACACATAAGCCACTTGCTGCTTGGTCATGCCGGTATGAATCTTGGCTACGTCAGCAGGGGAGAGGTAGTTCCCCTGATTGATATCAGGCCGATAAACCACCTTTTCCAGTGTGGAACAGCCTGTGGTAAGCGTAACAAGTACCACAGCGGCGGCAGTCAGCAATTTACAGCGCATAGTAATCACATTCCTTTAGGGCATAGGATGCCGATAATAATAAACCTTTCGGCAGTTGGGAACCTTTACAGGGTTCCAGTATGACCGCAGGAAAGCAAAAAAGTTGAGTATTTCTAAGCAGCCAGCAGCTCTTTGGCGTTCGCTAGCGTGTTGCGCGTCACTTCACTACCACCCAGCAGGCGAGCCAACTCTTGCAGCCGTGCGCGCTTGTCGAGGCGTACCATCGTGGTCTCTGTGACTTCACCATCGGTTTGCTTGCTGACAAAGTAGTGCTGATGGCCACATCCCGCCACCTGCGGCAGGTGGGTAACGCACATCACTTGGGCGGACTCCCCTAACTGGCGCAACAGCTTGCCAACGATGGCCGCCGTTGGGCCGCTGATGCCTACGTCCACCTCATCGAAGATCAGTGCAGGTGTGTCCATTTTGCGGGCTGTGATGACCTGAATGGCCAGAGCAATACGCGACAGCTCCCCGCCAGACGCCACTTTCGCCAATGCCTGCATGGGCTGGCCGGGGTTGGTAGTGACCTGGAACTCGATATGATCGGCACCCTCGGCGCTCAGGTGATCCGGGTTGAAAGCAATCTCGATATTGAATTTGCCGTGCGGCATGGAGAGCGCCTGCATACTCTGGGTAATCAGGGTCGTCAGTTCATCCGCGTATTCGCGACGCTTCTGGCTCAGCTGGCCAGCAATCGCCGTGGCTTTTTGATGGTGGTGGGCCACCGCCTCGCTAAGCTCCGCCTGGCTGCTCTCCTGATCTTCCAGCGCTTGCTGTTCGTCCAACAGTTGCTGGTAGAGCACCGGCAGCTCTTCCGGCGATACACGATGTTTACGTGAGAGGGAAAGCTGACGCGAGAGGCGCTGCTCCAACTCATACAGACGGTTCGGATCGAGATCCAGACGCTGGCTATAGTGACGCAGCTCGTCACTTGCCTCACTGATCTGGATAGATGCCTCTTCCAGCATTGCCAGCAATTCACCCATCTTCTCATCCAGCTCCGCCAGTTCACCCAGCTGATTTTTTGCCGTGTAGAGTTGGCTCAGGATGTTCTGGTCATCACCATCGGCCAGCAGATAGAGCGCCTGTTGGCTGAGAGAGAGCAACTGGCCGCTGTTGGCCAGGCGCTTATACTCGCTGTCGATTTGCTCGTATTCACCGGCAACCGGCGAGAACTCATTCAACTCTTTTAGCTGGTAGTGCAGTAGCTGGCGACGAGACTCGCGCTCACTCATCAGCTGTTGGTGCTGTGCCAGTTCGCGGCAGCTTTGGTGCCATGCCTGATAGGCGCCACGCATGGCAGCCAGCAGTTGCGGCTCGTCGGCATAGGCATCAAGCAGGGATTTCTGGTGCTCCGGACGCAGCAGCAGTTGGTGGGCGTGCTGGCCGTGGATCTGAATCAGGTGCTGGCCCAATTCGCGCAGCTGGGAGAGGGGTACCGGTGTGCCGTTGATAAACCCGCGGGAGCGGCCATCCGCGCCGATGGTGCGGCGCAGCAGGCACTCATTGCCCTCATCGAGCTGGTTTTGCGCCAGCCATTCGCGGGCGGAAGGGGTATCTGAGAGGGCAAAGCGTGCGCAGAGATCGGCGCGGTTTGCCCCATTGCGTACCATGCTGCCATCAGCGCGATTGCCCAGGCAGAGGCCTAGTGCATCAATTGCAATCGATTTGCCCGCACCGGTTTCACCGGTGATGGCGGTCATCCCTGCCTGAAAATCAATGTCCAGCTCACGGACGATTGCAAAGTTACTGATAGTGAGTTGAGCCAGCATAGCCACCTTCCTGTACATAACCACAGAACTGTAATTGCGTACAGTATAAACGGGAATCATCGCCAGTAAAGTAGGGCAGCACGTTTTTCAGAACAATTTTTTTGACCAGCCTAGCTTGGTGCTTAACGTGTTGAAATAGCTGTAATCCTTGGGGTGGATTAGGTTCAGGTGGAAGGCGCTGCGGCGAATGACGACCTCTTCTCCCTCCTGAATCGGCAGGGCAATCTGGCTGTCACAGCTGATCTCCAGGTCACTGCTGATCTGGGAAAAGCGCAGGCGGATGGTGCTGCTGCTGTTGATCACCAGCGGTCGCGCCGAGAGTGTATGCGGGAACATCGGCACCAGCGCGATGGCATCCAGCGTCGGCGTCAGGATTGGGCCGCCACCGGAGAGGGAATAGGCGGTGGAGCCGGTGGGCGTCGAGATGATCAGGCCATCGGAGCGCTGCGAAAAGGCGAAGCGATCGTCAATATAGACCTCAAACTCAATCATGTGCGCCACTTTGCCGGGGTGCAGCACCACTTCGTTGATGGCGGTGCCAAGCCGACACTGCTCATTGCCGCGCTTCACCTGCGCCTCCAGCAGGAAACGCTGCTCGTCGAGGTACTCGCCCTCCAGCACATCGGCCAGCTGCTGCTGGGCATTGTCCGGGTCGAGGTCGGTGAGGAAACCCAGATTGCCGCGGTTGACGCCAATCACCTTGATGTCATAGCGCGCTAGCACCCGCGCCGCACCAAGCATGTTGCCATCGCCGCCGACTACCACCGCCAGATCGGCCTGCTGGCCGATCTCCGCCAGGGTGCCGGTGGGGGCATCCGCCAGCTTCAGCTCCTCTGCCACCAGCCGTTCGAGGATGACGTCATAGCCCTTTCCCCGCAGCCAGTGGTATAGCATCTCATGTGTGGCCAGGGCCGAAGGGTGGCGTGGGTGGCCCACGATGCCGATACGCTTAAATTTCTTACTCATTGTCTCGCTTGTCCTCAGTGCGGGGGCTGTCCCACACATTCTGACCGGTTCCCTTGAAACCCCGGTTTTGATCCCCATAATAAGCGAACTAGCAAGTGTAATGCTAAAACGCGGAGAATTTCATGAGTAGTAAAGAACAGAACACAGCAAACGAGCAAGTCTCGGACGAAATGGAAAAAGATCAACTGCACGCGGAAGCTGGAGCCGAAACGGCAAACGACGTCGATCCGCGTGACGCCCGTATTGCTGAGCTGGAAGCGCAGTTGAAAGATGCTCAGCAACGCGAGCGTGAAAGCCTGCTGCGCGCCAAGGCGGAAGTGGAAAACCTCCGTCGCCGCACCGAGATGGATGTGGAGAAGGCGCATAAATTCGCCCTGGAGAAATTCTCTGGCGAGTTGCTGCCGGTGATCGACAACCTGGAGCGTGCGCTGGATCTGGCGGACAAATCCAACACTGAACTGGCGTCCATGATTGAGGGCATTGAACTGACCCTGAAATCGCTGCTGGATGCGGTACGCAAATTTGGCATTGAGGTGGTGGGTGAGACCCATGTGCCGTTCAACCCGGAAGTGCATCAGGCGATGACCCTGATGGAGTCCGCGGAGCACGAGCCGAACCACGTCATGATGGTCATGCAGAAGGGCTACACCCTCAACGGTCGCCTGTTGCGCCCGGCGATGGTGGCGGTCTCCAAAGCCAAGGCGTAAGCGCAAAAAAGGCACCCAAGGGTGCCTTTTTTCTGCCTGAGCGTTATAGCTCTTTCGGCAGAACCGGCGTCCAGTCAATCGCCGGCAGCCCTTGCTGCTCCAGCAAGGCGTTGGTCTGCGAGAAGTGGCGGCAGCCCAGGAACCCGCGATGTGCGGAGAGCGGGGAGGGGTGCGGCGCCTTCAGCACATGGTGGCGCTGGGTATCAATAAAGCTCCCTTTCTTCTGCGCATGGGAACCCCACAGCAGAAACACCACGCCCTCGCGATGCTCGTTGATTGCACCGATCACCTTATCGGTGAAGGTTTCCCAGCCCAGCCGCGCATGGGAGTGTGCCTGCCCGCGCTCCACGGTCAGCACCGTATTCAGCAACATTACCCCCTGTTCCGCCCAACTCTGTAGGCAGCCATGCTCTGGCCGTACGAAGCCAGGGATGTCGCTCTCCAGCTCCTTATAGATATTGACCAGCGAGGGCGGCACCTGCACGCCGGGGCGTACGGAGAAGGCCAGACCGTGCGCCTGATTTGGCCCGTGGTAAGGATCCTGCCCGAGGATCACCACCCGCACGTCACTTAGCTCAGTGAAGCGAAAGGCGTTGAACACATCTTTTTGCGGTGGGTAGACCGTTTTGCCCGCCGCCCGCTCCGCGGCGACAAATGCCAGGGTTTCCTGAAAGTAAGGCTGCTCTTTTTCCTGACCAATCACATCATGCCAGGTAGGTGAAGTTGGCATCCGCGCTCTCCTTTGTTTTTGCAGATAATCTGATGACTATAGAGTACCTGCATCCGCTTACCAGTAAAACGCCTGCTTATAGGGCGCATGGGCATTTCAAAAAAAGTTGATAATTTACAAAAAAATCAGGAATGGCCGCGGGGGCTAATTTGATAAAAAACAAAATGTTGGTTTTCCAGCCTGCTGTGCCAGCCCGAATTTATTGATTTCAATCAAGGATTGCCACTTTTCAGGCTGGTATACAGGGAACAGACGTGCGGTGTGCCGAGAGACCACCGCCATTGATGACATTGTTCGGGCAGCCTGACCGCTGCTCTCTGGAGGCAATCATGATTACAGGTATCCAAATTACCCAAGCCGCAAACCCGGCGCTGGTTAACTCATTCTGGCTGCTGGATAGCGAACAGGCGCAAGTGCGTTGCCTGTGCGCCAAGGCGGAGTTTGAAGAGGATCAGGTAGTGGCACTGGCCGAGCTGGGCGAAGTAGAGTATCGCGAGGTGCCGGTGGATGTGCAGCCCAGCGTGCGTGTCGAGGGCGGCCAGCACCTCAACGTCAACGTACTGCGCCGTGAAACGCTGCTGGATGCGGTGGAACACCCGGAGAAGTACCCGCAACTGACCATCCGCGTCTCTGGCTATGCGGTGCGTTTCAACTCCCTGACGCCGGAACAGCAGCGCGACGTCATTGCCCGCACCTTTACCGAAAGCCTGTAAGCAGGCAGAAAAAAGGGGAGCCTCGGCTCCCCTGTTTATTTCCCACGCGTTACTTCTGCTCGCCGGTTTCCGCTTTCGGCTGGCGGCGCTTGCCGACGTTTTTGGCGTCGCGCTGGCGTACCTTGACCTTGGCCTTCGGCTTGTCTTTTTTCTCGGCAGCACGTTTGGCGAGCACCTTTTTGGAGGGCTTGCCATTGCTCTTCTCGCTCGGCAGCTTGCTGGTGGGGCGCAGCTCGTCAATGACGCGCGGCTTCAGCGGCTCATTCAGGTAACGGCCGATTTTACCCAGCAGCAGGTGGTCATGCGCCTCTACCAGTGAGATCGCGCACCCCTTGCGGCCCGCGCGGCCAGTACGGCCAATGCGATGCAGGTAGATGTCAGCGGTGCGCGGCAGGTCAAAGTTGAAGACGTGGGTGATATCGTTGATATCCAATCCACGTGCCGCCACATCGGTGGCGACCAGCACATTGACGCGGCCATCGGTCATGCGTTTGACGGCCTCATTGCGCTTGGCCTGCACCATCTCACCCTCAAGGTAGCAGGAGTTGATACCCGCCTCACGCAGCCAGGAGACCATCTCATGCACCCGCTCGCGCTTACGCACGAAGATGATCGACTTCTGCACGTCCGGCTGTTTCAACAGGTGGACGAGCAGGGTGGTCTTATGTTGCAGGTCATCGGCACGGTAGTACCACTGCTGGATCTTTTTGCGCTCGCGGCGGGAGGGATCGGCTTCCACTTCTACCGGCTCCTGCAACAGGCGCTCAGCGAAGTCACGGATTGCCTCGCCTTCCAGCGTGGCGGAGAACAGCATGGTCTGCTTTCTCCAGCGGGTTTCGCCGGCGATGGTTTCGATGTCCTGAGCGAAGCCCATGTCCAGCATACGGTCGGCTTCATCAAGGATCAGCGTTTCGACGGCGCGGCAGTCAAAGTTCTCTTCTTTGATGTACTGCAACAGGCGGCCGGTGGTGGCGACCACGATGTCCTGATTTTCGCTGAATACCTCGGCGTGGTTCATATAGGCCACGCCGCCAGTGATGGTGGCGATATCCAGATGGGTGTGTTTCGCCAGTTCGCGCGCCTGATCGGCGACCTGCATCGCCAGTTCGCGGGTAGGCGTCAGGATCAGGATGCGCGGCGGGCCAGATTTATGGCGCGGGAAATCCAGCAGGTGCTGCATCACCGGCAGCAAGAAAGCGGCGGTTTTGCCGGTGCCGGTGGGTGCCGAACCCAGAACGTCACGGCCTTCCATCGCGGGCGGGATCGCCTCAGCCTGGATGGCGGTGGGCCGGTCATAGCCCTTGTCGCGCAGCGCGTCGAGCAGGCTTTCGTCTAGTTCGAGTTCGGAAAAAGTGGTTACAGTCATGGTCTACCTCTACGTGGGGCGCCGATTATAGACGGGTTAGACGCATTCTTCATCTATTTAAGCCGCTACCGTCGCTTTTACTCACTCATTGATTATCCTATGCTACGCCCGATTTGTCGTGCCGCGCCTGCCGCCGCACCCCATGAGATGACCTGGAAAAGCCCGTGACTACCGAACCGACCCCTGCACCTACGCTGCGCCGTAATGGCTTTACCTTCAAACAATTTTTTGTCGCCCATGACCGCTGCGCGATGAAAGTCGGCACCGACGGCGTGCTGCTCGGTGCCTGGGCGCCCGTGGAAGAGGCCCGCCGCATCCTGGATATCGGCACCGGCAGCGGGCTGATCGCCCTGATGCTGGCACAGCGGACGCCAGCCACCTGCCAGATTGATGCGGTGGAACTGGACCCGGATGCCGCCGCGCAGGCACAGGAGAACGCGGCGGCCTCACCCTGGGCCGATCGCATTCGGGTACTGGCGACAGATATCCATAAGGTCACGGCGAATGCTTCCACGCGCTATGACCTGATTGTCAGCAATCCGCCCTATTTTGAGCCGGCGGTCGCCTGCCGTGATGCCGCTCGTACTCAGGCACGTTACACCGACACCCTCAGCCATGAGGCGCTGCTGGCCTGTGCCGCGGCCCTGCTGCAGGAGGGCGGGCGCTTCTGCGTGGTGCTGCCCTATGAGATTGGCGAGCGCTTTGTCACCAGCGCTGTCGCAGCGGGCTGGCACCTCGCCCAACGACTGGCGCTGCGCGACCGGCCGGGCAAGCCGCTGCACCGCGTCCTGCTGACGCTGGTGCGCCAGCCAGCCGCGCTACAGCTGGGGGAGATGCCGCTGCGGGATGCCGACGGACACTACAGCGACGCCTTTCGCCAGCTGATCACTGACTTCTACCTTTTTTATTGATGCCATGCTCGCCGCGCAATGGTGCGGTGATGCAGAGAAAGTGCACAAAACGTGGTAGCCTGTTGATTCAGCGGCGCTGACATGCCGACAGAAAAATCATAAGCGCGACGGAACTCTATGTACCGTGTAAACTCCAAGCAGGTGCTTGCTCAGGAAAAAAGAACATGACTGGCAGTACAATTTTATGCGTGGAGACAGGTTTGGGGAGACTTTACCTCGGATGAGCGAGCAGTTTACGGATCAGGTTCTGGTTGAGCGGGTCCAGAAGGGAGATCAAAAATCGTTTAACTTACTGGTAATCCGTTACCAGCATAAAGTGGCGAGCCTCGTTTCCCGCTATGTGCCACAGGGCGACGTGCCTGATGTGGTGCAGGAGTCCTTTATTAAGGCCTATCGTGCGCTGGAATCCTTCCGCGGCGACAGCGCCTTCTATACTTGGTTATATCGTATCGCCGTCAACACGGCCAAGAATTACCTGGTAGCTCAGGGGCGCCGCCCGCCGGCCAGCGACGTTGATGCCAATGAGGCAGAGAACTTCGAAAGTGCCGGGGCGTTGAAAGAAATTTCGAACCCTGAGAACCTAATGTTGTCTGAAGAGTTACGACAGATAGTTTTTCGTACGATCGAATCACTCCCTGAAGATCTCCGCATGGCGATTACCCTGCGAGAGCTGGATGGCCTGAGCTATGAAGAGATAGCCGCCATTATGGAGTGCCCGGTGGGGACGGTGCGATCCCGTATCTTCCGCGCGCGCGAAGCTATCGATAATAAAGTCCAACCGCTGATTCAGCGTCAATGATGGCGGACACAGGAAGGGTACTAAGGCATGCAGAAAGAACAGCTTTCAGCTCTGATGGATGGCGAAGCGCTTGATTCCGAGTTGTTAAACGCGTTATCAAACGACAAGGCTCTCCAGGCGCGCTGGCAGAGTTACCATCTCATCCGTGACACCATGCGGGGCGATGTCAGCGAAGTGATGCACTTCGACATTGCCGCTCAAGTGGCCGCTGCCATTGAGAAAGAGCCGGTTCGTCTTATCCCGCAGGCCGTGCCTGACGCACAGCCACAGCCGCACACCTGGCAGAAGATGCCGTTCTGGCACAAGGTGCGCCCTTGGGCCAGCCAGATCACCCAAGTCGGGGTGGCGGCTTGTGTCTCCTTGGCGGTCATCGTCGGCGTGCAGCACTACAACCAGCCTGAAGGCAGCGCCTCGCCGGAGACCCCGGTGTTCAACACGCTGCCGATGATGGGCGGCAAGGCTTCGCCAGTCAGCTTTGGCGTGCCGGGCAGTGACGCCACGGCAGCCAACGGCGGCCAACAGCAGCAGCTTCAGGAACAGCGCAAGCGTATCAATGCCATTTTGCAGGATTACGAATTACAGCGCCGTTTGCATTCTGACCAGTTGCAGTTGGACACCACAAGTCCGCAGCAAGCGGCTGTTCAGGTCCCAGGAACCCAGACATTAGGAATGCAGTCGCAGTAATGAAGCAATTTTGGTTTGCCGTGTGTGTGCTGACAGGCAGCCTGGTTTATCCCACCATCGCCCCGGCGCAGAGTGCGTCCGGGGCGTTGTTGCAACAGATGAACAGCGCCAGCCAGACACTCGATTACGAGATCGCCTTTATCAGCATCAGCAAGCAAGGGATAGAATCTTCACGCTATCGCCACGTCTTGCTGGGCAAACAACCCCTCGCCCAACTGCTGCAAATGGATGGCCCACGTCGGGAGATCCTGCAACGTGGCAATGAAATCAGCTACTTCGAATCCGGGCTGGAACCCTTTACGCTGACTGGCGACCATATTGTCGATGCATTGCCAGCGCTGGCCTTCGCGGATTTCAACGAGCTGGCGAAATTCTATGACTTCATTCCAGTGGGTAGGGCGCGCATTGCCGACCGACCCAGTGAAGTGCTGCGCATTGTGGCGCGTGATGGCACCCGTTACAGCTATATCGTCTGGATTGATGAGCAAACCAAACTGCCGCTGCGGGCCGATCTGCTAGATCGTGACGGCGAGACGCTGGAGCAATTCCGGGTTATTTCGTTTGTCGCCAATGAGGGCGTAGAGGGCGCATTAAGTGGCCTGACGAAGGCCAGCCTGCCGCCACTGCTGGCCATTCCGGCCACCGAAAAGGTGGACTTCAATTGGCAGCCGAAGTGGCTACCAGCCGGGGTCACCGAGGTGTCACGCAGCCGCCGTACCTTGCCAAGCCTGCCCGTTCCGATAGAATCACGTCTCTACTCGGACGGATTATTCAGTTTCTCCGTGAATGTCAGCACCTCGTCCAACCCTACCTCGGAGCAGTTTGTCCGGCAGGGGAGGCGCACGGTGCACACGGAGATCCGCGCCGGGCAGGAGATTACGGTGGTAGGCGAATTGCCGCCCACTACCGCCAAACGTATTGCCGATAGCATTGTGCTCAGCCGGGCGCAATAGGAGTCACCGCGATGATGAAAGAGTGGGCCACGGTCGTGTCGTGGGAAAATGGGATGGCGTTGCTGCGCTGTGATCCGCAAGCCGGTTGCGGCAGCTGCAATGCGCGCACGGGTTGCGGAACCCGCACACTCAATAAACTCGGCCCCCAGCCGGAGCATCATTTGCAGGTTGCCATTGATCAACCGCTAGAGCCGGGGCAGAAAGTGGAGCTGGGCATCACCGAAGGGAGCCTGCTGCGCTCCGCGCTGCTGGTCTACATGACGCCGCTGGTCGGCGTGCTGCTGGGCGGGGGCGTGATGCAAATGTGGCTCAACAGTGACCTGTTCGCCCTGCTGGGTGCGGTGGCCGGCGGCATGGCCGGGTTCCTGACTGCCCGCCGGTTGGCGAAACACAGCGGTGAGGAGAGCCAGTACCAGCCTGTGGTATTGCAAATTGGCCTGCCGCCCACCGCCTTCCGCACCTAGTCCTTTCGTTATCACGCGCCGCTTCGTTAGGGCGCGTCGGCTCATTGCTTATTAGCCCTGAATCGGGATCCGGCTCTGGATCATATGCTCCAGCAGCGCAACGAACAGTTCGGCGCTGAACAGCGACAAATAGGGAATGGAAAACAGTACCCGATCCTGGGCATCCAATAGCTCAATCGGTTGGGTCGGCGTGCCCGCGATCACCCGGTGCACCTGATCAATCGAGACCACCTGATCCTCGCTGCTCAGGGAGAGGGCGCTCAGGCGCAGCTGCTTCTCCTTCATCATCAGGAAGTTGCGGGTCAGCAACCGCTTCAGCAGGCTACGGCTGCGCGGCAGGTAGAAGAAGCTGACATGGCCATCATTGGCCAGCATGGTCAGCGCCGCCGCGCCGCGATGGGTAAGCTGCTGGTCAATGATCACCTCAATCAGCCGGGCAGAGCCAGCCACATGGGGCGAGATCTTATTCCACGCACTGTAGATATCGGTGCGAAACGCCATCGCATTAATCACTTTGCCGGTATAATTTCCGCTGCGATAACGGTAAATATCACAGATGCGCTCAAAGGGAATAAAGTGATCTTTCTGGTTGTGCTGATTAATAACCAGAACACCATTTTCATGCAGTTCGTAGGTTTGCTTGGGTTTAATTAACTGCCGTAAAACCAGCAGTGTCACCCCAAGCAGAATACAGGCCATGCCAGCCAGAAGAGTAAAATGAACCCGGTCATCCTCCGCCCGTTTTGCCGTCAATAAAAACAGAACCAGCATCGCGCCCGCCAGCATCAGCAATGCAGAAATGACGATGGTTATCCACGAGTTGGTCTTGGTGAAACCGTGGCGACTCAGCAGCCGTCCTTCCTCGATCATAACGGGTATCCTTGTAACCTGAATAAAATGAGACATCAAAGTTTCCCCAAGGTAAATATTAAAATGGTTATCGACACGCCTCCTGGGGAACTACTCTATCTAGTCTAATCCGGCAAAATGTGTAAATGAGCATTATCCTAAACCCCCGGCAGCCCACGGAATGAAAAGCAACGGAAATAGCGGCGGCATGGACAGATGCCCTGTGATGAAAAAGGGAAGCGGGCGGGCATAAATAGCGTTTACTGACGGCTGGCCATAAACCGGGGCAGGGGGCGGGCGGCAGTCTCAAGTTTATCCGCATGGATGAAATAATTTCCCTTTGGCGTCAACCTTTGTCACGCCTTCTCACATCTTATTTCCCCGGTTGCTGCCGCTTTTGCGCGAAGATGTTCATAATTGAGAGATAGCAGGGCGGATGACTAGGTTTTCACAAGCCTGACATGTAGAATGCTGCGACTTAGGCGAAACAGAGCCGACCTACTCACCGTCGCTTCTTGTCCATGCGTGTGCCCACAGGCGAGCGATTCAGAAATACCAAGGCAGAAAAACTTTTATAATGAAGCATATACGAAATTTCTCCATTATTGCCCATATTGACCACGGTAAGTCGACCCTGTCCGACCGTATTATCCAGATTTGCGGCGGCCTGACCGACCGTGAGATGGCGGCCCAGGTGCTGGACTCCATGGACCTGGAGCGTGAGCGCGGCATTACCATCAAGGCGCAGAGCGTGACGCTGGATTACAAGGCGCAGGATGGCCAGACCTACCAGCTCAACTTCATCGACACGCCGGGGCACGTTGACTTCTCCTATGAAGTTTCCCGCTCGCTGGCCGCCTGTGAGGGCGCGCTGCTGGTGGTGGACGCGGGTCAGGGCGTGGAAGCGCAGACGCTGGCCAACTGCTACACCGCCATTGAGATGGATCTGGAAGTGGTGCCGGTCCTGAACAAAATCGACCTGCCAGCTGCTGACCCGGATCGCGCGGCGCAGGAGATTGAAGACATCGTTGGCATTGACGCCGCGGATGCGGTGCGCTGCTCGGCGAAGACCGGCGTCGGCGTGCCTGACGTGCTGGAGCGTCTGGTGCGTGACATCCCGGCCCCCGAGGGTGACCCGGACGCGCCGTTGCAGGCGCTGATCATCGACTCTTGGTTCGATAACTATCTGGGCGTCGTCTCCCTGATCCGTATCAAAAACGGCACCCTGCGTAAGGGCGACAAGATCAAGGTGATGAGCACCGGCCAGACTTACAACGCTGACCGCCTTGGCATCTTTACGCCGAAACAGGTCGATCGCGACGCGCTGAGCTGTGGCGAAGTGGGCTGGTTGGTGTGCGCCATCAAAGACATTCTGGGCGCGCCAGTGGGCGATACCCTGACCCTGGCTCGCCAGCCGGCGGACAAGGCGCTGCCGGGCTTCAAAAAAGTGAAGCCGCAGGTCTACGCTGGCCTGTTCCCGATCAGCTCTGATGACTACGAAGCCTTCCGTGACGCGCTGGGCAAGCTCAGCCTGAACGACGCCTCGCTGTTCTATGAGCCGGAGAGTTCCACCGCGCTGGGCTTCGGCTTCCGTTGTGGCTTCCTCGGCCTGCTGCACATGGAGATCATCCAGGAGCGTCTGGAGCGCGAGTATGACCTGGATCTGATCACCACCGCACCGACCGTGGTGTATGAGGTGGAGACCACCTCCGGCGAAACCGTCTACGTTGACAGCCCCTCCAAGCTGCCGCCGCTGAACAATATCGCGGAGCTGCGTGAGCCGATCGCTGAGTGCCACATGCTGATGCCGCAGGAGTATCTGGGTAACGTGATCACCCTCTGCGTTGAGAAGCGCGGCGTGCAGACCAACATGGTCTACCACGGCAATCAGGTGGCACTGACCTATGAGATCCCGATGGCCGAGGTGGTGCTCGACTTCTTCGACCGCCTGAAGTCCACTTCCCGCGGCTATGCGTCGCTGGATTACAACTTCAAGCGCTTCCAGACCTCCGACATGGTGCGGGTTGACGTGATGATCAACAGCGAGCGCGTGGATGCGCTGGCACTGATCACCCACCGTGACAACTCCCAGTACCGTGGCCGTGATCTGGTGGAGAAGATGAAAGATCTGATCCCGCGCCAGCAGTTTGACATCGCCATTCAGGCGGCGATCGGCAACCACATCATCGCCCGTTCGACGGTGAAACAGTTGCGTAAAAACGTTCTGGCAAAATGCTATGGCGGCGACGTCAGCCGTAAGAAAAAGCTGCTCCAGAAGCAGAAAGACGGTAAGAAACGCATGAAGCAGGTCGGCAACGTCGAACTGCCGCAAGAGGCGTTCCTGGCGATTCTGCACGTGGGCAAAGACAGCAAATAAAAGGGTAAGGAGTTGGCATGGCTAACATGTTTGCACTGGGGTTGGCCATTGCCACCCTGCTGACAGGGATCATTTGGTGCCTCGACCGTTTCGTCTGGGCGCCGGCCCGCCGCCGCAAGGCGGCCGCGGCCAACGCTCAGGTAGCGGGCAACCTCGACGGCGACACCTTGAAAAAGGTGACCAAGCAGCCGGGCTGGGTAGAGACTTGCGCCTCGGTGTTCCCGGTACTGTTCATCGTGTTTGTGGTGCGCTCCTTCATTTTTGAGCCGTTCCAGATCCCGTCTGGTTCCATGATGCCGACGCTGCTGATCGGGGATTTCATCGTGGTGGAGAAGTTCGCCTACGGCCTGAAAAACCCGGTCACACAGGGCACGCTGATCCCCACCGGCCACCCGAAGCGCGGCGACATTGTGGTGTTCAAGTACCCGCGTGACCCACGTGTGGACTACATCAAGCGCGTGGTGGGGCTGCCGGGCGACCGCGTCAGCTACGATCCGATTAGCAAGCAGGTGACCATACAGCCGGGCTGTGGCAGTGACAGCCGCTGCGACTCGGCGTTGGCACTCACCTACAGCGCCTCAGAGCCAAGCAATCTGGTGCAGACCTTTGGCCAGCGCAGCGGCAACACGGAAGTCAGCAGTGGCTTCTTTGAGATCCCGCAGAGCGACAGCGTGCCAGAGGGCGGTATCCGCCTGCGCACGCGCCAGGAGACGCTGGGTGATGTGACACACAACATCCTGGCCGTGCCGGGCGCGCAGGATCAGCTGAGCATGTACTACCGTCAGCCGGGCCAACCGCTCGGCGTCTGGGTGGTGCCAGCCGGCCACTACTTCATGATGGGCGACAACCGCGACAACAGCGCTGACAGCCGCTACTGGGGCTTTGTGCCGGAGAAAAATCTGGTGGGCAAAGCCACGGCGATCTGGATGAGCTTTGAGAAGCAGGAAGGCGAATGGCCGACCGGTGTGCGCCTGAGCCGCATCGGCGGGATCCATTAATCCGCCCCATAAACGCAGCATTATGCTGCTACTCGTTGTAGAATAACCGTTTGAGCGATAAAAGTTGGCTCCCCTTCGGGAGCCACTGCAAACGAAACAGCTTTGGATTGGCTTTGGGCGAAACAGGCCTGTTCCGTATGCTGAAGTTTTTGACGCATTCTTGATCTATTGGTAACTCATGAACCCCATCTTAGTAAACAGGCTACAGCGAAAGCTGGGCTACACTTTTCAACAGCAGGAGCTCTTGCTGCAAGCGCTGACTCATCGCAGTGCCAGCAGTAAACACAATGAACGGTTAGAGTTTCTGGGTGACTCTATTCTCAGTTTCGTGATTGCCAATGCGCTTTATCACCGCTTCCCAAAGGTCGACGAAGGGGACATGAGCCGGATGCGCGCCACGCTGGTGCGCGGTAACACGCTGGCCGAGATGGCGCGTGAATTTGATCTGGGCGAGTGTCTGCGCCTTGGGCCGGGTGAGTTGAAAAGTGGTGGTTTCCGCCGCGAATCCATCCTCGCAGATACGGTGGAAGCCCTGATTGGTGGCGTGTTCCTGGACAGTGATATCCAGACCGTCGAACGTTTGATTCTCAACTGGTATCGTAGCCGGTTGGATGAAATCAGCCCCGGTGACAAGCAGAAGGACCCGAAAACTCGGTTACAGGAGTTTTTACAAGGTCGTCATCTGCCGTTGCCTTCTTATCTGGTCGTACAGGTTCGCGGTGAGGCGCACGATCAAGAATTTACCATCCACTGCCAGGTGAGCGGTCTGAGTGAGCCGGTGGTCGGCACCGGATCGAGCCGCCGCAAAGCCGAACAGGCGGCAGCGGAGCAAGCGCTGAAAAAGCTGGAGCTTGAATGAGCGAAGAGAAAACCTATTGCGGATTTGCCGCGATCGTTGGGCGTCCGAACGTGGGGAAATCCACGCTGCTCAACCAGTTGCTGGGACAGAAAGTCTCCATCACCTCCCGGAAACCCCAAACCACCCGTCACCGCATTATGGGCATCCATACGGAAGGCCCCTATCAGGCGATCTACGTGGACACCCCCGGCCTGCACATCGAAGAGAAGCGCGCCATCAACCGCCTGATGAACCGTGCTGCCAGCAGCTCCATCGGCGACGTGGAACTGGTGATCTTTGTGGTTGAGGGCACCAACTGGACTGCCGATGACGAGATGGTGGTGCAGAAACTGCGCGGCCTGAGCTGCCCGGTCGTGCTGGCGATCAACAAAGTGGATAACGTGGCGGACAAGAGCAAGCTGCTGCCGCACATCCAGTTCCTCAGTGAGCAGATGAACTTCCATGACGTAGTGCCGATCTCCGCTGAGAAGGGCACCAATGTGGACACCATCGCCCAGATCGTGCGCAAGCGCCTGCCCGAGGCGATCCACCACTTCCCGGAAGATTACATTACTGACCGTTCACAGCGCTTCATGGCCTCAGAGATCATCCGTGAAAAACTGATGCGTTTCCTCGGTGAGGAGCTGCCCTACTCAGTGACGGTTGAGATCGAACGCTTTGTCGCCAATGAGCGCGGCGGCTATGACGTCAATGGCCTGATTCTGGTGGAGCGCGAAGGCCAGAAGAAGATGGTCATCGGCAACAAAGGCAGCAAGATCAAAACCATCGGCATTGAGGCACGTCAGGACATGGAAGAGATGTTCGAGGCGAAAGTGCACCTCGAGCTGTGGGTCAAAGTGAAATCCGGCTGGGCAGACGACGAACGTGCGCTGCGCAGTTTGGGTTACGTCGACGACCTCTAAGGCGACACGCCGATGGAAGGCTGGCAGCGGGCGTTTGTCTTACATGGGCGGCCCTACAGTGAAACCAGCCTGATGCTGGACCTGTTCACTGAGGGGCACGGTCGAGTGCGGGTGCTGGCCAAAGGCGCCCGCAGTCGCCGCTCCAACCTGAAGGGGGCGCTGCAACCCTTCACGCCGCTGCTGGTGCGCTGGGGCGGGCGCGGGGAGGTCAAAACCCTGCGCAACGCCGAGCCAGTTTCCCTCGCCCTGCCGCTCACGGGCCTGATGCTCTACAGCGGCCTCTACGTCAACGAGCTGTTGGCGCGGGTGCTGGAAGCCGAGAGCGACTGCGCCACCCTGTTCTTCGACTACCTCAACTGCATCCAATCGCTGGCCGCTGGGCAAGGCTCGCCCGAACTGGCTCTGCGCCGTTTCGAGCTGGCATTGTTGGCGCACCTTGGCTATGGCGTCGATTTCCTGCACTGCGCCGGCAGCGGTGAGCCAGTCAGTGATGAGATGACCTACCGCTACCGCGAAGAGAAGGGCTTTATCGCCAGTCTGGTGGTGGACAACCGCAGCTTTACCGGCCGCCAGTTGCGCGCGCTGGCTGAGCGCGACTTCCCCGATGCCGACACCCTGCGCGCCGCTAAACGCTTTACCCGCATGGCGCTGAAACCCTATCTGGGCGGCAAACCGCTCAAGAGCCGTGAGCTGTTCCGCCAGTTCAGCGTGAAAGCCGCGCCTGATGCGCCCACCAACGCGCCAGACGAACCGGCCAGCTAGTCCTCCGATTCCTTCCATCCCCGCTCTCGGTGTACACTGCCGTCACTTCCCCCTATTTCGAGGATTTGTCATGGCTGACCTACTGCTTGGTGTGAATATCGACCACGTCGCCACGGTGCGTAACGCCCGCGGCACCCAGTACCCCGATCCCGTCCAGGCGGCGTTTGTCTCCGAACAGGCCGGTGCGGATGGCATCACCGTCCACCTGCGTGAGGATCGCCGCCACATCACCGACCGCGATGTGCGCATCCTGCGCCAGACCATCCAGACGCGCATGAATCTGGAGATGGCGGTGACCGACGAGATGCTGGATATCGCCTGCGAGCTGAAGCCGCACTTCTGCTGTCTGGTGCCGGAGAAGCGTGAGGAGGTGACCACCGAGGGCGGGCTGGACGTGGCTGGCCAACTGGACAAAATGACGGTGGCGGTAGAGCGCCTGACGCAGGCTGGCATTCTGGTGTCGCTGTTCATTGACGCCGATCCGCGCCAGATTGACGCAGCGGTGGCGGTGGGTGCGCCCTACATTGAGATCCACACCGGTGCCTATGCCGATGCGCCGTCGCCACTGGCCCAGCAGGCCGAGCTGGCGCGCATCCAAACCGCTGCGGCCTACGCCGCTGGCAAGGGGCTGAAGGTCAACGCTGGCCACGGCCTGACCTACCACAATGTGCTGCCCATCGCCGCCATTGCCGAGATGCATGAGCTGAACATTGGCCATGCGATCATTGGCCGTGCGGTGATGAGCGGGCTGGCGGACGCGGTGCGCGAAATGAAAACCCTGATGCAGGAAGCGCGCCGCTAATGGCTATTCTGGGACTGGGCACCGACATCGTCGAGATCACGCGCATTGAGGCGGTGGTGGCCCGCAGCGGCGACCGGCTGGCGGAACGTATCCTGAGCGCCAATGAGTGGGCGCTCTACCAGCGGCACCAGCAGCCGATCCGCTTTTTGGCGAAGCGTTTCGCCGTCAAGGAGGCGGCCGCCAAGGCGCTGGGCACCGGCATCCGCAATGGGCTGGCGTTTGAGCAGTTCGAAGTGGTGAACAATGCGCTCGGGCGGCCGGGTCTGGTTCTGCATGGGCGGGCGGCGGAGATGGCGGCTGAGCTTGGGGTGACTTCCACCCACGTCACCCTGGCGGATGAGCGGCGTTACGCCTGCGCTACGGTAATTTTTGAGGGCTGACGGCGGGGCGGTTCACTCCACCAGATAGAGTTCGACATACTTGTCCCAGAGCTGCTCGCGGCTTTCGGTGTGCTGCGGATCGATGATGATGGTTTTATCGATCGGGCACACCTGCTGGCAGGTCGGGGCGTCATAGTGGCCGACGCACTCGGTGCAGCGCGTGGCATCAATCTCATAGATCTCACTGCCCATGGCGATCGCCTGATTGGGGCACTCCGGTTCGCACATGTCGCAGTTGATGCATTTCTTGGTGATCAGCAGGGCCATGATGGTCTCTATCGAATACGGGGGGCGGAGTATAGCAGAACGCGCGGCCCCTGCCGCGGTTAAGGCTGGCTCGCCTGATCCCGGTCAAACCAGTTTCTTCATCAGCGCCTCGCTGTGGCGGATGCGATCCGGCGCGTGCTGGGCGTCATGCTGGATCAGCGCCATAAACAGCAGATCCGTCAGCGCATACTGCGCAGTGCTGGCGGAGATGGCCGCGCCGCGCGTCGCCGGGCGCTCCGCCACCGTATAGAGGCTGTGGTCGGCACGCTGTTGCAGCGGGTTGGGCGAAAAACAGGTGATGGCCAGCACCCGCGCGCCAGATTGCTGCGCCACCTCCGCCGCCAGATTGACCTCCTTGCGCTCGCCACTGAAGGAGATCGCCAGCAGCAGATCCTCCGCCGTCAGCGCCTGCGCGGTGGCAAGCTGGACGTGGGTATCCGCCTCCGCGCTCGCCATCACGCCGATTTTCAGCAGCTTATAGGCCAGATCCTTCGCCGCCAGCCCGGAGGTGCCGATGCCCACCAGCAGCACCCGCCGCGCGCTGGCCAGCATCTCCAGCGCCAGCCGCAGCCGCTCCTCGCTGTTGATGTCGAGGGTAGCACGCAGCGCGGCCTGCTTCTCGGCCAGTAATTTCTCGCCCACGATCTTCAGGCTGTCGGTGCTTAGGATCTGGTTATGCACCGTCACCACCGGCTGATCGCTGCCAGCCAGGCTCTCACTCAACGCCAGCTTCAGGGCGGGAAACCCCTTGTACCCCAGTTTCTGGGCGAACTTCACCACGCTGGACTGGCTGACGCCCGCGCGTGCCGCCACCTGCTGCGAGCTGAGGTGGCGGGCATCCTCGCTATGCGACAGTAAAAAGTCGGCCAGCTTGCGATCATTTTGCGCCAGCGAGTGATAAATCTGGCGAATACGTAAAAGACTGCTCATACCTTCATTCCTGAACTGACGATGTGTCACGCGCAATGCGTGCGCGTTACCGATCACGGTTTCGCGACCCTGCTAAATAAAATAGCAAATTTTGCTCGTCTAAAAGAATAAACTATTCAATCATCATTTTTTTATTGGAATTAAAAATTCAAAGGTAACGCCATGAATCTAGGAGCACTGGTTTCAGAAACCCGCAACCCAAACACGTTGACGCTGGATGAGATGTCCACGCTGGAGATGGTCACCGCCTTCAATCAGGAGGATCGCAAGGTGCCGGAAGCGATCGCCGCCGTGCTGCCGCAGGTGGCGCAAGCGGTCGATCTGGCCGCGGCGGCGCTGGCGGCAGGCGGGCGCATCATCTATCTCGGGGCCGGTACCAGCGGCCGGCTGGGGGTGCTGGACGCCTCCGAGTGCCCGCCGACCTTCGGCGTGGATCACGGTGTGGTGGTCGGGCTGATTGCCGGTGGGCCGGGCGCGCTGCTGAAAGCGGTGGAGGGCGCGGAGGATAACCCGGCGCTCGGCGCGGCGGATCTGGCGGCCATCAACCTGGAGGCGCGCGATCTGGTGATCGGGCTGGCAGCGTCGGGGCGCACCCCCTATGTCATTGGCGCGCTGCGCCATGCGCGCCAGCTGGGCTGCGCCACGGTGGCCATCTCCTGCAACCCGGACTCGCCGATCGCTCAGGAGGCGCAGGTCGCCATCAGCCCGGTGGTGGGGCCAGAGGCGCTGACCGGCTCCACCCGCCTGAAATCGGGCACCGCGCAGAAGCTGGTGCTGAACATGATCTCCACCGGCGCGATGGTGAAGAGCGGCAAGGTCTACCAGAACCTGATGGTGGATGTGAAAGCCACCAATGAGAAGCTGGTGGATCGCGCCTGCCGCATCGTGGTGGAGGCCACCGGCGCGCCGCGTGCTGAGGCGGAGCAGGCGTTGCAACAGACCGGTTTTGAGGTGAAACCGGCCATCTTGATGATTCTGGCGCAGGTGGGGGCGGACGAGGCGCGGCAGCGTCTGGCGGATCACCGGGGCTATCTGCGGGCAGCGATTCAGGGCTGACAGGGAGGTGCGGCATGGACAAGACCACAACACTGGCGGCCAGCCTGTTACAGGGCATCGGCGGGGAAGCCAACATTCAGAAGCTGGAGAATTGCATGACGCGGGTGCGCGTCGAGGTGCGGGATGAGCAGCAACTGGCGCTGGCGGCACTGCGCCAGCTGGAGGGGGTGAAGGGGTACGTCAAGCAGGGCAACCAGCACCAGTTTATCGTCGGGCCGGGCGCGGCCGCCAAGGTGACGGACGCCATGCGCGGCCTGCTGTCAGCACCGCCAGCGGATCAGGAGATCGCCCGCAACAAGGCGCAGGCCAAAGAGAAGTATGCCGCGCCGATGAGCGAGGCGCTGCGTAAGCTGGCGAATGTCTTTATCCCGCTGATCCCGGCGTTTATCGCCTCCGGCCTGATCACCGGCATCGTGAACATCCTGAAACGCCCGGACATCGCTGACGATTTCGCCATCCACTACCCCAATGTGCTGGCGCTGCTGGGGCTGTTCGGCAGTGCGGTGTTTGCCATCATGAACATTTTGGTCGGGGTGAATGCCGCCAGGGTGTTTGGTGGCTCACTGGCGCTCGGCGGGGTGATGGCCGGTATTTTGAGCAGCCCGGTGCTGGCGCAGATCACCCTGTTCGGCGAGGCGTTGCAGCCGGGGCGGGGTGGGGTGATCGCCGTGCTGCTGGTGGTGGCGCTGATGTGCATGGTGGAGCGGCAACTACGCCGCTGGCTGCCGGAATCGCTCGAGCTGATCGTCAATCCGCTGCTGACCACCGTAGTTACCGCCAGCTTGGCTATTATTATAGTGCAGCCGCTGGGTGGGGCGATCTCTGACGCCATCATCCACGGGGTAAACCTGGCGCTGGAAGCTGGCGGTATGCTGGTGGGCGCGCTGATGGCGGGCTTCTTCCTGCCGCTGGTGCTCTCCGGGTTACATCAGGGGCTGGTACCGATCCATGTGGAGCTGGTGCAGGCGCACGGCGCCAACCCGCTGCTGCCGATTCTGGCGATGGCCGGTGTCGGGCAGATTGGGGCGGCGGTGGCGGTGCTGCTGAAGACCCGCAACCCGCGGCTGAAAAAAGTGATCAAGGGCGCGCTGCCGGTCGGCCTGTTGGGCATCGGCGAGCCATTGATCTTCGGCGTGACCCTGCCACTCGGCAAGCCGTTCATCGGTGCCTGTCTCGGCGGGGCAGTAGGCGGCGCCTTGATAAGTGTCTGGAAAGTGGCTACGGTCATTACTTTTGGTATTTCCGGTTTACCGCTGGCGCTGACCATGGTGCCGGGCAAGGTAGTGCTCTACCTGGCTGGCTATCTGGCCGCTGTAGTGGCAGGGTTTATATTTACCTGGATATTGGGTTTCCACGATCCTGAGGAGTAGAGATTGAGTGAGGCACAGGCCCGACGGGTAGTGTTTTTTGACCTGGATGGCACACTGCACCAGCAGGACATGTTCGGCAGCTTTTTGCGCTTCATGCTCTGGCGGATGCCGCAAAACCTGATTCTGGTGGTGCCGCTGTTGCCGGTCATCGGGCTGGGGCTGCTGGTGGGGGGCCGCGCGGCGCGCTGGCCGATGAGCCTGCTGCTATGGGCCATCACGTTTGGCCATAGCGAGGCGCGGCTCAAGGATCTGGAGCTGCGTTTCGTCACCTGGTTCCGTAGCGTGGTAACCGCCTTCCCGGTGGTGCAGATGCGCCTGAATGAGTACCTCGACAAGCATAACGCCGAGGTGTGGCTGATTACCGGCTCGCCGCAGCGGCTGGTGGAGCAGGTCTACCACGGCTCCGATTTCCTGCACCGGGTGAAGCTGGTTGGCAGCCGCATGGCGCGGCGTAACGGCGGCTGGGTGTTGCCGCTGCGCTGCCTCGGCATCCAGAAGGTGGTGCAGCTGGAGCAGCGCCTTGGCACACCGCTGAAACTCTACAGCGGCTACAGCGACAGCAAGCAGGATAACCCGCTGCTGTTCTTCTGTGAGCACCGTTTTCGGGTGAGCAAAGAGGGCGAGTTGCAACAGCTGGAGTGAAACAGGGCAGGGTGAAAAAAAGGGCGGATTTCCGCCCTTTTTGCTGGCTACATGGCAGCGGCGAAGATCGCCATAATCTCTGCGTGGCTGGCCTGTACCGGGTTGGTGAAGCCGCAGGCATCTTTCAGCGCGTTGGTCGCCAGCGTCGGGAAGTCCTCCTCGCGCACCTGCAACGCACGCAGCCCCTCCGGGATGCCGACCGCCTTCGCCAGCGCGCGGATCGCCGCGATGCACGCCTCTGCCCCTTGTGTGTCATCCATCCCCTCGACCGCTATCCCCATGGCCGCTGCCACCTCTTTCAGCCGTCCGGCCGCTGCCTGGGCGTTGAATGCCTGCACATGGGGCAGCAGCACCGCGTTGCAGACGCCGTGCGGCAGGTTGTAGAAGCCGCCAAGCTGGTGCGCCATCGCATGGACATAGCCGAGCGAGGCATTGTTGAAGGCCATCCCGGCGAGGAACTGGGCATAGGCCATCGCCTCACGCGCCTGCGGGTTCGCGCCATCCTCCACCGCGGTACGCAGGTTGTCGGCGATCATGGTGATGGCCTTCAGCGCGCAGGCGTCGGTGATCGGGTCAGCGGCGGTGGAGACATAGGCTTCCACCGCGTGGGTCAGGGCATCCATGCCGGTGGCGGCGGTCAGCCCCTTCGGCATCCCGGCCATCAGCTGCGGATCGTTGACCGACAGCAGCGGCGTCACGTTCTTATCGACAATCGCCATTTTGATGTGGCGCGCCTCATCGGTGATGATGCAGAAACGCGTCATCTCCGAGGCGGTGCCAGCGGTGGTGTTGATGGCAATCAGCGGCAATTGCGGTTTGGCGGAGCGGTCAACGCCCTCGTAATCCTTGATCTCGCCGCCGTTGGCCGCCACCAGCGCAATGCCCTTGGCGCAGTCATGCGGGGAGCCGCCGCCCAGCGACACCACGCAGTCGCACGCCCTGGCGCGCAGGATCGCCAGCCCATCCGCCACGTTCTGGCAGGTGGGATTGGGGTGGGTGCCGTCAAATACGCTGCTCTCGATGCCTCCCGCCGCCAGCAGCGCCTGCACCTGCGCAACCACGCCCAGCTGGCTGAGCACGCTGTCGGTGACAATCAGCGCGTGGCGGAAGTGGTGATCCTGCATCACGCTGACCGCCTGCGTCAGGCAGCCCGCGCCAATGACATTGATGGAGGGAATATAAAAGGTGGAAATGGCCATGGTAACTCTCCTGTCCGGGTAGGGTAGGCCCTCACCATAGTCCTGTTATTGATGCGGCAAATTGATTTCCCGCAAAGAGACGGCACTTTCCAGTGCAGCATGAAAAAATTAACTCCCTGATTTGTTAGGTGATTCACTTAGCGTTTTGCCGCGTGGCGGCCGGCGGCGGCGGGTTGGGCGGCGAGAGGCTAGAATGGGGGGAGCAGCCGTGTATAATGCGCGCGGCAAATAGATGATGAGGTCAATGTGACGCAGGAAAATAACCACGAATTCTGGATGCGGCACGCATTGACGCTGGCGCAACGCGCGCAGGATGAGGGCGAGGTGCCGGTCGGCGCGGTGCTGGTGCTGGACAACCAGCCGATTGGCGAAGGGTGGAACCGGCCGATTGGCCGCCACGACCCAACCGCCCACGCCGAGATCATGGCGCTGCGGCAGGGCGGCCAGGTGCTGCAAAACTACCGGCTGCTGAACGCCACCCTCTACGTGACCCTGGAGCCGTGCGTGATGTGCGCCGGGGCGATGGTGCACAGCCGCATTGGGCGGCTGGTGTATGGCGCGGAGGATCTGAAGACCGGCGCGGTCGGCTCGCTGCTCGACGTGCTGCGTCACCCCGGCATGAACCACCAGATTGAGGTGGAGTCGGGCGTGCTGGCGGAGGCGTGCTCCACCCAGCTGAGCGACTTCTTCCGCCTGCGCCGCGCCCAGCAGAAGGCGCTGAAACAGGCGGCGCGCGCCGCCGGCCAGTAAGGCGCTACAGCCCGGCCGCCTCGGCGGAGACCGCCGGGTAACCGCGCGCATACTGCGCATCGAGGGCCGCCTGCTGGGCGGCCTTCTTCTCCCGCTCCTCCAGATAGCCCACCAGACTCGCCTGATAGCGGCGGATATTCTCCACGTAGTTATACGCCTCCTGCCCGCGCGCATAGCCGTAGGTGGTCTGGCTGTAGTAACGGCGCTGGCTGAGCATCGGCAGCCGCTGCTTCACGTCCACCCAGCTGTCCGGGTTGCCCTGCTGCGCTTTGGTCAGCTTGCGCGCGTCCAGCATGTGGCCGTAGCCCATGTTATAGGCCGCCAGCGCAAACCAGATGCGCTCATCCACCGGCACGCTCTGCGGCACCTTCTCCATCAGCCGCTCCAGATAGAGCGTACCGCCCTGGATGCTCTGCTCCGAGTCCAGCCGGTCATCGATGCCGAGGCCAGCGGCGGTGGCGCGCGTCAGCATCATCAGACCGCGCACGCCGGTGGGGGAGGTGGCGGTCGGGTCCCAATGCGACTCCTGATAGGAGATGGCCGCCAGCAATTTCCAGTCAAACTGGCGCGCATACTTCTCAAACAGCGGTTGCAGCGCTGGCAGGATATTGTCGATCGCCGCCAGGAAGGTGCGGGTGTCCACGTAGTCAAAGCTGCCGACGTGGCCCAGATACTTCTCCTCCAGCCGCGCCAGGGTGCCGTCCTCCATCATCTGGCTGAAGAAGTCGAGCAGCGCCGCGTGCAGGCTGTCATTGCCGCTGCGCGGGAAGAACCAGGTGACCGGCTCCTCATCAGTGATGTCAAAGGCCACCGCCAGCTGCGGATGGATGCGCTGCAACAGCCCGATGGTCACGGAGTCGCCGATGCTGTACTCCAGCTTGCCGTCCGCCACCTGCTCCAGCAGCTCGCGCGTCGAGAGATCGCCCACCGACTCCCAGCTCAGGTCGGGGTGCTTGCCCGCTTTCAGTTGCTTCAGGGTGCTGACGTAGGCCGAGCCAGAGGCGACCGCCAGCCGGCCCTTCAGGGCGTCGAGGTTTTTGGGCCGGGCGTTGCCCTGCCGATAGACCAGCTGTTGCGACACGGAGTAGTAGGCGGGGCTGGCGCGGAAACGGGCCAGCCGGTCAGTGTTGTAGATCAGCCCGGCGGCGGCCAGATCGGCGCGCTGGTCATCCAAATCATCAAACAGGTCATCAATGCTGCGCTGCGGCCGCACCACCAGCTTGACCCCCAGATACTCGGCAAAGTGTTGGGCCAGCTCATAATCCAGCCCGCCCGCGCCCTCCTGGCTGGTGTAGTAGGTCAGCGGGGAGTTAAGGGTGCTGATGCGCAGCTCGCCGCGTGACAGGATACGCTCAAGCTGGTCGCCCTGGTTGCTGTGCCAGGGAATGGCGGGCCAAAGGGCCAGCGCCAGGAGCAGCGTTACCGCCCCGACAAAAAGGTAATTTAATTGTATGCGCTTCAAATAGTTATCTCACTGCGGCGCGATGTCATTGCGTGTATTAGGTCATGCTAACGCATGTGTAAAATCCCAGTGCCGACGCATTTTGCTCAACAAAAAGCCAACACGCAACTTTATTGGCACCGGTTGCCAAAAGGCGGCAAAAGCGGACTAATCGTAATTATCCCTGCGCAAACGGTTTCGTCTGGCAGTGGGATTCTCTATAATGGCCCGCGTTTTCCCCCTGTTGCGCCCAATGAAGCCCTGCCTGCGGCTTCGAAGACGAGAGAACTGAAATGATGGAAATACTGCGTGGTTCGCCCGCTTTGTCGGCTTTTCGTATTAACAAACTGCTGTCCCGTTGCCAGGAAGCCCGCCTGCCGGTCGACGCTGTCTACGCCGAATATGTACACTTTGCCGACGTCAGTGCGCCACTGAGCGCCGACGAACAGACCAAATTGCAGCGTTTGCTGAAATATGGCCCCTCTCTCGCCGAACACGCCCCGCAAGGCCGCCTGCTGCTGGTGACGCCACGCCCCGGCACCATCTCCCCGTGGTCTTCCAAGGCAACGGACATCGCCCATAACTGTGGCCTGACGCAGGTCACGCGCCTCGAGCGCGGCCTGGCCTTCTATATTGAGGCGCCGACCCTGACGGACGCGCAGTGGCAGGCATTGGCCGCCCTGCTGCATGACCGCATGATGGAGTGCGTCTTTAGCGAGCTGGAGCAGGCACAGCAGCTCTTTGCGCACCACCAGCCGGCCCCGGTCGGGCATGTGGATGTGCTGGGCGAAGGGCGCGGCGCGCTGGAGCAGGCGAACGTCAAGCTGGGCCTGGCACTGGCGCAGGATGAGATTGACTACCTGCAACAGGCCTTCACCACGCTGGGGCGCAACCCGACCGACATCGAGCTGTATATGTTCGCGCAGGCGAACTCCGAGCACTGCCGCCACAAGATCTTCAACGCCGATTGGGTGATCGATGGCGAGGCGCAGCCGAAGTCGCTGTTCAAAATGATCAAGAACACCTTTGAGAAGACCCCCGACCACGTGCTCTCCGCTTACAAGGACAACGCCGCGGTAATGGAAGGCTCGACGGTGGGCCGCTTCTTCGCCGACGCGAAAGAGGGGCGCTATGACTACCATCAGGAAGAGGCGCATATCCTGATGAAGGTAGAGACCCACAACCACCCGACCGCCATCTCCCCGTGGCCGGGCGCGGCCACCGGCTCCGGCGGCGAGATCCGCGATGAGGGCGCAACCGGGCGTGGCGCGAAACCGAAAGCAGGGCTGGTGGGTTTCTCCGTCTCCAACCTGCGCATCCCTGGCTTTGAGCAGCCGTGGGAAGAGGATTTCGGCAAGCCAGAGCGCATTGTCACCGCGCTCGACATCATGACCGAAGGCCCGCTGGGCGGCGCGGCCTTCAACAACGAATTTGGCCGGCCAGCGCTGCTGGGCTACTTCCGTACCTATGAGGAAGAGGTCAGCAGCCACAATGGCGTGGAGCTGCGTGGCTACCACAAGCCGATCATGCTGGCGGGCGGCATTGGCAACATCCGTGCCGACCATGTGCAGAAGGGTGAGATCACCGTAGGCGCCAAGCTGATTGTGCTGGGCGGGCCAGCGATGAACATCGGCCTCGGCGGCGGCGCGGCCTCCTCGATGGCCTCAGGCCAGTCGGACGCCGACCTCGATTTCGCCTCCGTGCAGCGTGACAACCCAGAGATGGAGCGCCGTTGCCAGGAGGTGATTGACCGCTGCTGGCAGCTGGGCGAAGAGAACCCGATCCTGTTTATCCATGACGTCGGCGCGGGCGGCCTCTCCAACGCCATGCCGGAGCTGGTGAGCGACGGCGGCCGCGGCGGCCGGTTCGAGCTGCGCGACATCCTGAATGATGAGCCGGGCATGAGCCCGCTGGAAGTGTGGTGCAACGAATCCCAGGAGCGTTACGTGCTGGCGGTGGCACCGGCGCAACTGGCGCAGTTCGATGAGATCTGCCGCCGTGAGCGCGCGCCGTATGCGGTGATTGGCGAGGCGACCGAAGAGCGCCACCTGACGCTGAACGATAGCCACTTCGACAACCAGCCGATCGACATGCCGCTGGATGTGCTGCTGGGCAAGACGCCGAAAATGCTGCGTGACGTGACGCGCCAACAGGCGGCTGGCCATGCGCTGCAACGCGAGGGCATCACCCTGGCAGACGCCGTTAACCGTGTGCTGCACCTGCCGGCAGTGGCGGAGAAGACCTTCCTGATCACCATCGGCGACCGTACCGTGACCGGCATGGTGGCACGCGACCAGATGGTCGGCCCGTGGCAGATCCCGGTGGCGGACTGTGCGGTCACCACCGCCAGCCTCGACAGCTACCACGGCGAGGCGATGTCGCTGGGCGAGCGCGCCCCGGTGGCGCTGCTCAACTTTGCCGCCTCCGCCCGTCTGGCGGTCGGCGAGGCGCTGACCAACCTGGCGGCGACCGACATTGGCAGCCTGAAGCGGGTGAAACTCTCCGCCAACTGGATGTCAGCGGCGGGCCACCCCGGCGAGGACGCGGGCCTGTATGACGCGGTACGCGCGGTGGGCGAGGAGCTTTGCCCGGCGCTCGGCCTGACCATTCCGGTCGGCAAGGACTCCATGTCAATGAAGACCCGCTGGCAGGAGGGCAACGAGACGCGTGAGATGACCTCGCCGCTCTCGCTGGTGATCACCGCCTTCGCCCGCGTGGAGGATGTGCGCCGTACCGTGACCCCACAACTGCGCACCGACAAGGGCGACAATGCGCTGCTGCTGATCGATCTGGGCAACGGCCGCAACGCGCTGGGTGCCACCGCGCTGGCGCAGGTCTATCGCCAGTTGGGCGACACCACCGCCGATGTGCATGACGCCGAACAGCTGGCGGGCTTCTTCAACGCCATGCAGGCGCTGGTGGCAGAGGGCAAGCTGCTGGCCTACCACGACCGCGGCGACGGCGGCCTGCTGGTGACGCTGGCAGAGATGGCGTTTGCTGGCCACTGCGGTCTTGACGTGGACATCCATGCGCTGGGCAATGACGCGCTGGCGGCACTGTTCAACGAGGAGCTGGGTGCGGTCATCCAGGTGAAAGAGGAGCAGCGTGCGGAAGTTGAGGCGCTGCTGGCGAAGCATGGCCTGCAAGCGTGCACCCACTATCTGGGACGCGCCACCGAGGGCGACCGCTTCGTGATCCAGAGCAACGGCCACGCGGTCTACAGCGAGAGCCGCAGCACCCTGCGCACCTGGTGGGCTGAAACCACCTGGCAGATGCAGCGCCTGCGCGACAACCCAGAGTGCGCCGATCAGGAGCACCACGCCAAACAGCAGGCCAGCGATCCGGGCCTGAACGCCAAGCTGACCTTTGCGCCGGACGAAGATGTGGCCGCGCCGTACATCGCCAAACAGGCTCGGCCGAAAGTGGCGGTGCTGCGCGAGCAGGGCGTTAACTCCCACGTGGAGATGGCGGCCGCCTTCCATCGCGCCGGTTTCGATGCGGTGGACGTGCACATGAGCGACCTGATCGAGGGGCGTCGTGATCTGCAAGATTTCCACACGCTGGTGGCGTGCGGCGGCTTCTCCTACGGCGACGTACTGGGCGCGGGCGAAGGCTGGGCGAAATCCGTGCTGTTCAACAGCCGCGTGCGCGACGAGTTTGAAGACTTCTTCAACCGTCCGCAGACGCTGGCGCTGGGCGTGTGCAACGGCTGCCAGATGATGTCCAACCTCAAGGAGCTGATCCCAGGGGCCGAGAGCTGGCCGCGCTTCGTGCGCAACCTGTCGGATCGCTTCGAGGCGCGCTTCAGTCTGGTGGAAGTGGCCGCCAGCCCGTCGCTGCTGATGGAGGGGATGGCTGGCTCCCGGATGCCGATCGCCGTCTCCCACGGGGAAGGGCGAGTGGAGGTGCGTGACAACGCCCACCTGGCGACGCTGGAGCATCAGGGTCTGGTGGCGCTGCGCTATGTCGATAACCTGGGTAACGTCACCGAGAACTACCCGGCCAACCCGAACGGCTCGCCGAACGGCATTACGGCGGTCACCAACGCCAGCGGCCGCGTGACGGTAATGATGCCGCACCCGGAGCGCGTGTTCCGTACCGTCAGCAACTCCTGGCACCCGGAAAACTGGGGCGAGGACAGCCCGTGGATGCGGATGTTCCGCAACGCGCGCCGTCAGCTCGGCTGATAGCCCATGCATTAACAGGCGGCCTGCGGGCCGCCTTTTTTATGGCTGTCGGGAAATGGCGACGTCAGCCATTTTCGATGTCGCCAAAAAGCGACACTTAATCCTTTGAATTATATGAATTAAAATTGATAGTGAGAAAAGTGTCGGTTTTTGGCGACAGCGCGGCGCAAAAATGCGCAAGTAATCCCTTGTTAGTTAACTGAATTTTTAGCACGTCACATAAAATTATTCTTAAAACTAACCACTTAATGCATTATCCAAAAAGTTGGCATACAATGTGCATTCTATTGCGCAGTTGCTCATTCACCTTACTTATGACGGCCCCGCCCCGGCGGAATATGCGCCCCATAAGATCCGAATGACGCCAAAGCAAGGTGCCTATCGTCCACCGCATCGATTATCGCCAGCTGGCTTTATCACCCGCAGGACGACACGTTGAGTGAGGCGCCAACCTTAACTCCCCCCGCCGGTAAGCGTCTTACCCAAGGGGCAAGACGGATGCCGACCGTTCCACCTTTGATGAGTGTTCATCAGCCTGGGAACGTTATCACGCATCCACCCATTCCGCCGCAGGGTCATACCGTGCGGCTGGCCCCCGCGGGGGCCAGGCCCTGACCGCCTCCACCGACACCCACGAGTGTCAGGGTCTCTACCTTGGGCAAACGGCCCACACATCAGGCACCGCATTGGCGGTGCTTTTTTTTGCCGGTTTTCTGCCCGGCCCGGCGCTGGGGTATACTGCGGCGGCGGGTTGCCCGCATTTCCCTGTGCAAGGAGCCGGTCACACATGCGATTCAACACCCGCCTCGCCACCCTGCAACGGCTGACGCTGAAAAGCTGGCGTTTCTTCCCCCGTTCCCTGCGCCAGCTGGTGCTGATGGCCTTTTTGCTGGTGCTGCTGCCCCTGCTGGTGCTGGCCTATCAGGCCTATGAGAGCCTCGATAACCTCAGCGCCCAGGCGGCTGACATCAACCGCACCACCCTAAGCGACGCGCGGCGCAGCGAGGCGATGACCAGCGTGGCGCTGGAGATGGAGCGCAGCTACCGCCAGTACTGCGTGCTGGATGACGCCACGCTGGCGCGGCTCTATCAGGATCAGCGCCAGCGCTATGCGCAGATGCTGGATACCCACGCCACCATCCTGCCCGATCCGCGTTACTACCAGACGCTGCATACGCTGCTCGACCAGCTGTCAACGATGGCCTGCCAGCAGAGCGGCCCCAGCCCACAGGCCTCGGCCGGGCTGGAGCTCTTCTCCCGATCCAACGCCGAAATGGTGCAGGCCACCCGCAATATCATTTTCTCGCGCGGCCAGCAGCTGCAACAGGCGATTGCCGAGCGCGGCCACTACTTCGGCTGGCAGGCGCTGATGCTGTTCCTGCTCAGCGTGATGCTGGTGGCCCTCTTCACCCGCATGATCATCGGCCCGGTGAAGGGGGTGGAGCGGATGATCAACCGGCTGGGGGAGGGGCGGGCGCTCGGCAACAGCGTGATGTTCCACGGCCCGCGTGAGTTGCAGTCGCTGGCCCAGCGCATCATCTGGCTCAGTGAGCGGCTCGCCTGGCTGGAGTCGCAGCGCCATGAGTTTTTGCGCCACATCTCCCACGAGCTGAAAACGCCCCTCGCCAGTATGCGTGAGGGCACGGAGCTGCTGGCGGATGAGGTGGCCGGGCCGCTGACCCGCGACCAGCAGGAGGTGGTGGCCATCCTCGACAAGAGCAGCCGCCACCTGCAAACCCTGATTGAGCAGCTGCTCGACTACAACCGCAAGCTGTCAGATGGCCCGGCGGAGAAGGCGCAGGTGGCGCTGCCGGAGATGGTGGCGCGGGTGGTCTCCGCCCATAGCCTGCCAGCGCGCGCCAAGCAGATCCGCACCCACCTGGATCTGGCGGCGACCCACTGCCGCGCCGAACCGACGCTGCTGATGCGCGCGCTCGACAACCTCTACTCCAATGCGGTGCACTACGGGGCTGAATCCGGTAACATCTGGATCCGCAGCCGTCAGGCTGGCAACCGGCTACACATTGAGGTCGCCAACAGCGGCACGCCGATTGCCGAAAGTGAGAAAGCGATGATTTTTGAGCCATTTTTTCAGGGCAGCCAGCAACGCAAGGGCGCGGTCAAGGGCAGTGGCCTCGGGCTGAGCATTGCCCATGACTGCATCAGCCGGATGCAAGGCGATCTGCAGCTGATCAAGGTGGCCTATGCTGATGTCTGTTTCCGAATTGAACTGCCGTTACCAGCCGGGAATCACGAACAATGACAATGCGCATATTTGGCTCCCTGCTACAGCGGGGAGCGGGAGTGGCCCGGGCGGTGCGCGGCGGGCGGCTACTGGCCTCGCTGGGCCTGCTGCCGATGCTGGCCAGCTGTATGCAGGGTGGCGGCCAGGGTGCCGCCCATACCCCGTTGCAGGCGCTGCCCGACCAGCAGGTGATCGACTTCCGCGTCGCCGCCTGTGAAACCCTGTGGGATCTGGAGGGCAAAGAGAGCACCGAGAATGCCCTCTACTGGCTACGGGCGATTGACTGCGCCGACCGGCTCGGCCCCGCCGAGGCCCAGCGGCTCGGCCAGTCGATGGTGGTGGACTCCTGGGAGAGTGCCTTCCGCCAGAGCATCCTGCTCTCCAGCGCCGACCCGACGCCAGCGGGCCGCCGCCAGCTGCTCACGCGGGTCAACCAGTACCGCGCCGAGATGCCCGGTTCACTGCGGCCGCTGGTGCAGCTCTGGCGGGAGCGCCAGAACCTGGAGATTGTGCTGAACGAGGAGCGGGCAAAGGCCCAGCGCGCCCAGGAGGCGAACGCCAGCCAGATCGCGGCGCTGCATCAGGCGCAGGCGCTGCTTCAGGATAAGCTCAGCGACACCCAGCAGAAGCTGGAGAACCTGACCGACATCGAGCGCCGGCTCTCCTCGCGCAAGCAGTTGCAGGGCGAGTTGCCGGAGGGCGGCGAGGGCCATCGCCGCGTCGATCCCGATGAGACCTACACCCCGCCGGCTGCCGGCGACCACTAAGGAGGGCCAGGATGACCCAACGTAAACCCGCCAACCTGCTGCTGGTGGATGACGATCCCAGCCTGCTGAAGCTGCTCGGGATGCGCCTGAGCAGCGAGGGGTTCAGCGTCACCACCGCCGAGAGCGGGCAAGAGGCGTTGCGGCTGCTGGCACGCGAAAAGATTGATCTGGTGATCAGCGACTTGCGGATGGATGAGATGGATGGCATGGCGCTGTTCAGCGAGATCCAGAAGCACCAGCCGGGGATGCCGGTGATCATCCTGACCGCCCACGGCTCCATCCCGGACGCGGTGGCGGCCACCCAGCAGGGCGTGTTCAGCTTCCTCACCAAGCCGGTGGATCGTGACGCGCTCTACAAGGCGATCGACGAGGCGCTGGCGCTGACCACCGCCCCGGCGGCGGATGAGCGCTGGCGTGAGGCGATTGTCACCCGTAGCCCACTGATGCTGCGTCTGCTGGAGCAGGCGCGGATGGTGGCGCAGTCGGACGTCAGCGTGCTGATCAACGGCCAGAGCGGCACCGGCAAGGAGGTGCTGGCGCAGGCGATCCACGCCGCCAGCCCGCGCGCGCAGCGGCCGTTCATCGCCATCAACTGCGGCGCGCTGCCGGAGCAGTTGCTGGAGTCAGAGCTGTTCGGCCATGCCAAGGGCGCGTTTACCGGCGCGGTCAGCCAGCGTGAGGGGCTGTTTCAGGCGGCGGAGGGGGGCACGCTGTTCCTCGATGAGATTGGCGACATGCCGCTCTCGTTGCAGGTCAAGCTGCTGCGGGTGCTCCAGGAGCGCAAGGTGCGGCCGCTCGGCAGCAACCGCGATCTGGAGGTCAATGTGCGCATCCTCTCCGCCACCCACCGCGACCTGCCAAAGGTGATGGCGCGCGGCGAATTCCGTGAGGATCTCTTCTACCGCCTGAATGTGGTCAACCTCAAGCTGCCAGCGCTGAATGAGCGGCCAGAGGATATTCCGCTGCTCGCCAACCATCTGCTGCGCGCCGCGGCGCAGCGCCACAAACCGTTTGTGCGCAGCTTCTCCTCCGATGCGATGAAACGGCTGATGGCGGCGAGCTGGCCGGGCAACGTGCGCCAACTGGTCAATGTGATTGAGCAGTGCGTGGCGCTCACCTCCGCGCCAGTGATCAGTGACGCGTTGGTGGAGCAGGCGCTGGAGGGGGAGAACCGGGTACTGCCGACCTTCGCCGAGGCGCGCAACCAGTTTGAGCTGCACTATCTGCGCAAGCTGTTGCAGATCGCCAAGGGCAACGTGACGCAGGCGGCGCGCATGGCCGGGCGCAACCGCACCGAGTTCTATAAGCTGCTGTCGCGCCACGAGCTGGATGCCAACGACTTTAAGGATTAGCCGCCGCAGGTGGCTAAACAAACCGGCCAGAATGCTTTACACTCGCAGGCTTATTGTCGCGCCGGGCAGGGCAGGATAGTGGGCAACTGCCATACTTAACGGGCCACCGTGGCCAGCGCCGGGCAGGCAATCGTTGTCGGACAGTGGGCGTGCGCCGCCGCCCGGCACGTGATGTCAGACGAAAACCTCCGGCCTTGGCCGCATATTATGTAAAAGAAAGGGTTCGCCATGAAAAAGATTGACGCGATTATTAAGCCGTTCAAACTGGATGATGTCCGTGAAGCACTGGCCGAAGTCGGGATTACCGGCATGACGGTCACCGAAGTAAAAGGCTTTGGCCGCCAGAAGGGCCACACTGAACTCTACCGCGGCGCGGAGTATATGGTCGATTTTCTGCCGAAAGTGAAAATCGAGATTGTGGTGGCAGATGACATCGTGGACACCTGCGTGGAGACCATCATGCGCACCGCGCAGACCGGTAAAATCGGCGACGGCAAGATCTTTGTCTTTGACGTCTCCCGCGTGGTGCGTATCCGTACCGGCGAAGAGGATGAAGAGGCGATCTAAGCCCGCTCTCCGCCATAAAAAAGGGCGCCTTCGGGCGCCCTTTTTGCGTTGGCTTACAGCACTTTGTGCGGGCCAAACACTTCGTAGTGCAGGTTTTCCGCTGGGATACCGGCATCCAGCAGCTGGCGGGCAACAAACTGCATGAAACCGACCGGGCCGCAGAGGTAGAAGTGCATTCCCGGCGCCGTCAGTTGCGGTGCGACTGCCCCCAGATCCATCCAGCCGATGCTGTGGTAGTCCACGCCCACGATATCTGCCGCTTCCGGCTGGCGATACCAGACATGGCGGGAGAGGTTCGGCAGCGCGGCGGCAAGTTCGGCCACTTCACCGGCAAAGGCGTGCAGGCGGCCATTCTCGGCGGCATGTAGCCAGTTGATCGGCGCGGCGTGCCCCTTCGCCTTCAGGGTGTGGAGCATGGAGAGCAGCGGGGTCTGGCCAACGCCAGCGGAGATCAGCGTCACGGGCGTTTCCGGTTGCACATCCATGAAGAAATCACCGCGCGGCGCGGCGAGTTGCACCACGCTGCCCTCTTGCGCCACCTGATGCAGGTAGCGGGAGACCGCGCCCTCATCCTCACGTTTCACTGCGATGCGGTAGCTGTGGCCATTCGGCGCGGCGGTCAGGGAGTACTGGCGGATCTGGCGGTGGGTGTGCCAGGCGGCATCCTGCACATAGACCGACACATACTGGCCCGGCTGGAAATCAACGACCGGGCCGCCATCCACCGGTGCCAGCTCAAAGCTGGTGATGATCTCGCTCTGCGGCTGCTTGCGCACGATGCGGAAATCGCGGGTGCCTTCCCAGCCGCCGTTCTGCGCTGCGGTCTCCTGGTAGATCTGCCCCTCACGCTGGATAAAGACCCCAGCCAGCACCCCATACGCTTTGCCCCAGGCATCCAGCACCTCTTGACCGGGGCTGAGCAGCTCATCCAGCGTCGCCAGCAGGTTCTCACCAACAATCGCGTACTGCTCCGGGCGGATGTTCAGGCTGGCGTGCTTCTGCGCAATCTTCTCTACGGCTGGCAGGATGGCGGGCAGGTTTTCAATATTGGCGGCATAGGCGCAGATGGCATTGAACAGCGCCTCGCGCTGGTCGCCATTGCTCTGGTGGCGCATATTGAAGACATTTTGTAACTCTGGATGGCGACCCAGCATCCGCTCATAAAAGTGGGCGGTCAGTTTTGGGCCGGTGGCAACCAGCACGGGAATGGTCGATTTAATGATGGCAACAGTTTGTGAGTCCAACATTGGGTGCTCCTGGGGACGCGACGCGTCAGAAAGGTAAAGGACTAAATGATGTATTTGATATGCATCTTATAGCAGCCGTAGGTGGTTGTAAATAGACCTATTTTTGTTAAGGATTTGTGATTTAGGGAGCGATTGTGTAAAGGTGTAATCTTTATCACGGTAGCGGAGGAAAAGCCGGTTGCACCTTGGGTTAAGGAGAGTGAAGGGAGCCTTGTGCCACCTGAAGCCAAACGTTTGCGTAAAAACCTGGCATCAGCCCTATGGCGGCAGGCAAAAACAGTTTACACTGTGGCCCATCACCCGCAGGGGTTGTTTAATTGAGTGTGAGTCAGGAGAAGCAGATGTTAAAGCGTGAAATGAACATTGCCGATTATGATGCCGAACTGTGGCAAGCAATGGAGAAGGAAGTTGTTCGTCAGGAAGAGCATATTGAGCTGATTGCCTCAGAAAACTACACCAGCCCGCGCGTTATGCAGGCTCAGGGCTCTCAGCTGACCAACAAATATGCGGAAGGCTATCCGGGTAAGCGTTACTACGGTGGCTGCGAGTATGTTGACATTGTCGAACAACTGGCCATCGACCGCGCAAAAGCGCTGTTTGGCGCTGACTATGCCAACGTCCAGCCGCACTCCGGTTCCCAGGCTAACTTCGCCGTCTACACCGCACTGTTGCAACCGGGTGACACCATCCTCGGGATGAACCTGGCGCACGGTGGCCACCTGACTCACGGCTCCCCGGTTAACCTCTCCGGCAAACTCTACAACGTCGTGCCTTACGGCATCGATGAGAGCGGCAAAATTGACTACGCTGATCTGGCGCAGCAGGCCGAGACTCACAAGCCGAAAATGATCATCGGTGGCTTCTCCGCCTACTCTGGTACCGTTGACTGGGCAAAAATGCGCGAAATCGCAGACAGCATCGGCGCTTACCTGTTCGTTGACATGGCGCACGTCGCCGGTCTGGTGGCGGCGGGCGTCTATCCGAACCCGGTTCCTCACGCACACATCGTCACCACCACCACCCACAAAACCCTGGCTGGCCCGCGCGGCGGCCTGATCCTGGCGAAGGGCGGCAACGAAGATTTCTATAAGAAGCTGAACTCCGCTGTCTTCCCAGGCGGCCAGGGTGGCCCGCTGATGCACGTCATTGCTGGCAAGGCTGTGGCGCTGAAAGAGGCGATGGAGCCAGAGTTCAAAACCTACCAGCAGCAAGTGGCCAAAAACGCCAAGGCAATGGTGGAAGTGGTACTGGCGCGCGGCTACAAAGTGGTCTCCGGCGGCACCGAGAACCACCTGTTCCTGATGGATCTGGTGGACAAAGAGCTGACCGGTAAAGATGCTGACGCCGCACTGGGCCGCGCCAACATCACCGTCAACAAAAACAGCGTGCCGAACGATCCGAAAAGCCCGTTCGTCACCTCCGGTATCCGTATCGGTACTCCGGCGGTTACCCGTCGCGGCTTCAAAGAAGATGACGTGCGCGCGCTGGCTGGCTGGATCTGCGACGTGCTGGACAACATCCATGACGAAGCGACCATCGAGCGTGTGAAACAGCAAGTGCTGGAGATCTGCGCCCGCCTGCCGGTTTACGCATAATTGCCGGCGCGCCAGACGCGCCCCGCAACAGAAGGCACTGCTTCGGCAGTGCTTTTTTTGCCTGTGGCCGCCGGAAATTTGCGCTACAGTAGCGGCCCGATAACCTGTAAATGGAGAGACAATGGTTCTGCCTTCCCCCGTCTGGCTGGCGCTCAGCTACTTCACCTACTTTTTCTGTTACGGCATCTTCCTGCCCTTTTTCGCCACCTGGCTGAAAGGGGAGGGGCTGGACGCCGAAAGCATCGGCCTGCTGCTTGGCGCGGGCATGGTGGCACGCTTCAGCGGCACCCTGCTGCTGGCCCCGGCGGTAAAAGATCCGTCGCGGCTGGTGGCGGCGCTGCGGCTGATGGCCTTTCTGGCGCTGGTGGGCTGCACGGCCTTCTGGTTCGGCAACCACTGGGCCTGGCTGCTGATGGTGATGGCCGGCTTCAACCTGTTCTTTGGCCCGCTGGTGCCAATGAGCGATGCGCTGGCCGCCACCTGGCAGCGGCAGATTGGCCTCGACTATGGCCGGGTGCGGGTGTGGGGCTCATTGGCGTTCGTGATTGGCTCCGCCTTTATCGGCAAGATGATCGCGGTCTACGGTCACCCGGCCATCTTGGTCGCCCTGACGGCCGGGCTGGCGGCAATGCTGGTCGGCATGTTGCTGCGGCCAGCGGTGATGCCGCATGGCGCGACGCGCGGGGAGAGCGGGGCGATCCCGTGGCGTGAGCTGTTGGGCCAGCCAGCGGTGCGACGCTTCTTGTTATGCGTGACGCTGATGCAGGGGGCGCACGCCGCCTACTACAGCTTCAGCGCGCTCTACTGGCAGGAGGCGGGCTACTCGGCGGCAGTGGTGGGCTACCTCTGGTCGCTGGGGGTGGTGGCGGAGGTGGTGATCTTCACCTTCAGCCAGAAGCTGTTCAAGCGCTGGAGCGCTCGCCAGTTGCTGCTGCTCTCCGCCTGCTGCGGGGTGGTGCGCTGGTTGCTGATGGGGGCGTTCATTGACCTGCCGTGGCTGCTGGTGATGCAGATTCTGCACTGCGGCAGCTTCACTGTCTGCCACCTGGCGGCGATGCGCTTTATCTCCGCGCGCGGCGAGCGGGAAGTGATCCGGTTGCAGGCGGCCTACTCGGCGCTGGCGATGGGCGGCGGCATTGCGGTGATGACCATGATCTCTGGCTTCCTGTTCCAACACCTGCACCAGCACCTGTTCTGGGTGATGGCGCTGGTGGCGCTGCCAGCCATCTTCCTGCGGCCGCAGGTGGCACCGACGGCCCGCTAGTTCAGGGGCTTTCCAGCAGGGCGCGGATTTGCAGCCGTTGCGCCTTCTCCAGCGGCAACGCGATATACAGCGTCGGCAGCACGCTGTCCGGCGCGCAGGCGTAGGGCGAGACCACCAGCGTCACGCCGCGCGGCGCGCCCTCACGCAGGAACTGCTCCAGCGGTCGGTAGCGCAGGGTGAGCGGCAGCAGCGTCGCCTCGCGGATATGCTGCTCAACCGCGGTCTCCAGCGCCGGATTGCCGTTGGTCAGCAGCAGCACCTGCTTCTCCTGCAAGGCATTGTCCTGCATCAGCCAGGCGCCAAAGCTGATGGCGATCAGCCCAATCTCCTCCGGCGACAGGCTAATGCCATAGGCCGCCTCAAACCCCGCCAGCGCCTCCCGCGTGGTGCGCATCAGGCGCGGGTACAGCCGCACCACCTCCGCTAGCAGGGTGTGATCGATGCCGATGTCGAACTGGCAGCGCTCCAGCGCCGCGCCCATGTGGGCGAACAACTGGCCGGCCAGCCCCTGCTGGCTACTGAAACTCATGCCTGACAACTGCTGGAAGCGGCCAATCAGCTGGTGGATCTCCTCCATCAGTCGCTGGTCTTCCGGCGTGTCGTTGCTGTCATAGCTGTGGGTCTTTAGCAGGGTGAGCAGCAGGATCAGGAAATCTTCCTCCGCTTCGCGCCACGGCAGGGAGAAGTGGTGGCATAGCTCACCGGCCAGCCAGGCCGCGGCGGCGGCCTCACTCTTCTGCCGCAGCCAGCGACGCTGCTGTGGACTGAAATCGGGATGGCAAAGCTGGTGGTGGCGGTTCAGGCAGTACTTGATAAACAGGCAGAGGAAGTGGCGGTCGCGGGCGTTAAACGGGCGCCGCAGCCGCACCTCCGCCTGCTCCACCAGCGCCTGCAACAGGCCATCGGTCTCGCTGGCCTCCAGCCGGTGGAATGCCGCCAGCCCCTCATGCAGCAGCTGCGCCCCCTGTTGCCGGGTGAAGTCAGGGGAGGCGCGCAGCGCCCGTCGTAGCACATGGAAGAAACATAAACGCTGGTTAAGGATGGAACCCTCAATGCGGCATACCGCCGCCCCATCGGCCGTCAGGGCCAGATGGTGGAAACGCTGGATTTCACTCGCCACGTCGGCCAGATCCTGCCGGGTGGTGGGGAGGTCAACGCCATTGATTTGGCTGATCTTCTCCAGGCATGTCACAGGGGAGGGCGCGCATAACAGCAAAATAATATGGCAGCGCCGTTGTTGACCGGAGAGCTCAGGCGCAGGTGGAGTGGCCGGGCTCATGAACACCTTCTGACTGTCGCACGTGGGTGGGGAGGTGTAAGCATAGCAAAGGCGCGTGGCGCCTGCGCCGGATGCAGGGCAGTTTCATCCGGCCTTTGAAGCGGCATCACACTTCTGTCGTGCCGTCAGCGGGGTTTGGGCAAAAAAAATGCCGCCCATTGGGCGGCATCAAGAAATTTATACAGCAAAATTAACGTTTCAGGGCTTCGCTCAGCTCTTCACGCATGGCACCCAGCAGGGATTTCACCACGCGCGGGTTACCCGCCACCAGGTTACCGGAGTGCAGGTGGTTGTGGCCGCCAACGAAGTCAGTCACGATACCGCCCGCTTCACGCACCAGCAGTTCGCCGCCAGCGAAGTCCCACGGCTTCAGGCCAATCTCGAAGTAACCGTCCACGCGGCCAGCAGCCACGTAGGCCAGATCCAGCGCAGCGGAGCCAGAGCGGCGGAAGTCAGCGCACTGGGTAAACAGCTTGGTGACGATATTCATGTACGGGGTAGCGTGCTGCTTCAGCTTGAACGGGAAGCCGGTCGCCAGAATGGTGCCATCCAGGTCGCGGGCATTGCTGCCGCGCAGGCGGTAGCCGTTCAGCTGTGTGCCCTGACCGCGGGTCGCAGTGAACAGTTCGTTGCGCATTGGATCGTAAACCACGGCCACTTCCGTACGGCCTTTGATGCGTACGGCAATGGAGACCGCGAAGTGCGGCAGACGTTTGATGAAGTTGGAGGTGCCATCCAGTGGGTCGATAATCCATTGTACATCAGCATCTTCGCCCGGCAGTTCGCCGCACTCTTCAGAGATGATGGTGTGCTTCGGGTAAGACTTGCGGATCACGTCGATAATCAGGTGCTCAGCGTCACGGTCGACGTTGGTGACGAAGTCATTGGTGCCTTTCTGGCTCGCTTCTACAGCGTCCGGAGTTTCATAGTGTTTGGCAATCAGGTTACCGGCCTTGCGCGCAGCGCGCACGGCGATGGTCAGCATCGGATGCATGGATATCTTCCAACTGGGATGTTAAAGAACGGGAAACGGCGCGCAGTATAGCAGGGGTTCTGAAAAATACCTACGGTTGTGTTAGCATGTCACGATTTTCCGCAACCCTCAGAGTTCCTATGCTGCACAATATCCGCATTGTTCTGGTTGAAACCTCCCACACCGGCAATATGGGCTCCACCGCCCGTGCCATGAAAACCATGGGCCTCACCAACCTTTATCTGGTCAACCCGCTGGTTAAGCCTGACTCGCAGGCCATCTCTCTGGCGGCCGGTGCCAGCGACGTCATTGGCAATGCCACCATCGTTGACACGCTGGATGAGGCGATTGCCGGATGCAGTCTGGTGGTCGGTACCAGCGCCCGTTCGCGCACCCTGCCGTGGCCGATGCTGGAACCGCGTGAGTGCGGCGTAAAGAGCGCCATGACCGCCGAAAGCGCCCCGGTAGCGCTGGTATTTGGCCGTGAGCGCGTCGGGCTGACCAACGACGAGCTGCAAAAGTGCCACTACCACGTCTGCATCCCGGCCAACCCGGAGTACAGTTCGCTGAATCTGGCGATGGCAGTGCAGCTGATCGCCTACGAGGTGCGCGTTGCCTGGCTGGCGCGTCAGGAGGCGGGCGAGGCGACACCGGAAGAGGTGGAGTACCCGCTGGTGGACGATCTGGAGCGCTTCTATGAGCACCTGGAGCAGGTGCTGTTGCAGACCGGTTTTATCCGCCCGCAGCACCCTGGGCAGATCATGAGCCGCCTGCGCCGCCTGTTCACCCGCGCCCGCCCGGAGAGCCAGGAGCTGAACATCCTGCGTGGCATCCTCAGTTCCATCGAGAAGCAGCGCCCTTAACCATCTGATTTTCAGCGGCTTATTATTAAGCGATAGGCCGCTGAATGCCCGGCCTCAGGCCGGGCGGCTAATACTTGACTGTTTTACTCGGTTAAATAGTTGACTGAAATAGTCGGGAATGGCAGACTCAAGGCCATATTCAATCCCCCAACAGGTAAGATTAGCCATGAGACTGACATCAAAGGGTCGTTATGCGGTAACCGCAATGCTGGACGTGGCGTTGCACTCCCAGGAAGGGCCGGTGCCTTTAGCGGATATCTCTGAACGCCAAGGAATTTCCCTCTCCTATCTGGAGCAGCTGTTTTCACGCCTGCGTAAAAACGGTCTGGTTGCCAGCGTGCGCGGCCCCGGTGGCGGCTACCTGCTGGGCAAAGATGCCGGTGACATTGCGGTTGGTGCGGTGATTACCGCGGTTGATGAGTCCGTGGACGCCACCCGTTGCCAGGGGAAAGAGGGCTGCCAGGGCGGTGACCGTTGCCTGACCCATACCCTGTGGCGCGACCTGAGCGAGCGCATCAGCGGATTCCTGAATAATATTACGTTGGCAGAGTTGGTGAACAACCAGGAAGTACTGGATGTGGCCGATCGCCAGAACAATGAGACTCGCCGCCTCGGTGCCAATGGCCGTCCGCAGGAGACAATTAACGTCAACCTGCGCCCGTAAACCGGCGGTGGTGCGTTAACCTGCATGTGATGTACGGAGCAGAAGAGCAATGAAATTACCGATTTACCTGGACTACTCAGCCACGACGCCAGCGGACCCGCGTGTCGCCGGGAAGATGATGCAGTGCCTGACCCTGGATGGCACCTTCGGCAACCCGGCTTCCCGCTCGCACCGTTACGGGTGGCAGGCTGAAGAGGCGGTGGATGTGGCGCGTAATGACATTGCCGAACTGATTGGCGCAGACCCGCGCGAAATCGTCTTTACCTCCGGGGCAACCGAGTCCGACAACCTCGCGATCAAGGGCGCGGCCCATGCGCATCGCGAGAAGGGTCGGCACATCATCACCAGCCAGACCGAGCACAAGGCGGTGCTGGACACCTGCCGCCAGCTGGAGCTGGAGGGGTTTGACGTCACCTATCTGGCGCCGCAGCCCGATGGCCTGATTGATCTGGCCGCGCTGGAAGCCGCGATGCGTGATGACACCCTGCTGGTCTCGATCATGCACGTCAACAACGAGATTGGCGTGATTCAGGACATCGCCGCCATCGGTGCGCTCTGCCGCAGCCGTGGCATCCTGTTCCACGTTGACGCGACCCAAAGCGTCGGCAAGCTGCCGATTAATCTGGCGGAACTGCCGGTGGATCTGATGTCCTTCTCCGGCCACAAACTTTATGGCCCGAAAGGCATCGGCGGCCTTTACGTGCGCCGCCAGCCCCGCATCCAGATTGAGGCGCAGATCCACGGCGGCGGCCATGAGCGCGGTATGCGCTCCGGCACCCTGCCGGTGCACCAGATTGTCGGCATGGGCGAGGCCTACCGCATCGCCCGGCTGGAGATGGCCGAAGAGAGCGAACGCCTGCGTGCGTTGCGCGATCGCCTGTGGAACGGCATCAAAGAGATTGAGGCGATCAAGCTCAATGGCTCGCTGGAGCAGGGGGTTTCCTCGGTGCTGAACGTCAGCTTTGGCTATGTGGAAGGGGAGTCGCTGATCATGGCACTCAAGGATCTGGCCGTCTCCTCCGGCTCGGCCTGCACCTCCGCCAGCCTTGAACCCTCCTATGTGCTGCGTGCGCTGGGGCTGGATGAGGAGCTGGCACACAGTGCCATCCGCTTCTCGGTCGGCCGCTTCACCACGGAGGAGGAGATCGACTACGCCATCGCCGTGGTCTGCAAGGCGCTGGATCGCCTGCGCCAAACTTCACCGGCCTGGCAGCAGTACCAGCAGGGGCTGGCCGCTGGCCAGACCACCTGGACGCAACGCTGATTTCCTTGGGCCGTCTCTACGCAGGCGGCCGTCGCACTCCCTCCTAAAAAAACTCTGGCAGCCGCCCAGAGGGTCTGGTTAGATAACAGAAGTCATGAATACGGGCTACCACTGGGTGGCCCGCTTTGTTTCCGTTCGCCTGTGGCGTGGCCGCAGACCTGCCCTGACAAAGAGAACAACAATCAGGAGTTTGTTATGACATCAGAAGTAATGCACATCGCCCTTTCACAGCAACCCGCTGACGCCCGCTGGGGCGAGAAGGCGCTGCTGAGTACCAACAACGATGGCATCACGATCCATCTGAACGGCAACGACACCTTGCCAGCGATCCAGCGCGCCGCGCGCCGCATTGATGGACAGGGGATCCGCAAGGTCGCCCTGACCGGCGAGGGCTGGGGGCTGGAGCAGTGCTGGGCCTTCTGGCAGGGTTTCCGCAGCCCGAAAGGGGCGCGCCAGGTCGCCTGGCCGACGCTGGAGGAGGCGGCACGCCAGGAGCTGGATCGCCGGCTGGCCATCGTGGACTGGGTGCGTAACACCATCAACACGCCAGCCGAGGAGCTGGGGCCGGAGCAGCTGGCGCAGCGCGCCGTCGATCTGCTGTGCGAGTATGGTGGCGGCCATGTCAGCTACCGCATCACCAAGGGCGAGGATCTGCGCGAGCAGAATTACAGCGGCCTCCACACCGTGGGTCGCGGCTCCGAGCGCCCGCCGGTGCTGCTGGCGCTGGACTACAACCCAACCGGCGACGCCGATGCGCCGGTCTACGCCTGTCTGGTGGGCAAGGGCATCACCTTTGATACCGGTGGCTACAGCCTGAAGCCGAGCGCGTCGATGGACTCCATGAAAGCCGACATGGGCGGCGCGGCCACCGTGACCGGCGCACTGGCGCTGGCAGCGGCGCGTGGCCTGCAACAGCGCGTCAAACTCTACCTCTGCTGCGCCGACAACATGGTCAGCGGCAACGCCTTCAAGCTGGGCGACATCATCCGTTACCGCAATGGCAAAACCGTTGAGGTGATGAACACCGATGCCGAGGGGCGTCTGGTGCTGGCGGATGGCTTGATTGACGCCGCCGAGCAGCAGCCGCAACTGCTGATTGACTGCGCTACCCTGACCGGCGCAGCAAAAACGGCGCTGGGCGGCGACTACCATGCGCTGTTCAGCTTTGATGACGCACTGGCTGGCGAGCTGTTGGCGAGCGCGCAGCAGGAGCAGGAGCCGTTCTGGCGCTTGCCGCTGGCGGAGTTCCATCGTAGCCAGTTGCCCTCCAACTTTGCCGATCTGAACAACATCGCTGGCCCGAGCCACACCGCTGGTGCCAGCACTGCCGCGGCATTCCTGTCGCACTTTGTGAAGCACTACCAGCAGGGCTGGCTGCACATCGACTGCTCCGCCACCTACCGCAAAGGGGCGGTGGATCAGTGGTCAGCTGGCGCCACCGGTCTGGGGGTTCGCACCCTGGCGAACCTGCTGCTCAATAAGGCACAATAAGCGGCGCGGCCGCCCATAACCCAATTAGCGGGGCGGCGTGGCTGCCCCGTTTTTTTATCTGAAGCCATTCCGGCTTGTTGATGGAGTAACAGATGACGACACCCAATTTTGCTGATGATACGCAGGGACGCGAACTGGAAAACCTGCTGATGCTGGCGATGAACGAGCCGGCACAGCGACCGGCTTTCTACCGCACCCTGCTGGAGTCCACGGTACTGGTACTGACCGACAACACCGCCCCCCAGGGGGAGGTGGTACTGGAGGCGGGCAGCCCGCTTAGCCTCCAAGTCTGGGAGAAGCAGGATGGCACGCGCGCGTTGCCGTTCTTCACCTCGCTGGCGGCACTGCAACGCGCCATTGAGGGGGAGCACCCCTTCCTGGCACTGCCAGCGCGGGTACTGTTTGAGATGACCCAAGGCACTGAGCTGTTCCTGAACCCGAAAAACGAGTACGGCAAGGAGTTCACCGCGCAGGAGGTGGCGTTGCTGTTGCAGGATGGCGGCGTAAATAAGCCGCAGGAGCGGGTGGTGGAGGCCGGTCATGAGTACCTGATTGGCCAGCCAGAGCACTACCCGGCCGCAATGGTGGATGCATTGACCACCCTGTTCAGCCAGCGCAAGCCGGTGCGCCGCGCCTTTCTGGCGCTGATCCATGACAAGGCCCACGATGAGCAGCCCAACCTGCTGGTGGGGCTGGAAGTGGAAGGGGCCACCGAGCAGGAGATCGAGGATCTGATTCAGGAGGCGGGCAGCGTGGCCAGCGAGGCACTGGGGGACAACGAGGCGGTCGACTTCTGTCTGGTCTCTGAGAAGGAGCGCGGCATCAGCCACTACCTGATCCAGCACACCCAACCCTTCTACCAGCGCCGCTGGGGCAGCTGGCTGCGCAACATTATCCCTTCGTCAGGCATCGCCTGACGAAGGCGGGGCCGAGGCCGCCAGCAGCAACAGGTCGATCAGCAAGATCAGGTTGGACTCAAACGAGCTGCTCTCCCCGGCCTCGGCGGCCGCGCTGCTGGCATCATCATAGAGCGGCAGATGAAGGTCACAGAGCTGCGCCAGCGAGTTCGCTGACGCGCGGGTGAAGGCCACCACCGTCATGCCAATGTTGCGGGCGATGCGCGCCTTCTCCAGCACCGCGGCGGTCTCGCCACTGCGTGAGATGGCAATAAAGACGCGATATTTGGCGGCGTTGTGCAGGAAAATGCCACGGCTGTCACCCAGTCCGGAGACCAGTGCGTTCTTCCCCAGCAGTTGCAGTTTCTTGGTCAGGTACTCGGCAAACAGCTGGGAAAAGCCGGTGCCGTAGAGGAAAAACGTCTCCTCCTCGCGCAGCAACTGGCTGAACGCCTGCTGTTTGGCGGCGGTAATAAAGCGGAAACTCCGCCGATAGTTCTCAATAAAGTGCTCAAAGGCGGCAGGCAGATCCGCTGCTTTCGCTACCTCAGGCAGGGCTGGCGTGGCTGGCTGGCCGTTCAGGAGTTGCTTGATGTGGAACAGCAGTTCGCTATAACCGCTGAACCCCAGTTTATGGCACAGGCGCAGGATAGTGGCGGTGGAGACATAGGTCTCCTGCGCCAGCGTCCTGACCGTCAGGCGGCTGAGCTGATCGTCAGTGGGGTGCCGATCATCAACCAGATAGGCCAGAACACGATACTCCGCACGGGTCAGGGTATCGCCCCGTTGCAGCAGCGAAGCAAGACGATTATCCAAACACAGGCCCTCCGGCAATAGCGATGCGGCTATCCTACGGGTGGCCTGCGTCTGGGTTCAATCAAATCATCGGCTCTCTGTCAGGTTCTGCGCGGCGTGCCGCAAAGTCAGCGTGCAACACCCTGTTCATAGGCGCGTTTCAGCGCTGGCCAGTAGTCGCGGTTGGCCTCAATCATCTCATCGAGAATGGCCTTCGCATGTTGCATGGTTGGGATGGTGCGGTTCAGGGTAAAGGCCTGCAACGCCTTCTCATAACTGCCCTCCATCGTCGCCTCTACCAGCAGTTGCTCACTGGCCAGTTGCTGCTCCATCAGCCCCTTGTAGAACAGGGGGATTGCGCCTACCACCACTGGCTCCGGCCCTTGGGCGGTGATGTAGGCGGGCACCTCCACCATGGCGTCATAGGGCAGGTTGGCAATCGCGCCGCGGTTCTCCACAATCACCAGATGGCGCTGGCGCAGGTCAAAGGCCAGTGAACGGGCAACATCGACAATAAATGCCCCATGCACCCCGACGTGGAAAGCATCAGGCAGGATGCCGGTCTGCTTATACTCCGCCGCGGCGGCAAACAGCTTTTTCTCCCGGCCATTCATCACCTCATTGGCGCGGGTATAGTCCGGGTCCTGATGCTCCACGATCTGGTTGGGCATCAGGTAGTACTGGAGATAGGGGTTGGGCAGGTACTCCGGGAAATGCTCCATCAGGGGCTGGATGTTGCGCCAGGTCTTCACCCAGGAGGGATCGGCGTGCTGGGGATCGGTGGCGGCAGCATCCTCCGTGAGCAGGCCGAAGCGCGCCACGTGCGCCCGCAGATCCGCCATCCGATCCACGCCATCGACAAACACTTGGGTAAACCAGCCGAAGTGGTTCAGGCCAAAGTAGTTCACCGTCACCTCCTCGCGTGGCACCCCAAGGATGGCGGCGATATTACGCATGGCGGCCACCGGCATGTCGCAGATATTCAGCACCCGCGCATTGGGGCGCAGGCGGCGTACCCCCTCTGCGACAATTGCCGCCGGGTTGGAGTAGTTGACGATCCAGGCGCGCGCATCGGCGTAGCGCTCTACCAAATCAATCAGCTCCACCATTGGCAGAATGGTGCGCAGGCCATAGGCCAGCCCGCCCGGCCCGCAGGTCTCCTGGCCGACCACCCCATGCCGCAGCGGGATCTTCTCATCCTGCTCACGCATTTTGTACTGGCCGACGCGCATCTGCGCAAACACGAAGTGCGCGCCACTGAAGGCCACCTCCGGGTCGGTGGTGACGGTAAAAGTAATGGTGTCACTGTGGTCGCGGATCACCTTTTCCACCACCGGCGCGATGGTGTTCTGGCGTTCGCTGTCAATGTCATACAGGCGGATCTCCGCCAGCGGGAACGCCTCCAGTTTCAGCATCAGGCTCTTGACGATGCCGGGGGTGTAGGTGCTGCCGCCGCCAGCAATCGACAGGATAAAGGGGGCCTTGTTGCCGGGTGTCTGGGTCACAGTAGTCATCAGGTGCTCCTCGTCGGTCGGTTACAGCGCGATCTCTACCGCCTCACGCATTTTCTTCACATGCAGCCCATACACCACCTGGACATTGTTGCCCTGGAGGATGACGCCACGCGCGCCGGTCTGTTTGAGCTGCTGCTCATTGATGGTGCTGGTATCCCGCACCGTCACCCGCAGCCGGGTGTAACAGTTGTCAATCACGTCAATGTTCTGCTTGCCGCCCAGCCCGGCGATGATGCGCTGGCCCAGCCCCAAGGCTTCGTTCTCCGCCGTGGTCGGCTCAGCGCCCGCTACGCCACGTTGGCCGCGCTGCTGGTAATCCTGCTTGCTGTAGAGGCGCGTCTCCTGATCCTCCTCCTCGCGCCCCGGCGTTTTCATGTCAAAGCGCAGGATCAGGAAACGGAAGACCGTGAAATAGACCACCGCCATGATTGCGCCCACCAGCAGGTACATCGGCCAGTTGGACTTCTCAGTGCCCAGCGGCAGGTTGTAGAGCACGAAATCAATCACGCCATTGGCACCAATGGCGTGGACGCCCAGCAGCGCGAACAGCATCATGCCAAGGCCAGCCAGCACCGCATGGGTCACGAACAGCAGCGGGGCAACAAACAGAAAGGAGAACTCCAGTGGCTCGGTCACGCCAATCAGCAGCGAGGTGAGGGCGGCGGGCAGCAGGATGGCCTTCGCCGCCGCCCGGCGCTCGGGTTTGGCGGTGCTGATCATCGCCAACGCCGCCGCCGTCAGGCCGAACATTTTGCTGATGCCGCGCGCATCCCACATCACGGTGGGGCTAAGTTGCTTCACGGTAGGGCAGGCCATCTCCGCAAAGTAGATGTTGCGCGCGCCACGGTAGAGGGTGCCGCACACCTCCTGGCTGCCGCCCAGTTCGGTATAGAGGAAGGGCGTATAGACCAGATGGTGCAGGCCGGTGGGGATCAGGATGCGCTCCAGAAAGCCGTAGATCGCCACGCCAACCGGGCCAGCACCGCGGATGCCGTAGGCAAGGGCGCTGATACCCTGCTGCGCGAAGGGCCACAGCTCGCTCATCACCACGCCGAGCGTAATTGCCAGCGGGATGCCAAGCATCGCCACGAAGCAGTGGCCGGAGTAGATGGCCATCACGCCAGTGAACTGGGTTGGCGAGTAGCGGTTATAGAGGATGCCAGAGATGGCGCCCGTCAGGATACCGGCGAACACCCCCATCTCCAGCACCTGCACGCCCAGCACCATACCCTGCCCAGCGGCGCGCATCGACTCCGCGGGCGCCAGCCGCCCCTGTAGTTGCAGGGTGATGCTCATGGCGTTAATAAAGATGATGAACACCACTAACCCAATCAGGGCGGCATAGCCCTTGTCACGCTTCGCCAGCCCAATCGGGATGCCGACGGCGAACACCAGCGCCAAGTTAGCCAGAATCGAGACCGAGGATTTAGCCACCAGCTGCCCAATCTCCTGCACCAGCGGATGGTTAAGGAAGGGCACCCAGGCCGCCAGGTTGCCGTTGCCAAACAGGTTGCCGAGGGCGATAAACATCCCGACGATGGGAAGGATCAGCACCGGACCATAGAGCGATTTGCCAAAAGCTTGCAGTGCATTGACGGCACGATTCATGGTGACCTCGATATAGGATGCGTGGCGGCCGGTCGGTCAAAAGGCTGTAAATAAAACCAGCAGCGGTCAGGGAGAGGCTAACAGCAGAGTCGGTGGCTCGCCAGCTATCTGGCTGTTTTAGAAACAATTTACGGCAAAGGTTACATGTAACGGTTGGGAACGTGATCGACTTGGCATTTTTTAGCGAGGGTTTGCACAACAGTAGCATCCATTAGGCTGGCTGATATGAACGCGATCGCATATGTACACAAATGGTAGGGTTTTAGCTAAAGTTATTTTAACTAAATGTTGTGTTACCGGTAGGCAAGCGCGGCATCGCCCCCTATAATCGGCGCCATTTCACGGCGGGCTAACTTTTATGCCTGCCCCCCAGGACGTCAGACAGAGGTTGACATGACTATCGAACGTACTTTTTCCATGATCAAACCGAACGCAGTGGCTAAGAACGCCATTGGTTCTATCTACGCACGTTTCGAAGCCGCTGGTTTCAAAATCGTTGCTGCCAAAATGGTTCACCTGACCCGTGAGCAGGCTGAAGGCTTCTACGCTGAGCACAAAGGCCGCCCGTTCTTCGACGGTCTGGTTGAGTTCATGACCTCTGGCCCGATCATGATGCAGGTTCTGGAAGGCGAGAACGCCGTTCAGCGCAACCGCGACATCATGGGTGCAACCAACCCGGACAACGCTCTGGCTGGCACCCTGCGTGCTGACTACGCGGACAGCTTCACCGAGAACGCCGTTCACGGTTCTGACGCGGTAGAGTCTGCCCAGCGCGAAATCGCGTACTTCTTCACCGAAAACGAGCTGTGCCCGCGCACTCGTTAATTGGTGAATGATAGCGAACTGAAAGATTCACCTGCTGAAACAATTATTGGTTAAGCATGGGCTTTCCGCGATAGCGTCGCTATCTTAAAATTTGTACAATACTGCGCCCCGACAGAGCCTGCTCTTTCGGGGCGCATGTTTTCGCATCACGCCGTGACGGCGGGGTGCACTTCCTTTGAGCCAAAAGTGTAACAACGAGGCCGCGACATCCATGTTAGAATCAACAGCTTCTGGGCAAACCGTGTCTGAAACTTCCCACTCTCCTGCGTCCGCCGTGCAAACGGTCAAACCGGCTGCGGAAAAAATTAACCTCCTCAACCTCAACCGCCAGCAGATGCGCGAATTTTTCGCCGAGCTGGGTGAGAAACCCTTCCGCGCCGATCAGGTCATGAAGTGGATGTACCACTACTGCTGCGACGATTTCGAGCAGATGACCGACATCAACAAGGTACTGCGCAACAAGTTGCAGCAGATTGCCGAGATCCGCGCGCCGGAAGTGGTGGAGGAGCAGCGCTCCGCAGATGGCACCATCAAGTGGGTCATTCTGGTCGGCGACCAGCGTGTAGAGACGGTTTACATCCCGGAAGATGACCGCGCGACCCTGTGCGTCTCCTCCCAGGTCGGTTGCGCGCTGGAGTGCAAATTCTGTTCGACCGCGCAGCAGGGCTTCAACCGCAACCTGCGCGTCTCCGAGATTATCGGCCAGGTGTGGCGCGCCGCCAAAATCATTGGCGCGGCCAAAGTCACCGGCCAACGCCCCATCACCAACGTGGTGATGATGGGCATGGGTGAGCCGCTGCTCAACCTGAACAACGTGGTGCCGGCCATGGAGATCATGCTGGATGACTTCGGTTTTGGCCTCTCCAAACGCCGCGTGACCCTCTCCACCTCTGGTGTGGTGCCGGCGCTGGACAAGCTGGGCGACATGATCGACGTGGCGCTGGCCATCTCGCTGCACGCGCCGAACGACACCATCCGTGATGAGATCGTGCCGATCAATAAGAAGTACAACATTGAGACCTTCCTGGCCGCGGTACGCCGCTACCTGGAGAAGTCCAATGCCAACCAAGGCCGCGTGACCATTGAGTACGTGATGCTCGACCACGTCAACGACGGCACCGAGCACGCCCATGAGCTGGCAGCCCTGCTGAAAGAGACCCCCTGCAAGATCAACCTGATTCCGTGGAACCCCTTCCCGGGCGCACCTTATGGACGCAGCTCGAATAGTCGCGTTGATCGCTTTGCCAAAGTGTTGATGGAATATGGTTTTACGACTATTGTCCGTAAGACCCGCGGTGACGACATTGACGCCGCCTGCGGACAGTTGGCGGGCGAGGTGATCGACCGGACCAAGCGTACCCTGAAGAAGAAGATGGCAGGGGAGCCGATTTCGGTAAAAGCACTCTGAGCCTGGCCTGAGGGCGTGGCGGGTTAAGCCGCCGCGCCTCCCTCTCGCAGATTCGGAACGGCACGGGCTGCCGCGTTCCAGGGAATGAAACGCATGTTGCTGAAAATGTTGTGGAAGAGGCCACTGCTGGCTTCGGGACTGCTGGCGGCAGGGCTGCTGGCAGGGTGCGCCAGCTCCGGGCCAAGTGAGCCGGAAACGGACGCTGGCGCGCCAGCGGATGCCCGCCTGCAGTTGGGGCTGAGCTATCTGTCGCAGGGCAATTTGCCCGCCGCGCGGCAGAACCTGGAGAAGGCGGTGAAGGCCGCCCCACAGGATTACCGCACCCAGCTTGGCATGGCGCTCTACGCGCAGCGTGTCGGGGAAAATGAGGACGCGCAACAGCGCTACCAGCGCGCCCTGCAACTGGCCCCGCGAAATGGCACCGTCATGAATAATTACGGTGCGTTTTTGTGTAGTTTAGGGCAGTATGTACCGGCACAACAGCAGTTTAGCGCCGCCGCCACTGCACCCGATACGGGCCAGGTGGCTGACAGCCTGGAGAACGCCGGCTACTGCTTTTTGCAGGCCAATCAACAGGATGATGCGCGGGTATTGCTGGGCCGGGCATTGAAGGTCGACCCTGACAAAGGGACGCACCTGCTGGCAGAGGCTGAACGCCGTTTCAGCGAAGGGCGACGCGATCAGGCGCGGCTGTTGCTGGAGGTTTACCAACATATTCTGCCGGCCAGTGCCGACAGCTTATGGTTACAGATTCGTTTCGCCGCGCTGGATGGCCGCCAGGACAAGCTCGAACGTTATGGCAGGCAGTTGGCGCGAAGTTTTCCACAATCCAAACAGTACCAGCAGTTTCTAGCTAATGAATACTGAAGCCTCTCAAGATCACATCTCCAAAACGACGGGCGAGCGCCTGCGTCAGGCCCGCGAACAGCTTGGGTTGAGCCAGCAGGCAGTGGCCGAGCGCCTGTGCCTGAAAGTCTCCACGGTACGTGACATCGAAGATGACAACGCGCCGCCAGACCTGGCTTCTACCTTCCTGCGCGGCTATATCCGCTCTTATGCGCGGCTGGTGCACATCCCGGAAGAGGAGCTGCTGCCGCTGATGGCCAAGCAGACGCCGGTTCGTGCGGCAAAAGTCGCGCCCATGCAGAGCTTCTCCCTCGGCAAGTCACGCAAGAAGCGCGACGGCTGGCTGATGGGGTTCACCTGGTTAATCGTGTTTGTGGTGCTCGGGCTGACCGGCGCATGGTGGTGGCAGAACCATCAGGCCCAGCAGCAGGAGATCGCCACCATGGCTGACCAAAGCTCCGCACAGCTTTCACAGGGCGATGCCCAGCCTATTCCATTGGGCAACGGCGATGACAGCAGCGACGCGACCGGCACGCCGCCGGACAGCGCCGCCACGCCTGCCCAGCCGGTTGCCATCGCGCCGCAGACCCCGGCTGCCACCGCGCAGACCCCTGCGCCGGTTGATCAGGCTCCGGCCGCGGTCTCCCCGGCTCAGGCCCCGGTTGCCGCGCCGGTGACCACCCCGGCAGAAGCGGCTCCGGCCGCTGACGCCGGGACGATTGTCATGAATTTCAACGCCGACTGCTGGCTGCAAGTGAATGACGCGACAGGCAAAACCCTGTTCAGCGGCATCCAGAAAAGCGGCGGCAAGCTGAACCTGAACGGCACGGCGCCGTTTAAACTGAAAATCGGCGCGCCGCGTGCGGTCGAGATCCAGTATCAGGGTAAGCCGGTTGATCTCAGTCAATTCATCAAGACAAACCGTGTTGCGCGCCTGACACTGACTGCCGAATAATAGGGCACCCGCGTCATGCGCCCGCAGCAATGGAGAGCAAGAAATGCATAACCAAGCACCCATTACCCGCCGCAAATCAAAACGGATTTACGTCGGACAGGTGCCTATTGGTGATGGTGCACCGATTGCCGTGCAATCGATGACCAACACCCGTACCACCGATGTCGAAGCGACCGTTAAACAGATTAAGTCCCTGGAACGCGTGGGCGTGGACATCGTTCGCGTCTCTATCCCGACCATGGATGCCGCTGAGGCGTTCAAACTGATCAAGCAACAGGTCAACGTGCCGCTGGTGGCGGATATTCACTTTGACTACCGTATCGCGCTGAAAGTGGCGGAGTACGGCGTAGACTGCCTGCGCATCAACCCCGGCAACATCGGCAACGAATCACGCATCCGCACCGTGGTGGATTGCGCCCGCGACAACAACATTCCGATTCGCATCGGCGTCAACGGCGGCTCCCTGGAGCGCGACCTGCAAGAGAAATATGGCGAACCGACCCCGCAGGCCCTGCTGGAGTCCGCCATGCGCCACGTTGACATCCTCGACCGCCTGAACTTTGACCAGTTCAAGGTGAGCGTCAAGGCCTCCGACGTCTTCCTGGCGGTGGAAGCCTACCGCCTGCTGGCCAAGCAGATTGACCAGCCGCTGCACCTCGGCATCACCGAGGCGGGCGGCGCGCGTGCTGGCGCGGTGAAGTCGGCGATTGGCCTTGGCCTGCTACTCTCTGAGGGCATCGGCGACACGCTGCGCATCTCCCTCGCCGCTGACCCGGTGGAGGAGGTGAAGGTGGGCTTCGACATCCTTAAATCCCTGCGCATCCGCTCGCGCGGCATCAACTTCATCGCCTGCCCGACCTGCTCCCGCCAGGAGTTTGACGTCATCGGCACCGTGAACGCGCTGGAGCAGCGGCTTGAGGACATCATCACACCGATGGATGTCTCCATCATCGGCTGCGTGGTCAACGGGCCGGGCGAGGCGCTGGTCTCCACCCTCGGCGTCACCGGCGGCCACAACAAGAGTGGCTTCTATGAGGATGGCGTCCGCCAGCGTGACCGCTTCGACAACGAGCAGATGATCGACCAGCTGGAAGCCAAGATTCGCGCCAAGGCAGCGATGATGGATGAAAGCAAGCGCATCGTGATCAACACGCAAGAGTGACATCGGTAGCGGGCTGCAGTGGCGGCCCGTTTTCTATTGAACCCGCCGGGGCGCCCGCATTGAACCGCGGCAGGCAAAGCCCCTATAATCGGGTTCATTTTTTGTATTAAGACAATAGAGAACTGACGTGGCAAAGAACATTCAAGCCATTCGCGGCATGAACGACTACCTGCCGGAAGAGACGGCATTATGGCAGCGTATTGAGGGCACCCTGAAGCAGGTGCTGAGCGGCTACGGCTACAGTGAAATCCGCCTGCCGATTGTAGAGCAGACCCCGTTGTTCAAGCGCGCCATCGGCGAAGTGACCGATGTGGTTGAGAAAGAGATGTACACCTTTGACGACCGCAACGGCGAGAGCCTGACCCTGCGCCCGGAAGGGACGGCAGGCTGCGTGCGCGCCGGCATTGAGCATGGTCTGCTGTACAATCAGGAACAGCGCCTGTGGTACATCGGCCCGATGTTCCGCTACGAGCGCCCACAGAAGGGGCGCTACCGCCAGTTCCACCAACTCGGCGCGGAAGTGTTCGGCCTGCAAGGCCCGGACATTGATGCCGAGCTGATCCTGCTGACCGCCCGCTGGTGGAAGGCGCTGGGCATCGCGGAGCACGTGGCGCTGGAGCTGAACTCCATCGGTTCGCTGGAGGCGCGCGCCAACTACCGTGACGCGCTGGTGGCCTTCCTGGAGCAGCATGAGTCCGTGCTGGACGAAGATTGCAAACGCCGCATGTACAGCAACCCGCTGCGCGTGCTCGACTCGAAAAATCCGGACGTGCAGCGCCTGCTGAACGACGCGCCGGTGCTGGGTGACTACCTGGATGACGAGTCAAAACAACACTTTTCCGGCCTGTGTGAACTTTTGGAGCAGGCAGGCATCCCATATACGGTCAATCAGCGGCTGGTTCGCGGCCTCGACTACTACAACCGCACCGTGTTTGAGTGGGTCACCACCAGCCTCGGCGCGCAGGGCACGGTCTGTGCCGGCGGTCGTTACGACGGTCTGGTTGAGCAGCTCGGCGGGCGCGCCACCCCGGCGGTCGGTTTCGCCATGGGCCTGGAGCGCTTGGTGCTGCTGGTGCAGGCAGTCAACCCAGAGTTCAAGGCGCCTGCCACGGTGGATATCTATGTCATCTCCTCCGGCGCGGGCACCCAAAGCGCGGCGATGGCGCTGGCAGAGCGCGTGCGTGATGAGGCGCCGCACCTGCGGCTGATGACCAACTACGGCGGCGGCAACTTCAAGAAGCAGTTCGCCCGGGCAGACAAATGGGGCGCACGCGTGGCCCTGGTGCTCGGCGAAAATGAGGTGGCGGCCCAGCAGGTGGTGGTGAAAAACCTGCAAAGTGGTGAACAAGAGACGCTGGCGCAAAGCGAGATCGCGGCGCGTCTGGCAACGATGTTAGGTTAAGGAGAGGGTCACCGTGGAAGTCTATACCACTGAAAACGAACAGGTCGATGTGATTCGCCGCTTCTTCTCGGAGAACGGCAAGGCATTGGCGGTTGGCGTGGTGCTGGGCATTGGTGCCCTGTTGGGGTGGCGCTACTGGCAGAGCCACCAGTCAACAGCGCTGGCCGGGGCGTCGGTTGCCTATCAGAAAGCGACAGAGGCTCTGGCGGCGAATAAGCCGGAAGGGGTGAAGGCCACCGAGCAGTTCGTGCAGGCCAACGACAACAACTATGGCGCGTTTGCCGCCCTGCAACTGGCGCAGCACTACGTTGACCAGAAAGATTACGCGGCGGCGGAGAAGCAACTGGCGCAGGCCAGCACCCTGACCAAGGATGAGAACCTGCTGCCGCTGATCGCGCTGCGTCAGGCTCGCCTCCAACTGCAACAGAACAAGCTGGATGACGCACTCAAGACGCTGGATGGCGTCAAGGGCGCGAGCTGGTCAGCGATGGTGCAGGACATCCGTGGTGATGTTCTGGTGCGCAAGGGCGACCTGAAGGGCGCGCGTGACGCATACAGTAAAGGCATCGATGCGAAGGCTTCGCAGGCGCAAGAGGCGCTGCTGCGCATGAAGTTAAATAATTTGGCCAGCTAAGGGGATGCCAATGCAATTGCGGAAAACACTCTTGGTAGGATTGGTTTCAACGGCCCTGCTGAGTGGGTGCTCACTGTTCAGCGGTGAAGAGGACGTGGTCACCATGTCCCCACTGCCGAAAGTGGAAAATCAATTTACGCCGACCAAGGTCTGGGACGTCTCCGTGGGCGACGGCACCGGTGAGTTCTACTCCAACCTGCGCCCGGCCTGGCAGGGCAGTAGCGTATTCGCCGCTGACCGCGACGGTCTGGTGAAGGCGCTGGATGCCGACAGCGGCAAAGAGATCTGGAAGGTAGACCTGTCTGAGAAGACTGGTTTCTTCTCCAGCAACCGTCCGGCGCTGCTCTCCGGCGGCCTGACGGCCTCTGGTAGCCACGTCTATGTCGGCAGCGAGCGCGCCGAGGTCTATGCACTGAACAGCAGTGACGGCCAGGTTGCCTGGAAAACCCGCGTAGCGGGCGAAGCGGTCTCCCGCCCGGTGGTCAGCGATGGTCTGGTGCTGGTGCACACCAGCAACGGCATGTTGCAGGGGCTGAGCGAGAAGGATGGCACCGTGCAGTGGACGGTGAACCTGGATATGCCTTCCCTGAGCCTGCGTGGCGAATCTGCCCCTACTACCGCCTTCGGTGCAGCGATTGTCGGTGGCGACAATGGCCGCGTCAGCGCGGTGCTGATGAAAGAGGGCCAGTTGATCTGGCAACAGCGCATCTCCCAGCCAAGCGGCGCCACGGAGATTGACCGCCTGAATGACGTGGACACCACGCCGGTCGTGGTAGAGGGCGTGGTCTACGCACTCGGCTACAACGGCAACCTGGTGGCACTGGATCTGCGCTCCGGCCAGATCGTCTGGCGACGTGAAGTGGGATCGGTCAGCGACTTTATCGTCGATGCCGGTCGCATCTTTATTGTCGATCAGGATGACCGCGTCGTGGCGCTCAACACCCAGGGCGGCGTCAGCCTGTGGCGGCAGAGCGATCTGCTGCACCGCAACCTGACTGCGCCGGTGTTGTATAATGGTTATCTGGTGGTCGGTGATGCCGAAGGCTATCTGCACTGGATCAATACGGATGATGGCCGTTTCGTGGCCCAGCACAAAGTGGACGGCTCCGGCCTGCTCAGCGCGCCGGTCGTGGCGAGCGATAAATTGCTGGTACAAGCGAAAAGCGGTGACGTTTACGCGTTCACCCGCTAACATTCGGTAACATACCTTGGGCTGCGTTGGCGGCTCCCCAACGGCTCCTGTTGATCAGGGGCCGTTTCGTCTTTTTGAAACGCATCACCCGCCCTACATGGGTTTTGCGTAACATGTTGATTTATAAGTAATGAGGCTGCAACAATGATACCTGTCGTCGCGCTGGTCGGGCGCCCGAATGTGGGTAAATCCACCCTGTTTAACCGTTTGACCAAAACGCGTGATGCGTTAGTGGCGGATTTCCCCGGGCTGACGCGTGACCGCAAGTATGGTCGTGCAGAAGTGGAAGGCAACGAGTTCATCATCGTCGATACCGGCGGGATTGATGGCACTGAAGATGGCGTGGAAACGCACATGGCTGGCCAGTCGCTGAAGGCGATTGAAGAGGCGGACATCGTGCTGTTCATGGTCGATGCGCGCGCGGGCCTGATGCCAGCGGATGAGGGCATCGCCAAGCACCTACGCAGCCGCGAGAAGGCCACTTTCCTGGTCGCCAACAAGGTGGACGGCCTTGACGCTGACGCCGCCGCCGCGGACTTCTACTCCCTTGGCATGGGCGAAGTGCACGCCATCGCGGCCTCGCACGGCCGTGGCATCACCCAGCTGATTGAGCACGTGCTGCTGCCGTTCGTCGATCACGAAGAGCCAGCTGAGCTGACGGAAGAGGAGGCGAACGCCGCCTACTGGGCCGAGCAGCTGGGCGAGGAGGCGGAAGCCGCCGCTGCCGCAGAAGCGGAAGAGGAGGATTTCGATCCGGAGAGCCTGCCGATCAAACTGGCCATCGTGGGCCGTCCGAACGTCGGCAAATCCACCCTGACCAACCGCATCCTCGGCGAAGAGCGCGTGGTGGTCTATGACATGCCCGGCACCACCCGTGACAGCATCTACATCCCGATGGTGCGTGACGAGCGCGAATACGTGCTGATCGACACCGCTGGCGTGCGCAAGCGCGGCAAAGTGACCGACACCGTAGAGAAGTTCTCTGTCATCAAAACCCTGCAGGCGATTGAAGACGCCAACGTGGTGCTGCTGGTGATTGACGCGCGCGAAGGCATCTCCGATCAGGATCTGTCGCTGCTCGGCTTCGTGCTTAACAGCGGTCGCTCGCTGGTGATCGTGGTCAACAAGTGGGATGGCCTGTCGCAGGAGATCCGCGACCAGGTGAAAGAGACGCTGGATCTGCGTCTGGGCTTCATTGACTTCGCCCGCATCCACTTCATCTCCGCCCTGCACGGCAGCGGCGTCGGCAACCTGTTTGAGTCGGTCAACGAAGCCTACCGCTGCGCCACCCGCCGCGTTGGTACTTCGCTGCTGACCCGCATCATGCAGATGGCCGCCGATGACCACCAGCCGCCGCTGGTGCGTGGCCGTCGCGTGAAGCTGAAATATGCCCACGCCGGTGGCTACAATCCGCCGATCGTGGTGATCCACGGTAACCAGGTGCAGGATCTGCCGGACTCCTACAAGCGTTACCTGATGAACTACTACCGCCGCTCGCTGGAGGTGATGGGGACGCCAATCCGCATCCAGTTCAAAGAGGGTGAGAACCCGTTTGCTGGCAAGCGTAACACCTTGACGCCAAACCAGATGCGCAAGCGCAAGCGCCTGATGAGCCACCTGAAAAAGAGCAAATAACCGACGCGGGATGCACCATTAAGTGCATCCCGTTTTTTTTGAGAAGGAAAAGGGATGATGTGGCAGACCTGGAGTTTTGCACTGGGCGTGACCGTGCCCAACCTGTTGTTGCTGGTGTTAGGGATCTTTTTAAAGCGCGTTAACATCATGGATGACCACTTCTGCGACAAGGCCAGCCGGGTCGTCTTCAACGTCGCGCTACCCTGCCTGCTGTTTTTCAGCGTCTCCACCCACAATAGCGAAGCTGGCCACAACCTGCCGCTGGCCGTGTATGGCGGTCTGGCGACCCTCGTCAGTTTCCTGCTGCTGGAGTTGGCGGCGCTGAAGCTGGTCAAAGACCCACGTGAGCGCGGCATTTTTGTGCAGGGTGCTTTTCGTGCCAACACTGGCATTGCCGGGCTGGCCTACGCCTCGCTGGCGTTTGGCAAAGAGGGGGTGGCGCTTGGCTCGATGTATATTGCCGTCACCGTCATCCTGTTCAACGTGCTGTCGGTGATTACCCTGAGCCGTAGCTTGCAGACCGGGGCAGGGAAGGGGCCAAGCCTCGCCTCCATCCTGCGCGGGATTGTCACCAACCCCCTGATCATCGGCTTGGTGCTGGGCCTGCTGTTCAAGCAGACCCACTGGACGATGCCGGACGCCATCTACTCCACCGGGGAGTTTATCTCTGGCATGGCGCTGCCGCTGGCGATGCTCTGCGCCGGGGCCAGCCTTGACTGGCGCGCGATGTTTCGCAGCTCCAATGTCGCGGCCTTCTCCTCCATCGCGCGGGTGCTGGTGGTGCCGGGGCTGATGACCCTCGGCGCGGCGCTGTTCGGCTTTACCGGCGCGGCGCTGGGCGTGATTTTCCTCTTCTCCTGCACCCCCACCGCCGCTGGCAGTTATGTCATGACGCGGGCGATGGGCGGCAACGCCACGCTGGCGGCGAACATCATCGCCCTCACTACCCTCGGCTCCTTCTTCACCACCGCGCTGGGGCTGGCGCTGCTGCGTAGCCTCAATCTGGTGTAACCTCAGGGCGCCCGCTGGGCCAGACGCTCAAACTCCTTGGCGTCATGGCTACAGAACATCTGTACACCGGCCTGTGGGTCGCAGGAGAGCGCCCGCAGCCGCTGCTGGTTGTGGCGGCGCGCGGTGCGATCCTGCTCCATCATCCATTGGTAGAAGCGCAGGCCGGGCGTGCAGTGGCGCTCCGGCTGGCCCACCTCATCCCGGTAGAAGTAGGCGTCACCAGCGTGCAGCAACCAGCCGTCGCCCTGACGGATTGCCACCCCGGCGTGGCCGGTGGTGTGGCCCGCCAGCGGGATCAGCAGCACCTCCGGCGGCAGGCCGGTCAGGCCGCGCACCGCGTCAAAGCCGTTCCACCCCTCGCCACCCGGCTGGTAGAAGTGCCACTGGCGCACCTGCTCCCACTGGCTGTCGCGGTAACGCGCATGGCGCAGCCAGTTGCGGCGGTTGCGGGCGGCGTCCGCCTCCTGTTGCAGCACATGCACTTGGGCGTGCGGGAAGTCGCTCAGCCCGCCAGCGTGGTCAAAATCGAGATGGGTCAGCACGATGTGGCGCACATCCTGGGGTGAGAAGCCGCGCTGCGTGATTTGCGCCAGCGCGGTGTCCTGCTGGCGGTAGCGAATGTTGTTCAGCAGGCGGAAGAAGGGGGAGAGGCGCTGCTGCGGATGGGCCATGTCGGCGCGGCCAAAGCCGGTATCCACCAGCACCAGCCCGTGCTGCGCCGTCTCCAGCAGCAGGCAGTGGCAGGTAAGTTGCGCGGTCAACCCCTTGCTGAACCCGTCAAAAAAGGCGCCGCCCAGCGGGCACATGCAGCCGCAGTTGAGGTGATGGATATGCATAGCGCTCCTTATCATGGGGGTAAGTGGTTAAGTGTATGCCAAGCCGGGAAAGTTGCCCGCCGCCGCAGAGGCGCTACACTGGAGGGTGCCGGCGCCTGCCGGCGGGAGAGCCAAAAGGAGAGCATGATGATGGCAACCTGTCCTGTCTGCGCACAGGCGATGAGCGAGCAAAACGGCCACTACCTCTGCCCGAAGGGGCACGGGGAGTTTCGTCAGGAGGCGGCCTGCCCGGAGTGCGGCCTGCCGCTGGAGGTGTTGAAGGCCTGTGGCGCGGTGGACTACTTCTGTCCCAACGGCCACGGCCTGATCTCCAAGATGCGGGTAAAGTTCTGCTATATCAAAGAGAAGGGCTAGCGCGACGGCTCATCCGGCACGCCGTCGCCATCCAGGTCGCCTGACTTCCACAGCTGGATCAGCTCCTGCGGCGTGCGCGTCTCCGGGATCTCCAGCACCCAGTCCTGATAGTTGGCCGAGGTAAAGTGGATCTCCAGCCGAAAGTAGCGCTGGTCGCCACTGCCGGCGCGGCCGGGTTGCTGCTCCGCGTAGGGCAGCAGTTGGTTGATCAGCTGGCACAGGCGCGCACGCGTCTCGTCACTGACCTCTGACAGGCAGATGCGGCGCGGCCCGCTCAGTTTGGGGATGAAGGCGAAGCCCCCCTCCCGTACCAAGATAATCACCGCGTCTGGCCGCAGCTCTGAAAGCTGTTTCATCACAGCACCCCCACTTGCTCCCATGCCGCCTGTACCGCTTGGGCGGTGGCATCATCAAAGCGCTGCCCGGCATGGCGTACGGTAAACTGGGCGAAGGTGGCGAAGTCAGCATCCTGCGGCAGGGTTTTGTCGCACACCGTGTCATACCAGGCATAGCCAGCGCGCTCCCAGGCGAAGCCGCCGAGGGCGGTCGCCGCCAGGTAGAAGGCACGGTTCGGGATGCCGGAGTTGAGGTGGACGCCACCGTTGTCATCACGCGTCTGGATATACTCCTTCATGTGCGCGGGCTGCGGATCCTTGCCGAGCAGCGGATCGTCATAGGCGGTGCCCGGCGCCGACATCGATCGCAGCCCCTTGCCATTGATCCCCTTCGCCAGCAGCCCCTCGCCGATGATCCAGTCCGCCTGTTCCGCGCTCTGCTGGCGCTGGAACTGCTTCACCAGCGAGCCGAACACATCGGAGAGCGACTCATTCAGCGCACCGGCCTGCTGGAAGTAGATCAACCCCGCCTCACTCTCGGTGACGCCGTGCGCCAGCTCGTGGCCGACCACGTCGATGGCGATGGTGAAGCGGTTGAAGATCTCCCCGTCGCCGTCGCCAAACACCATCTGCGCGCCGTTCCAGAAGGCGTTCTGGTAATTCTTGTCATAGTGGACGGTGCCAGCCAGCACCAGCCCCTTGCCATCCAGCGAGTTGCGCCGGTACGCCTGCCAGAAGAAGTCATAGGTGACGCCAAGGTAGTCATAGGCCTCTGTCACGGCGATATCGTCGGTGGCGGGCTGCCCCTCGCTGCGCACCACTTGCCCCGGCAGGTCGGTATCATGTTGCGCGTCATAGATCGTGCGCTGCACTTCGCCCGGCGTGGCGACATCCGCCACCTCCTGACGAGGGAATGGCTCTGCCATCAGGGTGCGGACGTGGGTCAGGGTCTGCTGGGCGCGGGTGCGCTGCGGCTCGGTGCCGTGCTCGACAATGCGTCGCAGGATGTAGGGGGGAATTACGCTGTATCGTACGGTGGAATGACCGTCGCTCATGCCAATCTCCTTGTCAAAGATGCCTGGACAGGCGGAATACTGCGGGGCGGCCAGTGATAACCGCCTGATTAACAGTATAGTCCTTGCACAAGGGGCGGCGAGGATTTACCCAATCCTGACACGAGGGTCAGGATTTTGGCGTGCGCTTGCGGGCGGGCTTGAGGGGCGTGACCTGGGTGATTTCACTCTCCACCCAGCCATCGGCCAGCCGCGTGGTGAGCCGTTCGCCCGGCGTGGCCTGCGCCACCTGCTTCAGCACCTCGCCGCTGGGGGCGGTGGTAACGCTGTAGCCGCGCGCCAGCGTCGCCAGCGGGCTGACCGCCTCCAGCTGGGTGCAGGCGGTGGCGAAGCGCTGGCGCTGCTCGGCCAGTTGCTGCGCCAGTGCCTGATTCAGCCGGTAGCGCAGCGCCTGCACCCGCTGCTGGGTGCGGTGGATGCGGGTCTGCGGCGGGTGCTGCATCAGCCGCTGTTGCAGGCGATCCGCCCGGCGCAGCAGTTGGCGCAGATGCTGCTGCATCGCCTCGTCCAGCCGGCGGCGCAGGCGGAACAGCGCAGTCTGCTGGCGCGACAGCCGCAGTTGCGGGTGCTGCTGTTGCAGGCGGTGGTGCAGGCGGGTGAAGCGGCGCGACTGCTGGGCGAGGAAGTAGTCCATCGCCATCTCCAGCCGCTGCTGCTGGGACTGGAGCTGGCGCAGCAGCTCCAGCTGGTTGCGGCTGATCAGCTCGGCGGCGGCGGAGGGGGTCGGCGCGCGCAGGTCAGCGACAAAATCAGCGATGGTGACGTCCGTCTCGTGGCCGACGGCGCTCACCACCGGGATGCGGCTGGCAAAAATGGCGCGCGCCACCCGCTCATCGTTGAAGCTCCAGAGATCCTCCAGCGAGCCGCCGCCGCGCCCAACAATCAGCACGTCACACTCGTTGCGGCGGTTGGCCGTCTTAATGGCGCGCACGATCATCGCTGGCGCGTCGGCACCTTGCACCAGCGTCGGGTAGATGATGACCGGCAGCGACGGATCGCGCCGTTTCAGCACCTGCAACACATCGTGCAGCGCCGCGCCGCTGGCGGAGGTGATCACCCCGACGCAGCGCGCCGGTGAGGGCAGGGGCTGCTTGAACTGGGCATCGAACAGCCCCTCGTCCGCCAGCGCCTGTTTCAGCTGCTCATAGCGCTGCTGCAACAGCCCCTCGCCAGCGGGCTGCATACTCTCGGCAATCAGCTGGTAGTCGCCACGCGGCTCGTAGAGGGTGATGGTGGCGCGCATCAGCACCTGTTGGCCGTTCTGCGGGCGGAAGGTGGTGCGGCGGTTGGCATTGCGGAACATGGCGCAGCGCACTTGGGCACGGTCATCCTTCAGCGTGAAGTACCAGTGGCCGGAAGCGGGCTGTGACAGGTTGGAGATTTCGCCGGAGAGCCAGATCTGACCCATCTCTCCCTCCAGCAGTTGTCGCACCGTCTGGTTGAGGCGGCTAACCGTGAAAATTCCTGATGAAGTAGAGTTCGGCATGTGATCTTGATCAAGTTTTATAACAGACACTTAATTGGTCGATACTACATGGCTGAAGGGGGTAATCAAGGTTTTTCCGAAAAAAGTGCTGGAGGCAATCGATTACGCTCTGTATAATGCCGCGGCAATATTTTATCCCTTTCGCAGCCCACCCTGGTGAGATATTGCCCATGCTACGTATCGTAAAAGAAGCCCTGACGTTTGATGACGTTCTGCTCGTTCCCGCTCACTCCACCGTTCTGCCGAACACGGCCGATCTCAGCACCCAACTGACGGCGAAAATCCGCCTGAACATCCCCATGCTCTCTGCCGCTATGGACACCGTGACCGAGTCCGGTCTGGCCATCGCCCTTGCGCAGGAAGGCGGTCTGGGGTTCATCCACAAGAACATGCCGATCGAGCGCCAGGCTGAAGAAGTCCGCCGGGTGAAGAAGCACGAGAGCGGCGTGGTTGCTGATCCGCAGACCGTGACCCCGTCCACCACCCTGCGTCAGGTGAAAGAGCTGACCGCGCGCAACGGTTTCGCTGGCTACCCGGTAGTGACCGAAGAGAACGAGCTAGTGGGCATTATCACTGGCCGTGACGTGCGCTTCGTGACCGACCTTGACCAGCCGGTGACCGCCGTGATGACGCCGAAAGCGCGTCTGGTGACGGTGCAAGAGGGCGAGGCCCGCGAGGTGGTACTGCAAAAGATGCACGAGAAGCGCGTTGAGAAAGCGCTGGTGGTGGATGACAGCTTCCACCTGCTCGGCATGATCACCGTAAAAGATTTCCAGAAAGCGGAGCGCAAACCCAACGCCTGTAAAGACGAGCATGGGCGTCTGCGCGTGGGCGCTGCCGTCGGCGCAGGCCCGGGCAACGAAGCGCGCGTTGACGCGCTGGTCGCCGCAGGCGTTGACGTGCTGCTGATTGACTCCTCCCACGGCCACTCCGAAGGCGTGCTGCAACGCATCCGTGACACCCGCGCCAAATACCCTGACCTGCAGATCGTGGGCGGCAACGTCGCCACCGCCGCGGGCGCGAAAGCGCTGGTGGAAGCGGGCGTCAGCGCCGTGAAAGTGGGCATCGGCCCCGGCTCCATCTGCACCACCCGCATCGTGACCGGCGTGGGCGTGCCGCAGATCACCGCCATCGCGGACGCAGTGGAAGCGCTGGAAGGCACCGGCATCCCGGTAATCGCTGACGGCGGCATCCGCTTCTCCGGCGACATCGCGAAAGCATTGGCCGCGGGCGCCTCCTGCGTGATGGTCGGCTCGATGCTGGCTGGTACCGAAGAGTCTCCGGGCGAGATCGAACTCTATCAGGGCCGCTCCTTCAAATCCTATCGCGGCATGGGCTCACTGGGCGCGATGTCCAAAGGCTCCTCTGACCGCTACTTCCAGACCGACAACGCCGCTGACAAGCTGGTGCCGGAAGGGATCGAGGGTCGCGTGGCCTACAAAGGCATGCTGAAGGCGATTGTCCACCAGCAGATGGGCGGCCTGCGCTCCTGCATGGGCCTGACCGGTTGCCCGACCATTGAGGCGCTGCGCACCAAGGCCGAGTTTGTCCGCATCAGCGGCGCCGGCATCCAGGAGAGCCACGTGCACGATGTGACCATCACCAAAGAGTCACCGAACTACCGCATGGGCTGATGATCACGGCGGCGGCCAGGGGCCGCCGCCTGCTATTTTCTTTTTCTTGTTTGGAACTCGTCTCACATGTCAAAAAATATCCATAAGCATCGTATCCTGATCCTGGATTTTGGTTCTCAGTACACCCAGTTGGTTGCGCGCCGCGTCCGTGAGATCGGCGTCTATTGTGAACTGTGGGCATGGGACGTCACTGAAGCGCAGATCCGCGACTTCAACCCAAGCGGCATTATCCTCTCCGGCAGCCCGGAGAGCACCACGGCAGAGAACAGCCCGCGCGCGCCAGAGTACGTCTTCAACGCTGGCGTGCCGGTGTTCGGCATTTGCTATGGCATGCAGACCATGGCGATGCAGCTGGGCGGCCACGTGGAAGGCTCCAACGAGCGCGAGTTCGGCTACGCGCAGGTGGAGATTCAGGCACAGAGCGCGCTAATCCGTGACATCCAGGACTCCCTTAGCCCGACCGGCCAGCCGCTGCTGGACGTCTGGATGAGCCACGGCGACAAAGTCACCGCCATCCCGTCCGACTTCGTTACCGTTGCCAGCACCGACACCTGCCCGTTTGCCATCATGGCGAACGATGAGAAGCGTTTCTACGGCGTACAGTTCCACCCGGAAGTGACCCACACCCGTCAGGGCCAGCGTATGCTGGAGCGTTTCGTGCTGGACATTTGCGGCTGTGAGGCCCTCTGGACGCCAGCCTCGATCATCGAGGATACGGTGGAACGCCTGAAGCAGCAGATCGGCAACGATCAGGTGATTCTGGGCCTCTCCGGCGGCGTGGACTCCTCCGTGACCGCGCTGCTGCTGCACCGCGCCATCGGTGACCGCCTGACCTGCGTCTTCGTTGACAACGGCCTGCTGCGCCTGAACGAGGCAGATCAGGTGCTGGAGATGTTCGGCGACCACTTCGGCCTGAACATCGTGCACGTACCGGCGGAAGATCGCTTCCTGTCGGCGCTGGCGGGCATTGACGACCCAGAGGCCAAGCGCAAGACCATCGGCCGCGTGTTCGTTGAGGTGTTCGACGAAGAGGCGAGCAAGCACGAAGAGTTCAAGTGGCTGGCGCAGGGCACCATCTACCCGGATGTGATTGAGTCCGCCGCCTCCGCCACCGGCAAGGCGCACGTCATCAAGTCGCACCACAACGTCGGCGGCCTGCCGAAAGAGATGAAGCTGGGTCTGGTTGAACCGCTGAAAGAGCTGTTCAAGGACGAAGTGCGCAAAATCGGCCTGGAGCTGGGCCTGCCGTACGACATGCTCTACCGTCACCCGTTCCCAGGCCCAGGCCTCGGCGTGCGCGTGCTGGGTGAAGTGAAGAAGGAGTACTGCGACCTGCTGCGCCGCGCGGACGCCATCTTCATCGAAGAGCTGCACAAAGCCGACCTCTACAACAAGGTCAGCCAGGCCTTCACGGTGTTCCTGCCGGTGCGCTCCGTCGGCGTAATGGGCGACGGCCGCAAATATGACTGGGTTGTCTCCCTGCGTGCGGTCGAGACCATCGACTTCATGACCGCCCACTGGGCGCACCTGCCATACGACTTCCTTGGCCGCGTCTCCAACCGCATCATCAACGAAGTCAACGGCATCTCCCGCGTGGTCTACGACATCTCCGGCAAACCACCGGCAACGATTGAGTGGGAATAACCCCCGCCTGACCCCCTCCAAAACCCCTGCTCAGGCAGGGGTTTTTTATGCCCACTGCTCACAACTTCTCACACCTCTCATCTGTACCCTCACCAAACACATAAAATCTCAAACTATGCCTCATGGATGGACAGGGCGCGTCCGGCCGGACGGGGAGGGTGCTAGGGTCAATTAATAAGCCATTGTGAGGTGACGATGAAAAATCTGGTTGCAGATGTCCTGATCAAAATGTCAAAAATCGAGGTGGAAACCAAAGATTTGACGGCGCAGGTCGAGGCACAATCGCTGGTGTTGGCTGCCCTGATCCTGACAGTGGACCGGGCGCTGGCGGAAAATGTCTCGCAAACAATTAACCAAGCGATTGTTTCGGCAGAGACGGATTTTGAGGGAATCGTGTCATCGGATGTCGTTTTGTTGCGCTCTCACTTAAACCGCTTGCTCACTTTGCCCAAATTGGTGAAAGCAAAATCCGAATAATCTGAAGTCGGTAGGATAACCGGCTGAATCGCCTAAAAATCAGGCATGGCGGGGGTTGCAGCCCGGTTTGGGGGTTTCACATCATCTGTAATCGCTGCTAGGCTTGTTAGTATTTGCTAACAAAATGTGGAGGGAATGTGAAAGAAAATTCAAATGATGAAGACAGCAATGAAGTCTGTCCTGAGTGTCTGGCAAGTGGCGAGGATTATCAAACCCAGGTAAAAAGCATTAAGGATAGCCAGAGTGGCAACACCATCATTAAGGTTCAGTACTGTGTGCACTGTGGCAATATCATTAGCATCTCCAGCGAAGAGTCACACCCGGTACAGCGGGCGCCGGAGCCGATAATACGTCATATATCAGGTTGAGGATTGGATAGTTTTATTAACCCTAAAAAAGATAACGTATACCAGGAAAACGTTTTATTACATAGGGCAGGCCATCGCCTGACACTATGCCAGACACCGCAAGGGACCCTGCTTAGGGGGGAGTTTTTAGGCACCAGCCGTGACCGGCCAGCCGCTCCCCAGATGATTATTCAGCAACCCACGATGCGGCAGGTTTTTCGATTCAGGCCATCCTCCCGGAAAACCTGCCGTATCACGTCCTGACCCCGCCTGCGCCTTTAGCGCGTCACAGGGTAGTGCAGCAGAAAATACTCCCCATTCGGTGCCGTACCACGGCTCACCTTATGCCAGCCATGCCGACAGTAGAACGCCAACGCGTCAGTGTTGCGCACCAGACACTTCAACGCGCCCGTACTGGTAAAAGTCTCCTGCGCCGCCTGGAGCAGCGCCAGCCCGGCCCCTTGCCCCTGTGCCTCTGGGGCGACGAACAGGTTATGCAGGAAGTTCTCGGCCTCAAACAGTGAGGCAAACCCCACCGGACGCCCCTCGTGCTCCGCCACCAATACCGTCTCGCCCAGCACGGCCCGGTCAAAATCCTCCAGCCGCCAGTCGTGGCTCTCCAGCCAGGGCCAGGCCTGCTTGCGGGCCGCGAGATAGAGGGTGCGCAGGAAGGGGCGGTCTGCCTCCTGATAGGGGCGAATGATCATCAAAACTCCTTGTGTGACGTGAACCAGAAGCCCTTGGGCTATCTTCAGCGTAGTACACGCCGCCAGCGCCTTCATGCACCCGCCTGACACGCTGAGTGGATAAATGCAGATAATTTATTGATTATAAATAGATAAATCACACGTTGTGAGCCGCGCGGGCTTGCGGGGAAGGGGGCAGGGCAATAGCCTTAGCTTACCATCCTGCACAGTGAGGCCATTATGGACGAGCGTAAAGTAGTGCGTGACACCGAGACCGGCCAGTTCGTTGATCCGGAAGAGGCCAAGCGGCGGCCAAAAACCACCGTCACCGAGACCATCAAAACCCCTGACAAAGGGAAGAAGAAAAAAGCCAAACCCTAAGCGCCCGCCGGGCGCTTTTATAGGGGCAAAGAAAATAGGTAAAAAGGGAAATGCCTTCTCTCTTTAAGGAAGGTGATAGGCTCATTTGAACCGTTGGGCAGGCTCGCCCTTTTTATAGATCAGGTGTCGTAATTTAATATTCTTATTATTACCGGATCGGATTTTATTCCACGCCTTAGCCATAGTGTAGCGTATATGTGGTGTTGTATGTTTCTCTTCCTCTTTCATCATCATATCAAGCAGCCATGAATATATGACCTTCTCGATGGTCTCAGGCTGCAAATTGACGTCCCCGTAGATTTGAGAGCAGAAGCTGTCTGAGGCTGCGGGATCCACCCGTCGGGTTAATACTCGAATAAGCATCATCTCTGAACGGGAACGGAGTGATTTATGGGTAGGGAAACAGTGTTTATCCACCCACTCGTAGGCGGCCAACAACTCCTCTTTGTGCTTCTGTACATAATTGACCACCTCTGCTGAAGAGGCACCTTTCATGGCCAGTTGGCCGCTCTGGCACCACTGCACAATGGTGGGGCGTTCGTAAATGATGAGGGTAGGCACAATGACGCCAATCTCTTTCGCCGGCCCAGGTTTAATGCCCGGTACGCGGAAAAAGATGTGATCACCGTGCGTACGGCGCTTGCCATTATCAATGGTGTCAGCAGACTCTTCTGGCACATTGAATGCCAACGTCATATAGACGTCTACGCCAGCTTTGACAATTGCATGGAGACGATGCTGCCCATCAATACAGCGAATAGGGTTATCAGGTGTGCCAATAAATTGAACCGGTTGGGCGTTCCTTTTCCATAGCCCGCGCTTCATTAAATCTGCCAGTGTCTCAATATGCGATTCGGAGAGCATCCGGTTATGGGTATTATAAGATAGCAGCTGCTGCGCTAATTCAGGCCCGACTATTTCACCTTGATACGTTATTTCACCACGCATTAATTTATCCCTTAATATCAGAAAAGGTAAAAAATATTCCTTCCGTTTGGGATTTGTCATAATTTGAATCAACGTATTTCAGATTAAAAATAACGCAAAATATAATTATGCTAATCATAAGCCCCCGAAGTTATTTGCAACTTACCGGTGGGTTGCTTATGCTGGACGCGCTGTAATACAGCGACCAATGACTCGGGGTGCCCTTCCTGGTGAAGGCTGAGAAATACCCGTATTACCTGAACTGGATAATGCCAGCGTAGGGAAGTCAGGATGCCTTGCCGGCACCCCCTTCTTTCACGCCGGTAAGGAGAATGCCCATGCTGTCCCCTACCGATCCCACCCTGTTGGCGCTGCCCGCCGATCTTGCTGATGCCTCGTGGCGCGCGCTGTCGCGCCGTGCGCCGTTGGTGCACTGTCTGACCAATGAGGTGGTGCAGTCCGTTACCGCCAATCTGCTGCTGGCCGTCGGCGCATCGCCCGCGATGGTGGTGGAGCCACAGGAGGCGGCGCAGTTCAGCGCGCTGGCTGATGCGCTGCTAATCAACCTCGGTACGTTGAACCACGCCCGCGCGGAGAGCATGTTGGCGGCCATCGACAGCGCCAACGCTGCCGGTACGCCCTGGACGCTCGATCCGGTGGCGGTCGGCGCGCTCACCTACCGCACGGACTTTGCCCGCCGGCTGCTTGACCTGCGCCCGGCGGCGATCCGCGCCAATGCCTCGGAGATACTGGCGCTGGCGGGCCAGCCAGCGTTGGGGCGCGGCGTAGACAGCGGCGACGACTCGCTGCGGGCGCTACCGGCGGCGCAGGCGCTGGCGCAGCAGTGCGGTGCGATCGTGGCGGTAACCGGGGCGGTGGATTACATCACCGATGGCCGCCAGACGTGGGCGGTGGCGGGGGGCGATGCGCTGTTGACGCGAGTGGTGGGCACCGGCTGTGCGCTGTCGGCGCTGGTGGCGGGCTTTACTGCACTGGAGGGGCGGCGGTTGGATCATGTCGCGGCCGCCTGTGCGCTGATGGCGCGCGCCGGGGAGCGGGCGGCCGCGCAGGCCGCCGGGCCGGGTACGCTACTGCCGCACCTGCTGGATGCGCTGTGGCAACAGGTTGGGGAGGCGCGCCCATGACCCGCATTAACGCCCTGACCATCGCAGGCACCGACCCAAGCGGCGGCGCGGGCATCCAGGCTGACCTGAAAGCCTTCTCCGCGCTGGGTGCCTATGGCACCAGCGTCATCACCGCGCTGGTGGCGCAGAATACCCACGGCGTGCAGTCGGTCTACCGTATCGAACCTGGTTTTGTGGCGGCGCAGCTCGACTCGGTGCTCAGCGACGTGCGCATCGACAGCGCGAAAATCGGTATGCTGGCTAACAGTGACATCGTGGAGGCGGTGGCGGAGCGGCTGGCGCACTACCAGGTGCCGCACGTGGTGCTGGATACGGTGATGCTGGCGAAGAGCGGTGATCCCTTGCTGGCGCCGGAGGCGGTGGAGGCGATCCGCCGCTGCCTGTTGCCGCAGGTCTCGTTAATCACGCCGAACCTGCCGGAGGCGGCGGCGCTGCTGGCCTGCGATCAGGCTCGCAATGAGCAGGAGATGCGCCAGCAGGGGCGCGGGTTGCTGGAACTGGGCTGTCAGGCGGTGCTGATGAAGGGCGGCCACTTGAGCGAGCAGGAGAGCCCAGACTGGCTGTTCACCCGCGACGGCGAGTGGCGCTTCAGCGCGCCGCGGGTAGCGACGCGCCATACCCACGGCACCGGCTGCACCCTGTCGGCGGCGCTGGCGGCGTTGCGCCCGCGCCATACCGGCTGGGTGGATACTGTCCCGCTGGCAAAGGCCTACCTGCAACGGGCGCTGGAACAGGCCGACAGCCTGGAGGTGGGCAGCGGCATCGGCCCGGTGCACCACTTCCACCACTGGTGGTAAGCGCGGCCTGACTGCGCATCAGGCCGGTGTTCAGCCGATACCGGCCTGATGCAGGTCATGCAGGTTCAGCGCGCCCACCAGCGTGCCGTTGACGTCCACCACCGGGGCAGCGCTCAGGTGGTTGGCGTGCAGCGCCTCCAGCGCCTCACCGGCGCGCCACTGCGCGGGCAGCAGGAAGCCGGGACGGGTGACCGCGGGCCACAGCGGATCTTGCAGCGCATGGCCAGCCACCAGCCAGCGACGCAAATCGCCATCGGTAAACACCCCCAGCACCCGGTGCGCGGCGTCACACACCGCCACCAGCCCCAGCCCGGTGCGGCTCAGCTCCAGCATCGCGTCCATCACCGTCGCCCCCTCGCTCACCTGCGGAATGCGCTCATCGGTACGCATCAGGTGGTGCACCCGGTTGAGCAGGCGCGCGCCCAGACTGCCGCCGGGGTGGGAGCGGGCGAAATCCTCCGCGCCGAAACCGCGCTGGCGCATCAGGGCCATCGCCAGCGCGTCGCCCATCATCAGGGTATTGACCGCGCTGGAGGTGGGCGCCAGCCCCATTGGGCAGGCCTCACGCTCCACGCTGATGTCCAGCACGCACGCCGCCTGTTGCGCCAGCGGCGAGGCCAACCCGCCGGTAATGGCAATCACCGGGATGCGGCTCTCGGCCAGCAGCGGCAGGATCAGATCCAGCTCCTTGGCGCGGCCGGAGTAGGAGATAAAGATCATCACATCCTCCTCGCCAATCATGCCGAGATCGCCATGCAGCGCCTCCGCCGGGTGGACGAAAAAGGCCGGCGTGCCGGTGCTGGCGAGCGAGGCGGCGATCTTCTTGCCAATGTGGCCGGACTTGCCGATGCCGGAGACCACCGCCTTGCCGCGGCAGGCGAGCAGCAGTTCACAGGCTTGGACGAACTGGCCATCCAGCCGCGCCAGCAGGCGCTGCGCCTCGGCCAGCTCTATCTCCAACGTCTCACGGGCAAAATCCAGCAACGGGTGGGGGGAGGGGTATGACATTGCAACGGTTCCTGTCGGCTAAAAAGGGCCTTATCCTGGGCGATGGCGGCCAGATAAACTGTGATCGGGGTTAGATTTTACGCCCGGCGGCCTGCGCCGGGCAGGGCATCAGCTCGCCTCGAACCAGTCGCTGTTCTGTTCGGCAATCGGCGTGATGGAGTAGATCAACTCCTGGAGGTGCAAACGGATGGCGGCCTCGGCGCGGTCGGCGTCGCGTGCCTTCAGGGCGTCGGCGATCTGCTGGTGCTGGGCCAGCAGGCTCTCCGGCGGCGAGACCTCACTCAGGCTCAGGAAGCGCACCCGGTCCATCGTCGCCTTGATCGACTCGATGGTCTCCCACGCCAGCTCACAGTTGGCGATGCGCGTCAGCAGCTGGTGGAACTGGTCATCCAGCGCCAAAAACTCGCGCGTCTGCTGGCTGGCGGCGGCCAGCTTCTGCCGCTCCAGATTGTGCTCCAACTGCCGGATCTGCTCATCGGTCACCATCGCGGCGGCGCGGCGTACCACGGCGCACTCCAGCGCCTGACGGATGAAGCGCGCGTCCGCCACCTGCTTGGCGGAGATTTTCATCACAAAGGTGCCGCGCTGCGGCAGGATCTGCACCAGCCCGGCCTCGGCCAGCTTGATAAAGGCCTCCCGCACCGGCTGGCGTGACACGCTAAAGCGCAGCGAGATCTCCTTCTCCGACAGCAGGGTGCCGGGGGCAATGGTGCAGTCAACGATCTCCCGGCGCAACAGGCGGTAGATCTGCTGGTTGACCGGGACATTATGTAACAGTTCTGAAGGCATAGGGCAGGGCAGCTCACCAAAAGACGATGGCCGCCAGTGTAGCATGAGTGGGCGGCGCGGTTAACGACGGCGGCCCGGCGGGCCGACGGCGGCTTACCCCAGCAGGGTGCAGTTGGGCGGCAGGCGGCAGCTCAGGGCCGCTGGCAGCAGCTCAATACGGAAGTGGGTATCGCTCAGCGGCTCGCCATCCAGGTTGAAGGTCATCTCATTCGGGGCCTGAATCTCCAGCCACGGCAGCGCCGCGGAGATCACATTCGGGTTCTCCTCGCCGCTGACGATGCTGCGCAGGAACGCTGGCACCAGCTCTTCGGAGGTGAACAGCCGCAGTTGCAGCAGGCCGTCATTGATCAGCGCTTCTGGGCAGAGCGCCTGCCCGCCACCGGCCTGCTTGCCGTTGCCGATGCCAATCACCAGCGCGTCGCCCTCCCACTGGAAGTCCGGGCCAGTGATGGCGCAACGATCCGCTTTCAGCGTATCCATGCGCATCAGGCCGTGTAGCAGATAAGAGACGCCGCCGAGCGCCGATTTCAGCCGCTCCGGCGTCTCGGTGGTGATGCGGGTGCCGAAGCCGCCGGTCGCCATATTGATGAAGTAGCGCTCACGGTTCACCCGCGCCAGATCGATGGGGTAGGCGTGGCCCTTGATCGCCAGTTGCAGCGCCAGCTCCAGATTGTCAGGGATATTGCAGGCAGTGGCGAAGTCATTGGCGGTGCCGAGCGGCACGATGCCGAGCGCTGGCCGCTGGTCGTCGGGGGCCAGACAGAGCGCGGTGGCCACCTCGTTGATGGTGCCGTCGCCGCCGCCAGCAATCACCGTCGCGGCGCGCAGCGCCACCGCCTCCTCGACGTAACGCCCGGCATCGCCGTGCTCCCAGGTGACGCGTACGTGCAGGGTCACGCCATCCTGGCGCAGGGCCGTGACCGCCTGGCGGAGATCCTCATTTCCCGCCCCTTTTCCATTAAGGATCAGTACATGGACTGATGATTCAAACATTGCATACTCCCGGCAATAAGCGTACAGCGGGCAGGGTCGCCCAACATTGAGTATAAGATAAACCAAAACGCCCTGGCGCCGGTACTGGCAATGGGCGGCCGCAGGCAATGCAGATAAATCTTAGCGCAGCGGCAGAAAAAGGAGGGCAGATAAAAAGGGCGGAAAATCAGGCCGCTTATTTTCCCTGCCAGCAAACGTGTGGAAATAATAAACGCCGGTGGGCAATGAAAGGGAATGGTTTTGCCATTATTTACAAAAACTGAAATTTCTCATCCAATTATTTGCGTAATAAATGATTTTTATTTATCTGATTGATAAGAAAGAAAAAGCCGACCCAAGGGAGATTGGGTCGGCTAAGGAGGTGGTTCCTGAAGAACATCAACGCTATTTTTGATTGTTAATTTTCGCCCCAGATAGTACGCACCAAAAAATAATATTGATGTGATCCGATTCTAAAAATGATGAAAAAATCTCACAATTTCCAGGGCTATTTTTTTACGCTTCCTGACTTTCGGGCAAATTACGCAGCAGCAGGGCGAAACGGGTATCCAGCGTCTCCGGCAGCGGCAGATAGACGGTGTGGCCATCGCCCGGCGCCACCTCCACCTCCTCGCCGCGCGCGTTGCGCATCGCCGACAGCGTGAAGTGCACGTTGCCAGCAGGCGTCATCAACTCCACGCTGTCACCGCGCAGGAAACGGTTTTTCACCCGCACCTCCGCCCAGCCGTCGCGCCGTTCGCCGGTCAGCTCGCCGACAAACAGCTGGCGCTCAGACATTGAGTGGCCGTAGTCATAGTTCTGCTTCTCCTCGTGCACATGGCGGCGCAGGAAGCCCTCGGTGTAGCCGCGGTGCGCCAGCCCCTCCAGTGTGGTCAGCAGCGTCGGGTCGAAGGGCTTGCCAGCGGCGGCGTCATCGATCGCCCGGCGGTAGACCTGGGCGGTGCGCGCGCAGTAGTAGAAGGATTTGGTGCGCCCCTCAATCTTCAGCGAGTGCACGCCGATGCGCGTCAGCTGCTCGACATGCTGGATGGCGCGCAGATCCTTGGAGTTCATGATGTAGGTGCCGTGCTCATCCTCAAAGGCGGGCATCGGCTCGTCCGGCCGCTGCGCCTCCGCCAGCATGAACACCCGATCAGTGGTCGCGCCGATGCCCAGCGTCGGCTCCACCTGCGTGACCGGGATTGGCGTGTGCTGGTGGACGATGTTGCCCACCTGATCCTCCTGCCCCTCCTGCACCCGGTACTCCCAGCGGCAGGCGTTGGTGCAGGTGCCTTGGTTCGGGTCGCGCTTGTTGATGTAGCCGGAGAGCAGGCAACGGCCGGAGTAGGCCATGCAGAGCGCGCCGTGGACGAACACCTCCAGCTCCATGCCCGGCACCTGCTGGCGGATCTCGGCGATCTCCTCCAGCGCCAGCTCACGCGACAGGATCACCCGCGACAGCCCCATCTGCTGCCAGAACTTCACCGTCGCCCAGTTCACCGCGTTGGCCTGCACCGACAGGTGGATCGGCATCTGCGGGAACGCCTCGCGTACCAGCATGATCAGCCCGGGATCGGACATGATCAACGCATCCGGCTGCATCTCCACCACCGGTTGCAGATCGCGCAGGAAGGTTTTCAGCTTGGCGTTGTGCGGGGCGATGTTCACCACCACGTAGAATTTTTTGCCCAGCGCGTGGGCCTCGCGGATACCGAGCGCCAGGTTCTCGTGGGTGAACTCATTGTTGCGCACGCGCAGGCTGTAGCGCGGCTGGCCAGCGTAGACGGCATCCGCGCCATAGGCGAAGGCGTAGCGCATGTTTTTCAGGGTGCCGGCGGGGGAGAGCAGCTCCGGGGTAAAGGTGTTGGACATGGTTTGGCTCATTCTGATGACAGGTCAGGGCGGGCGTGGTGCCGCCGCGGGTGTAATACCCGCACGATAATTAAGGTCAGGGATTGTAGGCCGATGCGCCGCCGGGTGCAATGCTGCACGCGGGCAGGCCGCGTGCAGGAGGGGGTCAGTGGGTTAAATCGCGAATGTCGGTGCTGGTGCCATGTCGCGTGACGGCCAAAATACCGTGGCGCGCCGCGCTAACCGAGCTGTAAAGCTCGCTGATGCCGATCACCTGATAGTTGCGGGCTTTCAGCACAAAGTAGGGTTGGTTGGTGCTGCTCTGTTTTATTTCGTACTGGGTCTCTTCCGGGGCGTTGTGCTGCACCGAACTGATGCCATTCTCCGCCGAGGCTTTGGTGGCATACAGCTCACTGGTCAGGATGATCTCCCCGTTGCTGGCCTTCAACTCAAAGTGATAGCGTCCGTTTCTGGCTTTTTTAATCTCAAAATGCCCGATTGCCATGGTCGAAATCTCCTCTGGTTAGGAATGTTCCGAGAGAGTGTACTCAAGACAAAAAGGGGGAGGAAAGGCGAAAAAAGCATCAGCGGCGCGCAATGTGAAGAGTTGTGATCCTGTTCGAATTTTGCCTGCAACCGGCGTGGATAGCCGGTTGCTGCATATAAATAGCCACCCTGTGCATAAGCTACTCCAGGTGGCAGGCGTCCGCCTCCCAGCGGTAACCGACGCCGTAGACGGCGCGGATAAAGGGTTTTTCGCCATCGATCGCCTCCAGCTTGCGCCGAAGGTTCTTGATGTGGCTGTCGATGGTGCGGTCAGTGACCACCCGGTAGTCATCATAGAGGTGGTTGAGCAGCTGCTCGCGTGAGAAGACGTGGCCGGGCTGCATCGCCAGCGTCTTCAGCAGGCGGAACTCCGCTGGCGTCAGATCCAACGTCACGCCAAGGTAGCTGGCCTGAAAGCGCGCCTCGTCAATGCGCAGCGCATAGGCCTCTGGTGGGGCCTCGTGGCGTTGCAGGCAGCGGCGCAGGATGGTCTTCACCCGGGCCACCACCTCGCGCGGACTGTAGGGCTTGCAGATGTAGTCATCCGCGCCAATCTCCAGCCCCAGCAGGCGGTCAATCTCCTCAATCTTGGCGGTCACCATCATAATCGGCACCTCGGAGAAGCGGCGGATCTCGCGGCAGATGGTCAGGCCATCGGTGCCCGGCAGCATCAGGTCGAGCAGGATCATCGCGGGCATCTCCGCCTGTACCGCCGCCACCACCGCGTTGCCGTCGGTCAGCCAGCGGGTGTGGTAGCCCGCCGCCTCCAGATAGTCCACCAGCAGTTGGCCGAGTTTCGGCTCATCTTCAACAATCATGATTTGCAGCGGCATCTCGCTGTGTGTCTCCATGGGAATCCTTACGCGGGGGTGAGTAGTGGCAGGCGCACCAAGAGGCGGATGCCCCCCAGTGGCGAGTGTTCAGCGCCGATGGCGCCGCCGTGCGCCTCGACAATATTCTGGCAGATGGCCAGCCCCAGCCCGGAGCCGCCGCTGGCGCGGTTGCGCGAGCCTTCGGTGCGGTAGAAGCGCTCAAAGATGCGCCCTAGTTGCTCATCGCTCAGGCCCGGCGCGCTGTCCTCAAAGTATAGCAACAGCTGTTTATCCTGTTTCTTGCCATGAATCAACAGCTTGCCACCGGCATCGGTGTAGCGCAGGCTGTTCTCCAGCAAATTGTTGAACAGTTGCGTCAGGCGATCCGGATCGCCGAAAATCAGCGCCTGCGGTGGCAGTTCGCTGCTGATGGTCAGCTGTTTGCCGTGGAAGCGTTCACGGAACACCGCCTCCGCCAACTGCACCAGGTGGATGGCGTCGATGCGCTCCTTGCGGTAGGCCAGCGCGCCAGCATCCGAGAGGGAGAGCTGGTGCAGGTCATCCACCAGCTTGGTGAGGGTCGCCACCTCCGCCTGCAAGGAGAGCAGCGCCTCCGGGCTGAGGCGGCGCACGCCATCCTGCATCGCCTCCATTTCGCCGCGCAGCACCGCCAACGGGGTGCGCAGCTCGTGGGAGATGTCGGCCATAAAGGCGCGGCGCATCTGCTCATTCTTCTCCAGCGTGGTCGCCAGCTGGTTGAAGTCCTGCGCCAGCTTGCCCAGTTCATCCTGGCTGTCCACCTCGACGCGGGTGGCGAAATCCCCGGCCGCCAGCCGATGGGTGGCGCTCACCAGCCGCTTGACCGGTGCCAGCATCCCGCGGGAGAGCAGCCAGGTGGCAGCGGCGGCCAGCAGGGCGGAGAGGGCAACGATCATCCAGCTGGTGCGGCGCTGCTGGCGGTCGAAGCTGATATCAGTGTTGCGCGTCAGGCGCTCCACCGGCGAAGAGACCAGCGTGCCGACCCGCGTGCCATTGACCACAATTGGCCGGTGCGTCCCCTCCGGCGGCACCGGCACGCGCGGCCCCACCAGCGGGCGGTTGTGCTCATCCAGCACCCAGAACTGGGTACGCCAGCCATGCGGCGGCAGGCGCGGGTTGTCATCATTGGTTTCGAAGGTGTGCAGCAGCTGGTAGATGATCTTGTTGTCCTTGCGCAGGAAGGCCCAGCTGCCGTGCTCCTGATACTGATCCTCCAGCGCGTCGCCGATCATCTCGATGCGCTGCTCGTTGCCGTGGCGGATATAGTCGATAAAGCCGTGCTCAAAGCTCATCCTGACGCCCCAGTGCATGGTGATCAACACCAGCATACAGGTGGCGAAAATGGCGAGGAACAGCTTGCCGGTGATGCCAATTCTCATGAGTGCCTCGTGGTGCGTGCGCGCTTCTCACCGTGGCCAGCCGGCTGCGGCGCGGCGGCGTCCGGGACGCGGTTAAAGATCAGCGCCGGCAGGGCGATGATCACCGCCAGGCTGAGGTAGGTGCCGATAAAGGCGGGCTGGGCGGCGCTGGCGGTGGTCGCCGTGCCCTCCTGCATAAACAGGCCGAGCAGGATGCCCGCCGCGCTGACCCCGAGGCTCATCGACAGCTGCATCACCATCGACAGCAGGCTGTTGCCGCTGCTCGCCAGCCGGTTCGGCAGGTCTTTCAGCGTCAGGGTATTCATGCTGGAGAAGCGCAGCGAGTTGACCATCCCCTGGAAGAACAGCACCACCGGGATTGCCCACCGCCAGCCGAGGTAGGCCACCAGCGGCACGCCGAGGCTGACCAGCGCCAGCAGCAGCGTGGAGGCCACCAGCGCCCGGCGGTAGCCGAAGTAGTTGACCACCCGCACCACGATCCGTTTCATCCCCATGCTGCCCAGCACCATCGGGATCATCATCAGCCCGGCGTGGAACGGTGAGAAGCCCAGCCCCACTTGCAGGAACACCGGCGTCAGGAATGGCAGCATCCCACTGCCGATGCGCCCGAGCAGGCTGCCGGTCAGGCCGATGCGGTAGGTAGGGGTGCGGAACAGCCGCATCGGGAACAGCGCCGCCGGGTTGAGGTGCGCATACTGCCAGTAGGCGACCAGCGCTGCCGATCCGGCGAACACCAGCCAGCCGAGGTCAGCGGCGGTCAGCCCCAGCGCGCGCTGGCCGTCGAGTGCCAGCGTCAGGGTCGCCATCGCCACCGCCAGCAGCAGGAAACCGCGCACGTCAAAGCGGCGGGTCTTCAGCGTGTGGTTCGGCATCAGTTTCAGCGTCGCCACCGCGCCAGCGATGCCGACCGGCAGGTTAATCAGGAAGATCCAGTGCCAGCTGGCGTACTCCACCAGAAAGCCGCCCAGCGCTGGCCCCAGCAGCGGGCCAACCTGTCCCGGCAGGGTGACGAAGGTCATCGCCGCCATATACTGCTCGCGCGGCACAATTTTCAGCACCGTCAACCGGCCAACCGGCACCATCATCGCCCCGCCGATGCCCTGCAACACCCGCGCCAGCACCAGCTGGTTGAGGGTGTCGGAGAGCGCGCAGAACAGCGAGCCAAGGGTGAACAGCACGATGGCGGCGAAGAACACCCATTTGACGCCGATGCGATCCGCCAGCCAGCCGCTGGCTGGCAGCATCACCGCCACCGTCATCACATAGGCGACGATCACCGTATGCATGTGCAGCGGGCTTTCACCCAGACTGGCCGCCATTGAGGGCAGGGCGGTGATCACAATCGTGGTGTCCAGCGATTGCATGAAAAAACCAAAGGCAACGATCCAGAGTTGCCAGCGCACGGCAGCGGGAAGGGTGGGCATAGGGGTGAGAGATCTCCTCCGGTAAAGGGCGGGCGCGTGGCCCGCCGGGTTAGGGTTCGAGCGGCAGCGGCGCGCGGCGATGGTCGGCGCGCTGGCGCAGGCGGTCAAAGAACAGGTAGACCACCGGCGTGGTGTAGAGCGTCAACAGCTGGCTCACCAGCAGGCCGCCGACGATGGTGATCCCCAGCGGCTGGCGCAGCTCCGCGCCATCGCCCTGCGTCAGCACCAGCGGCAGCGCGCCAAACAGCGCCGCCAGCGTGGTCATCATGATGGGGCGAAAGCGCAATAGGCAGGCTTGGAAGATCGCCTCGCGCGCCGTCAACTGGCCGCGCCGCTGGGCGTCGAGCGCAAAATCGACCATCATGATGGCGTTCTTCTTCACGATGCCCATCAGCAGCAGCACCCCCACCAGCGCCACCAGACTGAAGGGGGCGTCGAACGCCTCCAGCGCCAGCAGCGCCCCCAGCCCGGCCGAGGGCAGGGTGGAGAGGATGGTCAGCGGGTGCACGTAACTCTCATACAGCACGCCCAATACAATATAGATCGTGGCGATGGCCGCCAGAATCAACAGCACCTGCGAGCGCTGCGTCTCCTGAAACACCTGCGCGGTACCGGCGAACTGGCCGCGCACCGTCGGCGGCACGCCAATCTGCGTCATGGCACGGGCGATGGCGGCGGTGGCGTCAGAGAGGCTGGCGCCGTCCGCCAAATTGAAGGAGATCGTAGCGGCCGCCGCCAGCCCTTGGTGGTTGACCGCCAGTGGCGTGTTGGCCGGTTGCCAACGGGCGAAGTAGGCCAGCGGCACCGGCTGACCGGCGCTGTTGGTGACGAACATTTTCTCCAGCGCGCTGGCGTCCTGACGGTTGGCCGGATCCACCTCCATCACCACCTTATACTGGTTCAGCGGCTGGTAGATGGTGGAGATCTGCCGCTGGCCGAAGGCGTTGTTCAGCAGCGCGTTGGCGTCAGAGACGCTGACGCCCAGCCGCGCCAGCGTGTCGCGGTCATAGATCAGCCCCAGTTCCGCGCCGCTGTCCTCTTGATCCGAGCTGACATCCACCAGCTGCGGCAGCCGGGTGAAGGCCTCCTTGACCTTCGGCGCCCAGAGGCGCAGGGCGCTGAGGTCATCGGCCAGCAGCGAGAACTGGTAACCAGCATTCGACTCGCGCGCGCCGACGCGCACATCCTGCACCGGCACCAAAAACAGGTTGGCGCCCGGCTCCTTCGCCAGCTTAACGCGCAGGCGATCCACCACCTGCCGGGCGCTCTCATGGCGCTCACTGAGCGGCTTGAGGGAGATGTACATCGAGCCGACGTTGACGCGGGTGCCGGTAAAGCCGGTGACGTTCTCCACCGCCGGGTCGGCGCTGACAATCGCGCTGAACGCCGTGAGCTTGCGTTGCATCCCCTGGAACGAGATGCTCTGGTCAGCCTGGATGTAGCCGAGCAGCCGACCGGTGTCCTGCTCCGGGAAGAAGCTTTTCGGGATGGAGAGGTAGAGCCACACCGTCAGGCCGAGGGTGCCGAGCAGCAGCAGCCCCACCAGCCGCGCATGGTTAAGCACCCGGTTCAGCGAGCGGCCATAGAGTTGCTGGAGCGCCAGCAGCGCGCGCTCCAGCCGACCCGGCGTGGCGGGGGCCGCTGGCCAGCCCGGCTGCGCCCGCAGGATGCGCGCGCACATCATCGGCGTCAGGGTCAGCGAGATAAGCAGCGACAGGCCAATCGCCACCGACAGCGTGACGGCAAACTCATGGAACAGCCGCCCCGGCAGCCCCTCCATCAGCAGCAGCGGGATGAATACCGCCACCAGCGACACGCTCATCGACAGCACGGTAAAGCCCACCTCCCGCGTGCCCTGCAAGGCGGCGGCCAGCGGCTTCATGCCCGACTCGATGTGGCGGGTGATGTTCTCCAGCACCACAATGGCGTCATCCACCACAAAGCCGGTGGCGATGGTCAACGCCATCAGTGACAAATTGTTGAGGCTAAAGCCGCACAGATACATGGCGGCGAAGGTGCCGACCAGCGACACCGGCACCGCCACCGCGGGGATCAGCGTGGCGCGGCCGGAGCGCAGGAACAGGAACACCACCAGAATCACCAGCGCCACCGCCAGCGACAGTGAGCGCTCCACCTCATGCAGCGAGGCACGGATGGTGGGCGAGCGATCCTGCGCCACCGCCAGATCGACGGTGGCGGGCAGCGCCTGCCGCAGCGCTGGCAGTGTGGCGCGCACGCGATCGACGGTGGCGATGATGTTGGCGTCCGGCGCGCGGCGCACCAGAATCAGCACCGCTGGCTTGGCCTTCGCCAGCCCGGCGGTGCGCTCGTTCTGCGCGCCGTCGCGCACCTGCGCCACATCCTGCAAACGCACCGCCGCGCCATTGTGGTAGTGCACCACCAGCGGCCGGTAGTCACGCGCCTGCGTCAGGCCATCATTGGCCTCCAACTGCCAGCGCTGCTCGCTGGACTCCAGCGCCCCCTGCGGGCGGCGCACGTTGGCCCCGGCAATCGCCTGACGCACCTCGTCCAGCGACACCCCTTGGTTAAACAGCGCGGTGGGGTTGAGCGTTACCCGCACCGCGGGCAGCGAACTGCCGCCGAGGGTGACGTCGCCGACCCCCTCGAGCTGGGCGATTTTCTGCGCCAGCTGGGTACTGGCGAGGTCATAGAGCTGCACCGGGCTGTAGGTGTCAGAGGTGAGCGCCAGAATCATGATCGGCGCGTCCGAGGGGTTGGCCTTGCGGTAGGTGGGGCGGTTGGGCATCCCGCTTGGCAGCAGGCTCTGGGCGGCGTTCAGCGCCGCCTGCACGTCGCGCGCCGCGCCGTTGATGTCCCGGCCAAGATCAAATTGCAGCACGATGGTAGTGTTGCCGAGGTTGCTGCGCGAGGTCATCTCGTTGACACCCGCGATGCGCCCCAGCGCCCGCTCCAGCGGGGTGGCGACCGAGGCGGCCATCGTCTCCGGCGACGCGCCCGGCAGCGAGGCGCTCACCTGGATCACCGGGTAGTCCACCTCCGGCAGCGGCGCGACCGGCAGGCGCACAAAGCCGAGCAGCCCGGCCAGCACGATGGCGGCGCTCAGCAGCGTGGTGGCGACCGGGCGCTGGATAAACAGGGCGAAGAGGTTCACTTGACGAGCGGCTCCGGCGGCAGTGGGCGCAGGCGGCGCGCCAGACGGTCAAACAGCAGGTAGATGACCGGCGTGGTAAACAGCGTCAGCACCTGACTCACCAGCAGCCCGCCCACCATGCAGATGCCAAGCGGGCGGCGCAGCTCCGCCCCGACGCCGCTGGCCAGCATCAGCGGCAGCGCGCCGAGCAGCGCCGCCAGCGTGGTCATCAGGATCGGCCGGAAGCGCAGCAAACAGGCCTGATAGATGGCCTCATAGGGCGTCATGCCCTGCTCGCGCTCCGCCGCCAGCGCAAAGTCGATCATCATGATGGCGTTCTTCTTGACGATGCCAATCAGCAGGATGATGCCGATGATGGCGATCACGTCCAGCGCGCTACCGGCCAACATCAGCGCCAGCAGCGCGCCGACGCCAGCGGTCGGCAGCGTCGAGAGGATGGTGATGGGGTGGATGAAGCTCTCATAGAGCACGCCGAGCACGATATACATGGCGACCACTGCCGCCAGAATCAGCCACAGCGTACTGCCGAGCGCCGCCTGAAACGCCAGCGTCGCCCCCTGGAAGCGGGTGGTGATATCCGCTGGCAGCGCCAGCGCCTGCTCGGCCGCGGTCACCGCCTGCACCGCATCGCCCAGCGCATAGCCGGGCGTGACGTTGAAGGAGACGGTGGCGGCTGGCAGTTGATCAAGGTGGTTGACCGAGAGCAGGCCGAAGCGCTGCTCAATGCGGGCGATGCTGGTGAGCGGCACGCGGTTGCCGTCACTGCCGTTAAGCCACACCCGGTCAAGGGCCGCCAGCCCCGGCGTGTCGCGGGTGTCCTGCCCCAGCACCACCCGGTACTGGTTGGCTTGGGTGTAGATGGTAGAGACCAGCCGCTGGCCGAAGGCGTTGTAGAGCGCGTTGTCGATGTCCGCCATCGAGATGCCGAGGCGGCTGGCGCTGTCGCGGTCAACGTTGACGTAGGCCACCAGCCCGCGATCCTGCCAGTCGCTGCTCACATCCTGCAACGCCGGTGACTGGCGCAGCCGCTCCAGCAGCGGCGGCAGCCACTCGCCCAACGCCTCTGCTGACATCGCCTGAAGGGTGAACTGGTACTGGGTGCGGGTCAGTTGCGTATCGATGGTCAGATCCTGCACCGGTTGCAGGTAGAGGCGCACCCCCGGCATATCCGCCACCGCCTGTTGCAGGCGCGGGATGATCTCCGCCACCCGGTCACTGCGCTCCGCCAGCGGCTTGAGGGTGATCTGCATCCGCCCGGTGTTGAGGGTGGCGTTCGCGCCATCGACGCCGACAAAGGAGGTCAGCCCGGCCACCGCCGGGTCACGCAGCAGCCGCGCCGCCACCTGTTGCTGGCGCTCGGCCATGTTGCTAAAGGAGACGGCTTGCGGCGCCTCCAGCGTGCCCTGAATCAGGCCATTGTCCTGCACCGGGAAAAAGCCCTTGGGGATCAGTAAATAGAGCAGGGCGGTCAGCAGCAGGGTGCTCACCGCCACCCCGAGCGTCAGCCACGGGTGGCCGAGCACGCGGGTCAGCAGGCGGCCATAGCCCGCGATCACCCGCTCAAACAGGCGCTCGCTGGCGCGCGAGAAGCGGTTCTGTTGGCGCAGCGCGGCGTGGCTCAGCATCCGCGCGCACATCATCGGCGTCAGGGTCAACGACACCACCGCCGAGATCAAAATCGCCACCGCCAGCGTGACGGCGAACTCGCGGAACAGCCGCCCCACGATGTCACCCATAAACAGCAGCGGGATCAGCACCGCAATCAGCGAGAAGGTGAGCGAGATGATGGTGAAGCCAATCTCGCCCGCGCCCTTCAACGCCGCCGTCAGCGGCGGGTCGCCCTGCTCGATGTAGCGCGAGATGTTCTCAATCACCACGATGGCGTCATCGACCACAAAGCCGGTGGCGATGGTCAGCGCCATCAGCGTCAGGTTGTTGACCGAGAAGCCAAGGAAGTAGAGCACCGCGAAGGTGCCGATCAGCGACAGCGGCACCGCGATGCTCGGGATCAGAGTGGCCGCCAGGTTGCGCAGGAACAGGTAGATCACCATCACCACCAGCGCGATGGAGAGCAGCAGCTCGGTCTGCACGTCGCTGACCGAGGCGCGGATGGCGGTGGTGCGGTCATTGACCAGCGTCAGCGTCACCGACGCCGGCAGGCTCTCCTGCAACGCTGGCAGCAGGGCGCGAATGCCGTCGGCGGTGGTCAGCACGTTGGCCCCCGGCTGGCGCTGCACGTTGAGCACAATCGCCGGTTGCCGCCCTGACCATGCGGCCAGCCGGTTGTTCTCTGCTCCCTGTTCCACCCGCGCCACCTCACCGAGCCGCACTGGCGCGCCGTTCTGGTAGGCGACGATCAGCTGACGGTAATCCTCCGGCGAGCGCATCTGGTCATTGGCCGCCAGCGTCACCGAGCGCATCGGGCCATCGAGGCTCCCCTTGGCGGAGTTGACGTTGGCGTTGCTGATGGCGGTGCGAATCACCTCGCTGTCCAGCCCGCGCGCCGCCACCGCCGCCGAATCCATCTCAATGCGTACCGCCGGGCGCTGGCCACCGGCCAGCGTCACCAGCCCGACGCCGCCCACCTGCGACATCTTCTGCGCGACGCGCGTCTCCGCCAGATCCTCCACCGCGGTCATCGGCAGGGCGTCGGAGGTGAGCGCCAGCGTCATGATCGGCGGGTCTGCCGGGTTGACCTTGCTGTAGACCGGCGGCGTCGGCAGGTCATCCGGCAGCAGGCTGGTGGCCGCGTTGATCGCCGCCTGTACCTCCTGCTCAGCGACATCCAGCGGCAGCGTCAGTTGGAACTGGAGCGTCACCACCGACGCGCCGCCAGCGCTCTGCGAGGACATGCTTTTCAGGCCGGACATCTGGCCGAACTGGTGCTCGAGCGGTGCGGTGACCGCCGAGGTCATCACGTCCGGGCCAGCGCCGGGGTAGAGCGTCACCACCTGCATGGTGGGGTAGTCCACCTGTGGCAGCGCCGCCACCGGCAGCGCGCGGTAGCCGATGATGCCAGCCAGCAAAATTGCCACCATCAGCAGCGTGGTGGCAACCGGGCGCAGGATAAACTGGCGTGACGGCCCGCCGCGGTGATCCGGGGTCATCGCCTGCATCAGTGCGCCCCCGCCCGTGCCGCGCGCGGCTGGGCATGGGTGGCGGGCGCGTTGGCTGGCGTGTCGCCGGTCACCACCTCCACCTGTGCCCCCTCTTTCAGGCGATCCAGACCATCGGTCACCACCCGCGTCCCGGCGGTCAGGCCGCTGGCGATCACCACCTGTTGCCCCGCCTCCACGCCGGGGGTCACCAGCCGCTTGCTGACGCGGTTGTCCGCCTCCAGCACCCAGACAAAGTGGTTGTTGTCACCCATCTGCACCGCCGCAGCCGGTACTACCACCGCGTCCTGCTGCGTGTCCACCTTCACCCGCGCGTTGACGAACTGGTTAGGGAACAGCGCGTCATCCAGGTTGCTGAAGCGCGCCTTGATTTTGATGGTGCCGGTGGTGGCGTCAATCTGGTTGTCGAGGCTGAGCAGTGCGCCCTCCGCCAGCTTGACGCGGTTGGTGCGATCCCATGCCTCGACCGGCACCGGCTGGCCGCCGCGCTGCGCCCGCAGTAGGGTGGCGATGTTGTCCTCCGGCAGGGTGAACACCACATCAATCGGGTGGGTCTGGGTCAGCACCACGATGCCGGTGTCACTGCCAGCGGTGATGTAGTTGCCGACGTCCACCTGCCGCAGCCCGACGCGGCCAGCCATCGGCGCGGTGATTTTGCTGTAGGTCAGCTGGAGCTGGGCGCTGGCGACCGCCCCCTGATCGGCCTTCAGGCTCCCCTCGGTCTCGCGCACCAGCGACTGCTGGGCGTCCAGCTCCTGTTGGGAGATCAGGTTACGGTTGCCGAGCTGCTGGTAGCGCGCCAGATTCTGCCGGGCGTTGGCCAGCGTTGCCTGATCCTTCGCCAGTTGCCCCTGCGCCTGCGTCAGCGCCACCTGGAACGGGCGCGGGTCAATCTCCGCCAGCAGGTCACCGGCCTGCACCTGTTGCCCCTCCTGGAAGTGCAGCGCCACCAGTTCGCCCTCCACCCGGCTCTTGAGGGTGACGGTATTGGCGGCGGTGACGGTGCCAAGGCCGGTCAAATAGTGTGGCACGCTGCGGGTGCTGGCCGTCGCGGCCTGCACCGGTGCCGGTGTGGTGGCGTGGCGGCCGCCGCGCCGTGCGTTCCCCTGAGTGGCCTCCCCCTCGGTGGGCGGGGACGCAATGAAAAAGTGCCAGACAGCAAAAGCCGCCAGCAGCAGCGCCAGCCAAACCAGCAGGCGGCGCACCGGCGAAGATCGTTTCAGGGATGCATTCATAGGACGAACATATTCTCCGTTATACCGCGTCCGGGGGAACCAGATGTGTGGAACAATCCAAGGTGATAGCGCGAGCAGAGTACCAGTGTAACGACTCCTCCCGTCAGAAAAAATGAAGTAAATATGAAGTCAGCGCCGCGCCGGGGCAGGTCGCGCAAAGACGCCCACTGGGATAACTCAGAATATATTGAGCGGGCAGCTTTCGTTAGCTGTGCAATAATTTTGTGGGTAACAATAAACCAAGGAGATCAGGATGAAACAACGCGAACTGGGCCGCTCTGGCATTCACGTACCGCCGTTGACCTTTGGCGGCAATGTTTTCGGCTGGACCATCGATCAGGCCACCTCATTCAGCATTCTGGATGCGCTGCTCGACCACCGGCTCAACTTTATCGACACCGCGGATGTCTACTCCCACTGGGCGCCGGGCAACCACGGCGGCGAGTCGGAGACCATCATCGGCCACTGGCTGAAAAAGAGCGGCAAGCGCGACCAGATCGTGCTGGCGACCAAGGTGGGCAAGTCGATGGGCGAGGGCAAGGTGGGGCTGTCGCCACGCTACATCCGCGAGGCAATTGACGCCTCCCTGACGCGCCTGCAAACCGATTATGTCGATCTCTACCAGTCCCATGATGATGACCAAGACACGCCGCTGTCAGAGACGCTGGCGACCTTTGACGCGCTGATTAAAGAGGGGAAGGTGCGGGCCATCGGCGCATCCAACTACAGCGCGGCGCGGCTGGAGGAGGCGCTGAAGGTGAGCGAGGCGCAGGGCATCGCGCGCTATGAGACGCTGCAACCTGAGTACAACCTCTATGACCGTGCGGGCTATGAGCAGGGGCTGGAGCAGGTGGTGGAGGCGCACCAGCTGGGGGTGATTGGTTACTACTCGCTGGCGAGCGGCTTCCTCTCCGGCAAGTACCGCAGCGCGGCGGATGCCGGCAAGAGCGCGCGCGGCGAGGGAGTGGTGAAGCAGTACCTCAACCCGCGCGGCCACCAGATCCTGCAGGCGCTGGACGAACTGGCGGAGAAGCACCGCGTCAGCCCGACGCAGATCGCCCTGGCGTGGCTGATTGCCCGCCCGAGCGTCACCGCGCCGATCGTCAGCGCCACCTCGCTGGCACAGCTGGACGATCTGGCGCAGGCCGCGACGCTGACGCTCGAGGAGCAGGACATCACCCGCCTGAACGAGGCCAGCGCCTACTGACGCGCCACCGGGCGGCAACCGCCGCCCGGCTCTCCGTTAGCGGTAGAGCACCTCGGCCCAGCGCGCCAGCCCGGCGGTGACGGAGCCAAAGTCATTGCCGCCGACCAGCGGGATGCCCGGCAACTGCGCCTGTAACGCGGCACGCAGCAGCGGTGAGCGCGCGCTGCCGCCGGTCAGGTAGATCACGTCCGGCGTCACGGCGCTGCCCTGCAATGCCTCGGTCACCTGCTCCTGAATGCGCGCCAGCGGCTGGCTGATCGCCTCGCCCAGTTGCTGCTGGGTGATGCGCTCCTCCAGTGCGGTCTCGACGAACCCCAGCGCGGTGCGGATCTCCGGCTCGTGGGAGAGGGCGATTTTGCTCTCCTCGGCGGCGCGCACCAGCCGGTAGCTCAGGCGCTGCTGGTAGACCTTCAGCAGGCGCTGCACGCTGGCCGGATCGGCGGCATCGCGGATCAGGTCACGCAGCAGGCGGCCGTTGGCGACGCTGTAGAAGTCGCTCTGCGCTGGCACATCGTTGGTGGCGACCGCGTTCCAGAACGGCAGTGCCGGGATCGCCAGCCCCTTGGTGGTCTGGCTGCCCATGCCGCACAGCGGCATCAGCTGGCGGAAGGCGAGCATGATGTCGAGGTCGTTACCGCCGACGCGGCAACCACTGTGCCCCAGCAGGCTCTGCTGGCGGTCAGCCTGGCCGTGCCACTGTGGCCCCATCAGCAGCACCGAGCAGTCGGTCGTACCGCCGCCGATGTCCACCACCAGCACCGTCTTCTCCTCCTGCAAGGTCGCCTCGAAATCCAGCCCCGCCGCCACCGGCTCGAACTGGAAGGCGATGTCGCGGAAGCCCGCGCGCTCAGCCGCACGCTGCAAAATGCCCTGCGCCTGCTGGTTGGCCTCGTCGCCGCCGGTGCCCTGGAAGTTGACCGGGCGGCCAATCACCGTCTGGGTGATGCTCTGTTGCAGCTCGCCCTCGGCCTGGCGCTTGATGTGGAACATCATGGCGCACACCAGATCCTCAAACAGCGCGATCTGCTGCGGCTTCAGGCCGTTGGCGCCGAGGAAGGATTTCGGCGACTTGACGAAGTAGACCTCTTCCGGGTCTTCGGCATAGTGCGCCAGCGCCGACAGGCCAAACAGCACGCTGTCGCCGTTGACCGAAATGTCCTCTTCCCGGTTGAAGCTGACGGCGCGGCGCAGCAACTGCTGGTTCTCGTCACTGCCGGTGGGCACCTGCCAGTGGCGATGTAAGCATTCACTTACTGCCTCGCGCGTCGGCGCGGCCAGCATGGAGGGCAGGTAGGGCGAGGTGCCCTCCAGCGTCAGCAACTCCGCGTTGCCGCCGCGCATCACGGCCACCGAACAGTTGGCGGTGCCATAGTCAAAACCGATAAACATTTCTTCTCCCCATGCCAATAAAGGGGCGCGACTTTACCGGAGAGCGGCGCAACGGGCAAGCCAAACCCGCCGCCCGCCCACCGCGCCGGGAAAATAGCCCCGCCCGGATGCCCATCACCTCCTATACTGCTGATACCTTCCCCCTTTCTGCTGGGAAAGCCACGCCAACGATGTGGCCAGGGGGCGGGCAACGCACCGGAGTTCTGCCCGCGCGGCCATGCAGGAAAACGTCAGAGGTTTGAAGGCGTTAACCCCCGGTTTACCCTGCGCAGCCGATAATGCCTCCGGCCTTTCCCCCTTTTTTGGCGCGATGACCTGTCATGAAAAAAACACCGTACACACTACGCTCCGCCTGCTCGCTGGTGATCCCGGCGCTGCTGCCTTGGGCGGCGCAAGCCGCCGAGGGCGATGCCCCTGAACAGACGATGGTGGTCACCGCCACCCCGGCCCCGGCGGGCCTGTCGGAGCTGGACACCCCGGCAGCGGTCAGCGTGGTGGACGGCGCGTCGTTCCGTCAGGCGCGGCCGGAGATCAACTTGTCCGAGGGGCTGGGCGGCGTGCCGGGCTTGCAGGTGCAGAACCGCCAGAACTACGCGCAGGATCTGCAATTGTCGGTGCGCGGCTTTGGCGCGCGGTCGATGTATGGCGTGCGCGGCGTGCGCATCAACGTGGACGGCATCCCGGCCACCATGCCGGACGGGCAGGGCTACACCTCCAACATCGACCTGAACTCGGTCGAGCGGGTGGAGGTGCTGCGCGGCCCCTTCTCGGCGCTCTACGGCAACGCCTCTGGCGGGGTGGTGAACATCACCAGCCTCACCGGCCAGCAGCCCGACACGCTGGAGGCGGGCCTCTACTATGGCAGCTACGGCAGCTGGCGCTACGGCGTGAAGGCCAGCGGCGCGACCGGGGATGGCAGCCAGGCCGGCGACGTCAACTATCTGGTCTCCGCCACCCGTTTCACCACCCACGGTTACCGCGATCACAGCGCCGCGCAGAAGAACCTCGGCAACGCCAAGCTCGGCGTGCGCATCAATGACGTCAGCACCCTGACCCTCATTTTCAACAGCGTGGACATTGATGCCGACGATCCCGGCGGCCTGACGCGCGCGCAGTGGCAGGAGAACCCACGGCAGGCAACGCGCGCCGAGCAGTTCAACACCCGCAAAACCACCAAACAGACGCAGGGCGGGCTGCGCTACCAGCGCGAGATGAGCGAACGCGACGATCTCAGCATCATGGCCTACGCGGGCGAGCGCGAGACGGTGCAGTACCAGTCGATCCCGGTGGCGACGCAGGCCAACCCGCTGCACGCCGGTGGGGTGATTGACCTGACGCGCCACTATCAGGGCATCGACACCCGCTGGACGCACCGCGACGAGTGGCTGGTGCCGGTGACGCTGACCGGCGGGCTGGACTATGAGACGGTGACCGAGCAGCGCAAGGGGTATGAGAACTACACCGTGCAGGATGGCGTGACCGAGCTGGGCACGCGCGGCAACCTGCGGCGCGACGAGCGCAACCTGATGTGGAACCTCGATCCCTACCTGCAAACCTCCTGGCAACTGACGCCGAAGTGGACGCTGGATGCCGGGGTGCGCTACACCACGGTGCGGTTTGACTCGAATGACCACTACGTCACGGCGCAGAACGGCGATGACAGCGGCGACGCCCGTTACCACAAGTGGCTGCCGGCCGGTTCGATCAAGTACGCGGTGAACGAGGGCTGGAATCTCTACGCCTCCGCCGGGCGCGGCATGGAGACGCCGACCATCAATGAGCTTTCTTACCGCAGCAGCACCGCCAGCGGCGAGAGCCAGGCCGGGCTGAACGTCGGCCTGCAACCCGCCACCAGCAACAGCGTGGAGCTGGGCAGCAAGGCGCGCATCGGCTATGGGCTGTTCACCGCCGCGCTGTTTGAGACCCACACCCAGAATGAGATTGTGGTGGATGAGAGCAGCAACGGCCGCACCAGCTACACCAACGCTGGCAAGACCCGCCGCCGCGGCGCGGAGCTGGCGCTCGACCAGCAGTTTGGCGAGGCGTGGAAGCTGAACCTGGCCTGGACGCTGCTGGACGCCACCTACCGCGACGACGCCTGTAACGACAGCGGCTGTACCGCCACCGCCGGCCACCGCCTGCCGGGCATCGCCCGCAACATGGGCTACGCCTCCCTCGCCTGGGCGCCGGAGGAGGGGTGGTACGCCGGGGCGGAGATCCGCTACATGGGCGACATTGAGGTCAATGACGAGAACAGCGAGCAGGCCCCCTCCTATGCGGTCACCGCGCTCAATACCGGCTACAAGTTCCGCCACGGCAACTGGCTACTGGACGTCTTCGGCCGCGTCGATAACCTGTTTGACCGCGACTACGTTGGCTCGGTGATCGTCAACGAGGGCAACGGCCGCTACTACGAGCCTGCCCCCGGCCGCAACTGGGGCGGCGGCCTGACGCTGGCCTACAGCTTCGAATAACCCAAGCGCCGCAAGGCGCTTTTTTTTGGCGGTGATCAAAGAAACCACGCACCGGACACCGCACCGATTGAGTGTTTCGTTTATTTCGAATAATCTGAGGGGAACAGAGAGAGGAAACCATGATGAGTACACCCCCCTTGTCGGCCCTCAGCCTGCCGGAAGTGCATGAGAGCCAGTTGGCAGAGAAAGGTTACCGCGAGCTTTCGGCCATTTTGGCGACCCGGCTGGAGTCGCGGCAATTTACGTTGGTCAACGCCGAGAACCCGGCCCATAGCGTGGAGCTGCCGGTCTCCGCGCTAAAGATGCTGGTGGAAATTTTAGGCGAGCTGGCGAACGGCAACGCGGTGCAGGTGGTGCCGGTGCACGCGGAGCTGACCACCCAGGAGGCCGCCAATTTGCTGAAGGTCTCCCGGCCGCATCTGGTCAAACTCCTTGAGCAGGGGCGCATCCCCTTCCATAAAACCGGCCGCCACCGCCGCATCCGTTTTGCTGACCTGATGGCCTTCAAACAGCAGCGGGATACCGAAAGCGCCAGCGCGATGGATGAGCTGGCCAGACTTTCCCAGGATTTGGATATCTATTGATGATGCACTCGCCCTATCCGGTCATGCTTGATGCCTGTGTGTTGTATCCCGCCAGATTGCGCGATCTGCTGATGCACCTCGGATTGCGCGGCCTCTACCAGCCCAAGTGGACGGCCACCATCCAGCAGGAGTGGAAGCGTGGGCTGCTCAGGGAGCGGAAGGATATTGAACCCAGCAAACTGGATCGGATAGAGCAGTTGATGAATCAGGCCCTGCCGGACGCCGAGATTACGGGCTATGAGGCGCTGATTGCCGGGCTGGATCTGCCTGACCCGGACGATCGCCATGTGCTGGCGGCGGCCATCAAGGCCAATGCCGAACTGATCGTTACCTTTAACCTTCAGGATTTTCCTGCTGGTTACCTCAGCCAGTTTGGCATTGAGGCGATCCATCCCGATGAGTTTGTCTCGGACATCATTGACCTGAGCTGTGCACGGGCCTTGCAGGCGGTCAGCGCGCAACGCGCTTCGCTAAAACATCCGCCGTTTACCGCCGAGGCGTTTCTCTCCGCACTGCTTCAACTGGGGCTGGCGAAAACCGTCAGGATGCTGGAGGGGTATAAGACCCTGATTTGAAAACCCTCACATTGACGCCCCTGCGGGCAGCGTCTTAACTGAAGGTTTTGCGACACAGGAGGCGCGCACGTGACGGTTGAGCTGCAATGGCACCCGGAGATTATCCCTTTACCCTATATCCCGCCGTTTGACTGGGCGCTGGTGCAGGGCTTTTTGCGTACCCGTGCCATTGTCGGCGTGGAGGCCAGCGACGCCATGCACTACCAGCGCACCCTCCGTATCGAGGGCGTGCCGGGCTGCTATCAGGTGTCGCCGCTGCCGGGGGAGGCGGCGCTGGCGCTGCGGGTGTCGGCGTCGCTCTGGCCGTGGCGCGATGAGGTGGTGCGGCGCGTGCGGCGGCAGTGGGATCTGGATGCCGACCCGCAGGCGATTGGCGCGGTGCTGGGGCCGCTGGCGGCGGCGCGGCCGGGGCTGCGGCTGGCGGGATCGGTGCATGGCTATGAGCAGACGGTGCGCGGCATCCTCGGCCAGCTGGTGAGCGTCAAGATGGCGGCCACCCTCACCGAGCGGTTGGCGGCGCGCTGGGGGGAGCCGCTGGCACAGCCCCTCGGCCAGCTTGATCGCCTCTTCCCGACGCCTGAGCGCATCGCGGCGCTGACGGTGGATGATCTGCGCGCCATCGGCGTGCAGGCGCGGCGCTCGGCCTGTTTGATTGCGCTCTCACGTGCGGTGGCGGAGGGGGTGCTGGAGGTGGATGCGGTGCCGGAGGTGGAGGTGGGAATGCGCGACCTGCTGGCGCAACCGGGCATCGGCCCGTGGACGGCCAACTATATCGCCATGCGCGCCTGGGCCGCCCGTGACCTGTTCCTTACCACCGACTACCTGATCAAGCAGCGCTTCCCCGGCATGACGCCGGGGCAAATCGTGCGTTACGCCGCCCGCTGGCGGCCGTTCCGCTCCTACGCCACGCTGCACCTGTGGCACGCCGCCGACTGGGTGCCGGAGGGCAGCGCCTAGCGCATGGCAAAGTAGCCGCTGGCGAGCAGGCTCTCCAGCGTCTGCGGCGGCGCGACCACCTCGCCCTCAATCAGGTCAATGCCCATCTCTACCAGCTTCTGCTGCGCGGCGGCCAGATCGACCGGCCCGGCCAGCGTCTGCGCCTGCAACCGATGGGCGGTGCCATGCAGGATGTTCACCAGAATCTCATCCATCTGATTGCTGTGGATCTGGCTGATGAAGCGCGCGTCCGGCTTCAGGTAGTCCACCAGCCCGGCCGGTAGCTCGCCCAGCGCGTTGAGCTGGTGGCCCGCCTGCGTGAGGATGACGCCGCACCCCTGCTGCTTCAGGCGGTGGAGCAGCGCCTCGGCCTGTGCCCGATGGTGCAGCAGCACCTGCTCCTCCAGCGTGAACAGCAGTCGCGAGTTGGGCAGGGCGCTCTGCGCCAGCGCGTCAAACAGCGCCTCATGCAGCGCCGGGCTGAGCACGCCACCGGCGCTCAGCGGCAGCGCCACGGTCAGCCCCTTGCGCGCCAACGCCGGGCCGGAGGCCAGCAGCACTTGCCGCACCAGCCAGCGATCCACCTCCGCCTCCAGCCCCAGCAGCGCCACCGTGGTGTGAAACGCCTCGTGGGTCGCGCCACTCTCCTCGTCGGCGGCCATCGTCACCGAGAGGGTGTAGAAGCAGGTGGAGAGCGGCGTCTTGGGCGGGGCGGCGGCGCGCGCCATCAGGGTCAGCTGGTTGCTCGCCAGAATCTGCGTCACCTGCGCGGCGGAGAGCAGCACGCTGTTGTTCTCCAGCAGCCACTGCTGGCGCGCCTGATAGATCACCACCTGCCCGCGGCCACCGTGCTTGGCGGCGTAACAGGCGACGTCCGCCTGCGACATCAGTTCGCTGGCCGAGACCTGCGGATCGTCAATCAGCGTCACCCCGGCGCTGGCGCCGATGCGGTAGAGTTTCTCCTCCCAGTAGAAGCGGAAGTCGTTGATGCGCTGCACTACCCGGCCCACCACCTCGCGCGCCTGCGCCAGATCGCAATCCGGCAGCAAGATGCCGAACTCGTCGCCGCCCAGCCGCCCGAGCAGGTCAGTGGGGCGCAGGTTGGCGGACATCAACTGGCTTAGCTGCTTCAGCAACTCGTCGCCCGCCGCGTGGCCAGCGGTATCATTCACCGCCTTGAAGCGGTCGAGATCAAGGAACACCAGCCCGTGCCGCTGCCCCTCGTTGGCGGTCAGCATCAGCGCATGGTGCAGCTCGCGCTCAAAGTGCGATCGGTTGGGCAGGCCGGTCAGCATGTCGTGGGAGGCGTTGTAGCTCAGCTTGCGCATCAACTCGCGGGAGCGGCTGACATCCTGCAACACCAGCACCATGCCAATCGGCTCCTGATTGAGGGTTTTGAGCGGCGAGAGCGCGCGCTGGATCTCATACGCCTCGCCGTTGGGGCCGTTGAGCACCAGCGACTGCTCAATCGAGGAGTGCAGGCTCTCGTTGCTGTCGAACGGCAGCAGGTTGGCGACTGGCGGGCCATCGAAGCCGCGCGTCAGGCTCACCACCTGATCGATGTGCCGCCCCTGCGCCTCGCGCATCCGGCAGCCGGTCATCTTCTCCGCCACCGGGTTCATGAAGATCACCGCTTGGTTGCGGTCGGTGCAGATCACCGCTTCGTTGATGGCGTCGAGCGTGATGCGCAGCCGCTCCTTCTCCTCGTGCAGCGCCTCGGTCAGCCGGTTATTGGCCGCCTCGGTCTGCTTCAGGCTGCTGATGTCCTCAATCTGGGCGATAAAGTAGAGCGGCCGCCGCCTCTCGTTATCGCGTACCACCGAGGCCACCAGCCGCACCCACACCATCTCACCGTCGCGGCGGCGGTAGCGCTTCTCCAGCGTAAAGCTGGGGATGCGCCCCTCCAGCAGCGCCTGCGTCATCTCCAGATCCGCCGCCAGATCATCCGGGTGGGTCAGCTCCTGGAAATTCATCTGCGTCAGCATCTCGGCGGGGTAACCCAGCAGCGAGCAGAGCGCCTGATTGACCTGGAGCCAGTGCCCCTGCGGCGACACCAGCGCCATGCCGATGGCGGAGAACTCCATCGCGTTGCGAAAGCGGTTCTCGCTCTCCTCGATGTGCGCCCGCTCCACCTTCAGCCGGTGCATCATGATGGTCATGGCATTGGCGGGCAGCAGGATCAGCAGCAGCGGCACATAGTTGAGCAGCGGCGTGTAGTCGAGGTAGCGGATATGCACAATCTGCCCGCTGGCGATCAGCAGGGTGACCATCACCGTCAGCGCGAGGAAGATCAGCTGCGCCTCCAGCCGTTGCAGGCGGATCGAGGCGGTCAGCAGGGCGATGGAGATAAAGGCGAAGGGGTAGGGCAGCCAGAACAGCACCAGATAGCTGGCGCCGAGCGTGACAACCAGCATGAACAGCACCTCCGGCAGGCGCGGCGAGCGCAGTAGCTGCCGCCACGGCGTGGGGCGGAACAGCAGGCCAATCGGGGTGACGGTCAGGATGCCGAGCGCCTCGGAGAGGAACCAGATGCGAAAGCGCTCCGGCATCAGTTCGGCGCTTGCGGTGCCGAGGTGCGGCAGCACCATCACCAGCGCGCTGACGCAGGGGGTGAACACCACCGCCGCCAGCACAAAGGTGATCCAGTTGCCAACGCTGCCGAGCGGATCGGGGCCGGGCAGCAACCGGCGCAGCAGCGTGGCCGCCAGCAGCGACTCCGCCACGTTGATCAGCGTCAGCGGCAGGAAGAAGGCCAGCGGCACGCCGCACAGGCTGTTGGCCGCCGCCATCGCCGCGGCGGAGCCGAGCAGCAGCGCCAGCCAGTCGCGCTGCGGGAAGCGGGTGAGCAGGGCGATCATCAGCGCGGTCGGCAGCCAGAGCGAGACGATCAGCCCCTGCACCACCGTGAACCGCAGGCAGAACAGGGCGAGGGCAAATACCAGCGCCGTCAGGGCCGCCAGGGTACGCCAGCGCATTCTCGGCGGGCTGGCTGGCAGGGTATTCAGGTTGGTTTCCACATCGAAGCCTTATGCGCGCGCGGGTCACAAGCCCGGCCCCGGCAGGGGGCGGTAAACTGTAGAAATATTTATCAATTAAATAATATTATCGCAGGAAATAAGAGTTAAAAATCTTTCCGGCAGATAAATGTGCCGCCCGGCGGCTGCCGGGCTGGCATTTACAGCAGGAACAGCGTGGCCAGCCCCAAAAAGATGAAGAAGCCGCCGGTGTCGGTGATGGCGGTGATCATCACACTGGAACCGACCGCCGGGTCGCGGCCAAACCGCACCATCAGCATCGGGATTATTACCCCCATCAGCGCCGCCACCAGCAGGTTCAGCACCATCGCCAGCGTCATCACCGCGCCGATGCCAGCGTCGTGGTAGAGCAGCCAGGTGATGATGCCCATCAGCCCGCCCCACACCAGCCCGTTGATCAGCGCCACCCCCAGCTCGCGCATCAGCAGGAAGGAGTAGCTGCCGCCCTGCAACTGGTGCAGCGCCAGCGCCCGCACAATCATGGTGATGGTCTGGTTGCCGGTGTTGCCGCCGATGCCAGCGACAATCGGCATCAGCGCCGCCAGCGCCACCAGCTCGGAGATAGTGTGCTCAAACAGCCCAATCACCCGCGAGGCGATAAAGGCGGTGCAGAGGTTGATCGCCAGCCACGCCCAGCGGTTGCGCACCGCTTTGCCCACCGGCGCGAAGACATCCTCCTCCTGGCTCAGGCCGCCCATGCGCCGCATGTTGTTCTCGCTCTCCTCGTTGACGATGTCGAGGATCTCCTCCACCGTCAGCCGCCCCATCAGCTTGCCCTTGGCATCGACCACCGGCGCGGTGATCAGGTTGTAGCGCTCGAAGGCGCTGGCGGCGTCCTCCGCCTGCTCATCGGGAGTGAAGGTAGTGGGATCGGCATCCATCAGCGCCGCCACCTCGGTCTCCGCCGGATGCAGCAGGATGGCGGTGAGCGGCAGCTCGCCCAGCAGCTTATTGTGGCGGTCGGTGACGAACAGCTTGTCGGTGGCGTCTGGCATCCGCCCCAGCTTGCGCAGGTAGCGGTGCACCGTGCCGAGCGTCACGTCCGGCCGCACCGTCACCAGCTCAAAATCCATCACCCGGCCAACGGTGTCGCGGTCAAACTTCATCACCTCGCGCACCTGCGCGCGCTTATCCGGTGCCAGTGAGGTGAGCACCCGGCCCGTGAGGTTACGCGGCAGGTACTCTGCCAGATAGACCTGCTCATCAATGTCCAGCGTCGCCATCGCCCGCAGCAGGTCGCGGTCGCTCATCTCGGCGATCAGGCTGTCCCAGACCGTCTCGCTGGCCTCCACCAGCACCCGGCCACGCATGGCGTGATCCTCCACCAGCCCCCACAGCGCCAGTCGCTCATCCAGCGGTAGCGCCTCCAGCAGGTCGGCAAGGTCGGCGGCGTGCAGGCCGCGCAGCAGCGTCTGGATCTCGGCGGTGTGGTCAAGCTGGGCCGGGTCGGGCGGCGGCGCGTCGTCGGGCCGGATGCCGAGCAGATCCTCCACCAGATCCCGGTTCCCTAATAGCAGCCCCATGATGCGGCTGCGAGTTTCCGCAAGTTTTTTAGTGTTGTGGTTGGCGGCAGACATGTTTTTCCCTTTTCATATGGCGCGCGCGGCGCAATCTCCCTTCACCGGGATAGAGTAAGGTTAGAACATGCAGGCGGGCTGCGCTGCCTCAAGGCAGGCGGGCGCGGGGTCAGGGCGGGTTGGAGCGTGAAGCCGTCTCGCTGGTGAGCACGGACACCGCAGACTGCTGCTTGTCCTGATGGTGGGAGATGGCGCCGATTCCGGCGTAGATCATGCGTCCGAACAGGATGATGAAACTGATAGCCAGCACAATTTTGGTCATTCGGACGTTGGTTCGTCGTCGCATAGGGTCTCCGGGGGCCAGGGAGGCGTCGCGGGCGGCTCCTCCGGTAAATCGGGAGGCTATAGCTTAAAAAATAACCATGCGTGGGGCAAGAAAAAAAGGGCGCGGCCCGCTGGCCCCGCCCTTTTTTTGGCCGGTCAGGCTCAATCGCCCGCCGGCAGCTCCTCGGCCACGTGCAGTTTCCAGCCGGTGACGTCATCCCAGTAGGCCTGCTCGCGCTCCACGTCGAGCTGCACCAGCATGTTTTGTGACAGGTAACCGGCCGGGAAGTAGAGCGTCCAGTGGTTATCGTCACACTCCAGCCGCAGCGACTCGGGGGTGGTGGTGGACTGGCGCTGGTTGTTCAGCAGCGCGCCGAGGCGCAGCAGCTGGATCAGCGGCACATAATCCTTTTTGCGGAACAGGTTGAGGCGCGGCAGCTCCTCCAGCTTGATCGCCTTGCGGTGCAGCCGCACCAGCGCCGCCAACAGCGTCTGCTGCTCCTGATTGAAGCCGGGCAGGTTGGTGTTCTGCAAGATGTAGGCGGAGTGGCGGTGCATACCGCTGTGGTTGATGCTCAGCCCCACCTCATGCAGCATCGCTGACCACTTCAGGATCGCCTCCAGCTGCGGGTGCGCCAGCTTCGGATGCTGCGCCTGCCACTGCGCATAGAGCTGCACCGTGGTGTCCAGCACCCGGCGCGCCTGCTCGCGGTCGATGTTGTAGTGGTCGGCCAGACTGCGGGCGGTACGGCTGCGGATGTCCTGATGGCGGAAGCGACCCTCCATCTCATACAGCACCCCCTCGCGCAGCGCGCCGTCTGACAGGCGCATCGATTTCAGCGCCAGCGCGTCAAACACGCCACACAGGATCGCCAGCCCCGGCACAAACACGGTCTTGCGATCCTCTGACAGCCCCGGCAGGCTCAGCGACTTGAAGTTCTTGAACTTCAGCACCTGCGCCACCAGCATCTCCAGCCGCTCTGGCGTGATCAGGCCATCCTTCTCGCCCAACTCCACCAGCACCTCTACGGTGGCCTTGATGGTGCCGGAAGCGCCAAGGGCGTACTGCCAGCCCTGGATACGGTACTGCCAGGCCAGCGCCTCCAGCTTCTGCGCCGCCGCCAGCCGCGCGCGGCTGAAGTGGTGGGCGCTCAACTCCCCCTGCGGGAAGAAGAGCTGGCCGAAACTGACGCAGCCCATGCGGCGGCTCTCCGCCAGCAGCGGCTCGAAGTCCTCGCCAATCACCAGTTCGGTGGAGCCACCGCCGATGTCCACCACCAGCTTGCGCCCCTTCTCCGGCTGGGTGTGCTCGACGCCCATGAAGATCAGGCGCGCCTCCTCCTGCCCGGAGATGATCTCAATCGGGTAGGGGATCACCTCGGCGGCGCGGCGCAAGAACTCCTCGGCGTTGACCGCCTCGCGCAGGGTATGGGTGCCGACGATGGTGACGTTGTCCGGCGAGAAGCCCTGCAGGCGCTCGGCAAACAGCGCCAGACAGGTCAGGCCGCGCTGCATGGCCTCTTCGCTCAGCACATGGTTGCTGTCCAGACCGTCGGCCAGGTGCACGCGCTGCTTGAGGCGCCCCAGCACCTGCAACGCCCCGTTGACGATACGGGCAATCACCATGTGGAAACTGTTGGAGCCGAGGTCAACGGCGGCAATTTCCTGTGGCTTGGTCGAGGGAATTTGATGTAAAGGCATAGTCTCAGGCCTGATTCTCTGGCTGTTCCAGGTTCTTTAAGTAATGGTAAATGGCGGTCTGCGCCCGTACCTTGCGGCGGTTGCCGCGCGGAACATACCGGTTACTCAGCTCTTTATCAACAATACGCGCTTTGACGGTGTCACTGAACAGCAGCTCAAGGATGTCCAGCACCCGCTGTTTCAGGCGTGGATCGAGCAGCCCCACCGCCACCTCAATCCGGTAGTCGATGTTGCGCGTCATCCAGTCCGCCGAGGAGAGGTAGACCTTGTGATCGCCATTGTTCTCAAACACATACACCCGATCATGCTCGAGGAAGCGGTCAACGATGCTGATCACCTGGATATTCTCGCTGACGCCCGGCAGGCCGGGGATCAGGGAGCACATGCCGCGCACCAGCAGGCGGATCTTCACGCCAGCGTTGGCGGCGGCGTAGAGGCGATCCACCAGCCCCTTGTCCACCAGGTTGTTGATTTTCAGAGTAATGCCACCGCGCCCACCGGACTGGGCGTTGGTGATCTCTTGGTCAATCAGCGCGTAGAGCATCCGGCGCGAGTTCTGCGGCGACACCATCAGGTGGTCAAAGGTCACTGGCCGGTAGGGGTTCTCAATGAAGTTGAACACCCGGCGCACCTCGTTGGTCATGCGCGGGTCGGCGGTCAGCAACGAATAGTCAGTATAGATGCGCGCGGTTTTTTCATTGAAGTTACCGGTGCCGATGTGCGCGTAGCGCACGATCTCGTCGTTCTCGAGCCGCGAAATCAAAAACAGCTTGGCGTGGATCTTCAGCCCCGGCGCGGAGAAGATAACGTGCACCCCCGCCTCGGTCAGCCGTTTCGCCCAGTGGATGTTCGCCTCCTCATCGAAGCGCGCCTGCAACTCCACCACCACCGTCACCTTCTTGCCGTTGTGGGCGGCGTGGATCATCGACTCGATGATGCGCGAATCCTTCGCCACCCGGTAGATGTTGATCTTGATCGCCAGCACGTTCGGGTCGAACGACGCCTGCCGCAGCAGCTCCAAGACGTGCTCGAAGGTGTGGTAGGGGTAGTAGAGCAGCACGTCGCGCTCGCGGATGGCGTCAAAGCCATTGCGGAAGCGGTCAAAGAAGACGTGGCGCAGGCGCGGTAGCGGGCGGTTGACCAGATTGGCCTTGCCAACGTTCGGGAAGCCAATGAAATCTTTGAAGTTGTGGTAACGGCCGCCCGGCACCACCGAGTCATAGTTGGAGATGCCGAGCTTCTCGCACAGCAGATCCACCATCTCATCCGGCATGTCGCGCTGGTAGACAAAGCGCACCGGCTCCGCCGTCAGGCGCTGCTTGAGGCTGGAGGACATCAGTTCCAGCAGGCTGGACTCCATCTCCGTCACCAGATCGTACTCGGCGTCACGCGTCATCTTCATCGAGTAGGCGTTCAGCGCGTCATAGTCGAAGAAGCCCTTGAAGATCTCATCCAGACAGTTGCGCAGGATGTTGTCCAGCAGGATCATCGGCTTGCGGCGGCGCGGGGCCTCCGGCGGCAGATCCACGAAGCGCGGCACCTTGTCCGACGGGATCTCCAGCAGCGCATAGTTCACCTGCTCACCCCGGATAATCTCCACCGCCAGATAGGTGTAGTCATCCTTCAGGAACTGCACCAGATTGGTGTCGTGGTTGATGAGGATCGGGGTGATGTAGGGGCGTAACTGGTGCTTGAAGTAGTGGCGTAGCCAATTTTGCTGGTTTTCAGAGAGTTGGCGCTCGTTGATCAGGAAGATCTGGTTGCGCGCCAGCTCCAGCAGCAGGTCGTTGTAGAGGTTGTCGAACTCCAGCTCGGTCTTCAGCACCTTGGACTGGATCTTCTTCAGCAGGTGGCGGGAAGCGCCGACCGACCCCTGCTCCTCGCTGATCAAAATGCGCCGCTTCAGATCGGCGAAGCGCACCTTGTAAAACTCATCCAGGTTATTGGAATAAATGCCGAGAAACCGCATCCTTTCGATCAGGGGGTTTGACTTGTCTGCCGCTTCCTGCAATACCCTCTCATTGAAGGATAACCAGCTCAGCTCTTTGTCGATGTATAGTTTTTCTTGTCCCATTGTCACTCCATTCATTTAGCCTGACATTTCCCTGGGGGCCGGAACGGGGATGCCTGAACGGCATACGATATTTTAGGGGGAATCAGGTTGAATCACGGTCTCCAGGCCAGGGCGGCCGGTCGCTTAGCACCGTGTCTCCAGGCCCATTATGGCGAGAGAAATGCGCTAAAGTCCAATAATTATCGAGAGTTAACATTGTCATGCAATGTTCATAAAACTGTCTTAAGATGCGCGGTCAATCGCGGCTTTTGCATGATGGAATGGGGGCCGCAACCCACAGGGATTTTTACTTTTTATGCAGGACGGGCAGTGCATATACGTGACCTACCTCTCTCTTCAGACCGCCGCCGCGCCCGCACCGATCGACTGGTGCGCTATGCCGTGACCGGATGCGGCATGCTGGTGTTGTTGGCCCTGATGCTGATCTTCATCTACCTGCTCTACAGCGTCTGGCCGCTGTTCCGCACGGTGTGTGTCAACCAGCCGGTGACGCTACGCGTTGACACCTCCACGCCGTCGCTGGCCATCGGCACGCTGCCGGACCGGCGCTGGGGCTACCGCCTCGACAGCGCCGGGCAGGGCACCTTTATCCGGCTGACGCCCTCCGAGGAGGCGCCGCTCACCACGCCGCTCGCCGCTGCGCCGCTGGCCTCGCTGGCGCGCAACGCCGGTGCGCAGCCGATGTATGCCCTTGGCGGCCAGGATGGCCGCGTGACGCTGGTGACACCGCTGATGCCGCTGCCGCACCACGGCCCGAGCTGGTCATTCCCGCTTGGCCGCACGCCGCAGGTGGTTGACCCGGCGGGCCAGCCGCTGGTGAAACTGGCGCTGGCGGCGGGCGAGGGGCAGGCCACCCGGCTGGCGGCGGTGACCGCCGATCGCCGCCTGTGGGTGCGCGACCTGCCCAGCGGGCGCGAAGAGACGCTGCCGCTGGCGGCGCTGCCTGACACCCTTGCCCTGACCCCCGATGGCCGCCTGCTGTTTGTGCAGAGCGGCCCGCTGATGCAGATCTACGCCCTGAACCACGCCACCCTGCGCCTGCGCCAGACGGTGGTGCTGGCCGAGCGCGGCCCGGTGAGCGTGACGCTGCTCAGCGGCGGCAACTCGCTGCTGGTCAACGCGGGCGGCCAGCTCTCCCAGTGGTTTGACGTCGCTGGCCCGAACGGCCCGGTGTTGCAGAAGATCCGTGACTTCCAGCCGCAGGGCGTGGCGCGCGTGGCGGCCGAAACCTCGCGCCGGGTGTTCGTGGCGCTGGATGCCCACGGGCAGATGACGCTCAATTCGACGGTACAGACGCGGCCGCAGCTGCACCATGCGCTACCGGCAGCGACCGAGCGACTGGCCTTCGCGCCACTCGGCGACGGGCTGCTAGTGGAGCAGCCGGGCGGCTGGATCTCGCTGCATGTCACTAATCCCTATCCTGACGTCGGCCTGCGCACCCTGTGGCAGAAGGTGTGGTATGAGGGCTACCCGGAGCCAGCCTACGTCTGGCAGACCACCTCGGCGGCGGAGGGCTACCAGCCCAAGTTCAGTTTGGTGCCGGTGATTGTCGGCACCCTGAAGGCGGCGCTCTGCGCCATGCTGTTCGCCGCGCCATTGGCGCTGGGCGGCGCGGCCTACACCGCGTGGTTCATGACCCCGCGCCTGCGGCGGTTGGTGAAACCGGCGCTGGAGGTGATGGGCGCGCTGCCGACGGTGGTGATCGGCCTGATAGCTGGCGTCTGGCTGGCCCCGCTGCTGCAACATGTGCTGCTCGGCATTCTGCTGCTGCCGTGGCTGCTGGCGGCGGTGGCGCTGCTGGGCAGTGTGCTGGCGGTGCGCCAGCGTTGGCGTAGCGCCGGGCAGGAGGTGTTCTGCCTGCTGCCGCTGCTGGCACTGGTGACCTGGCTGGTGTGCCACGCCAGCCCGTGGTTCGAGCAAATGCTGTTTGGTATGCCGTTCGCCCAGTGGCTGGGGGAAGAGTACCAGCCGCGCAACACGCTGGTGGCGGGCATCGCGATGGGCTTTGCGCTGGTGCCCGTGATCTTCACGCTGGCGGAGGATGCGCTGTTCAGCGTGCCGCCGCTGCTTGGGCAAGGCTCGCTGGCGCTGGGGGCGACCCCGTGGCAGACGCTGCGCCGGGTGATTGTGCCCGCCGCCGCCGCCGGTATCTTCTCCGCGCTGATGATCGGCTTTGGCCGGGCGGTGGGGGAGACGATGATTGTGCTGATGGCGACCGGCAACACGCCGGTGATGGATGGCAGCCTGTTGCAGGGGCTGCGCGCGCTCTCTGCCAACATCGCGATTGAACTGCCGGAGGCGGTAGCCAACAGCGGCCACTACCGGGTGCTGATGCTGACCGCGCTGGTGCTGTTCCTGTTTACCTTTGTGCTGAACACCGTGGCGGAGCTGATCCGCCAGCGGCTGCGGGCGCGCTATAGCCAGAACCAGGAGGGCGCATGAGACGTTGGTGGCGCTCAGGCTCGCCCTGGATCTGGCTCACCGCGGCGGCGGTGGCGGCCAGCGTGCTGGCACTGGCTGGCATCATCCTGCTGCTGGCAGGGCAGGGGGCGCGCAGCTTCTGGCCAGCCGACGTCTGGCAGTTCACCCTGCGCGCGCCGCTGGCGGGCCAGAACCAGTTGCTCGGCGAGCTGTATGCCCGGCCGTCGGTGCCGCGCCAGCAGCTGATTGACGCCGGTGTCACGCTACCAGCGGATGCCCCGCCCACGCTGCGGCGGTTGTTGGTCAAGACCGGCAACCGCGACCTGTCGGCGGCCTCGCCAGCGGCGCGCGAGTTTGTGCTGCTGGATGAGGCGGATGTCACGGCGCGCCGTGCGCCGCCAGAGGTGCTGGTGCTCGACCGCGAGGAGAGCGGGCTGGCCTACGGCACGCTGGCGGGCATGTTGGAAAATGGCCAGCCGCTGGTGGCGCGCAACCTGGCGGAGGAGCTGCTGCGCCGGGTGCCGGAGAACCGTGCGCTGGCCGCCCGCGCCTACCGCCTGCAACACCACGATCTGGCGCGGGTCAACCACCGCTTTGAGGCGCTGCGGCTGGAGGAGCGGCGGTTGGCGCTGCATGACCAGCTGGATGCGCGGGCGGTGTCGCGTTTGCGCGCAGAGCGCATTGAGCTGGAGTACAGCTTCAGCCGCCTGACCGCGCAACTCGACAGCATCAATCAGGAGCGGCGGCGCGACGCGCTGCTATTGCGTGACGCTGCTGGCCAGTTGCATACCCTGCCGCTGAACGAGGTACACAACGCCTGGTATCCGAACGCCATGAGCCTGCCGCAGAAGCTGCTGCACACCGCGCGCGCCATCTGGGCCTTCTTGAGTGAGGATCCGCGCGCCTCCAACACCGCGGGCGGCGTCTTCCCGGCGCTGTTTGGCACGGTGCTGATGGTGGTGCTGATGTCGATCATCGTGATGCCGCTCGGCGTGGTGGCCGCCATCTACCTGCATGAGTACGCGGGCCGCCACTGGCTCACCCGGCTGCTGCGGGTGGCGGTGGTCAATTTGGCCGGTGTGCCGTCGATTGTTTATGGGGTGTTTGGCCTCGGCTTTCTGGTCTATGGCGTCGGCGGCTCCCTCGACCGGCTGTTCTTCCCGCAGGCGCTGCCCGACCCAACCTTCGGCACGCCGGGGGTGCTGTGGGCGGCGCTGACGCTGGCGCTGCTCACCCTGCCGGTGGTGATTGTCGCCACCGAGGAGGGGCTGTCACGCATCCCGGTGGCGCTGCGGCAAGGCTCGCTGGCGCTGGGGGCCAGTCAGGCGCAGACGCTCTGGCGCATCGTGCTGCCGATGGCGGTGCCCGCGATGCTGACCGGCATGATCCTGGCGATCGCCCGCGCCGCTGGCGAGACCGCGCCGCTGATGCTGGTGGGGGTGGTGAAGTCGGTGCCAGCGCTGCCGGTGGATGGTATCTTCCCCTACCTGCATCTGGACCGTAAATTTATGCACCTTGGCTTCCAGATCTATGACATGGCGCTGCAAAGCCCGAACGTGGAGGCGGCGCAGCCGCTGGTCTACGCCACCGCGCTGCTGCTGGTGCTGATTGTGGTGGGGCTGAATTTGGTGGCGATGGGGCTACGCCACTCACTGCGAGAGAAATTCCGCACGCTGGGCCTGTAGGCCCGGCGGCGAGAGGAGAGAGAGATGAGATCGTTGTTGCCGGACACGCCGTTGCCGGATATTTCCCAGCTCAGTGACGCCGACACCGCGCTGGAGGTGCAGAAGCTGAACCTGTGGTACGGCGAGAAGCAGGCGCTGTATAACATTTCGCTGCGCATCCCGCGTAACCGGGTGACGGCGCTGATTGGCCCCTCCGGCTGCGGCAAATCCACGCTGCTGCGCTGCTTCAACCGGATGAATGACCTGCTCGATCCCTGCCGCATTGAGGGGGCGATTCGCCTAAATGGCGCGTTGGTCAACGATGGCGAGCTTGACGTCAGCGCGCTGCGGCGGCGGGTGGGGATGGTGTTCCAGCGGCCCAATCCCTTCCCCAAATCGATCTATGAGAACGTGGTCTACGGGCTGCGGGTGCAGGGCGTGCGCGACCGGCGGCTGCTCGATCAGGCGGCGGAGGCGGCATTGCGCTCGGCGGCGCTGTGGCACGAGGTGAAAGACCGGATGAAGGAGAACGCCCTGCGGCTCTCCAGCGGCCAGCAGCAGCGGCTGGTGATCGCCCGCGCCATCGCCATTGAGCCGGAGGTACTGCTGCTGGATGAGCCGACCTCGGCGCTCGATCCCATCTCTACCCTGACAATTGAGGAGCTGATTGGCGCGCTGAAGCAGCGCTTTACCGTGGTGCTGGTGACGCACAACATGCAGCAGGCAGCGCGCGTCTCGGACTACACCGCCTTCATCCACCAAGGGGTGCTGGTGGAGTATGGCGACACCGACACGCTGTTTACTTCCCCACGCCAGCGGCGCACCGAAGATTACATCACTGGCCGCTTTGGCTGACCACGCAAAATCATCCGCGCCAGTTATGCAAAAAATTCATGCATCACTGGCGCAGATTACTTCCTTTCCCCACAAAATCATCGGCTTAACGCCGCCATCACGACCCCTGTCACACTCCCCGCCAAATCACCTTGTCAGCAAAGCACGTGCTCATTAAGTTGCTAACTCGAGTTAGCAAAGAGCGGTGGGTGTCAGGTTGCCCCTGTCAGGTTGTCGAGGCACCGGTGTGGTCGCCCTTACCGGATCCATTATCAGGTGAGGAGAACAGTATGCCAGCGGAGCGCGCAGGTCTTTTACACACGCTAAGCCAAATCAGGGACGCCCGCAGCGGGCGGCTCTCCAGTTGGGATCAGAGTGGCCGGAATCAGGATTACTGGATGATCCCGGCCGGTGAAACGGTGCGGCTGGCCGACATCCACGGCAGCGGCTGCATCACGCATCTCTGGATGACGCAGTTTTGCCGCCGCGTGCTGGGGCCGGGGCTGATTGACCCGACCGCCGGCCAGTACGTCGCGCCCATCAACGAAATCAACAACGCGCTGGGCGTGAGTTGGGAGGAGCATGACGCGGCCTACTACCGCAAGGTGCTGCTGAAGATCTACTGGGACAACCAGACGCAGCCCTCGGTGCTGGTGCCGCTGGGCGACTTCTTCTGCGTCGGGCATAGCATCCCGGCCAGCTTCAACTCGCTGCCCTTCACCGTCTCGGTGCGGCCGGAGGAGAACTGCCGCCCCGGCGCGACGGCGGCGCTGAACTGCTACCTGCCGATGCCCTTCAATGAGCGCGCGATCATCGAAGTCGAGAACCAGAACGACATCCCCTACGGCCAATACTTCCACATCGACTATGAGCGCTACCCGGAGCGTCACTCCGCCGACACCGCCTACTTCCACGCGTGGTGGCGGCGCGAGAATCCCTGTCGCGGCTGGGCGCCGGAGTTGCAGGTCAACAGCCCGGAGGTGAACATCCCCAACGAGGATGGCGCTGGCAACTATATGCTGCTCGACATCGAAGGGGAGGGGCACTACATCGGCTGCAACCTGTCGGTGCGCCACCGCCAGAACACCTGGTGGGGCGAGGGCGATGACATGATCTACATCGATGATGACCCGGCCTGGCCGCCGACCCTGCACGGCACCGGCACCGAGGACTACTTCAACCACGCGTGGGGGATGCAGGATGCCTGCTCGCCCTTCAACGGCACCGCGCTGCATGACTCCCACGTCCCCGGCTTCCAGACCAGCTACCGCTTCCATCTGGCCGACCCGATCCACTTCAAGAGGCGCATCCGCGTCACCATGGAGCATGGCCACGCCAACCACCTGTCGGATGACTGGGCCTCTACCGTCTACTGGTACCAGAAACTGCCGTCGCCGCCGCTGACGATGCAGCCGGTCAACGAGCGCATCCCGGCGCGCCCCGGCGAGCCTTTTGCCCCGCTGGTGGAACCGGCGCTCACCGAGGCGATGCGCGCGCAGAAACAGCAGGCCGCGGCGCGGCACGCTGACTGGCTGGCACTCCGGCAGCGGGAGATTGACCGCAAGATCGCCGCCACCCGCGAGAAGTCACGCGCCAACAAGGCGGGCGACCCCGCCTGCTAAGGGGTGGGCAGCCGGTGCGCCACCTTGCCCGCCGGCTGCCCGCAACGGTTGATGACAGGGAGTGAATGATGACTACACGCTTGTCTGTTTTGGAAAAAACCGCCTACGGCGCCGGGGATATGGCGCTGACCATCTCGATCATCTCCGCGTCGATTTTGATCTACGCCTTTCTGGTTCAGGTGGTGGGTTTGACGCCGGTGGACGCTGGCTGGATATTGATGATTGTCCGCACCATCGATGCGATCTCCGATCCCTTGATGGGGCTGTTGACCAGCCGGGTGCGCAGCCGGCTGGGGCGCTACCGGCACTGGCTGATCATCGGCGCGCTGCCGTTCGGGCTGTCTCTGTGGCTGCTGTTTACCTCGTTTGGCGAGACCTACGCGCAGAAGATGGCGTGGTCTACCGGGGCCTACATCTTCAACAGCCTGGCGTTCACGGTGCTGGCGATCCCCTATATTTCGCTGATTGGCGTCATTACCCCCGACCCGCAGGAGCGGCTGCGTGCCAACGCCTTCCGCTTCCCGATGGCGAAGGTCGCCACCCTGATTGTCTCTACGCTGGTGCCGTGGTGGGTGACGCAGGGCACTGACCCGCACCGCAGCTACGCGCTCGCCTTTATGGTGGTGGGGGCGGTGAGCGTGGCGATCATGCTGTTCTGCGCCTTCAACGTGAAGGAGCGCATCGTGCAGGAGGCCGCGCCGCCGCCGCTGGCGCAGCAGATCCGTGGCCTGCGTGACAACCGCCAGTGGCAGGTGATCAGCCTGGCAATGGTGGTGCTGTTCGTCGGTTTTCTGGTCAATGGCAGCGTCGCCATCATCTACGGCAGCGCCTTCGCTGGCGCGAGCGATGGCGTGGGCATCGCGCTGTTCATGAGCATGGGATCGGTGGGCGGCATCCTTGGGCCGCTGCTCTCCACCTGGCTGACGCGCCGCTACTGCAAGGTGAAGGTGTTCCGCTACTCGATGTATGGCTCTGCGCTGGTGTCGGTGCTGGCGTGGGCGCTGGTGGGGGCAGGGGAGTTCTGGGGCGCGACGCTGTTCTATCTGCTCTGCTCGGTGGTATCGCAGATCAACACGCCGATCCTCTGGTCATCCATCACCGAGGCGTCGGACTATGGCCGCTACCAGAGCGGGATTGACGCCTCCGGGCTGGCGATTGGCATGATCTCCTTCTGCCAGAAGCTGGGGATGGGCATCGCAGGCCCCATCACCGGCTACCTGCTGGCTGGCATCGGCTACACGGCGCAGGGCACCCCCAGCGCCGAGACCGTCGCCGGGCTGGCCTGGATCATGCTGCTGGTGCCCGCGCTGTTCTACCTGCTGACCGGCTGGGTGATGCGCTACTACGTCATCAACAATGACTACTACGCGCGGATGGTCGCCGCTGGTCGACTGCCGGAGGGCAGCGCCTGACTCAACGCCGCCGGATAACCGGCTTCATCTCCACCCGTACCCTCTCTCTGGCCGGGGAACCGGCCAGAGCGCGCTGCATCAATCCAAACGCCTTCTCCGCCCAGGCATCCTCATCCTGCTGCATCGACCAGACGGGGTTGGCGAGGAAACTGAGCATCGGGTGCTCGTCAAAGGTGCCGATATGGATGGCGGGCGGCACCCCGCCCGCCTCCTCACGCAGCGCGCTGATTGCTCCCTCCAGCACCGGCAGTGACGAGGCGATAAACGCCTGTGGCATCCCGTGTTGGACGATCAGCTGGCGCATCAGCGCATGGCCGCCCTGCGGCGTGTTCTCCTCGCCAGCCAGCAGCCACTCCGCGTCGAGGGCGCGCGCCGCCAGCGCCTGCCGGTAGCCGGTAATGCGGTCAGCGATGCTGGGCAGCGCGGCGTCACCGGCCAAAAACCACAGCGGCGCGTCGTGGGCGGTGAGCATCGCCTGCGCCAGATGCAGCCCGCCAGCGGCGTTGTCACTCTCCACCAGCGCGTTGTCGCTGTAGCCAAAGTCACGATCCAGCAACACCAGCGGCTTTTTCATCTGCCGCAGGTGGTGCTGTTGGTTCTCAAGGGTGGAGGGCACCACGAACAGGCCATCGATGTTACGGGCAATCGACGCCTTAACCAGCCGGTTCTCGTAGTCCACATCATGGTAGGTGCAGCTGATCACCAGCTGGTAGCCGGAGCGGCGACAGCGCAGCTCCAGCTTCTCCGCCAGCGTGGCAAAAAACACGTTGGAGATGTTGGGCACAATCAGCCCCAGCGTGTCGGTTTTGTTCAGCTTCAGGCTGCGCGCCGAGTGGTTGAGCGTGTAGCCGTAGCGCTCCACATGCTCCTGAATGCGCGCCTGTGTTTTCGCGCTGATGCGGTAACGCTCCGCCTTGCCCCCCAGCACCAGCCGCACGGTGGTGACGGAGAGTTTCAGCTCCTGCGCAATCTGTTCCACGGTTTTCGCCATCTCAAGCGCCCCAATCCTTTTCGCTAATCAAAACCAGCAGATTAAAGCAAATGGCGCGTGAACTCATGCTTCTTGCTGCATCAGTGCCTCCAGCGCCTGCTGTTGCTCCCACATCGCCAGATAGACGCGGTATTTGCGCTGGTGGAAGGGCAGGGTGGCGGGGCGGTGGCGGATCACCGTGCCGGGCCGCACCAGCGCGCGCGCTGCCGTGGCGATATCCGGCCAGACGTTGGCCGCCACCGCGCCGCAGATGGCCGCGCCCAGCGCCACCGCCTCCTCCTCGGCAATCAGGTGCAGGTCGCGCTGGGTGGCGTCGGCGTACTCACGCAGCCACAGCGGGTTATGCCGCGCGCCGCCGCACAACGCGATGCGCTGCGGCCGGTGCCCCTGCGCCTCCAGCGCCTCAATGATGTGGCGGGTGCCGTAGGCGATGGCCTGAAGGGTGGCGAGGTAGAGCCGCGCCAGCGCCTGCTCGCCACGCTCCAGCGTCAGGCCGCAGACGCTGCCGCGTGCATCCGGCCGTGACCGGGGCGAGCGGTTGCCGTGGTGGTCTGCCAGTACATGCAGGTGCGCGGTGGGGCAGGGCTGCGCCTGCTCGAGTTGGGCGACCCACTGATTGGCAATCTCCACTGGGTGGCAACCCTGCTGTTTGGCCTGTGCGAACAGCCCGGCGGAGGCGTGGTGCTCGCCGAGCGTCCACTCCACCAGCGCACCGGCCGCGCTCTGGCCGCCCTCCGCCAGCCAGTACTCCGGCAGCATCGCGCCCCAGTATGGCCCCCAGACGCCGGGCGTGTGGATCTCGTGGCGGCTGGCGAGCATCAAACAGTTGGAGGTGCCGCTGATCAGCGCCAGCGTCCCCTCTGGCTCGGCCCCGGCCAGCGCCACGCCGCCCGCGTGGGCGTCAATCATGCCGGTGGCGACCGTGGTGCGGGTGGTCAGCCCCAGCGCCTCGGCCGCCTGCGCGCTAAGGGTGCCAGCCGCCGTCGCCACTTCAGCAACGCGCGCCGGCAGCTTGTCACGCAGGTCTGCCAGATCCGCCGCCGCCAGCAGCGAGTCGCTGAAACGCCCCTCATGCGCGAGGTAGTTCCACTTGCAGGTCAGGGTGCAGAGGCTCGCCACCTCCACGCCGGTGGCCTGCCACACCAGAAAGTCCGCCAGATCCCAAAAGCGGTGCGTGCGCTGCCAGGCCGTGGGGTGCTGCTGCTTCAGCCACAACAGCTTCGGCAGCGCCATCTCCACGCTCACCTCGCCGCCGACGTAGCGCAGCGCCGGATCCTGGCTGGCATTGATCTGCTGGGCCTGCTTCAGGGCGCGGTGATCCATCCACATGATGATGTCATGGCTTGGCTCGCCCCCCGGTGAGACCGCCACCCCGTGCCCGTGGGCATCCAGCGCCACCAGCGAGCAGGTGGCGTCAAAGCCGATGGCGCGGATCGCCTCCACCGGCACGCCAGATGCTCCCACCGCCTCGCGCACCGCCGCGCACAGTGCCTGCCAGATCTCCGTGGAGGATTGCTCCACCCGTTCACCGCTGGCGTGGAACTGGGAGATGGGCCGGCTGGCGCAGCCCAGCCTCTCGCCAGTGGCATTGAACAGCGCGGCGCGCACGCTGGCAGACCCGACGTCCACCCCCAGAAAATAGTTGTCACTCATCACGGCTCCTTGTTTTATCGCCGAGCACACCCGCCTTTAGCGCGCAACGCGGCCTGATAGCGGCTAACTCGAGTTAGCTAATAGCGTTGACGCTATTTTACCCACCGCATTTCGCCAAGCGCTTTGGTGTCAGAGTGTGATCGTCTGCACAATTTCGACTTAATGCAATGATAATTAAGCCTTTTGCCTATTGTGGCCTCAAGGGCGGGCAGGATTGGGCGTGAAAAGGCTCACAGAATGCGTGGAAAAGCATTGAACAACTGGCGAAGCGATCCTTATGCTAACTCGAGTTAGCAAAGGTTTTAGCCGGCTTCCGATCCGGGGGGCGGCGCTCGCCAAGGAGAAACTATGAACAGAACAGCCCTGCCGCGGGTCGGCATCCGTCCGGTGATCGATGGACGCCGCCGCGGGGTACGTGAGTCAATGGAGGCGCAGACCATGGCGATGGCACAGGCCGCCGCCGCGCTGATTAGTTCAACGTTGCGCCACGCCTGCGGTGCGCCGGTGGAGTGCGTGATCGCCGAAAGCTGCATCGCTGGCATGGCGGAGGCTGCGGCCTGTGAGGCGCAGTTCAGCACCCAGCAGGTGGGGCTGACGCTGACCGTCACGCCCTGCTGGTGCTATGGCAGTGAAACCATCGACATGGATCCGCTGCGGCCCAAGGCAATCTGGGGCTTCAACGGCACCGAGCGCCCCGGCGCGGTCTATCTGGCCGCCGCGCTGGCGGCGCATAACCAGAAGGGGATCCCGGCCTTCTCCATTTATGGCCGTGACGTGCAGGAGGCGGGCGACACCACCATCCCAACGGACGTGGCGGAGAAGCTGCTGCGCTTCGTGCGCGCCGGGCTGGCCGTCGCGACCCTGCGCGGCCGCAGCTACCTCTCGCTCGGTGGCGTGTCGATGGGCATTGCCGGATCGATTGTCGATCACGGCTTCTTTGAGTCCTGGCTCGGCATGAAGGTGCAGGCAGTGGACATGACGGAGCTGCGCCGCCGCATGGATGAGGCGATCTATGATGAGCAGGAGCTGGAGCGGGCGCAGGCGTGGGCGCAGGCGCACTTCCGCTTCGCTGGCAACGCCGAGGAGGCGCAGCGGCCAGCGGTGCTGCGAGAGTGTTTGCTGATGGCGATCTGTATCCGCGACATGATGCAGGGCAATCCGGCGCTGGCGGCGCGCGGCTGGGAGGAGGAGGCGCTGGGCTACCACGCCATCGCCGCCGGTTTTCAGGGGCAGCGGCACTGGACCGATCGCTACCCGAATGGCGACACCGCCGAGGCGCTGCTCAACAGCTCCTTTGACTGGAATGGCCGACGCCAGCCGCTGGTGGTGGCGACGGAGAATGACAGCCTGAATGGCGTGGCGATGCTGTTTGGCCACCTGTTGACCGGCAGCGCCCAGATTTTCGCTGACGTGCGCACCTACTGGTCACCGGAGGCGATTGCGCGCGTCACCGGCCAGCGGCTGGAGGGTCGGGCGCAGCACGGCGTGATCCACTTGATCAACTCCGGCTCGGCGGCGCTGGATGGCAGCGCGCAGCAGCGTGACGCGCAGGGCAACCCGACGCTGAAACCGCACTGGGAGATTAGCGAGCAGGAGGCGGAGGCGTGTCTGGCGGCGACCCGCTGGTGGCCGGCGCGGCGTGACTACTTCCCCGGCGGCGGGTTCTCGTCGCAGTTCGTTACCCGTGGCGGCGTGCCCTTCACCCTGACGCGCATCAACCTGATCCACGGGGTGGGGCCGGTGATGCAGATTGCCGAGGGGTGGAGCGTGGATCTGCCGCCAGCGGTGCATGACACGCTCGACCAGCGCACCGACCCGACCTGGCCGACCACCTGGTTTGTCGCGCGTTTGACCGGCACGAGGCCGTTCCGGGATCTTCAGTCAGTGATGGAGAACTGGGGGGCAAACCACGGCGTCTTGACGGCCGGGCATGTGGGGGCGGATTTCATTACGTTGGCGTCGATGCTGCGCATTCCGGTCTGTATGCACAATGTGCCGGACGGGCAGATCTACCGCCCGTCCGTGTGGTCAGCCCTCGGCATGGATCGCGAGGGGCAGGATTACCGTGCCTGCCGCACGTTCGGCCCGCTCTACCGGCGCTGAGCGGTTACTCCGCCGCATGGCCGACGGCGGGCAGGCGCTCGCCATCCAGCCAGGCGGCGTCATCGCGCATCACCAGCCGCCCGCTGACGAACCACTCGGCCACCAGCGGGTAGATCTGGTGCTCCTGCACCTGCACGCGCGCCTGAAGATCCTCCTCGCTGTCGCCGTCAAACACCGGCACCTTGGCCTGGAGGATCACCGGGCCGCCATCCAGCTCTTCGGTGACGAAGTGCACCGACGCGCCGTGATCGGCATCGCCGTTCGCCAGCGCCTGACGGTGGGTGTGCAGGCCGGGGTATTTCGGCAGCAGGGAGGGGTGGATGTTCAGCATCCGCCCGGCGTAGTGGCGGACAAAGCCCGCGCTCAGGATGCGCATGTAGCCCGCCAGCACCACCAGATCGGGCGCGTAGGCGTCAATGCTGTCGGCCAGCGCGGCGTCGAACGCCTCGCGGCCAGCAAAATCGCGCGCATCCAGCGCATGGGCCGGAATGCCCGCGTCACGCGCGCGCGCCAGCCCATAGGCGTCGGCACGGTTGCTGAACACGGCGGCGACGGTGGCGTGGAGACGTCCCTGTTTGCAGGCCTCCATCATGGCCTGCAAATTGCTGCCATTGCCGGAAACCAGCACCACAATCCGCTTCATCAGCCGATCACCACCTGCTCAGCCGCGTCAGAGGCCTGAATGCGGCCAATCTTCCACGCCTGCTCGCCGGAGGCGTTCAGCAGTTCCACCGCCTGATCCGCCAGCTCGGCGGGCAGGGCGATCACCATGCCGACGCCGCAGTTGAAGGTGCGGTACATCTCGTGGCGGCTCACGTTGCCCGCCTGTTGCAGCCAGCTGAACACCGCCGGCCACTGCCAGCTCGCCTCGTCAATCACCGCCTGGGTATTGGCTGGCAGCACGCGCGGGATGTTCTCCCAGAAGCCGCCGCCGGTCAGGTGGGCGATGGCGTGCACCTCCAGCTGCTCAATCAGGCTCAGCACCGATTTGACATAGATCTTGGTCGGGGCCAGCAGGTGATCGGCCAGCGATTTGCCGTCCAGCTGCTCGGTGGCGGCGTCGGTGTTGCTCACTTCGAGGATCTTGCGTACCAGCGAGTAGCCGTTGGAGTGCGGGCCGCTGGCGGCCAGTGCGATCAGCGCGTCGCCATCCTGCACCTTGCTGCCGTCGATGATCTCGGACTTCTCCACCACGCCGACGCAGAACCCGGCCACGTCATAATCTTCGCCGTGGTACATGCCCGGCATCTCGGCGGTCTCGCCGCCCACCAGCGCGCAGCCGGCCTGTTTGCACCCTTCGGCGATGCCGGTGATCACGCTGGCCGCGGTATCCACGTCCAGTTTGCCGGTCGCATAGTAGTCGAGGAAGAACAGCGGTTCCGCCCCTTGCACCACCAGGTCATTGACGCACATGGCCACCAAATCGATGCCGATGGTGTCATGGCGTTTCAGATCCATTGCCAGACGCAGCTTGGTGCCGACGCCGTCGGTCCCGGATACCAGTACCGGTTCACGATATTTTTGCGGCAGCGCGCACAGGGCACCGAAACCGCCCAACCCACCCATCACTTCCGGGCGGCGGGTCTGTTTCACTACACCTTTAATGCGGTCTACCAATGCGTTACCTGCATCGATATCCACACCTGCGTCTTTATAGCTGAGAGAGGTTTTGTCGGTCACTGCTGAATCCCCACGGCGGTTTGCAATTGGTGGTTAAAATGGAGCGGCGCAATTCTAACAGCCCAGGCAAACGTTTGCGAGTAGCTTATGAAGGGGAAATCGCTTTTGCCTTCTATACTACTTATCAAAATCTGTTGATCTCGATCAGGAGATTAGCGCTGGCGCGACCAAAAAAAGGCGTTATAATCTCGCGATTTTTTTGGCCGCCAACCATCGTAGGGGAGAATAATTATGAAGATCGTTGAGGTAAAACACCCGCTGGTCAAACATAAGCTGGGCTTAATGCGCGAGAACGACATCAGCACCAAGCGTTTTCGTGAGCTGGCTTCTGAAGTGGGGAGTTTACTGACCTATGAAGCGACCGCCGATCTGGAGACCGAGAAGGTCACCATCAATGGCTGGTGCGGGCCGGTTGAAGTTGACCAGATTAAAGGCAAGAAGATTACTGTTGTCCCGATCCTGCGTGCCGGTTTGGGCATGATGGAGGGCGTGCTGGAGCACGTGCCGAGCGCGCGCATCAGCGTGGTTGGCGTCTACCGCGACGAAGAGACCCTGGAGCCGGTGCCGTACTTCCAGAAGCTGGTTTCCAACATCGAAGAGCGCATGGCGCTGGTGGTAGACCCGATGCTGGCGACCGGTGGCTCGATGATTGCCACCATCGACCTGCTGAAGAAAGCCGGCTGCACCAGCATCAAGGTGCTGGTACTGGTGGCCGCGCCGGAAGGGATTGCCGCGCTGGAGAAAGCGCACCCGGATGTGGAACTGTTCACCGCCTCCATCGACCAGCGTCTGAATGAGAAAGGCTACATTGTCCCAGGCCTGGGCGATGCGGGCGACAAAATATTTGGTACCAAGTAACGCTGTTAAGCCGACTGAGAAGTCGGCTTTTTTTTGATTTTTTTACCACACTGTCAATAAGTCCTTCCTGGAGAGAGAAACCATGACCCGTCGCGCCATCGGGGTGAGTGAGCGTCCACCACTACTGCAAACGATTCCGTTGAGTTTCCAGCACCTGTTTGCCATGTTTGGCGCCACAGTGCTGGTGCCGATCCTGTTCAAGATCAACCCGGCCACCGTGCTGCTGTTCAACGGCATCGGCACGCTGCTCTATCTGTTTGTCTGCAAGGGCAAGATCCCGGCCTACCTCGGCTCCAGCTTCGCCTTCATCTCGCCAGTGCTGCTGCTGTTGCCGCTCGGCTATGAGACGGCGCTCGGCGGCTTCATCCTCTGCGGCGCGCTGTTCTGCGTGGTGGCGCTGATTGTGAAGAAGGCTGGCATCGGCTGGATCAACGTGATGTTCCCGCCAGCGGCGATGGGCGCGATTGTCGCGGTCATCGGCCTGGAGCTGGCGGGTGTGGCGGCCGGCATGGCCGGGCTGCTGCCGGCAGATGGCGCGGCGGTGGACGGCAAAACCGTCACCATCTCGCTGGTGACGCTGGCGGTGACGGTGCTGGGTTCGGTGCTGTTCCGCGGCTTCCTCGCCATCATCCCGATCCTGATCGGTGTGCTGGTGGGCTATGCGCTCGCCTTCTTTATGGGCGTGGTGGATGTCACCCCGATCGGGCAGGCGCACTGGTTCGCGCTGCCGACCTTCTACACCCCGCGCTTTGAGTGGGTGGCGATGCTGACCATCCTGCCCGCCGCGCTAGTGGTGATCGCCGAGCACGTCGGCCACCTGGTGGTGACCGCCAATATCGTGCAGAAAGACCTGCTGCGCGAGCCGGGGCTGCACCGCTCCATGTTCGCCAACGGCCTCTCCACCATGATCTCCGGTTTCTTCGGCTCGACGCCCAACACCACCTACGGCGAGAACATCGGCGTAATGGCGATCACTAAGGTCTACAGCACTTGGGTAATTGGCGGCGCGGCGATTCTGGCAATCCTGCTCTCCTGCGTCGGCAAGCTGGCGGCGGCGATTCAGGCGGTGCCGGTGCCGGTAATGGGCGGGGTGTCGCTGCTGCTCTACGGCGTGATTGGTGCCTCCGGCATCCGCGTGCTGATTGAGTCCAAGGTGGACTACAACCGCGCGCAGAACCTGATTCTGACCTCGGTGATCCTGATCATCGGTGTCAGCGGCGCGAAAGTGCACATCGGCGCGGCCGAACTGAAGGGCATGGCGCTGGCGACCATCGTCGGCATCTTCCTCAGCTTGCTGTTCCGCGTGATTGAGCTGTTCCGTGGCGAGGAGCAGGTGCTGGCGCCGCAAGACGCCGACAAACCGGCGGAGCCGCGCCACTAGGCCCGCCGCCGCCCCGGCCACATTGTGCGGCCGCCGGTTCTACTGGCGGCCGTTTGTGTGGTAGACTCGCCGGGTTTTACTGCCAGTTTTTGGTTGAGGTGCTTCTGAACACACCGGCACAGCTTTCATTGCCACTCTATCTTCCGGATGATGAGACATTCGCCAGTTTTTATCCGGGGGAGAACCCCTCCCTGCTCGCTGCCATCCACAATGCACTGAATCAGGAACATGGGACCTACATCTACTTCTGGTCCCGCGTCGGCGGCGGCCGCAGCCACCTGCTGCACGCGGCCTGTGCCGAGCTATCCCAGCGTGGTGAAGCCGTCGGCTATGTGCCGCTCGACAAGCGCGCCTATTTCGTCCCGGAAGTGCTGGATGGCATGGAGCAGCTGGCGCTGGTCTGCATCGACAATATCGAGTGCATCGCCGGTGATGAGGCGTGGGAGATGGCGATTTTTAACCTCTACAACCGCATTCTGGAGAGTGGCCGCACCCGGTTGTTCATCAGCGGTGACCGCCCGCCGCGCCAGCTCAGCCTGCAACTGCCCGATCTGGCCTCGCGCCTCGATTGGGGGCAGATCTACAAGCTGTTGCCGCTGTCGGATGAGGAGAAGTTGCAGGCATTGCAGTTGCGCGCCAAGTTGCGTGCCTTTGAACTGCCGGAAGACGTGGGCCGCTTCCTGCTGAAGCGGCTCGATCGCGAGATGCGCACCCTGTTCATGACGCTCGACCAGCTCGACCGCGCCTCCATCACCGCCCAGCGCAAGCTCACCATTCCCTTCGTCAAAGAGATCCTTAATCTGTAGCCGGGCGCGGCGTCACAGGATCTCCAGTACCCGCTCCGGCGGCCGACCAATGCGCGCCTTGCCGTTTGCCACCACAATCGGACGCTCAATCAGCCGCGGGTGATCGGCCATCGCCTGAATCAACGCCTCCTCGCTGCTCTCCTCCGCCAGCTTCAGCTTCTGATAGATCTCCTCGCCCTGACGCATCATGTCGCGTGCCGAGGAGAGGCCCAGTTGGTGCACCAGCGTTTGCAGCGTGTCAAAGGAGGGCGGGGTCTCCAGATAGAAGATGATGTCAGGCTTGACGCCCTGCTGCTCCAACAGGGCCAGTGCCTCGCGGCTCTTGCTGCAATTCGGGTTATGGTAGATCGAGACGGTTTGCATAATAGGCTTCCTGAAAAGTGGGTAAACCGGCACGCCGGGCGTGCCGTAAGGTTAGCTACGTTGGTATTGGCTAAAGCGTTTTTGCATCTGCCGGAACTGGTCAATGCGCGCGTCGTAGCGCGCCTGATCCAGGCTGCCGAGCCGGGACTGGGCGCTGGCATTGCTCAGCAGCTCAATCGCCTGATCGATCTTGCCATTCAACGCCAATCCTTCCGCGCGGGCGGATAGCTCCTGCGCGCGCAGGTTCTGCTTCGCGGCGGCCTGCGCCATCAGCTCCCAGCCATTCGGATCGTCCGGGTAACTGTAAGTATAGCGGTTGAGAATGCGCAGCGCGTCGGACGGCCGACCGGCCTCCAGCTCCGCGTTGGCCAGGTTGAGTTGCAGCACCGGGTTCTTGTTGGCGGCGTTGGCCTTCTCCAGCCGGGCGATGGCCTGCGGCGCGCGGCTCTGGCCGAGATCGACGTCAGTAAAGAGATCGAGATACCAGACGTTACCGGGGTCTTGCGCCAGCAGTGACTCCAGCAGGCGCGCGGCGTCGGCATATTTTTTCGCCTGATAGAACAGGATGGCGCGGCCATAGCGCGCCGCCGTCTGCTCGCGCACGTTGCCGCGCTCCAGCGGCCCCAGCACATCCTCACTCAGCCGCCCCTCCTCACTGCCATACATGCCCAGCACACGCATCTTCGCCAGCAGGAAGTCCAGCGAGGAGCGCACCACCACGCGTGGCATCTGGTTGGCGCGGTTGCGGGTGTCCGCCAGTCGGCTATCCGGCAGCGGGTGGGTCAGCAGCATCTCCGGCGGGGCGGAGGAGGTGCGCGACTGGTCTGCCAGCTTCTGCAAGAAGGTCGGCATCGCTTCCGGGTCAAAGCCCGCGCGCTGCAACACCTGAATGCCGATGCGATCCGCCTCCTGCTCATTGGCCTGCGTAAAGCTGATCATCCCCTGCTGCGCGCCAGCCAGCGTGCCGGTCAGCGCCGCCATGCCCGCCTGCGGGCTGGCCATCGCCAGCAGGATGGAGCCGAGCGCGCCGACCCAGGTCAGCGGGGCGTTGCGCTGCTGATCCTCCATCGCCCGCGCCAGGTGGCGCTGGGTGACGTGGGAGATTTCGTGCGCCAGCACCGAGGCCAGTTCGCTCTCATTGTCGGTGTAGTTGAACAGCCCGGAGTGCAGCACCACGTTGCCGCCAAAGAAGGCGAAGGCGTTGATCTCCTGGTTGTTGACCAGAAAAAAGTGGAACGGCGTCTTGACCGAATAGGCCTGCGCCACCAGCCGGTTGCCCAGCTGGTTGATATACTGAACCAGAACCGGATCGTTGATCAGCGGGGTGCTGGCGCGCAGTTGGCGCACGTAGAAATCCCCCATCTGCATCTCCTGGCCGATGCTGAGGGTGCCGCCAGCGGTGGTGCCGATGTCCGGCAGTTGGTCAGTGGTGAAATCCGCCGCGGCGGGCAGGGCGGCCGAGAGTGACAGGGTGCCGACCAGCAATGCGATAACAGAGTGTCGAAATGATAAAGCCATGACGCTATCCCTTGTAATATCCTGATGTTAGCGGAGAGGGCGCGTGTGGCGTCTCTCTGGCAGTCGATGACGCAAAATGGCAAAGCGTGCCGGTGCTCCTTGGGGTGTCACCCGGCCCTCCATAGACTCCTGACGGGGTAACAGGTTCCTGTGCGGCGTCATTTTTCCTATCTTAGCCAGCCTGCGGGGGTAATGGAACGCCCACCGGCGGGCAGGGGTTGTTTTCTCTGGAGTCATGCATGTTTGAGTTGTTATTGCAGTGGTATCGCCGCCGTTTCACCGATCCGCAGGCCATCGCCTTGCTGGTGATTTTGCTGGTGGGCTTCTGCATCCTCTATTTTTTCAACGACATCCTGGCGCCGCTGCTGGTGGCGATTGTGCTCGCCTACCTGCTGGAGTGGCCCACCGCCCGGCTGCAGCGCCTCGGCTGCTCGCGCGGCTGGGCGGCGGGCATCGTGCTGACGCTGTTCGCTGGCGTGGTGCTGCTCGGGCTGCTGGTGGTCGCGCCGCTCACCTGGCAGCAGGGCGTCAAACTGGTGACCGACCTGCCAGCGATGGTCAACCACTTCTACAGCTACGCCCAGAGCCTGCCACGGCGCTACCCGGCGCTGGTGGACGCTGGCATCCTCGATATGATGGCGCAGGATGTGCGCACCCGGCTGACGGTGCTCGGCGGGTCGGTGGTCAGCTTCTCGCTGGCGTCGCTGGTCGGGCTGCTAACGCTCTCCATCTATTTGGTGCTGGTGCCGCTGATGCTCTTCTTCCTGCTGAAGGATAAGGAGCAGATGCTGGGGGCGGTGCGGCGGGTGCTGCCGCGCAACCGTGGGCTGGCCGGGCAGGTGTGGCAGGAGATGAACCAGCAGATCACCAACTATATCCGTGGCAAGGTGCTGGAGATGGTGGTGGTCGGCGTCGCCACCTATCTGGTGTTTCTGGTGCTCGGGCTGCAATACTCGCTGTTATTGGCGGTACTGGTGGGCTTTTCGGTGCTGATCCCTTATATCGGCGCGGTGATCGCCACCCTGCCGGTGGTGGGCGTGGCGCTGTTCCAGTGGGGATTGGGGGCGGACTTCTGGACGCTGATGATTGCCTATCTGGTGGTGCAGGGGCTGGATGGCAACCTGCTGGTGCCGCTGCTCTTCTCCGGCGCGGTGAACCTGCACCCGCTGGTGATCATCCTGTCAGTGATTGTGTTTGGCGGGCTGTGGGGCTTTTGGGGGGTATTTTTTGCCATCCCGCTGGCGACGCTGGTAAAGGCAGTGGCGCATGCCTGGCCAGAGACGCCGCCGGCCCCGGAAGCGTAGTGCCGCCAATAAAAAAAGCGCCGGGCGCGCTTTTTTTATGGCAGTGGCAATCAGACGCTGGAGTTCAGGTAATCCATCACGATGTCGTGGTGGTTACTGGTCTTGAACTCGTCGAACACCTTCTCCACCTTACCTGCGGCGTCAATCAGGAAGCTGATGCGGTGGATGCCATCATAGGTCTTGCCCATGAAGCTCTTCTCGCCCCAGACGCCAAATTGCTGCGCCACCTGGTGGTCTTCGTCAGAGAGCAGCGTGAAGTTCAGCAGCTCCTTCTCGGCAAAGCGCGACAGCTTCTCTGGCTTGTCGGTGCTGATGCCAAGCACGTCCACACCGGCTTTTTTCAGGTCGTCCATGTTGTCACGCAGGCCGCAGGCCTGCACGGTGCAACCGGGCGTCATTGCTTTCGGATAGAAATAGACCAGGACTTTGTGTCCCTGGAAGTCGGACAGATTGACCAATTCGCCGTCCTGATCGGGCAAGCTAAATTGCGGCGCTGTATCACCGGCTTTCAGTGGGCTCATCACTACTCTCCATCTTTCTCATCATGAGGGGGATAGTTCACGACGCTAATAGTGCCTTGCGCATTCAATTCTGTACATAGCTGGTAAAAAGCCTGTTCAATAATTAATGAATCGGTATCGGCAGGGCTGTGCGCGGTGATCTGGATCGACAGCTGGGGTGGCCGCTCGCCCTCGGCGGGCTGGGTTTTGGAGGCCAGTTCAGCGATGTTCATCTGATGTGAGTCAAAGAGATCGGTAAAGCGTTCAATAATGTGCGGTGAATCCTTCACTTCCACCTTCACCCAGACCGTCGAGGGCATTGCCGGGCGGCCGTGGGAGTGGGTGCGTTTCATCACGATCAAAAGCTCCAGCTCCGCGCCCTTCAGCGGCAGCGTTGACTCAATCAGGGCGATGGCGTTCCAGCTACCGGAGAGCAGCATGATAAAGGTAAACTCCTCACCCAGCATGGCAAGCCGGCTGTCTTCAATATTACAGCCACAGCTGCTGACGTGGCGGGTAATGGTGTTGACGATACCGGGGCGATCGGCGCCCAGCGCGGTTATCACCAGATAGTGTTGATGTGACTGCGGCAAAATCACTCTTCCTGTCCTGCTTCGTGGGGTTAACATGGTAAACATAAAAAAAACCGCCTGCCAAGCGCTTACAACCAGGTTGTTTGCTTGCTTTTGGTCAAGGGTCAAACGTACCATGAGTCACCTGTTTGTGGAGGGGATGGCCAATGTTTACCGGAAGTATTGTTGCACTGGTTACGCCGATGGACGACAAAGGTGCTGTCGATCGCGCGAGCCTTAAAAAACTGATTGATTATCATGTCGCCAGCGGTACTTCGGCGATTGTGTCCGTGGGCACCACGGGCGAATCCGCCACCCTGAGTCACGATGAGCACGGTGATGTGGTGATGCAGACCCTGGAGCTGGCCGATGGCCGCATCCCGGTGATCGCCGGTACCGGCGCCAACGCCACGGCTGAAGCCATCTCGCTGACCCGGCGCTTCGAGCAGAGCGGCGTGGTGGGCTGTTTGACCGTCACCCCCTATTACAATAAGCCGACGCAGGAGGGGCTGTTCCAGCACTTCCGCGCGATCGCGGAAAACACCGCGCTGCCGCAGATCCTGTACAACGTCCCCTCCCGCACCGGCTGCGATATGCTGCCTGCGACCGTGGCGCGGCTGGCCAAATTGAAGAATATTGTCGCAATCAAAGAGGCGACAGGGAACTTAAGCCGCGTTAGCCAGATCCAAGAGCTGGTAAATGATGATGCCTTTGTGTTGCTGAGCGGCGATGACGCCAGCGGCCTGGACTTCATGCAACTGGGTGGCAAGGGCGTGATTTCGGTCACGGCCAACGTGGCGGCCCGCGAGATGGCGCAACTCTGCGCATTCGCGCTGGAGGGCGACTTCGTGCAAGCCCGCCGTCTTAATCAGCGCTTGATGCCGTTGCATCAGGATTTATTTGTTGAAGCTAACCCCATTCCGGTGAAGTGGGCCTGTAAGGCGTTGGGGCTGATGGCAAACGACACCCTGCGCCTGCCGATGACGCCGTTGAGCGACGCGGCCCGCCCGGTGGTGGAGCAGGCGCTAAAACGCGCCGGTTTGCTGTAATTCTTAGGGAGATTTAATGGTTCATTCATTGCATAAGTCGCGTGTCGCGAAAGTTGTGGGCGTGTCCCTCGTTTTGCTGCTTGCGGCCTGTTCCAGCGACCAGCGTTACAAGCGCCAGGTCAGCGGCAACGAGGCTTATCTTGATGCCCCGGCGCTGAAAGAGCTGCAAGCGCCCGCGGGTATGATCCTGCCGTTGCAGGATGGTACCTATGACGTGCCAGCCGTGACCCTCAAGGGCGGCGTCGGCAAGCAGCTGGATGTGCGCCCGCCGGTGCAGCCGCTGCCGTTGCTGAACGGCTCGCGCTCCCAGGTGAGCGGTGACAGTGGCACCATCCTGCTGGAGAACAGCCCGCAGAACCAGAACCTGTGGTCGGATGTGGTGCGCGTGGTGCAGCAGAACAATTACGGCATCGCCAGCCGCGACGACGGCAGCAAGACGCTGACCACCGACTGGGTGCAGTGGAACCGCGCGGATGAGGACTACCAGTACAAGGGCCGCTACCAGATCACCGTCGCGCCGCAGGGCTACCAGCTGGCGCTGAGCGTGCGGACGCTGGAGCTGCAACAGCAGGACAAGGCCATCACCTCCCCGTCTGACATCCAGCGCTATAACGGCGAGATGCTCAACGTGCTGGTGGCTGGCATCGACAAGATCAACGCTGATCTGGCGAGCAGCCGCGCTGGCCGCGACACCAGCAGCTTCAACGTCACCAGTGGCAGTGATGACACCGGCCTGCCGGTGCTGATTATCCGTGCACCGTACGCCCAGGTGTGGGATCGCCTGCCGCGCACGCTGGCGCGTGTCGGCATGAATGTCACCGACAGCAGCCGCCCGCAGGGTACGCTCTCGGTCACCTACAAAGCCAGCGACAGCGACTGGGATGCACTGGGTGCCAAGGAGCCGGTCGAGGTGAAGAACGGCGACTACAAAGTGCAGCTGGGTGATCTCGACAACCGCAGCAGCCTGCAGTTCATTGATTCGAAAGGGCACCCGCTGACGCAGTCGCAAAACGACGCGCTGGTGGCGGTGTTCCAGGCAGCCTTTAACCAGGTGCCGGCGAAATAACCAAAGGGGCTTCGGCCCCTTTTTTATTGGTGCCGCGGTGGGTCGGCACCCGCAGATTTTTGTTGCCGCAACGGCGACGCAAACGTTACCCTCTCTCTTGAAGAGTCAAATCACTGGAGTAAGTTAAGATGCAAAAGTTAGCTGAGCTGTATCGCGGAAAGGCGAAAACTGTCTACACCACTGAAAACCCTGACCTGCTGGTGCTGGAATTCCGCAATGATACGTCAGCGCTCGATGGTGAACGTATTGAACAGTTCGACCGCAAGGGCATGGTGAACAACAAGTTCAACCACTTCATCATGACCAAGCTGGAAGAGGCGGGCATCCCGACCCAGATGGAGCGCCTGCTCTCGGACAACGAGGCGCTGGTGAAGAAGCTGGAGATGGTGCCGGTCGAGTGCGTGATCCGCAACCGCGCGGCCGGTTCGCTGGTGAAGCGTCTGGGCGTGGAAGAGGGTCTGGTGCTGAACCCGCCGCTGTTTGACCTGTTCCTGAAGAACGATGCGATGCACGACCCGATGGTCAACGAGTCCTACTGCAAAACCTTCGGCTGGGTGAATGAAGAGAACCTGGCGCGCATGAAAGAGTTGAGCTACCGCGCCAACGAGGTGTTGAGCAAGCTGTTCGACGACGCGGGCCTGATCCTGGTGGACTTCAAGCTGGAGTTCGGCCTGTTCAACGGTGAAGTGGTGCTGGGCGATGAGTTCTCGCCAGACGGCAGCCGCCTGTGGGACAAGGCCACCATGAACAAAATGGACAAAGACCGCTTCCGCCAGAGCCTGGGCGGCGTGATTGAAGCCTACGAGGAAGTTGCCACCCGCATCGGCGTATCGCTCGACTAACCGCGCAATCGATTACCCTCCCTTTCCCGGCAGGCGGCCCCCACAGGCCGCCTGCCGCATTTCTGCCCCGCCCATCCCTCGACAAGATTTGGACTACGCTAAAGGGAGACTATAACCAGATCGGAGCACATTTTATGCGTTGGCAAGGGAGACGAGAGAGCGACAATGTTGAAGACCGGCGCGGCGAGGGCGGCGGCGGTGGTGGGGGCGGGTTCCGCGTGCCGATTGGCGGCAAGGGCGGCATCCTGATCGTGGTGGTGGTGCTGGTGGCGGGCTACTACGGCATTGACCTCACCCCATTGCTGGGCGGCGGCGGACAGGGGCTGACCCAGAGCCAGCAGAGCAACATCAGCCCGCAGGATGATGAGCTGGCAAAATTCACCTCGGTGATTCTGGCCTCCACCGAAGACACCTGGGGCACCATTTTCGAGCAGTCCGGCCAGCAGTACCGCCAGCCCAAACTGGTGATGTATCGCGGTGCCACCCGCACCGGCTGCGGCACCGGCCAGTCAGTAATGGGGCCGTTCTACTGCCCGGCTGACAGCACTGTTTACATCGATCTCTCCTTCTATCAGGAGATGCGCGACAAGCTGGGCGCGGATGGCGACTTTGCGCAGGGCTACGTGGTGGCGCATGAGGTGGGCCACCACGTGCAGAACCTGCTCGGCATTGAGCGCCGCGTGCGCCAGATGCAGCAGGGCGCCTCTGAGGTGGCGGTCAACCGTTTGTCGGTGAAGCTGGAGTTGCAGGCTGACTGCTTCGCTGGCGTCTGGGGCCATGCGATGCAGCAGCAGAACGTGCTGGAAGCGGGCGACGTGCAGGAAGCACTGAACGCCGCGCAGGCGATTGGTGACGACCGGCTGCAACAGCAGAGTCAGGGGCGCGTGGTGCCGGACAGCTTTACCCACGGCACCTCGGAGCAGCGCTACAGCTGGTTCAAGCGCGGTTTTGACAGCGGGAACTACAAGGATTGTGATACCTTTGCCGCCCAGTAAGGCTGAGCGGGCAGGGCAAGATGAGAGAGTGGGTGGAGGCACAGCGGGCGATGCAGCACGCCGGTATTCGGCGGCTGCTGGTGATCAGCGGCGAGCGGGCGTGGTGCGTGGCACAGGCGCAGGCGTTGATGGCGGCGCTGGCACAGGAGGTGCTCTGGATCTCCGCTGACCCGGCCCTGCCGGGCGCGCTGCCGCCGGAGCAGGCCCGCCAGCTGCTCGGCAGCGAGCGGCAACATGCGGTCTTTGATGCCTGTGACGGGCTGGCAGCGGATGCGCTGGCCGCACTGGCTGGCTCACTGGCCGCAGGCAGTTGGCTGCTGCTGTTGGTGCCGCCCTGGCAACGCTGGCCGCAGCAGCCCGATCGCGACACCCTGCGCTGGAGCGAACAGCCCCAGCCCATCGCCACCCCCCACTTTGTTACCCACCTTGGCCAGCTACTGTTGCAGGAGCGCGAGAGCCTGCTCTGGCGGCAGGGCGAGCCATTGCGCCTGCCTGACTGGCACGCCCGCCCGGCATGGCAACCGCCGCAGGGCGAGCCGACCCCCTGTCAGCACGCGCTGTTGGCGCGCCTGCGCACCGCCGGGCCGGGTGTCTGGGTAGTGACAGCGGCGCGCGGGCGCGGCAAATCGGCACTGGCGGGGATGCTGGCGGCGCAGGCCCCCACGCGCTGCCTGTTGACCGCCCCGAGCCGGCAGGCCGCCGCCACGCTCAGCCGCTGGGCCGGCGAGGCGCTGCCGTTTATGGCACCGGACGCCCTGCTGGCGGCCTGCCGCCAGCAAGCGCCGGACGTCGACTGGCTGCTGGTGGATGAGGCGGCCGCCATCCCCGCGCCGCTGTTACATGCGCTGATCCGCCACTTTCCGCGCGTGCTGCTCACCACCACCGTGCAGGGGTATGAGGGCACCGGGCGCGGCTTCCTGCTGAAATTCTGCGCCGAGCTGCCGCTCTGGCACGATCTGCGGCTCACCAGCCCGATCCGCTGGGCGGAACACGATCCGCTCGAGCGCCTGCTGGATCGGGTGCTGCTGATGGGCGAGGAGACCGCGCCCGCCGCGGCCGCCCCCGCGCCACCGCCTACGCTTATCACCGTCGCACAGTCCGACTGGCTGGCACGCCCGGCGCTGCTGGCCAGTTTCTACGGCCTGCTCTCCGCCGCCCACTACCGCACCACGCCGCTTGACCTGCGACGCCTGCTGGATGCGCCCGGCCAGCACTTTATTGCCGCTTGCCAGGGCGAAAATGTATGCGGCGCGCTCTGGCTGGTGGAGGAGGGCGGGCTGGCGGAGCCACTGGCGCGCGAGGTGTGGGCTGGCCGCCGTCGGCCGCGCGGCAACCTGATCGCCCAGTCGCTGGCGGCCCACGGCGGCCAGTGGCGCGCGCCGCTGCTGCGTTCGCGCCGCATCAGCCGCATCGCGGTGCAGCCCGGCCTGCGCCGACAGGGGCTGGGGCAACGGCTGGTGGCCGAGCAGGTAGCTCGGGCCGCCGCCAGCGGGCTGGATGCACTCTCCGTCAGCTTCGGCTACACCCCGGCGCTCTGGGCCTTCTGGCAGCGCTGCGGCTTCCAGCTGGCGCGCATTGGCACACAGCGTGAGGCGAGCAGCGGTTGCTACGCGGCAATGGCGCTGCTGCCGCTTTCGGCGGCAGGGGAGGCGCTGGCGCATGAGGCGGGGCGGCGGCTGGCGCGTGACTGGCCGTGGCAGCCCGCCAGCCGGGAGCTTGACCTGACGCTGGCGAGCGGGGATCAGGGCTTTGATCAGGAGGATTGGCGCGAACTGGCCGGTTTTGCCTTCGCCCACCGGCCGCTGGAGGCGAGCCTCGGCGCGCTCCAGCGCCTGCTGCGGCACAGCGCGTTGCCACTGCCAGCCTTGCGGGCGCACCTGCAACAGGGGATCACGCCGCCGCTGCTGGCGCAACAGCTGGCACTGGCGGGGCGCAAGGCACTGCTGGCCCGCTGGCGCGAGGAGACGGCCACGGCGCTGACCGCGCTGGATAACGCGCAATGCCAGCAGTGGCAGATGTGGGCGGCAGGCGACTGAAGAAGCCAGAAATGAAAAGGGGCGGCTAGCGCCGCCCCTGAGGGTTACTTTTTCTTTGGCCAGTCGTCTTCATCATCCCACTGCGCGTTGTTGTCGCGGTGGGGAGGGATTTCCGGTTTGTTATTCAGGAAACGCTTGTGATCCAGTCGGCGTAACTCTTTGATGCCGTTGAGGATGATCCCCACCAGAATAATCAGGAAAACCCACCAGTAATCGGCTATCCAGTGCATAGTTACTCTCCGTGCGTCGTGCGTATAAAACGCGTAAACAGCCTATCAATATTGGCGCAGAGCCAGTCGGCCCCCGCCACATCCTTGCCCTGCCAGGCCGCAACCACCGTCTCCGGCGTCAGCCTTGCCTCAAGCGGCGCAGCCAGCGGGCGGTAGCTCAGGTGCCAGGGTTCCACCGCCACCCCGCCGCGATCCTCGGTAAAGGGGCGGTAGAAGCCATACTCGGCCATGTGCGCGGTCAGCCAGGCGGTCAGCGGGGCAAAATAGCCGCCGGGCAGGTACTCCCACGGCTCCAGCTGCAACCGTTGTCCGTCAGGCAGCCGCGAGGGATCGTAGATATCCAGATCGGTGCCCCAGTGGTGGCGGCTGGTGCCGGGCAGTGCCGACCAGCGCAGGATCGCCTCGCAGCGCGCCGGGACATCCAGCGCCAGCGCCTCCAGCGGCTGGCTCTGGTGATCCAATAGTGGCCGCTCGCCGTGGAATTTGCCATTCCAGATGGCGCGTTGCCGATCGAAGTCACGAAACGTACTGGCCGGTTGCAGATCGAAGCCCGCCGCCGCCGCGGCCTGTTGCAGGCGTAGGAACGCCTGCACCGCCTCCGGTTGCAGGCGGTGCGGGCCGCTGAGCGGCGCGAGGTGCGCCTCGCTGCGGCCAGTCAGCATCTCGTCGCTGATCATGCGATGAGATGCTCCATGATGCGCTGGTACATGCGGCTCAGCAGTTGCAGGTCAGCCGCATTCACGCACTCATTGATCTTGTGGATGGTGGCGTTTACCGGCCCCAGCTCCACCACCTGCGCACCCATGCGGGCGATAAAGCGGCCATCAGAGGTGCCGCCGGTGGTCTCCAGCTTCGGGGACAGCTCATTGTAGTGCTCGACCGCCTTCACCACTGCATCCACCAGCTCGCCGCGCGCGGTCAGGAAGGGCTGGCCGGAGACTTTCCACTCAATGGTGTAGCGCAGTTGGTGCTTCTCCAACAGCGCCTGCACGCGCTGCTTGATCAGCTCATCCGTCAGCTCGGTGCTGAAGCGGAAGTTGAACTGCACGAAGAATTCGCCGGGAATAACGTTGTTGCTGCCGGTGCCTGCCTGCACGTTGGCAATCTGCATACTGGTGGGCGGGAAAAATTCGTTGCCCTGATCCCACTCGGTCGCCACCAGCTCATTCAGCGCTGGCATGGCGCGGTGCACCGGGTTGTCCGCCAGATGCGGGTAGGCGACATGCCCCTGTACGCCGTGGATATAGAGGTTGGCGGTCATCGAGCCGCGCCGCCCATTCTTCACCACGTCACCGACGCGCTCGGTGCTGGAAGGCTCACCGACCAGACAGTAGTCGAGGCGCTCCTGCCGCGCCATCAGCGCCTCCACCACCTTCACGGTGCCGTGGGTGGCGCTGGCCTCTTCGTCCGAAGTGATCAGGAAGGCCAACCGGCCGCGGTGGTGCGGGTGGCTCTGCACAAAGCGCTCCGCCGCCACCACCATCGCCGCCAGCGAGCCTTTCATGTCTGCCGCGCCACGGCCAAACAACATGCCGTCGCGGATGGTTGGCTCAAACGGTGGGTTGATCCAGCGTGACTCATCGCCCGCGGGCACCACGTCAGTATGGCCGGCAAACGCCAGCGTCTTGCCCTCGCCGCGCCACGCCCAGAAATTCTGGGTATCGCCGAAGTGCATCGGCTCCACGATAAAGCCGAGCGCCTGCAACCGCGCAATCAAAATGGCCTGACAGCCTGCATCGTCAGGGCTGAGGGAGGGGCGCTTGATCAGTTGCTGCGCCAGATCAATGACCGGACATGTCATCTTATTGCTCCTCAACCACGAATTGCTGATAACGCCCGGCATCAAAGCCCAGCAGGGAGCGATCGCCGCTCACCAGCAGCGGGCGCTTGATCACCGCTGGCTGCGCCAGCATCAGCTGGATGGCGGTGGTCGCGTCAGTGATGGAGAGGCGCTCGGCCTCGCCCAATTTGCGCCAGGTGGTGCCGCGGGTATTGAGCAGCGCCTCATGGCCCTGCTGGGCAACAAAGCGCTCCAGCATCTCGGTGGTCAGGCCATCTGCCCGGTAGTCATGGAAACGGTAAGCGACCTGCTGTTCGTCCAGCCAGCGGCGGGCCTTTTTTACCGTGTCGCAATTTTTTATGCCATAGAGGGTGAGGAGGGGGGCGGTGGTGGACTCTGCCATGAAAACAATTACCTATAACGAAGGATCAACATAGAGCGGCGCGCCCGCAGATGCGCGGCCAGCCCGGCATCTCCACATAATGCGGCAAAATGGCGGGGCTTTCCAGCCACAGCGGCGGCGCGGCGGCAATCTACCGGTTGCTCACTCCGGCAGGGTGCGATCGGCCGCGCCCAGTTCACGCTGCATCAGCACCGTATCCAGCCAGCGGCCATGCTTCAGCCCCACGGCGCGCAGGGTGCCAGCGATGCAAAATCCCTGCGATCGGTGCAGCCCCAGCGAGGCATGGTTCTCGCTGTTGCCGATGTTCGCCACCATCTGCCGGTAGCCCTGCTGCTCCGCCCAGGCAATCGCCGTCGCCAGCAGTTGTTTGCCGACGCCGCGGCCCGCCGCCTCATGGTGCACGTAGACCGAATCCTCCACCGTATAGCGATAGGCCGCGCGCGGGCGGTAGGGCGCGAGGTAGCAGTAGCCCAATACGTGCCCGTCGGCCAGCGCCACCCACCACGGCAAGCCACTCTCCTGCGCCTTCTGGTAACGCGCCAACAGCTCAGCGCTGTCCGGCGGCGTGGTTTCAAAGGAGGCCAGCCCATAGAGCACATGGTGGGCATAAATCTGTTGGATGGCCGTGAAGTGGTGCGGTTGGGCAGGGGTAACGAGGATGGCGTCAGAGTGGCTCATAAGGGTTTCCGTACCGTTAAGGAGAGGCCAGAGTAAGATATTTCAGCGACGCCCGGCAACGGGAATCTATCATAAGAAAATCCTCTGACAAAAAGTCGCTGCCTTGATTTGTCTGGAAAAAGTGCGCGCCTGATGGAAGGCAATAAAAGAGTGGAAATAATGAAAGGTCACGCTGGAATAAATGGGGTTATTTATATTTAACACGTGGGTTTAATATAATTAATCTCTTTTTTAATAGGCTCATTAAATGGCAGTGATACACCAATAAATACATGGCTGCCGGGAATTACCCTATAATGGGTATTAAGTTAACAGGAAAAGAAAACAGGCCGTGAACAGACCAAGGGGCGCAAGGCAACGGGCCGGTTTTATAAAATCATCCTGACAGGCATCTGGCAACGATAAAATGCGTGGCCCAGCTGGTCTATCCAGATACTATGCTTATAGTACGCATTTTAACCATTTAAAATACCAAATGATCACAAGTTGAACGGTTTCAACCAGCGGGAGTGCCCATTCGCAGGAGGTGGTAGGGGTTGTTAAAAAATTTAACAATTAATTAAAATTTAATGAACAAATACCCAAAAATAGCCGCTTAAACGCCTTTGGCTATCAGTTTTCAGGGATAAATAACTTAAAGTGCTCAGCCCGGAATAGGGGTGTGATGGCTATCAAACCCATCGCTAAAAATAGCGATAAATAGTTGTTCAGGGGGATTCACAAGGTTAAAAAACGCGCGTAGAATCGCCCTCAGTTTATCAGTGAGGTTGTTATGGTTGAGCAAGAAGTCAGTAACTGGAAAGATTTCATCGAAGAGATGTTGCGCAAGTAACGCAGCGATGAAGTAATAACAAGATAGGCCGTTACGTCTGAGATCTATTATCCCGAAAGGGATAACTTTTTAAAAACATTTTTTAATAAAGCCACTCACAGCACACGCTCTCTTGTTTTATGAATGAAAAGTTTTATGAATGAGAAGTTATGACCCAAAAGGGCCGCACGCTTAGTGCGGCCCTTTTTTATGGGCATCAGGGCGCGGGTTTCTCCTCTGCCGTATCACGCACCGGGCGCTTGCCGGGGAAGCGGCGGCGCACCAGCACAAAGAACAGCGGCACAAAGAAGATTGCCAGGAAGGTGCCGGTGATCATCCCACCGATCACGCCGGTGCCGACAGCGTGCTGACTGCCGGAGCCAGCGCCGTGGCTGATGGCCATCGGCAACACGCCGAAGATAAAGGCCAGCGAAGTCATCAAAATCGGCCGCAGCCGCATCCGTGACGCCTCAAGGGTGGCCGCCAGCAGATCCTGTCCCTTCTGGTTCAGCTCATTGGCGAACTCCACGATCAAAATGGCGTTCTTGGCCGACAGGCCGATGATGGTCAGCAGCCCCACCTGAAAGTAGACGTCATTCTCCAGCCCGCGCAGCCAGGTGGCGGCCACCGCGCCAATCACCCCCAGCGGCACCACCAGCATCACCGAGAAGGGGATCGACCAGCTCTCATAGAGCGCCGCCAGACAGAGGAACACCACCAGCAGCGACAGCACATAGAGCGCCGGTGCCTGCGAGCCGGAGAGACGCTCCTGATAGGACATGCCGGTCCACTCCAGCCCGGCGCCGCCCGGCAGCTGGCGCACCAGCCGCTCCATGGTGTCCATTGCCGTGCCGGTACTGACGCCCGGTGCCGCCTCACCAACAATCTCCAGCGCGGCGTAGCCGTTGTAGCGCTCCAGACGCGGCGAGCCATAAGTCCAGTGGCTGGTGGCGAAGGCGGAGAAGGGCACCATGCTGCCAGCCGTGTTGCGCACATACCAGCGGTTGATGTCCTCCGGCAACATGCGGAAGCGCGCCGCCGACTGCACATAGACCTTCTTCACCCGGCCACGATCCACGAAGTCATTGACGTAGGTCGAGCCCCAGGCGGTTTTCAGCGTGTCATTGATGTCATCCACCGACACGCCCAGCGCCCGCGCCTTGTGCTGGTCAATGTCCACCTGCAACTGCGGGCTGTCATCCAGCCCATTGTGGCGCACCCGCGCCAAATCCGGCTGCTTGCCAGCCAGATCCAGCAGCTCATCGCGCAGGCGCATCAGCCCTTCGTGGCCCAGCCCGCCGTGGTCTTGCAGCTCCATGTCAAAGCCAGCGGAGTTGCCCAGCCCATTGATGGCTGGCGGGCTACTGGCGATCACCCGCGCCTCATTGATCTGGCTGAAGGCGCGGGTGGCGCGGTCGATGATGGCGTCGGCGGTGTTCTCCGCGCCGCGCGCGTCCCAGTCCGCCAGCCGCACAAACAGCCGCGCCACGTTCTGCCCGTTGCCGCCCGGCCCGGAACCCACGGTGGCGAACACCGACTGCACCGGCCCCTTCTCTTTGGTCAGGAAGTAGTGCTCCACCTTCTCCACCACCTTCACCGTCTGCTGCTGGGTACTGCCGACCGGCAACTGCACCTGCACGGTGAACACGCCGCGATCCTCCTGCGGCAGGAAGGAGGTGGGCAGTGTGATGAACAGCCAGACCAGCCCGCCAATCAGCAGCAGGTAGATCAGCATGAAGCGCAGGCTGCGCTTGAGCACCACACCGACGCCGCGCTCATAGCGCTGCACCGCCCGATCAAAGGCGCGGTTGAAGCCGCCGAAGAACCCGCGCCGCGGCGCATGGCCCGGCTTGACCGGTTTGAGCAGGGTGGCGCAGAGCGCCGGGGTGAGGATCAGCGCCACCAGCACCGACAGCACCATCGAGGAGACGATGGTCAGCGAGAACTGCCGGTAGATGGCCCCGGTGGTGCCGCCGAAGAAGGCCATCGGCACGAACACCGCCGTCAGCACCAGCGCGATGCCCACCAATGCTCCCTGGATCTGCCCCATCGACTTGCGGGTGGCGGCGCGCGGGTCCAGTCCCTCCTCACTCATCACCCGCTCGACGTTCTCCACCACCACAATCGCGTCATCCACCAGCAGGCCAATCGCCAGCACCATCGCAAACATGGTGAGGGTATTGATGCTAAAGCCGCACAGGTAGAGCACGGCAAAGGTGCCGAGCAGCACCACCGGCACCGCAATGGTCGGGATCAGGGTGGCGCGGAAATTTTGCAGGAACAGGTACATCACCAAGAATACCAGCAGGATCGCCTCAAACAGCGTCTTGACCACATCGTGGATAGAAGCCTTAACGAAAGGGGTGGTCTCGTAGGCGATCTTGGCCTCCAGCCCGTGCGGGAAGTAGTGCGACAGCTCCTCAATGCGCGCGCGCACCAGCTTGTCGGTCTCCAGCTCGTTGGCACCCGACGCCAGCTTCACGCCCATGCCGGAGGCGGGCATACCGTTGTAGCGGCTGAGGTAGTCATACTTCTCCGCCCCCAGCTCCACCTGCGCCACGTCACCCAGCCTGACCACGGAGCCATCCTGATTGACGCGCAATGTGATGTCGCGGAACTGCGCTGGCGTCTGCAACTGTGACTGGGCGTTGATGGTGGCGTTGAGCGCCTGCGCCTCCACCGAGGGCACGCCGCCCAGCTGGCCGACCGCCACCTGGCTGTTCTGCTCGCTGATGGCGTCCACCACGTCGGCGGTGGTGAGCTGGTAGTCGGTCAGCTTGTCCGGGTTGAGCCAGATGCGCATCGCATACTGCGAGCCGTAGGCGTCAATGCTGCCGACGCCATTCACCCGGCTCAGCGGGTCCTGGAGGTTGGTGGCAACGTAGTCGGCGATATCCTGCTTATCCATGCTGCCGTCGGTGGAGACAAAGGCCACCATCATCAGGTTAGTGTCGCCGGTCTTGGTGACCGTCACCCCCTGCTGCTGCACCTCCTGCGGCAGCCGCCGCAACGCCGCCTGTAGCTGGTTCTGCACCTGCTGCATCGCCTCATTTGGATCGGTGCCCGCCAAAAAGGTGAGGGTCACCCGCGCCTGCCCGGTGTTGCTGCTGTCGGCGGCCATGTACATCAGGTTGTCCAGCCCGGTCATGTTCTGCTCAATCACCTGCGTGACGGTATTCTCCAGCGTCTGCGCCGAGGCGCCGGGGTAGTTGGCGGTGATGCGGATATTGGGCGGGGCCAGATCGGGGTACTGCTCCACCGGCAATGACATGATCGCCAGCGCCCCACACAGGGAGAGGATAATGGCCAGCACCCAGGCAAAAATGGGCCGGTCAATGAAAAAATTGGGCATCTGTAGAGAACCTCACTATCACGCCGGCTGAAGGAGACGGCCCGACGCACTGCGCCCTGCCTTGGGCGAACGGAGCCCGGCCGGGGCGGCGCCCGGCTCTCTTGCACTTTACGCGCCGCACCTTGCCAAAGCGTGGAGAAAATAAGGAGATCATGTAAATAAAACCGCGCACCCCGGCCGTCTGGCACGGCGGTAACCCTCGCATCAGGCGAGGCCAGCAGGGAGCGCGGGATGGTGTCATAATGAATATTTAGGGTCCAAAGGGAGTCTGCCATGCCGCTCAATTCTGTTTTTGCTCGCCGCCTCTACCTCTGCTGGCTGATCAGCCATCAGGAGCGGCCCAATGTCCCGCGCCTGATGGCTCTGACCGGCTGGCCGCGGCGCACCTTGCAGGATGTGCTGAAGGCGCTGCCGGGGATGGGGGTGGAGCTGAAGTTCATCCAGCAGGGGGTGCGCAACAACGATGGCTACTACCAGCTGGAGGGCTGGGGGCCGCTGGACAGCGAGTGGATCGATCGCCACCATGACCAGTTGCTGGAGGCCATCGGCTAACCCTGCGACGGCTTGTGGTGCGCCAGCCAGAGCACCGTCGCCGCCACGCGCGAGCGCACGTCCAGCTTGCGCAGCAGGTTGCGGATATGCACCTTCACCGTCTCCTCGGAGATCGAGAGCCGCGCGGCCACCTGTTTGTTGGAGAGGCCGCGCGCCACCTCCTGCAACACATCCAGCTCACGCTCGGTCAGCGTGGCGAACGGATCTGCCTGCTCGCCACGTGACGCCAGATACTCCGCTACCACCTCACTGAACACACCTTCCCCCTCCGCCGCGCGGTGGAGGTTGGCCAGCAGCACCTCCGGCTCGCTGTCTTTCAGCAGGTAGCCATCCGCGCCAGCATCCACCAGCGCATAGACGTCGCTACGCGCGTCCGAAACCGTCAGCACAATGATGCGCGCCGCAACGCCGTCACTGCGCAGCGCCTTCAGGGTGTCGAGCCCCGACATGCCCTTCATGTTCAAATCGAGCAAAATCAGGTCAGGCGCGTTGCGTGCCACCAGCGCCAGCGCCTCGCTGCCGCTGCTCGCCTCCGCCACCACGCGAAAGGCAGGATCCAGCTCCAGCAGCTGTTTGATACCGCGGCGCATCAGCGGGTGGTCATCAATAATCATGACGGTATGGGTATGGTTCACCATAAAAGCGTTTCTCCAGGGATGGCGCGGTGCACAGTCGGGGGGCGCCGGGATGCCTTTACCGCAGGTGAAGGGGGAAATGGCCCATCCCCCAATAACAACCATAGGGTGAAATTGCAGCTTTCACCTGCCAGCGGGCCATATTCCAGATATTTACCGCCGGGGAAAGCGCAGCCGCACCTCGGTGCCGCCGCCCTCGGCTGGCCCGATCGCCAGCTCCCCGCCCAGTTTCCGCGCCCGTTCATGCATGATATCGAGGCCATAGTGCCCCTCTGGCTCCTCCGTGCTCATCATGCCGATGCCGTCATCACGGATGGTAATCATGTTGGCGTGCGCATCATCGGGGCGACAGACAATCTCAATCGACGTCGCCGCCGCATGTTTGATGGCATTGAGCACCGCCTCGCGCACAATCTGCAAGGCGTGCACCTGTTGCTGGGCGTTGAGTGACTGGGAGGGCAGGGCGCAGTCAAGGCGCAGCGCCGCCGTGCTCTGGGCCTGCAACGGCACGAGCATCTGCCGCAGCGCCTCCTCCAGTGACGACTCCTGGATGGTCAGCCGGAAGGTGGCTAGCAGCTCACGCAGTTGCTGGTAGGCGTCCGCCAGCCCCTGCTCCAGTTCCGCGACAATCGCCTGTGCTGGCGGCGCGGCGTCTGGCAGGCTGCGTTTCAGCAGCGTCAGCTGGATGCGCAGGAACGAGAGCGCCTGCGCCAGCGAGTCATGCAGTTCGCGGGCGATGGTGGCGCGCTCCTCCATCAACAGCAGCTGTACCTGCTGCTTCTGGGCGTAGTTGAAAAATACCCCGCGCGCCAGCATGTCCGCCACGTTCGCCATCAGTTGCGGATGGGTCAGCGGTTGCTGGCTCTGCCAGTCGAGCCGGCCAATCTCACGCCCCTCCTGCTGGATCGGCAGATGGTGCCAGCGCAGCCCGGCCTGCGGCGTGCCGCTGGTCAGCTCCCAACTGCCGCCGCCCTCCTGCACCGTCAGGCGCAGTACCTGCAGGCTCTCGGTGCGGCAAACAATATCCAGCACCCGCTGAAAGCGCGGGCGATCCAACTGGCCGCCGCTCAGCGCCTGCGAGCAGTCAAACAGCACCTCCAACGTGCGGTTGGCGCGCGTCAGGTCGGCGGTCTTCTCATGCACCTTATGCTCCAGCGAGTGATAGAGGCGCGACAGCTCGTCCGACATGCGCTGGAAGGTGGCGGAGAGCAGCCCCAGCTCGTTATGCAGCGTGGTCTCCAGCGGCGGGAAGCGGAACTCGCCGTGCTGCATCGTCAGGCTGGCGTCCACCAGCTTATTAAGCGGCGCCACCACCCGGCGGCGCAAGAAGTGCAGCGAGAACAGCAGCAACAGCAGGGTAGCGACAAACCCGGCCAAACTGACGACCGCCACGCCCGTCAGCTTCCGCTCGTCGTTTTGCTGCAACGCCAGCACAAAGTCATTGATCTCGGCGATATAGCCGTCGAGCAGGTACTGGTAACGTGCCGGCTGGCGGGCGAGGGCGGCGGCCTCCAGCGGTGCCCATGCCTGACGCAGGCGCTGGTAGTGTTGCCGCACCTCGTCCGGCACCCAGATGTGCGGCCGCTCATGCAGCGGCAGTGACGCCAACGTCTGGCGGTAGAGCGCCAGATGCGCCTCCAGCGCTGGCGCATCCGCACTCAACTCGTAGGCCAGCCGGTAGCTCTGCATCCGCAGCGATCCGGCGATATTGACCGCCTCAGCGTCACGCAGGCTGCCAAACAGCGTGACCACGGCCAGGCTGGTGGTCAGAGCGCTCAGCAGGGCGATGCCGAGGAACACCCCGGCCAGTGAGCGTATAAGCGAGCGTTTGACTGTCACCCTGACCCCCGGCGCAGAGATAAAAGCGTATTTTAATTAAAATAGTATCCTGCTTCAGATTTTATTTAACCTTTTGTTTACTTTCAGATAACGGCGCTGCCGCCGGGATGCGGGCCGCTGGTATCTGACGTGGGCGGCGCTTATCATGGGGAGAGTCAACGCGCTAAACCGGGGAGTATCATGGCGGCGAAAATTGAGGTTTTGAAGAATAAGGTGTTGTCAGACAACTGGTTTGTGCTGCGCAACTATACCTACCAGCTGGAGAAGGCGGACGGCAGCAAGGTGGAGCACAAGCGCGAGGTCTATGACCGCGGCAACGGGGCCACCATCCTGCTCTACAACCGCGAGAAGAACAGCGTGGTGCTGATCCGCCAGTTCCGCATGGCGACCTACGTCAACGGCAACCGGGATGGCATGTTGCTGGAGGCGTGCGCCGGTTTGCTGGATGACGATTCGCCGGAGGATTGCATCCGCAAAGAGGCGGTAGAGGAGACTGGTTACGTGGTCGGCGAGGTGCAGAAGCTGTTTGAGGCTTACATGTCGCCGGGCGGCGTAACGGAGCTTATCCACTTCTTCGCGGCGGAGTACCATGAGACGTTACGCTCCCATGCGGGCGGCGGCGTGGAGGATGAGGACATTGAAGTGCTGGAGATCCCCTTCCCAGAGGCGCTGGAGATGGTGCGCGACGGCCGCATCAAAGATGGCAAAACCATCATGCTGTTGCAACACGCCCGTCTGGCGGGCCTGCTAAACTGATGCCAGGCGCGGCGGCACCCTCCGCCGCGCCTGTCCATTGCACCCTTCACCGCGCCTGCCCACGGCACCCTTCGTCGCGCCTGTCCATTGCACCCTCCACCGCATCTGTCCACGGCACCCTCCGCCGCGCCTGTCCATTGCACCCTTCACCGCATCTGCCCGCGGCACCCTTCGTCGCGCCCGCCCATTACACCTTCCACCGCATCTGCCCACGGCACCCTCCGCCGCGCCTGTCCATTGCACCCTTCACTGCATCTGCCTGCGGCACCCTCGGTCGCGCCTGTCCATTGCACCCTCCACCGCATCTGTCTACGGCACCCTCCGCCGCGCCTGTCCATTGCGCCCTTCACCGCGTCTGCCCACGGCCCCCTCCGCCGCGCCTGCCCGCGGCACACCTCTCCATATCCACCGCATTTTTAGCCATATTTTTGTGATGGCTCTATCACAAAACCGCCCGCCATAGCAGAAAAGTGAATACTTACAGCTGACTGCGCCTCACACCTTCCCCCTGCCAGCCCGTAGGGTGGCGTTCTCGTATGCGGTAAATCTGCTGTCGGCACCGGCCGATGATTTGTTACGGAGAACGTTATGTCTGCTACCCATGATTACCCCGGCAAGGCCAACCTGCGCCCCCACGACGCGGCGAAGCGCACCCGCCTGATGAACCTGTTTGTGTCATTTGCGGCGGCGATGGCTGGCCTGTTGTTCGGGCTGGATATTGGCGTCATTTCCGGCGCGCTGCCCTTCATTACCGATCACTTCACCCTCAGCAGCCGCCTGCAGGAGTGGGTGGTCAGCACCATGATGCTTGGCGCGGCGCTGGGCGCGCTGGCAAACGGCTGGTTGTCGTCACGGCTGGGGCGCAAATACAGCCTGATGATCGGCGCGCTGCTGTTTGTGCTCGGCTCGGCTGGCTCAGCGCTGGCACACAGCATTGAGTTGCTGCTGCTGTCGCGGGTGCTGCTCGGCTTTGCGGTCGGCATCGCCTCCTACACCGCGCCGCTCTACCTCTCTGAAATGGCCACGGAGAACATCCGCGGCAAGATGATCGCCATGTACCAGCTGATGGTGACAATCGGCATCCTGCTGGCCTTCCTCTCTGACACCGCCTTCAGCGCCAGCGGCAACTGGCGCGCGATGCTCGGTGTGCTTTGCGTTCCGGCGCTGGTGCTGCTGGTGGCGGTGTTCTTCCTGCCCAACAGCCCGCGCTGGCTGGCGGCCAAGGGGCGGCATGTGGAGGCGGAGCAGGTGCTGAACATGCTCCGCGACACCTCCGAGAAGGCGCGTCAGGAGCTGAACGAGATCCGCGAGAGCCTGAAGCTGAAACAGAATGGCTGGGGGCTGTTCAGAACCAACGCCAACGTCCGCCGCGCGGTGTTCCTCGGCATGTTGCTTCAGGCGATGCAGCAGTTTACCGGCATGAACGTCATCATGTACTACGCGCCAAAAATCTTCAGCCTGGCGGGCTTCACCACCACCCACGAGCAGATGATGGCGACCGTGGTGGTGGGCCTGACCTTCGTGCTGGCGACCTTTATCGCCATCGGCATGGTGGACAAGGCGGGCCGAAAACCGGCGCTGAAGATCGGCTTCTCGGTGATCGCCATCGGCACTCTGGTGCTCGGCTTCTGCCTGCAACAGATGGGCAGTGGCAGCGGCTCCAGCGGCCTCTCCTACCTCTCCGTTGGCATGACCATGATGTGCATCGCTGGCTACGCGATGAGCGCCGCGCCAGTGGTATGGATCCTCTGCTCCGAGATCCAGCCGCTGAAGAGCCGCGACTTCGGCATCACCTGTTCCACCACCACCAACTGGGTCGCCAACATGATCATCGGCGCGACCTTCCTGACGCTGCTCAACAGCATCGGCGCAGCGGCTACTTTCTGGCTCTATGCCGCGCTCAACGTGCTGTTCGTGGTGATCACCTTTGTGCTGATCCCAGAGACCAAAAACGTCACCCTGGAGCACATCGAGCGCAACCTGATGGCGGGCAAAAAGCTGCGCGACATCGGCAACTGACGGGCATGGCACCACTTGCCCCCAGCGCGTAAGCCGGGGGCACGCGGCTCAGACGCCCCCAGCGCCACGCGCTGGGGGCGTTGGCTTATTTCGGTAGCGCCAGCGCCACGCCACCGGGGTGGCCGGTGATCTGTTTCCACGGCAGCACCGACCAGCTCTCCCCCTCGCAGGCGCGCATCACGCGGGCGAAAGAGGGGCCAAACCAGATGCCCTGCGGCGTGAAGTACCAGGCCGGGAAGTTCCAGATCTCCGGGTCACTGAAGTTGCAGCCATCCTCATCCTCCTCTGCTGGCACGGCCATCTGTTCCGGGTAGAGCGTTTGGAATTGGCGCACCAACCAGGGGGCCAGCGTATGGCTGCGGTAGGCGGCGTAGTCATCAAAACTGACGCTGTCCGTGGTTTCGTTCGCATCCTGTCCACCGTCGTAGAAGTTGTTCTCCTCATACAAGTAGTGGAAGGGCTTGCCCTCTCCCAGCCAGAGCACATCCTCCAGCGCCAGCTTCTCGCCAGTCTGCGCATTCAGGTTCAGCGGTGCGTCGCCAAAGTCCGGGTGTGCGCCGCCGCAGTCATAGCTGGTGAACACGCTGACGCTGACCACCGCCGGTGAGAGCAGGGTGGGCGTCACGGTCTGGGAGAACTCCCCCTGGCCGAAACGGCTGGCCCCCAGCTGGCAGGCATGGTAATCCACCACCTCCTGCCATAGCCGGGCGCGCAGCTGGCGGTTCAGCGCCTCCAGTTGCGCCGGCGGGTAGCCAGAGAGGATCTCAAACAGCCGGATGCCAGATTGCGGCTCACGCCACCACTGGATGGCGTAGCCCATCACCGTCTGTGGCTTGTCGCGCTGCAACCGTAACCCATGCAGGCGCAGGTACTCATAAGGATCGCTGTCGGCCAGCGTCGCCAGATAGGCGTCCTCACCCGCGGCGGCCGTGGGGTGGGCCTGCGTGAGCTGCAACGGCAACACTTTGCCCTGCGGGCTGCGCCACTCCCCCTGCCAGCCCTGTTCGGCGGGTTGTAGGCTGATGGTCGGGTGCGGCGTGTCATCCAGCGCGTCCAGCCCCTCGCTCATGCTGAGGTCATGGTTCACCAGCGTGCCGCTCAGCGGCAGGTCGAGGTGGTATTTCTGGTAGAAGTAGCGGCCTGTCACTTCGTTTGGCTGGGTTAGGTCCAGCTCCACGACCACGGATTGGTCGCCCAGCGTGCCGGTATAGACCTGTGGCGCTTCCTCGGCGCGCAGCCCGGCCGCCGCCAGCAACCCTATCGCTGCGGCCATGCCACATGCCCCCAGCCGGATGCCCCGGCGGATCCCCTCTCTCATCGCTCACTCCCTCTTACCCTGCTCAGGCCATGCTCAGCCTCTTGCCCAGGCAGCATAACAGCCTGGCTTCTCAGGGCAGCATTGTGCCGCTTGCCGCCCACCTCGGCAATGATGTGGCATCGGCAAAGCTTAAGTTTGCGCGATGCTTTCCAGACATTTCACGCGCTTGCAGAATAATCCGGTTAATTTGCGTGCCGCACCGAAAATGCGTGGGAAAGGCAGGCAAGCTGTCAAAAGGTTGGGCTATTATCGGAACCCACTTTTCCAACCGAGAATGGATGATGTTGAGAGTAATCACGTTTTCTGTGCTGTTGCTGGCCGCCCTACAGGTCGCCGCCGATCCGCTGCAACAGGACTACAGCGACTGGACGGTCAGTTGCGATAACCTTAACCGTTGCCAGGCGCGCAATATTAATGATCACAATGGGCTGGTGCTGTTGATCAGCCGTGAGGCCGGGCCGCAGGGGCGGGCGGAGGTGCGGCTGGACAACCAGCAGAGCGAGGTGTTTCCTGACAGCGACACCCGGCCGATTGCGCCGCGCCTGCTGCTGGATGGCAAGGTGCTGCGCCTCAACCCGCGTGAGTGGCAGATCGCTGATCGCCTCACGCTGGCGGACAACCCGCTGGTGGTGGCCGACTTTATCGCCCGCATCCGCGAAGGCTCGGCACTGACCCTCTCCGGCGAAGAGAAGATCAAGCTGCGGCAGGTGGTGTCGCTGAAGGGGTTCAAGGCGGCGCTGCTGGCAATGGATGCCCAGCAGGGGCGGGTGGAGAGCGTCACCGCCTGGACGAAGCCCGGCAGCCAGCCGGCGGAGAGCGTGCCGCCCGCGCCACAGGCCCCGGAGGCACCAGTGTTTGCCCTGCCGCAGCCGTTGACCGAGACGGAGATCGCCGCCCTGACGCAATTTGCCGCCACCAACATTGATGCCAATGACTGCACGCTGGAGCCGTCCGAGCGCGACATCCGCCTGACGCCCCTCAGCGCCGATCGGGCGCTGATTCTGGTGAACTGCGACATGGGGGCCTATAACCTCTTCTCGCTGGCCTATCTGGCGAACCGCCACGCGCCGTTTAAGGCGGAGGAGCTGGCACTGAATGCGCCGTTCAAGCTGAATGGCACACAGACGTTGGAGCCGGAGATGATCAACGCGGACATGGATGAGGCGAAGGGTGAACTGACGCTCTATGCCAAGGGGCGAGGCATTGGCGATTGCGGTGAGTCGAGCCGCTGGATCTATGACGGCAAGCAGTTTGTGCTGGCGGAGTACCGTTCAGAGCCGCACTGCGACGGCGTCAGCCAGCATGGCTGGCCGCTGCTGTGGACTACGCGCGGGTAGGGCAGGGAGTCGTCGCCCCCATAAAAAAGGCGCCCCGTGGGGCGCCTGTCAGCGGGGAACGGCTCAGCCCAGCAGGGCGCGGGCCTTGTTCACCACGTTGTCGGTGGTGAAGCCGAACAGCTCAAACAGCTTCTCCGCCGGGGCAGATTCGCCGAAGGTGGTCATGCCCACCACATCGCCGTTGAGGCCGACGTACTTGTACCAGTAGTCGCTGATACCGGCTTCAATCGCAATCCGCGCGCTCACCGCTTTCGGCAGCACGGATTCGCGGTAGGCCGCGTCCTGCTTGTCGAAGGCGTCGGTGGACGGCATGGAGACCACACGCACCTGGCGGCCTTCGGCGGTCAGCTGCTCGCAGGCGCTCACCGCCAGCTCCACTTCTGAGCCGGTGGCAATCAGGATGAGCTCCGGCGTGCCGTCGCAGTCTTTCAGCACGTAGCCGCCGCGGGCGATGTCCGCCAGCTGGGCGTCGGTGCGCGGCTGCTGCGCCAGGTTCTGGCGGGAGAAAATCAGCGCTGCCGGGCCGTCGTTGCGCTCGATGGCGTACTTCCATGCCACCGCCGACTCCACCTGGTCACACGGACGCCAGGTGCTCATGTTCGGGGTCACGCGCAGGCTGGCCAGCTGCTCCACCGGCTGGTGGGTCGGGCCGTCTTCACCCAGACCAATGGAGTCGTGGGTGTAGACAAAGACGTTGCGGATTTTCATCAGCGACGCCATGCGCACCGCGTTGCGGGCGTACTCCACGAACATCAGGAAGGTCGCGGAGTACGGCAGGAAGCCGCCGTGCAGCGCGATACCGTTGGTGATGGCGGTCATGCCGAACTCGCGCACGCCGTAGTGGATGTAGTTGCCCGCCGGGTCATCGCCAATCGAGGTCGAGCCGGACCACATGGTCAGGTTGCTCGGTGCCAGGTCAGCGGAGCCGCCGAGGAACTCCGGCAGCAGTTTGCCGAAGGCTTCCAGCGCGTTCTGCGAGGCCTTGCGGCTGGCAATCTTGGCCGGGTTGGCCTGCAGGTTGGCAATGAAGGCGTCCGACTGGGCCTGCCACTCTGCTGGCAGCTCGCCGTTCAGGCGACGGCTGAACTCGGCCGCCAGCTCCGGGTGGGCCTGCTGGTAGGCGCTGAACTGCTCGTTCCACGCCTGCTCTTTCGCCTGACCGGCCTCTTTGGCGTCCCACTGGGCATAGATGTCCTGCGGGATCTCAAACGGCCCGTGGTGCCAGCCCAGCGCCTCGCGGGTGGCTGCCACTTCAGCGTCGCCCAGCGGCGCGCCGTGCGCGTCGTGGGTGCCAGCTTTGTTCGGCGAGCCGAAGGCAATCACGGTCTTGCACATCAGCAGCGACGGCTTGTCGGTCACGCGGCGCGCTTCCTCAATCGCCGCCTTGATGGCGTCGGCGTCGTGGCCATCCACGCCGCGCACCACGTGCCAGCCGTAGGCTTCAAAGCGGGCGGCGGTGTCGTCGGTGAACCAGCCCTCGACGTGGCCGTCGATGGAGATGCCGTTGTCGTCATAGAACGCCACCAGCTTGCCAAGCTTCATGGTGCCGGCCAGCGAGCAGACTTCGTGGGAAATCCCCTCCATCATGCAGCCGTCGCCCAGGAAGGCGTAGGTGTAGTGGTCAACGATGTCGTGGCCCGGACGGTTGAACTGCGCCGCCAGCGTGCGCTCGGCAATCGCCATGCCCACCGCGTTGGCGATACCCTGGCCCAGCGGGCCGGTGGTGGTCTCAACGCCCGCGGTATAGCCATACTCCGGGTGACCCGGGGTCTTGGAGTGCAGCTGGCGGAAGTTGGCCAGCTCTTCAATCGGCAGGTCATAGCCGGTGAGGTGCAGCAGGCTGTAAATCAGCATTGAGCCGTGGCCGTTGGAGAGCACGAAGCGGTCACGGTCAGCCCAGTGCGGGTTGACCGGGTTGTGGTTCAGGTAGTCACGCCACAGCACTTCGGCGATATCCGCCATCCCCATCGGGGCGCCGGGGTGGCCGGATTTGGCTTTTTGCACCCCATCCATGCTCAGCGCGCGGATGGCATTGGCAAGCTCTTTACGAGAGGACATGTATTAAAACTCCGTGATTACAGTTCAGCAGACAGCATGTCTTCCAGCTTCTGCTGGTCAACGGCGAACAGACGGATACCTTCCGCCAGTTTTTCCACCGCCATCGGATCCTGGTTGTGCTCCCAGCGGAACTCAGCCTCGGCCAGCGGCGCTGGCTGATGGAAGGCTTCAGTGGACGGGGTCAGCTTGCGCTCAACCGGGGCGTCGCTGTTTTTCAGCTCTTCCAGCAGGTTCGGGGAGATGGTCAGGCGGTCACAGCCAGCCAGTGCGAGGATCTGCTCCACTTTACGGAAGCTCGCGCCCATGATGACGGTCTGGTAGCGGTGCTGTTTATAGTATTCGTAGATGCGGCGTACGGACTTCACGCCCGGATCGTTGTCCGCGCTGTAGTCGGCGTTCGGCTCTTTGGCCTTGTACCAGTCATAGATACGGCCAACGAACGGGGAGATCAGGTAGACGCCCGCTTCGGCGCAGGCACGGGCCTGGGCGAAGGAGAACAGCAGGGTCAGGTTACAGTTGATGCCCTCTTTCTCCAGCTCTTCCGCCGCCTTGATGCCTTCCCAAGTGGAGGCCAGTTTGATCAGGATGCGGGATTTGTCGACGCCCTGCTCCTGGTACATGCCGATCAGCTTGCGTGCCTTGGCGATGCACATGCCGCGGTCAAAGGAGAGGCGCGCGTCCACTTCGGTGGAGATACGGCCAGGGACGCTTTTCAGGATCTCGACGCCAATGTTAACGGCCAGTTTGTCGGAGGCGTTGATGATCTGCGTCTCTTTGGTGCCACCCTGCTTGCGGGCGTACTCCAACGCGTCTTTGAACAGGGGCTGGTACTGCGGCAGGCCGGCGGCTTTCAGGATCAAAGAGGGGTTGGTGGTCGCGTCCTGCGGTTCGAAGTGGCGGATAGATTCAATGTCGCCGCTGTCGGCTACGACAGTGGTCACTTTTTTCAAAGCTTCTAACTGGTTCATCTCAGTGCTCCTTAGCGAGATTAACGTCGAAAAATAGGCAGATCGGTTTCAGAAAATTCGGAGTTTCATCACATTCGTATACCCTGCATCATTTCATTAACGAAATGAATACGCTTTTTCTGATTGTTGTAATGGGTAATAGCGATGCACCCTGCCGGGAGCGGTCTGGCGTGTTGAGTCAGGAAGCCTCATAAAGGGAGGATCGCACGCGAATGGACAACATTTCAGCATAGTGCATTTTGGCCGGGAGGGGGAAATGAGCGGCATAAATTTCCCCCAGATGCCTGAGGCAAAAATTAAGGGGCAGATGCCCCTTAATTTTGTCATGTTACCCCCACATTGGAATTTTGGGCCGCCAGGGGCGGTTGGTGTGGCTTTCGGCCAGTTGCTCGCCGTAGTCATTGCTGCCTGCGCCGAGCAGGGTTTCGTTCAGCGCGTCATAGATGCCAAACGCCGGGCCGAAGGCGGCGTTGTTGAGTGAGTGGCCCACCTCATGGTTAAGCACTGCCTCAAAGCCGCCGGAGGCCGGGTTGTCCGTCCACTCCTTGTTCATAAAGACAAAGTTGCCGACATTGAACGCGGTGCCGTTGCGGATCAGGCCGTTGACCATCACGATGCTGCCGGAGCGCCAGTCAATTTGCAGCTTCTCAATTTTCAGCGCGTCCACCTGCTGGAAGGTGACGGCCGCCGCCAGCAAATTGATGATAAAGAACACTGCACCAAGCGCGATGCCGGCCCATGACATCGGCATCGCCCAGCTGGTCCAGCCCAAAATGCCCTGATAGACCGGGCTTTGCGACGCCCCCTCGAAGGTGGCGATAAAGTTGATCACGCCGAGCGTAATGCCAATCACCGGGCCAAACAGGGCGCTGGCGAAGACGCCGTTCATGCCAGCGTTGAAGCCGATCATAAAGCCGCGCACGAACTGGCCGAAGCCGCTGCTGGGGTCAACGTTGCTGGCGATCACATAGGAGATGCCGGTCGCCAGCAGGCTGGCCCCGAGCGCCAGCCCGATGCCAAGGGCGATGCCCGCCAGCCCGCCGGTTGCCACTACCGCCGCGACAATCGCCACCCCAACGATCACGCCCACCACCGCGCCCACCACCGCGCCGACAAAACTCCAGAAGGAGAGGCCGGTCGCGTCGCTCTTGTTGAGCGGATCGTTGGCGACGAAGGTGTAGAGATGCAGCCCCTGCGGCTGGTGCAGGAACTTCTCGGGCTGGTAGGTCGCCATCAGATCCGGCGTCAGGAAGCGTCCCAGCAGCGGCGAGTAGTAGCGCCGCTGCATGTAGACCAGTCCGGACTCCTCATCCACCGCGTGCAGCGCGAAGGTGCGGAAGCGGGTGTCGCCCTCGACGCTGGCGTTGCCGAAGGGGCGGCCCTGCACGCGGCCAAGGCGTTGGCCGGTGGCGTCGGTCATGAAGCGGGTGCAGCCAGCCCCGTCATCATGCAGGTAGCGCAGCGCACCGTTGTGGATCACCGCCACCCGCCGCACGCCCAGGTTGATGAAGTAGCTGGCGACGCCGTTGGTGATCTCCGCCTCCTCGCTGAGGTAGAGGGTGCGCGCCACGCCGCCATGGCCGTCGTTGATCACTTTGCTGGTGCGCATCCCCAGATGGTCGTAGCGGTACTCTGCCACCAGCCCATCCTGACGCTGCATCCGCACCAGCTCATTGCGCGCGTTGTAGCTGAACTGCTGGCCCGGCAGCGCCAGCAGGTTGCCGTTGCCGTCATAGCTCGCGTCAAAAGGCGCGCCAGCGTCGGGCGTCAACGCGCTCAGGCGGCCGGGGTGGGCGGCGTCGTCATAACGCAGGCTGAGGGCGGCCTCGTCGGCGCGCAGCAGGTTGCCGAGCGGGCTGTAGGCGTAGTGGCGCACCAGCGGGCCTTCCGGCCGGGTATGGGTCTCCTGCGTCAACTGGTAGAGGCCGTCGTAGCCATACTCATAGCGCTGGTTCTCGCCCTCCTGACGGCTGACCAGCAGCTCCATCTTGTCGAAGCCGAAGACAATCTCGTCATACAGCTCCCCCTGTGGCGAGAGGACGCGCTGGCGGCTCAGGCGGCCGGGGCCAGCGGTGTACTCGCAGAAGGTGCGCACGCCGTTGTGGCCGATCAGCTCCTCCGGCTGGCCGCGCGCGTTGTAGCGCAGGCTGTCGATGATGCCCGGCACCGCCCGCAGCCAGCCGTTGAGGTAGTAGTCGTGGGTGATACGCGTGCCGTCAGCGTGACCGGTGGCGGTCTCGCGCCCGAGCGCGTCATACTCATACGCGACGCGCCGTGCCGAGGCTTCGCCCTCATGCTGGTAGTCGCGCGCCAGCAGCCGTCCCGCCAGATCGTAGTGGAAGGACTGGCTGCCGCCGGGGTAGCGCACCTCCGCCAGCCGACCGTGGGCCGACTGCGCGGGCGTGTCATAGAGATACTCCTCCAGCAGGGTGTCGCCCTGTGCCAGCCGCGTCTGGCGGCCGAGCGCGTCCCAGGTGGCGTGCAGGTCGTGGCCAGCGGCGTCCAGCGTGCGTACTGGCCGGTTGGCGGCGTCATACCAGATGCGGCGCTCGCCGTTGTCCCGCAGCCAGATCGCCAGCCGGTTGCCGCAGCGGTCGTAGCGGTAGCGCGCCATCTCGCCCTGCGCGTCAGCGATCGCCGCCAGCTCGCCAAGCGGCCCCAGCGTGTAGTGGGTGGTGAGGGTGGTGGCTGCGTCCGGGCGTTCGACCACCGCCACCAGTGAGCGCATCACGTCCAGCTGCTCCTCACGCGGCGTGTTGAACTGGCCGCGCGCCTGATTCTCCGGCGAGTCGTCGTGGTCATTGGCGTCACGTAGGGTAACGCGGAACGGCTGGTAATCGGCGGAGGAGAGGCCGCCGTTGTAGTTTTCGGTGCGCACCACCCGGCCACTGGCATCATAGAAGAAACGGCGGCAGGGGCGGCCCTCGGTGGGCGGCAGGGCGAACGCCTCGCTGTCGGAGAACACCGGCTCATACTCGCGTGACGGCACGCCCCACGGGTTGGGCGTTTGCAGCGCCGAGACCACGAAGGTGCCCGGCTCCACCTCGGTGCGCGACTGGAACTCCTTGCCGCTGCCATCGAAGTAGGTGATGGCCAGCGCCGTCACGCCCGGTGCCGGGTGCTGGCGGGCGACGCGGCGGTTGGGTATCTGGCTCTCATCATACTGGTAGTCGGTGGCGGCGGACTCCAGCGCCTCGCCGGGGCGCGCCACGCGCAGTACCCGCCCCTGGGCATCGTAGGTGAAGGCGGTGATGGCACCATCAGCGTACTCGGTACGGGTGATCTGGCCAGTGGCGCGATCGTAGCTGAAGCGAGTCTCGCCGAGTATCGAGGTCAGCCCGGTACGGAACAGCCCCTGTGCGTCATAGCTGAAACGGATCTCCTGGCCCAGCGCATCGCGTTGCGCCAGCCGCAGGCCGCGTGCGTCATGCTGCTGGCGCTGGGAGGTGGCGAACAGGCCGGGCGTGCCGTCGGCATCCTCGCCCGGTGTATAGCCGAGCGCCGCCGCATCCATCCCGGCGTAGTGCGCAGCGAACTCCGTCTCCGTCATCACCCAGCTCTGCTCGCGGCTCAGCAGCCCGCGCCCGGCCTGCCCGGCTGGCAGGCCGACAAAAGGCTCGCCATCGTAGAAGTAGCGGCGCTCCGAGCAGAGGTGGCCCTCGCCGTCGCGCAGGGTGACGCGTGCGGGCTTATCGAGCAAGTAGTGCTCGGTGCTAGTGGCGTAGGTGGTCTCCAGCGTGCGCACGCGCGCTGGCAGTGCGGTGCCCCCCTGTTGGCCGCTCGCTTCCAGCCGCTCCTGCGTCACGTTGCCGAAACCATCATACTGGTACTGCTTGCGCTCGACGCGCAGATCCGCGCCGCGCTCGCTCTCCTCCACCCGGAACTCAGACAGGAACAGGAAGCTGCGCGCGCGGCCATCGCTGCTGCCCTCCAGCGCGGTCAGCCCATAGTCGGAGAACTCCTCGCGCAGCGGCAACGGCTGCTGTGGCGAGCCATCCATCTGGAACAGCGCCATCCGCTGCAACAGGCCGTTGAGCAGCGCATGCTGCGGGCCGTTGCCCGGCTGCCGCTCCTGCGCCATCAGGAAGTGGTGGACTTGCAGGGTGTCCGGCCGGCTGGCGTCGCCGCGCTCCAGCCGCTCGGTGCGGCGGAAGCCCTCAAAGCGGCGGGCGCGGCGCTCAAAGTGCGCCTCGTGGTAGCGCAGCTCCACCACCGTTTCGCGGCCCGAAACGGCATCGGTCTCGCGGGTGCTGGCGACCACCAGATAGGGGAAGGGGAAGTGGGTCTGCCACAGCTCCCCGGCGTCGCGGTCGCGCTGGTAATCCTCTATCGCGGAGCGGTAGCGGATCTCCGAGCGCAGCCCGGCACCATTCTCAATCTGCGCCAGCAGCCAGGGGGGCTGGCTGGCGGCGAAACTGAACTGCACATAGCCAATGCCGCCGCGCACCGGGCTGTTCCACATCAGCCCGGCCCCGGCACCGCCGCTCAGGTTGAGGGCGTGCAGGGTGCCGCGCAACGGCGTCGGCAGGCCGCCGATCGCCACCACGTCGCCAAAGCGCTGGCCGTTCTGGTTGGGGTAGAGGCGCAGCCCCTCCGCCGTCACCTCGATCAGCTCGGCGCAGCCGTCGCCATCCAGATCGCTCAGCAGCAGGGTGTCGCGCAGCGGATCGCGCCGCAGGCGAGGGCTGTTGCCCATCACTATCCGCGCGCCGAAGCGGCCGTCGCCCAGACCGGGCCAGTACTCCACCCGCCCGGAGCGCACCCGCACGATGTCCAGATTGCCGTCGCCGCTCATGTCGGCGAAGTGCAGGTCAGGATCGGCGAAGTCGAGATCCGGCAGGCCATCGGCGGTTTTGGGCAGCAGCACCGGCGCTGCCCACCCCTGGCTGCCGCGGTTGCGCCACAGCGCCAGCGCGCGTCGCTGGCTGACCAGCGCATCGGGTCGGCCATCGCCGTCGGCATCCAGCAGCCGCAGGTTGGCGTCACTCCACGGCGGCGTCGGGCGCTCGCCGGGCGGGAAGGGGACGAAGTCGCCCCAGCCCTGCCGCCCCTCGTTCAGGTAGTAGCCCTGCAGGGCGTCCGGGTTGGCGACCATCAAATCCGCCGCCCCGGAGCCATCCATGTCCACCAGCGCCAGCCCGCTGCGGCGGAAACTGCCCGCCAGCGGGGCGCGGGCCACCGGGCGCGGTGCGGCCCAGCGGCCATCGCCCCGGTTGGCCCAGTAGATCTCGCGGCCATCGCGGTTGAGCAGCACGCCCGGCAGCGGCGCGTTGTCCAGCGTCACCAACGCGGCGTCCGGCTCGGTGAGCGCCGGTGGCTGGCCCGCCTCGGCCTGCATCCAACTCACCCGTACCTGACGCGGGTCAAATGGCGTGTAGCGGAAACGCGCCGTCGGCCGCACCACATCCTGTGAGCCATCCGCCGCCGCGCCGTGGGCGGTGAACCCCACGGCGGTGAGCAGCGAGACGGCACTCACCGGCGCAAGCTGGTACTCGAAGCGGTAACTGCGGATCGGCCGCTCCTGCTCGCCGGGGTCGAGGATCAGTTGCAGCAGGATGCAGCGCAGGGTGCGGCGGCGCGAGAAGCCGCCGCGGCCATCGTGGCGCACGTCGGGCCGCGCCTCATAGCTGAGCCGCACCTCCCACGCGCCGTAGCGCACGCTGTCGAGGTAGGCGAACCCGGCCTCCATGCGGTAGTGGTAGTCGATAGCGTTGCCGTGCACATCCAGCGTGCGCTCCAGCAGCCACTCCAGCGGCCGCTGTGGTTGGTCGGGCGGCGCGAGGCGGGTGGCGGGCGTCAGCCCCAGCAGGTGCACGGTGCCGTTGCGCTCCTCAATGCGCCAGCCGTCGCCCTCGGGCCGGTAGCGGCTAAAGGCGGTCTCCTGCAACGCGCCCCAACTGCCATCCGCCAGCGGCACCAGCTCATTGCCGCTGTCGAGCAGGCGCAGCACCTCATTGCCGGTGTCGAGCCGCCGGGTCAGGCTGCGCAGCGGCAGCCGCCAGCCCAGCCCCCACGGGCCGTGGCCGACGCCGTGCAGGTACTCAAGCCGCAGGCGCGGCGTGTGCTGCGCCACCCCGTCCGGCAGCGGGATCTGGTAGCTGTAGGTGCCCTGTCCGGTGCTGAGGTTGAGGGCGAAGGCCTCGCCCAGGCCCGGCTGGTAACCGGTGCCAGCCGGCGCGGAACGTTGTTCACTTTTGGCCATGATCGTCCCCTCAACGGTAGGTGAACTGGTATTCGAAGAACACCATCAGGTCGGTGAGGCCGCTGAGATCCAGTTTGCCCTCTTTCACCAGCGGCGCATTGGCGGCGGCCTCAATCTTGATCTGCCACGTATCCAGCACCGGTTTGCTGAGCAGGTCTGCCAGCGGCGCGCCCGTCACCTCGCCATTGGCGTCGGTGGTCAGCGTCAGCGCGCTGCCGAGCGCGGCGCTGTGCAGCGTGAGCGTCAGGTTGGCAATGGTCGCCGGGTCGCCGGCAAGCTTCAGCGTCACGCTGCTGCGTACCCGATCTTTCTGGCTGCGCGGGAACTGCGCCTCATCAAACAGCAGCTCGCCCTCGCCCTGATTTTTCAGGTAGAACAGCTCATCCGGCGCGGAGAAGCGCATCGACACGGCGCGGGCGGCGCTGCCGGTGGTGGGCAGGGCGGCGCGCAGTTGCGCCTCCAGCGGCTGGCTGAAGAAGCCGTCGTAGTAGAGCACCAGTTGTACGTCGAGCAGGTCGCGGTAGTCGAGATCGTTGGCGTCCGGTGGCAGGTCAAGCTGCCAGAGCGTCTCGATGCCGTTGTTCTCAAACAGCCGCAGCTCGTTCGGGCTGAAGCGGAACGCCAGCGCATCGGTGCGGATGTCGTAGTGCGACAGCACCATCACATCCGCCGGGTAGAGGCGTTCGTTCACCGAGCCGTCGGCGGCGCGGAAGCGCGAGACGCCAATGTTGCGCAGCGTGCCAGCCAGTCCGCCCAGCCCTGACAGCCCGACGAACATCAGCTCGACGTTGCGGATCTTCGCCAGATAGAGGCCGGGGTGGCGGCGGTCGAAATCGGTGAAGTGGGTGCCAAAGGTGCAGCGGCCGTGGTTCAGCAGTTGCTGGAACTGGGTCGGGAAGGCATCCGCCAGACTCAGGGTGATCTTCACCGGGATCTTCTTGCTCTGGATGGTGGTGAGGTAGTCATGGGTGAAGGCGTCGATGTCCGCCAGCAGCAGGTCAGCGCCCATCAGGTTGCCGGAGGCGGTGCTCTGGTAGTCGTAGCGGATGGCCGCCAGCCCGCGCCCGGTCTCGGCGTTGTAGGCGCGCTCCATCAGGAAGGCGATCTCGGTGGCCATGTCCAGATAGCGCTGGGTGATGCGCCGCGCCTGTTGGGCCAGCTCATACCACAGCCGGGCGCTGAACTCGCGCATGTCGAGGAAGTCGCGGTTCTCCTCCGCCTGCTTTTGTTGCAGGGCGGCGATTTTCACCCGCTGCTCTGCCACCGCCTTGCGCGCCTGCGCCTGCCCAATCTGGGCGGTGGCGACGCCGACGTAAGCCTGCGCCGCCTCTACGGCGCGATCGAGCCGGGCCGCCTCCAGATCGTGGGTCAGCAGGGTGCGCTGGGCCGCCAGCTCCTTCAGCACCACGTTGCGGCGGGTGGATTCCGTGTTGTAGTAGCCGTAGTTGCTGATGGTCAGCTTCACCTGATCGTCACGATCCACTGACGAGGCACCGGCCCACGCCTCCAGTGTGCTCAGCTCGAGCAGTTCCCAGCGCGCGTTGTTGAACTCATCACGCGAGGCGGCGGCGTTCTGCTGCTGCACCTGCGCGTAGTTGAGGCTCTGGTTGGCGACGTCAATCCCGCGCTGCGCCTCGGTGACGCCGCGCTGCTCCAGGATCACCGTCTGGCGCGCCACCTCGGCCTGTTGCTCAAGCTGCTGGCGGCGGAACGCCTCGCTCTCGGCGGTGCTCTTGTACTGGATGTAGCGCTGCTCAATCTGCGAGGCGTGGCCAGCGAAGTAGCGGGCGGTGTTTTGCAGGTACTCGAAGCTGAAGGGCGGCGTGTAGTCCGGCGCGAAGCCAAAGAAGTTCAGCCCGGCCGCCAGCTGGCTCAGTTTCAGCTTCGCCTCCAGCACCAGCGTGGTGACCGCCGGGTTTTCATCAATCAGCGCCGGGTCGGCGGCGGCCAGCAGCGCCTCGACCCGCCCCTTGAGGGTGGCAAACTTGGCGTTGGCATAGAGCGGTGAGGCGGCGTTCAGGGTGTTATCGCCCATCACCAGCATCTCATAGTGCGCCTTGGCGGTGGCGTAGGCGGGCTGATTGTCGCGCGCGAGGCGGTAGGCGCGATCGCCCAGATCAAGGTAGGTCTGCGCCAGCCGGGTCCACACTTTGGTCAGCTCATAGAAGCGGTTGATGTAGGGGTAGGGCAGCACCTCGCTGTAGCTGGCCAGCGCCTCCTCGAGGTTGCCCATGCCCGCGTGGCAGTCGCCCACCGCCATCGGCAGCACATAGAAGTACATGTGCGGCACATAGGCGACGAAGCGCACCGGGTTCAGCCAGCCGGTCAGCAGGCCGAGGTCGCGGGTCTGCTCCAGCGTGCCAAGGAAGCCCTGAGTGCTGGCGACCGCGTTGGCCGCCTCTAAATTGAGGTTAACGACATCGCGCATCCCACGGATGCTCAGCGACTTGACCGGGGTGGAGAGCGCGATGAAGCGCGTCCCCATCAGCTGTGGCGTGCCGGGGTCAAGCACCGGGGCCGCGGCCTGCGCCTGCGCCTGTTCCAGCACGGCGGGGGTGACGAAGGGTGGAGGGGCGCCCACCACCCCCGTGACCGGCAGGTTGCCGATCGAGCCGGAGGAGGGCAACGGGCGTATCGAGACGGAGCGCAGCGACATGGTAGTGAGCGGTTGCACCGCCGCCACGCTGCTGTTGAGCGCCACCTGCGGGCGGGTGGTGGCGACCACGTCGGTCAGCACCGTAGTGCTCTTGAGCTGGTCGAGCTGCTTGGTCAGTTCACCGGCGCGCTGGCTGTTGCCAGCGCGGGCATAGAGGCCGCTGCTCATCGCCAGCGCCTGCGCCTCGCCCTCGCTCACTTTCGCCTGATTGAAGGCGGTGACGCTGGCCTCGGCAAACTGCTGCGCCTGTTCGCGGTTCTGCGCCTTTTCGCTGAGCAGCGCCAAATCATGTTGCAGGCCGCCGCGGATCGCCATCTCCCCCTCGGGCGTCTGGTTGAGCGCCTCCTGGTAGAATTTGACCGCCTCGGGCCAGTTGCTGCGCCCGGCCGCCTCCAGCGCCGCGCCAACGCTGGCCTGCACGCCGCTCTGGAAGGAGGTAATGCGGATGCCGCCGTCGTCCAGCGGTTTCAGCGCCTCCTGCACCACGCTGGGCATCCGGGAGCCGCTGCTCACCAGCGCCGCCGGGAAGGTGTACTGCTCCGGTGTGGCGAGGCGCAGCATCTCGGCGGTCTTGGCGATCAGCGGCTCCACCATCTCCACCATCCGGGGCAGCCGGATTCTCCCCAGCAGGTTGGAATCAACCGGCATGGAGGGGTGCACGGTGTGCAGGATCAGCGTCATCGCCTCCTGGAAGGCGTCGAGCGCCAGGGTGAACTCTTCGTGTTGTAGATGCGCTTGCCCCTCCAGAAACAGCGTCTGGAGATGCAACTCGAAATCCCCCTGCGGGGTACGGGCAATGTAATTATTGCTGACAGGTCGCCGCCACGCGCCAATGAGATAGGTGTAGCGGTTCTCGTCCATGTAGAGCGGTTCCATAGGTTTCCTCCTGAGATTCAGACGGTAACATTCAAACCGATTCAGCCCGGTCGGGGCTGGGCGTCACAGACCAGATTGGAAGGCAGACAGGAGGGCCATGCTTGCGGCGGCAGATCACGGGCCGACACCAGGAGACAGGGCATCCCATCCTGGCATGGCACAGACTCGGGGGTGGAAAAGAACCGCGGGAGGACGCGCCCTGTGGCGAAGCGGCACGCCGTGTCATGTCGAGATCTCACTATAGTAAATCGCACAAATTGATCAATATTTATACAATTTGATACCTCTCTTTACAGAATCCTCACGCCGACAGGCCAGCAAATCAGCGGCTTCCGGCAGGTAAATCAGAGTTTCTCCAGGGGGCGGGCAGGGCCGGGCGGTTGATTCTTTGGCGTGCTTCAACGTTTGTTAAAAATCCCTTCCTATACTGGTGGGGCTGTACCCGCATCCGCCCAATGATAATGACAAGGAGCCTCACAATGGATGACCAACTGAAACAGAGCGCGCTCGATTTCCACCAGTATCCGGTGCCCGGCAAGATCCAGGTCTCCCCCACCAAGCCACTCGCCACCCAGCGCGACCTGGCGCTGGCCTACTCGCCGGGCGTCGCTGCCCCCTGTCTGGAGATTGAGAAAGATCCGCTGGCCGCCTACAAGTACACCGCGCGCGGCAATCTGGTGGCGGTGATCTCCAACGGCACCGCGGTGCTCGGCCTCGGCAACATCGGCGCGCTGGCTGGCAAGCCGGTGATGGAGGGAAAGGGCGTGCTGTTCAAGAAGTTCGCCGGTATCGACGTGTTTGACATTGAGGTGGATGAGCACGACCCGGACAAGCTGATCGACGTGATCGCCGCGCTGGAGCCGACCTTTGGCGGCATCAATCTGGAGGACATCAAGGCGCCGGAGTGCTTCTACATTGAGCAGAAGCTGCGCGAGCGGATGAAGATCCCGGTGTTCCACGATGACCAGCACGGCACGGCGATCATCTGTACCGCCGCGGTGCTCAACGGCCTGCGGGTGGTGAAGAAGAGCATCTCCGACGTGCGGCTGGTGGTCTCCGGCGCGGGGGCGTCTGCCATCGCCTGCCTCAATTTACTGGTGGCGCTGGGCCTCAAGCGTCACAACATCACGGCCTGCGACTCACGCGGCGTGATTTACCGTGGGCGCGAGGCGAACATGGTGGAGACCAAGGCCGCCTACGCCATTGAGGACAACGGCTGGCGCAGCCTGGCGGACGCGATGCCGGGCGCGGACATCTTCCTCGGCTGCTCCGGCCCCGGCGTGCTGACGCCGGAGATGGTGAAGGGCATGGCGCGCGACCCGCTGATTCTGGCGCTCGCCAACCCGGAGCCGGAGATTTTGCCGCCGCTGGCGAAAGAGGCGCGCCCGGACGCCATCATCTGCACCGGCCGTTCCGACTTCCCCAATCAGGTCAACAACGTGCTCTGCTTCCCGTTCATCTTCCGTGGCGCGCTGGACGTCGGCGCGACGGCGATCAACGAGGAGATGAAGCTGGCCTGCGTGCACGCCATCGCCGATCTGGCGCTGGCGGAGCAGAGCGATGTGGTGGCCTCGGCCTATGACGATCAGGAGCTGTCATTTGGCCCGGACTACCTGATCCCAAAACCCTTCGACCCGCGGCTGATTGTGAAGATCGCCCCGGCGGTGGCGAAGGCGGCGATGGAGTCCGGCGTGGCGACGCGGCCGATTGAGGATTTCGACGCCTACACCGAGCAGCTGACCGAGTTTGTCTACAAGACCAACCTGTTCATGAAGCCGATCTTCTCGCAGGCCAAAAAAGAGACCAAGCGCGTGGTGCTGGCGGAGGGCGAGGAGGAGCGGGTGCTGCACGCCACCCAAGAGCTGGTGTCATTGGGGCTGGCGTACCCGATTCTGGTGGGCCGTCCGAGCGTGATTGAGATGCGCCTGAAGAAGTTGGGGTTGCAGATTGAGGCGGGCCGCGATTTTGAGGTGGTCAACAACGAGTCCGACCCACGCTTCAATGAGTACTGGCGCGAGTACTACCAGATCATGAAGCGGCGCGGTGTTTCGCAGGAGCAGGCGCGCCGGGCGGTGATTGGCAACCCGACGCTGATTGCCGCCATCATGGTGCTGCGCGGCGAGGCGGACGCGATGATCTGCGGCACCATCGGCAGTTACCATGAGCACTTCGCGGTGGTGGAGAAGGTGTTTGGCTTCCGCGAGGGGGCGCACGTCGCCGGGGCGATGAACGCGCTGCTGCTGCCGAGCGGCAACACCTTCATCGCAGACACCTACGTCAATGATGACCCGACGCCAGAGCAGCTGGCGGAGATCACGCTGATGGCGGCGGAGACGGTGCGCCGTTTCGGCATTGAGCCGAAGGTGGCGCTGCTCTCCCACTCCAGCTTTGGCAGCTCTGACAGCCCGGCGGCCTGCAAGATGCGCGAGACGCTGGCGCGGGTCAACCAGCTGGCACCGGATCTGGAGATCGATGGCGAGATGCACGGCGACGCGGCGCTGGTGGAGAGCATCCGGCAGGACATCATGCCGGACAGCCCGCTGAAAGGCTCGGCCAACGTGCTGATCATGCCGAACATGGAGGCCGCGCGCATCAGCTACAACCTGCTGCGCGTCTCCTCCTCCGAAGGCGTCACTGTCGGGCCGGTGCTGATGGGCGTGGCGAAGCCGGTGCACATCCTCACCCCGATTGCCTCGGTGCGCCGCATCGTCAACATGGTGGCGCTGGCCGCCGTCGAGGCACAGACCCAACCGCTGTAAAGGCGGCATAAAAAAAGCGCCCAACGGGCGCTTTTTTTGTGGCTGATGTTCGGCCGTATCTGGTTGGCTTAAACTCCGTTATTCGAATTAATCCAAATTGAATGATGAGCGTAGTAATGTTGATTTAAATCAACAGCATTGCGCTTTTTCTGGCCTGATTGCGTAATGCCCAGCGAGACGCATTGCGCCCCGGTGATCTGTTTTTTAATTTAGGCGGCATTGTGATTTATCAGGCAGTGGGATGGGGGCCATGAGGCGCTAACATCCTCCGGCCTGCACCGGAAAGAAGACCACGCCGTATGGAACACGCCGATGCTTATCCTTTCAGCCTGACTGACCCTGCTACCGATTATCGCTACCTCCTGCTGGATCCGCTCAAGCCTCTCTCCTCACTTAATCCGCTGAACATCAACCGCCTGACCGCCCAGCTGGGGGAGGAGGCGCTCACCGTGGTGCCGCGCGCCGATCTGGCGCACTCTCCGTGCCACTGCCCGCGGCTGGTGTGCCTTGCCACGCCGGGCGCGCCCCTGCCCACGGCGCTGCTGGCACAGTCAGTGGCGTATGCCCGCGGTGAGCTTGCCGCCCGCAAACGCTATGTCTGTGGCTGGCTGGCCACTCCGCTGCCGCCCGCCGAGCTGGCTGCTGCCTTGGCGGCCACGTGCAGCCGGTTGGGTGGGGCAATCGCCGATTATCGGGTCGAACCCTTCTATGAGCCATTGCGCATGGAATATCTGCACCGGGTTAAAGGTTTTCAGGGCGTGATCTGGCCGATCCGGCAGTGGTGGACACTCTCCGCCAGTGGCCACCTCTTTTCTCTTGAGGGCCGGGAGCCGAAAGGCGACTGGCAGCCCACCTGGGGTGTGCTGTGCCTGCTGCAACAGATGGATGAGATTGAACGCCTGCTCTCTGCCTGGCGACAGGGGGCGACACTGCCCACAGACGCCGTGGAGCGTGCCGTCGTCGCCTGGCAGGCGAGCGAACAGTATGGCCTGACGCAGCCGCAGGATCGCCGCTATCTGGCCTTGAATGCCCTGACAAATACGCTCGATTTGGATCACCCCCTGCTGCGGCCGCTTCTGGCGCGGGCGGTAGCCAATCCCTCCCTTCTCTTTACGCAACTTCTGGCGGGCCTGCCGCAGCGGGCCTGGCAGATAGTGAGCCATACCGGAGCCGATCATGACGCATGACAGCCAGGCCAGACGCAACCTGCGCGTAATCCAGCAGGTATCCCAACTCCCTAGCGGGTGCAAGGCGTGCCAGCGCACCGGGCTGCCGATCTACCCTCTGCGGGTGGCGGCAGTGCCCAACACGCTGGGCGGCTCCGCCTGGCAACCCTCAGTACCGCCACAGACGGTGGCGCTGACGGGCGGGGAGTATAAATACGCGCTGCGCACCCTGCGTGAGGGCTACCTGTATGTGCTGCTGGACAGCGAAGTGTGGCAGGCCTATGAGGTGACCAGCAAAGGGTACTTGCGGCAGTTCAATCCTTTCGTGATGCCGGAGGCCGAGCGGGTGGAGCCGCTCAGCGAACAGTGTGTCACCTATGGGCATGAGATCGCGGCCAGCTTTATCAACATTGATGACACGCAATACCGTGAGGCGTGGCTGGCATTCAGCAGCGATCCTTGGAGTGCCGAGGTGCTGGCGGCGTATGCCAGTGGCCCGCACCGGCCAGCGCGTTTCACCCACATTAACCTGGCGGCCTTGAAACAGCAGCCTGCCACTGTGCCGCAGGCGCGGGTGCTGGACACCGGTTTGTCGGTACTGATGGGCGAGGTGGCGGAATTCGTCGCCCCCGATTACCCAAATCTGGAGCAGTTGCCGGGTGAGCCGCTGGGAGGCGCGCACGGTTTTTACTCCCGGCAATCCCAACGGCTGGCGCTGGCCGATTGGGTATGGCAGCAGAGCCAGAGCTTCCACTGCCCGATCAGCGCGCTGGTGCTGGAAGATCCGGTGGGGATGGTGCAGGAGCTTAATACCGGGCGGATGCAGTTGGTGGAGGCGCGCCAGCACTACAACGAAACCCCGGAAATCCGCCACAAATACCTTATCGCCAGTGCCATTGAGCAGGCTCTGGCGGCGATGAAACAGGCCATCACCGATGCCAGCCAGCCGCGCCACCAGCCCAGCGCCAGCGGCTACCCGGCCTCGGCGCACGTTACCGTGCCGAAAGAGCAGGTGGCGCAGGAAGCGTGGCAGGCCCAGGTGAGCCGTTTGCAGCGCTACTACCGCGAGGAGGAGCGCGCCGCGTTCCTGCGTAATCACCACTGGATATTGGGGGAGTACCAGCGCCGCATCGCGGCCGTCGGCCAGGATTTGGCAGCCTGCTATCGCTCGCCGGGTTGGCTGGCGGCAATCACCCATGACTATGCACCAGAAACCAGCATGGCGGGCTGGGCGGCGCAACTCGCCACCCTGGCAGCCTGCCTTCAGGGCGGCAGTACCGATCCAGAGACCGAAAGCGTCTGGCAGCAGTGGCTGGAGGAGGCGAGCAGCCCGGCCTGGCGCGGCCTGCTGGGGCATCAGGCGTCAGTGCTTGAGGCGGTGTATGCCGGCATGGGCGGTTACACCAACCTGAAGGTGGTGCTCTCGGCCAAAGAGATAGGCGACTACCTGGAGTCGGAGGGGATCAGGCTGGCCATCAACCACCGGCTCTTGGCGATAAGCGGTGCCGTCACCCGGCTGGGTGCCAACCTCTCCCAGCCTGCGCTGGAGGGCTACAGCCGGGTGGTGCAGGGCATGATCTACCTGCTGACGCAGCAACAGGTCACGCTGTTTACGCTGACGATGAGTCTGGGCGAGTACCAGCAGTTGAACCGTGAGCTGGCGCGCGTACAGCTCACGACCAGCGGCCTTCCGCGCTTTGGTGGCGTGCTCAATGAGGGGCAGCAGGTGACACACGCCCTGACGGCAGGCGGCGGGACGCAGGTCACCGATCCGGCGCTACTGGCCCGCCGGGTCACGGTGACGCTGGTCAGCGACATGGAGCCAGCGGCCTTTGCTGACGCTCTACGCCGTGCGGGCAGCAGTGAGGGCGCACTGCAACAGTATGGCCCGCTGACAGACAGCCAGCAGATGCGGCACTTCTCCGCGCTGCGCATCTCGTCACTGACGCTGGCCGACGATGCCGTCGAGAGCGGGCCATTCCGGCTGACGGCGGGGCAGACGCAGCAGGTTATTGAGGATCAAGTGCAGTTGGCGCGGCGGCTGATCAGCGGCAATGTGCTGGGCGGGATAATGAGCGTCGGGATGCTCTGCCTGCAAACCAACCTGTTGGCAGGCAACAGCCAGGCGGTACAGGAGGCGGTAGGCGACCAGCCACAGGCGCAACTGGCGCTGCTCTCCAACCTGTTGATGGTCACCAGCGCCACGCTGGAGAGCAGCGGCGCCCTGCATATGCTGGTGCGCAAAGACCCCTGGAATCTGCCCCCCAATGTGCCCGGCGTACCCGAGTATGTGCACCCGCTGCTGCGTGCCGGCGGGGTGATAGCGGGTGTGGCGTCGATTATTGATGGGTTAGGGATGTGGGTTAAATCGTGGGATGCATGGCAAGTAGAAGATATGGAGGCTGCAGGATGGTACTTCAGTGCTGGTACCGTCACTGGCGCTGGCGGAGTAGTAGCTTTCTACTCTGCTTATACATGCCAATTTGCTCTATTTGGCTTGGCCGGGCTGGCGGCACTGCTGATTGTGGCCGGTGCGGCGCTGGCGATTGAGGCGGAACGCGCCCGCAGCCGTCCCTTTGAGGTGTGGCTGCGCTGCTGCTGCTTCGGCAAGCCGGAACAACGCGCTGAACATGACCCCGTATGGCATGTGACCCGCCTGGAGGATGCCAGGGCAGCGCTGATGGCCTACCGGGCGGTGGTGAGCGGGGTCACGATGGAGCTGGACTACCGCGATATGCTGGGGGAGTCCAGCGGCCATGAGGACTTGATCACGCTGCGCGTTAAATTACCCGGCTGCACCCGCACCGGCTCCGCCTGGTCACTGCGCCTGACGGCAGAGGGGGGCGACCACCGCCCACTGCTGGTCGCGCACCACAACCTGCCGGCAGCAGCAGAGGCAACGCTGCCCTACCAACCCCACCACCCCTGGCGAGAACAGTTCAAAAATAGCCTGACCCCCCACTGGGAGGAGCAGGCCCTGCTATTGACCGGCCAGTGCTGGGTCAGGAGTGACCGTTACCCGCGCGCCACCCTAAGCCTGGCGTACTGGCCAGATAAAAACGATCCGCAGGGCCAGATCGCCCTGACGCTGACCACCGAAGATTAAGGAGCAAGCATGAAACAGTCCCGCCCGCCAACCCGCTGGTATGATGACATGGAGGCGCACCACGCTGCCCTGCGTGCCTACTTTGCCCGCACCCCGCGCCTGGCGCCGCGCCTGAAAAACTGGCAGGAGGATCTGCCGCCCAATCAGAGCGTGCAAACCGCACCGGCCAAATTAATTCATGTTACGGAGATCAATGATATTTGGATGGAGTTACCGCGTTACCAAAATATTATGTGGGGCTGCGCGTGGGTGGGGGTAATCACTACAGCGTTACCCTTTGCATTTATGGCTTCCATTGCCTTGCGTATTTTATATGACTGTTTAATTGAAGGGAATGTTCGTTATTTTATTGTTTTTCTCTCTCTTTTGATTGGGTCTGGGTTATTTATGTCTTCAATGTTTCTTTTGAATCTCAAAATGGCCCTTTACGTCCCCCGCGATCAACCTATTCGTTTTAACCGTGCGCGCCAGAAGATTTATGTTTTTGACTACCACCGCACCTGGAATCCCTGGGCGCACTGGTCAGCCAGCGTCAGGGTCTTTGACTGGGCGGATGTGTATGGTGAGCTGGCCTATGACCCAGATCGCTATAGCCAGGGGTATCCGTTGTTCTGTGCGGTGTGCAAGCCCGGTACCCATGAGGTGCTGGAGCGCTTCGAGCTGAGCCGGGCGATGCTGAACCCGGAGCCGCAGCGCCGGTTGTGGAGCTTCTGCTGCCAGTACATGCAGTATAAAGAAGCAGACCGGACGCCGCTGCTGCCGGGGCGGCCGGATAGCTGGGTACCGCGCGCCAGCCAGCGCTGGCCGGAAGAGATTGAACGCGAGTCCAGCAGCGCACCGGGGGAGGAGCAAGAATGACACACTGGTATGATGACATGGAGGCGCACCACGCTGCCCTGCGTGCCTACTTTGCCCGCACCCCGCGTTTGACGCCACGCCTAAAAAACTGGCAGGAAGATCTGCCACCCAATCAGAGCGTGCAAACCGCACCGGCCAAATTAATTCACGTCACGGAGATCAATGATATTTGGATGGAGTTGCCGCGTTACCAAAATATTATGTGGGGCGGGGCATGGGTGGGGTTTGTTTTGTCAGTTCTCGTGTCATTTTTTCTTATATTTATTTATATAGATACATTTGAGTTAGGTTTTTTCCTTTCCGAAATTTTAATACTAGCAATAGGTTTAGTGGCTTTTTTTTCAATGGCTTTATTAAACCTAAAAATGGCTCTCTACGTCCCCCGCGACCAGCCGATTCGTTTTAACCGTGCGCGCCAGAAGATTTATGTCTTTGACTATCACCGCACCTGGAACCCCTGGGCGCACTGGTCAGCCAGCGTCAGGGTCTTTAACTGGGCGGATGTGTATGGCGAACTGTCCTATGACCCGGATCGCTATAGCCAGGGATACCCACTGTTCTGTGCGGTGTGCAAGCCCGGCACTCATGAGGTGCTGGAGCGCTTCGAACTGAGCCGGGCGATGCTGAACCCGGAGCCGCAGCGCCGGTTGTGGAGCTTCTGCTGCCAGTACATGCAGTATAAAGAAGCAGACCGGGCACCGCTGCTGCCGGGGCGGCCGGAGAGCTGGGTACCGCGCGCCAGCCAGCGCTGGCCGGAAGCGATTGAGCGCGAGTCCAGCAGCGCACCGGGGGAGATGTGATGCCCGTCTAGACGGGCATCAGGCTGGCCTCACTTCTTCCGCTGTTGCAGCCACTTGTCGAGTTCGTTGGCGAACTGCTGGCGATCGCGCTGGTTGAGCGCCGGTGGGCCGCCGGTCTGGACGCCGCTGGCGCGCATCGTGTCCATGAAGTCGCGCATGTTCAGCCGCTCGCGGATGGTGTCCGGCGTGTAGCGCTCGCCGCGTGGGTTGAGCGCCACCGCGCCCTTCTCAATCACTTCGGCCGCCAGCGGGATGTCGCTGGTGACCACCAGATCGCCCGCCTCCACGCGTTTCACAATCTCATTGTCCGCGACGTCAAAACCGGCCGGCACCCGCAGGGTGCGCAGGAAGCGCGAGGGCGGGGTGCGGATCGATTGGTTGGCGACCAGCGTGACCAGCGTGCCGGTGCGGTCAGCGGCGCGGAACAGCACCTCTTTGATCACGTTCGGACAGGCGTCCGCATCTACCCAAATCGCCATCAGCGCGCCCCCTGATCGGTGGCCAGCCAGTCACGCACCGGCAGGAAATCGCGCGTCAGCGCTGCCTCCGGGCTGTCCGGGGCTGGCTCGTAGCCATATTCCCAGCGCACCAGCGGCGGCATCGACATCAAAATCGACTCGGTGCGGCCGCCGCTCTGCAAACCGAACAGGGTGCCGCGATCCCACACCAGATTGAACTCCACATAGCGGCCACGGCGGTAGAGCTGGAAGTCGCGCTCGCGCTCGCCCCAGGTCAACGCTTTGCGTCGCTCGACAATCGGCAGGTAGGCGTCAAGGAAACCGTGACCCACCGCTTGCGTGAAGGCAAAGCAGGTGTCGAAGTCCGGCGTGTTCAGGTCATCGAAGAACAGCCCGCCAATGCCGCGCGCCTCGTTGCGGTGCTTGAGGAAGAAGTACTCGTCGCACCACGCCTTGTAGCGCGGGTAGATCTCCGCGCCGAACGGGCGGCAGAGCTGCTCGGCGGTGCGGTGCCAGTGGATGGCGTCCTCCTCAAACCCATAGTAGGGGGTGAGGTCAAAGCCGCCGCCAAACCACCACACCGGCGGCTCGCCCGGCTTCTCGGCGATGAAGAAACGCACGTTGGCGTGGCTGGTCGGGATGTAGGGGCTGTGCGGGTGGATCACCAGCGACACGCCCATCGCCTGGAAGCTGCGGCCTGCCAGCTCTGGCCGGTGGGCGCTGGCGGAGGGCGGCAGCGACGCGCCGGAGACGTGGGAGAAGTTGACGCCCGCCTGCTCAAACACCGCGCCATGGGTCAGCACCCGGCTGCGCCCGCCGCCGCCCTCGGCGCGCGTCCAGGCATCCTCCACGAAACCGGCGCGGCCATCGGCAGCGGCCAGCTGTTCACAAATGCGGTCTTGCAGGGAGAGGAGGAAGGTTTTTACCAGGTCGATGCTTGGATGGCTCATAACGGGGTCACGCGTTCAGGAAACAGGCCGCCAGTATAACGCATTGCCCCGTTGATGGCAGGGTTAACGCGGTTTTCGCTCGTGGCTGTCGAAATAGTGGAAGAAGCTGACGATGCCGTCGGCAATCGCCTGGGCGATCTGCTGGCGGAAGCGCGGCGTGCTCAGCAACTGCTCCTCGGTGTGGTTGGTGATGAAGGAGGTCTCCACCAGCACCGAGGGGATCGACGGCGACTTCAACACCGCGAAGGCCGCCTGCTCGGTGGTTTTGCTGTGCAGGTGATGCACCGGGCGCAGCTTCTCCAGCACGTGGTGGCCGAGGGTCAGGCTGTTTTTGATGGTGTCGGTCTGCACCAGATCAAACAGCACCTGTTGCAGGTAGTTGTTGTCCTGCGCCGCGTACTTGCCGCCAGCCACCTTGTCGGCGTCATTCTCCTTCTGCGACATGTAGCGCGCCATCGCGCTGCTGGCACCACGGTTGGAGAGGGCAAACACCGAGGCACCGGAGGCGGCCGGGCTGGTGAAACCGTCGGCATGGATCGAGACAAAGAGATCCGCCTGATGCTGGTGGGCAATCTCCACCCGCTGGTAGAGCGGGATGAAGTGGTCGCTCTCGCGCGTCAGCCGCACCTCGATGTTGCTGTGCTCGCCGAGGCAGCGCCGCACGCTGTTGGCAATCTCCAGCACGATGTGCTTCTCCTGTGAGCCTTCATGGCCGACCGCGCCGGAGTCGATGCCGCCGTGGCCGGGATCGAGCATCACCACTTTTTTAGCATTGGCTGGTTTGGGCGGACGGGCTGGGTGGGTAGGGTGCGGCTGCGGCTGCGCGGCGGCCGTGCGTGCGCCGAACAGACCGAACGCCAGCCCCAGCCCGGAGATCAGCAGCGTGCGGCGCGAGGGAGAGGCGGGCAGCGGGCGGAAACGCAGGAACTTGTGCAGCGGGTTAAGCATCGGTCATCACCATCATGGCTAAAAAGGTGATGTTATATAGTATCCGTCCGGGGCGATCGACCCCGGAACTATTACCGATTATGAACGGGGCGGGGCGTCTGGCTGGCGGAATGGCAGCACCTGCCGCGCGCCCTCCGCCCAGTCGCCCACCTCGGCGCGCTCCTGTGCCAGAAAGTCAGCCACCGCCTCGCGCAGCCCAGGGTGGCGCAGGTAGTGCCAGGAGTCGGTGAGCACCGGCTCAAAGCCGCGGATCAGCTTGTGCTCCCCCTGCGCCCCGGCGTCAAAGCGCGCCAGCCCGTGGGCGATCGCCCACTCAATCCCTTGGTAGAAGCAGGTCTCAAAGTGGAGCTGGTGGTACTCCGCCAGACAGCCCCAGTAGCGGCCATAGAGGGTGTCACCATCCACCAGACAGAAGGCCATCGCCACCGGCTGGCCGTGACGGCGCGCCTCCACCACCTGGATCGCCTCTGGCATCCGCGCCGCCAACAGGCTGAAGAACGTGCGCGTCAGGTAGGGCGACTGGCCGCGCACCGCGTAGGTGTTGGCGTAACAGGTATACACGAAATCCCACTCCGCCTCGCTCAGCGTATGGCCAGCGCGCCAGACAAACTCAATGCCGAGTGCTGCCACCTGCGCGCGCTCCTTGCGGATCTGCTTACGCTTGCGCGAGGTCAGGGCGTCGAGGAAGTCCTGAAAATCGCGGTAGCCGTGGTTGCGCCAGTGGTACTGGCACCCCTGGCGGCGCAGCCAGCCCGGCTGGTCAGCGAACAGCGCGTTGTCATCGGCAAGGGTGAAGTTGACGTGCGCGCCCGACAGGCCCTGCGCCTCCAGATATTCAGGCAGCGCCGCCAGCAGTCGGGCGGCGGATGGCGGATCGCCTAGCAGGCGCGGGCCGCTGACCGGGCTGAAGGGCACCGCACCGAGCCATTTGGGGTAGTAGGGGATGTGGGCGCGGCGGCAGGCGTCGGCCCAGCCGTGGTCAAACACATACTCGCCGTAGGAGTGGCGCTTGCGGTAGCCGGGCAGGGCGGCGCGGCAGCGGCCGTCCTCCAGCCACAACAGGTGCTCGGCGCGCCAGCCGGTCTGCGGGCCGACGCTGCCGCTCTCCTCCAGCGCCGAGAGGAAGGCGTGGCGCAAGAAGGGCTGGCCGGTCGGCAGCAGGGCGTCCCAGTCGGCGGCGGCAATCTGGTCAAGGGCGGCGAGGGGGGTCAGTGACATCAGCAAACTCCTGCGGGCGGCAACGGGCAATCGTGCCAATGTAGCAGAGCCTGCCGTCTGGCAGCGTGGAAAATGCTTAAAATTCGTTTAGCCGTGGCGTCGCAAGGCAATTTAATATTGCGTCACCGGCAGATCCCGCGATAATCAAGAATAATCTGAACAATAGCGGCGAACGATCATGGAAATTCGCGTATTTCGGCAAGACGATTTTGAAGAGGTCATTACCCTGTGGGAGCGCTGCGATCTGCTGCGCCCGTGGAATGACCCGGAGATGGACATTGAGCGCAAGCTCAACCATGACCCAGACCTGTTCCTGGTGGCGCAGGTTGGCGGCCAGCTGGTGGGCACGGTGATGGGCGGCTATGACGGCCACCGTGGCGCGGCCTACTACCTCGGCGTACACCCGGACTTCCGGGGGCGCGGCATCGCCAATGCGCTAATGAGCCGGCTGGAGAAGAAGCTGATCGCCCGCGGCTGCCCGAAGATCAACCTGATGGTGCGCGAGGAGAACGACGCCGTTACCGCCATGTATGAGAAGATGGGCTACGAGATGGCGGACAGCATCGCCCTCGGCAAGCGGCTGATTGAGGATCAGGAGTACTGATCCCTACCCGCCGGCGAGGGCCGGCGGGCATCCCATCACAGCACCTTCTTCACGCTCTTCACGTCCACTCCCAGACTGCTCCACTCTTTGTCCACTTCCCCCTCAAGCTGCACTTTGTCGGTGGGGGAGACGCTCTGCCCATTCCAGCGTTTGGCGTCAATCTCCACGTTCAGGCTGCCAGTGTTGTCGCGGAACACGTAGCGGTCATCGCCGGTCTGGCGTTCAATGTGGCCCTCCAGCCGCACCCAGGCGTCATCTTCCATCTCCTTGACCTGCTTGACGCTGCTGACGTGCGGGCCGGGTCCGGTAAAACCGCCCTGACTGGCCTGCGCTGGCGCGTTGGGCGCGATAAAGCCGCCCTGTTGGGCGAAGGCGGGCAGGGTGCACAGGGCAAGCAGCGGGGCGAGGATCGCTTTTTTCATGGGGCATCTCCTTATGGTGTCAGGCGGCGACGGCTGGCGCGGTCGCCTCTTCAAGTGATTAAGTAAAGCAGAGAATCGCAAGGTGTTCATCGTCACGGCCTTTTTTTGCTACCCTCTCCCTTTTGCCGCTGGGGATCTGCCATGCCGCGCGAGTTTTCACCCGATGACCACCCCTCGCCCGAGGATTACAACGCCCACGGCTGGCTGCGCCTGCCGCCGCTGTTCTGGCTGGTGCTGGCGCTGCTGGCGCGCACCTGGCTGCTGTTTGTGATGGCCGCCGCCTCCGGTAATCAGGGCGACAGCCTGCTGACGCTGTTCTACCCGGATCGCGAGCGCTTCTGGTGGGGTATCGCGCTGGGCCTGCCCGCGGTGCTGCTGTTTTTGCTCAGCGGCCGCCGCCACCTCTGGCCGCGCCTGTGGCGGGGCGGCGAGTGGCTGCTGCTGGCGACGCTGGCGATCTCGCTGGCGGTGCAGGCCGCCGCGCTCTGGCAGGGGATCGGCCTCGGCCAGCCAGCGCTCGGCGACCTGCTGCTGACACTGGCGGATGCCACGGCCCTTACGTGGTGTGGGCTGAGCCACCGCCTGAAACGCGCCTTCCGGGCCGGGGAAAATGGCCTGTGACGGCACTTTTTGCCGCCGCAGGACTCCAACCTGCCGGAACCCTTCTCCCCGCTGGCGATAAATCTGCCGGCGAATGCCAACTGGAGCCTTTATGTACCCACGTCTTACCCCCCTGCGCCCCCTGCTGCTGGCCCTGCCGCTGCTGCTGACAGGCTGTGCCACCGTCTCCTCCGTGATGCCGGATCTCTCCAGCCTCAACCCGATGAACTGGTTCAGCGGCAGTCTCGAGGTGAGCGAGCAGGGCGTCGGCGGGCTGACCGCCGCCACGCCGATGGATGAGCAGGCAATCCGCGACGGGCTAGAGAATGACTTCACGCTGCGCAACGGCATGGCCACCAACAATGGCCAGATCGTCGCCTTCTGGCAGGCGCTGGACGATGACAAGGTGGCGCTGACCATCACCGGCCCGCAGCAGGGCAAGGTGGCGCGCATCGACGTCACCAGCGACGCCATCGCCACCGACAGCGGCGTGGAGATTGGCACGCCGTTCAGCGATCTCTACAGCAAGGCGTTCGGCGCCTGCCAGATGGGGCAGGGCGACGATGAGCAGGGCGTAGAGTGCGCCGCGCCCAACAGCCGCCATTTGAGCTACGTCTTCAGCGGCACCTGGCACGGCCCGGCTGGCCTGATGCCAGCGGACGACACCCTGAAAAACTGGAAAGTGAGCAAGATCATCTGGCGGGCAGAGGCGCGCTAAACCTTTCCGGCGGGGAGGGGCAATTCCCCATGCACCCTCCCCGGCAAACCGATATGATAACGCCCCGAAAGTGACAGCCGTATTCGCGGCTGGCCGGTTTGCAATGAGGATATAACAATGACACAGGTTCAGAGCGGCATCCTGCTGGAGAAGTGCCGTTTTGCCATCTATCTGGAAGCCAATATCCAGGGTGAGTTCGAGGCCCTGCGCCAGGGGTGCCGCAGCTTCTGCCAGAAGCTGCAAGAGATGCAGCTAGCCTTCCCGCAGGAGAACCTCGGCGCGACCATCGCCTTCGGTTATGACGTCTGGCAGGATCTCTCGGGCGGGCAGGGCGCGCCGGAGCTGAAAAACTTCCTGCCGCTTGGCAAGGGGCTGGCCCCCTCCACCCAGCGCGACATGCTGATCCACATTCAGTCGCTGCGCCATGACGTCAACTTCGCGCTGGCGCAGGCCGCGCTGGCCGCCTTTGGCAGCGCCATCCATGTGGAGGAGGAGACGCACGGCTTCCGCAATATTGAGATGCGTGACTTGAGCGGCTTTGTCGATGGCACCGAGAACCCGCAGGGCGAGCAGCGCCGTGAGGTGGCAATTGTGGCCGAAGAGCAGCCAGACGCTGGCGGCAGTTACGTGTTTGTCCAGCGCTGGGAACACAACCTGCGCCAGTGGAACCGCTTTAGCGTCGAGCAGCAGGAGCAGGTGATTGGCCGCACCAAGCTGACCGACGAGGAGCTGCCGCGCGACAGCCGCCCGGACACCTCCCACGTCAGCCGCGTTGACCTGAAAGAGGAGGGCAAGGGGCTGAAGATCCTGCGCCAGAGCCTGCCCTACGGCACCGTGAGCGGCAAGCACGGCCTCTACTTCCTCGCCTACAGCGCCCGGCTGCACAACATCGAGCAGCAACTGCTGAGCATGTTTGGCGATTTGGACGGCAAGCGCGACCAGATGCTACGCTTCACCCGGCCGGTGAGCGGCAGCTACTTCTTCGCCCCCTCCCTGACGCGCCTGCTGGCGCTCTGACCCTTCAGGCCAGCGTGGGCTGGCCTCTCTCCCCATTTTTCTACACTTCTCCCGGCGTCTGCTCTGGCTTATAGCTTTTCATGCTTGGAAATCACCAAATGGTATATAAAAGCATTACAGCTCGGCATAGAGTTATAAATACACTGTTAACACATGGCAGACCCGATGCCCCGGCCTGTCGGGCGGTGAGACAGGTGCAGAATGAAAGCAAGGTTAAGGAAGTCCCGGTTCTGGCAAGCAGGTGCGTGGGTGACATTGTTCGCCGCTTCCGCCGCGCCAGCCGCCGAACTGCTCAACAGCTCCTATGATGTGGCCCGCGAACTGTTCGCCGCCCTCAATCCGCCTTTCATCCAGCAGTGGGATGCGCAGCACCCCAACGACCCGCTGACCATCCGGCAGTCGCATGGCGGCTCCTCAAAGCAGGCGCTGGCGATTTTGCAGGGGCTGAAGGCGGATGTGGTGACCTACAACCAGGTGACGGATGTCCAGATCCTGCATGACCGCGGCAACCTGCTGGCGGCGGAGTGGCAGGCGCGCCTGCCGAACCACAGCTCCCCCTTCTACTCCACCATGGCGTTTCTGGTGCGCAAGGGCAACCCGCTTGGCGTGCACAACTGGGGCGATCTGGTGAAACCGGGGGTGAAGCTGGTCTTCCCGAACCCGAAGACCTCGGGCAATGGCCGCTACACCTATCTGGCCGCCTGGGGCGCGCTGGAGAAAGCCAATCAGGGCGATCAGGCGAAAACTCGCGACCAGATGCGCCAGCTGCTGAAAAACGTGGCGGTGTTTGATACCGGTGGCCGGGGTGCCACCACTACCTTCGTCGAGCGTGGCTTGGGCGATGTGCTCATCAGCTTCGAGTCGGAGGTGAACAACATCCGCAAGCAGTATGGTGCGGAACAGTATGAGGTCATCGTGCCGCCGGTCGATATTCTGGCGGAGTTCCCGGTGGCCTGGATTGATAAAAATGTGCGGGCCAACGGCACCGGCGAGGCAGCAAAAGCCTATTTGACCTGGCTCTACAGCCCGCCGGCGCAGCGCATCATTACCCAGTTCCACTACCGGGTCTATGACGCGCAGGCGATGGCCGCTGCCAGGGAGTCGTTCCCACCCACCACGCTGTTCCGGGTGGAGGAGACCTTCGGCGGCTGGCCGCAGGTGATGAAGAGACACTTCGCCAGCGGCGGCGAGCTGGATAAATTGTTAGCACAAGGGCATGAGTAATGTTGTTGGCCAGTAAACGCGTTCTACCCGGATTTACCCTTAGCCTCGGCAGCAGCCTGCTGTACGTCTGCCTGATCCTGCTGCTGCCGTTGAGCGCGCTGGTGATGCAGCTGTCGCAGATGACGCTGGCGCAGTATTGGGAAGTGGTCACCAGCCCACAGGTGGTGGCGGCCTATAAGGTCACGCTGCTGTCGGCGGCGGTGGCCAGTATCTTCAATATGTTTTTCGGTATGCTGATGGCCTGGATCCTGACGCGCTATACCTTTCCCGGCCGCAGCCTGCTCGACGGGCTGATGGACTTGCCGTTTGCCCTGCCGACCGCGGTGGCTGGCCTGACGCTGGCTGGCATGTTCTCGACCACCGGCTGGTATGGCGAGTGGCTGGCGCAGTTTGGCATCAAGGTCTCCTACACCTGGCTCGGCATCGCGGTGGCGATGGCCTTCACCAGCATCCCGTTTGTGGTGCGCACCGTGCAACCGGTGCTGGAGGAGCTGGGGCCAGAGTATGAGGAGGCGGCCGAGACCCTCGGGGCCAGCCGCTGGCAGAGTTTCCGCCGCGTGGTGTTGCCGGAGGTGGCCCCGGCGCTGCTGGCCGGGACTGCGCTCTCGTTTACCCGCAGTCTGGGGGAGTTTGGCGCGGTGATCTTTATCGCTGGCAACATCGCCTGGAAGACAGAAGTGACGTCCTTGATGATCTTTATCCGTTTGCAGGAGTTCGACTACCCGGCGGCCAGCGCCATCGCCTCGGTGATTCTGGCGGCCTCGCTGCTGCTGCTGTTCGCCATTAACACGCTGCAAAGCCGCTTCGGCAAGCGCTTGGGAGGTCACTGATGTCTGATTTGGCCTTCAATGGCGCGGCACGCGCGCGGGTGAACTGGGGCAAGTGGGTGCTGATCGCCCTTGGCGTGGTGATTTCGGTGCTGTTTCTGGTGGTGCCGCTGGTCAGTATTTTCGTCACCGCCTTCTCCAGCGGCGCGGCGGCGGTGTGGCAGAACCTGGGCGACCCGGACATGCTGCACGCCATCTGGCTGACGGTGCTGATCGCGCTGATCACCGTGCCGGTCAATTTAGTGTTCGGCACCCTGCTGGCCTGGCTGGTGACGCGCTTCAACTTCCCCGGCCGCCAACTGCTGCTGACGCTGATTGATATCCCGTTCGCCGTCTCGCCGGTGGTGGCGGGGCTGCTCTACCTGCTGTTCTGGGGCACCAACGGCCCAGCGGGCGGTTGGCTGGACGCCCATGACATCCAGATCATGTTCTCCTGGCCGGGCATGGCGCTGGTGACCATCTTCGTGACCTGCCCATTTGTGGTGCGCGAGCTGGTGCCGGTGATGCTGAGCCAGGGCAGTCAGGAGGATGAAGCGGCGGTGCTGCTCGGTGCCTCTGGCTGGCAGATGTTCCGCCGCGTCACGCTGCCGAACATCCGCTGGGCACTGCTGTATGGCGTGGTGCTGACCAACGCCCGCGCCATCGGCGAATTCGGCGCGGTGTCGGTGGTTTCCGGCTCCATCCGTGGCGAAACCTACACCCTGCCGTTGCAGGTGGAACTGCTGCATCAGGACTACAACACCGCCGGGGCCTTTACCGCCGCTGGCTTGCTGACCCTGATGGCAATCGTAACCCTATTTCTGAAGAGTGCCCTGCAATGGCGCCTGGCGCGCGCAGACAGCCGCCTTGAGGAGGAAAAGAATGAGCATTGAGATCGATAAAATCAGCAAATATTTTGGCCGCACGAAGGTGCTGAATGATATCTCGCTCGATATTCCTTCCGGCCAGATGGTGGCGCTGCTGGGGCCGTCCGGCTCCGGCAAGACCACGCTGCTGCGCATCATTGCCGGTCTGGAGAACCAGAGCGGCGGCCGCCTGAGCTTCCACGGCAAAGACGTTACTCGCCTCCATGCGCGTGATCGCCAGGTGGGCTTTGTGTTCCAGCACTATGCGCTGTTCCGCCACATGACGGTGTTTGACAACATCGCCTTTGGCCTGACGGTGCTGCCGCGCCGCGAGCGCCCCTCGACTGCCGCCATCAAGCAGAAGGTGACGCAGCTGCTGGAGATGGTGCAGCTCGGCCACCTCGCCAACCGCTATCCTGCCCAGCTCTCCGGCGGCCAGAAGCAGCGTGTGGCGCTGGCGCGCGCGCTGGCGGTGGAGCCGCAGATCCTGCTGCTGGATGAGCCGTTTGGCGCGCTGGATGCACAGGTGCGCAAAGAGTTGCGCCGCTGGCTGCGCCAGTTGCATGAGGAGCTGAAGTTCACCAGCGTCTTCGTGACCCACGATCAGGAGGAGGCGATGGAAGTGGCCGACCAGGTGGTGGTGATGAGTCAGGGCAACATTGAGCAGGTGGGCGCGCCGGATGAGGTGTGGCGCGAACCGGCCACCCGCTTCGTGCTGGAGTTCCTCGGCGAGGTCAACCGCCTCGACGGCGAGATCCGTGGCTCGCAACTCTACGTTGGCCCGCACCACTGGCCGCTCGCCATTGCGCCGCTGCATCAGGGGCCGGTGGATCTCTTCCTGCGCCCGTGGGAGATGGAGGTGAGCAGCCAGCCGAACCCGCGCTGCCCGCTGCCGGTGCAGGTGCTGGAGGTCAGCCCGCGCGGCCACTTCTGGCAGTTGACGGTGCAGCCGCAGGGCTGGCACCAAGAGCCGATCAGCGTGGTGCTGACCAGCCACGACAGCGAAAAGGCGCCGGTGCGCGGCAGCCGCTACTACGTTGGCAGCCTCAACGCGCGCCTCTATGCCGGCGACCAGCCGCTACAACCAGTTGCGTTGGCGCAGAGTGCCTGATAATTTTTAGGCACCATAGTGCGCAAGGGCGGCCCTGGAGGCCGCCCTTTTTATTGACTCCTCGAAGGCCCAACCGTGACCACCACCCTGGAACACTGCATCGGCAATACGCCGCTCATCAAATTACAACGCCTGACTGCCGGACTGGAGAGTGAGATCTGGGTCAAGCTGGAGGGGAACAACCCCGCCGGTTCAGTGAAGGATCGCGCCGCCCTGTTCATGATCCAGCAGGCGGAGCGGCGCGGCGAGCTGCGTCCCGGCGATACGCTGGTGGAGGCCACCAGCGGCAACACCGGCATCGCGCTGGCGATGATCGCCGCGTTGAAGGGTTATCGCCTGAAGCTGCTGATGCCCGACAACATGAGCGCCGAACGGCAGGCGGCGATGCGCGCCTATGGCGCGGAGCTGATTCTGGTCAGCCGTGAGCGGGGGATGGAGGGCGCGCGCGATTTGGCACGCCAGATGGCGCAGGAGGGGCAGGGGCGGGTGCTGGATCAGTTCAACAACCCGGACAACCCGCTGGCGCACTACACCACCACTGGCCCGGAGATCTGGCAGCAGAGCGCGGGTCGCCTGACCCACTTTGTCTCCAGCATGGGCACCACCGGCACCATCACCGGCGTCAGCCGCTACCTGAAAGAGCAGAGCGACCGGGTGCGGGTGGTGGGGCTGCAACCGGCGGAGGGGAACCACATCCCCGGCATCCGCCGCTGGCCAGCCGCCTACCTGCCGGGCATCTTCCGCCCGGAGCTGGTGGATGAGGTGATGGACATGACGCAGGCCGAGGCAGAGGCGACCACCCGGCGGCTGGCGCGTGAGGAGGGACTCTTCTGCGGTGTCAGTTCCGGCGGCGCGGTGGCCGCCGCGCTGCGGATCGCCGCCGCCCAGCCGGGTAGCGTGGTAGTGGCGATCGTCTGCGACCGCGGCGACCGCTACCTCTCCACCGGCATCTTCGGCTAGGGCTACTCGCGCTCCAGTGCGTGGATCGGATCCATATGCGCCGCCCGGCGTGCCGGGAAGAAGCCGAACAGGATGCCGATCAGGCTGGAGCAGGCAAAGGCCGCGACAATCGAGGCTGGCGAGTAGATCATGCTAAACGGGCTGTTGAACTGGGCAAACAGCAGCCCAATCCCCAGTGACAGCAGCACGCCCAGCGTGCCGCCAATCAAACAGACCAGCACCGCCTCAATCAGGAACTGTTGCAGGATGTCGCTGGCGCGCGCCCCCACCGCCATCCGCACGCCAATCTCCCGCGTCCGCTCCGTGACCGACACCAGCATGATGTTCATCACCCCGATGCCGCCGACAATCAGCGAGATCAGCGCAATCATCGACACCAGCAGCGCCAGGGTGGTGGTGGCGCTCTCGATGGTCTGGCGGATGCTGTCGGTGTTCATCACGAAGAAATCCTTGGTACCGTGGCGCTGCAACAGCAGGCCGTTCAGCGCCTGCTCCGCCGCCGCCAGATCGACGCTGTCATTGACGCGCACCGTGATGCTGCTGAGGTAGGTCTTGCCGAGCATCCGCGCCATCGCGGTGCTGTAGGGCAGCCAGACATTCAGGCTCTCGCTGGTGCCAAAGCCGCCCTGTTTCGGCGCGGCCACGCCAATCACCCGCACCGGCAGGCTGCCGAGCAGGATCACCTGACCAATCGGGTTCTCGCCCTGCACGAACAGCTTGTTGCGGGTATTGGTATCAATCACCGCCTCCTGCGCCAGCTGGCTGACGCTCTGCCGACCAAAGGCCATGCCCTCCGCCAGCGTGTAGCCGCGTACCACAAAGAATTCCTCGCCGACGCCGCTGACCGTGCCGGTCACCGACTGGCTGCCAAAGCGCAGCGTGGTGCTGGTGGTGACGCTGGGGCTGACGCTGTGTACGTAAGCCTGTCGGCGCAGGGCGTCGGCATCGTCGGGGCGCAGCGTCTGGATGGCGGCGGATCGCATGTCGCCGAAGTCCTTGCCGGGGAACACCTCCAGCGTGCTGGTGCCCATCGCGCTGATGTCCGCCAGAATCTTCTGTTGCGATCCCTTGCCGAGCGCCACCACTGACACCACCGAGGCGATGCCGATGATGATGCCGAGCATGGTGAGGAAGGTGCGCAGCCGCTGGGAGGACATCGCCAGCAGCGCCATCTTGAACGCCTCGGCGAAACGCCCGCGCTGGGCGCGCCAGCGTGAAGGCTCAGCGGCCGCTGCATGATCCCGGTATGTTGGGCGCGACGCGGGCAGGGCGGGGGCGTGGGCGCGGTCAGCGATGATCTCGCCGTCGCGGATCTCGATGATCCGCTCGGCGTGCTCGGCGATCTGCATGTCATGGGTGACGATCACCACCGTATGGCCGCGGGCGTGCAGATCTTTCAGGATCGCCAGCACCTCCTGGCCGCTGTGGGTGTCCAGCGCGCCGGTCGGCTCATCCGCCAGAATCACCTCCCCGCCGTTGACCAGCGCCCGCGCGATGCTGACGCGCTGCTGCTGGCCGCCGGAGAGCTGGCTGGGCCGGTAGCTGAGCCGCTCCGCCAGCCCCAGCCGCGTCAATAGCTCACTGGCGCGCTGGCGGCGCAGGTCACGCCGCGCGCCAGCGTAGATCGCTGGCACCTCGACATTGCCCAGCGCCGTCAAATCGCTGAGCAGGTGGTAGCGCTGGAAGATAAAGCCGAAGTGCTCGCGGCGCAGTTCGGCCAGCTGGTCGCGATCCAAGTCGCGCGTCAGCCGGCCCGCGACCCGGTACTCACCGGCGCTCGGCTGGTCGAGGCAGCCGAGCAGGTTCATCAGCGTCGATTTGCCCGAGCCGGAGGCACCGACAATCGCCACCATCTCCCCGGCGTGGATAGTGAGATCGATGCCCCGTAGCACGGTAATGTGCTGCTCCCCGGCCATAAAATCACGGCGGATGCCGCTCAGGTGCAGCAGCGGCGCGGCGTCAGCCATCACGGCCTCCCCGGCGCGCTGCCGTTCAGCAGGTTGAGCACCACTTTCTCACCGGCTTGCAGGCCGCCGGTAATCTGCGCCTCCACGTTGTTGTTCAGCCCCACGGTCACCGGGCGGTCATGCGCCTCGCCCTGCGCGTCCACCACTTGCACCAGCGTGCGGTTGCCGTCGCGGCGCAGCGCGGTGGCCGGTACCACCAGCGCATCCTTGATGCTTGAGAGCACGATGTAGACCTGCGCGGTCATGGAGATGCGCAGCACGCCCTGCGGGTTGGCGACGTCAAACAGGCCGTTGTAGTAGACGGCCGTGCTGGTGGAGGCGCTGGCGGCACTGCCGCCGCCAAAGCTGTTGCTGGTGTCGTCATTGATGGAGTCGGGCGCTGGCTCAATGGCGCGCAGCGTGGCGCGGTAGCGCTGCTCAGGCTGGCCGAGGATGGTGAAGTAGACCGGCATCCCGGTGCGCACGTTGACCACGTCCGCCTCGGAGATTTGCGCCTTGATGGTCATGGTGTCGAGATCCGCCACCTTGATGATGGTCGGCGTGCTCTGCACGGCGTTCACCGTCTGCCCGGCCTCAACCGGGATGGCGACCACGGTGCCAGCCATCGGCGCGCGGATCTTGGTGTAGCCCAGATTGACCTGCGCGGTGTTCTCCGCAATCTGCGCCTGCACGATCTGCGCCTCCAGCGCCTTCAGTTCCGCGTCGGTGCGCTCCAGCTCGGCTTTGGCGCTGTCATAGTCGGCCTGCACGCCGACGCCGCGCGCCAGAATGTCCCGCTGGCGGGTGAAGGTCAGGCGATCGTTCTCTAACTGCGCCTGTTTGGCGCGCTGCTGCGCCTGCACGTTTTTCAGCGCCGCCTGGGCGTCACGCAGGCTGTTCTGCTGCGTCAGGTCGTCAATTTCCGCCACCAGCTGGCCGGGGATCACTTTGTCGCCGAGCGCCACATGCAGCGCCTTGATCTGGCCGGAGACCTGCGCGCCGACGCTGACCAGCTTCTGCGCCTCAATCGCGCCATCCGCCAGCACCGTGTGCTCCAGATCCTGCCGTGCCGCCGTGGCAGTCAGGTAGGTGGGCGGGGCCGGGCGGTGCAGCACGGCGTAGCCTGCCAACGCTATAATCAACAGGGCCGGCAGTACCAGCCAGCGCCGGCGGCGTGAAGAGCGGGATCTCTCCTTGGGGGGTGACGCAATCATCCACGATGTCCTTTCTTATCTGCTCCAGGAAGAGGAGCGCACCCATAATTTACTCTGGCCCGTCGTTGAGCGCGATACAAGGGTGGGATAATGTGTAAAAAAACAGTAAAAGCTGCTGCGTGACCTGGTTAACGGGGTAAAAATGAGCAATCCAAGTGTAAAAGGTCAAAAAATGAAAATTCTGTTAGTTGATGACGATCTCGAACTGGGCACCATGCTGAGCGAGTACCTGATTGCCGAGGGATTTGACGCCTCGCTGGTGCTGACCGGCAAGGCGGGCGTGGAGGGTGCGCTCTCCGGCGAGTTTACGGCGATGATCCTCGACATCATGCTGCCGGACATGAGCGGCATCGACGTGCTGCGGCAGGTGCGCAAAAACAGCCGTTTGCCGATCATCATGCTGACCGCCAAGGGCGACAACATCGACCGGGTGATTGGTTTGGAGATGGGCGCTGACGACTACATGCCGAAGCCCTGCTATCCGCGTGAACTGGTGGCGCGCCTGCGGGCGGTGCTGCGCCGCTTCGAGGAGCAGCCGGAGGCCTCCTCCGACTCCGCGCCGGTCAGCTACGGCTTCCTGATGCTCAACCCCTCCACCCGCACCAGCGAGTGGCGTGGGCAGGTGTTCGACCTGACCGCCTCCGAGTTCAACCTGCTGGAGCTGCTGCTGCGATCGCCGGAGCGCGTGGTCTCCAAGGATGAGCTGTCCGAGAAGGGGCTGGGCCGCCCGCGTGAGGCCTATGACCGCAGCGTGGACGTGCACATCAGCAATATCCGCCAGAAACTGTCAGCCCTGCCGGGCGGCGAGACCCTCACCATTGAAACGGTACGCAGCATTGGCTATCGCATCAAATAACAATGTGCGCGGCCGGCTGTTCTGGAAGATCCTGCTGGGGTTCTGGTTCACCTTTATCCTGATGACCCAGATCCTCTGGGTGGTCTTCTCCTTCTACGGCACCCACCATGAGCCGCCAGAGAACAGTCTGGCGCGGCGCTTCGTCAAGTTGCAGATGACCTCCGCCATCACCACGCTGGAGCGCGGCGGCCTGCCAGCGCTGGAGTCGCTGGTGGCCGCCTGGCCAGACAACGATAAACAGTACCTCTCGGTGAGCCGGGCGATGATGCCAGCCAGCGGTGCGCCGCTGGAGGCGCTGGAGCCGGGGCAGCCGCGCGGGCAAGAGCCAGCGCAGATTGTGGAGTTCGCCCAGGGGCCAGACGGGCAGGGCTACCGCCTGCGCTATGACATGCGCGGCCTGATGACGCAGTACCACCGCAATCGCCCGGATGACATCCTGCATATGCCGTCGCCGCTGTTCTGGGTCGGCGCGCTTGGCGGCCTGCTGTTCAGCGCGCTGTTGGCCTGGAACCTCACCCGGCCAATGCAGCAGATCCGCGGCGCCTTTGATCAGGTGGCGCAGGGTGATTTGGCGGTGCGGCTCTTCCCCACCATGCGCAAGCGGCACGATGAGATGTCAATTGTGGCGCGCGATTTCGACGCGATGGTGGAGCGGTTGCAGGTGCTGGTCAAGGCGCGTGAGGAGCTGCTGCATGATGTCTCGCATGAACTGCGCTCGCCGCTGGCGCGCCTGCAACTGGCCATCGGGCTGGCGCGGCAGAACCCGCTCAACGTCGAGAATTCGCTCCAGCGCATTGAGCATGAGGCCGGGCGGCTCGACAAGATGATTGGCGAACTGCTGGCGCTGTCACGGGCGGAGAACAGCACCATGCCCGACGAGGAGTATTTCGACCTGCTGGGGCTGGTGGAAGCGGTGGTGAATGACGCGCGCTATGAGGCGCAGATCCCCGGTGTGCATATCGCGCTGGAGGCGGCGGACGGCGACTACACCGTCAAGGGCAATGCGGAGCTGATTCGCCGCGCCATCGACAACGTGGTGCGCAATGCGCTGCGCTTCTCGGCGCAGGGGCAGACGGTCACGGTGTCGCTCAACGGCAAAGAGGCGTTCTATCAGATTGAGGTGGCGGATCAGGGGCCGGGGGTGGAGGAGGGCAAACTCTCGAGCATCTTTGACCCGTTTGTGCGCGTGAAGTCGCCGCTCTCCGGCAAGGGTTATGGGCTGGGGCTGGCGATCACCCGCAAGGTGATCATGGCGCACCACGGGCAGGTGGAGGCGCGTAACGTCGAACCGCATGGCCTGTGCATCAGCCTGCGCATCCCACAGTGGAAATGAGCCAAAACAAAACGGCGCCCGAGGGCGCCGTTTTTTATGCTTCCGCAGAAGAGATTATTTACGGATGCGGATTACCGGGGTCTCGCCCACGGTCACGCTGCCGGAGAGCTTAATCAGCTCCTTGATCTCATCCATGTTGGAGATGACCACCGGCGTCAGCGTGGATTTGGCTTTCTCTTCCAGCAGCGGCAGGTTGAACTCAATGACGACGTCGCCCTTCTTAACGCGCTGGCCCTCTTCAGCGATGCGTTTGAAGCCTTCGCCTTTCAGTTCCACGGTATCGATGCCGAAGTGGACAAACAGCTCAATGCCACTGTCGGATTCGATAGAGAAAGCATGGTTGGTTTCAAAGATCTTGCCGATGGTGCCGTCAACCGGGGCAACCATCTTGTTGCCGGCAGGTTTGATGGCGATGCCATCACCCACGATCTTCTCGGCAAACACCACATCTGGCACATCTTCAATGTTGACGATTTCACCAGAGAGCGGCGCTACGATCTCAATCGTGCCTGACTCTTTCTTATCATCAGAAACCAGCGATTTCAGTTTATCGAACAAACCCATGATCTTCTCCTAAGCATTAATTTGGGCGGCGTTCCACGCAGCAAAATCAGCAGAGTGTTTTCTCTTCGATGAACTTGTTCACCAAATTCATCAACTCTTGCGCCGTCGGTTGAGCCAGTGCCTCGTCGGCCAACGCCTTCACATCTTCGAAGTTCGTATTACGAATGATTTTCTTGATGCGTGGGATTGAAATTGCACTCATGCTGAACTCATCTAATCCCATGCCCAATAACAGCAGTGTAGCACGTTCGTCGCCTGCAAGCTCGCCGCACATGCCGGTCCATTTGCCTTCCGCGTGGGAAGCGTCAATCACCTGCTTAATCAGGCTTAAAACAGCCGGGGACATTGGGTTATATAGATGAGAAATCAGTTCATTGCCACGATCAACTGCCAGAGTATACTGGGTTAAATCGTTTGTCCCAATACTAAAGAAGTCAACTTCCTTGGCCATATGGTGCGCAATGGCCGCTGCCGCCGGGGTTTCCACCATCACGCCCACTTCGATGGTCTCATCGAAAGATTTGCCTTCATCGCGCAGTTGCGCCTTCAGCATCTCCAGCTCCTGCTTCAGCTCCCGCACCTCTTCAATTGAGATGATCATCGGGAACATGATGCGCAGTTTGCCAAAGGAGGAGGCACGCAGGATGGCGCGCAGCTGGGCGTGCAGGATCTCTTTGCGATCCATGCAGATACGGATAGCACGCCAGCCGAGGAACGGGTTCTCCTCTTTCGGCAGGTTCATGTACGGCAGGTCTTTGTCACCGCCGATGTCCATGGTGCGCACGATCACCGCCTGGGAGCCGACGGCCTCAGCCACCGCTTTATAGGCCTGGAACTGCTCCTCTTCGGTCGGCAGCGCGTCACGATCCATGAACAGGAATTCGGTACGGTAGAGGCCCACGCCCTCCGCGCCGTTGCGCTCTGCACCGGCGACATCGCGCACGGTACCGATGTTGGCGCACACTTCCACCTGATGGCCATCCAGCGTAATGGCTGGCAGGTCTTTCAACTTCGCCAGATCGTTCTTTTCGGTCAGGTACTGGTTCTGTACCGCCTTCAGCTCATCAATCACATCGGCAGTCGGGTTGACGTAGATGTGGTTGTTGACGGCGTCCAGAATCAGGTAGTCGCCGTTGGTGACCTGCTTGGTGACGTCGCTGGTGCCCACAATCGCTGGCAGCTCCAGGGAGCGCGCCATGATGGAGGTGTGGGAGGTGCGGCCGCCCAGATCAGTGATGAAACCGAGCACCTTGTTCAGGTTGAGCTGCGCAGTCTCAGAAGGGGTCAGGTCGGTCGCCACCAGAATCACTTCATCCTGAATGGAGCCGAGGTCAACAATGTGCATGCCGAGGATGTTGCGCAGCAGGCGCTTGCCAATGTCGCGCACGTCAGCGGCGCGCTCTTTCAGGTACTCATCATCCAGATCTTCCAGCGCGTTGGCCTGGGTCTCAATGACGGCGTAGGCGGCGGCATCTGCGGTGGCATGCTCATCTTTGATGAGGGCTATGATTTCCTGCTCAAGCTCTTCGTCTTCCAGCAGCATGATGTGGCCTTCGAAGATTGCTTCTTTCTCTTCCCCGAAGGTCTCGCCGGCTTTGGTCTTGATGATTTCCAGCTGCGCGGAGGCTTTCGCCCGGCCAGCCAGGAAACGCTCGACTTCACTCTCAACTTGCTCTGCAGAGATTTTTTTCCGGTCGATGATAATTTCATCTTCTTTCAGCAGAAGAGCCTTACCGAAAGCGATACCCGGTGATACTAAAATGCCTGAAATCATAACCCTACCTTACTCTTGACTGGTGTTAACTAATAAAGACGGGCCTTCTTATTCAAGCTCAGCCATCAGTTTTACCAAATGCTCGACGGCTTGTTGCTCGTCTTCGCCTTCAGCAGAGATAGTCACGACAGTCCCTTGGGTCAGACCGAGGGTTTGCAGTTTGAACAGGCTCTTGGCGCTGGCGCTTTTGCCGTTGGAAGTCACGGTGATCTCAGAGGCGAAACCCTTCGCTTCTTTCACAAATTGTGCAGCAGGGCGAGTGTGCAGACCATTCGGAGCGGTAATTGTAACTTCTTGCTGGAACATTATATTTCCCCAACTTATTGGATTAATGTTGTGGAGCTAAAGTTTAGCGCAGTTGCCCAACTTTAGCCTGTTTGGTCGCGCCTGACGGGCAGGAGCAAACGTAGATACACCAGGAAGCATCAACGCCGCACAAGTACAGCCTCCGGTGCGGGACGCTTCCAATCTGCACCCCATTATGCCGTGTTTTGCCGGGATGTAACAAACCAGTAAAACGATTCAGCGGCAATCTGGCGCGGGGCAAGATTAATTTTGCGCATCGAAATAATTGCTCGCTTAAATACTAGACCTGCCGGTTAAAAGCAATCTGTGACAGCTGCAAACTTTGATGCAGCCCACAAAAAAGCACCCATAAGGGTGCTTTTTTCATCGTATCGGCAGACAAATGCTTCGCAGGGCAGATGTTGCAAATGTTGCAAAGATTATTCCGCCGCCAGATCGGCAAACAGCGCGGTGCTGAGGTAGCGCTCGCCGGAGGAGGGCAGGATCACCACGATGGTTTTGTCAGCAAAGCCCGGCTCTTCCGCCAGTTTCACCGCCGCCGTCACAGCCGCGCCGGAAGAGATGCCGGCCAAAATGCCTTCCTCTTCCATCAGGCGGCGCGCCATGCTCATGGATTCGTCATTGCTGATTTTGGCAACGCGGTCCAGCAGCTCCAGATCGAGGTTACCGGGGATGAAGCCAGCGCCAATGCCCTGGATTTTGTGCGGGCCGGGTTTGACCTCTTCACCCGCCAGCGTCTGGCTGATGACCGGGGAGTCGGTTGGCTCAACCGCCACCAGCGTGATCTCCGGGTTCTTGCTCTTCAGGAAGCGGCCCGCGCCGGTGATGGTGCCGCCGGTGCCCACGCCCGCGATCAGCACGTCCACCTGGCCGTCGGTGTCTTCCCAGATCTCCGGGCCGGTGGTTTTCTCATGAATCTCCGGGTTGGCCGGGTTGCTGAACTGCTGGAGGATCAGGTAACGATCCGGGTCAGAGGCCTGGATCTCCTCGGCCTTGGCGATGGCGCCCTTCATGCCCTTCGCACCTTCGGTCAGCACCAGATTGGCACCCAGCGCTTTCAGCAGCTTGCGGCGCTCCACGCTCATGGTCTCTGGCATGGTCAGCGTCAGCTTGTAGCCGCGCGCGGCCGCCACGTAGGCCAGCGCGATGCCGGTGTTGCCGCTGGTCGGCTCAACCAGTTCTTTGCCTTCAGTCAGGATGCCGCGCTTCTCGGCGTCCCAAATCATGTTGGCGCCGATGCGGCACTTGACGCTGAAGCTCGGGTTACGTGATTCGACCTTGGCGAGAATGCGGCCGTTGCCGATACGGTTCAGACGTACCAGCGGCGTGTGGCCGATTGTCAGTGAGTTGTCTTCATAGATCTTGCTCATAACCCGTCCTTTAACTGGTTGAAAATTTTGGGGAACGTCAAGAGCATACGCTATCGATTGGCGCAGGGAAGTAAAGAATTAGTATATCTATATGTTATTAGGAAATATGTTTTTAGCACAACAGGAAGGGCAGGGCGGGGGGCTGGCCCCCCGCCAAAAAACGGCTCAGCGTGGCGGCAGGGCGTGCTGCGCGCGGTAGCGGTCAACCCACATGGCGGTGGCACCGCAGACGGCCACCGGCATGATGAACAGGTTCACCAGCGGGATCATGGTGAACAGGCTGACCAGCGCGCCGAACTGCAAATTGTGCAGCTTGTGGCGGCGCAGCGACTGGCGCATGGCAGCGAAACTCACCTTGTGGTTGTCAAACGGATAGTCACAGTACTGGATGGCCAGCATCCAGGCGCTGAACACAAACCACAGCACCGGGGCCACGGTCTGGCCGATGCCGGGGATGAAGTAGAGCGCCAGCAGCACCAGCGCGCGCGGCAGGTAGTAGGCCAGCTTCAGCCACTCACGCTTCATGATGCGCGGCAGGTCTTTCAGGATGCCGACGAACCCGCTGTCCGGCAGCGGCTTGCCGGTCAGCCGGCCTTCCAACTGCTCTGCCAGCAGGCCGTTGAAGGGGGCGGCAATCCAGTTCACCAGCGTGCTGAACAGGTAGCTGAACACCAGCAGGATAGAGATCACCGCCAACGGCCACAGCAGGTAGTTGAGCCACTGTAACCAGCTCGGCACATAGCCCATCAATTGTGGGATCCACGCCTCCAGCCGGGTGAAGAGCCACCAGAAGGCGCCGCCCATCAGCAGGATGTTGAGCAGCATGGGCACGAGGATAAAACGCTTGAGGCCGGGCAGGGAGAGCAGGCGCCATCCCTCGGCGACATAGTGGAAACCGTTCGCCCCGGTGGGGGCGCGTCGTGGTTCAGGCATAAACAGCGGATCTCAGGGTGATCATTCGTGGCGGCTATCATATCGGGGGGATTTTCCGCTGGCTAGTCGCCAATCGCTGGAAAAAACAGCAGAAAAAGGTGCGCACTTCATGTTTATGCCGGGAAAATAGAGTCAATACTTGCACTTGTGTACGCGGGCAAATAGAGTTACTAGATGAATGTTTTCTGCGGCGTTCAAGGCCGTGGTGGCAATGTATAAAAGCAACTAGAGATAGCAATGATGCAGGATTTGCGTCTGATACTAATCGTTGTTGGCGCGATCGCCATAATAGCGCTGTTGCTGCATGGTTTATGGACCAGCCGCAAAGAGCGCTCCGCCCTGTTCCGCGATCGTCCAGCCAAGCGAACCAAGAAAGAGCGAAATAGCGCCCCGGCCGAGGATGTGGACGAAGGGGTCAGTGAGGTACGGGTGCGCGCCGCCCATGCCCATGATGAGCCAGAGCTGGGTCAGTTTGATGAGCCTGAAGCCGCGCCGGTACGCCGTGCGCCGCCCCAGCCTGCGCCCGCTGCCCGCCAGCCGGAGCCGGCACCCCAGCCTGCGCCGCGTCGCCAGCCTGCGCCTGTTGCCGAGGGTGATGACCCGCTGCTAAATGGCTACTCCGCTGCCGAGCCGGCCACCGCGCCGACGCCGCGCCAGCGTGACGTGCCAGAGCGTGAGCCAGTGCACACCTTCGTGCCCGCCGATGAGGATGAGGATCTGCCGATGTTTGGCAGCGCGGATGAGCCGGAGCCAGCTCCCTCCCGTCCAGCCGCGGCCCCGGTTGCCCCGGCCGCGCCTGCGCAACCGGAACCGGTAGTGCCACCGGTGCCGCCGCGCGAAAAATTGAGAGAGACCGTGCTGGTGCTGCATGTGGCCGCCCATCAGGGTGGCGTGATTGGCGGCGAGGTGCTGTTGCAGAGTGTGTTGCAGGCTGGCTTCCAATTTGGGCAGATGAACATTTTCCATCGCCACCTCAGCCCGGCCGGTAGCGGCCCAGTGCTGTTCAGCCTGGCCAACATGGTGAAACCCGGCTCCTTTGACCCGGACACCATGTCGGACTTCTCCACGCCCGGCATCACGATGTTCATGATGGTGCCGTGCTATGGCGACGCCAACCAGAACTTCAAACTGCTGCTGCAATCCGCCCAGCGCATTGCCGATGATGTTGGCGGCGTGGTGCTGGATGATGAGCGCCGCATGATGACGCCGCAGAAGCTGGAGACCTATAAGGCCCGCATCCGCGAAGTGCTGGAGGCGACCGCCGAGTCCTGATAGCCGGCGCCTCTGCCCCTTCCTGACCAACCCCCGCCTGCCGGGGGTTTTTTATCTTCAAATGGTGAGCCATGGAATCGATCATTCAACAAATCAATCAACTGCGGGCCTCACTGCGCCACCACGAATACCAGTACCATGTCCTTGACGCCCCAGAGATCCCAGATGCCGAATATGACCGGCTGATGCGCGAGCTGCGCGAGCTGGAGACGGCGCACCCGGAGCTGATCACCGCTGACTCACCGACCCAGCGGGTCGGGGCCGCGCCACTCACCGCCTTTGAGCAGGTGCGCCATGAGGTGCCGATGCTGTCGCTGGACAACGTCTTCGACGAGGAGAGTTATCTGGCGTTCAACAAGCGGGTGCAGGATCGCCTGAAGAGTGCCGATACCCTGACCTTCTGTTGCGAACTGAAGCTGGATGGGCTGGCGGTCAGCCTGCTGTATGAAGATGGGGAGCTGGTGCGCGCCGCCACCCGCGGCGACGGCACCACCGGCGAGAACATCACCGCCAACGTGCGTACCATCCGCGCCATCCCGCTGCGCCTGACCGGTGACAATATCCCGCGCCGGGTGGAAGTACGCGGCGAGGTGTTCATGCCGCAGCGCGGCTTTGAGGCGTTGAATGAGGAGGCGCGCCGCACGGGCGGCAAGGTGTTCGCCAACCCGCGCAACGCCGCGGCTGGCTCACTGCGCCAGCTGGATCCGCGCATCACCGCCAAGCGCCCGCTGACCTTCTTCTGCTACGGCGTCGGTGTGCTGGAGGGCGGCGAGCTGCCGCGCAGCCACTGGCAGCGGTTGATGCAGTTCCGCGAATGGGGCCTGCCGGTCAGTGACCGCATCCGCCTGTGCAACGGCAGCGAGGAAGTGCTGGCGTTCTACCACCAGATTGAGCAGGCGCGCACCGGCCTTGGTTTTGACATCGATGGCGTGGTGATCAAGGTGGACTCCCTCGATCTGCAAGAGGCGCTCGGCTTTGTCGCGCGTGCGCCGCGCTGGGCCATCGCCTTTAAATTCCCGGCGCAGGAGCAGGTGACCACTGTCCGCGACGTGGAGTTCCAGGTCGGCCGCACCGGCGCCATCACGCCGGTGGCGCGGCTGGAGCCGGTATTGGTGGCGGGCGTGACAGTGAGTAACGCCACGCTGCACAACGCCGATGAGATTGAGCGCCTCGGTTTGCGCATCGGTGACACCGTGATTGTGCGCCGCGCTGGCGACGTCATCCCGCAGGTGGTGGGGGTGGTGTTGAGCGAGCGCCCGGAGCACGTGCGTGAGGTGACGTTCCCCACCGCCTGCCCGGTCTGTGGCTCTGACGTGGAGCGCGTGGAGGGCGAAGCGGTGGCGCGCTGCACCGGCGGCCTGTTCTGTGGTGCGCAGCGCAAGGAGTCGCTCAAGCACTTTGTCTCGCGCCGGGCGATGGACGTCGATGGCATGGGCGATAAAATCATCGACCAGCTGGTGGAGAAGGAGTACGTCAAGACGCCCGCCGATCTCTTCCGCCTGAGCGCTGGCGTGCTGACCGGGCTGGATCGTATGGGGCCGAAGTCGGCGCAGAATCTGGTCAACGCGCTGCAAAAGGCCAAAGAGACCACGCTGGCGCGTTTCCTCTATGCGCTGGGCATCCGTGAGGTGGGCGAGGCGACCGCCGCCAACCTGGCGGCGCACTTTGGCTCGGTGGAGGCGCTGCGTGCCGCCGATCTGGAGGCGCTCAAAAGCGTGCAGGACGTGGGCGACATCGTGGCGAAGCATGTGCGTAACTTCCTGGAGGAGGCGCACAACCAGCAGGTGATTGACGAGCTGCTCGACCCGGCCATCGGCATCCACTGGCCGGCGGTGCAGGTGATTGTGCCTGAGGAGATTGACAGCCCGTTCGCGGGCAAGACCGTGGTGCTGACCGGCTCGCTCAGCATCCTGTCGCGTGACGAGGCCAAGGATCGCCTGACGGCGCTGGGTGCCAAGGTGAGCGGCAGCGTGTCGAAGAAAACCGATCTGCTGATCGCGGGAGAGGCGGCTGGCTCGAAACTGGCCAAGGCGCAGGAGCTGGGGATTGAGGTGATTGATGAGGCGGAGATGGTGCGCCGGCTGGACGCCTCCGCATGATGGATAAAGAGGATCTCATCGCCCTCGCCAACACCCCGATGCCGTTTGGCAAATATCAGGGCCGGATGCTGATTGACCTGCCGGAGGAGTACCTGCTGTGGTTCGCCCGCAAAGAGGCGTTCCCGGCCGGGAAACTCGGGCAGTTGCTGGCACTGACGCTGGCGATCAAAACCGAGGGGCTGGAGGGGCTGGTCACGCCGCTGAAACGCGGCTGACCCTCCCCAAAGGGCGTGGCGCAGGCCACGCCCTTTTTTTATGCCTTGTCAGCTGCCGGGGTGAGGGCGGCGGCCTGCCGCTGCTGGTAGCGCTTCGCCAGCACCGCGCAGGTCATCAACTGCACCTGATGAAACAGCATCAGCGGCAGCACCATGACCCCAACGCTGGCGGCCGGGAACAGGATATTTGCCATCGGCACGCCATTCGCCAGACTCTTTTTCGAGCCGCAGAAGACAATGGTTATCTCATCCGGTCGGCTGAAGCCCAGCCGCCGCGCCACGAACATATTGAAGGCCAGAATAATCGCCAGCAGCACGGCGCAGAACAGCAGGATGGCCAGCAGTGACCCAATCCCCACCTGATGCCAGATGCCGTGCGTCACCGCCTCGCTGAAGGCGGAGTAGACCACCAGCAGGATGGAGGCCTGATCGGTCTTGCCAATCACCTTCTTATGGCGGCTGATCCAGCCCGCCAGCCACGGGCGCGACAGGTGGCCGAGCACGAAGGGCACCAGCAGTTGCAGCACGATGGAGCCAACCTGCGACAGCATATGCTGCTCGCCGCTATGGACGTTCATCAGCAGCCCCACCAACATTGGCGAGACGAAGATGCCGAGCAAACTGGAGGCGGAGGCGCTACACACCGCCGCCGCCACGTTGCCGCCCGCCAGCGAGGTGAAGGCAATCGCGGACTGTACGGTGGCGGGCAAAATGCAGAGGTAGACAAAGCCAGCGTAGATCTCCGGGCTGACCGGCAGCGGCGACCACCACTGCAACGCCATGCCCAGCAGCGGGAAGATGATGAAGGTGCTGCACATCACCAGCAGGTGCAGCCGCCAGTTATTGCTGCCCGCCAGAATCGCTTCACGCGAGAGCTTGGCGCCGTGCATAAAGAACAGCAGGGCCACGGCGGCAGTGGTCAGGTGGCTGAAAAAGGGCACAAAGGCTCCCTGTGCTGGCAGCAGCGAAGCGAGCACCACGGTGCCAATCAGGGTCAGGGTATAGGGATCAGGTAAAAAGCGCATAAGGGTTCCATCACGGGAGTGAATGGCTATTGTGACCGGTTGGGATACAATGAAAAAATTGATTTATTTAATCCATTGATGAATTTTCCCCATGAACTACTCCCTGCGCCAGTTACGTACCTTTGTCGCCATCGCCCGCCACGGCAGCTTTAGCCGCGCTGGCGAGGCAATCGGCCTGAGCCAGTCTGCGGTCAGCCACAGCATCAAGGAGCTGGAGGCGGAGGTAGGCATCCGGCTGCTGGATCGCACCACCCGCGAAGTGGTGCTGACCGACGCCGGGCAACGGCTGGCACCACGGGTGGAGCGCCTGCTAGAGGAGTTGCAGGCGGCGCTGCTGGACAGCCGCAGCTTTGGCACCCAGCACACCGGCACGGTGCGCGTCGCCTCCAGCCAGACCATCTCCGCCCACCTGATGCCGCAGCGCATCGCCGATGGCGCGGCGCGCTTCCCGGAGATTCGCCTGACGCTGCGCGACCAGCCGCAACAACAGGTGCTGCACAGCGTGCGCAATGCCGAGGTCGATTTCGGTATCGTGATCGATCCGGTGACGGCCGCGGATCTGCACTGCGAGGTAATCATGCAGGAGCCATTCTTGCTGCTTTGCCGGGATGATCACCCCTTTGCCGGGCAGGCGCAGGCGAACTGGCGTGACCTGGAGGGGCAGGCGCTGGTGTTGCAGGATTACGCCTCCGGCAGCCGGATGCTGATTGACCGGGCACTGGCGGAGCAGGGGGTGACGGCGGAGATTGTGCAGGAGATTGGGCACCCGGTGACGCTCTACCCGATGGTGGAGGCTGGCATTGGCATTGGCGTTTTGCCCGCGCTGGCACTGCCACTGCCCGCTGGCAGTCGGCTGGCGGTGCGGGTGCTGCACCCGGTGGTCAACCGCAGCCTGATGCTGGTGCGGCGGAAAAATCGCTCCCTCTCCCCGGCGGCGGAAGCGATTTGGCAAGTGGTGCAGGCGCAGGCCGCCGCCCTGACCCAGCGCCGACAGCAGCAGCCGAACTGGCCGCAGGCCTAGGGCTTAGACGTAGATATCGATCTGGTTGGTGTCGCTCGGGCGGTTCACCCCTTCGGTGCGGGCGCTGTAGGCGCTGTCGCTGCTGGCGGTGTTGGCGGCCTGCTGCTTCTGCTGGGCGGCCTGCGCCTGCTGTGCCTCCAGCCGGGCAATCTGCGCCTGCAACTGCGCGATCTGCGCCTGCAACAGGTCTTTCTGCTTCTGCACCTCGTCAGAGCTTTCTGAGGAGTTGCTCAGGTCTTTCACCTGTTGGGTCAGTTTCTGTACCTGCTTGGTGAGCTGGGCGATCTGCTGGGCCGGATCGCTGCCGCCGCTGCTCTGGGTGGCGCTGGTGCCGGTTGCACTGATGGTGGTCATGGTCTCTCTCCGAATGTCAGCCCGGAAGGTGGGCAAACTGGGTATCGGCGAGGCCCTGTGGCGCTTTATCGGTCTTTCGAATTTTTTACACTTACCCGCCACGGTGCAACCCGCGCCCCGCCTGCCCCGCGCTGGAGCAGCGCCGCGTACCGGCGTCGCCAATCGGAAAAAAGTGTTGCCGGGTCAACGCGCCCGCTGGCCCTCGCATCTGGTACAGCCTTTGCAGCATCCCAGGACACCATACCGAGGGGAGAGAGCCATGCACACCACATCCGCACCTGACGCCCGGCCCGCGCTGAAACGCACGCTGGGCAGCTTTCACCTGTGGGGGATCGCCGTTGGGCTGGTGATCTCCGGCGAATACTTTGGCTGGAGCTACGGCTGGGCGCAGGCCGGTACGCTGGGTTTTTTGGTCACCGCGCTGCTGGTCGCCACCATGTACTGCGCCTTTATCTTCAGCTTTACCGAGCTGACCACCGCCATCCCGCACGCTGGCGGGCCGTTCGCCTACGCCTACCGCGCCTTTGGCCCGACCGGTGGCTTCATCGCCGGGTTTGCCACGCTGGTGGAGTTTGTCTTCGCCCCACCGGCGATTGCGATGGCGATTGGCGCCTACCTCAACGTGCAGTTCCCGGCCATCAACCCGAAGTGGGTGGCGGTGGGGGCGTACCTGATCTTCATGACGCTCAACCTCCTTGGCGTGTCGCTGGCCGCCACCTTTGAGCTGCTGGTGACGCTGCTGGCGATTTTTGAGCTGCTGGTGTTCATGGGCGTGGTGGCACCGGGCTTTGATGCCGCCAATTTCATGCAGGGCGGTTGGGCGGGCAGTGACGTCTTCACCTCCGCCGCGCTGCCGGGCATGTTCGCCGCCATCCCATTTGCCATTTGGTTTTTCCTGGCGATAGAGGGGGCGTCGATGGCGGCAGAGGAGGCGCGCGAGCCGCAGCGCACCATCCCGCGCGCCTTTATCGGCGGTATCCTGACCCTGACGCTGCTGGCGCTGGGCGTGATGCTGTTCGCGGGCGGGGTGGGGGAGTGGCGGCAGCTGGCCAATATCAACGATCCACTGCCGCAGGCGATGAAACGGGTGGTGGGCAGTGACAGCGGCTGGCTGCACATGCTGGTATGGCTGGGGCTGTTTGGGCTGATCGCCTCGTTCCACGGCATCATCATGGGCTATTCGCGGCAGATTTTCGCCCTGGCGCGCGCCGGATACCTGCCAGCGCGGCTGTCGGCGGTCAATGGCCGTTTCCACACGCCGCACTGGGCCATTCTGGCTGGCGGGGTGGTCGGCATCGCCGCCATCTTCTCCGACTCTTTGGTGACGTTGGGGGGCCTGCCGCTGACCGCCAATATCGTCACCATGTCGGTATTTGGCGCGATCGTGATGTATATCATCTCGATGGCGTCGCTGTTCCGGCTGCGCCGTCGCGAGCCGTTGCTCATCCGGCCCTTCCGCGCGCCGCTCTACCCGCTATTACCGGCGTTGGCGTTGGGGTTGGCTGTGGTCTGCCTCGCGGCCATGATCTATTATAACCCCTTGCTGGCGCTGATATTTGCCGCCATGATGCTGCTGGCGTATGCCTGGTACTGCATCACCCACCATTCACGCCGCGCCGCCGCCTGCGATCCGCATTTGCAGATTGCCGAACCGCTGAAGGCCGCGGCAGTTAAACCTGGCAAATAAGAGACTGAGAACTATGTTTCAGGCCACCCTGAGTCACCGCAGCTATCGGTTCCGCGATCTCCGCGATCTGATGGCCAAAGCCTCGCCGGCGCGATCCGGCGACTATCTGGCAGGCGTGGCGGCCGAGAGCGCCGAGGAGCGCATGGCGGCGCGGATCGCCCTCGCGGATCTGCCGCTGACGGCCTTTTTGCAGCAGGCGCTGATCCCCTATGAGCAGGATGAGGTGACGCGCCTGATCATCGACAGCCATGACGCGTTGGCCTTCGCACCGCTGTCACACCTGACGGTAGGCGGGTTCCGCGACTGGCTGCTCTCCGAGCGTTGCGACAGCGCCCAGTTGGCGGCCGTCGCCGCGGGCATTACGCCGGAGATGGCGGCGGCGGTCAGCAAGCTGATGCGTAATCAGGATTTGATTCTGGTGGCGAAAAAGTGCCGGGTGGTGACCGCCTTTCGCAATACCATTGGCCTGCCGGGCCGCCTGAGCGTGCGGTTGCAGCCCAACCATCCCACCGACAGCCTGCCGGGCATCGCTGCCGCGCTGCTCGACGGCCTGCTGTATGGCGCGGGCGATGCGGTGATTGGCGTCAACCCGGCCAGCGACAGCCTGCCGCAACTGGCGCAGCTACATGAGATGCTGGACGAGGTGATCCAGCGCTTCGCCATTCCCACCCAGTCCTGCGTGCTGACCCATGTCACCAATACGCTGCAACTGATGGAGCGCGGCGCGCCGGTCGATCTGGTGTTCCAGTCGATTGCTGGCACCGAGGCGGCAAACCGCGGCTTCGGCATTGACCTGGCGCTGCTGGCAGAGGCCCAACAGGCGGCGCTCAGCCTGCAACGCGGCACCGTCGGCCAGAATGTGATGTATTTCGAGACCGGGCAGGGGAGTTGCCTCTCTGCCAACGCCCACGCTGGCATTGACCAGCAAACCTGCGAGGCGCGCGCCTATGCGGTGGCGCGCCACTTCTCGCCGCTGCTGGTCAACACGGTGGTGGGCTTTATCGGGCCGGAGTATTTATATGACGGCAAGCAGATTATCCGCGCCGGGCTGGAGGATCACTTCTGCGGTAAGCTGATGGGGCTGCCGCTGGGGTGCGACGTCTGCTACACCAACCACGCCGAGGCGGATCAGGATGACATGGACACCCTGCTGACGCTGCTGGGCACCGCTGGCCTGACCTTCCTGATTGGCGTGCCGGGCGCGGATGACATTATGCTGAATTACCAGAGCACCTCCTTCCATGACGCCCTCTATGTGCGCGAACTGTTGGGGCTGAAACATGCGCCGGAGTTCGCCGCCTGGCTGGCGCAGATGGAGATCATTGATGAACAAGGACGGCTGCGCGACCCGCGCGCGGGCCACCCACTGCTGCAACACCTGCCACAGGGACGACTTGCATGAAAAAACCGCCACTCAATCCCGCCTGGCGCCGCCTGCAACAGTTTACCGCGGCGCGCATCGCCCTCGGGCGTACCGGGGCCAGCCTGCCGACGCAGGCGCTGCTGGAGTTCGGGCTGGCACACGCTCAGGCGCGGGACGCGGTGCACCAGCCCTTTGACAGCGATACCCTGGCGCTGCAACTGGAGGCGGAACTGTTCAACACCCTGACGGTGCAGAGCGCGGCGGTGGATCGCCCCACCTACCTGCGCCGCCCGGATCTGGGCCGACAACTCAATGCCGCCAGCCGCGAACTGCTGCGCGAGCAGCGGCGCAAGGGGGCAGATCTGGCGCTGGTGATTGGCGATGGCCTCTCCTCCAAAGCGGTATACCGTCAGGCGCTGCCCTTGATCACCGCCCTCGATCCCTATTTGCGTGAACTGGGGCTGACGCTGGCACCGGTGGTGCTGGCCCATCAGGCGCGGGTGGCGCTAAGCGATGAGATTGGCGAATTATTGCAGGCGAAAATGGTGGTGATGCTGATTGGCGAACGGCCGGGCCTCTCCTCGCCAGACAGCCTGGGCGCGTACCTCACCTGGCAACCGCACCGTGAGCGGCTGATGTCTGAGCGCAACTGCGTCTCCAATATCCGGCCAGAGGGGCTGGACTACCCGCAAGCGGCCTTCAAGCTCGCCTGGCTGCTGGAGCAGGCGTTCCAGCGTCGGCTGACGGGCATTGCGCTGAAAGACGAGAGCGACAACCCAGCGTTGCATGGTCGCATCACGCCACGTTTGGCAAAATAGGCACGGCAGGGCGAGGGCGGCCCTGTTTAACCGCAGGCAACAGCGAACAGAGATAACGCAGGCGTGGAAATAGGGAAAAGCAAAACAGGAATAGCGTAAGAGCACGGAAAAAGTAGAGAAATCGTGCGTTGGAATAACAGGAGATAATCAAGGGGAGTGAGAAATGGTGGGCGATGACGGGCTCGAACCGCCGACCCCCTCCGTGTAAAGGAGATGCTCTACCAACTGAGCTAATCGCCCATTTCTCAAATCTAAAACTCAACTGGCATGAACCAGATGATGGTGGGTCGTGCAGGATTCGAACCTGCGACCAATTGATTAAAAGTCAACTGCTCTACCAACTGAGCTAACGACCCGCAGAAGTGGTGGGTGATGACGGGCTCGAACCGCCGACCCCCTCCGTGTAAAGGAGATGCTCTACCAACTGAGCTAATCACCCACTTCTGGTTTGCGTAAGGGTGAGAGATGGTGGGCGATGACGGGCTCGAACCGCCGACCCCCTCCGTGTAAAGGAGATGCTCTACCAACTGAGCTAATCGCCCATGTCTCACGTCTTACTGCTTTATCACAACAGGCCACCTGTTTAGTGGTGGGCGATGACGGGCTCGAACCGCCGACCCCCTCCGTGTAAAGGAGATGCTCTACCAACTGAGCTAATCGCCCCCGTCGTGATGGAGTCGCATTATAGGGATAGTTCGAAGTGAGTCAACGCTTTTTCCGGAGAAAATAATCGTTCGCCGCAAAAGTAATCAGGATGCGATATTTATCGCCAGCGCTGCCGGTTCTTTATGCATATCTTTGATGAATGAGCGAAAGGCGAGGGCGGCAATCGTTGAGGAAATGATGTGGAGTGGTAGAATGTTGCCCACTTTTTTCGTTCTTTCCGAGCAAGCAGTGGCCCATTCTGGCCCCATTGCGTAATAAGGCAGTGTTTCCATGAAAATCAAAACCCGTTTTGCCCCCAGCCCGACCGGCTACCTGCATGTCGGTGGCGCCCGTACCGCGCTCTACTCCTGGCTGTTCGCCCGCCATAATCAGGGCGAGTTTGTGCTGCGCATTGAAGACACCGACCTGGAACGCTCCACCCAGCAGGCGATTGACGCCATTATGGACGGGATGAACTGGCTGAACCTGGCGTGGGATGAAGGCCCCTACTACCAGACCAAGCGTTTTGACCGCTATAACCAGGTCATCGACCAGATGCTGGAGAATGGCACCGCCTATAAATGCTACTGCTCGAAGGAGCGTCTGGAAGCGCTGCGTGAAACCCAGATGGCGAACGGCGAGAAGCCGCGTTATGACGGCCGCTGCCGCGACAGCCATGAGCACCATGCGGCCGATGAGCCGTGCGTGGTGCGCTTCCGCAACCCGCAAGAGGGATCGGTGATCTTTGATGACCAGATCCGTGGGCCGATCGAGTTTAGCAACCAAGAGCTGGACGATCTGATCATTCGCCGTACCGATGGTTCACCCACCTACAACTTCTGTGTGGTGGTGGATGACTGGGATATGGAGATCACCCACGTAATCCGTGGTGAAGACCATATCAACAATACCCCGCGCCAGATCAACATCCTGAAAGCGCTGGGCGCGCCAGTGCCGGTCTATGCCCACGTCTCCATGATCCTCGGCGACGACGGCAAAAAGCTCTCCAAGCGCCACGGCGCGGTGGGCGTAATGCAGTATCGCGACGACGGCTACCTGCCGGAAGCGCTGCTCAACTATCTGGTGCGCCTTGGCTGGTCGCATGGCGATCAGGAGATCTTCTCGATTGAGGAGATGACCAACCTGTTCACCCTGGAAGCGATCAACAAATCCGCCAGCGCCTTCAACACCGAGAAGTTGCAGTGGCTGAACCACCACTACATCAACACCATGGCGCCGGAGTATGTGGCCACCCACCTGCAGTGGCACATTGAGCAGCTGGGCCTCGACACCCGCAACGGGCCGCAGCTGGCGGAGATCGTCACGCTGCTGGGCGAGCGTTGCAAAACGCTGAAAGAGATGGCGGAAGCCAGCCGCTACTTCTATGAAGACTTCAGCGAGTTTGATGCTGACGCGGCGAAGAAACACCTGCGCCCGGTGGCTCGCCAGCCGCTGGAGGCAGTGAAAGCGCAACTGGCTGCCATTACTGACTGGACGCCGGAGAACGTGCACCACGCCATTCAGGGCACGGCGGATGCGCTGGGCGTGGGCATGGGCAAGGTCGGGATGCCGCTGCGCGTGGCGGTCACCGGTGCCGGCCAGTCGCCGGGCATGGACGTGACCGTACACGCCATCGGCCAGCGCCGCACGCTGGCGCGCATTGATCAGGCCCTGGCTTACATCGCAGAGCGCGAAGCCCAGCAGTAAGGTTTTCGGGCAATAAAAAGGCCGGCGGGGGATGCCCCTGCCGGCCTTTTTTATTGCCTGATCTTACTCGTGCTGTCCCTCATCGTTCCCCTCTGGCGAGCCTTCGGCCAGTCCCAGCTTCTTCATAACGCCGGTGATACCCTCACGCAAAATGAACTGGGTGATCAGGTGCTTCTCACGCCGGTTCAGGCGTGCGAACGCTGCCGCCCAAATGTCACGCGGCTGGTTGGAGTGGGTGAGGTAGGTTGCCGGCTCCTCTTGAGCAGAGCGGGCCTGCGCCAGAAACGGCGCCACGCTGGCGAGCAGGAATTCATGCGCCCGGCCACCCTGAACGCCAGGGCGGCGGCGCTTAACCCAGTTCTCTTTGGCAGCGCGCTGGTTGATGCTCTGCTCAGTGTAGCCAGTCTTTTGCGCCAGCTCCTTGGGAGTGATCCATTCGTCAGCCATCATACTTCCCTGATGAGTAAAATTACGGGTTCGTGTTACGTCTTCATTTTACATGAATCACTAACAGGGGAGGCGGAAGTGGAAAAAGGCGCGATCTGGATCACAAGAAAAACTGCCCGCAGATGCGGGCAGTGAGCAGGGGGTAAAGCGAACGTCGGCGATTATGCCTGTTTGGCAACCATGCCCGGACGGTAGGCCAGGAAGTAAATCAGGCCAACAAAGCCTGCGCCACCCACGGCGTTGCCCAGGAACACCGCCACGAAGTTCGGCAGGTAGTCACCCCAGGTCAGGGCACCGGCAAAGATGGCCGCCGGGATGATGAACATGTTGGCAACCACGTGCTGGAAGCCGATCGCCACGAAGGCCATCACCGGGAACCACATGCCAATCACCTTGCCGCCCATCTCTTTACTGGCAAATGCCAGCCAGACGGCCAGACAGACCAGCCAGTTACAGCCGATGCCGGAGATAAAGGCGTGCAGGAAGTCCGCGTTGACCTTCGCCTGTGCGATGGCAACGGTCTTGCTCAGGTAGGCGCCTTCGGTCATGCCCAGGAAGTGGCCAAAGAAGTAAGCGACTGCCAGGCTGCCCATCAGGTTAGCCAGGGTGACCCAGAACCAGTTACGCACGATGGCGAGGCCCTTAATCTGACGCGAGAACCAGGCAATCGGCAGGGTCATCATGTTGCCGGTCAGCAGTTCGCCACCCGCCAGCACGGTCAGGATCAGGCCAACTGGGAAGACGGCCGCGCCCAGCAGGCCGCCGAAGGAGCCCCACTGTGGCGGCAGGGTGCCGATGACATGCAGGTCAAGCAGGAAGCCAGTAGCGATGAAGGCGCCAGCCATAAAGCCCAGGATAATCAGGTTCAGGATGGAGGCCTGGCTTTTCGCCACGCCGGCCTGTACGGCGAGTGTTGCAATTTCTTTAGGTGAATGCAGTGACATGTGTAGCCCGGATGTAAAGGTTATGATTTTAGCGCCAGCAGTCTAGTATGAGAATTATCTCAAAACAAGCGTGATTGTTTAGTGAGCTAACATTAATTTAAACCTTATCTAACATCATGATGTTAGCGAAAGCAGGGCAGCGGGGGCAGGACAGTGGCCAGACGGGCGCGTGCCGTCTCCTTAGGATTCAGCCCCAGCCGCGTGGAAAAGCCGTTAACACGGCTGATGAAAGTGGCAGGTTGGCGGCAAAAACGGCGGCAGGTACCGGATTTGATTGCTTTTTCAGCGTTTGAATAATTTGTCGGAATTAGCCGTTGACAGCATCAGGTGGGTTTCATATTATGCGCCCCGTCCACACGACATGTTGTGTTGATGAGGGGCTATAGCTCAGCTGGGAGAGCGCTTGCATGGCATGCAAGAGGTCGACGGTTCGATCCCGTCTAGCTCCACCAACTCACTTCTCAGGGGAGTTGGTTAAGGACTTTCACTTTTGGTCCCTAAAAATGAAGTGACCACATATTGTGGGGCTATAGCTCAGCTGGGAGAGCGCTTGCATGGCATGCAAGAGGTCGACGGTTCGATCCCGTCTAGCTCCACCAAATTTAGAAAAACCGGCTCAGGCCGGTTTTTTGCTTTCTGGCGTTTGCCACTTCTCTGCTCCCTACTGCTTTTCCTGCCATACCAAATCACAGGCAATAAAAAAGGCGCCGCAGCGCCTTTTAGAGAGATCGTCCGCTTAACCCAGCACCAGACCGGCGATAGAGGCGGAGAGCACGCTCACCAGCGTTGAGCCGTAGAGCAGCTTCAGGCCGAAGCGTGACACCACGTTGCCCTGATGCTCGTTCAGGCCCTTGATGGCGCCCGCCACAATCCCGATGGAGGAGAAGTTGGCGAAGGAGACCAGGAACACCGACAGAATGCCTTCCGCACGTGGGGAGAGGGTGGCAGCAATCTTCTGCAAGTCCATCATCGCCACGAACTCGTTGGAGACCATCTTGGTCGCCATGATACTGCCCACCTGCAACGCCTCGTTGGATGGCACGCCCATCACCCAGGCGAACGGGTAGAAGACGTAGCCCAGCAGCTCCTGGAAGGAGTGGCCGAACAGGGTGGAGAAGAGGGCGTTGACCGCGGAGATCAGGGCAATGAAGCCGATCAGCATCGCTGCCACAATAATTGCCACCTTAAAGCCCGCCAGAATGTATTCGCCCAGCATCTCGAAGAAGCTCTGTCCCTTGTGAAGCTCCCCCAGTTGCAGATCCTGCTCGCCCTCAACGCGGTACGGGTTGATCAGCGACAGCACGATAAAGGTGCTGAACATGTTCAGGATCAGCGCTGCCACCACATATTTCGGGTCAAGCATGGTCATGTAGGCGCCGACAATCGACATGGAAACCGTGGACATCGCCGTGGCGGCCATGGTGTACATGCGCTTCTCGGACATCTTGCCGAGAATGTCTTTGTAGGCGATGAAGTTTTCAGACTGCCCCAGAATCAGCGAGCTGACGGCGTTGAACGACTCCAGCTTGCCCATGCCGTTCACTTTCGACAGCACAGTACCGATCCAGCGGATGACAATCGGCAGCACACGGATGTGTTGCAGGATACCGATCAGGGCGGAGATAAAGACAATCGGGCAGAGCACTTTCAGGAAGAAGAAGGCCAGACCCTTGTCGCCCATTCCGCCGAAGACAAAGTCAGTACCTTGGGCGGCGTAGCCGAGCAGCTTGTCAAAGAAGTTGGCAAAGCCCTGAACAAAGCCTAAACCAACTTCCGAATTCAGGAAGAAGTAGGCGAGCAGGACTTCAATAACCAGTAGCTGTGCGATAAAACGTAAGCGTATGTTCTTGCGATCGTGACTGACCAACAGCGCCAGTATAGCGACCACAGCCAACGCCAACACGAAGTGTAGTATGCGGGACATGTGTGCTCCAAATTTGAGGCAGGCAATATTTCGGGGGACATTTTATGTAACGGCTACATTAAAAACGAGACATCAATTGCAAATATAAAAAGTCATGCTGCTAAAAGCAACGAAATGGCGCATTTATCAGCCACTTAAGAAACACATGTGCCAGCTGAATATTTGTGCTAGTTTTAATAATTGCGATAGTACGCGCTAAATTCTCGCGGACTGGGTAAATTTCGAACGGCAAAACCCTCAAAATACAGGGGACTCTGTGGTCTTCGTTCCCACAACTCTTTAGACACATCACTGCAGCCTATCAGTGAGATACAGAGAAGCGATGGAATTACGCTTGATAATGATTCTCATTAACCTGATGATGGCGGTAAGCTCACAATGATTAAGGGTTATAGGCTATGCTGAACAGCCGCGCTGACTCCACCAGCCGCACGTCCAGAAAAATCAAACTTTCCCTCATGGGGCCGGCGTTTATCGCCGCCATTGGCTACATCGATCCGGGTAACTTCGCCACCAATATTCAGGCGGGGGCCTCGTTCGGCTATCAGCTGCTGTGGGTGGTGGTGTGGGCCAACCTGATGGCCATGCTAATCCAGCTGCTGTCGGCCAAGCTGGGCATCGCCACCGGCAAGAATCTGGCGGAGCATATCCGTGACCGCTTCCCGCGCCCGGCCGTGTGGGCCTACTGGGTGCAGGCGGAGATCATCGCCATGGCGACCGATCTGGCGGAGTTCATCGGCGCGGCGATTGGCTTTAAGCTGCTGCTCGGCGTGTCGCTGCTACAGGGGGCCGTGCTGACCGGCATTGCCACCTTTATTATCCTGGCGATTCAGCGGCGTGGGCAGAAGCCGCTGGAGTGGGTGATTGGCGGCCTGCTGCTGTTTGTGGCGGCGGCCTACATTGTGGAGCTGTTCTTCTCGCAGCCCAAAATGACGGAGCTGGTGAAGGGGATGGCGCTGCCATCGCTGCCGGGCGCGGAGGCAGTCTATCTGGCCGCGGGCGTTCTGGGCGCGACCATTATGCCGCATGTCATCTATTTGCACTCGTCGCTCACCCAGCGTTCCGGCTCCAGTTCCAAGGCGGAGCGCTACTCCTCCACCAAGCTGGACGTGGCGATCGCCATGACCATCGCGGGCTTTGTCAATCTGGCGATGATGGCAACCGCCGCCGCGGCCTTCCACTTCAGCGGCCACAGCGGCATCAGTGAGCTGGATCAGGCTTACCTGACGCTGGAGCCGCTGCTGGGCCACGCCGCGGCCACCATCTTTGGCCTCAGTCTGGTGGCCGCCGGCCTCTCCTCCACGGTGGTGGGCACGCTGGCAGGGCAGGTGGTGATGCAGGGCTTTGTGCGCTTCTATATCCCGCTCTGGATCCGCCGCGTGGTGACCATGCTGCCCTCGTTCATCGTGATCCTGATGGGAATGGACGCCACCAAAATTCTGGTGATGAGCCAGGTGCTGCTGAGCTTCGGTATTGCGCTGGCGCTGCTGCCACTGCTCTCTTTTACCGGCAACCGCGAGCTGATGGGGGAGATGACCAACACCCCGCTGATGCAGAATTTAGGGCGGATGATTGTGGTGGTGGTGATTGGCTTGAACGCCTACCTGTTGATCAGCATGCTCCGCTAACAGGCAGAAAAGAGAAAGGCAGGCCCTTGGGCCTGCCTTTTTTTATTTGTTTTTATTATGTGCTGTGTGTGTCTTTGCCGTTATCAATGATGTCCATGGCCGCGGCCATGATCGTGGCCGTGGTCATGCCCCCAGCCGTGACCACGGGGCGGGCCGTGGTGCCAGCGCGGTGGGGGCGGCGGTGGCCGGTGGAAGCGGGGATGATGACGGCCCCACCAGGCACGGTCACGCCAGCGGTGTCCATCCCAGTAGTTGCCATGCCGGTCGCGGTCACCGATGGAGAGCGACAGACCGGGCATCCGTAAATCGAGGCCCCCCGCCTTGGCAGGCAGGACAGCCGGTAACAAGGCGACAAACAGGGTGCTCAACAAAAGTGTTTTTACTTTAACCATTCTTATTATCCTCCAGACCACCGTAGTGGATGGCATAGGTATACGGCTAAACATAAGCAACTTCTATAAGACAATGCGCCCTTTTGAATCCTTTACCCCTCTTAACAGATCACTGACAAAGCGGCAGATCATGGGGAAATTGTGGAGAGAGGCGGGAGCTGGCTGGCACAGGTTTAGCGAGGGAGATCGAGGGTAATAGCTTGATATTAAGAGTTATTTTTCACGTAATGCCAAGGTGAAAACTGTGGAGCGTGGGACAATGCTGGGTAAATGCATTGATAAGCAGCCTAATCTAATCCGGTGCGGCAGCGCGCGTCAATCAGCGGGTGAAGGTGGGCACGTCGTTAAAGGTTAATGAAAGTGTTCCTGCCGGTAGCTCGGCATTTGGCAAGGCCAACGTACTGGCCTCGCCAAATAGCGGGCTTATCCGGAAACTTGCCTGTCCAGGTAAGCGCTTACACCAAAATCTCTTCGATGGCGTCCAACTCCTGCTGGCTGAAGGTGCGGTTCTGCAACATGCCGACCGCATCCTCAATCTGGCTGGTTTTGCTGGCGCCAATCAGCACCGAGGTCACGCGGTCGCCGCGCAGCACCCAGGCCAGTGCCATCTGGGAGAGCTTCTGCCCGCGCTGCTGTGCCAGTGCGTCCAGTGCCCGTACCCGCGCCAGCTTCTCGTCTGTCAGTTGGTCTGGATTGAGGAAGCGGCTGCCGCTGGCGGCGCGGGAGTCGGCCGGGATGCCATGCAGGTAGCGGTCAGTCAGCTGCCCACCGGCCAGCGGTGAGAAGGCGATTGAGCCGACGCCGTGCTCCTCCAGCGCATCCAGCAGACCCGCCTCCACGCCGCGCTCAAACATCGAGTACTTCGGCTGGTGGATCAGGCAGGGCGTCCCGAGGTCGGTCAGGATCTCAAACGCCTGCCGTGCCCGCTCCGCCGGATAGTTGGAGAGGCCGACATAGAGCGCCTTGCCCTGACGCACCAGCAAGTCCAGCGCCGCCATCGTCTCCTCCAGCGGGGTATCAGGGTCGGGGCGGTGGTGGTAGAAGATGTCAACATACTCCAACCCCATCCGGGTCAGGCTCTGGTTGAGGCTCGACACCAGATACTTCTTGGAACCCCAGTCGCCATACGGGCCGTCCCACATGGTGTAGCCCGCCTTGGAGGAGATGATCAGCTCATCGCGGTAGGGGCGCAGATCCTGTTGCAGGATGCGGCCAAAATTCAGCTCGGCGGAGCCGGGCGGCGGGCCGTAGTTATTGGCGAGGTCAAAGTGGGTGATGCCCAGATCAAAGGCGCGGCGCAGCAGCTGGCGGCTGTTCTCCAGCAGCGTGGCGTCGCCAAAGTTATGCCACAAGCCGAGTGAGATGGCTGGCAGCTTCAACCCGCTGCGGCCGCAGCGGCGGTACTCCATGGCGTCATAACGCGCCGGGCTGGCTTGGTACACCATATCTGTCCCTTATCGATGAGAGAAAGTCGCGCTGTAGTGTAGACGTTTACATGGCGCGCCAATGCCAGCTGGATCACATCTTAAACAGCCCTGGCAGCTTAACCCCCTGAATCAGAACCGTTCCATTCATCCCGTCAATAGTGTGATCCCGCGCGCCTGCGCCCGCCGTGGCTGTAACGCCCGCTTGCCAATCAATAGGCTGGGAGAAAATTCGCTGCACTCACCGTTTTCACGATACTTAATGCTGGAGTCCAACCATAACGCAGGGGGTCATGATGAGTGAAAGGGGTACCGTCGGGGATTATCTGTTGGCACGGCTGGCAGAGGTGGGCATCCGCCATTTGTTTGGTGTGCCGGGTGACTATAACCTGAAGTTTCTTGACCACGTGATTGACCACCCGCAGATCGCTTGGGTGGGGTGCGCCAACGAGCTGAACGCTGCCTACGCGGCGGATGGCTATGCCCGCCAGCGTGGCGCGGCGGCGCTGCTGACCACCTTTGGCGTCGGTGAGCTGAGCGCCATCAACGGCACCGCCGGCAGTTATGCCGAATATGTGCCAGTGATTCACATCGTTGGCGCGCCGCCGCTGTCTTCGCAGCGCGGCGGGGAGCTGCTGCACCACACGCTGGGGGATGGCGAGTTCGGCCACTTCCTGCGCATGGCGTCAGAGGTGACGGTCGCGCAGGCCAGCCTGACGGCGGAGAACGCGCTAACGGAGATTGACCGGGTGATCGCGGCCGTCCTGCACCAGCGCCGCCCTGGCTACCTGCTGCTGCCGAGCGATGTGGCGGCGTTGCCGGTGGCCGCAATGCCGTTGCCGCTGGCACGCACCGAGGCCGCCTGCTCACCGGAGGCGCTGCACGCCTTCACCGAAGCCGCCGATAACCTGCTGGCGAATGCCGACAGCGTGGCCCTGTTGGCGGATTTTTTGGCCCATCGTTTTGGCGTGGCGGAGTCGCTGAACCGCTGGCTGGCGGCCACGCCGATCGCCAATGCCACGCTGCTGCTCGGCAAGGGAGTGCTGGATGAGCAACACCCGGCGTTCCTTGGCACCTATACCGGGGCGGCCAGCCCGGAACCGGTGCGCCGCCCGTTAGAGGAGGCGGGGGCGGTGATCACCGTGGGCGTGCGCTTCACCGACACCATCACCGCGGGCTTCAGCCATTGCTTGCCACAGGCGAAGCGCATCGATCTCCACCCCTTTATGGCGCAGGTGGGCAATCGACAGTTTAGCCAGCTGCCGATGGCCGTCGCGCTGGCGGCGCTGCAACCGGTGGTGGCCCGCCATCTGGCGCGTTGGCGGCTGCCATCGCTTGGGCGCGTGGCACCCTCTCCGCCCTCGGGGCAGCTCGATCAGCCGGCCTTCTGGCAGGCGATGCAAACCTTCCTGCGCCCCGGCGACATCCTGCTGGCCGATCAGGGCACCACCTGCTTTGGCGCGGCCAGCCTGAGGCTGCCCAGCGGCTGTGACATGCTAGTGCAACCGCTGTGGGGGTCGATTGGCTACACCCTACCGGCGGCCTATGGCGCGCAGATCGCCTGCCCGGCGCGGCGGGTGGTGCTGTTGATTGGCGATGGCGCGGCGCAGCTTACGATTCAGGAGTTGGGATCGATGATCCGCGATGGCCTGCGGCCGCTGATTTTTGTCTTCAACAATCAGGGCTACACCGTTGAACGGGCGATCCACGGCCCGGAGCAGCGCTACAACGACATCGCCGCCTGGCACTGGACGCAGCTGCCGCAAGCGCTGGGGGCAGAGGCCGATCGGGTGACTACGCTGCGCGTCACCGATCCGCCGCAGTTGCGGCAGGCGCTGGCGCAACTGGCGGAGCCGGATCGTCTGGCGCTGGTGGAGGTGGTACTGCCCAAACAGGATGTGCCGGTGCTGCTGCGCGCCGTCACCACAGCCATTGAGCAGCGCAACTGCGGCAAGGCCTCACACTGAGGCAGCCGGCCCGGCGATCAGCTGATCAAGGAACCAACTGCCCGCCGGGCCGGGCAGGTTCTGTTTCGACCACACCACATCCACGTCCACTCGCATCGGCCAGCCCTCGGCGGGCAACGCCACCAGTGTCCCTTTGCCATACTGCTCCACCAGCCAGCGCGGCAGCACGGCCCAACCGAAGCCCTGTTCCGCCATCTCCATCAGCATCAGGTAGCTGGGGGCCGACCAGAACAGCCCGGTGGGTAGGGCGGCCGCGCGGCGGTGATAGAGCGTCAGGCAGAGCTGGCGCGCCGTGCCAAGCTGGGTGGCACTGACGTGCGCCTGTGCCGCCAGCGGGTGGCTGCGGGCGACATAGAGCGCCATCTCCGTCTGCTCCGGCAGGCGCGCATGGGCGATATCCGGCGGGTAGGCAGACAGGCTCTCCAGAATGCCGATGTGCGCCCGTCCCTGTTGCAACAGGTCAGTGACATCCTCCCGTTCGGCAATCATGCATTCGTACTCAATTTCCGGGTAGCGTGTCCCAAAGTGGCCGAGCAGCGTCTCATAGTGGCTGGGGGCATAGGTGTCCGACAGCACCAGCGTCAGGCGCGGCTCCACCGGCTGCCCGAGCCGCACGGCCAGCGCATCCAGCCGTTCGCTGGCGGCCAGAATCGCCTGCACGTGGCTCAGCACTCGCCGCCCCTGTGGCGTCAGCGCCGGGGTGCGGCTGTGGCGGTCAAACAGCGTCAGCCCCAGATCCGCCTCCAGATTGGCGATGGCCGCGCTGATGGTCGATTGGCTCTTGCGCAGCTTGCGCGCAGCCGCCGAGAAAGAGCCAGCATCCGCCGCCTCAACAAAGGCAATCAAAGCTTCAGGAGAGTAGCGCATCAGTGCTCCTATCGTTTTTATCGATGTTAGCCCACTTTGTCCTATCACCGAAAGCGATGATGATGGCGTTCCACGACCAAGAGAGGCTGACCATGAAACCTAAATCCCTGCGTACACGTATTGTCCATGCCATTGGCTTTGAGGTGCTGGCTATCCTGCTGGTTTCACCGCTGGCGGCGTGGATCATGGGGCGACCCCTGTGGCAGATGGGAACGGTAGCAATTGTCCTGTCGCTGATTGCCCTGCTGTGGAATATTAGTTACAACACACTTTTTGACCGCTGCTGGCCGCCGCAGCGGGTGGCCCGTACCCTGTGGGTGAGGGTGGGGCACGCGCTGGGCTTTGAAGGGGGCTTCATTTTGATTGCGCTGCCCGTCACCGCCTGGATCCTCAATGTGTCGCTGTGGCAGGCCCTGATGCTGGAGGTCGCCTTTTTCCTATTTTTTCTGCCCTACACCGTGGCCTACAACGGGTTGTTCGATTTTCTCCACGCGCGGTTGCACCGCCGGGCGCAAAAACAGCACGCGCGCCTCTCCTCGCGCGGCTGAAATTGGGGTATGTTCCGGCATCAGCCTGAACACCTGGAGAGCCACATGAGAACCCTGGGATTACTTGGCGGCATGAGTTGGGAGTCCACCGTGCCGTACTATCGCCTGATCAACCAACAGGTGAAAGCCGAGCTGGGCGGGCTGCACTCCGCCCAACTGATCCTCTACAGCGTCGATTTCCAGCAGATTGAGCAGATGCAGGCGCAGGGGGAGTGGCAGCGCGCCGGGCAGGTGCTGGGCGAGGCCGCCGCCGCCCTGAAGCGCGCGGGCGCGGAGGCGGTGGTGCTCTGTACCAACACCATGCACAAGGTAGCCGATGAGATTGAGCGTCTCGGCGGCCTGCCGCTGCTGCACATCGCCGACGCCACCGGGCAGGCGGTGCAGGCGCAGGGCATCCAGCGGGTGGCGCTGCTGGGCACCCGCTTCACTATGGAGGAGCCGTTCTACAAGGCGCGGCTGGCGGAGCGCTTTGGCCTCGAGGTGGTGGTGCCGGAAGAAGCGGATCGTGAAACCGTGCACCGCATCATCTATCAGGAGCTGTGCCTCGGTATCATCAATGACGCCTCGCGCGCCGCCTATCAGGCAATTATTCGCAAGCTGGAGGCGCAGGGCGTCGGTGGCATCATCCTCGGCTGTACCGAAATTGCGCTGCTGGTGGGCGCGCAGGATGCGCAGGTGCCGGTGTTTGATACCACGGCGCTGCATGCCGCCGCTGCGGTGCGTTATGCACTCGGCGGGGAGTGATTGCTGGAATCGGAATCCTCGTCTTTCCGTAGGAAAAAGAAGCCCCTATTATTTTGCACGCCGTGCCAGTGCGGTGGGGGCTGGATAATTTATCATCGGCAAACGAAAGTCCCGGCTTATTTTTGTGATCAAGATCACTAAAAAGCGGGAGGCCGGTGTATCGGCATTGTTGTTTTGCAGGGGGAAATTTACAGTGTGCGCAGCCAATAACATTCCTTTTCGTGGAGAAGTACCTCAATGAACAAATATTCCCTGGTGGGCGATGTGGGAGGCACCAATGCCCGTCTGGCGCTCTGCGCGCTGGACAGCGGCGAGATCTCCCAGGCCAAGACCTTCTCCGGTCTGGAATTTGAGAGCCTGGAGGCCGTGGTTCGGCATTACCTGGCGGAGCACCCGGAAGCGGTGGTGGAGGATGGCTGCATCGCCATTGCCTGCCCGATCACCGGTGACTGGGTGGCGATGACCAACCACACCTGGGCATTTTCCATTGCGGAGATGAAGCAGAACCTCGGCTTCAGCCACCTGGAGATCATCAACGACTTCACGGCGGTCTCCATGGCGATCCCGATGCTGGGCGAGCAGGATGTATTGCAGTTTGGCGGCAAAAAGGCGCAGGCCGGTAAACCGGTCGCGGTCTACGGCGCGGGCACCGGGCTGGGCGTGGCGCACTTGGTGCAGGCTGGCAACTGCTGGGTGAGCCTGCCGGGCGAGGGCGGCCACGTTGACTTCGCGCCAAACAGCGTGGAGGAGGACATTATTCTGATGCAATTGCGCGGCGAGCTGGGGCACGTCTCCGCCGAGCGCATCCTTTCCGGGCCGGGGCTGGTGAACCTCTACCGCGCCATCGTCAAGGCGGATGAGCGCCTGCCGGAGAACCTGCAACCGAAGGATGTCACCGAACGCGCGCTGGCAGACAGCTGCATTGATTGCCGCCGGGCGCTGTCGCTGTTCTGCGTCATCATGGGCCGTTTTGGCGGCAACCTGGCGCTGAACCTCGGCACCTTTGGCGGCGTCTACATCGCTGGTGGCATCGTCCCGCGCTTCCTGGAGTTCTTCAAGGCGTCCGGCTTCCGCGCCGCCTTTGAGGACAAGGGCCGCTTCAAGGACTATCTGGCGGACATCCCGGTCTACATGATCACCCACGACCAGCCGGGCCTGCTGGGCGCCGGAGCCTACCTGCGCCAGTCGCTGGGCATGCGGTTGCAGCCCCTGCAAGCTGAGTCAGCCTAAATCGCGTAAGGCATAAAAAAGCCGGTCATGATGACCGGCTTTTTTTATCGGCGGCGGCTAGCGCAAAATGCCCAGCCGACGCGCCTCCATTGACCACTGCGCAAACTCCGTCAGCAGCAGGTCGTAGAGCTGGCCGTCATCCATCCGGGCAAAATCATCAATGGCGAAAAAGTCACTGTTATCGACACGGCGATCGGTGAAGTCGTCCAGCTGCTCCAAAATGCCGTAGTTCTGGCCGCCAAGGCCGACGAACTTCCAGAAGATTGGGTAGTGGGCGGAGCGGCGGATTGCCTCCTTGATGGCGCGGGTCTTGCTGATGCCGCCATCGGTAATAAAGACGATGTAGGCCGGGCAGTCACTCCCTTTGAAAGTATCTATGATCTCCTCCATCACCGGCGGCTCATTGTTGACGCCGCCGAGGCCGGGCAGGATCTCGCCCATGCGGCGCTTGCCGATGCCCTGGATCATGTGGATATAGCCATCGAGGTTATCGAGAGTGACGTCCGGGTATTTCTGGTGGCGCTCGCCGAATCCCCACAGCTCCATGCTGCCATCGTCGTCAAACTGCGCCGCCAGCACGGCAATGCGATCCAGAATCGCCTGCACATTCCCCTTCCTGAATTGCTGGGTCATCGAGCCGGAGGCGTCCAGCACAAAGGCGACTTTGGCCTGCATATCCTGCAAGCGGTGCTTGGTCAGACTGACCGTCGCCTTTTTCGCCAGGCTCACCAGCCGGGGCGCGTGCTGCGCCAGCCGCTTCTCCAGATCCACCACGCCGCGCGTGGCCGCTGGCGGAGGGGCCGCCTGATCCACCTCGACGCCAAAGTGGGTGGCCAGCGGCTCCAGCCCGCCATTGAACCCTTGCCCCAGCGCGCGCAGCTTCCAGCCGCCTTGATAGCGGTAGATCTCCGCCAGAATCAGCGCCTTTTCGCTCCGCTGTTGCAACGGCGGGGCAAAGCGGGCGTGGCCGCCGATCTCCAGCGTCAGGTTGGTCAGTTGGGAAAAGGTATCCGGCCCGTCAATCACCAGCGTCAGGGCAATTTTGCTCACGCCAGCATCCACCTGGCGCAGATCGACGGTAAACCGCGCCTGCTCTGGGGCCGTCTCCAGCACCACGCTGCGGTTGGGCGTGGCGGGCTGGTTGAAGAAGATGAAATCGCTGTCGCCGCGCACCCGCTGGTGGGCATCCAGCATAAAGGCCGAGGGGTCCAGCTCGCTGCGGAAGGCGGGCATCCGCTGGTAATTCAGCGTCAGGCACAACGTGGGGTCAGTTAACGGGATATTTTGTCCGGCAGTCAGTTCCATGCTCAATCCTTGGGTGCTGTGTGGAAAGGTCAAGCCAAAGGGAGATTTTTGTCAGGGCAGCGGGGGAATTGCAAGGCGGGGCGAAATAAAAACCGCCCATCAAAGGATGGGCGGCGGGGTGACTCAGGCGTGCTGCCGGGAGGGCAGGGCGCGCGTGGCCGGTTCGGTTTTCGGTGGCTTGATCAGCAGCGTCACCAGCAGCGAGAGCAGCGACATCACGCCAATCACCATAAAGGTGGTGTGGTAGCCGCCGAAGTGGGCGGCGATAAAGGCACCGGCCAGCGCGCCGATGCCGAAGCCTTGATAGACCAGCCCGTAGTTCTTGCTGTGGTTGCGCAGCCCGAAAAAGTCACCAACGATAGCCGGGAAGACGGTGATGTTGCCGCCAAAGCAGAAAGCGATGATGCTGACGCAGACGAAGAACAGCATCGGCGTGAGGCTCATAAAGCTCAGGGTGCTCACGGCCAGCAGCGTCATCAGTAGGGTGAAGCTGATGACGCGCATCCGGCCCACCTTGTCTGAGAGCGCGCCCAAGATGATGCGCCCGGCGGTGTTGAAGATGGCGATGGCGGAGACCGTGTTGGCCGCGGTGGCCAGATCCATCCCGGCCAGCCGCACGCCAATATCCTTCACGATGCCAATCAGGTAGAGGCCGCCCATGCAGGCGGTGAAGAAGATCATAAACAGCAGCCAGGCCTCTTTGGTCGCCAGCATCTCGCGCACGCTGAAGTCACGCCCCAGCCCACTGGCCTGCACCGGTTGGCCCGCTGGCACTTTCTTCTCTTTCAACAGCAACGAACCGGCTGCCACCAGCGCCATCACAATCAGGCCCCAGTAGAGGAACGCTTGTGAGACGCCATGCTCGGCAATCAGGGCGGCGTTGACATACTTGAACAGCAGGCTGCCGGTGCCGAACGCGCCGACCGAGATGCCAGAGATCAGCCCCTTGCGCTCCGGGAACCACTTGATCAGGTTGGAGAGGGTAGTGATGTAGGCGGTGCCGTCCGCAAAGCCGACCACCACACCGGCCAGCAGGTAGAGCTGCGTCAGCGAGGTGGCGTGCGAACTGGCGATCAGGCCGCAGCCGAGCAGCACCCCGGCCAGCAGGGTCAGGCGGCGGATGCCGAGGCGCTCCTGCAAGCGGCCGGCGAACAGCGTGGCCAGCGCCAGCGAGAAGCTGGTGATGGAGAAGGTGGTCGCCACATCGCCCAGCGCCCAGCCGAACGTCTCCACCAGCGGTTGGTTAAACAGGCTCCAGGTGTAGATGGTGCCCAGCCCCATCTGTACCACGATGGTGCCCAAAACAATCAAACCACGATTTACCGGTTTACTGCTGTTCATGCCGGCCTCCCGTTACTGCGCCGAAGGCCCCTCCGGGGCCAAAATTAACAGACCGTTGGCCGCGCTCGGCGCCTGTTGGTCTGCCCACTGAGGCCAGTATAGGGGCGGCTTTTCAAGCAGTGATCGAATCGGGAATGAGATGCCTCCGGGGCGGAATGAAATGCACCTAGATGCGCATCAACTGCCGGAAAGCCTTCACCTTGCTGCGGCTGACCGGCACTTCAAACGGCAAATCGCTCAGGCGCAGGATGTAGGTGTTGTTGAACCAGGGCACAATTTCGCGGATTTTACCGAGGTTGACGCAGTAGGAGCGGTGGCAGCGGAAGAAGAACTCCTCCGGCAGGCGGCTGCAAAACTCGGTGATGTTCATCGGCATGGTGAACACCTCACGCCGGGTAAACACCTGCGTCACCTTCTCCTGCGCGGCGGCGTAGTAGATCTCGTTGATGTCGGTGACGATGATCCGCTCATCCTTGATCAGGTTGATGCTGTGGCTGCTGCGCGCCGGGGAGGGGTGGTCGCCCACGGGCTGGCGGTCGCGCCGGTGATGCGCCTCCAGCTTCTGCAACATGGTGACGATGCGCGCCTCGTGGTAGGGCTTCAGGATGTAGTCGAACGCCTCAATCTCAAACGCCTCGGCGGCGTGCTCCTTGTAGGCGGTGATAAAGACGATATAGGGGCGGTGGGCGAACTTGCTCAGGTTCTGCGCCAGCAGCACCCCATCCAGCGACGGGATGTTGATATCGAGGAAAATGGCGTCCACCGGATTGCCCTGCAAATACTTCAGCACGTCCAGCCCGTCATCGAAACAGCCTGCCAGCTCAATGTCGCTGTGGGCGTTAATCAGGTACTTCAGCTCCTCCTGAGCCAAAAACTCATCCTCAACAATAATGGCTTTCACGGCCCTCTCCCCACTCAATGCGGCGTCAAACCAGAGCGGCGGGGTGCTTGCCACCCTCTCTGGGAATAAAGAATGCGATCTCGGTGCCCGGCTCCAGCCGACGGATGTGCAACCCCTCGCCATACATCAGCGACACCCGGTGGTGCACATTCAGCAGGCCAATCTTATTGCCGGGCATCTCATTGCGCGCCACCCGCTCAATCACCTCTGGGTGGATGCCGTTGCCGGTATCCTGCACCGCGATGCGGATGCGGTCACCGGCGTGCTTGACGCTGATCGACACCACGCCCTTGCCGCGGCAGGGCTGGATGCCGTGCACAATGGCATTCTCCACCAGCGGCTGGATCAGCAGGCTCGGGATCGGCACCGCGATCTCCTCATCCACGTCATACAGCACCGTCAGCTTGCTGCCGAAGCGCGCCTGCTCAATGGCAATGTAGTCCTGCACCTGATGCAGCTCCTTGCGCAGGTCAATCAGCTCGTCGTTCAGCTCGAGGTTGTAGCGCAGGTAACGCGACAGGTTAATGATCAACTGGCGCGCGGTGTCCGGGTTGAGGCGGATCGAGGAGGAGATGGCGTTCAGCGCGTTGAACAGGAAGTGCGGGTTGATCTTGCTCTGCAACGCGCGCATCTCCGCCTTGTTCGCCATCTCGCGTAGCTGTTCGGTGCGCGACACCTCCATCTGGGTGGAGATCATCTGCGACAGCCCGACCGCCATCACCTTCAGCGAGTAGGTGATCTTGTGGGCGCGGCAGTAGTAGATCTTCAGGGAGCCGGTGACCTCGCCCTTTTCCCACAACGGAATGATGATCAGCGAGTGGATCTGCGGGGTGCGGTGCATCTCATCGTTGTTTTTGATGGTGATCTTGCCACGCCGCAGCGTCTCCTTGGTCATGTCGCTGATGATCTCATGGCCAATGTTGTACTGGTCAGCGCCGGTGCCGACGTAGGCCAGCACGTTTTTGGTGTCGGTGATTGCCACGGCGTCCGCCTTGATGTCGCCACGGATGATGTCGCAGATGGTGGTGAGTGAGGCGTGGTTGATGTTGCGGAAGTAGGGCAGCGTCTTGTTGGCGATGTCCAGCGCCAGCTTGGCCTGCCGCGCGGCGATCACCTCCTTCTCATCCTCCACGCTCTGCACCAGCAGCACAATCAGGCCGATGCAGGTGGCACCGAGGATCATTGGCACGGCGATGCGCGAGACAATCTCCAGCCCCAGCGACAGCGGGCTGGCCCACAGTACCACCAGCAGCATGGTCAGGGACTCGCACACCATGCCGGCGGCAATCCCGACGCTCCAGCGCCGCGGCTTGTCAACGCGCTGGTGGATCCAGCCCGACATCAGCCCGGCCACCACGCTGGTGATCAGGCAGGGCACGGCGGTGATGCCGTGCACGTCAATGGCGTAGCGGTGGATGCCGGCGATCAGGCCGGTGATGATGCCGACCCACGGGCCGAACAGGATGCCGCCAGACATCACGGCAATCACCCGCACGTTGACCAGCGACCCCTCGACATTGATGCCGGAGTAGGTGCTGAACAGCGCGAACAGGGAGAAGATGGCGGTTACCGCCGCCCGTTCACGCGGCGTGTGCTGCTCTTTTTGCAACAACTGGCGGAAGGCGCGGGTGCGGGTCAAAAAGAAGAGGCAGATCAACATCAGGGCGGCGCGATCAAACACCGCCAGCAACATCTCAAACATGGAGTGCACGACAGCTTCCCTGTGCGATGACAAGCAGCCACTATAAAGAAAAGCCACCGGCGGCGCCAGCGCCGGTGGCGGGGGGCTATGCCAGACCGAGCTGGCGGCGGCCGCGCGGCGTCAGCGTCTCCTCGGTGGCGCGATCCTGGAAATCAACCTCAAAGTCATCGGCAGCGAAGTCCGGCGGCGAGCGGCCATCGAGGAAACTGGCCGCCTGTCCCGACAGGTAGGCGGCGTTCTTCTCACACCAGGGGGCGGCGGCGATGTACATCACATTGCTGTCAAACTCGCCGTGGTGCTCATTCTCCACCGCGTGCACCACGTCGCAGTGCCAGAACACCGTGTCGCCCGGCTCCAGATCCGGGATCGGCGACAGCGCCTCCAGCAGCAGCGGGTGCCACTTCTCCGACACCGACAGCGCGCGGCCGGGCGCGGCGTCGCACAGTTCATCCTCCGGCACGTCATCCTGCAGGGCGCGCAGCAGGATGTAGGCCATCGCATTGGCAATCGGGATCAGGTTAAGGGTACCGGCATGGGTGCGCTGTGGCGTCAGGGCCGTCCAACCCTGAAAAGTGCGGAACATGGAGCAGACAGCCGGCGAGGGGAACTCGCGCACCTCGGTACGCCCCTCGGCGGCAAAGGGATCGTAGGCGCGCCAGTCGCCGCTGAACAGGTGGCGGTAGACGTGGCGGAACCCCTCATCCAGCCAGCGCTCCAGCGATCCGCCATCCACATGCGGCGACAGGCCGAGGGAGGAGGAGCGCGGCGGCCGGCGGCGGGTGCGGTCAGCGTAACTCACCACCCGCCCGGCATCGAAGTGCTGCGTGCCGTGGCTCTCTGACTGCCACAGCCGGTTGAGGAACACCTGCACTGCCTCCATCCGCTCATGCTGTCGCGCCTCAACCTGCGGGCGTGACCAGTAGATGCCATAGATTTGCGGCTTGCTGGCGGCCAGGGTGCCGAAGTAGTTGTCCTCCGCCGCCTGTTTCAGCCGCTCGACAAAGTTGTTCTGCTCCAGATAGTCGCCGATCATCTGGTTCCAGCGGCGCGCCTTCTCCTGCGGGAAAACGCCACGGATGGCGCAGGCCCCGCGCTGGCGGATCAGGGCTTTCTGCTGCTCGCTGACGCGGCCATGCAGGATATCGTCGGCATCCAGTTGCGGCACCGGGTTCTCGCCGCGCGCCAGCTCAGCGCGGATGGCCGCCACCTGGGCGGCGACATCCTGCTCGACCTGGCGGAAAACCTCCGCATAATCAGGCAGATCGCGCCGCAGTTGCTGTTTGACTTTGCGGATCGCCTCGGGAATGTTATCAATGGTCAACGCCGTCATAGGCTTCTCTCCAGCCGGTAAAAAGGGGAATAGTTGTTGCTCAGACGTTAACCATTATGGAGAGAAGGCCGGCCGAAGAAAAGGAATAACCTTTCGTTCGAAAGTATAAATTCTTCATTTGAAGATCTGTGTCACGTAATCTGGAGAACCCGATGCAACTAGAGACTGCCCGACTGATCCTCTCCCCGCTGACCGAACGCGACTGGCCGCTGTTCCAACAGCTGCAACAGAACCCGCAGGTGATGGCATTTGTCGCTGACCGCCGCGACGAGACGGAGGTGCGCCAACACTTTGAGTCGCGGCTGCCAGCCTGGAACAAAGAGAGCCACCACTGGCTCTGTCTGGTGATCCGGCTGCGCAAAACCGGCGAGGCCATTGGCGTCACCGGTTTTATGCCGGAGTGGGCGCCGTACCGTCAGGCGGAGATAGGCTATATGCTGCTGCCCGCCTTCCAAGGGCAGGGCTACGCCACCGAGTCGCTGAATGCGGTGTGTGATTACGCCTTTGAGCTGGGCTTCCATCGTTTGAAAGCGCTGGTGGTCGAAGGGAACCGCGCTTCGCGCCGGGTGCTGGAGAAGTGCGGCTTTGCGTGGGAAGGCACGCTGCGTGATAACTACCTGCTGGGCGGTGAATGGGAAAATGATTGGCTGCTGGCGCGCATTGCGCCTGAATAATCGGCCATAAACGATAAAAATTTTTTATCAAAAAGTAATGTGATTGTAAAAAGTGGCTTGCCAGCGCCTCGACAGGCGATTTTTGCTGCGATATGGTCAGGTTTCGGCCGCATGAGTGCGGCCCACGTCGCTCGGACGGTCCGGGCGCCTACGTACAAGAGGAAATCATGGCTGAATCCCGCGCATTACGCCGTTTTACCCGTATTGATCGCCTTCCCCCCTACGTCTTCAACATCACCGCTGAACTGAAAATGGCGGCGCGCCGCCGTGGTGAAGACATCATCGACTTCAGCATGGGCAACCCGGATGGCGCCACGCCGCCGCATATTGTGGAGAAGCTCTGCACCGTCGCCCAGCGTGATGACACCCACGGCTACTCCACCTCGCGCGGCATCCCACGCCTGCGCCGCGCCATCTCCCGCTGGTACGCCGACCGCTATCAGGTGGAGATTGACCCGGAGAGTGAGGCGATCGTCACTATCGGCTCGAAAGAGGGGCTGGCGCACCTGATGCTGGCGACGCTGGATCACGGCGACACCGTGCTGGTGCCGAACCCGAGCTACCCGATCCATATCTATGGCGCGGTGATTGCTGGCGCGCAGGTGCGATCGGTGCCGCTGACTGAGGGCGTGGACTTCTTTGGCGAGCTGGAGAGGGCGATCCGCGAGTCGATTCCGCGCCCCAAAATGATGATCCTCGGCTTCCCCTCCAACCCGACCGCGCAGTGCGTGGAGCTGGATTTCTTTGAGCGGGTGGTGGCGCTGGCGAAACAGTATGACGTGCTGGTGGTGCATGATCTGGCCTATGCCGATATCGTCTACGATGGCTGGACGGCTCCCTCGATCATGCAGGTGCCGGGCGCGAAGGATATTGCGGTGGAGTTCTTCACCCTCTCCAAAAGCTACAACATGGCGGGCTGGCGGGTCGGCTTTATGGTGGGCAACCCAGAGCTGGTGAGCGCGCTGGCGCGCATCAAGAGCTACCATGACTACGGCACCTTTACGCCGCTTCAGGTGGCGGCGATCGCCGCGCTGGAGGGAGACCAACAGTGCGTGCGGGACATTGCCGAGCAGTACCGCCAGCGGCGCAATGTACTGGTGCGTGGGCTGCATGAGGCGGGCTGGATGGTCGAGAACCCCAAGGCGTCGATGTATGTCTGGGCGAAAATTCCCGAACCCTATGCCCACCTGGGGTCACTGGAGTTCGCGAAAAAGCTGCTGGCGGAGGCCAAGGTGTGCGTCTCGCCCGGCATTGGCTTTGGTGACTATGGCGATACCCACGTGCGCTTTGCCCTGATCGAGAATCAGGATCGCATCCGCCAGGCGGTGCGCGGCATCAAGGCGATGTTCCGAGCAGATGGTCTGCTGCCAGCCACCCGCCACACCGAGGGTACCAAACCCTGATGCCATCGGGGGCGGCACGCCGCCCCCAGCCTCTCTACTCAAGCAGCATGATGAAGGTGCCCAACCACAGCGCCATCATAAAAGAGAGGCCCATAAACAGATATTTCACATCTCACTCCTGAATACACGCCGGCCACCTGGGTTACGGCGCATCAAAAAAAAACAGCCGGTCAGGCTGCGACGACCCTGAACCTCCCACTGATCCTGCCGCTCTGCGCAGCGCGCGAGGGGTTATATCAGGGAGAAGATCACAGCCCAAAACAGAATACAAAAGGTAAAAATGCACAGCCAGGTCAGGCGACGACTCATCATGTTGATTATCTTGCTGAGAGCGGATGCAGTGAGTATCGGCCGTGCCACCCGAAACTTTAGCGCCCTCACAAAAAAGCAAAAGATTAGCGTTTCTGGATGGATCACCAGTCCATTTATAGAAAAAATATAGTTATGATTGTGACTTATTAGCTTGGTTAAAGCTTTTAACATCTGAAAATTTGGGATAACCGTTGGTTTTTCAACAGTTGTTAGCGCAAAAGGGTTTAGAACATAGACAAACTATTATGAATTTTAATTAAAACTACTCTGCCGATCTGTATAAAATAGAGCGCTCTTATGGTGGTTCCCGACATTGGGAAAAAATTTCAGGCAGGTTGAGGGTCGGATTTCCCTGAATCACCATGAAATTTTTTAATCCTTACACTGCTAAATGGGAGTGGGTGGACAGGATGGCAGGCAGAAATCCCATTTTCCGTTTACGCTTAAAAGGTTACCACGCTGGCCTCGGCTGGCAGCGGGCCTGATGCAGCAGTGTATCCCTTCACCATGGAAAAAGTAGTGGTTCAGTGAGGCAGTACCGAACAAACGCCGCACCAAAAATCAGTGCCGGGTTCGCCCACAAAAAAACTGATAATGGTTTTGCAGGCTGGGGTAGCAATGTCAACACAATGGTCACCGCTTGCGTTATTTCCCAACGCCCGCGTGACGCTTTTTTATGAGTGAGGTACATGAATAATTTTTACTTCATCTGTCAGCATTGTGGAGGTGAAGATTTTGAGTCTTTGGACCAATCTAAAGTTTCTGGTACATCTCCTGTCTATGTATGTTGTGACTGCGGTCATGCAGTAACTCAAGAGGATATTCAAAAGTTTCATCATCTTATCCATGATGAAAGTATTAGTTGGCTGGCGGACTAAATCCAGCGGCAATAACAGCCCAAGCTATTTGCGCGTTATTCATTCAACCTGTTGCCTTGCAGGGATGTGCACTCCTCTTTCGTCACACATTATTTCTCTATACCACCGGGGGTTGCCGCCATCACATGGTTGGGTAACCCTCCGCTATTCTCCCTATCTTTAATGCACCTATTAACCCTGTTTTTATTCTGGTTAACTACCTACCAGTAAAACTGTTCTTTTTTCCGCTGTCTATTGCTGCTAATAATGAACACTATATTTAAAATGGACGTATTAATTTCTCCAAATGATATCAGAGATAAACCGGTTTTTACTGAAATGTCGTTAAATATTGGGATGGTATCGGTTCACGCGTGCATTTCTGCCCGAATATGACGAGAAACCTTGTTGAACAGGTGGGGCCAGTAAATAGGGCCTGACTGTGCATAGCGTCAGGCCCTATTGCAGAGCGAGAGAAGCCATGTCAGCTTCTCCAGCACGTGCTTACCGGTTATAGGGACTCAACACCGGGCCAATCTTCACGATGACCACGCCCTGTTTCATTGCTACGGCATTGCGGTTAGGCCATGACGCCATGTCTGTGCCGTCAGCGATAGCCCGATCAACCTGCTCAGGTGAGGGGCGCAGGAAATCGGCAATGTTGCTGATCTTAAAATAGTTATAGATACGATTATTATTGCCGCCATCCCAACGGAAGAATGATGCGCCAAAGGTATCAGCCCTGGGCAGTTTCCAGATGTTTTTAGGCTCATAGGCACCATAGAAAAAGACCGGGTTTTTATCAATATCGAACTGTGGATACTTCTGGTAGATCGTATCCAGCATCATTTTTGCCGCATGTTCATCGCTGGCCCGAGCCATGTAATCACTATAGAACAGTTGGTTAGAAGCCGCAGAGCCGCAGGCAAGCAGAATGGCGCATACAGCTATGCCCAAGGTTTTACTGCGCAGGGCCATAATAGCCAGCGTAATTAATCCGGCAAACACCGCAGGCAGTTGCGTCATGGTGCGCGGTGGCAGATAGGAACCCAACAGCACATTCAGGATAAAAGGCGACGCCAAAGCCGCCAGGGAGAACAGGGTGATATAAAACGCTCTCCGGCCTGACCAGAAGGAGGCCAGGATAATTATCACAAAGGCGAGCAGGGTAACGGAGAACATGCGCAGCCCATAGGGGGCTGGTGCTGAGAAATAGTTGGCAATCAGGTACAGGACTTCATGCACGATGGTGTGGGTATCATGCTTGCCCCAGCCTATCATGGCGGACAGGTAACTTGAGGCGGAGGTGTGATAGAGCGCGATAAGGAATTTAGTGATTAGGCTGTTAAAGACCAGTGACACGCCTACCAGCACGATATAGAGAGCAATCTGTTTAAAGCACGCTTTGGGCGTAATCTCATTACGATAAAAATCAAACGCCATTCGGATACAGATCAGCGATGCGCCAATCAGGAATAGGGATTGATAAACCGAAAGGGTAACGATAGTCAGCGCCACAAAAGCGGCAGCGTTTTTAATACCGCCTTTGCCTGCAAAATGCATCGACGCCGCACAGCTCAAGATCGCCAGCGCCACTGTTTCCGCCTGATTTTGGAACTCGAACTGATAAGCCAGCTGCGGGAGGGCAGCAATCAGAACGGAGAAAAAGATCGCATGCAGCGTATCCAATCTCAGATAACGGCAGATCACGACGGAGGCAAAAGACATCAGAATCAGTGCCAATGCCAGGGTGAAAAAAGGGGCATAGGGTTCAGGAAAAATGAATTCACGCAACAATGCATGGCCCCACCGGCCGGTAGTCAGGGTGGCCATAACGTTATCGGTATTTTCCTCGTCGATAGAGAGGGTGAAATGGGTCAGCTCAAACCCATAAACCAGAATATAGGAGAGAATAGCCGCGAAAAATGTGTACCAGGTCGCCCGGTCAAGCTTGTTCATATTTTATCCATGCACTGAAGTTATCAAATTAATAAGAATTTTCTGATGCTCTGCTTATAAAGATTTTTGTGATGACCCTACTGGTCATTGCTAAGTGCCATACCCTAACCAGTTAACATCTTGAACATCTGAGGCTGACCAGATAGTTATCATACTGATTTTATTGGATTAGCTTTATGGCAATGCCTTAGCAGGTTGAAAATCGACATCTTATTGTAAGCAATGAGTAAAAAAATGGTGAAAAATTGTCGCCGTTTTGCATTTACCCAAAGAAGGGGGACACTGTCAATGAGACGTGAAGCCTGAGTGGCAACGATCTGAGTGTCGGGGAGGAGAGTTAGCTATTCTCCGATTGCAAGGAGAGGCATTAGGGCCGCAGTGTGAGGATGGGAACCCACACCATCCACCAGCCTATTATTGATGAGGGGAGTAAATACCTACTTAAATGAGCAATCCCTATCAGCTTTAAAGCTTTATAAGGACGCTGTTATCTCGCGACTTTTACACGGCATATTTGATTATGGATGGATTGGACGGATAAAAATAAGGGTAAAAGAATCGACTTGAAAGGATTAAACATCACTTTTTATCTACAACATTAATTTTTTCATCGAGTTAATTAAGAGGTTTGTGCCGGGCTTAACAACATTAGAAAAAGAGAGTGTTCAGATAAATAATGAGTTTTTTTATAAACAGGAGAAAGTTGGGAATGGTTCCCCACTCAATTGGCGCTTGAAAGGCGCAGTAAGGGTTTCAGGCGTTGCAGTAGATAATGGCGACATGCTTTAAAGCTAAAGTACACAGTGAGAGCAGAAACAGATAGAGAAGCAGGTAGGCAGTAACTAAGTGGCGTCCCCTGCAGGAATCGAACCTGCAACTAGCCCTTAGGAGGGGCTCGTTATATCCATTTAACTAAGGGGACAACCGGACAGCGTGGGGCCGTCCGGCGGGCATTATACCCATTTTTTGCTGGTGTATAAGCGTTGGTCGGTGCGTTTGCTTATTCCCTCGCCACTTTTGGGCGCGGGGGGCGCGCTGGCCCGTGCACGTTACCGCTGCTTCTCTTACTCTTTTTCGCGCTTTTTCTGCTCCGCCTTGGCTTTGGCCTTGGCTTCCGTGCTCATGTCATTGCGGATCTGTGCATGGCTGATCATGGCGAAGATAAAGGTGCCGCCGATGATGTTGCCAAGCAGTACCGGGATGGCGAAGGGGAAGAAGAACTCGTACCACGGGATCACGCCAGCGAACACCAGATAGAGAATCTCCACCGAACCCACCACGATATGCGTCAGGTCGCCAATCCCCACCAGATAGGTCATCAGCACGATGATCCATAGCTTGGCGGCCCCGGCGGAGGGGAACATCCAGACCATGGTGGCAATCAGCCAGCCAGAGAGGATGCCCTTGGTAAACATCTCCCCGGCACTGTTCTGCATCACCTCCTCACTGACGGCAATAAAGGCACGGTTGAGCGGCTCATCAAAGACGGGCAGGTAGTGGAAGGCCAGCGCCGCACAGGCACCGCCAATCAGGTTGCCGAGTAGCACCCAGCCCCAGAGCCGGAACAGCATCCCCAGGTTGTTGAGCGTCGGCTTGTGCATCACCGGCAGCACCGCCGTCACGGTGTTCTCGGTAAACAGCTGCTGGCGCGCCATGATGACGATGATAAAGCCAACGGTGTAACCGAGGTTCTCCAGGAAAAAGCGCGCCGGGGTGTCGGGCAGCTCGGCGTGCACAATCCCCTTCGCCAGCAAGGAGGCGGCAATCGACAGGCCCGCGGCAATCGCTGACCAGAGCAGCGCCATGCTGTCACGCTCCAGCTCCTTCTCTCCCTCCATGCGGATCTGCTCGTGGATCGCTGCCGCCCGTGACGGCAGGTTCTCCTCATCCACCTCTATCTCGGTGCCTTGCTCCTCCTCTTCACTGTCCACGTTCTGCTCATCATCAGGCTCGCCATGCTGGCGTGGGTTATTTTTTTGCTGCGTCATAAAGGTTCCCATAAGGTGAAATGCCCGCCTGACCGGCGGGTGAAAGGGCAGGGCGCAGGCCCTGTGGCTTAAGCATAGGTGATTTCACAAACGGTGCTGGGGCGGTGCATAAAGCGTTACCAGAATTAATAAAAAAAGTAACAGGATCTTAACTTTGAGGAAAAACTCACCATTGTGGGCAAGATTGGATGGAATCGGTTCTGACTGATAGGCAAACCCTGCCAAGGCAGGCTACGAGCGCCTTGCGGCTTGTGCTATGATTCGCGCTCCCAAAAAAAGAGGCGAGTTTTCCCAATGCTTGAAGCCGTGCAACTGAGCTGCGTCCGTGATGAGCGGAGCCTGTTCAGTCAACTGAGTTTTAACATTACCGCAGGCGAGATCGTTCAGGTTGAAGGCCAGAACGGCGCCGGGAAGACCACGCTGTTACGGATTATGGCCGGGCTGGCGCAGCCGGAGAGCGGCGAAGTGCGCTGGCAAGGTGAACCGGTACGCAAGGCGCGTGACACCTTCCACCGCCAGATGCTGTTCCTTGGCCACCAGCCGGGCGTGAAGTCACTGCTGACCCCTTTTGAGAACCTGGCGTTCTATCAGTCGGCGATAGGTAAACCGGATCACCCGGCGATCTGGCAGGCGCTGGAGCAGGTGGGGCTGCTGGGCTATGAGGAGGTGCCGGTGGCGCAACTCTCGGCTGGCCAGCAGCGTCGGGTGGCACTGGCGCGGTTGTGGCTGAGTCAGGCCACGCTATGGGTGCTGGATGAGCCGCTGACCGCCATCGACCGTCAGGGCGTGGCCTCGCTGGTGGCGCTGTTTGAGCGGCAGGCGGCGCGCGGTGGCATGGTGCTGCTCACCACCCATCAGGATCTGCCGGGCGTGCGGCAGGCCGTGCGCAGCATCCGCCTGACCCAGACGGAGCCTGCATGATGTTTGCCGTATTGTTGCGGCGTGAACTGACGCTGGCCTTCCGCCACCGCGCGGAGATCGTCAACCCGCTCTGGTTTTTCCTGATTGTCATTACGCTCTTCCCGCTGGGCATCGGCCCGGAGCCGCAGTTGCTGGCGCGCATCGCCCCCGGCGTGGTGTGGGTCGCGGCGCTGCTGGCGGCGCTGCTGTCGCTGGAGCGGCTGTTCCGCGACGACTTTATGGATGGCTCGCTGGAGCAGTTGCTGCTGCTGCCAACGCCGCTGCCAGTGACGGTGGCGGGCAAGGTGTGCGCCCACTGGCTGGTGACGGGTTTGCCGCTACTGCTGCTCTCACCGCTGGCGGCGCTGCTGCTGTCGCTGGACATGGCCACCTGGCGGGCGCTGGCGCTGACGCTGCTGCTCGGCACGCCGACCCTGAGCTTTATTGGCGCCATCGGCAGTGCGCTGACAGTGGGGCTGCGCAAGGGCGGGGTACTGCTGAGCCTGCTGGTGTTGCCGCTCTACATCCCGGTGCTGATCTTTGCCAGCGGCGCGGTGGAGGCGGCGGCCAGCGGCCTGGCGATTGATGGCTATCTGGCGGTGCTGGGGGCGATGCTGGCTGGCAGTCTGACGCTGGCTCCCTTCGCCACCGCCGCCGCGCTGCGCATCAGCGTGCACTGATTTGACAAGCTTGCCCGGTTCGCGCCGGGCGCCTGCAACACCCTGACGCCTGACAAGAGCGGCAACGGCCTGGCCGTATGCCGCCGCACCCTTTCCGGGCGGGCGCCGACACTTTGGAACATGACGACGAGCACTTAACAATGTGGAAATGGATACATCAACTCGGTAAGCCGGATCGGCTCTACCACCTGTGCGGCCGTTTCGCGCCCTGGTTTGGGCTGGCAGGCGCGATCTGCTTAGGGATTGGCTGGATCTGGGGCTTTGGATTCGCCCCGTCGGACTACCAGCAGGGCGAAAGCTACCGGATTATGTATATCCATGTGCCGGCCGCCATCTGGTCCATGGGCATCTACAGCGCGATGGCCACCGCCGCCTTCGTGGCGCTGGTGTGGCAGATGAAGATGGCGAATCTGGTGGTGGCAGCGATGGCACCGGTCGGCGCGGTATTCACGCTGATTGCGCTGGTGACCGGCTCCGCCTGGGGCAAGCCGATGTGGGGCACCTGGTGGATCTGGGACGCGCGCCTCACTTCCGAGCTGGTGCTGCTGTTCCTCTATCTGGGGGTGATTGCCCTCTACCATGCTTTCGAGGATCGCCGGCTGGCGGGCCGCGCCGCTGGCATTCTGGTGCTGGTCGGCATCGTCAATATCCCCATCATCCACTACTCGGTGCAGTGGTGGAACACCCTGCACCAAGGCTCCACCAACATGCAGCAGACCATTGACCCGAGTATGCGTTACCCGCTGCGCTGGGCGATTGCTGGCTACCTGCTCTTCTTTATTACCCTGGCGCTGCTGCGCCTGCGCAATCTGATCTTGCAGCAGGAGAGCCACCGCCCGTGGGCCTTATCCCTTTTTGCACGCAGGAGCCGCCCATGAGCGCCGCATTCCCTTCCTGGCACGCCTTTTTTGCGATGGGCGGCTACGCCTTCTACGTCTGGCTCTCGGTGGCCGTCACCCTGCTGGCACTGCTGGCGCTGGTGCTGCACACCGTCTGGCAGCGCCACCGGCTGATTGACGCCATCCGCCGCCGTGAGGCGCGTGCGGCACGCATCCGCCACGCCCGTGACACGCCAGCACAGGAGGGTGCACCATGAACCCACGCCGCAAAAACCGGCTCTATCTGGCGCTGGCGGTGCTGGTCGGCCTTGGCCTGACCGCCGCGCTGGTGCTCTACGCGCTGCGCTCGAACATCGACCTCTTCTATACGCCGAGCGAAATCCTCGACGGCAAGGGCGAGGCGCATGAGCGGCCGGAGCCGGGGCAGCATCTGCGCATCGGTGGCATGGTGATGCCCGGATCGGTCAAGCGTGACAGCCAGAGCCTGGAGGTGCGCTTCAAGGTGTATGACGCGCGCGGCGCGATTGAGGTCACTTACACCGGCATCCTGCCGGATCTGTTCCGCGAGGGGCAGGGCGTGGTGGCGCAGGGTGTGCTGGAGCCGGGCAACGTGGTCAACGCCAAGCAGGTGCTGGCCAAGCATGATGAGAAGTATGTGCCGCCGGAGGTGGCTGACGCGATGAAACAGAACCACAAGGGGCCGGCGGCGCAGTACCGCGCGGCGGACGGGGGCCACGCATGATCCCTGAGATTGGCAGCTTCCTGCTCTGTCTGGCGATGGCGATCGCCCTGTTGTTGAGCATCTACCCGCAGTGGGGCGCGGCGCGTCAGGATCTGCGGATGATGGCCACCGCCCGCCCGCTGGCCTATGGCCTGTTTGCCTGCATCGCCGGGGCGTTCGCCATTCTGGTGCACGCCTTTGTGGTGAACGACTTTACCGTGGCCTACGTCGCCACCAACTCCAACAGCCAACTGCCGGTCTACTACCGCGTCGCCGCCACTTGGGGCGCGCATGAAGGCTCGCTGCTGCTGTGGGTGCTGATGCTGAGCGGCTGGACGCTGGCGGTGGCGCTGCTGAGCCGCCGGATGCCGCAGGATGCGGTAGCGCGCGTGCTGTCGGTGCTCGGGATGATCAGCGGCGGCTTTTTGCTGTTCATTATCCTCACCTCCAACCCCTTTACCCGCACCCTGCCGGACTTCCCGATCGATGGCAGCGACCTCAACCCGCTGTTGCAGGACATTGGCCTGATCTTCCACCCGCCGCTGCTCTACATGGGCTACGTCGGCTTCTCGGTGGCCTTCGCCTTCGCCATCGCCTCGCTGATGGCTGGTCGGCTCGACACCGCCTGGGCGCGCTGGTCACGCCCGTGGACTACCGCGGCCTGGGTCTTCCTGACCATCGGCATCGTGCTTGGCTCCGCGTGGGCCTACTATGAGCTGGGCTGGGGCGGCTGGTGGTTCTGGGATCCGGTGGAGAACGCCTCCTTTATGCCGTGGCTGGCGGGCACCGCGCTGATCCACTCGCTGGCAGTGACCGAAAAACGCGGCACCTTCAAGGCCTGGACGGTGCTGCTGGCGATCACCGCCTTCTCGCTCTGCCTGCTCGGCACCTTCCTGGTGCGCTCGGGCGTGCTGGTGTCGGTGCACTCCTTTGCCTCTGACCCGCAGCGCGGGATGTTTATCCTCGCCTATCTGGTGATTGTGATTGGCAGTTCGCTGCTGCTCTATGCGGTGCGTGGCGCGCAGGTGCGCAGCCCCAGCCGCCATGAGCTGTTCTCCCGTGAGAGTTTCCTGCTCGGCAACAACGTGCTGCTGATTGCCGCGATGCTGGTGGTGCTGCTCGGCACCCTGCTGCCGCTGGTGCACAAGCAGCTTGGCCTTGGCAGCATCTCGATTGGCGAGCCGTTCTTCAACACCATGTTCACCTTCCTGATGGCCCCGCTGGCGCTGCTGCTGGGCATCGGGCCGCTGGTACGCTGGCGGCGCGACGACGCGGGCAAGTTCCGCCGGCGGCTGCTGGCTTCGCTGGCGGTGACGCTGCTGCTCTCCCTGCTGCTGCCGTGGCTGTTGCAGGATCGCATCGCTGGCATGACGGTGCTCGGCCTGATGATGGCGCTGTGGGTGACGCTGCTCACCCTGCTGGAGCTGCATGAGCGCGCCACCCACCGCCACAGCTTCTGGCGCGGCCTGACGACCCTCACCCGCAGCCACTGGGGCATGGTGCTCGGCCACCTCGGCGTGGCGGTGACGGTGATCGGCATCGCCTTCAGCCAGAATTACAGCGTCGAGCGCGACGTGCGGATGAAGGCGGGCGACAGCGTGGACATCCGCGGCTACCACTTCGTGTTCCGCGACGTCCATGCCATCCGTGGCCCCAACTACAGCGGCGGCGCGGGCATCATCGACGTCAGCGAAAATGGCAAGCCGGTGACGGTGCTGCGTGCCGAGAAGCGCTACTACAGCGTGGCGCGCAGCATGATGACCGAGGCGGCCATCGACGGCGGGCTGGTGCGGGATCTCTACGCCGCACTGGGCGAGGAGCTGGGCGACGGTGCCTGGGCGGTACGCCTCTACTATAAACCGTTCGTCCGCTGGATCTGGCTGGGCGGCCTGTTGATGGCGGCGGGCGGGGTGCTCTGCATCCTCGATCCGCGCTACCGGATGAAAAAGCGGGCGCTGCCCGCAGGGGAGGGCGCATGACGCGCAAGATGCTGTTCATTCCACTGGTGTTGTTCCTGCTGCTGGCGGCGGCGTTTTTGGTGCAGTTGCAGCGCAACGCCCACGGCGACGACCCGACGCGGCTGGAGTCGGCGCTGATTGGCCGACCGGTGCCGGTGTTCCAGCTGGAGTCGCTGGCCGAGCCGGGCAAAACCTACAGCCAGACGGTACTGCGCGACGGCAAGCCGCTGCTGCTAAACGTCTGGGCCACCTGGTGCCCGACCTGCCGCGCCGAGCACCAGTACCTCAACACGCTGGCGGCGCAGGGCGTGCGGGTGGTGGGGCTGAACTACAAGGATGACCGCACCAAGGCGGTCAACTGGCTCAACACCCTCGGCAACCCCTACGCCCTGAGCCTGTATGACGGCGACGGGATGCTGGGGCTGGATCTGGGCGTCTATGGCGCGCCGGAGACCTTCCTGATCGACGGCCAGGGGGTGATCCGCTACCGCCACGCTGGCGACCTGAATGCCGAGGTCTGGCGGCGTGAGGTCGAGCCGCTCTACCGCCGCTACGGCGGGGGGGCGTCATGAGGCGTTTCATGTTGCTGCTGGGGCTGCTGCTGTGCTTCGGCGTGCAGGCGGCCATCGATACCTACCACTTCGCCAACGTCGAGCAGGAGCAGCAGTACCGCGAGCTGACCGGCCAATTACGCTGCCCGAAGTGCCAGAACAACAGCATCGCCGACTCCAACTCGATGATTGCGGCGGACATGCGCAACAAGGTCTACCAGCTGATGGAGCAGGGGCAGTCGCGCCAACAAATTATCGATTACATGGTGGCGCGCTACGGCAATTTCGTCACCTATGAACCGCCGGTTACCCCCTCCACCCTGATCCTCTGGGTGGGGCCGATACTGTTTGTGTTGCTGGGCGCGGGCGTGATCTTTGGCCGCGCGCGCCGTCGGCAACGCGCCGCCCTGCTGCCGCCCGAAGAGCGGGCGCGGCTGGCGCAACTGTTGAATGATTCTGACAGGACACCTGACTGATGGCTTTTTGGCTGATTATCTTTTTGCTGCTGGTGCTGGCTGGCGCGCTGTTGGTGGTGCCGGTGCTGCGCCGTGGCCACTCCTCCCCGATGACCCGCGACAGCCTGAACAAGGCGCTCTACCACCATCGCCTCGCCGAACTGGCGCACGATGAGCAGCACGGCGTGGTGGAGGGCAAGCCGCAACTGATTGAGGAGTTGCAGGAGACGCTGCTGGCGGACATCCCCGGACAGGCGCGCGCTTCCGCCGCCCGGCCGATTGGCCGCTGGACGCTGATGCCCGGCCTGCTGGTGCTGGTGCTGCTGCCGATGGCCCTCTACCTGAAGAGTGGTGGGCTGGTACAGGTGGCGGAGTGGCATCAGGCGGTGGCCGATCTGCCAGCGCTGCGCGCGCGGGTGGCGGACGAGCACGCCGCGCCGCTGACGGCAGGTGAAGTGGCGCGCCTTGGGCTGGGCGTGCGCAGTGAGCTGCAACAGCAACCGGATAATGTGTCGGACTGGCTGCTGCTGGGGCGGGTCGGGGTGGCGCTGGACAACGCCGACACCGCCACCCAAGCCTTCGCCCGCGCCTACGCGCTGCAACCGGAAAACCGCGAGGCGCAGTTGAGTTACGCCGAGGTGCTGACCCGCTCCGCGGATGCCGAGCAGCAGAAGCAGGCGGAGCAGATCCTGCGCAAGCTGGGGGAAGCCAACCCGGCTGACCTGCGGGTACTCAATTTGCTGGCGCTCAACGCTTTCCAACAGGGGCAGTATGGCAAGGCGCTGGAGGGGTGGACGCTGATGCTGCGCGTGCTGCCGCCAGACGATCCGCGTGTTGACATGTTAAAGCGCAGCATTAGCCAAGCGCGTGCCAAGGCGGGTCTGGATAATGCGCGGCTCGCGGTGGCGGTCACGCTCTCCGCAGAGGCGGCCCGGCAGTTGCCAGCACAGGGGATGGTGATCCTCTCCGTGACCGATGGCCACAGCCCGGTGCCGGTAGCGGTAAAACGGCTCCCGCTCAGCCGTTTCCCGCTACAGTTAACTATTGATGATACCAATGCAATGATGCCTGAAAGGTTGCTTTCTTCCATACATCAGGCCAAAGTCAGGGTACGCATTTCGCCAGAGGGGCAGGCAGCGCCGCGCACCGGTGAGTGGTTTGGCGACAGCGCGCTGCTGTCGCTTGATGGGCAGCCACAGGTTAACATTGAGATTAATCAGCAGGTGCCATAAGGCCCCGCACCAAGAATAGGGAGAAAAGAATGGACTACCGCCTGTCTGGACTGGTCTTTGCCAGCGTACTGCTTGTTGGCTGCGCCAGTTCACCTGAGAAGGATCAGCAAGGGCGGTCTGACCCGCTTGAGGGCTTCAACCGGGCGATGTTCAGCTTCAACTACGACGTGCTGGACCCGTACATTGTGCGGCCAGTCGCCGTGGCGTGGCGTGACTACGTGCCGATGCCAGCGCGTAACGGGCTGAGCAACTTCACCAGCAACCTGGATGAGCCAGCGACGATGGTGAACTACTTCCTCGAGGGCAAGCCCTATGAGGGGGCGAAGCACTTCACGCGCTTCTTCCTCAACACCATCCTTGGGATGGGCGGGTTGATTGACGTCGCGGGCATGGCCAATCCCCAGCTGGCGCGTGAGGAGCCGCACCGCTTCGGCAGCACGCTGGGCTACTACGGCGTCGGCTACGGCCCCTATGTCGAACTGCCGGGCTATGGCAGCTTCACCATCCGTGAGGATGGCGGCGAGTGGGTGGACAAACTCTACCCGCCGCTCAGCTACCTGACCTTCTGGATGTCGGTCGGCAAGTGGGCGGTGGAGGGGATCGAAACCCGCGCCCAGCTGCTGGACTCCGATGGGCTGCTGCGTAACGCCTCCGATCCGTACCTGATGGTGCGCGAGGCCTACTTCCAGCGCCACGACTTCCTGGCGAATGGCGGCAAGCTCACCCCGACCACCAACCCGAACGCGGCGGCGATCCAGGGCGACCTGGATGACATCGACTCGCAGTGACCGGCCTGCTGGCATAAAAAAAGCGCCCCTCGGGGCGCTTTTTTTGTGGGCGGCAACCTAGAACAGGTAGTTGAAGTTCACGCCGTAGAGCCACGCCTTGCCTTCGGAGTCAAACTCGTAGTTCGGCAGGCTGGCGGAGACCTGTTCGCTGATGTGCACTTTCTTGCCGTGCATATAGGAGACACCCACGTCCACCGAGGCATCGCGGTTGAAGGCGTAGGTGGTGCCAGCGCTCAGCCAGAAGCGATCCTGATCCGGGATGGAGATGGTGCGGTTCTGCGCGGGGATCGGGCTGTCATCGAAGGCAATACCGGCGCGGAAGGTCCAGTTGTCATCATGGTAGTAGGTGGTACCGAGCGCCAGACGGTAGGCGTCGCGGAAGCCTTCGTGCTTCTCGAACAGCGTCTGGCCTTGGGTGCCGGTGGCCTTCAGCTGCTGGAACTGGCTCCAGCTGGTGTAGGTCAGGCTGTAGTGGATCGCCCACTGCGGCGCCACGCGGTTGTAGCCCGACACTTCCCACATCTCTGGCAGGTTGAGCGTCAGCGCGCCGGGGATGGTGCTACCGCCGGTACCGCCCAGCAACCTCGGCAGCTCATTGCTGTAGTCGCCGTCAAAGTCGATGTCCACCTTCGAGCGGTAGGTCAGGCTGTAGCGGTTATTGTCATCCACCTCATACAGCAGGCCCGCGTTCCAGCCATAGCCCCACTCGTCACCCTTCAGGCGGGCGATCTGGGTATCCGCCGAGATCAGGCCACGGCTGGAGAGCACGCCCGCCTCGCCAGCGGTGCGCTCAATCTTGGCGCGCGCGTAGACCGCGTCAAAGCCCACGCCAAAACTGAAGTGGCGGTTGAAGCGGTAAGCGGTGCTCAGGTTGAAGTTGGCGGTCTTCAGCTCGGTCTTGCCGCCCAACGGGCCAGCGGCGTAACCGCTGTTGAACTCGGTGGCGAGGCCATAGTTGGAGGTGACGGAGGCGCCCACTGACCACTGGTCATCCAGCGGCATGATGAAGTGGATGTTCGGGATCCACTCGGCGGGCGCGATGTTGGAGGAGCTGGTGTCCGCCCCGGTCAGCGGTGAGGAGCCGCTGATGTCCACATCCGGGTCGATATAGATCGCGCCGACGGAGAAGGCCGGGCGATCAAACATGGTCATGGTTGCCGGGTTGCGGCTGCCGGAGGCGGCGTTGTCCGCCATGGCCCCTTCGCCAGAGAAGGAACGGCCCAGCCCGGCGGCGGAGTACTCGTTCAGGAGAAAGCCTGCGGCATACGCCTGGGTGGAGACCAGTGCCACAGCCGCTGCCAGTGCGGTTCTTTTAAACAGGTTTTTCTGGTTCATGACCAAAACCTCAGTTATGTGTTTATTTTTTGCAATGTTACATGAAGTAACAAGGAGCGCGGATTGTAGGGGCGGGGACGTCCCTGACAAATCAGACCAGTGAGCGAATTATAGGGTTGTCGAGGGTTTGTGTTGCAATATTGTTTTGCACTTATTTCCCTTTTGATAACAAAAGTTAGATCCAACCAACAATTTTCTTTCAGTAAGGGCGAACTATTTACTTCTGACCGATCGCGGCGGGGATTTTCATGGCAATTGATCGGGATAAAAGCCCTGCAAACAGTAAGGGCTGGTGGATCGGGGGCGGCAGGCGTAAAATCTTACCCATCTTTTCGCTTTCTGTGCCATTCCCTGATGGCCCCATCACGTTTTGCCGAGGAGTAGACCTATGTCTGATGTAACCCAAGCCTGCCATGCCGAAGAGACCGCCGCCTGCTGCTGCGTGGATGTCGGCACCGTCATGGACAACACTGACTGCACCGCCGCCTACCGCCACACTTTCGCTGACCGCGCCGCCGCCGAGGCGATGCAGGCCACGCTGACCGAAAAGGCGCGCCAGGTGGAGTCCGATCCCTGCCAGATTGAGAGCCGCATGGTGGAGGAGGGCGAGGGCGTCAGCCTGGAGATGTCATTTGCCTTTGCCTGCCAGGCGGAGGCGTTGATTTTCCAGCTCGCCTTGCGCTAATCCCACCTGACTCCCCCCGCTCCGGCGGGGTTTTTTTTGCCCCTCCCTCCCGCCTGCCGCCGAAAAGGGTGCTCAGGCTCCCATTTCTCCCCGCCTGCGGTTTGCGACATGTAAGCAATGGGTTAACAATATTGGTTCAGGTCTGACCTGTTAACGCAGGCGGCCCGCATCTCTTGTTCAGGAGCGACTATGGGAAAGGTGTTACCGCTGGTCACGCGGAGCGGCGACCGCATCGCGATCGTGGATGGCCTGCGCACGCCGTTTGCCCGGCAGGCAACGGCATTCCACGGCGTGCCAGCCGTGGATCTCGGCAAAATGGTGGTCAGCGAGCTGTTGGCGCGCAGCGGGCTGGATCCGCAGGTGATTGACCAGCTGGTGTTCGGCCAGGTGGTGCAGATGCCGGAAGCGCCCAACATTGCGCGCGAAATTGTGCTCGGCACCGGCATGAGCACCGCCACCGACGCCTACAGCGTGTCACGCGCCTGCGCCACCAGCTTCCAGGCGGTGGCCAACGTGGCGGAGAGCATTCTGGCGGGCACCGTGCAGGTGGGCATCGCTGGCGGCGCGGACTCCTCGTCAGTGCTGCCGATCGGCGTCAGCAAGGCGCTGGCGCGCACGCTGGTGGACGCCAACAAGGCGCGCAGCCTGTCGCAGCGACTCAAGCTGTTCAGCCGCTTGCGGCCGCGTGATCTGCTGCCGGTGCCGCCAGCGGTGGCGGAGTACTCCACCGGCCTGCGGATGGGCGACACCGCTGAGCAGATGGCGAAAAGCCACGGCATCAGCCGCGAGGCACAGGATGCGCTGGCGCACCGCTCCCACCAATTGGCGGCGGCGGCCTGGCGTGATGGCTTGCTCAGCGAGCAGGTGATGGCGGCTCACGTGCCGCCCTACCGCACGCCGCTGGTGGAGGACAACAACATCCGCCGCGAATCCAAGCCAGAGGACTACGCCCGGCTGCGCCCGGCCTTTGACCGGCGGCACGGCAGCGTCACCGCCGCCAACAGCACGCCCCTCACCGACGGGGCGGCGGCGGTGCTGCTGATGAGCGAGTCACGCGCCGCCGCCCTCGGCATGGCGCCGCTTGGCTATCTGCGCAGCTACGCCTTCACCGCCATCGACGTGCGGGAGGATATGCTGCTCGGCCCGGCCTACGCCACGCCGCTGGCGCTGGAGCGCGCTGGCCTGCAACTGGCGGATCTGGATCTGGTGGACATGCACGAGGCATTCGCCGCCCAGACGCTGGCGAACCTGAAGATGTTCGCCAGCCCCGCCTTCGCGCGGGACAAACTCCAGCGCCCACAGCCGCTGGGCGAGGTTGACCCGGAAAAATTCAACGTGCTGGGCGGCTCCATCGCCTACGGCCACCCCTTCGCCGCCACCGGCGCGCGCATGATCACCCAAACCCTGCATGAGCTACGCCGCCGTGGCGGCACGCTGGGCCTGACCACCGCCTGCGCGGCGGGCGGGCTGGGCGCGGCCATGATTCTGGAGATTGCCTGATGAGCCTTGACGCCACTCCCCAGCCGGCCAGCCCGGAGCCGGTGCACGAGGGCCACGCCGCGCCGTCGGCTTTCCACTTTATGCTGCGGCCGGACGGCGTCGGGGTGATCACCCTCGACGTGCCGGGCGAAACCATGAACACCCTGAAGGCGGAGTTTGCCGAACAGTTGGTGGCGGTGCTGCACGAGGCGCAGCGCCAGCCCGGTTTGCAGGGGCTGGTGATCATCTCCGGCAAGCCCGACTCCTTTATTGCGGGCGCGGACATCGGCATGATTGCCGGTTGCCGCAGCGCCGCCGAGGCGACCCGGCTGGCGAAAAAGGGGCAGGCAACGATGGCGCAGGTGGCCGCCTTCCCGGTGCCGGTGGCGGCGGCGATCCACGGCCCCTGCCTTGGCGGCGGGCTGGAGCTGGCGCTGGCCTGCCACTACCGCATCTGCACCCTCGACCCCAAAACGGTGATTGGCCTGCCAGAGGTGCAACTTGGCCTGCTGCCCGGATCCGGCGGCACCCAGCGCCTGCCCCGGCTGGTGGGGGCCAGCAAGGCGCTGGAGCTGATCCTCACTGGCCGCCACCTGCGCGCCCGTCAGGCGCAAAAGCTGGGGCTGGTGGATGACGCGGTACCGGCCTCCATCCTCCTGGAGAGCGCGGCGGCGCAGGTGAAACGCGGCTGGCGCGCCTCACGCCCGCTGCCGTGGCGCGAACGGCTGCTGGGCGGGCCGCTCGGCAAAAGGCTGCTGTTTTCGCTGGTGCGCCGCCAGACGCGTGCCAAAACCCAGGACAATTACCCGGCACCGGAGCGGGTGCTGGAGGTGGTGCGCAAAGGGCTGGAGGAGGGCAGTACCAGCGGCTACGCCGCCGAGGCGCAAGCCTTCGGCGAATTGGCGATGACGCCGGAGTCAGCGGCGCTGCGCAGCCTGTTTTTCGCCAGCACTGCACTGAAAAAAGCGCCACCCAGCGCGGCGGAGCCAGCCCCGCTGGCGCGCATCGGCGTGCTGGGCGGTGGGCTGATGGGCGGCGGTATCGCCAGCGTCACCGCCACCCGCGCCCAGTTGCCGGTGCGGATCAAAGACATCACCCCGGCGGGGATTGGCCACGCGCTCCAGACCAGCTGGGCATCGCTCAGCAAGCAGGTGGCGCGCAAGCGGCTCACCGCCGCCGAGCGCGGCCGGCAGATGATGCTGATCACCGGCGACACCCACTACCGCGGCTTCGCGCACCTTGATCTGGTGGTGGAGGCGGTGTTTGAGGATCTGGCGCTCAAGCAGCAGATGGTGGCGGAGGTGGAGCAGCACGCCGCGCCGCACACCATTTTCGCCTCCAACACCTCCTCGCTGCCGATTGCGCAGATTGCCGAGGGCGCGCAGCGCCCGCAGCAGGTGATTGGGCTGCACTACTTCAGCCCGGTGGAGAAGATGCCGCTGGTGGAGGTGATCCCCCACGCTGGCACCGACGCGCGCACCCTGGCGACCACCGTGGATCTGGCGCGCCGTCAGGGCAAGACGGCGATTGTGGTGGCGGATCGCGCTGGCTTCTACGTCAACCGCATCCTCGCACCCTATATTAATGAGGCGGCGCGCTGCCTGCTGGAGGGGGAGCCGGTGGATCGCATCGACCGGGCGCTGGTGCGCTTTGGCTTCCCGGTTGGCCCGCTGATGCTGCTGGATGAGGTGGGGATCGACGTCGGCACCAAAATCGTGCCGGTGCTGGTACGCGAGCTGGGGCCGCGTTTTGCCGCGCCAGAGGCGTTCGACGCGCTACTGAAAGATGAGCGCAAGGGGCGCAAGAACCGCCGGGGCTTCTACCTCTACCCCACGCGCACGCTGCCGTTGGTAAAGCGCAGTAAACAGCCCGACCCGGCGGTCTACCGGCTGCTGGGCGTGACGCCGCAGTCGCGGCTGTCGGAGCAGCAGATCGCTGAGCGCTGCGTGCTGATGATGCTCAATGAGGCGGTACGCTGTCTGGATGAGCAGGTGATCCGTAGCGCACGTGACGGCGACATTGGGGCGGTGTTTGGCATCGGCTTCCCGCCGTTCCTCGGTGGGCCGTTCCGCTATCTCGACCAACGTGGGGCCGGGCCGGTGGTGGCCGACCTGCGGGCGCTGGCGGCGCGCTACGGCGATCGCTTCACGCCCTGTGAGCGGCTGGTGACGATGGCCGAGCAGGCGCAGCGTTTCTACCCAGAGGCGTAACATGCTATGCAACTCTGCGGCCAACCCGGTGATGATTAAAGCATTTAGTGACGGCGATCACTGCTTGCCCTCTTGCCCCCGGCACAGGCTGTACAGCCGGAGAGGGGAGGACTACCGTAAACAGAGAGGCCATCTGGCAAAGAACGTCGTTTTTACAAAACTTTGCGCGGCGCGCAGCCGTGAATAAAATGTTGAATTGGTGGTTAAATAACCAGTACTTGCCGACCCACCCGTGGGTTGCTCTAAAAAACAGCATTTTCTTTGTGTCAACTTTGAGGCAAAATGCCCGGCCGCCATAGAAGAGACGGCGCGTTATCGTTAAAGGGTTGCCCTCTGGAGAGAGGGGAAGACAGCGATACAGCACGCGACGCGTTTCCTGTATGGCGTTATTTTGTCAAACAAAAACGGTGCACTATGCAAGTTTTGATTATGCGTCACGGCGAGGCTGCCCTTGAGGCCGCCAGCGATGCGGTAAGACCGCTTACCCCCTGTGGCCGTGAAGAGTCCCAACAGATGGCGGCCTGGCTGAATGCCAAACCGCTGAACATTGACCGGGTGCTGGTCAGCCCCTATCTGCGTGCTGAACAGACGCTGGCCACCGTGCGCGGCACGCTGACGCTGCCGGAAGATGAGGATGTGCTCTCCGAACTGACCCCCGGCGGCGACGCCGGGCTGGTGGCCTGCTACCTCGAGGCGCTGGCGAAAGAGGGCGTCTCCACGGTGCTGGTGGTGTCGCACCTGCCGCTGGTGGGTTATCTGGTGGCCGAGCTCTGCCCCGGCGAGTGCCCGCCGATGTTCGCTACCTCCGCGATCGCCAGCGTCACCCTGGATGCCGACAGCGGCAAAGGGACGTATGACTGGCAGTTCAGCCCCGCGCAGGTGATGGCGCGCGTCTGATGCCCCCGGCCGGCGTCCGCCGGCCTCCCTCCCGCTACTGCGCCAGCTCCACCAACACCAGCAACGCCGCGTCGCCGCCAAACAGCTTGGGCGCCTGATGGAACGCCATCACATCCGGGTGTTGCGCCAGCCACAGCGGCGTCTGCTGCTTCAAAATATGTTTGCCGTGCCCATGCATCACGCAGGCGCAGTGCACATGCTCGCGGCGGCAGGCGGCGATCAACGCCCCCAGCTCCTGCTTCGCCTCATGCTGCGTCAGGCCGTGCAGGTCGAGGAACAGATCTGGCGTATAGTCGCCGCGCCGCAGCTTCTTCACCTCAAAATGATCGACGCCGGGCCGCACATAGCGCACCGGGCCTTCGCTCTCCAGCAGCGGCTGGAACTCATCCGAGAAGTAGTGGGTGGCATCCACCTGCTCCTGCAACAGCCGTTTCGGCGTCGCGACCTTCACCTTCTGGCGGCTCGGCGGGTGCATGATGGTGTCATTGTGCAGCCGTTTGGTGCCGCTCAGGGCCTCACGGAACAGCTGCTGCTCTTCGCTGGTAAGCGGGTATCGGTTCTTCATGTGGGTCGTGGAAACCGTCGTTGACAGAGAAAGTAACCCGGAGTTTACCTGCTCCGGCGGCAAATGTCTGGCCGGGCGTGGCGGCGTGTTTGCCGCTGTGACTATAGCTGCTGATTTGTCGGCCGCTTCATGGCACACTAGTCGGCATTTTGTAAGGCGGCGGCCAGAACCGCCGCAGCGTGGGAGAACACTTTGGACAAGATTTTCGTCGACGAAGCCGTCAGTGAGCTGCATACCATTCAGGATATGCTGCGCTGGGCCGTCAGCCGCTTCAACGCGGCCAACCTTTACTATGGCCACGGCACCGACAACGCTTGGGACGAGGCGGTGCAGCTGGTGCTGCCAACCCTCTACCTGCCGATGGACATCCCGGAGGACATGCGCGGCGCGCGCCTGACTGCCAGCGAGCGCCACCGCATCGTTGAGCGGGTGATCCGCCGCGTCAATGAGCGGGTGCCGGTCGCCTACCTGACCAACAAGGCTTGGTTCTGCGGGCTGGAATTCTATGTTGACGAGCGCGTGCTGGTGCCGCGTTCGCCGATTGGCGAGCTGATCGACAACCGCTTCAGCGGCCTGCTGAGCGAGCCGCCGCAGTATGTGCTCGACATGTGCACCGGCAGCGGCTGCATCGCCATCGCCTGTAGCTACGCCTTCCCGGAAGCGGAAGTGGACGCGGTGGACATCTCCGAAGATGTACTGGCGGTCACGGAGCGCAATATCCAGGAGCATGGCGTTGAGCAGCAGGTCACGCCGATCCGCTCTGACCTGTTCCGCGCGCTGCCGCCGCTGCGCTACGACCTGATCGTCACCAACCCGCCCTATGTGGACGAGGAGGACATGTCCGACCTGCCTGAGGAGTTCCGCTTTGAGCCGGAGCTGGGGCTGGCGGCCGGTAGCGACGGCCTGAAGCTGGTGCGCCGCATCCTGGCCTGCGCGCCGGACTACCTCAGCGACGAGGGTGTGCTGGTGTGCGAAGTGGGCAACAGCATGGTGCACCTGATGGAGCAGTACCCGGACATCCCCTTCACCTGGCTGGAGTTTGAGAACGGCGGCGACGGCGTCTTCACCCTGACCCGCCAGCAGCTGGTGGATTGCCACGCGCACTTCGCGATGTACCGCTCGTAAGCGCCACGCCGCGCCTCCCCGGCGCGGCAGGGCCAGCGGGCCAACCACAGAACCAAAATCAAAAGTAAGGAGCCGTGATGGCAGGGAACAGTATTGGGCAGTTTTTCCGCGTCACCACTTTTGGGGAGTCCCACGGCGTGGCGCTCGGTTGCATCGTTGATGGCGTGCCGCCGGGCATCCCGCTGACCGAGGCAGATCTCCAGCATGACCTCGACCGCCGCCGTCCGGGCACCTCGCGCTACACCACCCAGCGCCGCGAGCCGGATCAGGTAAAAATCCTCTCCGGGGTATTTGAGGGCGTCACCACCGGCACCAGCATCGGCCTGCTGATTGAGAACACCGACCAGCGTTCGCAGGACTACAGCGCGATCAAGGATGTGTTCCGTCCCGGCCACGCCGACTACACCTATGAGCAGAAGTATGGCCTGCGCGACTACCGTGGTGGCGGCCGCTCCTCGGCACGTGAAACCGCGATGCGCGTCGCGGCCGGTGCCATCGCCAAGAAATATTTGCAGATGAAGCACGGCGTGCAGGTGCGCGGCTTCCTGGCGCAGATGGGCGACGTGCAGTGCGAGCTGAAAGATTGGGCGCAGGTGGAGCAGAACCCCTTCTTCTGCCCGGATCCGGCGAAGATTGAGGCGCTCGACGAGATGATGCGTGCGCTGAAGAAAGAGGGCGACTCCATCGGTGCGAAAGTGACGGTGGTGGCGGAGAATGTGCCGGCTGGCCTCGGCGAGCCGGTGTTTGACCGTCTGGACGCCGATCTGGCCCACGCGCTGATGAGCATCAACGCGGTGAAGGGCGTTGAGGTGGGCGACGGCTTTGCGGTGGTGAACAAGCGCGGCAGCGAAAACCGTGACGAGATCACCCCGGATGGCTTCCAGAGCAACCACGCTGGCGGCGTGCTGGGCGGCATCAGCAGCGGCCAGCCGGTGATCGCCCATCTGGCGTTGAAACCGACCTCCAGCATCATGGTGCCGGGGCGTACCCTCAACCGTCAGGGTGAGGCGGTGGAGATGGTGACGCGCGGCCGCCACGACCCGTGCGTCGGCATCCGTGCGGTGCCGATTGCGGAAGCGATGATGGCCATCGTGCTGATGGACCACCTGCTGCGCCAGCGCGCGCAGTGCGCGGACGTCACGCCCCCACTGCCACGCTGGTAACGCCGATGAGCAGATCACTTTGCGCCGGCCTGATGGCCGGCATGTTGCTGCTGGCAACGCTGCCAGCGCAGGCGCTGACCCCTTGGCAGACCATCGGCCACCCGGTGCCGGGCGCGCCACAGGCGATCGGCAGCTACGCCAATGGCTGCATCGTCGGTGCGCAACCCCTGCCATTGCAGGCCGCCGACTATCAGGTGATGCGCCCTGACCAGCGCCGCTACTTCGGCCACCCGACGCTGCTGGCATTTATCCAGCGCCTCAGCCGCCAGACCAGCCAGCAGTCGCTTGGCTCGGTGCTGGTCGGTGACATGGGCATGGCGGCCGGTGGGCGCTTTAGCAGCGGCCACGCCAGCCACCAGTCCGGGCTGGACGTGGACATCTGGCTGCAACTGCCCACCCGGCGCTGGACGTCCCAACAATTGCTGAAACCGCAGCCGATCGATTTGGTGTCGAAGGATGGCAAGCAGGTGGTGGATCGCCACTGGCAGCCGCAGATTGGGCAGCTGATCAAGCTGGCCGCTGAGGATAGCCAGGTGGCGCGCATCTTCGTCAACCCGGCGATCAAGAAGCGCCTGTGCGAGGATGCTGGCAGTGACCGTGCGTGGCTGAACAAGGTGCGGCCGTGGTTCGCCCACCGCGCCCACATGCACGTACGGCTGGTCTGCCCAGCGGGCAGCCCGGATTGTCAGGATCAGGCACCGCCGCCGCCGGGCGATGGCTGTGGCGCGGAGCTGGCGAGCTGGTTCCTGCCGCCGAAACCGGCCACCACGCCGCCGGGCAAAACTCTGCCACCGCCGTTGCCGCGCGCCTGTCAGGCGCTGCTGGATAACCACTTCGGGGAGTCCTTATGAGTGGCCTGGCGCTGGGGCCGGAGCTGCTCGGCATCCTGTTCGCCGTCGCGCTGGTGGCGGGGTTCATTGACTCCATCGCTGGCGGCGGCGGGCTGTTGACGGTACCGGCGCTGCTGGCGGTGGGTGTGCCACCGGCGCAGGCGCTGGCGACCAACAAGCTGCAATCGGTCGGCGGCTCCTTCTCCGCCAGCCTCTACTTTGTGCGCCGTGGCATGGTGAAACTCAGTGATCAGAAACTCACCATCCTGCTGACCTTTTTGGGCGCGATGAGCGGGGCGATTCTGGTGCAGCACGTGCGCGCCGACCTGCTGCGGCAGATTTTGCCGCTGTTGGTAGTGGGCATTGGCCTCTACTTCCTGCTGACGCCAAAGCTGGGCGAGGAGGAGCGGGCGCAGCGCCTCGGCGGGCTGGCGTTCGGCCTGCTGGCCGGGGGCGGCGTCGGCTTCTATGACGGCTTTTTCGGCCCCGGCGCTGGCTCGTTCTATGCGCTGGCCTTCGTGACGCTCTCTGGCTTCACGCTGGCGAAAGCCACCGCCCACGCCAAGGTGCTGAACTTCACCTCCAACCTTGGCGGCCTGCTGCTGTTTATCCTCGGCGGCAAGGTGGTCTGGGGCGTTGGGTTGGTGATGCTGGCCGGGCAGATTCTGGGCGCGCGCCTCGGTGCGCACATGGTGCTGACGCGCGGCCAGAAACTGATCCGGCCGATGATTGTGCTGGTCTCACTGGTGATGAGCCTCAAATTGCTCTATGACAACCACGGGGTAGAGATCCAGCACTGGCTGACGGCGCACCTGTAGCGGCGTCCACCCTTTTTCGGGCCGCGCGATGGCCGGCCCGTGACCCTGTAAACCGATGACATCATGCAAAACAACACAGAGACTACCCACCACTACCAACAATTGATCGACATCTTCAACGCCTGCTTCAGTGACGAGTTCAACACCCGACTGGTGCGCGGCGAGGGGGAACCCATCTATTTGCCGGCGGACGCAGAGACTCCCTACCACCGTATTGAGTTTGCCCACGGCTACTACGCCAGCGCGCTGCATGAGATCTCCCACTGGTGCATCGCCGGTGAGGCGCGGCGCAAGCTGGTGGATTTCGGCTACTGGTACTGCCCGGATGGCCGCGACGCCCAGACCCAGGCGGAGTTTGAGCAGGTTGAGGTGAAACCGCAGTCGCTGGAGTGGATGTTCTGCGTGGCGGCGAACTTTTCGTTCAATGTCAGTTGCGACAACCTGGAGGGCGACGTAGAGCCGGATCGCATCGCGTTCCAGCGCAAAGTGCGCGCGCAGGTGCTGCACCACCTGACGCAGGGCATCCCGGCGCGTCCGGCGCGCTTTATTAACGCGTTACATTCGTTTTACAATACGCCAACGCTGCGTGCAGAGGATTTCCCTTACCCGGACGATCTCTGAGGACGGCATCCGCCCCCCGACTGATGAATGAGGAAACGTAATGATCGCTGAATTTGAAGCGCGTATTCTGGCGCTGATTGATGACATGGTGGACCGCGCCAGTGACGATGAACTGTTTGCGGGCGGTTACCTGCGCGGTCATTTGACCCTGGCAGTGGCGGAAGCCGAAGAGAATGGCGAGCACACGCCGCAGGCGCTGAAACTGCGCGTCGAGCAGAGCCTCAACAAGGCGATCCACGCTGGCGAGCTGGCCCCGCGTGACCAGGTGCTGGTGCAGGCGATGTGGGACAACCTCTACCTTCAGGCGCAACAAGAAGCCTGACAAAAAAGGCCCCGTCCGGGGCCTTTTTCTTTGGCATTACGCTGGTTGGTCGTCAACCGGCCGCCCCTTTAGCAACTTCCTCACCCAGAAACGGTTCGGGTTCAGCGCCGCCAGCACCTCAGTCGGGCAGGGCAGCGGCTCGCCGTGGATCTGCGCCGCCAGCAACTCGGCCGCCAGCGGGCCAGAGCTGATGCCGCGAGCGCCGAGCGCACCAAACAGGTACAGGCCAGCGTAGGCGGGCGCGGTTAGCGGCGTCTCGCCCGCGGCCAGCTGGCGCGGCAGGTCGCCGTAGGCCGCCAGCGTTGCGTCGAAGTCCGGGGCCGCGCCCACCAGCGGCAGGTGGTCACGGGTGGCGCAGCGCACCCCGGCGCGCGCCTCACCAGCGGAGACATCCACCTCCTGCGGCCACGCCACGTCCGGCAGGCACGCCATCAGTCGGCGGCGGTTCTGCTGCTGCTCCTCCTCACGGTAGCCGGTATCGCTGTCGCCCCGCTGGTAGCTGGCGCCGATGCAGTGCATCCCCTGCGCATCAGCTGGCGTCAGGTAGCCGTCGGCGCACAGCACCTGGCGCAGCGCGCGCAGCGAAGGGGTGGTAGGGATGTGCGACACCTGGCCGCGCACCGGGTAAGCGGGCAGGGAAGCGGTCTGCGGGAAGCCGGTCAGTCGGTGGCCGTTCGCCAGCACCAGCGTGGCGTGGTGCGCGTGCTGGCCATCGGCAAAGCTGAGCTGCCAGCCACCCTCTTCGGCGGCCAGCTGCGTCACCTGATGTCCGGTGCGCAGGGCCACGCCGCGCGTCTCCAGCCACGCCAGCAGGGCGCGAGTGAACATCGCCGGGCAGAGCCAGCCGCCCAGCGGGTAGTTGACGCCGCCGAAGCCGGTGGGCAGGCCGAGCTGCTGGGCCAGTTGCGCCTCATCCTGTGCCTGCGCCAGCGCCTCCGGCCAACCGCTGGCCAGCAGCGCGCCAATCTTGCGCTGGCTGCGCGCGTCAAAGCCCACCTGGCTGACGCCGCACCATTCGCCGTCAAAATCGATGCCCAGCGCCGCCAGTTGCTGGTAGTGGCGGCGGGCGAAGGTAAAGGCCGCGGCGAAGAAGTGCTCGTGCGCGTTCTGCTGGCCGGTCAGCAGCGGATAGACCGCCCCCTGACGGTTGCCGGACGCGCCCTGTGCCGCCTCGTTCTCTGCGCAGTAGAGCGTCACGCGGCTGCCGCGCCGCCACAGCGCCAGCGCCAGCAAGGCCCCGGCGATGCCGCCGCCGACAATCGCCACCTCGTTCGGCTGTGGCGCGGCCGGGCGCGCATACCAAGGCGCGGCAGGGGCGGCGTGCGGCTGCTCGCCCATCTCGCCCACCAGCATCTCGCGCTTCTGGCCGAAACCCTTGACCCGCTGCACCGCAAAGCCCGCCTGTTGCAGGCCGCGGCGCACAAAGCCCGCGGCGGTAAAGGTGGCGAAGGTGCCGCCGGGGCGCGCCAGCCGCGCCATCGCATTGAACAGCGTCTCTGACCACATGTCCGGGTTCTTGGAGGGCGCAAAGCCGTCGAGGAACCAGGCGTCCACCTGTTGCGCCAGACTCTCATCCGCCTCGCCGAGGCACTGGTTGGCGTCGCCAAACCACAGGTCGAGGGTCACGCTGCCCTCCGCCAGCAGCAGGCGGTGGCAGCCAGCGAACGGCAGCGGCCACTGCGCCCGCAGCGCCTCGGCGTAGTGCGCCAGCTCCGGCCAGCGCGCATGGGCGGCGGCCAGATCGTCCACCGACAGCGGGAACTTCTCCACGCTGATAAAGTGCAACTGTTGCAGCGGGGCTTGCGGGTTCTCCTGACGGAAACGGTCAAAGGCCTGCCACAGCGTCAGGAAGTTGAGGCCGGTGCCAAAGCCGGTCTCCGCCACCACGCAGCGGCGGCGCGGGTGGCTGGCAAAGCGCGCCGGGAAGCCATTGCCCTGCAAAAAGACATAGCGGGTCTCTTCCAGCCCATCCTGGTTGGAGAAGTAGACGTCATCAAACTGTTGGGAAACAGGTGTACCCTGTTCGTTCCAGGTCAGGGTAGCGGGGCGGATCGGAGAGTGGTTCACGCGCAATACTCATGGCTCAAGGGTTGCGGGCGATTTTAACGGTGTCACGATCCCGGCGCAAATTTGCGTATAATAGACAAACTATTGCTGATCGGACTTGTTCGGCGTACAACTGTAAGCTAGAGTGCGTGGCAAAATCCCGACTTATAAAAGTGGAAGAGGTATTACATGAAACGTGCAGTGATTACTGGCCTGGGTATCGTCTCGAGCATCGGTAATAACAAGCAGGAAGTGCTGGCATCCTTGCAAGAAGGGCGTTCAGGGATCACTTTCTCGCAAGAACTGAAAGATGCTGGTATGCGTAGTCACGTATGGGGCGATGTCAAGCTGGATACCACTGGCCTGATCGATCGTAAAATCGTGCGTTTTATGAGCGATGCCTCTATCTATGCTTACCTCTCCATGCAGGAAGCGATCAAGGACTCCGGCCTGACCGATGAGATGGTCTCCAACGAGCGCACTGGCCTGATCGCCGGCTCCGGCGGCGGCTCCCCGCGCAACCAGGTGGCGGGTTCCGACGGTATGCGCGCCAAGGGCCTGCGCGGCGTTGGCCCCTACATGGTGACCAAGGCGATGGCCTCTGGCGTCTCCGCTTGCCTCGCGACCCCGTTCAAGATCCGCGGCGTGAACTACTCCATCAGCTCCGCTTGCGCCACCTCCGCGCACTGCATCGGCAACGCGGTCGAGATGATTCAGCTCGGCAAACAGGACGTGGTCTTTGCGGGCGGCGGCGAAGAGCTGTGCTGGGAGATGGCCTGTGAGTTCGACGCAATGGGCGCGCTCTCCACCAGCTACAACGACACCCCAGAAAAAGCCTCCCGTACTTATGACCAGAACCGCGACGGCTTCGTCATCGCAGGCGGCGGCGGCATGGTCGTGGTGGAAGAGCTGGAGCACGCGCTGGCGCGCGGCGCGCACATCTACGCAGAGATCGTCGGCTACGGCGCGACCTCTGACGGCGCTGACATGGTGGCCCCGTCTGGTGAAGGCGCGGTGCGCTGCATGAAGATGGCGATGAACGGCGTGGACACCCCGATCGACTACATCAACGTGCACGGCACCTCCACCCCGGTGGGCGACGTGAAAGAGCTGGGCGCCATCCGTGAAGTGTTCGGCGACACCACCCCGGCCCTCTCCGCCACCAAGGCGATGACCGGCCACTCCCTGGGCGCCGCGGGCGTACAGGAAGCGATCTACAGCCTGCTGATGTTGGAAAACAGCTTCATCGCGCCGAGCATCAACGTTGAGACGCTGGACGAGAAAGCCGAAGGCATGGATATCATCACCCAGCCGACCCAGCGCGCGCTGACCACCGTGATGTCCAACAGCTTTGGCTTCGGCGGCACCAACGCCACCCTGGTGATGCGCAAGTTCGACAAGTAATCACCCGGCAGAAAAAACCCGCTACGGCGGGTTTTTTTTCGCCCGTTGCCCGCCGCAGGCATGGCCGGCGAGAGATCTATCACGTTTTTGAATTCGTTACGTTGATGCGATTCAGCAATGTGATAGGTTGGCGACAGTAGGATTGTGACTGCGGCAGCAGGCAAGACCTGATCGAACGGCATCTGCCGGGCGGTCGGGTTTTTTTGTTTTCAGGGCACGGACATGCAAATCGCCAAAATACTCAATAACAATGTCGTGGTGGTGCTGGATGGCCACGGGCAGGAACAGGTGGTGATGGGCCGCGGCATCGGCTTCCAGAAGCAGGCGGGCGAAGCGGTCAATGCCGCGCTGGTGGAGAAGACCTTTGCGCTGAAGGGCAACGATCTCACCGCCCGACTGGGCGAACTGCTTAGCGAAATCCCGCTGGAGGTGATGGCCACCTGTGACTTGGTGATCACCCAGGCGCGCGCCCGGCTGGGCAACCTGCATGACAGCCTCTATATCTCGCTGGCGGATCACTGCCACCATGCGATTGAGCGGCAGAAGCAGGGCACCCCGCTGCGCAACGGCCTGCTGTGGGAGATTGGCCGGCTCTACCCCAAGGAGTATGCGCTGGGGCGTGACGCGGTGGCGTTGATTGCCCGCCGTTTGCAGGTGCAGTTGCCGGATGATGAGGCGGGCTTTATCGCGCTGCATCTGGTCAACGCCCAGCTCAATGGCCACATGCCGGAGGTGATGCATGTGACGCGGGTGATGCAGGAGATTTTGCAGATCGTCAAATACCACTTCGCGCTGGATTATGACGAAAGCTCCCTGAGCTACCACCGCTTCGTCACCCACCTGAAGTTTTTCGCCCAGCGAATGCACGCGCGCACCGGGGTAGAGAGCGACGATGAGTCACTGCATGATGCCGTGAAGGCCAACTACCCGTTGGCCTACCGCTGCGCGGGCAAGGTGGGGCGGCATATGCAGAGCCACTACCAGCAAGCGCTGACCAAAGAGGAGTTGATGTTCCTGACCATCCACATTGAGCGGGTGCGCAAAGAGGGACACCTGCCCGGCTAACCGGGCACCATAGTCGCGATGTCGCCCAGGCGGCACCGCATCAGGATTGTAACTGCCGCGAGGCGGGCAAAACCTGAATGTTTCCCACGGCCCGCTGGCCGCAGGGGGCATTCAGGTTTTTTTTTGCCCGGCCGGCGGCGTCACTCAGCGAAGAGAGGAAGCAATGGATAATCAGCAGGTGGCGAGCGAGATCCTGGCCGGGGTCGGCGGCCGGGAGAACATAGCGGGCGTGATGCACTGCGCCACCCGGTTGCGCTTCAAGCTGCGCGACCGGACGCGGGCCGATGCCGAAGGGCTGAAGCAACACCCCGGCGTGATCATGGTGGTGGAGAGCGGCGGCCAGTTCCAGGTGGTGATCGGCAACCACGTCAGCGACGTCTATCAGGCACTGGTGCGTCAGGCCGGGCTGGAGGAGGGCGGCGCGCCTGCGCCAACGGAGGGCGAGGCGAAGCCGGGGCTGCTCAGCCGCTTTATCGACATGGTTTCCGGCATCTTCACGCCGGTGGTCGGGCTGATGGCCGCCTCCGGCATCCTGAAAGGACTGCTGGCACTGGCGCTGGTGTTCGGCTGGCTGTCAGACCAGAGCGGCACCTATCAGGTGCTGTTCGTGGCGGGCGATGCGCTGTTCTACTTCCTGCCGCTGGTGCTCGGCTACACCGCTGGCAAAAAGTTCGGCGGCAGCCCCTTCGTCACCATGGCGATTGGCGGCGCGCTGATGCACCCGATGATGCTGGCCGCCTTTCAGGGGGAGATTGACGGCACCGGTGCCCCCTTCACCTTCTTCGGCCTGCCGGTGACGCTGATCAACTACAGCTCCTCGGTGATCCCGATTCTGTTCGCCGCCTGGATCAGCTGCTGGATTGAGCGGCAGGTGCACCCACGGCTGCACAGCAATATCCGTAACTTCTGCACGCCGCTGATCTGTCTGGCGGTGACGGTGCCGCTCACCTTCCTGGTGATTGGCCCGGCGGCCACCTGGCTTAGCCAGCAACTGGCCAGCGGTTTCCAGTCAATCTATGCCTTCGCCCCGTGGCTGGCGGGCGCGGTGCTGGCCGCGCTCTGGCAGGTGTGCGTGATCTTCGGGCTGCACTGGGGGCTGGTGCCGATGATGATCAACAACCTCAGCGTGCTGGGCCATGACACCATGATCCCGCTGTTGATCCCGGCGGTGCTGGGGCAGGCCGGGGCGGCGCTGGGCGTGCTGCTGCGCAGCCGTGACCAGAAGCGCCGTGGGCTGGCTGGATCGGCCTTCACCGCCGCGCTGTTTGGCATCACCGAACCGGCGGTATATGGCGTCACGCTGCCGACCAAGCGCCCCTTTATCTTCGGCTGCCTTGGCGCGGCGCTCGGCGGCGCGCTGATTGGCTTCTTCCAGACCAAGGTCTACTCCTTCGGACTGGTGAGCATCTTTACCCTGGCACAGATCATCCCACCAACTGGCCTTGACGCCACCGTCTGGGCGGGTGCCGCCGGTGCGGTGCTGGCGCTGGTCTTCGCGACACTGATGACGATGGCCTTTGGCGAACCGCGTGCCACCGCCGCACCTGCCGCCCCGGTGGCGGAGCCAGCGGCCCCGGCGGCCACACCGGCCGCGCCGCCGGTTGGGCAGGGCGAAACGCTGCTCAGCCCGATGAGCGGCACGCTGGTGGCGCTGGAGCAGGTGCCGGACAAAACCTTCGCCAGCGGCCTGCTCGGCAAGGGGATCGCCATCGTGCCGCAAGAGGGGCGCGTCACCTCGCCGGTGGATGGGGAGGTCGCCTCGCTGTTCGCCACCCGCCACGCCATCGGCATCGCCTCGCAGGGCGGCAGCGAGATCCTGATCCATGTCGGCATCGACACCGTTAAGCTGGATGGCCAGCACTTCACCGCCCACGTTAAGGCGGGCGACCGGGTGTCCGCTGGCGACCTGCTTTTGACTTTCGACCGTCAGGCGATTGCCGCGGCGGGTTACGACCTCACCACGCCGATGCTGGTGAGCAACAGCGATGAGTTTACGGATGTGCTCTGCGCCCGCAGTGGCGCGATCCAGCAGCAAACGCCGTTGCTGACGGTCATTCATTGATGAACAGTAAGGAGAGAACCATGAAAAATGCATTTCCGCAGGAGTTTCTATGGGGCGGGGCGATTGCCGCCAATCAGGTTGAAGGTGCCTACCTGACCGACGGCAAGGGCCTCTCCACCTCCGATCTGCAGCCGCACGGCATCTTCGGCGAGATTGTTGAGCGCCATGAGGGCGACCACGGCATCAAGGACGTGGCGATCGACTTCTACCACCGCTACCCAGAAGACATCGCGCTGTTCGCCGAAATGGGCTTCACCTGCCTGCGCGTCTCCATTGCCTGGACGCGCATCTTCCCGCAGGGCGATGAGGCGGAGCCAAACGAGGCCGGGCTGGCCTTCTATGATCGCCTGTTCGATGAGCTGGCGACGCACAACATCACCCCGCTGGTGACCCTCTCGCACTACGAGATGCCTTACGGGCTGGTGAAAAACTATGGCGGTTGGGGCAGCCGCAAAACCATCGGCTTCTTCACCCGCTATGCGCGCACGGTGTTTGAGCGCTACCGCCACAAGGTGAAGCTGTGGCTGACCTTCAATGAGATCAACATGGCGCTGCACGAGCCATTCACCGGCGTCGGCCTGCCGAAAGAGAGCAGCAAGGGCGAGATCTATCAGGCGATCCACCACCAGCTGGTGGCCAGCGCCGCCGCGGTGAAGGCGCTGCATGAGATCATCCCGGATGGCCGCATCGGCAACATGCTGCTTGGCGGGCTGCTCTACCCGCTCTCCTGCGCCCCGGCCGACGTCCTGGCGACCCAGCGCCAGAACCGTGACTGGCTCTTCTTCGGCGATGTGCAGGCGCGCGGCTACTACCCCTCCTACATGACCCGCTACCTGCGCGAACAGGGCGTGGCGCTGGAGATCACCGAGGAGGATCGCGAGACGCTGAAATCGACCGTCGATTTCATCTCCTTTAGCTACTACATGTCCGGCTGCGTCACCGCCGACGAGGCGCTGAACCAGCAGATGCGCGGCAACATCCTGAACATGGTGCCGAACCCGCATCTGGCCAGTTCGGAGTGGGGCTGGCAGATTGACCCGGAGGGGCTGCGCATCCTGCTCAACATGCTGTGGGATCGCTACCAGAAGCCGCTGTTCATCGTCGAAAACGGGCTGGGCGCGAAAGACAAACTGGAAGCGGATGGCAGCATCAATGATGACTACCGCATCCAGTACCTCAATGACCACTTGGTGCAGGTGGGCGAGGCGATGGAGGATGGCGTCGAGGTGCTGGGCTACACCAGCTGGGGGCCAATCGATCTGGTCAGCGCCTCCAAGGCGGAGCTGTCCAAGCGCTACGGCTTTATCTACGTGGATCGTGATGACAACGGCGAAGGCACGCTGACGCGGCGTCGCAAGAAGAGCTTCAATTGGTACCAAGAGGTGATTCGCAGCCGGGGTGCCAGCCTGACGCGCAAATAGTCCCTCTCGCCCCGCGATTTTTGCGGGGCGCTTTCCAGCCTTGTACGCCGCACTGGCATCTTTTCCCGGCCCGCGTTACCTTCTCACTCCCGATTCTGGAGCGAAACGTCATGGCCAACTCCCTGTTTAAACGCGTAATCCACGCCCTGTTCCACGACCGCCTGTTGCAGGCGCTGCTGCTGCTGGGCGCGGTGCTGACCGCCTTCCAGCCCGCCGCCGTACGGGCGTTCCCGCGCTACGTGGATTGGCCGACCATTGTCACCCTGCTGGGGCTGCTGCTGTTGACCAAGGGGGTGGAGGTCAGCGGCTGCTTTGACTGGCTCGGACGCGGGCTGATGCGCCGCTTACAGCGTGAACGCACGCTGGCGCTGTTTCTGGTGGCTGCCGCGGCGCTGCTCTCCACCTTCATGACCAACGACGTGGCGCTGTTTATCGTGGTGCCGCTCACCATCACGCTGAAAAAGCTGTCGGCACTGCCGGTGCGGCGGCTGATCATCTTTGAGGCGCTGGCGGTCAACGCTGGCTCACTGCTGACGCCCATCGGCAACCCGCAAAACATCCTGCTGTGGAGCCGCGCCGGTAACTCCTTCGCCGCCTTTACCTGGCAGATGCTGCCGCTGGCGGCCTGCGTGCTGCTGGCGCTGCTGCTGGTGACCTGGTTCAGCTTCCCGGCGCGGCGCATCAAGGATGTGCGCCTGCCGGAGGGGGTGGCCTGCCAGCGCGGGCTACTGGCGGGCTGCGTGCTGCTCTACGGGATGTTTTTGGTCTGCGTGGAGCAGGGCGTGGCGGCGTGGGGATTGCTGGCGGTGGCGGTGGGAATGCTGCTGCTGGCGCGCCAGGTGCTGGCGCAGGTGGACTGGGGGCTGATTCTGGTGTTCATCGCGATGTTCATCGACATCCGCCTGTTGGTGGAACTGGCCCCGCTGCACCCGCTGTTCGCGCAGATCGCCCACCTGCCGGAGGGTGGGCTGTACCTGCTCGGCATTGGCCTGTCACAGGTGATCAGCAATGTGCCGGCCACCATTCTGCTGATGAACTACGTGCCCTCCAGCGCGCTGGTGGCCTACGCCGTCAACGTCGGCGGCTTTGGCGTGGCGATTGGCTCACTGGCGAACCTGATCGCGCTACGGATGGCCAATGACCGCCGCATCTGGTGGCGCTTCCACCTCTACTCCCTGCCGTTCCTGCTGCTCAGCGCGCTGGCCGGCTGGGGGTTGCTGGCGCTACGCGGCTAGGCCACCAGCCAGAGCATCAGCAACAGCACCAGCAGGGCGACGAACAGCAGCGGCGCGCCCGCGGAGCCGCGCAGGCCGGGCGGCAGCAGGGCGATCAGCGGGTTGAGCGGCGGCGGGGCCAGCGGCTGCACCATCGCGTTGGAGGTGGCGCTGCGATCTACGCGCGGGCCAAACAGCTGGCCGAGCAGATCCTGCGCCTGTGCCTGCGTCAGCGGCGTCAGTGGCCCAGCCTGGAACTGCGCCTGCGCATACTCCGCCAGCTGGCGCTGCTCCGTCTCGCTGGCCGGTTGCTTGAGCGCGGCATGGAGGGTGTGCAGGGTGGGGGCAGCCTGCTGGCTGAGGGTCAGCCGCGCCTGCAAATAGTGGGTCGCCAGCTGGAAGTGGCGCGCGGGCATCGGGTCGGTGGTGGCGACGCTGGCCAAAGTAAACAGGTCGTGCCACAGCTTGGCCGGTTTCTCGCCGGTGACGGCGCTCAGGCGCGCCACCAGCTGTTGCAGGCTGTGCTGCTCCGCTGGCAGCATCGGGCGATCGGTGACTGGCGTCTGCTGCGGCGCGGGAATGGTCAGCTCGCCGGACTGGATCAGCGCCAGCACCTGTTGCAACTGGGCGTGGCTCAGCTGGCTCAACACCGTATGGCCGAAACTCTGGCGGATAAAGTCGCTCACCGCCTGACGGTTATTGCCAAGCGGCAATAGCTCGGTCAGCTGTTGCAGCAACTGGCGGCTGGCGTGGCTCTCCTGCGCGCTGCTCAGCCGCGCCTGCAAATTGTGCTCCGCCTGCGGGAACTGGCCAGCGCTGATCTCCTGCTCGTCCGGCACGCGCAGGTCATGGCGCAGGCTGGCCCACAGCTCCGCCGGTTTCATCGGCGTCAGGGCCATAATCTTCACCACCAGCTTCTCCAGGGTGGTGCGCTGTGCAGGGGTGAGCGGCAGGGCATCAGACGAGGGCTGCCCGGTTCTGGCCGTGGGCAAGGGCCGGTCGCTGGCCGGGGGAAGGCCGTGGCCGCTCAGTGGTTGCATAGCGTGGGGATCCTTGTTGCGAATGTAAGCCTGCGGCCGCGCGAGGGGGGAGAACCGGGGCGCGGCAGTGTCAGGGCGAATGATACCAACCTGTACCCATCACGGATAGTGATGAATGTCGATTAAATCATCAATGGCGGCCGATCGCTTACTCCCTCCCCAGTTTGCGCCTGCATCTGGCAAAGGCGCATCGCCTCCGCCAGCCGGATGATGCCCTCCTCAATGCGCTCCGGCGTGTTGGCGGCAAAATTGAGCCGCAGCGTGAAATCGGCTTGCGGGTGGTCACGGTAGAAGCAGTCGCCACGGGCGAAGGTCACCTGTTGGTGCCACGCCAGCGGCACCAGCCGTGAAACCGGGATCTCTGGCGGCAGTTGCAGCCAGATAAACAGCCCGCCTTCCGGCAGCTCAAAGTGGCAGCCCGCGGGCAAGTGACGCCGGAGCGCCGCCGCCATCACGTCCCGGTGCTGACGGTAGAGGCGGCAGGCGCGCTGCACCTGCCGCTGGACGCTGCCGACGGTGACAAACGCCTCCAACGAGCGTTGCAGCAGGCCAGCGCTGGCGAAGCTGTCGGCATGGCGGCGCTGGGCCAGCTGGCGGTAGCGCTCGCCCTCCGCCACCAGATAGCCGATGCGCAGGCCGGGCATCACAATCTTGGAGAAGGTGTTGATGTAGATCACCTCGCCCTCCGTGGCTAGCGAACGCAGCGAGGGGAGGGCCGCGCCCTGATAGCGCAGCTCGCCCACGAAGTCATCCTCCAGCAGCGGCACCCCGGCGGCTGCGGCCAGCGCCACCAGCCGACGGCGGCGTGGCTCGCTCAGGCAGCGGCCGGTGGGGTTGTGGAAGTTGGGGATGGTGTAGATCAGCGCCGGGCGGTGCGCCGCCAACAGCGCCGGTAGCGCCTCGACGCACATGCCATCCTGGTCACAGGGCACGGAGATAATCTCCACCCCCTGGAGCGCAAACAGCGTCAGCGCCTCGGCGTAGGTCGGCTCCTCCACCAACACCCGGTCGCCGGGGCGCAGCAGCGTCTGGCTCACCAGACTCAGCGCCTGCTGCGAGCCATTGGTGATCAGGATCTGCTCCGGCCGCGCCGGGATGCCCTGCAACGACAGGATGCGCGCCAGCGTGTCGCGCAGCGGAAAGTAGCCGCAGTAGTCACCGTAGTGGAAGGCTGCATCGGCATGGCGGCGCAGTACCGAGTGCATCACCCGGCGGAACGCCTCCTGGGGAAAAAGGCGCGGGTTGCCGGTGCCAGCGGCAAAGTTGATCACCTCTGGCGGCAGCGGGGCGTCGGGCTGGCCATCGAGGCGTGAGGTGCTGGTGGTGTAGGGGTCAACCGGCGTCTCCAGCGCGGGCTGGCCGGTGGCGGGCGTCCCGGCGGGGGCATAGGGGTGGCGCACGTAGGCCCCACTGCCGCGCCGCGCCTGTAAAAACCCCTTGGCCGCCAGCTCCCCATAGGCGTTCTCAACCGTCAGGCGGCTGACGGCCAGCTCGGCGGCCAGTGTCCGGGTGGAGGGGAGCTTGTCGCCCTCGGCAAGGGCACCATTCAGGATGGCGGCGCGCAGCGTCTCCTCTATCTGCAAATAGAGCGGGATGACGCTGTGGCGGTCGAGGGCGATGTGCATGGCAATCCTCTGCGGGGAAAAGTGGCCTGCCTAAGATTAGTGGTAAGTGGCTCTGGCGGGAATGGGGCGGGCGGGTAAAATTTCCTACACTGGTTTTCCCTTGCTGAATGAGTATGTTATGTCGACCCTCGCTGAACCGGCCGTGCCGGCTGCCGCAACGCAAAGTGGCCTGCTGTCGCCCGCGCGCCACGGTTTCTCCCTGGCAGCGCTGAGCGCCTTCCTGCTGGCCTTTACCGCCATCATTATCCGCATCCTGACAGAGCGCTACCACCTGCCCGCGCTGGTACTGGCCTTCTGGCGCGCGGCGCTGGTGGCGCTGGTGCTCTGCCCGGTGCTGCTCTGGCGACGCCCGGCATGGCTGCGGCCGGGCTGGCGGGAGCTGCGTTTCTATGCGCTGTTTGGGCTGGTGCTGGCGCTGTTCAACGCGCTCTGGACCTGCTCAATCATGCTCAACGGTGCCTCGGTCGCCACCATCCTTAGCTACTTCTCCGTGGGCTTTACGGTGTTTTTGGGCTGGGCCTGTTTTGGTGAGCGGTTGAGCGGCCGCCAGCTACTGATTATTGCAGTCAGCCTGCTCGGCTGTGCGCTGGTCAGTTTGGGTGGCACCGAATCGGCGGCGATGGGCGGGCTGTTTGGGCTGGCGATCGGCATCCTGACCGGCGTTGGCTCCACCCTCTATGCGCTGTGCGGTCGGCTGGCGAGCCAGCGTGGCTGCCCGGAGTGGGGCACGCTCTGCTACGTCTTCGCCTTCGCGGCACTCTACCAGTTGCTGTTCAATGGGCTGGCGGGGCAATTCCCGGCGCTGGCCGGGCCGCTCTCCGGGGACATTCTGTTCCTGTCGCGGGGCGAGGGGGGCGTGGCGTGGGGCGGCTGGGGGCTGCTGCTGCTGTTGGCCGCCGGGCCGACGCTGCTCGGCTTTGGCCTCTACAACCTCAGCCTGAAGCACCTGCCGCTGGCGGTGGCGAACCTGATCCTGTCGCTGGAGCTGGTCTTCACCGCCATCATCGCCTGGCTGCTGCTCGGCGAGACGCTGACGGCGTGGCAAACGCTGGGCAGTGGGATGATGCTGGCCGGCGTTGGGCTGATGCGCCGCAGCCGCCGACCGCCGGTCAGCGCGCCGGACGCAACAGCGGCGTGCGCAGGCGCTGGGCGAGGAACACCCCCAGCAGCGTGACGCCGCCGCCAATCAGGTGGTAGCTGTGCAACTGCTCATGCAGGAACAGCACGGCAATGACGGCGGTGAACAGCGGCACCAGATTCATAAAGATCGAGGCGGTATTGGCACCGAGCCGCATCACCCCCTGGATCCAGAGGAAGGGCGCAATCAGCGAGGCAGGGATGCCCGCGAACAGCACCAGCGGGATATTGCGCGCCGTCAGCGCCACGTCAGGCGCATGGAGGAAGTTGGGCGTCAGCAGCAGCACGCCGAACAGGATCTGCACATAGAGCGACTGCCAGTTCGGCAGCGGGATCGCCCAGCGCTTGGTCAGCACCCCATAGCAGGCGTAGGAGGCGGAGGCGGCCAGCATCATCAATTCGCCACTGCCAATGCCGTGGTGCAGCAGCTGCGCCGGTTCGCCGCCGCTCACCAGCCACACCAACCCGCCGAACGAGAGCAACCCACCCAGCGCCATGCCGCGCGTCGGTGCCACCCCCAGCACCGCAATGCTGAACAGCACCGTCAGCAGCGGGATCAGCGCATTCAAAATGCCCATGAACAGCGCGCTGACGCTGTGCGCCGCGTAGTAGGCCAGGCTCTGGTAGAGCACCATGCCGAGCAGGCCCAGCACCAGCAGCTTCCACAGGTGCGGGCGCACCGCCGCGCGGTTGCGCCACAGGCCGGGCAGCACAAAGGGCGTCAGCACCAGCAGCGCCAGCAGCCAGCGGTAGAAGGAGATGGCGGCTGGGTCGATGGCACCGGCGGCGACTTTGCTGACCACGGCGTTCAGCGACCAGATCATCACGGCCAGCAGGGGAAAGAGTGCATTCATGGGTCACTATCTTCAATCAACAGGCAAAAGGGCAGGTAGTGTACGGCCCGGCCGCTGGCAAATGAAAGCCCCGTGCGGTGCGTAATCGTCTGGGTTTCACCTTAAGTAATGGGATTCTGCGCCATTCAGTGGCAGAATATTTGCCCCTATTTATGCGCAAGCTGCCGGAGAGTGACGTGAAGATCCTGGTTGATGAAAATATGCCCTATGCCCAGACGCTGTTCAGCCGACTGGGGGACGTCCTGGCGGTGCCCGGCCGCCCCATCCCACGGGAGGCGCTGGCCGATGCCGACGCGCTGATGGTGCGATCCGTCACCAAGGTCAATGCCGATCTGCTGGCTGGTACGCCAGTCAACTTCGTCGGCACCGCCACCGCGGGCACCGACCACGTGGATGACGCGTGGCTCGCTGGTCAGGGCATCGGCTTCTCCGCCGCACCGGGCTGCAACGCCATCGCGGTGGTGGAGTATGTCTTCTCGGCGCTGCTGATTCTGGCGCAGCGGGACGGCTGGCAGTTGCGCGATAAAACCGTCGGCATCGTCGGCGTCGGCAACGTCGGCTCGCGCTTGCAGGCGCGGCTGGAGGCGCTGGGGGTGAAGACCCTGCTGTGCGATCCGCCCCGCGCCGAGCGCGGCGACACCGGGCCATTCTGGCCGCTGGAGAAGCTGGTTGCCGAGGCCGATATCCTCACCTTCCACACCCCGCTCTACAAGAGTGGGCCGCACCGCACCCAGCACATGGTGGACGCCGAGCTGCTGGCGGCGCTGCCAGCCGGCCGCGTGCTGGTCAACGCCTGCCGGGGCGAGGTGGTGGACAACGCCGCGCTGCTGGCGGCACTGACCGGCGGCAAGGCGCTCAGCACGGTGCTGGACGTCTGGGAGCCGGAGCCGGATCTCTCCCTGCCGCTGTTGCGCGCGGTGGACATCGGCACCGCCCACATCGCTGGCTACAGCCTGGAGGGCAAGGCGCGCGGCACCACCCAAGTGTTTGAGGCCTACAGCCGCTTCCTCGGCCGCCCGCAGGACGTGCCGTTGGCCAGCCTGCTGCCCGCGCCGGACTTTGGCGAACTGACGCTCAATGGCGATCTCAGCCGCACCCTCGATGAGGGCGTCCTGCTGCGCCTGATGCACCTGGTGTATGATGTGCGGCGTGATGACGCCCCGCTGCGCCGCGTGGCTGGCCAGCCGGGCGAGTTCGACAAATTGCGTAAATTTTATCAGGAGCGGCGCGAATGGTCGTCGCTCTGCATCCACTGTGACGACGAGGCCACGGCCACGCTGCTGACGCGGCTGGGCTTCACTGCCCGGCTGAAGTAGCGCGTCACCCCTCTGTGTACCGGGCGGCATGACCGCCCTTTGTTTTTGTTTTTTCTGGAGAAACCACGATGTCTGACGGCTGGAATATTGCCCTATTGGGGGCCACAGGCGCGGTAGGCGGCGCACTGCTGGAGTTACTGCAAGAGCGCCAGTTCCCGGTGGGCGACCTCTTTCCGCTGGCCAGCGACCGCAGCGCCGGCGAGACCCTCCGTTTTAACGGTAAATCGGTCATGGTGCAGGACGCCGCGCAGTTTGACTGGTCGCAGGCGCAACTGGCCTTCTTTGTGGCTGGCAGCGAGGCGAGCGCCCGCTATGTGGACGAGGCGGCCAACGCTGGCTGTCTGGTGATTGACAGCAGTGGCCTGTTCGCCATGGAGCCAGACGTGCCGCTGGTGGTGCCGGGCGTCAACCCGCACGTGCTGGCTGACTACCGCAACCGCAATGTGGTGGCGCTGGCCGACAGCCTCACCAGCCAACTGCTGACCGCCATCAAGCCGCTGACCGAGCAGGCTGGCCTGTCGCGTTTGCACGTCACCAGCCTGATCCCTGCCTCCTCGCACGGCAAGGCGGCGGTGGACGATCTTGCCAGCCAGAGCGCCCGCCTGCTGAACGGGATGCCGGTGGAGGAGAGCCTGTTCGCCAAGCAACTGGCCTTCAACATGCTGCCGCTGCTGGCCGATCAGGAGGGCAGCGTCCGTGAGGAGCGCCGTCTGGTTGATCAGGTGCGCAAGGTGTTGCAGGACGAGGGCCTGCCGGTGTCGGTGAACTGCATCCAGTCGCCGGTGTTCTACGGCGTGGCGCAGGCGGTGAATCTGGAAGCGCTGCGGCCGATGGCGGCCGACGAGGCGCTGGAGGCGTTCCGCCATGTGGAAGAGATCGCCCTGAGCGACGAGCAGGCGTTCCCGACTCAGGTGACCGATGCCTCCGGCAACGACGCCCTGAGCATCGGCTGCGTGCGCAATGACTACGGCATCCCAGAGATCCTGCAATTCTGGTCGGTGGCCGACAACATCCGCTTCGGCGGCGCGCTGATGGCGGTGCAGACCGCCGAGAAGCTGGTGCAGGAGTACATGTACTGATGTCAGAGGCCGTAACCCTGCCGCCGGAGGCGACGGCAGGCCAGTTCAAGCTGGCGCTGGGAATCGAGTATGACGGCAGCCGCTACTATGGCTGGCAGCGGCAGCAGGAGGTAGCCAGCGTACAGGGCTGTCTGGAGGCGGCGCTCAGCAAGGTGGCGGCGCACCCGGTCAGCGTCTTCTGCGCCGGGCGCACCGACGCCGGGGTGCACGCCACCGGCCAGGTGGTGCACTTCACCACCGACGCGGTGCGCAAGGACGCCGCCTGGACGATGGGCGTCAATACCCATCTACCGCGCGACATTGCGGTGCGCTGGGTCAAGGCGGTAGAGGAGGATTTCCACGCCCGCTTCAGCGCCACCGCCCGCCGCTACCGTTATGTGATCTACAACCACCGCTACCGGCCAGCAATCCTGCAACAGGGGGTGACCCACTACCACCAGCCGCTGGATGCCGAACGGATGCAGCGCGCGGCGCAGTGCCTGCTGGGCGAGAACGACTTTACCTCGTTCCGCGCCGTGCAGTGCCAGTCGCGCACCCCGTGGCGCAATGTAAAACATGTAAATGTTACGCGCTTGGGTAATTATATTGTGGTAGATATCAAGGCCAATGCGTTTGTACACCACATGGTTCGTAACATTGTCGGCAGCCTGATGGAGATCGGCTGCGGCAACCAGCCAGAGACGTGGATGGCCCACCTTCTGGCGGTGAAGGACCGCACCCAGGCGGCGGCGACCGCCCGGGCCGAGGGATTGTATCTGGTGGACGTGGACTACCCGGAGCGCTTTGCCTTGCCGCAACCGTCGCTGGGGCCGCTGTTCCTGCCGGATACGCTAATGCCGGTAATTTAACAGGCAGTACAGGGATCCGGTTCGCCGGGTAAACGTGAAAACCTGCGGGGTTGACCTGCATTGACAGAAGATTTCGCCCATGGACTTTATCCGCTTCGTTATTGATTTTATTCTGCACATTGATGTTCATCTGGCAGAACTGGTCGCGCAGTATGGCGTTTGGATTTATGGCATCCTGTTTTTGATTCTGTTTTGCGAGACAGGGCTGGTGGTCACCCCGTTCCTGCCCGGCGATTCGCTGCTGTTTGTGGCGGGCGCGCTGGCGGCACTGCCCTCCAACAGCCTGGACGTGCACCTGATGGCGGGGCTGATGATCTGTGCGGCGGTGCTGGGTGACGCGGTGAACTACACCATTGGCCGACTGTTCGGCAACCGGCTGTTTAGCAACCCCAACTCGAAAATCTTCCGCCGCAGCTATTTGGACAAGACCCACCGCTTCTATGAGAAGCATGGCGGCAAGACGATTATCCTGGCGCGTTTCGTGCCGATCGTGCGGACTTTTGCGCCGTTCGTCGCGGGCATGGGGCATATGTCCTACCGCCACTTTGCCGCCTACAACGTGATTGGCGCGCTGCTGTGGGTGCTGCTGTTCACCTATGCCGGTTACCTGTTCGGTGACCTGCCGGTGGTGCAGGAAAACCTGAAGCTCTTGATTGTCGCCATAATCCTTGTTTCAATTCTGCCGGGCGTGATTGAAGTGTGGCGCCATCGCCGCGCTGCCGCCCGCGCGCGGACGCAGAAACCCTGATACCGGGTCGCGCTGTCACACAATGATTAAGTTTTTACGACATTAACCTAACGGTTTGACCAGTTTTTTATCCACAGCGTCGAACCGTTATGGTTTAATGAGCGACATTTATGGTCTGTCCGTCGTGACACACCCAAGTCAGTGCCTCAGCAACGCGCCCGGCGCGGTTCTCAGGCATTTTTTTATGGGGTGGCCCCGGCGGGCAAGAACAGTGGACTGGCGTTTGCCGGGTTCAAACAGAAAGGTCATCAATGAGCTGGATTGAACGAATTCTAAATAAGAGCACTATCACCCAAACCCGGAAGGCCAACATTCCTGAGGGCGTCTGGACCAAATGCGACAGCTGTGGCCAGGTACTCTACCGGGCGGAGCTGGAGCGCAACCTGATGGTTTGCCCGAAGTGCGATCACCACATGCCGATTGCAGCGCGTATGCGCCTGCACACCTTCCTGGATGAGGGGAGCGATGTGGAGCTGGGCAGCGAGCTTGAGCCAAAGGATGTGCTGAAGTTTAAGGATTCCAAGAAGTATAAAGATCGCCTGAGCGCGGCCCAGAAAGAGACCGACGAGAAAGACGCGTTGATCGTCATGAAAGGGACGCTGCACGGTATGCCGGTGGTGGTGGCCTCCTTTGAGTTCGCCTTCATGGGCGGCTCGATGGCCTCCGTGGTCGGCGCGCGCTTTGTGCGTGCGGTCGAGCAGGCGCTGGAAGACAACTGCCCGCTGGTCTGCTTCTCCTCCAGCGGCGGTGCCCGTATGCAAGAGGCGCTGATGTCGCTGATGCAGATGGCGAAAACCAGTGCCGCGCTGGCGAAGATGCAGGATCGTGGCCTGCCGTACATCTCCGTGCTGACTGACCCGACCATGGGTGGCGTCTCCGCCAGTCTGGCGATGCTGGGTGACCTGAACGTCGCCGAGCCGAAAGCGCGTATCGGCTTCGCTGGCCGTCGCGTCATCGAGCAGACGGTGCGCGAGAAGCTGCCGGCTGACTTCCAGACCAGTGAGTTCCTGATCCAGAAGGGCGCGATCGACATGATCATTCGCCGCCCGGAGATGCGTGGCAAACTGGCCGGCATCCTCGCCAAGCTGACCAACCAGCCGGAGCCAAATGTGGTTGTCCATGTGGTGGACGGCGACGACGTGGTGAGCGAGAGCCAACAGGACGTCTGATCGGCCTGATGGCGGCCCGCGAGGGCTGCGGGGCGGCCTGTCCGCCCCGGTAACCGGCCCGGCTGCCGCCCGTCACGCCTGACATGGGGCACCATCTGCGCCGACGTCGTGGGTGGTGCGTTGTCCACATCCGCTGCACGACGCGCAGCGTAAGCCGAACGGGACCGATGCAAACTCTACCCACTCCCCAAGCCACGTCGCCCCTGGCCACGTGGCTTCATTATCTGGAACACCTTCATGCTCAGGCGATTGATCTTGGCCTGACGCGCGTCAGGCAGGTGGCCGAGCGCCTCTCCCTGCTGCAACCCGCCCCCTTTGTTTTCACCGTCGCCGGCACCAACGGCAAGGGCACTACCTGCCGCACTCTGGAGGCGATTCTGCTCGCCGCTGGCCTGCGCGTCGGTGTCTACAGTTCGCCGCATCTGGTGCGCTATACCGAGCGGGTGCGCATTCAGGGGCAGGAGCTGCCCGAGGCGGCGCACTGCGCCTCCTTCGCCGCGCTGGAGGCGGGCCGGGGCGACACCACGCTGACCTACTTTGAGTACGGCACCCTCTCGGCGCTCTACCTGTTCCAACAGGCGGCGCTGGATGTGGTGATCCTCGAGGTGGGATTGGGCGGCCGCCTCGACGCCACCAACATCGTTGACGCCAATGTGGGCGTGATCACCAGCATCGCGCTGGATCACACCGACTGGCTGGGGCCGGATCGCGAGAGCATTGGCCGTGAGAAGGCTGGCATCTTCCGTCCGGGCCGCCCGGCGGTGGTGGGCGAGCCGGACATGCCGCACACCATCGCTGAGGTGGCGGCGGAACTGGGCGCGCCGCTCTATGCGCGTGGCGAGGCGTGGCACTTCAGCGCCCAGCCAGAGAACTGGCGCTGGGCGTGCGGTGGCCGGGTGCTGGCTGACCTGCCGCTGCCGCAGGTGCCGCTGGACAACGCCGCCACCGCGCTGGCCGCGCTGCACTATGCCTCGCCTGCTTTGCAGGTGGGGGAGGAGGCGATCCGCCTTGGCCTGCAACAGGCGATGCTGCCGGGCCGCTTCCAGACCGTCAGCGAGTCGCCGCGCCTGATCCTCGACGTGGCGCACAATCCGCACGCCGCGGGCTATCTGGCGCAGCGGTTGGCGCAACTGCCGAAGGCGCCCGGTGCGACGGTGCGCGCGGTGGTGGGGATGCTGGCGGACAAGGACATTCCCGGCACGCTGGCCTGTCTGGCGCCGCAGGTGGACGTCTGGTACTGCGCGCCGCTGGAGGGGCCGCGCGGGGCCAGCGCCGAGCAACTGGCCGCGCACCTGACGGAACCGCGGCAGTTCGCCGATGTCAAATCAGCCTGGCAACAGGCAATGCAGGATGCTGATGATCATGACATTGTGATTGTCTGCGGGTCATTCCATACCGTGGCGCATGTCATGGAGGCACTAGAGGCGGGAAACAGCCGTGGCGAGTAAGTTCCAGAACCGTTTGGTCGGGACGGTGATATTGGTGGCGCTTGGCGTCATCGTACTGCCGGGCCTGCTGGATGGTAAAAAGAAGCACTATGAAGATGAGTTCGCGGCCATTCCGCTGGTGCCGAAGGCTGGCGACAGCCAGGAGAATGACGCGGTGCCGCCGGCGACCCAGTCACTGCCAGCCCAGCCACCGGAAGGGGCAGGGCCAGCGGTGGACGCCGCCACCCGGCCAAACGCCGAGCTAAACAGCGCCGCTGGCAGTGCGCCAACAAAAGCGCCGGTGACGGTGTCGCCGCCGCCGATGACCGAAAGCAAGCCGCAGGTAGTGGAGAAGCCAAAACCGGTGGAGCCGAAGCCCCAGCCAAAACCGGAGCCGAAACCGCAGCCGAAGCCGGAACCCAAGCCAGAGCCGAAGCCAGAGCCGAAGCCGCAGGCAACGGAGAGCGCACCGGCCGGGCAGGCTTACATCGTCCAGCTTGGCGCGTTGAAGAACGCCGCCAAGGTGAATGAGATTGTTGCCAGCCTGCGCCTGTCGGGCTATCGCGCCTACACCGTGCCCTCCACGCCGGTGCAGGGGCAGATCACCCGTATCTTTGTCGGGCCGGACGCCTCGAAGCAGAAGTTGCAGTCGGCGCTGCCGGAGCTGAACCAGATCAGCGGGCTGAGCGGCCAGATCCGCGCCTACAGCGCCGGACGCTGATTGGCACCAGCCACAACGGGGCGCCCTTTGGCGCCCCGTTTATCGTTTCAGGGGAGGGAATCGCTGACGGCCACGCTATGTTTCTGCCGGGATTGAGGTTTTTTTAAGCACAATTAATTATTTGCGACAGGGCCAGATTTCCCCTACGCAAACGTTTTCTTTTTCTGTTAGAATTCGCCGCGAATTGGATGCGGGGCGGATCATCATTGGAATTGTCATGGTCTGGATTGATTACGTCATCATTGCAATTATCGGGTTTTCGGCGCTTGTCAGCCTGATCCGGGGGTTTGTCCGTGAAGCGCTCTCACTGGTTAGCTGGGGATGTGCGTTCTTTGTGGCCAGTCACTACTACCCCTACCTTGCCATCTATTTCACCCGTTTTGAAGGCGAACTGGTTCGGAACGGAATCGCAATCGGCATCTTATTTATCGCGACGTTGCTCGTAGGTGCGGTTGTTAACTATGTGATCGGTACGCTGGTGGAGCGCACCGGGCTGTCAGGCACAGACCGGGTGCTGGGCGTGTGTTTCGGCGCGTTGCGCGGTGTCTTGATCGTCGCCGCCATCCTGTTCTTTCTGGACACCTTCACCGGCTTTTCACAGAGTGCTGACTGGAAACAGTCTCAGTTGATTCCGCAGTTCAGCATTATCATCAGGTGGTTTTTCAGCTACCTGCAGAGCACGTCGAGTTTCTTGCCGCAGCATCTCTAACTGCGGCAGCGCTGATGAGGAAAAGACAACATGTGCGGTATTGTCGGGATCGCCGGTTTCATGCCGGTCAACCAGTCGATTTATGACGCGTTAACGGTGCTCCAGCACCGTGGGCAGGATGCCGCAGGCATCATCACCATTGATGCCAACAACGGCTTCCGTCTGCGTAAGGCAAACGGTCTGGTGAAAGATGTGTTCGAAGCACGTCACATGCAACGCTTGCAGGGTAACATGGGCATCGGCCATGTACGCTACCCGACCGCCGGCAGTTCCAGTGCATCAGAAGCGCAGCCTTTTTATGTCAACTCGCCGTTCGGCATCACGCTGGCGCACAACGGTAACCTGACCAACGCCCATGAACTGCGCAGTAAGCTGTTCGAAGGGGCGCGCCGTCACGTGAACACCACCTCTGACTCCGAGATCCTGCTGAACATCTTCGCCAGCGAGCTGGACCGCTTCCAGCACTACCCGCTGGAGGCGGAGAACATCTTCGCGGCCATCACGGCGATGAACAAGCAGATCCGCGGGGCCTACGCCTGCGTGGCGATGATCATCGGCCACGGGCTGGTGGCGTTCCGTGACCCGAACGGCATCCGCCCGCTGGTGATTGGCAAGCGCACCCTGGAAGATGGCCGCATTGAGTATATGGTGGCCTCCGAGAGCGTGGCGCTGGATACGCTGGGCTTTGAGTTCCTGCGCGACGTCGCGCCGGGCGAGGCGGTCTACATCACCGAGCGCGGCCAGCTGTTTACCCGCCAGTGCGCGGAGAACCCGAAGTTCCACCCGTGCCTGTTCGAGTATGTCTACTTTGCGCGCCCGGACTCCTTCATCGACAAAATCTCCGTCTACAGCGCCCGCGTGCGCATGGGCGAGAAGCTGGGCCAGAAGATTGCCCGCGAGTGGGAAGATCTGGAGATTGACGTGGTGATCCCGATCCCGGAGACCTCCAACGACATCGCGCTGGAGATCGCCCGCATCCTGAACAAGCCGTACCGTCAGGGCTTCGTGAAGAACCGCTACGTCGGCCGCACCTTCATCATGCCGGGCCAGCAGGCACGCCGCAAATCCGTGCGCCGCAAGCTGAACGCCAACCGCGCCGAGTTCCGTGACAAGAACGTGCTGCTGGTGGATGACTCCATCGTGCGCGGCACCACCTCCGAGCAGATCGTGGAGATGGCACGCGAGGCGGGCGCCAAGCGGGTTTACCTCGCGTCGGCCGCGCCAGAGATTCGCTTCCCGAATGTCTACGGCATCGACATGCCGAGCGCCAACGAGCTGATCGCCCACGGCCGTGAGGTGAGTGAAATCACCCAGATTATCGGTGCCGATGCGCTGATCTTCCAGGACCTGGATGACCTGATCGACGCGGTGCGTGAAGACAACCCGGACATTGAGCAGTTTGAGTGCTCGGTGTTCAACGGCATCTACGTCACCAAGGATGTGGATCAGGGCTACCTGGAGCATCTGGAGTCGCTGCGCAACGATGACGCCAAGGCGATGCGCGGCCAGCAGGAAGTGGAAAATCTGGAAATGCATAACGAGGGCTGATTATTCTCGCCGCTTTCGTTACCATAACCTCTCCGGGGCCAGACTTGTCTGGCCCTGTCTTTTTCGGCGCATCCGGTTTGCGGGCGTCCAGTGCAGAGGATTACCTATGAAACGACTCATCATCGGCATCTCGGGCGCCAGTGGCGCCATCTACGGGGTGCGCCTGTTGCAGGTGCTGCGTGAAGTGGACGGCATCGAAACCCATCTGGTGATGAGTAATGCCGCCCGGCAGACGCTGGCGCTGGAGACTGACTACTCGCTGCGCGACGTGCAGGCGCTGGCCGACGTGGTGCATGATGCCCGCGACATCGCCGCCAGCATCTCCTCCGGCTCCTTCAAGACCGCTGGCATGGTGATCCTGCCGTGCTCCATCAAGACGCTCTCCGGCATCGTCAACAGCTTCACGGACAGTCTGGTGACGCGCGCGGCGGACGTGGTGCTGAAAGAGCGCCGCCCGCTGGTGCTGGCGGTGCGCGAGACGCCGCTGCATTTGGGCCATTTACGCCTGATGACGCAGGCCGCTGAACTGGGCGCAGTAATCATGCCGCCGGTGCCAGCCTTCTACCACCGACCCCAAACGGTGCAGGAGATCATTGACCAGACGGTAAACCGCGTGCTGGATCAATTTGATATTGAATTGCCTGACGATCTGTTCGAGCGCTGGCAGGGCGCACGCTAGGCACATTGCCCCACCAACGATCATTTTTTCTCATCTGCACCAGCATGGCGCACACGCCGCACCACGCTGGTGCATCTTTTCCCGGCAGTTATCTATACTCTCAACACGGCATACCGTTCCTCCTGTGGATTGGCGTTATGGCGTGATCTCTGGCCGCCTTTTTGCGGGCCGTGAAGGTTATTCATCACCCCCGCATAATCGGCATGAAACCTGCATGAAAAATCGGGTGAGTGCCGGGTCAGGCACCGACTATCATTTGAGGGTAATGTATGAAGAAATTGGTCAAAGTCCTTCCTCTGGTTCTGGCATTTGCGACCGCCGGCAGCTTCGCCGCGGTGCCGAAAGATCTGCGTATCGGCACGGACCCCACCTATGCACCCTTTGAGTCCAAAAATGCCAATGGCCAGTTGGTCGGCTTCGATATTGATTTAGCCAAGGAGCTGTGCAAGCGCATTGAGGCGAAGTGCACCTTCGTGGAGAGTGATTTCGACGCGCTGATCCCCTCGCTGAAAGCGAAGAAAATTGATGCCATCATCTCGTCGCTCTCCATCACTGAGAAGCGCCAGAAAGAGATCGCCTTCACGGAGAAACTCTACGCCGCCAACGCCCGCCTGATCGCCAAGAAAGGCTCGCCCATCCTGCCGACGCTGGAAGCCCTGCGCGGCAAGCGCGTGGGCGTGCTGCAAGGCTCGACCCAGGAGGCTTACGCCAACGCCATGTGGCAGCCGAAGGGCATCGACGTGGTGGCCTACCAGAATCAGGACTTGATCTACGCTGACCTGGACTCCGGCCGCATCGACGCCGCCTTCCAGGATGAAGTGGCGGGCAGCGAAGGCTTCCTGAAGCAGCCGGTGGGCAAGGATTACGCTTTTGCCGGCGAATCGGTGAAGGATGACACCTTCTTTGGCGTCGGCACCGGCATGGGGCTGCGCAAGGCGGATACCGAACTGAAGGCCGCGCTCGACAAGGCGTTCGCCGAGATGCGTCAGGACGGCACCTACGACAAGTTTGCCAAGCAGTACTTTGATTTCGACGTGTACGGCGGCTAATGGCCGCAGCCTTTCCGCAGGGGCGTCCGCCCCTGCCTAACTGAGATACCGCCATGTTTGACGGCTATTCCCAATTGATTCTCCAGGGTGCCTGGGTAACGCTGGAGCTGGCGCTCTCCTCGGTGCTGCTGTCGGTGGTGATCGGGCTGGTGGGCGCGGGCGGCAAGCTTTCCCAAAGCCGCGTGCTGCGCGCCCTGTTCAACGGCTACACCACCCTGATCCGTGGCGTGCCGGATCTGGTGCTGATGCTGCTGATCTTCTACGGCCTGCAAATTGCCCTCAACAGCCTGACCGAGCTGCTGGGCGTCGGCCAGATTGACATTGACCCGCTGGCGGCGGGCATCATTACCCTTGGCTTCATCTACGGGGCCTACTTCACCGAGACCTTCCGCGGCGCCTATATGGCGGTGCCGCGCGGCCAGATTGAGGCGGCGACCGCCTTTGGCTTCAGCGGCGCGCAGACTTTCCGCCGCATCCTGTTCCCGGCCATGATGCGTTTCGCGCTGCCGGGCATCGGCAACAACTGGCAGGTGATCCTGAAGGCCACCGCGCTGGTGTCACTGCTGGGGCTGAACGACGTGGTGAAGGCCACGCAACTGGCTGGCAAGGGCACCTACCAGCCCTTCTTCTTCGCGATGGTGGCGGGCGCGGTCTATCTGATTTTCACCACGCTCTCCAATGGCGTGCTGCTGTGGCTGACGCGGCGCTACTCGCTGGGCGTGAAGAGGGCTGAGCTATGATGGAGATCCTGCAACAGTATGGCATGGCCCTGCTGTGGAGTGACGGCTACCGCTTTACCGGGCTGGCGATCACGTTGTGGCTGCTGGTCTCCTCGGTGGTGATGGGGGGGCTGCTGGCGATCCCGATGGCGGTGGGGCGGGTTTCGCCGCTGCGCTGGGTGCGGCTGCCGATCTGGTTCTACACCTACGTGTTCCGTGGCACGCCGCTCTATGTGCAGCTGCTGGTGTTCTACTCCGGCATGTACAGTCTGGAGATTGTGCGCGGCAGTGACTTCCTTAACGCTTTTTTCCGCAGCGGCCTGAACTGCACCGTGCTGGCGCTGACGCTCAATACCTGCGCCTACACCACTGAAATCTTTGCCGGGGCGATCCGCGCGGTGCCGCATGGCGAGATTGAGGCGGCGAATGCCTACGGCTTTTCGCGCTTCAAGCTCTACCGCTGCATCATCTTGCCGTCGGCACTGCGCAGCGCGCTGCCCGCCTACAGCAACGAGGTGATCTTGATGCTGCACTCCACCGCGCTGGCCTTTACCGCCACGGTGCCAGATATCTTGAAGATCGCCCGCGACATCAACGCCGCCACCTACCAGCCGTTCTACGCGTTCGGCATTGCGGCGGTGATCTATTTGCTGATCTCCTTTGTATTGATTGGCCTGTTCCGGCGGGCGGAACGGCGCTGGCTGGCGCACGTCCGGCCGGGCGGCTCACACTGATTTGGAATGTAGACCATGCCTGAAAACAAGTTGGCGGTGACCGAACTGCACAAACGCTACGGCGACCACGAGGTGCTGAAGGGGGTGTCGCTGCACGCCGATGCTGGCGACGTGATCACCATCATTGGCTCCTCCGGCTCCGGCAAGAGCACCTTCCTGCGCTGCATCAACTTCCTCGAAAAGCCGAGTGAAGGCTCAATCAGCGTCAATAACCAGCCGATCCGCATGGTGCGCGACAAAGATGGCCAGCTCAAGGTATTCGACAAAAAGGAGTTGCAGCTGCTGCGCACCAAACTGACGATGGTATTCCAGCACTTCAACCTCTGGAGCCACATGACGGTGCTGGAGAACGTGATGGAAGCGCCGATCCAGGTGCTTGGGCTGGGCAAGGCGGAGGCGCGCGAGCGGGCGATCCGCTACCTCGACAAGGTGGGCATCGATGAGCGCGCCCGCGCCAAATATCCGATCAACCTCTCCGGCGGCCAGCAGCAGCGCGTCTCCATCGCCCGTGCGCTGGCGATGGAGCCGGACGTATTGCTGTTTGACGAGCCGACCTCAGCACTTGACCCGGAGCTGGTGGGCGAGGTGCTGCGCATCATGCAGAAGCTGGCGGAGGAGGGCAAAACCATGGTGGTGGTGACCCACGAGATGGAGTTTGCCCGCCACGTCTCCAGCCAGGTGATCTTCCTGCACCAAGGGCTGATTGAGGAGCAGGGGCCGCCGGAGGAGCTGTTCGGCAACCCCAAAAGCGCCCGGCTGCGCCAGTTCCTCTCCGGCGCGCTTAAATAGCCGCCGCCTGCCGGCAGATGGCCAGCGTCAGTTCATAGGACTTCACAAAAGCGCTGAGGGGCAGGAACTCAAAGCGTGAGTGGAAGTTGTGCGCGCCGGTGAAGTAGTTGGGGGTGAGCAGACCGCGCGCGGAGAGTGCTGCGCCGTCGGTGCCGCCGCGCATCGGGATCACCTTCGGCTCGACGCCGATCTCGGTCATGGCGCTGAAGATCAGGTCAATCGCCCGGCGATCGCCGTGGATGGCGTCAGCGATGTTGCGGTAGACGTCGGTGATCTTGAACTCCACCCTGGCGCGCGGGTAGCGGCGGGCGATGATCTCCGCCACCTCGCCGATGCGCTGCTTGCGTGCCAGGAAGCGCTGGCTGTCGAAGTCACGGATCGCCACCGTCAGGGTGGCGACGCTGGCGTTGGCGCTCATCTCCTGGAACCAGGTGTAGCCCTCGCGGCCTTCGGTGTGCTCCGGCGTCTCCTGGCGGTCAAAGTGGCTGATGTAGTCGTGGGCCATCAGCAGCGGGTTCACCAGCACGCCCTTGGCAGACATCGGGTGCGCCGGGATGCCGGTGAAGCGCAGCTCCACGCCCGCGGCGTTGAAGTTCTCATACACCACTTCGCCCTGCTCGCAGCAGTCGATGGTGTAGGCGAAATCGACCTCAAAGCGCGCCAGATCGAGCGCCTTGGCGCCGCGCAGGCCGATCTCCTCGTCGGGCACGAAGGCCACCACGATGTCGCCGTGCGGCGTCTCCGGCGTCAGGTTGGCCAGCAGCGTCATCACCACCGCCATCGCCGCCTTGTTGTCGGCGCCCAGCACGCTGGTGCCGTCGCTGAAAATAATCGGCTGGCCACGGTAGGCGTCAATCTCCGGGTGGTCATTGACCCGTAGCCAGATGTCCCGCTCGGCGTTCAGGCAGAGGTCATCGCCCTCAAAGGTGAGGATCTGCGGACGGATCACCGGCGACAAACCGACGTCTACTGTATCGAGGTGGGTAATGAACCCGATGCGCGGCGCGCCCGGCTGGTTGCCCGGCTTCACCGCCGTGACGGTGGCGTGCTCATCGACCATGACCTGTTGCAGGCCCAGCTGGCGCAACTCGTCCGCGACCAGTGCCGCCAGCTGCTGCTGGCCGGGGGTGCTCGGCAGGGTAGTGGCCGCGGCGTCACTCTGGCTGGGGATAGCCAGATAGCGGAAGAAACGGTCGGTAAGCTGGTCGGCAATCGCGTTGTGCATGGGGGTTCCCTGTGAAGTGTCGGTCAGTGGTGGGGCGGTGAACAGCGGCCGCCCTGCGAGAGTCTACACTGACCGCGCCCAACGGAGAAATTCCACCGGCGCGCAGGGAGAAGATCAGCGGCGCGCCAGCACGTTTTTCAGCGCGGGTTCCAGCTCGCCATAATGGAAGTGGAAACCGGCGGCCTCCAGCCGGCTGGGAATGGCGCGCTGGCCGGTCAGCACCAGCACCGCCGCCTCGCCCATCAGCAGCCGCACCATAAAGGCCGGCACGCGCAGGAAGGCCGGGCGGTGCAGCACATCCGCCAGCGTGGCGCTGAATTTGTCATTGTGCACCGGGTAGGGCGCGACCATGTTAAACGGCCCGCGCAACTCAGCGTGGTGGAGCAGGAACAGGATGGCGGAGACCATGTCATCGATATGGATCCACGGCAGGTACTGGCGGCCATTGCCAAAGGGGCCACCCAGCCCCAGCCGGAACGGCGGCAGCATCTTCTCCAGCGCGCCGCCGTGCGGGGCCAGCACCATGCCGGTACGTAGCAGGCAGACGCGGGTCTTGCCGCTGTCCACCGCCTGCGCCAGCTGCTCCCAGCGGGCGCAGAGCCGGTGGGTGAACTCGTCGTGCGGTGTCTCCTCCTCGGTGACCACCGCTTCGCCCTGATCGCCATAGTAACCGGTGGCGGAGCCGGAGATGAAAATGGCTGGCGGCGCGCTGCTGGCACGGATCAACGTGGCCAACCGCTCAGTAAGCTGCCAGCGGCTGTCACACAGGCGGCGCTTCTGCGCCTCGCTCCAGCGCCGGTCGGCGATCGGCTCGCCAGCCAGGTTGATTACGGCGTCGATGCCATCCAGCGTCGGCTGGCCGTCGAGCGACGCCCAGTAGGTGACGCCCTCGCCCAACAGGCTGCGGGCGCGCGCAACATTGCGCGTCACTACCGTCACCTGGTGGCGGGCCTGGAGTTGCGCGGTCAGGTGGCGGCCAATCAGGCCGGTTGCGCCGGTAATGAGCACTCGCATGGTGGGCTTCCTGTGGGATGTGGGCTTTTCTCAAGCATAGGCCATCCGACGCCGGGAGCGTAGGCAGGAGGCGGTGATTTTCACTGGAATCAAGGCGGTGGGGGGAGAGCGGCCCCCGCGCGGGGGCCGCGGGCGGTCACTTCTCCGCCAGCTTATAGGCCTTGATGGTGGCCGGTCGCAGGTTGATGCGCTCAAACCAGTTGCGCACCGCCGGGAACTGCGCCAGATCGATGCGCTGGCGCTCGTGGGAAACCACCCACGGGAAGGTGGCGATGTCCGCGATGCTGTAGTGGTCGCCAGCCAGCCACGGCTTCTTCTCCAACTGGGTATTCAGCACGCCATACAGGCGGCGGGTTTCGTTCTGGTAACGCTCAATCGCATAGGGCACCGGCTGCGGCGCGTAATGGGTGAAGTGGTGGTTCTGGCCGAGCATCGGCCCAAAACCGCCCACCTGCCAGAACAGCCACTGGAGCGTGGCGCTGCGCTCGCGCAGCTCCTGACTCAGCAGCTTGCCGCTCTTCTCCGCCAAATAGAGCAGGATGGCGCCGGACTCAAACACGCTGACCGGCAGGCCGCCGTCCACCGGCTGGTGGTCAACGATGGCCGGGATCTTGTTGTTCGGCGAGATGGCGAGAAAGGCAGGGTTAAATTGATCACCGGCACTGATGTCAATCGGATGGAGTCGGTAGGGCATCCCCGCTTCTTCCAGAAAGAGGGTGATTTTATGTCCGTTCGGGGTGGGTGCGTAATACAGGTCAATCATAGTGCCTCCTGCGTTGGGTGATCTGTAAGTCATTACACGGACGGGCATACGGCGCCGGCCCGCCATCCAAACTACCGGGCTAGGATAACAGCTAAGAATAGCAGGCAATGCGGGAATAATCCGGCTTTGCCAGCGCCCAGCGGACGACGCCGCGCTTGATGAAGGCAGGGCGTGGCGGATAAACTCCCTCGGCCAGGGCCACCGCCCGGCAGGCGAGGGATTTTGGCACCCGGTCACCCTAATGTACCGGTGCATTGTCCGCTTGCGTGGGAGAGAGCGGGTGGTCTATGGTCATAGTCACCCTTCTGCCATTTGTTTCAGAACGCCGCGCCAACGTGGTTGGCCGCTGTCAGTGCAAAACATAATAACCCTAACCGCGCGGATCTCGCGCCCAGAAAGAAGGTTTCAGAGGATGGATCAAGGTCAGACCGCAGACACTGAAGAGTGGGTGGACATCGTTAACGAGCAGAATGAAGTGATTGCTCAGTCCAGTCGTCAACAGATGCGCGCGCAACGGCTGCGCCATCGTGCCACCTATATCGTGGTGCATGATGGGATGGGCAAAATTCTGGTACAGCGCCGCACTGACAGCAAAGACTACTTCCCTGGCTGGCTGGATGCCACCGCCGGTGGGGTGGTGCAGCGCGGCGAGAATGTGCTCGACTCCGCCCGCCGTGAGGCGGAGGAGGAGCTGGGCATTGCCGGGGTGCCGTTCGCCGAGCATGGGATGTTCTATTTTGAGGATGAGCACTGCCGCGTCTGGGGCGGGCTGTTTAGCTGCGTCTCCCACGGGCCGTTCGCCTTGCAGGAGTCCGAGGTGGCAGAGGTGAACTGGATGCTGCCGGAGGAGATCACCGCGCGCTGTGACGAGTTCACGCCAGATTCACTGAAGGCGCTGTCACTCTGGCTGAGCCGTAACAACCAGCAGGAGTATGGGCGGCCACTGGTGCGCGAGGAGACACGGCGCACCAATGATGCCGCCGCCGCGGGCAGTGACGACGCCCCCGCCGCCTGACGCCACGCCCTACCTGAAAACGCCGGCCCCGAGCCGGCGTTTTTGTCAGCAGCTGTCGCGTCGGCAGAGGGTGGAGGGGAGCGGCTCCCCCGGTTGCCAGCGTTCGCCATTCAAGCGCGCCAGCAGCGCGCTGCCCGCCTGTATGCCAATCTCCCGGTGCGGCACCGTCATGGTGGTCAGCGGTGGCTGGCAGACCCGGCTGAACTCACTGTTGCCAAAGCCCACCACCGCCAGATGATCCGGCACGCGGATATGACGGCGCTGGCACTCGTAGAGCGCGCCGCAGGCCAGCTCATCAGAGGCGCACACCAGCGCATCCAGTTCCGGCCACGCCAGCAGGAACTCTGGCAGTTGCTGCGCGCCGGTGGTGAAGCTGGCTGGCTGGGCGGCGTTGATCACCCGGTGCGGCGACATATGGTTGCGCAGCAGCGCATTGTGCCAGCCCTGAAGATGTTGCTGGAAAATCCACTGCTCCTGATTGGCGCACAGCAAGCCAATGTGCTGATAACCATCAGTAATCAGCGTCTGCGTGAGTTGGTACATGGCGGCGACGTAATCGATGCCAATATTGATGTCGAGGGGATCGGCGCGCAGCGCGCCAATCTCCACCACCGGGATGGCGGCCGCCGCCAGCGCCTGCCGGGTGGCGGCGGTGTGCTCAACGCTAAGCAGCACCGCCGCCGCCAGATTGTAGGAGAGCAGCGTCTCCAGCAGTTGCTGCTCCCGCTCCAGCATATGTTGCGACTCGGCCAGCATGATCTGGTAACCCGCCGGTTGCAGCACCCGTTGCAGGCCAGCGAACATCTCCGCGCAGCCGGACTCCGACAGGCTCGGCACCACCATCGCCACCGTGTAGGAGGAGGCTGACGCCAGCGAACTGGCCGCCAGGTTGGGCAAGTAGCCCAATTCGCTCACCGCCGCCTCAATCTTCTCGCGCAGCTTGTCCGAAACCTGATCTGGCGTGCGTAGCGCCCGCGAAACCGTCATGGTGCCTACGCCCGCCAGCTGGGCCACATCGGCCAGCGTGACCCTTCCCGTGCTGCGTCGTTTCTTACCGATCGACATGTGTAATCCTGACTGACACGCGCGTCATGCGCGAAAACATCCCCTGCCGGGACGCCCGCCCCGGCACCTGCTCACTTCGCCCATTCTACCCGCCCCAACCGGCCACATCGATAAAAATAGGTCAGCCACGGGCATCAGGCTGGCCGCCTTTGATAGCGCTATCACAAAACCGTGTGTTGCTGTTTTGGTAGCGCTATCTTTGTGGGCGTTATCACAGTGGTGCGCGGAACCCTTGATTAAAGTTTACCCATTCCCGGCCGCGTTGGCCCTGACCGTACCGTTCAACAAGGAGGGCACATGTTAAACCAGTGGCTGACCGACGATCGTCTCCACTATTGCCGCGAGGTGGCAGACTGGCAGGAGGCCGTGCGCCTGAGTGCCCGGCCACTGCTGCAACAGGGAATCATTACCCCGGCCTATGTGGAGGCCATTTTTCGCCAGCACCAGACCCTTGGCCCCTATTTTGTGCTGGCACCCGGCCTGGCGATGCCCCATGCCCGGCCAGAGGAGGGTGCGACCGGGCTGGGGCTGTCGCTGCTCAAGCTGGGAAAGGGCGTCTGTTTCCACTCGGCCGACAACGACCCGGTGTCAGTGGTGGTGATGCTGGCCGCACCGGATGGCCATCGCCATCTGGAATTACTGTCGCAGCTGGCCGAACTGTTTTCCGATGACACCGCCATGCAGGAGTTATTTCATGCCCAGACCACCCAGCAGATAAGCACCGTTATTTCCCGTTTCTGATCTTCTTCGTAATGACAATCAAGCCCCGATCATCCGGGGCAGGGCTTCCCTACGCGTTAATTTGAACAAGGCGGACAAGATGAAAATTATGGCAATTTGCGGCTCCGGCCTCGGCAGCAGCTTCATGGTGGAGATGAACATCAAAAAAGTGCTGAAAAAATGGGAACTGGAGGCGGAGGTGGAACATGCCGATCTCTCCTCCGCCACGCCCGGCGCGGCAGACCTGTTCGTGATGGCGAAAGATATTGCCGACAGCGCCAGCGTACCGGCCGCGCAGGTGGTGGTGCTCAGCAACATCATTGATATCAATGAGCTGGAGAGCAAACTGCACGACTACTTCTCCAGCCGCTCCCTTCTCTAACCCTTGGCGAGGTGGATATGATTATCCAGGACACGCTTAAATTTATCGTCGATATCCTTAAGGTGCCGGCGGTGCTGGTGGGGCTGATTGCGATGATTGGCCTGCTGGCGCAGAAAAAAGCCTTCTCCGATGTGGTGAAGGGTACGGTGAAAACCATTCTGGGCTTTATTGTGCTCGGCGGCGGCGCGACGGTGCTGGTCAGTTCGCTCAACCCGCTCGGCGGCATGTTTGAATTCGCCTTCAATATTCAGGGCATCATTCCCAATAATGAGGCGATTGTCTCGATTGCGCTGGAGAAATATGGTGCCTCAACCGCGCTGATCATGGCGTTCGGCATGGTGGCGAACATTGTCGTCGCACGCTTTACCCGGCTGAAATATATCTTCCTGACCGGCCACCACACGTTTTATATGGCCTGCATGATCGGCATCATCCTGACGGTGGCCGGTTTCGAGGGCATCCCGCTGGTGTTCACCGGCGCGCTAACGCTGGGGCTGGTGATGGCGATCTTCCCGGCGCTGGCCCAACGCTATATGCAGCGCATCACCAATAATGACGGCATCGCCTTCGGCCACTTCGGCACCCTCGGCTATGTGCTGGCCGGCTGGATCGGCACGCGGGTCGGCAAGAACTCCCGCTCGACCGAGGAGATGAACCTGCCGAAAAACCTCAGCTTCCTGCGTGACAGCTCCATCTCCATCTCCCTCACCATGATGATCATCTACCTGATCATGGCGGTCTGCGCGGGCCGGGAGTATGTGGAGGCGCAGCTCAGCAGCGGCCAGAACTATCTGGTCTACGCCATTATCCAGGCCATCACCTTTGCCGCCGGGGTGTTTATCATCTTGCAGGGCGTGCGCCTGATCCTCGCCGAAATTGTGCCAGCCTTCACCGGCTTCTCCGAGAAGCTGGTACCCAATGCCCGCCCGGCGCTTGACTGCCCGGTGGTCTACCCCTACGCCCCCAATGCGGTGCTGATTGGCTTCCTGTTTAGCTTCCTTGGCGGGCTGGCCGGGCTGTTTTTGCTCGGGCAGATGAAGATGGTGCTGATCCTGCCCGGCGTGGTGCCGCACTTCTTTACCGGGGCGACGGCGGGGGTGTTCGGCAATGCCACCGGCGGCCGACGCGGCGCGATGCTCGGTGCCTTCGCCAATGGCCTGCTGATCACTTTCCTGCCCGTGCTGCTATTGCCGGTGCTCGGCGCGCTCGGTTTTGCTAACACCACCTTCTCCGACGCGGATTTCGGCGTGGTGGGCATCGTGCTGGGCAATATGGCGCGCTTCCTCTCCAAGGAGATGATCATGGGCGTGATTGTCGGCATCTTCGCGCTGCTGGTGGCGCATAACCTGATTGTTCAACGCAAGCGTGCGCCCTCGGCGGTCACGCCCCCGACAGAGAGGAGAGGAGAATGACGGTGACAGAGAAGCAGGCGCTGGCGCAGCTGGCGCGTGAGATCCGGGTGGAGACGCTGAAGGCGCTGACCACGCTGGGCTTCGGCCACTACGGCGGCTGTATGTCGGTGGTAGAGACGCTGGCGGTGCTCTATGGCGGCGTGATGCGCATCGACCCGAACCAGCCGCTGTGGCCGGAGCGCGACGCCTTTGTGCTGTCGAAAGGCCACGCCGGGCCAGCGCTCTACAGCACGCTGGCCATCAGGGGCTACTTCCCGCGCGCGCTGCTCGCCACGCTCAACCAGAACGGCACCCATCTGCCGAGCCACCCCGACCGGCTGCTGACCCGCGGCGTGGATGCCACCACCGGCTCGCTGGGGCAGGGGATCTCGATTGCCGCTGGCATGGCGCTCTCCCACAAGCTGGCGCGCCGCCGCAACCGGGTGTTCTGCATCGTCGGCGATGGCGAACTGAACGAGGGGCAGTGCTGGGAGGCGATCCAGTTTATCGCCCACCATGCGCTGCACAATTTGACGCTGTTTATCGACTACAACAAACAGCAACTGGATGGCCGACTGGAGGAGGTGATCAAGCCGTTCGACCTGCCCGGCAAGTTCCGCGCTTTTGGGTTTGAGGTGGTCACGGTGAAGGGGGATGACATTGCGGCGATCCATGAGGCGGTCGCCACGCCACGCGAACCGGGGCAGCCGCCGCTGGCGGTGATCCTCGACAGCATCAAGGGGCAGGGTGTGCCCTACCTCGAACAGATGGAGAACTCCCATCACCTGCGGCTGACGCCGGCGATGCGGGAAGAGATTGAGCAGGCAATCAACGTGCTGGAGGCAGCCTATGAGTAGCATCACAGGGCAACGGGAGGCGGATCAGGTGGAGATGCGCAAGGTCTACGCTGGCATGATCCGTCGGGAGATTGAGGCGGGGCAACCCATCATCGCGCTGGAGGCCGATTTGATGAGCTCAATGGCGATGGACAGCGTGCAGAAGGCGTACCCGGAGCATGTCATCAACTGCGGCATCATGGAGGCCAACGTGATGGGCGTGGCCGCTGGCCTCTCGCTGACCGGCCGTATCCCGTTCGTGCACACCTTTACTGCTTTCGCCAGCCGCCGCTGTTTTGATCAGCTATTTATGGCGCTGGATTACCAGCGCAACAACGTGAAGGTGATCGCCTCCGATGCCGGGGTGACGGCCTGCCACAACGGCGGCACCCATATGTCGTTTGAGGATATGGGCATTGTGCGCGGCCTGGCCCATGCGGTGGTGCTGGAGGTGACGGACGCCACCATGTTCGCGGCAATCCTGCAACAACTGCTGACCCGGGAGGGGTTCTACTGGGTGCGCACCATCCGTAAGCAGGCGACACGCATCTACCCGGAGGGGTATCGCTTCACCATCGGCAAGGGCAACGTGCTGCGCGACGGCGATGACATCACGCTGATCGCCAACGGCATCATGGTAGCGGAGGCGCTGACGGCAGCGGAAGAGCTGGCGGCGCGCGGGGTCAGTGCGGCAGTGATTGATATGTTTACCCTGAAGCCAATCGATCAGGCGCTGATTGCACGCTACGCCGCCAAAACTGGCCGGATCGTTACCTGCGAAAATCACAGCATCCATAACGGGCTGGGGTCGGCAGTGGCGGAGGTGCTGGTGGAGCACTGCCCGGTGCCGATGCGACGCGTGGGCGTCAGTGGCCGCTATGGGCAGGTGGGCACCCAAGCCTTTTTGCAGCAGGAGTATGGCCTGACCGCCAACCATATTGTGGCGGCCGCCGAGCAGTTGCTGGAGGCGCGTGTCAGCGGCTGATGGCGAGGCATAAAAAAACGCCGGCCCTGAGGCCGGCGTTTTTGTCAGCAACGCGGTTACGGCGTGACAGCCGCGGTTTGCTGCGCTTCCGCCTGCGCGGACTGGATGGCAGTCAGCGCCACGGTGTAGACGATGTCATCCACCAGTGCGCCACGGGAGAGGTCGTTCACCGGCTTGCGCATCCCCTGCAACATTGGGCCAATCGACACCAGATCCGCCGAGCGTTGCACCGCCTTGTAGGTAGTGTTGCCGGTGTTCAGATCTGGGAAGATAAAGACCGTCGCCTTGCCCGCCACCGGCGAGTTCGGGGCCTTGGAGAGGGCCACATCCGCCATGATGGCGGCGTCATATTGCAGCGGGCCATCGATCACCAGATCCGGGCGCTTCTCTTTCGCCAGACGCGTCGCTTCACGGACTTTCTCTACGTCGCTGCCCGCGCCAGAGGTGCCGGTGGAGTAGGAGATCATCGCCACGCGCGGCTCAATGCCGAAGGCCGCGGCGGAGTCGGCGGACTGGATGGCGATCTCAGAGAGCTGTTCGGCGGTCGGGTCTGGGTTGATGGCGCAGTCACCGTAGACCAGCACCTGATCCGGCAGCAGCATGAAGAACACCGACGAGACCAGCGAACTGCCCGGCGCGGTTTTGATCAGCTGCAACGGCGGACGGATGGTGTTGGCGGTGGTGTGTACCGCGCCGGAGACCAGCCCGTCCACTTCCCCCTGCTCCAGCATCAGCGTACCGAGCACCACGTTGTCTTCAAGCTGCTCGCGGGCGACCACTTCGGTCATGCCCTTGCTTTTACGCAGCTCCACCAGACGCGGCACATACTGTTCACGCACCTCTTCCGGGTTGATGATGTGCACGCCGTCACCAAGCGTCACGCCCTGTACTGCCGCGACGCGCTGGATCTCCTCGGGGTTGCCCAGCAGCACGCACTCGGCGATGCCGCGGTCGGCGCAGATGGCGGCGGCCTTGACGGTGCGCGGCTCATCGCCCTCCGGCAGCACGATGCGCTTGCCAGCCTTGCGCGCCAGTTCGGTCAGCTCATAACGGAAGGCTGGCGGTGACAGGCGACGCGGGCGCTCGGAGGCGGCGGTGAGGGACTCAATCCAGTCGCTGTTGATGTGGCTGGCCACATAGTTTTGCAGCTTCTCCACGCGCTGGTGGTCATCCGCTGGCAGCTCCAGGTTGAAGCTTTGCAGGCTGAGCGAGGTCTGCCAGGTGTTGGTATCCACCATGAACACCGGCAGGCCGGTCTGGAAGGCGCGTTCGCACAGGCCAGCGATGCGCGCGTCAATCTCATAGCCACCGGTCAGCAGCAGCGCGCCAATCTCGACGCCATTCATCGCCGCCAGACAGGCGGAGACCAGCACGTCCGGGCGATCGGCGGAGGTGACTAGCAGCGAGCCGGGGCGGAAGTGCTCCAGCATGTGCGGGATGCTGCGGGCGCAGAAGGTCACGGACTTCACGCGGCGGGTGTTGACGTCGCCCTCGTTGATGATGCGCGCGTTGAGGTGCTTTGCCATGTCGATGGCGCGGGTGGCGATCAGGTCAAAGCTCCACGGGATGCAGCCGAGTACCGGCAGCGGGCTGTTGGCGAACAGCAGTTTGGGATCGATGTGGCTGACCTGCGCCTTGGTGGAGTCATCAAAGATCTCGGAGAGATCCGGGCGGGTGCGCCCCTGCTCATCCACCGGGGCGTTGAGTTTGTTGATGATGACGCCGGTGATGTTTTTGTTGCGGCTGCCGCCGAAGCTGGAGCGCGCCAGCTCAATGCGCTCTTTCAGCTGCGCCGGGGAGTCATTGCCCAGCGCCAGCACGAAGACGATCTCGGCGTTCAGGGTCTTGGCGATCTCATAGTTGAGCGCGTTGGCGAACTGGTGCTTGCGGGTCGGCACCAGCCCTTCGACCAGCACCACCTCGGCATCCCGGGTGTTCTCATGGTAACGGGCGACAATCTCCTCCATCAACACGTCCTGCTGGTTGGAGCTGAGCAGCGACTCGACATGGCTCATGCGCAGCGGTTCGGCGGCGGTGATAGAGGAGTTGGCGCGAATAATGGTGGTGGTCTGATCCGGCGCATCGCCGCCAGCGCGCGGCTGGGCAATCGGCTTGAACACGCTCAGGCTGACGCCCTTCTGTTCCATGGCGCGAATCACGCCCAGGCTGACGCTGGTCAGGCCGACGCTGGTGCCGGTAGGAATGAGCATAATTGTACGGGACACGGCTTACCCTCTTTACAAGTGACTAAAACAACACCGTCAGCCGGAGCTGACGGTGGGCATTCTTTAGGCGGTGAGGCGGGCGGCGTCCTGCGCGATAACCAGCTCTTCGTTGGTTGGAATCACCAACGCCGGGCGGGTGCCATCCTTGTTGATGAAGCCAGCCTTGCCGAAACGGGCAGCCAGGTTGCGCTCGTGGTCAACTTCCAGACCCAGCAGGCCCAGTTTGTCCATCGCGAACTCACGCACCATCGCGGCGTTCTCACCGATGCCGCCGGTAAAGACCACGGCGTCCAGACGGCCTTCCATCAGCGCGGCGTAGGCGCCGATATATTTCGCCAGACGGTGGCAGAAGACATCCATTGCACGCTTGGCGTCCGCTTTCTCACCGTAGTTGTCTTCCACATAGCGGCAGTCGCTGGTCACTTCGGTCAGGCCGAGCAGGCCAGACTCTTTGGTCAGCAGCTTGTTGATCTCATCCACGCTCATGCCAAGGCTGTCATGCAGGTGGAAGACGATGGCCGGATCGATATCACCGCTGCGGGTGCCCATTACCAGACCCTCCAGCGGGGTCAGGCCCATGGAGGTGTCCACGCACTGGCCGTTGCGCACGGCAGTGACGGAGCCGCCGTTGCCGAGGTGGCAGGTGATGACGTTCAGCTCCTCCACCGGTTTGTTGAGCATCTTGGCCGCTTCCTGGGTCACATAGAAGTGGCTGGTGCCGTGCGCGCCGTAGCGGCGGATGCCATGCTCTTTATAGAGGTGGTAGGGCAGGGCATAGAGGTAGGACTCTTCCGGCATGGTTTGGTGGAACGCGGTATCAAACACGGCGACGTTCTTATCGGCCAGCTGTGGGAAGGCTTTGAGCGCCTCATTAATGCCGATCAGGTGGGCCGGGTTATGCAGGGGTGCAAATGAAGAGGCATCTTTGATACCCTGAAGCACGCTCTCGTCGATGATGGCGGAGGCAGTGAACTTCTCGCCGCCATGCACGATGCGGTGGCCGATGGCGACGAGCTGAGCGGATAGCTCTGGTTTCTGGGACAGGATGGTATTAACAATGAAGTGCAGGGCTTCGCTGTGGGCGGCGCCAGCGCCCAGCGCCGCGTCCTGTTTGCCGCCATCCATTTTCCACTTGATGCGGGCTTCCGGCAGATGGAAGCATTCGGCCAAACCAGAGATGTGTTCTTCACCGTTTGCCGCATCAATGATGGCAAATTTCAACGAAGAGCTACCACAATTAAGAACCAGTACCAGCTTACTCGACATGGAAGTACCTATTTATTGTTCGTGCCGTCCGCCACGGCGGAAGTGCAGCACGTGGTTAATAAATCATCGTCTGACATCAAGCGTAGCGCATAATGCCATTGACAATTATGATTAACATCATGGTGCCGGGGTTTCCGGTCATCATGAATAAAAATCGCTGATGTTGCTCGAAATGCGCGTAAAAACGTACAACAATTAATCAGTCCCGGTGCACTGCCACCGTGTTGCTTTGCCGGCCAGCAGAGAGCAAAATCTCCCTCTGAACGACGCCGCCAATAGGTCGAAGTAGGATAACGTTGGGGCTACGGAAAGACAAAATAAATTTGAATGCACTAAAGTAAAGTTTGTGCATTGCAAGTTATTTTTAACTTTTATCAAAGAAGTTGAGGTGCTGTATGACAACCAAACCCTCCGGTTCTGTCAGCTGGTTCCAGATTTTCCAGCGCGGGCAGCACTATATGAAAACCTGGCCGGCCGACAAACGTCTGGCGCCCATGTTCCCGGAGAACCGGGTGTCACGGGTTACCCGCTTCGCCATCACCTTTATGCCACCGCTGGCGGTCTTCACGCTGACCTGGCAGATCGCGCTGGGCGGCCAGCTTGGCCCGGCCATCGCCACCGCGCTGTTTGCCTGTAGCCTGCCGATGCAGGGGCTGTGGTGGCTCGGGCGCCGCGCCGTCACGCCGTTGCCGCCGACGCTGCTGCACTGGTTTCATGAGGTGCGCAACAAGCTGACCGATGCCGGTCAGGCGCTGGCACCGGTCGAAGGCACGCCCACGTATCAGGCGCTGGCGGATGTGCTGAAACGCGCCTTTAAACAACTGGATAAAACATTCCTGGACGACCTGTAATCTGCCGCAGGCGCGGGCCGGGGCAAAAACCCCGGTTGCGTCAAAGAATCGCCAGCTTGTCATACATCATCCCGGTCAATATGCGATGCTGCCGCCGTCGATATGCCTTAACCAGGAGCCTATGATGGAAATGACCCATGCCCAGCGTCTTATCCTTTCCAACCAATACCAGATCATGGCGATGCTAGATCCTGACCACGCACCGCGTTACCGCCGGTTGCAGACGATTATCGAGCACGGCTACGGCCTGCAGATGCGCGAGCTGGACCATGAGTTCGGTGCGCTGCCAGAGGCGCTGTGTCGCACTATTTTAGAGATCATGGAGATGCACCACGCCTTGCAAGTCTCCTTTGAGTTGCTCAACACGCCCGACGGCGTTGACCCACGGCGTCTGGTGTTCCGTGGCTTTGACGCGACGACCGAGGCGCGCTACCTCGGCTATGTCCGCTTCCTGACGGAGAGCGAGGGGCGCTATCCCCAATTCGAGGCCGGGGCGCACCACTTTGACGCCCAGACCGCCATGTGGGACAAATACCAGCGGATGCTGGCCGCCTGGCGCGCCTGCCCGCGCCAGTACCATCTCAGTGCGGTGGAAATCGCGCAAATCATCAATGCCTGACCTATAGGGAGAGAGTATGCCTTTGGAGTGCAAAGGGTTTCTGTTTGACCTGGACGGAACGTTAGTCGATTCACTGGCGGCCGTGGAACATGCCTGGACCGCGTGGGCCACGCGCCGCGGCGTCTCACCAGACGAGGTGCTGGACTTTATCCACGGCAAGCAGGCCATCACCTCGTTGCGCCACTTTATGCCGGGTGAGAGCGAAGAGGCGATCCAGCAGGAGTTTCTGGCTCTCGAGCAGGCGGAAGCCGCCGACACCGAGGGGGTGCGGGCGCTGCCCGGCGCGGTGCGCCTGCTCAACCAGCTGGATGAGCTGGGCATTCCTTGGGCGATTGTCACTTCCGGCACGGTGCCGGTGGCCCATGCCCGCCATGCGGCCGCTGGCCTGCCCACGCCAAAGGTCTTCATTACCGCCGAGCAGGTGAAACATGGCAAACCGGAACCCGATCCCTATCTGTTGGGGGCGGAGAAGCTGGGCCTGCCGCCGCAGGCCTGCGTGGTGGTAGAGGATGCCCCGGCCGGCATACTGTCGGGCCTCGCCGCAGGCTGCCACGTGGTGGCGGTCAATGCGCCCGCGGAGACGCCAAAGCTGGATCAGGTGGACATAGCGCTCACCACGCTGGAGGCGTTGCAGGTCGAGAAGCACGGCGAACGCATTACCGTCAAGGCCCTTCAGGCCTGAATCTGCACCAAACATGATTAAGCCCCGCACGAGCGGGGCTTTTTTATGCGATGCTGCCCGCCGGTTTAAATCAGGGGGGAAGAGCGTGTGAACGGCCAACTTATTTGGGTAACTTGCCTGCTGCTGGTTGCCATCTACCTGTTTGCCAGCAACCGGCTGCGCATGGATGTGGTGGCGCTGCTGGTGATTGTGGCCTTTGTGCTGAGCGGCACGCTGACAGCCAGTGAGGCGCTGGCGGGGTTCAGCGATCCCAATGTGATCCTGATTGCGGCACTGTTTGTGATTGGCGAGGGGCTGGTGCGTACCGGCGTTGCCTACCAGCTCGGCGACTGGCTGGTGAAAGTCGCAGGCAGCAGTGAACTGCGGCTGATGGTGCTGTTAATGGCCAGTGTCGCCGGGCTGGGGGCCTTTATGAGTTCCACCGGCGTGGTGGCGATTTTCATTCCGGTGGCGTTGAGCGTGGCGGCGCGGATGCGCATCGACCCGGCGCGCCTGATGATGCCGCTCAGCTTTGCCGGCCTGATCAGCGGCATGATGACGCTGGTGGCGACGGCACCGAATATGGTGGTGAACAGCGAACTGTTGCGCGAGGGCTACCGGGGCTTCGGTTTCTTTGCCGTCACGCCGGTTGGGGTGGTGGTGCTGGTGCTCGGTATCCTCTACATGCTGGTGGCGCGGCGCTGGCTGGGCGGCCGCCGGGGCGAGGCGCAGGAGGAGCGCTCACGCCGCACCTTCCGTGACCTGATTCGCGACTACCGGCTGGCGGGCCGCGCCCGGCGGCTGGCGGTGCGCCCCGGATCGCCGCTAGTGGGGCTGGCGCTGGATGACCTCAACCTGCGCGCCAACTACCGCGCCAACATTATCGCCATTGAACGCTGGCGGCGCTTCCGCCGTATCATGGTCAGCGTGGGCAGCGGCACCGAGCTGCGCGCTGGCGACGTGCTGCTGATTGACATGGCCGACCCGGAGATTGACGTCCGCAAATTTTGCAGCGAACAGCAACTGGAGCCACGGGTGCTGCGCGGTGACTACTTCTCTGAGCAGGCGCGCGCCGTGGGGATGGCAGAGATCGCCCTCAGCCCGGAGTCGGAACTGCTGGGCAAGAGCCTGCGAGAGATCGGCTTTCGCCGCCGTTACGGATTGAACGTGGTCGGCCTGCGGCGGCAGGGGGAGACGCTGCCGGGTACGCTGGTGGACGAGGCGCTGATGCCCGGCGACCTGCTGCTGGTGGTGGGCGACTGGAAGTTAATCCGCCAGCTCCAGCAACAGACGCGTGACGTGATTGTACTGACGCTGCCAGCGGAGGTGGATGAGGTGGCCCCAGCAGTCAATCAGGCTCCCCACGCGCTCTTCTGTCTGGCGTTGATGGTGGCGCTGATGGTGACGGATGAGGTGCCGAACGTGGTTGCCGCGCTGGTGGCCTGTTTGCTGATGGGCCGTTTCCGCTGCATTGATATGGAGAGCGCCTACCGCGCCATCCATTGGCCGAGCCTGATTTTGATCGTCGGCATGATGCCGTTCGCTCAGGCGTTGCAGAACAGCGGCGGCATTGCCCTGATTGTGCAGGGCCTGATGGATCTGACCGGCGGCGCTGGCCCGCGCATGATGCAGTTCAGTTTGTTTGTGCTGTGCGCGACCATCGGGTTGTTTATCTCCAACACCGCCACGGCGGTACTGATGGCGCCGATTGGCATCGCCGCCGCGCAGCAGATGGGCGTGTCGCCCTATCCCTTTACCCTGACCATCGCCATTGCCGCCTCTGCGGCCTTTATGACGCCGGTCTCCTCGCCAGTGAATACGCTGGTGATGGCACCGGGCAACTACCGGTTTGGGGATTTTGTGCGCCTCGGCGTGCCCTTCACGCTGCTGGTGATGGCCGTTACCCTCTGTCTGGTGCCGTGGCTGTTCCCGTTCTAGCGGTTACAGGGCGCTGTCGAGGCTGATTTCATCCAGCGACAGGCTGAAGCTGGGCACGAACACTTCCATGAAATAGCCCATCTCCGGGCTATGCCGCTGCGCCAGCGTCTTCTCCAGCCGCGCCTTGGCGAGGGTGAACTCATGGTTGCCAGCTGACAGCTCCTCCAGACACTTCAGGTAAGCGCAGAGGGCATCGGCCTGCTTGACCACTAACTTCTCCTCTTCGCTGTAGCAGTGCTCATCCAGCAGCGGGCGGAAGTCGTTCTGCAACTCCTCCGGCAGCATCTCCAGCAGCTTTTGCTGGGCGATCTTCTCAATCTTTTTGTACTCATGCGCAATCTGCGGGTTGTAGTACTTCACCGGCGTCGGCAGATCACCGGTGATCACCTCGCTGGCGTCATGGTACATCGCCAGCAGTGCCACGCGCTCGGCGTTAAGGTTGCCGTTGAATTTCCGGTTTTTGATCAGCGCCAGCGCGTGGGCGACAAATGCCACCTGCAAACTGTGTTCAGAGACATTTTCCGTGCGCACGTTGCGCATCAGCGGCCAGCGGTTGATCAATTTCAGGCGGGAGAGATAGGCAAAAAAGTGGCTTTGGCTCATGGACGGCTCTCAACATGGCGAAGGAGAGCCACATTGTGCGGATTCACCGCCCAAGATGCAAACGCCGGGCAGGGTGCCCGGCGTAAAGGGGAGTGCGATGGCGTTTACTGGTGGTAGTTTTCCAGGAAGCGGCCAAATTTGTTTACCGCCATCTCCAGCTCATCCACCCGTGGCAGGGTGACAATGCGCACGTGGTCAGGGTAGGGCCAGTTGAAGGCCGAGCCTTGCACCAGCAGCACCTTCTCCTGCAGCAGCAGATCCAGCACCAGTTTCTGGTCGTCATGGATGTTGAAGCGCTTGGCGTCGATTTTCGGGAACATATAGAGCGCACCGCGCGGTTTCACGCAGGAGACGCCCGGAATGTCATTGATCAGCTCCCAGGCGCGGTTGCGCTGCTCCACCAGACGGCCACCCGGCTGGATGAACTCGCTAATGCTCTGATAGCCGCCCAACGCAGTCTGGATGGCATGTTGCATCGGCACGTTGGCGCACAGGCGCATCGACGCCAGCATCTCCAGCCCCTCGATATAGCCCTTGGCATGGCTCTTCGGCCCATTCAGCACCATCCAGCCCTGACGGAAGCCCGCGACGCGGTAGGTCTTGGAGAGGCCGTTGAAGGTGACGGTCAGCAGATCCGGCGCCAGTGAGGCGATGGAGATGTGCTCCGCTTCGTCATACAGGATCTTGTCGTAGATCTCATCGGCAAAGATGATCAGGTTGTGCTGGCGGGCGATCTCCACGATCTCCATCAGCAGCTCTTTGCTGTAGACCGCACCGGTCGGGTTGTTCGGGTTGATGATCACGATACCGCGGGTGCGCGGGGTGATTTTGCTTCGGATGTCATCCAGATCCGGGAACCAGTCGGACTCCTCATCACACAGGTAGTGCACGGCCTTGCCGCTGGAGAGGGAGACGGCGGCCGTCCACAGTGGGTAGTCTGGGGCCGGCACCAGCATTTCGTCACCCAGGTTCAGCAGCGCCTGCATCGACTGCACAATCAGCTCGGAGACACCGTTGCCGATGTAGATATCTTCCACGGTGATATCGCGCATGTTGCGCGCCTGATAGTGCTGCATGATCGCCTTGCGGGCGGAGAACAGCCCTTTGGAGTCACAGTAGCCCTGCGCCGTCGGCAGGTTGCGGATGACGTCGACCAGAATTTCATCAGGGGCTTCAAAGCCAAAGGGAGCCGGGTTACCGATGTTCAGTTTGAGGACTTTGTTGCCCTCCTCTTCAAGGCGTTTTGCCTCTTTGAGGACTGGGCCGCGGATGTCATAACAGACGTTGTCCAGTTTGCTGGATTTTTCAATGGGGGACATAAACAAGTGAGCCTTTTTGCCGGAGTAGCGTGCCCCTACCGTGGAACACTGCAATCTGCACAATGTACTCCGACCGATCGGGCTTTTGAAGGGCACCGCTCCCTTTTGGTGCAAATGGTTGCACAGAGGGAGCGGCGTAAATGAAGCAAAGGCAAAGGGGCGGGAGTGCAGAGTAATTGTTTAGCATTTTGCTAAATTTTAGCATTAAGTACTGATGAATGGCCCCTGTCGTAAAGATAACTCTCCAGCTGCCTGCCGCCTGTCAAACAGGCGGCAGACAAGGGGATCACACCGGGCGCTCGTCCAGGTTGCGCCGGGCGCGTTGCTGGCTCAGGTAACCGATATCATTGTTGCCCCACAGCTTCTCATAGGGCATACCCGCCAGCAGTTCGACGGTGGCGCGTGCCTGCGGTGAAACCTGCTCCGGCACTGGGCGGCCCGCCTCCTTGATGCGTAGCGTCTCCTCACGCAGCGTCTGGTGGGTCTGTAGGTTGAGTTTGAAGCGCAGGGAGATCAGGAAACCGCAGGTCAGTACCAGCACGGTGCCGACGCTCAGGATCAGCAGGATGGTATTGCGCACCTCTGGCACCTGTTCGCTCTGGCCGGAGACAAATCCGCCAGCCTGCATCGCAATGCCCACCAGCATCACGGCACCCGCCTGCGACGCCTTGCGCGTCAGGGTCATGATGCCAGCGAAAATCCCCTCACGGCGCTGGCCGGTGATCACCTCATCCACGTCAGCAATGTAGGTATAGATGTTCCACGGCACATAGTTGATGCCGCCGCGGCCAAGGCCAGCCACCGCTGAGATGAACAGCAGCGCGGTCATGCTGTCATGCATGTTGCTGAAGTAGAGCAGGGCGTAGGAGAAGGCGCTCAGGCCAAACAGCGTCACCACCATGCGGTAGGAGGGGGCTGGCCCGAGGCGGATACAGAGCGGAATCATGCCAATCACCGCGATGAATTGCAGGATAGCCATGGTGCCCATCAGGTTGGAGGCGATGGTGGCGCTCTGCATCAACACAAACACCACATAGTAGGTGAACACCGCGTTAAAGACATCCTGTGCGATGTAACCCCCTAAATACATACCCAAATGCTGGCGGAAAATCCGGATACGGAAGGTTGAGGCAAGTTCGGTAATCAGCCGGCGCAAACTCTGGCCGAGCGTCAACTGCCGGTTGGCCTGCATCGCGGCAATCTGTTCGCTGGACATCTCCTCCCGCGGCCGCTCCCAGGTAAAGCAGTAGACCAGCGTCAGCACGATGGCGCAGATAACGGAGAACACCAGACTCGCATAGAAGAAGGAGATGGCGTTGTCCTTGCCAAAGATGCCGAGCAGGATGCCGGGGAGGAAGGCGGCCAGAATGGCGGAGAGCTGCGCCATGGCGATGCGAGCGCCAGAGAACTTGGTCTTCTGCTTGAAGTCATCGGTCATCTCCGGTACCAGCGTCTCATAGGGCACCAGGATCATGGTATAGACCACGTCGAAGAAGAGGTAAGTCAGCAGATAGTACCAGTAGCTCATATCGCCAACCCACATCAGGCTATAGCTGAATACCGCGGGAATACCGAGCAGAATAAAGAACTTACGCCGGCCAAATCGCTTGCCCAGCCAGGTATCGCCAAAATTATCGGTCAAAAAGCCCATCAGCGGACTGACCACCGCATCCAGCACGCGCGCCATGGCAAAAATAAATGTCGCTTCAATCGGCGTCAGGCCGCAGAATGTTGTGTAAAAATAGAGCAGCCAGGCAGCGGTCAGGGCCGTGGTGCCGGCACCGAGAAAATCACCTGACCCGTAGGAGAGATAATGGTGCAAACCTATTTTTCGTTTTGTATTCATTATATATACCTCGAACCGACTCGCTATGCCGGTGTGGGAGAGAACGACCAGTGGGCATTAGGCTAAGCGGGGCGGCAAGCGGAAACCTTTTTATCGTTGCCAATCACTTTTTCGCGATGGCAAATGTCCAAAGGGGGAGGGGGCGAGCTTCACAATTCTTACTTAATGCGCAGGCAAAATAATTAAGCCTGAACATTCTGCTTACCGGTTAAAACGATAAAAAACCAATAATGAATTGGGCCGGGGGAAAAGAATTGAAAATTATTGTGATAAATTTGAGTGAAGTTACGGGTGAAATCGTGAAATTTTCATTTTAGTGTGATGAAATTATCATAAATCCTGTTGCGATTAATCTGATGAGTAATAAAGTTATTAAGGCAGCAAATACTAAACCGGTTGTCAGTTACAGCCTGCCTGAATACTGTTATTATTTCTTAACAGTGCGGGTTGGTATAGCGCACTTTCATAATTTAACCTATTTCATCTTGTTGCATCGCCCTTAAAAACTTTCGTAACCTATCCGGAGAAATCAGAGTAACAGGTGACGGAAAGCAAGTCAGGATCCGGCCATCCTGTAGAAGGAGACGGACTCACGTCAGACGAGGGGAGTTTTTTTCATTCTAATAAAACCGTATTATTAGAGCGAAAGATTATTTTCGGTCTAATGAAGCGGAAAATTCTGGCGGATTAACACCATTTTTGCCCCGGAAATGAGTGGGGTACTGTCTTATCTGGTATTCTGCACTCTGTGAATACTACACACGCAATGCCAGGGTAGTTTGTTATTAGATTCTAAAAAGTGAAGAAAACACTATGACAAATGCAACTCGTCCGATACTTAATCTGGATCTTGATCTGCTCAGGACCTTTGTCGCTGTTGCTGATTTGAATACCTTTGCCGCCGCAGCCGCAGCGGTCTGTCGTACCCAGTCTGCTGTTAGCCAGCAGATGCAGCGCCTGGAGCAGCTGGTGGGGAAGGAGTTGTTTGCCCGCCACGGGCGTAACAAGCTGCTGACAGAGCATGGTATTCAATTGCTTGGCTATGCGAGGAAAATCCTGCGGTTCAACGATGAGGCCTGCACCTCGTTGATGTACAGCGATGTCCAGGGCGTAATGACCATTGGGGCCTCCGACGATACGGCGGATACCATCCTGCCTTTCCTGTTAAACCGGGTGACGTCCGTCTATCCCAAGCTGGCGATCGATGTACGTGTCAAGCGTAGCCCATTCATGATGGAGATGCTGGAAAAGAATGAGATCGATCTGGCCGTCACCACGGTTGTGGACAACGAGCACCCGCACGTCATCCTGCGGACCTCGCCCACCCTGTGGTACTGCGCCGCCGATTACAAATTCCCAACCGGCGATGCGGTGCCGCTGGTGCTGCTGGATGAGCCCAGCCCGTACCGTAGCATGGCCATCAACCTGCTCAATCAGGCTGGCATTCCTTGGCGCATTGCCTATGTCGCGTCGACACTCTCAGCGATACGCGCCGCCGTGCGCGCTGGCTTAGGGGTCACTGCCCGGCCGATTGAGATGATGAGCCCAGAGCTGCGTGTGCTAGGTGATGCGGAAGGACTACCTAAGCTGCCGGATACCCAGTATGGGCTGTACAAAAACGCGGAGTGCGAAAGCGAGCTGGCTATGGCCATCTTCAGCGCGGTGGAGAACGGCAACGAGCCTTATGTCGCCACCCACAGCGGCTCCAGTGAAGACAATGAATATTTACTCGATGACGAAAATTGAGTAAATGATTTTCACTAAAAGATAGCCTGTTATTAATCAGCAGGTTATCTTTTATTTTCTATTTTTTAGCAATCTTGACCCTCTGATGGCGTTACCGCGTCATTTTCCTCATCCTAATCTTCGCCACACCCGGCAAATTCCGCCTGCTTTTCTGTTAAAGACAAGAGTGGTTCTCATTCTCATCTTAGCCAGCTGGCGTGCACTTATCCCAAATCAAACCTTTATTTCATTTTTATGAAATCTCTATTTCCTTTGAGGTAATCGCTCATTTTTTTAGCAAAAAGAGCGGAAGTGTGTTCTAGATCAAAAAAATAACCCTAGTTATTACGTGGAAGCCCTGAAACTTTTTGACAGAGTGCTATAGTTGTTCGCGACTGCTTACCCCTTTTCACATCCTTCTGTTAACGCTCATTTTTTAACTGACACGATTTAGCGCATCCTAGCGCACCTCATGTTAATAAAATGATAACCATGTAAATTAATATGGAGTTACTTTTGTTAAAGTTGACAAAAGGTTATAGAAAGGAGTAAAAAGCCCACATTAAAACACTGCCTTAACGACCTTAAACGCACTGTTTTGTTGTGGTTATTAATCCTTCCCTTGAATCGATGTGGTGCAGAAGCTGCCGGAAAAAAGAGCAGATCCATGGTCGCCGCTTTTGATGAGTAAGCTAAGAGTATGTCAACAACCACTGAAGTCATGGCCCATAACTGGGCGTTCGCCATCTTCCTTATCGTTGCTATTGGGCTTTGCGGTCTTATGCTTCTCGGCGCGTTTTATCTGGGTGGGAGAGCCCGGGCGCGTGGAAAAAATATTCCGTTTGAGTCAGGGATAGATCCGGTAGGGTCGGCAAGAATGCGGCTTTCAGCCAAATTCTATCTGGTAGCCATGTTTTTCGTCATTTTCGACGTGGAAGCCCTGTATCTGTATGCATGGTCCACCTCCATCCGCGAGAGCGGCTGGACCGGGTTCGTCGAAGCCGCCATTTTCATTGTCGTGTTGCTGGCCGGGCTGGTGTATCTGGTGCGTATCGGCGCACTGGACTGGGCACCGGCGCGCAACACTGGCCGCCGCCGGCCAGAGGCAATTACAAACAACACCCAACGTCATCCGCAGTAACAGCGAGGCATTAAGATGGACTATACGCTGACCCGCGTAGAACCTGACGGTGAGAACGACCGTTACCCCCTGCAAAAACAGGAGATCGTTACCGATCCCCTGGAGCAACATGTCCACCGCAGCGTCTATATGGGGAAACTCGAGCACGCATTGCACGACATGGTGAACTGGGGACGCAAAAACTCTCTTTGGCCCTATAACTTCGGCCTGTCCTGCTGCTATGTGGAGATGGTGACCTCCTTCACCGCCGTGCATGACGTGGCGCGTTTTGGGGCGGAAGTATTGCGCGCCTCACCGCGTCAGGCGGACTTCATGGTGGTGGCCGGTACGCCGTTCACCAAGATGGCCCCGGTCATCCAGCGCCTGTATGACCAGATGCTGGAGCCGAAGTGGGTGATCTCGATGGGCGCCTGCGCCAACTCTGGCGGCATGTATGACATCTACTCCGTGGTGCAGGGCGTGGACAAATTCCTGCCGGTGGACGTCTACATTCCCGGCTGCCCGCCGCGCCCGGAGGCCTACATGCAGGCGCTGATGCTGCTGCAGGAGTCGATTGGCAAAGAGCGTCGTCCGCTCTCTTGGGTGGTGGGTGACCAGGGTGTCTACCGCGCCAACATGCAGTCAGAGAGAGAGCGCAAGCATGGCGAGCGCATTGCCGTGACAAACCTGCGCACGCCTGACGAGATTTAACGCTGCGGTCGCCTGTTCGTTCATTGGGCAGCCGCACCGCACCCCTGATTGGCCCGGGCGTTGAGCAAGCGCCGTTACCGGCAGGGAAGAAGAATAAGCGGCGGCAGACCCGGTCAACGCAGACCATTTTGTGTGGTGAAAAATTATGACAGATTTAACGACGCAAGACCTCGCCCAGCCAGCCTGGCAAAGCCGTGACCATCTCGATGATCCGGTTGTAGGTGAATTGCGCAACCGTTTTGGGCCGGATGCCTTCACTGTTCAAGCGACCCGCACCGGGATGCCCGTGGTATGGGTAAAACGTGAACAACTACTGGAAGTGGCCACCTTTTTACGCAAGCTGCCAAAACCCTATGTGATGCTGTATGACCTGCATGGCATGGACGAGCGCCTGCGTACCCACCGCCACGGCTTGCCGGAGGCGGATTTCTCCACGTTTGTGCACCTGCTCTCCATTGAGCGCAACCGGGACATCATGCTCAAGGTGGCGCTGAAGGAGAATGACCTGCACCTGCCTTCGCTGACCTCCATCTACCCTAATGCCAACTGGTATGAGCGTGAGACCTGGGAGATGTTCGGCATCACCTTCGACGGCCACCCGCACCTGACGCGCATCATGATGCCGCCGACCTGGGAAGGGCACCCGCTGCGCAAGGACTACCCGGCGCGCGCCACCGAGTTTGACCCCTTCACGCTGACCAAGCAGAAAGAGGCGCTGGAGATGGAGGCGCTGACCTTCAAGCCAGAAGAGTGGGGCATGAAGCGTGGCACCGAGAACGAGGACTTCATGTTCCTCAACCTCGGCCCGAACCACCCGTCTGCGCACGGGGCTTTCCGCATCATCCTGCAACTGGATGGCGAAGAGATTGTCGATTGCGTCCCGGACATCGGCTACCACCACCGTGGCGCTGAGAAGATGGGCGAACGTCAGTCCTGGCACAGCTACATCCCCTACACTGACCGCGTCGAGTACCTCGGCGGCTGCGTCAATGAGATGCCCTATGTGCTGGCGGTAGAGAAGCTGGCCGGCATCGTGGTGCCGGATCGCGTCAACGTCATCCGTGTGATGCTCTCCGAGCTGTTCCGCATCAACAGCCACCTGCTCTACGTGAGTACCTTCATTCAGGACGTCGGCGCCATGACGCCGGTCTTCTTCGCCTTTACCGACCGCCAGAAAATTTATGATCTGGTGGAGGCAATCACTGGCTTCCGTATGCACCCGGCGTGGTTCCGCATCGGTGGCGTGGCGCACGACCTGCCGCGCGGCTGGGATCGCCTGCTGCGTGAGTTCCTCGACTGGATGCCGGCGCGCCTCGACTCCTATGTCAAAGCCGCACTGAAGAACAGCATCCTGAAGGGGCGTTCTCAGGGTGTCGCTGCCTACAACGCCAAAGAGGCGCTGGAGTGGGGTGTGACTGGCGCGGGCCTGCGTGCCACCGGCATCGATTTCGACGTGCGCAAGGCGCGCCCGTACTCCGGCTATGAGCACTTCGACTTTGAAGTGCCGCTGGGCGATGGCATCAGCGACTGCTACACCCGCGTGATGCTGAAGGTGGAAGAGATCCGCCAGAGCCTGCGCATTCTGGAGCAGTGCCTGAAGAATATGCCAGAGGGGCCGTTCAAGGCCGATCACCCGCTGACCACGCCGCCGCCGAAAGAGCGGACGCTGCAACACATCGAGACCCTGATCACCCACTTCTTGCAAGTGTCGTGGGGGCCTGTGATGCCGGCGAATGAGTCATTGCAGATGATTGAGGCGACCAAGGGGATCAACAGCTACTACCTGACCAGTGACGGCAGCACCATGAGCTACCGCACGCGCATCCGGACGCCGAGCTTCCCGCACCTGCAACATATTCCCTCGGTAATCCGTGGCAGCCTGGTATCCGACCTGATCGTGTACCTCGGCAGTATCGATTTCGTCATGTCAGATGTGGACCGCTAACGATGACAGAGTTCAATAAAGTGACCCAACCCCAAGCCATCAACATCGTGACGCCAGACGCGACGGAGGCGTTCGTGCTCTCCGCAGCGGAACGCGACGCGATTGAGCATGAGAAGCACCACTACGAAGATGCGCGCGCAGCCTCCATTGAGGCGCTGAAGATTGTGCAGAAGCAGCGCGGCTGGGTGCCGGACGGCGCCATCTATGCCATCGCTGAGGTACTGGGCATCCCGGCCAGCGACGTAGAGGGCGTGGCGACGTTCTACAGCCAGATCTTCCGCCAGCCAGTGGGCCGCCACGTGATCCGTTACTGCGACAGCGTGGTGTGCCACATCACCGGCTATCAGGGCATTCAGGCGGCCATTGAGAAGAAGCTGAGCATCAAGCCGGGGCAAACCACCCCGGATGGCCGGTTCACCCTGCTGCCCACCTGCTGTCTGGGCAACTGCGACAAGGGGCCGACCATGATGATTGATGAGGATACCCACAGTCACCTGAAGCCGGACGATATTGACGGGCTACTGGAGCAGTATCAATGACAACCACGGGCTTTACTCCAAGAACCATCGTGCGCACCGCCGAGCAGCACCCGCTGACCTGGCGTCTGCGTGATGACAAGCAGCCAATCTGGCTGGACGAGTACCGCAGCAAGAATGGCTACGCTGGCGCGGAAAAGGCACTCAAGGGCATGGCGCAGGATGAAGTCGTGACGCTGGTCAAGGACGCCGGGCTGAAGGGCCGCGGCGGCGCGGGCTTCTCCACGGGCTTGAAATGGAGCCTGATGCCGAAAGACGACAGCATGAACATCCGTTACCTGCTGTGCAACGCCGATGAGATGGAGCCGGGCACCTACAAAGACCGCCTGCTGATGGAGCAGATGCCCCACCTGCTGGTGGAGGGGATGCTGATCGCCGCCTACGCGCTGAAAGCCTACCGTGGCTACATCTTCCTGCGTGGCGAATATATCGAGGCGGCGGTGAACCTGCGTCGCGCCATCGCCGAGGCCACCGAAGCGGGCCTGCTGGGCAAAAACATCTACGGCAGCGGCTTCGATTTCGAACTGATCGTGCACACCGGTGCTGGCCGCTACATCTGCGGCGAGGAAACCGCGCTGATCAACTCGCTGGAGGGGCGCCGCGCCAACCCGCGCTCCAAGCCGCCATTCCCGGCCTCTGCTGGCGTTTGGGGCAAGCCGACCTGCGTGAACAACGTTGAAACCCTGTGCAACGTGCCAGCGATCATTGAGCACGGCGTGGAGTGGTACAAGGGGCTGTCCGCAGGCAAGAGCGGCGACGCTGGCACCAAGATGATGGGCTTCTCCGGCCGCGTGAAAAACCCAGGCGTCTGGGAGCTGCCATTTGGCATCACCGCCCGCGAGATCCTGGAGGATTACGCTGGCGGTATGCGTGACGGGTTGAAGTTCAAGGCATGGCAGCCGGGCGGGGCGGGCACTGACTTCCTGACCGCCGATCACCTCGACCTGCCGATGGATTTCGACAATATCGGCAAGGCTGGCAGCCGTCTCGGCACCGCGCTGGCGATGGCAGTTGACCACGAGATCAACATGGTGTCGCTGGTGCGCAACCTGGAAGAGTTCTTCGCGCGCGAATCCTGTGGCTGGTGTACGCCGTGCCGCGATGGCCTGCCGTGGAGCGTGAAGATCCTGCGCGCTCTGGAGCGCGGCGAGGGGCAGCCCGGCGACATCGAGACGCTGCAACAACTCTGCCGCTTCCTTGGCCCCGGCAAAACCTTCTGCGCCCACGCGCCGGGGGCGGTCGAGCCATTGCAGAGCGCGATTAAATATTTCCGGGACGAATTCGAGGCGGGCATCGCCAAGCAGCACTACAGCAATGCGCGCGCGATTGGCGGCATTCAGACCAACAACCTGCTGAAGCAACGCTTTTAACGCCCGCGTGGGGACGGGGTTTGCCCCGTCCGCGCCCAACAGAATTTTTGATTAACGCCCGTGCCTGCACGGGCCTTGTGGAAGCATGCTGACTATGGCTACGATTCATGTAGACGGCAAAGAGTATGAAGTCGACGGAGCGGACAACCTGTTGCAGGCCTGCCTCTCCCTCGGTCTCGATATACCCTATTTTTGCTGGCATCCGGCGCTGGGAAGCGTCGGCGCTTGCCGCCAATGTGCGGTCAAGCAGTTCCAAAATGCGGAAGACACCCGTGGCCGCTTGGTGATGTCCTGTATGACCCCCGCGTCAGACGGCACCTTCATCTCCATTGATGACCAGGAAGCGAAAGAGTTTCGCGAAAGTGTCGTTGAGTGGCTGATGACCAACCACCCGCACGACTGCCCGGTCTGCGAGGAGGGGGGCAACTGCCACCTGCAGGATATGACGGTGATGACCGGCCACAGCTTCCGGCGCTACCGCTTTACCAAACGCACCCACAACAACCAGGATCTGGGGCCGTTCATCTCCCATGAGATGAACCGCTGCATCGCCTGCTACCGCTGCGTGCGCTACTACAAAGATTATGCCGACGGCACCGATCTGGGCGTCTATGGCGCACATGACAACGTCTACTTTGGCCGGCCGGAAGATGGCCCGCTGGAGAGCGAGTTCTCCGGCAACCTGGTGGAGGTGTGCCCGACCGGCGTCTTCACTGACAAAACCCACTCCGAACGCTATAACCGCAAATGGGACATGCAGTTCGCACCGAGCATCTGCCAGCAGTGCAGCGTCGGTTGCAACACCAGCCCCGGCGAGCGTTATGGCGAGCTGCGTCGCATCGAAAACCGCTACAACGGCACCGTCAACCAGTACTTCCTGTGTGACCGCGGCCGCTTTGGCTACGGCTACGTGAACCTGAAAGACCGGCCGAAGCACCCGCGCCAACTGCGCGGCAGCGACTGGATCACCCTCAACGCCGCGCAGGCGCTGGAGGGGGCGGCGGACACGCTGCGTCAGGCGCGTCGCGCCATTGGCATCGGCTCACCGCGCGCCAGCCTCGAGAGCAACTTTGCGCTGCGCGAGCTGGTGGGGGCGGAGAACTTCTACACCGGCATCGCCGCGCCGGAACTGTCACGCCTGAACATGATGCTCAACATCCTGCAACAGGGCGGCGTGCACACGCCAGCGCTGCGCGAGATTGAGAGCTATGACGCAGTGCTGATTCTGGGTGAGGATCTGACCCAGACCGGCGCGCGCATCGCGCTCTCCGTGCGTCAGGCGGTGAAGGGCAAGGCGCGCCAGATGGCTGCCGCCCAGCGCGTGGCCGACTGGCAGATCGCCGCGGTACTGAACATCGGCCAACATGCCAAACACCCGCTGTTTATGACCAGCGTCGACAGCACCAAGCTGGACGATATCGCCGCCTGGAGCTATCGCGCCCCGGTGGAGGAGCAGGCTCGCCTCGGTTTCGCCATCGCCCATGCGCTGGACGAGGGCGCACCAGCGGTCAATGACCTGCCAGATGCGCTGAAAGGCAAGCTGGATGTGGTGGTGCAGGCACTGGCTGGCGCGCAGAAACCGCTGATCATTACCGGCAGCAACGCTGGCAGCGAGGCGATCATCGCCGCTGCCGCCAACGTGGCGCAGGCGCTGAAACGCCGTGGCAGCCAGGTCGGCATCACCTTTGTCGCCCCGGCCGCCAACAGCATGGGTCTGGCGCTGATGGGTGGTGGCTCGCTGGATGACGCGCTGGCGCTGCTGGAGAACGGCAACGCGGATACCGCTATCGTGATGGAGAACGATCTCTATCGCCATGCGCCGCTCAGCCGCGTCGACGCCGCGCTGGCGAAGGTCAGCAATCTGATTGTTACCGACCACCAGCACACCGCCATCATGGATCGCGCCTCGCTGGTACTGCCGGCCGCCAGCTTTGCTGAGGGCGACGGTACGCTGGTCAACCAGGAGGGGCGCGCCCAGCGTTACTTCCAGGTCTATGACCCGGCCTACTATGACCACAGCGTGGCAATTCTGGAGAGCTGGCGCTGGCTGCACTCGCTGCACGCCCTGCGCCACAACCGCCAGATAGATTGGAGCGATCTCGACCATGTGATCGAAGCCTGCGCCACCGCGCTGCCGCAACTGGCTGGCATCCGTGATGCCGCGCCGGACGCCTCGTTCCGCATCCGTGGGCAGAAGCTCTCCCGCGCGCCGCACCGTTACAGTGGCCGTACCGCCATGCGCGCCAACATCAACGTGCATGAGCCGCGCCAGCCGGTGGACCGTGACACCATGTTTGCCTTCTCGATGGAGGGGAACAACAACCCGCTGGCCGACCGCAACCAGGTGCCTTTCGCCTGGGCACCGGGCTGGAACTCACCACAGGCCTGGAACAAGTTCCAGGACGAAGTGGGCGGCCACCTGCGCCATGGCGATCCGGGCGTGCGCCTGATCGAGGCAGGGGAGGGGACACTGGCGTACTTCAAGGAGATCCCGCCAGCCACCGTCACCACCGACGGCCAGTGGCGCATTGCGCCTTACTACCACCTGTTCGGCAGTGAGGAGCTTTCCCAGCGCGCGCCGGTCATCCAGCAACGGATGCCGCAACCCTACGTGATGGTCAGCCGTGAGGACGCCGCCCGTCTGGGCGTGAACCTTGGCGCGCTGGTGGAGTTCACCTGCGCTGGCCAGACGCTGCGCCTGCCGGTGCGCCTGAGCGACACGCTGCATCAGGGCCAGTTGGGCCTGCCTATTGGCTTGCCGGGCATTCCGCCGGTGCTGGTGGGTGCGAAGGTTGAAAATCTGCGGGAGGCGGCATTATGAGTTGGTTTAACTCCGAGGTGATCGACGTGCTGATCGCCATCCTGAAGGCGGTGGTGATCCTGCTGGTGGTGGTCTCCTGCGGTGCCTTCATGAGTTTCGGCGAGCGCCGTCTGCTCGGCCTGTTCCAGAACCGCTACGGGCCAAACCGGGTGGGCTGGGGCGGGTCGCTCCAGCTGGTCGCCGACATGATCAAGATGTTCTTCAAAGAGGACTGGGTGCCGCCCTTTACTGACCGGGCAATCTTCACCCTGGCGCCGATGATCGCCTTCACCTCGCTGCTGCTGGCATTTGCGATTGTGCCGGTCAGCCCGACGTGGGCGGTCTCCGACCTTAACATCGGTATCCTGTTCTTCCTGATGATGGCCGGTCTGGCGGTATACGCCGTGCTGTTCGCCGGCTGGTCCAGTAACAACAAATACTCGCTGTTGGGGGCGATGCGCGCCTCAGCCCAGACCCTGAGCTACGAGGTGTTCCTCGGCCTCTCCCTGATGGGCGTGGTGGCACAGGCTGGCTCCTTCAACATGAGCGACATCGTCAACAGCCAGGCAAACGTCTGGAACATCATCCCGCAATTCTTCGGCTTCGTGACCTTTGCGATCGCCGGCGTCGCGGTGTGCCACCGTCACCCGTTTGACCAGCCGGAGGCCGAGCAGGAGCTGGCCGATGGTTACCACATTGAATACTCCGGCATGAAGTTCGGCCTGTTCTTTGTGGGTGAGTACATCGGGATCGTGACGGTCTCCGCCCTGATTGTGACGTTGTTCTTCGGCGGCTGGCAGGGGCCATTCCTGCCGCCGTTTATCTGGTTCGCGCTGAAAACCGCCTTCTTCATGATGATGTTCATCCTGATCCGCGCCGCGCTGCCGCGCCCGCGCTACGACCAGGTGATGTCATTTGGCTGGAAAGTGTGCCTGCCGCTGACCCTGCTGAACCTGCTGGCGACCGCCGCGGTCATTTTGTACAACGCTCAATAAGGGGTGAATGAACCATGACATTGAAAGAGTTAGTGGTTGGTTTCGGCACCCAGCTACGCAGTATTTGGATGATCGGCCTGCACGCGTTCAGCAAGCGTGAAACCCGCATGTATCCTGAAGAGCCGGTCTACCTGCCGCCGCGCTACCGTGGCCGCATCGTGCTGACGCGCGATCCGGACGGCGAAGAGCGCTGCGTGGCCTGTAACCTGTGCGCCGTCGCTTGCCCGGTCAGCTGCATCTCCTTGCAGAAGGCCGAGATGAAGGATGGCCGCTGGTATCCTGAGTTCTTCCGCATCAACTTCTCACGCTGCATCTTCTGCGGCATGTGTGAAGAGGCGTGCCCGACCACCGCCATCCAGCTGACGCCGGATTTCGAACTGGGTGAGTTCAAGCGTCAGGATCTGGTGTACGAGAAGGAAGATCTGCTGATCTCTGGGCCGGGTAAATATCCGGAATATAACTTCTACCGGATGGCCGGTATGGCGATTGACGGCAAAGCGAAAGGCGATGCGGAAAATGAAGCCAAACCGATCGACGTCAAGGGCCTGATGCCTTAAGGAGCCAGCAAGCATGGAATTCGCCTTTTATATTGCCGCGTTGGTGGCGGTGGCCGCGACCATTCGCGTCATCTCGCACACCAATCCCGTGCATGCCCTGCTGTACCTGATTATCTCCCTGCTGGCGATTGCCGCGGTGTTCTTTACCCTTGGCGCGTACTTCGCCGGGGCGCTGGAGATCATCGTCTACGCCGGTGCCATCATGGTGCTGTTCGTCTTCGTGGTGATGATGCTCAACCTCGGCAACTCGGTGCAGGAGCAGGAGCGCAACTGGCTGAAACCCGGTGCCTGGATTGGGCCGGGCCTGCTCTCGCTGGTGCTGCTGGTGGTGCTGGTCTATGCCATCCGCACCATCAACGATCAGGGCATCGACGGCCAGGTAGTGGACGCCAAGGCAGTCGGTATCAGCCTGTTCGGCCCTTATGTACTGGCGGTGGAGCTGGCCTCAATGCTGCTGCTGGCTGGTCTGGTGGTCGCCTACCATGTGGGCCGCGAGCACAAGCCCGGCGAGGTGCTGAGCAGTGACGCGGTAAAACGTAAAACGGAGGAAAAAGCATGATCCCTCTACAACATGGCCTGATTCTGGCGGCCATCCTGTTTGTGCTGGGGCTGACGGGGTTGCTGATTCGCCGCAACCTGCTGTTCATGCTCATCAGCCTTGAGGTGATGATCAATGCAGCCGCATTGGCGTTCGTGGTGGCAGGAAGCTATTGGGGACAGGCCGACGGCCAGGTGATGTATATCCTGGCGATCAGCCTGGCGGCGGCGGAGGCCAGCATTGGCCTGGCGTTGCTGCTCCAGCTCTATCGCCGTCGTCATACCCTGAATATCGATACTGTCAGTGAGATGCGCGGATGAACTTACTCTACTTAACTGTTCTGATACCGCTGATCGGCTTTTTGCTGTTGGCATTCTCCCGTGGCCGCTGGTCGGAGAACCTGTCGGCCACCGTTGGCGTCGGCTCCATTGGGCTGGCGGCGCTGGTCACCGTCTACGTGGCGATGGATTTCCTCTCCCAGCGCGCCACCGGGGTGCAGGTGTTTAACCAGAACCTGTGGAACTGGATGCAGGTGGGCGACTTCAACATCGCCGCCACCCTGACGCTCGATGGCCTGTCGCTGACCATGCTGTCCGTGGTGACTGGCGTCGGCTTCTTCATCCACATGTTCGCCTCCTGGTACATGCGCGGTGAAGAGGGCTACTCCCGCTTCTTCGCCTACACCAACCTGTTTATCGCCAGCATGGTGGTACTGGTGCTGGCAGACAACCTGCTGCTGATGTACCTCGGTTGGGAAGGGGTGGGGCTGTGCTCCTATCTGCTGATTGGGTTCTACTACTCCAATCCAGAGAATGGCAAGGCAGCGATGAAGGCGTTTATCGTGACCCGCGTGGGTGACGTGTTCCTGGCCTTTGCGCTGTTTATCCTCTACCACGAGCTGGGCACGCTGAACATCCGTGAGGTGATGGAGCTGGCACCGCAGCGTCTGGCGGTCGGCGACACGGCGATCACCTGGGCGACCCTGATGCTGCTGGGCGGCGCGGTTGGTAAATCGGCACAGCTGCCGCTGCAAACCTGGTTGGCGGACGCGATGGCTGGCCCGACGCCGGTCTCTGCGCTGATCCACGCCGCGACCATGGTGACCGCGGGCGTCTACCTGATCGCCCGTACCCACGGCCTGTTCTTGATGGCACCGGAGGTGCTGCATCTGGTGGGCATCATCGGCGCAGTGACCCTGCTGCTGGCCGGTTTTGCCGCGCTGGTGCAGACCGACATCAAACGCGTGCTGGCCTACTCCACCATGAGCCAGATTGGCTACATGTTCCTGGCGCTGGGCGTTCAGGCGTGGGATGCGGCTATCTTCCACCTGATGACCCACGCCTTCTTCAAGGCGTTGCTGTTCCTCTCCTCCGGTTCGGTGATCCTGGCCTGCCACCACGAGCAGAACATCTTCAAGATGGGCGGATTGCGCAAAACCATTCCGCTGGTCTACATCTGCTTCCTGGTGGGTGGCGCGGCGCTGGCGGCCCTGCCTCTGGTGACTGCGGGCTTCTACAGTAAGGATGAGATCCTGTTCGGCGCCTACGCCAACGGCCATATCAACCTGATGCTGGCCGGGCTGGTAGGGGCATTCCTGACCTCCCTCTACACCTTCCGCATGATCTTCATCGTGTTCCACGGTGAGGCGCACACCAAGGCACATGCGGGCAAGGGCATTACCCATCACCTGCCGCTGATTGTGCTGCTGGTGCTCTCTACCTTCGTCGGCGCGCTGATTACGCCGCCGCTGGCGGGCGTACTGCCAGAGGGCCACGCCAGCGAAGAGGGCAAGGTGATGCTGGAAGTGACCTCCGGGATCGTGGCGATCGTGGGCATCCTGCTGGCTGCCGCGCTCTACCTTGGCAAACGCACGCTGGTCAACAACGTGGCGAAAAGCGCGCCGGGCCGCTTCTTCTCGGTCTGGTGGTTCCATGCCTGGGGCTTTGACTGGCTCTATGACATGGTCTTCGTTAAGCCTTACCTGCTGGTGGCGCGCATCCTGCGTAGCGATCCGCTGAACTCGCTGATGAACCTGCCGGCCCTGCTGACACGCGTCGGCAACCGTGGGTTGGTGCTGAGTGAGAACGGCCAGGTGCGCTGGTACATGGCCTCAATGGGCATCGGGGCAGTGGTCGTACTGGCGCTGTTGTTGATGGTTTAACGAACAAGAGTTTGTCAAACAATGCAACGCGGGCAGGCGGCACAGGGTATGGGCCGCCTGCCGGAGAGCAGGTTTCACGTTTATTCAAATAAGGGACACCAAACGCCATGCTACTACCTTGGCTAATTCTTATCCCCTTTATCGGCGGTCTGCTGTGTTGGCAGTGCGAGCGTTTCGGCAGCAAAGTACCGCGCTGGATCGCCTTGATCACCATGGGGCTGACGCTGGCGCTGTCGCTGCAACTCTGGTTGCAGGGGGGCTACTCATTAACCGTGCCGCAGGGCATCCCGCAATGGCAGACTGAGTTCAGCCTGGCGTGGATCCCGCGCTTTGGCATCGATTTCCACCTGGCGCTGGATGGTTTGTCACTGCTAATGGTGGTGCTGACCGGCCTGCTGGGCGTGCTGGCGGTACTCTGCTCCTGGCGTGAGATTGAGCGCTATCAGGGCTTCTTCCACCTGAACCTGCTGTTTATCCTTGGCGGCGTGATTGGCGTGTTCCTGGCCATCGACATGTTCCTGTTCTTCTTCTTCTGGGAAATGATGTTGGTGCCGATGTACTTCTTGATCGCGCTGTGGGGCCACAAGGCCTCCGACGGCAAGACACGCATCACCGCCGCGACCAAGTTCTTCATCTATACCCAGGCCAGCGGTCTGGTGATGCTGATCGCCATCCTTGGGCTGGTGTTTGTCCACTACGACGCGACCGGTGTCTGGACCTTCAACTATGAAGATCTGCTGAACACGCCGATGTCACGTAACGTGGAGTACCTGCTGATGCTGGGCTTCTTCATCGCCTTCGCGGTGAAAATGCCGGTGGTGCCGCTGCATGGCTGGCTGCCGGATGCCCATAGTCAGGCACCGACCGCCGGTTCCGTGGATCTGGCGGGCATCTTGCTGAAGACCGCGGCCTACGGCCTGCTGCGCTTTAGCCTGCCGCTGTTCCCGCACGCTTCGGCAGAATTTGCCCCGATCGCCATGTGGCTGGGCGTGATTGGCATCTTCTACGGTGCGTGGATGGCCTTCGCCCAGACCGACATCAAACGCCTGATTGCCTACACCAGCGTCTCGCACATGGGCTTCGTGCTGATCGCCATCTACACCGGCAGCCAGCTCGCCTATCAGGGCGCGGTGATCCAGATGATCGCCCACGGCCTCTCCGCCGCTGGCCTGTTCATCATCTGCGGCCAGCTCTATGAGCGCCTGCACACCCGCGACATGCGCCAGATGGGCGGCCTGTGGGGACGCATCAAGTTCATCCCGGCGCTGTCGATGTTCTTCGCGGTGGCAACGTTGGGGATGCCGGGCACCGGTAACTTTGTCGGCGAATTTATGATTCTGTTCGGCAGCTTCAGTGTGGTACCGGTGATCACCGTGATCTCCACCTTTGGTCTGGTGTTCGCCTCGGTCTACTCGTTGATTATGTTGCAGCGCGCCTACTTCGGTGCGCCGAAATCCGATCAGCCACTGCCAGGGATGTCGCTGCGTGAGCTGTTCATCATTCTGCTACTGGTGGTGTTGCTGGTGCTGCTGGGGATCTACCCGCAGCCGATTCTGGACACCTCCCATGCGGCGATGAGCAACGTGCAGCACTGGTTCGGGTCTGTGATTCCATCCATTTCAACAACAAGGCCGTAATTCGCCATGACATTTACTCCTCAACACCTGATCGCACTATTGCCACTATTGATCGTCGGATTGACGGTGGTGGTTGTGATGCTGTGCATTGCGTGGCGACGCGACCACTTTTTCAACGCGACCCTGTCGGTCATCGGCCTGAACCTGGCGCTGCTGTCACTCTATCTGGTGTGGCAGAACGGGATCTATGACGTCACGCCGCTGCTGCGGGTGGATGGCTTCTCGATGTTCTACAGCGGGCTGGTGCTGCTGGCCAGCCTGGCGACCTGTACCTTTGCCTACCCCTGGCTGGCGGGTTACCCCGACAACAAGGAGGAGTTCTACCTGCTGGTGCTGATCGCGGCGATGGGTGGCCTGCTGCTGGCGATGGCTAACCATCTGGCGGCGCTGTTCCTTGGGATTGAACTGGTCTCGCTGCCGCTGTTTGGTTTGATTGGCTACGCCTACCGCCAGAAGCGTTCGCTGGAGGCCAGTATCAAGTACATGCTGCTCTCCGCTGCCGCCTCGTCGTTTCTGTTGTTTGGTATGGCGCTGCTCTACGCCAACTCCGGCGAGCTTTCCTTCGCCGGTCTGGGCAAAAACCTCAGCGACAGTATGCTGCAACAGCCGCTGCTGCTGGCCGGTTTGGGCATGATGATTGTGGGCCTCGGCTTCAAGCTGTCACTGGTGCCGTTCCAACTCTGGACGCCAGACGTCTATCAGGGCGCGCCGGCCCCGGTTTCGACCTTCCTGGCAACCGCCAGCAAGATCGGCATCTTCGCGGTGGTGATGCGCATGTTCCTCTATGCGCCGGTCACCGACAGCGAGGCGGTGCGCACCGTGCTCGCCATCATTGCCGTCTGTTCGATCCTGTTCGGTAACATCATGGCGGTGAGCCAGAGCAACATCAAACGCCTGCTGGGCTACTCCTCCATCGCCCACCTCGGCTATCTGCTGGTGGCGCTGATTGCGGTGCAGACCCATCAGCTGTCGATGGAGACGGTGGGCGTCTACCTGGCGGGCTACCTGTTCAGCAGCCTGGGTGCGTTTGGCGTGGTCAGCCTGATGTCCAGCCCCTACACCGGGCCGGATGCGGAGTCACTGTTCTCCTACCGTGGCCTGTTCTGGCACAAGCCGATTCTGTCGGCGGTGATGACCGTGATGATGCTCTCGCTGGCGGGTATCCCGATGACGCTGGGCTTTATCGGCAAATTCTTCGTGATTGCGATGGGTGTCAGCGCCCACCTGTGGTGGCTGACCGGTGCAGTGGTGGTGGGCAGTGCGATTGGCCTCTACTACTATCTGCGCGTGACCGTCAGTCTCTACCTGAATGCGCCAGCCGAACTGCAACGCGACACCCCTACCAACTGGGCCTTCACTGCCGGTGGCGTCGTGGTGCTGATCTCCGCCATTCTGGTGCTGCTGCTGGGTATCTTCCCGCAACCGCTGATTACGCTGGTACAGGCCGCGCAACCTATCCTGTAACCGACGAACCTGTGATAAGCCGCCCTCGGGCGGCTTTTTTTATGGCGGCAAATAAATATCTCCCTTATTGATAGGAAATATATTAATTAATATTTTCATCTCCGACGTATTATTTTCTCTGCTTATTCCTGCTGCTATTTTTCTTCGGTAAATAGCTTTGCACTTTACTTCTTTCATTTGCGGTGTATTTTCTCTCTCGCCAAATTCAGGGAGTAAGTATGCCAAGGAAATGTCTCTTATTTATTTTAACTACCGTTCTATTTTTATTTAACTTTTCACCCCTGTGGGCGGCGGAGGCGTTGCCTCATGCCGCCTCTGGGCGACAGCAGCTTATCCACCAGCAACAGCAGCAACAGGCCCGCGAGGCCGCGCTGGCGCAACCCGCACCAGACGTGCGCACACCCGTGGCCCAAGCCGCCACCGGCCGCGGCTTCCCGCAGGAGACGCCCTGTTTCCACTTTAACAGCGTCTACCTTGAAAACCTGGCGTCAATGCCGGTCTGGCTCCCGCTGGACAGGGTGGCGCAACAGGGCGTTGGCCCCTGTCTGGGCAGTGAGGGAATATCCCAACTGATGGCGCGCATTCAAAATAAAATCATTGAGCACGGTTATATTACTAGCCGGGTATTGGCACCGGCGCAGGATTTAACCGGCGGCAAGCTGACGCTGGTTATTGTGCCGGGGAAAATCAATAAAATAATAATAAATAATTCAGCCGATGCATATATTCAGCCCTATACCCTGTTGCCGTCGCGCGAAGGGGCGCTGCTGGATCTACGGGATATTGAGCAGGGGCTGGAGAATATGCAGCGCCTGCCTACCGTGCAGGCGGATATCCAGATTGCCCCCGGCAGTGAGCCGGGCAGCAGCGACCTACGGGTGGCGTGGGCGCAATCCCGCCATTGGCGGCTGGGCCTGTCACTGGACGATGCCGGCAGTGAAAGCACTGGCCGCTATCAGGGCGGCCTGACGCTCTATCTGGATAACCCGCTCTCCCTGAGTGATATGTTCTACCTCTCCTTGGGGCAGGATGTGACGCCGGGCAACGCCCTTGGCAGCGACAACCACACGCTGCACTACTCGGTGCCGCTGGGCTACTGGTCGCTCGGCATCACTGGCAGCCGCAACGGCTACTACCAGACAGTGGCGGGCGCGGGTGACGACTACCAGTACCGGGGTGACAGCGATAACCTCAGTTTCTCTCTTAGCCGCGTGCTGCACCGCAATGCCAACCAGAAAACCAGCGTCAGCTATGACGTGCTGTTGCGGCGGTCACGCAACTTCATTGATGACACCGAAGTGGAGGTGCAGCGCCGCGCCACCACCGCCTGGAAGCTGGGGCTGCAACACCGCCACACCCTCGGCACCTCCACGCTGGATGCCGCCGTCTCCCTGCAACAGGGCACCCGCTGGTTTGGCGCACAGCCCGCCCCGGAGGAGATGTTTGACGAGGGCGACGCGCTGGCGCGGATCGTCCAGATCTCTGCCTCTTGGGAGATGCCGTTCACGCTGTTCGGCCAGTCATTCCGCTACACGCCCAGCTACTTCCGCCAAATCAGCCACACGCTGCTGACGCCACAGGATCAGATTGCCCTCGGCGGGCGCTGGAGCGTGCGCGGCTTCGATGGCGAGTTGAGCCTCTCCGCCGATCGCGGATGGTACTGGCGCAATGACCTTGCCTGGCGCACGCCGTTGCCCATGCAGGAGCTTTACTTTGGCGTCGATTACGGCGAAGTGGGGGGCGACAGCGCCAACTGGCTGGTGGGCAAACACCTGGCGGGCGGCGTCATTGGGCTGCGCGGCAGCCTGTGGCAGGTCGGCTATGACCTGTTCGCTGGCGTCCCGCTCTCCAAATCGGCGGGTTTCCGCACCGACCCCGCCACCTTCGGCTTCAACCTCAACTGGAACTACTGACGATAAGGAGATCGCCATGAACAAACACTGTTACCGCATCATTTTTAACCGTCAGCGCGGCATGTTGATGGTGGTGCCGGAGATTGCCCACAGCGGGCAGGGCAAGTCAGGGCGGCCGCGTGGCGCGCGCCCCTCTGCACATCCGCTGTTGGCGGTGCTACGCCCGCTCCGGCTGGCGCTATGGGGCGCACTGGGCATGGCGCTGCTCTCTCCCGCGCAGGCAGCGCTGGTGGCAGATGGCAGCGCGCCCGGCAACCAGCGGCCCACCATTATCAACAGCGCCAACGGGACGCCACAGGTCAATATCCAGACCCCCAGTGCGGCGGGGGTGTCGCGCAACCGCTTCAGCGAATTCAACGTGGATGGCAAGGGCGCGATCCTCAATAACAGCCATGCCGCCACCCAGACGCAGTTGGGCGGGCTGGTGACCGGCAACCCCTGGCTGGCGCGCGGCGAGGCAAAGGTAATTCTCAATGAGGTCAACGCGCGCGATCCCAGCCAACTGAACGGCTATATCGAAGTCGCTGGCCGACAGGCGCAGGTGGTGATCGCCAACCCGGCTGGCATCACCTGTGAGGGCTGCGGCTTTATCAACGCCAACCGCGCCACCCTCACCACCGGCCAGCCGCAGTGGCAGGAGGGGGCGCTGAGCGGCTATCAGGTCAATGGCGGCGAGATCGCCATCCAGGGGCGCGGGCTGGACAGCAGCGGGCAAAGCTATACCGACCTGATCGCTCGCTCGGTGAAGGTCAACGCTGGCGTCTGGGCGCAGGATCTACGCGTCACGGCCGGGGCCAATCAGGTGGATGCGGCGCACGAGCGCGTCACGGCGCAATCGGGCAGCGCGCCGGGGCGTCCGACGGTGGCGATTGACGTGGCGCAGCTTGGCGGCATGTATGCCAACAAAATCCGTTTGATTGGCACCGAACAGGGCGTCGGGGTACGCAACGCCGGGCTGATTGGCGCGGCGGCGGGCGAGGTGCACATCTCTGCCGACGGGCGTATCGAAAACAGCGGCAGCCTCAGCGGTCAGGGCATAAATCTCACCGCGCAGGAGACGCTGAACAGCGGCACTCTCTACAGTGAGCAGGCGCTAGCGGTTCGCAGCCAACAGATCACCAATCAGGGCACGCTGGCAGCGGCCGGGAATGCCATGTTGCAAGGTGGCACGTTGGTCAATCAGGCCGGGGGCGTAATGGCCGCTGGCATGGCGGCAGAGGGTACGCTGACCTCAGCGGGCAACCTGACCCTCACTGCCGAGGGCCAACTCACCAGCCACGGCAGCGTGCTGGCGGGCGGCGCGCTGACGCTCACCGGCGATGCGCTGGATCTCAGCCAGGGGCAGGGGTATGGCCAGTCGGTGGATCTCACTGCCCGGCAGGGGGAGATTGTCACCCGCGACGCCAACATTGAGGCGGCTGGCACCCTGCGCGCCACCACCCGCCAGACCCTGCGCAATGATGGCGGCACCTTGCAGGCAGATACCCTGCAACTTACAGCGGATCGCCTCTCCAACCAGCACGGCAGCGTTCGCCAGTTCGGCGACGGTGACCTGCGGCTGGCGCATCAGGACGGCATTGATAACCGGGGCGGCACCCTCGCCAGCAACGGCCAGAACCTTCTCCTCTCCACCGAAACCTTTGACAACACCGGCGGTAGCCTGCTCCATGCGGGCAGCGGCCTGCTCACCGTCACCACCGGGACACTCACCGGCGCGCAGGGTGAAATCATCACCAATGGCGAGCTGCGCCTCTCCGGCAATAGGCTGGGGCTGGATGGCGCCACCACCGGTGCACGGCGCATTGACCTGAGCGCCAATACGTTCAGCCATCAGGGCGGCCTGATGCAGGCGGAAGAGGCGTTTTCGCTGGCGGTGCGTGACCAGCTCGACAACCACGGCGGCACCCTCGCCACCGCTGGGGCGCTGACCGTAGTGAGCGGCGCACTGGATAACCAGAACGGCGTGATGCAGGGCGGGCAGGTAGCGATCACCTCGGCCGCCGCCCTCAACAACCAGCAGGGACAGATCGCGGCGGAGGGCGCGCTGACCCTCGACGCGCAGGGGCTGGATAACCACGCTGGCATGATAACCGCCGACCGCGCCACGCTGGCACTGCACCAGCAGGCGCTGGATAACCGCGCTGGCACTCTGGCCGCCAGCGGGGATCTTACGCTGGATAGTGGCCGCCTCGACAACAGCGCCGGGCTGATTCAGGCCGGGCGTGATCTCACCCTCAACACCCACGGCCAGCAGGTAATCAACCGAGACAACGGCACGCAGGGCGGCCTGATTGCGCAGGGCACCTTGCGGCTGGAGGGGGGCGATCTGGACAATACCGGTGGCCTGATTGGCGCGCAGCAGATCAGCCTGAGCGGCGGGCACCTCACCAACGCGCAGGGGCAACTGGGCGCGGCGAGCGAGCTGTCGCTGATGGTGGGCGATCTTGATAATTATGGCGGTACCGTGAGCGCTGGCGAGCGCCTGACCCTCTCCGCGCACACGGTGGATAACCGGGCAGGCACCCTGCTCGGCAAGGACACCACGCTCACTACCGCCGATGTCGATAACCGTGGCGGCGTGGTGGCGGCGCTGGCTGCCCTGACCCTCAACAGCGCTGCGCTAAATAACGCCGACGGCGGCCTGATCCAGAGCGGCGGCGCGCTCCATCTCGACACCCACGGCCACGCGCTCAACAACGCCCGCAGTGGCACACAGGGCGGCATCATTAGCCAGGGCGATCTCACGGTGCACAGCGGCACACTGGATAACCAGCAGGGCGCGATTATCGCCAATGGCCAGTTGGCCCTCACTACTCTCGGTTTGCTGAATGATAACGGGCTGGTGGCTGGGCTGTCGGGGCTGGAGGCTACCACCGGGGCGGTGAGCAACCATGCCGGGGCCATCCAGTCGGGCGGCGCGCTCTACTGGCAGGCGGCGGGGCAACGTATTGACAACCAAGAGGGGCTGATCAGCGCGGCGAATGCCCTCTCGATCATCGCCCTCGAGCTGGTCAACCTCAGCGGCGAGGTGCTCTCCGGCGGGGCGCTGGCGGTAGAGGCCGCCGCCCTCACCAACCGCGACGGGCTGATCGCCAGCCAGGGCAATGGCACGCTGCACAGCGAGGTGCTGGATAACCACGCCGGGGCGGTGCAGTCAGTCGGCGATCTGGTGCTGGAGGTGCAGGGCGACTTCACCAACGAAGGCACCTTGCAGGCCAATGGCGACCTGGCCCTCAGCAGCGGCGGCACCGTCACCAACACCGCACTGATTGCCGCTGGCCAGCAACTGGCCCTCTCCGCCACCGCGCTGGACAACCAGCAGGGCGGCGAGATCAGCGGCGGCCAGATCGACCTGCGTGCCGGGCAGTCCATCACCAACCGTGGCCTGATTGATGGCCTCTGGACGCGCCTCAGCAGCCAGACCCTCACCAACATTGGCAGCGGCCGCATCTACGGTGACCACCTCAGCCTGCAGGCCGAGGTACTCAATAACCTCGCCGAAGGCGGCAGCGCCGCCACATTGGCCGCCCGCGAGCGGCTGGATCTGGGCGTCGATACCCTCAACAACCGCGAACATGGGCTGATCTACAGCGGCGGCGATCTGGCGATAGGCGGCACGCTGGATGAGCACGGGCTGGCGACCGGCTCAGCGCGGCGGGTTAACAACGTCAGCGCCACCATTGAGTCAGCCAGCAACCTGTGGCTGGACGTGGCGACGCTCAACAACCTGAATGATCACTTTGCCACCGAGGTAGTGCAGGTGTCACAGGATCATATCGAAGAGTACTTTGTGGTGGACTATGAGGATCTCATCTATGGGCCGGATGAGGTGCGCATCAAAAATAAGGAGGTCGATTTCCTGATCACCAAGGATTTCCCGACCACCGCCACCGACAAAAACGACCATTGGGTGCACCGCGACTACATCCTCACGGTGGATGAGACGCGCATCACCGAGAGCGATCCGGCGGTGATCCGCGCCGGCGGCGATCTCTCGATTCACGGCCAGCAGGTGCTGAATGACAAGAGCCAGATTATCGCGGGCGGCACCCTCTCGATTGATGCCGGTACGCTCGATAACGTCGAGGTGGCTGGCGAGCGCATTACCACCCGCGATGGCTGGGCCGAGACCTTCTGGCGCATCCGCGATCGCGGTGGTGATAATCAGGGGCACAGCAAAAAAGCGCTTCCCGATGCGCCGGTGATAGAGGCGATCACCCTGCGTCCGGGCAGCATTGAGGAGCACGCCAGCGCGGGCGGTGAACGCCCGGCGATTGACCGCCTCACCCCCGGCAGCGTGGCTAACCCGGCGCTGGGGCCACTGGATGGGGCTGGCTGGCAGTCACTGGACGGCGGCGTGCGGGTGCCGCCGGGCAAGACGTTCGAGGTGCCCGCCGCGCCACAAAACGGCAGCGCCAGCGTGGTGCGCATCACCGGCCCGGAGACGCGCCTGCCCGACAGCAGCCTGTTCCACATTCTGCCCGCCAGTGACGCGGACTATCTGGTGGAGACCGATCCGCGCTTCACCAACCAGCAGGCGTGGCTCAGCTCTGACTATATGCTGGCCGCCTTCCAGAGCGATCCCGACCGCACCCTCAAGCGGCTGGGGGATGGCTACTACGAGCAAAAATTGGTGCGCGATCAGGTGGCAGCGCTGACCGGCCAGCGTTATCTGTCAGGCTATACCAGCGACGAAGAGCAATACCGGGCGCTGATGAACGCTGGCATCGCCTTTGGTCAGCAGTACCAGTTGACACCGGGAGTGGCACTGACCGCCGAACAGATGGGCCAGCTCACGCAGGACATCGTCTGGATGGTGGCGCAGCCGGTCACCCTGGCGGATGGCAGCGTGCAGCAGGTACTGGTGCCGCAGGTCTATGCCCATGTCCAGCCGGGCGATGTGCAGGGCAGCGGCGCGTTGCTGGCCGGACGCGACGTCAACATCAACCTCAGCGGCGATTTCAATAACAGTGGCCGGGTACTGGCATCTCAGTCGGCCACACTGGTCGCTGACAACATCACCAACCGGGGCGGCACCCTGTATGCCGACACGCTGGCGTTGCAGGCGCGCACGGACATCAACCATCTGGGCGGGTTGATCGGTGGTGAACAGGGGCTGACGGTGGTGGCTGGCCGCGATATCCATGCCATGACCGGCACCCGCAGCGCCGCCAGCGCCGGGGGCGACTTTGCCACCACCACCCTCGATCGGCTGGCCGCGTTTCAGGTCACAGAGGGCGACATGCTGTTGCAGGCCGGGCGTGACCTGACCCTGACAGCAGCGCAGATCACCAACCAAGGCGCGCAGGGGCAGACCCAGCTTCAGGCGGGGCGCGATCTGAGGCTGGATACCGTGACCACCGCCGCGCATGAGCAACTCAACTTTAGCGCGGATCAGCGGCATGGGCAGTCCAGTTCGCAGCAGGTGGGTAGCACGCTGGCGGTGGCGGGCGATCTGGCTTTGATAGCCGGGCGCGACATGGCCCTTCAAGCGGCCAGCGCCACCGCAGGCGGCACACTGGCGCTGGCGGCGGGCAACGATCTCAGCATCACCCACGGCGAGCGGCAGAGCCACGTCGAGTCCTACAGCAAGGTCACGGGCAGCAACGGTATCGCCTCACGTACCACTCAGGAGACCCACGCCACCCGCGACACTCTCACCGCGCAGGGCAGCCTGATCAGCGGCGACCGGGTGCTGATGCAGGCCGGGCATGATTTGACGCTGCAAGCCAGCAACGTGGTGGCTGACCGCGATCTGGTGCTCTTGGCGGGCAACGCGCTCAGCCTGACCACGGCCACGGAGCATGACCTCCAGACCCGCGAGCAGCGCGAGGAGAAGTCCGGCCTGATGGGCAGCGGCGGCATTGGCTTCACCCTTGGCCGCCAGAGCAGCGTGCTCGACACGCTCAGCGACAGCCAGTATGAAACAGGCAGCACCCTGGGCAGCCTGAACGGCAACGTCACGCTGAACGCCGGGGGGGCGCTCACTGCCCGCGCCGCCGATCTGATGGCGGCGGGCGACCTGACGCTGGCTGGCGACAGCGTCACGCTGGAGGCGGGAGTGACGCGCCAGCACAGCGAGCAGCACTATGAGATGAGCCAGAGCGGGCTGTCGGTGGCGCTCTCCGGCAGCGTCGGTTCGGCGATCAACAGCGGTTTCCAGACCGCGCAGGCGGCAGACGACAACGGCAACAGCCGACTGGCGGCGCTTCAAGCGATGAAGGCCGGGCTGACCGGTTATCAGGCCTATCAGGCGACGCAACTGGCGGGCAACAACAGCGGCGAGAACAGCTTTGTCGGCATGGCGGTGTCGCTGGGCAGCCAGCAGAGCGAGTCCCATCAGACCTACGACCAGCGCATCACGCAGGGCAGCGCCCTGACAGCTGGTGGCGACCTGCACATTCTGGCGCGCGACGGCGACATTGTGGCGCAGGGCGCGGCCATGCAGGCCGGCCATGACCTGACGCTACAGGCCAGCGACAACATCAGCTTGCTGGCCGCCCAAAACAGCCAGACGATGCGCGGCGAGAGCAGCAGCCACGGCGGCCGCATCGGTGCCAGCATTGGCCTGAGCGGTAACGGCGGCGGCGTGAGCCTGTTTGCTGACGCCAGCGCCTCGCAGGGGCAGCAGGCGGGCAACGGCACCACCTGGACGGAGAGCACGGCACAGGCGGGCAACCGGCTCGCCTTCATCGCCGGGCAGGACGTGACGCTGGCTGGCGCTCAGGCCAGCGGCACCCGCATTCTGGCTGACATCGGCGGCGACCTGAGCCTGATTAGCCTGCAAGACAGCGACCGCTACCAGAGCGACCAACGCAGCCTGGCCGCCGGCCTCAGCGCCGGGAGCACGGGCGGCGGCGGGTACATCAGCGCCGGGCGGCAGCAGATGGACTCTGACTACCTGAGCGTGGCGGAGCAGAGCGGGCTGTTTGCCGGCACCGGTGGCTTTGACCTGCGGGTCGGCGGCCACACCCAGTTGGAGGGGGCGGTGATTGACTCCCGCGCCCTGCCAGCGCTGAACCAGCTGGAGACCGGCTCACTGGGCTGGCGCGACCTCACCAACCGGGCAGAGTTTGAGGCGCAGAGTCAGGGGGCAGGGTTCAGCAGCAGCGGCAGCATCGGCCAGCAGTTCACCGGCAACATGGCGAACACGCTGCTTAACGGCGGCAGCCAGAGCGGGGAGGCGCAGAGCAGCAGCCGGGCGGCCATCGCCGACGGCACGCTGACGGTGCATGACGGCAGCGGGCTGGACATCAGCCGCGACACTGCGCACAGCCATGAGCGGCTGTCGCCCATCTTTGACGCAGAGCAGGAGCAGGCGCGCATGGAGGCGCGGCAGCTGATAGCGGAGCTGGGCACCCAGGTCAGCGATATCCTGCGCACCGAGGGCAAGCTGGCGGCGCAGACGGCGGTAAACGACCCCACCCGACGGGCCGAGGCCGAAGCGGCACTGCGGGCAGAGGGCATTATCCCGACCGGCGAGGCCATCAGCCAGCGCGCCTATGAGCTGGCGCAGCGGGAGTACGGCACTGGCAGCCGGGCGCAGCAACTGACGCAGGCCATCACCGCCGCGATGCAGGGTGCGTTGAGCGGGGATATCGGCAGCGCACTGGGCGGCGCAGCGGCTCCGTATGTGGCGGAGTATGTCAAAACCCACACCGACGCCGGAGCCGAGCGCATCATCAGCCACGCAGTGGCAGGTGCCGTGCTGGCCGAACTGCAACAGGGCAACGCACTGGCCGGAGCCACCGGTGCCGGCCTCGCCGCCGGCGGCGCGGAGTATCTGGCAAACCAGCTCTACCCCGGCAAGAGCCCGTCGAGCCTGAGCGAAGCAGAGAAGCAGACCGTCGCCGCCCTCACCACCCTCGCCGCCAGCATCGCCGGCGGCCTGACCGGAGGCGACCTTGCCGCCGCCGTAGACGGCGGCAGGGCGGGAAGGAATGAGGTGGAGAATAATGCATTGGGCAAAGCGATCACCACCGGATGCAGTCTCATTCCGTCCTGTAAGTCAAAATTGGCCGGACAGTTGCTGGAAATAGGGGTGAAGGCTGGTCTTACAGGCGTTGTAGTAAATGAGATCGCGGGAAATATCTCTTCGGAGGATTTGGACCACCTCATCACACTGCAAATGATGGGGAATGATGAGTTAACCAGTAAATATCTCAGCTCGCTTCAGGATAAATATGCGCCTTCCCATACTGGTGGTAACCAGCTACCTGAAACATTGCCCAGTCATACGGGTAATAATACCGGGTCTATGGATGCGGGACCAAGCCATACAGGGAATGATAATAATCATATTGATTCCGATCCGAATAACACTGGTAATATTGATGGCTTGCCAGATGCCGGTGTAAATACTACAGTAACGCCGATCCCTGACGGGCCGAATAAGGATGATATTGCTTATCTGACATTAAAAGGAAAAGAAGCTCAGGATGCTGCAAGCAATTTAGGCTTCGATCGCAGAATCCCACCTCAGAAAGCGCCATTTAATTCACACGGTCAGCCAGTATTTTATGATGGCAAGAACTACATTACTCCTGATATTGATAGCCATAATGTTACTAATGGCTGGAAGATGTTCAACAGTAAAGGTAAGCGTATTGGTACTTACGATAGCGAACTAAACAAGATTAAGGACTAGTTGTATGTTTGGAATATTCCCTAAAGGTAAGCCAGTGAGTATGGAAGGTGAGTTGTTTCAACCATCATCCATAGTTATTAGTAAATTCGAGGAAGAATTATATTTACCACTATCCTATTGGGATATTAAAGATTATAAAAAATCTTGGATAAATTCTCTTGAAGAAGGGTTGTCCAATAAGAGGCATTCCGCATTGGTTGTTTCAATGTATGAGCCTGAAAAAACTAACTTTATATTTACATGGATTTTATATTTCGAAGGTGAGAAGGTTTATGTGCAAAACACTGTCATTTTTTTAGAGGAATACCATGATTTTTCTCCAGAAAATATAAATAATTTTATAGAGACACGAACTACTCATGACGAAGATGGCATGAAAATATCTGAATGGTGTACTGATATAAAGAGTGTTTTGGTTTTTTTAAATAGCCTTAGTGACTGAAAACGTTCCCGGCTTCAGAGCCGGGAACGTTTTATCAGCGGTCAGGCTTACCTAAACGGTGGCTTTGACCTGCGGGTCGGCGGCCATACCCAGTTGGAGGGGGCGGTGATTGACTCCCGCGCCCTGCCAGCGCTGAACCAGCTGGAGACCGGCTCACTGGGCTGGCGCGACCTCACCAACCGGGCGGAGTTTGAGGCGCAGAGTCAGGGGGCAGGGTTCAGCAGCAGCGGCAGCATCGGCCAGCAGTTCACCGGCAACATGGCGAACACGCTGCTCAACGGCGGCAGCCAGAGCGGGGAGGCGCAGAGCAGCAGCCGGGCGGCCATCGCCGACGGCACGCTGACGGTACATGACGGCAGCGGGCTGGACATCAGTCGCGACACTGCGCACAGCCATGAGCGGCTGTCGCCCATCTTTGACGCAGAGCAGGAGCAGGCGCGCATGGAGACGCGGCAGCTGATAGCGGAGCTGGGCACCCAGGTCAGCGATATCCTGCGCACCGAGGGCAAGCTGGCAGCGCAGACGGCGGTAAACGACCCCACCCGACGGGCCGAGGCCGAAGCGGCACTGCGGGCAGAGGGCATTATCCCGACCGGCGAGGCCATCAGCCAGCGCGCCTATGAGCTGGCGCAGCGGGAGTACGGCACTGGCAGCCGGGCGCAGCAACTGACGCAGGCCATCACCGCCGCGATGCAGGGCGCGTTGAGCGGGGATATCGGCAGCGCACTGGGCGGTGCGGCCGCGCCGTATGTGGCGGAGTATGTCAAAACCCACACCGACGCCGGGGCTGAACGCATCATCAGCCACGCAGTGGCAGGTGCCGTGCTGGCCGAACTGCAACAGGGCAATGCACTGGCCGGAGCCACCGGTGCCGGCTTCGCCGCTGGCGGCGCGGAGTATCTGGCAAACCAGCTCTACCCCGGCAAGAGCCCGTCGAGCCTGAGCGAAGCAGAGAAGCAGACCGTCGCCGCCCTCACCACCCTCGCCGCCAGCATCGCCGGCGGCGACCTTGCCGCCGCCGTGGACGGCGGCAAGGCGGGAAGAAATGAGGTGGAGAATAACCTGTTCAATCAGGGTATGCAGTCCGTAATAAATGCTCAAGGTTCACTATGGACAAATACAGATAATCAAATGGATGGGAATGGCAAGCAGATTAAATCACTAACTTATGAAGAGAAAAAAGCACTTTCTAAGAAAATAGCCACCGGTGATTTACCCGAGGGGGCCAATATCGCGAAAGCTATAGTGGATGGGTATGAGGATGGGGTGCTGATCGCAGGTGCAACTTACCTTGGGCCAGCGACATCAATAAGTAAAATGATAGCAGGCGGCCTTATCGCTGAAGGAGCTAATGGCTATTTCCAATGGGGTAGTTTAAATCAACCAGGTAATGAAAGTGGAAGCTGGAATTATAAAAGCAGTGCAGCAGCGTTTGCTGGCGGCATGTTAGCACCGGGAAGAGGGATTGCAGCCAACATTGGTATTAATATGGGAGGAGCATGGTTCTCTGATGGTCTAGATTTAAATTCACAATCGGGGGCTTTTTGGGGTTCTGTAGCTAGTAGTGCATTTGTTAAATTTATATCTTTGGGTATCGATGAAGTAATAGGTAAAGAGTTACCCGGTATTGCTTATGACATGGGTGGAGCTTGCTACTTTGAATATACTAATGAAGTGGTTAAAGATGTCCTCAATGGAACTGGAGATAAATGAATTTCTATGAAAAATGGTTTATTATACTTGCGTTTGCTTGTACGTTCTGTTCTTTTTTTGTCATTAACGGGCATGGTAGTGTGGTTCATTGTTTCCTTAATGTTTTGGTGGAAAACTGGTGAATTTTATATCAATTTTGGTAAGGCCATTCTCGGATTGAGAATGGCAGTAGTTTATGGTTTTGGAATTACCTTGGCTGCGTTTATTTTTAATATGCTTGACAAGATTAAAAAAAGAAAAAAAGAAAAGGATTAAAAAAATAAATGCACTCGATTATTCTCTTATCGCTTTCGCTAACGGAAAAAGCTTACTCGGAAAAGTAGCTCTGGATTAGCGCGGCCCCACTAGACGAGCCGAGGCCAAGGCCGCACTGTGGGCAGAGGGTATTCTTACAACTGAGGAGGCTATCAGCCACGCAGTGGCAGGCGCCGTGCTGGCTGAACGGCAACAGGGCAACGCACTGGCCGGAGCCACCGGTGCCGGCCTCGCCGCCGGCGGCGAGGAGTATCTGGCAAGCCAACTCTACCCCGGCAAGAACCCGTCCAGCCTGAGCGAAGCAGAGAAGCAGACCGTCGCCGCCCTCACCACCCTCACTAGCCACCAAACCCAGCCCCTCCAGCAACACCCCCAACGCCCATCACCCAAACGTGATACAGATCACACTTACAATGAAATAATAGAAACACGCATACTCATTAAGTGATCATAATCACATATTTCCGCCCATGATCGCGTACACTGCGCCGTTTTTAATGGGGGCTGGCTAATGAACGTACTTCTCGCAATTGCATTGACCACCGGGGTGCTCTCGGGCGTATGGGGCTGGGTGGCGATCTCTCTGGGGTTGTTGAGCTGGGCCGGGTTCTTGGGGTGTACGGCTTACTTTGCCTGCCCGCAGGGCGGGGTGCGGGGGCTGGCGCTGACCGGCCTGACCACCGCCAGCGGTGTGTTCTGGGCGCGAATGATCATTGATGGCGCGGCCTTCCAGCCGGAGTGGGCGCTGCTGGGCTACCTGCTCACCGGCGTGGTGGCGTTTTTGATGTGTATACAGGCGGCCCACCGCTGGCTGGCGTTTGTGCCGGGCACCTTTATTGGCGCGTGCGCGACCTTCGCCGGGCAGGGCGACTGGCGGTTGGTGTTGCCCTCCCTGCTGCTCGGCGCGGTGTTCGGTTATGCGATGAAAAACAGCGGGCTGTGGCTGGCGGCGCGCAGTGGCAAAACAGGGGTGCCGAAGGCGGCGAAAACCGATCCCTGAGTGGCTTCAGAAGGTTCTTAAACTGATTCAGTAAGATAAAATCACGGGTTGTCACTAAGCAAACTGGTGAAAAAGTGACTATGGTTAGTACTATCAAGTCATAAAACCAAGGAGACATGCATGGCGACTACCGCAGATCCAAAACAGTCTGAGCTTCCGGAAGAACCTCAAACTTCCCTTGATGACGATCTGAAGATGCTGTCGGATACGTTGGAAGAGGTGCTCTCTTCATCCGGTGACAAGGCAGACCAGAAGTACATCGAAATCAAGCACCGTGCCGAAGAGGCGCTGCATAAGGTGAAAAAACGCCTGAGCGCCAAATCTGACGCCGCATACTACAAGGCGAAACAGGCGGCATGCAGTGCAGACAGCTACGTGCACGAGAAACCGTGGCATGCCGTGGGTATGGGCGCCGCAGCCGGGATGATCCTCGGCCTGCTGATGCGTCGCTAGGCCAACGGAACCGTCAGGGCACAGACTCTGGCAAAGAGGGGCGCACCGTGGTGTGCCCTTTTTTTTGCCCGACGGCCGGCTTCTCATCCCATTCGGGGTACGTATAATGCCCACACTTTATGTTTGGTTATTGAGGTGACGGTGTCGATACTTCCTGGGGTGTTCCAACAGTTGGACGCGGCGCTGGCGCAGGCGCTACTTGATCCCGCGTGGCCGTCGGCCAGCGGGGTCAGGCAGTTGAGTCTGACCTTTATGGCAGATGACGACGAGCCACTGCTGGACTGGCTGGCCGCCCAGCCGCACTATCCCAAGTTCTACTGGCAGCCCAGAGAGGGTACGGAGAGGGTGGCAATCTGCGGGCAGGTGGCGCAGTTCGGCACCCTGCGGCAGGCCAGCGACTACGTGCGGCAGCACAGTGACACAGCCGGGCGGCTGCGTGTCTGGGGCGTGAATGCCTTTGATGCCGCGCCCGTGGAGGGCACCCCGCAAGCCGCCTGCCTGTTCGTGCCGCGCCTGACCCTGCATCAGCAGGCGCATACCCTAACGCTCACCCTGACGTTGGCCGACCCCTATGCGCTGCATGGCGATCTGGCGCGCGCCGCCGCCTTCCTGCAACAACTCCAACCCGCCGCTGTCCTGCCGCCGCTGCACACCACGCTGGTTCACGCCAGCCACCAGCCGGATGAGGAGGGGTGGCAGGAGATGGTGGAGCAGGCACTACAACAGATAGACGCGGGCGAGCTGGAGAAAGTGGTGCTGGCGCGCCAGACGGTACTGACGTTCAATCAGCCGGTCGAGCCGGGCCAGATGCTGGCGGCGAGCCTGGCGGTCAACCATCACTGCTACCACTTTATGATGGCCTTCTCGCCCGAGGAGGCGTTCCTGAGCGCCAGCCCGGAGCGGCTGTTCCTGCGGCAGGGCGACCAACTGACCACCGAGGCGCTGGCTGGCACGGTCGCCAACAGCGAGGAGGCGGATCAGGCGCAGGCGCTGGCGGCGTGGCTGATGGGCAGCGAAAAGAACCAGCGGGAAAACTGGCTGGTGGTGGATGACATCTGCCAGCGGCTACAGGGCGGCGCGCAGGCGCTGGATGTGATGCCGCCGGAGATCGTGCGGTTGCGCAAGGTGCAGCACCTGCGCCGCCGCATCCACGGTCGCCTGCGGCAGGCGGAGGATGGCGACTGTCTGGCGCGCTTGCAACCCACCGCCGCGGTGGCTGGCCTGCCGCGCCAGCCGGCGCGCAGCTTTATCCTCTGCCACGAGCCGTTCCCGCGCCACTGGTACGCCGGGTCGGCGGGCTACCTGTCGCGTGACCAGTCGGAGTTCGCCGTCTCGCTGCGATCGGCGCTGATCCGTGCTAATCAGGTACACCTCTATGCCGGAGCAGGCATCGTGGCTGGCTCTGATCCGGCGGGGGAGTGGCAGGAAGTTGAGAACAAGGCCGCTGGCCTGCGTTCGCTGCTGCACCCCGATGATGGCCAATCACCCCTTTAGCCTGTCTAAATCAATAATAGATCCATAGAAAAAAAATATACTTTTTGACGCCTGGCCGGGTTGGCCCGGCGTCACGTCCCCCTTTTGGCAACTGTACCGCACAGGCTTCGTATGTTAACCAGTGAATTTAACCGCCGTTGGGCGGCGCTCATCCTCGAGGCGCTGACCCGGCATGGCGTCCGGCATCTCTGCATCGCCCCCGGTTCCCGCTCCACCCCGCTGACCCTGGCCGCCGCCGCCCATCCCCACCTGATCTGCCATACCCATTTTGATGAACGCGGCCTCGGGCATCTGGCGCTGGGGCTGGCGAAGGGGAGTGGTGAGCCGGTGGCGGTGGTGGTCACCTCTGGCACGGCGGCGGCCAACCTCTACCCGGCGCTGATCGAGGCGGGGCTGACCGGCGAGCGGCTGGTGATGCTGACGGCGGATCGCCCTCCGGAGCTGCTGGAGTGCGGGGCGAACCAGACCATCCGCCAGACGGGCATGTTCGGCGACCACCCGGCTGGCACGCTCAACCTGCCGCGCCCGACGCCCGATATTCCGGCGCGCTGGCTGGTGTCGGCAATCGATCAGGCGATGGCGGAGCTGGCGGGTGGCGCGCTGCACATCAACTGCCCCTTCAGCGATCCGCTGTATGGCGAGGATCGCGGCGACTACCAGCCGTGGTCGGCGGCGCTCGGCGACTGGTGGCAGGGGCGTGGGCCTTGGTTGGCGGCCGGGGCGAAGCCCGCCTGCCAGCCGGAGCCAGGGTGGGCGCAGTGGCGGCAGCGGCGCGGCGTGGTGGTGGCTGGCCGCCTGTCGCCAGCGGAGGGGGAGGCGGTGGCACGCTGGGCGGCGGCGCTGGGCTGGCCGCTGGTGGCGGATGTGCAGTCGCACACTGGCCAGCCCCTGCCTTGCGCCGAGCTGTGGCTCAATCACCCACCGGCACGGGCGCGGCTGGCGCAGGCGGAGCTGGTGGTGCAGTTCGGCAGTTATCTCACCGGTCAGCGGGTGCTGGCGTGGCTTGCCGAACTGCGGCCGGATAACTGGTGGCTGGTGGCACCGCTGCCGGGGCGGCGCGATCCGGGCCAGCATCCGGGGCGGCGCATTGTGGCACCGGTGCTGGAGTGGCTGGCGCAGCACCCAGCGGGCGTGCGCCACCCTTGGGCGGCGGATCTGGCGGAGTGGGCCGATCGCGCCCACCGGCAGGCGCAGCGGGTGGAGCCTTTCGGCGAAGGGCGGCTGGCGGCGCAGCTGCCATCGCTGCTGCCTGTGGGCGGCCAGCTGTTTATCGGCAACAGTCTGGCGGTACGGCTGGTGGATGCGCTGGCGCAGTTGCCAGCGGGCTACCCGGTCTACGGCAACCGCGGGGCCAGCGGCATTGACGGACTGATCTCCACGGCGGCGGGAGTATCGCGCGCCACCGCCCGGCCGACGCTACTGCTGATCGGCGATCTCTCGGCGCTCTATGACCTCAACGCGCTGGCGCTGCTCCAGCATCCGCCCGCACCGGTGGTGATCCTGCTGGTGAATAATCAGGGCGGGCGCATCTTCTCGCTGCTGCCGACGCCCGCCGCCGAGCGCGAACGCTTCTATTGTATGCCGCAACAGGTGGACTTCTCCCATGCGGCGGCGATGTTCGGGTTGCGCTATGCCTGCGCCACGGAGTGGCAGGCGCTGCGGGGCGCGCTGGCCGAGGCGTGGCAGAGCGAAGGCACCACGCTGATTGAGATGCAGACCGAGCCGGACGCTGGCGCGCACCTGCTGCGGCAGCTGCAACAGGCGGGTGGACAGTGATGCTCGCCGCCCACCATTTCCCCAGTGCGCCGATGGACGACGCGCGCCCCTGGCTGGTGTTCCTGCATGGGCTGCTGGGATCGGCCGCCGACTGGCAGGCGGTGGCCGCGCAGTGTCACGGCTGGCGCACGCTGGCGCTCGATCTGCCGGGGCATGGCGCGTCCGCGGGCATCAGTCCCTCTGGCTTTGCCGCGCTCGACCAGCAACTGCGCGCCACGCTGCGCCACCGCGGCGTGGCCCGTTACTGGCTGGTCGGGTACTCGCTGGGCGGCCGGGTGGCGATGTACCACGCCACGCGCCAGCCAGCGGGGCTGTGCGGGCTGGTGGTGGAGGGCGGCCACCCCGGCTTGATGACGGCTGCCGAGCGGCAGGCGCGGCTGGCCCATGACCAACGCTGGGCGCAGCGACTGCTGCAACAGCCGTTGGAAACGGTGCTTGATGCCTGGTATCGCCAGCCGGTTTTTGCCGATCTGGCGGAGCCGCAGCGGCAGGCGCTGATTGCGCTGCGCCGCCACAACGCGCCAGCGGGCGTCGCCCAGATGCTGCTCGCCACCTCCCTCGGCCACCAGCCGCCGCTGGATGCCGCCCTCGCGCGGCTGCATCACCCTTTTCACTACTTGTGCGGCGGGCGGGACAGCCGGTTCCGGGCGCTGGCCGAGGCACGCCGCCTGCCGCTAACGCTGCTGGCTGGCTGCGGCCACAACGCCCATTTTGACGATCCCGGCCTGTTCACCCGGCACCTGATATCCATTATTGACCAAGGAGTTACCCATGATTGCTGTTGATGAGCGCGCGCTCTATGCGCCCGTGGAGTGGCAGGATTGCTCGACCGGTTTCGAGGACATCTGCTACCACACCTCGCCGGATGGCATCGCCAAAATCACCCTTAACCGGCCGCAGGTGCGCAACGCCTTCCGGCCGCAGACAGTGCGGGAGATGATGCGCGCGCTGGAGACGGCGCGCCACGATGCGCGCATCGGCGTCATCATCCTGACCGGCGCAGGCAATCTGGCCTTCTGCGCCGGGGGCGACCAGAAGGTGCGCGGCGACTACGGCGGCTACCGTGATGAGCAGGGTGTACACCACCTGAACGTGCTCGACTTCCAGCGCCAAATCCGCACCTGCCCAAAACCGGTAGTGGCGATGGTGGCGGGCTACGCCATCGGCGGCGGCCACGTGCTGCACATGATGTGTGACCTGACGCTGGCGGCGGAGAACGCGGTGTTCGGCCAGACCGGGCCGAAGGTTGGCTCCTTCGACGGTGGCTGGGGTGCGTCATACATGGCGCGCATCGTCGGCCAGAAAAAGGCGCGCGAAATCTGGTTCCTCTGCCGCCAGTATGATGCCCGGCAGGCGCTGGAGATGGGGCTGGTCAATGCGGTGGTGCCGCTGGCGGAGCTGGAGCGCGAAACGGTGCGCTGGTGCCGTGAGATGTTGCAAAACAGCCCGATGGCGCTGCGCTGCCTGAAGGCGGCGCTCAACGCCGACTGCGACGGACAGGCTGGCTTGCAGGAGCTGGCGGGCAACGCCACCATGCTGTTCTACATGAGCGAGGAGGGGCAGGAGGGGCGCAACGCCTTCAATGAGAAACGCGCCCCCGACTTCAGCAAATTCACCCGGAACCCATGATGCGCCACGCGACACTCTATCGTTACCGCTTGCCGCTGGTGGCCGGGGCGGCGCTGCGCGATCGGCGGCTCACCTGCCGCGAGGGGCTGCTGCTGCGGCTGTGCGCGGACGGTGCCAGCGGCTGGGGTGAGATCGCCCCGCTGCCGGGCTTCAGCGGGGAATCACTGGCAGAGGCAGAACAGGCCGCCCGGCAGTGGCTGGCGGATTGGCTAACGGGCGAACCGCCTGCGTGCGGCCTGCCGTCGGTGGCGTGGGGCACCAGCATGGCGCAGGCGGAGCTGGCTGGCACTTTGCCCACCGCCCTGAGCCACAGCGTGCCGCTCTGCCACGGCGACCCGGACGCGCTCTTCGCCCGGCTGGCCGGGGTGCCGCTGACGAAGATGAAGGTGGGGCTGTATGAGGCGGTGCGCGACGGCATGTTGGTGACGCTGCTGCTGGAGGCGCTGCCACAGCTGCGGCTGCGGCTGGATGCCAACCGCAGCTGGACGCCGGAGCGGGCGCGCCAGTTCGCCCGCTATGTGCCACCCGCGTTGCGGGCGCGTATCGCCTTTATTGAGGAGCCGTGCCACTCGCCAGCGGCATCGCGGGAGTTTGCCCGGCAGAGCGGCATTGCCATTGGCTGGGACGAGAGCGGCCGCGAGCCGGGTTTTGCCCTTCAGGCGGAGCCGGGGGTGGCGGCGCTGGTGATCAAACCGATGCTGGTGGGCAGCCTGGCGCAGGTAATGGCACAGGTGGCGCAGGCGCGGGCCGCCGGGCTGGAGGTGGTGATCAGCGCTGCTATCGAGAGCAGCCTTGGCCTGACGCAACTGTCACGGCTGGCCGCCTGGCTGACGCCGCAAACGCCGCCGGGGCTGGATACGCTGTCGATGATGAACGCACAGTTGCTGCGCGTCTGGCCCGGCAGCCCGCTGCCGCTCTGGGGCATCGACCAACTGGAGGTGGCATGGCAGGGCTGACAACGTGGCCGTGGCGGCACTGGGCGCAGCACTCGCCCGATCGGCCAGCGCTGGCGGGGGCGGGCGGCAGCCTGAACTGGGCGCAACTGGCGACGCGACTGGAGCGCCGCGCTGCGGGCTACCGCGCGCAGGGCGTCACTGAGGGGTGCGGCGTGGTGCTGCGCGGTGCCAATAGCCCGGCGCTGCTGCTCGACTATCTGGCGCTGATCCGCTGTGGCGCGCGCGTGCTGCCCCTCAACCCGCAACTGCCGACGGCACTGCTGGCACAGCTGTTGCCGGGGCTGGACATGGTGTGGCTCTGCGGCGAGGGCGCGGGGGTGCCGCTGCCACGGTTGGGGGTCGAGGCGCGGCCGGGAAGGGTGCCGGTTGACTGGCAGCCGTCGCGGCTGGCGACCCTGACGCTCACCTCCGGCTCCAGCGGCCTGCCGAAGGCGGCGGCCCATAGCCCCGCCGCCCATCTGGCCAGCGCCGCGGGCGTGCTCGCTTTACTGCCCTTCAGCGCCGAGGATAGCTGGCTGCTGTCGTTGCCGCTCTGCCACGTCTCCGGGCAGGGGATTATCTGGCGCTGGCTGACGGCAGGAGCGACGCTGCATGTGCCAGCAGCGGGCGGGCTGCTGGCGGAGATCGGGCAGGCCACCCACGCCTCGTTGGTGCCGACGCAACTGGTGCGGCTGCTCGCCTCACCGGCGGGCAGTGGTCGGCTGCGTGACGTGCTGCTGGGCGGCGCGGTGATCCCGCCGGAGCTGGCGGCGCGTGCCGAACAGCGCGGCCTGCGCTGCTGGTGCGGCTACGGCATGACCGAGATGGCCTCCACCGTCTGCGCCAAGCGGGCAGATGGCGGGCCGGGCGTCGGGCGGCCGCTGGCGGGGGTGGCGATCCGGCTGGCGGGGGAGGAGGTGTTGATCCGCGCGCCCGGCATGGCGGCAGGCTACTGGCGCGACGGCGCGCTGCACCCGCTGGTGGACGATGAGGGGTGGTATCACAGCCGCGACCGTGGCCGCTGGCAGGGCGGGGAGCTGCACATTCCCGGCCGACTCGATAACCTGTTTTTCAGCGGCGGTGAGGGCATCCAGCCGGAGGAGGTGGAGCGCGTGCTGCTGGCGCATCCGCAGGTGACGCAGGCCTTTGTGCTGCCGGTGGCGGATGAGATCTACGGCGAGCGGCCGGTGGCAGTGCTGGCGACCGACGGCCCGCTGCCCGCACAGGTGCTGGATCGCTGGCTGGCGGGGCGGCTGGCGCGTTACCAGCAGCCCGATCGCTATTATTCGCTGCCCGCCGATCTGGCGCAGGGCGGCATCAAGGTAGCGCGCGCGGCCGTGCGCCAGTGGCTGGCACAGCAGGCATAAAAAAGGGCCGCATAAGCGGCCCCGGTTAGCGAGTGCGGGTTAACGGACGGCGTTCAGCGCATCAACGATGCCCTGACCATACGCCGGGTGCACCTGGAAGAACAGGTCAAGCTGGCGCTGGCGGATGTTCTCCGGCACCTGTGCCAGTTCACCGGCGATACGGGTGAACATGCGCTGGTGCTCCTCCTCGCTCAGCAGGTTGAACAGCGCGCGCGGCTGGCTGAAGTAATCCTCATCCTCGCGGTGGTTCCAGTGGTCAGCGGCACCCTCCAGCGACAGCGGCGGCTCGCTGTAGTCAGGCTGCTCCTGGAACAGGCCGAAGCTGTTTGGCTCGTAGGTCGGGCCATTGCCGCTGTTGCCATCCACGCGCATCGCGCCGTCGCGGTGGTAGCTGTGGAACGGGCAGCGCGGCTGGTTCACCGGGATCTGGTGATGGTTGACGCCCAGACGATAGCGGTGCGCATCGCCGTAGGAGAAGAGGCGGCCCTGCAACATGCGGTCTGGCGAGAAGCCGATGCCCGGCACCACGTTGGCCGGGGTCATCGCCACCTGCTCCACTTCCGCGAAGTAGTTGTCCGGGTTGCGGTTCAGCTCAAACTCACCCACCTCGATCAGTGGGTAGTCGCCGTGCGGCCACACCTTGGTCAGGTCGAAGGGGTTGTACGGCACGCTGGAGGCCTCTTTCTCCGGCATCACCTGCACAAACATCTTCCAGCGCGGGAAGTCGCCGCGCTCCACTGCTTCGAACAGGTCACGCTGGGAGCTTTCGCGGTCACGGCCAATCAGGACGGCGGCCTCATCATCCATCAGGTTCTCAATCCCCTGCTGGCTGCGGAAGTGGAACTTCACCCAGAAGCGCTCGTTGTCATGGTTGATGAAGCTGAAGGTATGGCTGCCGAAGCCGTGGATATGGCGGTAGGAGCGCGGCAGGCCACGGTCGCTGAAGTCGATGGTGAGCTGGTGCAGCGCCTCCGGCAGGTGGGAGAAGAAGTCCCACTTGTAGATTGGGTTGCGCAGGTTGGTGCGCGGGTCGCGCTTCACCACGTGGTTCAGGTCGGGGAATTTCAACGGGTCACGCAGGTAGAAGACCGGGGTGTTGTTGCCGACCAGATCCCAGTTGCCCTCTTCGGTATAAAAGCGCATCGAGAAGCCGCGGATATCACGCTCGGCGTCCGCGCCGCCGCGCTCGCCGGCCACGGTGGAGAAGCGGACAAACATCTCGGTCTGCTTGCCGATGTCGGCGAACAGTTTGGCGCGGGTATAGCGGGTGATGTCATGGGTGACGGTGAAACGGCCATAGGCGGCGGAGCCTTTGGCATGCATCCGGCGCTCTGGGATCACCTCACGGTCAAAGTGCGCCAGCTTCTCCAGGAACCACACGTCCTGAAGCAGCATCGGGCCGCGGCGTCCGGCGGTCATCACGTTGTTGTTGCTGACAACCGGGGCGCCTGCTGCTGTAGTCAAACCTTTTTTCGTCATCGCTGTTCCTGCTCTATTGTTATGTCCCCGCCGGGGAGGCTGAGGAGAGGGTAAAAAGGGCTACCGACGGGTAAGGAGAGAGGGAAAACCCCTCCCGGTGATTGCTGCCGTGCCACTCTACGCCGCCAGTTTCGCGGCAGTGTTGATCCGGGGCAAATCGGTCTGATTTATCATTAATATTGGTTATATGATCAGTGCTTATCGATAGGGGTTTTTGTTACATTTGCCAACGGCTCTCTGCCCATTTCCTGCGCTAAGCCACTGGTTTTGTGTGGTCTTTGGTTTAGACTCTGCGCCACTACTGCGCACTGTTTTGATGATCAAAGGAAATCCACCATGAAAACCACCTCTCTTGTTCTGGCCGCCACCCTGCTGTGCAGCGCTGCCACGGCACAGGCAATCAGCATCAGCGGCCAGGCTGGCCAGCACTACACCAGCCTGGGCGCTGACTTCGGCGCGGACACCGCGGGCCTCACCACCAACCTCAACTGGGCGCACAGCGACAATGATGGCGACATCGCCGGTATCGGGCTGGGGCTGAACGTGCCACTGGGGCCGGTGATGGCGACGGTCGGCGGCAAGGCGCTCTATCTGGGGCCACAGGATGGCGATGAGGGCTACGCGCTGGCGGTCGGTGGCGGCCTGAGCCTGCCGATGGGCCGCTACTTCGCGCTCTACGGCGAGGGCTACTACGCGCCGGACTCCCTCTCCAGCGGCGTCAATGACTATGCCGAGGCCAACGGCGGCCTGCGGCTGAACGTCATCCCGCTGCTGTCGGTGGACATTGGCTACCGCTACATGGCGATGGCGGGCAAGGATGGGCACCGCGACAACGTGCTGGCGGACGGCCCCTATTTGGGCGCGGCGCTGCACTTCTGACAGGCGCTGCCAGCGTATCAGGCCGGGGAGACCCGGCCTTTTTATTGGCGCGAACAAATGGCGATTGTATTTGGCGCGCGCCCTTTCTACAGTGTTAGCAGGCTAACCATAGGAGTGAGAGATGCTTAGGATTGAGATGCTCAGCACTGGCGACGAAGTGCTGCATGGCCAGATTGTCGATACCAATGCCGCCTGGCTGGCGGACACACTGTTTGAACAGGGCTTCCCCCTCACCAGTCGCGAGACGGTGGGCGACGCGATGGAGGCACTGGTGGACGTGCTGACCGAGCGCAGCCAGATTGCCGACGTGCTGATCGTCAACGGGGGGCTGGGGCCGACCAGCGACGACCTGAGCGCGCAGGCGGCCGCACTGGCCGCCGGGGTGGAGGTGGAGGAGCGGCCAGAGTGGATCGCGCGCATGGAGGCCTATTTCAACCACCGGGGGCAGGCGATGTCACCCGCCAACCGCAAGCAGGCGCAGATCCCGGCCAATGCCGAACTGCTCGACAACCCGGTCGGCACCGCCTGTGGCTTTGCGCTGCGCCTTAACCGCTGCTGGATCTTCTTCACTCCCGGCGTGCCCTCCGAGTTCAAGGTGATGGTCGAGCAGCAGATCGTCCCGCGCCTGCGCCAGCAGTGGCCGGAGAGCGAGCCGCCACTCTGCCTGCGCCTCACCACCTTTGGCCGTGGCGAGAGCAGTCTGGCGGCGGAGCTGGATCCGCTGCCGTTGCCGCCGGGCGTGGTGCTGGGCTATCGCTCCTCCGCGCCGATCATTGAGCTGAAGCTGACCGGCCCGCGCGCGCAGGAGGCGGCAATGCGTCAGGCGTGGGAGCGGGTGCGCGAGGTGGCGGGCGAGAGCACGCTGTTTGAGGGCACCGGCGGCCTGCCAGCACGGCTGGCGGAGCAGATGCTGACCCAGTCGCTGCAACTGGCGCTAAGCGAGCACTTCACCGGCGGGCTGCTGCACTGGCGCTTGCAGGCGGCGGGCGTGCCGCTGGCCGGCGGCGAACTGCCAGCGCGGGAGGAGGCGGGGCTGTCACCGCTGCTGGCGCGCGCCGCGACGCTGGCGGCCCAACGCGGCGCACCGCTGGCGCTGGCCATCGGCCCGCTGGTGGAGGGGGAGATCAGCCTGGCGCTGCACACCCCGGCCGGTACCGTCGGCCAGACCCTGCGCTACAGCGCACGCCACCACAGCCCGACGCTGCAACAGGAGATGGTGGCGATGGTGGCGATGGACATGCTGCGGCGCTACCTCAACGGCTGGCCGCCGGTGGCCAACTACCCGTGGCTGGCGCGGGTGGCCGAAGCCTGACCCCATGCCGCCTGCGGGCGGCTTTTTTTACACTTCCTGACGGGCCAGCCTGTTCCCGGCGGCTTAAGCAATGCTTTACTATAGCGCCCACTTTTTCTGGTTGTATGGATACCCGATGCGTCAATTAGCTGCCTTGTTACCCCTCGCGCTGCTGCTCTCCGCCTGTAGCAGCACGCCGAAGCCTGCCGATATCACCGCGCAGCCCACCTCCAGCGGCGGCTTTTTGCTCGAGCCGCAGCACGCGGTACACCCGCTGAGCGGCGACTTCGCCAACAACCCCAATACCGCGCGCTTTATCGACCAGATGGTGCGCAAGCATGGCTTTGACCGCCAGCAGCTGCACGATGTGCTGGATCAGGCCCAGCGGCTCGACTATGTACTGCGGCTGATGAATCAGCAGGCACCGACGCCGAAAACCCCCGGCCAGCAGCAGCGGCCAAGCGGGCCGAATGGCGCGTGGCTGCGTTACAGCAAAAAATTCATCACGCCGGACAACGTGCAGAACGGCGTGGCCTTCTGGAACCAGTATGAGGGGGCGCTGGAGCGCGCCTACGCCACCTACGGCGTGCCGCCAGAGATTGTGGTCGGCATCATCGGCGTGGAGACGCGCTGGGGCCGGGTGATGGGCAAGACGCGGATTATCGATGCGCTGGCAACGCTGGCCTTTGACTACCCGCGCCGCGCCGAGTACTTCAGCGGCGAGCTGGAGACCTTCCTGCTGATGTCGCGCGCCGAGGGGCGTGACCCGCTCTCGCTGCGCGGCTCCTTCGCGGGCGCGATGGGCTACGGCCAGTTTATGCCGTCGGCCTTCAAGGAGTATGCGGTGGACTTCGACGGCGACGGCCATGTTGACCTGTGGAACCCGGTTGACGCCATCGGCAGCGTGGCGCACTACTTCGCCGCGCACGGCTGGGTGAAGAATGGCACGGTGGCGGTGCAGGCCAGCGGCCAGGCGCCGCTGATGCAGCAGGGCTACACCACCAAATACACCGTGGGGGCGCTCTCCGCCGCTGGCCTGCGGCCGCTCAGTCCGCTGCGCGATGACCAGCAGGTGAGCCTGCTGCGGCTGGACATCGGCACCGCCTACCAGTACTGGTACGGCCTGCCGAACTTCTATGTCATCACCCGCTACAACCACAGCACCCACTACGCGATGGCGGTGTGGCAGTTGGGCGAGGCGGTCAGCCGGGCGCGCTAAGGCGCTCGGGCATCAACAGGCACAAAAAAAACGGGCTGATAATCAGCCCGTTTTTTTATGCTTTGGCGGCGTCAGATATCGAGTTCGATATCCCCTTGCGGCAAACAGCAGCAGGGGAGGATCTCCCCCTCCTGAATGAAGGCCAGCGGCGTCTGGTGGTAGTTGACGCTGCCGTTGAGCAGCTTCACGCGGCAGGAGCCGCAGTAGCCCTCGCGACACTGGTACTCCACCGGCACACGGTGGCTCTCCAGCGTCTCCAGCAGGCAGCGGTGCTCTGCCGCGCAGGGAAGCTGCGCGCCAGAGCTGCGTACCAGAATGGTGTGGCCGCCAAGGGTAACCGTCGCGCCTGCCATATCAGAGCTGGAAGTCGCTCAGGTCGTCGGCATTGACCTCGGAGTCGATCTGGCCGACCAGATAGGAGCTGACCTCCACCTCTTGCGGCGCCACCTGCACGTTGTCCGACACCAGCCAGCTGTTGATCCACGGGATCGGGTTGGAGCGTGCCTTGAACGGCAGATCCAGGCCCACTGCCTGCATACGGATGTTGGTGATGTACTCCACATACTGACAGAGGATGTCGCGGTTCAGGCCAATCATCGAGCCGTCGCGGAACAGGTAGTCCGCCCACTCTTTCTCCTGCTGCGCCGCCAGCACAAACAGGTCATAGCTCTGCTGCTGGCACTCTTTGGCGATCTCCGCCATCTCCGGGTCATCCGCGCCAGAGCGCATCAGGTTGATCATGTGCTGGGTGCCGGTGAGGTGCAGCGCCTCGTCACGGGCGATCAGGCGGATGATCTTGGCGTTGCCCTCCATCAGCTCGCGCTCGGCGAAGGCGAAGGAGCAGGCGAAGCTGACGTAGAAGCGGATCGCTTCCAGCGCATTGACGCTCATCACGCACAGGTAGAGCTTCTTCTTCAGCTCACGCAGGTTCACCACCACGGTTTCACCGTTGATCTGGTGGGTGCCCTCACCGAACAGGTTGTAGTAACCGCTCATGGTGATCAGGTCATCGTAGTAACCAGAGATGTCCTTGGCGCGCTTCAGGATCTCTTCGTTGGTGACGATGTCATCGAATACCAGCGACGGATCGTTAACGATGTTGCGGATGATGTGGGTGTAGGAGCGCGAGTGGATGGTCTCGGAGAACGACCAGGTCTCGATCCAGGTCTCCAGCTCCGGGATGGAGATCAGCGGCAGCAGCGCCACGTTCGGGCTGCGCCCCTGGATGGAGTCGAGCAGCGTCTGGTACTTCAGGTTGCTCAGGAAGATGTGCTTCTCATGGTCCGGCAGGCCCTGGAAGTCGATGCGGTCGCGCGAGACGTCCACCTCTTCCGGGCGCCAGAAGAAGGAGAGCTGCTTCTCGATCAGCTTTTCGAAGATCTCATGCTTCTGCTGGTCGAAACGGGCGACGTTAACCGGCTGGCCGAAGAACATCGGCTCAAGCAGCTGGTTATTTTTGTTCTGGGAAAACGTGGTGTAGGCCATTGTGCTAATCCTGTCTGTCAGCAGGGGCCGGGCAGGTGCCCGGCCCTGCCAGATTAAATCTTGCAGGCGCCGCTTTCGCAGCCGTCATCCTGAATGGATGGCGCCAGGTCATCCTGGGCATCTTCCGCGCCGTCGCGGGTGTTCTGGTAGTAGAGCGTTTTCACGCCAAACTTATAAGCGGTCAGCAGATCCTTCAGCAGCTGTTTCATCGGCACCTTGTTGCCGGTGAAGCGTGACGGGTCATAGTTGGTGTTCGACGAGATCGCCTGATCGATAAACTTCTGCATCACGCCGACCAGTTGCAGGTAGCCGTCGTTGTTCGGCATCTCCCACAGCAGTTCGTAGGCCTCTTTCAGGCGCTCGTACTCCGGCACCACCTGACGCAGGATGCCATCTTTCGACTGCTTGATGCTGACGTGGCCGCGCGGCGGCTCAATGCCGTTGGTGGCGTTGGAGATCTGCGAGGAGGTCTCGGACGGCATCAGGGCAGAGAGCGTGGAGTTGCGCAGGCCAAACTCTTTGATGTTGTGGCGCAGGGTGTCCCAGTCCAGGTGCAGCGGCTCGCTGCACACCTGATCCAGGTCACGCTTGTAGGTATCAACCGGCATGATGCCCTGTGCATAGGTGGTTTCGTTGAACCACGGGCAGGCACCCTGTTCGCGCGCCAGCTCGTTGGAGGCTTTCAGCAGGTAGTACTGGATCGCCTCAAAGGTGCGGTGCGTCAGGTTGTTGGCGCTGCCGTCGGAGTAGCGCACGCCATGTTTCGCCAGGTAGTAGGCGTAGTTGATCACGCCAATGCCCAAGGTGCGGCGGCCCATCGCGCCACGCTTGGCGGCCGGGATCGGGTAGTCCTGATAGTCCAGCAGCGCATCCAGCGCGCGCACTGCCAGCACCGCCAGCTCCTCCAGGTCGTCCAGGCTCTCAATCGCGCCCAGGTTGAAGGCGGAGAGGGTGCACAGGGCGATCTCGCCGTTTTCGTCGTTGACGTCCTCCAGCGGTTTGGTCGGCAGCGCAATCTCCAGGCAGAGGTTGGACTGGCGCACCGGCGCGATGGCCGGGTCAAACGGGCTGTGGGTGTTGCAGTGGTCAACGTTCTGGATGTAGATACGGCCCGTGGAGGCGCGCTCCTGCATCATCAGGGAGAACAGCTCTACCGCCTTCACCTTCTGCTTGCGGATGCTCTCATCCTGCTCGTACTTCACGTACAGGCGCTCGAACTCATCCTGATCGGCGAAGAAGGCGTCATACAGCCCCGGCACGTCAGACGGGCTGAACAGGGTGATGTCTTCGTTCTTCACCAGACGCTGGTACATCAGCTTGTTGAGCTGCACGCCGTAGTCCATGTGGCGCACGCGGTTGGCTTCCACGCCACGGTTGTTCTTCAGAACCAGCAGGCTCTCCACTTCCAGGTGCCACATCGGGTAGAAGAGGGTGGCCGCGCCGCCGCGCACGCCGCCCTGCGAGCAGGACTTCACCGCGGTCTGGAAGTGCTTGTAGAACGGGATGCAGCCGGTGTGGAACGCCTCACCGCCACGGATCGGGCTGCCGAGCGCACGGATGCGGCCAGCGTTGATGCCGATGCCAGCGCGCTGGGAGACATACTTCACAATCGCGCTGGAGGTGGCGTTGATGGAGTCCAGGCTGTCGCCGCACTCAATCAGCACGCAGGAGCTGAACTGGCGGGTCGGGGTACGCACGCCGGACATGATCGGGGTCGGCAGCGAGATCTTGAAGGTCGATACCGCGTCATAGAAGCGCTTGACGTAGTCGAGGCGCGTCTCACGCGGGTAGTTGGAGAACAGGCACGCCGCCACCAGAATGTAGAGGAACTGGGCGCTCTCATAGATCTCGCCAGTCACGCGGTTCTGCACCAGATACTTGCCTTCCAGCTGCTTGACGGCCGCGTAGGAGAAGCTCATGTCGCGCCAGTGGTCGATAAAGCTGTCCATCTGCTCGAACTCTTCAGCCGTGTAGTCTTCCAGCAGATGCTTATCGTATTTGCCCATGTCAATCATGCGGGTGACGTGGTCATAGAGCTTCGGCGGCTCGAACTGGCCGTAGGCCTTCTTGCGCAGGTGGAAAATCGCCAGGCGCGCGGCCAGGTACTGGTAGTCCGGCGCATCGCGGGAGATCAGGTCAGCGGCGGCCTTGATAATGGTTTCATGAATGTCGGCCGTCTTGATGCCGTCATAAAACTGGATGTGGGAACGCAGTTCTACCTGGGAAACGGAGACGTTTTGCAGCCCTTCCGCGGCCCAGTCAATGACACGGTGGATTTTATCAAGATTGATGCGTTCTTTGCGGCCATCACGTTTAGTAACAAGCAGACTCTGGTTCATGGGGTGCGTACCTTAAAGGTTTATAAACGAGACTCGCCTGATCGCGCCCCCAGGGCACGACCGCTGTCGAAGTATAGGCGGTTGGTCAGGATATAAACACAATATATTGTGGGTGACTTCAATTCGGCCAACAAGATAGTGGCAGTCGGGGCGAATGACAAGGGGCAAAAAAGCACAGGTTTGTGGATAACTATGGGGGTAAAATGTTAAGCGCGGTGTAAGGCCGCATCAGCGCTGGGATGCTTTGGCTGTCAATATCTCCGATATGAATTTCTTATATTTTTTTAAAAAGTGATCGATCGCTGATTTATTAAACGTTAGAAAAAATCGCTATATTGGCGGCAGTAACTATTCTAAAAAAACTCTTTGAAAGCCCTGATCGTGCCAAATGCCTAAAAATAAAGATCTATTCTGGCCGCCTGCCTAAGTGGCTGGCGCAATTCCTAAAAAAGCGCTGGCGATGGCCGGGGAAATGTGGCAGGGGAGGGCGCGCCGCCCCTGCCGGCTGGGGTTACTTCTCCAGCGGGTAGTGGGTGTGCACCATGTAGTTGACATCCACGTTCGGTGCCAGCTTGAAGCGGTTGGTCAGTGGGTTGTAGTGCAGGCCAATCATGTGGCGTCCCACCAGCGGGGTGTGATCCACCCAGTGCAGCAGCTCAGAGGGCTTGATGAACTTCTTCACGTCGTGGGTGCCCTTCGGCACCATGTTGAGCACATACTCCGCGCCCACCACCGCCATCAGCCACGCCTTGTTGTTGCGGTTGATGGTGGAGAAGAAGACATGGCCGCCCGGCTTCACCAGCTTGGCGCAGGCCACCACCACCGAGGCCGGGTCAGGCACATGCTCCAGCATCTCCATGCAGGTCACCACGTCATACTGCTGCGGGTGCGCCTCGGCGTGCGCCTCCACCGTCTCCTGCACGTAGTCGAGCGCCACGCCCGCCTCCAGCGCGTGCAGGCGCGCCACCTGCAACGGCTCGGCACCCATGTCCAGCCCGGTCACCTTCGCGCCCTCGCGCGCCATGCTCTCCGCCAGGATGCCGCCGCCGCAGCCGACGTCCAGCACCTGCTTGCCGAACAGGCCGTCGGCGCGGGCCATGATGTAGTTCAGGCGCAGCGGGTTGATGCGGTGCAGCGGCTTGAACTCCCCCTCCAGATCCCACCAGCGTGAGGCGACGGCCTCAAACTTGGCGATTTCCTGCTGGTCAACGTTTTGGGGCGCGGCCTGAGTGGCCGGGCCGGTAGCTTGTTCATTCATCGGTTTTGTCACTCCTTAAACCTGGTTAAGGCGGATTATACATATTCCCGCGCTGCGGCGCAGATTTGTGGCGCGCCAGCGTGGCCGGAACAGCATGAAATATGGGGCGATCGGGGCGGGTTTGTTTCCCTCAGATGGCCGATTTGTGGTATAGTTTTACACCTTTGCCTATCCACAGGCAGCGGGCAGATGAACAATTCAGTAGAGGGATAGCAGCTCCATGAGCGACCTTGCCAGAGAAATCACACCGGTCAACATCGAAGAAGAGCTTAAGAGTTCGTATCTGGATTATGCGATGTCCGTTATTGTCGGACGCGCCCTTCCAGATGTGCGCGATGGGTTGAAGCCGGTGCACCGCCGCGTACTGTACGCCATGAATGTCCTGGGCAACGACTGGAACAAAGCCTATAAGAAATCGGCCCGTGTGGTCGGTGACGTCATCGGTAAATACCACCCGCATGGCGACACTGCGGTCTATGACACCATTGTCCGTATGGCGCAGCCCTTCTCGCTGCGCTACATGCTGGTTGACGGGCAGGGCAACTTCGGTTCCATCGACGGCGACTCCGCCGCGGCGATGCGTTACACCGAAGTGCGCATGTCAAAAATTGCCCACGAACTGCTGGCGGATCTCGAGAAAGAGACGGTCGATTTCGTCCCCAACTATGACGGCACCGAGCAGATCCCGGCGGTCATGCCCACCAAGATCCCGAACCTGCTGGTTAACGGCTCCTCGGGCATTGCCGTCGGCATGGCGACCAACATTCCGCCGCACAACCTTTCCGAGGTGATCAACGGCTGTCTGGCCTACATTGACGATGAGAACATCAGCATCGAAGGGCTGATGGAGCACATTCCGGGGCCAGATTTCCCGACCGCCGCCATCATCAATGGCCGCCGCGGCATCGAAGAGGCGTACCGCACCGGGCGCGGCAAAATCTATATCCGCGCCCGTGCCGAGGTGGAAGCGGACGCCAAGAGCGGCCGTGAGACCATCATCGTCCACGAAATCCCCTATCAGGTGAACAAGGCGCGTCTGATCGAGAAGATCGCCGAGCTGGTGAAAGAGAAGCGCCTTGAGGGGATCAGCGCGCTGCGTGACGAGTCCGACAAGGATGGGATGCGCATCGTGATTGAGATCAAACGCGACGCGGTGGGTGAGGTGGTGCTGAACAACCTCTACTCCCTGACCCAGTTGCAGGTCTCCTTCGGCATCAACATGGTGGCGCTGCATCAGGGCCAGCCGAAGATCCTCAACCTGAAGGATATCCTGTCAGCCTTTGTGCGCCACCGCCGTGAAGTGGTGACGCGCCGCACTATCTTTGAGCTGCGCAAGGCACGCGACCGCGCCCACATTCTGGAAGCGCTGGCGGTGGCACTGGCCAACATCGACCCGATCATCGAGTTGATCCGTCAGGCACCGACCCCGGCCGAGGCGAAAGCCGCGCTGGTGGCCCACCCTTGGGCGCTGGGCAACGTCTCCGACATGCTCTCCCGCGCCGGTGATGACGCCGCCCGCCCGGAGTGGCTGGAGCCGGAGTTTGGCATCCGTGACGGCAAGTACTACCTGACCGAGCAGCAGGCACAGGCGATTCTGGATCTGCGCCTGCAAAAGCTGACCGGTCTGGAGCACGAGAAGCTGCTGGACGAGTACAAAGAGCTGCTCGACCAGATTGCCGCGCTGATCTTTATCCTGGAAAGCCCGGACCGCCTGATGGAGGTGATCCGCGAAGAGCTGATCGCCATCCGCGAGCAGTACAACGACGCGCGCCGCACCGAGATCACCGCCAACTCGGCGGACATCAACATCGAAGACCTGATCAGTCAGGAAGACGTGGTGGTGACCCTCTCGCATCAGGGCTACGTCAAGTACCAGCCGCTGAGCGACTATGAGGCGCAGCGCCGTGGTGGCAAGGGCAAGTCCGCCGCCCGCATCAAGGAGGAGGACTTCATTGACCGCCTGCTGGTGGCCAACACCCACGACACCATCCTCTGCTTCTCCAGCCGGGGCCGTCTCTACTGGATGAAGGTCTACCAGCTGCCGGAAGCGAGCCGTGGCGCGCGTGGCCGCCCGATCGTCAACCTGCTGCCGCTGGAAGCCAACGAGCGCATCACGGCGATCCTGCCGGTGCGCGAGTATGAGGAAGGGCGCTACGTCTTTATGGCGACCGCCAGCGGCACGGTGAAGAAGACCGAGCTGACCGAGTTCAGCCGTCCGCGCAGCGCGGGCATCATCGCCGTGAACCTCAACGAGGGCGATGAGCTGATTGGCGTTGACCTGACCGACGGCAGCAACGAAGTGATGCTGTTCTCCGCGGCCGGTAAAGTGGTGCGCTTCTCCGAAGCGGCCGTGCGCAAGATGGGCCGTACCGCGGCGGGCGTGCGTGGCATCAAGCTGGCCGAAGAGGACAGCGTGGTATCGCTGATTGTGCCGCGCGGCGAGGGTGACATCCTGACCGTGACGCAGAACGGCTTCGGCAAGCGTACCGCCGCCGCCGAGTACCCGACCAAATCCCGTGCGACGCAGGGCGTGATCTCCATCAAGGTCAGCGAGCGCAACGGGCCGGTGGTCGGCGCGGTGCAGGTAGAGGGCAGCGACCAGATCATGATGATCACCGATGCTGGCACGCTGGTGCGTACCCGCGTCTCCGAGGTGAGCATCGTGGGCCGTAACACCCAGGGCGTCACGCTGATCCGCACCGCGGAAGAGGAGAGCGTGGTGGGCCTGCAACGGGTGGCCGAGCCGGTTGAGGACGAAGAGCTGGATGGCGTGATCGCCATTGAGGGCGAACTGCCGGTGGAAGAGGAGGAGCCGGAAGAGCCGGACACCGACGACGCCGAGGGTGAAGAGGAGTAATTCCTCGCCCGCGTAAAAAGCCAGCCTACGGGCTGGCTTTTTTTATGGCCGCCGCGCCATTTTTTTCTCGTCGGCCAATGGTGTATCCTGTGCGCGGCCCGCCCCGGCGCACTGGCGCCCTTCGTCTGTCACTTTACAATGGTATACGCTTGAAATATCTGGCTTCGTTCCGTACAACGCTAAAGATTTCCCGCTACCTGTTCCGGTTGCTGGCGATCATGCTCTGGTCGCTCGGCGCGCTGTTGACCACCTTCTATATTCTCAACATCTTCCATGAGAAAGAGTCGCAGATTCGCCAGGAGTACTACCTCAACTACGATCAGGCGCAGAACTACTTCCGCCACTCGGCGGACATCATGCGCGACATCCGCTACATGGCGGAGAACCGCCTGAATGGCGCGGTTAATGGTCTGGACATCCTGAACGGCGTGTTCGCCGGCAAAACCAACCAGCCGCGCATCTACCCGCTGTTCGCCGACTCCGACTGCGCGCAACTCAATGATGACTACCGCAACTCGCTACAGGCGCTGAGCAACACCATCCACTACTGGAAGGATAACTTCTCCGCCGCTTACGACCTGAACCGGGTCTTCTTCATTGGCGGCGACAGCCTCTGCATGGCGGACTTCAACATCAACAACACCCGGCCGCTGGAGCGCGAAAACGTGCTCAAGTCGCTGCATGAGCGCATCCTGAAGTTCCGCAACGGCAAAAATCAGGAGAAGGACAACAGCCTCTACTGGATCAGCCCCGGCCCGCGCGCCGACGTTGGCTACCTCTATGTGCTGTCGCCCATCTACGTCGGCAACAAGCTGGAGGCGCTGATCGGCATTGAACAGGTGCTGCGGCTGGAGGACTTCTCCAACCCCAGCGCGCTGCCGATTGGCGTGACGCTGCTCGGCCCCTCGAATGAGCCGCTGCTGCGCTTTAGCGAGGGGGAGCGCTACATCTCCATGCTCGGCCGCTACCCGGATGTCAGCAGCTACTTCGGCTATGTGAATGGCTACAACGACCTGATCATGAAGAAGAGCCTCCAGCCCTCGTCCCTCAGCATTGTCTACTCGCTGCCGGTGCGTACCCTGCTGGAGCGCTTCAAGATCCTGATCCTCAACGCCTTCCTGCTCAACATCTTCTCGGCGATTTTGCTGTTCACGCTGGCCTGGCTGTTTGAGCGCAAGATGTTCTTCCCGGCGGAGGAGAACGCCTTCCGGCTGGAGGAGAACGAGCAGTTCAACCACAAGATTGTCGCCTCCGCGCCGGTGGGCATCTCGATTTTACGCATCAGTGACGGCGTCAACCTGCTCAGCAACGAGCTGGCGCACAACTACATCAAGATGCTGACCCACGAGGATCGCCAGCGCATCACGCGCATCATCTGCGACCAGCAGGTCAACTTCGTCGATGTCATCACCAGCAATAACAACAACCTGCAACTGAGTTTCGTCCACTCGCGCTACCGCAACGAGGATGTGGCGATCTGCGTGCTGGTGGATGTCAGCGCCCGCGTCAAGATGGAGGAGTCCTTGCAGGAGATGGCGAGCGCCGCCGAGCAGACCAGCCAGTCGAAATCGATGTTCCTGGCGACGGTCAGCCATGAGCTGCGCACGCCGCTCTACGGCATCATCGGCAACCTGGATCTGTTGCAGACCAAGGGGCTGCCGGAGGGGGTGGAGCGGCTGGTGACGGCGATGAACAACTCCTCCAACCTGCTGCTGAAGATCATCAGCGACATCCTCGACTTCTCCAAGATTGAGTCAGAGCAGCTGAAGATTGAGCCGCGCGAATTCTCCTGCCGTGAAGTGCTGACCCACATTGCCGGTAACTACCTGCCGCTGGTGGTGAAGAAGCGCCTCGGCCTCTACTGCTTCATTGAACATGACGTGCCGGAGTTCCTCTCCGGCGACCCGGTGCGGTTGCAGCAGGTACTCTCCAACATCCTCAACAACGCCATCAAGTTCACCGATACCGGCTGCATCGTGCTGCATGTCTGTACCCGCGACAATTATCTGGTGTTCCAGGTGCGCGATACCGGCGTCGGCATCCCGGCGCGCGAGATCACGCGGCTGTTCGACCCCTTCTTCCAGGTCGGCACCGGCGTGCAGCGCCACTTCCAGGGCACCGGGCTGGGGCTGGCGATCTGCGAGAAGCTGGTCAACCTGATGGATGGCGACATCGCCGTCGAGTCCGAGCCGGGGCTGGGCAGTGCCTTCACCATCCGGCTGCCGATGTATGAGGCCAAGTTCGCCGCGCCGCCGGACGCCACGCTCTGGCAGGGCCGCCGGCTGGTGCTGGAGGTGCGCAACGCCCGGCTGGAGGAGTATCTGGAGCCGATGCTGCGCCAGTATGGCGCGGAAGTGGTGCGCTACCAGCCGGAGATGATGACCCACGAGTGCGACGTGTTGCTGACGGACTACCCGCTCAACCACCCGCTGCCGCTGCTGGGGCAGATTGAGTTCTCGCTGGAGCACATCGGCCCGCCGGTGGAGACGCGCCCCGGCTACTGGCTGCACAGCACCTCGACGCCGCTGGAGCTGACCAGCCTGATCAACCGCCTCTATAAGCTGGAGGAGGAGAGCTCACGCGCCATGCTGCAACTGCCAGCGCTGAACGCCGAGGCGCAGCAGGCCAACCATGAGATCCAGCTGCTGGTGGTGGATGACCACCCGATCAACCGCCGCCTGCTGGCTGACCAGCTCGGCTCGCTGGGCTACCAGATCCTCACCGCCAACGACGGGCTGGACGCGCTGGAGGTGATGCGCGCCAACACCATCGACATCGTGCTGACCGACGTCAACATGCCGAAGATGGATGGCTACCGCCTGACCCAGCGGTTGCGGCAGATGGACTACATCCGCCCGGTGATTGGCGTGACCGCCAATGCGCTGGCGGAGGAGAAGCAGCGCTGCATTGAGGCGGGCATGGATAACTGCCTGTCGAAACCGGTGACGCTGGAGACGCTGCGCACCACGCTGGCTTACTACAGCGCGCGCACCCGGCAGATCCGTCAGGCGGAGCAGCGGGCGCGGGAGCGCCAGTTGGCGGAGGCCAGTCAGGGCCAGCCCGGTGACGCCTCCGCCTGATGGCGGGGCAATAAAAAAGGCGCCTGCGGGCGCCTTTTCTGATCGCGGCCGGGATGGGCCGCAATACCGTTAACCGTGATAGCGTTAGCCGCGATCCACCGGGGTAGTGCTGACGGAGGAGAGGTAGTTGAGCAGGGCGATGTCGTTGTCCACGCCCAGTTTCATCATCGCCGACTTCTTCTGGCTGCTGATGGTCTTGATGCTGCGGTTCAGCTTCTTGGCGATCTCGGTCACCAAAAAGCCCTCGGCGAACAGGCGCAGCACTTCGCTCTCTTTCGGCGAGAGGCGCTTGTCGCCATAGCCGTTGGCGCTGATCTTCTCCAACAGCTTGGAGACGCTCTCCGGCGTGAACTTCTTGCCTTTTTGCAGGGCGGCCAGCGCTTTCGGCAGGTCAGTGGGCGCGCCCTGTTTCAGCACGATGCCCTCAATATCCAGATCCAGCACCGCACTCAGGATCGCCGGGTTATTGTTCATGGTCAGCACAATGATCGCCAGCTGCGGGTAGTGGCGTTTGATGTATTTGATCAGCGTAATGCCGTCGCCGTACTTCTCGCCCGGCATCGACAGGTCAGTGATCAGGACGTTGGCATCCAGCTTTGCCAGGTTGTTGATCAGCGCGGTGGAGTCCTCGAACTCCCCAACCACATTCACCCACTCTATCTGTTCCAGTGACTTACGGATGCCAAACAGGACAATAGGATGGTCATCGGCAATAATTACATTCAGGTTATTCATGTTTTTGGCTACCTTGCTGTAGCAGTCTGCTGACAAATTGATCAATCTGACTGATGTTATTCTCGATTTTCAGCATATCAGTTTCCACGATGTGCTGTTCTAAGTGTTCACATAACCGCTTTCCGGGGGCCAGGTTCAACATGGCAAAGACCCCTTTCAGGCGGTGTGCTGTCTGGGAGAGTGACGTAAAATCATGCTGTTGACTCTCGACATACAGTTTATCCAGATCCTCCGGCACCGTCTCCACAAACAGCGAGTAGTAGTCGCTGGCGAGGAGCTGCGCGCGGTAATCCGGTTCTTCATCGGTCGGCGCCTCCAGGGAGGCTGGGCCGTCGACGGCCGCCATCTGCTGCTCGATCAGCACCAGGATGGCATCAATGACAGCGCTGCTGATATTATAATTGACGCGAATATAGTCCCGTTGTAACTGCTGGAAGCCCGCCTCGTCACTCGAAAGCAGCAAGGTGTAGCGATCACAGCTATGGGGATTATCTGTCAACATGACGTCATAATCACGATTAATCTGCCTGTCGTCCGGGGTAATGCAGTTGGCGCCATAGGCTGCCAGCAGCCGGGTGACGATCGAACGCACCTCTTCCGAGGTCACATCCAGCAGTACGGTCACCTCATCCAGCAGCTTCTCGCTCTCCTCCTCCTCCTGCGGCTCCAGCCCCAGCAGGATGCGCACCGTATAGCGGGTGCCGATGTCCGCCTTGCTGCGGATCTCCAGCTGGCCGTTCAGCTTTTTGCACAGCTGGTTGCAGAGGAAGAAGGTCAGGCCGGAGCCGTGGTTGAAGCGGTCAATCAGCGACTGGCTGAGGAACGGATAGTTCAGGTTGCGGATCTCCTCTTTCGAGATGCCGCTGCCGGTGTCGGTGATGTGGAAGATCAGCTGCTCCGGGTGCTGCGGCTCGCTCTCGACAATCAGCGAAATCTTGCCAAAGGCGGTGGTGACGATGGCGTAGTCCAGCAGCAGCGACAGCACCTTCTTCAGCGCCTGCACATCCCCGACGTAGGTCTGGGTCACGTCCAGTTGGAAGTGGTTGAACAGCGACAGCCCCTTGCGGTTGAGGGCGGGCAGCGTCTCAAGCAGCAATTCATCCACCATGCCGGAGAGCGAGAAGTGGTGCTTCGACGGCTGCCAGTCCTGGGTCTCCAGCCGCGTCAGCAGCGTGATGTTCTCAATCAGCGTCAGCACTGACTGCGACTGCCAGGCCAGCTCCGCCAGCATCGGGGCGCGCTCTACCTCCGGCGCCTGTTGCAGCGTCTCGGCCAGCGTATGGATCTGGTTCAGCGGCTGGTTCAGCTCAATGCCGAGGTTGTGCAGCATCAGCTTGCGCGCCTGCAAATTCTTTTCGTACTCCTTGCGCGCCTGTTGCAGCTTCTTGTTGACCATCACCTCTTTGTCCTGATCGTGCAGCAGGAACAGGTAGGTCTCCGGCGCATACTTGCTGCGGGACATGCGGATCTCATACACCTCATTATTCACCGTCGCCTGAATGGAGCCGTGGTGCTGCTCCGCCATCGAGGCGATGTTCTGCAAACTGAGGTGCGGCAACAGGTTCTCGGCAATCTTATTGCTGAGAACCGTCTGGTTGGTATTGAAGTTGTGCACCACCAGCCCGGTGGAGAGGCTGGCGACAATCTCCTGATTCAGCACCTGTTGGGCGCGCAGCTGCGCGGCCATGTTCTCGCTCGGGCGGATGAACTGGTGGCGGATAAAGTAGATGCCGCTCATGGAGAGCGCCAGCAGCGCCAGGTGGATCAACAGCAGCCAACTATTATTGTGCGCCAGATCCAGCGCCAGACTGGGCAGCGGCACGCGGTAGACCACCTGCAACGGCGCGTTGCTGAGCGGCGCGGTGAACTCCAGCCACCAGCCGCTGCGCGTCACCTGCGCATTGCTGCTCTGGTCATCATCACCGGCGGGGGAGGTCGCCTCACGCAGCGCAAAGTTGGCGCGCGCCAGATGTGACGGCAGCAGGTCATTCACCGGCAGGTCGAAGGCGATCACCGTCGCCAGGTGGCCGGGGTTATTAAAGGTGGTGCGCAGCGAGAAGAAGTAATCATTGCTGAAGCGCGACTTGCGCAGGGTGGAGAAGCTTTCACGCTCATCCAGCATATTGGCCTGTTGCAGCATCTCGGCACGGCGGGCGTCGGCGGAGGTGGTGAGGTAGCTCTCCTTGAAGCGCGAGGTCAGCTCCTGCAACGGCTGGGTGGTGACCATGATCAGGCTATTGTCCTGCCCATTCAGGTAGTAAAGGGTGTAGGGCTGGGTTTTGCCGCCCCAGCGCAGGTCCAGGTAGTTGGAGACCTGCAACGTCAGGTCGAGCGTCGCGCTGTCATGGTTGCCGAAGATCACCGCGTCGGTTTTGCGGCGGGTTTTCTGCACATAGAACACATCTGGCCGCAGGCGAATCTCCTGCGCCGGTGTCACGCCCTGTGGGGAGCCAGTGTAATTGTCATAAATCTGGTAGGTATTGTAGCGATAGATGTCGATCCGTTGCTGCATCCGGCTGGCGACGTTCTCCATCACATGCTTTTTCTCATTCAGGTAGGTGCTGGTGTAGTTGTAGCCATATACGCCCAGCGCCACCAATAGCAGCAAAATCAGCACCAAAAAGAAGCGGGTGATGTTGGCGGAAGTCAACGACAGGTATTTGCTTTGCATAACAGTGGATAGAGGTCCTTGATTACCGCATCAAAATCGGGGGCGTCGCGTGAACGGGCACGCCAGCCGGGCCGCCGGGGGCGGGCATACCGTGCTCGGCACGGTGGGGCTGGAGTGGGTGATGGTTCACGCTGAAACGTCCCTTGTCAGGCCAAAAAGAGGGTGCAGGATACCCTGTTTACCAATCTGGTAAAACCAGTTACGCCGATGTTACTCCTTTGGCGACGCCCGGTCGAGTTGCCGCGGTAGGCAAGCGCGTCATGTTAACAGAAAGGGCGGGGGGCTTAATTGGCATTATTCTGAAAATGCCCCGATTTCACGCAGTGCGGATTAAAAATAGGGAGGGTTCGATCCAGCTCCCAGAAACGTTAAATATTCTTAACTGGCCCCCGACCGACTTTAAATCTGTGAAAATTTGTGTATATCATGCCAGACTTAAGTAAAATTATAATTCAAGTTGTTAAATTCTAATTCCATATATTAACTAAGGTCGCGGTAGCCTGAATATATATCCCGAGGCCCACGCGAAACGTTTCAACTTTTTTAGAAAAAAAACCAGTTTGCCGATTACGGCATTTATTACAAGGTTTTGTTTTTATTAAGTAAGTTATATTCAAGTTTGCGCACCGCCTTGTTATTCCTCTAAAAGAGCCTTTTTTCTGATAATGCGCTGCAGCCGATTTTTTTTATTTCGTTCTATTTGTGATGTGCCGAAACAGAGTCGAAGACGTGACGCCCTGAATCAATGGGCTTTTATATGAATTCCCATGCGCGCTTTCCTTCCCGAATAACTCAGGAGAAAGAGGCCATGGAATTTTTACTTCGTTCCCAATACGAGGCAACAAATGGCAACCTCAAACCAAAATTCCCGCAATACCAGCGACATCGACGCCCAAGTGACCGCTGGCGCGCTGGCTAACAGTGACACCCAAAACGCAGAGAGCCACACCGCCGTCGCGGCCGCCGAGGCTCCCACCCTACAGGCAGTGCCGACCCTGACGATTGACCCCTTTGCCGGTGACAACATCCTGACCCGCAGCGAAAGCATCACGGTGCAGGCGCTGAGCGGCACCACCACCGGCGTGGAGGCGGGCAAGACCGTCAACATCACCCTGGGTGACTGGGTCTATGCCTATGCCACCGTGCAGGAGGATGGCCGCTGGAAAGTGGACGTCGAAAACTGGCAGATGAGCAACCTGATGCAGTTCAACGCTGGCAGCGAGCAGCCGTTGAGCGCTGCGGTGATCAACGAGGCCGGCGAAGTGGCCGAGTCCACCGTGCAGGTCGCCATCGAGCCGGACTGGCCGTCGCTGGTGCTCAACGCGCTGGCCGGTGACAACGTAATCAGCGGCCCCGAGGGCGGGGTGATGCAGGTGGTGAGCGGCGCGACCAATGGCGTCGAGGCCGGGCAGGTGGTGACCATCACCATCAACGGCATCAGCTACAGCGCGGAGGTGCTGGCCGATGGCACCTGGCGCGCCGAGGTGCCGGCGGCGGATGTCGCGGCACTGCCGGATGGCGCGCAGATCCTGGCCACCGTCAGCAACGCCGCGGGGCAGCAGGCCGGTGACTCGGCGGTGCTGATCGTGGATAACACCCTGCCATCCCTGACCTTCAACACCTTCGTCGGCGACAACGTACTGAGTGACGCGGAGGCCACCCGCACGCAGACGCTGACCGGCATCACCAGCGGCATTGAGTCGGGCCAGACCGTCACGGTCAAGCTGAATGGCTACACCTACACCACCCAGATTGGCGAGGATGGCGCATTCTCCGTCAGCGTGCCGCCCGCGGAACTGCTGAAACTCTCCAACGGGCAGGTGGAGATCACCGCCAGCGCCACCAACCAAGCCGGACAGGTCACTAACAGCAGCGGCCACATGACCGTGGCCTTCACCACCGAGCGCATCATCGTTGATGGGGTGGCGGGGGATAACTACATCAACAAGGAGGAGAGCGGCAACGGCTTCGACATCATTGGCAGCGCGCCCTCCCTGCCAGCCAACACCCCCATCACCATCACCATCGGCACCAAGAACTTTGGCACGCGGGTGGAGGCGGATGGCAGTTGGCGCACCATGCTGGACATCGATGACATTCGCAGCTTCCCGGATGGCCAGTACACCATGACCTTCAGCGCGCCGGGCAGCGCCTCAACCAGCGTGGACGTCGGCATCTATGTGCAGGCGTGGGAGAAACTGCACATCGACGTGGAGGAGCCTTTTGGTGACGGCGTGCTGACCGCCGGCGAGGCCGAGGAGGGGCAGGTCATCACCGGCACCACCAGCGGCCCAAATCTCCAGGTGCGGGTCTATGTCGATACCAGCCAGTTCACCACCACCTCAGACAGTGAGGGGCGCTGGAGCATCACGGTACCGGCCGAGGTGCTGCTGGGCATGATGGCGATCCCCGACCAGACCAGCGGCTATATCCACGCCGAGGTGACTGACATCGCTGGCAACAGCCAGAGCAATGGGCGCAATTTTGAGATCGCCGCGCAGGACATTGGCCTGACCCTCAATCCGGTGGCGCAGGATAACCGCATCAACGCCGTCGAGGCGGCGGCCGGGATTACCATCAGCGGCAGCGCCGATACCACGGCGGCTGGCCTGACGGTGACCCTCAAGATTGGCGGGCTGGAGCGCACCACCACCATCCAGGCGGATGGCAGCTGGTTGGTGCCGCTCTCCACCTCCGAACTGGTCAGCCTGCCAGAGGGCTATGTGGAGGTCAGCGTCAGCGTGCCCGGCTCCACGCCGGTCAGCCAGTCGGTGGAGGTGGCGATTCAGAGCAACCCGATCCCGACCCTCGCCACGCCGTTTGAGGATGGCACCTTGGGTGCCGATGAGAGCGCCTCTGACCAGACGCTGAGCGGCACCACCGGCGTCAGCGGCGAGGATCAGAACGTGGTGGTGACCTTTGCGGGAAAGGAGTACCTCGCCACGGTCGATAATCAGGGCAACTGGCAAGTGACCCTGCCGGCCGTGGATCTGCAGGCGGTGCCCGCGGGCGCGGCCGCATTGAGCATCGTTGCCACCGATGACGCCGGTAACAGCGGCGTATTGAACACCACCGTGCAGGTGGAGCCGCCGCAGGGGGCGATCACCATCGACCCGGTGACCGGCGATAATCTGGTCAGCTACGCGGAGGCCGTCGCGGGCATCACCCTGACCGGCAGCACCCGTGGGCTGGCGGAGGGCAGCACGCTGACCCTGAGCATCGCCGACGAAACCTACAGCGTCACCACGGACGCCGAGGGGCGCTGGTCATTGCCGCTGGTGGAGGGGCAGGTGATTGGCGTCTGGAATGATCCGATCGTGCTGCTGACCGTCAGCGCGCCAGAGGCCGATGGCCCGGCCACCACGCAGGAGATTGAGAACTACACCAACCGGCGGCCCGAGCCGACGGTGGAGGCGCCGTTTGGCAACAGCGTGCTGTCGGTGGCGGAGGCCGCGACCGACCAGACGCTGGTCGGCTCAACCGGCCTGTCCGGGGCCAACCAGCAAGTGGTGATTACGCTGGGCGGCAGTGACTACACCGGGCAGGTGGACGAGGGCGGCCGCTGGCAGGTGACGCTGGCCGCCGCGGCGTTGCAGGCACTGGAGGAGGGGACGCAGGCGCTGGCGATTACCGCCACCAACGCCGCTGGCGAGAGCAAAACGCTGTCGGTGAACGTGGAGGTGGCGCTGACGCCGCCCACCCTGACCCTCGAGCCGGTGGCGGGCGATGATGTGATCACCTTTGCCGAGGCCGAGGCGGAGGAGGGCATCCTCCTGACCGGCCACACCTCGGTCAGCCAGGGCAGCATTGCCCTGACGCTGGGCGACCAGAGCTGGATCACCGAAACCGACAGCCAGGGCAACTGGAGCCAGCTGATCCCGGCCCACACCTTCAGCTACCCGGAGGGGGCCTTCCCGGATGGCAATTACGCGCTGGTGGCGACCCTCACGGACGCCAACGGCAACAGCACCACCGTCAGCCGCCCGGTTTCGCTACAGGCGGATGCTGGCACACTGCCCGCAGTCAGCGTCACCAGCGGGCTGGATAGCGTGCTGAACGGCGCGGAGCGCCAGGTAGCGCAGGCCATCAGCGGCACCACCCGCCATGTGGAGGCGGGGCAGGCGGTGACCCTCAGCGTCAACGAACAGAGCTACAGCGCCGAGGTACTGGCGGATGGCAGCTGGAGCCTGATTATTCCGGCGGCAGACATCGCCGCCCTGCCGGCTGGCAGCAATATCCTACAGGTGGCGGTGGCCGATCGCGCCGGTAACCCGGCTGAAACCGAACTGGTACGCTTTGCCATCGAGGAGAGTCTGGGCGGCATCGCGCTGGATACCGTCGCCGGTGACAACCGCATCAACGCCTATGAGGCGGGCAGCAACCTGCTGGTGCAGGGCGTCGCCACCAACGTGGCCGAAGGCACGGCGGTGACGCTGGCGCTCGGCGGCCGCAGCTATCAGGCGGAGGTGCAGGCGGATGGCCGCTGGCAGGTCACGGTGCCAGCGGCAGACGTGCAGGCGCTGGGGGATGGCGTCACCACGGCGCAGGTCACCACTACCGACCAGAATGGCGACCCGCTGGCCGACAGCCTGTCGCTCACCCTCCTTACCCACGCCGCCCCGCTGGCGACGCTGGATCCGCCGTTTGGCGACGGCTACCTGAACATTGGCGAGGCGGCCACGCCGCAGGTGCTGAGCGGCACCACCGGCAACACTGGCGTGGGCCAGAGCGTCAGCCTCAGTCTGGCAGGCCATACCCTGCGCGGCACGGTGGATGAGGCCGGGCGCTGGTCAGTGCCGGTGCCCGTCGAGATCCTGCAACAGCTGCCAGCGGAAACGTTGCTGATTGCGGTGGAAGCGACGGACGCCGCTGGCAACGTCAGCAGCGTGCTGGAGTACGCCACGGCCGTGCTGACCGCGCCGACGGTCACGATCAACGCCCTGACCGGCGATAACCTGCTGGACGCCGCAGAACTGGGCGTGCCGCTGGCGATCGCGGGCACCACCAGCGGCGTGGCCGATGGGCAGGTGCTGACCCTGACGATCGGTACGCTTGCCCTCACCACCGAGGTGACGGGGGGTGGCCTGTGGCAGGTGATTGTGCCGGTGGAGCAGCTGGGTCAGCTCGCCAACGGCAGCAGCACCGTCACCGCCAGCGTGGCGGACGTGGCGGGCAACGAGGCCACCGCCAGCCAGATCGTGACACTCAATAACACCCTGGACGGCATCGCCTTCGACCTGATCGCGGGCGACAACCGCATTGACGCGCAGGAGGCGGCGAACGGCTTCAACATCGGCGGCCTCGTCAGCGGCGTGGCACCCGGCACCCAGGTCACCCTGACGCTGGGCGACTACAGCGATCTCACCTACACCAACGAAGATGGCAGCTGGGGCCTCTGGATCCCCGGCAACCTCATCCGCACTCAGGGCCTGTTGACCGCAACGGTAGAGACGGTGGATGCCGACGGTAACCCGCTCAGCGCCAGCGTCGATCTCTTCTCCTCTGCCAATGCCCTGCCGCAGGTGACCATTAACCCGCTGCCCTACGTCAATATTGAGGCGACCCAAACCGGCATTACCCTCACCGGTGAGACCCACTTCAGCGGCGCTGGCCAGAGTCTGACCTTAACGCTGGCCGGTCAGGAGTACAGCGCGCAGGTGGAAGATAACGGTACGTGGTCGGTGTTCCTGCCGCCGGAGGCGTTGCAGGTGCTCAGCGATGGCAGCGCGCCCTTCAGCGTGGTGGTGACCGACAGCGGCGGCAACCAGAGTCAGGCCAGCGCCGCGCTGGAGGTGGACGTCACCGCGCCACAACTGACGCTGGAGCCGGTCACCGGCGACAACGTGCTCAACCAAGGGGAGCTGCAACAGGATCTGGTGCTGGCTGGCACCAGTGACGAACCCTACGGCTGGATCAGCGCCAGCTTCAATGGGCACACCTACACCGGCACCAGTGACGAGAATGGCCTTTGGAGCATCATCATCCCGGCCGCCAGCCTCAATGGGCTGGCACCGGGGACGCAGATCCTGAACGTCACGCTCTCTGACCAGTTTGGCAACCCCACCACCCTCCAGCAGGAGGTGGAGATCGCGAGTAACGACCTGCCGCTGCTAACCATTCTGCCCTTCACCGGCGACAACCAGTTGCTGGGGGCGGAGCGCAGCGTGGCGCAGATGCTGACCGGCACCACTACCCACGTCGAGGCCGGGCAGATCGTCACCGTCACGCTCAACGGCGAGACCTACAGCGCCACCGTGCAGTCAGACGGCCAGTGGAGCCTGATTGTGCCGCAGGAGGATTTGGCGGAGCTGGTCAACATCGCCAGCGGACAGGTGGATCTGGTCGCCTCGGTCAGCAATCAGGCAGGCGATACGGTCACGGATCTGGTGTCGCTGGCCATCGTCACCAACCGGCCCTCGCTGGCCTTTGACCTCATCGCTGGCGACAACCGGCTGAATGCCAGCGAAGCCGGTGGCGATCTGGTGGTGGTGGGCAAGGTGTTTGGCGTACCGGCGGAAAACCCAATCACCGTGACCCTCAACGGCCAGACCTACATCGCCACGGTAGAGGGATCTGACTGGAGCATCACCCTCCCGGCCGCCGATCTGGCGGCGCTGCCCGATGGCGCGATCGTCATCACCGCCGAGGCGGAGGACACCTTCTTCAACCTCATCTCCAGCACCCTGACCCTGACCGTCGCCATCCATGATCTGCCGGAGGTGGGCTATGACACGCCGTTCGGCGACGGCGTGCTGAGCGCGGCGGAGGCCGCGGACGATCAGTTGCTGACCGGCCAGACCGGGCAGACCGGCATTGCCCAGACGGTCACCGTCACGCTGGGCGGCGAGACCTTCACCGGCGAGGTGGACGCCGCGGGCCTGTGGCGGGTGACCCTGCCAGCAGAGGCGTTGCAGGCGCTGCCAGCCGGCCCGGCCAGCTATACCGTGACGGTCACGGACGTGGCGGGCAACAGCGACAGCCAGGAGGTGGCGTTTACCGCCGCGGCCTCCGCGCCGCTGTTGCAGATTGACCCGCTGACCGGCGACAACCTGATTGATCAAACCGAGGCGCTGGGCGAAATCGTGGTTACCGGCAGCGTCACGGATCTGAACGCGCTGCCCGGCGCGACCCTCACCATCACGCTGGCGGGCGTGACGTACCCGGCGACGCTGGATGAGAGCGGGGCATGGAGCGCCACGCTGCCCTTTGGCGCGCTGCTTGACTTCCAGGATGGCGACTACACCCTGAGCGCCACCCTCATTGATGGGGCGGGCAATGTCTCTGAGGCCAGCCAGACCTTTACGCTCGATCTCTACACCCAGCCCTATCTGGGCATCAACGTTTTTGCCGGTGACAACATCCTCAACGGCGCGGAGCAGCAGATTGACCAGCTGGTTGACGGCACCGCCTATGGCGTCGAGGCTGGCCAGATTGTCACCCTGACCCTGAACGGCCAGAGCTACAGCGCCACGGTCGGGCAGGGCGGCAGCTGGAGCACCACCATCCCGGCCGCCGATCTGGCGGCCCTGACTCAGGGCGGCTACTCGCTGCTCGGCACCGTCAGCGATGCGGCGGGCAACAGCAGCGAATTTGAGCGCTACATCTACGTTGACCTGAACGTCGGGGCGGTCGCCATCGACCCGCTGGCGGGCGGCGATGACCGGCTCAATCTGGCGGAGGCCAGCGAGGGGCTGACCGTGACCGGCACCTCCAGCTACCTCTCCTATGAGGAGAACGGCTACATCGCCGTGACGCTGGGCGGCAAAGAGTACACCACCTGGATTGAGGAGTCAGGCAACTGGTCGGTCACCATTCCGGCGGCGGATCTGCTGGCGTTGCAGGATGGCAACTACGGGGTGGTGGTCTCGGCGCAAGACGACGCCGGTAACCCCATCTCGTTTGAGCGCTCGCTGGATGTTTACGTCCACAACCTGCCCAGCCCGACGCTGGAGACGCCGTTTGGCGACGGCGTGCTGGACAGCGGCGAGGCGCAGCAGGCGCAGATCCTGACCGGGGCCACCGGCCTCTCTGCCACCGGCCAGAGCGTGGTGGTGGAGCTGGCGGGCGTGGAGTATGACGCGGAGGTGGACGGGTTTGGCACCTGGACGCTGACGCTGCCGCCCGCCGTATTGCAGGCGCTGCCCGCGGGCGAAAGCACCCTGACGGTCACCGCCCGCGACGTGGCGGGCAACAGCCGCAGTCAGGCGTACACCATTGATGTTGAGTCGGGCAGCAGCTTCACCATCGACCCGGTCACCGAGGATAACAGGCTCAACAGCGACGAACTGAGCGACCTCACCCTCAGCGGTCACACCGCCGCTAGCTGGTCTGGCGCCACGGTGGTGGTGGCGATCTCCTGGTCACCGGAGCGCACCTACAGCGGCACGGTCAATGAGGATGGCAGCTGGAGCGTGGTGGTGCCCGGCGACGATCTCTTCTATGCCGGTGACAACGGCGTGTATAGCGTCGAGGCGGTCGTGACGGCGGAGGATGGCGCCACCCTCACCGCCAGCCACGATTTCATCGTCAATATCCGCGCTTTCAGCGGCGGCTTTGCCTTTGACGATCTGACCGAGGGCGTGCTGTCACCGGAGGAGCAGCTTCAAGACCAGTACCTGAGCGGCACCTTCTTCAGCGAGGAGAGCGTGGTGGGCGGGCGGGCGGTCACCATCACCATGACCGACAGCAACGGCCTGCGCTTCACCTACACCACCACCACGGATGAGGATGGCACCTGGAACGTCATCCTGCCCAGCAGCGATCTGCAACAGCTGAGTGAGGGCGCGGTACAGCTTAACGGCAGCGTCTCGGACGGGGCCGGTAACACCATTTCCAACGAGGATGAGTTTGTTGTCACGCCGGAGAGCGGCAGCTTCACCATTGACACGATTGCCGGGGATAACGTGCTGACGATTGATGAGGTCAGCGGCGGGCTGGTGGTCAGCGGCGGCAGTGCCTACATGCCCACTCTGCTGACGGCAGATGTGGAGATCAATGGCATCGTGCACAGCGTCTACGACTACAGCCCAAACTGGTCAGTCACCTTCACACCGCAAGAGCTGGCGCAACTGCCAGACGGCCCGGTGACGGTTACGGTGAGTGGCTATGACCTGCTTGGCAACCTGGTTACCGCCACCACAGAGCTGACGGTGGAGCTGGGCGATCTCCTGCCGCTGGAGTTTGACGTCTTCAGCGGCGACAACATTGTGGAGGAGTACGAAGTGGCAAACGATCAACAACTGAGCGGCCGCGTCAATGGCGTAGCGGCGGGCAGCATCGTCAACCTGACGCTGGCGGACTTTAGCTACAGCGCCGAGGTGCAGGAGGATGGCAGCTGGAGCACGACTATCCCCGCGGCTGACCTGCAAACCCTGCCCACCAGCTTTGACAACGCGTTCACCGGCACCGTCACCGATGCCGATGGCAACCTGCTGGCCATCGGCAGCCTTGACGTCATCATCTACCGTGACGCCGGTGCGCTGAGCATCGATCCGCTGGCCGGCGGCGATAACCTGCTGACGGCCGATGAGATCAACGACGAGATGTTGATCTCTGGCTATAGCAACCACGCCGAGCCAGAGAGTGATGTGGTGGTGGAGCTGAATGGCCGCACCTATGTCACCAGCGTGGGCAGCGATGGCTACTGGAGCCTGGCGGTGCCGCCGGACGATCTGGCGCAACTGGCCAACGGTGACTACACCGTCACCGCCAGCGGCACGGATGTGGGCGGCAACCCGATCACGGCCAGCAGCCAGCTGACGGTGAGCCGTGGGCTGGTGCCGACGCTGGAGATGCCGTTTGGCGACGGCGTGCTGGACAGCGACGAGGCCGCGCAGGGGCAGACGCTGGTGGGCAGCACCGGGCTGGTGGCCGATGGCCAGAGCGTGGTAGTGAGCCTGGCGGGCATCGACTATGACGTGCAGGTGGATGGGCAGGGCAACTGGCAGCTGGCATTGTCGGCTGAGGCGTTGCAGGCGTTGCCCGAGGGCGAAAACAGCCTGACGGTGACGGCCTTTGACGCAGAGGGCAATAGCGTGGGGGTCGATCGCGCCTTCAACGTCATCCCAACCGGTCTGATCCTCAACCCGATCACCGACGACAATGTGCTGACGAGCGATGAGGCCGTTCAGGACTTCACCGTCAGCGGCCATGCCGCCGTGAGCTGGGCGGGCGCGGCGGTGGCCGTCACCTTCAGCTTCACATCGGAGCTTAGCTACAGCGGCACGGTCGATGACGAAGGCAACTGGAGCATCACGGTGCCGGCGGGCGAGCTCTACTACACTGCCGCCAACGGCCTCTACACCGTGGAGGCGGTGCTGACGCAGGAGGATGGCTCGACCGCCAGCGCCAGCCGTGAATTCACCATGAATACGCTCCCCTTCGTGGGCGACTTCGTGCTGGATCTGTTCACCGGCGACGACGCGCTGAGCTACGAGGAGCGTTCGCAGGATCAGGTACTGAGTGGCACCTACTATGCCGAAGAGGGGACGAGCGGCGATCTGGCGGTTACCGTCACCCTGCGCAATGACAGTGGCCAGATTTTCAGCTATGACACCCGCACCGACGGCAGCGGCAACTTCAGCGTCACCGTGCTGGCGGCGGACATGTTGCAACTTGATGGCAGTGGCCTTGAGATCAGCGCCGCCGCGCGCGATGGGGCTGGCAACACCGTCGAAGGCAGCCGCCCACTCTACCTAAGCGTGCTGCCGCAGACGGGTGGCTCTATCACCTTTGACCCGATTGCCGGGGACAATATCCTGACCGCCGATGAGGTGGCAGGCGGGCTGGTGATCAGCGGCGACAGTGCTTACCTCTTCGATCGCGTGGGTGCCGTCATTGAGGTGCAGCTGAATGGCGTGAGCGAGTATACCACTGTCGATCTCTCCACCGGCTCGCAGTGGTCGGTCACCTTCTCAAGCGACGTGCTGGCGCAACTGCCGGATGGCCCGCTGACCATCACTGCCAGCACCTATGACGTCGGCGGCAATGCGGTGACCAGCACCAGCACGCTGGAGGTGGATCTCCATGACCTGCCCGCCCCGACGCTGGCGACGCCGTTTGGCGACGGCGTGCTGGACAGCGGCGAGGCCGCGCAGGAGCAGACGCTCACCGGCACCACCGGCGTGGCCGAAGAGGGCCAGCGCGTGGTGGTGAGCCTGGCGGGCGAGGAGTATGAGGGTGAGGTGGACAGCGATGGCAACTGGCGCGTGGCGCTGCCCGCTGACGCCTTGCAGGCGCTGGCAGAGGGGAGCACCCCCCTGACGGTGACCGCCACCAACGCCAATGGCGTCAGCGTCAGCCTCGAGAGCAGCTTCGATGTCAACCCGACGGGCCTGACCATCGATCCGGTGACCGAGGACAACACGGTCTACTACTCCGAGTCGGATGAGGGCTTCGCTGTCAGCGGCCACGCGGCCCTTGGTTGGGCGGGCGCGGCGGTGACCGTCACCTTCTCCTTCGAGACAGAGCGCAGCTACAGCGGCACGGTTGATGCCGAGGGTAACTGGCGGGTGGAGATACCGGGCGGCAACCTCAACACCAGCAGCGACAATGGCACCCACAGCGTGGAGGTGGTGCTGACGCAGGAGGATGGCGCGACCGCCTCCGCCAGCCATGACTTCACCATGAACACCCGCCCGCTGGTTGGCGACATCGTGCTGGATCTGTTCACCGGCGACAACACGCTGACCTACGACGAGCAGACGCAGGATCAGGTGCTGACCGGCACCTACTTCGCCGAGGAGGGGCCGAACGCGAACCTGTTGGCGCGCGTCACCCTACAGGACAGCGGCGGACATATCTTCACCTATGAAACGCGCACCGACGACAACGGCCACTTCAGCGTGACCGTGCCCGCCGCGGATATGTTGCTGATTTATGGTGACTGGATAGGGTTTAGCGCGTCGGTCATCGATGGGGCAGGCAACACGGTCAATGGCAGCGTGCCGCTGGATGTGGCGGTACTGCCGCAGGGCGGCGGTAGCATCACCTTTGACCCGGTTGCCGGGGACAATATCCTGACCGCCGATGAGGTGGCGGGCGGGCTGGTGGTCAGCGGCGACAGCGACTACCTCTACGATCCGCGCAACGGCAACCAGATCACCGTGGAGCTGAATGGCCTGACCAAATACTTCTATATCGACTCAAACAGCGGCTCGCAGTGGTCGGTCTCCTTCTCACCAGAGGAGCTGGCGCTCCTGCCGGACGGCTCACTGACGATCACCGCCAGCAGCACCGACCTGAGCGGCAGTTCGGTGATCGCCACCACCCTTCTGGAGGTTGATCTCTACAGCCTGCCGTCCCCGACGCTGGACACGCCGTTTGGCGACAACGTGCTGGACTATCTGGAGGCGCAGCAGGATCAGCAGCTGACCGGCACCACCAACCAGAGCGGCGAAGGGCAGAGTGTCACCCTCGAGCTGGCGGGGCAGATCTTCAGCGCCACCGTGGATGAGAACGGTGCCTGGAGCGTGCTGATCCCGGCGGGCGCGCTGGCTGGCACGGAGAATGGCAACTACCCGCTGACCGTGACGGTAAACGGGCCGCAGGGCGACACCTCGCTGACGCAGGAGGTGACGCTGGCGAGCGGCATCACGCTGACGCTGGACACACCGTTTGGCGATAACGTGCTGGATAGCGCGGAGGCGCAACTGCCGCAGACCATTACCGGCACCACCACCCTGTTGGAGGAGGGGGCGATCGTTGACGTGAGCATCGGCAACTACCTGTTTGAGGGCTTTGTGGATGCGGCGGGCAACTGGAGCGTCACGGTGCCCGCTGGCCGGCTGGCGGAGTTGCCGAACGGCACCTACACGCTGGATATCCGGCTCTACGACACCACCGGCCACGGTGTCGCCACCCTCAACCAGCCGGTGGAGCTGGCGACCATTGATGCGGCGCTGATCTTTGATGACTTTGCTGGCGATAACATCGTCGATGGCACCGAGCAGTTCAGCGACCAGACGCTAAGCGGCGAGGCGCTGGGCGTGCCGGTTGGCAGTCTGGTCACCCTGACGCTGGGCGATCTGAGCTACAGCACCGAGGTGCAGGCGGATGGCCGCTGGAGCGTGCTAATCACCGCCGACGATCTGGCGCAACTGCCGGATGACACCGAGAGCCTGATCGGCGGGCAGATCACCGACGCCGACGGCAACGTGCTGGCGGGCAATGAGCTGGCTATCTTCATCAACCGCGGGCTGGGCACCCTGTCGCTCGATCCGCTGGCCGATGACAGCATCCTGACGGCGGATGAGGCGGCGGACGGGCTGATCGTCAGCGGCACCATCACGCTGTGGATGGTGGATACCCCGGTGACCGTGGAGTTCAACGGCAACACCTACCAGACCACGGTCACGGCCTCCAACGGCAGCTGGCAACTCACCATCCCGGCGGAAGATTTGCTCGGGCTGACGGATGGCAACTACACCCTGACCGCCAGCGCCGAGGACGCGGAGGGCAACGCCCTGAGCGCCAGCGCGCCGCTGGCGGTGGATCTCAACCTCCAGCCGGAGCTGGTGTTCGATCTGTTTGCCGGGGATGACATTCTCGGGGCCGATGAGGCCGACATCGACCAGCAACTCAGCGGCCATGCCTATGGCGTGCCGGCGGGCAGTGTGGTCACCATTACCTTGGGTGACCTGCTGAGCTACACCACCGAGGTGCAGGTCGACCAAAGCTGGAGCGTGACCATCCCGGCGGGGGCGTTGAGCGACCTGCCCAACCAGAGTGACGCCGCCTTCTACGGCGAGGTGACAGACGCTGACGGCAACGTGCTGGCGAGCGCCGACCACCTCTTCTACGTCGATGACAACTATGGCAGTTTGAGCCTCGACCCCTTGGCCGGTGGTGACTACATCCTCTCCGCCGCCGAGGCGGCCGAGGGGCTGATCATCAGCGGCACCATCACGCGCTGGGAGTTCGACACCCCGGTCTATGTGGAGCTGAATGGCACCACCTACCAGACCACGGTCACCGCCTCCAACGGTAGCTGGCAGATCTACATTGCCCCCGAGGATCTGCTGGCACTGCCGGATGGCGACTACACGGTGAATGTCACCGCGCAGGATGCCAGCGGCAATGAACTGGCCGTCACCGCGCCACTGGCGGTGGACATCATCAGCGAGCCGCAGCCGACGCTGAACACGCCGTTTGAGGATGGGATACTCAACGCGCAGGAAACGCAACTTGACCAGGTGCTGACCGGCAATACCGGCCTCAGCGGCGAGGGGCAGAGCGTGCGCGTGGTGGTGAACGGCATCTCCTTCACTGGCACGGTGGATGAGACAGGCGTCTGGAGCGTCACCCTGCCAAGCGCGCTGCTGGCCGGGCTGCCGCAGGGCGAAAATACGCTGGAGATCACCGCCACTGACGCCAACGGCACCAGTACCACCCTTGCCAGCACGCTGGTGGTGGACACCACTGGCCCTGAGGTGGCGCTCGGCACCGTCGCGGGCGATAACATCGCCAACGCCGCCGAGATGGCCGCCGGGGTGGTGGTCAGCGGCACCAGTTCCGAGGTGGGCGGGCTGATCACCCTGCAACTGCTGGAGGGCGTCAGCTACGAAACCGAGGTGCAGGAGGATGGTAGCTGGGAGCTTACACTGCCAGCCGGGCTGCTGACCCACCTGCGTGACGGCGACTACACCCTGACCGTCAGCCAGACCGATGCCGAGGGCAACACCACCACCGTCACCGAGACGCTGCGGCTGGATGGCGATCCGCGCGACCTGCCAACCATCAAGATTGATCGCATCGGTGGGGACAACGTGCTCAATGGTGCGGAGGTGCAGAGCGACCAGATCATCACCGGCACGGTGAAAAATGTGGAGGCGGGCCAGCCAGTGACGGTGACGCTCGGCGACCACACCTACACCGGCGTGGTGCTCTCGGGCGGCAGCTGGGCGGTGAGCGTGCCCGCCGCCGATCTGCTGGCGCTGGGCAACGGGCGTGAAACCCTGACCGCCAGCGTCACCGCTCGCTCTGGCAACCCGGCGGAAGCGGATCGTGACTTCACCATCAAGGGCAAATGCCCCGGCCTGAGCATCGACCCGGTCACCGGCGATAACCTGATCAACGCCAGCGAGGCGGACGGGGCAATCGTGCTGAGCGGCGAGACCTACGGCGTGCGCTCCGGCGCGACGGTGCAGCTGAAGTTGAACGGCCACCGCTACAGCGCCACCGTGCAGAAGGATGGCAGCTGGTCTACCGAGATCCCGGCCTCTGAGGCGGCGCGGCTGCGTGACGGTGAGCTGAAACTCACCGCCAACGTCAAGAACCGGCATGGCGATCGCCTGAGTGACAGCCTGATACTGGACGTGCATACGCGCGACCTGCCAGATCTGTCGCTGGAGACGCCGTTTGGCGATGGCACGCTGAACCTGGCGGACGCCCGCACCGCGCAGCGCCTCACCGGCGAAACCGGGGTGCGCGGCGAGGGGCAGCTGGTGACGCTCACCCTGAACGGCGTGGACTACAGCGCGGATGTCAACAATCGCGGCCAGTGGTCAGTCACGCTACCGGCGGCCGCCCTGCGGGCACTGCCGGAGGGTGAGCTGGAGGTGCGGGTGGTGGCGAAGGACGCGGCGGGCAACAGCGCCGAAACCACCCGTACCGTACTGGTGGACTTCACGCCGCCGGTGCTGTCGCTGGCCCCGCTGCCCGCCATCGGCCTGTCGGAGCAGTCGGCCAGCTTCACCCTGAGCGGCACCGCCACGGCGGCGGCGGCCGGGCTGGTGGTGCTGATCCTGCTTAACGGCGAAAGCTATCAGGCGGAGGTGCAGGAGGATGGCAGCTGGTCAACCGAGATCCCGAGCGGCGCACTGCCAGCCGTTGAGGCGAGCTGGCCACTGGCGATCAGCCTGACGGATGAGGCGGGCAACACCACCGACCTCACCAGCAGCGTGACGCTGCGCACCGAGGGCGACACGGCCACGGCGGAGACGGCGGCAGAGGGCGGCGACACGGCGGTCGAGAGCACCCTGACGGCGGCACTCGCCAGTGACACCGGCTCGCTGACGCAGGATCGGGCGGAGGCCAACAGCGAGGAGAGCTTTACCATTGGCGGCGTCACGCTCGATCTCAGCAAGGCGGGCGACGAGGCGCAGGGGGGCGATGGCGACGACACCATCGCGCTCTACACCCTCGACTTCGCGCACATCGACGGCGGCGCGGGCATCGATACCCTGCTGCTGGCGGGCGAGGATCAGCACCTCGATCTGGTGGCGCTGGGGCTGAAGGTGGAGCACATCGACATCTTCGACCTCGGGCGTACCGGCAGCAACAGCCTGACGCTCAATCTGGATGAGGCGCTGAACGTCAAAGACCAACCGGCGGACAGCCTGCTGGTCAAGGGCGCGGAGGGCAGCCAGCTCAATCTGGCGGGCGACGGCAGCACCTGGGCGGAGAGCGGCCAGCGGCAATTGGATGGGCTGACCTTCGACATCTACCACAACAGCGCGCTGGAGAGCGACAACACGCTGGGGGATGTGCTGGTGCAGCACGGCATTGTGGTGCAGCAGGTGTAGCGCTCATGCGTTGAAAAAGGCCGGGGCAACCCGGCCTTTTTTTATGCCTGCCATTCAGGGCCTTTTATTCAACGGGAAATTGCATTAAAGGTCGATTCAGATCGCAAATAAATTAAATACCGTCCGGCGCGATGGGCCGCCCATTAATTAACCTGAACATTGGGTATAGCATGGGATTAAATAGACCACCCGACCCCTTTCTGGCGGGCGGCCTATTTGCTGGGCGCAAGGCGTATGGCAATGGTTAATTGGTTTTGCGCTAAAAAAAGTGAACATCGATTTCCCGGCAAAAGAAACCGCTTTTTAAAAAGACACAGAATAACCCAATAGTGTTATTTGCAAAGCGGAGCGGGATATGGACGCCCGGAATGGCCTGCGTTGGAAAAAATCCATTAAATCAACCGGCAGGCAGTAAAAAGAGATCAAGGTGATAATGCTAAGCTGGCGCGGATTTTACCGCTCCGGCTATTTTACGCGCCTCCTGCGTTCAGAGAGCGTAATAACCTGATGCAAGGCATTCAGGTTATCCCCCACCTGCCTTTTCCCGTTGGAAAGGGGCCGGGTGGGAATTTTCGCAAATTCTGTGAAGAGTGAGGCAACTATGTCAACGATAAATTCCTCCGCCCGTGAGGGCGGGGTGCTCTTTTCCCAACTCAGCGACGGCGCAATAACTGCGGCTGCCGCTACGCTGGTGATCAATCCGGTCGCCACGGATGACATGATCAATTTTGCCGAGGCGGAAGCGGAACCCGGCATCACCGTCAGCGGCACGTCGTCGCTGGCCAATGCTGACCTGACCGTGACGCTCGGCAGCGGCAGCTACACCACCCAGACGGATGCCAGCGGCGGCTGGAGCGTCATTATCCCCTCACACACCCTTAGCTACCCGGCGGGCGCCTACCCGGATGGCAACTACACCCTGACCGCCAGCGTGGCGGATGGCAGCGGCAACAGCCAGGTGGCGAGCCGGGCGCTCTACCTCAACAGCGACGGTGGCTCGCTGCCGTCGGGCGGCGGCGGCTTTGAGAACAGCGTCAACAACGGCGCGGAGCACCGGGTGGGGCAGACCATCAACGGCTGGACGACCAATGTCGAGGCCGGGCAAGAGGTGATACTGCACATCAATGAGCGGGTCTACACCACGCAGGTGCAGGCGGATGGCAGCTGGCAGGTGATTCTGTCGGCGGAGGAGGTCGCCTCGCTGCCCAACGGCACCGGCAACCTCTGGATCACTGTCACTGACCGCGCGGGCAACCCGGTGGAGCCGGCCATCGCGCGCTTTACCTTTGAGGACAGCCTGCCGGGCATCGCCATTGATACCGTGGCCGGTGACAACATCATCAACTCGGCGGAGGCGCAGGGCGACGTGGTGATTCAGGGCATCGCCCATCTGGTGGCGGCGGGCACGCCGGTCACGCTGGCGCTCGGCAGCCTGAGCTACAGCACCCAGGTGCAGGCGGATGGCAGTTGGAGCGTCACGGTGCCCGCGGCGGATGTGCAGGCGCTGGGCGACACCCAGCTGGCGGCGGTGGTGGAGACCACTGACGAATTTGGCAACCCGCTGTCAGACAGCCTGCAACTGGTGACGGACATCATCGACACGCCGCAGCTCTACTTTGACCCCTTCGCCGGTGATGACGTGCTGAACGTGCAGGAGCAGGCCACCGATCAGTACTTCACCGGCCACGCCTACTTTGTCGAGCCGGGGCAGATCGTCACCCTCCATCTGGGCAACTTCACCTACAGCGCGGTGGTGGATACCTTTGAGAGCTGGAGCGTGCTGATCCCGGCCTCGGATCTGGGCCAGTTCTCCACCGGCCCGGTCGATATCACCGCCACGGTGGCGGATCGCGCCGGTAACACCGCCTTTGCCGAGGGCAGCCTGTACGTCAACCTCAACGTCGGCAGCCTCACCCTCGACCCGATCGCTGGCGACAACCAACTGAATGCGGCCGAGGGGGCGCAGGATCTGGTGATCAGCGGCGACACCGAGGGCGTGCCGCTGGGCAACGGGGTGAATGTCATCCTCAACGGCAAGATCTACTTTACGTCGGTGATCAATGACGCCGGTCACTGGAGCGTGACTATCCCGGCGGCGGATCTGGCGCAACTGCCGGATGGCCCGAACACTGTGGCGGTCAACACCGGCGACAGCGCGGGCAACAGCCTCGACATCACCCAGACCCTGATGGTCTATCAGGACAATCTGCCGTCGCTGCGCATCAACCCGGTCAGCGGCGACAACGTGCTGAACGGGGCGGAGGTGCAGAGTGACCAGATCATCAGCGGCACCACCCGCCACGTGCAGAGCGGCCAGACGGTGGAACTGGAGGCCGATGGCGTCACCTACAGCGCCGTGGTGCAGGCGGATGGGCGCTGGTCGCTGATCATCCCGGCAGAGGCGGTGGCGGACTTTGGCAATGGCCGCGAAGTGCTGCGCGCCAGCGTCAGTGACGTGGCGGGCAACCCGGCCACTGCCTCGCGGGCAATCCACGTCCATAGCCACCGTGACGGCCTGAGCATCGACCCGGTCACCGGTGACAACCTGATCAACGCCAGCGAGGCGGACGGGGCGATCGCCCTGAGCGGCCACACCGAGGGGGTGGCGCGCGGCGCGCTGGTGCACCTGACGCTGAATGGCCAGCACTACAGCGCCCGCGTTGGTCGGGACGGCAGCTGGTCGGCGCGCATCCCGGCAGCGGATGCCGCGGCGCTGGAGGAGGGGACGGCGACGCTGACGGCCCATGTGCGTGGCGCGCATGGCCGGATGCTGTGCGCCAGAGCCACGCTCACCGTCGATCTCACCGCCCCCAGTTTGGCGCTGGCACCGGTCACTGGCGATAACCTGATCACCCTGCAGGAGGCGCAGGCGGGCTTTGCCCTGACCGGCACCGCCAGCGCGGCGGCGGCCGGGCTGCTGGTGATGATCATGCTGGATGGGGTGAGCTACCACGCGCCGGTGCAGGCGGATGGCAGCTGGACGGCCGCCATCCCGGCCGGGGCGCTGGCAGACCAACCGGCGGGCGAGTTGCCGCTGGCCATCAGCCTGAGCGATCTGGCGGGCAATCTGGCGCAGGTCAATAGCGTACTGACGCTGGCCGGGGCAGAGGAGGCGCGTGCACCTGCCGCCGATGAGAGTGCATTGATGGCGGCACCCGCCGCAGCGGAGGTCGCGGCCACGCCCGATCAGGCCGAGGAGACGGGCTTCATTGGCGGCCTGCGGCTGGAGAGCGTGCAGGGCGAGGCGGTGGGCGGCAGCGGCGATGACACCCTGCTGCTGACCTCGGCGGAGGTGGCGCACATTGACGGCGGCGCGGGCATCGACACCCTGTTGCTGGCGGGCAGTGACCAGCACCTCGATCTGGCGGCGCTGGGGCTGAAGATTGAGCACATCGAGATCGTTGACCTCGGCCAGAGCGGCAGCAACAGTCTGGCGCTGGGCCTGCATGAGGCGCAAACCCTCAAGGACACGCCGGATGAGAGCCTGCTGATCAAGGGCGCGGCGGGCAGCCAGCTCAATCTGGTGGGCGATGGCAGCCTCTGGACGGAGAGTGGCGAGCGGCAACTGGATGGGCTGCTGTTTGATGTTTACCACAACAGCGCGTTGGAGAGCGACAACACGCTGGGCGACGTACTGGTGCAACAGGGGATTGTGGTGCACCAGATCTAACATCCATCACACAGGCCGGGGCAACCCGGCCATCTTGTCTCAACCCTGCTAAAAACGTTCACTTTTTATACGGGTAAAGCGGGCCACCGGCTGGGCTGCTCGATTCAGCTCGCACAATCGATAAATTTTTCTGATGTATCCTGACCGCCCCTTTTCCTATGTTAAAAGTTGTGTTTATTATGTGCACCTTAAGTTAAATTATAATAAGTTTAGTTAAATTTGTTTTTAATCAGCATTTTATAGCGGGAATTTGCCGTTATAAACCGGTTTATTTAACAAAATTGCATCCAGTCACACCGATGTAATTAATATTTTTTATCTCTGTGATAGATTTTTTTTAAAGCAGAGCCACACTTTGAAACATATACCTAGAGAGTCACTGACTCTAAAAAGCATCGTTTATCAATGGTCAGGACATCACTGATTATTTTTATGTAGTGTTTATTTTTTGTTCTTTGTTGCCGTGCCGCACCAGATTGAGAAACCACAAAGCCACAGATTAAGTGGGCTTTAGTCAATTTTCCGCGCGTCCTACTCCCTGCTGTATGCCGGGCCACAGACACATGGAATTTTTTCACGACGATTTGGATAAGAGGCAGCATATGGCAACCGGACAGATCCTTTCCCGCAATGAAGGCACTTTCATCTCCCAGGTTTCAGACGGCTCCCAGACATTCTCCCTGACGGAGCCGAGCATTGTGCGCCTGAATGGCGTGCGCAGCATGGTCACCAGTTATGAGCGCGTCGGCAACGACCTGATCCTGCACATGCAGGATGGCACCACGGTGCGCTATCGCAGTTTCTTCCTGGAGGATGCCGCCGGTTACCATAGCGAGCTGGTGTTTGATGATGGCACCGGCCTGCTCGACCACGCCGTGTTTGCCGAGGCGGCCGCCCCAGCGGCCCCGCTGGCGCTGGAGCCGACCTTTGTCGCGCTCGATACCCTGGCCCCGCTGGAGTTTGCTGGCTCGGTCTTCACCCCGGCAGTGCTGGCCGGGCTGGGCGCGGTGGCGGTAGGCGGCGGGATTGCGATTGCCGCTGGCACCGGTGGCGGCGGCGGTGGCGGGGATGATGACGATGGCACGCCGGGTGCGACCCCCGTGTTGACCCTGACGCCCGCCGCGGGCGACAACCAACTGAATGCTGCCGAAAGCCAAAATGACCTGACCCTGACCGGCACCCTGCAAAACGCCCCGGCGGGCAGCACGGTACAGGCCACCCTGAATGGCGTTACCTATCCCGGCACCATTGGCGCGGATGGCAGCGTCTCGGTCACCATCCCGGCCTCCGCCCTCCAGGGCCTGCCGGATGGCACCAGCACCATTGGCGTCACCATCACCACCCCCACCGGCCAGACCAGCCAGACCACCATTCCGCTGACCGTTGACAAGACTCCGCCCACCCTGAGCGTGACGCCAATTGCTGGCGATGGCGTGATTGACGCCACCGAAGCCAGCCAGCCGCTGACCGTCAGCGGCACCGCCTCCACCAGCGAAGCGGGCCAGCCGGTCACCGTCAGCTTCAACGGCGTGACCTACAGCGGCACCGTGGCCGCCGACGGCAGCTGGAGCCTGACCATCCCGGCGGAGGCCCTGAGCGGGCTGGCCGATGGCGGCTACCTGATCACCACCAGCCTGAGTGATGCCGCTGGCAACACCACCACCCTGAGCCAAAGCGTGACCCTGAACGCCAGCGGCGCGGTACTGCCCACCCTGACCCTCAATCCGTTCACCGGCGACAACGTGCTGGACGCCACCGAGCGCCAGAGCGACCAGACCCTCTCCGGCACCACCAGCGGCATTGAGGCTGGCCAGCCGGTCACCGTCACCCTGAATGGCGTGACCTACAGTGCCAGCGTCGGCACGGATGGTAGCTGGAGCGTCACCGTGCCAGCCGCCGACTTGCAGGCGCTGGCGAATGGCACCACCAGCCTGACCGCCACGGCCGCTAACGCCGCCGGGCAGGGGGCAGCCGCCAGCGTGGAGCTGACCGTTCTGGTGAGTGGCAGCGAGCCAAGCGTGACCCTTAATCCGTTCGCCGGCGACAACGTGCTGGATGGCACCGAGAGCCTGAGTGACCAGCCGCTCTCCGGCACCACCAGCGGCATTGAGGTCGGCCAGACGGTCACCGTCACCCTGAACGGCGCCACCTACACCACTACCGTCGGCGAGGGCGGCAGCTGGAGCGTCACCGTGCCAGCCGCCGACTTGCAGGCGCTGACTGATGGCACCACCACCCTGACCGCCAGCGTCACCAACGCCGCCGGGCAGGGCGCAACCGCCAGTGTGGATCTGACTGTGGCGACGGGCGGCGGTGGTGAACCGACCGTGACCCTGAACCCGTTCGCCGGTGACAACGTGCTGGATGGCACCGAGAGCCAGATTGACCAGCCGCTCTCCGGCACCACCACCGGCATTGAGGTCGGCCAGACGGTCACCGTCACCCTGAACGGTGTCACCTACACCACTACCGTCGGCGAGGGGGGCAGCTGGAGCGTCACCGTGCCAACGGCGGACTTGCAGGCGCTGACTGATGGCACCACCACCCTGACCGCCAGCGCCACCAACGCCGCCGGGCAGGGGGCGAGCGCCAGTGTGGATCTGACCGTGGCAATCGGCGGCGGCGCTGAGCCGACCCTGACGCTCGCGCCGTTCGCCGGCGACAACGTGCTGGATGCCACCGAGAGCCAGCTTGACCAGACCCTCTCCGGCACCACCACCAATGTCACCGCTGGCCAGGTGGTGCTGGTCACCCTTGGCAGCAACAGCTACACCGCGGTCGTGGCGCAGGATGGCACCTGGAGCGTCAATGTGCCGTCTGCGGATTTGCAGGCGCTGGCGAGCGGCGACCTCACCCTGAGCGCGGTGGTCAATACCGCCAACGGCCAGCAGGCCACCGCCAGTGCGACCATCACGGTAGAGGCCGCGGCGGTCGATCCGACCCTGACCCTCAACCCGTTCACCGGCGACAATATCCTGACCGAAGAGGAGAGCAACAGCGCCCAGACCCTCTCCGGCACCACCACCGGCATTGAGGCCGGGCAGACCGTTACCCTCACCCTGAACAACAAAACCTATACCGCCACCGTCGGCGAAGATGGCAGCTGGAGCACCACGGTGCCAGCGGCCGATCTGGCGCTGATCCCAAGCGGTGACGCCACCCTGACCGCCACGGTCACGACGCTGGAAGGCACCGAAGTCACCAACAGCCTGCCGCTGGTGATCACCGCCAACGGGCCAGACCCGGTGCCGACCCTGAGCCTTGATCCCTTCGCGGGCGACAATGTGCTGAGCGGCGCGGAGAGCCAGCTGGCGCAGGCGCTGACCGGTACCACCACCGGCGTGGAGGCGGGCCAGACAGTCACCCTGACGCTGAATGGCGAAACCTACAGCGCGCTGGTCTCCGCGGATGGCAGCTGGCGCATTCTGGTGCCAGCGGCCGATCTGGCAGCGCTGGCGGCGGGCGAGCAGACGCTGGATGTCAGCGTCACCAACCTCAACGGCCAGCAGGCCACCGCCAGCCAGACCCTGACGGTCGAGGCCCCCGCTGAACTGCCCACCATCGCCCTGAATGTCATTGCCGGGGATAACGTCCTGACCAGCGGCGAGGCGCAAACTGAGCAGCTGGTGAACGGCACCACCACCAACGTCGAGGCCGGGCAGACGGTCTCGGTGGCGTTTGGCACCCTCTTCACCGTGCAGGCCACGGTACAGGCCGATGGCAGTTGGAGCGCGCCGCTGAGCGCCAGCCAGCTACAATCGCTGATTGGCGCCGGTGACAGCCTCGCCGTGACCGCCACGGTCACCGATCAGGCCGGTACGCCAGCCACCGCCAGCAGCAATTTGATTATCCAACCGGATGCTCCCTCCATCACCCTCGACGCCTTCGCGGGCGACAACGTGCTGAGTGGCGATGAGGCGGCCGTTGCCCAGACCCTCTCTGGCACCACCACCGGCGTCGAAGCGGGCCAGACCGTGACCCTGACGCTGGGCGGCAACAGCTACACCGCCGACGTAGGGGAGGATGGCCGCTGGAGCGTCGAGGTGCCGGTGGCCGATCTGGCCGGGCTGGTGACCGGTGACCTGATTGCCGCCACCGTCAGTAATCTGGCTGGCGTGCAGGCCAGCGCCAGCAACACCCTGACCGTCGATGCCGCGCTCCCCTCCCTGACGCTGGAACCTTTCGCGGAAGACAACATCCTGACCGATGACGAAACCGGCACCGCGCAAGCGGTGAGCGGCGCGACCACCGGCGTGGAGGCGGGGCAGAGCGTCAGCGTGACGCTGAATGGCCGCACCTACACCACCACCGTCAATGAGGATGGCAGCTTCACGGTTGACGTCCCGGCGGCCGACCTGCTGCTGCTCAGCAATGGGCAGGCGCTGCTGACCGCCACTGTCACCAACCTCGCCGGGCAGAGCACCAGCGCCAGCGAGCCAGTGACCGTGAACTTCACCACCGAGCGCCTGACGCTCGATCCGATCACCGCCGATAACCAGATCAACGCCGCCGAGGCGGCCGCGGGCTTCACCATCAGCGGCAGCGCGCCCGATCTGGCGGCAGGCACGCCAGTGACCATCACCTTGGGTGATCGCACCTTCACCGCCACGGTGAATGAGCAGGGCACCTGGAGCGCGCCGGTGGGGGCCAATGCGTTGGTCGGCCTGCCGGATGGCACCCAGACCCTGACCGTCAGCGCACCGGGCAGCGCGCCGATCACTGCTGACATCGGCGTCTTTATCCAGAATCAGGCCAACTTCAACGTGCAGGTCAACGCGCCGTTTGAAGACAGCGTCCTGACCGGCACCGAGGCGGCCACAGACCAGCTGCTGACCGGCTCCACCGGCATCACCGGGGCCGGGCAGAACGTGGTGGTGACCGTCAATGGTATCAACTACACCGCCACCGTCACGGAGGAGGGCAACTGGACGGTCAACATCCCGGCCGCCGCCCTGCAAGCCATCACTGGCGACACCAGCCAGATCACCGTGCAGGCCACCGACGTGGCAGGCAACACCGCCAGCGGACAGGCCAGCTTTGACGTGGCGTTCGGCAACGCGGTGGTGACGCTGGATCCGATCGCGGAAGATAACCGCATCAACGCCACCGAGGCGGCTGCGGGCATCAACGTCACCGGCAACGCCGGGGCGGAGGCCGCTGGCTTGCCGATTACCGTGGCCCTCAACGGCCAGAACTACAGCGGCACCGTCAACCCGGATGGCAGCTGGTCGGTGCCGATCCCCGCCACCGATCTGCTGAACCTGCCAGATGGCACCACCTCCCTGACCGCGACGCTGGCGGGCAACCCGCCAGCCAGCGTCGATCTGGGCATCTTTGTGCAGAACCTGCCCGCCCCAATCACCGCCACGCCGTTTGAAGATGGCGTGCTGGATGCGGATGAAGCCGCCACTGACCAGATCATCACCGGCACCACCGGCGTGGCCGGGGCAGGCCAGACTGTCAGCGTGAATCTGGGCGGCACCGACTACCCGGCCACCGTGGATGAGAACGGCAACTGGAGCGCCACCCTGCCAGCCACCGCGTTGCAGGCACTGCCAGAGGGCACCACGCCGCTGACCGTGACCGCCACTGACGCCGCGGGCAACAGCAACACTGCCACCACCAATGTCGAGGTGGATCAGGTGCCCGCCGCCATCACCCTCGATCCGCTCGGGGGTGACAACATTGTCAATGCCGATGAGGCGGCGGCGGGCCTGACCGTGAGCGGCAGCACCGCCGGGCTGGCGGAGGGCGATCAGCTGACCATCGCGGTCGGCGGCCAGACCTACACCACCCCGGTGCTGGCGGATGGCACCTTCAGCTTTGATCTGCCTGCCGAAGATGTGCAGAACTGGACTGGCAACCCGCTGACCCTGACCGTCACCACGCCGGATGGCGAAGTGACCAGCGTCGAGATTGGCAACTATGTGCAGAACACCCTCGCGCCGACGCTGGAGACGCCGTTTGGCGACAATGTGCTGACCGCCGAGGAGGCGGCGCTTGATCAGGTGCTGACCGGCACCACCGGCGCCACCGGGGCCGGGCAGGGCGTCACCGTGACGCTGGGCGACAACAGCTACACCGGCAGCGTGGATCAGGCGGGCAACTGGAGCGTCACGCTGCCCGCCACCGACCTGCAAGCGCTGGAAGATGGCACCGCCACCCTGACGGTGACCGTGACTGACGCCGGTGGCAACACCAACAGCACCGACTTCACGCCGACCGTGGCCGTCACCGCGCCGACCCTGACGCTGGACGCCATCGCGGGCGACAACCTGATCAACTTTGCTGAAGGCTCGGCGGATATCACCGTCAGCGGCACCTCTTCCGTCGACAACGGCACGGTCACGGTAACGCTTGGCACCCAGACCTTCACCGCCCAGACCGCGGCGGGGGGGGCCTGGAGCCTGACCATCCCGGCCGACACCCTGACGGCGGCGGGTGCCTTCCCGGATGGCACCTACCCGCTGACCGCCACCCTCACCGATGCCAATGGCAACGTCACCACCGCCACGCAGGATCTGGTGATCAACGCCGACTCCGCCTCCCTGCCCACGCTGACCATCGCGGGCTTTGGCAGTGGCGACACCGTGCTGGATGGCGCGGAGCACCAAGTGGCGCAGACCTTGAGCGGCACTACCACCAACGTTGAGGCGGGCCAGCTGGTGACCCTGACCCTTAACGAGCAGACCTACACCGCCACCGTGCAGGGGGACGGCAGCTGGAGCGTGATTGTGCCCGCCGACGCGGTGGCCGCCCTGCCAGCCGGGGCCGGCTCCCTGACCGCCACCGTCTCTGACAGCGCGGGCAACGCCGCTGACCCGGCCACCTTCGACTTCAGCGTCGAGGAGATCCTCACCAGCATCGCCATCGACACCATCTCCGATGACAACCGCATCAACGCGCTGGAGGCCAATGGCGACCTGATCGTGCAGGGGGCGACCACCAACGTGCCGGAAGATACGCAGGTGGCGCTGGCGCTGGGCGGCCGCACCTACTTCGCCCGCACGCTGGCGAATGGCAGTTGGAGCGTCACTGTACCGGCCGCCGATGTGCGGGCGCTGGGCGATGGCCCGACTGAGGTGGTGGTCACCACCACCGACGCGCAGGGCACGACCCTCACTGGCACGCTGGCGCTGACCCTCTACGTCAACCCGCTGCCGGTGGCGACAGTGGATACGCCGTTTGGCGATGGCTACCTTAACGCGCAGGAGGTGACGACCGATCAGGTGCTCACCGGGCGCACTGGCGTCACCGGGGCCGGGCAGACGGTGCAGGTGACGCTGAATGGCACCGAGCTGACCGGCACGGTGGACAACAACGGCAACTGGAGCGTCACGGTACCGGCGGCGCTGTTGCAGGCGCAGAGTGGCGATGTGGCGATCGCGGTGCAGGTGGCGGATGCCGCCGGTAACGTCAGCAATGCCCAGGCGACGGTCACCGTGGATACCACCGCGCCGACCGTGACCCTCAATGCGCTGGCGGGCGATGACATCCTCAACGCCGCCGAACAGGCCGTGCCGCTGGTGATCAGCGGCACCAGCAGCGGCGGCACCGCTGGCCAGACCGTCACTGTCGTCCTGAATGGCGTGTCATACAGCGGCGAAGTGCAGGCAAGCGGCAACTGGCAGGTCACGGTACCGGCCACCGATCTGGCGGTGCTGACCAATGGCGGCCTGACCGTCACTGCCACCCTGACCGATGCGGCGGGCAACCCGGCCACCGACAGCCGCGCCCTGACGGTCAACAACACCCTCGGCGGGCTGGCCTTTGATACCCTCTCCGGCGACAACGCCCTCAATGCCACCGAGGCGGGCCTGCCGTTGGTGATCAGCGGCACCGCCGTCAATGTGGCGGCGGGCAGCACCGTCACCATCACGGCGGGCGGGGAGACCTATACCGCACTGGTCACCAACACCGGCAGCTGGAGCACCAGCATCCCGGCCACCGCCTTTGCCGATGGCCCCAACGCCATCACTGCCACCGTCACGGACAGCGCGGGCACGGTGCAGAACGCCACCACCTCGCTGGATGTGCATGTCACCAACCTGCCGCAGGCGACCCTCGACCCACTGCCAGCCCTGAATGCCGATACCGCGCAGAACCCGCTGGTGATCAGCGGCAATACCGGCGTGGCGGGCGATGGGCAGTCGGTCACCGTGACCCTGAATGGCCAGACCTACACCGGGCTGGTGGCGGGGGATGGCAGCTGGAGCGCCACAGTACCCGCCGATGACCTGGCGGATCTGCCGGATGACGGCTACCCGGTCAATGTGACGGTGACAGACGTGGCGGGCAACATCAGCACCACCGCTGGCCAGCTGGTGGTGGACACCGCCGCGCCGGGGCTGTCACTGGATCCGATCGCCGGTGACAACATCATCAACGCCGCAGAGCTGGCGGCAGGCATCACCCTGAGCCTGACCACCGAACCCAACAATCTGGTGACCGCCACCATCAACGGGCAGGTCTTCAGCACCACCGCCGATGGGAATGGCGCGTGGAGCGCGCAGATCCCGCCGGAGGCGCTGGTCGGGCTGGCGGATGGCACCTATCAGGTGGTCGTCACCAGTCAGGACAGCGTCGGCAACGTCACCAGCGTGACCCAATCCTTCACGCTGGCGGCCACCGCACTGCCCACCCTGACGCTCAATGCCTTCGCCGTGGACAACGTGCTGGATGGCGCGGAGCGCAGCGTTGACCAGCTGCTGAGCGGCACCACCACTAACGTGCAGCCCGACCAGACAGTGACCGTCACCCTCGGCAGCCAGACCTATACCGCCCTCGTGCTGGCGGATGGCAGCTGGAACCTGACGGTGCCTGCCTCTGACCTGCAACTGCTGGCCGCGGGCGCGATTACGCTGGATGCCAGCGTCAGTGATCTGGCTGGCAACCCGGCCACCGCCACCACCGAGATCACCGTCAATACCGGCGTCGATTCGCTGGCGATTAACCTGCTCTCCGGCGACGGCTACCTGAACATCGATGAGGCGGCGGCGGGCCTGACGGTCAGCGGCGCGGCCACCGGCGTGACCGGTGGGGCGACAGTCACCGTCACCTTCAATGAGCAGACCTACACCGCCGAAGTGAACGGCGATGGCACCTGGAGCGTGGCGATCCCGGGTGACGCGCTGACCGGGCTGGCGGATGGGGCCTACACCCTGACCGCCACCACCCCCGGCAACGACGGCACACCGATCACCGCCAGCCAGGATCTCAATGTCCTGATCAATAACCCGCCGGTGATCGTCAGCGATCCGGCCTTCGGCGACGGCTTCCTGAACATCACCGAGGCGGCGAACGGCGCGACGCTGAGCGGCCAGACTGGCGTCACTGGCGTCGGGCAGAGCGTCAGCGTCAACTTGGGCGGGCAGACCTTCACCGGCACGGTGGATGAGAATAGCCTGTGGCGGGTTGATATCCCCTCCGACACCCTGCAAACCCTCACCGATGGGCTGGTGAACTACAGCGTGCAGGTGAGTGACGTGGCGGGCAACCTCGCCAACACCACCGGTGCCTTCACTGTTGACATCACCCCGCCGGGCCTCAACATCGGGCCGTTGACCGCCGATAACATCGTCAACCAGACCGAGGCGGCGGGCGCGCTGACCCTGAGCGGCACCTCCGCCGACATCCCGCGCAATGGCGCGCCGGGTGCGACGGTCAACGTGACGCTCAACGGCCAGTCCTACAGCGGCACCGTTACCGAGGAGGGCACCTGGAGCATCCCGCTGGAGCCGGGCGTGCTGGCGGGCCTGCCCAACGGCAGCTATGACATCGTTGCCTCCATCACCGACAGCGCGGGCAACCGCACCGAGGTGACCAGCAGCGTCACCCTCGCCACTGACCCGGCCAGCGCGCCGGAGCTGGTGTTCAACGTCTTCGCGGGCGATGACATCCTGAATGGGGCCGAGCAGAACACCGCCCAGACCCTGAGCGGCTTCGCCTATAACGTCGAGCAGGGACAACTCGTCACCCTGACCCTCAATGGCCGCACCTACACCGCCGAGGTGATGAGCGACAATAGCTGGAGCGTGCAGGTGCCAGCCAATGACCTGCGCCTGCTGACCACCGGTGACGTCACCGTCACCGGCACGGTGCAGGATGTGGCAGGCAACGTTGCCGACGGCGAGCGCACCTTTGAGGTGAACCTCGATCTGGGCGGCATCAGCCTTAACACCCTGGCGGGCGACAACCGCCTGAACGTGCAGGAGAGCGCCGCCGGGCTGGAGATCAGCGGCACCACCCAAGGCGTGGCGGCCAATACCCCGGTCACCATCACGTTGGGCGGCCAGACCTACAACGCCACCACCAACGATCAGGGCAACTGGTCGGTCATCGTGCCGCAGACCGCGCTGGTTAACCTGCCGGATGGGCCGCAGACCGTGGCGGTCTCCACCACCGATGCCGGTGGCAATCTGGTCAGCAACAGCAGCACCCTGACAGTGTTCCTGCAAAACCTGCCGCAGCCGACCATCGATACGCCGTTTGGTGATGGCATCGTCGGCAGCGCCGACGCCGCACTGCCGCAGACCCTGACCGGCAACACCGGCACCACCGGCGCGGGCCAGAGCGTCACTGTCACGCTGGGCGGCGTGCTCTATGACGGCACCGTCGATGAGAACGGTGTCTGGAGCGTCACCATCCCGGCCCAGACCCTCAATGGCCTGCCAGATGGGACGGCCAGCATTGATGTCACCGTCAGCGATCTGGGCGGCAACACCGCCAGCACCAGCATTCCGGTGCAGCTGGACTTCAGTGCGCCGCTGCTCACCCTGGACAGCATCACTGGCGATAACCTGCTCAATGCCGCCGAGATCGCCAGCGGCGTGCCCATCTCCGGAACCGGATCGGAGGTGGGGCAGTTGGTCAGCGTGCTGTTCAACGGCAATACCTACACCGCCGAGGTGCAGCCGGGCGGGGCGTGGAGCCTCACCCTGCCATCCACGGCACTGGCTAACCTGGCGGATGGCCCCTACACCCTGAGCGTCACCCTGACAGATGGGGCTGGCAACCCGACCACCATTGATCGGGTGGTAACGCTGGATGGCAACGCTGCCAACCTGCCAACCCTGACCATCGACAGCTTCGCCGGTGATGACATCGTCAACGGGGCCGAGTCGCGCACTGCCCAGCTGATCAGCGGCACTACCGAGAACGTGGAGGCGGGGCGCAACGTCCTGATCACCCTTGGCGCGGGCAGCTATACGGCGCAGGTGCAGGCGGGCGGGGTGTGGTCGGTGAGCGTACCGGCCGCCGACCTCGCGCTGGTCAGCAACGGCGCGCAGACCATCAGCGCCACTGTCACGGATCTGGCTGGCAACCCGGCCACCGCTACCCGTGACGTCACCTTCAACAACGCCGAGGGCGGGCTGAGCATCGACCCGGTCACCGGCGACAACCTGATCAACGCCGTGGAGGCGGCCGGGGCGATTGTCATCAGCGGCTCGAGCGCCAATGTGCCAGAGGGCGGGGCGGTGACCCTGACCTTCAACGGCAATGAGTACACCGCCACGGTTGGCCCACAAGGGGGCTGGAGCGTCACTGTGCCGGTGGAGGACACCGCGCTGCTGACCGACGGCAACCTGCTGCTGACCGCCACCGCCACCGATGCTGGCAACACCCCGCTCACCGCCAGCGTCACTGTGGGCGTGTTGGTGGATGTCCTGCCAGCGCCGACCGTTGACACACCCTTTGCCGATGGCCTGTTGAGCCGTGCCGAAGCCACCAACGTGGCCGGGCAGAGCCTCTCTGGCACCACCGGCATCACCGGTGATGGGCAGCGCGTCACTGTCACCCTCGGCGGCCAGACCATTACCGCCGACGTCGATAGCAATGGCACGTGGAGCGCCACCCTGCCGGCCAGCCTGCTGAGCGGGCTGGGCGAAGGCCCGACCACCGTGACGGTCAACGCCATCGACGCCGCGGGCAACAGCGTACCGAGCGAAAGCACCTTCACCGTTGACTTCACGCCGCCGACCCTGACGCTGCAACCGATCTCCGATGACAACGTGTTGGTCAACACCGACACCAGCACCACCGTTACCGGCTCCTCGGATGCCATCGGCCAGACCGTGGTACTGACGCTGTTCGGCGTGCCTTACCAGACCGAAGTGCAGCAGGATGGCAGCTACACCTTCTTCCTCAGCGGCCTGAACCAGCAGCCAAACGGTATCTACCCCTACAGCATCAGCGTGACCGATGCGGCGGGTAACGTTACTACCCTCAACGACGATCTGCGGGTGGCGCGTAACCTGGACATCGCCATTACCCGTGATGCCTTTACCGGCGATGATGTGATCAACGGCGCGGAAGTGCAGGTGCCGCAGATCATCAGCGGCAGCACCGTGGGCGTCGAGGCGGGGCAGATTGTCACCGTCAACTTCAATGGCACCGACTACACCACCGAGGTCACCGCCGGTGGCGGCTGGAGCCTGGTCCTGCCGCAGGGCGCGCTGGCCGGGCTGGCGAACGGCGACAGCGTGATCATCGCCACCAGCGTCAGTGACATCTACGGCAACACCGCCGCCCAGAGCGGCTCGGTCACTGTCAACCTGGATGTGGGCGGCATCGCCTTCGATCCGGTCTCCGGTGACAACTTCATCAATGCCAACGAGGCGACCGCCGATGTCACCCTGAGCGGCGTGGCCACCAATGTGGCCCAAGGGGCGATTGTCACGCTGGCGCTGGATGGCCAGAGCTACATCGCCGCGGTGGGGCCGAACGGCGCCTGGAGCATCACCGTGCTGGCGGCGGACGTGGCACGGTTGCCGGATGGCACGGTGCCGCTGACCGCCAGCGTCACGGATCTGGGCGGCAACCTGATCACCCAGACCGTTGACATCGGCGTGCACATCACCAACCTGCCAGCCCCGGTCATCAGCAGCCTGTTTGGTGACGGAGTGCTCAACAGCGCGGACGCCACCGAACCGCAGACCATCTCCGGCAATACCGGCGTTGCGGGCAACGGCCAGAGCGTGGATGTGGTGCTCAACAACGTCACCTACAACGCCGATGTAGACCCGGATGGCAGCTGGACGGTCATCATTCCGTCCGATGACCTGCAAGATCTGCAGGGTGGGCCAAACGCCGTGACCGTCACCGCGCGGGATGCGGCGGGCAACCTCAGCCAGACCACCGGCAGTGTCACGGTGGACTACACCGCGCCGGTGCTGGTGGTCAACCCGGTGAGTGATGACAACGTGCTGAATGGCGCGGAGGCGCAGGCCGCCTTTAACGTCAGCGGCACCACCGATCCGGCCGAGGCGGGCCGCACCGTGACGGTGCTGCTCAACAGCGTCACTTATCAGACTGAAGTGCAGGGCGATGGCAGCTGGAGCGTCACCATCCCGGCCGGCGCGCTGGCTGGCGTGACGGCGAGCAGTGTGGCGCTCTCCGCCAGCCTCACCGATGCCGCTGGCAACAACAGCACGGTGAACAACCCGCTGACGCTGGTGACCGGCACACCGCTGCCGCAGATCAACACCCCGCTGGGCGACAGCTACCTTGGCATCGCCGAGGCCTCCCAGCCGCAGATCCTGACCGGTAACAGCGGGGTGGCGGGCGCGGGCCAGACCGTGACCGTGACGCTCAACGGCGCGACCTACCCGGCCACCACCAATGAGGTGGGCGACTGGAGCGTGACTCTGGAGCCAGCCGTACTGCAAAGCCTGCCGGAGGGCATCCAGCAGGTGCTGGTGAATGTCACCGACGCCGCGGGCAATCAGGGCAGTGTGCAGAGCGCCCTGACCGTTGACTTCACGGTGCCGGTGCTCAATGCCACCACCATCAGCGGCGATAACGCCATCAACGCCGCCGAGTCCACCCTGCCAGTCACCATCAACGGCAGCACGGATCCGGCCGAAAGCGGCCAGCCGGTCAGCGTGCTGTTCAACGGCCAGACCTACACCACGCTGGTGCTGGGCGATGGCAGTTGGAGCATCGACCTGCCGGTCGAAGTGGTGCAGGATCTGGCCGATGGCACCTATCCCATCGAGGTCACCCTGACGGATGCCGCGGGCAATATCTCCGCGCCACAGACCCTGACCCTGACCGTGGATGCCTCGGACGCCAACCTGCCGACCCTGACCGTTACGGCGGTCGCGGGCGACAACTTCATCAATCAGGCGGAGGCGACTGGTGATGTCATCATCACCGGCAGCAGCACTAACCTGGAGGAGGGCCGTCCGGTCACCGTGACCCTGAATGGCCTGACCTATGGCGGCACCGTGGGCGTGGACGGCACATGGAGCGTGCTGGTGCCGCAGGCGGATATCGCCAACCTGCAAGATGGCGCGCAGACCCTGACCGTCACCTCCTCGGATGCCAGCGGCAACCCGGCCAACAACATCGGCGAGTTCACCGTGGCAGCGCAGGCCGCCAGCCTGCCGCTGATCACCCTCAACGCCGTGGCGGGCGATGGCATCATCAACACGCTGGAGGCGCAGGCTGACGTCATCATCAGCGGCAACAGCCAGCGCCTGCCAGAGGGCAGCCTGCTGACCGTCACCCTCAGCACCGGCCCGAGCTACCAGACACAGGTGGCCGCCGACGGCAGTTGGAGCGTGCTGGTGCCGCCAGCGGATGTGGCACTCTCCCCGTCGGGCACGACGCTCGACATCAGCGTCACCGCCACCAATGCCGCCGGTAACACCGGCACCGGCAGCGCCAGCGTGCTGGTGGATACCGCCACGCCGGTTCTGAGCGTGAATACCAGCGCCGGGGTCGATCTGGCGATCAATCAGGCCGAGGCGGCCGCTGGCCTGACGGTCAACGGCACCACCGAGCCGAACGTCAACGTCGCGGTGCAGTTCAATGGCACCACCTACAGCGTGGCATCCGGTGACGATGGACAGTACAGCGTGCTGATCCCAGCGGGTGACCTGCAACTGATCACCGCCAACGGCCCGCTGCCGCTGACGGTATCGATGGTTGATGCCAGCGGCAACACCAACAGCCAGAGTGTGGATCTGACAGTGGCCTTCAACGCACTGCCGACCCTGACCCTCGACACGCCGTACACGGATGGGCTGGTCAATATCACTGAGGCAACCAGTGACTTCACCCTGACCGGCAGCGTCACCAATCTGGCGGCGGGCAGCACGGTCAACGTCACGCTGGGCGGCTTCACCACCACCGGCACCGTCAACGGTGACGGCACCACCTGGAGCGCGCTGATCCCGGCTGGCAGCCTGACCACGCTGGGCGATGGCCTCTATGCGTTGCAGGTTTCTGCCACCGATGTCTATGGCAACGTGGCCTCCGCGGACACCAGCGTTGACCTGCTGGTGACCACCCAGCCGGCCATCGGCTTCAACCTGCTGTTTGGCGACGGGCTGCTGAATGCCGCCGAGGCCACCACCGATCAGGTGATCAGCGGCACCACCGGCCTCACCGGGCCGGGGCAGACCGTGGCGCTGACCCTCGATGGCACGGCAGTGGATGTGACGGTCGATGAAAATGGCGTCTGGAGTGCCACCCTGACCGCCGCGCAACTCGGCGATCTGGCGGATGGCACCCACACGCTGGCGCTGACCGCCTCTGACCGCGCTGGCAACAGCGCGCAGAACAGCGTTGATTTCGCCTCCATCGTTGACACCCTGCCAGCCCCGACCTTCGATGTGCCGTTTGGCGATGGCATCATCAATGCCGCTGAGGCGGCGCAGGGCGGGGAGTTCACCGGCACCACCGGCATTGTGGGTACGCAGACCGTGACGGTGAACATCAACGGCACGCTCTACACGGCGGACGTGGACACCGGCACCGGCGCCTGGCGGCTGGGGCTGCCGGCGGAGGTGCTGACCGCACTGCCAGATGGCCAGTGGCCGGGCACCGTGACGGTCACGGATGGCGCGGGCAACAGCACCACCATTGGTGGCTCGATCACCGTTGCCATCAATAGCCTGCCGCAGGCGACGCTGAATGCGCCGTTTGGCGACCTGCTGCTCAATAACGCGGAGGCCACGGCCGGGCAGACCCTGACCGGCGGCACCGGGCTGGCGAACCCGGATGGCACCGTGACGGTTACCGTGAGCATTGATGGCGGGGCACCGATCGCGGCAGACGTGGATGTCAACGGCTTCTGGAGTCTGGATCTGGCACCGGAGTTGCTGCTCGCGCTGGCAGATGGGCCTCACACCCTGAGCGTCACCGCCTCAGACTTCGCGGGCAACAACAACACCAGTACGCCGCTGACCTTTGTCGCCAGCCTTAGCGGGCCGGTACCAGAGATCGACACGCCGTTTGGCGATGGCCTGTTGAGCATCAATGAGGCCGCCGGGCCGCTGACCCTGACCGGTAACACCGGCGAGCCCGCACCGGGTGAGAGCGTGCAGCTGACGCTGGATCTCAATGGCGTGACCTACACCGGCACGGTGGCGGACAACGGCGACTGGACGGTGACCCTGCCAGCTGGCGCGCTGCGCAACTTGCCGGATGGCCAGCATGAGCTGGAGGTGACCATCACCGATCAGGCGGGCAACACCGCCACCGAGACCGCCACCTTCACCTCTGACCAGACCGCGCCACAGCCAGCCTTCTCCGTGGCCTCCGGCACCGGGATACTGGACAACGCCGCCGTGGCCAACGGTGCGACCTTCACCGGCACCACCGGCGAGATTGGTGCGGGCCAGAGCGTGGTTCTGACGCTGGGCACCCAGACCTACACCGCCACCGTGGATGAGAATGGCAACTGGTCGGTGCCGTTTGCGGCCGGTGAGCTGGCCTCGGTTGCACAGGGCAACCAGCCGCTGATCCTGACGGCAACCGATGCCGCCGGTAACAGCGCCACCATCAACGATGTGATCTTCGTCGATACCATCGTGCCGACCATCACGGTCACCGCCTTCTCAGCCGGTGACACCCTGGACTATCTGGAGAGCTTCGATACCCAGACCCTGACCGGGACTACCGCCAACGCGGAGCAGGGCGACACTGTCACCGTCAGCATTGGCAACCTCTCCACCACCGGCGTGCTGGCGGCGGATGGCAGCTGGTCAGTCAACCTGACACCGGCGCAACTGGCCGGGCTGGAGGCGGCGGGCGGCGTGATTAACGTCTCCATCACCGATCTGGCGGGCAACGTCGGCAACACCAGCCTGACCGTGGCGGTCGATCTCACCCCGCCGCCGGATCCGCTGCTGATTGTCGGCGCGGTCGGCGGTGATAACATCATCAACGGCGGCGATACCACCCTGCCGGTCACCGGCAGCTTCGCCAACCTGCCGCCAGACAGCACCGGCACCATTACGCTGACGCTGGCGGATGGCACCGTGATTGGCAGCGTAGGGATTACGGGGGCGGCGGGCGACTGGACGGCGCAGATTGACGCCACCCTGATCCCGGAGGGCAACGACACCCTGACCGCCACCCTGACCACCGGCGCGGGCCAGACCCTGACCGGCAGCGTTGACGTGCTGGTGGATCGCACGCCGCCAACGCTGGTGCTCAACCCGTTCACCGGCGACAACGTGGTGAATGCCAACGAGGAGAACAGCAGCCAGACCATCAGCGGCACCGCCTCCACCAGCGAGGCGGGGCAGATTGTCTCCATCACCTTTAACGGCACCACCTACCGGGCAGCGGTACAGGCCAACGGCAACTGGTCGGTGAACGTCTCGAGCGGGGCGTTGCAGGCGCTGGATGACGGCACCTACCCGATGGTCGCCACCCTCTCCGACGCCGCCGGTAACGTCACCAGCCAGTCGCAGGATGTGGTGCTGGACACCAGCGCGCCGCTGATCACCGTGGACGCGCTGCTGGGTGACAACATCCTGAATGCCGCCGACATCCTGATCGGCCAGGTGCTGACCGGTACCGCCGTGGGGGCGGAAGGGCAGACCATCGGCCTCTATCTGGGCGATGCCAACCCGATCGCCACCGCAGTGGTGCAACCGAATGGCACCTTCACCCTTGACCTGACGCCAGAGGTACTGGGCAGCCTGACCGAGGGGACGCTGGTGTTCGGCCTGCGCGTCAATGACGTGGCGGGCAACCAGACCGACGCCACCCTGACCGTCAACAAAGTGATCAATCAGGCGCTGAATCTGGTGGTAGATTCGGTGTTTGGCGACAACACGCTGAACGCGCTGGACACCACGGTGGCGCAGACCATCAGCGGGGTGGCGACCTCCGCTGGCGTCGGGGCGACGGTCTCCGTCAATCTGGGCGGCACCAACCTGACCGCGGCGGTCGGCCAAAATGGCCAGTGGGCGATTGTGGTACCGCCGAGCGTGCTGCAAGCCCTGACGGATGGCGATTTGGCGGTCAACGTCACCCTGACGGACGCCGCGGGCAACAGCCGCAGCGTCAGCCAGACCGTGACCACCATCATCAATAATGTGCCGGTGATTGGTGACCTGACCGGCCTGTTTGGCGGTGACAACCTGCTCAACGTCGCCGAGGCGGCGGTCAACCAGACCGTCAGCGGCGTGGTATCGGCGGCCACGGGCTCGACCGTCAATGTCACGCTCGGTACCCGTAACTATCAGGGTACCGTGGCGGCGGATGGCAGCTTCAACGTGCTGATCCCGGCCGTGGATCTCGCCACGCTGGCGGTGGGCAACACCAACCTCGGCGTCACCGTGGTTGACCCGGCGGGCAACGTCGCCTCCACCACGGCGAGCATCGGCGTCTTTAACTTGCAACCGACCATTACCCTCAACCCGATCTTTGGGAATGGCATCCTTAATGCCGCCGATGCGCTGGTGAACCAGACCATCAGCGGGGTGGTCGCTAACGCCGCGCCGGGCAGCACCGTGACGCTGGCGATTGGCAACAGCACCGTCAATGCCGCGGTGGGCAACAACGGCACCTTTACCGCCACCGTAGCGCCTGACATTCTGGGCACCCTGCTCGATGGCCCGCTGACAGTGAACGCCACCCTGAACGGGGCGGCGGGCAACACCGCCACCACCAGCGGGTTGCTGACAGTGGATGTCACGCCGCCGGTCATCACCCTCAACCCGCTGTTCGGCGATGGCCTGCTGAACGCCGCCGATGCGCTGGTCACCCAGACGCTGAGTGGCGTGGTCAGCGGTGCCGGGGCCGGGGCGCGCGTGGCGGTGACCATCGGTAACCAGCAACTGGTCACCACCACTGCGGCAGATGGCAGCTTTAACCTCGGTATCACGCCCTCCGTGCTGCGCACCCTGACGGATGGCAACCTCTCCGTGGGCGTGACGGTGACGGATGCCGCTGGCAACAGCAGCAGCACCAGCGGCACCGCGCTGGTCGGCATCACCAACTTGCCGACCTTGACGGTTGACCCGCTGTTTGGCGGCGACAACGTGCTGAGTCTGGTCGAATCGCTGGTGACCCAGACCGTCAGCGGGACAGTGACCAACGCGGCGGCGGGCACCACGGTCAACATCAACGTGGGCAACATCACCACCACCGCGGCGGTTGGCCAGGATGGCCGCTTCAGCGCCGCGCTGACGCCGGATATCCTCGGCACCCTGCTGAATGGCAACCTGACGCTCGGTGTCTCCCTGAGTGACCCGGTCGGCAACGTCGCCAGCTTCAGCACCGGGGTGCGCGTCGGCACCAGCCCGACCACCGTGCCGACCGTGACGCTGAATACCATCTTTGGTGATGGCGTGCTGAGCGCGGCGGATCTCAACACCGCCCAGACCATCAGCGGTACCACCACCAACGCGGCGACCGGTTCGAACATCAGCGTCACGCTGGGGGGTGCCACCTACACCACCACGGTGGGCAGTAGCGGCACCTGGAGCCTGACGGTGCCCACCAGCGCGCTGGCAACGCTCGCCAATGGCAATCAGGCGGTGGCGGCGACGGTGACCAACACCTACGGCAACACGGCCACCGCCAATGGCTCGGTCAGCGTCATCGCCCAGACCGCGCCGACCGTGACCCTGACCTCGGTGTTTGGCGATAACGCCATCAGCGCGGCGGACTCGCATCAGGCGCAGACCATCAGCGGCACCACCACCAACGCGGAAGGCTCCACCGTCCGCGTGACGCTGGGGACGCAGACCTTCACCACCACGGTGGCCTCCAACGGCAGCTGGAGCCTGTCGGTGCCGTCCACCACCCTGATTGCGCTGGCGGACGGCAACTATAACGTCACCGCCAGCGTCACCAACGCCGCCAACCTGACCGGCAGCAGCAGCGCCGCGGTGCAGGTGATCACCCACACCACGCCAACGGTGACGCTCAACAGCTTCTTCGGCGGCGACGGCTACCTGAACCTGAGCGAGGCCAACGCCGGGCAGACCATCAGCGGCACCTCCACCAACGCGGCGGGCGGCACCGCCACCGTCACTGTGGCCGGGGTGAACCACACCGCCACGGTGGCGGCGAATGGCACCTGGAGCGTCACGCTGGCACCGGCAGAGCTGCGCGCCATCAGTGACGGCGCGCACACGGTCTCGGTCACCCTGAGTGACGCGGCGGGCAACACCGCCGCCGCCAGCCGCGCCTTCACGGCGGATGTGCAGACGCCGCCGGAAGTGGGCGTCTACCCGCTTACCAGCCTGTTGGGCGTGCTGTTGACCGGCCTGACGGTGGCGGGCCCGACCCGTAACCTGGCGGCGGGCAGCACGGTCAGGGTCAACCTGCAAGGTATCGTGCAGACCGGTACCGTGGATGCCTTCGGTAACTACAGCGTCCACTACAGCGGCGGGTTGTTGACCCAAGTGGGGGTCACCCTGCTGTCAACCGTCACCGTGTCGGCCGTGGACGTGGCGGGCAACACGGCGGCGGTCACCACCTCGCTGCTGCTTGGCTCCCTGCTGAGTGAGCCGGCAGTGGCGGCCACCACGCTGGCGGCGGTCACCACCGATGACGTCTCGGCACTCTCCACCGAGGAGGCCGGTACGGTCACGCTTTCGGCCTTTAGCGTGGCGGCGGAGGGCGACAGCAGCCAGCCAGAGAGCACCCTGACCACGGCGCTGGCCACACCGGATACCAGCAGCACCACGGCGGAAACCGGCACGGCAGCCGAGGAGACGGCCTACTCGATTGGCGGCATGACCCTCGATCTCTCCACCAGCGGCGGCGAGGCGGTCGGTGGCAGCGGCAATGACACCATTGCGCTCTACACCCTCGACTTCTCGCACATTGATGGGGGCGCTGGCACCGACACCCTGTTGCTGGCGGGCACCGAGCAGCACCTCGATCTGGTGGCGCTCGGGCTGAAGGTGGAGCACATCGAGATCTTTGACCTCGGGCAGAGCGGCACCAACAGCATCACGCTGAACCTCAATGAGGCGCAGAACGTCAAGGATGCGCCAGCCGACACCCTGCTGATCAAGGGGGCGGATGGCAGCCAGGTCAACCTGGCGGGCGACGGCGGCACCTGGGCCAACACCGGTGAGCGGGTGGTCGATGGCATGACCTTCGACGTCTACCACAACAACACGCTGGACAGCAGCAACACGCTGGCCGATGTGCTGGTGCAGCACGGCATTCAGGTGCATCAGGTATAAGGAGCGGCATCGCCGGGGCGATGGCCCCGGCTGGGAAGAGAAAGGTCTGACGCAAGGGGCCGGGCACTGTCCGGCCCCGATTAAGTATGGAAAGCAGAGCGGCCGCCCGGCAGGTTGGCCGGGCGGTCAACCGAGATCACCGAATAGAGGGTAGCGTCGGTAATGACCAAAAAAGGCAGGCGTTGTGCTGGGATTGTGCTCAGCACGTTATGGGTAACAGGGATACTGGCGACGGGCAGCGCCCACGCCGAAACACAACCGGAATTCCAATGGCAGGCGGCGCCGACCGAAGAGGCGCGCGCCAGCCTCTCTTTGCGTGAGGCCATCTTGCGGGCCTTCGCACGCAACCCACAAATTGCCTCGGCGGCGGCGCAGATCCACGTCGGCCAGGGCGACCTCAAACAGGCGCGCAGCGCCTGGTTCCCACAAATCTCCCTCAATGCCGCGACGGGGCGCTCCAACCAGACCGACTCCGCCGGGCAGCTAAACAACAACGCCTCCGGCGGCATTGAACTGAGCCAACTGATCTATGACTTTGGCAAGACCGGCGGCAGCATCGATGAGCAGGAGCGGCTGACCGAGGCGTACCGCTACTCGCTGTTCAGCACCATGACCGACGTCGGCCTCAGCACGCTTCAGGCCTATTTGCAGGTGAAGCGCTATCAGGCGCTGGTGGTGGCGGCACGGGACAACATCACTTCGCTGGAGCGGGTGCGCGACACCGCGCGGCTGCGCGCCGACGCCGGGCTTAGCTCGCAGTCGGACGTGTTGCAGGCCGAGACCCGCATCGCCGGGATGCGCGCCACGCTGGAGCAGTACCGCGCCCAGCAGCGCTCCGCTGCCGCCCAGCTGACGGTGCTGACCGGCGTGGTCTCCGACAACTTGCCGGATCTGCCGCGCAGCCTGCTCAACCAGCAGGTGGTGCTGGCGCGCATCCCTTACCAGAACAGCTCGCTGGTGCGCAGCGCGCAGGCGCGGCAGGAGGCCGCCATCCAGCGGGTGCGCGCCCAGCAGGCGCAGCACTGGCCGACCATTCGTGTGCAGGCGGGCCGCACCCGCTATGAGAATGACACCCGCTCCTACTGGGACGATCAGGTGCAGCTGGTGCTGGACGCGCCGGTCTACCAAGGCGGCGCCATCAGCGCGCAGGTGGAGTCGGCACAGGGGGAGCGCGAGGCCGCGCAGGCCGAGGTGGAGAAGGCTAAACTTGACATTAACCAACAGGCCTCCACCGCCTATGCGGACATGGTGGGCGCGCAGCAGCGCCAGCGCGCCGGTGACGACCAGTACGCCAGCGCCATCCACACCCGCGATGTCTATCAGGATGAGTACAAGCTCAGCAAACGCAGCCTCAATGACCTGCTGACGGTGGAGCAGGATGTGTTCCAGGCGGACACCATGCGCATTGGCGCGCTCTATGACGGCTGGGACGGCACGGTGCGCTACGCCGCCGCCGTGGACAATTTGCTCGACATGCTGGGCATTGACCGGCAGCGACAGGCCGGCGACACCCTGCCAGCCCTGTGACCTTATTGCTTCGGGCCAGCGCAGGGCGCGCAGCCCGTGAATGGAGAGTGTGATGACAACAACAGCCTCAACGGACGCCTGGATCGCGGCGATGGTCCGGGCCGCCGAGATCTTTGGCAAGCCCGCCGATCCAAAATTTTTGCGCCAGCAGATGCGCTGGTTTGAGCAACTGCCCTGGAACCGCCAGCTCGACCGCCTGAGCGGCCTGATGGGATTGCAGGTCAGCATCATCAACCGCGACCGCGTGCGCTGGCGGCAGGAGGTGCTGCCAGCGATTGTGGTGCTGGAGCATGGCGGCACCGCGGTGATCGAGACGCTGGATGAGCAGGGGCAGGCCGGTTACTGGATGGAGGATGGCGGCGACATCATGCGTCAGGCCGATCTCTCCAGCCTGCTGTCGCAGGGCGACGGCAATGTGGTGCTGGTGGGCGTGGCGGCGCGCGGGCGCGACGGGCGCATCGATGAGTTCGTGCAGCCCTACCGCAAGCACTGGTTCTGGCACAACTTCCGTGGCACCGGGCGGCGCATCGCCGAGATCTCGCTCGCCTCGGTGGTGGGCAACGTGCTGGCGCTGGCCGGTATCCTGTTTTCGATGCAGGTCTATGACCGCGTGATTCCCGCCGAGTCCTTCCCGACTTTGTGGGTGCTGTTTGTCGGCGTGCTGCTGGCGGCGGCGATTGAGTATGGCATCCGGCTGATGCGCACCCGCGTCTCTGACCTGATGGGCAAGCGCATCGACCTCAAGGTGTCGTCGATGTTCTTCTCGCGCGCGATGGCGATGAAAAACGAGGCGCGGCCCAAGTCCACCGGCGCCTTTATCGCCCAACTGCGTGAGATTGATCAGGTGCGCGAGCTGCTCACCTCCACCACCGTCGGCGCGGCGGCGGACATGCCGTTCGTGCTGCTGTTCCTTGGCATCATGGCCTTTCTTGGCGGGCCGCTGGTGATCATCCCGCTGCTGGCGATCCCGCTGATCGTCATCCCCGGCCTGCTGATCCAGATCCCGATGGCGAAGCTGGCGCAGGAGGGGATGCGCGAGGGCGCGCTGCGCAACGCGGTGCTGGTGGAGTCGATCGAGGGGATTGAGGATATCAAGGCGTTGCAGGCCGAACCCTACTTCCAGCGCCAGTGGGAGCAGAACCACGACGTCGGGGCCACCATCGGCATCAAACAGCGGCAGTGGGGCGCGCGCCTGACCGGCTGGGCCTCCACCGTGCAGCAACTCACCTACGCCGGGATGCTGGTGTTCGGCGTCTATCTGGTGTTGCAGGGCGACATCACCACCGGGACATTGGTGGCCGCCAGCCTGCTCTCGTCGCGCACCATCGCGCCGCTGATGCAGCTGACAATGGTCTTCTCGCGCTGGCAGCACGCCAAGAGCGCGATGAAGGGGCTGGATGAGCTGCTGAAAAAGCCGCTCGACCGGCCAGAGGATGAAGTGCTGGCGCACTGCCCGGCGCTCAGCGGCCACTACCAGCTGAGCAACGTGCAGTACGCCTATGACCCGGAGCAGGGGCCGAACGTGATGGGCATCGGCAAGCTGGAGATCAAGCCCGGCGAGCGGGTGGCGATTCTGGGCAAGGTGGGGGCGGGTAAATCGACGCTGCTCAAATTGCTCTCTGGTCAGGCGACGCCGACCGGCGGCAAGATCATCATCGACGGCGTGGACATCACCCGCGTCGAGCCGGCCGACCTGCGCCGCCAGCTGGGCTACCTGTCGCAGGATTCGCGGCTGTTCTTCGGCACGCTGCGCCAGAACCTGATGCTGGGCTACCCACACGCCACCGATCAGGAGATGTTGCAGGCGCTGCGCATCAGCGGCGCGCTGACGATGGTGCAACAGGACGCCGCCAGCCTCGATCGCATCATCAACGAGGGCGGGCGCGGCCTCTCCGGCGGCCAGCAGCAGATGGTGCTGATCAGCCGCATGGTGCTGCGCAACCCGCAGGTGGTGCTGATGGATGAGCCGACCGCCTCGATGGATGAGCAGCTGGAGGAGTATGTGTTGCGCCAGATGCATACCTGGCTGACCGGCCGCACGCTGGTGCTGGTGACCCATCGCCCGGCGCTGCTGAAGCTGGTGGATCGCATCGTGGTGATGGACAACGGCCGCGTGGTGGCCGATGGTCCGCGTGACCAGATCCTCTCTAACGCCGCTGCTACCCAAGCCGCGGCCGCCAAAGCGCGCCAGGGCGCGGCATAAGGAGCCTGTATGACCCTCATAACGGATGATTTTGAACGTCAGGAGAAGCGCGTTTCCGGCATTATCTGGCTCTCATTGCTGGCGCTGGTGCTGTTTTTTGTCTGGGCCTATTTTGCGGTGCTGGATGAGGTGACAGTCGGCACCGGCAAGGTGACGCCCTCGAGCCGCGCCCAGCAGATTGAGAGCCTGGACGGCGGCGTGATCAAGCAGTTGCTGGTGCAGGAGGGGAGCATCGTCAATAAGGGGCAGATTTTGGCGCGCCTCGACCCGACCCGCTTCCAGTCCAACTTTGGCGAGGCGGCCGCGCGGGTGCGCACCTTACGTGCCTCCGCCGAACGCCTGAGCGCCGAACTGACCGGCGCACCGCTGGTGTTCAGCGCCGAGTCGATGAAGTCGCCGGAGCTGGTGGCGCGCGAGCGTCAGCTCTATCTGTCGCGCAAGCAGAACCGCGACGAGACGGTGAAGAACTTGCAGGATTCGTTGCGGCTGGTGGAGCAGGAGTTACGGATGACCGAGCCACTGGTCGCCAAAGGCGCGGCCGGGCAGGTGGAAGTGATCCGCCTGCGGCGGCAGGCCAGCGAGATCCGCGGCAAGATTGACGAGGCGCGCAACCAGTACGCGGTGAAGGCGCGCGAGGAGCAGGTGAAGAACAACGCCGATCTGGAGGCCGAGATGCAGGTAATGGCCGGCAAGGAGGATCAGGTGACGCGTGCCGAGATGTTCTCGCCGGTGCGCGGCATCGTGAAGGACATTCAGGTGACCACCGTGGGCGGCGTGCTGCAACCGGGCGGCAAGCTGATGGAGATCGTGCCGATTGAGGATCAGTTGCTGATTGAGACGCGCATCAACCCACGCGACATCGCCTACATCCGCCCCGGCCTGCCAGCGACGGTGAAGATCACCGCCTACGACTCCTCCATCTACGGCGACCTGAAGGGCCAGGTGGAGACGGTGTCGCCCGACACCATCCAGGACGAGGTGAAGCGTGACCAGTTCTACTACCGCGTCTACGTCCGCACCGACCGTGCCTTCCTGACCAACCGCAGCGGCCGCCAGTTCCCCATCGTGCCGGGGATGGTCGCCACCGTGGACATTAAGACCGGCCAGAAGAGCGTGATGGACTACTTGCTGAAGCCATTGAACAAGGTGAAGGAGTCGTTGAGGGAACGGTGAGGGGGGGAGGGGGGCTGATGGCCCCCTTAGCCCCCGCTGGGGAGTGGTTTCAGGCACTCTTGGGGGCCTGTGGCTTCGCTAGGCCGGAGAAGGGTTTCGGGCACTCGTGGGTGCTTGTGGCCGAGCCAGGCCGGAGCAGGGTTTCGGTTGTTCGGATTCCTTTTTCTGCTTCGGCCCCGGAGCCTCAACCGAGCAGGGCCTGCCGGCGCGCCGGCCCTGCACCCGCGCGCTTTGGGGTGAAGTGGCTAATCATTGCCCGCTCTCGCGGGTGACCCTCGCTGCGTCTCCGGGCTTCCGGGCCGGCCCAGACGCGCTCCCGGCGCGGCTGGCCCTTTCGCGGGCGTCCTGCCCGCTCACCCGGCCCTACGACTCCACTCGGCAATGATTTAACGCCCCCACCTCCTCTGCAAATGCTTGGCTATGTGAGGAAATAGTTGGGGGGTATTGGAAAGTGGGATGTGCCCGTTCATCTGTCCTTGTGACTCTACTCGGCAATGATTAATGCCCCCCACCGTTTCTGCAAATACTTGGCTATGTGAGGAAAGAGTAGGGGTATTTTTTTGGGGTGCGATGCTTTTGCTTATTCGTCTTTCTCATCAAACAGCTGTTCAATAGATTTGGTTGGGTAAAAGAGGTAGTTCTCACTCTCTCCCTCAAGTTGTGTAAAACCCAATCTCAGATAGAAGTTTTTCGCATCTGCATTTAGCGCTTCGACAAACATTCCGTGAATGCCAACGACCTGTGATGCCCGGTAAACGACTTTCATGGCATGGGCGACAAGCAACTCTCCCCAGCCTTGCCGATGGATGTCTTTGTCAATTGCCAGACGACCCAAGGTCACGCTTGGGACGTTCTTGTAAGGCACTCGCCTTTGCTGCGTTTTGCTTGGAAGAAAGGTCTTTTCAAAGCAACTGCCTGACAATGTGTAGTACCCCATGACGCGCGGCTTTTCCTCTCGCGTAATGAGCATATAACCACGTAAAACTTTGTTGTTGTGCTGGCGCCTTAGGTGCTCAGTAAGAAAAGTATTGAGGTACGCTTCCCCGCAATCGAAATTGCTTAAATCATATTCAACTTCCTCAGAAAAAATCTCTACTTTTAAACCATCCACTTATTACTCCATTTGTTGTAGACGCTTGGCTGCTCGTTTCAACCGGCTGTTTGGTTCTGGTGGGTTATTGATGGCATCCTGAACCAAGTTCCATGACTCCTCGCTGAGGATCAGGCGGCGGTGCTGGTCAATAATTTCTGCTGCACGTTGAGAGGCCGTGTTAACCATGAACTGTGAAATGGACTGGTTAGTCATTGCCGCGGCTTCTTCGATCAGGCTTTTGTCGTTTTCGTTCAGTCTTAGATCGATGCGCTGTTTCTTCAAGGTTGACATGTCTTTCTCCTCGACCGCCCATGACGCAGGAAGGGCGATGACTCCTCGTTACGAGCCATAAGGCTCTCTCTATTTTTTAGACGGTATGCCTACTATTTTATCAATGTCGAATAATGTACGGAATTATGCCGTACAAATATGGTAGGGTTTCACAGGTGAGAACTCAACCATTATTGTGCTTTAAAAAGGTACAGACCAGAATGATTCTTACACCTGCTGAAACGCGTAATAACCATTTATAATCAATTTGTTATGGCAAATATATTCAGTAAACTGACAATATGACTATCCACCCATTACCGAGTGGAGTCGCAAGGCCGGATGAGCGGGCACATCGCACCCTCAAAAAAAATTCCCCAACTATTTCCTCACATACCTACAGCGCGCAGAGGAGGTGGGGGCGTTAAATCATTGCCGAGTGAAGTCGCAGGGCCGGGTGAGCGGGCAGGACGCCCGCGAAAGGGCCAGCCGCGCCGGGAGCGCGTCTGGGCCGGCCCGCAAGCCCGGAGACGTAGCGAGGGTCACCCGCGAGAGCGGGCAATGATTAGCCATTTCACCCAAAAGCGCGCGGGTGCAGGGCCGGCGCGCCGGCAGGCCCTGCTCGGTTGAGGCTCCGGGGCCGAAGCAGAAAAAGGAATCCGAACAACCGAAACCCTGCTCCGGCCTCAGCGAGGCCAAAGGCAATCGCAATGCCTGAAAATCTTTCCCGCCCCAAGCGCGGCCACAGGCATCCCCCATGCCAAAACAAAGAGGGATACTAAGGGGCCTCGCCCCTTAGCCCCACCGACTCCAGAGCCTGAGAGTCACTCAATTTCCGCTTATCCTGCCAGAGCGCCATCCGCCCGCGCAGGGTGGTGCTCAGGCCCTCCAGCGCGCTGCGCGCTTCGTCAAATGCCGGGTTCAGGCTGAGCGCCAGCTCAAACAGCCGCTGCGCCATGTAGCGGTTGCGATCGCAGCCCAGACCGTTCAGCCAGGCCATGCCGAGCGACCAGGCGGCCTCGGCGCGGGTGCGGCTCTCCTCATCACGGATAATCTCCGGCAACCACTGATCCACCGCCTGACGGCGATCGGCCTCCGGGCCAGCCTCCAGCGCCCAGGTGGCGCGCCAGTAACGGGCGTGCAGATCGCCACCGGCAATCGCCTGCTGATACCAGCGCATCGCCCCGGCGTAGTCAGGCTCGCCGCCGCTGCCCTCGCGCAGCGCATTGGCGTAAGCGAACATCGCTGGCACCATGCCCGCCTCGGCGGCGCGGCCAGCGGCCTGCATCGCCCCGTGCGCGCTCTGCAACGCCTCCGGAACATCCTCGTGCCAGGCGTTACGGTAGAACAGGTACAGCTCATAACTGTGCAACGCGCTGCCGCGTAGGGCCATCCCCAACAGCATGGTGTGGGCGGCGTTGAGATCGCCATGCAGCGCCATATCGTGCGCGAGCGTGATCTGCTGCTGCTCGGTCTGTTCACGCGCGCCATCCGCCGCCAGCAGGGAGGCGGCGTAATCCATCAGCGAGGCGGAAAGGCGCAGGTTCTCCGGCACGCCATACAGCCCGTGGGCGCTGGCGCAGGCCGCGAAGGCCGCCAACAGCGCATCGGAGGGGAAGGCGCAGGCGCGCTGCAACAGGCTCGCCAGCACGCCGTGCTCATCCTCCACACCGGAAGCCAGCACCGCCCGCGAGATAAACAGCGTGGCGAAGGGGGAGGGCGTCGCCTCCGGGCACAGCGGCAGCATCTCGGCGTAACAGGCCAGCCCGGCGGCATCGTCATCCTGCCAGTAGGCCAGACAGGGCGCGGCCGCCTCCAGCAACCGCCAGCGCAGCGCCGGGGCAAGATCGGCGGCCAGCACCTCCGCCAGCCGCTGCTGCAACTGCGTTGCCCGGTCGCTCTCCGGCTCGGCCACGTCGCCAGCCAGCGCCGCCAACAGCGCCTCGGCACGGAAACGCTGGCGCGTCTCCTCCTCAAAGGCCGCCATCAGCGGGCCTTCCACCACCTCCTCCATCCGCGCCTGATCGCCGCCCCACGCCGGGGTCTGGAACACCAGCCACGACTCCAGCGTCCCGCTGTCACCCGGCCGCACCGCCAGCGCCAGCCGTAGCCAATAGTCCACCGGGGCCTCCGCCTCTTCACGCGGCGGCAACGATGCTGGTAACTGCGACGGCCAGACGGAAGGCGCGGCCGCGCCCAGCCGGTGCAGCCAGCTGACGCCCTCGGCCCACAGCGGGTTGTTCTCCAACTTGAACTTCTGATGCAGCGGCAGCGGAACCTCGCCAGCGAACAGTGCGCGCAGCCAGTAAGGCTCGCCAAAGCCGCCGCTCAGGGTCATCAGGTGGCGGAAGGCGTGGGTCGGGCGCGGGTGGCAGGCCACTGCATCCAGCAGCGCCAGCACCGCATGGTCACAGCAGAGCTGCGCGCCCAGCCACTGGCTGTCCGGCATCTCAGCCTCGTCGCCCTGGCTGCGGATCGCCCACGCCTGCTCATGCCAGAACATGCCGAGCAACACCCGCGCATGGTAGCTCGTCGGTGAGTGCAGCACCCACTCCTGTAGCAACTCCAGCCGGCCGGCCGCGTCCAACTCGCCGCCGCTGAACAGGGTCTCCATGCTCATCACCACGCCGTAGGGGCTGCGGGGATCGCTGTGCGACTGCCAGCCGCGCATCTGCATCAGCAGCCACTCGTCCAGTTTGGCGAAGCGGCGGGTCAGAAGCAGGGTGCGCGCCCGCAGGATCTCATCGGGCTGGGTGTCAGGGTGTGGCATGCGGTTCCTTTATGGTGGCAGGTGGCGGTCAGGGCGTGATTATGCGAATTTTCTCGGCATAAGTCTAAGTAATGGCGGCCGCGCGCCGCAGCCAGAATGTTCCGAGAAGCGCAATCGCAGGCATGGTGGGCAGAAAATAACGGCACTGTTTATCAGGGAAATAAAGTGTAAGCCGGGATGTTGCCTATTTTTCTGTGGAGTGACTATTATTTATTCCATTAAAGATGGAGTGATGTTTATTTGCTCAGCGATAATCGATGATTACCGTTATTATCAATCACGCAGAATAACTATTTATTCAGAGCAATAAAAAACCGGCCAAAAGGCCGGTGCAAAAAACAGTCAAATTATCGGAGATAATGAAGATAAATACAAATAATGATGATAGCGGGAGGAAGTATATAGTTAATTTACAGATTTGCTTTATCACAATGTGCGATAAAGTAAATCTATGATAAATAACTGATTTGTATGAATTGGCGCGCCTGCTTTACCATAAGATGCTTTATTGTCTTTATTTTTACGCTGGAAAAATGCACTTATTTTTACAACCAGATACGCTTATTTATAACAAGGAAACATTATCACTAGGTTGGTAGCATTTTCTTTCTGGATTAATTATTCACTTATCATGAGAATGAATTCGCCTTGTCGGGCTTTAATTATTATTTGGTAACAGTGGCGCACGCCCGACATCACGATCGAGGAAATTACAATGAAACTCCGCATTCTCTCTCTGATGGTTCCCGCTTTATTGGTTGCCGGCACCGCAGGTGCTGCAGAAATCTATAACAAAGATGGCAACAAGCTGGATCTGTTCGGCAAGATTGACGGTTTGCACTACTTCTCTGACAACGACGGCAGCGATGGCGACCAGTCCTACATGCGCTTCGGCCTGCGTGGCGAGACTCAAATCTCCAACCAGTTAACCGGGTACGGCGAGTGGGAGTACCAGGTGGCGCTGAACAACGCCGAGTCCGAAGGCTCCGCGGACACCTTCACCCGTGTGGGCTTCGCTGGCCTGAAGTTCGGTGACTACGGCTCTCTGGACTACGGCCGTAACTACGGCGTGATCTATGACGTGGGCGCCTGGACCGACGTCCTGCCGGAGTTCGGCGGCGACACCTACGGCGCTGACAACTTCATGATGCAGCGCGGCAACGGTATGCTGACCTACCGCAACAACAACTTCTTTGGTCTGGTGGATGGCCTGAGCCTCGGCCTGCAGTATCAGGGCAAAAACAGCAGCGGCTCCGGCGAAGATGGCCGCAGCGTGCTGGACAGCAACGGCGACGGCTATGGCCTCTCCCTCTCCTACGATCTGGGCAACGGTATCAGCGCCGCGGCGGCTTACGCCAGCTCTGACCGCACTGACGACCAGAACAACGCGGCCCTGTATGGCCACGGCGACCGTGCGGACGCCTACACCGGCGGCCTGAAGTATGACGCCAACAACATCTACCTGGCGGCGATGTACACCAAAACCTACAACGCGACCCGCTTTGGCGACAACAGCAGCACCATTGAAGGCTTCGCCAACGAAGCGGACAACTGGGAAGCGGTGGCGCAGTACCAGTTCGACTTCGGCCTGCGTCCGTCCGTGGCCTACCTGCAATCACGCGGCAAGGACATTGAGGGCTTCGGCAATCAGGATCTGCTGAAATATGTCGACGTGGGCGCGACCTACTACTTCAACAAAAACATGTCCACCTATGTGGATTACAAAATCAACCTGTTGGATGACAACGAGTTCACCCGCGCGGCCGGCATCAACACCGACGACGTGGTGGGCGTAGGTCTGGTTTACCAGTTCTAAGCTTGATGAATTGACAGGGCCGGCACGATGCCGGCCCTTTTTTTATGCAAAATCAGGCGGATTTCTGGTGCACCAGATGCAGCGGTGGGGCGATGTCCAGCGTGATGTCCGGGTTCTGCCGGTACTCCAGCGGGGTGATGTTGAAGCGCTTGCGGAACATATAGGTGAAGTGCGACTGCGAACCGAAGCCAAAATCCATCGCGATATCAAAGATGGGGGTGTCACTGGCGCTAAGCTGGTAGGCCGCACCCGCCAGACGGCGTTCGCGGATATATTTTCCTAGCGAAATGCCCGTCGACTCTTTGAACAGTTTCTGCATGTGCCATAAGGAGTAGCCAGAGTACTCAGCCAGCTCTTCCAGGTGAATGACACGGCCAAGGTGGTTTTCAATCCACTTGCTCAGGGCGCAGACAACGGTGATATGGATATCTGGTGTCATGGGTTTGTCTGTTTCTGAATAGGTATAGGGGCAGTATACACAAATTCTATGAAATAGCGGAGCCGGGGGGGAGGGGGCGGAAATGCGCCGGGCCAGCGTGGCCGCCCGGCGCAGATCGTCAGTGGCTCAAATGGCGGGCCAGAATATCGAAGGCGGCGGCGCGGCTCTCAACCGGGTCGGTCGAGAGGGGATTGGCGCTGTTGCCCTCCACCTTGACCACCCACCAGCCCTCCTCCTCATCAAATACCGCGTAGCTGCCCTTTTCACAGTCTGTCAGCAGGTCGCCCGCCTCAAGCTGGTAGACCGTGTGGTGCATGTAGTTTGTTTTGAGCATGTTTCATCCTTGATTTCAGTAGCCTGGAAACAGCTGCCGTGACGAAGTGCCCTGGCATGGCTGTGGCGCCAAGGGGACGCCCCAGGCCGGCCCACTAGTATCCGCCCGGTATGCCTGGCTGTGAAGGGGCGGATCGCAATTCTGCGAGTTGCCACAAAAAGTGCGGCGGGACTGGCTTAAAACAGGTGGGTCGCCAGCATGGCCAGCGCCAGCCAGAACAGCGCGCAGCTGCCAATCAGCAGCGTCCAAAGGGTGGTAGGGGTCAGGTGCATGGCAGCCTCCGCAGGGGCAAAACAGGAGCGGCCATTATCCGTTGTGGGAGGGGAGGGCAATTGGCCGAGCAGCGCGGTGAAGCAGGGCCTTTTCACTGGTTGACATGCGGGCGCTTCCGCCCGCCGTGCCGCCCGCTTAACCCCAGGGCGGGGTGCCCTGCATCAGCGAAATGACGCCCACGCACACTGCCACAAAGCAGAACAACACCATCAGCAACCGTTTCATACGCCCGCACCCCTTTCACGCGACCATGCAGATTGACCGGCAATATTTTTTCAGAAAAACGGCAAAAGACAATCTGAATTTTAAGAAAGGAGGCAGGTGAACCGGCCGCCGGGCGGCAGCCGGTAAAGGGGTCAGTCGTGGTCGTGGTGCCAGCCCGGCGGTGGGCCATCATCGTGCCAGTGCGGGGGGCCGTCATCGCGCCAGCCATCATGCCAGTGCGGCGGGGGCGGCCCGTGGTGGGGCGGCTCCTCGACCCATACCCAGCGGCCCTCATGGTGGCGGTGGTGATGCCACCAGTCCGGGTCGCGCCAGTCGTCGCCATCCCAGTAGTAACCGCGCCGATCCTGATCCCCGATATGCAGGGAGAGGCCGGGCACATCCACACCCAGCTCGACTTCCGCGTGTGACACCTGCGGAAGAGCCAGCAGCGGCAGGGAGAGTGAGAGCAAGGTGAACAGCGTGACGGTTTTTTTCATCGTATTAACTCCAGCCTGATCGTCAGGTGCGGCTAAAGTAATGCTGAAAAAAAGCGTCGGCTATAGGATTTTATCCCTTTTACGCACTCCTACGGTTTCTTAACAGATGTGACAGGAATCACACCCTTTTCGCGACCGTACGGATCAATAGTCGTCGTGCGTCAGCCACTCATCCGCATCATCGAACATCTCTTCGACCAGACGGTTCAGTACGGACTTGTCCTGCTTGCTGGCGTCGCTGTTCAGGCCGTTGGCCTGCATCGCCTTCACTTTAACCTCTGCATCCGGGAACACCCGGTGAACCCGCTTGGTCAGCTCCGCGGTGATCAGGGCATGGGCATTCGGCAGCCCGGCAACGTTACGTTTGTCGTAAATCAGCTCTACACGCATGACGCGTCCTTACATGTGGCAATTTAGGGTGTTAAGGTGGACGAATATACAGTTGTTGTTGCCATTTCGCCAGAGTTTGCCAGACGGCGGCAAAAATTTTTTTGCGGTGAGGGAGGGGCATGGATGGCGCTATTGACGCGGGGAGAACGGCGGCCAGTCTGGCGCGTCTGCCACCTATTCTGGAAAACAAAAAACCCGCAGTCTCAAAGAGAGTGCGGGTTTTTTGTGGGGTATCCAGCTGTAACGGGTACGGCTGGAAAAAGAGTTGGTCGGCATGAGAGGATTCGAACCTCCGACCCCCGACACCCCATGACGGTGCGCTACCAGGCTGCGCTACATGCCGACGCTATGGGCGACTATACTACCGATTCCCGGCCCGATTGCAAGAGGGCGGCGTAATGACTGCTTTAGTTTTAAGCAGTTAGTCAGCAATAAAGCGCCGTTCGTCGGTCAGCACCTGCAACAGTAGCGCCAGTTGCGGCTTCTCGTTTTTCATCTCCTGACCGTCGCGATCGTAGACCCGGTAGTCGCCGCCAGCGCTCAACAGCAGCGTCTGCGTCGGCGTGGTCACCAGCAGGTTGCCGTGATCGCCGGTGGTCACCCAGTCATGGCGGCGGCGCGCGGCGAACAGATCCTCGCCCTGCGAGTAGTCGGCGGCGCGCGTCTCCACATGCAACAGGCGCTGCATCAGCGTGGCCATCACATCCTCATGGCTGGTCAGCTTGCTGATCTGCTGCGCTGGCGTGCCCGGCCAGTGGATGGCCAGCGGCACCTGCAACTGCTGGCGGCTGTCGCCGTTCGCCAGCTTGCCCTTGTCACCGAGCGCCATGCCGTGGCTGCCGGTGATCACCACCACCGTGCGCTCCAGCTGGCCGCTGGCCCGCAGGCTCTCCAGCACCGCGGCAATCTGCTCATCCATCTGCCCGGCGGCGCGGCGGTACTGCTGCGCCAGCGCATTGCCAGTGAGCGGCTTGCCGTCACTGTCCAACGCCTGACTGATGCCGTTGAAGCTCAGATAGGAGAACCAGGGCGCCTTGCCGTTGCGGCCAGCCAGCCACTGCTGCCACTGCTGGCGCGTCTGGCGGTCGCTTTGTGGGGCCGGGGCTGGCAGTGAGAAGTCGGCCAGCAGCGCCTGACGGTAGAGCGCCGAGCGGAAGCCATCCGAGGCGAACAGCCCGAACTGGTAGCCCTGGCTGCTCAACGCGGCAATCAGGGCGCTGGGTTTGCGCGCCGACAGAATGCCGTCCATATAGGTCGGCGAAATGCCATAGAACAGCCCAAACAGGCCGCTGTCATTCTGGTTGCCAGCGCTGTAGTGCTGGCTGAAGGCAATATTCTGCTGGGCAAAGGCGGCCAGCGTGGGCATGGTCTGCGCCAGATTGTCGGCGCGCAGGCTCTCCGCCGTCACCAGCAGCAGGTTATAGCCGCTGCCGCCATCGCGGAAGGTGATGGCATTTAGTGGGTACTCCACCGCCACCGCTTCCGGCTTGCCCTGCTGCGCCAGTCGGCGCTGGTACTCCTGCGCATCCAGCAAGCCATGTTTCTCCAGGAACTTACGGGCGGTCATCGGGTAGGAGAGCGGCAGGTTGGCGCGCTGCATGGTAATGGGACGGTAGAAATTGGCATCCGCCCAGATATAGAGCAGGTGCGAACTGAAGAAGGTCAATATAAACAGCATCGCCAGCGGCTTGCCGAAGCGCTGCCGGTTAAGGCTGCGCAGCTTCTGCCACGCCCAGGTGCCAAACAGCATCTCCACCAGGAAGATCACGGGCACGCTGATGAACATCAGTTGCCAGTCACGCGCCAGCTCGCCCTGTTCCGGGTTGACCACCAGCTCCCACACCACCGGGTTGAGGTGCAGGTGGAAGCGGGTGAACACCTCGCTGTCAACCAGCAGCAGCGTCAGCCCGGCGGTGGCGAAGGCGGCGGAGAGGAACCTCAACAGCCGTTGCGACATCACCACGAAGGTGAGCGGGAAGATGATCAGCAGGTAGGCGGCGAAGCCAATGAAGCTGAAGTGGCCCAGCAGGCTGACGAAGGCGTAGATGCGGCCAGCCAGCGAGGCGGGCCAGTCAGAGACAAACAGGTAACGGCTGCCCAACCCCAGGCAAAGCAGGATATTGAACAGGGCGAACCAGTGCCCCCAGCTGATCATCTGGGAGACTTTTTCGCGGTAGCGCTGACGATTGTTCACCATACGGGGTTCAGGGCGGCTGTCGTTTTAATGGGCTGTATCGTCGCGGACTGAAGCCTGCAACGCGTCGGCAAACGAGCGCGCCAGGTGTTTACGCTGCGCCGGCGCAACGCTGGTATTGATCAGATTGGTCACCATATTGCCCAGCACCATCAATGAGAGATCGGTCGGGGTACGGTGCTTCTCCAGAACGCTCACCAGCTCGGCAAGCAGTTGTTCGACGTGTTCGTCGCTGTAACGGGATGATTGTGGCATAGTTTACTGTGCTTCTTAACCTGACAAAGTCCAATATCTTAACGTATAGACGCGTGAGTTTCCCCACTTTTATAACATTATACGCGACGTGGGCGTAAGCCTGCGCCCGGCCCCCCGCTTTTAAGTTGCAGCAAGCCGCCTTCGGTGTTTGAATACGCGGCGCACGGCATACCCCACCACGAGAGGAGAGCACCATGAGTCTGGATATCGGCCAGATCGCCCTACACCAGTTGATCAAACGGGACGAGCAGACACTTGAGGTGGTACTGCGCGACTCCCTGCTTACCACCAATGCGGCGGTGGATGAGATGATGGCTGAGTTGCACCGCGTCTACAGCGCCAAGAGCAAGGCCTATGGCCTGTTCAATGAGGGGAGCGAGCTGGCTGACGCGCTGCGTGCCTGCCGCAAGGGCGACGACGATTTCCTCGCCTTCTCCCGCGCCGCCACCGGCCGGCTGCGCGATGAGCTGGCCAAATACCCGTTCGCCAGCGGTGGCGTGGTGCTGTTCTGCCAGTATCGCTACCTGGCGGTGGAGTACCTATTGATTGCGGTGTTGGATAACTGCCCAAGTATGCGCGTCAATGAGCAGCTCGACATCAGCAGCACCCACTATCTGGACATCAACCATGCGGACATCGTGGCGCGCATCGATCTGACCGAGTGGGAGACCAACCCGGAGTCGAGCCGTTACCTCACCTTCCTGAAGGGGCGGGTAGGGCGCAAGGTCGCGGACTTCTTCATGGATTTCCTCGGCGCGGCCGAGGGGCTGGACACCAAGGCGCAGAACCGCGGCCTGTTGCAGGCGGTGGATGACTACTGTGCCGAGGGGCAACTGGATAAGAACGAGCGTCAGGCTTATCGCCAGCAGGTCTACAGCTACTGCAACGAGCAGTTGCAGGCCGGCGAGGAGATTGCGCTGACGGAACTGGCACAGGCGCTGCCGCCGATTGGCGAGCGCGATTTCAAGCAGTTCTCACAGGATGAGGGCTACTCGCTGGAGGAGAATTTCCCGGCGGATCGCAGCACCCTGCGCCAGCTGACCAAATTCTCTGGCAGCGGCGGCGGGCTGAGCATCAACTTTGACGCGCTGCTGATGGGGGAGCGGATCTTCTGGGACCCGGCCACCGACACGCTGACCATCAAGGGCACGCCGCCCAACTTGCGTGACCAGCTGCAACGCCGCCTGAGCGGGGGCGACAAATAGCCAGCCTGTTTTCAGGGCAATAAAAAACGCCGCAGATGCGGCGTTTTTTATTTGGCGAACCCCGGCGTCCCGGAGCCATCATACTGCGTTGCTTATGCGCGAACGAAGTCGATGTGAGCCAGTTTCGGCTTGAACGGGTGACGCTGTACAGCCTGAACTTTAACTTTGGTCTCTTTACCGTCGACAACCAGAGTCAGGGTTTCGCCATAGAATTCAGCTTTCGCTTCCATGTTCTTAACCAGATCATGGTCCAGCTCGATAGCGATCGGTGCTTCAGTACCGCCGTAAATGATTGCTGGGAATTTGTTAGCTGCGCGCAGGCGGCGGCTCGCACCCTTACCCTGCTCTTTACGTACTTCTACATTGATAGTGAACATTGTTTTTTCTCTTTAAGAAATTAACCCTGCTACAGGCGACCCAGCAACAGGTAGGAGATTTCAGCGTTGCGCCTTTTCAGGCGGCAAAGCGGGCGGCATTTTACCGGATTACTCCTGTCGCGGCAATGAAAATAGCCTTAGCCGCGCAGTTCATTGGCGCGGCGGAAGCGCCCCTGATAGTCGAACACCTTTTCGCGGATCTGCCAGAAGCGCCCCTTCAGGCGCGCCACCACAAAATCGGGGTGGCGGAACAGCGCCTGCTGCGCCAGCACGTCGGCGGCGCTCTGCCAGCTAAAGGGCACGCCCGGCGCGCGCTGGTGCGGCCGCACGAACAGCTGCTGGAACGCCAGTTTCTGCGCCGGGCTGCTCAGGCGGAAGCGCTCGCTGGCGCTGGCGCCATCCTCGTCGTAGTAGGTGACGTTCAGCCATTCGCCTTTGTCATCGCGCCCGCTCTCCAGCGCCATGCCACCGCAGCGCAGCACCAGCGCATCTTTCAGCTTCAGCGCCGCCTTCAGCATGTCATCGGGATCGACCAGCACCTGATTGCACTGGTGGCAGCGGCGCGCGGCGATGTCATTCTCCGCGCCGCAGTGCGGGCAGCTTTTGGCGCGGAAGCGGAAGTCGCACTGCTCGCGGTGGCCCTCATCGTCCTCGAACCAGCCCTGGCAGCGGCGGCCAAAGTGCTCAATCACCGTGCCGTCCGGCAGCGCCTTGCCCCAGAACAGGTTGGCGAAACCGCAGGCCGGGCAGAACACCTGCACCGGCTGGTTGTCAGAGGCCCCCTTGGCGGCACCCACCTCCGGCGTGAACAGGTCGTGCGGGTTGCCAGCGTAGTCGAGGATCAGGCAATCCTGCTTGCCGGGGCTGAGGCGCAGGCCGCGGCCCACGATCTGCTGGTAGAGGCTGACCGACTCGGTCGGGCGCAGAATGGCAATCAGGTCAACGTGTGGCGCGTCAAAGCCGGTGGTCAGTACCGCCACGTTGACCAGATAGCGCAGTTGCTGCTGCTTGAAGGCCTCAATCAGCCGATCACGCTCGGCGGGCGGCGTCTGGGCGCTCACCAGTGCCGCCTCGCCAGCCGGTAGCAGGCCGTGGATCTCGCCAGCGTGCTCGACGGTGGCAGCGAAGATCATCACCCCACGCCGGTCGGCGGCATACTCCATGATCTGGCTGATGATGTGCGGGGTGATGCGCTGTTGCTGCTTCAGCTCGCGGTTCAATTCAGATTCGTTGAACAGCCCGTTGCTGTTGGCCTGCAAGCGGCTGAAATCATACTGCACCACCGGCATGTCGAGCCGCTCCGGCGGCACCAGAAAGCCATGCTTGATCATGTAGCGCAGCGGCAGCTCATAGATGCAGTCGCGGAACAGGCTCTTTTCATCGCCGCGCACCATGCCGTGGTAGTGGAACTGGTAGATCCACCCCTTGCCGAGGCGGTAGGGGGTGGCGGTCAGCCCCAGCAGCCGCAGCTGGGGGTTGGCGCGCCGCAGGTGGTTAAGCACCTGCTGGTACTGGCTCTCATCCTCGTCGCTGATGCGGTGGCACTCATCGACAATCAGCAATGAGAAGGCACCATCGAACTGGTCGAGGTTGCGCGCCACCGACTGCACGCTGCCGAACACCACTTTGCCAGCGCTCGCCTTCTGTTGCAGCCCGGCGGCGAAGATGTCCGCCTCCAGCCCATAGGCGCGATACTTGGCATGGTTCTGCGCCACCAGCTCCTTGACGTGCGCCAGCACCAGCACCCGGCCGCGCGCCAGCCGCGCCAGTTCAGCGATCACCAGACTCTTGCCAGCCCCGGTGGGCAGCACGATCACCGCCGGATCCTGGCGACGGCGGAAGTAGCTCAGCGTGGCCTCGACGGCCTCGCGCTGGTAGGGGCGAAGGGTAAATGACATGGGGTGTCCTGCAACAGAAGGGGGCGGTAATTCAGCCAACAGTATGCCAAATTTCAGCCCGCATGGCGACCCGGCCAGATAAGCCGCGCCCGTGGCTATGATAGCGCGGCAAGCCCGGCTATACTGGCGGGTTCATATTGCCCTCCCACCCCCTCGGGAGGGCTGTCATCGATGGCGCGCGGCCGCAGGCAGCGTGGCCGCTCCTCAAAGGGCGTAAAAGATTTAATGCGACTGGACAAGTTTTTATCTCAGCAACTGGGCATCAGCCGGGCGCTGGTGGCGCGTGAGCTGCGCGCCAAACGCGTAACGGTAGACGGCGAGATCGTCAAAAGCGGGGCGCTGAAGCTCACGCCGGAGAACGTGGTGGAATTTGATGGCAACCCGCTCGAACAGCAGAACGGGCCGCGCTACTTCATGCTGAACAAGCCGCAGGGCTATGTCTGCTCCACGGATGACCCCGATCACCCGACAGTGCTCTACTTCCTGGATGAGCCGGTGGCGTACAAGCTGCACGCCGCGGGCCGACTGGATATCGATACCACCGGGCTGGTGCTGATGACCGACGACGGCCAGTGGTCGCACCGCATCACCGCGCCAAAGCACCACTGCGAGAAGACCTATTTGGTGACGCTGGAGCAGCCGCTGTCGCCGGAGACGCCGCAGCAGTTCCTCGACGGCGTGCAGCTGCACGGCGAGAAGAACCTGACCCTGCCGGCACAGCTGGAGCAGCTGGAGCCGACGTTGGTGCGCCTGACCATCCGCGAGGGGCGCTACCATCAGGTGAAGCGTATGTTCGCCGCCGTCGGCAACCGCGTGCTGGAGCTGCACCGCGAACGTATCGGCGCGATTGCGCTGGATGAGGATCTGGCACCGGGCGAGTATCGCCCCCTGACCGACGATGAGATTGCCAGCGTCGGCGTGCCGCGCTGATGACATTGACGCCTGCGGCCCCGCAGGCGTTTTTTTAGAGACAGGAGCAGTAAAGGTGCAAGAAAAGCGCGCGTCCCAGACGGGATTGGTGTTGATTTTGGGACTGTTGTCGATGCTGATGCCGCTGGCGATAGATATGTATCTGCCCAGTATGCCAGTGATCGCCAAGGAGTTCGGCGTTTCCGGCGGCAGCGTGCAGATGACGCTGAGCGCCTATGTATTGGGCTTTGCCATCGGCCAGCTCTTCTACGGCCCGATGGCCGACAGCCTGGGGCGCAAGCCGGTGATCCTCGGCGGCACGCTGGTGTTTGCCCTGGCGGGCGCGGCCTGCGCGATGGCGCAATCGGTTGACCAGCTAGTGCACATGCGCTTCCTGCATGGCCTCTCGGCGGCGGCGGCCAGCGTGGTGATCAATGCCCTGATGCGGGACATGTTCACCAAGGAGGAGTTCTCCCGCATGATGTCGTTCGTGATGCTGGTGATGACGGTGGCCCCGCTGCTGGCCCCAATGCTGGGCGGCGCGCTGATGGTGCTGTTCACCTGGCACGCCATCTTCTGGAGCATGGCCGGTGCGGCGCTGGTGGCCTCGCTGCTGGTGCTGCTGTTCATCCGTGAGACGCTGCCCAAAGAGCGGCGGCAGAAGTTTAACCTGCGCACCACCGCCGGCAACTTCGCCAGCCTGTTCCGCCACAAGCGGGTGTTCAGCTACATGCTGGCGAGCGGCTTCTCTTTCGCGGGCATGTTCTCCTTCCTGAGCTGCGGGCCGTTTGTCTACATTGAGCTGAACGGTGTGTCGCCGCAGCACTTCGGCTTCTACTTTGCGCTGAACGTGGTGTTTATGGTGGTGATGACGCTGTTCAACAGCCGCAACGTGCGCCGCGTCGGGGCCAGCGGCATGTTCCGCATCGGTTTGCTGGTGCAGTTCGTGATGGGCATCTGGCTGCTGGTGGCGACCGCCTCCGGCCTCGGCTTCTGGGCGCTGGTGCTGGGTGTGGCCGGTTATGTGGGCTGCATCGCGATGGTCACCTCCAATGCGATGGCAGTGATCATGGATGACTTCCCGCACATGGCGGGCACCGCCGCCTCGCTGGCTGGCACCCTGCGCTTTGGCAGCGGGGCGCTGATTGGCTCCCTGCTCTCGATGCTGCCCGCGCACAGCGCCTGGCCGATGGTCGGCTCCATGGCCTTCTGCATCACCGCCGCGGGCCTGCTCTACCTCTACGCCAGCCGTCCCGGCAAGGCAGCGGCCGCCACGGCCAGCTAACCTCCTATCGCGGCCCGCACAGGGCCGCGATCTGCCTCTTTTTCCTGCCTTTTTTTGCCCGTTGAGGGGTTTCCCTCAAAGTCAATTTGTTTACATGCAAATCAATTAGTTACGCAATGAAATTGTCTTTTCTGCCGCCAATTGTTTCTTTTTTGTAAAATAATAAGGTATAAAAAGTAATCAGATTGCACAAAAATGGTTGAGATACAGCGAGTAAAGGGTTACAACTAACAAAAAATGAGACCTGGCTCTCACCGTTTCCGGGCGCGACAGGGCCTCGGCGGGTGAACCCGGCCATCCGTCATAACGCGTTTTTCACCCAAGGCAGGGCGGCAAGTGCTGGCCGCACCAAGTTGGGCAACGCGCGGTGATAACCTGATCTTCTGGGGATTGAACGTGAACACGATGCCGCTCTCTGTGGTACACCGCTTGCCGCACCACTACCGCTGGCTGGCTGGCTTCACTGGCGTCAAGGTGGAGCCGGTTCCCCCTGCCAGCGATGGCGATAACCTGATCGGCCTGAAACTGCTGAGCCACGATGGCGACTCTGCCTGGCAGGTGCTGGAGAAGCTGCGCCTGACGCTGGCGGAGATCCAGGTGGACTCCTCGGTGGTGGAGTGGGAAGGGGAGCCGTGCCTGTTTGTCGGCGGCAATGACGAAGACGCTACCCTCTGCCGCCTGAAAAACGTTGGCGCGGCGATTGCCGATTCGCTTAAGGCGCTCTATCCCTTCTGATCCCAGCCGGGGCCGCCGACGGCGGCCTGCCGCACCAGCTGGCGCGTATAGTCGCTCGCTGGCGCACGGAAAATCTGCTCGCACTCGCCCTGTTCCACCACCTCCCCCTGCCGCAAGACCACCACTTGGTGGCACAGCATACGCACCACCTGCAAATCGTGGCTGATAAACAGGTAGGCCAGCCCGTGGCGCTGTTGCAGTGCCGTCAGCAGCGCCAGAATTTGCGCCTGCACCGAGCGGTCAAGGGAGGAGGTCGGCTCATCCAAAATCAGCAGTTCCGGTTGCAGAATCAGTGCGCGGGCAATGGCGATGCGCTGGCGCTGGCCGCCGGAGAACTCACCGGGGTAGCGGTGGCGGCTCTCCGGGTCCAGCCCCACCTCCTCCAGCGCCTGCACCACCCGCGCCTCCCGTTCAACGGGCGACAGCGACTGGTGCACCGCCAGCCCCTCGGCGACAATCTGCGCCACCGTCATGCGCGGGCTGAGGGCGGAGTGCGGATCCTGGAATACCACCTGAATACGGCGGCGGAACGGCAGCAGCTGGCGGCGGCTTAACCCCTGCAACGGCTGGCCGTCGAAGCGGATGTTCCCCTCTGACGCCAGCAGCCGCAGCAGTGCCAGCCCGGTGGTGCTCTTACCGGAGCCGGATTCGCCCACCAGCCCGAGCGCCTCGCCGCGCCGTAGGGTAAAGCTCAGCCCGGCCAGCGCCGGCGGGGGCGGCGGGTCACGGCGGAACAGCCGACGGCGGCGCGGGAAGGTGACGCGCAGGTTCTCCACCCCCAGCAGCGGCGGCGCGTCGGCGGCCAATGGCTGCGGCTGCCCCTGTGGCTCGGCCGCCAGCAGGGCGCGGGTGTAGGAGTGTTGCGGCGCGCCAAATAGCTGCGCCCTCGGTGCCTGCTCCACGCAGCGCCCCTGACGCATCACCGCGACGTTATCCGCCAGTTGCCGCACGATGTTCAGGTCATGGGTGATGAACAGCAGTGCCATGTTCAGCTCACGCTTCAGCGAGGCCAGCAGCTGCAAGATCTGCGCCTGCACCGTCACATCCAGCGCGGTGGTTGGCTCATCGGCAATCAGCAGCGCCGGCTGGGTCAATATCGCCATCGCAATCATCACCCGCTGGCGCTCGCCGCCGGAGAGCTGGTGCGGGTAGTCGGCCAGCCGACGCAGCGGGTTGCGGATGCCGACGCGATCGAGGCAGGCCAGAACCTCACCGCGCGCCGCCTCGCGCCGCATCCCGCGGTGCAGGCTCAGCACCTCCATCAACTGCTTCTCCAGCGTGTGCAGCGGATTGAGCGACACCATCGGCTCCTGGAAAATCATCGCGATGCGGTTGCCGCGCACTTGCCGCAGCCGCGCCTCGCTGGCGTGCAGCAGCGTCTCGCCCTCAAACAGGATGTCGCCCTGTGGGTAGGCGACCGGCGGCGCGGGCAGTAGCCGCAGCACCGACAGCGCGGTGACGCTCTTGCCAGAGCCGGATTCGCCCACCAACGCCAGCGTTTCGCCAGCCGCCAGCGACAGGCTGAGATCGGTGACCACCTGGCGCGCCTGCCCGCCCTGATGGAAGGCAATGCTGAGCTGGCGGATCTCGAGCAGCGGGGAAGTGGGCATATCAGTAGGCCTTGTTCGGGTCAAAGGCGTCGCGCACCGCGTCACCAATAAAGATCAACAGGGAGAGCAGGAGGGCCAGCACGGCAAAGGCCACCAGCCCCAGCCAGGGTGCCTGCAGGTTATTTTTGCCCTCCAGCAGCAGCGCGCCGAGGGAGGGGGAGCCAATCGGCAGGCCAAAACCGAGGAAATCCAGCGAGGTGAGGGTGGTGATCGCGCCGCACAGGATAAACGGCAGGTAGGTGAGGGTGGCGACCATCGCATTCGGCAGCATGTGCCGCAGGATAATCTGCCGGTCGGGCACCCCCATCGCCTGCGCCGCGCGGATATAGTCAAAGTTGCGCGCGCGCAGGAACTCGGCGCGCACCACGCCCACCAGCGTCATCCAGCCAAACAGCACGGTGATCAGCAGCAGCCACCAGAAGCTGGGCTGCACCACGCTCGAGAGCAGGATCAGCAGGAACAGCGTCGGCATCCCTGACCACACTTCAATAAAGCGCTGGCCGAGCAGGTCGATGCGCCCGCCATAGTAGCCCTGCACCGCGCCAGCCAGAATGCCGAGCGCGCTGGTGCAGAGGGTCAGCAGCAGGCCAAACAGCATCGAGATACGGAAGCCATACAGCACCTGCGCCAGCACGTCGCCGCCCTTGCTGTCGGTGCCGAGCCAGTTGTGGCGATCCGGCGGCGAGGGGAAGGGGCCGCCAGCAAAGTTGATGGTGCGGTAGCTGTAGCGCACCGGCGCCCAGATGGCCCAGCCATGCTGCGCGATCTGCGCCTGCACCGCCGGGTCCTGGTAGTCCGCTGCCGTCTCCAGCGGGCTGCCGAAGGTGCTCTCCGGGTAGTCCACCACCAGCGGCAGGTAGAACTCGCCCTGATAACGCACCAGCAGCGGCCGCTCATTCGCCAGCACGTTCGCCAACAGCGCCAGCGCAAACAGCAGCAGGAAGATCCACAGCGACCAGTAGCCGCGCCGGTTGTGACAGAAGCGCGCCCAGCGCGCGCGGTTCAGGGGAGAGAGGCTCATCCGCGCCCCTCAAAGTCGATGCGCGGATCGACCAGCGTGTAGGTGATATCGCTGAGGATATTCAGCAGCAGGCCAATCAGCGTGAAGATGTAAAGGGTGCCGAACATCACCGGGTAGTCGCGTTGCAGGGTGGCGTCATAGCCCAGCAAGCCAAGGCCGTTCAGGGAGAACATCACCTCGATCAGCAGCGAACCGGTAAAGAACATGCTGATAAAGGTGGCCGGGAAGCCCGCGATCACCAGCAGCATGGCGTTACGGAACACGTGGCGGTAGAGGATCTGCTTTTCGCCCAGCCCCTTGGCGCGCGCCGTCACCACATACTGCTTGCGCACCTCATCCAGAAAGGCATTTTTGGTCAGCATGGTCAGGGTGGCGAAGCCGCCAATCACCGTCGCCAGCACCGGCAGGGTAAGGTGCCAGAAGTAGTCCGCCACCTTGCCATACCAGGGCAGGGTGTCAAAGTTGCCGGAGACCAGCCCGCGCAGCGGGAACCAGTCGAGGTAACTGCCGCCAGCGAACAGCACTATCAGCAGGATGGCAAACAGGAAGGCCGGGATGGCGTAGCCAAAGATAATCAGGCTGCTGCTCCAGGTGTCGAAGGCGCTGCCATTGTGCACCGCCTTGCGGATGCCGAGCGGGATGGAGACCAGATAGATGATCAGCGTGCTCCAGACGCCGAGGCTGGCGGAGACCGGCAGGCTCTGCACCACCAGATCCATCACCGACGCGCCACGGAACAGGCTGTCGCCGAAATCGAGCCGGGCGTAGCGCCACAGCATCTCCAGGTAGCGCTCATGCAGCGGCTTGTCGAAGCCAAAGCGCGCCGTGATCTCCGCCACCACCTCCGGGTCCAGCCCGCGCGCGCCCCGGTAGGCACCGTCGCCCGCCGCCGGGCGCGCGCTACCGAGCGACTCACTGCCGGCGGTATTGACCGCCAGCCCGCTGCCCTGACCAAACTGGATATTGGCGATCGCCTGATCCACCGGGCCGCCGGGGGCAATCTGCACGATCAAAAAGTTCAGCGTGATGATCGCCCACAGCGTGGGGATGATCAGCAGCAGGCGGCGCAGCACATAGCGGGTCACCGTGTCTCTCCCATCTTGATTGTTGCTCCTTAGCGCCGTTCGGCCGGCAGGCGGGCCGCTTTATTGACATCGTACCACCAGCAATCGAGATCCATGCCATACAGCGGGCGGATGGCCGGTTGCGAGAATTTGTCCCAGTAGGCGTAGCGCTCGCGCTTGGAGTACCACATCGGGATCATCAGTTGTTGCCAGGTCAGCACCCGATCCAGCGCCCGCCCGAGCGCGCGCAGTGGCGCAGGCTGGCCTTGGTGCCGGACGATCGCCTCCACCAGCTGGTCAATCGCCGGATCCTGCACGCCGGGGGCGTTGTAGCTGGAGTCGAGGTAGCCCGACGCCCAGCGCACCATCAGGTCACCGTTCGGGTACTGCATCGCGCGGTAGAGCGTCGGCAGCATGTCATAGTCCCGGCTGCGCAGGCGGCTGAGGAACTGTGAGTTGTCCACCTCGCGCAGGGTGAGGGTGATGCCCAGCCGCTGCAAGTTGTGCTGGAACGGCAGCACGAACTGGTTATTGCCGCCAGCGGGCAGCAGCAGCTCAAACTGGAACGGCGCGCCGCTGCGCGCGTCCACCAGCTGCTGGTCGCGCACCTCATAGCCAGCCTCGCGCAGCAACGCCGTCGCCTTCAGCAGGTTGGCGCGGTCATTGCCACTGCCGTCGCTGCGCGGCGGCTGGTAGAGGGTGGTGAACACCTCCGGCGGCACCTTGCCCTTCAGCGGGCCGAGCCACGCCAGCTCCGCCGCGTCCGGGTAGCTGCGGGCGGCGTACTCGGTGTTCTGGAAGTAGCTGTCGGCGCGCTGGTAGGCACCGTAGAACAGCGCCCGGTTCATCCACTCAAAATCAAACGCCAGCCCAATGGCCTCCCGCACCCGGCGGTCACGGAATAGCGGCCGCTGGGTATTGAAGGCCAGCCAGCGGGTGTCCTGCGCCGCCTCACTCTCTTCATCGCGCTTGGCGATATAGTTTTTGCTGAAGTTTGGCCCGGTGTACTGGGTCGCCCAGCTCTTGGGCGAGCCTTCGCTGCGAAAGTCATAACTGCCAGCCTTGAACGCCTGAAGCGCCACCTTGTCATCCAGGAAGTAGTCGTAGCGCAGCGTGTCCAGGTTGAAGCGGCCGCGGTTGACCGGCAGGTCGGCCGCCCAGTAGTCGCGCACGCGGCTGTAAACCACATACTGCCCGAGGCGGTAGTCAGTGATCTGGTAGGGGCCACCGCCCAGCGGCGGGGCGGGCAGCGGGTCGCTCAGTTTGTGCTGTTGCCAATAGTGCGCTGGCAATACGGGCAGGCCGCCCAGCAGCCCCAGCACCTGATCGCGGTCTGGCGTCGGGAACTCAAAGCGCACCGTCAGTCGGCTGATGGCGGCCACCTTCACCCCCTTGTAGAACAGCCGGAACTGCGGCACCCCCTCGGTCATGAACTTCTGGAAGGTGAAGGAGAGGTCGCGCGCGGTGACCGGTGTGCCATCCTGGAAGCGGGCGCGTGGGTTGATCGCCACCTCTACCCACTTCAGGCTGTCGGGGTAGCGGGCGGACTCGGCCACCAGCGGGTAGTAGCTGCCAATCTCATCGCTGGAGGCGACAAACAGGGTGTCATAGAGCTGGCCGCTGCGGGCGGCCGGGTTGCCGCGCATGGCGAAGCGGTTGAAGTTGTCATAAGTGCCGAGCGCCGCCTGACGCAGTGTGCCGCCTTTGGGCGCGGCCGGGTTGACGTAGTCGAAGTGGCTGAAGCCAGCCCCATATTTCGGTGTGCCAAGGATGGCGAAGGCGTAGCTCTCATTGATGATATCGGCCCTGGCCGCTGGCAGGCTGACGAGCAACAGCAGGGCAAGCAGTAATCGTGGCACCATGAACAGCTCCTGAAGGTGGCCGGCGCGGCGCGCCTGACATCATGCGACGCGCCGTTGTAACACACCCCCGGCCGCCAGCCAATCTGATAAACGTCGCTAGGGGCGGTAGCCCGCCACAAACGTCCGCAGCGCATCAAGCGCCAGCGGCCGGCTATAGAGGTAGCCCTGCAAATAGGTCACGCCGCGCTCGCGCAGGTAGTGCGCCTGCTGGGGCGTCTCCACCCCCTCGGCCACCGTTTTGAGTCCCAGCTCCTGCGTCAGGTTGAGCACCGTGTCCAGTACCGGCGCGGTCACCGTCTGCCGGCCAATGGCGGTGATAAAACCACGGTCAATCTTCAAATAGTCGAGATTGAACTGCTCCAGGTAGATCAGGGCGCTGTGGCCGGTGCCGAAATCATCAATGGCAATCTCAATCTGCTGGGCGCGCAGCCAGTCAAATTTATGCTGCGCGTCACGGGCGGCCACCATGCCACGCTCGGTGATCTCAAACACCACGTTGAAGTGGTGGGTGGGCAGGCGGTTGAGGAAGTGCAGCACGTCACGCTCAAAGTGCGGATCGCTGAGATGGGCGGGCGACAGGTTGACCGCCAGCTTGGCCCCGACGGGCAGGATGGTCTGCAACTGGATGGCATCCTGCGCAATCAGCCGGAACAGATGGCGGGTCAGCGGCACGATCAGCCCTTGGTTCTCGGCATAGGTAATGAAGACATCCGGCGGGATGGCACCCTCGGTGGGGTGGTGCCAGCGCATCAGCGCCTCAACACCGGCCACCTGCTGTGAGCGGGTCTCGATCACCGGCTGGTAGACCATGTGGAATTGGCGCTGGCGCATCGCCCCCACCATCTCATGACCTGCGCTGTGGCGCGCCCGTTGCAGATAGTAGCTGAGCGCACCGAGTAGCGAGGCCAGCAGCAGCCCTGCCAGCAGCGTGACCTGTATGTCGCCAGCCGTCAGGCTCTGGCTGTAGAAGCGCAGCACCGCGGGCGTGCCGGGCACCGGCAGGTCATGGGCATTTTTGTCCGTCAGTGCCGCGCGCTTGAGCAGGCTGGCGCTGAAGTTGGTGAGCGCGTAATCGCCAATCATGATGGCCATGCCATCGCGGCCTTGGCCGCCGTAGCGGCGGCTAAACAGCAAATAGGGGCTGACGGTGATATCCAGCGTCGCCAGCACGCCACTCTGCGTCTCGCCGGGGGTGGCCAGCCAGACGCCGATGGCGGGCTTCTCCGGCACCATCACGGTGCCCGGTTGCAGCGCCATGTCCTGCGGCAACTGGAGGCGCAGCGCCGGGTAGATCTCCGCCACCTGCCGGGAGATGGCGCCCATCGCCGAGGAGCAGTAGGCCTCACCCTCGCGTACCAACAGGAAGGTGCGCACGCCACGGGTAAAGGCGGCGCGCTGGGTGAGGGAGGCTTGCGTCATGTCGCAGGGCAGGCGGGTCATGTCGCCCATCTGCGCCATATTCTCCCGCAGCGCAGCCAGGTACTCGACGGTAAAGTTCAGCACGTCTTGCGTCAGGCGCTGCTGCTGGCGTTCGTTGGCTTGGTAAACCACCCACAGGGTGATGCCATTAAATAAAAGAAAAAAGAGGGAGGCGAGAAGGAGGCTGCGTCGTAAATAACGTCGCTTGGGCAAAACGGTATGCGTTAATGCCGTTTTTAACCGCATAATGTTCATTCCTTTACGGCATGCCTGAATGGTTCCAGTATAACTGACCGCGGGCAGCGCACGACGCCAATTTTAACCAATTGGCGATGGGCTGTGATTGCCAGCAAATAAAAGAGCGCCTTCCGGGGAAGGCGCTCTTTTATTTCTTTGGCATGAGCAGCAAGGGAAAAAGGCTCAGCTATGTGTCCGGTCGTTCAATATCCGTCGCGCTTCGCGGTAGCGCTTTTTCCAGTAGGCATCACTCAGGCTGGAAATCATTACGCCGCTACTGGTGGAGGCGTGGACAAACTCATCGTTGCCGAGATAGATCCCGACATGGCGACCCGTCGAGCCGGCGCGGAACAGCACCAAATCGCCAGGGCGTAACTTATTCTTCTGGATGCCACGGCCGATGTCCTTTTGCTCATAGGTAGAGCGCGGGAGATCCAGGCCAAACTGCTCGCGGAAGGTGGTCTGGACGAAGGCGGAGCAATCAATGCCGCGCTTGCTGGTGCCGCCCAGGCGGTAACGCACGCCTTTCCAATCCGCGTACTGGTCCATAATTTTTGACTTCACGTCAACATTACGCACCATCTCTTCAAACTCATCCTGAGAGGCTTGCAGTAAAAAACCGTTCCGGTCATTAACTGCATGCGTCTCAGTCTGCGCGTGTTGTGAATTCATCGAACTACAGGCGGAGAGCATGACTGCCATCGCCATTGCGGGGACTGCCCGCCACATATATCTCAGAAACGGTTGAGACTTGACCATTATGAGTGTTTTCCCTTGCTGTCCTTAACGACGAATGTCGCTATCAGAAAATGCCAAACGAAAAGAGCCTACTTATCGTCTGAGTATCGAGCAATTCACCTGCTTGAAAATTGTGGCTTTACGCACAAATTTCATGAAATTTCAGGCGAAAAAAATCAATAACTCCAAAAGCGAATCCGAGATTACCTTAACCCCCTAAGGATTGCGAGTGCTTTTAAAGCATTTCTTATAAGAATTTATGATGTAAGTCGATGTAAGCACAGGAGCAGAATCCGCTGTGCTCTTTTTAGCCGCATTTCGCTGAAATCAACGCCACAAGCGGGAGAAATGTCAATTTATTGTCAATTCTCGGTGAGAATTGCCGAATATAAATGTAAAAAACGGGAGCCATTGGCTCCCGTGGGCATACTTTTTTTATATCAGTGTGGCTGTCTATTTTATTTAATTATGCGCGGCGCGTTTTTCCCGGCAACCGGTTATTGAGCCATTCAATCACCCGGTCGCATGCCGGGGTGAGCAACCACCAGCTCATGCCCACCAGCACCACCGACAGGGAGCCGACGGCGATGTCAGTGAACCAGTGCGCGCCAATCATCAGGCGCGGCAGCGAGAAGATCACCACAATCGCCAGCGCCAGCGCGAAGGCGCCGCGGGTGAAGTAGCGCCCCATAAAGCAGGCGAAGATGATCAGCATCATGCCGTGGTCGCCGGGGAAGCTGTTGCTGGAGGCGTCCTTGGTCGGGATGCCGGTCAGCTCGCTGACGCGGTTGACGTGCGGGAAGTAGAGCGACGGGCTGCGGTGCTGCACCGGCAGCAGGTGGCCAAGCTGGTTGAGCACCACGGCGGTCAGCAGCATCACCACGCCGGTCACCAGCAGGCGGCGACGCCCCTCCGGCCCCTGTCGCAGGTAGAAGGAGAGGTAGAGTAGGCCCATCGCCAGCAGCGAGCAGCCATCAAACAGCCGGTTATTGGTCACGGCAACCAGCTTCAGGAAGCCGGGGCTGGTGGCCAGATGCTGGTTGAAATAGAAAAAGATGGAAGCATCAATCGGGAACCAGAAGCCGTGGTTGGCGGGCAGGTAGTAGGAGAGGAACAGTGCCACGCCCAGCAGGTTCAGCAACAGGATTGCAGGAAGATTTTTGCGCCACATAGCGGTGATGACCTATTTTGTTATTTGATGAAATCAAATCCATAAAATTGGCGGATAAATTAAGCGTCACCGGCTAAACGTAGCTTCAACAAAGCCGATTGAAGCGCATTCCAGTCCGCTTCACCCTGGGTAATCACCTCGATCCGGCTGTCCAACGGCGCGCCCGGCCGGGTCTCAATCTTGAAATCCTGCCCCTGCCGGTTCAGCAGCAGGGTGCCCTCGGCAATCCGTAGCACCCCTTTGACGCGCTCCACCGGGGCCAGCCGCGCCCACTCCATCAGCGGGATGGTGTCAAACACCGTCTCCTCATCGAAAATCCAACCGCAGCTACTGTGCCCCTGGCCGTGGCTGAGGGCGCGCCGCCAGCGCTGGTTGCCCGGCAGGCTGAGTGCCGCCAGCCCACGCGCCGCTGGGGTGCCGTGGTGGTGCGCGCCATCCGGCAGCGTGCGCAGGTTTTGGCGCGGCAGCGCAAGCAGCGCGGCATCCACCTCGCCCTGTTGCACCTCAATCACCGGGCGGCCACCCGCCTCATTGGCTACCCACGCCGCCAGCCGTTGGCGATCCGCCTCCTGCCAGGTGTCCTGCTTATTGGCGATGATCAGATCGGCGGCGGCCAGCTGGTCGCGGAAATTCTCGTTATCGCGGTAACGTTCCTCGCCGAGCTGGCGCGCGTCCAGCAGGCAGAGGGTCGCCTGTAGCGTCAGCCAGGGCTGGTAGGTCTCCGCAGTGAGCAGCGAGAGGATCTGCTTGGGGTGACCGAGGCCGGTCGGCTCAATCAGCAGCCGGTCAGGCTTCTGCTTGAGCAGCATATTCAGGCCAATCTGCATCGGCAGGCCGTTCACGCAGCACATGCAGCCACCGGGGATCTCCTTAAGCACCGCTCCCTGTCCGGCCAGCAGCGCGCCGTCAATGCCCACTTCGCCAAACTCATTAACCAGAATAGCCCAATTCTCATGGCTGGGTTTCTGGCTCAGCAAGTGGCGCAGGGTGGTGGTTTTACCGCTGCCCAAAAAGCCGGTAATCAGGTTCACGTAGGTCATCTGTCTGTCCTTTATTCATGGCGGTGCCGGGAGTGGCGCAGGCCGACTCCCTTGTTCAGCGCAAATTGGCCGCAGCCAGCGCCTAAAAATAGTGGCCTGTGTGGCGACTGATTTACAAGATAAATTTTATAGGCGCAAAAAATGGCGGGGGCAAATAAAAGGGGCGGCAGGTGCGCCCCGTGGGGAGGGGTAGTCAGGCGATGGTCAGTGCCTGCTCAATGCGGGTGGCCAGTTGCGCCAGTGACGCCAGCAGCTGCGGATAGTCGGGATGGGTGAGAATGATGTGGCCGACAAAATCGGCGTTGCTCTGCACCTCCGCGCCAACCCTGTCGCCCGGCCGGGCGGAGAAGTGGCCCTGATGCAGCGCAATGCCCGCCTCGCACGCCAGTGCCGCCATCTCCGGCAGCGCCAGCAGGCGGCCAGCGCGCGGCGCGCGCAACATGCGGATACCGGCATAGCCGCGCGGGCGCAGCGGCTGGGCGACTGGCTGGCCGTCGGTGGCCCAGCGCAACCACGTCAGCCAGGGGTCGAACCCCTCAAAGCTCAGGTGGGCCAGATCCCAGATGTGCATTCCGGCCGGGCGCATGTTGGTCTCCACCGCCGCCGTGGCATCGGGCAGCAGGAAGATCTCATTGTGCCACGCGCCGTGGCGGGCAGAGACCAGCGACTGCATATGCGCCCCGGCGGCCGAGAGCCGCCGCGCCTCCTCCGGCGGCAGCGGCGCGGGCACGATCTGCTGGTACTCCGCCCGGTACAGCCCCTCGGTGGTGTGCTTCTCGGTGATCCATTGCTGCCCGGCGACGCAGTCCCAACTGTACTCGCGCGCACCCTCCACCAGCGACTCAACAATGATGCCACCGCCGTGGTAGGGCGCGACGGCGGCCCAGGCGCGGGCGCACTCCCCCTGCTGGCCGATCACCTGGCAGCCACGGCTGTTGCCCTCCTGCGCTGGCTTGAGGAAGGCTTTGCCGCCCAGCCGCGCCACCTCCTGTTGCAGCGCGGGCAGGCTCGCCACCTGCTGGCTGGAGAGTGGGCGGTAGCCCGCCGGATGGCTGAGCGCCTGGCTGTCGAGCTGGCGGAACAGGCGTTTGTCCAGCCCGGCCAGCGCCTCCTCGGGCGTCGCACCCGGCAGGCCGAAGTGACCAGCAAGGCGCGCGCCCAGCGGCACGCCGCGATCCGAGAAGGGCAGGATGCCGATCGGCTGCAACTGCTGGCGTTGCAGGCTTGCCAGCACGTGGGCGAGGCTGGCCTCACCCTGTTGTATGTCGAACGGGGCCTCAATCACCCAGTCGGCAAACAGCGCATCCAGCTCATTGGCCCGCTCCGTCACCAGCACCAGCCGGGCATCAAAGTGCTTCGCCGCCGCCCGGCGCATCTTCTCGACATCATAAATTCGGACATTGTTGTAGCCGGTGACAATAAAACAGTGCGTGCTCATCGTAGCTCCACCAGGTTGCATTCATGGAAAATCGCATCGATCACCTCGGCAATCTCCTGCTCGGCACCGGCCACCACGCCGCTGAGCGGTGAGGCCTCTGGGGAGTAGGAGATCGTCCCACCGGCTGGCGCGGCGGTGTTGTGTTGGTAGTGCAGCAGGCAGGCCGCCCACTTATCGGCATCAAACGGCAACTGCCACGCCGCCGCCAGATGATGGGACGGGTAGACAAACCAGCCGTAGAACAGTGGGTTGATGCTGCCCACCGCCGCGGGCGTCATGCCATCGATCTGGTAGCGCAGGTCGGCGTGGTAAAGGTTGACGCCGGTGCGCAGGTGGAAGGTCTCGGCAACGCCCGCCCCGCCGACCCGCGCGGCGGTCTCCAGAAACCAGAGGTGGCCGTCGGCATCCTCAATGGCCTCAAAATGGAAGCTGCCATCGCGGTAGCCCAGCGCCGCCAGCACCTCCGTCACCAGCGCCCGGTGCGCTGGCGTGGTGCGGATCTGCACCGACCCCAGCGGCGAGCCGCTGGAGAAGCTGAGGCAGGTGCGCAGGTAGCGGCTGCTGACAAACGCCCGCGGCTTGCCGTTCGACAGCCAGCCGTCGAAGTGGAGCACCGCGCCCTCAATAAAGGTCTCCACCATCATGCTCTCCGCGTTGTCGAGCTGGAAAATGGCGGCGCGGATGGCGGCGTCATCCCCGGTCAGGATGCCGAGGCTGGAGGCCTCCTCACGCGGCTTGAGCAGGAAGCGGCCCGGCTGCGGCGGCAACTGCAAAAACTCCAGCGGGTGCCAGAAGGCGGGCTGGCGGATCTGTTGCTGTTTGCAGCGGTAGCGCATCACCCACTTATTGCGCAGCGGCAGGATCTGCGGGGGGCGATCGCCGGGAATGGCGAAGTGCTCGCGCACCTGTGCGGCGGCGATCAGGTCATGCTCCGAGCGGGCAATCAGCCGGTCAGCGCCCGCGAAAATCTGGGCGTAGTGCGCAATCAGCGTGGGGGCGTCAAAGTGGGGCTGGGCGAGCACCACCGCCACGCTGCCCGCCGGCAGGCGCGGGCCGGGAGGGGTCAGGCAGAAGTAGTAAACCTGATGCGCCCGGTGATCGATGACCTGTTCATAGCGGATCTTCTCGAAGGGAATACGGTGGAACACAATAATTTTCATGCCAGATACTCCGTATCGATATAGCGTTGTGAGGCGGCAATCAGTACCGCCCGCTCCCCGGTGGTCAGCTCCGTGACATTCCACAGCGCCATGCCAAGGAAAATCTCTCGCTCCACCTGGGGCAGGGTGTCACCGGGCTGGTAGAGCAGGCTCTCCTTCAGCGCCTGCGGCAGGCCAGCATGGCGGCCAATCCGCGCCAGCGTGCGCCCCGGAACACCGAAAAAGACGCGGAAAAAGAGGTGGCGTGCACCGGCCTGCCGCGCCTGCCGCGGGCCGTCAATGATCAGCGCCAGCCACTGCCGCAGCAGGCAGACGCCGCTGTGCAGGCGGGTGCTCTCGACGATATAGGCACCGCCGATGCGCGGGTTGATCTCGATAATTTCCCAATGGCCGCTGGCGTCACACTTCATCTCAACGTGATAGACGCCGGTGTCGGCACCCAGCGTCGCCATCACGCAGCGCAGCAGCGCCACGCCAGCCTCAATCTGCGCCGTGGAGAGTGAACGCGGCGGGCAGAGGCTCGCCCCCTCCAGCATGGCGAAACCAGACTGGGCAACCTCCAGCTTCTCATGCACCGCCAGCACCGCCAGCGCCCCCTGATCCAGGCTGATCTCAAAACTGCACTCCACCCCGTCAATCAGGCCCTCAATGATAAAGTTCGCCTCGTCTGAGAAGACGCCCGCGTAGGAGCGATCCGCCACCGCCTGCGCCCGCAGTTGCGCCAGCTGGCCATAGGCGGTGAGGGAGGCGGCCGGGAAGGTGCCCATCGACGCCAGCCCGGTACGCGGCTTGATGAAGTACTTTTCCCGGTCGGTGATGCTCTGGAACCGCGCCTCATCCAGCAGGTGGCAGGAGACGCGCGACAGCCCGGTGGCCGCCAGACGGTTGCGCATCCGCCACTTGTCGCGCAGCAGCGCGACGGTCTCCTCGGTGATATCAGTGGCGTTGAACATCTGGTTGGCGTAGGCCATCAGGTGGCGGTAGCCGTCCCAGACGCTGATGCAGCCCATGAACTGGTGCGTCTGTTCGGTGTCGCGCACCACCTGATCAATGTCCGTGTGGGTCAGGTGCAGCCCCGCGGTCATCCGGTGGTCGCCGGGGGCGGCTGACCACGCCGGGGGCGCCTGCCGGGTGGGGGCGGAGGAGAGAATAAAATAACCATATCCCCAGCTCTCAACGATCTGTTTAATGGGATCAACCATTGAGAGCGTCTGGTGGGAAAGAATAAGCACGGATTTTTTCATTTATTGCCTCTCCTCCCTGAGGGCTTATGCCTGAATGGTTTTTTCGTGCAGTTCCACGAAGAACATTTTCAGCAGTTCCTGAATCTCGGCGAAATAGCGCTTCACATCGGTAATATCCTCATCGCTCTCAATCAGCAGGCTTAAAATATCCCACATCTCCTGGGTATGGTCTTCCACCAGATCGGTATTGAGGTGGGCGGCCTGGCCGGTGATTTTGTCACTGCCGACGCTGTCGGCCAGCGCCGTAATTTGTTTGGGGGTAATTTTCTGAGTGGTATATTCCACCAGGTAGCTGTAACAGACCACGCCGAGCGGTTTTTCATGCTCCGCGACAAAATAGAGGAAACCGGCCAGCAGGCGGGTATAAAAACTCGGTTCGGTCTGGTAGATGGTCTCTTTGCTGATGCCAAGGCTTTCGGCGTCCTGCATAAACAGCGTGTCGTGCAGCATCTCCTCATCCTGATAGGCGGCGTAGAGCTGCGCCGCCTCGGCATTGACGCGGGTAATCTTATGCAGCGCGTGGCACTGGGCGCTGCGCATCAGGCGGATGCGCCAGCAGTGCTCAATCAGGGTCTGGCGATAATAGGCCTGATTGACCTGCTTGCCCTCCAGATGTTTTGCGGAGGGCACCGTGTTGTTCCATTCAATAATTTTGGTGTCGAGGAAATCATCAATTTCGCGTTTTACGTCTTGGCTGCGCTCCGGGCCTAAAAACAGCGGCTGGCGAATGATGGCGGTGTCTTTAATTCGGTTGATCATTATTCACTCCAGATAGTTTTCAATCAGGGTAACATCGCCGGTAATTTGGCACTGGCAGGCCAGGCGAATGTCGGGGTCAACAATATTCAGGGCTTTAAACAGTCTCTTTTCTTTAGAGGTAGGGCGGGTAATATTCTCCTTGCCAGAGATAATTCTTATTCTGCAAATACCGCAGTTGCCGGTCCTGCATCCGAACTTCATATTTTCACGACAATCCGTTAAGGTAATCACGTCACGGAACAGGTATTCCGTTTTACTTTTCATAAAGATTATTGAGGGCATGGTACTTTTCCTTGTGCTGGCGTTGATAAAGCCATAGCCAAATAAGCAGGGCGATAATTGCCGTGGCGGCGAGCACCCCCGCGCTGGCGGCCGTGGGCAGGGTACGCATGGCAAAGACCGTAAACCCGGCACCGGCGCTGACGGAAAGCTCCTTCACCAGCAGCGCGCCCTCCTGGGCAGCGCAGTAGTCGAGGTAGCTCAGGCCGCACTCGGCCAGCGAGAGCAGGCCCAGCCACAGCAGCGCGCCGGGCAGGGTGTGCACCCGGAACGCCCCCGGCAGCGCCAGCACCACCAGCCCGGCAAGGATCAGGGCGAGCACCGCCCAGAGCGCCCGTCGGCCGCAGCGCTGGATCAGCGCCATGATGGGCCGTTGCAGCAGCGTCACCACCGCACTGTTGAGGATGATCATCGCGCCATACCAGCCCGGCAGGGTGGCCTGATGCGCCAGAATGGCCTGCGGCAGGATGGAGAACACCGCAAACAGCTTGATGCCAGCCATCAGCCCCGCCAGCGCCCACTTGAGCTGGCCCCGGCGCGCCACGGCCGGGGCCGGGCTGGCTTCCGCCAGCGGCCTGTGGTGCCACACCGCGGGCAGGCAGGGCAACAGCAGCAGCGCCAGCGCCAGATAGAAGAAGGTGGGCTGCCAGTGCGGGTAGAGCAGCAGCAGGCCCGCCAGCAGGCTGCCAAGGTTCAGCATGATTTTGTTGTTGGCCGCCCCGGCCGGGGTGGCGGCGGCATCCCGCTTGGCGATGTAGCCCACTACCGCGATGCCATAGCTGAACAGCAGCACCGCCACGGCCGCCACGCCGTGGGCGGCGGGCAGTGCCAGCAGCAGCAGGCCAGCCAGCGCGCACAGCAGCGTGACGCGCAAGGCCCGTGCGCCAAACAGCAGTAGCGTCAGCGGCGTGAGGATCAGCAGCAGGCGGTAGCCGGTCGCCAGCAGGATGTTGCTGGTGGCATCCAGCCAGAGGTTGGCCTGCCCGAGCAGGGCGAACAGCGCCACCGCCGACAGCAGGCGCACCCACAGCAGGGCGGCGCCCTTTCCATTCAACGTGTTGTTATTTAAGCCTGTGGAAGATGTTTTACACAATGAACGCATGGATGACAGCCTGTACGGAGCGGATGGCCGTAACCATAGGGCAGGATGGCCGGGCAGGGCAGGGAAAGCACCACGAATTCCCGCCCGGCCTGGCTGGTGAAATCGCCGGTACAGTAGAGAACAGAAAGGAGCGCTATGTTAAGTCTAACCCGCACGCAGTTGGTTGACGGGGTATCCAAGGTCAACCAGCTGGTAGACCTGATCAGCGGGGCGGTGGCGGATGGCAGCCTGCCGCCGGGCAGCCGCTTGCCGTCACTGCGGGAGTTTTGTGAGCAGCTGTCCATCAGCAAATACACGGTGGTCGATGCGCTCGATCGCCTGCGCGCCAGCGGCACCGTCACCTCCATCCAGGGGCGCGGTTACTTTATCAACCGTGGGATCGCCCCGCCAGCCAGCAGCGCGCCCCTTAGCCCGGTCGCGCCGGAACCCGATCTGCACGCACGCCTGAAGCGCGCCTTTGCCACCCATGCCGGCTGGCGGCCCGGTTGTGGCTTCTTCCCGGAGGAGTGGTTGGATACCGAGCTGTTCCGCAAGGCGCTGCGCCAGACCATCCGCACGCCGCGCCTGCGCTTTATGGAGTATGGCCACCCACTCGGCTATCTGCCGCTGCGCAACACCCTCCAGATGAAGCTGGCGGGGGCGGGGCTGCGGGTGCCGGTGGAGAACATCGTGCTGACCAGCAGCACCATGAACGCCATCGATACCCTGCTGCGCGTGCTGCTGACGCCCGGCGACACCGTGTTGCTGGATGACATCTGCTACTTCAACTTCAGCGCCAACCTGCGCCAGCACCATGCGCGGGTGATCCATGCGCCGCGCGGGCACCACGGGGTCGATCCGGTGGCGCTGGAGAGCCTGCTGGCGGCGCACCGGCCCAAGGTGTTTATCACCTCCGGGCTGATGCACAACCCTACCGGGCACAGCTACTCGCTGGAGGAGATGTTCGCCATCATGACCCTGCTGAACCGCTATGGTTGCCACTTGATTGAGGATGATCTCTACCACGACCTGATGGAAGGAACGCCGAAACCGATGGCGGCGCTGGCCGGGCTGGCGAACGCCAGCTATATCTCCGGCTTCTCCAAGCTGCTCAGCGCCAATATGCGCGTGGGGTATATCGCCGCCAACCCGGCGCTGACGCAGGCGATTGTCAGCCTGAAGTCACTGACCGGCGGCGTGACCTGTGAGTTCACCGAGCAGGCGCTCTACCAATTTTTCCGCGACGGCAGTTACTACCGCCACCAGCGGCGGCTGATCAGCCGGCTCAATGAGGCGTCATCGCGGGTGAGGGGCTGGCTGGGGGCGGCGGGCTGCCGCTTCCCGACCCGGCAGGCGCACGGGCTGTTTTTGTGGGCGGAGCTGCCCGCGCACATCGACGGCGAGGCGTTGGCGGAGCGGGCATTGCGGGAGGGCATCGCGCTCGCGCCGGGCACGCTGTTTGGCGGCAGCCGGCGCTTTATGCGTTTCAATATTGCCCACAGTGATGATGAGGCGGTCAGGGTACGGATGCTGGCCCTGCTGGCAGAGGGCGCTTAGCCCGCCACCCACTGCTGCACGGTGTGGCGCGCGCCGTGGTCACGCAGGCTCAGCCAGGCGCGCGTCACCTCCTCAACAAAGGCGCGCTGCTGCGGCAGGTCTTCGCCGAAGACCGCGGTCAGCCCCAGCAGCGCCTCCACCCGGCGGGCGTCGTCCGCCGACGCCGCCACCACCTCGCGCAGTTGCGCCGCCATCGGGTCTTTCACCTCGATCGGCTGGCCAGCATCATCAACGCCGCTGACGTAGCGCATCCAGCCCGCCACCCCGAGCGCCAGCAGGCGGTAGGAGCCGCCATGCTCCAGGTGCCAGCGCACCGACTCCAGCATCCGCTGCGGCAGCTTCTGGGTGCCGTCCATCGCAATTTGCCAGGTGCGGTGTTTGAGCGCCGGGTTGGCGTAGCGGGCAATCAGCTGGTCGGCGTAGCCCGGCAGGTCAGTCTCCTTCACCGTCAGGGTCGGGGCCTGCTCATCCAGCATCAGGCGGTGCGCCGCCTGCCGGTAGGCCGGATCGTCCATGCAGTCGTTGATGTGCTGGTAGCCCGCCAGATAGCCGAGGTAGGCGAGGAAGGAGTGGCTGCCGTTCAGCATCCGCAGCTTCATCTGCTCAAACGGCAAAACGTCGGCGACCAGTTGCGCGCCGCCCACCTCCCACGCCGGGCGGCCCGCGACAAACTCATCCTCCACCACCCATTGCAGGAACGGTTCGCAGGCGATGGCGCACGCATCCTCCACGCCGCCCAGCGCGTCGGCGATCTCTGCCAGCGTCTCCGGGGTGGCGGCTGGCACGATGCGATCGACCATGCTGCTCGGGAAGGTGACGTGGTCAGCGATCCAAGTGGCCAGCGCCGCGTCGCGCGCCTGCGCCAGCCCAATCAGCGAGTTCTTCACCACGTGGCCATTATTGGGGATGTTGTCACAGGAGAGCACGGTGAAGGCTGGCAGGTGGCGCTCGCGGCGCAGGCGCAGCGCCTCCACCAGAATCGCCGGTACCGAGGTGGGTTGGCTGGGGTGGGCGAGGTCGTTGACGATCATCTCATTGTTCAGGTCGAGTTTGCCGCTGCCCGGCTCGATGCAGTAGCCCTTCTCGGTGATGGTCAGCGTCACGATCGCCACCTGCGGCTCGGCCAGCTTCTCCAGTACCGCTGGCACCCCCTCAATCTTGCCATGCACCGACTCATGCACCGCGCCGATGACAATCGCCCGGTTCCCCTCCGCGCCCTTCTCCAGCACGCTGTAGAGGTGATCCTGCTCGCGCAGCTGGCGCATCATTTCTGCGCCGCCGAACAGGCTGATCTCACACAGCCCCCAGTCGCCGCCCTCGGCGTTCAGCACGCGGTCAGTGACCAGCGCCTGATGCGCGCGATGGAAGGCACCGAAGCCGATATGCACGATGCGGCTCTGTAAGTTCTGGCGGTCGTAGCCCGGTTGCTGCACGGCGGCGGGGAGGGAGGTGTTGGCGATCGTCTTCATGAGTGCTCCTGACAAATCCCGGCTCAGCCGGGAAAAACGGTGAGGGCCGCGACGCGGCGGCAAAAGCGGTCAGACCAATTTTCGCATCTGCCTGTTTTGGGTGACGGCGCAAGGCTGGCGCGCTGTGACGCTGTCCGAGGCAGTGTACTGCCGGCGGGCACAAATGCAAATCAGCGACAGCGAGATTCATTGAGATTCGTGAGGTGCATCAAGCCATTGCTTACTGGCTTTTGACAAGGCAGGGCGTCCATGTATGGTAGTAAGATGAATGATAGCTTAAATCAGGTGGTATGACAGCTTTCGCGCTGGCCGCTGCCACCCAGCCAAAAAGGACAGAGCATGGAACAGACATGGCGTTGGTACGGGCCGGCCGATCCGGTCTCACTGGATGATGTGCGTCAGGCGGGCGCGACCGGGGTGGTGACCGCGCTGCACCACATCGCCAATGGCGAAGTGTGGCCGGTGGAGGAGATCCGCGCGCGGCAGGCGGAGATTGCGGCCAAGGGGCTGGTGTGGTCGGTGGTGGAGAGCATCCCGGTGCATGAGGAGATCAAAACCCGCAGCGGCAACTATGAGCGCCATATCGCCCACTACCAGCAGTCGCTGCGTAACCTGGCGGCCTGCGGCATCCGCACTGTCTGCTATAACTTCATGCCGGTGCTTGACTGGACGCGCACCGATCTGGCCTACACGCTGCCAAACGGCGCGAAGGCACTGCGTTTCGACCACATCGCCTTTGCGGCCTTTGACCTGCACCTGCTGGAGCGGCCGGGGGCGGAGCAGGAGTACAGCGAGGCGGAGCGCGTGCAGGCGGCGCGCTATTTCGAGCAGATGGACGAGGCAGCGCGCGCGCAACTGACGGCCAACATCATCGCTGGCCTGCCGGGTGCGGAGGAGGGCTATACGCTGGAGCAGTTCCGCGCCCGCCTCGCCACCTATCAGGGCATCGACAAGGCGGCGCTGCGCGAGAACATGGCGGCCTTCCTGCGCGCCATCGTGCCGGTAGCGGAAGAGGTGGGGATCAATCTGGCGGTGCACCCGGACGATCCGCCGCGGCCGATCCTTGGCCTGCCGCGCATTGTCTCCACCCAGGAGGATATGCAGTGGCTGAAAGAGGCGGTGGACAGCCCGCACAATGGCTTTACCTTCTGCACCGGCTCCTACGGTGTGCGCGCCGACAACGATCTGGTGGGCATGATTGACGCCTTTGGCGACCGCATCCACTTCATCCACCTGCGCGCCACCTGCCGCGAGGAGAACCCCAACACCTTCCACGAAGGGGAGCACCTCTACGGCGACGTGGACATGGTGGCGGTGATCCAGGCCCTGCTGCGCGAGGAGCAGCGTCGCCACCGCGCGGGCCAGCCCTCCGCCATCCCGATGCGCCCGGACCACGGCCACCAGATGCTGGATGACCTGCACAAGCGCACCAACCCCGGCTACTCGGCGATTGGCCGGCTGAAGGGGCTGGCGGAGCTGCGCGGCGTGGAACTGGCGCTTAAGCGCACCCAGTTCACCGACCTGCCCGAACGGCAGGCATAAAAAAAGGCGGGGAAGATCCCCGCCTTTTTTACTTCATCCTTACTTGTCCGCGCGCCCCATGTAGCGGCGCTCGGCGATGTGGATGGTGATCTTCTCACCGGCGCTCAGGTACTCCGGCACGCCAATCACCAGCCCGGTGCTCAGGGTGGCGGGCTTGTTGCGCGCACTGGCGGACGCCCCCTTGATGCCCGGCGCAGTCTCGACAATTTCCAGATCCACCGTCTGCGGCAGCTCCAGTGCCAGAATCTGGCCATCCAGCGTCAGCACCTGCATCCCCGGCATCCCGCCCTCAGGGATGAACAGCAGCTCCTCTTCAATCTGCTCTTTTTTGAAGATGTAAGGAGTGTAGTCCTCATCATCCATGAACACATACTCGTCGCCATCGATGTAGGAGAAGTTGACGCTGCGGCGGGTCAGGGTCACGGTGTCCAGGATGTCATCACCCTTGAAACGCTCCTCCACCTTCAGGCCGGTACGCACGTCAGCGAAGCGCATTTTGTACAGGGTGCTGGCGCCACGGGCGCTCGGGCTTTGGATATCAATGTCTTTAACCAGCAGCAGCTTGCCATTGTAGTTAACCACGAAGCCGCGCTTGATTTCGTTCGCTCTTGCCATAAGAAGTGACCTGTTTGGGAGATGATAAGAAGTGGCGACAAGGTACTCGCGCCGCGTCTTTCAGGCAAGCGGGCAACGCAAAAAGAGTGGGGCGGCGCGGCCTTTGCGCGCCGCCAGAAGATCAGTGGTAGACCGGCAGCAGATCGGCCAGTGACAGCAGGTGCGCGACGGCATTGATCACGCCGAACGCCAGCACGAAGACAATCACCGCCTTGCCGCCCGGCACCCGGTAGGTGGCGGCAGGCTCACGGCGGCGGCTGGCGCGCACCAGCAACGCGGGCACAATCACCGCCCAGACCGTGGCGGCCAGCCCGGCAAAGCCGATGGCGTAGAGGAAGCCATTCGGGAACAGCAGCGCGCCCAATGCTGGCGGTGCGAAGGTCAGCAGCGCCGCCAGCGCCCGGCCACCGCGGTTGCCCGGAATGCGGCAGACGTCCGCCAGGTAGTCAAACAGCCCCAGCGCTACCCCCAGGAAGGAGCTGGCCAGCGCCATATAGGAGAAGGCGTTCAGCAGGGTGACAATCATGCCGCTGTGGCTGGCGTCGCCCATCTGCTTCAGCAGGCTGCCGATGTTGCCGCCCTCGGCAATCACCACCCGGAACGCCTCGCGGCTGATATTTCCCTGCACCACATATTGCCACACCAGATAGATGGTCAGCGCAATCAGCGTGCCACCCACCAGACTGCGCACCACCGGCTTCGGCTGGTGGCGGTAGTAGGTCACCAGCCCCGGCACGTTGCCGTGGTAGCCGAAGGAGGTCAGCAGATAGGGCAGCGCCGCCAGCGCATAGGGCGCGTAGTGGCTGTCTGGCTGGGCAGTGTTGAACAGCAGCGCCGGTTGCGCTTGGGTAAACAGGTTGCCGATGGAGAGCGCAAAGCTGATCACCATGCCGCCAATCAGCACGGTGCTGAGGCGATCGACCGCCTTGGTCGAGTGCCAGACAATCAGCGCCACCACCAGCGCGAACGCCAGCCCGGCGGCCTTCTGGCTGATGCCGTCGCCAAAGGTGTGGGCGATGATCGAGCCGCCAGCGGAGATGTAGGCGTAGTTCAGGATATAGAGCACGAAGGCGATGGAGAGGCCATTCACCACGCTCCAGCGCCGCCCCAGCAGGTCGCGCACCAGCGTGTGGAAGCTGGCCCCGGCCGGGTAGCGCAGCGCCACTTCCAGGATAAACAGGCCAGAGAGCAGCATACAGAGCCAGGTGTAGGCCAGCAGCATGACCGAGCCGCTGAACCAGACGCCCGAAGTCACGACCGGGATGGAGAACATGCCAGCGCCGACGGCAGTGCCGGCGATAATCATCGCGCCACCGAAGGCGGAGGGGCGGGAGAGGGGCAGGGTAAGGTCAGACGACATGGCAACTCCGTGATTGAATCTTTGTACTAGCGCAATAGTACAGGCGGTCGCGCGGCAAGTAAATGGGCAGATGCACCATCGTGGTGAGGATTGCTACTATTTTGTACTGTGAAAGGGGCCGGCGCGTGCCGGGCCGGGCCGGGGTGAATGCTGGCGCGTGAGCATCTTTGCTGGAGCCACGCCCGTAAGCCTGCTATTGTCGCCGTTTTCCAGCCCTGAGATCTCTTCATGGAATGCCGTGCCGATTGCGGGGCCTGCTGTATTGCACCCTCCATCTCCAGCCCGATCCCCGGAATGCCTGACGGCAAGCCAGCCAACACCCGCTGCGTCCAGCTGGATGAGCAGATGCGCTGTCGCATCTTCCACTCGCCGCTGCGCCCGCGCGTCTGCGGCGGGTTACAGGCCAGCCGCGAGATGTGCGGCCCCCACCGTGACGCGGCGCTGATCTACCTGGCGCGGCTGGAGGCGGAGACCGCCCCCTAATCAGGGCAGCGGCAGGCCGCCATTGTCTGCTTTCTCCGGCAGCAGCTCTGCCAGCGGCGCGCTCTCCTCCGCGCGGGCCGGTGCCTCATGGATGCGCCACACGCAGTAGATGGCGACGACTACCATCGCCAGCGCGGTGTAGAACACCGCATGGTAGCTCCACAGCTCGGCCACGCCGCCGGCGAAGGAGCCAGCGATGATCCAGCCGACGCGCGTCGAGTTGGTGAACAGCGTGGTGGCCGCGCCCGCCTGCCCCGGCATCAGATCCTGGAAGTAGAGCATCCCGATGCCAGCCAGAATGCCGATGAACAGCGCGTTCAGCAGCTGTATCAGCAGCAGCGGCAGCGGAGCGGTGATAAACAGCAGGCTGAAATAGAACAGTACCCCGGACGCCACCGCCAGCCGCATCAAACTACGCTTGCCAAGCCGTTTCGCCGCATAGCCCGCCAGCAGCATGATCGGGATCTCCAGCCCGGCGGCGGTGCCCATCATCACTCCACCCAATTTTTCCGGCAGATGCAGCTCATGCACCAGATAGAGCGGCATGGTGATCAGGTAGATGCCGTTGGCCGTCCACATCAATGAGCAGGCCGCGAACAGCAGCAGCGCGTCGCGGCGGTGGCGGCGCGGTGCCTGCAACGGCGCAATGGTCTTCAGCGCCGCCTTCGGCATGGAGGGCAGGTAGTAGCGCACCAGCGCGCCGCACAGCACAAAGGCCACGGCCGCCGCGGCGTACATAAAGGTGAAGCCAAAACCGAGCGCCAGCGCAAAGGCCAGCGGCGGCCCGACCACCCAAGCCAGCGACACCTGCGCCCGCAGGATGGAGGTGAACATCACCGCCTCGCGGCCGGTCTTCTCGGCGTGCTCACGCGCCAGCGCGAACATCTGTGGGTTGGCGGTGGAGCCAAAGCTCGACAGCAGCACCCCCACCAGCAGCAGCACCAGATAGTTGCGGTTGTAGGCGAACAGCACACAGGCCAGCGCGCCCAGCAGGCAGCAGCAGAAGATCAGGGTGCGGCGGTCACCGCGTTTATCTGACCAGCTGGCCAGCAGCTGGCTGACCAGAATGCCGATCACCGCACTGCCGGTATAGAACAGCCCCACCATCATCGGCCGGGCATGGACTTCCGTCGACAGGAACAGGCTCAGGGTAGGGGTTTGCAGCGCACCGGCAATGCCGGTCAAAAAGGCCACCAGCAGAAACGCCGCCGAGGTCATGTCGGGCAGCCGCCGGGCTGTTACAGAGGGAGTGGTCATGATCTATCAATAAAAAAGGGAAGGGCGGGGCGCAGTCTACGCCTGTGGCGCCAAAAACACAGCCGTTTTCCGTGGCGAAAATGAGCAATCTGGCGCATTTCCGCACGGAAAGTCACAGGTCACCCGTGGCTACGCGCCCGCGGCGTAAAATTCTCCCTGCCGCCACAGCGCAATCGCGTTGCGGCTCGCCTCAAAGTGGGGCTGCGGCAGCGCATCCGGGTCGCACCAGAGCCACGCCTCGCACTTCTCCGGCTCCCGCCGCTGGGCCTCGCCGCCGGGGTGGCGCGCCAGCAGGCAGACCGACACCGTGTGCTTCCCCTCCTGCGCCCAGGTCTCCAGATTATTGCTCAGGGCAATCACCTGTGGCGCGACGAGGCGCAGGCCGGTCTCCTCCTCTATCTCGCGGATCGCCGCCTGTTCAAAGCTCTCCCCTGGCTCCATATGGCCGCCCGGAATTGACCAGTAGGGCGCATGGCTGCCGCTGCGTTTGCCAAACAACACCTGCCCCTGCGGGTTCACAATAATCACACCTACCCCTACCACCACCTTCATTCTGGTTCTCCGTATCAGCAAAAACGTCAGCTTTACTCATCCTGTGCTGATGTAAATTCAGCAAGAGTGAAAAAATGTGCGTGAAGTCAAAGATTCGTCACAACAACAACGAGAATGCTTGCATAAACTACAGGCCAATCAGAGACTGATTGAAACGTTTCAGCGCCGGCTGATGACCCCCTCCCAAGCCCGGCGCCGCCTTTTTCTCATAGAAGCTGAAACGATTCAATTTCGGCAAGCGAGGAGAATTATGTTCCAGTTGTCACTGCAAGACATCCACCTTGGCGCCAGCGCCGGCAGCAAGCAGGAGGCCATCCAACAGGTGGCGGCCGCCCTGACTGACGCGGGCTACGTCGGTGCCGGCTACGTTGACGGTATGCAGCAGCGTGAGCTGCAAACCTCCACCTACCTTGGCAACGGCATCGCCATTCCCCACGGTACCACTGACACCCGCGATCTGGTACTGAATACCGGCGTGCAGGTGTTCCAGTTCCCGCAGGGCATCGCCTGGGGCGAGGGCCAGACCGCCTATGTGGTGATCGGCATCGCCGCGAAATCGGATGAGCATTTGGCGCTGCTGCGCCAGCTGACGCACGTGCTCTCTGATGAGAGCGTGGCCGAGGAGATGGCGAAAACGGATGCTAAGGAGACCCTGCGCAGCCTGCTGATGGGCGAAAAACAGCGCGCGGAGCTGCTGTTTGACACCTCGCTGATTGCCGTTGACGTCGCCGCCGACAACCTGATCACCCTACAGGCGCTGAACGCCGGCCGCCTGCAACAGGTGGGCGCGGTCGATACCCAATTTGTCAGCGACGCCGTCAGCCGCGCGCCGCTGAGCCTCGGGCAGGGCGTCTGGCTGGCCGACAGCCCGCAGGGCAACCTGCGCAGCGCCGTGACCGTCAGCCGCCCGGCAAAAGCCTTTGAGTATCAAGGTGAGCGCGTGGCCCTGCTGGCGACGGTGGCGATGGTCGATGACCAGCCGCTGCCGGTGCTGAACTACCTCAGCGACCTGCTGCTGGACGATAAAGCTGAACGTCTGCTGAACGCCGATGCCCCGACGGTGCTGGCGCTGCTGACCAGCGTCGTGCCGGAGGAGAGCCAGGTGCACACCGCCGAATTCGTGGTGCGTAACGAGCATGGCCTGCATGCCCGTCCCGGCACCATGCTGGTCAATACCATCAAACAGTTCTCCAGCGACATCACCGTCACCAACCTCGACGGCAGTGGCAAGCCGGCCAATGGCCGCAGCCTGATGAAAGTCGTGGCGCTGGGCGTGAAAAAAGGGCACCGCCTGCGCTTCACCGCCAGCGGCGCGGACGCCGAACAGGCGTTGCAGGCGATTGGCACTGCCATCGCAGAAGGATTGGGGGAGGGCGTATGAGCCGCAGAGTTGCCACCATCACCCTTAACCCGGCCTACGATCTGGTCGGGTTCTGCCCGGAAATTGAGCGCGGCGAGGTCAATTTGGTGCAGACCGCTGGCCTGCACGCCGCTGGCAAGGGCATCAACGTCGCCAAGGTACTGAAGGATCTCGGCATCGACGTCACCGTCGGCGGGTTCCTTGGCAAAGAGAATCAGGATGGCTTCCAGCAGCTGTTTAGCGAGCTGGGCATCGCCAACCGCTTCCAGGTGGTCAATGGCCGCACCCGCATCAACGTCAAGCTGACGGAGAAGGCGGGGGAAGTGACCGATTTCAACTTCTCGGGCTTTAGCGTCACGCCGCAGGATTGGGAGCGTTTCGTCACCGACTCCCTGAGCTGGCTCGGCCAGTTCGACATGGTGGCGGTGAGCGGCAGCCTGCCGGCCGGGGTTGACCCGGACGCCTTCACCGACTGGATGACGCGCCTGCGCAGCCAGTGCCCGTGCATCATTTTCGACAGCAGCCGCGACGCGCTGGTGGCGGGCCTGAAGGCCTCGCCGTGGTTGGTGAAGCCCAACCGCCGCGAGCTGGAGATGTGGGCCGGCAAAAAACTGCCGACCCTGGCGGAGGTGGTGGAAGCGGCCCACGCGCTGCGCGATCAGGGGATTGCCCATGTGGTGATCTCGCTGGGCGAAGAGGGCGCGCTGTGGGTCAACGCCTCCGGCGCATGGCTGGCGCGTCCGCCGGCCTGCGAGGTGGTCAGCACCGTGGGTGCGGGCGACTCGATGGTGGGTGGCCTGATCTACGGTCTGCTGATGCGTGAGTCCAGCGAACATACTTTACGTCTCGCCACTGCGGTGGCGGCCCTGGCGGTAAGCCAGAGCAACGTGGGCGTCACCGACCGCACCCAATTGGCGGCGATGATGGCCCGTGTTGATTTGAAACCCTTTAACTGACAGCAGGAGGCACAATGAAAACGCTGCTGATGACCGATCCTTCGCAAGGGCAGGCACGGAGCCACCTGGCGAAACGCATGCTGACCGCCGCCGCTGGCAAGGCCGGGGCAACGCTGACTGAAAGTGTGACTGACGCCGAGCTGGTGGTGGTGCTGGGCGAACAGGCCGCCGCCGATGCCGGGCTGACCGGCAAAAAGGTCTATCTGGCCTCCGTCGAGCAGGCGGTACGTGACCCGCAGGGCGTGCTGACGCGCGCCGCCAACGAGGCCACGCCGTATCAGGCACCGCAGGTTGCCGTGGCCGCCGCACCGGCTGCCGCTGCCGCCAGTGGGCCAAAACGCATTGTCGCCATCACCGCCTGCCCGACCGGCGTGGCGCACACCTTTATGGCCGCTGAGGCGCTGGAGGCGGAAGCCAAGAAGCGCGGCTGGTGGGTGAAGGTAGAGACCCGTGGCTCCGTGGGCGCGGGCAACGAGATCACCCCGGAAGAGGTGGCACAGGCAGATCTGGTGGTGGTGGCGGCAGACATCGAGGTTGATCTGGCGAAGTTCGCTGGCAAGCCGATGTACCGTACCTCGACCGGTCTGGCCCTGAAGAAGACCAAGCAGGAGCTGGACAAAGCGGTGGCCGAGGCGGAAGTGTACCGTCCGGCTGGCGCGGGCGCGGCGACGACCAGCAGCAAGAAGCAAGAGAGCGCCGGGCCATACCGTCACCTGTTGACGGGCGTCTCCTACATGCTGCCGATGGTGGTGGCAGGCGGCCTCTGTATCGCGCTCTCCTTTATCTTTGGTATCAAGGCATTTGAAGAGAAGGGCACGCTGGCGGCGGCGCTGATGCAGATCGGCGGCGGTTCGGCCTTCGCCCTGATGGTGCCGGTACTGGCCGGTTACATCGCCTTCTCCATCGCTGACCGTCCCGGACTGACGCCGGGCCTGATTGGCGGCATGTTGGCGGTCAGCACCGGTGCTGGCTTTATCGGCGGCATCATCGCTGGCTTCCTGGCCGGTTACGTGGCGCGCGCCATCAGCGGCAAGCTGCGCCTGCCAGCCAGTATGGAGGCGTTGAAACCGATTCTGATCATCCCGCTGGTGGCGAGCCTGATCACTGGTCTGGTGATGATCTATGTGGTCGGTACCCCGGTCGCGCAGATCATGACCGGCCTGACCAACTGGCTGCAATCCCTCGGCACTGCCAACGCCGTGCTGCTGGGCGCGATCCTCGGCGCGATGATGTGCACCGACATGGGTGGCCCGGTCAACAAGGCGGCCTACGCCTTTGGCGTGGCGCTGCTCAGCTCCTCGGTCTACGCGCCGATGGCGGCCATCATGGCGGCTGGCATGGTGCCCCCGCTGGCGATGGGCGTGGCGACGCTGCTGGCGCGCCGCAAGTTTGCCCAGAGCGAGCAAGAGGGTGGCAAGGCCGCGCTGGTGCTGGGGCTGTGCTTCATCTCGGAAGGTGCGATCCCGTTTGCGGCGCGTGACCCAATGCGTGTCCTGCCGTGCTGCATCGCCGGTGGCGCGTTGACCGGCGCACTCTCCATGGCCTTCGGCGCCAAGCTGATGGCACCGCACGGCGGGCTGTTCGTGCTGCTGATTCCGGGCGCTATCCAGCCGGTACTGCTCTATCTGGTGGCCATCGTCGCCGGTACGGCACTGGCAGGCATCTCCTACGCCATCCTGAAGCGCTCTGACGCAGAAATGGCCGAGAAGATTGAAGCCAACTAAGCGGCAAGGGTAAAAAAAAGGCGCTCACTGAGCGCCTTTTTTATTGCCCGCCGATCAGGCCGGTTGCGGATCGCTGCTGAATTGCTGCGACTTCAGCCAGGCGATCTCCTCCGCCCACAGCGTGTCATCCACCGTCTCCAGAATCATCGGGATACCGTCGAAGCGCGCGTCAGCCATGATGTAGCTGAAGGCGGCCTTGCCGATGTTGCCCATCCCGAGGCTGTGGTGGCGGTCAACGCGGCTGGCGAAGGCGCTCTTGGCGTCATTCAGGTGCATACCGCGCAAGTACCTAAAGCCCACGATGTCACTGAACTGGCGGAAAGTCTCCTCACAGGCCTCGGCGCTGCGCAGGTCATAACCGGCGGCGAAGGCGTGGCAGGTATCAATGCAGACGCCAACGCGGCTCTTGTCCTCGACGCCATCAATGATGGCAGCCAGGTGCTCAAAGCGGAAGCCGAGGTTGCTGCCCTGACCCGCGGTGTTCTCAATCACCGCTGTCACCCCTTCGGTCTGATCCAGCGCGATGTTGATCGACTCTGCGATGCGCGCCAGACAGCTCTCCTCATCAATCTGCGCCAGATGGCTGCCGGGGTGGAAGTTGAGCTGGCTCAGCCCCAGTTGCTGGCAGCGCGCCAGCTCATCAATGAACGCGACGCGTGACTTCTCCAGCGCCTCCTCCAGCGGGTGGCCGAGGTTAATCAGGTAGCTATCGTGCGGCAGGATCTGCGTGCTGGTGTAGCCGTGGCGCTCGCAGGCGCGCTTGAACTTATCAATCACCGCGCTGGTCAACGGCGCGGCGCGCCACTGGCGCTGGTTCTTGGTGAACAGGGCGAAGGCGGTGGCACCCAGCGCGCTGGCGCGCTCCACGGCCTGATCGACCCCGCCGGCGGCGCTGACATGGGCTCCGACAAACTTCATTTCTCTCTCCTCTGGTGGTCGGCGCACAGTGTAATGGTTTTGTGGCGGCAAGCGTACCCTCGTGGCATTTAGCGCAGCAGCGCCGTCACCAGCAGGTTGATGGCCGCACCGCCCAGCACTAGCCACAGGAACAGCACGCCCCCCAGCAGCAGCGGGCGTAGCCCGGCGCGGCGCAGGGTATGGAAGCGGGTGGCGAGGCCGAGCGCCGCCATCGCCATTGCCAGCAGCAGGTTATCCAGCGCCAGCAGCGTCGGCATCCAGTGGGCGGGCAGCAGGTGCAGCGAGTTGACGCCCGCCACCACAATGAACAGCAGCGCGAACCACGGCACCGCCAGTGGCGCGCGCGCCTCGGTGGCCGGGGCACGGCGCGCCAGCCAGGCAGAGAGCAGCAGCAGGAAGGGCGCGAGCATCATCACGCGCATCATCTTGGCGATCACCGCCGCATTCTCCACCTCCGCGCCGAGGGCATGGCCGATCGCCACCACCTGTGCCACCTCATGCACCGTCGAGCCGGTGTAGATGCCAAACGCCTGCGCGCCCAGCCCGGCGGGCAGCAGGCGGCAGATCCATGGGTAGACAAAGATTGCCAGCGTGCCGTAGACCACCACCGTGGTGACAGCCACCGCCACCCGGTTGCTGTCAGCGCGCGCCACCGGGGCCGTCGCCATCACCGCCGCCGCGCCGCAGATGCTGCTACCCGCGCCAATCAGCAGGGTGGTCTCGCGATCCAGCCCAAAAACCCGCCGCCCCAGCCAACAGGCGAGAAAAAAAGTCGATCCAAGTACCAAAAAATCGATAAGCAGCCCGAAGGTGCCCACTGCCGCTACCTGTTGCACGCTCAGGCGCAGGCCATAGAGGATGATGCCCAGCCGCAGCAGCCGCTGGCGGGCGAAATCGATGCCCGAGAGCGTCACCGGGCGCAGCCGGGCGGGCAGGGCGTTGCCCACCACCATGCCCGCCAGAATGGCCAGCGTCAGGGTGCCCAAGCCGAGAGCGCTCAGCCAGCTGGCGCTGCCAAGCCGCGCGGCCAGCCAGGCCAGCCCACCACAGAGCAGCAGCCCCGGCAGCAGGCCAAATGGGGGACGCAGAGAAAAAGTGGGTCTGAGCGCAACGCGCAGCGGCAGGGTGTTCATGGCATACCTCCAAAGATAGTGGGGGTAGCTTAGGGGCAGAAACCTTAAAGGTGAAACGGATAATAGTTCTATAATCTATCGATTAAAGTGGTATAACTATCAGCCCGGTGAAACTATCCGCCTGCCAGCACACCGCCGCCAAGGGGCGCGATCTCACGGATTGCGGCAAACGTGATAATCTTAATAACAAAGCACCTGCACCTGAGGCGGGCCACTGGCCCACCCGCATCGCCACACAGAGATCGCTATGCATATCACACTCCGACAACTTGAAGTCTTTGCTGAAGTGCTGAAAAGCGGGTCAACCACCCAGGCCTCGGTGGTGCTGTCGCTCTCCCAATCCGCGGTCAGCGCCGCACTGGCCGATCTGGAGAACCAGCTTGGCGTTCAGTTGTTTGACCGGGTTGGCAAGCGGCTGGTGATCAATGAGCATGGTCGGCTGCTCTACCCACGCGCGCTGGCGCTGCTGGAGCAGGCCGGTGAGATTGAGCGGCTGTTCAACCATGACAACGGCTCTCTGCGCATCGCGGCCAGCAGCACCATCGGCAACTATATGCTGCCGGGCATGATCGCCGAGTACCGGCTCGACTACCCCAATACCCCGCTGGAGCTGAACGTCGGCAACAGCCAGGATGTGATCAACGCGGTGGCCGATTTCCGCGTTGACCTCGGCCTGATTGAGGGGCCATGCCACATGCCGGAGCTGATTACCCAGCCCTGGTTGCAGGATGAGCTGGTGGTGTTCGCCGCGCCGCAGCGCGTGAAGCAGGGGGAGCCGCTGGCGGCCAAACCGGTATCGCTGGCGGCGCTGGCCGAGGCACCGTGGATTTTGCGCGAGCGCGGCTCCGGCACCCGCGAGGTGCTGGATCACCTGCTGCTGGCGCGCCTGCCAGCCTTCAATCTGGTGATGGAGCTGGGCAACTCCGAGGCGATCAAGCACGCGGTGCGCCACAATATCGGCATCAGCTGCCTGTCACGGCGGGTGGTGGGCGAGCAGTTGACCAGCGGCGCGCTGAGCGAAATCCAGCTGCCGGGCGAGCCGCTGACCCGTACGCTCTACCTGATACATCACCGGCAAAAACATATCTCCAGTGTATTGCAGCGCTTCCTCGACTACTGCAAGTTGCGCCAGTAAAACGCGCTGATTCGCCGGGTTAGTAGGCGATCCGCACACCTCTTCGACAGTTGTTGCCGGGCTGTTACTTATAATCTGCACCGGATCATGAAGGTGTCTTATAACCGGGGAATCCTGCTATATCTTGGGGCCTGTTTTGTTACAATCCGCCCTCAAAATTTCCCAGGACGAGCAGATATAGGGTAAAAATGGCTCAACAACATACTAATAACCCGCAGCCACCCACGGCCCTGCGCCGGGAGTTAAAGGCGCGTCATCTGACGATGATCGCGATTGGCGGATCCATCGGCACCGGGCTGTTTGTCGGCTCTGGCGCCACCGTATCACAGGCCGGGCCGGGGGGCGCGCTGCTCTCCTACGCGCTGATTGGCCTGATGGTCTACTTCCTGATGACCAGCCTCGGCGAGCTGGCGGCCTTCATGCCGGTCTCCGGCTCCTTCTCCACCTATGGCGCCAAATATGTCGAAGAGGGCTTCGGCTTCGCCCTTGGCTGGAACTACTGGTACAACTGGGCGGTGACCATCGCCGTCGAGCTGGTGGCCTCGCAGCTGCTGATGAGTTACTGGTTCCCCGATACCCCCGGCTGGATCTGGAGCGCGCTGTTCCTTGGCCTGATGTTCCTGCTGAACTGGATCTCGGTGAAGGGCTTTGGCGAGGCGGAGTACTGGTTCTCGCTGGTCAAGGTGGTGACGGTGGTGATCTTCATCATCATTGGCATCCTGATGATCGTTGGCATCATGAAGGGCGGCGAGCACGCGGGCTGGCAGAACTGGACCATCGGTGACGCGCCCTTTGCTGGTGGCTTCTCGGCGATGATTGGCGTGGCGATGATTGCTGGCTTCTCCTTCCAGGGCACCGAGCTGATTGGCATCGCGGCGGGCGAATCCGAAAACCCGGCGAAAAACATCCCGCGCGCGGTGCGGCAGGTGTTCTGGCGCATCATGCTGTTCTACATCTTCGCCATCCTGATCATCAGCCTGATCATCCCGTACACCGACCCGAACCTGCTGCGCAATGACGTCACGGACATCAGCGTCAGCCCGTTCACCCTGGTGTTCCGCAATGCTGGCCTGCTCTCCGCCGCGGCAGTGATGAACGCGGTGATCCTGACGGCGGTGCTGTCGGCGGGTAACTCCGGCATGTACGCTTCCACCCGGATGCTGTTCACCCTGGCAAGCGAAGGCAAGGCACCGCGCCTGTTCGCCCGCCTCTCCAAGGGCGGCGTGCCGCGCAACGCGCTCTATGCCACCACTGCCGTGGCCGCGCTCTGCTTCCTGACCTCCATGTTTGGCGACCAGCAGGTTTACCTGTGGCTGCTCAACACCTCGGGCATGACTGGCTTCATCGCCTGGTTGGGGATCGCCATCAGCCACTACCGCTTCCGCCGTGGCTATGTGGCGCAGGGGCGTGACCTGAACGCGCTGCCGTACCGCTCCGGGCTGTTCCCGCTGGGGCCGATCTTCGCCTTCGTGCTCTGCCTGATCATTACGCTCGGCCAGAACTATCAGGCGTTTCTGGCAGACACCATTGACTGGACTGGGGTAGCGGCGACTTACATCGGCATCCCGCTGTTCCTGATTATCTGGTTCGGCTACAAGCTGACGCGCGGCACCCATGTCGTGAAGTACCGTGAGATGGAATTCCCGGATCACAAAGAGTAATTTGCAGGGGCGCCCAGTGCGCCCCTTGTTTTTGCGCACCGCAAACTGCAACAAGGCGTGTCCGCCGTCGCCCGCTCTCCCTCCTGCTGACTTTCCTGCCGTTATCCCCAGTATGCCCTGACCAGCGGCCGATAAAATATAACTTAAACAGCAGGTTACCTATCCTAAAAATCGTCCAAAGCTATCAATCTGATTGATAAGGATTCTCGTTTGCTTTATCGTTGGCTGCGCAATGGCCGGACACGGGCCGTTACCCGCAGGGCCTGGCCCACTGGCCGCCACGGTGTTACCGTGCCGCCCGCCGTGCCACCGCTGCACCATACGTTTTCCGGGACGCCCGCGCGCCCCGGCGCCATGAGACTCGCAACAGGGTAAGAAGATGAGCATCACCACCGACCCCACCCTCCGCCCGGAGAGCGCACTGCCCGCTGGCGTGATGGGGCGTTACCGTCACATTGTCCGGCACCGTTTACTGATTCTGGCGCTGCTGGTCGTCGCCATCACCGCCTCGCTGGTGCTGGATTTCACCCTTGGCCCGGCCGGGCTGTCGCTGCCGACCCTGTGGCAGGCGCTGGTATCACCGGAGACGGTGGATGCTGGCACCCGCGTTATTGTCTGGGATATCCGCATGCCCTATGCGCTGATGGCGGTGGTGGTCGGGCTGGCGCTGGGACTGGCTGGCTCGGAGATGCAGACCATCCTGAATAACCCGCTGGCCAGCCCCTTCACGTTGGGCGTCTCCTCGGCGGCGGCCTTCGGCGCGGCGCTGGCGATCGTGCTGGGCATTGGCCTGCCGGGCGTACCGGCGCAGTGGTTTATCTCCGCCAACGCCTTTATCTTTGCGCTGCTGGCGGCGCTGATGCTGGATGGCGTCACGCGCTGGACGCGGGTCGCCACCTCCGGCGTGGTGCTGTTTGGCATCGCGCTGGTCTTCACCTTCAACGCGCTGGTGTCGATGATGCAGTTCATCGCCACCGAGGACACGTTGCAGGGGCTGGTATTCTGGACGATGGGCAGTCTGGCGCGCGCCTCCTGGGAGAAGCTCGGCATCCTGTTGCTGGCGGTGGCGCTGCTGCTGCCGCTGTCGATGATGAGCTCGTGGAAACTGACCGCGCTGCGCCTCGGCGAGGATCGGGCAGTCAGCTTCGGCATTGACGTGCGCCGCCTGCGTCTGGCGACGCTGCTGCGCATCAGCATCCTGTCGGCGCTGGCGGTGGCCTTCGTTGGCCCGATTGGCTTCATTGGGCTGGTGGCACCACACATCGCCCGGCTGATGTTCGGTGAGGATCACCGCTTCTACCTGCCAGCCAGTGCGCTGATTGGCGCGCTGGTGCTGTCGATGGCCTCGGTGGCCTCGAAAAACCTGATCCCCGGCGTCATCATTCCGGTGGGCATTGTCACCTCGCTGGTGGGCGTGCCCTTCTTCCTGAGCATCATTCTGCGCCACCGGGGGAACGTATGACCGCAGGGCTGCGTATTGAGCACTTCCACGCCGGTTACCCGAAACGGCCGGTGATCCAAAACCTGAACGTGCCGCATCTGGCGCGCGGCCACATCACCGTGCTGCTGGGGCCGAACGGCAGCGGCAAGTCAACGCTGCTGCGTTCGCTGGCTGGCCTCAACCCGGCGCAGGGCGCGCTCTACTTGGACGGACAGGATCTGATGCAGATGCCCTTCGCCCGCCGCGCCGAGCAGGTGGTCTACCTGCCGCAGTCGCTGCCGGCTGGGGTGCATCTGCATGTGCTGGAGTCGATCATCGTTGCCCAGCGCGCCTCCGGTGGGCGCGGGCAGAAGGCGGGCGGCGAGGGGGAGGTGATGGCGCTGCTGGAGCAGCTCGGCATCGCCCACCTGGCCCTCAGCTACCTCGACCAGCTCTCCGGCGGCCAGAAGCAGCTGGTGGGGCTGGCGCAATCGCTGATTCGCCAGCCGTCACTGCTGCTGCTGGATGAGCCGCTCAGCGCCCTCGACCTCAACTACCAGTTCCACGTGATGGATCTGGTACGGCGCGAAACCCGCAAGCGCAACATCGTGACGGTGGTGGTGGTGCATGACATCAACATCGCGCTGCGCCACGGCGACCATGTGCTGATGCTGCAAAACGGCCAGCTGATTGCCGACGGCGCGCCAGACGAGGTGATCACGCCGCAGAGTCTGGCGGCGGTGTATGGCGTGCGCGGGCGCATCGAGCGCTGCTCGCAGGGGAACCCGCAGGTGATGATCGACGGCCTGGTGAGCCGGCCGTCGCTCTAAGCACTAGCCCAGCCGGTCGCGCAGCGCGTAGTAGACCGCGCCGATGGCGGTGAAGGGCACCTGAAGGCTGCGGCCGCCGAAGAAGGGCAGGTGCGGCAGCCGGGCGAAGGCGTCAAAGCGCTCGGCGTCGCCGCGCATCACCTCGGAGATCAGCTTGCCGGCCAGGTGGGTGAGGGTAACACCGTGGCCGCTGTCGCCCTGCATGTAGTAGACGTTGTGCTCCAGCCGACCAAACTGCGGCATCCGCGACAGGGTCAGCAGGAAATTGCCGCTCCAGCGGTAGTCGATTTTCACGTCGCGTAGCTGCGGGAAGGTCTTGTGCAGTTTCGGCAGGATCAGCGGGTCAATCTCCGCCGGGTCACGCGCGCCATAGATCACGCCGCCGCCGAACAGCAGCCGCCGGTCGGCGGTAAGGCGGAAGTAGTCGAGCAGGTAGTTGCAATCCTCGACGCAGTAGCGGTTCGGCAGCAGGGTGCGCGCCACGCTCTCCGGCAGCGGCGCGGTGGCAACAATCTGCGAGCCGCACGGCATACTCAGGCGTGACAGGCGCGGCTCCAGCCGGTCGCCCAGGTAGGCGTTGCCAGCCAGCACCACAAAGCGCGCCTTGACCTCGCCCTGTGCGGTGTGCACCCGCGCTGGCGAGCCATAGTCGATGCGGGTGACGGCGGAGTGTTCATAGATCCGGCCGCCGTGGCGGCGGATTGCCTCGGCCTCACCCAGCGCCAGATTGAGCGGATGGAGGTGGCCGCCGCGCGGGTCAAGCATACCGCCGACATAGCGCCGCGAACCAATCTCATGCTGGATACCGCTCTGATCCAGCATGACCAGACTGTGATGCCCATATTTCTCCCAGCGCGCCTTTTGCTGGTGCAGCTGTTTGAGCTGTTTGTGGTTGAGTGCGGCGAAGATGCCGCCGGGGCGGTAATCACAATCGATCGCGTATTGATCGATGCGCTGGCGGATGATGTCCGCCCCCTCAAAGATCATGCTGCCCAATATTCGGGCACTCTCCTCACCATAACGCTCCTCAATCACATCCACGTCACGGCTGAAAGAGTTGACCACCTGGCCGCCGTTGCGCCCGGTGGCACCCCAGCCGATGCGCACGGCCTCCAGCAATACCACATCATAGCCGGCTTCCGTCAGGTAGAGCGCGGAGGAGAGGCCAGTGAAACCGCCCCCCACCACACAGACATCACACTCTATGCTGCCGGCAAGCTGCGGCCAGGGTTCATGCGGATTGGCGGTGGCCGCATAGTAACTGGCAATATGCTCGGTCATATCCTTCTCCTTATGCAGGCTTGGCGGGCTTCTGGCCCCCAAGGGACGACGCGGCGACCTCAGGCCGGCGTCCCGATGGCTGGGCGCGCACCATGGATGGCATCAAATTTATGCAAATATCAATGCAAACGTTATGCCATTGCCTGCGGAGTGACCGCTCAAAAGGTTGTCGGGGTGTGGGCGCTGATGATGCGGCACACGCGCGCCGACAGGTTGGTAAAACTGTGTGGCATACCAGTGTTGATGGTGTAACTCTGGCCAGCCCGTAGGGGGAAACTCTGGCCGTTGACGGTCAGCACGATCTCCCCCTCCAGCAGGGTGCCGACCTCCTCACCCTGATGGCGGATCTTCTCGCCGGTGCTGCTTCCCGGCTCATAGGTCTCCAGCAGCATCGCCAGCGCGCGCATCGGGTTGCCGTTGTGCACCAGCTTCATCGACACCCCCTGGCTGCCAATCTCAATCAGGTTCTCCGGCTCGATCACCACCTGCGGCGTCTTTAGCCGCTGGTCATCGGCGAAGAACTCCGCCATGGAGAGGCCGTAAACCGTCAGCAGCTTTTGCAGCGTGCTGATGGCCGGGCTGACCTTGTCCTGCTCAATGGTGCTGATGGCGCTGTGGGTCAGCCCGGAGAGTTCGGCGGCCCGGCGCTGTGACAGCCCCAGTTGCTGGCGGATCTGGGACAGCCGTCGCCCCGGCGCCACGCTGATGTCATTCATAGTACGTTTTCCGGCACCGGCCGCTCTTCCACCATCGCGTCGCGGCAGGCACAAATAAAGGCCTCAAACAGTTGGCGTGACACCGGGTTCTCCTCGATGCGCCACTCCGGGTGCCACTGCACCCCCAGGGCGAACGGATGGTCGCGCACGCTGACCGCCTCAATCAGGCCGTCGGGGGCGCTGGCCTCCACGCGCATGGACGGGCTGAGCCGCCGTGTGCCCTGGCCGTGCAGCGAATTGACCTCAAACAGCGGCGTGCCGGGCAATAGCTGCTCCAGCAGGCCGCCCGGCTCGACAATCACCGGGTGCGCCGGGCCGTACTGGATGTCCGCCGACTGCGACAGATCCTCGCGGTGATCCATAAAGCCCGGCTCGTTGTGCACCTGACGGTGCAGCGCGCCGCCGGTGGCCACCACCAACTCCTGCATCCCACGGCAGGCGGCAAACAGCGGCAGGCGCTGGTCGAGCATCGAGCGGATCAGCGTCAGCGCCAGCTGGTCGCGGCCCGGATCGTTCCACTCCTCAATGCCCTCTTCGCCATAGTGGTGCGGCTCAATGTTGCTGGGGCTACCGGTGAGGAACACCCCATCCAGCCGCGCCACCACGCTATCAAGCGCATAGGGCTGGCTGGCCAGCACCTGCGGCAGCGCCACCGGCAGCCCGCCGGCGGTGAAGACCGCATCCAGGTACTTCTCCTCCACCGTCTGGGTATAGTGACCGTCGATGCACTCCCGGCACATCACCACGCCGACCACCGGCCTGTTAAATATATTGCCCATGTTTTAACCTCCCAGACTGGACTAAATCGTTGCCAAAACACGCCCTTTTTGTGACGTCCTGGTCATTATTTTATCAATTTAGCAGCCCATTGGTTAATATTCAAACCGCCCATAACATTTGCAAATCGATTCTGTTGCAGCTATGTTTCTAGCAGATGGTTTATATTTTGAGCGCCTCGGCGCGCTCCCTATCACAGGATCCGGGCTTTGAAAACAGTCAGTTAAAGGCGTGCGCTCCCCCCAACGCGCAGCGCCTGACCCTCACAACGGCAGGTGATTTATGCAAACCAATCTGGTAGAAGTTGAAAAATTCGCAAAACACAGCGACGAGAGACGAAGTAGCGCGTTCCAACGTGAAGTCGAACAATACTTGGAACGCCACCCCCTCACTCAACACATCGACGTCCTCCTCACCGATCTCAACGGCAGTTTCCGCGGTAAACGAATCCCTGTCTCAGCATTGAAAAAAGTCGAAAAAGGCTGCTACTTCCCTGCGTCCGTGTTTGCGATGGACATCCTCGGCAATGTGGTGGAGGAGGCCGGGCTTGGCCAGGAGCTGGGCGAGCCAGACCACGTCTGTATGCCGATCCCCGGCACGCTGGTGCCCTCCGCCGCTGACCCGGAGCACATCGGCCAGCTGCTGCTCACCATGCTGGATGAAGATGGTACTCCCTTTGACGTTGAACCCCGTAATGTGCTGAACAGCGTATGGCAGGCCTTGCGCCAGCGCGGCCTGTTCCCGGTGGTAGCGGTAGAGTTGGAGTTCTATCTCATTGACCGGCAGCGGGACAGCGAGGGCTACCTTCAGCCGCCGTGCGCCCCCGGCACCCAGGAGCGCAACGTCCATACCCAAGTCTACTCGGTGGACAACCTGAATCACTTTGCCGACGTGTTGAGCGAGATCGACACGCTGGCCCAGATGCAGCACCTGCCAGCCGATGGCGCGGTGGCGGAGTCCTCGCCCGGCCAGTTCGAGATCAACCTGCACCACACCGACAACGTACTGCGCGCCTGTGACGATGCGCTGGCGCTGAAGCGGCTGGTGCGCCAGGTGGCGGAAAACCACAACATGCACGCCACCTTTATGGCGAAGCCCTACGAGGAGTACGCTGGCAGCGGGATGCATATCCACGTCAGCGTGCTGGACGGGCAGGGCAACAACCAATTTGCCGATGCCTCGGGTGAGGACTCGGCGCTGCTGCGGCGCGCGCTGGCGGGCATGGTCGACCTGATGCCCGGCTCGATGGCGCTGCTGGCACCCAACGTCAACGCCTACCGCCGCTTCCAGCCGGGCATGTACGTGCCGACGCAAGCCTCCTGGGGCCACAATAACCGCACGGTGGCGCTGCGCATTCCGTGTGGCGAGGCCGAGAGCCGCCGCATTGAGTACCGGGTGGCCGGTGCGGATGCCAACCCCTATCTGGTGGTCGCCACCGTGTTGGCTGGCCTGCTGCATGGGCTGGAGCACGAACTGCCGCTGCCGGAGCCGGTCACCGGCAATGGGCTGGAGCAGGAGGGCGTGCCGCTGCCAATCCGCCAGAGCGACGCGCTGTGTGAGTTCGAAGAGCAGGCGACGCTGAAGCACTATCTGGGCGAGCGCTTCTGCCACGTCTACCATGCCTGTAAGAGTGACGAGCTGCTGCAATTCGAGCGGCTGGTGACAGAAACCGAAATTGACTGGATGCTTAAAAACGCCTGATAGCTCATAGACAAAAGATTTTGTTTCTGGATGTCTCAGGCCTTGTCATTCGTGTTACGGTTCGGCAAAATACTGCGCTTGTAAATAACCGACGCTTCCGGCGTCGGTTATTTTTTTGCATTTATACTCAATGCAACCTAATTGTGTCGTACCCGTGTCTCCATTCTGGGGGCGCGATTTTACCAACCAAGAGGCCGGGCTTAGAACCGGATAGATAAACCAGTTCGTGAGCGACCCCCAATAACAGGTCGCCACTATGAGGAAAAAAAGATGGGGCAATTTGTAACATACCTGCCGGTGCCCGCCGGTGTCTGCTGTGGGGGACTGCGCCATGTCCACTAATGCTATCGCTACCGGTGCGCCGGCCTACCAACGCGTTAAGCTGCACCGTACCCTGACACTGGTTCAGGTGGTGATGATGGGCCTGGCCTATCTACAGCCGATGACCATCTTTGATACCTTCGGCATCGTGACCGGCCTGACTGATGGCCACGTCGCGACTGCCTATGCCTTCGCGCTGATCGCGGTGCTGTTCACGGCCGTCAGCTACGGCAAACTGGTCCAGCGCTTCTCCTCCGCTGGCTCCGCCTACACCTACGCCCAGAAAGCCATTAACCCGCACATCGGCTTTATGGTGGGCTGGTCATCCCTGCTGGACTACCTGTTCATGCCGATGATCAACATCCTGTTGGCGAAAATCTATCTGGAAGCGATCTTCCCCGGCGTGCCCTCCTGGATCTTTGTGGTGGCACTGGTCGGCCTGATGACCTTCTTCAACCTGCGTGGCATCAAGCTGGTGGCGAACCTCAACAGCTTCATCGTGGTGGTGCAGGTTGCCATCATGGTGGTGTTCCTGGGGCTGCTGATCCACGGCGTCTATCAGGGTGAGGGCACCGGCCAGCTGGTGAGCAGCAAGCCGTTCTGGTCTGAGAATGCGCACGTGGTGCCGATGATCACCGGGGCGACCATCCTCTGCTTCTCATTCCTGGGCTTTGACGGCATCAGCTCGCTGTCGGAAGAGACGCCGAACGCCGCCAAGGTGATTCCGCGCGCGATCTTCCTGACCGCGCTGATTGGTGGCGTCATCTTTATCGTGGTCTCCTACTTCTTGCAGCTCTACTTCCCGGACATCTCGCGCTTCCATGACCCGGACGCGTCGCAGCCGGAGATCATGCTGTATGTGGCAGGCAAGTTCTTCCAGTCGGTGATCCTCTGCTTCTCCTGCGTGACCGTACTGGCCTCCGGCATGGCGGCACACGCGGGCGTCTCCCGCCTGCTCTACGTGATGGGCCGCGATGGCGTCTTCCCGCAGAAGATCTTTGGCTTCGTGCACCCGACCTGGCGCACCCCGGCATTCAACGTGCTGCTGGTAGGGGTGGTGGCGCTCTCCGCCGTCTGGTTTGATCTGGTGACCGCCACCGCGCTGATCAACTTCGGTGCGCTGGTGGCCTTCACCTTCGTCAACCTGTCGGTGATCTCGCAGTTCTTTATCCGCGAGAAGCGCAACAAAACCGCCAAGGATATCCTGCACTATCTGGTGCTGCCGGTGATTGGTGCCCTGACCGTGGGCGCGCTGTGGCTGAACCTGGAGCCGAGTTCCATGAACCTCGGTCTGGTGTGGGGCGCGATTGGTCTGGCCTACCTGGCCTTCATCACTCGCTTCTTCACCAAGGCCCCGCCGCAGATGGACGAGAAAGAGCTGGATGAAGAGCTGGCCTAAGCCGCTTTACACTCACTAGTCCTAACGTAGGTTGACACTTTTATACCCTCAGAACGCCTGATGCACTGCATCAGGCGTTTTGTATTTCAGGGACAAGTGCGGCCTCTCTGCGTTATAGATCTTCACCGCCTCGTTGACCATGTTTATCGCCTACTCAGAGCACAGGCTGAAGCGCGCGTTCAGCGAGCACGAGCAGTTTGTGAGCGTGGCACAGAGCTTAAGTGCGAAGAGAATCAGCGACGCTATCCGCGCCCACGAGACGGGCATGAACGAAGCGATGAAATCGAACCGGCTGAACGTGCTGCGCATGACCGGGCGGTGAAGCTGGTGCAGCAAACGGATGTCAGGTTCAATTATCGCCGATGTGGCTCTACCAAGTGATGCCCTGTTATGATGCGTTGATTCTATAACCATGCAAAACAGAGGGATTTGGTATGGCGAGCAAAGGTTTTTTTCTCTACCACCTGGATAAAACCACCTGCGGGGGGCGCATTCTTGCCGGTGCGTCTGACGATACCTACGAAATAGGCGGCATTGTGAGGCAGCAGGTCAGGGAGGGTGACCCGGTGACCTGTGGGAAGCATGAGGGACGGTTCCGCGTCTGCGGCGGTATGGGGGATACCTACCAGGTCGGCGGAGAACTGAAAGAGTGGGCGGGTTCGTTGGACAGCTACAGCTCCTGCCCCTGTCGCGCCCGATTTATTCCGTCTGTTCTCTCGCATACCTATGACAGTGACTGCAACGCCGGTCGCGTAGCGGAGCGGAAGCAGGAAGCCCGGAAGAAGAAACTTATCGAGGCAAAAGAGAAGGGGCTTGAACCGATGCCCATCCCGGCGCTTATCTATGCCACTCAGCGCACAATGGATGATTACGCCGCAAAGGATATGCAGTACGGCGACCTTAGCGAGGCCGAGCTGAAAGCGCGTTTTGGTTTGACGGATATCTCGGCGAGAGTCAACCCGTATACGCTTACCCTGATACCGCCCGTGACTGCCAATCCATATAGTGGGTTTTATCCGGGCAGCCTGACGGAAGAAGCAGTCAGTCGTGATGAAAGCGCACGTCTCATGTTTGATGAGTTTCGGGAACTGGCGCATATGTTCTCATTTCACGGCCCCTATAAAGAGCTTATTACGGAAATGATCGACCATATGCAGGAGAACAGCGGCACGCCGTACAGCAGCCCATTGCTGGACAGAGCGCTGAAAGAGCAGATCCTGAATGACCGTTCTGAACAAAGTTCTTTGCTGAGTATCAAAGATGCTTTGAAAGATGCCATTAATTACGAATATGGACTTATTCCGCTTGCTAAAAAGGGTGTTTTATTTAATGAAGAAGGAAATTTTAAGACTGTTAGCTCGTCAACTCTGCCTAAATTTGACAGCCTACTCGACCGTACTAACGGACTGGTAATTTCAGTCCATGATACCTGGGCGACACATATCACACTCAAGTCACTGGAAGTCGAGGGTAACTCTTATCGAGCAAGGGTACATTATCAAATCCAAGATCACTTCGGCCTTGATATTGCTGACATCCTGAACCCTATATACCGTGAATTTCGCATCTTCCGATTGTGGTTCGCGCTTCAGCGTTGGGATGAATACGGCTACAGACCATTTATCACCGAGATGAATACTACTATAGAAATCACCGGGAGGCAGGATGAATAAACGACTGATAGCAGGTATTATCACAGCAGCAAGCTGTGGCTATTTACTCTGGCAATATCTGACACCCGTTGAGATTGTTGCAGTACATAGCGACGATTTTATTCTTGTCAGGAATTTTCCGTATCTGAAATTTCGTCAGATAGCTTGGTGGGAAGCCAATAAGGATATGATAAAGGCAAAATATGGGGTTCCTCACATATCTGAGGATGGCTTCTATCAAGTATTTATTATGGATTATGGTGATGGCTATCGCGTTGATCAAGGCACGGATGAAGATTCAGATTTACTTTGCTTTGATGATATGCATGTAGATGCACGATGCATTAGAAAAAACAGACTTCGATGGATTGGCTGGAGCCAAAATAGCGGTCAGTTTTATCGATAATTTTTTCCATATGAAAAGGAGGCGGGGTGAATAAGCGGCTGATAGCAGGCGTTATCGCTGCTGCTGCCGGTGGCTATCTGCTCTGGCAGTATCTGACGCCGGTTGAGATTGTAGCGGTACATGATGGCGATACGATACTGGTGAAGCATTTTCCGTACCTGAAAAGCCGTCAGATAGGCTGGTGGGAAGCCAATAAGGACATGATACAGGCGAAATACGGGATACCTCACAAGGGGAAAGATGGCTTTTACCATGTATGGATTATTGATTTTGGGAATGGGTATCGCACGGAACCGGATGAAAGCCTGCTGTTTTCCACAGATGAAGTTTTTTGTTTTAACGACATCCCGACAGAGGTCCGGTGTATTGATAGAAAGCCACTTTTTGACGTTAGGTGGAGTAGGAATTACGGGCTTAAATATGAGTCGTATTAACGTAATTCTTAATGACTGAACGTTGACTAGTCCTAACATAGGTTGACACTTTTATGCCCTCAGAACGCCTGATGCGCTGCATCAGGCGTTCTGTATTTCAGGGACAGGTCAGCCCACCAGTTCGCGGCCATAGTCATACAGCGCCTTGAGCAGGGCAATCTTCTCCTTGTCCCCCTCGTGCAGGTTGTATAGCTCCTCCAGCTCCTGCAAATAGCGCTGTACCCGCTCTGGGTTCAGCGCCTCGCGGCGGTGCTGCAACCAGCGCTGCTGCTCGGCGTCATCCAGCGTCGCGGGGTAGTTGCGCGCCCGGTAGCGGAACAGCAACGGCGCCATGCGCGCATCCTGGAAAGGCAGCTCCAGCGCTGGCAGGTTCTGCGGCTCGGTCTGCTGGATGATCTTCATGGTGGCGCGGTCGGCGTCGCTAAAGAAGCCGTCATACAGGCGGCCATCCACGTCGTCACTGCCGTTGAACGGCTCCGCCTCAGCAAACAGCGCCACCACCTTTTCCCGCACCTGCGGGTTGTCGCGCAGCAGTTGCAGGTTGGCGAGACAGCGCTGGCGGTCGATGCCCAGCCGCTCGGCGGTCTCCGGCAGCAGCGTCTTGGCTGGCGCAAGGATCGGGCATTTGTTGATGTGCACCAGCTTCAGCGGCACCGCTGCCTCGCCCGCCAATTGGTCGCGGCGGGTGTAGAGCCGCTTACGCAGCGCATCGGCCTCCAGCTCCAGCAGCGGCGTCATGTCGCCCGCCAGATCATAGACAATCACCGCGTTTTTGTTCTCCGGGTGCCAGGCCAGCGGCGCAATCCAGCTGGTGTTGCCGCGCGCTGCGCCAAACATGCCGGAGACGTGCACCAGCGGTGCCATCTGCGGGATATCCAGCAGCGCCGTCAGCGCGTGCTTGCTGCGATGGGTCAGCAGGAAGTTGAACAGCCGCGGCTGCGCCTGCTTCACCAGTTTTGCCATCGCCAGCGTGGCGTAAACATCAGACATCGCGTCATGGGCATGTTCGTGGGCGATGCCGTTGGCGCGCGTCAAATCCTCCAGCCGGAAGCTGGGGAAGCCCTCCTCATTCTCCGGCCACTCAATGCCCTCCGGGCGCAGCGCATAGCAGGCGCGCATCACGTCCAGCAGATCCCAGCGCGAATTGCCATTTTGCCAGCTGTAGGCATAAGGATCGTAGAAGTTGCGGTAGAGCAGGTTGCGCGTCACCTCATCATCGAAGCGGATGTTGTTGTAGCCCATGATGCAGCTGTTGGGCACGCTGAACTCATCATGGATGCGGCGGATAAACTCCGCCTCTGGCAACCCCTGGGCGCGGGCGTGCTGCGGGGTGATGCCGGTGATCATCACCGCCTCCGGCTCTGGCAGGTAGTCGTCGGCGGGCCGGCAGAAGATCACCAGCGGCTCGCCAATGATGTTGAAGTCCATGTCGGTGCGGACGCCGGCAAACTGCGCCGCGCGGTCACGCCATGGGCTTTTGCCGAAAGTTTCGTAGTCGTGGATGTAGAACGTAGGCTGGTGGCTTTCGTTTTTCACTGAGGCTCTCTATCTAGGGATGGGGCGCCGCACTGTGCGCCGTCCGGGGTCATGACACGCCGGGAGTGCGCCGGCGCAGCTCCCTCTATGGTAAACCATAATCCCCCTGGCCTGAAGGCACCGCAGCGGCGGCGGGCGGGCCGCGCCCGGCGTGGCCTGCCAGGCTGGACTATACTAACAGGCCGATGTTCCTGAAGATAATCATACGGTGAGGGAGAATGGAGACGTTACAGAATATTAACTATATAGGGCTATTTTTGACGTTGCCATTTTGGGTGGACGTCTTGTTGGTACTGGGGATCACCATTGTCACCTACTGGGTCATTACCCGGATCATCCGGCTGGTGCATAAGCGGATGCTGGCGTGGGCCAATGAGAAACAGAACAACGCCAACCTCATCATCTCCGAGGTGATTGGCAAAACCAAAAAGCTGCTGATTCTGGTGGCGGCCTTCCTGTTCAGCCTGCGCTTTGTGCCGATACCCGATCGCCTCTACGGCACGCTGTCACATGCGTGGTTTTTGGTGCTGGCGATCCAGATCGCCATCTGGCTGGATCAGGCGATCCAGTCCTGGCTGAAAAAGCTGATCTACTCCCCCGGCTCGCGCCGTAACCCAGTGACGCTGGTGATTATGGGCGTCATTATGCGCACGCTGGTGTGGGCGATCATGGTGCTCTCCATTCTGGCAAACGCGGGCGTGGACATCACCGCACTGATGGCCAGCCTCGGGGTGGGCGGTATCGCCATCGCGCTGGCGGTGCAGACGGTGCTGAGCGACATGTTCGCCTCGCTCTCCATCGGCTTTGACAAGCCGTTTGAGATTGGCGACTTCGTGATCTTCAACAACGTCTCCGGCACCATTGAGCACATTGGCCTGAAGACCACCCGCATCCGCAGCCTGAGCGGTGAGCAGATTGTCTGCGCCAACACCATCCTGTTGCAGCAAACCATCCACAACTACAAGCGTATGCAGACCCGCCGCATCGTCTTTACCTTTGGCGTCTCGATTGATACGCCGCCGGAGAAGCTGCGCAAAATTGGCGCGCTGCTGAAAAAAATCATCCAGGACGTGGGCGGCACCCGGTTTGACCGCGCCCATTTCTCCGCCTTCAGCCCGGACCGGCTCACGTTTGAGGTGGTGCACATTGTCAACACCGCTGACTATAACCAGTACATGGATCTCCAGCAGGAGATCAATATCCGGTTGATTGAGGAGCTGGACAAGATGGGGGTACGGCTGGCGCTGCCGAGCCAGATCATGATTACGCCCGAAAAACCGGAGCAGCAAGCGGCCTGAGCGGCCGCCCACGGCCGGGGCCGCACGGCGCCGGCAGATAACCACCTTTGATGAGCAGGTAAACACGATGGACGAAGAGCTGTTTGAACCCGCGCTGCAACCGCTGGTGCCGGAGTTGCAGAGCGGCGACCGGGTGCTGTTGGTGATGGTGCCGCAGGGCAGCCCACCTGAAAGCCACCAACTGGTGGTGCGCATCACCGGCCTGAATGCCGGCCACTATGTTGGCGAGGTGATGGAGACTGACATCCTGGAGCCGGCCTCCACCCCTTGCCGTTACCGGGTGGGGGAGGAGGTGACCTTCCTGCGAACCCATGTGCAGGGTATCGTCGGTTAACGCGGGGGCTGTTTGCTGCTGGCTTTGGTGATGTAGCGCGGGCGGTTCTTGGTTTCGATGTAGATGCGGCCGATGTACTCCCCCAGCACGCCGATGCCGATCAGCTGCACGCCGCCGAGGAACAGGATGGCCGCCATCAGGGAGGGGTAGCCCGGCACCGGGTTGCCCCAGATCAGCTTGTCAATCACCATCCAGACGGCGTACAGCAGCGCCAGCGCCGCCACGCCCAATCCCAGGTAAGTCCAGATGCGCAGCGGCAGGGTGGAGAAGCTGGTGATCCCCTCCAGCGCCAGGTTCCACAGCTTCCAGCCATTGAATTTCGAGTCACCGGCGATGCGCTCGGCGCGGGCATACTCCACCACGTCCACCTTGCCGCCGACAAAGGAGAGGATCCCCTTCATAAACAGGTTGCGCTCCGGCAGGCGCAGGATGTTATCCACCACTTCCCGCGACATCAGCCGGAAATCGCCGACGTTCTCCTCAATTTTCGGGCTGCTGATCTTGTTGTGCAACTTGTAGAACCACTCGGCGGTCTTGCGCTTGAGACGGCCATCGGTGGAGCGGTCGATGCGCTTGGCCAGCACCATATCCGCCCCCTGCTGCCAGGCGTGGATCAGCTCCGGCACCACGGCGATCGGATCCTGGAGATCGACGTCGATCGGGATCACCGCCTCGCCGGTGGCGTGCTCCAGCCCGGCGAACAGCGCCGGTTCCTTGCCAAAGTTGCGGGTGAAGTTAATCAGTGTCACCAGCGGGTCAGCCAGCGCCAGCGCGGCGGCAATCTCTGCGGTACTGTCCTTGCTGCCGTCGTTGATAAAGATGATCTCAATCTGGTAGGCCTGCAACGGGGGATAATCGCGCACCGCGCGATAGAACAGCGGCAGGGCTGCCTCTTCATTAAATACCGGGACAACAAGGGAAATTTTCATGATGCTTCCTTAGCCTTAAACACAAAAAATTTCGAGTAAAGGAAACCGACGATCAGACTGATCGCGGAGAAGGTGATCAGGGTAAACAGGGCGGGCAAGCCGCTGATCTCCGCCACCCAGCCGACAGTGACCGACAGCGCGCCCATGAACAGTACGTAGAACATGTAGCGGATGGTGGTGGCGTCACTTTTGAACGTCACTTTCGCATTCACAAAGAAGGAGAAGGTCACCGCGACGCAGAAAGCGCCAAAGTTGGAGAGCGCCTGATCCGCGCCCGCGCCGTAGAACAGCAGGGCGAATGTGACCCAGTGAATCAGGGTGTTGATCACCCCCACCAGCGCATATTTGGTAAACAGCTTTATCATCCTGAGTGACCTGTAATGAGCAAAACGCGAGTGTAGCACTAACCCAGAAAAGGATCAGTAAGTGTAAAAAGATGTAAAAGACTGAATTCCAAGGGCAAGCCAACCGGGGATGGGCACCCCGCGCCCGCTGGGCTACACTGGGCTACTTTACGGCTTAACCCACAGGCAAATTGTGCGTCTGGACAAGAAAATCTCACCCTTTGAGCATGTTATTTATCGCCACTACCGCATCATGCATGGCCTGCGCATCGCGCTGGCCTTTGTGCTGACCTTTTTGATTGTGCGCCTGCTGGCGATCCCCGAGGGCACCTGGCCGCTGATCACGCTGGTGGTGGTGATGGGGCCGATCTCCTTCTGGGGCAACGTGCTGCCGCGCGCGCTGCAACGCATCGCGGGTACGGTGTTCGGCTCGCTCTCCGGGCTGGTGGCGCTCTGGCTGGAGATGTACTCGCTGCCGCTGATGCTGATCTGGTCGCTGCTGGTGATGTTCGCCTGCGGCTACCTGACGCTCGGCAAGCGCCCCTACATGGCGCTGCTGATTGGCATCACGCTGGCGGTGGTGTGCGGCGGCGCAACCGGCGACATCAAAACTGCGCTCTGGCGCAGCGGCGACGTGATCTTCGGCTCCATTCTGGCGCTGCTGTTCACCAGCATCTACCCGCAGCGTGCCTTTATCCACTGGCGGTTGCAGATGGCGGAGGGGCTGACCCACCTCAATAAACTCTACGGCGCCTACCAGTCGCCCAACATGGTGGAGCGACCCCACCTGGAGGGGCGGTTGAAAGGGTTGCTGGCGCAGATTGTCAAACTGCGCGCGCTGATTGCCCCGGCCAGCAAGGAGACCGGCATCCAGAAGGAGGTATTCGAGGCGATCCAGACCCTCAGCCGCAATCTGGTCTGCACCCTGGAGCTGCTGGTGGACGCCTACTGGTCATCCCGCGAGAGCCACTTCCTGATGCTCAACGCCCGCACCCTGCGCAGCGCGCAGCTGCTGACCCTGCACTCAATGGAGACGCTGGCGGACATCCTGCGCAATGGCGATCCGCAGCGTGAGCGCGACTTCCCGCGCGAGATGGAAGAGATCGCCGATGAGCTAAAATCGCTGCTGCACGGGGCCGGCGGCGGCCACACGCTGGAGCCGCCCATCTATGGCTACCTGTGGCTGAGCCTGGAGCTGACCAAACAGCTGAAAGAGCTGGGCGATCTGCTGACGCTGGCGATGCAGAAGTCCGCGTGAGGGGCAGTGTTGTTTGCCGGGCAAAGGGGGTAAGATAGGACGATCAGGGCTATCTCTGACCCCGGTGATAGGGTAGGGTGGTCAGCCGCGCGTCAGTGAATGAATTTGTGTAAAACTTAAGCAAAGGTGTAAAAATGGATAATGCAAACAAGCAAAGTTTCCAGGATGTACTGGAGTTCGTTCGTCTGTTCCGTCGTAAGAACAAGCTCCAACGCGAAATCGTAGACAATGAGAAAAAGATCCGCGACAACCAGAAACGTGTTTTGCTGCTGGACAACCTGAGTGACTACATCAAGCCGGGCATGAGCATCGAAGAGATTCAGGCGATCATCGCCAACATGCGTGGTGACTACGAGGATCGCGTGGATGACTACATCATCAAGAACGCTGACCTCTCCAAAGAGCGCCGCGAGATCTCCCGCAAGCTGAAGGCGATGGGCGAAGTGAAGGCACACACCGTCAAGTAACCCTCTCCCCGCTTCCTGACCGGGCCTTTGCGCCCGGTTTTTTTATGCCCCTCGTTCCCCTGCCGCCGTTTTTGGGACGGCTTACCTACCGCGACGGCGAGCGGCCGCGTAAGGTAATTGGTCAGGGCCGTGCATCTCTGCCCCTCTGGGGCATCAGGCCAACGTCAAAATAAAAAAACGCGAACGTTGATTGAGGATGATCATGGGAAACGAGTTCCAACACTTTTCACTGGGCGATCTGCCGCTGCAACAGGGGGGCACGCTGCTTGGCGCCTCGCTGGCCTACCAGACCTACGGCGAGCTGAACGCGGCGGGGGACAACGCCGTCCTGCTGCTGGGCCACTACTCACAGGGGCACTACTCCTTTGTGCCGCTGATTGGCGAGGAGCGGGTGCTCGATCCGCATCGCTACTTCATCGTGCTGGTCAATATGTTCGGCAACGGCCTCTCCAGTTCGCCGAGCAACAGCGTCAGCCAGCCCGGCCGCCGCTTTCCGCTGGTCAGCGTGGCGGACAACGTCCATGCCCAGCACCAGCTGCTGCACCGGCACCTGGGCGTCAAGCAGCTGGCGCTGGTGGCGGGCTGGTCGGTGGGGGCGATGCTTGCCTGGCACTGGGCGGCCGCCTACCCGGAGTGGGTGAAACGGCTGCTGGTGGTGTGCGGCGCGGCGCGTTGCAGCCCGCTCAGCCGGGTGTTCATTGATGGGATGCGCAATGCGCTGCTGACCGACAGCGCTTTCGCCAACGGTGACTACCTGATCCCGCCGCTGCGGGGTCTGGCCGCCTTTGGCCGCAGCTACGCTGGCTGGGCCTACTCGGCGGCCTTCTTCCGTGACGAGCTATTCCGGGGGATGGGCTATGAGAGCCTGGAGGCGCTGATGCGTGCGTGGGAGCGCAACCACCAGCAGCAGGATGCCAATGACCTGCTGACCCAGCTGGAGACCTGGCGCCACGCGGACATCAGCCATGACACCCGGCTCAGCGGCGATTTCGCCGCGCGTTTGCGGCGGATAAGCGCCGATGCCATCATTATGCCCTGCGATACCGATAACTATTTCACTATGGCGGAGGCGCGGATCGAGTGCGATTTGCTGCCGCGCGGCGAGTTCCGGCCGCTGATCTCCCCCTATGGCCACTCCGCTGGCCTGCCGGGGCGCTTTGAGCAGGAGAGTGAGTTTATGGAGCGGGCGATGAAAGATCTGCTGCAACGCCCCTAAACTGGATTTGAGCGCAAGGGGCGGGAGGCCGCCGCGGCCCGGCTGGCGTAAGCTGGCGGGGTTTCCCTTACCGCAGGAGAGTCAGCATGAACACGCTTCCCATCACCGAAGACCCGCGCTGGGCGCAGCTGCTGGCGCGTGACCCGCAGGCGACGTTTGTCTATGCGGTGCGCACCACCGGCATCTACTGCCGCCCGGCCTGCCCGTCACGCCGGGCGCGGCCGGAGCATGTCACCTTTTTTGCCGACGCCGGAGCGGCGCAGGCCGCCGGGTATCGCCCCTGCCGCCGCTGTCGGCCAGAGGCGGAGAGCGAGCAGCAGCGCTGGGCGGCGCGCATCACCCACGCCTGCCGTCAGCTGGAGGAGGGCGATCCACCGCCGACGCTGGCCCAGCTGGCCGCCGACGCCGGTGTGACGCCCTGGCACTTCCACCGCCGCTTCCGGGCGCTGACCGGCGTGACGCCGCGCGCCTATGCCGCCGCCCGCCGCGCCGAGCGGCTGCGCGACGGGTTGCCGCAGGCCGCCAGCGTCACCGAGGCGATCTACGCCGCGGGCTATGGCTCCAGCAGCCGCTTCTATGCCGCCAGCCCGGCGGCGCTCGGCATGGCACCGCAGCACTTCCGCCGTGGCGGGCAGGGGGAGCGCATCACCTTTGCCGTCGGCGAGTGCTCACTGGGGGCGCTGCTGGTAGCGCAGAGCGATCGCGGCCTCTGCGCCATCTTGCTGGACGCCTCGCCGGAGGCGCTGGTGCAGCAGTTGCAGGATCGCTTCCCACGTGCCGAACTGGCGGCGGCCGGGCCAGCGTTCGCGCAGGTGATGGCGCAGGTGGCCGGGCTGATGGACCAGCCGCAGGCCGGGCTGCCACTGCCGCTGGACATCCGTGGCACCCTGTTCCAACAACGGGTCTGGCAGGCGCTGTGCGCCATCCCGCCCGGCAGCACCGTCAGCTACCGCGCGCTGGCCACGCAGATTGGGATGCCGTCGGCGGTGCGCGCCGTGGCGCTGGCCTGCGCCGCCAACCCGCTGGCGGTGGCAATTCCCTGCCACCGGGTGGTGCGGCAGGACGGGGCACTCTCCGGCTATCGCTGGGGGGTAGAACGCAAACGGGCGCTGCTACAGCGGGAGGGCGCCCTTCATGATGAGGAGCAGGCAGAGGATGCAGGCGGATCTGTTTGAGCCATCCGGCGCGCCGTGGCACGAGCGCCTGTCGGCGGGCGCGGTGCTGTTGCACGGCTTTGCGCTGGAGGGGGAAGAGGCGCTGCTGGCGGCGCTGCGCACGGTGATCGCCGCCGCGCCATTTCGCAAGATGCTGACCCCCGGCGGGCGGCCGATGTCGGTCGCCACCACCAGTTGCGGGCCGCTGGGCTGGCTGAGCGATCGTCAGGGCTACCGCTATCAGGCGGGCGATCCGTTGCGCGGGCAGGCCCCCTGGCCGCCGATGCCGCCGGTGCTGGCCGATCTGGCGCAGCGGGCAGCGGCGGCAGCGGGCTACCCCGGCTTCAGCCCGGACTCCTGCCTGATCAACCGCTATGTGCCGGGGGCAAAAATGTCCCTGCATCAGGACAAGGATGAGCAGGACTTCAGCCAGCCAATCGTCTCGCTCTCGCTGGGGCTGCCAGCCATTTTCCAGTTTGGCGGGCTGGCGCGCAGCGATCCGGCGCAACGTTACCCGCTGCTGCATGGCGACATGCTGGTGTGGGGCGGGGTGGATCGCCTGCGCTTTCACGGCATCCTGCCGATCCGCGAGGGGGTGCACCCGCGCATGGGGCCGCAGCGCATCAATCTCACTTTCCGGGTAGCGGGCTGACGGTTGCCGCATCATGCAGTATGCTGAACGTACCGTTACGCGACGACCGGGAGGTGATTGATGACAACCCTTGACCCCACCCTGCCACTCCGCATCCGGCCGCTGGCCAGCGCGGACTACCCGCACTGGCTGCCGCTGTGGGACGGCTACCTGTATGCCCGCCAGCGCAGCCTCAATGAAGCCATTACCCTGCTGACCTTCGAGCGGCTCTGCATCGGCGAGCGCCTTGCCGGGCTGGTGGCCGAAGCGCCGGACGGCACGCTGCTCGGCCTGGCGCACCTGGCCTTCCACCCCTCCACCTGGAGCGAGCAGGGCTGTGGCTATCTGGAGGATCTCTACGTCAGCGAGGCCGCGCGCCGCCGGGGCATCGCGCGCCAGCTGGTGGAAGCCGCCTGCCAGCTGGCGGATGAGAAACCCTGCCACTGCCTCTACTGGACCACCGACGAAACCAACACCGCCGCCCGCGCGCTCTATGACCAGCTCGGCGAACGCACCTCACTGCTGACCTACCGCCGCTGGTAACAGCGGCAACATAAGTTTCGCTTATCCAATTTCTGGCTTTCCATCGGCTTTTCGTTAACTCAAGTGTGGCTAATGTTGTCATTTTGTATCGAAAAGTATTTTTGTGTAAATAAAAAAGCATCGATGTAACTTGCCGATTACTCTTATCCCGTACCTTTCACTGGGATGTCACTCAACAACGCGGCCCGCCAACCGGCATGGCCCAGCCCCGACATCCGCACACATGGACAGTGTACAGCCTGACAATGTTTGGTTTTTCTGATGAATGTCTTCCCAGGTTAATGGGTAACCGGGTGGGCGGGAAAGCCCTGCCTGTCCCCCAACAGAGAGATACAAGCCGTGACGATATTGACCCCCTTGCTGGCCAAGAACCGTAGCTGGGCCTTAAGGCAGCAGCAGAACGATCCCCACTTTTTCCGCCACACCGCCCGCCCGCAACAGCCGCACTCCCTATGGATCGGCTGCTCTGACAGCCGGGTGCCAGCCGAGGTGCTGACCGGCTCCCAGCCCGGCGAACTCTTTGTCCACCGCAACATTGCCAACATGGTGATGGAGGAGGATGACAACCTGATGAGCGTGTTGCAGTACGCGCTGGAGTACCTGAAGGTGACGGGCATTGTGCTGTGCGGCCACTACGGCTGCGGCGGCGTGCAGGCCGCCAGCGTCTTGCCGGAGATGCCGCTGGCGCAGGAGGAGAGCGCGCTGGCACGGCGGTTGCGCGTACTGCGCCGCTCGCTGTCGCCCGCGCTGGCACAGCCGCATGAGGATGATGACGCGCGCCTGAACGCGCTGGTCGAGGCGCACGTGCGCCGCCAGTTCGCCCACCTCACCGCCTGCTGGCCGGTGCGTCTCGCCTGGCAGCAGCAGCGGCCGCTGGAGGTCTATGGCTGCGTCTACGACCTGCACAGCGGGCACCTGAAGAAGCTGGTGGAGCAGCACAGCATGGAGGGGCCAGCATGACGCTCTCAACCCTGCGCCATGACATCCCGGCTGGGGTGGTGGTGTTTCTGGTGGCACTGCCGCTCTGCCTCGGCATCGCTCAGGCCAGCGGCCTGCCGCCGTTCGTCGGCCTGCTGACTGGCGTGATTGGCGGGCTGGTGGTGACGCTGTTTAGCCCCTCGCGTTTTGCCGTCAGTGGCCCGGCCGCCGGGCTGGTGACCATCGTCACCGCCGCGATGGAGACCCTCGGCAGCTTCTCCACCCTGCTGCTGGCGCTGATCCTCGCGGGCTTCCTGCAAATCCTGCTGGGCGTGGCGCGCGCTGGCCGCTTTATCTCGCTGGTGCCGGGTTCGGTGATTCAGGGGATGCTAGTGGCCATCGGGCTGTTGCTGATTGTGCAACAGATCCCGGTGGCGCTTGGCCTGCCAGAGGGGCAGGGCGACGGGCTGGTGATCTCGCCGGCGGCGGCGATCATCGCGCTGGTGGCGCTGCTGATCATGTGGCTCTGGACTACGCCGCCGCTCAAGCGCATCAGTTGGCTGACCTACGTGCCCGGCCCGCTGGTGGCGGTGCTGTGGGGCAGTCTGGCGGTGGTGTTCGGTGAGCGCCTGCTGCCGGAGGGGGCACTGCCACGCATCGCGCTGCCAGCCTTCACCAGCTTCGAGGCGCTGGCCGGGGAGCTGGTACGCCCCGACTGGCAGGCGTGGCGCAATCCGTCGGTCTACCTGATCGCGGTGACGCTGGCGCTGGTCGCCAGTCTGGAGACGCTGCTCAGCCAGGAGGCGTTGAAAAAGCTGAAGGAGCAGACGCCGCCGCCCTCGCCGGATAAAGAGATGCGCGCGCAGGGGATCGGTAACCTGTTGAGCGGCTTCCTTGGCGGCCTGCCGATTACTGCGGTGATCGTGCGCAGTTCGGTGAACGTCAACACCGGCGCGCGCAGCAAAATGTCCATCCTGCTGCATGGCGTGCTGCTGCTGATCTGCGGGCTGTTCTTTAGCGGGCTGCTGAACACCATCCCGCTGGCGGTACTGGCGGCGGTGCTGCTCTACACCGGCTACAAGCTGGCTTCACCGGCCATCTGGCTGGCGCAGTGGAAGCAGGGCTGGGCGCAGTATGTGCCGTTTGTCACCACCGTCGCGGGCATCATGCTACTGGGGATGCTGGCCGGGATTGGCGTCGGGCTGCTGGCGCAACTGCTGTGCAGCACCTACAAAAGCCACGCCAACGCGCTGCAACTCTCGCGCTATGACAACCACTACGTGGTGCGTTTCCAGCAGAACCTGACCTTCCTGCACAATCCACGGCTGCACCGCCTGCTGGCGGAGATCCCGGATAACAGCGTGGTGATGGTGGATCGCGAAAACGCTGACTATATTGACCCGGATGTCAGGGCGCTGCTCAGCGAATTCCGCGAAAAGGCTGCCACGCGAAATATCACCCTCAATCGCTGGCCCGCCTGACCGATATAAATACTTAGCCCGCAGCAGCGGGCTTTTTTATTGGCAGGTGATTATTTCGCTGCGCAATGACTTTCCGGGCCACCTATTAAGATTATTTGAGCGATTGTGCGTACACGGTTATTTTGCCGCCCTCCGTTAGCGTATAAAATGCCGTTATTATTTCCGATGAGCGCTGGCGGCCAGACAATTCTGGGAAAGCCGGTGTATTCGCGCAAGGATCGCAATCGCTATGGCAGGTAATGAAATTAATGGGTTGGTGTTTGATCTGGAGGCCGTGCCCGCGACCGAACAGCAGCCGGCCACCATTATTCAGGTCGGCGGCTATCGCCCTGATGTGGGCGAGCAGCTAGAGGCCCAGGTAAATAACAATTTGCCAGAGGTGCTGGCGCGGCTGGATGCCCTCTCTGATGGGGCGGCCTTTATTCTGGGGCATAATATTCTGGAGCATGACCTGCCATTATTACGGCAGGTGCAACCCAGCCTGCGGTTATTGGCCGACCACCTGCCAGCGATTGATACACTCACCCTGTCGCCGCTGGCCTTCCCGCAAAACCCCTACCACCGCCTGATTAAAGATTACAAGCTGATCCGCAGCAGCCTCAATTCGCCGCTCTCGGACTGCCACGCCACCGTGACGCTATTTCAGGATCAGAAGCAGGCGTTCAGCCAGCTCAATGCCCAGCACCGTCAGGAGTTGCTCTGCTACCAGAGCCTGCTGGCCCCCAAGGGCAGTGGCTTTGAGGCACTGTTTACCGAACTGACCGGCCAGCCGCCGCTGCCAGCCAACATGCTGCACACGATGATCTGGCGGCTGATGCGCGAGACAGACCCCACGCTGCAACGCACTCTGAAGGTGTGCCAGACCCGGCTACGCGGTTTGCTGCGCGATGATCTGCCGCGGCCAGAACTGCACCAGCCGATCGCCTACCTGCTCGCGTGGTTGCGCGTCTCCGGCGGCAACTCGGTGCTGGCACCCTGGGTGCGCCACCAGTACCCGGCCGTCAGCCAGTTGGTGACGGAACTGCGTGATGTGCCGTGCGATGACGCCAGCTGCACCTACTGCGCGACCACCCACGATCCGCGCCATGAGCTACAGCGCTACTTTGGCTTCAGCCAATTCCGCGAGGAGCGGCCCGGCAGCAGCCTCCAGCGCGCCATCGTGCTGGCGGGGATGCAGAACCAGCATGTGCTGGCGATTCTGGCAACCGGCGGCGGCAAATCCCTCTGCTACCAGTTGCCCGCCCTGAACCGCTACCACCGCAACGGCAGCCTGACGGTGATCATCTCGCCGCTGCAATCGCTGATGAAAGATCAGGTAGACGGGCTGCTGGCCCACAACATCCAGTGCGCGGCGACCCTCAATGGGCTGCTGACCATGCCGGAGCGCGCCGACGTGCTGGAGAAGATCCGCATGGGCGACATCGGCATTTTGCTGGTCTCGCCGGAGCAGTTCCGCAACCGCGCCTTCTGTCTGGCGCTGCAACAGCGGCAGATTGGCGCGTGGATCTTTGATGAGGCGCACTGCCTCTCCAAGTGGGGCAATGATTTTCGCCCCGACTACCTCTACGCCAGCCGCTTTATCCGCGAGTTCAGCGCCGGGCAGCCGCTGGCGGCCATCGGCTGCTTCACCGCCACCGCCAAGCCGGACGTGCTGGAGGATATCCGCAGCCACTTCAAGCAGGAGCTGGGCATCCGCTTCCGCGAGTTCCTCGGCACGCATGAGCGCACCAACCTGGCCTTTGATGTCATCCCCTGCACGCGCAATGAGAAGTGGCCGCTCACCCGGCAGCTGCTTGCCGAAGGGGTGGGCGAGGGCGGCGCGGTGGTGTTCGTCGCCAGCCGCAAAAATGCCGAGGAGCTGGCGGCCCACCTGCTCCAGCACGAAGTGAAGTGCCGCCACTTCCACGCTGGCCTGCCGCCGGGCGAGAAGAAGCTGATTCAGGAGAACTTCAAGGCTGGCGCGTTGCAGGTGATTGTCGCCACCAACGCCTTCGGCATGGGCGTTGACAAAGCGGACGTACGCTTGGTGCTGCATGCCGACATCCCCGGATCGCTGGAGAACTATTTGCAAGAGGCCGGGCGCGCTGGCCGTGACCAGCAACCCTCCCGCTGCATCTTGCTGTATGACCCGCAGGACATTGAGTCGCAGTTTGGCATGAGCGAGCGCGCCCGGCTGAGTATGCGTGACATCAAGCAGATTTTGCGCAAGGTGCGGCAGGAGAGCGTGCGCTGCAAGGAGGGGCCGCTGATTATCACGGCGGGCGAAATCCTGCTCGATGACAGCGTGGACACCAGCTTCAGCATTGATGACCGGGATGCCGAAACCAAGGTCACGACCGCCATCGCCTGGCTGGAGCGCGGCGGGTTCCTGACGCGCGGCGAGAACCACACCCGCATCTTCCCGGCCCATGTGCGGCTGCGTGGCGAAGAGGCGGAGCGCCGCCTGCAACAGGCCGACCTGCCCGCGCCGTCGCGAGGAGTACCGCGCGATCCTGCAATTCCTCACGGACTCGCCAGCCGATGAGCGCATTGACACCGATCGGCTGATGGTGCTGACCAGCCAGACCCATGAGGAGATTGTCGGCGCGCTGCGCCAGATGGAGGCGTTGCAGCTGATTGAGAATGACGCGCAACTGACGCTCTACCTGCGCTATGGCGTGGTCGGCAGTTCGGAGCGTCGGCTGGAGCAGAGCAGCCAACTGGAGCAGGCGCTGTTTGCGCTGTTCCAGGAGAGTTACCCGGATCACGAGCCGGGCGGCTGGCTGGAGATCAACCTGCAATCCCTGACCGCGGAGTTGAAGCAGCGGCTGGCGGGGCGCGAACTGTTGCCGGTGCAGGTGCTGCAACTGCTGCGCAGTTTGTCGCAGGATCGCGACGGCGACAGCCAGCAGCGCGGCTGTTTTGAGCTGCGGCAGCTTAACCGCGATGCGCTGCGGTTGCAGGTCAAGGGCGGGCTGAGCTGGTCACAGATCCAGGAGCAGGGCGAGAGCCGTCGGCTGCTGGCCGCGGCGCTGGTCACCTTTTTGGTGAAGAAGTTACAGGGGCAGCGCGGCAAGGATCTGCTGGTCGAGACCACCTTCGGCGAACTGGCAGGCATGATTGCCGCGCAGCCGGAGATCGCCTGCCACATCCCGCTGGAGGCGCGCAAAACGCGCACCGAGCAGGTACTGCTCTACCTGCACCAGCAGGAGATCCTCTGCCTCAACCACGGCATGACGGTGATGCGGCGGGCGATGACCCTGCGCGTCAACCCGGAGAAAAAGGGCAACTACCTGAAGGAGGATTACGCGCGTCTGGATGAGCACTACCGCGAGAAGCGGGTGCAGGTGCATGTGATGCGCGAATACGCCGAGATGGCGCTGAAGGAGATGGGGCAGGCGCTGAATCTGGTGCTCGACTACTTCAGCGTGCTCTCCCATGAGTTTATCCAGAAATATTTCCGTGGGCGCGAGGGGGTGCTGAAGCTGGCAACCAGCGAAGAGTCGTGGGAGATGATTGTCGGCAACCTCAACCCGGTGCAGAAGGCGATTGTGGCCGACGACGAGGACACCAACCGGCTGGTGCTGGCTGGCCCCGGCTCCGGCAAGACGCGGGTGATTGTGCACCGCATCGCCTATTTGCTGCGGGTGCGCCGCATCCCGGCGGCCAGCATCATCGCGCTGACCTTCAACCGCCACGCGGCCAACGAGATCCGCCAGCGGCTGGTGGCGCTGGTGGGCACGGAGGCCTATGGCCTGACCATCCTCACCTACCACAGCATGGCGATGCGGCTGACCGGCAGACGGCTGGAGGGCGAGCAGGCAGAGGAGCAGCAAGCAGAGGGGAAAGCGGCGAAGGGCGAATCGGCCTTCGACAAGATCCTGCAACACGCCGTGGATCTGCTGGAGGGCAAGGCCGCCACCGAAGAGGAGGGGGAGGATGACCTGCGCGAGCGGCTACTGCGCGGCTACCGCTACATTCTGGTGGATGAGTATCAGGATATCGATGCACGCCAGTACCGGCTGGTCAGCGCACTGGCGGGCCGACGGCAGGAGGAGGAGGAGGGACGGCTCTGCATCATGGCGGTAGGCGATGATGACCAGAATATCTACGAATGGCGCGGCACCGACAACCGCTATATCGGCGAGTTCGAGCAGCGATATGAGGCGAAAATCGACTATCTGGTGGAGAACTATCGCTCCAGCCGGCATGTCATCAACGCCGCCAACAGTGTGATCATGCGCATCCCTGAGCGCCTGAAAGCTGACTACCCGATCCGCATCAATGCCAGCCGGGAAGAAACGCCGGATGGCGGGCGCTGGCGCGAGCTGGACCCAAGCACGCAGGGGCGGGTCGTGCGCCTGCTGATCGCTGGTCACAAGGGGCATGAGGCCAATGTGCAGGCGCAGGCCGCGCTCGCCGAGCTGATCCGGCTGCGGCGGCTGGAGGGGGAGAGCAGCTGGGACGGCTGCGCGGTGCTGGCCCGCAGCCACCACTTGCTGGAGCCGGTGCAGGCGTGGTGCGAAGAGAAGGGCGTGCCCTACCACCTGGCCGCTGATGGTCATGACGGCTGCTCCCTGACGCGTGAGCGGGAGTTTGTCGCCACCCTTGAGCAGATCCGCGCGCAACCGGCGCTGCCCGTCAGCGACCTGGAGGCGCGCCTCGGCCCGATGTGGACGCAGCCGCGCTGGCAGCACTTCTTCCAGGAGGCGCTGTGGCAGTTACGCAGCGAGCAGGGTGAGCACCCGCTACCCGCGGCGGCGGTGGTGTCGTGGCTGTATGACTATGCCCGCGAGATTCGCCAGCAGCCGAAACCCGGCCTCTACGTCGGCACCGTGCACTCCACCAAAGGGCTGGAGTTCCGCCATGTGGTGCTGCTGGATGGCGGGTGGGGCAGCAGCAGCAATCTCGAGGAGGATCGCCGCCTCTATTACGTCGGCATGACCCGCGCCAAAGAGACGCTGACCCTCGGCGAATGGGAGGATGGCCGGAGCTACGGCCGCGAGCTGGCAGCGGGGGAGACGGTGTGCCGCCGTTATCAGGCCAGCCACCGGCCAGAGCTGGATCGCCACTACCACTACCTGACGTTGAAGGAGGTGGACATTGGCTTTACTGGCCGCAAGCCCGCCAGCCATGCGGTACATGCCGATGTGCGCGCCCTGAAGCCGGGTGACCCATTGCGGCTGGAGGCGAGCCAGGGGAGGTATCTGCTATTGAACGCGCAGGGCCGGGTAGTGGGCCGCACGGCGTGGGCTTTCGAATTGGATATGGAGGTGGCGCATTGCGAGGTGGCAGCCATCTGTGTGTACTACGCCAGCGACAGCAGCGACCCGGAAAAGTACCCAGTAAAGGTGGATCGGTGGGAAGTGGTATTGCCCCGTCTGTGGGGCCGCCGCACCGGGCGTAGCACAAAAGCGCGTGGTTAACCTCCTGTCATCCTAAGAGAAACATGAATTGGCCCGGCCAGTTCACAAAAATGGATAAACAGTGAACAATTACGCGGCTAACTGTGAGTCCATTCACATCAAAATTGTTGCTTCCTGATTATAAGAACGCCATTCATGTTAAATTAAAACGGCGGTTCAATTATGGAAAAGCAACAGATGGCCCCAGGTGACGCAGAGCGGCCGATTCTCTTCCGGCACCTGATGGCCTACGGCGGTGGCAACCTGCTGGGCAGCGGCGCACTGGCCATCGCCGGTGCCTGGTTGCTCTACTTCTACACCACCTTCTGCGGCCTGACGCTGCTGGAGGCGTCGGCGATCTTCTCCGTCGCCAGCATCATCGACGCCCTCAGCAACCCGCTGATGGGCTACCTGACCGACAACTTCGGCCACACCCGCCTCGGCAAGCTGTTTGGCCGCCGCCGCTTCTTCCTGCTGATTGGCGCGCCGCTGATGCTGTTCTACCCGCTGCTATGGGTCGAGGGCTTCGGCTTCTGGTACTACCTCAGCACCTACGTGATCTTTGAGCTGATCTACACCTCGGTGATGGTGCCCTATGAGACGCTGGCCACCGAAATGACCACCCACTTCGCCATTCGCTCAAAACTCACCGGCTACAAGGCCATCTTCGGCAAGATGGCCAACTTCCTCGCGGCCTTCATTCCCGGCCAGTTCATCCTGATCTACGGCAAGGAGTCGGCCAAGCCCTTCTTCTACACCGGCCTGACCTACGGCGCGATCCTGTTCATCGCCATCGGCCTGCTCTACTTCTGTACTTGGGAGCGCCAGCAAGCACCGCTACGCGCCCTCGACCTGCACAAAAAGACGCTGGGGCAGACCATGCTGTCGCTCGGGCGCGATATGGTCTCTACCTTCCATCTGCGGGTGTTCCGCAAGCACCTCGGCATGTACCTGTTTGGCTTCGGTGCCGAGTGGCTGTTCGCCTCGGTCTTCACCTACTTCATCATCTTCGTGTTGCAGTATGACCCGGCGATGGTCGCGGGCCTCAACAGCCTGAACTCGCTGCTGCAACTCTTCTCCACCGCCATCTTTATCGGGCTGTGCGTGCGCAAGGGCTTCAGCAACCCCTACATTTTGGCGCTGGGCATCGTGGTGTTCGCCGTCGGCTGCTACACGCTGCTCTACTTCCTGCAACTGCCAGCCACCTACGCCACGGTGGCGATGCTCAGCATTACCGTGGTGTTTGGCATCGGCACCGGCGGCGTCTACTACATCCCGTGGACGGTCTACACCTTCCTGGCGGACGTGGATGAGATCTTCACCGGCCGCCGCCGCGAGGGGATCTACGCCGGGGCGATGACCTTCTCCGGCAAGCTGATGCGCTCGGTGGTGGTGTTCGTGATGGGCGCGATCCTCAGCTTCTACGGCTTCCAATCCAAGTCCCACACCCAGCCGGAGAGCGCGGTGATCGCCATTGCGCTGGTGTTCTGCATCGGCGTGGTGTCGCTGGCGCTGGTGGCGATGGTGTTCAGCAAGCAGATGACGCTCAACCGCACCACCCACCAGATTGTGCTGGATGAGGTGGCGCGCATCCGCGCTGGCGGCCGGATCGCTGATGTCACGCCACTGACGCGCAACGTGGTGGAGGAGCTGGTGGGCTACCCCTATGAGGCGTGCTGGGGCAACAGCCCGATCTGCCGCAAGATGCTCGACAAGCAGACGCTGGCCCGCCCGGCGCAGCCAACCACCGACGCCTGACGGCAGGCGTCCAGGTTTTTCTGACCGCCGTCAAAATTTATGAAACAACGTTTTATTTTTATTTGTCGCCCGTTTTTATTTGCGTTAGGATCCTTGCCATCCAAGCAGCCCAACGGGGGCGGCGGCACATTGAGGGAACTATGATGATTCTTGAGGCATTTTCACTACAGAACAAGGTCGCCCTGGTGACGGGCTGTGACACCGGGCTGGGGCAGGGGATGGCGGTGGGGCTGGCGCAGGCCGGCTGTGACATCATCGGCGTCAATATCGTTGAGCCTGCCGAGACCGAGCAGCAGGTCACGGCGCTGGGCCGTCGCTTCCTCAGCCTGACCGGCGACCTGCGTAACACCGCGATTGTGCCGGATCTGGTAGCGCGCGCGGTGGCGGAGTTTGGCCGCATTGACATTCTGGTCAACAACGCGGGCATCATCCGCCGCGAGGATGCGCTGGAGTTCAGCGAAAAGGATTGGGATGACGTGATGAACCTGAACATCAAATCGGTGTTCTTTATGTCGCAGGCGGTGGCGAAGCAGTTCATCGCGCAGGGCAGCGGCGGCAAAATCATCAACATCGCCTCGATGCTCTCTTTCCAGGGCGGCATCCGCGTTCCCTCCTACACCGCCTCCAAGAGCGCGGTCATGGGCGTCACTCGCCTGCTGGCCAACGAGTGGGCGAAGCATGGCGTCAACGTCAACGCCATCGCGCCGGGCTACATGGCGACCAACAACACCCAGCAACTGCGCGCCGACGAGTCCCGCAGCCAGGAGATTCTGGGGCGCATCCCGGCAGGCCGCTGGGGCACGCCGGGCGACGTGATGGGGCCAGTAGTGTTCCTCGCTTCGCCGGCGGCCGACTATATTAATGGCTACACCCTGGCCGTCGATGGCGGCTGGCTGGCACGTTAACCCTTTCTGCGGCCCGGTGCGCCGGGCCACGCGACAACCGGAGGCGGCCTGCCGCCCCACAAGGAGAGCGAGATGAAGATTGCATTGATGATGGAGAACAGCCAGGCAGCGAAAAATGCCGTGGTGCTGAAACAGCTGACCGAGGTGGCAACCGAGCGCGACCATCAGGTCTTCAACGTCGGCATGAGCGACGAGCAGGATCACCACCTGACCTACATCCATCTCGGCATTATGGCGAGCCTGCTGCTGAACGCCAAGGCGGTTGATTTTGTGGTGAGCGGCTGCGGCACCGGGCAGGGCGCGCTGCTCTCGCTCAACCTGCACCCCGGCGTAGTGTGCGGCTACTGCATCGATCCGGCCGACGCCTACCTGTTCGCCCAGATCAACAATGGCAACGCACTGGCCCTGCCGTATGCCAAGGGCTTTGGCTGGGGCGCAGAGTTGAACGTGCGCTTCATCTTTGAGAAAGCCTTCACCGGCGAGCGCGGCGCAGGCTACCCGCCAGAGCGCAAAGAGCCGCAGGTGCGCAACGCGGGCATCCTCAATCAGGTGAAAACCAGTATGCTGAAAGGTGGCTGCATCGACACCCTGCGCGCGCTGGATCAAGAACTGGTGAAAACCGCTGTCTCTGGCGAACGCTTCCAGCAGTGCTTCTTTGAGCACTGTCAGGACAAAGAGATTGAAGCCTACGTGCGCAGCGTGCTGGGCTAAACGGCCCGATAAAAAAGCCCCATCAGGAAACTGATGGGGCTTTTTTTATACCCGCCGGATGGTTTAACCGAGCGGGGTTTACAGGGATCAGAAGTGATAGCGGTAGTTGACCATCAGCCCGGTGTCGCGCAGACCATCCTCCTGCCAGTGGTAGGCATCCGCGCTCAGCGCCGCCTGTTTACTCTGGTACTTCACGCCGACCTGCGCCAGCCCGTTGACGCCACCGCCTTTCTGACCATCCTCCACGCGGAAGCGCTGACCGGCTGCGCCCTGCAATGACGCAGTGCGTTCACCCTGGCGGTAGCTCAGGTTCGGGCCGCCCTCCAGCGTGGCAGTCGCCGCCCAGCCGTTTTCTCCAGCGTAGGTCAGTTTCAGGCCAGCTACCGCATCCACGGCGGTTTCCTCCACGCCTGACATGCGCAGGTTAAAGTCACCGGCACCGCGCTCGTTATAGCCCTCTTCGGAGGTGTAACGCAGCTTCATGCCCGCGAACGGCGTCAGCGTCAGCCCTTTTTGCGGGGTGTAGCTTTTCGCCATCTCGCTGCGGAACTCCAGATATTGCTGGTTGTTGTCGCTGTCCGCCACGCGATTGACGTCGCCGTACTGCACCTGCCGGTTGCTGTCGAGGTTGTGAATGTCATAGCGCACGGCGTTGTTCCAGCTCAACCCACTCTCGGCCAGCGGCAGGCTGTGCTGCACGCCGAAGAACTGGCTGTAGCCACCGGTCACGCCGTTGTCACCGGCGGTGCTGACATCACCGTCACCATCGAGCCGTGCAATACCGTACTCCAGCGAAAGCGTCTGATTGTTGCCCAATGCAAACTGCTGACGCAGCGCCATCATGTCATAGCGTGTATCGTTGCCGAGTTCACTGCGCTGGTCACCCTTCGCCACCACGTTGAAGGCCAGTCCGTTGCCCATCACCGGTGCGGTGTCGGCCAGCATCTCGAAGCGGTTACCCAGCACGCGCGCATCCCGTGCCACGCTTTTCGCCTGACTGCCGGAGATTTGGCGCAAGGCACTGTTCAACTCCGCGGTGCTCTTCAGGTTGAGGCTGGTGAACAGGTCATTGTTGGTGTAAGCCGCATCCAGTGCTCCGGCGATACTGGAGACGCTGTCGTCACTCACCACATCCGCGTAGGCGTTTTTGGTCATGGTGACGTCCACGTTGCCGCTATCGTCCTTCTGGCCTTCGGCGCTCCATACCACGCTGGTGGAAGTGATGTTCTGCTCACCGCTGATGTTATCGCCAACAAACACATCCTCAAAGGTCTGAGTCGTGGCGGCGCTGCCCTGCGTAAAGCCGGTATCAATCGACACGTCGCCCAGCGCCACATTGCTGGCGGTCAGCGTCCCGGCGGTGCCATCAGCGTTGGTGCCGATGGTGTACTGATTCAGGGTACTGGCGGCCGTCGGGTCAGTCGGCAGGGTGTAGCTGGCGTAGTGCGTCTCGCTCTTGTCGTCGGTGTTGCCATTGACGCCGGCAATCTGCACGTCGCTCTCTTTCACCAGCCCACTGCCCGTACCCGCCAGATTGACGCTGCCGTTGTTAACGATGCGGCCGTTGTCGCCCAGTTGGCTGAAAGCGTAGGAATCGGCGGCGTAAATATTGATGGTGCCGTTGTTCTCCAGCACCGCGTCGGCGGTGGCGTTGGCATCCAGTTGCATCGCCACCATGCCAGTGTCGCTGGTGCCTTCGGTGCCGAGGTTGATGGTGCCGTTATTTATAAGCTGGGCATTGCTGCTACCCTTCATAGCGACGGTGTTGCTGCCGCTGATGTTCATCACGCCGTCGTTGATTGCCACGGTGTTGCTGTTTTTCATATACACGGCGGTGCCGTTGGCGGCGTTATAGTTCACCTCGCCGGTGACGCCGCTGTAGCCGTTCAGGTCATTGCCCTGATTCCAGAAGGTCGCCGCGTTAGCATCATCAAATGCCGATCCCACTAATACACTGCTGCCGGTCTGGTTGATAGTGCCGTTGTTGATGATGCTGTTACTGCTGCCGCCATTCTTGCCGAGCCGCAACACTATCTGGTCTGTGTTGGTATCGGTGCTGGTTACGGTGCCGCTGTTTTTGAATACCGAGCCACTCTCAACCGTCAGGTTGCGCTGGTTCGAGAAGGTAAGGGTGCCGTCTACGGCATTATTTAACACGCTCTGGTTGCGCAACCAGAAATCTTTGTTATTGGTGGCATTCCAGGTGCCGTGGTTGGTCAGGGTACTGCGGTCGGTCACGGCCCCGTTCTGGATGGTGCCGCCGGCATTGTTGATAACCGTCCCGTCGGTGACCGAGGGCTGGACACTGTCGATCATACCGCTGTTATTGACGGTGCCGTGATCTTCAATCATCAACGGCGCAGTGATGGTGGCGCCGCTCTCATTATTTAGGGTGCCTGATACATCCAGCTGGCTGCCCTCGACGGTGCCGGTGTTACTGACGGTGGCGCCGCTGTAGATTATCGTCTCCTTTGCCAATGTAGTGATACCGCTTAGCACTGTGCCATCAGGCAGTTCATCCTGTGCCAGCGTACTGCTGTTGTCGGCGCTGTCCGGCACACCATCGCCGACATTAATCTGCCCGCGGTTGATGATGCGGTTTCTGGCATTGCCGTCGCTGTAGAATGCCTGACCGTTTTCGGCATTGATGTTGATCACGCCGGTGGTGTCGTTGACGGCCGTAGCGCCGTCGTATACCGCCATACCCACCAACGGCTGGCCCGCCTCGGCGTTTTCATTGGTTTCCAGGTTGATGGTGCCCTGATTGATGACCCGATTGGCGTAGCCATAGGCCACCATGCCGGCCCCGGCGTTATACACCGTGATCACGCCACCCTGATGGTTGGTGGCAGTGGCGGAGTTTTTATTGTAACCGTTTGAGCCGGCATACATGCCGACGGCAAAGTTTTTGGCGGAGTCAGACGGGATGTTGTCCACCATTTGCGTGGTATCGGCCGCATCTTTCCACAGCGCATCGGTGGTGATGGTGCCAAAGTTGTCTGCGGTGCTGTTATCAATCGCATTCATTGCAACACCGCGGCCATACATTTCCAGCGTGCCGTCGGCCGTATTGGTTGCCGAGGAGCCATTGACAGCCGTCATTAACTGGATGCCCACTACGTTGTTATTCGACCAACCAGGGTCACTGATGGAGTAGGTGATTTTGGCATTGAAAAGGCTATCCTGGTTCATAATGTGGCCGGTGATCACGCCTTCATTAACGGCAGATGCTCCATCATAGGCATACAGTCCACGGGGAAAGACAAACTGGCCGGCTATCATGCTGGTACGCTGGATGTCGATGTTGCCCTGATTTTGCACCAAAACGCCTTCGCCCCCACCCTGTGCCAGCGTCATATCCGCTATCTGGATGGTACCCTCATTCATCAGGGATGCCCCGGAGTCCAGGACGATCAGACTGGCATTCTGTGCAAAGTTGTTTGGGTCGCGGTAATTATTGTAGTTATTGAAACGGACGATACCGGTGGTATCTAAGGTTGCGCCTTCAACAATCTCCAATTGGCCGCCATTGGAGAGCGCAAACGCGTTGACACCGATCGGGAAATCACCCTCGATGGTGGTCTCTCCCTGCAACGAGAGGGTAGAGGCGCCGTCGATGGTGATGGCCGCGGCTGGCCCATGACCCATGTGTTGTTCGGCAATCGCATTGCCTGCCTCTATATCCGCAATCTGGTCCACCTCCCCGGTGAGCTGGAGGCCCTGCTGTAACTCCACGCGGTTACCGTCGCCGCTGATAGTCACGCCAGAGAGTGTCTCTTGCGATCCATTCTCTTCGTTACGTTGTTTGGAGGCCAGTTCCGTATCCACCACCACTTGCAGGTGGCCGTCCAGCACCACCGTATTGTTGCTGCCAGTGACGGCGATGCCAGTGGTGGCATCATAAAAGTTATCGGCCGCCAGCGGTGAGGACTGATCTTTATCCACCAGCATATCGCCGGTCAGGGTAATTTGGTTGGACTCGCCCGCCACCTGCACGCCGGTGGCCTGTTGGCCGATCACGTCGATATTATCAGCGCTCAGGTTGACGGTGTTGCCCTGCCCGCTGACGCTGATGCCGGTGGCAAAGTCACCCACCACCATGTCGCCGCGCTGGTTCAGGGTGTTGCTGTCGCCGGTGACCGCAATGCCGGTACCGCCGTTGCTGAGCGTGGCGTCACCGTCGGTATTTAACGTATTGCCATTGCCTGTTACCTCTACGCCGGTGGAGCCGGTGCCATCCACCACAATTGGGCCGAGGGTATTGAGGATGTTATCGTCGCCGCTGATGCTCAGGCCGGTGCCGCCAGCCTGCCCGCCGGTGATGGCGTTGCTGTTGATGGTGTAGCCATCTACAGCCAGTTGTGTGCCGATATTGCCTTCGCCAATGCCGATGCTGTCTTGGTTAATATCGATGGTTTTGCTGACGTCATCGCCATCATCATCGCTGCCGTCGTCGCCGTTATCACCATTATCATCGCCGCCGTCGTCACCGTTATTGTTGCCGCCATTATCCCCGCTGCCGTTATCACCATTATCGTCGCCGCCGCCATTATCCCCGCTGGAGGCGGTAGCAGGGTTGCCGCTGTCGTCATCGGCCACGATGAAGCCCACCGCCAGCGCGGCGGCCACCGCACCGCCGGCTACCCATGTCCACTCTTCCTGCGAGAGCGCGGTCGGGATCAAACAGGCGTCGGGCAGGGCGTCGCGTTGTTCTTGGGTAAGTTGGTTGATATTGGTCGGGCATTTCAGGGGTTTTTTATCTTCGACGGCATTAGCGGCAAAACTATTATTGCTGAGTGCCAGGGCAATACAGAGTGAGAGAAGTTTTTTACGTTGCATGATTCACCTTCAAGATTATTTTGACGAGTCATTCCCCTGGCTTGAGAAAGCCAGTGGGTAATTCCATTTCGAAAGAACGTAAAAGCAAAAGTTACGGTGTTGTTATTACTGGGAGTCACTAGAAAATTTGGAGAGAAATTATATCAATTGAGGGTAAATGTCCCGGCGTCGCGAAAATAAATCCACAGCACATCAGGGGCCAAGGATGACATAAATAAAAAACAGTAAGTTAGACGGAAGGGGATTTTAATTAAAATTTGCTTAATCTTTTATTAATCCCAAATTGATCACTGCAACTAATATTTTATGGTTTAATCATTCATTAAATATCTATTTAACAAAGCTGAAAACGGGCGGCTTATTGGGAAATAATAGCCTGGTATATTCCGCTTCAGCGCCAGCGGTTTTTACGGCATAAAAAAGCCCCATCAGTTTCCTGATGGGGCTTTTTTCATACCCGCCGGATCGTTCAGCCGAGCGGTATCAGCACTTAGGCGGGCTTTTCGTCGGCGGCTTACTGCGCCGGTTGCAGCTCGGTCTTGATCCAGCCCGGCTCGCGTTTGTCGAACGCCTCATAGGCAGCGACCACGTCACTCAGCGGCTCCACCTGGGTCAGCACCTTCACCGGGTCAATCACGCCGGTGCGCACCAGCTCCAGCAGGTGCGGGATGATGGCGTGGTGATTGCAGTTGCCCATCCGCATCGTCAGGTTCTTGTTCATCGCCTTGCCAATCGGGAAGGTCTCCGCCGTTGGTGGGTAGACGCCAATGATGCTCAGGCGGCCAGCCTTCGCCAGCGTGGCGATGGCCCACTCCAGCGCCTGCGTCGGCGCGTCACCGGGGATCCAGTTGCCATTGTGGACATGCTGGTGACCGGCGTTCTCCGGCGCGACCTGCTGCACTTCCTGCTGGAACTTGGTCGCCTTCTCCGCAGCCTCCTCGGCCGCCGGGCCGTGGTGGGCGTGCTGGCTATCAACGCCCACCGCATCGATCGCGCAATCCGCGCCAATGCCGCCGGTCAGGGACTTGATCACCTCGACCGGGTCTTCCTGCTCAAAGTTGACGGTAAACGCCCCCTGACGGCGCGCCATCGCCAGCCGATCCTCATGGCCATCAACCGCAATCACCCGGCCGGCACCCATCAGTAGCGCGCTGGCAATGGCGAACTGGCCGACCGGGCCGCAGCCGAACACCGTCACGGTGTCGCCGCGCGAGATGCCAGCCAGCTCGGCACCAAACCAGCCGGTGGGGAAGATGTCACTGACCAGAATGGCCTGATCGTCCGTCACCTCATCCGGCACCTTGACCAGCGTATTGGCGGCGTGGGGGATGCGCGCCTTCTCGGCCTGCAAGCCGTTCACCGGGCCGGTGGCCTCTGGGCCGCCGAAGAAGCAGGTGCCAGCCTCCGGGCCATTGGGGTTGGCGTTGTCGCACTGCGCGGTGTTGCCAGCGCGGCACGGCGGGCAGACGCCGCAGGAGACGGTGGAGCAGACCACTACCCGGTCGCCAATCTCCAGGTTGCGCACCTCCTTGCCGAGCTGCTCGACGATGCCGACGCCCTCATGGCCAAGGATGGTGCCAGCCTTCATGCCGCTGAACGTGCCGCGCACAAAGTGCAGGTCAGTGCCGCAGATGGCGGAGGAGGTGAGGCGGATAACGGCGTCCGTGGGTTGTTCCAGTTGCGGGTCAGCGACCTCATCCAGACGGATATCCCCGACGGCATGCCAAACGAGCGCTTTCATGGTTCCTCCTTTTTCATTGGGTTTCAGAAAAGTATGGGATCAGATCACGTTTTTTGCGAAAACTCGGGTTGAGAAAATCGGAAAGCGCGCGGGCAGGATGGCCCGCGCGGGAAGGCGCTACGGCGTGGCTTTTGGCACCACCGGGACGACCGGGGCCACCAGCGGCTGGCCGTTCTCAATGCCTTGGGCAGTGGCTTCCGGCACCACCAGCGGCTCTGGCGGCACCAGCGTCTCGGGCACCAGAATCACCTTGCGGCACTCCTCCTCTTTTTTCTCAAAAATTTCGTAACCACGGGCGGCGTCTGACAGTGACAGCCGGTGGGTGATGATCTCCTCGGGCGAGATCAGCCCCTGCTCAATCAGCGGCAACAGCTCCGGCAGATAGGCCTGAACGTGGGTCTGGCCCATCTTGAAGGTCAGTCCCTTGTCGAAGGCGTCACCGAACAGGAAGCCGTGGATAAAGCCCGCGTAGACGCCCGGCACGCTAACGATGCCGCCGCGCCGTACCGCTGCGATGCACTGGCGCAGCGCCTTGCCGCTACTCCCCTCCAGCTTGAGGTTGGCGAGGATGGTTTCGGTCATGCTGCCCTTGGCCTCAAAGCCAACCGCGTCGATCACCGCATCCACGCCACGGTTGCCCGGCGTCTGCTCAATGATGGTCTCCGCCGGGTCATCAATCTCATCAAAGTTGATGGGAATGACGCCGTAACGCTGCTGGGCGAATGCCAGCCGGTAGGGGTGGTGATCCACCATGAAGATCTGCTCGGCACCCAGCATCCGGGCGCAGGCGGCGCTCAGCAGGCCCACCGGGCCAGCCCCGAAAATCGCCACCCGCGAGCCTTTGCCAACCTGCCCATTCTTCACCGCCTGCCAGGCGGTCGGCAGGATGTCGCTCAAAAACAGCACTTTGTCATCTGACAGCACATCCGGCACCTTGAACGGGCCGGTGTTGGCCTTCGGCACCCGCACGTACTCCGCCTGCCCGCCGGGGATGCCGCCATAGAGGTGGCTAAAGCCAAACAGCGCCGCCGGCGGTGGGATCTGCTTCTTGTTGATGATGGCACCACGGCCGGTGTTGGTGGTTTCACAGGCGGCAAACTGCTGCATCCGGCAGAAGAAGCAGTCACCGCAGGCGATCACAAACGGGATCACCACCCGGTCACCCTTCTGGACGGCGGTCACCTCGCGACCAGCCTCCACCACTTCGCCCATAAACTCATGGCCGAAGATGTCGCCGTGCTCCGTCTGGGGGATCTTGCCGCGATAGAGGTGCAGGTCAGAGCCACAGATGGCGGTGGCCGTCACTCGCAGGATAATGTCATCCTGGTTAACAATCCCCGGGTCGGCAACATTATCGACGCTGACCTGATAGGGGCCGTGATAAGTCAGGGCTTTCATCGTTTTATCCTTATAGTGGAGAAGACCCTTTAACTGTAGTGGCAAGCGCCGCCCTTTGCCGGGTGAAAGGCGGCCCTGCCCGAATGCGGTGAAAAATCAGACAATTCTCGGCGGGAGGAAGCTGGGCATTATTTGGTTTTTCTATGGTGGGATTTTAGTTATCCATCTGATAAATAGGACGAAATGGCTGCTTGCACTCTTTAACCTTTTTATACCGCCGGCAACGGTTGTTACGCTTCTCCCCGCTGAATCTTGCCGGGCGGCACCCTATGATCAACGCCGCGTAAACAGATTTGCCGGCGACGCTGGCGAGCATAATGGAGGAGAGAGTGATGAACATAAAGATTGCCGGCACGCTGCTGACCAGCGCGCTGATGCTGATGGGCGCCCTGGCGCCCGCGCACGCCACCGAGCAGGCGGAGCAGCGCCGCGAGGCCCGCGACACGCGGCAGGATACCCGCCAGGATGCGCGGCAGGACAAACGCCGCTGTGTGCTGGATGATGACCAAAGCAACCACGACTGCCGCGAAGATAAACGCGAGCAGAAACAGGATGGACGCCAGGAGGCGCGCGACATCAAATATTGATCGCCCGCCAATGGCCACACCGCCCGCGCCCGTTGGTGCGGGCTTTTTTATGGGCGCGAACAGAACATTGCGTTAAATCAACCCAGCGCGATTTGGCCGCCCTGAACCGCGCCTTTGTCCCAATAACTCGGACATACAGGACTTTTCCGCCGCCCTAACCTAGTCGCCAGCAACATATCTTAGGTTTTGGGAGGCGTTGATGGTGGGTAAATTACGTAAAGTAAAAAACACTCCGTGCCAGCAAAGCGCGGAGCCGCAATTTGTGCTCAGACGGCGGGACATTATCCTCGGTCTGGTGTGCGCCATCTTTTTCATCGATACCATTGCCCCGGTGGCGGCGATGGGCGTGTCCGCGATCGGCTGGATGATCATCATTGGCGCAGTGTTTTTCTTCCCCGGCTGTTTGATGGTGGCGGAGCAGGGCGCGGCCTGGCCAGAAAATGGCGGGCTGTACGCCTGGATCACCCGCGCTTACGGGCAGCGCTGGGGCGCGCGTATCGCCTGGATGTATTGGTGCGGCAACGCGATGTGGATTTCGTCCGCCATGACCATCATCGTCAATGTCTTCTGCCAGTTGGTGGGCATTGAGATGGGGTTGGCGGAGAAGGCCCTCGCCAGCATACTGGTGGTCTGGGTCATCACCTGGTTTGCCCTGCGCCCAATGAAAAACTCCACCGGCATCATCAACTTTGCCGCGCTGGTGAAGATCATCATGGCGATTGGGCTGATGGTCTCCGGCATGGTCTATCTGATGCAGGGGCACGCGCCGAAAAACACCTTCTCATGGCAGGCGATGAAGCCCGCCTACGGTCAGGCGATGGTCTTCATCCCGGCCCTGATCTACAACTTCCTCGGCTTTGAGACCATGTCAGCGGCGGCAGCGGCCATGAAAAATCCCCGCAAGGACGTGCCGATCGCCTCGCTCAGCAATGTCATTCTGGTGATTGGCCTGAACGTGATTGCGGTGACCGGCGTGCTGCTGGTGATCCCCGCCGGTGAGGTGGACATCATTGGCGGCATCATCGACTGCTTCCGGCTGGGGCTGGGCGACGGCACGCTGGCCACGGTGATCATCTGCCTCATCGGCGTGCTCTATCTCGCGGCGATGGGGGCGCAGGCGCTGATGTGGATGCTGGCAACCAGCCGGATCGCGCAGGCCACCGCCCAGTCCCATGCGCTGCCCGCGCTGCTGGGGCGATCCCACCCACGCCACGACAGCCCGGCGGGGGCGCTGATTGTCGGCGGCATCATCACCACGGTAATGACTATCGCCAGCAGCGCGCTCTCCGGCAGCGCCCAGGAGATGTTCTGGTCGATCTTCTCCTCCACCACCATTCTGCTGCTGATCCCTTACTTCGTGAATTTTCAGGCCTTCCTGACGCTACGCAAAAATGACCCCACCCCGCGCCCCTACCGGTTCCCCGGCCCAGCCTGGCTGGTGGTGGCGCTGATGCGTCTGGCACAGGCGATCCTGCTGCTCACCGCGCTGTTTCTGATCTGGGTGCCCGGCCAGCCGTTCAAGGTCGCCAACGCCGGGTTTATCGCGATTGGCGTCATGCTGACGCTGGGCGTGGGTGAGTTCTTTATCCGCCGCTGTGAGAAGCCTGCCGTGACCCCTGACCGCCCACAAGGAGCAACCCATGAAAGCTGATACCGTGTTTGTACGTGGCCGCCTCTGGACGGCGGATGACCGTGTTGCTGCCACCGCGCTGGCGGTGGTGGGGGAGAGGATTGTGTGCGTCGGCAGTGACGAAGAGGTGATGCGCTGGGTCGGTGACCACACCCGCGTGGTTGACCTCGCGGGCCGCATGATGATCCCCGGCTTTCACGATGGCCACTGCCACTATACGCTGGCTGCCGATGAGCATTGCGGCATCAACCTGAAAGGGTTGCAGAGCGCCGAGGCGTGCCTTGCTGCCATCCAACAGAAGCTGGTGAGCCGCCCGGACGCTCCCTTTTTGCGCGGCGGCGGCTTTCTGGAGGCGCTGTTCCCCGACACCGGGCCACGCAAAGAGTGGCTGGACGCGCTCTCCAGCGAGATGCCGATTGCCATCGCCGCTGACACCTACCATTCGCTGTGGGTCAACTCCGCCGCACTGGCGCTGGCCGGGATCACCGCCGAGACGCCCGATCCCCACAACGGCCGGATTGAACGTGATGCCGATGGCTCCCCCAGCGGCTGCCTGCGCGAGACGGCACAGGCGCTGGTGCTGGATCGGCTGCCCGATTGGCCGGTGGAGGAGTACAAGGCGGCGATAGTGGCATTCCAGCAGACCGCCCACACGCTGGGGCTGGTGGCCGCCTGCGATCCCTGGCTGGACATCCACGGCCGCAATGCGGTGCAGGCCCTGCGCGAGCTGGACAGCGAAGGCAAGCTGGCGATGCACTTGCGCGGGGCCTATCTGGCCGATCCGGCGCAGGGGGTGGAGCAGTGTGCGGCACTGCTCGCCCGCTGCCAGCAGGATAACCCGCCGCTGGATGCCACGCACGACCCGCATTTCCGCGTCTCGGCCATCAAGTTTTTTTGCGACGGGATCTTCGAGACCAAAACCGCACGGATGCTGCACCCCTATGCCGCCGCCGCGGAGAAGGGCGCAGAGTACTACGGCGAGCAGAACTGGGAGGCCGGGCGGATGAAGGCGCTGTTTGCCGCGCTGGATAAGGCGCAGATGCAGATCCATGTCCACTGCATCGGCGATGGGGCGGTGCGGCAGACGCTGGATGCCCTGGCGTTCGCCCGGTCGCAGAACGGCGCGCGTGATGCGCGGCACTGCATCGCCCATGCCACCGCCTGCGCACCGGAGGATATGCCCCGTTTCCGGCAGCTCGATGTGACGGTGATGCTCAATACCTTTTGGGCCGAGCGGGATGAGACCTGGCTGATGATTGCGCCGTGGGTGGGCGCGGAGATCGCGGAGCACTACCTCTACCCGGTGAAGTCGTTCTTTGATGCTGGCGTGCGGGTAACCAATGCCAGCGACTACCCGGTGACCCCCTGGCCGAATCCGCTTATCGGCATCGAGACCGCCGTCACCCGTCAGCCCGCGGATAACTATCACCCGTGGGTCTTCGACTATGACAACCCGGTGCACCACCACGCGCCGTGGCCCGAAGAGCGGGCGGGCGTAGAGCCGATGCTGCTGGCCTGCACCCTCAACCAAGCGGTGGCGAATTTTATGGAGGAGTTCACAGGTTCGCTGAGCGTCGGGAAATATGCTGACCTGGTGATTCTTGACCGGGATCTGCTGCCTCTCGCCCCTGCGGAGATTGGCGCGGTGGGCGTGGTGCAGACCTGGTTCAAAGGGCGTTGCGTCTATACCCGGCCAGCCCCCCACCAGAGGAGTGACAGCCACGGCAGGTGAAGACTATGCAGTCCTATCGCCATTTCCAGCGTCTGTTGGCCGACCTCGGTACGCCAGCCTTTCCCTGTCACTTGCAGCAGTGGGTGGCTGACCTACTGAGGTTGCCGGCCATCTACCACACCATCGCACTGCGCTTCCACCGGGCGTCGCTGCGCTTCCCTTCGCCCCACCAGAGCGTGCCGGTCGACGTGCTTTTTTCGGTCAGCAGCATTGAGCCGCAGACCATCCATCAGGCGCTGGCGCTCTACGCCCATGAAGGAGAGTGGCGGCACGACATCCTGCCGCATTTGGCGGAAGGGGAGTCCGTTCAGCAGGTTATCCAGGGCGCCCGGGAGCATGACGCAGACAGCGCCTATTGGGCGCTGGTAAAGCGCTGCCGGCTGGGCATGGAGTGTATGCTGCTTGGCGGCGATGCCCACGCGGTGTATACCTGGTCGCTCTTCACCCGGCAGGGGCAGCAAGGATTCAGCCCACAGCAGCTGGCGCAACTGCGTGAACAGGGGCCGATGATCCTGACGCTACTGAGCAAACATGCGCAGATCATGGCGCTGACGGGCAACCTGCAAACCCTCTCCAGCCGCTTTGGCGCACGGCTGGCACAGTGCGGCATCTCGCTCTCCCAGCGTGAAGTAGAGGTGTGCTGCGGGATACTGGAGGGAATCAGCATTGAACAGCTGGCGCAACGGCTCCAGGTTCGCAGCTGCACCATCCGCACCTATCTGGAGCGGGCGCTGGTCAAGCTTGACCTGCCCGATAAATGGGCGCTATTCCACTGGAGCTGTGGTGTGCCTGCGTCTTCAGCGGGGAGTGCATAACAGTGCGTCATTGAGAAGGGCGACGCTTGGCTGCCCCTTATCACAATTAACCTCCACCGTTGCTTTCTCACTGGCCTGCCAAAACAAGTTGTAGAAAATTGTCCCGCCAATGGCTGGTTATCTTGGAATTCCATGCCACGGCAATACTCCAGCGGAGCTGTTTTTCTGGAGGAATAATGAGTTTTACACCCTCCGGCAAAAAGTGCCGGACACTCTCTGGCAAAAAAGCAACGCCGTTTCCACCCGCGACCAGTGCCAAAAGCGTCGTAATATCATCGGTGACTGGAACAGGATCAGCACTCAGGTGGTTATTTTGTAAGAACAGAGCGGTTTGCTCGGCCAGGCAGGGACTGGCAGATGGCGCTATCTGAAGTAATGGATAGGAGGACAACGCCCTTTGGATGGTCAGATTCTCGATATGACTGTCTGGTGGTACCGCAAGGGTGAGTGTCTCCTCATAAATCACCTGGCATGAGAGGCCGTGGGTGACCGGCATCCGAACAAATCCGGCATGTAGGCTCCCTTCCTGCAACATCTTCATCTGAACGCTGGAGGGAAGTTGATTAATAACGACATCGCACTCAGGAAAATTGTGATGAAACTGATTTATCCATAGAGGAACATTATGGAATGAGGATATGCCAAAGCCAATAAACAACTTCTCATGGCTTTTTCTATTTATTTCTTTCGCATAATTCAGAAAATCAGCATGAGACTGCAACAGTGCATTTGCCTTGGAAAAAAGCTGCGCGCCAAAAACAGTCAGGGTTGCACCATGACGGCCACGCAAAAAGAGATGCCTGCCAGTCAATTTTTCTAACGTCTGTATTTGTTTTGATAGGGCAGGTTGGGTAAGGAAAAGCACTTCCGCAGCATTTTTATAACTTCCCTCTTGCGCTAACGTAACAAAAGCACGTAGCAATTTGATATCTATTCCTTTCATTTATCGAATCCTGAGAAAATGGAATTATACATGCACCTACAGGAGGCCCATGATAACAAGGGCGGGGAGTAAAGGGAGAGATATTTCACCCATCCTTGCACAGAACTCCTTTTTATTGATGGGCTTTGAAATAAGGGAATAGAGATATGCCGAATGACGGGGGTATCTCATTAGGTCAAATTGTTATTGCATCCCACCTCATGGGAATGAGCGATATTAATAAGGAGAGCGAAAATGTGTGATGCCAATACGAGATTTGCCGCTGTATTGTTTGACATGGATGGAGTGCTGATCGATTCAAACGCTGTGATAGAGAAAGCGTGGCATGAAGCGGCTGGCATGTACGGCAAAAAAATATCGGAAGAGGAGATGGTCAAACATATTCATGGGCAACCAGGGCCGCATACTATTCAGACGTTGTTCAATGATTTGTCACTGGACGATCAGAAAAGGGTGCAGGCGCATATTATTCATGTGGAAAATACAGCGATCTACGATCCTATACCCGGTGTGGCACAACTCATCTCTTCCTTGGATGATGCAGGGATTAGCGTTGGCATTGTAACCAGTGGTTGGAGGGAAAAAATCGATCGCGTCGCAGCCATGCTTCAAGTGCAACACTGTATTTCAGTGATTGTTGAACGCGATGATGTCTCCAAGGGAAAACCATTTCCTGACCCTTATTTGCTGGCAGCCGAACGCCTTGCCATTCCAGCGGAGAAAACCATTGTCTTCGAAGATTCCAAAAGTGGTGTGACATCTGCGGTTGCAGCGGGGGCGTATTGTGTTGGGATTGGTGGCATGGAACTTATTGAATGCGGAGCCAAACTTGCGATACCTGATTTTACCGGGATAGAGGTTATCCCTCGGATGGATGGCAATGCCGCGATATCATTCTGCCCAGGCCATGTTTTGGTGATGGAGAAATTAACCGTACTGCTGTCAAAGCCCAAATAGCCGAAAGAAACCTATCCAAACAGTACTGAACAGATATTTGCTACGGCAATATTATTTTGTACCCATGAAGATAAAGACTTGGGCTGTGCAAGCTGCACAGCTCGTACCCCGATTTATATACCTATGAAATAATATGCCAATTGATGCCTGTCTTTGGGCGCTATTTATTAATAGCCTTCAAATCAGCCATAAAGCAGCTACGGTACTATCGTTGGGATTGAGTTTCTGCTGGCCGTTGGTTCAGGAACGTTAGCGCGCTGGCTGTATAAAAGCTAATGTTGTCGCAGCGTGTGACAGTGATTTTAGCGGGGATAACCAGACATCGTGATGCGGCAGGAAAAACGGGTGCGCATTGGGGGAGTGTCTCACGCTACTTTGTTAAATCCGACTTGGATAATGGATTCACAAAGGGCTTGAAACTAAAATGTGGCTCCTCTGACTGGACTCGAACCAGTGACATACGGATTAACAGTCCGCCGTTCTACCGACTGAACTACAGAGGAATCGTGTGAACGGGGCGCATAATAACGGCCTGCCGTGGTGCTGTCAAAGGGTTGTCAGCAAAAGTGTTTCGTTTGCCGCTATTTTGTCCATGCTGTTGATATTTTTGGCAAAGTGGCGGCGCATTGCGCGCCGCCGTGGGGGTTAGCCGCGGGTGAATCGCAGTTGGTAGTGGTAACGCGGCGCGCTGAGCAGGAAATCCTGATGGACGCTGGGGCTCCAGGAGTCATCCCCGCCGACGCCCATGTGGTGGCCATCGAGGTTCAGCCAGGCTCCCGGCTCCTCACGCAGCAGGTGGCGGTGGCTGGCCTCGGTGAGTTGCTCCCGGCTGTGGCGGCTCAGGCCAAAGTGGAAGTGGCCCTCAATGCACCAGTCGCCATAGGTAAGTTGGCGGGTGTCGCAGCGCAAGCCATTCTCGGTCGGGAAGACGTAGGGGGTGCTGAGCGCCGCCAATGGCAGTGTCCAGCGGCCAGGGCGCGCCGCCAATTGGCGATCCGGGTAGTTCTCATGCGGCCCCAGTCCCAGCCAGCTGGCCTGATCCTGCTCCGTCGCCAGCTGGGTACGCAGGCCGATGCGCGCTGGCGGCGGCAGGCCCGCGCCCACCTCGACCTCCACACTGACATGCAAAGTGCCCTGATCGTCGATGCGCCACAGCTTGCGGCTGCGCAGCAGCGCCCGGCCATCGGCCTCGTAGGCGTGGTCGCTGGTCAGCAGCACGCCGTCCGGCAACTGCGCTGCCGTCAAGGCCAGCAGCCGCGGCGCCAGCCGGTAGTAGCCAGCCTGCTTCCAGCGCTCTACCCAAGCGTTGGGATCGATGCGCGTGACCTCGCTGACGCCGATGTCATTGTCCAGCGGCGCGCGCGTGAACTGGTCTTCGAAGGGGGAGAGCAGCCCCGGCGCGCCCTGTGACTGCCACTGCGTCAGCGTGCCGGTGGTGCGGCAGAAGTGCCAGCGCTGGTCGCCGTGCGTCACCTCATAGGCCGCGTCGCTGCTGTGCAGGCGCGGGGCCTCGCCGGGCGGCGGCGTCGTTGGTAGGGCCAGCGTCTGCGGCAGTTGCCACTGATCCCACGCGCTGCGGTGGCCGGCGTCTGACCAGCCGGTCGCCGCTGGCTGCATCACCTCCACCAGCAGCCAGCACTCGCCACCCAGCGGCGCGCGCGGCAGGGTGGCTGGCAGCGTCAGGGTGCGGGTGGCGCGCGGCGGCAGATCCAGCGCCAGCTCGCCGCTCTCCAGCAGCTCGCCGTCATGCTCAATCCGCCAGCGCAGAGTCTCGTTATCGCTATGGCGGAACAGGAACTCACTGCTCACCTCCAGCGTCAGCGGATCGTGGCCGAGCAGCCGGAACTGGAAGAATTGCTGGGCGCGCTGCGCCTCCAGCAGCGCCGGATGCGGCGTGCGGTCGGCGAACACCAGCCCGTTCATGCAGAACTGGCGATCGTTCGGCGTATCGCCAAAATCGCCGCCGTAGGCTTGCCACGGGTTGCCCGCCTCGTCCAGCCGCGTCAGGGACTGATCCGCCCAGTCCCAGACAAAACCGCCCTGAAGTCGCGGGTGCTGGCGGAAGGCGCGCCAGTAGCGGTCAAAGCCGCCAAAGCTGTTGCCCATCGCGTGGGCGTACTCGCAGAGGATCAGCGGGCGCTGCTCGCCGGGCAGGGCGATCCACTTCGCCAGCGACCATTTGGGTACGGCCGGGAAGGGCTGGTCTTCATCCACGCGGGCATACATCGGGCAGACAATGTCCGTGGCGGCACTGTTGGCGCCGCCGCCCTCATACTGCACCGGGCGGGTCGGGTCAGCCGATTTTATCCAGCGGTAGAGGGCATCGTGGGTGCTGCCGTGGCCCGACTCATTGCCCAGTGACCAGATGATAATGCAGGCGTGGTTGCGGTCGCGCTGCACCATGCGGGTAACGCGATCGCTGAAGGCCGGGAACCAGCGCGGGTCGTCTGATAGCCGGTTCATCGGCTGCATACCGTGGGTCTCAATGTTCGCCTCATCCACCACATACAGCCCGTGGCGATCGCACAGGCGATACCAAAGCGGCACGTTGGGGTAGTGCGAACAGCGCACTGCGTTGAAGTTGTGCTGCTTCATCAGCCGGATGTCCTGCAACATGGTGGCCTCATCCATCACCTGCCCATGCTCCGGGTGGTGTTCGTGGCGGTTGGTGCCCCGGATCAGCAGTGGCTGGCCGTTGAGCGTCAGCAGGCCATGCTCAATCGCAACCCGGCGGAACCCGACGTCATACGCCTCCGCCTCCACCAGCTCGCCAGAGAGCTGATAGAGCGCCACCACCGCGCGGTAGAGCGCCGGCTGCTCCGCGCTCCACAGGCGCGGGGCGGCCACCGGCAGCCGCAGCGTCACGCGGTCGTGGTAGGCACCGCGCTCATCCACTGTCTCACTGCCAAACGGCAGCGCCTGCGTCGCCACCTGCTCGTCGCCGTCCCACAGTGTCACCTCCACCCGGTAGGCCTGTTGCTGATCCGGCGTCAGGTTGGCGTGCACCTCGGCCACCAGCTCGCCGTGGCGCAGATCCGCCGCCAGCGGCGTGGTGAGCCGCACGTCCGTCAGGTGTACCGCCGGTTTATGCAGCAGGCTGACGTCACGGTAAATGCCGCTCATGCGCCACATATCCTGATCCTCAAGATAGCTGCCGGCGCACCAGCGCAGCACCATCACCGCCAGCCGGTTCTCACCAGCATGGAGGAACGGCGTCAGGTCAAACTCGGCTGGCAGGCGGCTGTCTTGGGAGAAACCGGCGAACTGCCCGTTGCACCAGAGGGCAAAGGCGGCATTGACGCCATCAAAGATGATGCGCGTCTGCCCCTCTGCCAGCCACGCCTCCGGCACGCGCAGATGGCGGGAGTAGCAGCCGGTGGGGTTCTCGGCTGGCACAAAGGGCGGGTTGACCGGAATCGGGTACTGCACGTTGGTGTAGATGGGCGCATCGTAGCCCGCCAGCTGCCAGTTGGCGGGCACCGCCAGCGTGGCGGCCTCTGGCAGATCCGCCTCCAGCCAGCTGGCTGGCACCGCCTCCGGCCGCGGGAAGTAGCTGAATGCCCACTCGCCATTCAGGCCAAGGTGGCTGGGGGAGGGGGCCTCATCACGGGCGGCTTGCGGGTCACGCCAGCTGGCAAACGGCGGATGGGCCGCCAGCCGGTGGAGGTGGGTCAGATGGGGCATCTCCCAGGGGCGCTGGGCCAGCAGGTCGGCCAGCGACAGGGCAGCAGGTTCAGGTTGCATAGGATCTCCGCTAAAATGTTATGCGCTCACAATTGAGGGTACACTGACGCGGCGGCGGCTGGCTGTAAAGCAGCGGCCCGGCGCGGGGTGAGGTGGCTCACACTTTGCGGGAAAAAAGACCGGCGCCAGAAAGGCGCCGGGTAGGGGCGTCAGGCGGGCATGGCCGCCAGCACTTTCCAGCCGGTGGGGGTGCCATCGGCATTGATATAGATAATGCCATCCTTCGCCGCCGGCTTGCCCAGCCGCTCCGTCATAGTCCCGGCCGGATAGACCGGATAGGTGTGGTTGGGCGTTTTCCAGCCGCTCGCGGTCTTGGCGGTACAGCCGCGGGTAGTGAAGCTGATGTTGCCGGAGCAACTGAAGCTGTCAAAGGTGACGTTATAGAACTGCACGGAGGCCGCGGAGGCGAGCACCGCCTTGGCGATGTAACCGCCGTTGAAGATCGCCTGTGCCTGATAGGCACCGGCAAAGGTGCCGGTGACGTTGCAGTTGTTGAAGGTCACTGGCGTGTAGCCCGCCCCTGGGCTGCGGGTGCCGCTGATGGTGCCGGTGAATTTGGTGTCATAGAAGGTCAGGCTGCCCAGTATGTTACTGGTGAGGCTGAGATCCTTGATCTCACCTTTGATGATCTTCACGTGTTGCGCGTTGTAGCGGAAATCAATCTGCCCGGCCGTCGGGTTAATGACGGTGATGTTGTTTTCCAGCATCAGTTTGTTGGTAATTTCTGGCTCAACCAGTGTGATGTTGGCGGCGGGCGCGGAGATGGTCCAGGCATTGAAGCGGCAACTGGAGAACACTGACTTGGAGCCATAGCTGGTGCTGCAAATGGCGCCAGCAGCGTTGACGTTCCTGATCTCCGCCCGGTCAGTGCCGATATTCACTGACAGGGTAGTAGTCACGCCGGGGCTTTGGCCGGTGGTGGAGTCCTTCAGATCCGAGTCCATAAACACCTGATTGATGGTGCTGTTGCCGATGATGATGTTGTGGTTGGTGTATTTCAGCCCGGAGGCCAGTCCGGTAGTGCCGTCATCCTCCGTCAGCACGATCAACCGCTCGGCGTGGATGTTGTCATAGACATTGCGGACGTTGTTGTTGATGAAAATGCCGCGATGGTAAGCCTGCTCACACTGGATGGAGGAGATGTGGGTGGCGTTGAAGGTATCGCCGGAGGAGCCAAGCTCCAGCGCCCACTTTTTGATATTGCCGCAGCGCTCAACGCTTACCCGCTCGAAGGTGGAGTCCCAGACCGAATCCATATTGATGCCGGTGCCGTTAAAGCCGCTGACGCGGATATGACCGCCAACGAACCACTGCCCCTTGATGTAGACGCCGTTCAGCTCGGTATCGCGGTTGTCGGCATCGAGCACCAGATCGCCGTCGATCACCATTCGGCTGCTGCGCCCGGCGTTGGGGGTATCGGTGGGATCGCCCATGGTGATGACATAGTCGCCGTCGAAATTCTTGGGGTTGACCTTGAAGCGGCCGGAGTCGTCGGACATCACGCGTTTGATCAGCGTAAAGTCGAGGGTGCCGCTGACGCGCCACGGCCCATGCTGGAAAAGCACCGTCTTGCTGGCGGAGGCGGCCAGATAGTGGCGCATCTGCACCGTGCAATCCTCGTTGCCGCCGGGGACGCAGCCAAAGTGCACCGGCAATAACTGCTCCGCCATGCGGCGCCAGCGCTTGCCCCCCTTGGTGACAATATATTCTCCGCCATCATCCGGCGTGGTGGTGTCATGCAACAGGGCCACAAAGGTGCCACCGCCACTCGGCCGATCGCTTTTTTCCGCCCAGTCAGGATAATAACTAGTGACCTGCATCATCTGGCCATCTTCCCACGGCTCAATAGTGCGCAGTGTGGCAATATCTTTGCAACTGTCCATTATTAATACCTCATGGTTAATTTAGCGGGATAAATAACAATGATTTTGGTGGCCACCGTCCATAGTAATAAGTGATGGAATTTATCTCGTCCACTGCTTTTATCAGGAATAGTGTTAAACGTTTTTATTTACTGATTTATAAGTCTTTTTATGGATTATGCCTGTGGCAGCGCGGCAGCATTCATTTGCCTGAAAATAGTGCAGCGTCGCTTATTGAAAAAATATTTTACGCTGTGCGAAGCTTCACAAATTTATTCTGCTGAGCAGTGGAATGGGGCGTTAATTAAAGTGAAGGGTTAAATAAAATCACAGGATAATAACGCTGCTGGCTATTTATCATAATAAAACCGTGGTAAAAAATACGCAGCAAAAAGCCCGTACAGTTGCCTGTACGGGCTTTTCTACAGTTGGCGCTGGCGGCTTGTCTTAGTGTGCGGTCTGCCGCAGGGTGTCATCCATCAGGGCATTCACCTGCTTCATTACCGCTCCTGCCTCCTTGATGCCTTGCGCTTCCTGTTCTTTTACCCACTTCGCCTGCGCGGCCTGATAGTGGCTGGTGGTTTGCCATTGCGCCACTTCCTGCGAGTCCAGAATGCGCACCGTGGCACCGACTTTACGCAAATCGTCTATTTGGGTGGTAAAGCTGTTGTCCATCACTGCGCCCAAGGAGTGATAGGCCGTTTGCGCTGCGCGCTGGATCGCCGCCTGATCCTCCGGGGAGAGGGTGTCCCAGATTTTTTCGTTTATCGCCAGAATATAAAGGTGTCCTAGCCACAGCTCTTTGGCAATCAGCACGTTGGGGGCAAACTGATAGGCTTTCAGATCGTAACCGCTATCGACGTTCAGCATCATGCCGTCAATCGCGCCGCTTCAATAGCCGGAAACAATACGTCATTGATAAAACGGGTACGCATTCCCCCCAGCGGCTCATGATCGCTGTAGATGAGCGTCCGGGTCGCCGACGCAGCAGCGGGCAGCAGCGATGTGGCGAGGAGAAGGGCCATCAGCGTGTGGTGCAAATATCCGGTTTTCATGCATGTCCTTCGCTTTGATTAATAGTTAAGTAATTCTTCGGCGTTGCCGTGGGCGATATTCTCCCTCTCTCCCTGATTAAAGCAAAATAGGATGTTATTTATTGGCCTGCTTCCTTTATCTGCCTCTCAAGGTTGCTGCCGCGCCTTAAAAAGGAGATAGCCGGATAGAAGCCAAAGGCCAGTTTTTCTATTTGCTATCAAAGCGGTAGTTTATGTACCAGAGTTTTTGGCCGTGGGGTTTGCTTATCAGCGATAATTCCGCGCTGTCTGGACGCGTGAAGGAGTTATTGATGGGCTTAATATTTCGGACGGCGGTATCAGTAAATGGAATGGGTGGGGAGGCTATTTTTGCAAATAACGCTAAGCCCCAAAAATGCTGGATGTAAAAAACCCGGCAGGCCTTTAAAGGGCTGCCGGGTAAAAATAACGTCTTATTTTTAACGTCTCCGGACTCGCTGGGATGTCCCGAAACTAAAATGTGGCTCCTCTGACTGGACTCGAACCAGTGACATACGGATTAACAGTCCGCCGTTCTACCGACTGAACTACAGAGGAATCGTGTGAACGGGGCGCATAATAACGGCCCCGATTAGGCTTGTCAAAGCCTGACACGCCCTTGGTGAACTGTTTGCCTTAACCTTCACCAATTTGCTGTCGGGTTGGCCGGTTTGGGCATTTAATCGGCTTATGACAGTGCGGGAGGGGTCATAAGTTTGCATTATGTTGGTGCAGCGCCTGCCCCAGTTAGCTCCGGCTGAACACGTACTGATTCACGGCCCGCGACGTTACCAGCCAAGGATTCCCGTTAGTTTCCCGATAATTAGCAGATAATCCCCGCCCATTATGGGGCAGTTGGCCTGCTTCTTGCTGTACTCCTACAGGTTTTCCCTTTCCTGACGCATTTGGAGGCAGCGATGAACTTAAGACGGTTAAAATATTTCGTGAAAATCGTCGATATCGGCAGTCTGACCCAGGCCGCAGAGATCCTGCATATCGCCCAGCCTGCCCTGAGCCAGCAGTTGGCGACCCTGGAGGGAGAACTGCACCAACAGTTGTTGATCCGCACCAAGCGTGGCGTAACGCCTACCGAGGCGGGCAATATCCTGTATGGCCATGCGCAGACTATTCTGCGCCAGTGCGAGCAGGCGCAACATGCGGTCTACAGTGCCGGGCAGGCGCTAAGCGGGCAGGTGGCCGTGGGTCTGGCGACCGGCTCGGCCGCCTCTGAACTGGCGTTGCCGCTGTTGCAGGCGGTGCGTGACCAACACCCCGGCATTGTGCTCTATCTAAGTGAGAACGCCGGCGCGGCATTGGGCGAGGCGATGACCAGTGGCCGCATGGATCTGGCGGTGCTCTACGGCAACAAGGCCCCGGCTGGCCTGCGCTACACGCCGCTGGCCCATGAGGATCTCTATCTGGTAGGCAGCACGGCGGTGCCCAATCCCGGTGCGTTTATCGAGCTGGCGGAGGTGGCGAAGCAGAGCCTGTTCCTGCCACGCAGTTACCATGTGATGCGCAAGCTGGTGGATGAGGCGCTGGCGCTACGCCGCTTGCAGGCCAAGGTGATTGGTGAGATTGAGTCCGCGCCGACCCTGACGGCCGCCGTCGCCAGCGGCCTCGGGGCCACTATCCTGCCGGAGTCAGCGGCGCGGGCGATGGTCGGCCCGGCCAAGGCGTGGATGTCACGCATCAGCGGCCCCGGCATCCAGGTGCCGCTGTCGCTCTGCCTGGCGGACAACCGGCCGCTGACGCCCGCCGCCGAGGCGGTGAAAAAGATCCTGCTGTCGCTGATGGGCGAGGGCGCACCCAGTGCCCGCATGGCTGCCGTGGCCTGAGAAGCCTAGGGAAGCGACCGGGAGTGGCGGATGGTGCTGTCCAGCCAGTTGCGCAGCGCCGCGATTTTAGGACTGCTGGCCGTTGCCAGCGGCGTGACCAGATAGAACCCCTGTTCGGTTGGCAGGCTGAGATCAAAAGGTCGCACCAGCCGGCCGGCACGCAGGTCATCCTCAACATAGGTCGTACGCCCAATGCAGATCCCATGGCCATCAATGGTGGTCTGTATTGCCATCATCGCCAGATCAAAGGTCAACCGCGAGCCATTGGCCAGCGCGCAGGGCAGCCCTGCGGCTTCCAGCCAGAGGTTCCAGTCATTGCTGGTCAATCCACTCACCTGCAACAACGTATGCTGCTGCAAATCCTCATAGCGCTTGAGTGGCCGCGCGCCCTTCAATAGCGCTGGGCTGCACACCGGAAAGATTTCGTCAGACATCAACCAGTGGGCATGTACCCCCGGCCAATCGCCGCGGCCATAACGAATGGCAGCGTCAATCTCGCCCCAACGCAGATCCACCAGATCGGTAGATGCCTTTACCTGAATATCGATATTTGGGTGGTTTTCGTGGAACGAAGCCAATCTTGGCAACAGCCATTTCGACGCAAAAGAAACGAGGGTGCTAATAGTTAGGGTGCTTTTATTACAGCTTTCTAAAAGTATTTCGGTGGAGTGGCGGAATTCATTGAATATTGCGCAAATGCGGGGGAAATAAATATGCCCTTCAGTGGTAAGGCTCAGAGCATTCTTCTGGCGGAGAAATAACTTAATCCCTAATTCTTCTTCTAACCTCCTGATTTGGTGGCTAATTGCAGTTTGTGTGACATTGAGTTCCTCGGCTGCTTTGGTAAAGCTCATATGACGCGCAGCGGACTCAAACGCTTTCAATCCCTTAAACGATGGCATCTTAACTGGCATATTACTTACGCTTAACAAAAGAATAACTGACATGACATTTTGTCATACCTTACCACGCAATATGTCCTTTGCAACGGTTTTCCTTTACTTGGAATATAGCTGCGCTTTTAACAATCAGAATAACTTATTTTAACATTTGAGGATGGATTTATTATGAGCAAGCAAAACGAAGCGCAGGTAGGTGTCCAAAATGAGGGGATTCGTCCAAAGGCACGCAATGCCTCAAAAATGGCTGAGGTGAGCCGTCCCCACTTCGACCGGGCCTATGATAATGGGTTGATGGGCGTCTCTTGCCGCGTGCGGGATAACCGCCGCATTGAGATTGCCACCACCGGCCAGGAGGTTATTGACTATACCCGCTGCGGCTACCTCAACCTCGATAGTCACCCCAGCGTGCTGGCTGCCGCCCAGGCCTCAATGGATGAGATCGCCTCAGTCCACTTCTCGGTGGCCCGCACCCGCCTCTCCGCAGAGCCGCTGGTACGACTGGAGAGTACGCTGGCTTCGCTGTTTGATGTCGAAAGCGTCGTGGTCTTCCCGACAGTAGCCGCCGCCAACATGGGCGCGCTGCCGCTACTGGCGGCGGGCCTGTTCACCAACGGCGAAAAGCCCCTGATTGCCTTTGACCGCTTTGCACACGTCACGTTGCAGTACCATATCCCCGTTCTGCGTGAAGAGACCGAGGTTATGGTGATTGACCACAACGACCTTGATCATCTGGAACGTCTCTGCCAATCCGGCCGCCAGGTAGCCTATATCGGGGACGGGGCCTACTCCATGGGCGGCGCGGCCCCGGTGCGCCAATTACGCGCTCTGCAAGAGAAGTATGGCCTCTTCGTCTATCTGGATGATGCACATGGCATCTCGGTGGTGGGCAAACATGGCGAGGGCTTTGTGCGTTCGCAACTGGACGGTCTGGACGATCGCACCATCGTTGCCGCCTCGCTGGGCAAGGGCTATGGCGCGGCGGGTGGCCTGCTGATGCTGGGCAGCCGCAAGATTGAACATGCCATCCGCCGCTATGCCCCGACCTACGGCTTCTCTTGTGCGCCAAACATGGCTGCGGTCGGCGCGGCGTTGGCGTCAGCAGAGATCCACCGCACGCCAGAACTGCACAAATTGCAGCGTGCGCTGAACAACAACATGCACCTGTTTGACAGCCTGATCCCCACCGAGACCAAGGGCAGTGAACTGCCTATCCGCATCGTGCGCATCGGTGATGAGATGGAAGCGCTGGCCAAGGGTGAGTCACTGTTACGCCAGGGGCACTACGCCTCGGTAGTCTTCTTCCCCACCGTGCCGCGTGGTCAGGCTGCTCTGCGCATGGCTATCACCGCCGCCCACAACCCGGCTGACATTCTGGATCTCAGTCTGGTGTTACGCAACGGTGACAATAAGGTCGCAGCGGAGGCCCCTGCCGCCGCACCTGCCAGCCTTACCCTGCCGATCGATGGTGAGGAAGTGAAATGAAGGTCACTCACCTCTCCTCGACCTTTGTCACGGCGGTAACGGAGTTCGATATCCGTACCGCCACGGATGACGATATCGCGCAACTGCGCGACCTGATCTATCGCCGCAAAGTGGTGGCGATTAAAAACCAACCCCTAGATCGTGACAGCTACCAGCAATTTGCGGCCCGTTTTGGTGAGCTGGAGAAGTTCAAGCTGAAGAACTACCACGATCCCGACTACCCAAATGTACTGGTGCTCGATAACCGCAACAGTGGCGGCGGCGTTGGCGCGCGCAAACTGGGCAACATGTGGCACAGCGACTCCTCCTATCTGCCGTCGCCGCTCCCGCTCACGTTTCTCCATGCGCAGCGGGTGCCCGCGGCGGCGGGTGATACGCTCTTCATCGACATGGAAGTGGCGCTGGCGGAGTTGCCAGCTGACCTGCGCGCCGCCATTGAGGGGCGTACCGCCCAGCATGATGTGCGCTGGACTTATAAGGTCAAGGCAGAGGATTTGGGGGAGTCAATTCAGGAGATCTTCCAGCGTCTGGCGCAGAGCGTGCCGGCCAGCACGCACCCCACGGTGGCCGTGCACCCGCGCACGGGGGCCTCAAGCCTCTACCTCAATCCTGGTTATACGTTGGAGATCAATGGCTATAAAGGGGAGGAGGGGCGTGACCTGTTGGCGCAGATCACCGCATGGGTGCTGGCCACCCAGACCCTGTTTGCTTACCGCTGGGAGGCCAATGACATGCTGATCTGGGATAACCGCTCCGTGTGGCACTGCGCCACCGCGCTGCCCCCTGACGCCGATCGCCTGATGTACCGCATTGGCGTGAATGATGGCCCCTTCTTTGGCGACACCGTGAGCACCGGTGCCTTACAGGAGCAATTTGCATGAGCCGGAAAAAACGGATTTTACTGGCCCACATTCTGGGTAGTGGCGGCAAAAGGATGCTGAACTCGCGCCAGGATGTGGAGTGTGTGGAGTTCCATAACACCATTACCCCAGAAGCCTTCCGCCAGTTGTTCAATCAATTTGACTACGTCGATGGCGTGATCCTCGGGGTAACGCCGTTTGGTGCGGCCGAACTGGACGCGGCCAGGGGGTTGCGGGTGGTGTCGCGGATTGGCGTGGGATTTGACGCGGTGGACATCCCCTGCCTGACCGAGGCCGGTGTGCCGGTGATGGTCTGCGCCAACGCCAACCACCGGGCCGTTGCCGAGCACACGCTGGGCTTCATCCTTGGCCTGGCGAAGCGGGCGGGTGAGCTGGACAGTCTGGTCAAGCAGGGACGCTGGCAGGAGCGCTACGACTACTTGCCGACAGAGATTGAGGGGCGCCGCCTGCTGATTGTGGGGCTGGGGCGTATCGGTTCACGCGTGGCCCAACTCGCCATGGCGCTGGGAATGGACGTGAGCGCCTACGATCCCTATCTGGACGAGGCCCGCTGGCTGGCGGGTGTCACCCGCGTCACCTCACTGGATGAAGCCCTGCCAGAGGCGGACTACGTGACGCTGCACTGCCCAAAAACGCCGGAAACGATCGGCATGATGGATGCGCAGCGCCTTGGCCGCATGAAGCGCGGCGCATTTCTGGTGAATACGGCACGGGGTGGCATCGTTGATGAGGGGGCGCTCTTCCTGTTGCTGGTGGAGAAGCATCTGGCTGGCGCGGCGCTGGATGTCTTCCTGCCAGAGCCGCCGACGCAGCAGAACCCGTTGCTGTCGCTGCCGAATGTGATCTGCTCACCCCACCTGTCAGGCGTCTCCGCGGAGGCCGTGGAGCGCATGGGCATGATGGCGGCGCGCAACGCCCTTGAGGTGCTGGATGGGGGCGGTGATCCGGCCAATGCCGTTAACCCGAGCGCGCTGGCACTCGCCGCACATTGACCGGGCGGCGGGCCTGGCCCGCCGTTCTGACCTGTTTATGGAGATCCTATGTACTTACGTTACAACCTCTTCGAAGGCCAGCGCGACGCGTTGATCCTGGTGGCCAGAATCATGATTTTGATTCTCTACGGCTACTTTGGATTTACCTATGTCACTGACCACAGCAGTTTTGTGAGCTATCTGCGATCCGTCGATGCGCCCATTCCGCAGGTCACCTCGATTGTGGCGACGCTGGTGGAGTTCTTCGGCGGCATTGCGCTGTTGCTGGGTTTCTGGACGCGCCCGATTGCCGCGATCTTTGTGGTGTACACCATCGGCACGGGCATCATCGGCCACGCCTTCTGGCATGCCGTGGATCCGGCCGCCCACCATGCGCTGTTTGTGCACTTCTTTAAAAACGTCAGCATTTCCGGCGGCTTCCTGTTCCTCTGCTTGCTGGGGCCGGGCAAATACTCCCTGGATGGGCGTTAAATGATGTGCGGCGGGCAGGAAAGCCCGCCGCCTATTAATGAGAGATGATCATGACCCACTTTCAAGAACCGACCGCCGACCTGCGTGATTGGCTGGCACGTGCCGAACAGATTGGCGAGTTGCAACGCGTCACCCTGCCAGTAGATCCGATTGAGGAGATGAGCGCCATTACCTATCTGGCGGCGCGCCAGCCAGCCTCACCGGCGGTGCTGTTTGACTCGGCCTCCTCGCCGCTGGGGTTCCGCCACCTCTGGAACCTGTTTGGCCCAAGCGTGGCGCGCACCGCCATTACGCTGGAGGCTTCTCCCTCCTTGCCAGCGCTGGCACTGATTCGCCAGACCAAAGAGAAGCTCAAGCAGGGCATCGCCCCCCATACGGTGCCGCAAGAGGGCGCGCCAATCTACCAAAACACCCTGACCGGCGACCAGATTGATCTGCTTGCCCTGCCAATCCCCCGGCACTGGCCGCGCGATGGCGGCCAGTATGCAGGCACTGCGGATGCGGTCTTTACCCGTGACCCCCAGACCGGTGCCATCAATATCGGCACTTACCGCATGATGATCCAGGATGAGCGCCACGTCGGCCTCTCACTGGCACCGGGAAAAGATGCCCTGCGGCATATCCATCAGGCATGGGCGCGCGGTGAGTCCCTGCACGTGGCGGCCGCCTGGGGCATTGATCCCCTGCTAATGGTGGCGGGTTCGCAGTCGCTGCCGCCCGGCGTCTCCGAGTATGACTTTGCCGGCGGCATCAAGGGACAGCCCATTGAGGTGGTACGTGCCACCTGCTCTGACCTGTTGATCCCGGCGCGCGCCGAGGTGGTGATCGAAGGGGTCATCCATCCGCACGCCACCCGTGAAGAGGGGCCGTTCGGCGAATTCACCGGCTATTACGGTTACAAGGATCTGAACTGCCCGCTGATTGAGGTCACGGCGCTGCACTACCGTCACCAGCCCATCCTGACCAATGCCCTGATGGCCGATTTTCCTTCCAATGAGCAGAGCGCCTTCTTCTCTACTATCCGTTCGGCCAAGATTTGGAACGACCTGGATAAGCTGGGCATTCAGGGGATCTGTGGCGTCTACTGCCCGCCTGCGGCGGCCGGGGCGTTTGGCATGGTGGTCATCAGCATTGAGCAGAAGTATGCCGGTCATGCAGCACAGGCGTTGGCGCTGGCGGCGCAGGTGCCGGGCGGTGCCTATATCACCAAATGGATTGTCGCGGTCGACCACGATGTGGATCCCACTGACATGAATCAGGTGCTGTGGGCGATGGCGACCCGCGCTACCCCGGCGGATGACATCGATATTTTGCGCAATACCCGCGGCTCCCCCCTCGATCCGGCGCAAAACCCGCCGGAGAAACGCTTCTTTGGCTCAAAGGCGCTGATCAATGCCTGCAAGGACTACCGCAACTTGCATGATTTCCCGGCCCGTACCCTGCTGCGCAAATCGGTGTATGAGCAAGTGGCCGCGCGATGGCAGGAGTATGGTTTTAGCGGCCCGGTGCCAGAGATAAGCGTCTTCGAGCCGCAAGAGGGTGGGTCAGCGCCCGCTGAGTGAGGGCTGGCGGGCATCCTGTAAGCGGCACTGCATCAGGGCGGCGGCGAGGGCAAAGGCCAGCGCGACGCAAATCAGGGCCAGCGGGGCGTGGTGTGGCATTTGCAGTAGCGCGCCCAAGAGCGCGATGCCCGCCAGGCCGCCGCACTGGCGGGCGGCGTTAAGAACCCCGGAGCCAATCCCGACCCGCTCAACGGGCACGCTGGCCAGACAGGCGGTCACAATGACCGGCAGCGTTGCGCCAGCCATCCCCAGCAAGACGCCACCAATGACCAGCATGTCAGGCGTGAGTCCCGAGAGCAGGAGTAGCGCCCCAAGCGCACCGCCCAGCATTCCGGTCATCCCGACCCGGCGCGCGCCATAACGGGTGCTCAGGCGGCCGGAGAAGGTCGCCAGCAGGCCGGTGACCAGGGTCATGGGCAACATATGCCAGCCAATCGTCAGGGGGGCATCGCCCCTGGCCTGGAGCAGCATCGGCAGGAGAAACAGGCTGCCGTAGTACCCCAGGGTCTGTAGGAAGCCAGCGGCAACCGTGGCCGTAAAGGCCCGGGATGAGAAGAGGGTCAGTGGCAACATCGCCCCGGCTGGCCGGCGCTGCGTTTTCAGGAACAGGGTGCCTAGCAGCAGCCCCATCGCCAGCAGCCCGAGTGACATTGGCGAGGCCCAGCCCAGGGTCGCGCCTTCAATCAAGACAAAGGTCAGTGAGAGCAGGGCCAGAAAAGAGAGCAGTTGCCCCGGCCAATCCAGCCTTCGGTGCGGCTGGGCGTCTGGGCCGTGACACAGGAGGCAGCCACCCAGCGCGATGGCGCACAGCGGCACATTCAAAAAGAAGATGGCGCGCCAGCCCAGCGCCTCCGTGAATGCGCCGCCCAGCAGCGGCCCGGCCACCAGCGCCAGCGCGGAAATGCCGCCCCACAGCGCCACGGCCCGGCTGCGTGCCGTGCGGTCTGGGTAGGCGTGGGTCAGCAAAGCCATGGAGCTGGGGAGCATCAGGGCCGCGCCCATGCCTTGCAGGGCACGGAACGCAATCAGTTGGCCGCTGTTGGCCGCCAGCCCACAGGCGACGGAGGAGAGGATAAACAGCAGCAGCGCCACGATAAACAGCCGACGGGCACCAAAGCGGTCACTGAGTGCGCCGGCCGATAGCAGCAGGCCAGCAAACATCAGCGTGTAGGCTCCGGCCACCCACTGCAGGCCAGCCAGCCCCAGGCTGAAGGCATGGCCAATCGCCGGCAGGGTAACGTTCAGGGCGGTGGTATCAAACGCTGTCATAAAAGAGCAAAGGCTGACGGCCAGCAAAACAGGGCGCGGCGAGGCGAGGGGGGCCGGGACGCCGGAGATGGTCATGGGTGACTCCTGACAGGGAAAACAGCCATGAGCATGGGGCAATCAGCGCCACAACAAAAATTAGAAATTTACTTATCCGCAATAAGAGGAGCTACTGATTATGATGAATTTACTGCATTGGCGTCTGGTGGTGGCGGTCGCGGAAACTGGCAACATTACCCGTGCCGCTGAGGCGTATGGCATCACCCAATCAGGGGCAAGCCAGGCCATCAGCCAGGTGGAAGAGATGCTGGGAGTGAAGATTTTTGTGCGTGAGAAGCGCAGCACTACTCTGACAGCCATCGGCCATCAGGTGATTGAGCGCGCGCAGCGGATGCTGGCAGAGTTGACGTCTATCCAGACGCTGGTGAATGCCTCTCGTGGCTGCCATCTCGGGCGGATCCGGCTGGCCAGTTTCCCGACCGTACTGTCTGGTGTCATGCCCGCCTACCTTAAGGGCTTCCGCCGTCTGCACCCTGGCATGGAGGTGGTCACGCTGGAGGGCACCGACGAGGAGATCGAGCAGTGGCTTACGGCTGGCAGCATCGATCTTGGCGTGGTGATGAACCCGGCACCAGAGCGGAACGCGGTGATGCTTGGCCGGGATCGCTGGGTAGTGACGGTGCCCCTCAACCATCCGCTGGCCCGCCGACCCGCTTACAGCCCCGTTGAGCTGGCTGAGGTGGCCTGCCAGCCCTTTATCCTGGCTACCGGCGGGTGCTATCTGCATGGGCAGACCTTGGCCGAGCGGGCGGGGGTCACGCTATCGGATATCCGAATCACGGTGCGTGACTGGTCATCCGCCCATGCGCTGGTCAAGGAGGGCATGGGCGTTTCGATTGTCCCAGAATCGACCCTGCCAGACGACCTGCATGGCGTGCGCATCCTGAATCTGGCGCAACCTATTTACCGCGAGTTTGGGTTGGTAAGTGCCGGGCAGGGGCCAAATCAGGTGGCGGCGCAGGCGCTGCTTCGCTGGCTGGATAAACAGGTGGCCAGCACCGGGGCTAAGGCGGCATGACGTCACCAAATGTTCTTGGAAGGGGCATAAGTTTTCCTCATGCCTCCTTCCTCAAATTGTAATTTTACAGGGCGTACTGCCCTCGCCACTATCACCTCTTATAACCAGCCCTGCCTATTTCCGGTGGCCGGGCGTTTCACCACGACAGGATATTTCATGAAACTCTATTTCGCCCCGATGGCATGTTCACTCTCCCCGCACATCATCTTGCGTGAGTTAAACCTGCCTTTTGAACTGATTCGCATCAATAACAAAACCAAGCGTACTGCCGATGGGCAGGACTTCCGCACCATCAACCCGAAAGGGTATGTCGCGGCACTGGTGCTGGACAATGGCGAGGTGCTGACCGAAGGCCCGGCCATCCTGCAATATCTGGCCGATTTGGTGCCCGCCGGCGGGTTGGCCCCGGCCGCGGGGAGCTGGGAGCGGGTACGGTTGCAGGAGATGCTGAACTTTATCACCACCGAGATCCACGGCGGCTCCGCACCGCTGTTCAACAGCGAACTGCCGGAGGAGGTGCAATCCCTGTTCCGCCGCAAGCTGTTCACCCGACTGGACTACCTGGCTGAGCGTCTGGCTGAGCAGGACTATTTGATGCCGGGCGAATTCAGTGTGGCCGATGCCTACCTGTTTACCGTGCTGCAATGGTTGCCGGTCTTCAATATTGATGTCCAGCAGTGGCCTGCGCTGGCGGCCTTTATCGCCCGCATCAAAACGCGCCCTGCGGTTCAGGCTGCATTAGCGGCGGAAGAGGCCAGCGCGCCAGTCTGATCCCCCGGGCGGCCCGGCCGCCCCTTGAAGGAGAGAGCCATGTTGATTGAAAGGCTTGGCGGTGGACAGGCGGGCCGCAGCCGCGCGGCTGCCTGGAAAGATCTGGTCTGGGCGGTCGCGACCTCCCCGGATCTCACGTTGGATGGCCCCGGCCAGATGCGGGCGGCGCTGGAAGCGCTGGAAAACACACTACGGCGGCTCGGCTCAGACAAGGGCCACATCCTGTCCGTTCACCTGTTTCTGGCCAACATGGCAGACAAGGCGCAGGTGGACAGCGTGTGGAACCAGTGGATTGGCGACAACCCCGAGCACTGGCCCCAGCGTGCCTGTCTGGGCGTTGATCTGGGCGGGCAGCTCCAGGTGGAACTGACCGTGACGGCCGTGAGACGCGACGCCGTGACATAAAAAAACGTCCCGGCCGGTTGAGGGCACCGCATGGATGCGCCAACTGGCCAGGGTTGATGCGATAAAAGCGCCTATCGTCACCACTACACCTCCTACGCCCAACGGCAACCTGCAGCTTGGCCCGCTCCACGGGTCATTCCACGTAATCCCTACACGGCAGGGCTGAGGTAACGGATACGGCCAGCTACCTTTGCCAAAATGGCGCTTCCTGCCGGTGCCCTCAAAAAAAGGGTGGCAGAACTGTCGCGAGTAACTCATTATTTGAAATGTGGTTTCACTCTCCCTCGCAGGCCAACATTGAACGTATACGCTGTATTGCGCCAACGCGTAATGAATACGCATTGGTACGTAAATCGAAAGAGCTATCGGGTGCTGTTCTGGCGTGAGATCACGCCGCTGGCAATCCCTATCTTCCTGGAAAATACCTGTGTGCTGCTGATGGGGGTGCTAAGCACCTTTCTGGTCAGTTGGCTTGGCAAGGAGGCGATGGCCGGGGTGGGGCTGGCAGACAGCTTCAACATGGTGGTGATCTCCTTCCTCGCAGCGGTCGATCTCGGCACCACGGTGGTGGTGGCTTTTAGCCTCGGCAAGCGTGACCGCAAGCGGGCGCGGGCGGCGGCCCGGCAGTCGCTGGTGCTGATGACCCTTGTCGCGCTGCTGCTGGCGATTGGCATCCATATTGAGGGCGAGCGCATTGTCGATGTGATCGCCGGCGACGCCACCCCCGAAGTGAAGGCGATGGCGCTCTCCTATCTACAGACGACCGTCTGGAGCTACCCGGCCGCCGCCATCGCGCTGATTGGCAGTGGGGCGCTGCGTGGGGCGGGCAATACCAAAATTCCGCTGCTGATCAATGGCGGCATGAACATCCTTAACATCATGATCAGTAGCGTGCTGATCTATGGCCTGTTCAATTGGGAAGGGCTGGGCTTTATCGGTGCCGGGCTGGGGCTGACCATCTCACGCTATATTGGCGCGATCGGCATTCTCTATGTGCTGATGATCGGCTTTAACCCGGCGTTGCATATCCCGCTGCGTAGCTATTTTACGCCGCTCAAGCTCAATATCCTGTGGGAGGTGCTGGCGATCGGCATCCCGGCCAGCATCGAGTCAGTGCTGTTCAACGGCGGCAAGCTGTTGACGCAGATGTTCGTTGCCGGCATGGGCACCAGCGTGATTGCCGGCAACTTTATCGCCTTCTCCATCGCTTCGCTGATTAACCTGCCGGGCAACGCCCTCGGATCGGCGTCCACCATCATTGTCGGCAAGCGGCTGGGCAAGGGGCAGATTGGTCAGGCGGAGCGCCAGCTGCGCCACGTCTTCTGGCTCTCCACCATCGGGCTGACGATGATTGCCTGGGTTACCGCGCCGCTGGCTGGCGTGCTGGCCTCCTTCTATACCCATGACGAAGAGGTCAAACAGGTGGTGAAGGAGCTTATCTGGCTCAACGCCCTGTTTATGCCTATCTGGGCCGCCTCCTGGGTGCTGCCTGCTGGCCTGAAAGGGGCGCGTGACGCCCGTTTCGCCATGTGGGTATCGTTGCTGGGCATGTGGGGCTGCCGCATTGTGGCCGGTTATACGCTGGGCATCATGCTGGGAATGGGCGTGCTGGGGGTATGGTTGGGTATGGTGTGCGACTGGGCGGTACGGGGCATCTGCTTCTACTGGCGGCTGGTCAGCGGCCGCTGGCTGTGGAAGTATCCGCGCCAACGCGGCGGAGTCACCGTCACGCCGCCAGCTCGTCGCTGGCATAAAGCAAAAAGCCCGCGCTAGGCGGGCTTTTCTAAATTTGGCTCCTCTGACTGGACTCGAACCAGTGACATACGGATTAACAGTCCGCCGTTCTACCGACTGAACTACAGAGGAATCGTGTGAACGGGGTGCATAATAACGATGCCCCCCTGCCTTGTCAAAGCCGAATCGTCGTTCGCGGTGCGTTTGCTCTCTTCTTGAGCAGGGTGCGCTTTTTCTCGCCGATGACCTCCCTGATCCTGTCCATCTCAAGGCCACTACCCACCCTTTTATTGCCCTGACGCAAAGCACCTGCATCTCATAAGGCTATTATAGCCCGCGCTCTATTTAATGATGATTGATAGCGGAAATAACGCAATGTCCCAGAATGGATGGATAGTATTAGCGGTGTTACTGTCACTATTAAGCCTGTTCTCTTTTATCCGGCACGCCATGCTGGTAAAAGAACGAAAATTGGCAATAGAAGAGGAGAGACGCAGCTGGCAAATTTATTCTAATAAATCCAGAGTGCGGAGAAAATAAGCGTTTCCATGCCGCAAAGGAATATATGCGGCATGGAACGAAAAAAGCCTGCTTTAAAAGCAGGCTTTTCGAATTTGGCTCCTCTGACTGGACTCGAACCAGTGACATACGGATTAACAGTCCGCCGTTCTACCGACTGAACTACAGAGGAATCGTGTGAACGGGGCGCATCATATCCAGCCCTCAGGATGCTGTCAACGGCTAAATTGCATTGAATGTGCAACCGCTCATCATCTAAGCAACTGTTTAGCCACGCAACGCCAACCGCTGTAGCGGATCCTGCCGGTAGAAGGCAGTAAAATGGCGGTAAAGTGCCGGGAAGCGTTCGGCCAGCAACTCTGGCGCACTGAAGAAATATTCGGAGAGCACCGCGAAACATTCGGCGGCATCGGTGGCGGCGTAGGCATCCATGCTGGCGGCCTCTTCACCTACCTGGTCGATCTCATCCTGGATGCTCTCCATCGCCAGGTGCAGTTGTTGTTCCCAGACGGCAATCTCGCGCAGGGGCAGGGGAGGGACACCGTTCGCCACGCCGCCGTTGCGCATATCAAGCTTATGCGCCGTCTCATGGATCACCAGGTTATAGCCAGAGAGATCAAAGGAGTCCTGCACGTCGAGCCAGTTCAGCACGATCGGCCCCTGCTCCCAGCTCTGCCCGGCGTGCACCATCGGGCCGCTGTGCACCAATCCATGCTCATCCTGCCAGTTCTCCTCCACCATAAAGGGTTCGGGATAGATCAGCACTTCATGGAAACCGCCCAGCCACTCCACCCCCAGCGACAGCACCGGCAGGGTGAACAGCAATGCCAGACGGCCAGCCATCAGCGGGGTGAACGCCAACCCCTGCAATGGCACCAGCCGTTTTTGGCGCAGGAATTGCTGCGCCAGGGTGACCAGTTGCGCCTGCTCCGGCACGCTGAGCGGCGCCAGCAAAGGGATAGCGAGCGCCTCCTGCCAGGGCACAGGCGGCGTAGCGGGAGGGGAGAGAGCTTTCCACGGCCACTTAATCATCATCTTGCTCGCAAAGTGTTCATTCGGACGGATTGGCGCAGGTTAGGACTGTAAAAATGCCGCAAAACAGGGCATGATGGCAACCGCAATTACGGAGAGATGCCGGAGCGGCTGAACGGACCGGTCTCGAAAACCGGAGTAGGGGTAACTCTACCGGGGGTTCAAATCCCCCTCTCTCCGCCACTATTCAAGCACTTACTGCCCTTCCTGTCTGTGATAAACCTCTCGCCCGTCTGTTAAACCCCTCTGCAAGACTATTTTCGCGATATCACCCCATTGGCAAACTGCTCAGTCACGGCGGCCGCATGGTTCAGCGCATTGGCCTGCGCCAAATACCCTTTCTGCCTGGCGCGCTCCGCCTGCTGGCGCAAATAAGCGATGATTTTGCTGGTGGCCTGCGTCTCAATGTCCGCAATCACGGCATTGGTCAGGGGAATGTTTTGCAACGCGCCGCCAAGGGTCTGGATGGCAAACACCACCCGCCCACAACTGGCGAGCTTTTTGGCTTCTGCCACGCGCTGTTTGAGGGCCGCATTCTCCGCGGCCAGCGCCACATAGGTAGCCGCCGTGATCCGCGGCCGGCGCGCCCTTTGCTGCAATGATATCGACATGGCAACCTCCCGCAACGCACACGCTGTCGGCCCAGTACCGACGGGCAGGGACTGATACACCAAATATAAGCCTGAAGCTTATAAACTGTCAACGTACAGCCTGATGGTCAGCACCTCATGCCGCTCAGAGATCACGTTTGCGGCGCAACAGGTAGCTCTCAGTGAAGGCGTCCAACTCCTTAAGGCGCTGCTCAAACACCGCCAGCATGTTCTCCTGCTCCAGATCTGGCAGCTGGTCGAACAGGTCAAGTAGCCGTTGCTGACGGTGGCTGAGGCCGGAGACCGGCTCCACCTGCTCACCCAGCAGCCACGGCAGCGGAATGCCCAGCGCCTGCGCCAGCCGCAGGGCCGACGTCTTGCTAATCTGCCCACGCCGGTACCAGCCGTTAACCGACTGCGGGCTGACGCCAGCTATCCTGGCCATCTCGGCTTTCGAGATACCCTTCATTTTGATCAGTTCATCCAGCCGGTTGGCCAGGGCATGATCGGCGCGGTTTAGTGATTTCATCAATCGAGTATATCCATAAGGTTCAAGCTTATGAATAAGCTTGAACCTGAATTTATTGTAAGCCTAAGGCTTATTGTGCTATGGTGAAAAGACCACCACTTTATGATGCTGGTGAGGCTTCTCAGTGAGAGTGGTGAGCCAGCAGGGTTAACCTCCGCTCATCTTTTGCACAGGGCACCCTGTGGGGGAGCCGCCGGTGATTCTGCCGGCAGGGATGATTCCTGTTTAAGTGTCAGACATACACCACGCATAAATTTAACGGCTGAAGGTACGCCGCGCCACCGCTCTTTATGGCTAACAGAATGGCGCGGGTAATAAAAAACCGGGGGAATGCCCCTTTCCCTCCCGACTTCAGCGCGGCTAATTTGATGAATAGCCCATTCAGGTATTAGATAATAATTCGCGCGCAAGGATTAAATGGACAGGCCCCCGCAGGGGATGAACAATTAATCGGAATGACGGCTATGACGTTTGACAACTTACGTGAATATATCTCGGTGGCGGGGCGGTATGAACTGTATACCGATGGCGAAGAGATTATCTGGGTATTACCGCTTACGGATGACCAGGTGATCATTACGCCGGAATCCTATGAAGAATTATTAAACCAATACGGTTATAAAATTGTCCCGATCTGACCCGTGCGGCGCGCCATGCCGCAGGGTGGCGCGCTTGCCGATGGCCGGACATGGGCACATTCACCAGAGCGTTGGAGGCGTTATGTCGACTTCACAACCCGAATGGCTGCTTCACCTGTGGCAGCTGGGCCAGTGGTTGCTGGCCCATCCACTGGGCTTTTTTACCGGCCTGTCTGCCTTTGTGGTCTCCTGCTGGTCAGGGCTGGCGGAGGGGCGGCGCGGTAGCCGGCTGCTGACCGGCGGCATTGTCTGCGTCCTGATCACCCTGGCGGTGGTGGGCGCGATGCGTTCCAGTGGGCTACATGCCGCCTGGATGCCCATCATCGGCATTCTGGTGGGCTTTATCGGCGCGGATCGCATCCGTGACGCGATCCTCTCCGCCTGGGAGAGCCGGCGTATCCCACCTTTTATCGATCCGGGAAATAAATAGCGCAGAAAAAACGCGTTATTCCTTGAAATTATAAAGCGATGCCCCCATATGGCCTTTTCTGTTACCCAACCAAGGAGAGAAAAATGGGCATTAGCGAAAAAGAACATCTCCGTCGTCAGGCGCATGAGAAGCACCAAATTAGCCACAGTGCGACCTGGCTGGCCGCCGTCTCAGGTGCCTACTTTATTCTGATGGCCTGCTACGGCCAGCCCATTGGGGCGATGGTGCTCTCTGGGGGATTTTGTGCGGTAGCGACCGTCAAGGCCTGGACAAAGCGGCGCAAGGCGAACGCCTATAAAAGAAAGCTGCGTGGGCTGGAGCGGGAGCAGGGGGCACCGGTCGCCTGACCGGTACCCACCAACGTTACAGGAAGGAGTCGTCGTCGTCGCTGCCGAAGCTGTCGTCGCCGAAGCCACCGCCAAACGTATCGTTCTGCTGATCAAGGAAGCCATTGCTGGCAAACTGGTCATCGTTGCCGTTGAAGGTATCCAGGTTATTGGATTGGTCAAAATCCTGGAACATCTGCTGGTCTTCTGCGGTATTGACCGGCAGCGGCGCTTCTTCATTCACGATGTTCACAATCTCTTCCGGCTGGGAGTGATGGAACATGCCCGTCAGCATATCTGCCAGCATTACCCCGCCTGCCACACCGGCCGCCGTTTGCAGCGCGCCGCCAATAAAACTGCCCGCGCGTGAAGGGGCCTGCTGCTGCGCATAGGGCTGGCCATAGGGCTGCTGCTGGGGCGCGTTGTTCCAGGCAGCCTGATTTTGCTGCGCGGCCTGATAATTGTTCTGGCCGGGGATCGGCTGTGAACCGGCGTTATTGCGCTGGCCGCCGCCAAACAGGCTGGAGAGGAAGCCGCCGCTCTGCTGGGGCTTGGCCGCTGCCTGTTGCTGCAACGCAGTGACCTGCGCTTCCAGGTCACGCACCCGCTGATCCATCCGCTTCAGCGCCGCTTCCTGGATGATGATGGATTGCGCCATATAGTAAGGTGCGGCGGGCTGATCGCGCAGGCGCTGTTGGATGTGCTGCTCTGCGCCACGGTCGCGGGCCGCGGTCTGGGACTCGGTCTGTTTGAGACGATCAAACAGCCCGTCAATCAGGCGTTGTTCTTCATTTTGCATAGAAACCTCCAGTGGTGTTGCAGCGCCGCATTACGTTGACGCGGCTAATGGCAAGGCCAATTGACTGCACGGTATTCAGGTTAATAATAGTTGACGTTACATCCTTTCGAGCAGTGAATAAACGCGCCAAAAGTAAAGCTGTCCAGAAATTTGTTACTATTTAGTTCCTTAGATGGATTTTGCACCAGTCCGCCGCACCAGCTCCCGCGCTTTTGCCCCTTTTTGCGCTTTCATCCGCCGCCTATAGACAAGTCAAACGATCTCTGAAGCGGATTTCACTTTTATTCCACGCCGCTAAGGGGGTTGACAGCCTTTATAAAGATTGCATCCGGGCCAAAACCGGTCATTTCCGGGGTGATTTATTAGCCATGTCGATGTTTTATGCTTCTTTGTTCCGAATTTTTAGCGGTTTTGTGGAAGGCATTTGCCAAAAAAAGCCGAAGAAAGGGAAGGGAAGCGGCTCATTTAGGAAAAAAGAGCCAAATGGCATGAAAAAAAGCCAAACGTAGGAACTTTGAATTTAGCCATTACTTATCATGCAGTTGCAAAGTTAACTCTCTCGGATTTCACTTTTCTCGTGACGCGCGGCCAGGAAATAAAGTGAAAAGTCGTAAAATCTGAGGAGGTTTTACATTTCACTGATTGCACTGCCTGGGTGGCTATGTGATGGTCGAAAGGTCTAAGACAAATCGCAGGAAAGCAATAATAAGGATTACTGATTAAATCGTCTCTTGTTACGGAGGTTTTGTATGTCTATCGTCTGGCCTTGCCTGGCACTGTTATTACTGGTTGTCTCCTTTTACGCATTTAAAATGCATCGTGGCCAAAAAGAGAAAAAACGGCTGATTGTGCGCTCGCGGATGATGTCATTCCGTCGCCGCCACCACAGCCATAGTTAAAGCGTGCCCGCTGCCACAGCAATCACCACTGATTTAAAAAATAAATGGGCATGTCCTAACCACGCATTTTTATTTTTTGACTTAGGATGCGTTCGTTTCACGACGCGCAGGCGCATCCGGCCCCTTGCCGGATGCGCTCCTCCTCTCTCCCGAGCCGCTATACTTGCAGGATATTTTCTGCATGGGGCGTGCTATGTACCTTCGCATCGACGGCAGCCAATACCGGCAAATTTTGGTCGCCGGCGATATCCACGGCTGTTACCAACTGCTTCACCAACAACTGCAAGCCTACCAATTCGACCCCGAACAGGATCTGCTGCTCTCGGTCGGTGACATCATCGATCGCGGGCCACAGAGCCTCTCCTGCCTTGGGCTGCTGGAGGCCCCCTGGTTCCGCATGGTGCTGGGCAACCACGAGCAGATGGCCTTCACCGCGCTGCTGAGCGGCATGGAGCAGCACTGGCAACGCAATGGCGGCGACTGGTTCAGCCGGCTGCGCGGCGAAGCGCGTTTGCGGGCCGAGCGCCTGCTGCGCCGCTGTGAGCAGTTGCCGCTGGTGATGGAGGTGACCCACCTGCCGCAGCGCGTGGTCATCGCCCACGCGGACTATCCGGCGGCGCACTACCGCTATGAGCAGCCAGTGGATGCCGAGGCGCTGGTCTGGAGCCGCGATCGCGTCAGCCGGGCGCTGGAGGGGGAGGGGGAGCGCATTGGCGGCGCCGACCTGTTCCTGTTTGGCCATACGCCCCTCAAGCGGCCACTCAAATTCCTTAACCAACTCTACCTGGATACCGGCGCGGTCTTTGGCGGCCGCCTGACGCTGCTGCGCATCAAGCGGCCTGAACCTCTTCCGTCACGGTAGATGGCACTGCCGCGCAGGCCCGGCGAAGTGCTATGATGCGCAGCGGGCGCACTGGGCGCTGCTTTGGGCATAAGGAATTTTGCAATGCAGATCATGTCGTTGAACCAAGTCCGCTGGCTGAGCCTGATTGTGGTGATGGGGGGGCTGATACTGGTGCTGCCGCTGCACCTGCTCGGCTGCTTTATCGCAGGCTTTGTGGTGTATGAGCTGGTCAACACCCTGACACCGCACTTCCAGAAGGTGATCAGCGGTGACCGCGCCCGCTGGCTGGTGGTGGCGCTGATCAGTACGGTGGTGGTGAGCGGCCTGATTGCCGCGGTGGCCGGCATCATCAGCTTCCTGATGCAGGATGTGCAGAACATGGCGGCCTTCAGCGCCAAGCTGGCGGTACTGCTGGAGGATGCCCAGTCACGCCTGTCGCCGGTGATGTCGCGCTACTTGCCCTCCAACATTGAGGAGCTGCAACACCAGTTTCTGCTCTGGCTGCGCGCCCACGTGGCCATGCTGCAAAACATCGGCAAGAACGCGGCGCACACCTTCATCACCATGCTGATTGGCATGGTGCTGGGCGCCATTGTCTCCCTACAGCGCGATGACGGCGCCCAGCCACAGCCACCGCTGAAGGCGGAGCTGACCCAGCGCGTGCGCCTGCTGGCGAGCGCCTTCCGCAATATCGTCTTCGCCCAGTTCAAGATCTCGCTGATTAACACCGTGCTCTCGGCGCTGTTCCTGTTTGGCGTGCTGCCGCTGTTCGGCATCCACCTGCCGCTGGCCAAGACGCTGGTGGTGGTAACGTTCCTCTGTGGCCTGATCCCCGTGATCGGCAACCTCATCTCCAATGCCCTCATCTTTCTGGTGGGCCTCTCCCTCTCGCTGTGGGTGGGGATTTTGGTGCTCAGCTACCTGATCATCATCCATAAGGTCGAGTACTTCCTCAACGCGCGCATAGTCGGCACCCGCATCAATGCCCGCTCCTGGGAGATTCTGCTGGCGATGCTGGTGTTTGAGTCCGCCTTTGGGCTGCCGGGGGTGATCGCCGCACCGATCTACTACGCCTATCTGAAGAATGAGTTACGCCATGCGGCGCTGATTTGATTGCGGCGCGAAATAAAAAGTGTGATCCCGGTCGGGGGTGGCTTCTCCCGTCCGGGAGCTGGTGGTATTCTCTGTGGCTTTCGTGGGCGAAGGGAAAAAAGTGGCAAAAGATTTAGATCAGTTACTCAGAGATATCGATCTTCTGATTGAGCAAGCAGAGCACCTGAAAGCGATACCCCCCCGCCCGGAACGTCTTCCCCCCACTGTCAATGGCCGGACTTACGACTCGTTCTGCGAAACCTTCGCCATCAAGGCAGTGCTGCGGGCGCTGATTGGCTCGGTGGATACCATCGTCAAGGTGCAGATGGCGCATAAGGTGGAGCAGGACATCGCCCGGCTGGATGATCAGGTGCGGCAATTGGGCGGCGAGCACGCCGGGCCAGAGGAGCTGGCGCAGATCACTGCCTATGTGCGACATGCGGTATCACAAATTTTAGGGTAGACCCAACAGGCTGAAAAAGGGGCGCGACACCCGCTGGGGCCGCGCCCCTGCTGCATCTGGCGGGGCAGGCACGCCGTGGCAGGTGCCGGGAATAGCAGCAGTTGCCATGCCCCGTCATAAAAAAGGTTGCTATTAGGGGGCGGCTATGAGTAAATGAGTCTCGGCCTGTGGAACAGACCTATTTATGCACGACATCCTGAGTAAAGTAGTTTCAATCTAAGCGTTATCGTTGATAGCCCTTCTGTGACGAATTTCCTTCTGAGTGCCTCATAAGTAATGACTGAAAGCCGGCTATATTTCGCCTTCGGCGTCTCATTTTATTTTTAAGGAATTTATCATGACTATGATGAAAGGTCAGGTTAAGTGGTTCAACGAGTCTAAAGGCTTCGGTTTCATTACTCCGGCTGACGGCAGCAAAGACGTGTTCGTACACTTCTCCGCTATCCAAGGCAACGGCTTCAAGACCCTGGCTGAAGGCCAGAACGTACAGTTCTCCATCGAGAACGGTGCTAAAGGTCCGTCTGCGGCTAACGTTACCGCTATCTAAGCTGACTGCCGTGCCGCCTTATGCGGCGCCGCACCAGTTAAAAAACCCGCTTCGGCGGGTTTTTTTGTTTTTGTCGCCCGGAAAAAGGGCAAAAAAAAGCCCGCTGTGCGCGGGCAAAGTTCCTTGTTACATCGTTTTTAAAGCTACTACTTTGGGGGGTAGTACAGACGTAGTCTAGGGCAAAGCGGGTGCAAGATTCTCGCCGCTAACTGTTAAAGTTTTGAAAAGATGCAGGTCAAAGACAGTACGCGCAGGCTATGGTAGCTTTAATGGGCCATCTGATAACGAGGAGCGGCCATGAAAGTCAATGACGTGGTAACAGTGAAGACCGACGGGGGGCCACGCCGTGAGGGCGTCATCCTGGCGGTGGAGCAGTTTAATGAAGGGGTGATGTATCTGGTGAAGCTGGAGGATTACCCCACCGGCATCTGGTTCTTCAATGAGGTGGACAGCCTGGATGGCACCTTTGTGGAGCCGAAAGCACAGGATTGACCCCGTGGGGGTGGCACTCGCTGCCCCCAGCCGCCTGCCAACTCTTCCTTCCTTCTCCCTTATTCCTCTCGTCTGGCTGGCCTTGCGCTATGCTCAGGCAGAACCCAGAACAGCATTATCGGCAGCACGGGCAATAACTTTAATCGGTTAAATAACAGGCAAATTTCACACGAACATTGATAAGAAAGGGGCATGAACCCAGGCGTGGCGCGGCTTGCGCGCTAGTATAAAATTCTGCGGCTGCTGCTCGGAATGTTCTTAAAAATGAGTGAAATTAAGTGTGAATGGATAATTTTATATGAAATGCAGTGAGGCCAACGCGAAATGCGCAGGCGTCGTCAAGATGAAACATGTAAACACATTGACGGGTGGAGCGGGATAAAAACCCCCACACGAATCACTTCGTGTGGGGTAAGCGCGCAAAAAAAGTCACTGGGATACACACTCATTTTTAATTGCCGAAGCAATTAAAAATGACAATAGCTCTTTTGGCGATAAATAGGTAAAGCGTCAATCACTCAGCGGGAATTAACATAAATGCCGCTGGTCAGCGTATCGGTCAGGCGCACCACATGATAAATAACCTGCTTATTATGAGTTTTAATTTTGCGCTTAATATTTCCTTTGTGGGAGGAAACCGTTTTTGCCTTGATTTGCATCTTATCGGAGATCTGGATGGTACCCTCGCCGGACATCCACATGCGTAGCATGTTGGACTCGGTCTGGCTCAGCGTCACCGGCGTCACATCAAGCTTCGGGCGCTCTGCGGCGTGGCTGTTCTTCTCCAGGTAGCCCTTCAGCAGCTCGTTGAGCGTCTGCGGCTTGATGGCCTTGGAGGAGATGATCACGTTCTTGCGAACGAACAGATACTCTTCGAAATGGATATTGGTAATTGCCATGAAAATAAAGAATAGCGTATCCGGGTGCTGCATGATGATACGTTTAATTCTCTCTTTGGCGTTGGCTTCGTGAATAAAGCAGTCTTCGTTAATAAAGACCACGCTGGGATTTAATTTTTCACAGCGCTCATGAAGGCCTTCAATATCGTTGATGGCATTAATATGTTTCTTTTTGACCCCGTTATTGGTGAGATAATCGGTCAAGCCCAGGCGTGTGTAGCTGCATGAATCCATAATGATCGTCGGCATAAGAGAACCCCTCAATTTAAATCCGTTTTTAACCGTTAAAGTACAGTAAGAAAAATCCTGAAGACGAAAAATAGATCGGATACATAACGTTGGTGTATGTTCTACCAACAAACCCATCATCAGTTCAATGAGAATTTAAGACTATGCCGCTGTTTCCCCGTTAACTATAAATTTGCCTTAAGTCAGTGGGGGTTGGTAAACCGGGTTCTGGGGGGTCAAAACGGGGGGTCTACCTCGTTCAGGTTAGGATAAATGCTGATAGACGGCGCATTGGCGCTGTTGGGGCGAGAAGTGGGTGTTATAGACAAGTTATCTTTGTTTGGGTAACTGTTAAAAATAATTCATCTATTGTTCGGCGCTGCTTAACCATTTCTTGATGCCACTGATGTGGTTGTTTTTTATACAGCAGGTGTGATATTTTATATTTTAAAAACAACAAGTTAAATAATGGGGCCCGTTTAGGGAATGAGAATTAGTTTAAAAATGCTCAGATATTCCACAAATTTGCAACATTTTTGAAACTAAAATCACGTATGCGTGCGTATTTTGTAACTCATTTTACAGCCTGCGCGTATGCTTTTTATTCAATTTTGTGAAGTAAAAGCATTTTAGCTGTACGAATAATCTATAAATCTAAACAGTTGCATGTGAAATCGCCCGGATTTCATCGGGGATTTGCCTCTTTTGCCGTTAACCGGTTGTGTAGATTTCTGCGACAAAATCTGATTTTTTCTGAGTAACATCAGGCAGTTGTTGTCATATAACGAGGTGAAATCACCTGATTCCCTCCCACTTACCGCCCCCTACCAGCGCGATAGCTTTCATTGGGGGCACTAACTGGTACAAGGATGAAATTTATGCCTGTCATTAATCATTTCGGCCAGCCCATCGGCGAACCCTTAACCGGCTGGACTGCCCGCCCGCGGCCTGCCCGCATCATGTTGCCGGGCGATTACTGCCGACTGGAGCCGCTGGAGCCGGCACGCCACCGTCAGGCGCTCTATGATGCCTACTACAGCGTGCCACATACCGAGGAGTGGACTTACCTGCCCGTGGAGCGTCCGGCAGACCAGCGTGGGTTTCAGGCGCTGTTGGAGGGGCTGGCCGGCAGTGAGGATCAGCACATGGCGGTGATTGACAAGGCGAGTGGCGAGGCGGTAGGCAGCGCGGCCTTTATGCGCATACAGCCAGTGCATGGCGTGGCAGAGCTGGGCTGGATCAACTGGTCACTGCGGATGCAGCGTCAGCGCACCGGCACCGAGGCCATCTACCTGATGCTGCGCTACCTGTTTGACGATCTCGGCTATCGCCGCTGTGAATGGAAGTGCGACAGCCTCAACGCGCCGTCACGCGCCGCAGCGCTGCGTTATGGCTTCCAGTATGAGGGCTGTTTCCGGCAGGCGATCGTCACCAAGGGGCGCAACCGCGACACTGCATGGTTCGCCCTGCTGGACAGCGAGTGGCCAGCGGTGCGGCAGGCATTGGCGCAGTGGCTGGCACCAGAGAACTTTGACGAGCAGGGCCAGCAGCGCCACCGGTTGCAGGCGCTGATGCCATAGGGAGAGGCGGGGCGCGGCCCCGCCTGCCTTTACCAGTAGGGCTGCCACACCTGCGTCAGCCGCGTCAACGCCTCGACGTAGAAGTAATCCCCCCAGCTACAGCACTCATCCACCCCCTTATTGTCCGCCAGATGGTAGACCGCATGTTTCAGCAAGCCACTGCCCACCTCGTCGGGCGCACTCAGGTAGTCCACTGTCAGGCTCTGCATGATGAAACAGGCGGCGTCATGGTAGCGGCCCGCCTCAGCCGGTGGCAGCGCCGCCGCCAGTTCCAGCAGCCCACACACCGCAATCGCCGCCGCCGAACTGTCACGCAACGCCCCGGTGCCGAGCAGCGCCAGATCCCAGTGGCAGACGCCATCCTCCGGCAGGCGGGGCAGGAAGTAGTCCGCCAGCCGCCGCGCCAGTGCGACATGTTGGCTGTCGCCGGTGTAGCGCCAGCTCAGCATAAAGCCGAGGATGCCCCAGGCCTGGCCGCGCGCCCAGCAGGAGTCGTCGGCGTAGCCCTGATGGGTATTGCCGAAGCGTGGCGCGCCGCTCTCGGTATCCATATAGAAGGTATGGAAGGTCGAGGCGTCCGGGCGCACCAGATAGCGCGCCGCCTGCTCGGCATGGGTGCGCGCTGCCGTGGCGAAGCGGCCATCGCCAGTTTGCTGGCTGGCCCAGTAGAGCAGCGGCAGGTTGAGGTTGCAGTCGATGATCATCCGCCCGCGCTGCGCCGGGTCATCCAGATCCCCCCATGCCTGAATAATGCCCGCCTGCGGGCTAAAGCGCTCCAGCAGCGCCTCGGCCGCCAGCAGGGCGATGCCGCGCGCGCTGGGGCTGCCGGTCACCCGCCAGGCGGCCACGCAGGAGAGGGTATACAGGAAGCCAAGGTCATGGGTGGCGGTATCGATGCGCTGCACGATGCGCTGGCCGAAAGAGATGACATGCCGCTCCGCCAGCGCGCGGTAGGCCGGGTTGCCGGTGCGCTGGTACGCCAGCCAGAGCTGGCCGCTCCAGAACCCGGTGGTCCACTCGACGTTATCGCGCACCGGGTAGTGGCCGTTGGCGCAGGTCTCCGCCGGGAACCGTTCGCCAACCAGCAGGCGGGTGGCGTCAAGGCGCGCCAGCACCGTGGCCCAGGCTTGCTCCAGATGGGCGGCGAACCGCGGGTGATCGGGTGGGGTAAAGGGGAAAGTCATACGCTTCTCCTGATAAAAGGTTAAGGGCGGGAGAGATCGGCCGTCGGCGGTGCCGGGCGCGCGGCGCGGCGGCTCTGGCAGGCTGACAGGGTAAAGGCCGACACCAGGGTGAACAGCAGGGCGGTGGTGCCCATCAGCAGGTAGGTGGAGCCAAAGCCGATGCGGTCATAGAGGTAGCCAGCGGGCGGCGCGACCACCACCGACCCGACATAGATCATCGCCTGATAGCCGAGCAGGTACATGGTGGCGTTGACCCGTTTCGGGAAGTGCTCCGCGATATACTTGAACACCGAGATCAGCAGCAGCGAGATCTCCAGGCCATACAGCGGCTTGATCAGCGCGATCAGCCACGCCTCATGCACCAGCCCGGAGGCGATCAGGCGCAGCCCGACCACCACGCCGGTCAGCAGCAGCCCCTTCTTGGCACCGAAGTGGTTCACCAGCCAGGGGATCACCATCATCATGAAAAACTCCAGCCCGGACTGGAGCGTGCTGAGGTAGCCGTAGAGGGCGTTGCCCTGCTGCTGGCTGGCAAAGAAGGAGACGAAATAGCGCGGGAACTGCTGCTCAGCGATAAACATCATCCAGGCAACGCCCGCCACATAGAGGCTGAACATCCAGAATTTGCGATCCCGCAGCAGCAGGATCACGTCGGCAAACACGATCTTCTGTTCAGCGATCACCTGGTTATTGCGCAGTTGCGCCTCGCCAATCTTCAGGCTGGCCAGCACCGCCAGCATCAGCAGGGAGGTGGCGCTGCTCAGGCAGAAGTTGAACAGCGGCGAGAGGTTGAACAGCACGCCAGAGGCGGCGGCAGCCAGCGCCCAGCCCAGCGATCCCCACATGCGGATCTGGCCGAACTCCAGCCCATAGAGGCGGCTGAAGCGATCGGCATAGGACTCCGACGCCGCCACCCCGGCATACCAGCCGAGGCTGAGGTAGAGTGCGCCGAGCAAAATGCCAGCCAGCGGCCGTGAAACCAGCAGCGGCTGGTAGAGGTAGGTAAAGAAGGGAGCCATCAGCGCGGAGACCAGCACCACAAAGCAGAGCAGCCGCTTGCTCATGCCGATCTTGTCCATGATGTAGCCATAGAGCGGCTTCATCACCACGGCGAACACGCCGTTGACGGCAAATACCGTGCCGATGGTCATGCTGTCGAGGCCCACCTTCTGGCTCAGCCACAGCGCGTAGAGGCCAAAGCTGGCCGACCAGGTAAAGAAGTAGAGAAAGATAAAGCTGCTCATCTTTATGTAGGCCGTGCGGGCAACGGCCGGGGCGGAAGCGTCCATAGGCACTCTCCTGTACAGGGTCAGGGAGGCCCGCCGGTGGCTGGCGGGCCGGAAAGGGGGTCAGAGCCAGATATGGCGCTGGCCGTGGCGGAAGGTCAGGGTCAGCCGCTGCGCTGTGCGAACCAGTTGCGGGGGATCATCCGGCTGTGGCTGTGGGCTGGCCGCCACCCAGCAGGCGAGCCAGTGCTCGCCGGGCGGCAGCACCCCGCGCAGTACCGGGATGGCGGCGGTCTCCGCGAACATCAGGTTATTGTTGGGCGGGGTGCGCACCCACTCCGCCTGCCGCCGTTCGTCCTCATCCAAACTCTGGATCACACTGACGCCGTTGCGCGCCGCAATCTCACAGCGGCCGCCGGAGGGCTGGCTAATGCGGGTGTCAGGTGCGGCGATCACCGCGAAGCCCCCCTCGGCGCAGGCCAGCTGGCGCGCCGTCACCAGATGGTGCAGCCGCAGATGGCCGTCACCGGCCGGGATCAGCCAGCTCGCCACCTGCACATCGCGCCACGGCGACCAGCGGCAGAAGATCAGGTCAGCGCGCGTCACCACCTCGTGGCATTCGCGCCGCCCGCGCCAGTACTCATCCTCCTCCGCCAGCAGCAGCATGGAGTCCACCGCCGCATGGGGCAGGCCATAGCGCCCGCGCTCCAGACAGAAGCCAAAGCGGTTGGAGTAGGCAAATTTGGTGTATTTCGGGCCGCTGTTGACGAAGTTATTCAGCTCCAGCTGGCCAGCGGTGAGCAGGTAGAGGTGATCGCCCGGCGCGTCGCGCACAATCAGCTGGCTAGCGTGGGGCAGGGCGCGCAGGCGATCCAGCGGCGGCAGCGGCTGCTCCTCCGCCTGCCAGAAGGCGCCCTCCTCGGGCAGCGCCAGTACCAGAAACAGCTTCAGCGCCCAATAGGGGGAGCCGGGGGCGTTGTAATCCTCGGCCATCACCAGATTCGGGTAGTGGTAACCGATGCTCAGCACCCCGTCGCGGTCGAAAATTGGCTGTTGCAGCCAGTGGCGCAAATGGCGCAAGACCAGCCCCTTGACGACGCCGGGGCTGAACACCGGCAGGCCGGAGAAGGCCACCGCGCTCCAGAACGCCCCCTCGGCGAAGCGGTAGGTGAGGCTGCGACCAAACGGGATGGCGGAGCCGTCGGCGGCAAACTGGTGGATGAAGTCCTGGGCGAAGGCCGTGGCGCGCTCCCGCAGGCAGGCGGCGCGCGCCGGGTCTTCATCGGCCATCAGGGTGGCGTAGAGCAGGCCGTAGAAGTGGAAGCCCATCGAGATGTAGTAGTCGCGCGGCCGCCCCGGCCCGTCGGCATACCAGCCGTCGCCCAAATAGTAGCGCTCCATGCTGGCGAAGTGGCGCGCCACGCAGTCGGCATCATAGGGCTGGCCGGTGCGGTGGAAACCGACCTGCACCAGAATCGGGAAGTAGTGCCAGTTGTTGTCCGGGATGGCCGCCTCCGCCCCCTGCGCCAGCCAGGCCGTGATGCGCTGTTGCTGTGGCGCAGCAAACAGCGTCTGCCAGCGCGGCCCCAGCAGCGCCATGCCGACGCCAAAGGCCGCCATCTCCACGCAGCGCTGGTCATACTCTCCCACCTCGCCCCAGTAGCCGGGATGCGCCGGATCGGTGCCGTGATCAATCGCGGTCAGGCAGAAGGGCAGCGCGGCTGGCTGGCCGCCACCGGCCAGCAGCGGGAAGATCCCCCACAGCAGGCGCGCCAGCGCTTCCATCTCCGCCACCCGTGGGCCATAGTGGGCGGTAAAGTGGCCGAGCGGGATGCCGCTGGCACCGGGCTGGCAGTATGGCTCGACCGCCGCCAGCAGCCGGTTCAGGGCCGCCTGCATCTGCGGCCGGGTGGCAAGTTCCGCCGGCTGCGGCGCGGCGGGCACAGATCGGTTTTCAGGACACATCAGGGCCTCCTGACATTCAGGACTGGGTGAAAGAAATAAGGTTAAAAAACGCCAGGGAAATAAAAAATTACGCTAATCTTGAAATCAATTTATTTAAAACCGTCGTCCGGCCGACGCAGCGAATAGTACAGGGAGCCGTGCGTTACCATTTGTTAGCTCGCTCACAAAATAGCGGGCATTGCAAAATAAACGTTGATTTTCAAGGTCTAAAGTGGGCTAAATTATAAAAAAACGCGCAAAAACTTCATTTTGTTGTCTTCGCCATAAAGGGAAAGGGTTTCAACAATAATAAAACCTCAGCCGGGAGCCTCCGAATGGCGGAAAATGATTTTTTGGAACGCATTGCCCTTAATGAACGTTATATCTCCTTCAACCGAATAAGCGCGACCAGCGCCAATTACTACCACTGGCACCAGTGCCTTGAGATCCTGTTTGTGATGCGCGGCTACGGGCTGGTGATTGTCGATAACCAGCAGTACACCCTGCGCCCCGGCCGGATGTTCATCTTCCCACCCTTCAAGCTGCACAAGGTATTTGTCGAGCAGGGGGCCGCCAATCCCTATGAGCGCACCACGCTGCATGTGGAGAACGTGGTACTGGAGAGCACCCTGCAACCCTTTCCCACCCGGCAGAGGATCTTCCACCAACTCTGTGACAGCCAGGGGCCGGCGCGCGTCTACGATCTCAGCGAGCAGGCCGAGCACCTGGATTACCAGCTTGAGAGCTTCCACCGCCTCTGCCAGCAGAACCAGCACCAGCTGGAGGATGTAGCGGTGCTGATGCTGCAACTGATGAGCTTTATGCCACAGCAGGATGCGCCGCACCCGGCGCGGGTCGAGACCACCGCCACCAAGGTGATGAACTGGATTGAGGGGAACTATGACAGCAAATTCTCGCTGGAGCGGCTGGCGCTGGCGATTGGCCTGTCGCGCAGCTACACCTCTCGCGTCTTCAGCCAGGAGACCGGCGGCTCCATCCAGGAGTACCTGGTGACCCGCCGGGTCAAGTGCGCCTGCGAGCTGCTGCGCAACAGCGAATTGACGGTGGAGCAGATTGGCCAGCGTAGCGGCTTCTCCGATACGCCCTATTTCATCACCAGCTTCAAGAAGCTGATGGGCCAGACCCCGTTGCAGTACCGCAAAACCAGCGGCCGCGCCCAGCCGCAGTGAACACTCAGAGTGGCGCGGCCTGGATGCTGTCGCCGGTCAGCACAAAGCGGCCGCCGCCCAAGTGGTGGATCGCATGCAGCTCACGGTTTTCGGCAGTGAACATCCAGCGCCCGTCGCGGAAGACCCGCTCATCGGCTGCCGCGGCCACCACCTCACCGAAACAGGTGTCGTAGCGCGTCTGCGCGTTCGGCTCCGGCAGCAGGCGGCAGGCCAGCCAGGCCGAGCAGCCCGACTCAATCAGCGGCACGCCGCTCTCCGGGCAGCGCTGGCTGGCGATCTGGAAGCGGTCAAACTTGTCGCCGTCGCGGCCCGAGACACTGCCGACCGCGTAGGCGGTATCGACAAAGGCGGCCGTCGGCACGCAGATGCCGAACACGCCGCTCTCCTCAATCATCGTCCGGCTCAGGGTGGCTTTGTCTACCACGATGGCGACGCGCGCCGGGGTGAACTCCACTGGCGTTGACCAGGCGGCGGCCATCACATTGCGCTGTGTGCCGTCCGCGCTGCGGCTGGTGATCAGAATGGTTGGGCCGTGGTTCAGCAGGCGGCTGGCGTGTTCCGGGGCGACCGGGCGGAAATGGCTCATGGCGATCCTCTCAGGCAAAAAGGGCAGTGTACGGCATCCGCCGCCCACCACAACAAGTCAACCGTGCGCAAGCGCATTATCATTACAACATACTTAAAAAACTCATCCGCTACCGGTGGCGATTGGGAACGACGTGGCCGGGCTGTGCAGGGCAACAAGGCCGTGGAAGCAGGTCGGGGTGATTGCCGATCAGGCGGGCGTGCCGCGGGTGGGGGAGGGAAATCCCGTCCGCCGGTTTTTCCGCCAATTTTTCTCAATCGCCGCGCCAGAATCTTCTGAAAAAGCCGTGCCGGATGAACTTTTCGTCAACCGCCAACCACCATATTGCGGCGGGTGCGCAGCCCGCTTACACTGCGGCGTTGCGGAACTTCTCCACGCTGCGCGGCAACGCGTAAGGTGCTGGCATCGTTGGGCATTGGGCTGTTCACTCCATGAATTTTCCGCAACCCTTGATGTCGTAACTTTTCGAGCCCCGGCGCGCCGGCCCGGTTCATGATGAGCCGCCCAGAGCGCCCGGACTGATACTTTGCCCAGCACAGGAACTTCTCCAGGCATGGAAAGAAGAGCATTTCTCAAAGCTTCACTGGCATTCGCCGCCTATTGCGGTATGCCGGCAATGTCGTCACTGTTCAGCCGCACCGCGGCCGCGGCGGAAGTGGCCGACGGTGACGTGACCCCGTTCGACTTCTCCACCCTGCAAACCATGGCGCAGGAATTGGCCGCCGCCCCCTATGGCGGGCCGCCCGCCGCGCTGCCGCCGACCCTGGCTGGCCTGACGCCGCAAGCCTACAACAAGATCCAGTATGACCATGACCACTCGCTGTGGAATGGCAACGGCCCCGACCGCCAGCTGGATGTGGAGCTGTTCCACGTCGGCATGGGCTTCAAGCGCCGGGTGCGGGTCTTCTCGGTGGATGCGCAGAAGCATCAGGCACGCGAGATCCACTTCCGCCCGGCGCTGTTCAACTACAACGATGCGGGCGTGGACACCAAACAGCTGGAGGGGCATGAGAGCCTCGGTTTTGCTGGCTTCAAGGTCAACAAGGCCCCGGAGCTGACGCGCCGCGACGTGGTCTCCTTCCTCGGGGCCAGCTACTTCCGCGCGGTGGATGACACCTACCAGTATGGCCTCTCCGCGCGCGGGCTGGCGATCGACACCTTCTCCGACCACGAGGAGTTCCCGGACTTCACCGCCTTCTGGTTCGATCGCCCCTCGCCAGCAGACACCACCTTCACCGTCTACGCGCTGCTCGACAGCCCAAGCGCCACCGGCGCCTACCGCTTCACCATCCACTGCGAAAAAGACCGGGTGGTGATGGACATTGAGAAGCACCTGCACGCGCGCAAGACCATCACCCAGCTTGGCATCTCGCCGATGACCAGCATGTTCAGCTGCGGCACCAACGAGCGCCGCATGTGCGACACCATCCACCCGCAGATCCATGACTCGGATCGGCTGGCGATGTGGCGCGGCAATGGCGAGTGGATCTGCCGCCCGCTCAACAACCCGCAGCGCCTGCAATTCAACGCCTACGACGACGAAAACCCGCGCGGCTTCGGCCTGTTGCAGACCGACCATGACTTCGAGAACTATCAGGACATCATTGGCTGGTACAGCAAACGCCCCAGCCTGTGGGTGGAGCCAGTCGGCAACTGGGGCAAGGGGGCGGTAAACCTGATGGAGATCCCGACCACCGGCGAGACCCTCGACAACATCGTCTGCTTCTGGCAGCCGGCCGAGCCGTTGCAGGCCGGGCAGCAGCACAGCTACCGCTACCGCCTCCACTGGTGCGCCCAGCCACCGGCGCGCAGCCCGCTGGCCAACGTCAAGGCGACGCGCACCGGCATGGGCGGGTTCCCGGAGGGGTGGGCGCCGGGCGAGCACTACCCGACCGTCTGGGCACGCCGGTTTGCCGTCGATTATATTGGCGGTGACCTGAAATCTTACGCGGATAAAGGGATCGAACCGGTGATTAATGCCTCCGCCGGCCGCATCAATAATATTGAAATTCTCTATGTCGAGCCGATGAATGGTTATCGCATTCTGTTTGACTGGTATCCCGATAGCGATAAGGCCGATCCGGTGGAATTACGCATGTTCCTGCGCTCTGGCCAGGAGACATTGAGTGATACCTGGCTCTACCAATATTTCCCGCCGCCGGCAGATAAACGGCAATATATTGACGACCGCCAGATGCGTTAATTAGCCCATGCCGCCCCCGGCAATTTGCCGGGGTGTTTTCCGGGATTACTACTCATTTTTCAAAAGTTTGCCAGCCATCGGCCGGGGCCAGACGCGCCGGGATTATTGGGTAATAATCGCGTGGGGCGCGTGCGGTTTTTCGCTTTTTATTTGCTGCTGCACCGGCAGATTACCTTGGGCGCTGGCCTGCGCGCGCACCGCGCTATTTGGCTGGATGGCCCAGCCGCTGCGCGCAATCGCCGTGGCCGGGTAACGCGCGTCCAATGTCCGTAGGCTCGCCTGATCATAATTGGCGACCGTGGTATGGTGGGAAGCCAGGGCAGGCGTGCCGATCACCAGCCACAATGCGGCCGTCAGAAATAGTGGTTTCATTCATCTCTTCCTTAATAGGTGACGGAGCTACCGGATGATTATAGGAAAGCCTCCGCTATTTTTTCACCCATTTCTTTTTTTTTCGCCAGAATTTGCCAAACAGGACGCAGGATAACTTTTCAATTTGCATTAAATGCCGTGCGGGCATGGGGATTGCTACAGACTTTTATTTGTCATTTTTCTCATCTGGTCAAAAAAAATCGCCGAATATAGGGCAGGGTGCCCGGTATTCACGGCGATCATAGGCCATGACTTTTTGCGCAGAACCTATCGGGAGAAACGAAAATAAAGCGTTTCATAATTGATCAGTGATAAAGATTATTGCGATTCACTTTGCAAATCATGCGTTTTCCCCTGTACCTCACTTCGCCCTGCGCCATGATGCACTAGGCTTAGCCAGGAAAAGCGTACTGGCGGTGGATTATGTATATCTAATGTTAAAAATTAACATCAAATATACATCGTCGCGACAGCCTGCTGCGTTGGCAGGTTGCCGCCACAGCCAGATTGGTTATCACATCCGGAGGAGTGAGTATGAGTAAATTTGTTTTCTCGTCACCACGTAAATATGTGCAGGGCAGCGGCGTGATGGATGAGCTGGGCCGCTACTTGCCCGCGCTGGGCAACCATGCGCTGCTGATCGCGGATGACGTGGTGTGGAAGATTGTCGGCGAGCGCGTGCAGCGCGCATTGAAAGAGGCGGAGGTGGCGCTGCACTTTGAGCGCTTCAACGGCGAGGCCTCGAGCAATGAGATCAGCCGGCTGGCGGACAGCGCCCGTCAGGCGGGCACCACGCTGGTGGTGGGGCTGGGCGGCGGCAAGACGCTGGACACCGCCAAGGCGGTGGCAGACGAGCTGCACCAGCCGGTGGCGATTGTGCCAACCATCGCCTCCACCGATGCGCCGTGCAGCGCGCTCTCGGTGATCTACACCGACGAAGGGGTGTTTGACAGCTACCGTTTCTATGACAAAAACCCGGATCTGGTGCTGGTGGACACCGCGGTCTGCGCGCAGGCCCCGGCGCGGCTGTTTGCCTCTGGCATTGCCGATGGGCTGGCGACCTACGTCGAGGCGCAGGCGGTGAAGCGCGCCCACGCCAAATCGATGGTGGATGGCGACCCGACCATCGCGGGCATGGCGATTGCCGAAGCCTGCGAGCGCACGCTGCTGACCTACGGCTACAGCGCCTATAAGGCAGTGGAGCAAAAATTGGTGACGCCAGCGGTGGAAGCGGTGGTGGAGGCCAATACGCTGCTCTCCGGGCTGGGCTTTGAGAATGCCGGGCTGGCGGGCGCACACGCCATCCACAACGGCTTTACCGCCGTGCAGGGTGACATCCACCACCTGACCCACGGTGAGAAGGTGGCCTACGGCACCCTGACGCAGATGGTGCTGGAGCAGCGCCCGGACGAGGAGATCGCCGCCTACGTGCGCTTCTACCGCGCCATCAAGATGCCGACCACGCTGGCGGAGATGCACCTGGAGCAGGAGAGCTTCGAGAATCTGGTCAAGATTGGCGCGCTGGCTGGCAGTGAGGGCGACACGCTGAAGAACCTCAACCCCAACCTGACGGCAGAGGATGTGGCGAACGCCATCCTGGCAGTGGACGCCTTCAGCAAAACCGTGCAGTAACCTGACAGGGCGCGCCGCTTCCGGGCGGCGCGCCTGCCTTAGCGCAACAGCAGCGGCAGCAGCGAGAAGAGGTAGAGCAGCAGGCCGATGCAGGCACCGACCAGCGTGCCGTTGATGCGGATAAATTGCAGATCCTTGCCGATGTTCAACTCAATTTGGCGCGACATCTCGCGCTCATCCCAACTCTTCACCGTATCGCTAATGTGCTGCGTCAGGAAGGCCGCGAAATCGGGCGCCATCTTGCCGGCGGCCTGCTCCAGCTGGCGGTTGAGGGAGTTGCGCAGGTTCTCATCCTGTGCCAGCGTCTCGCCCACCCAGCGGCCAGCGTCGCGCATCTTCTGTTGCAGCAGCGAGTCCGGTTTCTCCAGATCCGCGCGCATCCACTCACGCAGGTCACCCCACAGCGCCCGGACATAGGTGCTCAGCGTCTCGTCACTCTTCAGGTACTCCTTGATCTCCTCCGCCCGCTGCGCCATCGACGGATCGTGCTTCAGGCGCTCAATAAACCCGGCGACCGCCAGATCAAAGCGCACCCGCAGCGCGTGGCCGCGATCGGCGCTCACCTCATCCAGTACCGTGCCGACGGCGTTGGCGATCATCTCCGCACCATGCTCGCCCAGCCACTCGGTCGGCAGGATCTTCTCCTTGATCGGGTGCTCGCGCTTCACCCAGCGCACAATCTGGCGCGACAGGGTGGCGCGGGTGTTGGGCTGTTGCAGCGTGCGAATCAGCTGGCTCACCGCGCTGTCGAGCAGCTCCTGATGGCGGCCCTCTTTGGTCATGCTCTCCAGAATGCCCGCGACCGAACTGGTCAGGTCAAGCTTGTCAATCAGGGTGAACAGCGCCTTCTTCAAGAAGCGCTGGATGCGCACGTCATCGGTCATCTCGAACAGGCCGCGCAGCAGCCGCACCAGATAGTTGGCGATGCGGTCGGCATTGCCGGGGGCATTCAGCCAGCTGGCCAGCATCCCCGCCGGGTTATAGCGGCGGATCAGCCCGACCAGCGAGTTGGCGTCGAGGAATTTTTCCTGCACGAACAGCGCCAGATTATCGGCAATCTTGGCCTTATTGCGCGGGATGATGGCGGTGTGCGCGCCCACCAGCGGCAGCGGCACTCGACGGAACAGCGCCACCACGGCGAACCAGTCCGCCAGCGCACCGACCATTGCCGCCTCTGACACGGCCTTGACGCCGTCTACCCACAGGTTACGCGGCAAGAACAGGGTGATGAGGAAGATGGCGGCAGCCGCCAACAGCAGCAGCAGGGCGTTGCGCTTGCTGCGTTTCAGTTCTTTTTCTTTATCCATAAGAGGAGTTTAGGAGCAATTGTGGGAAAAGGGGAGGTTTTGCCGCCGGGCAGCGGCAAAACAGGAATCTCCTTAGAAGGTCAGGCTCAACTGCGCCACCGCCCCCCAGGTGCGCTCCTCACCGGCCATGCCGGCCAGATCGAGCCGCACCCGCGGGCTGGGGGAGAGGCCGACACCGGCAGTGGCCACATTGGCGTCGGTAGAGCGCATATCGGCGCGGTAGCCAGCACGCAGTTGCAGCCATTCGCGCGCCCGGTACTCGACGCCCGCACCGGCATACTGGCGTTTGCCCTCGGAGCGGAAGCGGCTGTCGGGCGTCAGATCGACGTCCAGCGCGGCGGTCAGGCGCTCATGCTGCCAGGCCACGCCGCTGGTCACCAGCGGGCGGATGCGGTAGGTGTCGCGGCGGCCCTCCACCTCTTTGGTGTCGAGGTCACGCGGCACCAGGTTGCGGGCGCTCAGCCCCAGCGTCCAGTCGCGACCCGGCTGGGCGCTAAGGCCAGCATCGAGGTTGAAGCCGGTCTGGTTGCGCTGGTAGCGGCCGCTGGTCAGGTCTGACTTGTCGTAGTCATAGATTGCGCGGTCATAGTTGAACAGCGCGGTGTGCTGGATCTTGGGCGTGATGCCGAACGACACCGGCATCCCACCGACGCGGAAGGGGTGCGCCAACGCCACGCCGTAATCCGTCACCAGCGCCGCCAGCCCGTGGCCGCGCGAGGTGAGCTGATCCTGATCGCCGGGCCGCGGCAGGCGGCGGCCATCGGCAATCTGTTGCAGATAGTCGATATCACCCTGATCGATCTCGGCGGTGACGCGGGCGCTGCCGTAGGCATTCACCACCAGCGCCATCGGCCACTCGTCGTCGGGCAGGGTGACCGCCAGCGCCGCGCCCGCGTGGCCCCAGGCGCGGTTGCCCTGTACCTCGCGCAACTGGCTGGCGAGGCTGCCCGCCGCGCCGCGCAGGCTGGCGTAGTCGGTCACCCCGGTGCGAAAGCGGGCAATCGCATCGGGGATCTGATCGATCTTGTCGAGCGTATGGTCACCGTCGGTGAGCTGCACCCCCACCGCGGGCAGGATCACGCTGACCCCAGCGCCTTCCGCGGCTTGGGTCATCAGCGCCGGGTTGGCGAGCACGGCCGAGCCGTAGAGTGAGGAGGCGACGCCGACGCCGCCCATCGCGTCATTGCGCGCCTCGACGCCGTGGCCAGCGGCCAGTGCGCTGAACGGCGCAAGAAGGAGCAGGGGCGCAACACGCGCGCGTAACAAATTGAAGTGGCATTGAGGCAACATAGCGATCCCAAAAGCATGTCCCTGCACCGGGCAGGAAAAAGGTCAGATCCCCGCGCCGGAGTGGGGCGCAGGGCAGCGGCTGCTGTGAGTAGGAAAGGCGTTCGCAGGCGATGCGCAGTGACGCCGCTGGCGCTTATAGGTGGCCAGTCAGCAGGGTCTGCGTGGGAACGCATCAGTGATTTTCATGAAATCGAAACTTTTTTCAACAAAAAAGTGAAAAGTGAAATGGTGTGATTTCTTTAAAGCATGATTAACACAAAGAGATGTAAGGATTTTTTTCGCAGTGACATAAAATGCTTTCGCCGCGCAATTGTTTAAAAAGCAGTCACGATTTCACTTTTTAGCCGGGGGAGAGGGGCGTGGGGGAGGAAATAGCGCCCCGCAGGGCGCTGGGATCAGGGAACGGTGACGGCCGGGCCAAACACCGAATACTGGGTAGGGTTGATGCTCTGGTAGGGCTGCCAGCCACCGCCGAGTGCCTTGTAGAGCGCCACCAGATCGGTGCTGGTGCGCACGTGCGCTTCGGTGGCCTGCTGGCGCGCCTGCGCCAGTTGCCGCTGGGCATCCAGCACGTTGATGAAGGTGGTGATGCCCTGCCGGTAGCTTTCGCGTGACAGATCGTAAGCGTTCTGCAACGAGCTGGCGGTACGCTCCAGCCGCTCAGTGCGATCCTGATCGGTGCGGTAGCTCACCAGCGCATTCTCCACATCCTGCAACGCGGTCAGCACCGTCTGGCGGTACTCCAGCGCCGCGCTGGCCTGCTGCGCCCGCGCCAGCCGCACACTGGAAACCAACTGCCCTCCCTGGAAGATCGGCAGCGAGATCTGCGGCCCGTAGGCGTAGAAGTGGCTGCTCCAGTCGGTCAGGTAGTCGGTGTCGGTGTTGCGCATCCCGATCTGGCCGGTCAGCGACAGGCTGGGGAAGAGCTGCGCCACCGAGACGCCAATCTCGGCGGTGGCGGCGTGCAGTGAGGCTTCCGCCTGTCGCACATCCGGGCGGCGGCGCGCCAGTTCGGCCGGCACACCGACCGCCACCACGGCAGGGATCGCTGGCAGCGCCTTGGTGGCCTGCAACTCACGATCCAGCGCGCCCGGCGGCTGGCCGACCAGCACCGCCAGCGCATTCATCGCCTGCTGCGTCTGGGACTGGTAGGTTGGCAGCTGGGATTGCAGCGAGGTCAGCTGCGCGCCCGCGTTCTCCACGTCCTGCTGTGGTGCCAGCCCGTTCTGTGCCTGACTCTGGGTCAGTTCCACCGTCTGCTGGGCGATGTCGATCTGGGTTTGCAACGTCTGCAACACGCTCTGGGCGCCGCGCAGTTGCAGGTAGGTGCGCGCCACCTCCGCCTCCAGCGACACCAGCGCGTCATTGCGCCGCTCAATGCTGGCCTGACGCTGGGCGTCGGCAGCCTCCACCGAGCGGCGGGTCTTGCCGAACAGATCCAGTTCCCAGGAGGCGTCAAAGCCGCCCTGGAACAGCGTCACCGGCTGGGTGGCGCTGTCGAGGATCTCGCCGGAGCCGGGTTCATTCTCCTCCAGCTGGCCGCGCACGTCGTGCGCCTTCAAAATGCCCTCCAGCCCCAGCTGCTGGCGGTTGACGCTGGCATTGGCATTCACCGAGGGGAAGAACGCCCCCTGCGCCTGCGTCACCTGCTCACGCGCGCCCGCGATGCGCAGCACCGTCTGTTGCAGCGTCAGGTTGCCGTTGATGGCGCGCGCGATCAGGCTATCGAGCTGCGGATCGCGGAAGTTACGCCACCACGCCGGGTCAGGGGAGGCGGCCAGCGCCTTCGAGCTGGCCTCTGTCGGGGTCTGCACATCCTTGAAGGCGGTGGGCGTCTGGGCGCGCGGCGGCTGGTAGTCCGGCCCGACCGCGCACCCTGCCAGCGCCAGCGCCGTCAGGAGTACCGTGGCCCGCAGGCGGAAGGGCGCCCGCAGGGAGTAAAGAGTAGAGACAGCCATGTCAGTGCCCTCCCGCACTGCCTTCGCTCTTGATCGGCGAAAGCAAAAAACAGAGTGGAATCATGATCAGCGACATCAGCCCGCACAGCATAAACACGTCGTTATAGGCCAGAATGCGGGTCTGGCTGATCATCTCTTGGTAAAGCTGGCCGGTCGCCAGCGACGTTGGGTCGCCCGCCAGCCCGGTAAAGTTGCGGATCGCCTCCGCGCCCTGCTGCACCGCCTGCCGGAACTGCTCATCCAGCGGCGTCATGTGGCTGACCATATGGGCGCTGTGCGCCTGCGACCGCTCGGTGATCGCCGCCGTCGCCAGCGAAATGCCGATCGACCCGGCCACGTTACGGAACATGGTGAACAGCGCCGCGCCATCGGCGTTCAATTTCGGTGACAGCGTCACAAAAGCGATGGTGGTCAGCGGCACGAACAGGAAGCCCAGCCCGATAGACTGCGCGCTGCGCATCAGCACCATGGTTTCGAAATCGACATTCGGCACCAGATGGCTGGAGTAGACGAACGACATCAGCAGCAGGAAGAAGCCGAAGGCGATGATGATCCGCGTCTGTATGATCGGCATCAGCTTCAGCACCAGCGGGATCGACAGCACAATCAAGATCGCCCCCGGCGACATCACCAGCCCGGAGAGGGTGGCGGTGTAGCCCAGTTGCTGCTGCGCCAATTGTGGCATCAGCACCGAGCTGCCGTAGAGGATCATCGCCATGCCAGCCATCAGCAGGCTGGCGACCGCGAAGTTGCGGTCAAGCAGGCAGCGCAGATCTACCACCGGCCGTTTGGCGTAGAACAGCCAGTAGACCGCGCCGACAATGCCGATCACCGCCAGCGTGGCGAACAGCACGATAAAGCTGGACTGGAACCAGTCATCATCCTCGCCGCGGTCGAGCATCACCTGCAAACAGCCGAGGCCAAGGGCGATCAACCCGATGCCGATGTAGTCGATGCTCAGCTTCTTGCTCTCCACCTTCTTCTCCCACGGCGGATCTTCCAGCAGCTGCATCACTGCCAGCACCGTCAGGATGCCGACCGGGATGTTGATCAAGAAGACCCAGCGCCAGCTGTAGTGGTCGGTGATCCAGCCGCCGAGCGTCGGGCCAACCACCGGCGCGACGATGATGGCGATAGAGGAGAGGCCGAACGCCTTGCCGCGATCGGCGGGCTTGAAGTAGTCCAGCAACACTGACTGCTGCACCGGTTGCAGTCCGCCGCCGAAGAAGCCCTGCATGATGCGGAACAGGATCATCTGCCACAGTTCGGTGGCGATGCCGCACAGGAAGGAGCTGACGGTAAACATGGTGATGCAGATCAGGAAGTAGGTCTTGCGGCCGAACACCCGGCTCAGGAAAGCCGAGATGGGCAGCACGATGCCGTTCGCCACCAGATAGGAGGTGAGCACCCAAGTGGACTCATCATAGCTGGAGGAGAGCGAGCCGGCGACGTGGGGTAGCGCCACGTTGACGATGGTGGTGTCCAGGATCTCCATGAACACCGCCAGCGTCACCACCACCGCCACCGCCCACGGGTTGCTGGCGGGTTGCCATTGACGATCGTTGCTCATTCCACCGTGACCTTAGGCACCACCGACAGGCCGAGCGGCAGCGGCTGGTTGGGGTTCAGCCCACTGTCGATGACAATTTTCACCGGCACGCGCTGGACGATTTTCACATAGTTGCCGGTGGCGTTTTCCGCCGGGAAGGTGGAGAAGCGCGATCCCGATCCCTGCTGGATGCTGTCTATGTGGCCGTGCAGTTCGATGTCCGGGTAGGCATCGATGCTGACCTCCACTTTGTCGCCGGGGTTCATCCGCTCAAGCTGGGACTCTTTGAAGTTGGCGGTGACCCAGATGTTCGGCGAGACCAGCGAGAACAGCGAGGATCCGGCCTGTACCAGCGTGCCGAGCTGGACATTGCGTTTGGTGACGTAGCCATCAAAGGGCGCGCGCACCTCGGTGTAGGAGAGGTTGAGGTTGGCGGTTTCCAGCTGGGCTTTCGCCTGCTCGACCTGTTGCTGGGCCGCTTCGACGTTGGCCTGAGCCTGACGGATCTGCAACTGCACCTGTGACGCCACCTGCACCTGTGCCTTGGCGTTCTCCAGTTGCGCGGCAGCGGATCGCAGCTGCGCGTTGGCGGCATCGATGTTGCGTTGGGTAGTGGCGCGCGGGTCCACGCCACGTTGGCGTTTGTAGTCCGCCTGCGCGTTGACCAGATTGGCCTCTGCCTGCGCCTGTTGCGCCTTGGCCTGTGCCAGTTGCGCCGGATACTGCACTTTCGCCAGATCCAGTTGCACCTGCGACTGATGCAGTTGCGACAGCGCCGTGCCGAGCTGCGCCTGCGCACGGTCACGCTCCGCAACGGCGTCACGCGGGTCAATTTTCACCAGCAGCTGCCCTTTTTTCACCAGCTGGTTGTCGTTGACCGCCAGATCGGTGACATAGCCAGCCACTTTTGGCGCGATGGTCACCGCGTCGCCCTCGGTGAAGGCGTCATCGGTGGTCTCCTGATTACGTGTCAGGAACCAGGAGATCAGCGCGACGATGACAATCACCACCACCACCACGCCGAGGATAATCAGCGGCTTCTTGCCGGGGCCTTTGCGCTTGCCGCCCTCCTTATCGTCCTGTTTATCCTGATCGTTATCCGATCCTTTCTGGTTGTCCTGTTTTTCCTGTTTGCCCTGCCCATTATCGTGTTGACGCTGGGCGTTATCCCGATGCCCGGACTCCTCCGGTGCAGATGCGTCCTGTGACGCGTTATTTTTATCGCTGTTCATAGGTCTCATCATGTTATGGCAGCAAACCGCTGCGCCAATAAAAGTGACTCTTTCAAGCTAGAGCCTAATCGAGAGTTTGCAAGTATGCTGCCGGGAATAGCCTGAAAACGCGGGCGTTTCAGGGAGAAAGGGCACGTTTTGTCAATAAGTGTAAAGGTGGGATCGGGCATGGCGGATGCCCGTGGGCGCGCAGGTTTTCAGGCATTGCGGGTGCTTGTGGCCTTGCTTAGGCCGGAGCAGGGTTTCGGTTGTTTGGGTTCCTTTGTCTACCTGAGCCTCGGAGCCTCAACCGAGCAGGGCCTGCCGGCGCGCCGGCCCTGCACCCGCGCGCTTTGGGGTGAAGTGGCTAATCATTGCCCGCTCTCGCGGGTGACCCTCGCTGCGTCTCCGGGCTTCCGGGCCGGCCCAGACGCGCTCCCGGCGCGGCTGGCCCTTTCGCGGGCGTCCTGCCCGCTCACCCGGCCCTGCGACTCCACTCGGCAATGATTTAACGCCCCCACCTCCTCTGCGCGCTGTAAGTATGTGAGGAAATAGTTGGGGAGCTTTTTTATTGGAAGGTGGAATGGATTGGCTTTGGAGCTGATTGTATTTTTGTCTAAGGCATACCTTAAACACTACATACCCGACCGCATAAAACCCATTACCCTTTAAACAAAAATAATCCCCCCATATTCCGCCCCAACTATTTCCTCACATAGCCGAGGATTTGCAGAGGAGGTGGGGGCGTTAATTATTGCCGACGGAGGATTCCGGGCCGGGTGAGCGCACAGGGATGTGCGCGAAAGTGGCAGTCGCGCTGGGAGCGCGTCTGCCGCGGCCCGACAGGCCGGAAGCTGACGGAGGGTACCCGCGGTAGCGGGCAATAATTAGCCGGGGCACCCCAACGCGCGCGGGTGCAGGGCCGGCGCGCCGGCAGGCCCTGCTCGGTTGAGGCGCAGGCGCACAGGTAGACAAATGAATCCGAACAACCGAAACCCTTCTCCGGCCCCAGCGGTGCCAAAGATAACCACGAAAGCCAAAGCAGAAAAAGACAGTGCCAAACCGAAGGTTAAACACACCCGCGTGGTGCAGGGCCGGCGCGCCGGCAGGCCCTGCTCGGTTGAGGCTCGGGAGCACAGGTAGACGAATGAATCCGAACAACCGAAACCAGTCTCCGGCCTGATGAGGCCACAGGCACCCCCGAGTGCCCGAAACTAGCGAGGCCCAGGCACCCAGTGCCTAAAACTGGTGCTGCCCGGGCCTCAGCCAGGCCCCCCATACCCGCCCCCCAGCGCGGCAATCAACTGCACGCTGGCGACCAGTTGCTCGCCCTGCAACGACAGCACGCTCTGCTGCTGCGACAGGCGCGTCGCCTCGGTGGTGGCGACATCCAGATAGTCGATCATCCCGGCTTGGTACTGGTTGTAGGTCACGCGCGCGGACTCCGCGGCGGCGTCGGCGGCGCGGCGCTGGGTGGCCAGTTCGCCCTCCAGCGTGTTCAGCTTGACCAGATAGTTCTCCACCTCCTCGAAGGCGGTCAGCACGCTCTGGCGGTAGCTGGCGACGCTGGCGTCATAGCTGGCGCGCGCCTGCTCAACACTGGCGCGGGTCGCGCCGAAGTCCAGCAGGGTGCCGCTCAACTCTGGGCCAAGCGACCAGACGCGGTTCGGCGCGGAGATCAAATTATGCAGCGTCGAACTGCTGTAGCCGCCGCTGGCGCTCAGCGTCAGATCCGGGTAGTAACCGGCAATCGCCACCCCCACCGCGGCGTTGGCGGCGGCCATGCTGCGCTCGGCGTAGGCGATGTCCGGGCGGCGCTGCAACAGCTGCGAGGGCAGGGTAGCGGGAATGGCCGGCAGGGTGGCGGTCAGCGGCGCAACGGCCAGCGTGAAGGTGGCCGGTGGGCGGCCCATCAGCACCGCCACCGCGTGCTCCAGCTGGGCGCGCTGCCACTGCAAATCCTGCGCCGAGGCGCGGGCGCTCTCCAGCTGGGTCTGCGCCTGCGACAGGGTGCCGCGTGACTCACTGCCAGCGCGGTACTTGTTCTCAATCACCGTCAGGTAACGCTCATAGGCCGCCACGCTGCGTTGGTAGAGCGCAATCTGCTGATCCAAAATGCGGATCTGGAAATAGTCCTGCGCCAGCTCCGACTGGGCGCTCAGGGTAATGTTCGCCAGCTCGGCGGCGCTGGCATCGGCGGTGGCGCTCTCCTCCTCCAGTTGGCGGCGCAGCTTGCCCCACAGATCCAGCTCCCAGCTGGTCCCCACCTGTGCCTGATGGCTGTTGCCGGGCGAGCCACCGGAAGTGGCGCTGCGGGTACTGCTCGCGGTGCCGGTCACGGTCGGGAAGAAACTGGCGCGCGCGCCAGAGACCAGCGCCTGTGCCTGACGGTACTGCGCCGCATACTGCGCCACGTTCTGGTTGGAGATGCGCACTTGCGCCAACAGGCTGGAGAGCACCGGATCATGGTAACCGGCCCACCAGTCGCCCTTGGCGGCGGCGTCCTGCGGCGTGGCCTGCGTCCAGCCCTTCGCCTCCTTGAACTGGGCGGTCATCGGGGCGGGCGGGCGCTGGTAGTCCGGGCCGACGGTACAGCCCGCCAGCAGCAGCGCCAGAAAAAGGGGAGCGAAATTCTTCGTCATAACAATCAGTGTCCAGTTGTCGCGCCACGGGCGCGCACCCGTTGCCAGACCGACCGGGTGCGGCGGCTCAGGCGATCGAGGTAGAGATAGACCACCGGGGTGGTAAACAGGGTCAAAAGCTGGCTCAGCGCCAACCCGCCGGCGATCGCCATCCCCAGCGGGCTGCGCAGGTCGGCGTCACCGCCACTGCCGAGCGCCAGAGGCAGCGCGCCAAAGAAGGCGGCCAGCGTGGTCATCATGATCGGGCGAAAACGCATCAGGCAGGCTTGGGTGATCGCCTGCTGCGGCGTCAGGCCGCGATCGCGCTCCGCCGCCAGCGCAAAGTCAATCATCATGATGGCGTTCTTCTTCACGATGCCAATCAACAGCAAAATGCCGATCAGGGCGATCACCGTCAGCTGGGTGTTGGTCAGCAACAGCAACAGCAGCGCGCCGACGCCCGCCGAGGGCAGGGTGGAGAGGATGGTCAGCGGGTGGATATAGCTCTCATAGAGCATCCCCAGCACGATGTAGACCGCCGCCAGCGCCGCCAAAATCAGCCACGGCATACTGGCGGTCAGGGCGCTAAAGGCTTTCGCCGTGCCCTGGAAGCCAGCCTGAATGGTGTCCGGCAGGCCAATCTTCGCCATCGCCTCATCAATCGCCTGCTGCGCCTGCTCCAATGACACGCCATCCGCCAGGTTGAAGGCCACGGTGCTGGTGGCCGACTGCCCTTGGTGCGCCACCGACAGCGGCGCGTTGGCCCCGCTCAGGCGGGTGAAGGCGTCCAGCGGCACCGCGTCGCCCTGATCGTTCACCACATGCAGCTGGTGCAAAATCGCCGGGTCGCCGGTGAAGTTGGCGTTGAGGTTCATCACCACATGGTACTGGTTCAGCGTCTTGTAGATGGTCGCCACCTGCCGCTGGCTGAAGGCGTTGTTCAGCATGGTGTCGAGCATATTGACGTCCACGCCCAGCCGGGTGGCGGCGTCACGGTCAATGGTCAGCATCACCTCCTGGCCGCCGGTCTGGGCGTCGCTGTCCACGCTGGTGAGCTGCGGCAGCGCCTCCAGCGCCTTCTGCACCTTCGGCGTCCAGGTGCGCAGCGTGTCGAGATCATCGGCCTGCAAACTGAACTGGTAGGAGGCGTTGGCGCTGCGCCCGCCGATGTGCAGGTCTTGCGCTGGCATCAGGAACAGTTGCAGCCCCGGCTGGCTCATGCCCTTCATCGTCAGGCGGTTGGCGACCTCGGCGGCGGTGGCGTCGCGCTGGTCAAAGTCCTTCAGGTGCACGAAGAAGTTGGCGCTGTTGCGCGAGCCAAACCCGCCGCTGCCCATCGAGGACATCACACCATCCACCGCCGGGTCGGCCTGGATCATCTTCGAAAACGCCTCCATCTTCGGCTTCATCGACTGGAAAGAGGTGCTCTGGTCGGCGCGCAACATCCCCATCAACAGGCCGGTGTCCTGATTGGGGAAGAAGCCCTTCTGCACCACGCCATACAAAAACACGTTGAGCATAATGGTCAGCAGCAGGCTGAACAGCGTCAGCCGCTGGTGGCGCATCACCCAGTTCAGCGCGCGGCTGTAAGCCGCCAGCAGGCGGGTGAGGGCGCGCTCAATCGCCATGTAGAGCGGGTGCGGGCGCTTCTCCACTGGCGGCTTGCGGCGCAGCAGGCGTGAGCAGAGCATCGGCGTCAGGCTCAGCGACACCAGCATCGAGATGCCGAGCGAGATGCTCAGGGTAACGGCGAACTCGCGGAACAACCGGCCGACGATGCTGCCCATCAGCAGGATCGGCAGGAACACCGCGATCAGCGACAGGGTCATCGACAGCACGGTGAAACTCACCTCCTGCGCCCCCTTCAGCGAGGCGCGCACCGGCCCCAGCCCCTGCTCGATGTAGCGGGTGATGTTCTCCAGCACCACGATGGCGTCATCCACCACAAAACCGGTGGCGATGATCAGCGCCATCAGCGAGAGGTTATCGAGGCTGTAGCCGAGCAGGTACATCAGCGCGCAGGTGCCAATCAGCGACACCGGCAACGCCAGCGCCGGGATGATCACCGCCTTGATGTCGCGCAGGAAGACGAACACCACCGCAATCACCAGCAGCACCGCGATCAGCAGCGTCTCCTCGGTGTCATGCAGCGAGGCGCGGATGTTGGGCGAGCGATCCACCACAATTTGCAGGCCGGTGTCGCTTGGCAGTGCCTCGCGCAGCGCCGGGATCTGTGCCTTGATGGCGTCGATGGTCTGGAGCATGTTGGCGCCGGCCGAACGGGTGACGCCGAGCATCACCGCGCGCGCGCCGTTGTAGTAGCCGACGTTGTAGTTATCCTCCACCGCGTCATAGACCTTCGCCACGTCGCTCAGCCGCACCGCCTGCCCATCCTGATAGCGGATCACCAGCGAGCGGTACGCCTTGGCCTGATCAAGCTGGCCGTTGCTGTCCACCACCCAGGATTGGCCGCTGCCCTGCAACATCCCCTTCGGCTGGTTGCTGGTGGCGTTGGCGATGGCGCTGCGCACGCTGTCCAGCGACAGGCCAAAGTGGGTCAGGCGCTGCGGCTCCAGGTCGATGCGCACCGCCGGCAGGGCACTGCCGAACAGCGACACCTCACCGACGCCCTGCACCTGCGCCACCTTCTGCTTGATCTGGCTGGAGGCCAGATCATACAGCTCGCCGCTGGTGCGGGTGGAGGAGGTGAGCGCCAGCATCATGATCGGTGCTTCGGAGGGGTTGGCCTTGCGGTAGGTTGGCAGCGACGGCATGCTGCTTGGCAGCAGGCTGCGCGCGGCATTGATCGCCCCCTGCACGTCGCGCGCCGCGCCGTTGATGTCCCGGTCGAGGTCAAATTGCAGGATGATGTTGCTGGAGCCTTGCGAACTGCTGGAGGTCATCTCGCTGATGCCAGCGATCTGCCCCAGCGCGCGCTCCAGCGGCGTGGCGACGGTGGCCGCCATCGTCTCCGGGCTGGCTCCCGGCAGGCTGGCGCTGACCATGATGGTCGGGAAGTCCACCTGTGGCAGCGGGGCTACCGGCAGCAACCGGTAGCCCAGCCCGCCGAGCAGCAGGATCGCCAGCGTCAGCAGCAGCGTCGCCACCGGGCGGAAGATAAACAGCCGTGACAGGTTCCACGGCCGTGCGCGGCGCGCGGTCGGTTCACTCATCGCGCCCCCTGCGGGCCTTTGCGGCGCCAGAAGCGTCGGCCGCGTTCGGCCAGCCGGTCAAAGTAGAGGTAGATAACCGGCGTGGAGAAGAGCGTCAGCACCTGGCTGAACACCAGCCCGCCGACGATCACCAGCCCCAGCGGCTGGCGCAGCTCCGCGCCCGAGCCGTGCGCCAGCATCAGCGGCAGCGCGCCGAGCAGCGCCGCCATGGTGGTCATCAGAATCGGCCGGAAGCGCAGCAGGCAGGCTTGGTGGATGGCGTCACGCGGCGACAGGTGCTGCTTCTGCTCCGCCTCCAGCGCAAAGTCGATCATCATGATGGCGTTCTTCTTCACGATGCCAATCAGCAGAATCACGCCAATCAACGCGATCAGGCTGAACTCGGTGCCAGCCAGCAGCAGCGTCAGCAGCGCGCCCACCGCCGCCGAGGGCAGGGTGGAGAGGATGGTCACCGGGTGGATAAAGCTCTCATACAAAATGCCCAGCACCACATACATGGTGAGCAGCGCCGCCAGAATCAGCCACAGGGTGTTGCCGGTGGCGCTCTGGAAGGCGGAACTTTCGCCCTGGTAGCGCAGGCTGATGCTCTCCGGCAGCTTCAGTTGCGCGCTCAGGTCGGCAATCGCCTGCTGCGCCTGCTCCAGCGAGTAGCCGTCGTTCAGGTTGAATGACAGCGTCACCGCCGGGAACTGGTTCAGCCGGGCGTGCACCAGCGAGCCGGTGCGCTGGTGGATGGTGGCGATGGCAGTCAGCTTCACCATGCCCGTGTTGCTCTCCGTGCTGCTGGTGGAGCTGCTGTCGCTTGAACTGCTGCCCGAGGTGTCGCTGGCCGCCAGATAGATGTCATCAAAGGAGGCGGGCGACTGCTGGAAGCGCGGTGCCACCTCCAGCACCACGCGGTACTGGTTTGACTGGGTGAAGATGGTGGAGACCAGCCGCTGGCCGAAGGCGTTGTAGAGCGCGGTGTCCACGTCCGAGGCGGTGATGCCATAGCGTGCCGCCGCATCGCGGTTCAGCTCGACATAGGCCACCTGGCCCTGATCCTGCAAGTTGCTGGTCACCTCGCTGAAGGCCGGGTTGGCCTGCATCGCTGCCACCAGTTTCGGGGTCCAGGTCACCAGATTCTCGCTGTCGGCGTCATCCAGCGTGAACTGGTACTGGCTCGGCGTCACCTGATCATTGACCGTCAAATCCTGCGCGGATTGCAGGTAGAGCTGGATGCCCGGCACCTGCCGCACCGCCTGCCGCAGCTCGGCGATCACCGCGTCGGCGCGCCCGTCACGCTCATCAAACGGCTTCAGGTTGATCTGCATCCGGCCGCTGTTGAGGCTGGTGTTGCTGCCATCAATGCCCAGCGTGGAGGAGAGGCTCTCCACCGCCGGGTTCTGCAACACCACTTCTGCCAGCGCCTGCTGGCGGCGGCTCATCTCCTTGAACGACACATCCTGTGACGCCACGGTAATGCCCTGAATCAGGCCGGTGTCCTGCGTCGGGAAGAAGCCCTTCGGCACCGCCAGATAGAGCAGGGCGGTGAGGGCGACGGTCGCCAGCGCCACCAGCAGCGTCAGGCGCTGGTGGTTAAGCACCACCGTCAGCAGGCGGTCATAGCCAGCGATCAGCCGGTCGAAAATCTGGCCGCCCTTGCGGTAGAAGCGGCTCTGGCGCTCCTCCGGGATGTGGTGCAGCAGGTAGGCGCACAGCATCGGCGTCAGCGTCAGCGACACCGCCATCGACACCAGAATCGACACCGCCAGCGTAATGGCGAACTCGCGGAACAGTCGGCCCACCACGTCGCCCATAAACAGCAGCGGGATCAGCACCGCAATCAGCGAGAAGGTGAGTGAAATGATGGTAAAGCCAATCTGCCGCGAGCCGTTGAGCGCCGCCTGCATCGGGGATTCACCCTGCTCCAGTCGGCGCGAGATGTTCTCCACCACCACGATGGCGTCATCGATCACGAAGCCAGTGGCGATGGTCAGCGCCATCAGCGACAGGTTGTTGAGGCTGAAACCGGCCAGATACATCACGCCGAAGGTGCCGACCAGCGACAGCGGCACCGCCACGCTGGGGATCAGCGTCGCCGCGACGTTGCGCAGGAACAGGAAGGTCACCATCACCACCAGCGCGATGGAGAGCATCAGCTCAAACTGCACGTCGCTGATGGAGGCGCGGATGGTCTGGGTGCGGTCGGAGAGGATCGAAATCTTCACCCCCTCCGGCAGCGCCGCCTGCAACTGCGGCAGCTTCTGCTTGATGCTGTCCACCACCGAAATCACGTTGGCACCCGGCTGGCGCTGCACGCCGATCACAATCGCTGGCTGGCGGTTGGCCCACGCGGACTGGAAGCTGTTCTCCTCCGCTTCGGTAATGGTGGCGATGTCACGCAGCCGCAGCGCCGCGCCATCCTGATAGGTGAGGATCAGGTTGCCGTACTCCTCGGCGGTGCGTAGCTGGTCATTGGCGTCAATGGTGATGGAGTGGTAAGGGCCATCAAAGCCGCCCTTGGAGCCGTTGACGTTGCTGTTGCCAATCAGCGTGTTGACATCCTCCAGCGTCAGGTTGTGCGCCGCCAGCGCCTGCGGGTTCATCTGCACGCGAATGGCGGGCTGGTGGCCGCCAGCCAGCGTCACCATGCCGACGCCGGAGATCTGCGACAGCTTCAGCGCAACGCGGGTGTTGACCAGATCCTGCACCTTGATCAGCGGCAGCGAGGAGGAGGTGGCGGCCAGGGTGATCACCGCGCTGTCCGCCGGGTTGACCTTCTTGTAGGTCGGCGGGTTGGGCAGGTCGTTCGGCAGCAGGCTGTTGGCCGCGTTGATGGCCGCCTGCACCTCCTGCTCTGCCACGTCGAGTGACAAATCGAGGCTGAACTTCAGCGTGATCACCGAGGAGCCGCTGGAGCTGGTGGAGTACATCTGGCTCAGGCCTGCCATCTGGCCGAGCTGGCGCTCCAGCGGCGCGGTGACGGCGGAGGCCATCACGTCCGGGCTGGCACCGGGGTAGAGGGTGGTCACCTGGATGGTGGGGTAGTCCACCTGCGGCAGCGCCGAGGTGGAGAGCATCCGGTAGGCGAACAGGCCAGAGAGCAGGATCGCGGCCATCAGCAACAGGGTGGCGACCGGCCGCTGGATAAACAGGCGGGACGGGTTCATGGTGCTGGCTTCCCGGCCGGGGCCTGCGCCCCACTGGCGGTGGGTGGCTGCCCACCGGCGGCCGGGGTGGTGGCGTCGGCGGCCTGCGCCTCTACCACCCGCACTTTCGCGCCATCTTGCAGGCGGTCGATGCCGGTGGTTACCACGCGATCGCCAGCGGCCACGCCGGAGAGGATGGCGCGGAAATCATTGCCGAACGCCGGGCCGCTCTGCACCGCCTTGCGGGTTACGCTGCTGTCCTTGTTCACCAGATAGACGAAATCGCCGTCGCTGCTAAGCTGCAACGCCTGCGCCGGGATCACCACCGCATCTTTCAGGGTGCCGGTCTGGAGGCGGACATTGACGAACTGGTTCGGGTAGAGCTGCTCATCCTCATTGGCGAACAGCGCCTTCAGCTTGATGCTGCCGGTGGCGGTGTCAATCTCGTTGCTGATGAAGCTGAGCGCGCCCTGCGCCAGCACGCTGCTGCCATCCTGATCGATGGCGGTGGCTGGCAGTTTTTCCCCGGCGCGCAGCGGCTTCAGCACGGTCTGCAAGCTGGCCTGCGGCACGCTGAAGGTGGCGGCAATCGGCTGGGTCTGGGTCAGGGTGACGATGCCGGTGGTGTCGCTGCTGTGCACCATGTTGCCGGGATCGACCAACCGCAAACCGACGCGGCCGCTGACCGGCGCGGTGATGCGCGTGTACTCCAGGTTGAGCTGCGCGGCGGCAATCTGTGCCTCATCGGCCTTGATCGCGCCCTGATACTGGCCGACGGTGGCGATCTGGGTGTCCAGATCCTGGCGGGCCAGCGAGTCCTGTTTGTAGAGCGTGCGGTAGCGCGCCAGCGTCAGCTGAGCACTCTTCAGCAGCGCCTGATTCTCCGCCAGCTGGCCGCGGTACTGGTCCAGCGTCGCCTGATAGCTGCGCGGGTCAATCTGCGCCAGCAGCTGGCCCGCCTGCACCTGCTGCCCCTCGGTAAAGTAGACCTTCATCAGTTGGCCATCGACCCGGCTGGTGACGGTGACGCTGGCATTCGGCACCACGGTGCCGAGCGCCGACAGGTAGACCGGCACATCCGCCAGCCGCGCGCTGCCCGCCTGCACCGGCGTCGCCATGCCGCCGCCCATCCCCGGCCGGCCCATGCCCGGCGGCCCCATGCCACCGGGCGCGCCATTGCCGGAGAGGTGGCGTGAAAGATAGACGCCACCCGCGATCAGCGCGGCAGCAATCAGCAAAAGGAGAAGGTTTCGCCGTGAGAGAGGTGTGTGGGATTTCATGCCAGAGCCAAGGTGTCCTGTTAAAAGTGAAGCATTATGCCAACTGCGGGGGGAAGGGTTATAGGCCGTATTCCGTAAGCATTACGTAAAAGTTCGTCCCCAATAGATTAGCATCCTTTCTGAATGTGACCCACCGCCGCGGGCAGGCGGGCCAGCCAACGGTTTTACAGGCAAAGCGTGGAGAAAGTGTGGGGGAGGGGCAGGGCAAACGGACAGGGCAGTACGCCCCGCCGGCAGACCGGCGGGGCGGGGGGGTTACTGGGCGGCCAGCACCGCGTCGTGCAGGTTCAGGCGCTGCCAGAAGTTCTGCTCGCCTTCACCGCCAGAGAGCGGGTAGCCATCCGCCAGCGCGGTGTGGCTCATCAGCTGGCGGCGCTGGTTGGCGCTTAGCTGCGGCAGCGGTGCCTCCAGCAGCACCTCGGCACCCGCTGGCACCACCAGCGGCGTGGCGGCGGCGGCGGTTTTCGGCAGGTCATAGGTCATGGTGAAGCGGTAGAAGCTGCGCATCGCCGGGGCGGCGTAGGGGTCATCATGCCCCTGCGGCTGGGCGCAGCGCGCCAGGCTCATGCCGCACTCTTTCTCCAGCGCGCCGCGCAGCTCGGCCTTCGCCTGCTCAAACAGCGTGCGGTAGGCCGGATCATTCAGGTAGTGGGCGACGTTGCGTTGCGCCACCATGCGCGAGCCCATCACGTCCAGCGGGTAGTGCACGCCCAGCACCACGCGCGAGAAACCGTAGCGCGCGCCACGATCCACCAGCTCGACAAAGCGCTCTGGGAGCATCTCCGCCATCAGCAGCGCGTCGGTGTAGCCGGTGTTGGTGTGGCCGCTCGGGAAGGCGCCGCCATCGGCGGTGTAGGGGTGGTCGTCGCCAATCACCACGTCATCCGGCACCAGATGGATGGTGTTGCCGGTTTGCAGGAAGGGGCGCGAATAGTTGAAGTGCTTCTTCGCCGCGCCAGTGCTCACCTCGCTGGCCTTGATCAGCGCTGCCGCCTTGCCCAGCTCGCCCTTGTCATAGGCGGTCAGGAACGCCTGCCCCAGCCGTGGCCCCATCGCGTCGGCCAGGAAGTAGAGGTAGCCAATCCCCTCGGCATCCGCCAGCGCCTGATGGCGCTCGCCCTGTGTCGCGTCGCGGTTGATGATCGTCACCGTCTCCAGGCTCTCCGCCTTGGTCGCCGCTGGCAGGCGGTTGAACGGCTCCAGCAGCGCGATGCCCGCCTGCTGATTGGCCTGCGTGCCGAAGTCATAGCCGCTGGCCTTCAGCCAGTTGGCGTCCGCCTGACGGGTCTGCCCGGCCTTCTCCAGCTGGTCGCGCGCCAGTGACGGCGCATCGCCCTGGATGGCCTGCCGCAGCGTGTGCAGCATGGTGGACTCAAGGGCGACGAAGGGGGCCGAATCGGCGGCCGGCGTGGTGCTGTCAACAATCGGGGTGATGCTGGTGAGGGCCGGCGCCGCCACGGCGGCGTGGGCGGCCAGCAGCGCGCCGGCGATCAGGGTGCGGGAAAAGCGCATAATCAGTCCTTGTGAAATGGTCTTGGCCGTCAACAAGGTAAACCTGAGTGATGACACTTTTATGTCAATTTACGTCAAGAGATTGTCAATCAAAGCCAACCGGAGCGCCGTAGCTTCAGGTAGAGCCACAGGCAGCCGAGCACGGTCACACCGATGGTCAGCGGGTAGCCGAGGGTGCTGTCCAGCTCTGGCATGTCCTTGAAGTTCATGCCGTAGAGGCTAAAGATCACCGTCGGGATCGCCAGAATCGCCCCCCAGCCCGCCAGCCGCTGCACCACCTCATTCTGCCGCACCGACACCAGCGCCAGGTTGACGTGGGTGGCGTTGGTCAGCATCTCACGCATGTCATCGGTCATGGTGATCGCCTGATTGGCGTGGTCTTGCACGTCGCGCATGTAGGCGTGCAGCTCCTCCGGCAGCAGCCCGTCGTGGTGGCGCAGCTGGCCGCAGATGTCCTGCATCGGCACTGCCGCGTTGCGCAGTGAGAGCAGGTGGCGGCGCAGGTGGTAGACCTGTCGCACCGCCTTTTGGTCAAACTCGGTCTTGAACATGCGTGACTCAATCTCGTCAAACTGGCTGGAGAACTCAGTGACGATGGAGAGGTAGTTGTCCACCACGAAGTCGAGCACGCAGTACAGGCCGTAGCCGGGGCCGAGCGCCAGCTGCTCCGGGCACTGCTCGGCGTGGTGGCGCACGTCGGCATAGCTGGAGGAGGCACCGTGGCGCACGGTGATCAGGAAGTTTTTGCCGTAGAAGATGTGGGTCTCGCCATATTCAATCCGCTCGCGGATCTTCTGGGCGGTCTGTACCACGATAAAGAAGGTGTCGCCATACTGCTCAATCTTGGGCCGCTGGTGGGCGGTCAGCGCATCCTCAATCGCTAGATCGTGCAGGCCGAACTCGCGCTGGATGTGGCGCAGGTAGTCATCCTCTGGCTGCCACAGCCCCAGCCAGATAAAGGTCTCCGGCTCCGCCAGCATCTGGCTGATGTTGTCGGAGGTCACCTCGCCGACCGGCTTGCCCTGCCGGTAGGCCATGCTTTTTACTACCTGATCCTTGGGATGCTGTTTGTCGTCTGAAGGGTGCATAACGTCCTGTCTCTTGCTGAAAAATTTCTTCAAGGATAGACAATGCTACGCGGTGCGGCGGTAGGAATCCGCCGCAAATTGACAGGATCAGGAGGCGACGGCAGGCAGCAGCAGGGCGCTCAGCGCCTCTGGCAGCATCGGCCGCGCCAGATGGAAGCCCTGCGCCAGATCGCAGCCGAAGTCGCGCAGGTAGTCGAGGGTGGCGGCATTCTCCACCCCCTCGGCCACCACCACATAGTGCAACATGTGCAGCATGTTGATGGTCTGCTCGACAATCAGACGGCTGTTGGGATCCTGTTCGAGCGGCCGGATCAGCGACTGATCCAGCTTGATCACCTCGACCGGGATCTTCTTCAGGTAGGTGAGGTTACTGTGGCCGCTGCCAAAATCATCCAGCGCCAGCACGAAGCCCTCGGACTTCAGGCGGAACAGGCAGGCCAGCGCCACCGGGCAGTCGAGGATCTTCTGCGTCTCCAGACACTCCAGCTCCAGATCGGCTGGCGTCAGGTCGTGGCGCGCCAGTTGCGCCAGCAGCCGCTCGACAAAGTCCGGCTCGCCAAAGTTGCTGACCGCCACATTGACCGCCACCGGCAGGGTAATGCCCACATCGCGCCACTGGCGAATCTGCCGCAGCGCCTGACCAATCACCCACTCGGTGAGCGGGCGGATCAGGGTGGTGTTCTCCGCCAGCGGCACGAACTGCGCCGGGGCCAGCGCGCCAAACTCCGGGTGCTGCCAACGCAGCAACGCCTCGGCCCCGACCGCCTGGCCGCTCTGGACATCAAATTTCGGCTGGTAGACCAGATAGAGGCCGGTGTCGCGGTCAAGGCACTCCACCAGATCGCTCAGCAGGCGGAAGGCCATGCGCTGCGCCAGATCGGTCTCCTGCTGGTAGGGCAGCACGCGCTCATACTGGTTGATGGCGTCGTGCAGCGCGCTCATCGCCTGCCGCAGCACCCGCTGCGGGTCTTGCACCGGCAGCGAGAAATCCACGTAGCCGATGTGCGGCTCCAGCCGGATCGGCACCGGCAGCGTCAGCGCACCCTGAATGGTGTCAACGCAGTGCAACAGCGTCTCCAGCACCGCCTCCCGGCGCGCGGCTGGCACCCACAGGGCAAAGCGGCCGGTGGCGACGCAGTAGAACTTTTCACGGAAGTCGAACGCCTTGCGCAGGTAGTGGCCAATGTCACGCAGCATCTGCTCCAGCACCGGCAGGCCCAGCGAACGCCCCATCTCGTAGGCGTAGGTGATCTCGATGCAGTCCACCAGAATCAGCACCCCCTGCGCTGGCGCGCCATCCAGCTCGCGCAGATCCTCAATCAGCCGCTGGCGGTTGGGGAGGCAGGTCACCCCATCCACCAGCCCGATGGCGCTGCGCGACTGCAACAGCGCCATCACCACCGCCGCCATCTCCTGCAATGTGCGGCACTGCGCCGGCGTGAACGCGCGCGGCTGGTAGTCAATCACGCACAGGCTGCCGATGGCCACCCCACTGGCGGTAGTCAGCGGCGCACCGGCATAGAAGCGCAGCGGCTGTGCCGCATTCGCCAGCGGCAGGTGGCGGAAACGCGCGTCGAGTTGGGTGTCCGGGCAGACCAGTACCCCGTCATGGTTCAGGGTGTGGAGGCAGAAGGCGTCCTCTTTGTCGGTCTCATCCAGCGGGAAGTTGGTCTTGGCCTTGATCAACTGCCGGTCGGCGGTGATCAGGGTCACCAGACTGGTGGGCATGTCGAGCAGCTTGCAGGTCAGGCTGGTGATTTTGTTAAGGATTTCGTCTTGCGACATGTCAAGGATTTGCAGCTCTTTCAGTGCCTGCAAGCGTTGCTGTTCATCCTGACTTGAGGGGGTAGACATGGGCGATACCTTAGGGGCTGTGAACCCCTCATTACAGACATTTCTTTAAAAAAGACAACAAGTAATGACAAATAAATTCCAAAAGTCTGAAATAAACAAAATTCCCCCGATTTAATCCGGTGGATTGGCGCTGCCGCACGTGACAAGGGCTGTGTTTACAGCCGTTTACTCATGTTATAGCCAGTCAGCTGGAAGTCGCACGCCTCATACAGGTGGCGCGCACGCGGGTTGTCTGCCGCCACCCGCAGGCGCATCTCCGCCACGCCCGCCGCCCGCAGTTGTGCCTCCAGCTCTGCCAGCGCCCGGCGGCCATGCCCCTGCCCACGGCAGTGCGGCAGCACCATGAAGTCCATGATAAAGGCGTTGGTCTCATTCTGCTGATACCAGAGGAAGCCGACCACCGTGCCAGCTTGCTCCAGCGTCAGCAACTGCTGGTGCGCGGTGGCGATGCCGTGGGGCAGCACGCTGGTCAGGGCGTGGCGCGCCTCTGCCTGCGCCCGCTCCGCCGTATAGCCATAGTTGGCTTGCAGATCCTCGGCGTAGTCCGCGACAAAATAGATTGCCCACTGGTCAAACTCGGTTGGGGTCATGGTGCGCAGCATTGGTGCCTCTTTTTTCAGGGAGAGATAGGGGTAGTTTGCCGTCTCGCTTGGCGAAATGCCGCCTATTTTCGCGGCATTCAGCACAGGCTGAGCGAAAAAAACGGTTGCCAGCCTTTCCCTCGCGCTAAAGTCATGCATATACTGTATAAAAAACCAGTATATATGGAGTTAAGTGATGGACGTTTATCGCGCCATGACCGAACCACCGGTGGCAGAGACGCCGCTGTTCCAGGACAGCGTGCCCGCGGGCTTCCCCAGCCCGGCCCAGGATTACGTTGCGCGCCGCCTCGATCTCAATGAGATGTGCGTGACGCACCCGGCCGCCACCTATTTTGTCCGCGCCACGGGCGAGTCGATGGTGGACGCCGGCATTTTCGAGGGATCGCTGTTGGTGGTTGACCGCAGCCTGGAGGCGCGCCACGGCGACATCGTGATCGCCGCAGTCTCCGGTGAGTACACCGTCAAGCGGCTCTGCCTGCATCCGCAGGTGCGGCTGGAGCCGATGAACCCGGCGTTCCCCAGCATCGTGCTACAGGATGAGGACTCGGTGGAGCTGTTCGGCGTGGTCACCTACACGCTGCGCGGCCTGCGCTGAAAAAACGGGCGGCCCGTGGGCCGCCCGTTGCGTCTCTGCCAAGGTGCGCCGTGCCTCAGGCGCAGCGCTCAAGGGCGATCGGCACGTTTTTATAGGCCGGGATGCCGCTCTCCTCATCATGGCTGTTGAGGGGCACCAGCACGTTGCCCTCCGGGTAGTAGGTGGCGACCGAGCCGGGCGCCATGTCATACACCACCACCGTCAGGTTATCCATGCGCCGCTCCGGCGACGGCTGGCCGTTGGCGTCCAGCGCAATCACGTTCACCTTGTCGCCCACCCGCAGCTGGCGGCTCTCCGCCTCATCCGCATTGATAAACAGCACGTCACGGCGGCCGGTCACGCCGCGGTAGCGGTCGTTCAGGCCATACAGCGTGGTGTTGTACTGATCATGGCTGCGCAGGGTGGTCAGCACCAGCTCATGCCCCTGCGCCGAGCGCGGGTCTTCGTTGATCCCCTCCATCACCAAAAAGTTGGCCTTGCCGGAGGGGGTGTTCCACTTGCGCTCCGAGGCGGCGTTGTAGAGCCGGAAACCGCCGGGCTTCATGATGCGCTGGTTGTAATCCTTGAAGGCCGGGAACACCGACTCAATGGCATCGCGGATAAAGTGGTAGTCCGACACCAGTTTGTCCCACGGCACCACGCTGTTGGGCAGCGAGGCCTTCGCCAGCGCCGCCACCAGATTGGGTTCCGAGCGCAGGTGCGGCGAAACCGGCTCCAGCGAGCCGCGCGAGGCGTGCACCATCGACATCGAGTCCTCGACCGTCACCGACTGGTCGCCGGAGCGCTGGGTATCGCGCTCGGTGCGGCCAATCACCGGGAACAGGTAGGTGTGCTTCGCCACCGCCAGGTGGGAGCGGTTGAGCTTGGTCGCCATATGCACCGCCAGATCCAGTTTGCGCATCGCCTCAAAGCAGACCTCCGGGTCGGGCATTGCCACCGGCAGGTTGCCGCCGAGGCAGAACAGCGCCTTGGATTTGCCCTCGCGCATGGCGTGGATGGAGGCGATCGCCCCATGGCCATGCTTGGCGGGCGGCTTGAAGCCAAAGGTGCGCTCAATGCCATCCAGCAGATCCTGATTAGGGATTTCGGTGATGCCCACCGTGCGGTCGCCCTGCACGTTGGAGTGGCCGCGCAGCGGGCAGATGCCCGCGCCCTTTTTGCCGATGTTGCCGCGCATCAGCAGCAGGTTCGCCAGTTGCTGCACGTTCTTGGTGCCGTACTGGTGCTGGGTGATGCCCATGCCGTAGCAGAGGATGGTGCGCTCGGCGCGGGCGTAGAGCCGCGCGACGTGCAGGATATCCTTGTGGCTCAGGCCGGAGACGCGCTCGATGTCAGCCCAGGAGGTGGCCTGCACATCCGCTTTCAGCGCCTCGAAGCCCTCGGTGTGCTCACGGATGAAGGCCTCATCAATCACCCCCGGTTCGCCCTTGCTCAGCGCCTCGTCATGCAGCGCCAGCAGGGACTTCATGATCCCCTTGACCATCGCCGCGTCACCGCCGACCCGCACCTTGTAGTAGGTGGAGGAGAGGCGGGTAGAGCTAAGGGTCAGCATCTCCAGCGGGCTTTGCGGCGAAGTGAAGCGCTCCAGCCCGCGCTCCTGCAACGGGTTGAAGGCGATGATGGTGCCGCCGCGTTTCGCCACCTCGCGCAGGGTGCCGAGCATCCGTGGGTGGTTGGTGCCGGGATTGTGGCCGATGCACAGCACCAGATCGCAGTGGTCGAAATCCTCCAGCTCCACCGTGCCCTTGCCAACGCCAATCGAGACCGGCAGGCCGACGCTGGTCGGCTCATGGCACATGTTCGAGCAGTCAGGGAAGTTGTTGGTGCCATACTCACGCGCGAACAGCTGGTAGAGGAAGGCCGCCTCATTGGAGGCGCGGCCAGAGGTGTAGAACTCCACGCTGTCCGGGTCGTCGTAGCCCTGCATCAGCGCGCCAATCTCACTGAAGGCAGTCTCCCATTCGATGGCCTGATAGGTGTCGCTCTCGGCATGGTACTTCATCGGATGGGTCAAACGGCCCTCATTCTCCAGGTTGAAGTCATTGCGCTCCCACAGCTCCTTCACCGGGTGCGCGGCGAAGAACTCCGGGGTGGCGCGCTTTTTGGTCGCTTCCCAGGAGACCGCCTTCGCGCCGTTCTCACAAAACTCAAACGAAGAGGTGTGGAGCGGATCGGGCCAGGCGCAGCCGGGGCAGTCGAACCCCTGCGGCTGGTTGACCTTGAACAGGGCGATCACATCCTGCTTCACGGACATCTGCCCACGGATGGCGTCTGCCACCGCCTTCAGCGCGCCCCAACCGCCGGCGGAACCGCCGTAGGGGGCAATGCCAATCGCGCCATTTTTCTGTTTCATGTTATTCCTCTCTCACACATGCTTGCCAAACCAGTAAGAAAAATTGTAGTTCATGGCGCTAAAAGCGCGCGGTAACCGGTAAACCGCGCCCAATGCTTAAGCGGGCGGCAAGGGTGGTGGGCGAGGGTGGTTGAACCCGGTGAGATTTGTTACCGTGGCAACATCTTCGCGTGCCAGACCGGCCGCCTCCCCCCGACTACACAGGGAACGTATGGAACTGACCATAGCCGATGGCCTGCGGGCCACCCCCCTTCGTCGCTGGCCCCTGCTGGGCCTGGCGGCACTGCTGGCGCTGGCTGGCTGCACCAGCAAAAAAAGCCCGGAGGCACCGGCCCTGCGCCCGGCCGAGGTGCGCGCGCAGGTGGTGCGGCTGATGCCGCCCTCCGCCGCCGACCGGCAGGGCTGGGCCACCGACATCGTTGCCGCCTTCAGCGCCCAGCAACTGACGCCCAGCGCCGCCAACCTCTGTGCGGTGCTGGCGGTGACGGAACAGGAGTCCAATTTTAAGGCGGACGCCCCGGTGGCCGGGCTGGGCAAAATCGCGTGGAAAGAGATTGAGCGCCGCGCTGGCGAGCGCCACATTCCGGCGTTTGTGGTGCGCACCGCGCTGCTGATCCCCTCGTCGAATGGCAAGTCCTACAGCGAGCGGCTCGACAAGGTGCGCAATGAGAAGGAGCTGAGCGACATCTTCGATGACTTTATCGGCATGGTGCCGATGGGGCAGCGGCTGTTTGGCAGCCTTAACCCGGTGCACACCGGCGGGCCGATGCAGGTGAGCATCGCCTTCGCCGAGGCACACGCGCGCGGCTACCCCTATCCGGTGGAGGGCACCATTCGTCAGGAGGTGTTCAGCCGCCGTGGCGGGATCTACTTCGGCACCCTGCACCTGCTGGGCTACCCGGTGGACTATTCGCAGCCGCTCTACCGCTTCGCCGACTTCAACGCTGGCTGGTACGCCAGCCGCAACGCCGCCTTCCAGCAGGCGGTGAGTCGGCTCAGCGGCATCCCGCTGGCGCTGGACGGCGACCTGATCCGCTACGGCAGCGACGAGGCCAGCGCCACCGAACTGGCGGTACGCACCCTCAGTGCGCGGCTGGATCTCAGCGAGCGCGCCATCCACCGCGCGCTGGAGCAGGGCGAACAGCCGGACTTCGCCGAGAGCACGCTCTACCGCCGCCTCTACGCGCTGGCCGACAAACAGAACGGCAAGCCGGTGCCGCGCGCCATCCTGCCGGGCATCAAGCTGGAAAGCCCGAAGATCACCCGCAACCTGACCACCGCGTGGTTTGCCCAGCGGGTGGACGCGCGCTACCAGCACTGCATGGCAAAGGCCACAGGTAGCTAATCGCCCCAGGTGGCGATCGCCTAAGCTGTAACAACATTCCTAACACCGAGAGAGCTTATGTCACAACCAACCAGCATGACCTTTATTGCCATCCCGCAGACCGGCGGGCCGGAAGTGTTGCAACCGCAGAGTGCGCCAGTGCCGCAGCCAGCGGACGGCGAGCTGTTGGTGAAGGTGCACGCGGCGGGCATCAACCGCCCGGACGTGCTCCAGCGCGCGGGCCTCTACCCGATGAAGCCGGGCATGAATCCGGTGCCGGGGCTGGAGATTGCCGGTGAGGTGGTAGCGGTCGGGGCGAATGTCATCCGCTATGCGGTGGGTGATCGCGTCTGCGCCCTGACCAACGGCGGCGGCTACGCCGAGTACTGCACCGTGCCCGCCACGCAGGCGCTGCCGGTGCCGGAGGGCGTGTCGATGGTGCAGGCCGCCGCCATCCCGGAGACCTTCTTTACCGTCTGGGCCAACCTGTTCGCGATGGGCAACGCCAAGGCTGGCGACCGGGTGCTGATCCACGGCGGCACCAGCGGCATCGGCACCACCGCGCTGATGCTCTGCCGCGCATGGGGCATTGAGGCTTACGCCACCGCCGGTAGCGCGGAGAAGTGTGAGGAGATCCGCGCGCTGGGGGCGACTGCCATCAACTACCGCGAGCAGGATTTCGCCGAGGCGATCCAGCAGCACACCGGCGGCAAGGGCGTGGACGTGATCCTCGACATCATGGGCGGGCCTTACCTTGAGCGTAACATCGCCTCGCTGGCGCAATGTGGGCGGCTGGTGATCATCGGCTTCCTCGGCTCCGCCGTCGCCAAGGAGATCAACATCCTGCCGATTCTCGCCAAACAGGCCATCATCACCGGCTCGCTGCTGCGCTCACGCACCACCGAGCAGAAGGGCGAAATCGCCGACGCGCTCTCCCAGCACGTCTGGCCGCTGCTCGCCAAAGGCGAGTGCCTGCCGATGGTGGACAAAACCTACCCCCTGCGCGACGTCGCCGACGCCCACCGCCGCATGGAGAACGGTGAGCACATCGGCAAGATTGTGCTGACGGTCGGGGAGTAAATTCATCCACGCCCGGCAAAGTTATCCACTTTTTCTGTGGATAAATAGGCCATCAGGGTGTGGGTAAGCGGTGAGAAGACCACACTTGACCCCCGGCAAGCCCCATTTGGCGCGGCTTGCCGGGCTTTTCCACCCGCTATCCGGTTATCCCATCCCCATGAAATCCTCGCGTTTAAAATTCAGCCAGTTGGCGTAGGGTTGCCGATCTCCAGCGGGAGCAGATCGGGGGATTTGATCTCCTTAAGCACAAAGGAGGTCTCCATCTCCTTGATGCCCGGCAGCCGCCGAATTACTGTCATGGCGAACTCCGAATATTGGTCAAGGTCGCGTGCCACCACCTGCAACAGGAAGTCGGCGCTGCCGCCGGTGGCGTAGCAGGCGATCACCTGCGGCAACTGCTGCACCTCGTGTTCAAAGCGGCTGGCCTCCTGCTCGCTGTGGCTGTCAATCTTGATGCGGATAAACGCCAGAATGCCCAGCCCAAGCCGTTTGCGATCCAGCGCCGCGCGGTAGCCCTGAATCACTCCCGCCTCCTCAAACTGCCGTACCCGCCGCCAACAGGGGGAGGGGGCCATGCCAGCGTGCTCCGCCAGCTCCTGATTGGTGACGCGCCCGTCGGTTTGCAGGCGCGCCAGCAGCCGCACATCTTTGCGATCCAGCTTCATGGAAGGATTTTCCCTTTAAGACAGTCAATAAGGTTATCCCTACCATAATCCGGCGATACAGGGGAGAGAAAGGAAATTTTTACCCGGCGACGATGGCTACAATGGCCCCTTCACCACAAGGAGGAACAGGATGAATGATTATCGTGTAGCCATTGTCATCAACCCGGCGCTGCCGCTGGGGCTGGTGGCCAACACCGCTGCCACGCTGGCGGCCGGGCTGGGGGCGCGCCATCCGCAGTTGCTGGGCGGCCAGTTGGCGGAGGGGAGCGGGCTGCTGCTCGACCTCAGCGCCAAACTGCCGGTGCCGATTTTGCAGGCGGACGCCGACACCCTCCGCGCGCTGTGGCAGCGCAGTGAGGGGGCGAACGCCATCAAGGCGGTGGCAGTGTTCCCGGCCTTCGCCCGCCAGCTGCACAACTTCGATGACTACCGGCAACTGCTGCCAGAGCGTCGGCTGGCGGAGGAGGCGCTGGACGGCATCGCCTTCTGCGGCCCGAAAAAGTGGGTCACCTCCCTCACCGGCGCATTGAAACTGCTGCGCTAAATCATGCGCAGCAGGCAGGCGCTCAGCCACAGCCCCAGCCCAAACACCAGATGGGTGATCAGGCTACGCCGCCGCGCCACGGCGGGGGCAGGCAGCTTCGCACCGGCGATGCCCAGCCCCCAGGCCGGTTGCATCACCAGCCACGGGGCGGCCAGCGCCAGCAGGCCCGCCAGCAGCGCCGGGCCGGGGGTCGGGGCCGCCAGCCAGCCCGGCCCGGCAATGCCCACCAGCGCCAGCGCGAACCCCATGCCAATCCCATAGTGCAGCAGCCAGCCAAGCGGCCGCTCGCCCTGCTCCGGCGCGGCAGCGGGCAGGGCGGTACGGCAGAACTGGCCGCGTGCCATGCCCAGTGCCCAGCGCCCCACCAGCGCGTAATCCAGCGACGGCGTGGCAAACAGCCAGCGTTGCACCACCGCCCACATATCCATCACCAGCGTCGCGCCAGCTCCCACGGCCAGCGTATGTAACAGCAGATCCATCAGTACACTCCTGATCAGGGCCGGGCGGCCTCCCGCCCGGCGTGGTAGAGTGCGCCATTCTGCAACTTCATCTTCACTTGAGGTCAAGCATGGAACTGGATATTGGCGAGGTAACGGCACAGAGCGGGGTAACGCCCGCCACGCTGCGCTTTTATGAGGCGCAGGGGCTGATTCGCCCGGTGGGGCGGCGTGGCCTGCGGCGGCAGTACCACCCCAACGTGCTGCAACGGCTGGCGCTGATTGCGCTCGGCCAGCAGGCGGGGTTTTCACTGCGGGAGATCGCCGGGATGCTGGGGCAGGGCGTGGAGGCGGCGCTGGATCGCGCCCAGCTGGCGGCCCGCGCCGATGAGGTGGATCAGCAGATCCAGCGCCTGATGGCGGTGCGCGATGGCCTGCGGCACGTTGCCGCCTGCCCGGCCGCGGCGCACATGGCCTGCCCGGCGTTCCAGCAATTATTGCGCGCAGCGCAGGTGCGGCAGCGCAAGGGGCGTTAGCGCGCCTTGCCGCCGCGGGCGCACCATGCTGAAATCAGGCTGAATCGCCTAACCGGTAACTCTCATCATGAAAACGGATATCAAGAATCTGGATCTCAACTTGCTGAAGGCGCTGGACGCGCTGCTGGATGAGCGCAGCGTGACGCGCGCCGCCGAGCGGCTGTCGCTGACCCAGCCCGCGGTGAGTGGCATGTTGACCCGCCTGCGGGAGTGCTTCAACGATCCGCTGTTCAGTCGGGCGCAGCGCGGCATGGTGCCGACCCTGCGGGCGCTGGAGCTGGCCGCGCCGGTAAAGCAGATCCTGAGCGAGGCGGAGGCGCTGTTACAGCCGCGCGCCTTTGACCCGGCACAGGCACAGATGACCGTGACCCTCGCCGCTACCGACTATGCGCTGAAAGCGGTGATTGCGCCGCTGATCGCCCGGTTGCGCCCGCTGGCACCGGGTATCCGGGTGGCGGTGGTGCCGGTGGAGGAGGCGCGGCTGCCGGGCCAGCTGGAGCGCGGCGACGTCGCGCTGGCGCTGGTGACGCCCGAGACTGTCGCGCCCGACCTGCACGCCCGCGACCTGTATGACGAGGAGTATGTCTGCATGATGCGCGCCGATCACCCGGACGCCGCGCGCTCGCTGACGCTGGATCGCTTCTGCGCCCTTGAGCATGTGCTGGTCTCCCACAGCGGGCAGGCGTTTCAGGGCGCGACTGACGTTGCGCTGGCCGCGCTCGGCCGCCGTCGGCAGGTGGTGGCGGCGGTCAACAGCTTCCTGATGCTGCCGGAGATGCTGCGCATCAGCGATCTGGTGGCGGTCACGCCGCGTCGGCTGGCGGCAGGGACGGCAGGCATGGCGATCATGCCGCCGCCGCTGCCGATTCCCGGCTTCACCAAGACGCTGGCCTGGCACGAGCGCAGCCACCGCGATCCCGGCCAGCGCTGGCTGCGCGCCCAGATCTACGCCCTGTTTGACTACCAGGCGACGCAGATCTTGCCGAAGTGCTCACCGCTCTCCTGATAGCGGAACGCCTCCGGCAACGCCTCGAAGGGGAACACCTTGTCAATCACCGGGCGCAGGCCGGTCTGGTTCATCGCGCTGACATACTGCTGCTGCTGGCGGCGGTTGCCGACAATCAGCCCCTGAATGCGCGCCTGCTTGCCCATCAGCGCCGCGGTGGGAATGGTGCCCTCCACGCCGGTCAGCACGCCAATCTGCGCGATCTGCCCACCAATCCGCACCGCCTGAATCGACTGCGCCATGGTGTTCGGGCCGCCCACCTCAATCACTTGCTCAACGCCGTGGCCGCCCGCCAGCTGGAAGGCCACGCGCCCCCACTCCGGCTCGGTGCGGTAGTTGATCACCTCATCCGCTCCCAGCGCACGGGCGCGCGCCAACTTCTCATCGGAGGAGGAGGTGATGATCACCCGCGCGCCCATGCTCTTGGCAATCTGCAACGCGGTGATGGAGACGCCGCCGGTGCCGAGCGCCAGCACCGTATCACCGGCTTTTAGCTGCCCCTCCACCACCAGCGCGCGCCAGGCGGTCAGGCCGGAGGTGGTGAGGGTGGCGGACTCCTCATGGCGCCAGCCGGTGGGCGCAAGGGTGAAGTGATCGGCGGGCCGCACCACATACTCGGCGGCGAAGCCGTGCGCGCCATCCCCCGGCGTGCGGGCGAAGCTGCCCGCCTCATCGTGCGGCAGGCCATCCTGCCACTGCGGGAAGAAGCAGGAGACCACGTGGTCGCCCACGCGGAACGCCGTGACGCCTTCGCCCACCGCCTCGACCACGCCCGCGCCATCGGCCATCGGGATGCGGCCATCCTCGGTGGGGATGGCGCCGTTGGCGACCAGCAGGTCATGGTAGTTGAGGGAGGTGGCGTGGATCGCCACGCGGATCTCACCGGCACCGGGCGCGCCGGGATCGGGCAGGTCGGTCAGGGTCAGGCGGTCAAGGCCGCCGCGGGCAGGGACAATAAAGGCTTTCATGCTGGCTCCTATTTTGGACAGTGACGCCCCTTAGTGTAGACCCCCACGCCCGTCGGCGCGGCAATAGGCTTACAGTTCAACGGCATCCCAAGCCGCGCATTTAAAAATCCCTGTCTATACTGATGAATAGCGCCGCACCGGCCCGCCAGGAGAGAGATGCGTGAACAGGAAGATGATGCGGGCTGCGGCCCTTGGCCTGCTGCCGCTGGCGGGACAGGCCCATGACTTTGTCGCTGGCCAGCGGGTCGCGCCGGTGGGCGTGGCGGATCGCGGCGAAGTGCTGTGGCAGCAGGAGGCGTTTCGCTACCAGCAGTGGAACAGCGCGCAGCTCACCGGCAAGGTGCGGGTGGTGCTGCACATCGCCGGCCGGCTGTCGGCGAAGGAGATGAACCGCGCGGTGATTGAGGCGATCCAGCAGGCGAATTTGCCGCACGATCGCTACCAGACTACCACCATTGTCAACACGGATGACGCCATTCCTGGCAGCGGGATCTTTGTGCGCAACAGCATTGAGGCGAGCAAAAAGGTCTCCCCCTGGTCACAGTTCGTGATTGATGACCGGGGCGCGGCCCAGCGTGCCTGGCAACTGCGGCAGGGCGGCTCGGCAGTGGTGGTGCTGGATGCCGACGGGCGCACGCGCTTTGCGAAGGATGGGGCGCTGACGCCAGCCGAGGTGCAACAGGTGATGAGCCTGTTGCAGCAGCTACTGGGCTAGCGCCGGGCAAGGGCGAGGGTGTGGCCGGGCAGTTGCCGCATTCACACTCTTCGATTATGGTCAATAAATAACCAAAGCGGGAAACCAGGGACAGCCACGATGAATGCGAACGCCGAAACACTAAGTCAGGACAGCGAACTGCGGGCGATGCGCGATGCGTTGCAGGCCCGCCTCGACCAACTGTTGCCGGCCGGCGACGAGCGCGATCTGGTCAGCGCCGCGATGCGCGAGGGCACGCTGGCACCGGGCAAACGCATCCGCCCGCTGCTGATGCTGCTGGCGGCCAGCGATCTGGGCTGTGACGCCCGCCAGCCCGGCCTGATGGATCTGGCCTGCGCCGTGGAGATGGTACATGCCGCCTCACTGGTGCTCGATGATATCCCCTGCATGGACAACGCGCTGCTGCGGCGCGGCCGCCCCACCATCCACCGCCAGTATGGCGAGAGCGTGGCGATTCTGGCCGCCGTGGCGCTGCTCAGCCGCGCCTTTGGCGTGGTGGCCGCCGCCCACGGGCTGTCGGGCGTCTGCCGCGCGCAGGCGGTGGCGGAGCTTTCGACGGCCGTCGGGATGCAGGGGCTGGTGCGCGGCCAGTTCCAGGATTTAAGCGAGGGGGGGCAGGCGCGCAGCGCCGAGGCGATCTCCACCACCAACGATCTCAAGACCAGCATGCTGTTCTGCGCCACCTTGCAGATGGCGGCGATCGCCGCCGGGGCCTCCGCCGCGGTGCGCCAGAAGCTGCGCTGCTTCGCGCAGGATCTCGGGCAGGCATTCCAGCTGCTGGATGATTTGGCCGACGGGCTGGCTGGCACCGGCAAGGATCTCAATCAGGATGCTGGCAAGTCCACGCTGGTGGCGATGCTGGGCGCGGAGGTGGTGCACCAACGCCTGCGCGACCATCTGCGCAGCGCCGACGAGCATCTGGCCTACGCCTGCGATCAGGGCATGGCGACGCGGCGCTTTATGCACGCGTGGTTCGGCCAGCAACTGGCGATGATGGGGTGACGCCCCGCGCCTTTCCCGTTTTCCCACTGTTTTGGGCCAACTCGTCCCCCTTTTCCCGCCTTATGGCGTGCCCGATTGCCCGGCAAGGAGTGAACGCTGGGCGGTTATGACGTGGTTTCACTGACCGGAGAATCAATGAAGGACGCAAACCTGATTCAACGTAAAAACGATCATCTGGACATTGTGCTGAAGCGCCCCGCCGCGGCCGCGCGGTGCGGCACCGGCTTTGAGCGCTGGCGCTTTGAGCACTGCGCGCTGCCGGAGCTGGATCTGGATGCGATTGACCTCAGTGCCTCGCTGTTTGGCCGGTCGCTGCGCGCGCCGCTGCTGATCAGTTCGATGACCGGCGGGGCCAGCCGGGCGCGTGACATCAACCGCCACCTGGCGGAGGCGGCGCAGACGCTGGGGCTGGCGATGGGCGTCGGCTCGCAGCGGGTGGCGCTGGAGAGCGACGGCGACTGGGGACTGACGCGCGAGCTGCGCGAACTGGCCCCGGATATCCCGCTGCTGGCTAACCTTGGCGCGGCGCAACTGCGCGGCGCGCGCGGGCTGGAGTATGCCCAGCGGGCGGTGGAGATGGTGGAGGCCGATGCGCTGATTGTCCACCTCAACCCCTTGCAGGAGGCAGTGCAGCAGGGCGGCGACCGCGACTGGCGCGGCGTGCTGGAGGATATCCAGCGCGTGGCGGCGGCGCTGCCGGTGCCGCTGGTGGTGAAGGAGGTGGGAGCCGGGCTGTCACCGGCGGTCGGGCGCGCGCTGGCGGCAGCCGGGGTGGCGATGCTGGATGTCGCGGGCGCCGGTGGCACCAGCTGGGCGGCGGTGGAGGGCGAGCGCGCCGCCAGCGCCCATGACCGCGCGGTGGCGATGGCCTTCGCGGAGTGGGGCATCCCCACCGCCGATGCGCTCTGCGCCCTGCGTGAGCTGCTGCCGTCGATGCCCCTGATCGCCTCCGGCGGCATCCGCGATGGCATTGACGCCGCCAAGGCGCTGCGCCTCGGCGCGGATCTGGTGGGGCAGGCGGCGGCGGTGCTCGGCAGCGCCACCACCTCCACCGCCGCGGTGGTGGCGCACTTCCGGGTGGTGATTGAGCAACTGCGCGTCGCCTGTTTCTGCACCGGCAGCGCCAACCTGGCCGCCCTGCGCCGTGCGCCGCTGCACGCCAGCGGGGGCGCGGCATGAGCCACTATGCCGTGGTGGCCCCGCCGTTCTACAGCCACATGCAGGCGATGCAGGCGCTGGCCGGGGCGCTGATGGCGCGCGGCCACCGCATCACCTTTATCCAACAGGAAGATGCCAGCACGCTGATCAACGATCCGCGCATCGCCTTCTGCCCGGTCGGCCGCAACAGCCACCCGGCGGGCACGCTGGCGCGCACCCTGAAACTCACTGGCAACCCGGCTGGCTTCTCCCTGCTGCGGGTGATCCGCGATCTCTCTGACTCCACCGAGATGCTGTGCCGCGAGCTGCCCGGCGTGCTGGAGCGGCTGGGGGTGGATGGGCTGATTGTTGACCAGATGGAGGCGGCGGGCGGCGTGGTGGCCGAGGGGCTGGGGCTGCCGTTTGTCTCGGTGGCCTGCGCGCTGCCGGTCAACCGCGAGCCGGGCCTGCCGCTGCCGGTGATGCCTTTCAACTACGATCAAGACCCGCGCGCGCTGCGGCTCTACCAGAGCAGTAGCCAGGTCTATGACTGGCTGATGCGCGGGCAGGGCCGGGTAATCGCCCGCCACGCGCAACGCTTTGGGCTGGCCCCGCGTGAGGCGCTGCACCAGTGCCTGTCGCCGCTGGCGCAGATCAGCCAGACCATCCCGGCGCTTGATTTCCCGCGCCGCGAACTGCCAGCCTGTTTCCACGCCGTGGGGCCGCTGCGCCCGGCCAGCCGTGCTGTCGCGCCGCTCGCCCTGCCGATCGATCCCGCAAAGCCGCTGGTGTTTGCTTCCCTCGGCACCCTTCAGGGGCACCGCTTCCGGCTGTTCCGCGCCATCGCCCGCGCCTGTCGCAGCCTGGACACCCAGCTGCTGGTGGCGCACTGCGGTGGGCTGAATGCCAGCCAGTCCAACCGGCTGCTGGAGAGCGGTGCCACCTGCGTCACCGATTTTGCTGACCAGCCAGCGGCGCTGCGTCAGGCGCAGGCAGTGATCACCCACGGCGGGCTGAACACGGTGATGGACGCCATCGCCAGCCAGACCCCGATCCTCGCCGTGCCCATCGCCTTTGACCAGCCGGGCGTGGCGGCGCGGGTGGCCTACAGCGGCATCGGCCGGCGGGCATCGCGCTTCAGCGGCCGCCGGGCGCTGGCCGATAATTTACAGGCGCTGCTGGAGAACGATCGCTACCGGCAGCGGCTGGCGGCGGTCAGCCCGCAGTTGCAGGCCGCCGGGGGCGCGGCGCGGGCGGCCGGGATTGTTGAGCGGGCGCTCGGCAGCCGCCGCCCGGTGGTGGCGGGGGAGGTGGCATGAGCGCGCGCTGGGACGTGATTCTGGTGGGCGGCGGGCTGGCAAACGGCCTGATCGCCTGGCGGCTGCGCCAGCGCCAGCCCGGGCGGCGGGTGCTGCTGCTGGAGGCCGGGCCGCAGGCTGGCGGCACCCACACCTGGTCATTCCATCAGGATGACGTGACGCCCGAGCAGCACGCGTGGATCGCGCCGCTGGTGGCGCACCGCTGGCAGGGCTACGACGTGCGTTTCCCGCAACTGGCGCGCACCCTGCCGGGCGACTACCTGAGCATCAGCGATGAGCGCTTTGCCGCCGTGATGGCGGCGGAGCTGGGCGACACGCTGCGCACCCACGCGCCGGTGGCGCACCTCTCGCCGGATGGCGTAACGCTGGCGGACGGCGAGCACCTCGCGGCGGCGGCGGTGATCGATGGGCGCGGCTACCAGCCCAGCCCGCATCTGGCGCTGGGGTTTCAGGCGTTCCTCGGCCAGACGTGGCGGCTGGCGCGCCCGCACGGGCTGGTGCGGCCAATCCTGATGGATGCCACCGTTGACCAGCTGGCGGGCTATCGCTTCGTCTACACCCTGCCGCTCTCCGCCGACACGCTGTTGATTGAGGATACCCACTACATTGACCAGCCCGCGCTGGCGGCCGAGGCGGCGCGGCGACGCATCCGCGACTACGCCGCCGCACAGGGCTGGGCGCTGGAGGCACTGCTGCGCGAGGAGCAGGGCAGCCTGCCCATCACCCTCGCCGGTGACCCGGACGCCTTCTGGCAAGCCGCCGCTGGCCAGCCGTGCAGCGGGCTGCGCGCCGGGCTGTTCCACGCCACCACCGGCTACTCCCTGCCGCAGGCGGTGGCGCTGGCCGATGCCATCAGCGAACAGCGCGATCTCAGCCATCCGGCGCTGTTTGCGCTGATCCGCCAGACCGCGGCGCGCCACTGGCGGCGGCAACGCTTTTTCCGCCTGCTCAACCGGATGCTGTTTCTGGCCGGGCGGCCGGAGCAGCGCTGGCAGGTGATGCAACGCTTTTATGGGCTGGGGGAGGGGCTGATCGCGCGCTTTTACGCCGGGCAGCTCACCCCGCTCGACATGGTACGGATCCTGACAGGCAAACCCCCGGTTCCGGTGGGTGAGGCGCTACAGGCCGTGCTCAAGCACAACCCTCGGCTGCGAGCCTTCTAACGAATGAAAAAAAATATTGTCATCGGCGCCGGCTTTGGCGGCCTGGCCCTCGCCATCCGCCTGCAGGCGGCGGGCCGGCCCACCCTGCTGCTGGAGCAGCGCGACAAACCGGGCGGCCGCGCCTACGTCTATCAGGATCAGGGCTTCACCTTTGACGCAGGCCCAACGGTGATCACCGACCCGACCGCGATTGAGGAGCTGTTTACCCTCGCTGGCAAGCGGATGGCCGACTATGTGGATCTGCTGCCGGTCACCCCCTTCTACCGGCTCTGCTGGGAGGATGGGCAGGTGCTGGACTACGACAACGATCAGGCGCGGCTGGAGCAGGCGATCCGCCGCTTCAACCCGCGTGACGTGGAGGGCTACCGCCGCTTCCTCGACTACTCGCGCGCGGTGTTCAAGGAGGGCTACCTGAAACTCGGCACCGTGCCCTTCCTCTCCTTCCGCGACATGCTGCGCGCCGGGCCACAGCTGGCGCGGCTACAGGCGTGGCGCAGCGTCTACAGTATGGTCTCCGGCTTTATTGAGAATGAGCACCTGCGGCAGGCGTTCTCCTTCCACTCGCTGCTGGTGGGCGGCAACCCGTTCGCCACCTCCTCCATCTACACGCTGATCCATGCGCTGGAGCGCGAGTGGGGCGTCTGGTTCGCCCGTGGTGGCACCGGCGCGCTGGTGCAGGGGCTGGTGCGGCTGTTTGAGGATCTGGGCGGCGAGCTGCTGCTCAACGCGCAGGTCAGCCAACTGGAGACGCAGGGCGCGCGCATCAGCGGCGTGGAGCTGACCGATGGCCGCCGCTTCGAGGCGGCGGCGGTGGCCTCCAACGCCGATGTGGTGAACACCTATGACCGCCTGCTCAGCCGCCACCCGCACGGCGCGGCGCAGGGCCGGACGCTGAAGCGCAAACGCCTGAGCAACTCGCTGTTCGTGCTCTACTTTGGCCTGAATCACCACCACAGCCAGCTGGCGCACCACACCGTCTGCTTCGGCCCGCGCTACCGCGAGCTGATTGATGACATCTTCAACCGCAACGGGCTGGCGGAGGACTTCTCGCTCTACCTGCACGCCCCCTGCGTGACCGACCCGTCGCTGGCCCCGCCCGGCTGCGGCAGCCACTATGTGCTGGCCCCGGTGCCGCACTTGGGCACCGCCGACCTCGACTGGGCAGTGGAGGGGCCGCGCCTGCGCGACCGCATCTTCGACTATCTGGAAGCGCACTATATGCCCGGCCTGCGCAGCCAACTGGTGACGCACCGCATCTTCACGCCGGTCGATTTCCGCGACCAGCTTGGCGCGCACCACGGCTCGGCCTTCTCCATTGAGCCGATTCTGACCCAGAGCGCGTGGTTCCGGCCGCACAACCGCGACAGCCGCTTCAAGAATCTCTATTTGGTCGGCGCGGGCACCCACCCCGGCGCCGGGGTGCCGGGGGTGATTGGCTCCGCCAAGGCCACCGCCGGACTGATGATGGAGGAGGTTGCCCCATGAACCAGCCACTGCTTGACCACGCCACCCAGACGATGGCCGCTGGCTCCAAGAGCTTTGATACCGCCGCCAAGCTGTTTGACGCCGAGACGCGGCGCAGCGCGCTGATGCTCTACACCTGGTGCCGCCACTGCGACGACGTGATTGACGGCCAGACGCTGGGCTTTGCTGGCGCGGGCATCACCGACAGCGCCGACGAGCGGCTGGCGGCGCTGCGCGACCTGACGGAGCAGGCCTACCGTGGCGTGCCGATGAAAGACCCGGCCTTCGCCGCGTTTCAGGAGGTGGCGCTGGCGCACGCCATCCCGCGCCAGCAGGCGTTCGACCATCTGGAGGGTTTCGCGATGGACGTGCGCGACACCCACTACCGCAACTTCGGCGACACGCTGCGCTACTGCTACCACGTCGCGGGCGTGGTGGGGCTGATGATGGCGCGGGTGATGGGGGTGAATGACGAGAAGGTACTGGATCGCGCCTGCGATCTGGGGCTGGCGTTCCAGCTCACCAACATCGCGCGTGACATTGTGGAGGATGCGGAGATTGGCCGCTGCTACCTGCCCGAGGATTGGCTGGCGGCGGCCGGGCTGGCCGGGCGCAACCTGGCCGATCCGGCGCACCGTGAGGCGCTGGCGCGGCTGGCGACGCGGCTGGTGGAGGAGGCGGAGCCATACTACGCCTCCGCCCGCGCCGGGCTGGCCGGGCTGCCGCTGCGCTCGGCCTGGGCGATCGCCACCGCGCGCGGCGTCTACCGGGAGATTGGCGTCAAGGTGCGCCGCGCCGGGCCACACGCGTGGGATCGTCGGCAGGGCACCAGCAAGCCGGAAAAATTGCTGCTGCTGATGGCCGGTGCCGGGCAGGCGCTCACTTCTCGGGTGGCGCGCTCTGCCGCGCCGCGTCCCGCCGGGCTCTGGCAGCGCCCGCGTTAGCCGGGCGGCCATGCTGGCGGCGCAACTCGGCCTGTAGCTTCTCCACCGGCGGCGCGTAGAGAAAACCAAATGACACGCCGCCCTCTTTGCCGCGCACCACGTGGTGCAGGCGGTGTGCCAGATAGAGGCGCTTCAGGTAACCGCGGCGCGGCACATAGCGGAACGGCCAGCGCCGGTGCACCAGCCCGTCATGGACGATGAAGTAGAGCAGGCCGTAGAGCGTCATGCCCGCGCCAATCCACTGCAACGGCCAGACGCCAGCGGTGCCCACCGCGATCAGCACAATCGCCAGCACAGCGAACAGCACCGCGTAGAGATCGTTCAGCTCAAACCAACTATGGCGCGGCGTGTGGTGCGACAGGTGCCACCCCCAGCCCCAGCCGTGCATGATGTATTTGTGCGAAAAGGTCGCCACACCCTCCATGATCACCACGGTCAGCAGCACTATCAGGGTATTCCAGAGCACAAGCATAATTTCTCCTGGTCGCCCACGCGGGCGTTGGCCATCACTGGCCGGTTCCTTCACCTGATGCCGCCCATGCCGGGGGCGGCGTCAGGGCCAACTATCAAGGTAGTCGATAACCGGCCACTCCCGCCAGCGCGTGTCCCTTGCTCGTGCATCTTTCTACGGTGCCTGTCGCGTCGGCAGAGGGCTACTTCACCGGCGGGAAGTCAACCACCGTGTCATTGACGCGGTTGACCATATTGGTGAACAGGATGGCGCTGACCGCGCCGAGCGTCTCGACCACCTGCTGGTCGCTGAAGCCAGCGGCGCGCAGCGCCTCCACGCGGGCGGCGGGCAGGGTGCCGCGCGTGGAGACCACGTACTGCACAAACTGCACCAGCGCGTCGAGGCGGGCATCCTCGTCATAGCGGGCCTCGCGCAGCTTCAGGGTCTGCGCCTCGCTAAAGCCCGCTTTTTTCGCCGCCAGGGTGTGCGCCGCCAGACAGTAGTCACAGCCGCTCTCCTCGCTGACCGCCAGATTGATCGCCTCCAGCTCGCGGGCGCTCAGGCTGCCCTTGTGCAGGCTGGCGTTGAGTTGCAGCATCTGCCCGAGCAGCGCTGGCGCATTGCTGCCGATGGTCAGGTAGGCGTTGGGCACCTTGCCCATGCTTTTCTGAAGCGTGCCAAACAGGTCGGCGGTTTGGCCGGTGGCGTCGCTGGCGGTCAGGGTGTGTAAACGGCTCATGGTGAACTCCTTATTCATCTGGGGGGCAGGTCGGCACGGCCTGATGCCGTGCCCGTTGAAACCAGAATAGGGCAAATCGACGTGGCGGAAATGACGTACATGGGCAGGTTTCAGGACAATCGGTTAACGGCACGATGCCCCCGCAGGGGCACCGGGGGTTAGCCGTGGTAGAGCGGGAAGGCACCGAAGATCACCCCGCCCGCCAGCAGGGCGAAGCTGACCAGAATCCCCCACTTGATGGCGAAGCGCTGGTGGTCGCCAATGTCCACTTTCGCCAGCCCCACCAGCAGGTAGACCGACGGCACCAGCGGGCTGAGCAGGTGGAACGGCTGGCCGATGATGGAGGCGCGGGCAATCTCCGCCGTCGAGATGCCATAGCCCGCAGCGGTCTGCGCAATCACCGGCAGGATGCCGAAGTAGAAGGCGTCATTGGACATAAAAAAGGTAAAGGGCAGGCTGACGATGGCGGTAAACAGCGCCAGATAGGGGCCGAAGCTGTGCGGGATCACCGCCAGCAGGCTCTTGGCCATCGCGTCCACCATGCCAGTGCCGGAGAGGATGCCGGTAAAGATGCCAGCGGCGAAGATCAGCGAGGTCACCGCCAGCACGTTGCCCGCGTGCTCGCTGATGCGCGCCTTCTGCTGCTCCAGCGTCGGGTAGTTCAGCATCACCGCGATGGCGAAGGCCAGCATAAACAGGATCTGGATCGGCATCACGCCCAGCACCAGCAGCACCAGCAGCGCGGTGGTCAGGATGAAGTTGGGCCAGAACATCTTTGGCCGACGGTTGGCCTCGCACTCCTGCGCATCACCAAAGCCGAGGCTGATGTCATTGAGGTGGGCGCTGTCCATCTCCATCACCCCCAGCCGGCGGCGCTCCCGCACGCCGAACAGTACCGCCATTGCCACCAGTGTGGCGCAGGCGAACAGCATCGCCGGGATCATCGGGATAAAGATATCCAGCGCGTCAATGTTCAGCGCGGCGGCGGCGCGGGCGGTCGGCCCGCCCCAGGGCGAGAGGTTCATGATGCCGCTCGCCAAGTTGACCAGACAGGTCATCGCCAGGATGTTCATCCCCAGCTTGCGGTAGAGCGGCAGGAAGGCCGCCACGGCGATCATGTAGGTGGTGGAGCTGTCGCCATCCAGCGAGACCAGCAGCGTCAGCACCGCCGTTCCCACCAGCACCTTCAGCGGATCGCCCCGCACCACCTTCAGGATGGCGCGCACCAGCGGGTCAAACAGCCCGGCGTCAATCATCAGGCCAAAGTAGAGGATCGAGAAGGTGAGCATCACCCCGGTCGGGGCCAGCGCCTTGATGCCACTCAGCATCATGTCGCCCAGCCCGTGGTAGTAGCCGCCGATCACCGCAAACAGCGTCGGCACGATGATCAGGGCGATCAGCGCGGACATGCGCTTGGTCATGATCAGGTACATGAAACAGGTCACCATGGAAAAGCCCAGCACGGTCAGCACATGACGCTCCTTATAATCAACAGGAATGAAAAAATGAGAACTGCACATGCCCCGCCACGCGGGGACTCTCCCTGAAAAGCATGATTATTGTGTTGATCTGACTGGCTAATCTGCCGCCGGTTTTTTTCTATACAACCTAGCAACATTTTTTAACATTTAGTTCATGCCGCAGAAGAATGGTGATCGGCGTCATGATTTATCCCTATCAATAGACGATTTTGTGATAGCGATATCATTGTGACAACGGCGGCAGGGGCGCGCGCAGCGCCTCTACCACCAGTGAAAAGGCGGGTGAGGGCTGGCGGCGGCTGGGGTAGTAGAGGTAGTAACCGGGGAAGGGGCGGCACCACGCCTCCAGTACCGACACCAGCCGTCCCTCTTTCAGGTGCGCGCCAAACTCCTCCTCCGGCAGGTAAGCGATGCCCAGCCCGGCCAGCGCCGCCTCGACAATGTGGCTCGAGGTGTTGAAGGTGAGCTGGCCATTGACCCGCACGTTGAGCGGCCCGCGCTCGCCATCAAACTCCCAGGTGAACAGGCCGCCGCCGCTGACCATGCGCTGGTTGATGCAACTGTGGGCCGTGAGGTCACGCGGCGTGGCGGGGGCCGGGTGGCGGGCAAAGTAGGCGGGCGCGGCCGCCACCGCCATGCGCAGCGGCGGGCCAATCGGCACCGCAATCATGTCCTTGTCGATGGTGTCGCCCAGCCGCACCCCGGCGTCAAAGCGATCCGCCACAATGTCACGGAAGCCATAGTTCACGTCGAACTCAACGTGGATGTCAGGGTAGGCGTGCAGCAGCGGCGTCAGCTTCGGCAGCAGCGTATTGCGCAGCACGTGGGAGCCACAGGTGATGCGCACCGTGCCCGCGGGTGTGTCACGCAGCGCGGCCAGCAGTTCCAGCTCCGCCTCAATCTCATCAAAGCGCTGGCCGAGGGCCTGCAACAGCCGCTCCCCGGCGACGGTCGGCGAGACGCTGCGGGTGGTGCGCGTCAGCAGGCGGATCTGCAACCGCTGCTCCAGCCCACGGATCGCCTGGCTCAGGGCCGGTTGCGTCACGCCGAGCAGGGCAGCGGCGCGGGTAAAACTGCCCTCGCGGGCCACGGTGACAAAGGAGAGCAAGTCATTGAGGTTACGTTTCATCGGCGGCCTGTCGCGGGATTTATAACTGTGGCTTATAGCCTCAGTAAGGATTCATTAGCTAGTCAAGGTATGTCGGCCATGCAAAACTTTCAATCACTTCCCGTTGGCTGGCTGCAAGGAGCCATGATGACCGCTTCGACCGATACCCTTCCCGCTGAACGCCCCGCCCACTGGGGCGGCGTGCTGGCGATGTCACTCTGCGTATTCGCGCTGGTGGCCTCGGAGTTTATGCCCATCAGCCTGCTGACACCGGTGGCGCGCGATTTGGGCGTCAGTGAGGGGCTGGCCGGGCAGGGCATCGCCCTCTCCGGCGCGCTGGCGGTGCTGACCAGCCTCGCCTTGCCGGTGCTGGCGGGCGGCCTCAACCGCAAGACGTTGCTGCTCGGCATGACCGCGCTGATGGCGATCTCGGGCGCGGTGATTGCGTTTGCCAACGGTTACGCCAGCTACCTGCTGGGGCGGGCGCTGATTGGCGTGGCGATTGGCGGTTTCTGGTCGATGTCGGCGGCCACGGCGATGCGGCTGGTGCCAGCGGCGCAGGTGCCGCGCGCGCTGGCGGTGTTCAATGGCGGCAGTGCGCTGGCGACCATCATTGCCGCGCCGCTGGGGAGCTATCTGGGCGCGCTGGTGGGCTGGCGCGGCGCGTTCCTCTGTCTGGTGCCGGTGGCGCTGGTCGCGCTGGTCTGGCAGGGCGCGCGCCTGCCAACCCTGCCCGCCGCCCAGCCAGCCGGGGGGCGCGGCGTGCTGTGGCGGCTGCTGCGCCGTCCGGTGGTGGCGTTGGGACTGGCTGGCTGTGGCCTGTTCTTCATGGGCCAGCTTACGCTCTTCACCTACCTGCGCCCCTTCCTTGAGGGAGTGAACCATGCCAGCGCCCGTACCCTGTCGCTGACACTGCTGGCCATCGGGCTGGCGGGCTTCGCGGGCACCACGCTGATTGGCGCGCTGCTGCGCCGCGGGCTGTTCCGCACGCTGGTCGCCATCCCGTTGCTGCTGGCGGCGATAGCGCTGCTGCTGGTGCTGTGTGCTGGCCAGCTGGCATTGGTGGTGCCGCTGCTCGGCCTCTGGGGACTGGCGGCCACCGCCGCGCCGGTCGGCTGGTGGGCGTGGGTCGCCCGCACGTTGCCGGAGGAGGCCGAGGCTGGCGGCGGGCTGATGGTGGCGGTGATCCAGCTCTCGATTGCCCTTGGCTCTACCGCTGGCGGTGTGCTGTTTGATGTGGGCGGCTACGCCAGCACCTTTATTGCCAGCGCGCTGTTGCTGCTGCTGGCTGCGTTGATGACTGCCTATGCCGCGCGCCGCGCGGCCTGAACCTCTCTTTCCCACCCTTAATAAGGATACCTATGAGAACCTTAACCCTGTTGTTGGGGCTGCTGGCCAGCGCCTGCGCCTCTGCCGCCGATCTCTCTAAAGGCGCGGATAACTTCTACCACAGCACCCGCGTCACCCAGCAAAAAGTGACGTTCAAGAACCAGTACCAGATGCCGGTCACCGGCAGCCTGTTCATCCCAAAAGATCGCGACCCGCAGGCGAAAAACGCGGCGATTGTCGTCGGCCACCCGATGGGCGCGGTCAAGGAGCAGAGCGCCACCCTCTACGCGCAGAAGCTGGCGGAGCAGGGCTTTGTCACGCTGGCGATCGATCTCTCCTTCTGGGGCGAGAGCGGCGGCGAGCCGCGCAACGCGGTGTCGCCGGACATCTATGCTGAGGATTTCAGTGCGGCGGTGGACTATTTGGGCGCCCAGAGTTTTGTTGACCCGGCGCGCATCGGCGTGCTGGGGATCTGCGGCAGCGGCAGCTTTGTTATCAGCGCGGCGAAGATTGACCCACGGATGCGGGCGATCGCCACCGTCAGCATGTATGACATGGGGGCGGCCAACCGCCAGGGCTTGCGGCACGCGCTGACGCTGGCGCAGCGCAAGCAGATTCTGGCGGAGGCGGCGGCGCAGCGTGACGTGGAGTTCCGCGGCGGCGAGACCCGTTACACCAGCGGCACCGTGCACCGGCTGGACGCGGACTCTACGCCGATCGAGCGCGAGTTCTATGACTTCTATCGCACACCGCGCGGCGAGGTGACGCCAGCGGGGCAGTCGCCAGCGCTGACCACCCATCCGACGCTGACCAGCAACGTCAAGTTCATGAACTTCTACCCCTTCAATGACATCGCGACCATCTCACCGCGCCCGATGCTGTTCATCACCGGCGACCAGGCGCACTCGCGCGAGTTCAGCGAGGAGGCCTACCGGCTGGCGGCTGAACCCAAGGAGCTGGTGGTGGTGCCGGATGCCGGGCATGTCGATCTCTATGACCGGGTGGATCTGATCCCGTTTGGCAAGCTGACGGCGTTCTTCAAGGCCAACCTGCGCTAGGCCGCAGGGTGGATGGGCGGGGTTCCCCGCCCATGCTGGCCGGGTTCCCGCATCACACGGGGGCGGCCCAGCTCTGCATCAGGGTGCGGCAGTGCTCGCGCGTCATCTGCTTGAGCGTCGCCAGCCGACGTGCGTCCACCTCGTGCCAGCCGAGCTGGTCAAACACCGAGCGGCGCATGATGTGGAAGGTCGCCACCTGGCCGAACAGCGCCAGCGTGCGCAGTTGCGTCTGTTCGCTCTCCGCTGGCGCGCCACTGATGCGGGCGATCAACACTGCGCCAGCGTGGTGAAGCTTCTCGCCCAGCTGGTCGCGCATCAGCCGGAACGCCCCCTCCGGGCCTTGCCCAAGCTGGATGCGTGCATTGAACAGGTGCTGCGGCAGGGCGTAGGGCGTGCCGAAGATGCGATCCAGCACCGCCTCCATCAACTGGCAGAACAGATCGATGCACGCCTCGGGCGTGGCGCTCGCCACCTGCTGGTGGATGCGCGCCAGCAGCGGCTCGAAGGCTGGCAGGTTGCCGCTCACCAGCGACGCCGCGCACGCCAGGTACAGCCCCTCCTTATTCTCAAAATAGTATTGCAGCGCCGGCGGGTTGACCCCGGCGCGCACCGCGATCTGCCGGGTAGTGGCGGCATCAAAGCCCTGCTCACCGAACACCTCCAGCGCCGCCGCGATGATGCGTTGCCGCGTCTCGTCGCCGCGCGCATACCCCCCATCGGGAGAGTGGCGCAGCGGTTTCACTTTCTTGCCTGTCACACGGGATCTCCTGAACCTGAATAGAGGGAGTATAGGGGAGTTTGCCGCCAGCAGACACGCCAGTGGCCAATCGGCATCCGGCAGGCCGCTGCTTTTTCCCGCACTCCGCCCGGCGGGCCTTGATCTGGCGGGTGGAGTGCGTCTACTGTATATCAATACAGTATCTTTGGTGCGGCACTCTCTGCCGTGGACGATAACCTAATGTTTGCCCTTGTGGATGTAAACGCCTTTTACGCCAGCTGCGAGACCGCCTTTCGGCCCGACCTGCGCGGCCGCCCGGTGGTGGTGCTGAGCAACAATGATGGCTGCGTGATTGCCCGCAGCCGCGAGGCCAAGGCGCTTGGCATCGCGATGGGCGCGCCCTATTTTGCGCTGCGCGACCTGCTGCGCCAGCGGCAGGTGGCGGTGTTCAGCTCCAACTATGAGCTATATGCCGACATGAGCGAGCGGGTGATGAGCCTGCTGGAGGCGATGGCCCCGGCGCTGGAGATCTACTCGATTGATGAGGCGTTCCTCGACCTGACCGGCGTCAGCCACTGCCGCGATCTGGTGGAGTTTGGCCGCGAGGTGCAGGCCACCGTCAGCCGGTGCACCGGGTTGACGGTGGGGGTCGGCATTGCGCCGACCCGGACACTGGCGAAGCTGGCGAACCATGCCGCCAAGACCTGGCGCCAGACCGGCGGCGTGGTCGATCTCTCTGCGCCGCTGCGCCAGCGCAAGCTGATGGCGCTGGTGCCGGTGGAGGAGGTGTGGGGCATCGGCCGCCGGCTGGGCAAACGGCTGGCGCTGATGGGCATCACCCGCGCGCTGGATCTGGCCGACAGCCCGCCAGCGCTGATGCGCAAGCACTTTGGCGTAGTGATGGAGCGCACGGTGCGTGAGCTGCGCGGCGAGCCGTGCCTGCTGTGGCAGGAGCTGCCGACTGCCAAGCAGCAGATTGTCTGCTCGCGCTCCTTTGGTGAGCGGGTCACTGATCCGCAGGCGATGCGCGAGGCGATTTGCAGCTACGCGGCACGCGCCGCCGAGCGCCTGCGTGCGGAGCGCCAGTACTGCCGCCACGTCGCCACCTTTATCAAGACCAGCCCGCACGATCCGCAGCACCCCTGCTACAGCAACCAAGCTGGCATCGCCCTCCAGACCCCGACGCAGGACAGCCGCGACATCATCGCCGCCGCGCTGCGTTGTTTGCAGGCGATCTGGCGGCCCGGCCTGCGCTACCTGAAGGGCGGCGTGATGCTGGGGGACTTCTTCAGCCAGGGCGTGGCGCAACTCAACCTGTTTGACGAGTTCGCCCCCCGGCACAACAGCGCACAACTGATGGCGGTGATGGACGCCATCAACCACGGCGGCCGCGGCAAGGTGTGGTTCGCCGGGCAGGGCACCCAGCAGCCGTGGGCAATGAAGCGCGAGATGCTCTCACCAGCCTACACCACCCGCTGGGCAGAGCTGATGTCGGCTTACTGCCGCTGAGTGGCGGTTGGGCATCCGGCTGTGGCGGAGGGAACATGTTCAGCCTCGTCGGCATCCTGTCCGCATAGAAGGGCTACTGGTTGCGATTTTGGCAGTGCACGCGGGCTGATGGGGAAGGGTAGAGCGTTGATCAGGCGGAGTCCTGCTCACACCTGATGAAAAAGGCCTTGTGGGGGCAGGGTACTGAAAAAGAGAACAGGCTCTTACAAAATTAACCCTTAAACCCGGAGGGGGAATGGGCTGTTTTGTGTTAGAAGCGGACGGTGCACGATATTTTCCCTTAATAGATAGTAAGCACCTAAACTAAGGCACAAACAATAGTGGACAGGTTGGTAATAAAAAAAGTTATCAGGAAAATATTGGATTAAAAAAATCATGGAAATATAAGAATTGAGCTAGGTAATAAATATCTTATTAAGGTGGCTATAAAGTAATATTGAACGCGGCAGTGAAAAAAACACTGCAGAATAGATAGTAGCATCTCAGAACAAAAACATTTAAACCACAATAGAGTAGGTTTAGTCCTCCTCCATTGCTGGTTTTTGTTTTAAGATGGAGAAAATATTAACTAATCTCTAGGGGTAGTTGATATAGTCTATTTTTTTCTTGGTCAACAGTTTGCCTGGTCAGCTTATCTTTGACTACTTCAGCTACTACTTGCGCTAATTTACAAGGGACGGCATTACCTATTTGACTAAAGACCTTAGATTGAGGGCCGATGAAAACATAATCACTAGGAAAACTTTGTAGTATTATAGCCTCATCAATCGTTAATCTTCTTAATCTTTTGGGTGCATCACCATACTGTGCTTTTTTTGTTTTTTCTATCAAAGCTTTATGGTGTTCTTCAACCCAGCTTGGCATGTCGTCATATAAATGTCCTTCATCAATAATAGGAGTTCTATTTCCTCCCATACTTGCGGGTAAAGTGCTTGACCAAGCATCAGGATTTAGCGGTCTTCCCTGCCCATTGAAAAGCATACCAGCATATGGAGACTTTCTTAATACTGGTTTATCAGCAAGTGTAATCTTAGCTTTAGTGATTCTTGAATTTTTCTCACTACCAGCAGGGCCAAGATGTATAATAGCCTCGCGTAAAGATATAGCTTTTTCTTTTTTACATTCAAAATCCGAATGAGTTATTAGGTTATTAGCCCCAAGCAAGCCAATGATAAATACTCGTTCTCTAGACTGTGGGACACCAAAGTCTTTAGCATTAAGAATTACCATGGATAATGTATATCCTAAGACTGACATTCTTCTGAATATCTCTTCTCTAATACTTTTAAATTTTTCGAGAGCGCCTAGTGCCTTAACGTTTTCCATTATAAAAGCTTTAGGCACAATTCGTTCTACTACGTCGCAATATGAGAACACTAACTTTGAGCGAGGATCATTAGGGTCCATCCTGCCTGCTACAGAAAATCCTTGGCACGGAGGCCCTCCGATTACTAAATCCACACCTACATGGATGCCTAGTGCATCCATGTTTTGTTCTATATCACCTTCATAGAGAACTGTTTCTTTATGATTTTCTCTATAGGTTTTACATGCATAAGAATCTAGTTCGTTCGCTGCAACAATCTCAAAACCTGCGTTTTGGACGCCGACATCCATACCTCCTGCGCCACAAAAGAGAGACACTGCCTTCATGAAAACCTCTTCAAAATATGTGAATTTCGAATATTTTATACTTTATAGCATAGTTCGTTAATCATGAAAACTAAAAAAACCATACACAGCCCAGTCTATAGCGAGTTGATAGATCGGTTGGCTGAAGAAAGAAAAAGACTTGGCCTATCTCAGTTTGAGGTAGCAACTGCGCTCAACCTGACCCAAGCTGATATATCCAAAATTGAACATAAAGAGCGACGTTTAGACGTTCTTGAATTAAAGAAAATATTAGAAGTTTACAGAATAACTGAAAATAAGAAACTCCGTGAATTGATAATTAATTTTTTTGTCATAGGTGAAGAATGAATATAAAAGAAAGGAACGAAAAGGCAAAGCAGTTCATTTTAGATCAGTTGGCAATGGCAGGACAGTTAAACGAAATCGATTTTGATAATTTGCCAGATTTAAAAAAATTGAAATCTCTCACTCAAGATCTAATACATGTCAACTCTAAGGGATTTAGAGGGGTGGTCGCTACAGCGTTAACAGGTAAGTTTCTCGATGAAAATTATGATTATTTAAATGATTTTTATGGATGCAAACCCCGGCCTGTTTTTGAAAATGGGATATTTTATGCTTTTCGAGAAATGAAAATACCTTGTGGTAAGTCAGATCCATTGAATGTAGCCAAAAACGTTAGTGTGTTAGATGAAAACTGGGCAAAGGGAAAGAAACCTCAAAAAGCGGCCATGGCTGTCGTCAGTTTACTGAGGATCATTGATAATGAAAGAGATAAAGCTATTCGGCAAAAAATTATTAATTATTTCTTTTTCCAATTGTTATCGTATTCAAAGGAAAGTGCTTCAATAAGCATAAATACTTTAGATGAAACTTTCTTATCAAATCAGGTTGTTGCCTCGAAGTTAATTAGCTTTGTGCTTAGGTACCCTGAAGCCGGAACAACTCCGCAGCTTGTGATTTCAAAAATATTATCTTTCATATATGATCGATCCTCTATAAATGTTGTTGGTGGGGATGAAAGTGTTTTTGGAACTAATACGACTTCTAAAAAACCTGCTGATATATGGATTGAAGATGAGGGGGAGGTATTAAACCTATACGAGATTACTGTAAAAAAAATTGATTACAAAAGGTTGGATGATAGTATTCAGTCGCTTATTGATACTGGGTGTCTGGAGAAACCAATTCTGTTTATATGTAGAATGCCGGATGATATAAATACACTTGATGGGCATCAAAATGGTGTTCTTACTTATAATAATAAATCATTCAATTTTGTTGATATATCTAGTTTTATTAAAAGCTCAATTGCTTTATTATCTTCGAGGCAGATTGAGGCTCTTTTATCTGAGATAGAAGAGTTTGTAGGTTCATACTTAAGACCAGTTAAAACAAAAAATGGATGGAACGAAATCTTTTCGTTATAATAGCGGTGCTTAGTGAAGAGTAATAAATCTATTCTTTACTTGATTCAGCATTTATAAAATAGCGGTTTTTTCCGGATCTTAAAGAATTCCTTTTAAACTGCTCTCTAACGACTAAAACATGGGCACGTTAGTATTTTTTTAGCTACTGCAGAACGATTATCAATGTCCGCTCCTCGCTCAAAGCGGACTATGTGCAGCATCCTGCCCGCTCTGTGCCAGGAGCGGACGTTGGCTCTGAACCTTATATTAGCTAAAAACCGACCTTAACGCTTTCCAGATAGTATAAAGCGCCATCGAGGCCCTACACATTTCAACCATCTTATAATGATTACAGCCAGTTAGAGGCATTATCCGCAATATCTCCGGCGGCCTGCTGAAAGGCTTTTTTGACTGGCGTCGCCAACCCCAAGGATCTTCTGTTCTTTCTCTCCCTGTTTCCGCAGTGCATGGCGGTCACTCTCCATTTTCCTGCCAGCCTCGCCACGTTGGCGCTGGTATGGGTACTGCTCGATTTCACGGTACTGTCGCTCTATATCCTGACGGTAAATTGCCGGGTACTAGCGCGGCAGGGCCGGCGCATTGAACAATGCTCAGCCGGTTTTTTGCTTGCCGCTTCGTTATATGGTGTTGTATATAACGCCGGGGCGTTGATGCTACTGTTTGTTAAGCTATAAGGAGCCAGCAATGGAGTTATATATGTTTTATGTGGGCGGCAATGCCGGCCGGTCAAACATTGAAGTGCACGATATCCAGTTTGTTGCGGTGGAGCGGCCTGAGGATGCCTGGCCAGTGCTGCGTGCGGCTTGGTTTGGCGATGCCGACAAGATCCATATTGATGGGTATGCCCGCATCACCTGGGCGGATGGTTATCGCGTCACACTCGCCGACACCCCGCCCGCGGGTGGCCCACGGCTCTGGTTTGTCAATGCTGGCGCCTACCACCCCTCCACATTGGCGGAGCTGCATGCTTTTGACCTGTTTGTGGCAGAGGACATGAAACAGGCGAAGGCCAAGGGGCTGGCTACCCTGCTCAGTGGCGCGCTGTACCAGCATAAAGATAACCTGAAGGATGTGGATAATTGCCTGTTACTGGAGCGGGTTGGCGAGCACTATATCCACCTGACCCCCTATGAGCAGGGCGAGCCATTCCGGCCAGCGTGGCAGGGCTACCAGCCGATCGGCCTTTGAGGCGGAATGCCGCAAAATGGGGCACCGCCTCGGCCCGGTTTTTTGGCCGGTGAAGTGCGCGCGGCAAGCGGGCATAGAAGTATGGCGGGGCAGGGCGATTCACCCCATTGACCCTTGGCTGGCGGATGGCGCGCTTCACCGGTGAAGGGCGCAGGCCGCTGGCACGCTTTGTGCTTGGCTCACAGGCCTGCCGCCCGGCAGGGAACCTGACGATGGGGGACGCCATGCCAATGACTCACCGCCTGCTCACCACCCTTGCGCTGGTGCTCTGCGCCAGCCCGGCCTTTGCCGCTGATACCCTGAACGGCGCGGATACCGCCTTTGTCTTCCTTACCTCGGTGCTGGTGCTGCTGATGAGCCTGCCCGGCCTGGCGCTGTTCTACGGTGGGCTGGCGCAGAGCAAAAATGTGCTGTCGGTGCTGATGCAGGTGTTCAGCGTCGCCGCGCTGGTCTCGCTGCTGTTTGTGCTCTATGGCTACAGCTTCGCCTTTGCCGACGGCGGCGCGTGGCAGCCCTATCTTGGCGGGCCGGACAAGCTGCTGCTGAAAAACATCAGCGTGGAGTCGCTGGTCGGCAGCGTGCCGGAGTACGCCTACATCTTCTTTATGATGACCTTCGCCGCCATCACCCCAGCGCTGATCGCCGGCTCCTTTGCCGAGCGCATCAAGTTCCCGGCGGTGCTGCTGTTCATGGCGATCTGGGCGACGATTAACTACATCCCGCTGGCGCACATGGCGTGGGGCGGCGGCTGGATGGCGGCGCTGTCGGTGCAGGACTTCGCCGGCGGCAACGTGGTGCATGTCAATGCTGGCGTCGCCTCGCTGGTGGCGGCGGTGATGATTGGTCGCCGCCGCCTGTTCGGCTCGGTGGCGCTGACGCCGCACAACATGACCATGACCATGACCGGCGGTGCGCTGCTGCTGATTGGCTGGCTGGGGTTTTGCGGCGGCTGCGCGCTGGCGGTCGGCGGCTTCTCGATGCTGGTGGTGCTCAACACGCTGATGGGCGCGTTCGGCGGCGCGCTGGCCTGGATGGGGCTGGAGTGGCGGCTGCTGAAAAAGCCGAGCCTGCTGGGGGTAGTGAGCGGCGCGGTGGCTGGGCTGGTCGGCATCACCCCGGCTTGCGGCTACGTCGGGCCGGTTGGGGCGATCTGCGTCGGGCTGCTCACCGCGCCCTGCTGCCTGCTGGCCGTCACGCTGGTCAAGCAGCGGCTGAAGCTCGATGATGCCTTTGATGTCTTCGCCCTGCATGGCGTGGGCGGCATGGTCGGCGGGCTGCTGACGCCGCTGTTCGCGCTGCCAGCGCTCGGCGGGCTGGGCTTCGTCGCCGGGCGCGGCCTGTGGCAGCAACTGGCGGTCAACGGCGGCGCGCTGCTGTTCAGCATTGCCTTCTCCGCCGTCACCAGCTGGCTGGCGCTGGCGCTGGTTGCGCGGCTCTACCGCGGCCTGCGGGTGGATGATGAGGCGGAGTATGACGGGCTGGATCTCACCAGCCACGGCGAGGTGGGCTACCGGCAGGGGTAGGGCGCACATATTTCTTCTCCATCCGGCGCGCCGCACACTAACCTAAACGGAGCGCCGGAAAACCGGCACAGTGAGTAAGTCCGTTACCCATTAAGGAGAGATCATGAGCGACACCTACCAGCCGCCGAAAGTATGGCGCGACGAAGGCAGCGATGCCGGCGTCTGGAAAAACCTCAACCGCCCGGTGGCCGGGGCGACCCACGAGAAGGCGCTGCCGCGCGGCACGCACCCGCTGCAACTCTACTCCCTCGGCACGCCGAACGGCAAAAAGGTCACCATCCTGCTGGAGGAGCTGCTGGCCGCCGGCGAGCAGGGCGCGGAGTATGACGCCCACATCATCCGCATCGGCGATGGCGACCAGTTTGGTTCCGGCTTCGTCGGCGTCAACCCCAACTCCAAGATCCCGGCGCTGCTCGACACCTCGGCCCAGCTAGAGGTGCGGGTGTTTGAGTCTGGCGCCATCCTGCTCTATCTGGCGGAGAAGTTTGGCCGCTTCCTGCCGAAAAATCTGGCGGGCCGCACCGAGGCGCTCAACTGGCTGTTCTGGCTGCAAGGCTCCGCCCCCTACGTCGGCGGCGGTTTCGGCCACTTCTACCACTATGCGCCGGTGAAGCTGGAGTACCCGATCAACCGCTTCACCATGGAGACCAAGCGGCTGCTCGACGTGCTGAACCAGCGTCTGGCGGAGAACCGCTACCTGGCGGGCGAGGAGTACAGCATCGCGGACATCGCCACCTGGACCTGGTACGGCGGGCTGGTGCTGGGCGAGCTGTATGAGGCGAAGACCTTTATCGATGCCGACAGCTACACCCACGTGGTGCGCTGGGCGCAGGAGATTGCCGAACGTCCGGCGGTGCGGCGCGGGCGGGTAGTCAATACCCAGACGCTGGCCGAGCGCCATGACGCCGCGGACATTGACGCGGTAGTGAAGTAACGCCCGGCTGGAACGGGTTCCATGCGCGCCGGGGTGAAAAATCGCCGGCGCGCATGGCAGCGAGCCTTGCAAAGCGGCACGACCATCGTAATAATGCGCGTGATAATGATAAGAATTATCATTTCTTTTTATCAGGGATTATGCGCATGCACACACTATTCAAAAAAACTCCCCTCGCGGGCGGGGTAGCGGTTGCGCTGCTCGCCTTCAGCGGCGCGGCAAGTGCCGCAGAGAGCACCCCCGCCAGCCAGCAGGGTGATACCGTGGTGGTCAATGCCACTACCCCCGACAGCCAATTCAACGCTGGCAGCAACGATCTGGTGCCCGCCTACCTTGACGGCCAGATCGCCAACGGCGGCCGCCTCGGCGTGCTCGGTGAGCAGAAGGCCGAGGACGTGCCCTTCAGCATCATCGGCTACACCGCCAAACTGATTCAGGATCAGCAGGCGCGCACCCTGACGGACGTGCTGGACAACGACGCCTCCGTTGAGAGCAGCTACGGCTACGGCAACTTCTCCGAAAACTACGTGATCCGTGGCTTCTCGCTGGCGGCGGATGACATCTCCTTTGGCGGCCTGTATGGCCTGATGCCGCGCCAGATCGCGCCGACCTTCTTCGCCGAGCGCGTGGAGCTGCTCAAAGGCTCCAGCGCCTTCCTGAATGGCGTACCGCCCGGCGGCACCGGCGTCGGTGGCAACGTCAACATTGAGCCGAAACGGGCGGACGACACGCCGCTGAACCGCGTCTCCCTCGACTACACCTCCTCCTCGCAGGTAGGGGGATCGCTGGACGTCGGCCGCCGCTTTGGTGAGGACAACCGCTTCGGCGCACGCGTCAACCTGATCCACCGCGAGGGCGAAACGGCGATTGATGGCGAGAAGCGCCGCCTGACCGGCGGCAGCCTCGGCCTGGACTACCGCGGCGACCGCCTGCGCGGCTCGCTGGACGTCGGCGCGATGCGCCAGACGGTGCACGGCGGCCGCCCGGTGGTCTACCTCGGCAGCGCCACCTCGGTGCCAGAGGTGCCGAAGGCCACCGGCAACTACGGGCAGCAGTGGGCCTACACCGATCTGGAGAGCGAGTTCGGTATGCTCAAGGGCGAGTATGATCTGGCGGAGCACTGGACGGCCTACGGCGCATTCGGCATGAGCCACAACCACGAGTACGGCAAGTATGGTTCGCCGACGCTGGTGGGCGATGACGGCGACGCCACCATGAGCCGCATGACGGTGCCTTACTTCTCCGACACCGTGGCGGGCAACACCGGCCTGCGCGGCAGCTTCGACACCGGCTTCGTCAACCACAGCGTCAACCTCGGCTACTCGCAGACCTACACCAAGACGCGCTCCGCCTACACCCTGACCTCCGCCTCGGTGGCCACCAATATCTACTCGCCGGTGGCGACCAGCGAGCCGCTGACCAACCTTTACTCCGGTGGTGACATGGGCGACCCGCACGTGCGCAGCCGTATCCGCAACGAGGGCTACAACCTCTCGGATACCCTGTCAGTGCTGGATGGCCGCGTGCAGCTGATTGGTGGCCTGCGCCGCCAGAGCATCGCGGTGCGCAACTACAACTACAACGGCGTGGAGTCCAACACCTTTGACGAAACCAAGGTCACGCCGGCCTTTGGTCTGGTGGTGAAGCCGTGGCAGCACATCTCCCTCTACGCCAACCACATCGAGGCGTTGCAGGCGGGCGACACCGCGGGCACCACCTACAACGGCAAGACCGTGACCAATGGCGGCCAGACCGCGGGCGTCGCCATCTCCAAGCAGAACGAAGTGGGCGTAAAGGCGGACTTTGGCCGCGTGGCGGCGTCACTGGCGCTGTTCGAGATCAAGAAGCCAGAGAGCATGTACACCGCCTCGGGCGACAGCTACACCTTCGGCAACTATGGCGAGGTGCGCACCCGTGGTATGGAGGTGAGCCTGTATGGTGAGCCGGTCTATGGCGTGCGCCTGAACGGCAGCCTGTCGCTGCTCGACCCGACCCTGACCCAGACGCAGGATGGCACCTATGACGGCAAAAAGGCCGTGGGCGTGCCGCGCTACCACTGGGTGGTGTCGGGGGAGTATGACATCCCTGGCGTGACCGGCCTGACCGCCACCGGCAAGGTGATCCGCACCGGTTCGCAGTATGCCGACGAAGCCAACAATCTGGAGCTGGCCGCCTGGACGCGCCTGGATCTGGGCGTGCGTTACGACATGAACCTGCCGGTCAACAACATCGTCTGGCGTGCTGGCGTGGAGAACGTCACCAACGAGCGCTACTGGTCTTCTGCCAACGGCGGCTACCTGACGCAGGGCGACCCGCGTGAGGTGAAGGTCTCCATGACCGTCGATTTCTAATCGGCAGGCAGACAAAACAGGCGCCCTACGGGGCGCTTTTTATTGCCCGCGCGGCAGGAGCGAGAGGCGGGGAACGGGGCAATCAGAGCTATCTGGTTTACGCTGACTTAAGTTAAATAAATGTCTTCCGAATGGGCATCGGTCTGTTGACACGATAAAAGTAACCATAAGATAATCCTATTTTACTTTTTGACGCGTCTTTGATCCGGGCGGGATAAAGGTTTATTAACGTGTCTGACGCAATGCTTGAAAAGGGTATTGATGCGTGGTTCCCGGTTACGCCGTGAAGAGCCAGAAAAAGGCGAAGGGGCTATACGCCGCCGCTGATTTTATGCACTCCCTCTATCTGTTAGCAAAGAGACAGTGTTCCACTTTAAAAGGAAGTTAGAGCATGGGCCTGAATAAGATTGGAAGAAATTCCATCTGGATGATGCTGGAAAAAATCATCTCTATATTTGGACTTTTTTTCGTCACCTCTTATGTCGCCAAATATATCGGCCCGTCACTGTTTGGTGAACTCTCGTTGGCGATGGCAATCTTCCAGATTGTCCAGATTGTCTCCCAAATGGGCGGCGACAATATTATTTTCAAGCGCGTCAGTAAAAACCCCGACTCCGGCGTCAGGTTGATTCGCTCCTCATTCCTGATGCGGCTGGCGGTATATGTCGCCATCTCCGTGGCGGTGCTGGGTTATTTCTACACCGTGGATGATACCACCTCGTTTATTTTCTGCATCGCGGTCTGTATTGCCAGCTTCTTTACCACGCTGGATGTCTACGCGATTTACAATAACTCGCAACTGCGCTCCAAATATAACACCATCTCCAACGTGATTGGGCTGGGGATTGGTCTGGGCATCCGCTACCTGATCGCCCTGATGCAGTGGGACCCGGCGCTGCTGGCGATCCCGATTGTGCTGACCACCGCCATCCCGTTCTTTATCCGCCGCCACGACTTTATCACGCGCAGCGCCAGCGTCACGATGATGGGGCGCAACTGGAAGAGCGCCGCCAAAAAGTACTCCAAATATATGATCATGTCGGGCAGCAGCATTGTGCTCTCCAGCATCTCGGTGGCGATCTACACCCGCATCAACCAGATCTTTATCTCTGATTTTCTCGGCAGTTACCAGCTGGGCATCTACTCGGTGGCGCTGACGCTGGCGACCGCCTGGACTTTTGCGCTGGCCTCGATCATCACCTCCTTCTACCCCTCCATCTATGCCGATACCAACGATCGCACGGCGATGGCGAAGGCGGTCAAACTCAACCGCATCGTGTTCCTCTGCTCGGCGCTGGTTATCGCTGGCTTCGCGCTGTTTGGCCGGCAGGCAATCGCGCTGCTGTATGGCGCGCAGTATGCGGCGGCCTACCTGCCAGCGTTGATCCTGAGCGTGGGCACCATGCTCTCGCTGATGGGCTCCATTGCCTATCGGTATGTCATCAAATATTCCGGCTTCTCCTACCTGTCGAAAAAGATGTTCCTGATCCTGGCATTCAGTTTGCCGGTCTCCTACCTGCTGATTAAGCAGCATGGATTAATTGGCGCATCCGTCAGCGTGGTATTGGTGGAGCTGCTCTCCCTGACCGTAATGAACTATTTTTTCAAGAATGGACTGATCGTTAAATTGCATATTGGCAGTATCGGTTTTGCCTGGGGCGTTAAATGACCTAATCCTGCTGAAGGCCGGTTGCCTCCCGGCGCTTTATCAGCCTTTTGCCACAGTGATACACCGCCTTTTCCAAAGGGGGCGGTGGGCTTTTACCTAAACATCTTACCAGGATGGAATTTCAGATGAAAAAAATAGCCAGATTGATTTTTAATAAAATGCCGTGGTCGGTCAGGGATAACGTGGAGTTTTACCGGCGCTTTGGCCGTTTCCCCAATATTTCACAGCCCAAGTCCTTTAATGAGAAAGTGATTCACCGCAAGCGCTACGCCTGCCTGAGTGATGAAAACTTCCCGATGCTGGCGGATAAATATCGCGTGCGCGAGTATGTGGCAAAACGGGTGGGTGAAGAGTACCTGATCCCGCTGCTGGCCCATTATGATGACGTCCAGCGCTTTTCCCAGGATATTGGCACGCTGGAGAACTGCGTGGTCAAGCCAAACCACGGCGCGGGCATGGTCAAACTGATTAGCCACAAGCCGCAGAAGCAGGAGGCGGACGAGATTGTGCAAGAGGCCGCGCGCTGGCTGAAAACCGACTTCTCCAAGACCTGTGGCGAGTACCACTACAGTAAAATCGATCGCAAAATCCTGGTGGAAAAACGCATCGGCAACGGTGTCTCCGCCCTGACGGACTATAAATTCCACCTGTTCCGCCAGCCGGACGGTTCCATCTTCTATGTGCTGCAGCTGATCGACGATCGTTTCGAGGGTGAGCTGTCGAGGACGTTTTACGTCAACGATCTCTCCACGGTCTACTCCGGGAAAAATGCCCTCGACAGCCAGCTGATGCCCTTGGTGGAGAAGGGGCTGGCGCTGAGTATCGAACTGCTGGGCTACCTCGAGTACGCGCGCGTGGACTGGTACATCGACGGCGGCAAACTCTATTTCGGCGAGATCACCCTGACCCCGGCCGCTGGCTTCGGCACTGGCTACGGTGAGACGCTCGACAGCCTGATGGGCGACAAGTGGCACCTGCAAGCGCCGCAGGCCCGCCCGCGTGAGGCCGAGTTCGCCTGATCGGCTCGTCGTTCCCGTGATACGCTCCCCGGCCACCCGGCCGGGGAGCATCCAGCCCTCGCTACTCCCCATACGCCAGCGCCAGCTTGGCGAAGAAATCCTCCAGCACAAAGTGCGGGTCAATCTGCTCATAGACACGGATCTGCCGCGTGGCGCTGCCGGGCGCGTAGCTCAGGTCGTCATTGAACGCCGGGGCCGGACGCATACGGTAGTGGTACTCGTGGTCATCCAGCAGCAGGCCGATGGCCGGGTTGTCGCCCAGCACCCACACCTCGCTTTTCGGCCACGGCACATGCTTGATGCGCTGTGAGGCCCACGCATTGAAGTCGAGCATCTGCTGGAACAGGTAGCGGCCGGGCGCGCCCTGTGGCTTGACGCGCAGCGCCAGTTGCGCCAGCGAAACGCGCATCGACATGTAGACATTGTGCGGCACCTGCCACAGCGCCACCGGGGAGCGGAACAGTTCGGCGGCGGCGCGCGGGTCGTTGTAGAGGTTGTACTCCCAGCCGCCGGCCGGGTAGGGGTTGCCGCCAATCCAGATCACCGTCAGGTTGCTGGCTATCGACGGCTCGGCGCGCAGCGCCAGCGCGATGTCGGTGGCCGGGCCAAGCACCAGCACAAACAGCGGACGGCTGTCGGCGCGCTGCGCTTCCTCAATGATCGCCCGCGCGCCCTCGCTCAGCGGCGGGGCGGTGTCACCCAACGGCTGTTGCGCGCCGTGGAACAGCGGCACGTCGGCCTTCATCACCGCCAGCAGCCGTTGTAGCTCCAGATAGCTCTCCGGCATGGTGGGCTGGTGGTTGCCCAGCATCGCGGCGGTGCGGCTGTAGTGGGCGGCAATCAGCCCGCGCACCTCGAACGTCGGCGTCAGCAGCGCGTGGGCGACGGCAAAGTCGTCATCCGCCTCGTTTTTGGCGTCGCTGCTGATCATCACCCGCACCTGCTTGGCCGGGTCGGGGGTGAAGGGCAGCGGCCGGCCGGGGGTGGCAGAGGCGGCGGTGGCCAGCAGGGTCAGTAACAGCAGAATGATGCGCATCGTTATCGCTCCTTAGAATGAGATCACGGTTTTCAGGCCGGTGACCCAGGCGTCCTGCGTTTCACGCACGCCGCCGGGGTGGTGCCAGTACTGGATATCCGGTTGCAGCTCCAGCCAGTCGAGCGGGCGGAAGCGGTAGTAAAGCTCGGCATTGATCGACTGGCCGGGCAGCGGGCTGTAGAGGGCGTTGCCGTAGTCATCCACGCCGCGCACCTGATTGAGGTAGGCGAAGTTGCGGGTGTAGTGGTTGCTCATCTCGATGTAGCTGACGCCGAAACCAATCCAGTCATTCGGGCGCGCGTCGAACAGGCCACGGTAGCGCAGCGAGGCCGAGGTGGTGGTGTGGATATAGGTGCTACGCGGATCGCCGACGCCCAGACTCCAGGAGACACTCAGGCCACGGTTGGGATCGCCCGCGCGCTGCGTCACCTGCTGGTTGAAGCCGCTGTAGAGGAACCAGGTGCGGCGGTGGGTGCGGTAGCCCTCCGGGTCGGTCGCGCCAGCGTCCTGGTTCTTGCCGCTGTAGAGATCGGCCAGCGGCGCGTTGGTGAACAGCACGCCAAGGTTATAGACCCCCGGCAAACCGTTGAGGTGCGGGCGCGCCTCCAGCTCCACCGGCAGCAGGAACCCCTGACTGCCGCGCGTTGACCAGCTCCAGGCGTGGCTGCGCGAGGCGGCCTCCGGGTTCTGCTCCATGATGCCGCCCTTGAGCGTCAGCTCAGGCGTCAGGCGGTACTCCAGCGTGGTGCCCCAGGTGTGCACGTTCCAGTTGTTCCAGGTGAGCGAGTTGGCCGACTTGCCGCCGCACTGCGACAGCATCTGGAAGTCGCAGGGGATAATCTGGTCAAAGGTCTGCACCTTGTTCATCATGCCGATGCGCCAGGTGAGCCGCCGGTCATCAAAAAAGCTGCGGGCGAAGGTCAGCCAGCCGAGCCGGGTGATCGACTGGCCGCCGTAGCTCTCCTGCGACAGGTCGTTGAAGCTGACGCGCGGATCCTGCAACCGCTTCATGGTCAGGCTGTCATTGTGGTTGCGGTTGACGATGTTGCCCTCCAGACGCGCATCCGGGATGCCGGTGTAGCGCTCCAGATCCTGGGTGAAGGTCAGCGAGAACTGGTCGATGTAGGCGGCGTGGTCATCGTGGTTGTAACCGCCGCCAGCGTTGTAGGCCAGTTGGCTCAGGTAGCCGAGCTGGTAGTGGAAGCCGAGGTCGGTCAGCAGCGGGCGGACGCCGAGCATCTCGCCGAGCAGCGGTGCGGGCGGCGGCTCGAAGCCGAGCACCATGCCATTCCAGTCAGGGTCATCGGCCAGCGCCGGGGCGGCGGCCAGCAGCAGCGGGAGGAGCAGGGCGACAGAGGATTTTTTCATTATCGTGGCCTTGGTCAGGGTGAAAAAAAGGCAAAGCGATCCCGGGCCGCGTGGGCAGCCGTTAAACAGGGGCCGTGCCGAATGGGGGGCAAAAAAAAACCCAGACCGCCAATCCCTTAAGTCAGGGAGGGGCGGTCTGGGTTTTGCCTGCGGTGCAGTAGCAATCCGTCGGCGGCAATCATTTATCAGCTGAATGGATTTGGCAAGCCGCCGCCGCCGGATTCGTGATGCTGGTCGCGGTTTACCCGGCCAGTGGCAGCACCGGGCAGCGCGGGGCGATGCGCTCCTGCGAAGGGGTCACGCCAAACAGCCGCTTGTAGGAGGAGGTGAAGTGGGAGGAGTTGCTGAAGCCGCACAGGAAGGCGATGTCAGTGATCGGCATCTCGGTTTCGCGGATCTTCACCCGCGCGGAGACCAGCCGCAGCCGCTTCAGGTAGGCCTCCGGCGTCAGGCCGGTGGTCTCCTTGATCTGGCGGTAGATGGTGCGCTGGGTCAGGTGGAAACGCTCCGCCACCTCGCCCCAGGCGATCTCCTCAAAGCAGTGCTCCTGCACGTGGCCCAGCAGCCGGTGCAGCTTGTATTTGGTGTGGTTCTTGGGGCCATCGCTACCGGCCACCATGTTCATCAGCAGCTGGAAGAACAGCGACTCGCGGATGGCCTGCGCCTGCTCCGGCGCGCCGCTTGGCGCTGGCTGTTGCAGCCGCGCCACCAGATCGCGGCACTGGGCGTGGCGCTCCGGCATCAGCCAGCCATAGTTGCCACCGGCGGCGGCGTCGAAGCGCGCCAGCAGCCCCTCGGTGTTGGTCAGGTAGCTGAAGGGACGGGTCGGGTTGATCAGCACGTTGGTGATCTTTAGCGTACCCAGCTCGTCATAGAAGTGGCAGTCGCGGCCGCGCACAAAGAAGATATCCCCCTCCTGAATGAAGTGCGGCTTGCCATTGATCACGTGCAGGCCGTGGCCGCGCTCCACCATCACCAGCTCATCGAACGCATGGCAGTGCTCATGGTTGTTGTTCTCCGGGTCGCTGGCATAGACCGCCAGTTTGTCGGTGGGGCGGGGAAAGTAGTCTTCAATCTGCAGTGTCAGCATGGCTCTCTCTCTGGCGATGGTCACGCCCGGCGGGCGCGTCGTGCCAACATACGGGATAGTCAGGCCAGCTGGCGAGTCCGTATGCGTGAACTGTGATCTTCGCCGCGCTCACTCTCCTGCCAGTGCCACCGGCGGCAACGGGCTGGCACTGGCAGAATGGCCGCCCGCCCACGCCTTCCTTACCATGCTGCTCATCGCCCCCCGACTAAGGATGACCATGGCAGAGCAACAGCAACACCACAGCATAATCAAAACGTTACGCCACCCGGATCTGTTGGCGCAGGCCGAGGCGCTGCGCCCGGCGCTGCACCGGCAGCCGGTTTCGCCGGTGGCGCTGGTGGATGGGCGCGGGCAGGTGATCGGCCAGCCAGCGGATCTGGCCCGCCGAGAGTTTGGCCCCGGCGAGGAGGTGATACTGGACTTCGGCACCCACTGCGTCGGCCGCCTGTCGCTGCGCGCCGTGGCGGTCGGCAGCCCACCGGATGCGCCCGCGCACCTGCACTTCACCTTCGGCGAGATCATCGATGAGGTGGTGGAGAGTCTGGCGGATTATGACGGCTGGCTGAGCACCAGCTGGTTCCAGCAGCAGGATCTCTATCTGGACGTGCTGCCCGCGGAGATTGCCCTGCCGCGCCGCTACTGCTGTCGCTACGTGAAGATCCGCGTGGTCGCCACCTCGCGCAAATACCGCCTGCGTCTGGAGAGTCCCTGCCTGACCACCGAAACCTCCGCCGATGGGCGCGAGGTGGCGACACCGGCCATCGCCGATCCGTTGCTGCGGCAGATTGACGCGGTGAGCGTGCTGACGCTCAAAAACTGTATGCAGGAGGTGTTCGAGGATGGCCCGAAACGCGACCGGCGGCTGTGGCTCGGCGATTTGCGGCTACAGGCGCGCGTCAACTACGCCACCTTCGCCAATCAGGCGCTGGTGCGCCGCTGCCTGATGCTGTTCGCGGGCGTGACCCGTGAAGATGGCATGGTGGCCGCCAACGTCTTCATCCAGCCGGAGGTGATCGCGGATGACACCTACCTGTTTGATTATTCGCTGTTCTTTGTCGCTACCCTGGCCGATTATGTCGCCGCCACCGACGACGAGGAGACGCTACAGGCGCTGTGGCCCACCGCCTGGCGGCAGGTGGAGCTGGCGTTGGCGCGGCTGGACAGCCGGGGCATCGTGCAGGACAGCGACAGCTGGTGGTCGTTCATTGACTGGCATGAGCAACTCAACAAGCAGGCCGCCTCGCAGGGCGTGCTGATCTACGCGCTGGAGCGGGCGCACACGCTGGCCGGGCGCATCGCGCCAGCGCGGCAGGCGGAACTGGCGGCCACGCTGGCGCGGCTGCGGGCGGCCACGCTGGCGCACCTGTGGGATGAGGCGCAGGGCTTCTTCACCAGTGGCGCGGCGCGGCAGGTCTCCAGCGCCTCACAGGTGTGGCTGCTGCTGGCGGAGGTGGGCGACGCCGCGTTCCGCCGCCGCCTGCTCACCCAGTTGCGGGAGCGGCCGCCGGCCATCGGTATGCGCACTCCCTACATGGTGCATCACTACGTTGAGGCGCTGCTCCAGCATGGTGAGCGGCAGGCGGCGGTGGCGGAGATCAAGGGCTACTGGGGGGAGATGGTAGCGCGCGGCGCGGACACCTTCTGGGAGCTGTTTGACCCGGCCAACCCGGACTACTCGCCCTACGGCAGCCGCCTGATCAACAGCTATTGCCACGCCTGGAGCTGCACCCCGGCCTGGCTGATCCGCACTTTCCAGCTCTGAACCTGACGAAGGAGAGTCCCTATGTCTACCCCCTACAACCTCTGGCGGCAGCGGCTCGGCTATGGCGTCGCTGACCTCTCCTGCAACCTGGTGTGGCAGTTGATCTCGCTCTACCTGATGTTCTTCTACACCGACATCATGGGGCTGCCCGCCTACTGGGCCGGGGTGATGTTTTTGGTCACCCGGCTGGTGGATGGCGTGGCCGATGTGCTGATGGGGCTGGTGATTGACAACACCACCACCCGCTGGGGGCGCTGCCGCCCCTATCTGCTGTTCGGTGCGATCCCGTTCGGCCTGCTCTGCATCCTGGCCTTCTATGTGCCGGATCTCGGCACCACCGGCAAGCTGGCCTACGCCTTTGTCACCTACCTCTGCCTCTCGTTCCTCTACACCTTTGTCAACATCCCGTTCAGCGCCATGTTGCCGTTCATCACCCATGATCCCAAGGAGCGCACCATGCTGTCGGCGGTGCGCATCCTGATGGGATCGCTCGGCTCTACGCTGGTGGCGGTGCTGACGCTGCCGCTGGTCAAGGCGCTGGGGCAGGGCGATCAGGTACAGGGCTTCTTCTACACCGCCATCCTGTTTGGCGTGATCGCCGCCTTCTTCCTGCTGGTGAGTTTCCGCAGCGTGGAGGAGCGCATCCAGGTGACGCAGGTGCGCATGACGCCAACGCGCGCCTGGGAGGGGCTGCGCAGCAACCGGCCGTGGTTTGTGTTTGCGGTCAATATCTTCCTGATGTGGGGCGCGTTCTTCTTCCAGACCGGCGCGCTGGTCTACTTCTTCACCTACTACGTCGGCGATGCCACCGTCACCGCGCTGGCGGCGGGCATCTCCACCTTTGTGCCGCTGCTGGGCACCCTGACGGTGCCCCTGCTGGCGACGCGCATGAAGAAGCGCACGGTCTACCTGCTGGCGAGCGCCATCAATCTGGTGGGCATGGGGGTGATGATGCTGGCGGGCGCGAACACCTTCGGGCTGCTGGCGGGGGCAGTAATCCTCTCCATCGGCGCGGGGCAGCGCACGGCGATCTACTTCTCCATGCAGGCTGACCCGGTGGACTACGGCGAATGGAAAACCGGCATCAACACCGCTGGCATCCTCACCTCCATCAACGGCTTTTTCGGCAAGGTGGCGATGGCCGGGGCTGGCGCGGTGACCGGGCTGCTGCTCTCGGTGGGGGGCTACGTGGCCAATCAGGCACAGCAGCCGTCGGCGCTGCTGGCGATCAAGGCCTGCTACCTCTACATCCCGGCGGCGCTGATTGTCGCCTCCATGTTATGGATGGCGCGCTGCTACCGTCTGGATGAGCAGTATGACCAGATCCGCGCCGAACTGGACGCCCGCAAACAGGCCCCTGCGGCCAGCACGGCAGCCCCGCTGCCGCACGAGATCCAACCCCTTTAACCCTGCACGGATGACCCTATGCGTAACAGTGCGTTTTACGTCGCGTTCGCCTGCGCGGCGGCGCTGCCGGCCGCTGCCGCCAGCGCTCCCCTGACCATTGAACAACGGCTGGCGCTGCTGGAGCAGCGCCTCAACCGCGCCGAACAGCAGGCGCACGCGGCGCAGCAGCGTGCCGAGGCCGCCGAGCGGCAGACCGCCCGTGCCGAGCAGCGCGCGCTGGCGGCAGAGCAGAAGATGGGCGCGCTGGAGAGCCGCACCGAGCGCGTGGAGGCCAGGGCCGCGGTGCCGCCCGCGCCCGCCAAGGCACCGTCCGATCCGGTGAACGATTTCCAGTTCACCGGCTACGCCCGCGCCGGGATGCTGGTCAACAGCAGCGGGCAGGGCGCGCGCGGCGGGCCGGGCATCTCACCCGCCAGCTCCATCGGCGGCGACGCCCACATTGGCCGCTTGGGCAATGAGAAGGATAACTATGTCGAGCTGGGCTTTATCAACAACATGCACTTCCGCGACGGCAGCTGGGCGCGTTTCCGGGCGATGGTGGCGGATGGCGCGACCAACCCCGACCCCTGGGTGCAGGACAATGACAGTCACCACATGAACGTGCGCCAAATTTATGTAGAGATGGGCGACCTGCCGGGCTTCAGCGGCCCGGCGCAGCACGCCACCCTCTGGGCTGGCAAGCGCTTTGACCGTGACAACTTTGATATCCACTTCACCGACAGCGACATCATTTTTCTGGGCGGCACCGGCGGCGGCATCAATGACCTGCAATGGACGCCGCACTGGAAAAGCAACTTCTCGGTGTATGCGCGCAACTTCGGCGATCTGGGCAGTGACCGCTATAGCGACAGCGACGTGCAGAACCTGATGTTCAACGTCAGCAACTTCTACGACAACTGGCAACTGATGCTGACCGGCATGAGCGCGCAGGGCAATGACGCGCTGAAAGACCACACCTCCACCACCGGCAGCTACGCGATGCGCAGCGATAACAGCGCCACCCACGGCCTCTACGCCATGCTGGCCTACCGGGACAAGACGCGCTTCTACGGGCTGGCGCCGGGTAACTCCGAGAGCGCGCTGCAACTGGGCAACGGGCTGGGGGCCGAGGCGCGCCAGCCGGGCAGCGACGGCGATCTGACGGAGAACGCCAAAACCCTGCGCTTCGCCTCCTACGGCATTGTGCCGGTCAGCAAAAACTGGTCGCTGGCGCCGTCGGTGATTGCCCAGCACAGTGAGGATCGCTACCGCGACGGCGACCGCTATGACTGGGCGACCTTCAACCTGCGCGCCTCGCAGGCGCTGACGCACAACTTCGCGCTGCTGTATGAGGCATCGTGGCAGTACATGGATCTCAAGCCGAATGGCCGCACCTATCAGGATAACGGCGCGGTCTACCGCTATCAGGCGGTGAAGGGCGATCTCTATAAGCTGACCTTCGCCCCCACCTTCAAGGTCGGTGACGTGTTTGACATCAAGGCACGGCCGGAGATCCGCCTCTTCGCCACCTACATGAACTGGGACACGTCGCTGGATGGCTACGCGCTAAACGACGACTTCGGCAGCGTCGGCTTTACCGCTGGCGGCACCTGGAACTTCGGCATCCAGACCGAGATCTGGTTCTGACCCCCGCCCCGGCGGCCACCCGCCGGGCTACTGCCCCGCCAGCGCCTCAATCTCTGCCTTGCACTGCACCAGCGCCCGCAGCAACTCTTCGGCCTGTGCCGCAAACCGGTAGGCGGGCACCGCCAGTGACAGCGCATAGCGCGCACTGCCCGCCGTCACCAGCGCCACTCCCAGCCCGCACACGCCGCCCGCGTGCTCCTCCTCATCCTGCGCGTAGCCCCGGCGCTGGATCAGCGCCAGCTCCGCCCGCAGCGCGGCAGGTTCACACAGGGTGCGGGCGGTGCGCCGCTCCAACGTGCCGCTGAGCAGCGCAGCTTGCTCCGCCGTTGGCAGGGCCGCCAGCAGCGCCTTGCCGTGGGCGGTGGTGTGGATCGGGAAGGCGGTGCCGATGGGGGAGACGACGCGCAGCTCCTGATCGCAGGGGTACTGGTCTACGGAGATGGCGTGCAGGCCGCGGAACACGCAGAGATCCACCGTCTCACGGGTGCGGCGGCCGAGCGCCTCAATGCAGGGGCGGGCGAGGGCAGTGACATCCGTGTGGGCCGCCGCTGCCAGCCGCGCCATCGCCGGGCCAAGGCTGACGCCCCCGCTGCCCTGGCTGACAAATTGCTGGGCCTCCAGCGAGGCCACCAGCCGGTGCACCGTGGTGCGCGGCAGGCCGCTGAGGCGTGCCAGTTGCGACAGGCTCACGCCGTGCGGCTGCGTCTCCAGTACCTTCAGCAGCGCGGCGGCGCGGGCAATCACGCCCGATTCAGTGTCGGCCATTGGCCCTCCTTGTTGACTTTTTTAGCAGGCAAGGCACACTTATACCATTATTCGGAACAGATATCCACTATTCGGACAGGATGGACACCCATGTCGTCACAACCCTTGCCCCATACCGTTTCACCCGCCCTGTGCGCCAGCGGGGCCTTCACCCTGCTGGCGATAGCCTGCCTGACCATCATGGTCGGCTGCGTGATTGTGCCGGGCCTGACCGAGATTGCCGCGCGCTTGGGCGTCGGGCAGGCCGCCGGCTGGCTGGTGACGGTGCCGTCGCTGGGCGTGGTGCTGCTCGGGCCGCTGGCGGGGTGGTGCATCGCGCGCCTTGGCAACTACCGTGCGCTGGGCTGGGGGCTGTTTGCCTATGGCCTGCTGGGGGCGGGGGGCGTGCTGCTGGAGGGTGCGCCGTTGATCTTCGCCGATCGCTTCCTGCTCGGCGGCGCGACGGCTGTGGTGATGGCCGCGGGCACCGGGCTGCTCTCCCACTTCTACCACGGCCCGGCGCGGCTGGCGATGATGGCGCGGCAGGGGATGGCGATTGAGCTGGGCGGGGTGATCTTCCTGTTCATTGGCGGCCTGCTGGCCACACTGGGCTGGCGCTGGCCATTCGCGCTCTATCTGGTCGCCTGGCTGCTGCTAGTCATGTTGCGGCTCTGGGTGCCGCGCCCGCCGGAGGCCACGCCGGTGGCGGCCGGGCACGGCGGCAACGCGCGGCTGTGGGCGGTGCACGGCGCGGCGCTCTGCTCAATGATCAGCTTTTTTACCGGCGTCATCACCCTGCCAGCGCACCTGCACCACCTTGGTCTGGCACCCGCGCAGATCGGCAGTTTCCTCGCCTTTGTGTCGCTGGTGGCGGTAGGCGCGGCCTGGCTGATGCCGCGCACGGCCACGCGGCTAGGTGAGCACGGCGCGCTGGCGCTGGCCTTTGTGGCTTACGCCGCCGCCCACGCGCTGTTTGCGCTGGCTTACGCCGCCGCCCACGCGCTGTTTGCGCTGGCTGGCACGCTGCCGCTGTTTATTGCCGGCGGGGTGCTGATGGGGCTGGGCTTCGGGCTGTCAGTACCGCTCGCCAACCATCTGGTGGTGGAGCGCAGCCCGGCAGCCACCCGCGGCACCCAGCTGGCACGCCTGTCGATGGCCATCTTCTCCGGCCAATTCCTCGCCTCTTTCATGGCCTTCATGCCCACCCAAGGCGGCGGTGCCTTCTGGCTGGCCGCCCTGCTGGCACTGGCCGCCGCCGCCATCCTGCCCTGGCGGATACGGGGTTAACGTAGACCCCATACTTAAAGGTGGGGCGTAGGGCGAGCGCAGGAGGATACAGGGGAGGGAGCAGGCGCAGAGCGCGCCTGACCCTTACGCCTCGTCCAAACCGCTGGCCAGCTCATCCAGCGCAATCTCGCGCGATGGCGCGCCCTCCAGCGACTCATTCAGCTCTTCACTCAGATCCGGCAGGCTGGTGAACTGCCCATCCAAAAACAGGAAGGTCAGTTTGCGCTCCACGTCGGCCAGCAGCGCGTTGGCGTCGGGCAGGCCGTGGCCCTCGGTCTTGTCGCCGTCCAGCAGATAGTGCAGGCCATCCGGCTCCTGCTCCACCAGCCCGAGGTCAATCAGGTGCTGGTCACCGTTGCGCGCCAACACATGGTTTTCCGCCAGATAGAGGGTGTAGTAGCGGCGCTGGTTTTGGTCAGGGTGTGCCATGGGTAAACTCCGTTGTCAGGGGTAAATCTATGATTGTAGTGCAAGGATCGCCTCCCCGGCGGGTAGGAAACGTCCGCTTATACTGTGCCGACTGGCTCTCTGCCGATTTACCGCAATACTTATAGGGGTAAAAACCCTTACTGGCGACAGGCCCGGCCTGCCGCCTTTGTGTATTGACCAGGAGGCCATCATGGCGCAGCAACAGCCTTTACGGCTCAGGATCAACGGCGAGGAGATTGCCCTTACCCTCGACTCACGCGTCACCCTGCTTGACGCCCTGCGAGAATATGCCGGGCTGACCGGCGCGAAAAAGGGGTGCGATCAGGGGCAGTGCGGTGCCTGCACCGTTCATGTCAACGGCGAGCGGGTGCTGAGCTGCCTGACGCTGGCCGCTCAGGCGGAGGGGCAGGAGATCACCACCATCGAGGGGCTGGCCGCCCCGGACGGCACCCTGAATGCGGTGCAGCAAGCCTTTTTGGCCCATGATGCCTTCCAGTGCGGCTACTGTACGCCGGGGCAGATCATGTCGGCGGTGGCCTGTATCCGCGAGGGGCACGCTGGCTCTGACGAGGAGATCCGCGAATACATGAGCGGCAACCTCTGCCGCTGCGGTGCCTACACCCACATCGTCGCCGCGGTACGTGAGGCGGCCGAGACCCTGACCCACGGGAGGCTGGCATGAGGGCATTTGACTACCAGCGCGCCAGCGACCTTGACGCCGCACAACAGGGAGCTGACCAGCCCGACACGCGTTTTTTGGCGGGCGGTACCACCCAGCTTGACCTGATGAAGTGCGAGGTGGAGCGCCCGGCGCGGCTGGTGGATATCAGCCACCTGCCGGGGCTGGACGCCATCCACATCACCCACGACCACCTGCTGCTGGGCGCACTGGCGAAGATGAGCCACGTCGCTGACCACCCGCAGGTGCGTGACGCCGCCCCGGCGCTGGCGGACAGCCTGTCGCTGGCCGCCTCGGCGCAACTGCGCAACATGGCGACGCTGGGCGGCAACCTGTTGCAGCGTACCCGGTGCAGCTACTTCCGTGACCCGCAGGGCTACAGCGCCTGCAACAAGCGCCAGCCTGGCTCCGGCTGTGCCGCGATGGATGGCGTCAACCGCAACCATGCGGTGCTCGGCACCAGCGCCCACTGCATCGCCACCTATCCCGGCGATCTGGCGGTGGCGCTGACCGCCTTTGACGCCGAGCTGCACCTGCGCGCGGTGGATGGCACGGTGCGCCAGGTGCCGATCGCAAGCTTCTTCTGGCTGCCCGGCGATCGGCCGGACATTGAGCATGACCTGTCGCCCGGCGAGCTGATCACCGCGATTGAGATCCCGGCCAGCGCCGCCCTGCGTCGCTCCCACTACCTGAAGGTGCGTGACCGCGCCTCCTACGAGTTTGCCGCCGCCAGCGCCGCCGTCGGGCTGGATCTGGCGGAGGATGGCCGCACCATCCGCGAGGCGCGTGTCGCGCTCGGCGGTGTGGCGACCGTGCCGTGGCGCGCCCGTGAGGTGGAGCAGGCGTTGCAGGGCCAGCCGCTGGAGGAGGCGGTGCTGCGCCGCGCCGCCGAGCTGGCCACGCAGGGGGCGGTTGCCCACGCTCACAACGGCTACAAAATCACCCTGATCCCGCGCGTTATCGCACGCGCGCTGATGACCGCTGGAGGCCTGGCATGAGCCATACCGATCAACCGCGCCGCGAGCTGGAAGCTGGCGCTGAGACCCTGACCCCGCCGGCTGCCGCCAGCGAGACCCTGACGCCGCCAGCCCCGACCCAGACACCGGCCCGCCCGCTGGAGGCGCTGGGCGAGAAGCGCCCGCGTCTGGAGGGCAACCTGAAGGTGCAGGGCGCGGCGCGCTACGCCTTCGAGCACCAGCCCGAGGATCTGCTGTTCGGTGTGGTGGTGAACGCCACCGTGCCGCATGGCCGCATCACCGCCATGCACATTGAGGAGGCGAAACAGGCCCCCGGCGTGCAGGCAGTGCTGACCCACCTCGACAAGCTGGAACTCAACCCCGGCACGCCGTTTAACAGCGGCGGCTCGGCGGCTTCTAAATATGTGCCGTTGCAGAGCGAGGTGGTGCGCTGGAACGGCCAGCACATCGCGCTGGTGGTGGCGGAGACGCTGGAGCAGGCCACCGAGGCCGCCGCGCTGGTGCGGGCCGAGTACGCGCCAGAGCCAGCGCTGATTGACCCGGATGACCCGCAGGCGCGGCCGGAGCCGGTGGAGGCGCTGGACGTCGAGTGGGGACAGGCGCATCAGGCGATGGCGGCCGCGCCGGTGCGGGTACACGGCGTCTACACCACGCCGCGCGAGTACAACTCGCCGATTGAGCTGCATGGCTGCATCGCCCAGTGGCAGGATGAGATCCTGACGGTCTGGGAGCCGAGCCAGTGGGTCGGCGGCGAGCGCAACACCATCGCCGAGTGGTTCGGGCTGGAGGTGGAGCGGGTGCGGGTGATCTCGCCCTACGTCGGCGGCGGGTTCGGCTGCAAGGCCACGCCGCACGGCCATGTGGCGCTGGCCTGCCTCGCCACCCGCCTGCTGCACCGCCCGGTGAAGGTGGTGCTGACCCGGCCGCAGACCTTCACCGGCTACGGCGGGCGGCCGCGTACCCATCAGGCGCTGTCACTGGGCGCTGACCACGACGGCAAGCTGCTGGCGATTGTCCATGATGGCTGGAACGAGACGTCGATCGAGGATACCCACCAAGAGCCGAGCAACTCGGTGACGCCGCTGATGTACGCCTGCGACAACGTCTTCTCGCGCCACCGGCTGGTGCGGGTGCACACCGTCAACCCCGGCTGGATGCGCGCGCCGGGCGAGAACCCCAGCACCTATGCGCTGGAGACGGCGATGGATGAGCTGGCGCACGCGCTGGCGATGGATCCGCTGGAGTTGCGGCTGCGCAACTGGGCCGATCAAGACCCGCAGGAGAAGCTGCCGTGGAGCAGCCGCCGCCTGCGCGAGGCCTATCAGGCCGGGGCCGAGGCCTTCGGCTGGGCGCAGCGTGACCCGGCACCGCGTTCCATGCGCCGTGGGCGCGAGCTGGTGGGCTGGGGCATGGCGGCGGGCACCTACCCGGTGCACCGCACGCCGGGCGAGGCGCGCATCATCGTTGACCGCCACGGGCAGCTGACGGTGCAGAGCAGCGGTGCGGATATCGGCACCGGCACCTACACCATCTTGGCGCAGACCGCCGCCGAGGTGTTGCAGGTGCCCTCCTCAGATATCAAGGTGGAGCTGGGCGACACCCGCCTGCCGCGCGCGCCGGTGGCCGGTGGCTCGCAACTGGCGAACCTGCTGACCGGCGCGGTGCACAAAACCGCGCTGAAGGTACGGGAGATGCTGGTGAACCTGGCGGTCACCACGCCCAACTCGCCGTTGCAGGGCCAGCCGCCGGAGGCAGTAACGCTGGCGGCCGGTGGGCTGCACGCCGACGGGCGTACCCTCAGCTTCGGCACCCTGCTGGCGCTGGCGAACCACGATGAGCTGGTGGTGCATCAGGACACCTTCGAACCGGACGCCACCGAGCAGGATCGTGACACCGCCGACCGTACGGCCACCCTGATGAAGGGGGCGACCGATGTGAATGGCGTCTCCGCCCACAGCTGGTGCGCCCACTTTGTCGAGGTGGCGGTGGATGAGGATTTCGGCACCGTGCGCGTGCGGCGGGTGGTGAGCGCCTTCGACTGCGGTCGGCTCTACAACCCGACGCTGGCGGAGAGCCAGTGGATCGGCGGCATCGTGATGGGCATTGGTCAGGCGCTGCTGGAGGAGGGAATGGTTGACCCGCGCGACGGGCGCATCCTCAACGCCAACCTGGCTGACTATCTGGTGGCGGTCAACGCGGACATCCCGGAGATCCAGACCATTAACGTCGGTGAGCCAGATCCGCTGGCGAGCGCGCTGGGCGGCAAGACCATCGGCGAGGTGGGGATTGTCGGCGTGGCAGCGGCGATCAGCAATGCTGTGTTCCACGCCACCGGCAAGCGGGTACGTGACCTGCCGATCACCCTCGACAAACTGCTCTAACCCCCCAGGCCGACGTGGCGGTTCTTGTGCGCCACCACGTCGGCCATCACCGCCAGCGCAATCTCGGCTGGCGTCTTGCTGCCAATATCCAACCCAATCGGCGCATGTACCCGCGCCAGCTCCTGCTCGGTCAGCCCGGCGATGCGTTGCAGCCGCTCGCGCCGGTTGCGGCTGTTTTTCATCGATCCCATCGCGCCGATATAGAACGCCTCGGTCTGTACCGCCTCCATCAGCGTCAGGTCATCCAGCCGGGGATCGTGGGTCAGCGCCACCACCGCCGTCTGGGCGTGGCAGCCACCCTGTTCAATAAATTTCGCCGGGAAACGCCGCTCCAGCAGCACCCCCTCCGGCAGCTGCGGCGCGAGGTTTTCCAGCTCCTCCTCACGCGGCTCGCACACCACCGTCTCGAACCCCAGCGCCACCGCAAAACCGGCGCAGTAGAGCGCCACCGGCGACAGGCCAGCGACAATCAGCCGTGGCGCGGCGGCGATATGCAGCGTCAGCAGGTCGCCGTCACGCGCCACGCCGGTGGCCGGCGGCTGGTCGCTCAGGGTGAGGGCATGGCAGGCACCCGGCAGGCGCAGGGATTTGGTCAGCGCGCCGTGGCCAGCCAGCGCGGTGGCAAGCTGCCCCAGATAGTGGGCGCTGTCGGCGTTGCACGGCAGGTACTCAATCAAAATATCCAGCACCCCGCCGCACGGCAGCGCGCGGTTGGGCGTCAGGCCGCCGTCGCCGTAGCGCACCACCTGGCTGGGCTGGCGGAACTCACCGGCGCGCAGCCGGGCGATGAAGTCCTCCTCCACGCAGCCGCCGGAGAGCGAGCCGCTGTAGCGGCCATCGGCGGTGGCGGCCAGCAGCGCGCCGGGCGAGCGTGGCGAGGAGCCGAAGGTGGCGAGCACGGTGCACAACCACACCGGCTGGTGGCCGATCCACGCCTGCGCCTGGCGTGCGACCGACAGATCAAGACTTTGCATAGGCCATCCTGTTGATTCATTGGCGGGGAAAGGAGGGTTAATTATGGTTGCGGTTGGCGGAAAGGGAAATGCCCGGCCGCACTTTGCAGCCACGGCGGTTTTCGGCTAAGCCTAAGGGGCGGCGGCGGGCCGCGTATTGAAGGAACCTGTGATGCCACGCCATCCCCATAAAGCGGCCTTTCCGGTGAGTGAGGCGCGCCGTTACCTGGAGCCGGGGCCGATTGTGCTGATCTCCTCCTGCTGGCAGGGCGAACGCAACATCATGACGCTGGGCTGGCACACCATCCTGGCCTTCACGCCGTCGCTGGTGGGCTGCATGATCGCCAGCGGCAACCACAGCCACGACCTGATCCGCCATAGCCGCGAGTGCGTGATCAACCTGCCGACCACCGCGCTGACCGACACCGTGGTCGGCATCGGCAACACCAGCGGCGCGGATCTGGATAAGTTCGACCACTTCCACCTCACCGCCCGGCCCGCCACGCAGGTGGGCGCACCGCTGATTGACGAGTGCCACGCCAGCTTCGAGTGCCGGTTGGTAGAGGACGCGCTGGTCAAACGCTACAGCTTCTTTGTGTTTGAGATTGTGCAAGCGCACGTCGCCCCGACCCCCAAACACCCGGAGACCCTGCACTACACCGGCGACGGGGTATTTATGGTCGCCGGTAAGGTAATCAGCCGCCGCGGGTTATTTCGGCCGGAGATGCTATAGGGGAGTGAATAACGCTCAGGCTGGCGGCCAGGGCCGCTGCTGGATCACTGTGCGATAGCCGTCCGGGTCGAGGTAGGTGCGCCCGGCGGCGTCCCAGTAAGGGTTGAATGCCGCCACCGGCTGGAAGCCTGCTTGCATCATGGCAGCGCAGCGCGCCTGCCACTCGGTGGCGTCAGGCACATAGAGCACCAGCAGATCCTCCGCGCCCGGCCCCGGTATCACCGGATGGTGCTGGCAGTGGGTAAACTCCAGATGCCAGGCCGCGCCAGGGTAGCCGAGCATCACGCCGCTGAAGCCCTCATGGTCACGAAACTCGCCCAGCAGCGCCAGCCCAAGGCCATGCTGGTAGAGTGCGCGGCTCTGCGCCAGGTCGCTGACTGGCCGGGCGATACGCAAGGTAGGGATCATTCTGTCTCTCCATGATGGCTGTTTTCCTCAACCTACCACAGTTTTTCTGCCCATTGTCATGGTGTGTTTAGACACACTCCCTTACGCATTCCGCAGGTGACCTTCGGCCGGGCCGCGACGCAGGCTGGCGTTAAATACACTATGTTTAAGGCTCATCAATGGGCTACGGCCCGGTGGAGTGGCCAGCAGAGGAGGAGCGACGATGGCGAAACTGACAAGCGATTTTATTGTGGAGCGGCTGAAGGCGTGGGGCGTGACGCGTATCTATGGTTACCCCGGCGATGGCATCAATGGCGTGCTGGGGGCGTTGCAGCGTGCCGAGAAAAAGGGGGAGGGGATCGAGTTCATTCAGGTGCGACATGAGGAGATGGCCGCCTTTATGGCGACTGCCCACGCCAAGTTCACCGGCGAGCTGGGCGTCTGCCTCTCCACCGGCGGGCCGGGCGCGACCCACATGATCACCGGGCTGTATGACGCCAAGCAAGACCACGTGCCGGTGCTGGCGATCATCGGACAGGCGGAAAGCACGGCGCGCGGCGCGCACTACCAGCAGGAGATTAACCTCGACCGCATGTTCATGGACGTGGCGGACTTCGTGCAGGAGGCGGCGGCCCCGGCGCAGGTGCGCCATCTGATAGACCGTGGCGTGCGCATCGCCGTGGCGGGCAATGGCGTCACCGCGCTGGTGCTGCCGAAAGATGTGCAGGATGAGCCGTGGGAGGAGCCGAAACAGGCGCACGGCTTTACCCGATCCGGCGCGGGTTACCGTCGCCCGGACGTGGTGCCGCACCAGATTGACCTGCAACAGGCGGCGGATCTGCTCAACGAGGGGCGCAAGGTGGCGATGCTGATCGGCGCGGGCGCGCGCGGGGCGGCGGATGAGGTGATCATGACGGCAGAGGCGCTCGGTGCCGGGGTGGCGAAGGCGCTGCTCGGCAAGGATGTGCTGCCGGATGACCTGCCGTTCGTCACCGGCTCCATCGGCCTGCTCGGCACCAAGCCTTCCTCTGACATGATGGCGGAGTGCGACACCCTGCTGATGATCGGCACCGGCTTCCCGTGGGGCGAGTTCCTGCCGAAGGATGGGCAGGCGCGTGCGGTGCAGATTGACATTGATCCAGGAATGCTCGGCCTGCGCTACCCGGTCGATGTCAACCTGCACGGCGACGCGGCCGCCACCCTGCGCGCGCTGCTGCCGCTGCTGAAGCACAAGCAGGATCGCCGCTGGCAGGATGGCCTGACCAAGCAGATGGAGGAGTGGCGCGAGACGCTCAAGGATCGGGCGATGGCCGAGGCCAAGCCGGTCAACCCGCAGCGCGTGGTGTGGGAGATGTCGCCGCTGCTGCCGAACAACGCCATCATCACCTCGGACTCCGGCTCCTGTGCCAACTGGTTCGCGCGGGACTATCAGGTGAAGGCCGGGCAGCGCGCCTCGCTCTCCGGTGGGCTGGCGTCGATGGGCGCGGCCGTGCCCTATGCCATCGCCGCCAAGTTCGCCCACCCGGATCGCCCGGTGGTGGCGCTGGTGGGCGATGGCGCGATGCAGATGAACAATATGGCGGAGCTGATCACCATCCAGAAGTACTGGCGCCGCTGGGCCAACCCCTGCCTGATCATCTGCGTGTTCAATAATCAGGATCTCAATCAGGTCACCTGGGAGCAGCGGGTGATGGAGGGCAACCCGCGCTACCCGGCCAGCCAGTCGCTGCCGGATGTGCCCTACGCCCAGTTCGCCAACCTGCTCGGCCTGAAGGGCATTTTTGTCGATGAGCCGGAGTCGCTCCAGCCCGCGTGGGCCGAGGCGCTCAGCTCTGACCGCCCGGTGGTGCTGGAGGTGAAAACCGACCCGGAAATCGCGCCGCTGCCGCCGCACATCACGCTGCAACAGGCGAAGTCCTTCACCTCGTCGCTGATCAAGGGTGACCGGGGGGCAGGGCAGGTGATCGCGGACACCGCCCGCCAGTTAATCAATGAAGTGTTGCCGCACAAAGAGAAGTAAACAATAACCCGCCGGCCATGACCGGCGGGACACACCATAAGGGATGGATCTATGTTTCGCAGATGGTTTACCTTTCCTGCCCTCACCGGGGCGGTCATTACCCTGCTTGGCCTGGCGTACCTGCTGCCCGGCGGCTGGCTCGCCTGGCTGGGCGGTACCTGGTACTACGTGATTGCCGGGCTGGCGCTCATCGCCAGCGGCGTGCTGGTGGTGCGCCGCCGCCGCGCCGGGCTGTGGCTCTACCTGCTGGTGTTTGTCGCCAGCATCGCTTGGGCGATCTCTGAGGTGGGGCTGGATGGCTGGCGGCTGATGCCGCGGCTGTTTGCCCCGGCGCTGCTCGGCCTCTGGTGCTGTATGCCGTGGATCACTCGCCCGCTACAGGGCGGCCGTGGGCAGGCGTGGGGCAGCGCGGCGGTCTACCTGCTGGCGGTCGCGGGTATCTTCTGGGGCGGCTGGCACATCAGTGACACCCGCTTCGTGCACCCGGAATCGCTCACCCTGACGCCGCCGCCCGCCAGCGACGCGCAGGAGCAGAGCGAGTGGCGCTACTATGGCCGCACGCCGGCCGGCGATCGCTACTCGCCGCTGGCGCAGATCACGCCCGCCAACGTCAGTAAGCTGCAACCGGCGTGGGCGTTCCACACCGGCGACCTGCCGCGCGAGGGCGAGGCCAGTGCCGGGCGTGAGTTCAATGATGAGGTGACGCCGATCCACGTCGGTGACCGCCTCTATATCTGTACGCCGCACCGTGAGGTGATCGCGCTTGATGACACCAGCGGCAAGGAGCTGTGGCGCTTCAATCCGCACGCCGATACCAGTGCCAACTCCTATCTGGCCTGCCGTGGTGTGGCCTACTACGCCACGCCAGCGGCCAGCGCCCCGGCCAACGGCGCGCCGCAGCCAGGTGACTGCCCGCGCCGCATCCTCACCACCACCAGCGACGCGCGTCTGGTGGCGCTGGATGCCGACAGCGGCAAGCCCTGCGCCTCCTTCGGCCAGCAGGGCTACGTCAGCCTGACCGACCAGATGGGGCCGGTGCCACCGGGCTTCCACTTCATCACCTCGCAGCCGATGGTGATGCATGACCGCATCGTGCTGGGCGGCTGGATCTATGACAATCAGGCGCAGGGTGAGCCGTCGGGCGTAGTGCGCGCCTACGATCCGCGCAGCGGCAAACTGGCGTGGGCCTGGGATCTCGGCAAGCAGAACCCGACCGCGCCGTTGCAGCCGGGCGAAGAGTACACGCGCGGCACGCCAAACGGCTGGGGCACCTACACCGCCGACCCGGCGCTGGGGCTGATCTACATCCCGCTCGGCAACGCCACGCCGGACTACTATGGCGCGAACCGTCGGCCGTTCGACGACCGCTACTCCAGTTCGCTGGTGGCGCTGGACGTTGACAGCGGGCAGGAGCGCTGGCACTTCCAGACCGTGCACCATGACGTCTGGGACTTCGACGTGCCGATTGGGCCATCGCTGGTTGACCTGCCCGGCCCGGATGGCCAGACCATCCCGGCACTGGTGCAGACCACCAAGATGGGCCAGCTGTTTATGCTGGATCGCCGCACCGGCAAGCCGCTGGCGAAGGTGGAGGAGAAACCGGTGCCGACCTCGCCGTCGCTGCCGGGTGAGCGCCTCTCCACTACCCAACCCTACTCAACCGGGATGCCTTCGCTGGCACCGCCGGATATCACCGAGCGTGACATGTGGGGCGCAACGCCGATTGATCAGCTGATCTGCCGCGTGCAGTTCCGCAGCTACCGCTATCAGGGGCAATACACCCCGCCAGCGCTCGGCACCAGCATCGCCTATCCGGCCTTTGATGGCGTGCTGGACTGGTATGGCGCGTCGATTGACCCGGTGCACCACCTGCTGATCGCCAACACCAGCTACATCCCGTTCACCATGGAATTGATGCACAGCGAGGAGGCGATCAAGCAGGGGCTGATGAAACCGTGGGCTGGCTGGCAGAGCAAGCAGCCCTATCCGAAGCCGAAGGAGTTTGCCGTTGGCCCGCAGTACGGCACCCCCTATACGGCGGTGGTCAAGCCGTGGCTGACCGCGCTGCGCGCACCATGCAGCGCGCCGCCGTGGGGCAAGCTGGTGGCGATTGACCTGAAAACCCGTCAGATTGCCTGGGAGCGTCCGGTCGGCACCACCCGCGACATGAACGTCTTCGGCACCCACACCAACGCGCCGCTGCCGACCGGCATCTTCTCGATGGGCGGCAACATCGTCACCGGCAGTGGGCTGATCTTCATGGGGGCGACGGCAGACAACTACCTGCGCGCCTTTGATGAGGCGAGCGGCAAGGTGCTGTGGGAGACGCGCCTGCCAGCCGGTGGGCAGGCCACGCCGATGACCTACCGTGGCAAGGATGGCCGTCAGTACGTGGTGATCGCCGCTGGGGGCCACGGCGGCCTTGGCACCGAACCCGGCGACGCCATCATGGCTTACGCGCTGCCCACTACGCAGGGCTGATAGAGAGAGGGAGCCACTGGCTCCCTTTTTTTATCGCCGCCCGCCCGCCCTAAAGTTTTACTGTCCGCTGCCGAAAACAGGTTGTTTATTTTTGACGGAATCGGGGCCACTGCCCCGAAACAGCGAACAGGAGTTCCCATGCGTCATAACCAGCCCGTTACCCAACGCGACTACCCCTTCCCGGACAATGCGACCTTAATGTCCACCACCGATACCCACAGCCGGATCCTCTATGCCAACGATGCCTTTATCAGCATCAGCGGCTTTGAGGCCGAGGAGCTGACCGGCGAGCCGCACAATCTGGTGCGCCACCCGGACATGCCGCCGGAGGCGTTCGCTGACATGTGGGCAACGCTGCAACAGGGCGAGCCGTGGACCGGGCTGGTGAAGAACCGCCGCAAGTGTGGCGATCACTATTGGGTGCGCGCCAACGTCAACCCGGTGATTCGCAATGGCCGGCTGCTGGGCTACATGTCGGTGCGCATCAAGCCGACGCCGGAGGAGGTGCGCGAGGCCGACGCACGCTACCGGGCAATGCGCGAGGGCACGCTGAAAAACCGGCGGATGCACAAAGGCGTGATGCTGGTGACCGGCCTTGGCCGCTGGCGCTCCGCCCTGAAGGTAATGCCGCTGCGCTGGCGCATCCGCTCGCCGCTGCTGGCGCTCTGGCCACTGAGCCTGTTGGGTGCCGGGGCACTGGGGCTGGGCGGCGTCGGGCTGCTTGGCTTTGCCGGGGTGATGGCGCTGCTGCTGGCGCTGGTGAGCGCCTGGCTGGAGGCGCAGATCGCCCGGCCGATGGCGCGGGTGTGCCAACAGGCGATTGACGTGGCGACCGGCGCGAACTACCGCGTGGATCATCTGGATCGGGTGGATGAGATTGGCATGACGCTGCGCGCCATCGGCCAGCTCGGTGTGATGTTCCGCTGGCTGGTGGATGATGTCAGCCATCAGGTGCAGACGGTGCGCCACGCCAGCGATGTGCTGGCCGAGGGCAATGAGGAGTTGAGCCGCCGCACCGACCAGACCGCCGCCAACGTCGAGCAGACCTCCGCCACCATGCACCAGATGACCGCCACGGTGCGCAGCAACACCGCCACCGCTGGCGAGGCCAACCAGCTCTCCAGTTCGGCCAGCGCCGCGGCGGAGCGGGGCGGTGATTCGATGAGCGAGATCGTGCGCATGATGGAGGAGATCGCTGAGAGTTCGAAGAAGATCGGCACCATCACCGGCGTGATTGACAGCATCGCTTTCCAGACCAACATTCTGGCGCTCAACGCGGCAGTCGAGGCGGCGCGCGCTGGCGAGCAGGGCAAGGGCTTTGCCGTGGTGGCTGGCGAGGTGCGCAATCTGGCGCAGCGCAGCGCCACCGCCGCCAGCGAGATCAAGACGCTGATTGACGCCAGCGTCGGCAAGGTGCAGTCAGGCTCGCGCCAGGTGAATGACGCCGGTGACACCATGGAGGATATCGTCAGCCAGGTGAGCAACGTCACCGCGCTTATCGCACGCATCAGCGCCGCGACGGCGGAGCAGGGCACCGGGCTGGATGAGGTGGGCCGGGCGGTGAAGGAGCTGGAGCGCATCACCCAGCAGAACGCGCAGCAGGTGCAGGAGAGTGCCATCTCCTCGGCGCGGATGAAGCAGCAGGTAGCAAGGTTGGGGCAGGCGCTGAGCGTGTTCCGCTAGCCAGCAACGTGGGGGGCGGACGCCCCCCGGTCAGGAGGTTACTGCTTCTCCAGGTGCTCCACGGCCACCATCGTGCTGTTGCCTTTGTGTTTCACCCGGCCACTGATCATCACCAGATCTTCCGGCGTCACTTCGTCGCCGTTCCAGCGCTTCTCATCAACCTGGATGTTGATGGTGCCGGTCTTGTCGCGGAAGTGGTACTGGTTGGTGCCGGACTCCTTGGTGATGTAGCCCTCCAGCGTCACCCACGCGTCCTCGTGCATGGTGCGCGCCAGCTCAATGGTCGCGCCACGCGCATCCTCGGTGCCACGCAGGCCGCTATCATGCTTCTCCTGCGGCGGGGCAGTGCCTTCGGCCTTAAAGCCGCCATTGTCTTCGGCAAATGCCGGCAGGGTCATCAGGGCCAATAGCGCAGCAATGGTCATCTTTTTCATCGGGTGCTCTCCTTGGTCTGCGTCTGGCACGGCCCGACGCTTGTTATGCTTATCTCTAAGCATGGCACAAAGTCCCTGTTTTGCCAGACAAAGTGCGGGAGGCTTCCCGCACTTCTCCCGCACTTGCAACTCTAATTATATGAATATGTGGCATCACATAAATAATCACGATTTATGAATGAGGATTTTTTGCCTCTCACCGCGAGAACAGGTAGGATTCACCGCCGTATTACCGCGTCATCGCGACGGCAACACAACAAAAGAGTAGAGATCGGGCGCTTGCCCACCTGTCGTTGGCAAACGGTTGCCTGGCAGGGGAGAGCGCTGGCAGACAGGAAATTAGGATATCAATGAAATCACATAAGAAATCCGAGAGTACGCGCCATGCCGCCAAGCGCCGCTGGCTGGACTCTCACGAGGACGGCTACCACAAGGGCATGGGCAACCGCCAGGTACAGATGATCGCCATTGGCGGCTCCATCGGCACCGGGCTGTTTTTGGGTGCTGGCGCACGCCTGCAGATGGCCGGGCCATCACTGGCGCTGGTCTACGCAGTCTGTGGCTTGTTCTCCTTCTTCATCCTGCGCGCGCTGGGTGAGCTGGTGATGCACCGCCCGACCAGCGGCAGCTTCGTCTCCTATGCCCGTGAGTTTTTGGGTGAGAAAGCCTCGTTTGTCGCGGGCTGGATGTACTTCCTCAACTGGGCGATGACCGGCATCGTGGACATCACCGCCGTGGCGCTCTACATGCACTATTGGGGCGCGTTTGCCGATGTGCCGCAGTGGATGTTCGCACTGGGCGCGCTGGCGATTGTGGTCACCATGAACATGATTGGCGTGAAGTGGTTCGCCGAGATGGAGTTCTGGTTCGCGCTGATCAAGGTGGCGGCGATTGCGCTGTTCCTGATTGTCGGCACCATCTTCCTCGGTACCGGCAAGCCGCTGGATGGCAACACCACCGGCCTGCATTTGATCTCGGACAATGGCGGGCTGTTCCCGCATGGCCTGCTGCCCGCGCTGGTGCTGGTGCAGGGCGTGGTGTTCGCCTTCGCCGCCGTGGAGCTGGTCGGCACCGCCGCTGGCGAGACCAAGGATCCGAAGAGCGTGCTGCCGAAGGCGATCAACAGCGTTATCTGGCGTATCGCGCTGTTCTACGTTGGCTCCATCGTGCTGCTGGTCTGCCTGCTGCCGTGGAACGCCTATCAGGCGGGCCAAAGCCCGTTCGTCACCTTCTTCAGCAAGCTGGGCGTGCCTTACATCGGCAGCGTGATGAACATCGTGGTACTGACCGCGGCGCTCTCCAGCCTGAACTCCGGCCTCTACTCCACCGGCCGTATCCTGCGCTCGCTGTCGCAGGGTGGCTCCGCGCCGAAGATCATGTCGAAGATGAGCAGCCAGCAGGTGCCGTACGTCGGCATCCTGATCACCGCCTGTGTCTATGTGGTGGGCGTGGTGCTCAACTACTACGTGCCGACGCAGGTGTTTGAGATCGTGCTGAACGTGGCGTCGCTGGGCATCCTCAGCTCCTGGGGCTTCATCATCGTCTGCCAGATGCGCTTCCGCAGTGAAGTGAAGAAGGGCCACGTCGAGGATGTCTCCTTCAAGATGCCGGGCGCGCCCTTTACCTCCTGGCTGACGCTGGCGTTCCTGCTGGGCGTGCTGGTGCTGATGGCGTTCGACTACCCGAACGGCACCTACACCGTGGCGACCCTGCCGGTCATCGGGATCCTGATGGCGCTGGGCTGGGCTGGCCTACGTAAACGCGCGCATGAGATCAATGCCGAGAAGCAGGCGCACGAAGAGCAGCACCTCTCCAGCTAATCGGACGTGCAGACTCTCCCGGACGGGCGGCCAACTGGCCGCCCGTTCTGTTTTATGCGCCGTCAAAAGCCCGGTGACAGGGTCAGGCCGCCGAGGTTGGCGGCACTGCCCACCGCGGTTTGGGCGGTGCGCATGATCTGCGGCAGGAAGGTGGAGAGCGCGGCGGCCACCGCCGTGCCCTGGGCGATCATTGCCTCGGCGCTGGCGGCCACCGCCAGTTCGCTGAGCAGCGCGGCGGCGGAGCCAGCAATCAGCGGCGCCAGATAGATCGCCAGCGCCACCACCGCCACCACCGCGACCCCCGCCGCCAGATAGCCGAGCAGCTGCTTCAGGTCACTGCGGTTCTGCTGCCAGTACTGGGTATACTCCTGCACCGGCAGCAACTCCAGCCGGGCATAGGCGCGCTTGCGCTGCTCCAGCCACTGCCGCATCTTGATGAACACCTCCGAGGGCACCTGCGCCCCCTCGATCGGTGCCTCATGATAGGTGTAGAGAATCAGGCCGCGCGCTGGCATCTCCGGCGGCTCGTTGACCGCGCCAAAGAAGGGCATCGGCCGGTACTGGTAGGTGCTGCCAAAACAGATCCAGCGGTAGCGGGTGGCGGCAGTGGCGCTGCCCGCCTGCGGGAACAGCGGCACGATAATCAGCGGCGGCGGGATGATCCACGGTGAGCCGTCGGCCTGAAAAGTGCGCGGGAAGGCGCCAAGCTGGTTCTTGCGCAGCAGCGTCTCCTCCAGCAGGGTCTTCACCGGCCCGCGCAAAATGGCGAGCTTGGGTTGCAGATCCTCCTTGATACACTTCTCCGCCTCCTTGAAGGTGGTGATCTCCAGCAGTTCGCAGACGATGGTGCGCCGTGGCACGTCCAGCGCCAGCCCCAGCACATCCGGCCGCAGCGGGTTGCCCTGTTTCAGGTCGCCGGGCGCGGCAGATTTGGCAATCTTCTCGCGGTTGGCCTTGGTGCGCGCATAGTAGTTGCGCATCTCCGGGACGATGTGTTTAAGCGCCAGATCCAGCAACGGGTCGCCGGTGCCGATCCACTGGTATTCGGTCTCAAAAAAGACCTCGCTGATGGCGTAGCGCTGCCGCAAATTCTCGCGGTAGAGGGCGCTGGCGTAGGCCTGGGCAATGGTCGGCACCGACGAACCGCGTGGCACCGGCTTGGCGAACCCGCCGCACAGGGCGTCAAAGGCCGGGCCGTCCAGATTGCGCCCGTCATCCGGGATCTCGCTCATGCCGCGCTCCTTACAGCGTCACCGGGTAGGTGGGCAGGCTGCTGTCTGATTGCAGCCACACCAGCGTGGTGGGCAGGGTGAAATCCCAGCTGTGGGCGGCCTTCGGCTCCAGCGGCGTTGCGCCGTAGAGGTCATCGGTCTGGAGGCGGATCTCATAGGCGATGGATTTGAACTCCGGGTCATCCAGCGTCGGCGGTTGGCCGCCGCCCCACAGCTTGCTCTCCACCGTCTGGCCCGGCAGGTTTTTTTGCAGGAAGTAGAGCACCGCCTCGCTGTACTCCAGCGGCACCGGCACCACCACCCGCGCCGCGCCAGATTGCAGGAAGTGGGCGAACAGCGGGTCGTTGTCGGTGAGGTTGCTCAACTCAAGCCAGTTGGCCTTGCGCGCCCAGAAGTAGGGATAGAAGAGGTAGGTCATCTGCGTCCACTCAAACGCCTGCTCAAAGAACTGGATGTAGCGCCCCTCCGCCAGCGCCTCCAGCGGTTTTAGCTCTGGCAGCTGGGCGGGGATGTCGGTGGGGCGGGTCATGGCGTTGAACTGGTTATAGTGCTGGCCGGTGAGCATAGTGATGCAGAGTTTTTTCAGCTCCCCTTTTTCAATCTCGCGGTTAGCGGCCGGGTTGCGCCCCTCAATCACCACCGCGGCGGCCTGCGCCTCCGCCTGTGCCACCTTCTGCTCGTAGGCGGTCTGCAACGCCTGCCAGGCGGTGCGGATCTTGTCGAAGGCGGTGGCCTGCCATGTCTGGTATTTGGCCGGGGTGCGCAGGCAGTTGGCGGCAACGTTAATTGCATAAGCATTCACATCATAGCCAGCGATGCTGATCACCAGCGTGCCCTTGGGTGCCAGTGGCTCATCGGTCAGGTTCAGGAAATCGACCGGCACAAAGCCGCTGGTGGCCTGCGCGCTGCGCATCGCGTGGCTGTTGTCCAGCCAGTGCCAGCTCCACTCGCCCAGTTGGAAGGTGAATTGGGGAAAGTTGTGCCACAGCAGCGCACCCTGTACGGTGAACATCTGCAACACGTAGCCATCCGGCACAATCAGCTCTTTGGAGGATTTGGAGAGCGTGACGCCATCGACAATGCCGCTCTGCTCCAGCGTGGCGGAGATGTAGGCCCACACCGGCGGCGGTGGCTCGACGCTGGCGCTATAGCGGCCAGCGAAGATGTGGTAGTTGTCCTCGGTGATGTCCGCTGGCGTCAACTCGTTGCCCGCCAGATCGCGGAACGGCGTGGGCGGCGACAGCCCGGCAATCGCCCGTTTCTGCTGCGAGGCGCGGTAGTAGGCGGCCGGTTCCGGCACGATGAACTCCAGCATCAGCCGCTTGCCGTAGTTGTAGAGCTGGGCGTGGTACTTCTTGTCCACCCAGCGGTAGACGCCGGTGATGTTGCCGTCGCCCGCTTTGTTGTCGATGCCGTGCTTGTTGATCTCCTCTACTTCATGGAAGGTCTTGTCGGTGCGTTCGCTCTTCACCCGTTTTTGCACCTTGCTGATGGCGCGATCCACCACCTCATGGGCGAAGGTGCTGCTGTTCTTGTTGGACTCCTCGCTGGCCGTTTTGTAGGCGAAGTCGCCTTTGGCGGTGATCTTCACTGGCCCGAAGCCGCTGCTGACCGTCACCCCGGCGCTGACATTCATCTCTTCGTTGAGGCTCTTCTCCGCCTCCTTTTTTAGCTCAAAGCGGTCGGTGGATTGGGTGTCGCGCTCCGCCTCCTGATTGTCCTCCTCGGACTGGAACAGGATGGTTTCGCTGCGATCCAGCATCCGGTGGCTGCGTTCGCGAAACTCGCCCTGCAACACGTTCTCAATATGTGCCACCTCGCCGGGCTGGTAGGCCACCAGCTGCTGCTTCACCACAATCAGATCGCCGATGCCCAGCGGCCGCAACCGGCCGGACATATCAACGTCCGCCGCCGTCTCCTGCGCCGGGAACTCAACCACCGGCGGCGTGAGGCCGGGGATCAGCGTGCCGATCTCGGTGAAGCCATACTCGCCCACCAGATCGCGCACCGCCTGTCCCTGATTGGCGAGTACCTGCTGGGTCAGGCCGGTGAGGTGCTGTTGCAACACCCGGTTGGCCTGCGGCAGGCTGCTCTCATCATTAAGCGACAGCTTGCCAAGCAGGGCACGCGTCGCCGTCGGTGGCTGTTCGGCCATCGCCTCGCCAAAACGCACCAGATTAGAGAGCCTCAGTTGCTGGCTGGCACTCTGGCCCGTTTGCTGCGCGGCCAGCGGTTTGCGCGGAATGTCTGCGCGCGTGGCGGCCAGCAGGCGGCGGGTGGTGGCGTACTCCTCAAACAGCGGGCGCAGCCGCGTTTTCTCCTGTGACAGCGGTGACGGCGCGGTGGGCGGGGCGGCGGCGGTGGGCGGTGGGGTGATGAACTCATGCAGCCCGGCGTAGATCAGTGGCCGCGCCAGCAGCGCCTCCCGTGCCGCCTGCACGTCCGGCAGTTGTTGCGCCTGATAGCGCTGCAAAAAGTGCAGCAGTTGCAGCGCGGCGGTGGGCGTCGCCATCTGGCGGCCGGTGTCCGCGCCAGCCAGCCAGGCGGCATAGATCAGGTCAAAGGCCTGTCCGGCGAGCGCCTCCGGCTTCTGGCCGCCCAGCAGCTCCTCCGCGCCGCCCGCCTGCTCGAAACTGGGCAGTGGGTCGCTGGCCGGTTGCGCCCGGTAGTCGGCCAGCAGCCGGTCGCGCCCCTCCTCCAGTGGCACCAGCGTCGCCCGATCGGCCTGTTGCAGGAACTCCCGCGCCCTCTGCGGCGAGGCGAGCGTGCGCGCCAGCACCTTTAAATGGCGCTGCCCCTCGTCGGTGCGGGTGCGGGCGTCATCAATAAAGTGCCGGGCGCTGCGCGGCGGGGTGATCAGGTCAGCTGGGCGCACTGCCACGAACTTAAAGATGTCGCTGATGATGGGATCGGCCATGACGACGCCTCACGGGGTAGCAGAGAGAAATCCTGGGTTGCACGGCTCCTCGGGAAAGCGTAGCAGCCCGGTTTGCCGCTGCCCGGCGAAGCGGCGCATCGCATGAGTTCTGTTTATGCGAAGGGCGGGGATGGAGGGGCCGGTGGAAAAAAAAGCGTTTGAGCCAGCGGGGTTTCCATGCTGTTATCAGGGCTTTCCCCCGCCATAAGGAGTATGCCATGACCGTTTCCCATGAAAATAATTGGTTGCGCCAGGCCAAGAAGCTGCACGCCATCGCCTCCACTGGGTTGCACTACTGCCGCGATGAGTTTGACCGCGAGCGCTATCAGGAGATCGCGGAGATCGCCCGCACCATGCTGGCGGAGATCACGGACGTGCCGATCAATCGCATTGAGGGCATCTACGCCGACAGCGGGCGCGGCTACACCACGCCCAAGGTGGATGTGCGTGCGGCGATCATTGAACAGGGCAAAATTGTGCTGGTGCGCGAGCGGCTGGATGGGCTGTGGACGCTGCCGGGCGGCTTCGCTGAGGTGGGGCTGTCGCCACGGGAGAACGTGGTGAAAGAGGTGCGCGAGGAGGCAGGGGTGACGGTGGAGGTGCAGTCGCTCTACGGCATCCGCCACAAGGCGAAGCACCCCTACACGCAGGATATCCTCGACTACTACAAGCTGTTTTTCCTCTGCCGCCGCGTGGATGCCACCCCCTACCGCGCCAGCGGCGAGACGCTGGAGGTCGGGCTGTTCGCGCCAGATGACCTGCCGCCGCTCTCCACCCAGCGGGTGATTGCGGCGGACATCCTTGACGCCTTCAGCTATGCCCTCAGCCCGACGCCGCTGGTGGTGATTGACTAGCCCTGCCGCGCCCCCGGCGCGCCCGCCGGGGCGCCGGTCAGGCCGCCATCCACCACCAGCTCCTGCGCCGTGACATAGGCGGCGTCATCAGAGGCCAGATAGAGCGCCGCCTGCGCCAGATCCCACGCCTCGCCCATCCGCGCCAGCGGCGTTTGCGCCACAATGCCCGCCTCCAGCCGCGCCATCGCCTCGGCCTCGCTGGGCCAGATGGGGGTACGCGTCGCCCCCGGCGTCACCTGATTGACGCGGATGCGGCGCGGAGCCAGCTCGGCGGCCAGTACCCGCGTCATGGCGCGCACCGCCCCCTTAGAGGCCGCGTAGGCGCTGAAGCCCGGTGCCCCCAGCGTGGTGTGCACCGAGCCATTCAAAATGATGGAGCCGCCGTCGCGCAGGTGGGGCAGCGCCGCCTGCACCGTCAGGAACACCCCGGTGACGTTGGTTCGCAGGATCGTCTCGAAGTCGGCTGGCGTGGTGCTGCCCAGCGGCGTCGGCGCGGCGATACCGGCGTTGGCAAATACGATGTCCAGCCCGCCAAACTGGCTGGCGATGGTCTCCAGCGCCTGCGCCAGTGCATCCGCGTCCTGCGCGTCGGCGCTCAGTGCCAGGGCGTCTGGCCCCAGCGCGGCCGCCGCCTGTGCCAACGTCTCCGGGTTGCGCCCGGTAATCGCCACTTTCGCCCCCTGTTCAACAAACAGTTTGGCGGTCGCCAGCCCAATGCCACTGTTGCCGCCGGTGATCAACGCCGTTTTGCCTTGCAGTCTCATGGTGGTGCCCTCTGGGTTTATGGAGGAAACCAGAGGAGTGTTACGCCATCAGGTTTTATCATGCAACCGCCCGCCACAAAAAAGCGGCGTCACAGCACAGAGGGATGAAAAACGGCTGGGTGGCAGCGGCGAGGTGCGGCGTGCACCCCGCCGTGGTGGGTCAGTAACTCAGGCTCAGGATGCGGCGCGCCTTCACCTCGTCGATGTCCTGATGCTCGCCCTGCGGCAGCAGGTTGAAGCGGCGCAGGTTCGCCAGCACCTCGTCGATGCAGGTTTCCGGCAGGCCGTAGGCGCTGAGGCGGCTCTTCACGCCCATCTCCTCGAAGAAGTCGCGGGTCAGGTCAATCGCGCGGGTGATGCGCGCCTGCTCGTCGCCCTCCGTCACACCCCAGACGCGCGCCGCGTACTGCAACAGCTTCAGCCGCTTGGTGTCGCGCTGCACGTGCAGCAGTGAGGGCAGCAGCACCGCCAGCGTCTGGGCGTGGTCGAGGTCGTAGAGCGCGGTGAGCTGGTGGCCGATGCGGTGCGTCGCCCAATCCTGCGGCACGCCGACGCCAATCAGCCCATTCAGCGCCAGCGTCGCCGACCAGGTGACGGTGGCGCGGACGTCATAATTTTCGTGGTCGGTGAGCGCCTTCGGCCCCTCCTCAATCAGCGTCAGCAGCAGCCCCTCGGCAAAGCGATCCTGCACCTTGGCGTAGACCGGGTAGGTGAGGTACTGCTCAATCACGTGCACGAAGGCGTCCACCACGCCGTTCGCCACCTGGCGCGGCGGCAGGGTGTAGGATTTGCGCGGGTCGAGGATGGCAAAACGCGGGTAGAGCGCCGGGTGGCTGTAGCCCACCTTGGCGCCCAGGCCGGTGTGGGTCACCACCGCCGTGGGGTTCATCTCCGAGCCGGTGGCTGGCAGGGTCATGATGCAGCCGAGCGGCAGCACCTGCTGCGGCGGCTGGCGTTTCGACCACATCTCCCAGACATCGCCTTGGTAGTGCGCCGCCGCGGCGATGAACTTGGTGCCATCCACCACCGAGCCGCCGCCAACCGCCAGCAGGAAGGTGATCTCCTTCTCACGCACCAGCTCCACCGCCCGCATCAGGGTGTCAAGGTGGGGGTTTGGCTCAATGCCGCCGAACTCATACACCTCGCGGCCGCCGAGCGCCAGCCGCGCCTCCTCCAGTGTGCCATGCTTTTTGGCGCTGCCGCCGCCATAGGTGATCAGCACCCGCGCCTCCGGCGGGATGTGCTGACCGGCGTCAGCGATGCGTTGGGTGCCAAACAGGATGCGGGTCGGGTTGTAGTAATCAAAATTGAACATGCGTTTTTCCTTAGTCACGTCAGCAGAACGTCGCGGGCATCTGGTGTTCAGGGTAGCCGGTTTTGCGGCGGGCGGAAGGGGGAAGTGTGCGCACCGGGCGGGTGCCCGGCGGCAAGGGGTCACTCGAGGTAGAACACCTCGCGCAGGTCGTCGCTGACCGGGCTGTTGTCCGGGTTGCTGGGCATCACGTCCGCCATGTGCTTCCACCACTGCTGGCAGATCTCCGTCTGTGCCACGGCGGCCCAGCGCGCCTCGGACTCAATCTCGACAAAGCCAAACAGCAGGTGGCGCTTCTCATCCAAAAAGATGCTGTAGTGGTGCGCGCCATGCTGCTTCAGCACCTCGGCCAGCTCCGGCCAGATCGGGTTGTGGCGGCGCTGGTACTCCGCGTGGGCATTGGGGTTGACCTGCATCACAAAACTTTTCCGAATCATCTTCGCTCCTCGGGAAGGCCGGGCGCAGGCGCGCCCGGCGGGATAGGGCGCTCAGAGCGCCTGCAAATAGAGTGCACGCACCTGCTCGCGGCTGGCGGGCTGCGGGTTGCAGGGGGCGCAAGGGTCGGCCAGCGCGTTGTCGAGCCAGCCCTCAATGTCTTGCTCGCGGATGCCGAGCGCCCGGAAGCCCGCCGGAATGCCGACCTGCGCCGAGAGCGCGCGGATGGCGTCAATCGCCGCCTCGCTCGCCTGCTCCTCCGTCATGCTCTGGGTATCGACGCCCATCGCCTGCGCCACGCGGGCAAAGCGCGCCGCCGCCGCTGGGCGGTTGAACGCCTCCACCACCGGCAGCAGGATGGCGTTGCAGACGCCGTGCGGCAGGTTGTGGGTCGCGCCCGGTTGGTGCGCCAGCGCATGTACCAGCCCCAGCCCGGCGCTGTTGAACGCCATGCCCGCCAGGTATTGGCCGTAGGCCATCATTTCGCGCGCCTCGCCGTCGTCACCCTGCGCCACCGCACGCGGCAGCCAGCGGCTGATGACGCGGATTGCCTCCAGCGCCGAGTGGTCGGTCAGGGTGTGCGCGCCGAGGGAGACGTAGGCCTCAATGGCGTGGGTCAGGGCGTCCATGCCGGTGGCGGCGGTGACCGGTGCCGGGATGGCGCGCATCACCGCCGGGTCATCCACCGCGATGTCCGGGATCAGGTGGGTGCTGATGATCACCTCCTTAACGTGCCGCTGGCTGTCGGTGATCACCGCGTTGCTGGTCAGTTCGGCGGCGGTGCCAGCGGTGGTGTTGATCGCCACCAGAAACACGCCGGGCTGCGCCACCTTGCCGACGCCCGCGTAGGCGGTGGCCGGGCCGGGGTTGGCGGTGAGGATCTTGATCGCCTTGGCGGTATCAATCGGGCTGCCGCCGCCGAAGGCGATCAGATAGTCGCACTGGTGGTCGAGGAAACTGGCGTAGCCAGCATCCACCAGCTCGGAGGTGGGGTTGGGGGTAACGTCGCGGAACAGCGCGTAGGGCAGGCTGGCAGCTTCCAGCCCGGCAAACAGGCCATCCAGCAGGCTAAGATCCACCAGCTGGCCATCGGTGACCACCAGCGCCTTGCCCGGCGCGCGCTGCGCCAGCAGGCTGACCAGATCGGCAATCGCCCCTTCGCCGTGCAGGCTGATTTTTGGTAACGCAAGCATAAAACTCATGGCAAAACCCTCTTAAAGAGAAAGATAAGACTGTTTTTGCCGTGAGATCTGGGGGCCGGGCCAGCCAGCCCCCGTTCCATCAGGCGCGCTGGGCCAGCACGCCGCGTTCGTAGCCGCGCACCGTCTCCAGCCACTGGCTGCCGACCGGCACGTTATGGCGCTGGCAGTAGACATCCCACACCGCCTGCCACGGCAGCGATTTCTGCTCCTCGAGCAGCGCCAGCCGACCGGTGTAGTCGCCCGCCTGCTCCAGCTGTTTCAGTTGCTCGGTCGGCTCCAGCAGCGCGCGCAGCAGCGCTTTCTTCATGTTGCGGGTGCCGATGACCCACGCGGCGATGCGGTTGATGGAGGCGTCAAAGAAGTCGAGGCCGATGTGCACGCGGTCAAACAGATCGTGGCGCACGATCTCATTGGCGATTGCCTGTGTCTCGTCATCCAGCAGCACCACGTGGTCGCTGTCCCAGCGCACCGGGCGGCTGACGTGCAGCAGCAGGCGCGGCACGAACAGCATCGCGCTGGAGATCTTGTCGGAGATCACCTCGGTCGGGTGGAAGTGGCCAGCATCCAGACAGAGCGCGGTCTGGCGGCTGGCGGCGTAGCCGAGGAAGAACTCGTTGGAGCCGACGGTGAAGCTCTCGGCACCGATGCCAAACAGCTTGCTCTCCACCGCATCGATGTGGTGGCGGCTGTCCAGCTTCTCGCTGATCACCTCATCCAGCGCGCTGAGCAGGCGCTGGCGGAAGGCCAGACGATCGACGGTCAGGTCTTTCATGCCATCCGGCACCCAGATGTTCATCACCGACGGCGTGCCCAGCTCGCGGCCAAAGTAGGCGGAGACGCGGCGGCTGGCCTGACAGTGCTCAATCCAGAATTGGCGCACCTCCGGGTTGGCGCTGGAGAGGGTAAAGCCGTCGGCGCTCAGCGGGTGGGAGAAGCAGGAGGGGTTGAAGTCCAGCCCCAGCTGGTTGTCACGCGCCCACGCCACCCAATTGGCGAAGTGCTGCGGCTCAATCTCGTTGCGTGCCACCGGTGCGTCAGACTCCAGGTAGATGGCGTGCAGGTTGAGGCGCTTAGGCCCTGGGATCAGCGCGAACGCCTGCTCAAGATCCGCGCGCAATTCCTGGGCGTTGCGCGCCTTACCGGGGTAGTTGCCGGTCGCCTGAATGCCGCCAGTCAGGCCGCCGGTGGGGTTCTCAAAGCCGGCGACGTCATCGCCCTGCCAGCAGTGCATGGAGACCGGCACGTGGTCGAGGGCAGCCAGCGCCGCCTCGGCGTCAATGTTCAGGGCGGCAAAGCGCTGTTTTGCCAGTTCCCAGGCCTGGTCGATGGATGCGGTCATACTGAATACTCCTCATGAGCGTGGCTGAGCGCCTCAAAACGGCGACAGTGGGTATCAAAATCAGGGTGGGTCTGCGGCGTGTAGCGGCGCAGCGGGAAGTTGTCGGCCAGCAGGCGGCGGTAGTCGGCGGCGTCTTTGACATCGCCCAGCGCCATCAGCTGGCAGCCGATGTTGCCAAGCGTCGAGGCCTCCACCGGCCCGGCGGTGACGGTCAGGCCACAGGCGTCGGCGCACAGCTGGTTCAGGAAATCGTTCTGGCTACCGCCGCCGACAATGTGCAGCTGCTGCAACGGCGCGCCGCGCAGCTCGCCCAGCTCGCGCGCCACCTGGCGGTAGGTGAGCGCCAGACTGTCAAAGATGCAGCGCGCCAGCGCCGCCGCCTCCTGCGGTTCCGGGTGCTGCTGCTCACGGCAGGCACGGCGGATCTCCTCGACCATCGAGACCGGGTTGATGAAGCGCGCGTCGTTGGGGTTCACCAGCGAGGTGAAGGCTGGCTGTTGCGCCGCCGCCGCCACCAGCGCCGGGATGTCGCTTACCGCCAGCTCGCGGCAGACGCACTGCAACAGCCACATGCCCATGATGTTTTTCAGCACCCGGTAGCGCCCCTCGATGCCACCCTCGTTGGTCATGTTGGCGCGGCGGGCGGCGGCGTGGGTGTAGGGGCGGTCGCTGTCGATGCCAATCAGCGACCAGGTGCCGGAACTGAGGTAGGCGCAGTCGTCACCAGCCAGCGGCGCGGCCACCACCGCGCTGGCGGTGTCATGGGTCGCCACTGAGACCACTGGCACCCGGCGGCCCGAGGGGGCCGCCCAGTGGCCGAGGGCGCGCCCCGGCTGGCTTGGCGTGCCAAACCAGCGTTCAGGGGCACCGGCGTAGTCCAGCAGCGTGCGATCCCAGTCGCCGCTGTGCACCTCCAGCAGTTGGGTGGTGCTGGCGTTGGTGTACTCCCAATTCAGCTCGCCGGTCAGGCGGTAGTGGAAGTAGTCCGGCATCAGCAGCAGGTGGGCGGTTTTTTCCACCCACTCCGGCCGCTGGCGGCTGAGCGCTTTCAACTGGAACAGGGTGTTGAACGGCAGTAGCTGGATGCCGGTGCGGCCATAGAGCCACTCCGCGCCCAGCTCGCGCACCGCCTCGGCCATGATGCCGTCGGTGCGGTGGTCGCGGTAGGAGACCGGCAGGCCGACGCGCTCGCCGTCGGCGTCGATCAGCACGAAGTCAACGCCCCAGGTGTCGATGCCGATGCTGTCCAGCTCGATGCCCGCGGCGTCAATCAGTTGCAGGCCGTGGCGCATCTGCTGCTCCAGGTTGTCCACATCCCAGATGTGATGCCCGTCGTGCTCCACCAGCTGGTTGGTGAAGCGGTGCATCTCTTTGAGGGTAATGCGGCGGCTGCCGGTGTGGAAGCTGGCGAGCATCACCCGCCCGCTGGAGGCGCCTAAATCCACTGTGGCGATATTGCGTACGGTCATCGTGGTTATCCCTTAACAGACTATGCAGCGAGTGTAGGGAGTGGCGCGCCGCGCCACCTTCCGGTGAGTGCCACCCGCCAAAAGCGGTTGGCAAAATGGCAAAGATCGTCGTGAAACAGATCACATTTCCCGGCCATCAACCCTTTTACCTCAGTTGTTAATGGGATGTGATCTGCCACACAGTTCGCAGCCAAAGCGGCCAAATCTTGAAAAAATGACCGCATTCACGCCACCGCCTGCCGCCATTTCAAGGCAGCGGGGGCGGGCGGCGCTTTACACTGCGACCTATTCAGATGAGCGATGGGTTTACTTGCATTATTTTGATTCGTTGATGTTCCATGCCCGCCGCTGGCGGGGGGACGACTGACCGGAGGCACCAAAATGACGTTACTGGCAGGTGATGAATTTTTTGCGTCCAGGGCAATGACCGTGACGGTGGAACCCCGCGCGCCGCAGCTGCCCTTCCCGGAGCACCACCATGACTTCTACGAGATTGTGCTGGTGGAGAGCGGGGCGGGGGTGCACATCTTCAATGACCGCCCCTACACCCTGTGCAGCGGCACCGTCTGCTTTGTGCGTGACCGCGACCACCACCTGTTCGAGAACGTGGAGGGGCTGCACCTGACCAACGTGCTCTACCGGTCGCCGCACGCCTTCCGCTTCCTGACCGGCATTGACCGCTTCCTGCCGCAGGAGAGCGAGCAGGTGCACTGGCACATCGGCCAGGGGGCGTTGCAGGAGGCGCGCCGCCACATCCAGACGCTGGCGCAACTGGCCGCCGACCCCAGTGACGCTGGCGTGGCGGCCAGCGAGGGGCAGTTCCTGCAACTGCTGCTGTTGTTGCACCGCAGTTGTTGCCAGCAGGGCGCGACCGGCGGGCGTGATGCCAATGTACAGGCGCTGCTGCGCTGGCTGGATGGCAACTTCACCGAGGAGGTGGATTGGGGCGAGCTGGCGGATCGCTACTCGCTGGCGCTGCGCACCCTGCACCGGCAGGTGAAGCAGCACACCAGCATGACGCCGCAACGCTACCTGAACCGCCTACGGCTGCTGGAGGCGCGCCGCCGGCTGTTCCAGACTGACCAGAGCATCACCCAGATCGCCCATGAGTGCGGCTTTGGCGACAGTAACCACTTCTCCACCCAGTTCCGCCGCGAGTTTGCCGTCTCGCCGAAGATGATGCGTAACAGTGTGCGCTGACACGCAAATTTCCCGGCCCGCCCCCGTGCGGCGGGCGGCGTTATGGCAGGATGGGCGTTTGCCTTCATGCCGGGGACGCCGACACCATGCCGCCGCTGAAACTTCAGCACCAAGACTACTTCCTTACTGACCAACAGGTGGTCAGCGTGGCGGAGCGCCACCCGCAGCCGGTCTTTCCGCTGCACCACCATGAGTTTGACGAGCTGGTGATCGTGTGGCGCGGCAACGGCCTGCATCTCTGGAATGACGTGCCCTATCGCATCACCTGCGGTGACCTGTTCTACGTCAACGCGCGTGACCGCCACAGCTATGAGTCGGTCAATGGGCTGGAGCTGGACAACATCCTGTTTATGCGTGACCGGCTGCGGCTGCCCGCCGACTGGCCAGCGCTGCTGCCGGGATCGGGGGTGGCCCAGCCAGAGCGCTATTGGCGGCTGAGTATGCTGGGGATGGATGCGCTGCGCTGCAAGGTGGACGCGCTGGCGCAGGAGAGCATGAAGTCTGACCCTATCTCCTTGCAGTTGGCCGAGGCGCTGCTGCTGCAACTGGCGCTGCTGTTGCAGCGCTACCGCCACCGGCCAGACAGCGCCGAGCTGGCCGATGCCCAGCAGATGGATCTGTTGATGCTGGCGTTGCGGGGCAGCATCGCCACCCCGTTCCAGCTGGAGGCCTTCTGCGCGCGCCACCAGCTTACCCCGCGCACCTTGCGCGCGCTGTTCAAGCAGCAGACCGGCATGAGCATCAGCCAGTACCTGCGCCAGTTACGGCTCTGCAACGCGATGGCGCTGCTGCGCCACGGGCGTGGCTCCATTGGCGAGGTGGCAGCGGCCTGCGGTTTTGAGGACAGCAACTACTTCTCGGTGGTGTTCAACCGCGCCTTTGGCGTCGCGCCGCGCGACTACCGCCAGCGTTTCCAGGGCTGAAAAAAAGGGGGCGCGGCCACTGGCCACGCCCCCTGCGGTTGCAGTGAAGTGGTTACTTCACCTGCATCCCCGGCTGTGCGCCGCTGTCCGGGCTGAGCAGGAAGATCTCCTTCCCACCTGGGCCAGCGGCCATCACCATCCCCTCAGAGATGCCGAAGCGCATTTTGCGCGGCGCGAGGTTGGCAACCATGATGGTCAGGCGGCCCTCCAGCGCTTTCGGGTCTGGGTAGGCGCTGCGGATGCCGGAGAAGATCTGGCGCTTCTCGCCACCCAGATCCAGTTGCAGCCGCAGCAGCTTGTCGGAGCCTTCCACAAAGTCCGCCTGCTCAATCAGCGCAATGCGCATGTCGACCTTGGCGAAATCGTCAAAGGTGATGGTCTCCTGAATCGGGTCATCCGCCAGCGGGCCGGTAGCCGGTTTGGCGGCGGCCGCCATGTCCTCTTTCGAGGCGTTGACCATCTCTTCCACCTTGGCCAGCTCAATGCGGTTGAACAGCGCCTTGAACGGCTGGACGCGGTGGCCCAGCAGCGGGGCCTGAATCTCATCCCATGCCAGCGGCAGGCGCAGGAACGCCTCGGCGCGCTCGGTCAGGGACGGCAGCACCGGCTTCAGGTAGGTCATCAGCACGCGGAACAGGTTGATGCCCATCGAGCAGATGGCTTGCAGGTCGGCGTCACGCCCCTCCTGCTTCGCCACCACCCACGGGGCCTGCTCATCCACGTAGCGGTTGGCGATGTCCGCCAGCGCCATGATTTCACGGATGGCGCGGCCAAACTCGCGGCTCTGGTAAGCCTCGGCGATCGAGGCACCGGCGTCGGTGAAGGTTTTGTAGAGTGCCTCATCCGCCAGCGTATCCGCCAGCTGGCCGTCAAAGCGCTTGGTGAGGAAGCCCGCGTTGCGGGACGCCAGGTTGACCACCTTGTTGACGATGTCGGCGTTGACGCGCTGGACGAAGTCCTCCAGGTTCAGGTCGATGTCATCAATGCGCGAGGAGAGCTTCGCCGCGTAGTAGTAGCGCAGGCAGTCGGCATCCAGGTGCGACAGGTAGGTGCTGGCCTTGATGAAGGTGCCGCGCGACTTGGACATCTTCGCGCCGTTAACCGTCACGTAGCCGTGCACGAACAGGTTGGTCGGCTTGCGGAAGCCGCTGCCCTCCAGCATCGCTGGCCAGAACAGGCTGTGGAAGTAGACGATGTCCTTGCCGATGAAGTGGTACAGCTCGGCCTCGGAATCCTTCTTCCAGTACTCGTCAAAGTCGAGGTCGCCGCGCTTGTCGCACAGGTTCTTGAAGGAGCCCATGTAGCCGATCGGCGCGTCCAGCCAGACGTAGAAGTATTTGCCCGGCGCGTCCGGGATCTCAAAGCCGAAGTAGGGCGCGTCGCGGGAGATGTCCCACTGTTGCAGGCCAGACTCAAACCACTCCTGCATCTTGTTCGCCACCTGCTCTTGCAGCGCGCCGGAACGCGTCCAGGCTTGCAGCATGGCGCTGAAGGAGGGCAGGTCGAAGAAGAAGTGCTCGGAGTCACGCATCTCAGGCGTCGCGCCGGAGACCGCGGATTTCGGGTCGATCAGCTCGGTTGGGCTGTAGGTCGCGCCGCACACTTCACAGTTGTCGCCATACTGGTCAGGCGATTTGCATTTCGGGCAGGTGCCCTTGACGAAGCGGTCAGGCAGGAACATGCCCTTTTCCGGATCGTAGAGCTGCGAGATGGTACGGTTCTTGATGAAACCGTTCTCTTTCAGCCGGGTGTAGATCAGCGAGGATAGCTCGCGGTTTTCGTCGCTATGGGTGGAGTGGTAGTTGTCATAGCTGATACCAAAGCCAGCGAAATCCTGTTGGTGCTCCTGGCTCATCTCCGCAATCATCTGCTCCGGCGCCACGCCCATCTGCTGGGCCTTGAGCATGATCGGCGTGCCGTGCGCGTCATCCGCGCAGATAAAGTGCACCTGGTTGCCGCGCATCCGCTGGAAACGAACCCAGATGTCTGCCTGAATGTGCTCGAGCATGTGGCCGAGATGGATAGAGCCGTTGGCGTACGGAAGTGCGCACGTCACCAATAATTTTTTCGCGACTTGAGCCATAGTGTGGAATTGCTTTCTGTTTGAGGAAAAAGGGCCTTCGATGTTACCCGATCGCGGCGCGGCTCGCCAGACAGGTTTCTTGCCGCGCTACACGGCAGCGGCAGGGCGGATCTGGTATGCTTGCACTATTTCTCGTTGGCAACCGTTCCTAAGGAGTCGGGATGTTCCCTAAATCCCCTGAGCAGAATACCCCGGTGGCGCTGCGCGCTGTGGTCACACGCGAGCTGGCCGCTTTTACCCATCCGACACTCAAGCAGGATCTGGCCGCGCTAAAGGCGATCCACCACTGCGCGGTGCTGGATGGCGTGTTGCATGTGGAGTTGCAGATGCCCTTTGCCTGGCAGGGCGCGTTTGAGGCGCTGCAACAGCAGATGAGCGCGCCGCTGATGCAGGCCACCGGCGCGCATGGCGTGGAGTGGACGCTGAAGCATGAGATCGCCACCCTGAAGCGGGTGGGCGACCGCCCCGGCATCAAGGGCGTGCGCAACCTGATCGCCATCAGCTCCGGCAAGGGTGGGGTGGGCAAGTCGAGTACCGCCGTCAACCTGGCGCTGGCGCTGGCAGCCGAGGGGGCGAAGGTGGGGGTGCTGGACGCCGACATCTATGGCCCGTCGGTGCCGAACATGCTCGGCACCCAGCACGAGCGCCCAACCTCGCCGGATGGCACCCACATGGCGCCGATCATGGCGCACGGGCTGGCGACCAACTCCATTGGCTATCTGGTGGATGACGAGAACGCCATGGTGTGGCGCGGGCCGATGGCCAGCAAGGCGCTGCTGCAACTGTTGCAGGATACCCTCTGGCCCGATCTCGACTATCTGGTGCTGGACATGCCACCGGGCACTGGCGACATCCAGCTGACGCTGGCGCAGAGCGTGCCGGTGACCGGCGCGGTGGTGGTGACCACGCCGCAGGACATCGCCCTGCTCGACGCCATGAAGGGCATCGTGATGTTCAACAAGGTGGATGTGCCGGTGCTGGGCATTGTCGAGAACATGAGTATGCACATCTGTAGCAACTGCGGCCACCATGAGCCTATCTTCGGCACCGGCGGTGCCGAGACGCTGGCGCAGAAGTACCAGTGCGAGCTGCTCGGCCAGATGCCGCTGCACATCGCGCTGCGCGAGGATCTGGATCGTGGCGAGCCGACGGTGATTGCCGATCCGCACGGCGAGCTGGCTGGCCTCTACCGCGCGCTGGCCGGGCGCGTGGCGGCGGCGCTCTACTGGCAGGGCGAGCCGATCCCCACCGAGATCTCCTTCCGCGCGCTGTAATTGGCGCAATAAAAAAGCCCGCCTAGGCGGGCTTTTTTGTGGCTGCGAATCAGTGGAACCTGACCTGCCCATCCGCGGCGGGCAGGTAGTGCCGCATACCATGCAGATCGGCGCGGGTGAAGGGGCGGGTCGCTGGCGAGATGGCGACGGCGATGCGCTCCAGCAGCCCCTGCGTCGGTGCCACCTTGCCGGTGTTGATCAACAACAGCGGCACCAGCAGCGCCAGCGCCAGCTGGCCGTAGGAGAGGCGCGGCGCGGCGGCAGAGGTCTGCAACAGCAGGAAGGTGGTGCTGATGGTGAAGCCCAGCGTCAGGCCAGCCACCACTTCCGCCGGTGAGTGGACATGGATCACCAGCCGCGAGTAGCCGACGAAGAACGCCAGCACATAGCCAGCCAGAATGGCGGTGACGCGCACCGGGCGCGCCAGACGGCCGGTCAGCATCCACATCAACACCGGCCAGATGCTGGAGGAGAGCGCCGAGTGGCCGCTAAAGCCGGTGAAGTCAAAGCGGCGGCTGCCGATGCCCCAGCCCATAAAGGCCAGCTTGGAGAGGCAGACCAGCCCGCCAGCGATGCCGAACAGCAGCATCCATTGCCAGGTGGCACGGCGCGTCTCGGGATTCGCCAGCAGCAGCACGATAATCAACGCCGCGCAGGGCAGCAGCAACATGCTGTCGCCGAAATAAGTTAACCAGTGCCAGTTCATGCAGTCTTGTATCCCGAAAAGTGGTGGTGCCGGATGCGGCGGGCGCGCCAGTGCGGAGAGCGGGCCTGCGGCGGGCAATTTACCGTATGTTAACGTAAGAGGTTCAATAATCAGTAGTATGATTGTTCTTAAAAGTGGCCATGCCGCGCCACTAAGTTGCGATCTGCCTTCCAGCACCGCAAGGCCGCGCCCTTTATGCTGGCAACCCACCCCGTAACTCCCTATAATTGCCGCGATCAGCGTCCCGGCCGGGGCGCGCCTTTCCCACAATGAATCAGGTCTTTAAAATAGCTATGACTGACAAGCCCCACCAATGCGTCATTATCGGTATCGCCGGCGCTTCCGCCTCAGGTAAAAGTCTTATCGCCAGCACCCTCTATCGCGAACTGCGCGACCAGGTGGGCGACGAGCACATCGGCGTCATCCCTGAGGACAGTTACTATAAAGACCAGAGCCACCTGACGATGGAAGAGCGCCGGGCGATCAACTATGACCACCCAGGCGCGATGGACCATAACCTGCTGTTCCAGCACCTCCAGATGCTGAAGGCTGGCAAGCCGATTGAGCTGCCGCTCTACAGCTACGTCGAGAACACCCGCAAGCCGGAGACCATCCACCTGAAGCCGAAGAAGGTGATCATTGTCGAGGGCATCCTGCTGCTGACCGACATCCGCCTGCGTCAGGAGATGAACTTCTCCATCTTCGTTGATACCCCGCTGGATATCTGCCTGCTGCGCCGCATGAAGCGCGATATCAACGAGCGCGGCCGCTCGCTGGACTCCGTGATGCAGCAGTACCAAAGCACGGTGCGCCCGATGTTCATGCAGTTCATTGAGCCTTCCAAACAGTATGCTGACATCATCGTGCCGCGCGGCGGCAAGAACCGCATCGCCATCGACATCCTGAAAGCGAAAATCAGCCAATTTTTTGAATAAGCGTCGTGACGCCAAGGGAGAGACCCATGAGACTCTGCGATCGAGATATTGAAGCCTGGATGGACGAGGGGCGGCTGGCCATTACGCCGCGCCCGCCGGTAGAGCGCATCAGCGGGGCCACCGTGGATGTGCGCCTCGGCAACCAGTTCCGCGTGTTCCGCGGCCACACCGCGCCCTACATCGACCTGAGCGGCCCGAAGCATGAGGTGAGCGCCGCGCTGGATCGCGTGATGAGCGATGAGATCGTGCTGCCGGAAGGGGAGGCCTTCTTCCTGCACCCCGGCGAGCTGGCGCTGGCGGTGACGCTGGAGTCCGTGACGCTGCCAGCGGATCTGGTGGGCTGGCTGGATGGCCGCTCTTCGCTGGCGCGTCTGGGCCTGATGGTGCACGTGACCGCGCACCGCATCGATCCGGGCTGGCAGGGGCGGATTGTACTAGAGTTCTATAATTCAGGTAAGCTGCCCCTGGCGCTGCGTCCCGGCATGATGATCGGCGCGCTCAGCTTTGAACCGCTGTCCGGCCCCGCCGCGCGACCTTACAACCGTCGCGAGGATGCCAAGTACCGCGACCAGCAGGGCGCTGTCGCCAGCCGTATCGACAAGGATTAGCCCTCACGACGGCGGGCGGCTTCACGATGAGGAAGGCATGAGAAGACTACTGACCACGTTGGCTATTCTGTTGTTGGTGCTGGTGGCAGGGATGACCGCCCTGGTGCTGCTGGTGAACCCGAACGATTTCCGTCAATACATGGCGCGGCAGGTGGAGCAGCGCAGCGGCTACCAGCTCGCGCTGGAGGGCGATCTGCGCTGGCATGTCTGGCCGCAGCTCAGCATCATCGCCGGGCCAATGACGCTGACGGCGCCGGGCGCGCAGGCGGCGGTGGTCACGGCGGAGAACATGCGCCTTGACGTGAAGCTGTGGCCGCTGCTCTCCCACCAGCTGGCGGTGAAGCAGGTGATGCTGAAGAACGCCGTCATCCGCCTGACGCCGGAGAGCGAGGCCCGCCAGCAGGATGCGCCGGTAGCCCCGGCTGGCCAGCCAGCGGAGGTGGGCGACAACGCCCACTGGCAGTTTGACATTGACAGGTTGCAGGTGGCCGATAGCCTGCTGGTCTGGCAGCGCGCCGACAATAGCCAGATCAATGTGCGTGACATCAACCTCTCCCTGACCCAGCAGGATCACCGTCAGGCGGAGATTACCCTCTCCAGCCGTATCAACCGCGACCAGCGTGATCTGGCCTTCTCCCTCGCCGGACAGGCGGATCTCTCCCGCTTCCCGCAGGCCATCAGCGGGCAGATTGCACGTTTTGATTACCAGTTGGAGGGCGCGGGCATCCCGCCCGGCGGCATCAAGGGGCAGGGCAGCGTGCAGGCCAGCTACCAGCAGTCGCCCGCCTCCCTGAGCCTGCGTGAACTGTCGCTGTCGGCCAATGAGAGCCAGTTGCGCGGCGAGATCAGCGCCCAGCTGGATGAAACGCCCCGTTATCAGGTGGCGTTGACCGCCGATCGCCTAAACCTGGATGCCCTCAGCGGCTGGCAGGCGGGCGACGATGGCTCGGCCCAGCGCGGCCAGACCGTCACCTCCACGCCCGTGATTGCCCGTGTGCCGCATCTGGAGACCAATGAGCTGGCGGCGCTGGCGGACTTCGACGCGCAGATTGGTTTGCAGGCCGCCAACCTCACCTGGCGTGGTTTGCAGGTGCAGCAATTCAATTTGCAGGCGGACAACCAGCGTGGGCAGATGGCGCTGCGTACCCTCTCCGGTGCGCTGGGGCAGGGTACCTTCTCCTTGCCCGGCACGCTGGACGCCACCGGCGATCGGGTGCGGCTGGCGCTGGCACCGGTGTTGCATCAGGTGGAGTTGACGCCGCTGCTGCGCGCCGCTGGCCTGCCACAGGCGCTGAGCGGCCGCTTCTCCCTGACGGGCAACCTCGCGGGCGAGGGGCTGACGGCAGATGACGTCAACCGCCGCTGGCAGGGGCAGGCGGAGATGTCGATGGAGGGCGCGCGCCTGCAAGGGCTGAATATCCAGCAGCTGATCCAGCAGGCGGTGGCGCGCAACAACGGTGGAGTACAGGGGCAGGATCGCTACGAGCGCTATACCGAGGTCGATCGGTTGAGCGCCCACGGCGATCTGAAAGAGGGCGTCATTGCCCTCAGCAACCTGGAGGCGGTCTCGCCGCTGCTGACCATCACTGGCGCCGGTACCCTCAGCCTGCCGGATGAGCAGTGCGACGTGGCGCTCTCCACCCGTGTCACCGGTGGCTGGCGCGGCGACAGCAAGCTGATTGAGGCGCTGGGCCGCACCGCCGTGCCGCTGCGCATCTATGGGCCGTGGGCACAGCTCAACTACCAGCTCAAGGTGGATGAGGTGCTGCGCAAACAGCTCCAGCAAGAGGCGAAGCGCGCGCTGAAAGAGTGGGTGGAGAAGAACCGTAACAGCGCTGACCAGCCGTTAAACAAGTTGCTGAAACACAACTGATCCCCCGCGTACCGATCCCTTCCTGACACGCCGCCGGTTCCCCCGGCGGCGTTTCTCTTTTTTGCCTACTTCATCCTCTCCTGCTTTGACGGGAATCAGTATCGCACTGGCCGATTTTCGGCACAGTCGCGGCTGATGAACCCACAGGCATGGCGCCTGTGCGCAACCCTAATCACAGGAGGAGCCTGTATGCTGGAGCTGGGAATCGGACTGGCCGTGACCGTGATCGTCGGCCGCTACATTATCAAAGGGTACCCGGCCAGCGGTGTGCTGATGGCCGGCGGTGTGGCACTGCTGGCCATCAGTGCCGCGCTGGGGAAGGGGGTGCTGCCGACGGGCACCCCCGGCACTGGCTGGGCGGCCGCGGACATCGCCGAGTATGTCAAAAGCCTGCTGATGAGCCGAGGTGGCGACCTCGGCATGATGATCATGATTTTGTGTGGTTTTGCCGCCTACATGACCCACATCGGCGCCAATGATCAGGTGGTCAGTTTGGCGTCGCGGCCGCTGCGCCGCATCAACTCCCCCTACCTGCTGATGGTGGCCGCCTATCTGGTGGCCTGCCTGATGTCGCTGGCTGTCTCCTCCGCCACCGGGCTGGGGGTGCTGCTGATGGCAACGCTGTTCCCGCTGATGGTCAATGTCGGCATCAGCCGCGGGGCCGCCGCTGCCATCTGCGCCTCGCCGGCTGCCATCATCCTCTCTCCCACCTCCGGTGACGTGGTGCTGGCCGCCAATGCGGCAGAGATGCCGCTGGTGACCTTCGCCTTCCGCACCACGCTGCCCATTTCAGCGGCCGCTATTGCGGGCATGGCGCTGGCGCACTACTTCTGGCAACGCTTCCTCGATCGCCGCGCGCCAGCGGAAACGGCCGCTCCGGCGGCACCCGATGCCGCGCCAGCTACCGCCGCGCCACGCGGTTATGCGCTGCTGCCCTTTTTGCCCATCGTTGGCGTGCTGGTGTTTGATGGCAAGTGGGGGCCGTCGCTGCACATCATCACCCTGTTGGTGATCTGTCTGGCGCTGACGGCGCTGTTGGAGTTTCTCCGCAGCCGTGACGCCCGCAGCGTGTTCCGCGGGCTGGAGGTGGCCTACCGCGGCATGGCGGATGCCTTCGCCAGCGTGGTGATTCTGCTGGTGGCGGCGGGCGTATTCGCCCAGGGACTGGGGGCACTCGGCTTTATCCGCGCGCTGATTGACCTGGCGCAGGGGGCGGGCGGCGGCGCGCTGGTGATGCTGCTGGTGCTGGTGACCATCACCATGCTGGCCGCCATTACCACCGGTTCTGGCAACGCGCCCTTTTATGCCTTCGTGGAGCTGATCCCGCCGCTGGCGGCGCAAATGGGCATCCGGCCCGCCTATCTGGTGATCCCGATGTTGCAGGCTTCCAACCTGGGGCGCACGTTATCGCCGGTTTCCGGGGTCATCGTGGCGGTGGCGGGAATGGCTAAAATTTCACCTTTCGAGCTGGTGAAACGCACTGCCGTGCCGGTGATGGTTGGACTAATGATAGTGATTATCACTACTGAATTGTTAGTTTCACCACATTAAAAACCAATAACCCGCCAATTCGTAGCAGAGGCGGGTTTCAGAATCCTCTGCTGTTAAAAGTGAAAAATTTGTAATCTCATGGGAAGGTTCCCCTATTTCACTCGACATCTTTTTGACGCCAGCAATATTATTTTCGGGATTTATTACGCCTGTCATCTGGCAGTCCTATCCTGCATTACTGCGTCAACGACCCGCGGCGCGGCCTGATACCGGGAGATGTTATGAGTGGAAACGATCGCGAAATACAGTGGATTAATACGCTGAAAGGCGCGTGTATCCTGCTAGTTATCTTGCACCACTTAATGCTGACCAGTTTCATTCCTTCGTTGAAGATCATTGGTGAGGAGAGCATCCTCGGACAGTGGTGGCTGACGCTGAATGCGTACCTCACCCCGCTGCGGATGCCCTCCTTCTTCTTTATCTCTGGCCTGTTGGCCACCAACTCTGTCATCAACAAAGCCTGGCGGCAGGTGTTCACCAAGCGCGTGGTGAACATGGTGTATGTCTACCTGCTCTGGTGCGTGATTCAGTGGGCATTCGTCACCTTCATCAACCAACACCTCTCCATTGACCAGTGGGAAGTGCGTAACATGGTGGGCGCGGTCTACGCCAACTCGTTCAATGAGTTCCTGATGTTTGTGCTGACGGCGATGTCCAACGCCTGGTATCTCTACGCGCTGGCGATCTACTTTGTGGCCTGCAAGCTGTTCAAAAACAATGTCGTGCCGTTGCTGCTGCTGGCGGTGCTGGCGAACTACATCGCCGCCCGCGGCCTGCTGCCGGGCTGGGGGCCGAATAGCGTGGCGCAGAACGCCATCTACTTCTGCACCGGCTGCTTCTACGGCAAGCAGATTGTTGAGGCACTGCGGATGCGCCGTAACATTCTGCTGGCGATTATGCTGGCGCTGCCGTTCGCCCTGCTGCACGGCTGGTTTGGCATGAACAAAAGCATTTTCCACTGTGCCATCGCCATTGTGCTCTGCATTGTCATCTGCCAGCAGGTGAACCGCCGCATGAACCCGGACAGCCTCAATTGGCTGGGCAAGAATACCCTCCAGGTCTATGTTATCCATAAGATCATCACCGAGGCCATCGCCGTCTGTGTGGTGGGGACGCTGGTGCACTACCACCTGTTTGCCAACGGCATCTTCTCGGCCATCTGGATGCTGACCTTCCCGCTGGTGGGCGTGTCGCTCTGCGTGTTTATCTCCCTTGGCATCTGGCGGGTGATCAACCGCGGGCCGGGCAGGGCGCTGTTCCAGTACCCCGGCCTGAACAAACCGCTGCCGCCCTTGGTGAAACAGCCATAAAAAAGGCGGGGCCGGTTGACCCGGCCCCGCCTCTCTTCCTGCCGCTTGCGGCTACACTTCGTAATCCTCTTCCACCGGCTGCACCGGCGCGGTGATCTTCACCCGCGTGATGCGGTGGCTGTTGACCTCCAACGCTTCAAACAGGTAGTCGCCAATCTGGTAGGCCGCCCCCTGCGTGGGGATCGCCTGCGCATACTCCATCAGCAAACCGGCCAGCGTGTGGTACTCCCGCTTCTCATCCGCCGGCACCGGGATGTAGAGCGCCAGATCCTCCAGCGGGATGTAGCCATTGGCGATCCAGGTGCGCTCATCGGTCTGCTGGATATCGTGGCGCGGGTCATTCTCCTCTCCAGCCACCGGCAGGTTACCGGCAATGGTCTCCATCACGTCCGTGAGGGTCACGACCCCCTCGACCGAGCCAAACTCATCCACCACGAAGGCAAAGTGGGTCTGCGCCTGACGGAACTGCTCCAGCGCCATCAGCAACGTCAACTGCTCCGGGAAGATCAGCGGCTGGCGCACCACCGCCCGCACATCCAGCGCCTGCTGCGCCAGCAGCTGCCGCAACAGGTCGATGGTATGCACCACCCCCAGCGGCTCATCCGTCGCGTTGTCCTCCGTCACCACCAGCCGCGTGTGCTGGTTGCGCGCCAGCTGCGCCGCCAGCGCCTCAGGCGGATCGTTCAGCTCCAGACACTCCACGTCATGGCGTGAGGTCATGATGCTGCTGACGCTGCGCTGGCCGAGGCCCAGCACGCGCTCAATCATGCGCCGCTCCTGCTCGTTAAACACCTCTCCGCCGCCGCTGTCAGCCACCATGTTGGCGCTGTGGTTGTCGAGATCGGTCTCCTCATGTCGGCCACTGAGCATACGCAGCACCGTTTCGGCGGTGCGCTCGCGCAAAGAGCGGTGGGAGGAGAGGAAACGCCGCCGGTTGAACTGCGCCAGCTGGTTGAGCGCCTCAATCATCACCGAGAAGCCAATCGCCGCATAGAGGTAGCCTTTCGGGATGTGGTAGCCAAAGCCGTCAGCAATCAGGCTAAAGCCAATCATCAGCAGGAAGCTGAGGCACAGGATGACGATGGTGGGGTGGGCGTTGACGAAGCGGGTCAACGGCTTGCTGGCAAGCAGCATCAGGCCAATGGCGATACAGACCGCCAGCATCATCACCGGCAGGTGATCCACCATGCCGACGGCGGTGATCACCGAGTCGAGCGAGAAGACGGCATCCAGCACCACAATCTGCGCCACCACCGGCCAGAAGCGGGCGGCCTTGCGCGGCCCCTCATCGTGATGGTCTTTCGCCTCCAGCTGCTCGTTCAGCTCCACTGTGGCCTTGAACAGCAGGAACACGCCGCCCACCAGCATAATCAGGTCACGCCCGCTGAACGGGTGCGCCATCAGGGTGAACATCGGCTGGGTCAGGGTCGAGAGCCAGGAGATAGAGGCCAGCAGCAGCAGGCGCATGATCAGCGCCAGCATCAGGCCCGTTACGCGCGCACGGTCGCGCTGTTTGCGCGGTACCTTCTCCGCCAGAATGGCGATGAAGATAAGGTTATCGATACCGAGCACAATCTCCAGTACCACCAGGGTTGCCAGCCCGGCCCAAATTGTCGGATCGGCGATCCATTCCATCACGTCTACAGCCTCAATGTCATACGGGACACCCCGCGCCCGCCATAATGTAAGCCGGGCGCTGAAAATTCAACTTTAAATCCACCTCCCCCGGCCAGCGGGGTCGGCTGCGATTAATATTTAAAAATTGCCGCAATTAAATGACATTAATCAGTTAATCAAGAGGGTAAAAGTGGAAATATATATGAGGAAATTCCTAAATTCACTGTATCCATTCTGATACCATGCGCCATTCGTCGGGAAATAATGAGCAATATGATTAGTCCGAATTATACGAATTTTTCTCAATCCCACTTGAAATTCTGGCTAATAAAGCATCCTCACCTCAGTTAAATCTGAAAGAGCTTACTATTCAGGCGGCTGTCGTTCAATTTTGCGACATCGAAAAGCGGCGGGAAATAGGGGGGGTAGTCTTATTCCTAAAAGAATAGCAAAGGCCTACAACAGGCTTGTAACACCTGAGCAATAGTATAAGAATCTTAGACACAATTTATATATCACGTTCAACCCAATGCCTAAATGGTGGCGATAAATTGTCAGTTATGTGACAAGCCTATCATTTGCGTACCGGGCTTTGCCCAGCCTGAAGCCGCGTCTGCCGGCGTAAGGGCGTGAGGTTGTTGACGTTTTCTCCGTACAGTGCATTGGTAGCTGCAAGCCAAGGGCGGTAGCGTGTCCGGGTAAAGGGGAGGTCAACAGTTCCGCTGCGAAATATTCGCAGCGGAACAAGATATAGACCATTCCTAACGTCAATTTCTTTAACTTACGCCATGATGCCCTCCGCCAGGAATGAAAGCGGCCTGCGGGCGCTGCCAATGAAGTAATGGCGGTGAGCCGGAAAGAGCAGAAGTGAATTCAGGTGAAATTGATAAGCAATTTATATGAAATCGGTTAACTAAGAGCATTCAACAGATGAATGTTTGATAAAGATCGTTATAGTACGCATCAAGCTCACTCATTTTGTTAAGGAACCAGCCGCTATTACGAGACGCCAGTGACCAGATGCTTCTACTACACGCTTGGGGCTTTGAAAGGTTGAGCAGTGACTTTATCAGGGACGGCGGAATACGTCCTTTTCAGAAAATCAGCGACAGTGATGATAATGCAATGGCTAATAGAAAATTAAAACTGATACCGCTTTTGGTATCGATCACCCTGATCAGTGGCTGTGCCGTCATTCCTGGTCAGAATCTTTCGACCAGTGGGAAAATGGTAGTTAAACAGGACGACGCCGATTACGACATCGACAAATTGGTTAATGTCTATCCGCTCACGCCGAAATTGGTGGAGCAAATGCGTGTCCGCCCGCTGGTCGCACAGCAAAACCCGGCGCTGCAAAATGAGTTGGCCAATTACCAGTACCGCGTGGGCGTGGGCGATGTGCTGAACATCATCGTCTGGGACCACCCGGAGCTGACCACGCCAGCCGGTACTTACCGTAGCGCCAGCGATACCGGTAACTGGGTGCACGCCGATGGCACCATCTTCTATCCCTATATTGGCCGCGTCCGTGTGCTGGGCCGTACCGTCACGCAGATCCGTGACGAGATCGCCGGCCGTCTGGCGCAATTTATTGAAAGCCCGCAGGTGGACGTGAGCATCGCCTCCTTCCGCTCGCAGAAGGTCTATGTCTCCGGTGAAGTGGGCACCTCCGGCCAGCAGCCGATCACCAACGTGCCGCTGACCATTCTGGACGCCATCAACGCCGCCGGTGGCCTGACCACCGACGCCGACTGGCGCAACGTAGTGCTGACGCACAATGGCCGCGAGGAGCACATCTCCCTGCAATCCTTGATGCAGGAAGGCAACCTCGGCCAGAACCGTCTGCTCTATCCGGGCGACATCCTGTTTGTGCCGCGTAACGATGACCTGAAAGTGTTCGTGATGGGTGAAGTGACGCGTCAGTCCACCCTGAAGATGGACCGCAGTGGCATGACGCTGGCCGAGGCGCTGGGCAATGCCCAGGGCGTAGACCAGACCGCCGCCAACTCCACCGGCATCTTCGTGATCCGTCCGCTGAAGGGCAAAGAGGGCAGCAAGCTGGCGAACATCTACCAGCTCAATACCCAGGATGCCTCCAGCCTGGTGCTGGGCACCGAGTTCCAGTTGCAGCCGTATGACATCGTCTACGTGACCGCGGCGCCAGTCGTGCGTTGGAACCGTCTGATCAGCCAGTTGCTGCCGACCATCAACAGCATCCGTTACGTGACCGAAACGGTACAGGACTTCAGGAGCTTCTAAGCCACCATGTTTAATTCGATTCTGGTGGTTTGCGTCGGCAACATTTGCCGCTCCCCAACCGGGGAGCGGTTACTGCGTAAATACACCGATAACACGATCATCCAATCGGCCGGCCTGTCCGCCCTGGTGGGGAAACCTGCCGATGAGCAGGCAAGCCAGGTGGCGGAGGAACACGGATTACGCCTCGAGGGGCACAGCGCCCGGCAACTTACCGCCGCCATGTGCAGGGAGTTTGACCTGATCCTGGTCATGGAGCGACGCCATATCGATGCGGTGACCAATCTGGCGCCGGAAGTCCGGGGTAAAACGATGCTGTTCGGGCACTGGGATCAGCAACGTGATATTCCCGATCCCTATCGGAAGAGTCGCGAGGCCTTCGAGTCCGTATACCGTTTACTTGATGATGCGGCTCAGAAATGGGCAAAAGCACTTACTAGCTAATCAGGGAAAAAGATGTCTGAGAAAAATAGAGTTCAATCAAGCCACGTGGGCGGCAATGACGAGATCGATCTGGGCAGACTCCTCGGAACCCTGCTGGATCACCGCTGGCTGATCATCGGGATCACCTCCCTGTTTGCCGTGATCGGCATCATCTACACCCTGTTCGCGACGCCGATTTATAAGGCAGACGCGATGGTGCAGGTGGAGTCTTCGGTCGGCAACGCCATCATCGACAATATGGACAGCCTCATGCCGAGCGCCCGTTTGGGTTCTGACGCAGAGATCCAGCTGATCCAGTCCCGTATGGTGCTGGGCAAGACCGTGGCTGACCTGAACCTGGACACCCAGGTGCAGGAGCACCACTTCCCGGTGTTCGGCAAGGGCTGGGCGCGTATCAGCGGCCAGGACCCGGCAGAGATCGCCGTGTCGCGCTTCAATGTGCCGACCAAACTGATGAACAAGCCGATGTCGCTGGAGATCGTCGATGGCAAGCACTATGTGCTGAGCCAGGATGGTCAGGAGCTGCTGAAGGGCGAAGTGGGCCAGCTGGCCACCAAAGGGGATATCTCCCTGCTGGTTAGCGATGTGAAGGCGGAAGAGGGCACGGTGTTTGACATCATCAAGCGTCCTGAGATCTTTGCCATCAAGCAGATCCAAGGGCAGTTGCTGATCGAGGACGCGGGCCGTGACACTGGCGTGCTGACCCTCTCGCTGACCGGCGAAGACCCGGACCTGATCCAGAAGACGCTGGCCAGCATCGCCAACAACTACCTGATGCAGAACGTAGAGCGCAAGTCCGCCGAGGCTGAGAAGAGCCTGGAGTTCCTGCGTGTGCAACTGCCGCAGGTACGCAGCAAGCTGGATATCGCCGAAGACAAGCTGAACCGCTACCGCCAGCAGAATGAGTCCGTGGACATGTCCCTCGAGACCAAATCGCTGCTGGACCAGATGGTTGGCCTGGAGAGCCAGCTCAACGAGCTGACCTTCCGTGAGGCAGAGATCTCCAAGCTCTACACCAAGTCTCACCCGGCTTACCGCACCCTGCTGGAGAAGCGCCAGACGCTGGAGAATGAGAAGAACAACCTGAACAAACGTGTCAGCTCCATGCCGGAGACCCAGCAGGAGATCCTGCGTCTGACCCGTGATGTACAGGCTGGTCAGGAAGTCTACATGCAGCTGCTGAACAAGCAGCAGGAGCTGAGCATCACCAAGGCCAGCACCGTGGGCAACGTACGGGTGGTGGACAACGCGCTGACCCAGCCGGGCACCGTGAAGCCGCAGAAGATCCTGGTCATCATCATTGCCATCATGCTGGGCCTGATTGTCTCCATCTTCTGGATTGTGGTGAAGATCATGCTGTACCGCGGCATTGAGAACCCGCAGGTGCTGGAAGAGGCGGGCATCAACGTCTACGCCAGCATCCCGCTCTCTGAGTGGCAGCAGAAGAAAGACCGCGAGCTGTTCGCGCAGAAAGGCACGAAACGCAAAGAGCAGGCGCAGGGTGTGCTGGCAGTGGGCAACCCGACCGACTTGGCAGTGGAGGCCGTGCGCAGCCTGCGTACCAGCCTGCACTTCGCGATGCTGGAAGCGAAAAACAATATCCTGATGATCTCCGGTGCCAGCCCGTCGATTGGTAAGACCTTCGTCTGTACCAACCTGGCGGTGGTGATTGCGCAGACCAACAAGCGCGTGCTGGTGATCGATGGCGATATGCGTAAGGGCTACACCCACGATCTGCTGGGCATCCCGAATACGCTGGGCCTCTCTGACATCCTCTCTGGTCAGAGCAGCGTGGCGAACGCGGTGAAGAGCAGTGGCGTCGCCAACTTCGACGTGATCACCCGCGGTAAGGTGCCGCCGAACCCGTCCGAGCTGCTGATGAACGAGCGCTTTGACGAGCTGTTGGCGTGGGCCAGCCAGCACTATGACATGGTGCTGGTCGATACCCCGCCAATCCTGGCGGTGACCGATGCAGCCATCGTGGGCCGCAAGGCCGGTACGGCGCTGATGGTGGCGCGCTACGGTGTCAATACCCTGAAAGAGATCGAGGTGAGTATCAACCGCTTCGACCAGAACGGCATTGAGATCAAGGGCGTTATCCTCAACTCCGTCATCAAGAAAGCGAGCAACTACTACGGCGCTTACGGCTACTACGAGTACGAGTACAAATCAGCCAAACAGTAAGGGGAGGGGGCACCCCCCTCTCTGGCCGGCCCCCGACGGGGCTGGCCTGCTGCTGGCTCGCTGCACCCACACTTTCACCTTCCGCCGCCGGAAGGCAGTCAGGCAATTTACTGGTCAGTCAATATCCGGACTCACTAACCGCAGAGAGTGAAACTATGAACGAAAAACGCGTATCGGTGTATATTCCGACCCATAACCGGTCGTCACTGTTAGAGCGGGCAATTAAATCGGTTATTAACCAGACCTATAAAAATATTGAAATATTGGTATGCGATGATGGCTCATCAGATGATACCCAGCAACTGGTCGAGCGTTATCAGCAAAAGCATGACAATATCCGTTATCTGAAAAATGAGACGCCGAAAGGCGCCTGTGCGGCACGTAATTTGGGCATTAACGCGGCCACCGGTGAATATATTACCGGGCTGGATGATGATGATGAATTCCTGCCAGAGCGCATTGAGAAATTCGTTAAATTCTTCAACCGCCACAAATACCCTTATTTGAGTTCAGGCATCATCTTTAATTTCGGCAAGCACCAGAAGGTGGGCTTCAATAAAGTCACCCATATCCAGCTTGACGCGCTGCTCTACCAGAACATTGTCGGCAGCCAAATCTTCACCAAAACCGACTACCTGCGTGCGATTGGCGGTTTCGACGAGAGCTTCAAGGCCTGGCAGGACTATGACACCTGGGTTCGCCTGAGCGCCCGCTACGGCGAGGGCTATAACATCGGCGAGGCGACCTACATCCAGCACCTGGAGCATGAGTTTGGCCGCATCACCAAGAGCAACAAGCTGGAGATTGGCTACAACCAGTTCGTAACCAAGCACCGCAAATTGCTGAAACCGGCGCACCGCAAGAACCTGCTGTTCAACTACAAGATGGCGCGCGACGAGAAGCTCTCCATCCAGGACATGGTGCAGGTGTGCTACCCCGGTAACGTGGTCAACGTGATTAAGTACCAGGCACGCAAAATATTGATGTAACCCAAACGCGCTTGAGCAAGGAATAATAATGAGCCGTGCGATCTATTTCGTCCTTCTGATGGTGAAGGATGCACTGAATTATCTCTCCCATGTGGGATTCCGGGCAAAAATGCGCGCCAACCGGGTGCGTATTGATAAAACCGCCTCGGTGTTCAAGCAGGATAAAAATGAGGTGATCCTCCATCCCGGCGTCTCTATCGGGAAAGGGAGCGTGATTACCTGTTCCGATGAGATGGCCAAGCCGGGTGTCCAGAGCCGTATTGAAATTGGCGCGGACACTGCCATTAACGAATATAACAACATCCGGGCATCGGGCGGGGAAATAGTTATCGGCAAGAAATGCATTATTTCCCAATATGTGAGCATGATCGCCAGTAATCATGAAATCAATACCACGGAATTCATGAAAGATGCCCTGTGGGACAACGTGAAAACCTCCGTCACCATTGGTGATGACGTCTGGATCGGCGCTGGCGCCGTGATCCTGCCGGGCGTCCAGGTGGGCAATGGCTGCGTGATCGCCTCGGGTGCCATCGTGACCAAGAGCGTGCCTGACTACAGCATCGTGGCTGGCGTGCCAGCAAAAGTAGTCAGCCAGCGCCAGATCCACCACTGATTCCCTTTTCCGACAACTCACAGAGCCGTATGCCCTATGCCTATGCTTAAAGATCGACACATTGCGATAGTCTTCACTGCCGCCATCGTGGGTGGCCATGAACTTATGGCTGTCGAGCATATTAAAAAACTTCAGCGCAAGGGGCTGCAGCTGTGCTGCATGGTGCCGGATGACAACCAGAAGCTGATGGCAACCCTCGATCAGGCGGGCATCGCCTGGCAGCCGCATGATGTGCGCCACCAGAAGCTGGAGATCCTGCACGCCTTCTTCAACCTGGCGCTGCGCGCCCGTGCGGCGCGCCTGCTGAAGGATCTGGCGGCGCGCTTTGATGACATTGTGCTGATCCAGGGCGATATCGAGCTTGGCTCGGTGTTCGTCAACATGGCGGCGCAGCAGAAGCTGGATGTGATCTCCTATATCCCCTATGCACACAGCTTCCGCAAGATGCACGCCAAACTGGCCGGCATCAAGGACGCGCTGGGCGCGGTGGCCTACCGCCGCTGCACCCGCTACATCACCATCTCCGAGTGCTTCGCTGACGACCTGCGCCGCTGGAACCCCAAGGCGCGCGTGCGGGTGTTGCCGAACTTTGTCGCGCCGCCGCCGGTGGCCGAGATCCGTGGGGTGGGCTACCACTTCACGCCACGCGCCGACACGCTGCGCATCCTGATGCCGGGCCGCGTCAGCTTCCGCCAGAAGGGGCAGGATGTGCTGATGGAGGCGCTGAAGCGTCTGGCTGGCCTGCCGATCGCCATTGAGGTGGTGGTGGCGGGGGATGGCCCGGATCTGGCGGCGCTCAAGGCGCAGGCGGCCACACTGCCAGCTTCGATCAAGGTCACCTTCCTCGGCTGGGTCAACCCCATCTGGGAATATGCCTACGACGTCGATTTCATCGTCATCCCCTCGAAATATGAGGGCGTGCCGCTGGTGATGCTGGAGGCGCAAAAGCGCCATATCCCGATCATCGCCTCACGCCGTGACGGCATGAAGGACTATCTGGACGCGCACGCCATCTATGACGTCGATGGCCCGCTGGATGAGTCGGCCGCGCTCGCCGGCAAGATTGCCGACTACCTGCGCGAGCAGCACGGCATCAGCGCCACGCAGGCGGAGGCCCGCCCGGCCAGTCGCCCGGCCGCTGGCGCGACGCCACTTAATACTCCAATAAAAGAAGAACGCTTATGATGATGAGTAGCTCCCGGGCCATCAGCCTGGATAACAGCCGCGGCCTGTCAATGTCCAGCATCCTGATCTTCCTGACCGCCGTCGCCTGTCAGCTGACGGACGTCGCGCTCGGGCCGGTCAAGGTGTGGGAGTTGATGGCACTGTCGCTGTTTCCGTTCTTTGTTCGCCGTATTGAAACCAAGCTGCTGATTTTCCTGGTGGTGTTTGTGGTGCTGATGCTGCTGTCGCTGCTGAAGGGCGCGATGGGCGACGTCTACTTCTCCAACTACGGTGGGCTGAAAAGCAAGTATGTGATCTCGCTGGTGCGCTTCGTGGAGCTGGTGCTCTGTCTGGTGGTCGCCTGCCTGCCGTTCAACTTCTACCGCAACAATGGGCTGAGCTTCCACGACATCGTCAACAAGTTCTTGAAGTACAACGCCATTATCTGTCTGGGGATCTTTGCGCTGTTTATGGTGGATACCGCCATTGGCACGCGGCTGGTCTCCTACGGCTCCACCCACCGCCTGCGTGGCTTCTACGTGGAGGGCGGCCCCTACGGCCTCTACATCAGTACCCTGCTGCTGCTGGAGCTGATGTTCTTCAAGCGCAAACTGATGCTGGCGCTGTTCGGCGTGGCGCTGCTGGCCTCGCAGTCGAAGGCCGGGATCGTGGGCGCGGCGGTGTTTGTCTTCCTGGCACTGGCGTTCCGTTACCCGTTCCTGCGCAGCTTCCTGACGCCCAAAAGGGTATTCCGCTTCTCCACCCTGGTGCTGGTGGGCGTGCTGCTCGGCGGCGGCGTGATGTACAAGGTGGCCGAAAACTATGTGGATGACCTGAGCAACCTGCATCAGGTGCTGGAGCAGCGCGGCAATGACCCGTCGCTGGTGATGGGGCGCATCGCCGCCACCTTTATCGGCCCACGCATCATCGCCGACAACCCCTTTATCGGGGTAGGGCTGGGCACCTACTCACTGGTGCGCAACAACTCAGAATACCGTGGCCCCTTCCCGATTGTACCGGGCTGGGATTTAACCGGTCTGGGTGGGTTCTTCAACCTATTAATTGAAAATGGCGCAATAGGCGTAATCCTGTTTTTAATTGCCACCATCCGTTATTTCCGATTTAACGAAATGGGCATGGTCTTTTTCATCCTTTTCGTATTGCCATTCTTGTTGGGTGCGCAGTTGTATATGGTGTATCCGTGGTTATACCTCGGGTTTTATTGTGTCTATCGTAGAGAGATGACTGATGAGTAGGATTATTTACGACAACCGATGGGACGGTTCCGGCGGCATTGGTACTTTCGCGAACGAGATCAACCGAATAAATAAGTACGAAGATGCAAATTTCACCGGTAAGCCGGTTTCACCTGGCGATACGATTAAAACTGCCATGGCGAGCCTGTCGAAACGCGGCGATGTGATCTTTTTTCCGGGATATATCCCGCCGCTGTTTTCGAAAATACCTTACGTGTTTACCGTACACGATTTGAACCACTTGGATCGCCCGGAAAACTCCAGCAAGTTCAAACGCTTGTTTTATGACGTGGTGATCCGGAATGGCTGCCGGAAAGCCAAGAAAATTCTGACCGTTTCAGAATTTTCCAAGCGACGCATTGTTGAGTGGTCTGGTATTAATCCTAATAAGGTCGTTAATGTCGGTAATGGCGTCTCAGAAAGTTTTAATGTTCACGTAAAGCCTTATAATGTGGACTTCAAATATTTCTTATGTGTCAGTAATCGCAAGGCTCACAAGAATGAGCTGCGCACCCTGGAGGCCTTCGCCAAGGCGAATTTACCACCGGATGTGAAGCTGGTATTTACGGGTAAGCCAAGCGAAGAGCTGACCACATTAATGGAAAAATTGCAGGTCGCGGACCGGGTGCACTTTACCCATTTTGTGGCCTTAGAAGATCTGCCCTCATTGTATAAGAGCGCCAGCGGGCTGTTATTCGCCTCGCTGTATGAAGGTTTTGGTTTGCCGGTGATTGAGGCCATGGCCTGCGGAACGCCAGTGATTACCTCCAATACCACGTCATTGCCGGAAGTGGCCGGTGACGCGGCGATTCTGGTGAATCCGCTGGATGTGGACGACATCGCCACCGCCATCAACCAGCTCTACTTCAATGAGGCGCTGCGGGAAAAATTGATTGCGAAAGGATTCATTCAGGCGAAGAAGTTCTCCTGGGCCAAGACCGCAGAGAAGGTGCGGAACGCCCTGAATGAAGTGATTGCTGAGGAACACCATGGAAAATAACTATAGCGTGGGTTTTGTGACCGACTGGCTGGTCACCTACGCCGGCGCTGAGAAGGTGCTGAGCGAACTGGTAAAAGTCTACCCGGAGGCCGATCTCTACTCGGTGATCGACTTCCTCTCTGACCAGGATCGCCAGAAGATCGGCAACAAGCGTGCCACCACCACCTTCGCGCAGAACCTGCCGCGGGTGAAGAAGAAGTATCAGAACTACCTGCCGCTGCTGCCGCTGGCGATTGAGCAACTGGATGTCTCCGGCCATGACGTGGTGATCTCCAGCTCCCACGCGGTGGCTAAAGGGGTGCTGACCGGCCCGGACCAGCTGCACATCAGCTATGTGCACTCGCCGATCCGCTACGCCTGGGACTTGCAACACCAGTACCTGCGCGGCGCCGGTCTGGACAAAGGCATGAAAGGCTCGCTGGCCAAGTACCTGCTGCACAAGATGCGCCTGTGGGACTACCGCACCGCCAAGGGCGTAGACCACTTTATCGGCAACTCGCAATTCATTGCCCGTCGCATCCATAAGGTCTATGGCCGCAAGGCGGATGTGATCTATCCGCCGGTTAACGTTGACCGCTTCTCGCTCAACGAGAACAAAGAAGAGTTCTACTTCACCGCCTCCCGCATGGTGCCCTACAAGCGGATGGACCTGATTGTGGAAGCCTTCGCCAACATGCCAGACAAGAAGCTGGTGGTGATCGGCGACGGCAGCGAGATGGAGAAGGTGAAACGCCTGGCGAAACCGAACATCGAGATCCTGGGCTTCCAGGATGACGCCACCCTGCAGGACTACATGCGCCGCGCGAAAGCCTTCGTGTTCGCCGCGGAAGAGGACTTCGGTATCTCCCCGGTGGAGGCACAGGCCTGTGGTACGCCGGTCATCGCCTTCGGCAAGGGTGGGGCGCTGGAGACCGTGCGCCCGCTCGGCGTGGCGCGCCCGACCGGCCTGTTCTTTGACGAGCAGACCGTGCCGAGTCTGGTGGCTGCCGTCAACCGCTTCGAGCAGAACCGCGATGACATTCTGGCGCAGGATTGCCGCTTCAATGCCACCAAGTTCTCGGAGGCGCGGTTCCGCGAAGAGATGCAGCAGTACGTGGATGCCAAATGGCAAGTGTTCAACGAATCCAAAAAGATCATTTACTAGGCGTAAGGGGAAACACATGAGCTCGACCAAACTCTATCCGGTGATCATGGCAGGCGGCTCCGGCAGCCGTTTGTGGCCCTTATCCCGCATCCTGTACCCGAAGCAGTTCCTGAACCTGAACGGCAACGAAACCATGTTGCAGTCCACCCTGAAGCGTCTGGATGGCCTGAGCTGCCAGAACCCGGTGGTGATCTGCAATGAAGTACACCGCTTTATCGTGGCCGAGCAGCTGCGCGAAATGGGCAAGCTGACCAAAAACATCATTCTGGAGCCGGCAGGCCGCAACACCGCCCCGGCCATCGCGCTGGCGGCCCTGACCGTGGATCAGGCCGAGGGTGCGGATGAAGACCCGCTGATGCTGGTGCTGGCCGCTGACCACGTGATCAAGGATGTGGCCGCCTTCCAGCGCGCCGTGACCGACGCCATCCCCTACGCCCAGGAGGGCAAGCTGGTGACCTTCGGCATCGTGCCGACCGGCCCGGAGACGGGCTATGGCTACATCAAGCGCGGCGAGACCGTCGCCCTCGACAACCCGGTCAACGCGCCGGATGAGGTGGCGTTCCGCGTCGCCGAGTTCCGCGAGAAGCCGGATCTGGCGACTGCCCAGAGCTATCTGGAGAGCGGCCACTACTACTGGAACAGCGGCATGTTCCTGTTCCGCGCCAGCCGCTATCTGGAGGAGCTGAACAAGTTCCGCGCCGACATCGGCAGTGCCTGTGCCGAGGCGGTCGGTACTATTGACCCGGATCTGGACTTTGTGCGCGTGGATGTGGACGCCTTCCTGCGCTGCCCGGATGAGTCCATCGACTATGCGGTGATGGAGAAGACCCAGGACGCCATCGTGGTGCCGATGGATGCTGGCTGGAGCGACGTCGGCTCCTGGTCCTCCCTGTGGGAGATCAGTGACAAGGACGAGCTTGGCAACGTGCATCAGGGCGATGTCATCAGCCACAACTCGCAGGACAACTATGTGTTCGCGGAGTCGAGTCTGGTGACCACCGTTGGCGTGCAGAACTTGGTGGTAGTGCAGACCAAGGATGCGGTGCTGATCGCGGACGTCAATCAGGTGCAGGATGTGAAGAAGATCGTTGAGAAGATCAAATCTTCCGGCCGCCAGGAGCACCATATCCACCGTGAAGTCTACCGTCCGTGGGGCAAGTATGACTCCATCGACGCCGGTGCGCGCTATCAGGTGAAACGCATCACCGTGAAGCCGGGCGAGAAGCTATCGCTGCAGATGCACCACCACCGCGCCGAGCACTGGGTCATTGTGGCTGGCACGGCCAAGGTCACCAAGGGCGAAGAGCAGTTCATCCTGACGGAAAATGAATCCATCTACATTCCGCTGGGTGAGACCCACTCGCTGGAAAACCCCGGCAAGATTGCGCTGGATTTGATTGAAGTTCGCTCCGGTTCTTACCTGGAAGAGGATGATATCGTCCGTTTCCAGGATAACTATGGCCGCGTGTAACGTTTAAATACTTTTACTATTCACCAGGGCGTGCCGCCTGCCGGCACGTTGGTGTGGGATATTATGCTCAAGGAAATGTCTATGCCTACTTCATTGTCATGCTTTAAAGCCTACGATATTCGCGGCCAGTTGGGTGAAGAGCTCAACGAGGATATTGCTTATCGCATCGGGCGTGCCTATGGGGAGTACCTGAAGCCGGAAACCATCGTGGTCGGCGGCGACGTGCGCCTGACCAGCGAAGGACTGAAACTGGCGCTGGCCAAGGGGCTGCAGGATGCTGGCACCCATGTGATCGATATCGGCCTGAGCGGCACCGAAGAGATCTACTTCGCCACCTTCCACCTCGGTATTGATGGCGGCATTGAAGTCACCGCCAGCCACAACCCGATGAACTACAACGGCATGAAGCTGGTGCGTGAAAACGCCAAGCCGATCAGCGGCGACACCGGCCTGCGCGACGTGCAGCGTCTGGCAGAAGCCAATGACTTCGCGCCGGTCGACCCGGCCAAGCGCGGCAGCTACAAGCAGATCTCCATGTTGGAAGAGTACACCGACCACCTGCTGGGCTACGTGAACCTGAAAAACTTCACCACCCCGCTGAAGCTGGTGCTGAACTCCGGCAACGGCGCGGCTGGCCACGTGGTAGACGCCATCGAGGCGCGCTTCAAGGCGCAGGGCGTGCCGGTAGAGTTCATCAAGGTGCACCACCAGCCGGACGGCAACTTCCCGAACGGTATCCCTAACCCGCTGCTGCCAGAGTGCCGCGCCGACACCACCGCCGCGGTGCTGGAGCACAACGCCGACATGGGCATCGCCTTTGACGGTGACTTCGACCGCTGCTTCCTGTTCGACGAGAAGGGCCGCTTCATCGAGGGCTACTACATCGTTGGCCTGCTGGCACAGGCGTTCCTCGAGAAGCAACCGGGCGCCAAGATCATCCATGACCCGCGCCTGAGCTGGAACACCATCGACATCGTGACCCAGGCGGGTGGCGAGCCGGTGATGTCCAAGACTGGCCATGCCTTCATCAAGGAGCGCATGCGCAAAGAGGACGCCATCTACGGCGGCGAGATGAGCGCGCACCACTACTTCCGTGACTTCGCCTACTGCGACAGCGGCATGATCCCGTGGTTGCTGGTGGCCGAGCTGCTCTGCCTGAAGAACAAATCCCTGGGCGAGCTGGTCTCTGACCGCATGGAAGCCTACCCGGCCTCCGGCGAGATCAACAGCGTGATTGCCAACCCGAAAGAGGCGATTGCCCGCGTCTACGATCACTTCGCGCCTGAAGCGCTGAACATCGATCAGACCGACGGCATCAGCCTGGAGTTCGCCGAGTGGCGCTTCAACCTGCGTAGCTCCAACACCGAGCCGGTGGTTCGCCTGAACGTCGAGTCTCGCCAGAATACCGCGCTGATGAACGCCAAAACCGAAGAGATTTTAACACTGTTACGGGATTGATTTACTTGGCGTGGCCGGGCGGTATCGCTGCCGCCCGGTCATACCCGCCCAGGCAAGTATGAATATATAAGAAGAGTCAACTATGCGCGTTTATAATGTTAATTTGAGTGGCTTTTTCGTTAAGCTGTCACTGGCAATATCCGACTTTCTGTTCTTCAACCTATCGCTCTACTTCTCCATTGCGGTACTGCGTCACATGACGGATGACGTTTACCAGTACATTCCGCGCCATGAAATGACGTCATTCTACTTTGCGCATCTGCTGCTCTCCCTGCTGGCCGTTGTTTGGTTCTGGGTGCGTTTGCGCCACTACACATACCGCAAGCCGTTTTGGTTTGAACTGAAAGAGACACTGCGCACGCTGCTGATTTTCGCCATCATCGCGCTGGCGACGGCCGGTTTCTCAAAATGGGAATTGTCCCGTTACTTCTGGCTGCTGACTTGGGTCACTATCCTGATCACCGTGCCGCTGGCGCGCTCCATCGTGAAGCGCCTGCTGAACAAGATGGGTTACTGGCGCAAGCAGACGGTGATCATCGGCAACCAGAAAAACGCCCGTGAGGCCTTTGTGGCCCTGCAGAGCGAAGAGGTGCTGGGCTTTGACGTGGTGGCCTTCTATGCCGTAACCCCGTGCGATGAGACGGAGCTGTTTGGCAAGCCGGTGATTCAGGACGAGCGCACGCTGTGGGATCTGACCAACACCGAGGATACCCAGTTCATCGTGGCGGTAGAGTTCGAGGAGCATTCGCTACGCGACTACTGGCTGAAGAACCTGGCGAAACACCACTGCCGTTCGGTCTCCGTGATCCCGACACTGCGTGGCGTACCGCTTTACGGCACCGACATGTCATTCATCTTCAGCCATGAAGTGATGATTTTGCGGGTCAGCAACAATTTGGCGAAGCGCACCTCACGTATGATCAAGCGTGCCTTCGACATCTTCGGCTCGCTGGTGATTATGCTGCTGCTGGCGCCGGTGCTGTTCATCCTGATGTACCTGGTGTCGAAAGATGGCGGCCCGTCGATCTACGGCCATGAGCGCGTCGGCCTCGACGGCAAGAAGTTCAAGTGCCTGAAGTTCCGCTCGATGGTTACCAATTCGCAAGAGGTATTGCAGCACCTGCTGGAGACCGATGCAGAGGCGCGTGCCGAGTGGGACAAGGACTTCAAGCTGAAGAACGACCCGCGCATCACCAAGGTGGGCAAATTCATCCGCCGTACTAGCCTGGATGAGCTGCCGCAGCTGTGGAACGTGTTCCGTGGCGAGATGAGTCTGGTTGGCCCGCGCCCGATTATCGAGAAAGAGCTGGAGCGCTACGCCGGTGAGGTGGACTACTACCTGATGGCGAAACCGGGCATGACCGGCCTGTGGCAGGTCAGTGGCCGTAACGATGTCGATTATGACACCCGCGTCTATTTTGATGCGTGGTACGTGAAGAACTGGTCCCTGTGGAACGATATTGCCATTCTGTTCAAGACGGTAAATGTGGTGCTTAAGCGCGATGGTGCATATTAAGAAATCAACTATTCTTAATGATCGTCAACATATAACCAACAGTGAATACCTATACGAAAGGGAAGAAAAACCTATGGCGAATTTGAAAGCGGTAATACCTGTAGCTGGGCTGGGGACACGTATGTTGCCTGCCACCAAGGCGATCCCAAAAGAGATGCTGCCGGTGGTCGACAAGCCCCTGATCCAATATATCGTGAATGAGTGCGTCGCCGCAGGGATCAAGGAGATCGTGCTGGTGAGCCACTCCTCCAAAAATGCCATTGAGAACCACTTCGACACCTCTTTCGAACTGGAAGCCGTGCTGGAGTCCCGCGTTAAGCGCCAGCTGCTGAAGGAAGTACAGGGCATCTGCCCGCCAGACGTCACCATCATGCAGGTGCGTCAGGGTCAGGCCAAGGGCCTGGGCCACGCGGTGCTGTGCGCCCAGCCGATGGTCGGCGACTCGCCGTTCATCGTGCTGCTGCCGGACGTGCTGCTGGATGACTCCACCGCCGACCTGCGCCGCGAAAACCTGGCAGCAATGGTCAAGCGCTTTGAAGAGACCGGCCACAGCCAAATCATGGTGGAGCCGGTGCCGGAGAAAGATGTCTCCAAGTATGGCGTGGCGGACTGCAACGGCGTCGACATCGCGCCCGGCGAAAGCACCGTGATGACCGCCGTGGTTGAGAAGCCAGCGCAAGAGGACGCCCCGTCCAACCTGGCAGTGGTGGGCCGCTATGTGCTGTCGAAAGATATCTGGCCGATCCTGGAGAAGACCCCGCCGGGTGCCGGTGATGAGATCCAGCTGACCGACGCCATCGCCCTGCTGATGAAGCAGCAGCCGGTGGAAGCCTTCCACATGAGCGGCAAGTCCCACGACTGCGGCGACAAGCTGGGCTACATGAAAGCCTTTGTCACCTATGGCGTGCGCCATGACACCGAAGGCAAAAAGTTCGCTGAGTGGCTGAAAACGCTGGCTAACGCCTGATAGCCTGATTCTCTTCAAACCGAGTGCGAGTGAGGACTTCTATGACGACGTTGAAAGCGGTGATCCCGGTGGCGGGACTGGGTATGCGTATGCTGCCCGCGACCAAGGCGATCCCGAAAGAGATGCTGCCGATTGTCGATAAGCCAATTATCCAGCACATCATCAATGAGTGTGTGGCGGCGGGCATCAAGGACATCATTCTGGTTACCCACTCCTCCAAGAATGCGGTGGAGAACCACTTTGATACCTCGTTTGAGCTGGAAGCCATGCTGGAGGCGCGCGTCAAGCGCTCCCTGCTGGAAGAGGTGCAATCCATCTGCCCGAAGGGTGTGACCATCATGCACATCCGCCAGGGCCAGCCGCGCGGCCTCGGCCATGCGGTGCTGTGCGCCAAGCCGCTGGTGGGCGGGTCGCCGTTCGTGGTGATGCTGCCGGATGTGCTGGTGGACAACCAGCAAGCCGACTACCGCCACGACAACCTGGCGGAGATGGTGCGCCGTTTTGAAGAGAGCGGCGAAAGCCAGGTGCTGGTCCAGCCCCTGTCCGCCGACGAACTGCCGAACTACTCGGTTATCAGCTGCGAAAACCCGTCGCTGCAGCCGGGCGAGTCCAGCCGCATCACCAAGATGGTGGAGAAGCCGGAGAACACCGACGGCCTCGACTCCAACCTGGCGGCGGTGGGGCGCTACGTGCTCTCGGCGGACATCTGGCCCTACCTGGAGAAGACCGAGCCGGGTGCCTGGGGTCGTATCCAGCTGACCGATGCCATTGACGCGCTGAAAAACCACAGCCCGGTCAATGCGCTGGCACTGAAGGGCACTGCCTTTAACTGCGGCGAAAAGCTGGGTTACATGCAGGCCTACGTCACCTATGGCCTGCGCCATGACAAACAGGGCGCAGAGTTCAAACAGTGGCTGGCTGAGTTTCAACAGCAAGCCAACGCCTGATCTCCCGATCTTCGCAATGCCACAGGCCGCCCACAGGCGGCCTGTTCTTTGCCCCTTTATCTCCTTTTCCGTATGACAGGCTACATGGGCTGCCGTGGCAATCGGCGGGCCTGTCTTTTTCTGCGCTCTGTTTCCAGGTTTCTGACATGAGGTTCTGATGCGACTGCTTAAAAATTTGACGGACAAAACCAAAAATACCATTAATACCTCCCGCCGCTCGGCACTGACCAAAGTGCTGGTGGGAACACCTCTGGTCGCATTACTCAGCCTTGAAAAATCCCAGGCGGCACCGGCTGCGCCCGCCCTCCCGGCCCCGACCGGCAACGACATGACCGGCCCGGAGCTGCGCCGCCTGATGCGCGCCAGCGATGGCCTGAAGGCGATTGGCCGCTGCTCCAACATCCCGATGCTGCGCACCATTGAGCCAACCATCATCGGCCAGAAAATTGATGTCGCCAGCTACCATCCCGGCTGGTCAGATATCGCCAACGGCGCAATCGGTGGCGGGGAGTTCTGGTATGACGCCGCCGACACCCAGTCCGTGGATGATGGCGGCAGCGTGATTGTCACGCAGGGCGGCAAGCGCTGGAAGCGCATCACCGACCAGCTGCTGCCCAGCCACTTTGGCTGTATGCCCGGCGGCAAGGAGGATGTCACCGAGAATATGCGCCGCTACATCAAGGCCTGCCGGGGTGGGGTGGTCAACTTTAACAACGGGCCGTGGCGCATCAGCAGCACCATCGACCTGACCGACGTCGCCAAGATCATCAGCGACAGCACCGGCCGCTTCATCGTCGATGCCGAGCGGTTCCGCGGTGACTGGGCCATCCAGCTCGGCAAGCCTAACCAGAAGGCGGGCCGTGGCCGTTGCGGCAGCATCTCGCTGGAGGGGATTTTGATGGCCCGCGCCACCAGCCGCAGCCAGAAGCTGAACGGTATCTACATGAAGGGGAGCTGGCTGAACATCGGCCATGTGCGCGCCGAGAACTTCAACGGCATCGGCATCTACCAGGATTCGGTGTGGGACTCCACCACCCAGCGCCTCTCGGCGGAGTTGTGCGGCAACATCGTCACCCCGCAGATCAAGCTGGGCAGCAACGGTGACACCCACAACGCCTCGCACATCGTCAGCATCCAGAGTGAACAGGCCTACCACTACTCACTGCATATCGACGTGCTGCGCGACGTGATTGACAATATCCACGCTGAGCGCACCTATATCCTGACCAATGACGACAACAGCAAGCTGCCGTCCAACCTTAATTACCGCAACGTCTATATCCTGCTGGGCAACTCGATCATCAACCACGCGGTGATGGATGCCGCCACCACCAAGACCGCGCCTGACGGCCAGCCGGTCACCAGCCAGAAGCTCTCCATCAACCTGAATGTGGACTATGGCGCGGTCAACACCCTGAATGCGCGCGGCGGCATTATCTGTACCAACTTTGGCCACCTCTCCACCTTTGACGTGGTGGCCTGTGATGCGTGGTACTTCTCCGATCCGGCGCAAAAGCTGTCAATCTCCGATCTGCGGGCGCGCCGGGTGGTGGCCTCGTCCGATATTCAGTTCAGTAACTGCGTAATTTCAGAGGAATTCGAATTACGCTTTAACGCAAAAAATGTGACCATGAGCTCAGTTGATGTCGGTTTGATTAATTTCACTGCGCAGTATCAGGGTGATATTCATCTGTCCCGCTGCAACATCAACACCATCAAGGCGCTTGGCAGGCCGAAGCCGGGATTTGCCGTCACGGTGTTCCGGGACTGCCGCATTGAGGCGTTGCAGGGGGCAGAAGGGTCGCGGGCCAGATTCTATGGCGGCTACATCAATACCGTTAACCTGGCCTCCGGCAGCGGCGTGGAGCTTTACGATCTCAACTGCGCCAGCTTTGGCTATCAGGGCGACGCGGAGTTCATTACGCAGGGCGTCAGGGCGGAGAAGGTAAACAATTGGGCACATCCGCAGAAGATGACCTTCCCCGCAGGCACCACCACCAGTGTATTGGGCGAGATCCAGCCCGGCCAGCCATTCCGCTATGTCAACGTGGATGGCAAAACCGGTTGGCGAGGTGAGAAGTGATCGCCTGCGTGCAATGACTTGCAGGTCGAACAAACAAACACGGCACCGGCGGGTGGGAGAGCCCCCGGCGCCCTGTAGGGATGGGAACATTATGACCTTTTGGCAAGCGGAAACAACACTATGAGCTTACGCGAGAAGACCGTGAAAGGGGCCAAATGGTCCGCCATGTCGACATTTATCGTCATTGGCCTGAGTTTTTTACAGATGACCCTGCTGGCGCGCATGATTGACAGCCATGAGTTCGGGCTGTTGACCATCGCGATGGTGGTGATTGCGTTGGCTGATACCATTTCAGACTTCGGCATCTCCAACTCCATTATCCAGAAGAAGGACATCACCGAAATACAGCTGACCACGCTCTATTGGTTGAACGTGTGCATCGGCATCACCGTCAGCGTGCTGACCTTCAGCCTCAGTGGCACCATTGCTGACGCACTGCACTCACCGGGACTGGAAACGCTGGTCAAGGTGCTGGCGCTGGCCTTCCTGGTGATCCCTCATGGGCAGCAGTTCCGCGCGTTGATGCAGAAGGAGCTGGAGTTCAACACCATTGGCAAGGTGGAGTCCTTCTGTTCGCTGGTCGGCTTTGTCAGCACCCTGACCGTGGCCCACTTTTACCCCTTTGCGATGGCAGCCATTGTTGGTTATCTGATTAATGCCTGCGTACGCACTTTCTCATTTGCCTACTTGGGACGTAACATTTACCGGCCAAGCTTTAAGTTCTCCCTGCCTACGGTTAAGGACAACATCAAGTTTGGTGCCTTCTTGACCGCAGACAGCTTGGTGAACTTCATCAATACCAATATTTCCACCGCGGTATTGGCACGTACGCTGGGGGCAGTGGTGACCGGTGGCTACAACCTGGCCTACAACGTGGCGGTCATGCCACCGACCCGCCTGAACCCGATCATTACCCGCGTGCTCTTTCCAGCCTTTGCCAAGATTCAGGATGACCAAGAGAAGCTGCGGGTGAACTTTTACAAGTTGCTGTCGCTGGTGGGCATTCTGAACTTCCCTGCGCTGCTGGGGCTGGCAATGGTCTCCGATGAGTTTGTCCGGTTTGCCTTTGGCGAGAAGTGGATTTTCATTATCCCTATCCTGCAAGTGTTATGCGTGGTGGGTATCCTCCGCTCCATTGGTAACCCGATTGGCTCGTTGCTGATGGCGAAAGGGCGGATCAACTTAAGTTTCTATTTCAATGTGTTCAAAATCTTTCTGTTTACCCCGGCGCTCTATTTCGGTGCTAAATGGGGTGGCGGTTTAGGTGTGGCGATTGGCTTCCTCTGCGTGCAGACGCTCAATACGCTGCTGAGTTACTTTGTACTGATTAAACCGGTGTTGGGTAAAAGCTACAAAGAGTACGTTAATAGCATTTGGTTGCCGGTTAAATTAACCATACCCATGCTTGTAGGGGTGTACGCGCTTGGATTGATTATTCCTGCCAATTTCCCTGTTTTTGTTGTGTTGATCAGCAAGATTGCCTTTGGGGTCATTGTTTATGGTGTGACGTTGAGCTTCTCTCGTAACGAACTCATTTTTGAAATAAAGCAGCAGCTTTTTAAAAAATCTAAATTTTCCAGATCTGCCACAGGAGTAAAATAGTATGCATCATATGCAAGTGCTAAAAAACAATCTAAATGTCATTACTGATGTGGTGCCGAAATCCAGCAAGATTCTTTTTCTTGATGTACCGCTTCATCTGAACGTTGGCGATCTGCTTATTTTAAAAGGCACGGAACAATTCTTTAAAGAGAACCAGTATCAGGTTGTCGGGCGTTATACCGACAAGTGCAGCCGGGAATTTGTGGAGAAACACCACGGGAAAATCGACCAGGATACCATTATCGTTTTGCAGGGCGGCGGCAACTTCGGCGACCTTTACCTGCACCATCAGATCCTGCGTGAGACCGTGGTAAGATGCTTCCCGAACAACAAAGTGGTGATGCTGCCGCAGACCGCGCACTTCACCTCGTTTGAGAATATGCGCAAATCTGCGGAGATCATCAGCCAGCATAAAAACCTGACTATCTTCGCCCGTGATATTAACTCCTTTAATCTGTTTAAAGAGAACTTTACGGATAAAGTGATCATGTGCCCAGATATGGCCCACGCCATGTGGAACATCTGGCCACAGCAGAAGCCGGAAGATATCAAGCGTGAGCAGATGATGATGATCCGCAAAGATATCGAAGGGAACACCAAATCCCCGTACGAAAATAACTACCAGAGCGACTATGTTGACTGGGAAGATATCTGTACTGACAACGATCGTCTGTTCTTCCGCGCCATGTGCCGGGGGGAGAGAATCAATAATAAGGTGCCGGGCCATCTCTTCCCGACCATTAACCTGTGGTATAAGTATACTGACAAGCTGGTTGACCGCGTGAATGATCTGTTCTTGTCCTACGGTGAGGTGGTCACCTCGCGTATGCATGGGCATATTCTATGCGCACTGTTAGGCGTAAAAACCAAAGTGCTGGATAATTCATATGGTAAAAACTCTGGTTATTACGAGTCGTGGACGAATAAAGTCCCTAATTGTGATCTAATTCCATTCGAGTAATTATCATATGCCTAGATTGTCAGTCGTTATCCCGGTATACAACGTCAAGAATTACCTGGAGACCGCAATCGATTCAATCCTCAATCAGACGGTGCTGCCGTCTGAAGTGGTGATTGTTGATGATGGCTCCACCGATGGCTCCGGCGAGATGCTGGAGCAGTTGTACGGGCATATTCCCTTTGTACGCATCGTGCATACAGAGAACCGGGGCCTTGGCGAGGCCCGCAACGAAGGCAACCGCCATGTGACCGGCGACTACATCTACTATTTCGATTCGGATGATGTGGCCGTCCCCACGCTGGTGGAGAGCTTTTACCACTATCTGGAGCAGCATCCGGCGCTCGATATCTACTGCTTTTCCGCCGCCTCCTTCTGGGATGTGGTGCCGGAGGATCCCGAGGCCGCCAAAATGCTGCCGCAGTACGATCGCCAGCTCAACCAGACCTTTGAGAATGGTATCAGCGCCTTCAATATTCTCTCTGAGAACAACACCTTCTACCCCAATGCCTGGCTGTATGTGTTTCGCCGTGGCCTGATCGTTGACCATGACCTCTGGTTCAAACCCATCATCCATGAGGATGAGGAGTTCACGCCACGTCTGTTCTTCGCCGCCCAGCAGGTGATCTCCTCCACGGAGGTACTGTTCCGCCGCCGGGTGCGCATGGGATCCATCATGCAGAGCAACCGCAGCGAAAAGAATGTGATTGGCTATATCGAGAGCATCCATAGCCTTGAGGGGCTGAAAGCCAACGCCCAAGAGAGCCGGGTGATCAATAACCTCGCCAATCGCATCCTGAACAACATCATCGCCATCTATCGCATTACCAAGGAGGAGGGGGTGGTGCTGTCGCCGGAGAGCGACCAGCGCTTCTCGGCGCTGCTGGCGCGCAACAGCACGCCGCAGGTCAAGCTGGCGGGTCGTAGCCTGTTTGCCCTGCGTGTCTATAAATTTGCCCAGCGGCGGGCGAAACAGTTGCTTGGTAGTTAAGCGCGCCATAGCGCTACACGTCTGGGGTAGCGTGGGGTATGATGAAAAAAGAGTGAATTTGCAACACGTTACCCATCCAACTTTTCGCCAGTCAGGCCCATGGGCCAATCAGGAGTGATTATGTCCATTCTCGTTACCGGCGGCGCCGGTTATATCGGTTCCCACACCGTACTCAGCCTGTTGTCACGTGGTGACGACGTGGTGGTGCTGGATAACCTCTCCAACGCCTCCGCTGAATCGCTGAACCGTGTGGCGCAGCTGGCCGGCAAGGCCGCCACCTTCTATCAGGGCGATATTCTGGATCGCCAAATCCTGCAAACGATTTTTGCCGAGCACCAGATTGAGTCCGTGATCCATTTCGCCGGGCTGAAGGCGGTGGGGGAGTCAACCCGCAAGCCGCTGGAGTACTATGAGAACAACGTCAGCGGCACTGTGGTGCTGCTGGAAGAGATGCGCAACGCTGGCGTCTACAACTTCATCTTCAGCTCCTCCGCCACCGTTTACGGTACGGACGCGCCGGTTCCCTACGTGGAGACCACGCCCATCGGTGGCACCACCAGCCCCTATGGCACCTCCAAACTGATGGTGGAGCAGATCCTGAAGGATTACGCGAAAGCCGATGAGAAGCTGCGTGTTATTGCCCTGCGTTACTTCAACCCGGTTGGCGCCCACGAGTCGGGGCTGATTGGCGAAGACCCGAATGGCATCCCGAACAACCTGCTGCCCTACATTGCCCAGGTGGCGATTGGCAAGCTCGAGTCACTCGGCATCTTTGGCGGCGACTACGACACCAAGGATGGCACTGGCGTGCGTGACTACATCCACGTGGTGGATCTGGCCGAAGGGCACCTGAAGGCGATGGATCATTTGGCCAAAATGCAGGGCTACAAGGCCTATAACCTGGGCGCTGGCGTCGGTTATTCGGTGCTGGAGATGGTGCAGGCGTTTGAGAAGGCCTCTGGCCGCAACGTGCCTTACACCATCAAACCGCGCCGCGATGGCGACCTGCCGGCCTTCTGGGCCGATGCCCGTCTGGCAAAACAGGATTTGGACTGGGAAGTGACGCGTGGCATCGACGCCATGATGCGTGACACCTGGAACTGGCAGAGCAAAAACCCGAATGGCTACAAAAGCCAGTAAGGGCTGGAAAAGTCAAAGGGCGCCTGCGGGCGCCCTTTTTTTATCTGACAATTTATGCTGACAGGGCAGGGGGTTAGCGGCCAATAATTGTGAGGGGCGGGGGGCTGGTCAAGCGGATGGCAGTGTGTATACTGCTTGGCAAATTCGGATTATTCGCAAAACAGTGAAGGGCCGCCAGCCCGGCCGGCGCCCCGCACCCACCGTCCCATCGTTACCCAAGAGGCAAGTTTCATGATGAAAGCCGTTATCCCCGTCGCTGGCCTTGGCACCCGTATGCTGCCCGCCACCAAGGCCATCCCGAAAGAGATGTTGCCAATCGTGGATAAACCCCTGATCCAGTATATCGTCAATGAGTGCGCCGCCGCGGGCATCAAAGAGATCATTCTGGTCACCCACTCCTCCAAAAACGCCATCGAGAACCACTTCGATACGTCTTTTGAGCTGGAGAGTATGCTGGAGAGCCGCGTCAAGCGCCAGTTGCTGGAGGAGGTGCAGTCCATCTGCCCGAAAGGGGTGACGGTGATGAACGTACGTCAGGGCCACTCCAAGGGGCTGGGTCACGCCATTCTGTGCGCCCGCCCGCTGATTGGCGATGAGCCGTTTGCCGTGCTGCTGCCTGACGTGCTGATGGACGATGTGGCATGTGACCTGAAACAGGACAACCTGGCCGCGATGCTGGCGCGTTTTGAGGAGACACAGACCAGCCAGATTATGGTGGAGCCGGTGCCGGAACAGGATGTCTCAAAATATGGCATCGTCGATTGCGCCGGGCAGGTGCCGGCCAGCGGCGCTACCGCGCCAATGCACGCCATCGTCGAGAAGCCCGAGATCGAACAGGCTCCCTCCAACCTCGCGGTGGTGGGGCGCTATGTGCTCTCCAAAGCGATCTGGCCGCTGTTGCAGGTCACACCGTACGGTGCAGGCAATGAGATCCAGCTGACCGACGCCATTGCCATGCTGATGGAGAGCAACCCGGTGGAGGCTTACTCCATTGTGGGCCGTTCCCACGACTGCGGTGACAAGTTCGGCTACCTGAAGGCCTTCGTGGAATATGGGATGCGCCACCCGACGCAGGGCGAGGCGTTCAGCGCCTGGCTGAAGCAGACGCTGGCCTCCTGAGCCAATAAAAAAGCACAGCCTTGGCTGTGCTTTTTTTTGCCGCCATGCGGCATCACTCCATGATCAACCCTTTCAGGTACTGGCCATAGGAAGTTTTGCCCAGCAGCTGTGCCTGCTCCGCCACCTGGCCCGCGCTCAGCCAGCCCTTGCGGAAAGCGATCTCCTCCAGACAGGCCACCTTGAAGCCCTGACGCTTCTCAATGGTGTGGATGAACTGTGACGCCTCCACCATGCTGTCATGGGTGCCGGTATCCAGCCAGGCAAAGCCACGTCCCAGCAGCTCGACCTTCAGATTTCCCTGTTGCAGGTACATCTCATTAAGCGTGGTGATCTCCAACTCGCCGCGATGGGAGGGCTTGACCTGTTTCGCCATCTCCACCACATGCTCATCGTAAAAGTAGAGGCCAGTCACCGCCCAGTGGGATTTCGGCTTCACCGGCTTCTCTTCAATCGAGAGCGCGTTGAACTTGTCATCAAACTCCACCACGCCAAAGCGCTCGGGATCCATCACCTGATAGCCGAAGACGGTGGCACCCTGTGTGCGTGCGGCCACGCTCTCCAGCTTCTGGCCGAACCCCTGACCGAAGTAGATGTTGTCACCCAGCACCAGCGCGCAGCGTTCACCATTGATGAACTCCTCACCAATGATGAAAGCTTGCGCCAAACCGTCTGGCGACGGCTGTTCTGCATAGGAGAAAGAGACGCCAAACTGTGAGCCATCGCCCAGCAGGCGTTTGAAGGCTGGCAGGTCATCCGGGGTGGAGATCACCAGGATGTCGCGGATACCCGCCAGCATCAGCACCGAGATCGGATAGTAGATCATCGGCTTGTCATAAATCGGAAGCAGCTGTTTTGAGATGCCACGTGTAATCGGATAAAGGCGGGTGCCGGAGCCGCCCGCTAAAACGATGCCTTTCATTAATACACCTTCCAGGGAGTTATTTTTGCAGGCCCAATCGTTGGCCGGCGTACGAACCATCCTGTACGCGCTGCCACCACTCTTTATTGTCCAGATACCACTGCACGGTTTTCAGGATACCGCTTTCAAAGGTCTCTTCCGGTTTCCAGCCCAAGGTGCGCTCGATCTTACTGGCATCAATGGCATAACGCATATCATGGCCGGGGCGGTCTGTCACATACGTGATCAGGTCGGCAAAATGGGCCACGCCTGCGGGCTTTTCGCTGATTAGCTCGTCCAGGATGCCGCAAATGGTCTTCACCACATCAATGTTTTTGCGCTCATTATGGCCGCCGATATTGTAGGTCTCGCCAATCTCGCCCTCGGTAACCACTTTGTAGAGCGCCCGTGCGTGATCCTCTACATACAGCCAGTCACGAACCTGCTGGCCATTGCCATACACCGGCAGCGGCTTACCGGCCAGCGCATTCAGGATAATCAGCGGGATCAACTTCTCCGGGAAGTGATAGGGGCCATAGTTGTTGGAGCAGTTGGTCACCAGCGTCGGCAAGCCATAGGTACGCTGCCAGGCGCGTACCAGATGGTCGCTCGAGGCCTTGGAGGCAGAGTAGGGGCTGCTCGGCGCATACGGCGTGGTCTCGGTGAACAGGTCATCGGTGCCATGCAGGTCGCCATACACCTCGTCCGTGGAGATGTGGTGCAGCCGGAACGCCGCCTTGCGGGCTGGCTCCAGGGCCGCCCAGTAGTGGCGTGCCGCCTCCAACAGGCTGTAAGTACCAATGATATTGGTCTCGATAAACGCCGCCGGCCCATCGATTGAGCGATCAACGTGGCTCTCTGCCGCCAGATGCATCACGGCGTCCGGCTGGTACTCCGCAAACAGCGTATCCAACGCCGTGCGATCGCAAATATTGACCTGGGCAAAGCGATAACGGGGATGTTCGGCCACCCCTGCCAGCGACTCCAAATTCCCTGCATAGGTGAGACTGTCTACCACCAGAACACTGTCGTCCGTGTGGTTAATGATGTGGCGCACTACCGCCGAACCGATGAAACCAGCACCACCCGTAACCAAAATTTTCATAACATTAGACTCATATCTGGAATTTTTATCCTCACGCTAGCGTGAGTCTCTCAGGGGTATCCTTGGGAGGCGCGCCGCCTGCTGCCTTGCGCCCACTGCCAATCTGATACAAAACCGCTGAATTATACTGTTGGCAAGATATGCTGAACAGTAAATAAGAGGGAATCAAAAACTTCCCCATTGTTAAAAAAAACTGAATTTTCGGATTATTCGCACATGATTTTACAGTAAAAACACAAAATCTTAAACCAATACTTACGCAAGTGAAAGTTGGCATGAATATTGATTGAGGAAACATAAGGCGAGGAATTATCTGAGGCAGTATTCTTTAAGAATTTTCTTAAGGTGAATTACTAAAACTCTGCTATTAGGACAAAGTACTTTGGCTGCTATCTTAAATGCAGTTACAAAAGTAAATCGGGTAACCATTTTAAGTTATTGATTTGAATGATTAAAATTTATTGTGTTCTGGATTTAACCATCACTTGGCTATTTTCTTTTGCATTCATCTCGGTACTATTAAAAGCGAGGGCAAAAGAAAGCTGCTAGCATGGTGCCTGACTTGGCAATAGGTTGGGGCTAATTTCACAGTGGGTTTTCTGTCGCAACAATTAAGCTGTGCTAACATACTGGGATTATTTCCGTAACAATCAGAAGCATAATGATTTGGCTTTTGATAGAGTCTTTTCCCAATGGCATAAATATTGGAAGCACCCAACGTGCGTCAGTATAAGAGTGAATAATGAAATGAATGTGATTGAGACCCGGGTTAAAGGTGTGAAGCTGGTACAGCCAACCGTGTTTGGCGACCAGCGCGGCTTCTTCCTGGAAACTTTCCAGAAAGATCGTTATCAACAGTTGCTGGATATCGACCTTGAGTTTGTGCAGGACAACCACTCCCGGTCGAGCCAGGGGGTACTGCGCGGCCTCCATTTTCAGACGGCCCATCCGCAAGGAAAACTGGTACGCGTGGTGCGCGGCGAGGTGTTTGATGTGGTGGTGGATATCCGCCCGGACTCCCCGACCTTCCGCCAATGGGTGGGCGTAACCCTCTCTGAGGCCAACAAGAACCAGCTGTGGGTACCGCCGGGTCTGGCGCACGGCTTTGTGGTGATTTCAGAGTTTGCCGATTTTGAGTACAAATGCACCGATTACTATGATCCGGCCAATGAGGGTTGCCTCATCTGGAACGACCCGGAAATAGGTATTGAATGGCCGGTCGCCGAGCCGAAGCTCTCGGCCAAGGATCAGCAAGGCAAAGCGTTCTCAGAGCTTTTTTGATAACAGGCTCGCCTCGCAGCAAGGCCCCGGGAGGAACCCCGGGGCTTTTTCCCTTCTGGAGGCCGGGTGTTCGATCTTTATTCAGGGTAGCCAGTATAACTATGAAATTGATGATCGTTGGCAGTGCGGGACAAGTGGGTAAAGAGCTGGTGCAGCGCGCGCCGGCGGAGTGGGAAGTGCTGGCCGTAGATCGCCAGCAGCTGGACATCACCGATGCCGCGCAGGTCAGCCATCGGGTGGCAGCGTTCCACCCTGACGTCATAATCAACGCGGCGGCCTACACGGCCGTTGATCGTGCCGAGAGCGAAGCGGCACTGGCCTATGCCATTAACCGGGATGGCCCAGCCGCGCTGGCCGCCGCTGCGCAGGCCTGTGGTGCGGCACTGCTGCACATCTCCACCGACTACGTCTTTCCTGGCGACAAGCCAGCGCCTTACCGCGAGGATGACCCGACTGGCCCAACCGGCATTTACGGCGCCAGCAAACTGGCGGGCGAAGAGGCGGTAACGGCCGCCTGCCCGCGTCACATCATCCTGCGCACCGCCTGGGTATTTGGCGCTCACGGCCACAACTTTGTCAAAACCATGATCCGGCTGGCCAAGGATCGTGACCAACTCTCTGTGGTGGGTGACCAGTTCGGCAGCCCGACCTATGCCGGTGACATCGCGCTGGCGCTGCTGACCCTCGCCCGCCGGGTGGCGGATGGTCAGGATGTCGCTTGGGGCATCTACCACTACAGCGGTGCCCCCTACACCTGCTGGGCTGACTTCGCCCGCGCGGTGATTGAGCAGGCCGTTGAGGCCGGCTATGTCGCCCGTCTGCCGGATATTCGTCCTATTACTACGGCAGAGTATCCAACGCCCGCCCGGCGCCCGGCCAACTCCCGGCTGGATTGCCGCAAAATTGAGGCAGCGTTCGGCATTGCCCCGAGTGACTGGCAGGCAGCGCTGCGTGACATCGCACCCTATGCCTGACGGAGCCAGCTGCGCCGCCACGTAAGGAGAGTGCTTCCCGGCCTGGCCGGGGAGCCGTCAACAGGAAGCAAGGTAAGAGAAAGGTAATGAATCCACATTCGCGCAAGCCCGCCTCGCTGCTCTCATTGGCAGCCAACACCTGGGTACACCGGAACCTCATTTATCAGATGGCCAAACGGGATGTGATCGGGCGTTACAAAGGCTCGGTCATGGGCCTGCTCTGGTCATTCATCAACCCCATTTTTATGCTGGCGGTCTACACGCTGGTCTTCTCTGTGGTCTTCAAGGCTCGCTGGGCCGGGGCGGATGCCAGTGAATCGAAAATGGATTTTGCCATCATTCTGTTTGTCGGATTAATCACCCACGGCCTGTTCGCCGAAGTGCTCAATCGCGCGCCCTTTCTGATTGTCCAAAATGCCAACTATGTGAAGAAAGTGGTGTTCCCGCTGGAGATTTTGCCCATCGTCACCCTCTGCTCAGTGCTGTTCCACAGCCTGATCAGTCTGCTGGTACTGCTGGTGGCCTTTTTCATCTTCAACGGCCACCTCTACTGGACAGCGCTGTTCGCGCCGCTGGTGTTTTTGCCGCTGCTGCTCATGACGCTCGGGCTGGCGTGGTTTGTCGCCTCGCTTGGGGTCTTTGTGCGCGATGTCGGACAGACGGTCTCGTTGCTGATGATTGTAATGATGTACCTCTCCACCGTGTTTTTCCCGATTGCCGCTCTGCCAGAAGAGTTGCAGCCAGTGATCCTGCTCAACCCGCTCACCTTCATTATCGAGCAGGCGCGGGCGGTGCTGATTTGGGGCAAATTGCCTGATTTTGCGGGCCTGGGAGCCTATACCCTGGTGGCGATGGTGGTGATGTGGCTGGGATATGCCTGGTTCCAAAAGACGAGAAAGGGATTTGCAGATGTCCTCTAATGATTATGCGATCCGCATTGAAAATATAAGCAAATGCTATCAGGTGTATGAGAGCCCCATTCGCCGGCTCCAACAATTTATCGTCCCACAATTTGATCGACGTCTTGGCCGACAGCCGCGAGTCTATCATCAGGATTTCTGGGCGCTGCGCGATGTCTCGCTGGAGTTGCCGCGTGGGCAGACAATGGGAATTGTCGGGCGCAATGGCTCAGGCAAATCGACATTGCTGCAAATCATCGCGGGTACGCTGACGCCCACTGCCGGTGATGTCAAAGTCAATGGCCGGGTAGCGGCGCTGCTGGAGCTGGGGGCTGGGTTTAACAATGATTTCAGCGGTCGGGACAACGTCTACCTGAACGCCTCGCTGTTGGGGCTGAGCCGCGAGGAGACCGACGCCAAACTGGATGACATCCTCGCCTTTGCCGACATTGGCCACTTTATCGACTCGCCCGTGCGCGCCTACTCCAGCGGGATGCTGGTGCGACTGGCGTTTGCGGTGCAGGCGCAAATTGACCCGGAAATTTTGATCGTTGATGAGGCGCTGGCCGTCGGCGATGCCAAATTTCAGGCGAAATGTTTCGCGCGCCTGAAAAAGCTGAAAGAGCAGGGCACCTCCATTCTTTTTGTTTCACATGCCACTGAACAGATTGTCACCCACTGTGACAGTGCGCTGCTGCTCGATGGCGGCCATGTGCAGGTGCAGGGCAAGCCGCGTGACGTGGTCAACCGCTACCTGGATATCCTGTTTGGTAAGCCGCAAAAAGAGAAGGGCGCGCGCGAAGAGGCGGCAGCGCTAATTGAGGAGGCGGTGGTCGGAGAGACCGAACGCTCGGCCCGAGAAGAGGGCAAAACCCCAGCGCGCCTGCCGCTGAAAGCGTTGGTTGCAGGCAGCTATGATGAGCGGGTGAACTACAATCCGGCGGAGTACCGCTGGGGTGACCGCGCGGCTGAGCTGGTCGATTTCCATCTTGAGCAGGCGGGCGAGGCCTATCCAGTCAGCCTGACCCCGCGTGAGGAAATCCGTTTTACCTTCCGGGTACGCTTCAATGCGCTGGTGGTGCGCCCAATCTTTGGCTTTGCCGTCAAAACCAAGGAGGGGGTCACTATCTATAACACCAACTCTGAAATTCAACATATTGACCTGCTGAATGAAGGTAAGCCCGGCGCTGAGACCCTGGTTACGGTGGTGATGCCTGTCACCCTGTATGAAGGGGACTACTTTGTGTCAGTTGGGATCGCCAGCTGCTCCGCCAGCGGTGAAATCATTCCGCACGACCGCCGTTATGACTCAATCCATCTTACTGTGCAGCCGGTAGGGACGTTCACCGGTTTAGCTGATCTGAATGCGAGAATTAAATTTGAAACAGATTGACACACATCACAGCCTCTCTGCGCACGATTTTGTTCTGAATGAACCCACCGGTGTATGGTGCCAGGATACAAAACAGACCTTTGGTTACAACGACGGCGATGCGATTGAGAACTACGTTCTGGATGCGGTGACCCAAGCCAGCGACTTGGGCGTCTATTCACTGGAGTTGAGTGAAAAGATGAAGGATTGGCCCTCCACCTATCACCTGATTTCGCGCCGCTCAAACCTGCTGCTGCCCTTCAAAGAGTGGTTTAACGGCAAGCGGGTGTTGGAAATTGGCTGCGGCTGCGGGGCCATTAGCCGTTTTCTGGGTGAGTCCTGTGCGGAGGTGGTCTCCGTCGAGGGCAGCCTGCGCCGGGCGCAGATTGCCCGTCAACGCACCCGTGATTTACCTAATGTTACGGTTGTCTCTGCGCCAAGCGATACCCTGCCCGATTTAGGGGAGTTTGATGCGGTGTTGCTGGTGGGCGTACTGGAGTACGCCAATATGTTCCTTGGGCCAAACGGGCAGCAACGTTTGCTGGAAGATTGCCAGCGCCGCCTGACCGCTGATGGGCGTCTGTTTGTCGCCATCGAAAATAAGCTGGGCCTGAAGTATTTTTCCGGTGCCAATGAGGATCACCTTGGGCAACCGATGGTTGGCATCAATAATGCCTATGACGGAAATGGCGTCAGCACCCTCGGTCGCCGGGATCTTCTGGCGCTGATGACCCGCAGCGGCTTTGGTGAGGTACAGGAGTACCTGCCGCTGCCGGACTACAAATTGCCAGTGACGATGGTCACTCCGTTGGGATGGCAGCAATACGCGACCTCCCTGACGCCGCTGGTGATTGAGTCCGTACACCAGGATCCTCAACAAATCCCGCTCTATCTCTTCTCACTGGAACAGGCGACCAAAAGTGTCTGGGAGAATGGCGCCGCGCCCGATCTGGCCAACTCCTTCCTGATGGTGTGCAGCAAGCAACCGCAAGCGCCCTCGCTGCACCCACAGACGGCGGCTTACCACTTTACCGATGGCCGCATTCCGGCCTTCAACAAAATTACCCGTTTTGATCATACTGGCGAAGGCGGGCTACAGGTCTACACCGGCCCAATGGTGGAGGCCGCTGGCGAGACCAGCTTTATTTGCCATAACCAGCCGGAGGAGAGCGCTTTTATTCACGGTGCCTCCCTGTGGCTGGAGTTGCTGCAACAGGTCAACCGCACCGGCTGGACGTTCGATGATCTGAAGGCGTGGGCGACTAGCTGGCTGGATAGCCTGCTGACGCGTGCCGGCCACCCGGCAGGCGCGTATGACAAAGCGCTGGCGCTGCCACCGGAGTATCAGGATGCTTTGCCCTTCAACGCCATGCGCACCCCGGAAGGGGAGATTATTTACTTCGACCTGGAGTGGGAGCCGGAAGAGACGGTTTCATTGGGTTATATCGCGTACCGCGGCCTTTATCACTCCCTGTTCCGCATCACCTCGCTGGCCTCCCTGCCGCCGGAGTGTAGCCACAATGTGTTTGAGCTGACGCTGGCCCTGATGCAGGCCGTAGGCTTTGAGTGCGATGAGCAGGATGGCATGACCTATCTGCAGCAGGATGCCGCCTTTATGGCGCGCATCCAGAATAAAGAGCCTGAGCCGATTGCTGAACAGCTGCGCCACGTTGGCCTGCGGATCCGCGTTGACCTTGGTCAGGTGGGCGATCACATCACGCTCTTACAAGCTGCCGCTGAAGAGGAGCGGGCGGCCCGCCAGGACGATCTCGCCAGCTTGAACCACGAGAAAGAGTTGTTGGTGCAGGTGCAGCATGTGCTGATCAAGGAGAATCGGCTTCTTGAGCAGCAACTCACCCGGTTGAATGAGGGCCGAGACGCTATCAGCTACTCGCAGGAGGAGGTGGACGCGCTCAATCTGCAAATTGCCCACCTGAATCAGCAAGCCAATGATCTCCACCATCATCTCGCTGAGTTAAACCAGCATGCGGTCAACCTGGACCAAAATCTGGCAGGGGTATACCGCTCCGCCAGCTGGCGCGCAACGGCACCACTGCGGGCGATTAGCCGCCGAATGCCAGCCGATAAGCGCAAATACGCCCATTTTGCCGTGCACAAATTCCACTCTGTGGGGCGGCTGGCAAAAAATGCGCCGCAATATGCCCGCGAAATGGGCGGCTGGAAGCCTCTGGCCGACTACGTCTACCGCACATTGCGCCGGGAAGGGGTTGGCGGCATCCTCGCACGTGCGCGTGGGAAATTGAATCAGGCGGCGATCATCACGCCAGCACAGCGCCGCTCTGATTATGAGGAGTGGGTCGGGCTATATGACACCTTTGGCCCGGCGCAGCGTGAGCAGGCGTTGCAGGAGATTGAGCACTTTGACCGTTACCCGGTCATCAGCGTGGTAATGCCGGCCTATAACCCGCCGGTAGCACTGTTGAGCGAGGCGATCGAGTCCGTCCGGAATCAGGTCTACCCCCACTGGGAACTGTGCATCGCCGATGACTGCTCGCCCAATGCGGAAGTGCAGCAGGTGCTTAAATCCTATGCCGCCAAGGATCCGCGCATCAAAATCTGTCTGCGTGAGCAGAACGGACACATTTCGGCCGCCAGTAACAGTGCGCTGGCGTTGGCGACCGGGGAGTACATTGCCCTGCTTGACCATGACGACCTGCTGCCGGCGCATGCCCTGTTCGAAGTCACCAAAGCCGTGCTGGCTCATCCCGAGGCGAGCATGTTCTACAGTGACGAAGATAAGATGGATCCACAGGGCGTGCGTTGCCACCCCTATTTCAAACCCGACTGGAACCCGGATCTCTTCTTGTCGCAGAACATGTTCTCGCATCTGGGCGTCTATAAACGCAGCCTGATTGAGAAGGTGGGCGGCTTCCGTCTGGGGGTTGAAGGTAGCCAGGATTACGATCTGGCGTTGCGCTGCCTCGAAGAGGCAGGGCATGAGACGGTGCGCCATATCCCGAAAGTGCTCTACCACTGGCGGATCATTCCAGGCAGTACGGCAGCCAGCGGCGGTGAGAAGCCCTATGCATTCCTGGCGGCAATGAAAGTGGTGCGGGAGCATCTGGAAAGGCAGGGTATTCGTGCCGAGGTGGATGAGGCCGTTGAGGGGATGAACATGTTGCGGGTGAAGTATGCCCTGCCAGCAGTACCGCCACGGGTTTCCATCGTCATTCCTACCCGTAACGGCAAAAATCTGGTGCAGCAGTGCATTGACAGCATCACCCAGAAAACCACCTATCCCGATTACGAGATCATTCTGGTGGATAACGGCAGTGATGATGCCGAGGCCGTTGCCTACTTTGCAGAGTTGAATCAGCGTGACAACGTCACGGTGCTGCGTGACGATCGTCCTTTCAACTACTCTGCGCTGAACAATGAGGCGGTTAAAGCGGCACGCGGCGAGCTGATCTGTCTGCTGAACAATGATATTGAGGTCATCTCTCCTGATTGGCTGGATGAGATGGTCAGCCATGCCCTGCGCCCAGAAATTGGTGCCGTCGGCGCCCGTCTGTGGTACCCCAATGACACCATCCAACATGCCGGCGTGGTACTGGGGATGGGCGGGGTGGCCGGGCATGTCCACTTGGGCATTACCCGTGAGAACCCCGGCTACTTTGGCCGCGCCTGGCTGGTGCAGAACTACTCGGCCGTTACGGCAGCCTGTTTGGTGATCCGCAAGTCAGTCTATGAGCAGGTCAATGGGCTGGAGGAGCAGAACCTGACGGTGGCGTTCAATGATGTCGACTTCTGCATCCGGGTGCGCAATGCGGGCTACCGCAACCTGTGGACGCCGTTTGCCGAACTCTATCACCATGAGTCCGCCACACGTGGTAACGATCTGGCACCGGAAAAAATTGAGCGGTTCAAGCGTGAAATTGCCTATATGGAGAGTGCCCACAGGCATGAACTGGATTGTGATCCCGCCTTCAACCCCAATCTGGATTTGATGAACCATCACTTTACGCTGTCATTCCCACCCCGGGAATCCGGTGAATAAAGACGATCGGGGAGGGCGCAAGCCCTCCTCTGTTCTCAGAGGCATAAGCGATGGATTCTCTGCTTCCCACAAACACGCCACATTCTGACCCGCTTCCGGCGCAGGTCGCCATCCTCATGGGCTGCTACAACGGTGCGGCCCATTTGGCGGCGCAGCTGGACTCTTTCCGCGCGCAAACCTATCCACACTGGACGTTATGGGCGTCAGATGACGGCTCAAGCGACGGCACGCCAGCGCTGATTGAGGCGTTTCTGGCCCAGCCGGGTGTGGCGGGGCGCTGTCTGGCTGGGCCGCAACGCGGTTTTTGTGAAAACTTCATGTCATTGATCAGCCATCCGGACATTAAGGCGCAGTACTATGCCTTCGCCGATCAGGATGACATCTGGCTTGACGACAAATTGAGCCGGGCGGTGGCCTGGCTTGAGCAGGTCGATCCGGCGGTGCCGGCGCTCTACTGTTCGCGTACCCGGCTCACGGATGAGGCCGGCAATCTGGTTGGTTTTTCACCGGATTACCGCAAACCTCCCGGTTTTGGCAATGCATTGCTACAGAATATTGCCAGCGGCAACACCATGGTCTTCAATCATAAGGCAAGGACGTTATTGCAAAAGGCGCACGGCGCGCCGCTGGTGGTGCATGACTGGTCGCTGTACCAAATCGTGAGCGGCTGCGGTGGCGTGGTTCGGTTCGACCCGACGCCGACCGTGCTCTATCGCCAGCATGGCAATAACCAGATAGGCAATGGCATGTCGCCCCTGCGCCGGTTGCGCAACTTTATGGCCGCGCACGCTGGCCGGGCGGCAGGCTGGAACGATCGTAACTATCAGGCACTGATGTGCGTGGCAGATGACCTGACCGCAGAGAGCGCCAGCCAACTGGCGGCGTTCCGGCAGATCCGCCAGCGTGGCCTGCTGGCCCGCCTGCGGCTGTGCCGTAAGGCGGGTGTGTACCATCAGCAGGCGATAGGTATGCTGACCACGCTCACGTATGTGCTGCTTAACAGACTTTAATTTGGTGTCCTTGGTGAAAATAATTGCTTCTCTGGTGTTGTATAAACATACCTATCAGGATGTTGAGGAAACGCTCCACTCGTTGTTCTACGAGGAGAGCATATCGAAAGTCGTTATCGTGGATAATGGCGCCTGCTGTGGCTGGCTGGCCACCCTGACCCATGAGAAGCTGGAGATCATCACCCTGCCGGTCAACCGGGGCTTTGGTGCCGGGCACAATGCCGTGCTGCAACGCTACCGGCAGGCGGCGGAGTTTATCCTGATCTGCAACCCGGACATCGCGTTCAACCGCGGTGAGGTGGACAAACTGTACGCGTTCAGCGTGCGCCACCAGACCGGGCTGTCGATCCCGAAAGTGATCTACCCGGATGGCAGCCTGCAACATGGCTGCAAGCTGCTGCCATCACCTTACCAACTGCTGATCCGGCGGTTCGTGTCGCGTTTCTCCAGCAATATCAATACCGAGTATGAACTGCGCAACGCTGACTACAGTCAGGCGTTCTTCGCGCCCTCGCTCTCCGGCTGTTTTATGCTGCTCAGCCGCCGTGCGCTGGCGGATGTGGTGGGCTTTGATACCCGCTTCTTCCTCTATTTAGAGGATGTGGATCTCTCGCGCCGCGTCTGCCAGGCGCAGCATCTGGTGAGCTACTGCCCGGAGGCGGTGGTGATCCATGAGTCGCAGCGTCGCTCCTACCGGGATTTCCGCTTCCTGCTGTTCCACATGACGTCGGCGGTGCGCTACTTCAATAAGTGGGGCTGGTTCAGTGACCAACAGCGTAAAAGTCTTAATCAGCGCTGTCTGGCCCAGTTGCCGAATCCGAAATAGCCGCGCCGGGTGCGGCCTGGCTGCCCCTTTTGGCCGCCAGCGGCTAAAATTAACCGCATCCCGGCGCATTTTGCTCTGTATTTTTTTAATGTTACCGGTAAAGTAATCCGGCAGGCCCGCAGGGTGAGCGGGGGCAGGCACGTGTCACGCGGCCAGGCGTTGTAAGATGAATGTAATGGCTGCGATAGGTACACGGGCGCCTTTTCTCATGTACAATGCGGGTGTTCATCTGTGAGGCCCGGCGCGTTAAATCCCCTGATAACAGAGGGTTATGCAGTTGCGGGCTATCGTATATTTCAGACAGGAGTTGCTAATGTCCAAACAACAGATCGGCGTTGTCGGTATGGCGGTCATGGGCCGTAACCTCGCGCTTAACATCGAAAGCCGTGGTTATTCCGTTTCTATCTTCAACCGTTCTGGCGACAAGACTGACGAAGTTATCGCTGAGAACCCAGGCAAAAATCTGGTGCCGCACTACACGGTTGAAGAGTTTGTTGAGTCGCTGGAGAAGCCTCGCCGCATCCTGCTGATGGTAAAAGCGGGCGAAGCCACCGACAAAACCATCGCCTCCCTGACGCCGCACCTGGATAAAGGTGACATCCTGATCGATGGCGGCAACACCTTCTATAAAGATACCATCCGCCGTAACCGTGAACTCTCCGAGCAGGGCTTCAACTTCATCGGCACCGGCGTCTCCGGCGGTGAAGAGGGCGCACTGAAAGGCCCATCCATCATGCCTGGCGGCCAGAAAGAGGCCTATGAGCTGGTGGCCCCGATCCTCGAGCAGATCGCGGCCCGTGCAGAAGGCGAAGCGTGCGTGGCCTACATCGGCCCGGACGGCGCAGGCCACTACGTGAAGATGGTGCACAACGGCATCGAGTATGGCGACATGCAGCTGATCGCAGAGGCGTACTCCCTGCTGAAAAGCGCGCTGAACCTGAACAACGAAGAGCTGGCGAAAACCTTCAGCGAGTGGAACGAAGGCGAGCTGAGCAGCTACCTGATCGACATCACCAAAGATATCTTCACCAAGAAAGATGAAGAGGGTAACTATCTGGTTGACGTCATCCTTGACGAAGCAGCCAACAAAGGCACCGGTAAGTGGACCAGCCAAAGCTCCCTGGATCTCGGCGAGCCGCTGACCCTGATCACGGAATCCGTGTTCGCCCGCTACCTCTCCTCCCTGAAAGATCAGCGCGTTGCCGCGTCCAAAGTGCTGAGCGGCCCGTCCGTGAAAGCGGTGGAAGGCGATAAGGCTGAGTTCATCGAGAAAGTGCGCCGCGCGCTCTACCTGGGCAAAATCGTCTCCTATGCACAGGGCTTCTCCCAGCTGAAAGCGGCTTCCGACGAGAACAACTGGAGCCTGAACTACGGCGAAATCGCCAAGATCTTCCGCGCTGGTTGCATCATCCGTGCCCAGTTCCTGCAGAAGATCACCGATGCCTACGCAGAGAACGCCTCCATCGCGAACCTGCTGCTGGCGCCGTACTTCAAAAACATCGCTGACGAGTACCAACAGGCCCTGCGTGACGTGGTGGCTTACGCGGTGCAGAACGGTATCCCGACCCCGACCTTCTCTGCGGCAATCAACTACTACGACAGCTACCGTTCCGCGGTACTGCCGGCGAACCTGATTCAGGCGCAGCGTGACTACTTCGGCGCGCACACCTACAAGCGTATCGACAAAGAGGGTGTGTTCCACACCGAGTGGCTGGACTAATCGCCACCTGGGGTTGATACACCGCCCATGAAAAAGCCGCCGGATAATCCGGCGGCTTTTTTTATGCCTTGCGTCAGGCCAGCGCTTACTGGTGGCGCTGGCGCAGGTTGGCGATGATGTCGCTCATCGAGAGATCCTGATCCTGCAACAGCACCATCAGGTGGTAGAGCAGGTCAGAAGCCTCATTGGTCAGCTCCTCGCGGTCATGCACCGTGGCGGCCAGTGCGGTCTCCACGCCTTCCTCACCCACTTTCTGGGCGATGCGCTTGGTGCCGCTGGCGTAGAGGCGGGCGGTGTAGGAGCTGGCCGGATCGGCGCTCTTGCGCTCTGCCAGCAACTGCTCCAGCTGGTAGAGGAAGCCCCAGTCGCTGGTGGCCGGGTGGAAGCAGCTGCTGTTGCCGAGGTGGCAGGTGGGGCCGATGGGGTTGGCCAGCACCAGCAGGGTGTCATGGTCGCAGTCAGGGGTGATGCTGACGACGTTCAGGAAGTGGCCGGAGCTTTCGCCCTTGGTCCACAGGCGCTGTTTGGTGCGTGACCAGAAGGTGACGTGGCCGCTCTCTTCGGTGGCCGCCAGTGCCGCGTGGTTCATGTAGCCCAGCATCAGCACCTCGCCGGAGACGGCGTGTTGGACAATCACCGGCATCAGGTCACCGGTCTTCTCCCAGTCGAGTTGGGCCTTCTGTTGTTCGCTTAACACGTTCTGATCTCCACGCCATTGTCGGCCAAATAGCCTTTTAACTCACCGATATTGATAATCTGCTTGTGGAACACCGAGGCCGCCAACGCGCCATCGACGCCCGCGTCGCGGAAGGCTTCCAAGAAGTGCTCCATGGTGCCCGCGCCGCCAGAGGCGATCAGCGGCACATGGCACAGCTCGCGTACCTGACGCAGCTGCGCCAGATCGTAGCCGTTGCGCACGCCATCCTGATTCATCATGTTGAGCACAATCTCGCCCGCCCCGCGTGCCTGCACCTCTTTCACCCACTCCAGCGTCTGCCAGGTGGTGACCTTGGTGCGGCTCTCGTCGCCGGTGTACTGGTTGACATGGTACAGGCCGCTGTCGGCGTCAAACCAGGTGTCGATGCCCACCACGATGCACTGCACGCCAAAGCGATCGGCCAGACGGGTGATCAGCGACGGATCGGCCAGCGCCGGCGAGTTGATGGAGATCTTGTCCGCGCCGAAGGAGAGGATCTGCGCCGCGTCCTCGGCACTCTTGATGCCGCCAGCCACGCAGAACGGGATGTCAATCACCTCGGCCACGCGCGCCACCCAGCTCTTGTCGACGACCCGGTCATCGGAGGAGGCGGTGATGTCATAGAACACCAGTTCATCCGCGCCCTCGGCGGCGTAGCGCTGCGCCAGCGGCACGATGTCGCCAATTATCTCATGGTTGCGGAACTGGACGCCCTTGACCACCTGACCCGCCTTGACGTCGAGGCAGGGAATTATCCGTTTTGCCAACATGCGATCGCCTCCTTCACGTTAAATTTGCCTTCCAGCAGGGCTCGGCCGACGATCACCCCCTGCACGCCGCTGCCGCGCAGGGCGGTGATGTCATCCAGGTTGCCAATGCCGCCGGAGGCCTGAAACGCCACCTGCGGGTAGCGCTGGCTGATCTCGCGGTAAAGTTCGACGTTGGAACCGGCCAGGGTGCCATCCCGCGAGATGTCCGTGCAGAGCACGTGCTTCAGGCCGAAGGGCAGGTAGGCCTCCACCAGCTGCTCCAGCGTGGCGTCAGACGCCTCCTGCCAGCCGCTGACCGCCACGCGCTTGGCGCCATCGTCGCCGATGCGCACATCCAGCGCCAGCACCAGCGCGTCCGCCCCAAAACGGTCAAACCAGCGCTGCACGGTGGCTGGCTGCTTGACGGCAGTGGAGCCGACCACCACGCGGGCCGCACCGGCTTCCAGCAATGCCTCGACATCCTGCTCGCTGCGAATGCCGCCGCCGACCTGCACCGGCACCCCGACGCCAGCCAGCAGGCTGCGCAACAGCGGGATCTGGCGCGCCGCCGGATCTTTCGCGCCGGTCAGGTCAACCAGATGCAGCACCTGCGCCCCCTGTTGCTGGTAATCCTGCAAACGCGGCAGCGGCGTATTGCCGTAGTCGCGCTGCTGGCCGTAGTCGCCCTGATGCAGCCGCACCACGCTACCGTCAATTAAGTCCAAAGCGGGAATGATCATGCTGCTTACATCTCCAGAAAGTTTTTCAGCAGTTGCGCGCCCGCCGCGCCAGAGCGCTCCGGGTGAAACTGCACGCCGAAGAAGTTGTCTTTGGCGACGGCGGCGGTGAAGGGTTCGCCGTAGTTGGCTTGCGCGATGGTATTGGCGCATACAGGCATGGCGTATCCGTGAACGAAGTAGAAGTAGGCATCGTCGCTGATGCCGCGGAACAGGTGGCTGTCTGCGTTGGCGGTGACCTTGTTCCAGCCCATGTGCGGCAGCGGCAGGCCATGATCCACCATTTTGGTGACCGGCGTATCAATAATGCCGAGGGTCGGCACACCGCCGCTCTCCTCGCTGGCGCTGGCCAGCAATTGCATCCCCAGGCAGATGCCCAGCACCGGCTGGGTGCAGGCCTTGATCAGGTCAATCAGGTCACGCTCCGCCAGCTGGTCCATGGCCGCCCGCGCGGTGCCGACGCCCGGCAGGAACAGCTTGTCAGCGCGCAGCACAATGTCCGCCTCGCGGCTCACCTGCGGCGTATAGCCGAGGCGCTGGATGGCATAGTTGACGGAGGAGAGGTTGGCGCAGCCGGTATCCAGAATCACCACGTTCATTTACAGCACTCCTTTCGAGCTGGGCAGGGTGTTGCCCTCAACACGGATCGCCTGACGCAGGGTGCGGCCAAAGGCTTTGAACAGACTCTCCACGCGGTGGTGATCGTTCTTGCCCTTGGTTTTCAGGTGCAGGGTGCAGGCCATGGCGTAGGAGAGCGAGCGGAAGAAGTGCTCCACCATCTCCGTGCTCAGGTCGCCGACGCGCTGGTAGCTGAACTCCGCCTTGAACTCCAGGTGCGGACGGCCAGAGATGTCCAGCGCGCAACTCGCCTTGCACTCATCCATCGGCAGCACGAAACCGAAGCGGCCGATGCCGCGCTTGTCGCCCAGCGCCTTGTTCAGCGCCTCGCCCAGCGCCAGCGCCGTGTCCTCCACCGTGTGGTGATCGTCGATGTAGAGATCGCCGTTCACCTCAACGTTCATGCGGAAGCCGCCGTGGGTGGCGATCTGATCGAGCATATGGTCGAAGAAGCCGACGCCGGTCTTGATCTTGCTGTCGCCCTCGCGATCGAGCCAGACATCCACGTTGATGTCGGTTTCGCGGGTCACGCGCTTGACGTGGGCGTGGCGGTCACGCTGGGTCAGCTGCTTCTCAATCGCCTTCCAGTTCAGCGTATCGCGCTGGTAGCGCAGGCCAGTGATGCCCATGTTCTGCGCCAGCTGGATATCCGTCTCGCGGTCGCCAATCACATAGCTGTTGGCGGTGTCCATCACGCCGCCCTCAAGATAGCCGGTCACCAGCGCGGTGCGCGGCTTGCGGCAGGCGCAGTGGTCATCCGGCAGGTGCGGGCAGATCAGGATGTCATCGAAGCGGATGCCCTGCGAGGTGAAGATCTGCATCATCAGGTTATGCGGCGGATCAAAGGTCTCCTGCGGGAAACTGGCGGTGCCGAGGCCATCCTGATTGGTGATCATCACCAACCGGAAGCCCGCCTCCTGAAGCGCCAGCAGGGCCGGGATGGCATCCGGCTCCAGCGCCAGCTTGTCCAGCCGGTCAACCTGGAAATCCTCGGGCGGCTCGGCAATCAGCGTACCGTCACGGTCAATAAACAGAAACTTCTGGCTCACATCGGCTCCTTGCTGGGGCTGGTCATGGTATTGGCGGACACCGCCGGCAGCGCCTTGAGCGCATCAATCACCCGGCGGCACTCTTCACGGGTGCCAACAGTGATGCGCAGGCAGCCGGCCAGTCCCGGTTGCTTGTTTTGGTCTCGCAAGATAATGCCCTGATCCCACAAGGATTTAAAGACATTGGCGGAGTCGGTGAAGCGCGCCAGCACATAATTGCTCTCGCTGGCGAAAACCTGCTCAACGCAGGCGCAGCCGGCCAGCGCGTCCATCAATTCGGCGCGGTTCGCCAGCAGGCCAGCCACGCGCTCACGCATGGTGGCGATGCCGCGTTCGCTCAGCGCCTGCGCGGCGATGTCCGCCACCGGCGTGGAGAGCGGGTAGGGGGCGATCACCTTCATCAACAGCGCGATCAGCGGCGCGTTGGCCAGGGTGAAGCCGCAGCGCAGCCCGGCCAGCGCGAAGGCTTTGGAGAGGGTACGCAGCACCGCCAGGTGCGGGTACTCGGCCAGCCAGCCGGTGACGGTGGCCTGCGGGCAGAACTCAATGTAGGCCTCATCCACCGCCACGATCGCCTTGCCGCGCGCCATCTCCAGCACCGCGCGGATCGCCTGCGGATCGACCAGATTGCCGGTCGGGTTGTTCGGGCTGCAAATGTAGATCAGCTTCACGCCATCCAGTGCGGCTTCGATCGCCGGCAGGTCGAGCTGCCAGTCGCGTTTCGCGGGCACCGTGCGGCGCTCGACGCCAAAGGTCTCGGCGCTGACGCCATACATGCCGTAGGTCGGCGGGCAGTAGAGCACCGCATCGCGGCCCGGCTCGCAGAAGGCGCGGATCAGCAGTTCGATCCCCTCATCCGCGCCCCGGCTCACCAGTACCTGAGAGGGTGACAGGCCAGCGTAGGCGGCGTAGCGCGCCACCACCGTGGCCGGTTGGCACTCCGGGTAGCGGTTGAAGGTCTGGGCGGTCAGCGCGAATTGCGGCGCTTCCGGGTACTCATTGGCATTCAGCCAGACGTCGCCGTTGCCGCCAAGGCGGCGTGCCGATTGGTAGGGCGTCAGTTCGCGCACGTTGGCACGTGCCAACGCGAGGATGTCATCGATCATGGCTGCTGCTCCTTCAGGGCGGCGACCCGCAGGGTCACGGCATTTTTGTGGGCGGTCAGCTGCTCCGCCTGTGCCAGGGTCTCAATGGTCGGTGCCAGTTGCAGCAGGCCCTGCGGCGTCAGCTGTTGCACCGTCATGCGTTTCTGGAAATCGGCCAGCCCAAGGCTGGAGTAGGTCGAGGTGTAGCCATAGGTCGGCAGCACGTGGTTGGTGCCGGAGGCGTAATCGCCAGCGGACTCCGGTGACCAGTCACCGAGGAACACCGAACCAGCACTGGTGATGCGCTCAACCAGCGCTTCCGGCTCGCGGGTTTGCAGGATCAGGTGCTCTGGCCCGTAGCGGTTGCTGATCGCCAGACACTCCTCCAAATCCTGCGCCACAATCAGCCGGCTGGCGGCGAGCGCCTGACGGGCAATCTCACTGCGCGACAGGGTGGCGAGCTGGCTCTCCACCGCCTCGGCCACCGCCTGCGCGATGGCGCGATCCGGCGTCAGTAGCACCACCTGGGAGTCCGGGCCGTGCTCCGCCTGTGACAGCAAATCGGCGGCAACGAAGGCCGGGGTCGCGCCGCTGTCGGCAATCACCAGCACTTCGGAGGGGCCAGCCGGCATATCGATGGCTGCGCCATCCAGCCCTTGGCTCACCTGGCGTTTCGCCTCGGTGACGTAGGCATTGCCCGGCCCGAAGATCTTGTCCACTTTTGGCACGCTCTCGGTGCCGAAGGCCATCGCAGCAATCGCTTGCGCGCCACCCAGCTGGAAGACTTCCTGAATGCCGCACAGCTGCGCGGCGTAGAGGATCTCAGGGGCTACCGGCGGCGGCGAGCAGAGCACCACGCGGCGGCAACCGGCGATGCGCGCCGGGGTGGCGAGCATCAGCACCGTCGAGGGCAGTGGCGCGGAGCCACCCGGAATATAGAGGCCCACGGCGTCAATCGGCCGCGTCAGCTGCTGGCAGCGCACGCCCGGCTGGGTTTCGATGTCCACCGGCGGCAGCTTTTGCGCATTGTGGAAGATGTCGATGTTGCGCACCGCCACCGCCATCGCCTGCTTCACTTCCTCGCTGAGGCCCGCGGCGGCGGCCGCAATCTCCGCCTCGCTGACGCGGATGGCGTCAACCTGAGTCTTGTCAAACTGGGCGCTCAGGTCGCGCAGCGCGGCGTCGCCCTCCTGCTTCACGCGGGCGAGGATCGCCTGCACCGTTTCGGTGATGCGGGCCGAGGCGGAGACCGCCGGACGGGTGAGCAGCGCCTGCTGCTCCTCGGCGCTGCACTGCGCCCAATCAATGATCTGGTCAAAGGCGCGCATCATTTACTCCATCATCTTCTCAATCGGCAACACCAGAATGGAGCTGGCACCCAGTGCCTTCAGCTTCTCCATTGTCTCCCAGAACAGGGTTTCGCTACTGACCATGTGCATCGCCACGCGATTCTGGTCACCGGCCAGCGGCAGGATGGTCGGGCGTTCCGCGCCCGGCAGCAGGGCGATCACCTCTTCCAGCCGCTCATTCGGCGCGTGCATCATGATGTATTTGGACTCACGCGCCTGAATCACCCCCTGGATGCGGGTCAGCAGTTTGTCGATCAGTAGCTGTTTCGATTGCGGCATCTCGCCGTCGCGCTGGATCAGGCAGGCCTTGGAGCGGTAGATCACCTCTACCTCACGCAGGCCGTTGGCCTCCAGCGTCGCGCCGGTGGAGACCAGATCGCAGATGGCGTCCGCCAGACCGGCGCGCGGCGCCACTTCCACCGAGCCGTTCAACAGGCAGGATTTGAACTCCACGCCCTGCTTGTCGAGGTACTGTTTCAGGATGTGCGGGTAGGAGGTGGCGATGCGGGCATTTTGCAGGCTGCGCGGGCCGGTGTAGTCAAAGTCGAGGGCTGTGGCCAGCGACAGGCGGCAGCCGCCGAAATCAAGGCGGCGCAGGGTGGTGTAGCGCGGGTCTTCACCCTGGGCGCGGCGGGTCAGCAACTCCTCTTCCAGCACGTTCTCGCCGATGATGCCGAGATCGACCACGCCATCCATCACCAGACCGGGGATGTCATCATCCCGCACGCGCAGAATGTCGATCGGCATATTTTCCGCGAAGGCGATCAGACGCTGCTGTTGCAGGTTGATCTTAATGCCGCAGCGCGCCAGCAGCTCCTGGGAGTCCTCGCTCAGGCGGCCTGACTTCTGCATTGCTATCCGTAAACGTGTTTTATCCAGCATGGTGAACCCTCTTACCCGTAATGTGATGTCAAAATAATCTTTGTGATGAAGGGGTTAAAAAAAAAGCCCCCGGAAGAATCTTCCGGGGGCTTTTCGATCGCGTTCCGCCGCCGCTGGAAGATTCGTTAAACGTCTTCCAGCACACATCGCCTGAAAGACTAGTCAGGATGATGGTGATGATGGTGGTTGAATGGAACGCGGTTCATAAATTTCTCGTCTAATCTGGTGGCCGGCATAAAAGCCGTTCAATATTTAACTGTCAATTAACCTAAACCATCGACGACGCGTCGCGCAACCTTTTTTTCAGGGCATGACCGATTTTCATGATCGGCCATATGCGCGGCGGCTTGCCCCGCCACGCGGCACGCGCTAGCGTAGGGGCCACCAACAGGCCACACAGGAGAGAGTATGAAAAACGTGGCAATTATCGGGCTGGGCTGGCTTGGCCTGCCACTGGCCATGGCACTGAAAGCCGAGGGCTATCAGGTGGTGGGCAGCAAAACCACCCCCGATGGCGTGGACGCCGCCCGCATGGCTGGCATTGAGAGCTACCTGCTGGAGATCACGCCAGAGGGGGAGATAGCGTGCGACGCCGATGACCTGTCGGCGCTGCTGAACGTGGACGCGCTGGTGATCACCCTGCCAGCACGCCGCACGCCGGAGGGGAGCGCCCACTATCTGCACGCGGTACAGCTGCTGGTGGACAGCGCGCTGGCGCATCAGGTGCCGCGCATTGTCCTCACCAGCTCCACCGCGGTGTATGGCGACGCGCCGGGGCGGCGGCAGGAGTCCTCGCCGCTTGAGCCAGCCAGCCACAGCGGCAAAGCGCTGGTGACGCTGGAGAACTGGCTGCACCAGCTGCCGAACACCTCGGTGGACATCCTGCGACTGGGCGGGCTGGTGGGGCAGGATCGCCACCCCGGCCGGTTCCTCTCGGGCAAGCTGGGGCTGAAAAATGGCTCCCACGGCGTCAATCTGGTGCATCAGGATGATGTGATCGCCGCCATCCAGCTGCTGTTGCGTCAGCCGCAGGGCGGCCATACCTACAACCTCTGCGCGCCGCAGCATCCGTCGAAACGGGACTTCTACCGCCATGCCGCCGACCGGTTGGGCGTGCCGCGCCCGGAGTTTCTGGATGAGGCGGAGAGTGAGGGGAAAATCGTCGAAGGTGAACTGATCTGCCAGGAACTGGGGTTCAGTTACCGCTACCCCGATCCCGACCGGATGCCAGTCAACGGCTAACAAAAAGGGCAGCCCGTGGGCTGCCCTTTTTCATGGCGCATAGGGTCAGGAGGCCATGCCCATGCCGACAATGTTGGCCGCCAGCACAATCACCAGCGCGCCGAGGCAGAGGATGCGCGTCGGCTTGGTGCCGGTGCTCAGCCACTCCTTCAGCAGCAGCCCGACGATGCCGCCACCCAGCACGTAGAAGCTCATGTGCAGCATCCAGCTCATGTAGTCATACTGAACCGGGATGCTGGCGTGGCCCCACGCGTAGAAGAAGAACTGCAAATACCACATCACCCCGGCCAGCACCGAGAAGAGCACGTTGGTCAACAGCACCGACGAGGCCACCGAGAGATCGGCGCGCAGCGAGAGATCGCGCCGCGTCATCAGGCGGAGGATGCAGAAGCCAAGGTTAATCAGCGCGCCGCCGCCCATGATCACCACGTAGCTCGGCAGCGCCACATAGAGCGGGCTGATGCCGATCTGGGCCGCCGCGTCATGCATCGGCTTGGCAGCGTCCATCGCGAAGGACATGCCAGCGGAGAAGACGCCGCACATTATCGCCAGTGCCAGCCCCTTGCGCAGGTTGAACTCCTCGGCACGGATGCCGAGCGCCCGCTCCTTTAGCAGGCCAGCGTAGGTGACAATGCCGACGCCCACCACCGCCACCAGCACGCCGAGCAGCGTCATGCGGCCGCCGGGGGTGCCGATCATCATGCCGAAGCGCCCCTGGATGATGGGGGTCATCAGGGTGCCGATGATCAGGGTGATGCCGATGGCGATGCCAATGCCGAGCGACATGCCGAGGTAGCGCATCGTCAGGCCATAGCCGATGTTGCCGACGCCCCACATCGCGCCGAACAGGAACACCGGCAACAGCACGCTGGCGCTGAAACTGCCGTAGTAGGCCCAGAAGTCAGGCAGCAGCCAGTAGCTGATGCCCCACGGCAGGATGATCCAGGAGAAGAGGCCGCCGAGTGACCACATGGTTTCCCAGGACCAGTGACGCACCTTCTTGTAGGGGGCATAGAAGCAAGCGGCGCTGGTGGCGCCGACAAAGTGCCAGAATATCCCCAGTACGATAGAACTGCTCATAGAGAACCCTTTGTTGTTGTTGGCAGAGGCCGCCGACGCTGGGCGGCGAGGTAAGGGGCGTGCTAGCACGCTGTCCGGCAGTGTAGGGCGCGCGGCAAGGTCGCCACCTTCCATACAGTGCCATCGCCGCGCCGCGGATGGCAGAATTCAGAAGGTCGCCGTGAGAGGGGTCACAGAACCGCGACGGCACGCGGTTCGCGTTAAAAAAGCGGGCAGGGCGGCCAGTTGGACAACGCGGGAAAATAATGGAGGGGAAGATTTTTTCGCTTTTTTTGCCGATTCATTAAAGTTCCATGAAATAGTGCCGATAATATCCCTTCAGTCCCGTTGATAATAACCAATCGCAACTACTTTCCCTTTCCTCCTGCCCCTGCCGGCCATCAGGGGAATTTGTCATATCAGTGTCATGCTGAAGTAACATTTAGTTACATATGCCGCCTTGTTGCGATCGTCCTGTCGCCATCCTTAACCTTCCCTTATCACCTGCTGTTTAAAGCATCAGCATCATCTGCTCTGTTAACCTCAATTGTCAGACAGAGGCTATCCCACTGATTCGTTTCAGCCCGTGATGATAACCCTATGGTCGGTGGGTAATTCTGTATAAACCGCACTCTATCAGAATAAAAAACTGTAAATTGCGTTTTTCTATGCAGATGTTCGAAATGATCTCAAAACGCGCAAATATTTGCCTTTAAGGCAGGCTTTTTAGACAGGTTTTTACATCGCCCTGATTTTTAACTCACTTTTTAGCCGTCTAAACGGAATTTTTACGCTTTGCAGGCGTAAAAATAGTTCATTTTTGTGATGCACATCACATTTTTTCCAAAAGGGAATGCATCCCTCGTTGTGTCTTTACCGCCTTCGAGAGTAGAGTTGCGCCGATTAGGATTAATCCTAATTAAATGTGTAAAAGCGTTTCAGCGAAGAAGCGTTCAGATGTGGAAGGGCCTCCCCAAAACGTAAGTTTTTTTTGACCTTCGGGTCAGTTCTCACAGTTACACAATTTAATTTTTAAGCTGTACACCAGGATTAGGATTAGGTGCCGATGGACGGCCCGATCGACAGGGTCTGCTTTGGGATAGCCTGAAGTATGAAATATTTTTTTAGCCGGAAGATGTGAAAAAACATCACTGGCTGGGCGGGGTTAATGGATATGTCCGAATTGCTCAAACATATATATGACATTAATTTGTCGTATCTGCTTTTAGCACAGCGTTTAATCAATGATGAAAAGGATTCAGCCATGTTTCGGCTGGGAATTGATGAGGCCATGGCGGATGCGCTGGCGCAGTTGACCCTGCCGCAGATGGTAAAGCTGGCTGAAACCAATCAGCTCCTCTGTCAGTTCCGCTTCGACGACCACACCTCCATCTCGCGCCTGACCCAGGCCTCGCGGGTGGATGACCTCCAGCAGATCCACACCGGCATCCTGCTCTCCAGTGAGCTGGTGAGACGCGGCGCCCTGGCCGACGGCGGCCTCGCGAAGAAAAGGGCTGGGTAATGAGCGAAAAGAGCATCGTCCAGGAGGCCAGGGACATCCAGCTGGCCATGGAACTCATCACCCTGGGCGCGCGCCTGCAAATGCTGGAGAGTGAAACCCAGCTGAGCCGTGGCCGGCTAATCAAGCTCTATAAAGAGCTACGCGGCAGCCCGCCGCCAAAGGGGATGCTGCCGTTCTCCACCGACTGGTTCATGACCTGGGAACAGAACATCCACTCCTCGATGTTCTACAACGCCTACCAGTTTTTGGTGCAGAAGGGGCGGTGCAGCGGCGTGGAGGCGGTGATCAAAGCCTATCGCCTCTATCTGGAGCAGTGCCCGCAACAGCCGGACGCGCCGCCGGTGCTGGCGCTGACCCGCGCCTGGACGCTGGTGCGCTTTGTTGACAGCGGCATGTTGCAGATGTCGGGTTGCACCTGTTGCGGTGGCACCTTTATCACCCACGCCCACCACCCGGCGCAGGGCTTTGTCTGTAGCCTGTGCCAGCCGCCCTCCCGCGCGGTAAAAAGACGTAAACTTTCGCCGCAACTGGCCGATATTATCCCTGAACTGCTGGACGAGAAGGTCAAGCGCGCAGTTTAAGCGGACGAGCGGCGCCATCAATCCGGGCGGGCCAACAGGCCCGGCCGGTAGCAAGTATCCCCCCCGACGTTCCGTGCCCGTGGCGCTATGCCGCGGCGCTCCCCTGTGCGTGACACCCCGCCTTTCAACCACATACATTAAGGAATCATCGTGTTAGTTATCATAGGTTACATCGTGGTCCTCGGCGCGGTTCTCGGCGGCTACATGATGGTCGGCGGCGAGCTGGGTGCGCTTTACCAGCCCTCTGAGCTGGTGATCATCGGCGGCGCGGCAATCGGTGCCTTTTTTGTCGGCAACAACGGCAAATCGATCAAGGCCACCCTGCGGGCGCTGCCCAAGCTGATGCGTGGCTCGAAGTACAACAAGGCGCTCTATATGGATCTGATGGGGCTGCTCTACCGCCTGTTGGCCAAATCGCGCCAGCAGGGGATGCTGTCACTGGAGCGCGATATCGACTCGCCGCCGGAGAGTGAAATTTTCTCTAATTATCCGCGCATCTTGGCCGATAAAGTGCTGATGGAGTACTTAACGGATTACCTGCGCCTGATGGTGAGCGGCAACATGAACGCCCACGAGATTGAGGCGCTGATGGATGAAGAGATCGAAACCTTCGAGAATGAGAGCGAGGTGCCGGCGGGCAGCCTGTCGATGATTGGCGACTCCCTGCCGGCATTCGGCATCGTGGCGGCGGTGATGGGGGTAGTGCACGCGCTGGCCTCCGCCGACCGCCCGGCCGCCGAGCTGGGGGAGCTGATTGCCCACGCGATGGTCGGCACCTTCCTCGGCATCCTGCTGGCCTATGGCTTCATCTCGCCGCTGGCGGCGGTGCTGCGCCAGAAGTGCGCCGAGAACGTCAAGATGATGCAGTGCATCAAGGTGACGCTGCTGTCGAGCATCAATGGCTATGCGCCGCAGATCGCGGTGGAGTTTGGCCGTAAGACCCTCTACACCAGCGAGCGCCCCTCCTTTATGGAGCTGGAGGAGCACGTGCGCAAAGTGAAGTCGCCGGGCGGGGATGCATGAAACAGCAAGACGCACGCGTGGTGATCAAGCGCAAGCGGGCGAAGCATGGCGGCGGCCACCACGGCGGCTCCTGGAAGATCGCCTATGCCGACTTTATGACCGCCATGATGGCCTTCTTTCTGGTGATGTGGCTTATCTCCATCGCCAGCCCGAAAGAGCTGACGCAGATCGCCGAGTATTTCCGCACGCCGCTGAAGGTGGCACTGAGCGGCGGCCAGCGCAGCAGCGACAGCGAAAGCCCGATCCCCGGCGGCGGCGATGACCCGACGCGCCATGAGGGCGAGGTGCACAAGGTGGTGGAGCGCTCAGAGAAGATCGAGGAGAACGCCCGGCTGCAAAAGCTGCATGAGGATCTTGACCAGCTGCTGGAGTCCGATCCGCGCCTGCGCGCCCTGCGGCCGCACCTGCTGATCACCCTGACCGAACAGGGGCTGCGCATCCAGATCATCGATAGCCAGAACCGGCCGATGTTCCGCACCGGCAGCGCGCAGGTGGAGCCTTACATGCGTGACATTCTGCGCGCCATCGGGCCGATCCTCGATCACTTCCCGAACAAAATCAGTCTGGCGGGCCATACCGATGACATTCCCTATGTCACCGGCGAGCGCGGCTACAGCAACTGGGAGCTGTCCGCTGACCGCGCCAACGCCAGCCGGCGCGAGCTGGTCTACGGCGGCCTGAGCGAGGGCAAGGTACTGCGGGTGATGGGGCTGGCGGCCACCATGCAGCTGCGCAACCACGAGGCGGGTGACGCCATCAACCGCCGCATCAGCATTCTGGTGCTGAACAAAGAGGCGCAACAAAACATTGAGCGGGAGAACAGCGAGGGCAGCGGCGTCACGCTGAGCCAGCCCGGCGCGCTGTCAGCGATGACCCCGGCCGGTCAGGCCGGTGCGCCAGCGGCTACCCCGCCACAGACTCAACAACCGACCCCGGTGACGGCGCCTGCGCCGGCGGCGGCCCCGGACGCGCCGCCCAGCGCCGCGCTGCCGGCCGCCCCGGCCGGCCCTGCCGGTCAGCCGCGACTCACAGCAGAGGTGACACCGTGAGCATGGATATCAGTGATTTTTACCAGACGTTTTTCGACGAGGCGGATGAGCTGCTGGCGGACATGGAGCAGCACCTGCTGCTGCTCGATCCGCACAGCCCGGACATTGAGCAGCTGAACGCGATCTTCCGCGCGGCGCACTCGATCAAGGGCGGGGCGGCCACCTTTGGCTTTTCAGTGCTCCAGGAGACCACCCACCTACTGGAGAACCTGCTGGATGGGGCGCGCCGCAGCGAGATGCAGCTGAGCACCGAGATTATCAACCTGTTTTTGGAAACCAAAGATATTATGCAGGAGCAGTTGGACGCGTATAAATCTTCCCAGGACCCGGACGCCGGGAGCTTCACTTACATCTGCGAAGCCCTGCGCCAGCTGGCCCTTGAGGCGCAGGGCGGTGACGCACCGGCCGCGGCACCTGCCCCGGCCGCCCACCCCGCGCCGGTGGCCGCCGCGCCGCAACCTGCCGCCAACGGCGGCCTGCGCGTCTGCCTGACCGGGCTGAAGCCGCAGGAGATCCCGCTGATGCTGGAGGAGCTGGGCAACCTCGGTGAGGTGACCGATGCGCAGCAGGGGGAGAACAGCCTGGAGGCGACGCTGCATAGCTCGGTCAGCGAGGATGATATCAGCGCCGTGCTCTGCTTTGTGCTGGAGCCAGACCAGATAAGCTTTGGCGCACCGCCGCCGCCAGCCCCTGCCGCCGAGGTCGCGGCCCCGGCAGTTACCCCGGCTGTGGTGGAGGCCGCCGCGCCCGTGGCGAAAGCCGCCGAGCCAGCCAAGGCGCGCGCCGCCGCCAAACCCGCCGAATCCACCAGCATCCGCGTGGCGGTCGAGAAGGTCGACCAGCTGATTAATCTGGTGGGCGAACTGGTGATCACCCAGTCGATGCTGGCGCAGCGCTCCGGCACCCTCGACCCGGTCAACCACGGCGACCTGCTCAACAGCATGGGCCAGCTGGAGCGCAATGCGCGTGACCTGCAAGAGTCGGTGATGTCGATCCGCATGATGCCGATGGAGTACGTCTTCAGCCGCTTCCCGCGTCTGGTACGCGATCTGGCCAGCAAACTGGGCAAGCAGGTGGAGCTGACCTTGCAGGGCAGTTCCACCGAACTGGACAAGAGCCTGATTGAACGCATCATCGACCCGTTGACGCACCTGGTGCGCAACAGCCTCGACCACGGCATTGAGAACGCCGCCACCCGGCAGGCCAACGGCAAAAGCCCGGTGGGCAACCTGATCCTCTCGGCGGAGCATCAGGGCGGTAACATCTGCATTGAGGTGGTGGATGACGGCGCGGGCCTCAACCGCGAGCGCATTCTGGCGAAAGCCGCCTCCTCCGGCCTGCCGGTCAGCGACAGCATGACCGACGAAGAGGTCGGGATGCTGATCTTCGCGCCGGGCTTCTCTACCGCCGAGCAGGTGACGGACGTCTCCGGCCGTGGCGTCGGCATGGACGTGGTGAAGCGGAACATTCAGGAGATGGGCGGCCACGTCGAGATCCACTCCCAGCAGGGCAAGGGCACCACCATCCGCATCTTGCTGCCGCTGACGCTGGCGATCCTCGACGGCATGTCGGTCAAGGTGGGCAACGAGGTGTTTATCCTGCCGCTGAACGCGGTGATGGAGTCGCTGCAACCGCTGGCGGAGGATCTCCACCCACTGGCCGGCGGCGAGCGGGTGTTGCAGGTGCGCGGCGAATACCTGCCGCTGGTGGAGCTGTTCCGGGTCTTTGACGTGGCGGGCGCCCGCACTGAGGCGACGCAGGGCATCGTGGTGATCCTGCAAAGCGCCGGGCGACGCTACGCCCTGTTGGTTGACCAGCTGATTGGCCAGCACCAGGTGGTGGTCAAGAATCTCGAGAGCAACTATCGCAAGGTGCCGGGGATCTCCGCGGCCACCATTCTGGGCGACGGCAGCGTGGCGCTGATCGTTGATGTCTCCGCGCTTCAGGCGCTGAACCGGGAAAAGCGGGTTACGGTCGCCGCCTGAGGCGACCCTGATCCCATCGCAACATAGGTAGGAAATGAACATGGCTGGACTGGCAACTGTGACAAAACTGGCGGGTGAGACGGTAGGGCAGGAGTTCCTGATCTTCACGCTCGGTGACGAAGAGTATGGGATTGATATCCTTAAGGTGCAGGAGATCCGCGGTTACGATCAGGTGACGCGCATCGCCAACACTCCCGCCTTTATCAAGGGCGTCACCAACCTGCGTGGCGTAATTGTGCCGATCATCGACCTGCGGGTGAAGTTCGCCCAGCAGGGGGTAGAGTACAATGACAACACCGTGGTGATCGTGCTCAATCTGGAGCAGCGCGTGGTAGGCATCGTGGTGGATGGCGTCTCGGATGTGCTTTCGCTGACGGCTGAGCAGATCCGCCCGGCACCGGAGTTTGCGGTCACGCTGGCGACCGAGTACCTCACCGGCCTCGGCTCACTGGGTGAGCGGATGCTGATTCTGGTGGACATTGAGCGGCTGCTCAGCAGCGAGGAGATGGCGCTGATTGAGAGCGTCGCCAAAGCCTGATAAATCAACCCCCGCCAAGGGGGTTTTTTATTTTCTCCCTCCGCTATTTCTCCCCATTAATAAGTAAATCTTGGACTATTGAATTTATCATCACTATTTCCGTTACGATTCTTCTGAATGGGCGGGAATAGTTAATTTTAGTGCTAATTAATCAATTATTATTAATTGTTAAATTGAAAATATAAGCCTGCTTATTTATTCTTCTCCTGAATTCAATAGGGGCGTTTTGACGAGTGCCCGTGCCGAAATTTATTAATTCTGTGAGGAATCTATGGTATCTTTCAAAAAAAGTCTTCTCTGTCTGGCGGCATCTACTCTGCTGGTTGCAGGCGGCGCATTGGCTGACGCAGGTCAGGGCGAAGGGAAAATTACCTTTAAAGGCGTGGTGATTGACGCCCCATGCTCCATCTCGCCAGACAGCGTGGACATGGAGGTGAACCTTGGTGAAGTCTCCACCGATGCCCTGAAGTCAGGCACCTCCGCCCCGATCAGTTTCGACATCAAATTGCAGGATTGCCAGCTGGATGACGGCACGGGCACCCCGGTAGCCACCAAGGTTGGCGTCACCTTCAACAGCGCCAACGTTGACCCGTCCGCTGCCAACATCCTGGCGAACACCCGTGGGCTGGAAGGGGCGCACAACGTCGGCGTACGCCTGATGAAAGAGGATGAGAGCCACATCGATTTGGGCGTGGAGCAAGACGTGCCGCTGGTCGGCATGAATGACGTACAGGTTCTGACCTTCAAGGCGCACATGGAAAGCCTGCCATCTGGCTTGCCAACCCCAGGGGCCGTCGAAGCCAATGCCACCTATGTGCTTAATTACCTGTAATGAATACGATGGTAAGGAATTTATTGCCGGAGGGTGACTTCCGGCACCTAAATTAATTTCACTTGCTGGTGTCCCCACTATTATGATCGCGTCCACGTGCGTTATTCGCCAGGGTGTAATAATGGCGATGCTGGCGATGATGTTACACGCCGCGCCAGCACCTGCCGTTGAATTCAATATTAACGCCATTGATGCGGATGTGCGGGGGAATATCAATCTCGCCGCCTTCGCACAGGCGGGAAATATTGCACCGGGCGACTACCTGCTGGACGTTACCCTGAATGGCGAACCCCTGCCGGATCGCTATTTACTGCATTGGCGAACGGTACCGGATAACCCGGTGCCGCAACTCTGTGTGCCGCCGTCGCTGGCGGACATGCTCGGCCTACAGCCGCACATTTTGCACTCGCTGCCGTTGCGTGACGGCTGCGTCGCTTTCGACAGCCACCCGGAAATCACCTTCACCCTCGATCAGGCCAACCAGCGGCTGGTGGTGCGCATCCCGCAGGCGTGGCTGGCCTACAACCCGCGTGACTGGACGCCGCCCTCCCACTGGGATCCGGGCGTCAGCGGCGTGCTGCTCGACTACAACCTGTTTGCCAGCCGCACCCACTCCCATGACACCGGCGTGAGCCGCAGCCTGAGTGGCTATGGCACCGCGGGCATCAACCTCGGTGCGTGGCGGCTGCGCTCTGACCTGCAATACAGCGCCGACAGCACGGAAGAGGGCGGCACCAGCCACGACTTCAGCCAGCCGCAGCTCTACCTCTACCGGCCGCTGCCGTCGCTGGGCGCGCGGCTGACGCTGGGGCAGAGCACGCTGCGCTCAGACATCTTTGATGGCTTCTCCTTCACCGGCGCGACCCTGCAAACCGACGAGCGGATGCTGCCCTATAACCTGCGCGGTTACGCCCCGCAGGTGAGTGGGCTGGCCAAAACCAACGCCCACGTGATCGTCAGCCAGAATGGCCGCGTGCTCTACCGCACCGACGTCGCGCCCGGCCCCTTTGTGATCCGCGACCTGAGCGATGCGATTCAGGGCACGCTGGATGTGCGGGTCGAGGAGGAGGATGGGCAGGTGAGCACCTTCAAGGTGGAGGCCGCCTCGGTGCCGTACCTGACCCGCCAGGGGCAGGTGCGCTACAGTCTGGCCGGGGGCCGCGTGGATGCGCAGGGGGGCGACACCTGGGTCGAGCCAGCCTTCACCAGCGCCGAGTTCTCCTGGGGGGCGTTCAGCCAGACCTCGCTCTACGGCGGCCTGCTGCTGAGCGACAGCGACTACCGCGCCGCCTCCGTGGGGGTGGGGCAGAACATGACCTGGCTGGGTGCCATCTCGTTTGACATCACCCAGTCGCAGGCGCAGTTGCCGCACCGGGCGGCGCAGCGCGGCAACAGTTACCGCGTCAACTACAACAAGCGCTTTGCCGGTTCGCAGAGCGAGGTGAGTCTGGCGGGCTACCGCCACGCCAGCCGGGACTTTATGTCGATGCAGGACTTTACCCGCGGCGGCCCGGAACCCGGCGAGACTGAAAAGGAGACCTTCAGCCTCACCTTCAGCCAGATGATCCAGCCGCTGTCGCTCTCGCTGCTGCTCAGCCTGCGCAACCAGACCTATTGGGAGGGCAGCTCCAGCAACACCTACAGCGCCACGCTGGGCCGCTCCTTTGACATAGGCCGCTTTCGCGGCATCTCCACCTCGCTCTCTCTCAACCGCACGGAGGATGAGGAGGGGGAGGCCGATCGCCAAATTTACCTGACCGTCAGCGTGCCGCTCAGCGAAACCGGCCGCCTTGGCTACACCCTGCAACAGGATGACGGGGTGGATAACACCCTGACCTACTCCAGCACCCCGAACCCGGACACCAACTGGAGCCTCAGTGCGGGCGATCAGGGCGACGGCAACGGCGTGCTGACGCGCGCCAACTACCAGCACCGCAGCGCGCTCGGCGAGCTGTCGCTGGCCGGCAGCTACAAGCGTGAGGAGTACAACTCCCTCAGCGCTGGCTGGAGCGGCTCCTTCACCGCCACCCGCCACGGCGCGGCGCTGCACCGCAACAGCGCCGCCGACGCGCCACGGCTGATGGTGGACAGCGACGGCGTGGCCGGTATCCCGATCAACGGCGGCGTGGCGGTGACCAACCGCTTTGGCACGGCGGTGATCCCCTCCCTGGCCAGCTACCTGCCGACAGAGGCGCAGGTGGATGTCAACCACCTGCCTGACGGGGTAGATGTACGCAACAATGTGATGCGCCAGACGCTGACCGAGGGCGCCATCGGCTATCGTTCCCTGAAGGCGGTCAAAGGCCGCTATGCCGCCGCGGTCATCACCCTACAGAACGGCACCTATCCGCCGCTGGGCTCCGAGGTGGTGGATGAGGCCAGCGGCGTGCCGGCTGGCATGGTCAGCGAACAGGGACAGGTCTATCTACAGGGCGTCACCCCCAGCCACCGCTACCGCGTGCGGTGGGGCGAAGCGGGGTGCAGCCTGACACTGCCGGAGACTTTCAGCGGCGAGGGCATGTTGCTGCTGCCGTGCCGTTAACCATTTTCGCCGGCCTGGCCGGCATTGACCGGGGGTAAACCATGATGAAACGTTTTCTGGCGTTAGCCATGCTCAGCGTGCTGCCACTGGCCGCGCAGGCGGCCATCAACCTTGACCGTACCCGCATCATCGCCACGGAGGGTGAAAAGTCCGTCAGCCTGACGCTCAACAACCAGAGTACCCACCTGCCATACCTCGCCCATGCGTGGGTGGAGGATGAGGCGGGCCAGAAAAACAGCGCCGTGTTCATGGTACTGCCGCCGTTGCAGCGGCTGGAGCCGCAGGCGCGCAGCCAGGTCAGGCTGGTGCGCCAGCCGGGCGCGGATGCCCTGCCCAAGGATCGCGAGAGCCTGTTCTACTTCAACGTGCGCGAAGTGCCGCCCAAGAGCGACAAGGAGAGCGTCTTGCAGGTGGCGACCCAAAGCCGCATCAAGCTGTTCTACCGGCCGTCGTCACTGGCCAACGCGCCGGACACCCCCTGGCAGGAGCGGCTGGAGGTGACGCGCAGTGGCTCGGGCATGACGCTGCATAACCCCACGCCCTACTACGTGACGCTGGGCTATGCTGGCAATCCGGGACAAAAGGGGCTGGCGCAGTTTGCCGGTGTGATGCTCAAGCCGTTTGGCAGTGAGCAGGTCGAGGGGACGGCGGCGCTGCATGAGCGCTTCAACCTGGGCTATATCAATGATTTCGGCGCGCTGATGCTGCTTGAAGCCCGTTGTACGGCGGGGGAACGCTGCACCCTGACCCGGTCGGCCTCGAGGTGACAGCATGGTCAAGATCTGGATAGTGCTGCTGGGGCTGCTGCTGGGCGGCCCGGCGTTTGCGATGGATTGCTACCTGAACAACGAAGGAGGGCCGGTGGATTTCACCACCACCGTCGACCCCTTTGCGGTGCCCTCCAATGCGCAGGCTGGCCAGAAAATCTGGGAGAGCAGCGACTTCAACATCACCGTCTACTGCACCCATAACTACGCCGACAATCAGGAAAAAGAGAACATCTACGCGTGGGTTGACCCCTATGGCAGCAGCTCTGATCCCTACTACCAACTTGGCGTCACCTACAATGGCGCGGATTATGACGCCATTGGCGCGCCGGTCGGGCTGGACTCCGGTGTCTGCATTGACAACAACACCTTTGCCAACCATCCGCCCCAGCCTGAACAGAAGGACAAGCTGTGCAGCGGCTCGCCCAGCAGCCTGACCTTTGCTGCCAGTATGCCGGCGCGCTTCCGGCTCTACGTCAAACTGAAATCGATGCCGCCGCCCGGCTATGTCACCACGCTGTCGTCGGACTTTACGGTGGTGCAATTTGATGGCAAGGGGGGCATCAACACGATGGCCGACGCCAAAAACCTCAAATACCGGGTCAATGGGCTGAACAACATCCGCGTGCTGGATTGCGGCGCGACGCTCTCGATCTTCCCGCCAGATCAGGTGGTGGATTTCGGCGCCTTCAGCAGCAAGGATGTGCAGGCACAGCCACTCCAGCGTGACTTCACCGTCAAGGCCAATAAGTTGCAGGATGCGACGTGCAGCGACGGCTTCAAGATGACGGCGGAGTTCTATACCGACGCGCCGCTGCTGGGCGACCGGCAGGCGATCGATCTGCAAAATGGCCTGATGCTGCAAATCCTGGAGCAGGAGCAACCGCTGACCTTCAACACCTACACCGATTTTGCCGATTTCACCGGCGGCAATATGAGCTGGGAGCGCCGCTATCAGGCGCGCATCTCGCCCGCGCCCGGCGGCAACATCCAGCCCGGCCCCTTCAGCAGCACGGTGATCTTCAAGGTCTCCTACTACTAAACGTGGCGGCAGGCAAGGCTCACCCTACCTGCCGCGCGCTTTTCAGCAAAAGCCGCATAAAGTTCCCCTCTCTGGTGCCGATAACCTGTTCAGTTGAAACACCTCACTAAAGGGACACCATGTTAAAGCGAATGAAAGTGGTCACCAGCCTGGTCATCATGCTGGTGTTGTTCGGCGCATTGCAGCTGGCCTCGGGCGGCCTGTTCTTCTCGGCGCTGAAGAATGATAAAGAGAACTTCACCACCTCGCAGCTGATCCGCCAGCAGCAGGCGGAGCTGAACGCCAGTTGGATCTACCTGTTGCAGACCCGCAACACCCTGAACCGGGCCGGCATCCGCTACATGCTGGACGCCAACCAGATGGGCAGCGGCGCGACCGTGAAAGAGCTGGTGGCACAGGCGCAGCAGGCGCTGGAGACGGCGGGCGAGCACTACGCCAACTACCAGAAGGTGCCGCGTGACCCGAGCCAGGACGTTCGCTACGCCGAAGAGGTGAAGAAACACTACGACATCCTGCATGGCGCGCTCACCGAACTGATTGAACTGATCAGCATCGGCCGCATCAATGACTTCTTCGACCAGCCGACGCAGGGCTACCAGAATGGCTTTGAGCAGGCCTATGTCAGCTACATCGACCAGAACGACAAGCTTTACACCAAAGCGGTCAATGACAGCGAATCCTCCTTTGGCCGCGCCATGTGGATCCTGGGCACGGTCGGGACGCTGGTGGTGCTGCTGATCGTCGCGGCATGGTTTGGCATCCAACATGCGCTGATCGCGCCGCTCAACCGCCTGATCGCCCACATCCGCCACATTGCCGCCGGTGACCTGACCCACGCGGTCGAGGGGGCAGGGCGCAATGAGATGGGCCAGCTGGCCGCCAGCCTGCAACACATGCAGGGTGAGCTGATCAACACCGTCAGTGGCGTGCGCCACGGCGCGGACGCCATCTACAGCGGTGCCAGCGAAATCTCCGCCGGTAACAACGATCTCTCCTCGCGTACTGAGCAGCAGGCTTCCTCTCTGGAAGAGACCGCCGCCAGCATGGAGCAGCTGACCGCCACCGTGAAGCAGAACGCCGAGAACGCCCGTCAGGCCAGCCAGCTGGCGCTGAGCGCCTCCGAAACCGCGCAGAAGGGCGGCAAGGTGGTGGCGAACGTGGTGCAGACCATGCATGACATCGCTGGCAGTTCGCAGAAGATCGCGGACATCACTGGCGTGATCGACGGCATCGCCTTCCAGACCAACATTCTGGCACTGAACGCTGCGGTAGAAGCCGCGCGTGCTGGCGAGCAGGGCCGTGGCTTTGCGGTGGTGGCGGGCGAGGTGCGCAACCTGGCACAGCGTAGCGCCCAGGCCGCCAAAGAGATCAAGGGGCTGATTGATGACTCCGTCGCGCGCGTTGACGCTGGCTCCACGCTGGTGGAGAGCGCCGGTGACACCATGAATGACATCGTCAACGCCGTCACCCGCGTCACCGACATCATGGGCGAAATCGCCTCCGCCTCCGATGAGCAGAGCCGCGGCATTGAGCAGGTTGGTCTGGCCATCACGGAGATGGATCGCGTCACCCAGCAGAACGCCGCGCTGGTGGAGGAGTCCGCCTCCGCCGCCGCCGCGCTGGAGGAGCAGGCCAGCCTGCTGACCCAGTCGGTCGCCGTGTTCCGCCTCACCAGCGAGCAGCAGAAAGAGGCGCTGGCGGAGCTGGCACCGAAAGCCGCTGCCCCCGCGCCCGTGCTGAAAAAGCCGGTGCTGGCGAGCGCGTCAGCATCCAGTGAAAACTGGGAAACCTTCTGACGCTGACGCCCGTGCGGATGCCTGCCCCCCGGCAGGCATCCCGCCCGCGTGACAAGGAAAGAGCAAGATTGGGCACTACTACAGCGCGTGGTTTGCGCGTTAAGGCGGTTCTATGACCAGACCAGCACTCCCCCTGCCTGACACGGCCACTCTGGCGCAGATGGCGCAGCGGCTGCCGCTGTCGGATGTGCACTTCCGCCGCATCAGCCAGCTTATCTACCAGCGTGCCGGCATCGTGCTGGCCGATCACAAGCGCGAGATGGTGTACAACCGGCTGGTGCGCCGCCTGCGCACGCTGGGGCTAAGCGACTTCGGCCAGTATCTGGCGCGGCTGGAGAATGAGCCGAACAGCGCGGAGTGGCAGGCGTTTATCAACGCCCTGACCACCAACCTGACGGCCTTCTTCCGCGAGGCGCACCACTTCCCGATTCTGGCGGAGCACGCCCGCACGCGCGGCGGCCACTACAGCGTCTGGAGCACTGCCGCCTCCACTGGCGAGGAGCCGTACTCCATCGCCATGACCCTGACCGAGGCGCTCGGCAACCGGGTCGGGCAGGCGCAGGTGATCGCCTCTGACATCGATACCCAGGTGCTGGAGAAGGCGGTGGCTGGCGTCTACCGGCAGGAGGAGCTGCGCACCCTCAGCCCGCAGCAGTTGCAGCGCTACTTCCTGCGCGGCACCGGGCCGCATCAGGGGCTGGTGCGGGTGCGGCCGGAGCTGGCCGGGCTGGTGGCCTACCAGCCGCTCAACTTGCTGGCGCCAGAGTGGTCACTGCCGGGGCAGTTTGACGCCATCTTCTGCCGCAACGTCATGATCTACTTCGACAAGCCAACCCAGGAGCGCATCCTGCGGCGCTTTGTTCCCTTGCTGAAGCCGGGCGGGCTGCTGTTCGCCGGCCATTCTGAAAACTTCAGCCAGATCAGCCGCGAGTTCTACTTACGCGGGCAGACCGTGTATGGCCTGGCTAAGGAGAAGTGATGAGTAAAATCAGGGTATTGAGCGTCGATGACTCGGCGCTGATGCGCCAGTTGATGACCGAGATCATCAACAGCCACCCGGACATGGAGATGGTCGCGACCGCGCCCGATCCGCTGGTGGCGCGCGATCTGATCAAGAAATATAACCCGGATGTGCTGACCCTCGACGTGGAGATGCCACGCATGGATGGGCTGGACTTTCTGGAGAAGCTGATGCGCCTGCGGCCGATGCCGGTGGTGATGGTCTCCTCCCTGACCGGCAAAGGCTCGGAGATCACCCTGCGCGCGCTGGAGCTGGGGGCGATTGACTTCGTCACCAAGCCGCAGCTTGGCATCCGCGAAGGGATGCTGGGCTACAGCGAGATGATCGCCGACAAGATCCGCACCGCCTCTAAGGCGCGGCTGACCCAGCAGGCACCGGCTGCCGCGCGGCCCAAGATGCTCAGCCACGGGCCGCTGCTCAGCAGCGAGAAGCTGATCGCCATCGGCTCCTCCACCGGCGGCACCGAGGCGATCCGCCACGTGCTGCAACCGCTGCCGCCCACCAGCCCGGCGCTGATGATCACCCAGCACATGCCGCCGGGCTTTACCCGCTCCTTTGCCGAGCGGCTCAACAAATTGTGCCAGATCACGGTGAAGGAGGCGGAGGATGGCGAGCGCGTGCTGCCGGGCCACGCCTACATCGCGCCGGGTGACCGGCATATGGAGCTGGCGCGCAGCGGTGCCAACTACCAGATCAGGATCACTGACGCGCCAGCGGTCAACCGCCACCGGCCGTCGGTGGATGTGCTGTTCCGCTCGGTGGCGCAGTTTGCCGGGCGCAACGCGGTGGGGGTGATCCTCACCGGCATGGGGAACGATGGCGCGGCCGGGATGCTTGAGATGCACCGCGCCGGTGCCTACACCCTCGCCCAGAATGAGGCCAGTTGCGTGGTATTCGGCATGCCACGTGAAGCCATCAACGCTGGCGGCGTCAGCGAAGTGGTAGACCTGAGCCAAATGAGCCAGCGGATGCTGGCGCAAATCTCAGCCGGACAGGCGCTGCGCATCTGACGCGCGCCCTTTTTTTGAACACTTGCGCTTATTTATGAGCAACACACTTTAGGAGTGACAATGGCAGATAAGAATCTTCGGTTCCTGGTGGTGGATGACTTCTCCACCATGCGCCGCATCGTGCGTAACCTGCTGAAAGAGCTGGGCTTCAACAACGTGGAAGAGGCAGAGGATGGCGCAGACGCGTTGAACAAGCTGCGCGCCGCGCCCTTTGACTTCGTGGTCTCTGACTGGAACATGCCGAACGTCGATGGCCTGCAACTGCTGCAAACCATCCGCGCGGATGCCGCGCTGGCCAAGCTGCCGGTGCTGATGGTCACGGCCGAAGCGAAGAAAGAGAACATCATTGCCGCGGCGCAGGCCGGGGCGAGTGGGTATGTGGTCAAGCCGTTCACCGCCGCCACCCTGGAAGAGAAGCTGAATAAGATCTTCGAAAAACTCGGGATGTAAGGAGAGGGTATGGCAGAACAACACACGCCCGCGTTGGATGCCGCCTCCGCTGGCGATATCATTTCGCGCATCGGGCAACTGACACGTATGCTGCGCGACAGCATGCGCGAGCTGGGGCTGGATCAGGCCATCGCCCAGGCGGCGGAGGCCATCCCGGACGCGCGCGACCGGCTGGATTACGTGGTCACCATGACCGCGCAGGCCGCCGAGCGCGCCCTGAGCAGCGTGGAGGCCGCGCAGCCGCGCCAGAACCTGCTGGAGTCTGAGGCCAAGGCGCTCACCACCCGCTGGGACGCATGGTTTGAGAACCCGATCGAGCTGGCGGACGCGCGCGAGCTGGTGACCGAAACCCGCCGCTACCTCGGTGCGGTGCCGGAGCACACCGGCTTCACCAACGCCCAGTTGCTGGAGATCATGATGGCGCAGGACTTCCAGGATCTGACCGGCCAGGTGATCAAGCGCATGATGCACGTGGTGCAGGAGATTGAGAACCAGCTGCTGATGGTGCTGATGGAGAACATCCCTGCCGAACAGGTGGCGAAACCGAAGCGCGAAAATGAGGGGCTGCTCAACGGCCCGCAACTTGATGCGAATGGCGTGGGTGTTGTCGCCAGCCAGGCGCAGGTGGATGACCTGCTCGACAGCCTCGGCTTCTGATCCCCGCCCCCCTCCCGGCAGGCTGCCTGCGGGAGGCGACTCCCCCCGCCCGGCGTCCCCTGCCGGGCGGGCTTTTGCACGCCCTGTGCCGCCATGCCGGAAATAACCGCCATTTATCCCCCTTTTTCCCGCCATTAGCGGGAACGAAGTTTGTCATGCTACGCCTCTATCCCTGCCTGGCCGTCAGCGCGTTAAAGGAGTGTTGCCTTGGCTGAAGAGAGCGACCTCGAAAAAACCGAAGCCCCCACACCCCACCGGGTGGACAAAGCCCGTGAAAAGGGGCAAGTGCCGCGATCGCGCGAGCTGACCTCAATCCTGATGCTGGCCGCTGGCGTGGCGCTGCTGTGGCTGGCTGGCGAGCCGATGGCGCGGCGGCTGGCGTCAATGGTGGCGAACGGGATGCACTTTGACCACGGCGTGATCAACGATGACCGGCAGATGCTGCGCCGCCTCTCTTCGCTATTGGAGGGCGCTTTCTGGGCGATGCTGCCAATCTTTGGCGGGCTGGTGCTGATGGCGCTGGCCGCGCCACTGCTGCTCGGTGGCTTCCTGTTCAGCACCGAGGCGCTGAAACCCAACTTTGGCCGCCTCAACCCGGTGGCCGGGCTGGGGCGGCTGTTCTCCTCGCAGGTGGGCGCCGAGCTGCTGAAGGCCATTTTGAAGGCGCTGCTGGTCGGCTGGGTCACCTGGCTGTTCCTTGACCACTACTGGCCAGCGATGCTGCGGCTGATGGCCGCGCCGACCCTGCCAGCGCTGGGCGACGCCCTCGGCATGATCGCTGGCTGCGCGCTGCTGATCCTGCTCGGCCTGCTGCCGATGGTCGGCTTTGACGTCTTCTGGCAGATCTGGAGCAACCTGAAAAAGTTGCGCATGACCAAGCAGGAGATCCGCGAGGAGCACAAGGAGCAGGATGGCGACCCGCACATCAAGGCGCGCATCCGCCAGCAACAGCGGGCGATGGCGCGGCGGCGCATGATGGCCGACGTGCCGAAGGCCGATGTCATCGTTACCAACCCGACCCACTACGCGGTGGCGTTGCAGTACAACGACCGTATGAGCGCGCCCAAAGTGCTGGCGAAGGGGGCGGGGGAGGTGGCGCTGCGCATCCGTGAGCTGGGCGGCCAGCACCGGGTGCCGCTGCTGGAGGCCCCGCCGCTGGCGCGTGCGCTCTACCGCCACAGTGAGATTGGCCAGCAGATCCCGGCCACGCTCTACGCCGCGGTGGCGGAGGTGCTGGCCTGGGTCTACCAACTGAAGCGCTGGCGTACCCACGGCGGCCTGATCCCGAAGAAACCTGTACACCTGCCGGTGCCGGACGCACTGGATTTTAAAGAGAGCACGTCGAATGGCTAATCTGGCCTCACTCCTGCGGTTGCCCGCAAACATGAAAGACTCACAGTGGCAGGTTCTGGCCGGCCCGGTGCTGATCCTGCTGATCCTGTCAATGATGGTGCTGCCGCTGCCGCCCTTTGTTCTGGATCTGCTGTTCACCTTCAATATCGCGCTGTCGATTATGGTGCTGTTGGTGGCGATGTTTACCCAGCGCACGCTGGAGTTTGCCGCCTTCCCGACGGTGTTGCTGTTTTCGACCCTGCTGCGCCTGTCGCTGAACGTCGCCTCGACGCGCATCATCCTGATGGAGGGGCACACCGGCTCCGCCGCCGCCGGGCAGGTGGTGGAGGCGTTCGGCCACTTTCTGGTGGGCGGCAACTTTGCCATCGGCATCGTGGTGTTCGTGATTCTGGTGGTGATCAACTTCATGGTGATCACCAAGGGCGCGGGGCGCATCGCTGAAGTGGGCGCGCGCTTTGTGCTGGACGGGATGCCGGGCAAGCAGATGGCGATCGACGCCGACCTGAACGCCGGGCTGATTGGCGAGGATGAGGCGAAGCGCCGCCGCGCCGAGGTGACGCAGGAGGCGGACTTCTACGGCTCGATGGACGGTGCCAGTAAGTTCGTGCGCGGTGACGCCGTCGCGGGCCTGTTGATCATGGCGATCAACGTGGTCGGCGGCCTGTTGGTGGGCGTGGTGCAGCACGGCATGGAGCTGGGCCACGCGGCCGAGAGCTACACGCTGCTGACCATCGGTGATGGTCTGGTGGCGCAGATCCCGGCGCTGGTGATCTCCACCGCGGCGGGCGTGATCGTGACCCGCGTCGGCACTGACCAGAACGTCAGTGAGCAGATGGTAAGTCAGCTGTTCAACAACCCGCGCGTGATGATGCTGAGCGCTGGCGTGCTCGGCCTGCTCGGGCTGGTGCCGGGGATGCCGAATCTGGTGTTCCTGCTGTTCACCGCGGCCCTGCTAGGGCTGGCGTGGTGGAAGCGCGGCCAGCCACAGCAAACGGCGGCGCGCACCGATGCACCCGCCACGGTGGACACCCCGGCGACGGTGGAAGCCAGCTGGGCGGATGTGCAGCTTGAGGATCCGCTCGGTATGGAGGTGGGCTATCGCCTGATCCCGATGGTGGACACCCAGCAGGGCGGCGAACTGCTCGGCCGCATCCGCAGCATCCGCAAGAAGTTCGCGCAGGAGATGGGTTACCTGCCGCCGGTGGTGCATATCCGCGACAATCTGGAGATGGCCCCTGCCGCCTACCGCATCCTGATGAAAGGGGTGGAAGTGGGGCGGGGCGAGGCGCAGCCGGGCCGCTGGCTGGCGATCAACCCCGGCAATGCCGCGGGCACGCTGCCGGGCGAGATGACGCAAGACCCGGCCTTCGGTCTGCCAGCGGTGTGGATTGAGCCAGCGCTGCGCGAGCAGGCGCAGATCCAGGGCTTTACGGTGGTGGAGTCGAGCACCGTGGTAGCGACGCACCTCAACCATGTGATCAGCCAGTTCGCCAACGAGCTGTTTGGCCGACAGGAGGCACAGCAGTTGCTGGATCGCGTCACGCAGGAGATGCCGAAGCTGACCGAGGATCTGATCCCCGGCGTGATTACCCTGACCACCCTGCATAAGGTGTTGCAGAATTTGCTGGCGGAGCGGGTATCTATCCGTGACATGCGCACCATTCTGGAGACGCTGGCTGAGCACGCACCGGCGCAGAGCGACGCGCAGGAGCTGACCACCGTGGTGCGGGTGGCCTTGGGCCGGGCGATTACCCAGCAGTGGTATCCGGGCGATGGCGAGATCCAGATCATCGGTCTGGACACGCCGCTGGAGCGGTTGCTGTTGCAGGCGTTGCAGGGCGGCGGCGGGCTGGAGCCGGGGCTGGCAGATCGCCTGCTCGAGCAGGCCCGGCAGGCGTTGCAGCGTCAGGAGATGCTGGGCGCGCCGCCGGTGCTGTTGGTGAATGCCGCACTGCGTCCGCTGCTGGCGCGTTTCCTGCGCCGCACGCTGCCGACGATGGTGGTGCTCTCCAACCTGGAGCTGAGCGACAACCGCCAGATCCGCATGACCGCCACCATCGGCGGCCAGTAATGCTGCGCGCCACCCTGTGGCTGGCCGGGCTGCTGCCCGGCCTCTGCGCCGCCGCTGGCACCTGGCACGCCGCCAGCGAGGGCGTGACGCTGCCACTGCGCAACCAGTCCCGCAGCACGCCGCTACTGCACCCACCCGCCGCCGCCCCCATCGGCAGCGGGCTAATAGTCTCCGTACGCTGGCGCTACCGCTTGCTCTCCCCGCCGCCCGCTGGGCTACAGGCATGGCTCTGCACCCCACAGCGTTGCACGGCGATTGAGGGGCAGAGCGGCGTCACCCACGCCCTGCGCGGCGAGCCAGCCACCCAGCCCCTGCGGCTGGTGTTCAGCGTGCGCGGCAAAGGGGTGTTGAATCCACCTGTACGGGTGGTGGGGCAGGAGGTGGGGGTGAATTATTGGTAATGGGGGGGGCGTGCCCGCTCATGTGGCCCTGCGACTTCATTCGGCAATGATTTAACGCCTCCATCTCCTCTGCGCGCTGTAGGTATGTGCGGAGAGAGTAGGGGGGGTATTTATGAGGTGTTATGGGCGGGTATTGCTGTTGCCTGTAGCCTCGCTGTGGCGCAGCCCGATTAGAGTGCCAGCCCCTTAGTGCCAGAGGCGGACATTCAGATAAGAATGCCAATACAATCATCAGATAAATGACGCCAAATTCTTTTTTCCGTATGCTGACAGACGAATTTAAACCAATGAGGGCGGTGCATGGACGTCATCCAAAGAAGGTTAAGCGTCGCAGCAGGACAGTTTGCTCCGGTTCGTGGCTGTATCGAAGAAAATATGCATTACCACAAGGTGCTGGTTGAGTCTGCGGCATCGGCAGGCGTTAACATTATCATTTTCCCGGAACTTTCTCTGACGGGTTATGAACCTGAAATAGCTGAAGAGTTGGCTCTGGCTGATGGAGACTGCTTTAATCCACTTCAGGCATTGTCTGACAGATACGATATAACGATTATTGCAGGCGCACCGCTGCGTATTAAAAATTCAAAACCGGCCATTGGCGCATGTGTGATTTCATCAAAACGACCTGTTTCCTATTACCGAAAAATGTATCTTCATCCAGGGGAGTCCGACTATTTTTCGGTGGGTAATCGTGAGTGCATTTTTAAGGAACGGACATTTGATGTCGGCGTCGCGATATGCGCAGATGCAGGACAGCCAGTGCATGTAGAAAGAACGGTACAGCAGGGTGCTGAAGTGTACCTGAACTCAGTTCTGAGCGCTGGCGGGTATGAAAAAGATGCAGGGCAACTTCAACGTTACGCCAGACTTTACGCAATACCAACGCTCATGGCCAATTACTGTGGCCCATCAGGTGGCTGGAAACCGGTAGGGAAAAGTGCCGCGTGGGATGCCAGAGGTGAACTTATTGCTCAGGCTCCAGAAGATTGCGCGGCCCTGGTGACAATGAACATTCAGGACGGAGAGTGTTCGGGCAAAGTCATCCGTCTCAATCAATAAAGATATGCCCCAGAAGTCCACTGTGCCTGTTAGCCTGTTTTGCCGTTGTTCACTTAAGAAGTGAAAAAAGACATGTCCGCTTGGTGCCAGAAGCGGACATTTCCCGGATATGCTATCAGCATGATGAAGCGTCAACAGAGAGCGTTGGGCTGGATATTCACAGGACACACTTTCACGGATGACCGCGGGTGACCTCGCTTTTCAGGCCAGTGGCCCGAAATGGATAGCACTTCATTTCAGTAGTAACTTCCGCATTTTATCGTCTGCTTTGCTCCTTCCCGTATATTTATCTGCAACACAGCATTGCCGCATCATAAGCTGGGGTATTAAACGATAATTAATATTTTTATTGCGCCTGTTGAATAATGATCTTATTAATATTCAATCCCTTATATCCATAGCGTTGCCACACGTAAATAAAAATAATGAAAAGGATAATTTATGATGACGAAACCCGCCGCTGAAGCCTGTGCGGCGCCGAGTCTATTGCAGACGCTTAAATCTTTCCCGATGACTGTCCATGCGCTGCTCTTTTTTACGCTCGTCATTCGTTTCAGCTATTTTATGGCCTGGCCATTTATCGCGGTAATTATGACGCAGAGTTACCATATGTCGCCGGTTGCCATTGGCGTGGCCATGACCAGTAGCGCGCTATTCTCGGTGGTGCTCGGTATGTATGGCGGGCAAATTTCAGACAGACTGGGAAGGCGCGTTATTCTTCTGCTGGGCTGTGCGTTTTCCGCTATAGGATATATCGTCCTGGCGCAGGCAACCGGGATGGCGCTGTTTATCATCGGTCTGATGATCATCGGCGTATCCTTTGCGTGGGTTGATCCCCCTCTGCGTGCACTGATGAGTGATTTGCTGGGTGACCGTCGTCGCCGTGCGCTGGCCCTGCAAATGCGCTACTACCTGATCAACGTCGCGGCGGTGTTTGGCCCGTTGGTGGGGCTGGTATTTGGCCTGACATCTCAGAAGGGGACATTCCTGATAACCGGACTCTCCTATCTCCCTTTCTTCGTCTACGTGCTGCTGTTTATCCCGGCGGGTAAGTTGCTGAGTGAGGAACAGGCTGACAGCGGGCCAGTGGTGAAGCTGCACCAGGTGATGGGGATCATCGCCAGGGATAAAACCTACATTGCGGCGCTGCTGTGCAGCATTTTGTGCAGTGTTGTTTTTATTCATTACGAAGCCGTACTGCCCCAATACCTCCTGTTACTTGACGGCAACGCGGCGGTTAAGTTGATTACCCTGATACTTGTCACTAATGCCTGTACTGTGTTGCTGTTCCAGACTTTTATTATGCGATTTCTGGCACGGATCACCCTGCCAAAACGCATTCTTCTGGGTGGTATCATTTTCGCTTTATCGCAGCTCGGCTTTTTTTCCATACGCTCGACGGAAATTTGGTTATGGCTGACGGCCACCGGGGTATTCAGTATGGGGGAAGCGATTCTGATGCCGAACCTGAATATTTTGCTCGATCAGTTGGCGCCGCCAGAGCATCGTGGTGCCTATCTTGGTGCCTCAATGCTGTCGACGCTGGGGATTGCTGCCGGGCCATTAATCGGTGGTGTAATGTTGGCGATGACGGGTTCAGGGGTATTTATCTGCACCGCATTGCTCAGCCTTTTGTTGTGCGCAATCATATACGCCTGCCGGATTAATATGCTGACACGTCTGCAGGATTCATAATAAGCTGCGGACGATAAGGCGCGGAATAGTTAATTTCCTGCCTATACGTCCGCTATTTGCTCATAGGCGAGAACCATAATTACATCTCTTGCCCCAATAGAGAGTGAATATGACAATATTCCCCCGGAACAAAAGCCGTATCATTGGCCAGAAACGCCCTCTGTAGGTCTCTCATATCTGGGGAATTCGCGACTGACTCGAGCGGGAAGGAAAAGTGCATGACCTGGCTAGGTTAAACCTTGCATCCAAAACCGACTAAGTTCTGCAGCGGAAAGAGTGGATGCGGGCAACAGGGGTTCAGGTTGTTCAGAAAAAACCTTCTTAGCGACTTGTCTTCCAACCCACTGTGCTGCTGAGGTTTTACTCTGTCTCTGTTGGTAGAAGCCTTGCAGAGCACTCTCCAGATCATCGCTCTCCTTCAGTAAGCGAGTCAGATGCCATGCATCTTCCAGCGCCTGACATGCTCCCTGCCCAGATGTCGGCAAGGAAGCATGAGCCGCGTCTCCGATCATTAAGACATTGCCTTGATGCCAAAAGGGAAGAGGATCAATATCATGAACAAAAACGCCACTCACTGATGCACTATCACATGACAGCAGCATATCCTGTACAGGATCGGGCCAGTCCCGAAAACGCCGATGCAACTCATCGCACCAATACGCCCGAGGATGATCATTGGCAGCAGGGGCATTCCACGCTCCTGCCCAATAGCACCACCCATCATTCACGGGGACGATGCCAAAACGCTCACCTTGACCGCGAAAATCATCAATAGCCTTGTTCAAGATGCCCTTTCGTTGTCTTCCCACACCTATTACGTTCACAAAGCCATGATAACGAGGCGTGACGTTCTCCGCATACAATGCGTGGCGGATGACTGAATTCATACGCCCGTCAGCCCCGACGACCAGATCAAACTCTTGGCCCAACGTCATCACGTCCGCTGCAGTGATTGCACAATTGAATGTGATCTCCCTGCCAAGACTCTCTAACGCACCGGCCAGTAAGCTCATCAGCTCACGCCGTAAAACGGCCACACTGGGAAAACCGCAAAGCGAGTTGACCGTTAAAATATCGAACTCAGCCTGAAGGAGACCATGCTGATCAAACTGGCGCATCATGCATGGCGTACCACCCACTTGCATGACCTTTTTGTCCAGCCCCATCTTCTGCATGACGAACATGGCATTGGGCCATAACGTCACACCCCCTCCCAGAGAAGACAGGTTGCTGCCACGCTCAAACAGGCTGACTTGATGGCCCTGTTTGGTTGCGAGGATGGCCAGTGCCATTCCAGCCACCCCGGCACCTACGATGGCAATTTTCTTGGTGATGGTCATCATTTCCTTCCTATTACGAAACGTAATGGAAATTGTAATGGCCACCTGATTAGTGATAAATATGGAATTATAGATTTGTTAATCTCATTTTTTGGGGTAATTAATGATTGAAAAATTCGAAATGCAGTGGCTGATCTGTTTTCAGGCTGTGTATGAAAAGTTGAGCTTTAAGCTCGCGGCAGAGCAGCTTCAGCTGCCATCCTCCAATGTCAGTCGGCATATCACCTTACTTGAACAACGACTTCATGTGCGGCTGCTGGAGCGTACGACGCGTAAGATAATTCCAACCGCAGCCGGTAAGCTGCTGTATCAATCCATTACGCCGCTCACGCACGCTTTGGATCATGCGCTGGAAGAAGTATCACTGTTTGGTGATTCACTATCAGGCCACCTGAAGCTCATTACACCAGACCTTCCATTCATGGCAGATATCCTCGCTGACTTCTGCATCCGGCATCCACAGATACAGCTCAGTTGTGACACACAATTGGATCCAACCGAGGGGCTACTGGATGGATTCGATCTGGTATTACGCTTTGGACGTGGGCCACTGGAGGATTCTTGCTGGGTCGCCAAAGAAATTCTGCGCTGGCCGAGCTGTGTGGTAGCCGCACCCGAACTTCTGGAGCGTCACCCATCACCACAATCGGTTGATGAACTCACCAAAATGCCCTGCATTACCAGCATGTCGGTACTTCAGGGAATACCCTGGAGATTTAAACAGAACCACACCGTCCAGGTGCAGTCCAGCTACAAAGTGAACAGTGGCCAGATGGCCAAGGCCGCTGCACTAAAAGGGCTTGGTTTCGCCATTTTGCCGCTTCATGCCTGTGAATCAGAAATCAATAACGGCTCCCTTGTTAAAATTGACTGTAACCGCGAACCAGAAGATCTGGTGCTATACGCGCTCTATTCCGGCAGAAAATACCTACAGGTCAAAGTGAAGGCGTTTCTGGAACACCTGCAATCGGCTATTGCCCATTTGGGTGTACACAGTAGGGAAGGGCATGACTGACTAAGCAATCCAGTATGTTGGGCAAAGTGAAAAGAAATGGCGGTGAAATATTTTATCGGCGAAGCTTTTTTCGTATAGCTGCCCCAAGCTGGCTTAGCCATTTTGTTAAAAACATCTCGATCTAAATCTGCCGTCAGAACGTCCGCTTTGCGCTCAAAGCGGACACCCATCGCTTTGGGCTACTGCGTATTTATTAAACGCCTTTCTTGTTTGCCATCAAACACAACAACTCACCCGGCAATGATTTACGCTCCTAGCTCCTCTGCGCACTGTGGGTATGAGGGGAAATAGTTGGAGGATGATTTTTATCTGTGAGGTGTTATGAGTGGGTGCTGCTGTTGCCTGTGGCCGCGTCAGGCCGGAGAAGGGTTGCGGTTGTTCGGATTCATTTGTCTATCTGTGCCTCGGTGCCTCAACCGAGCAGGGCCTGCTGGCGCGCGTTGGGGTGGAATGGCTAATCATTGCCCGCTCTCGCGGGTTCCCTCGCTACGTCTTCGGGCTTCCGGGCCGGCCCAGACGCGCTCCCGGCGCGGCTGGCCCTTTCGCGGGCGTCCTGCCCGCTCACCCGGCCCTGCGCCTCCACTCGGCAATGATTAACGCCCCCACCTCCTCTGCGCGCTGTAAGTATGTGAGGAAATAGTTGGGGAGTTTTTTATTGGAAGGTGGAATGGATTGGCTGTGGAGCTGATTGTATTTTTGTCTACGGCAGACCTTAAACACTACATGCCCGGCCGCATAAAACCCAGAACCCTTTAAACAGAAAGAATTTCCCCATATTCCGCCCCAACTCTTTCCTCACATAGCCGAGGATTTGCAGAAATGGTGGGGGCGTTAAATTATTGCCGACGGAGGATTCCGGGCCGGGTGAGCGCACAGGGATGTGCGCGAGAGTGGCAGTCGCGCTGGGAGCGCGTCTGCCGCGGCCCGACAGCCCGGAAGCTGACGGAGGGAACCCGCGGTAGCGGGCAATAATTAGCCGGGGCACCCAGAGCGCGCGGGTGCAGGGCCGGCGCGCCGGCAGGCCCTGCTCGGTTGAGGCGCAGGCGTACGGGTAGACAAATGAACTCGAACAACCGAAACCCTGCTCCGACCTAAGCGAGGCCACAAGCATCCGCGATGCTTAAAACCCTGCTCCGGCCCCAGCGAGGCCATGGGCAATCGCCATGCCCGAAACCCATCCCCCATTGGAGCCTCACACCTAAATAGAAATCTTCCGCATACTGATCCCCTGGCTGTGCGCTTGCCCATTCGGGCCATAGAGCGTCTGGCCGTGGCCGGCGCGCAGCACGGAGAGCGACTGCTGGTTATGGGCGATGTGCTGGTTCAGCAACCGGCCATTATGGTGGTTGCGCTGGTTGAGCGCGTTGGCACCGGCGGCGATGCGCCGCCACAGGGCGTTCAGCGCTGGGGTCTGGGCGTAGGGCGCGCGCAGGCTCAGGGTGGTTTCGTGCTGCTTGCGCTGGCCGTCAAGGTAGGCCAGCGTCGCCAGCAGGGAACTCTTTTGCTCGGTCAGGCGTTGCAGCGCCACGCCATTCACCTGGGCGGCGCACAGCATCGCCTGCTCCTCTTCCATCACGGGCAACAGGGCGCGGAGGGTGTCAAGCAGGGCGGTCAGGGTCTGCGGCAGATCGTGCATGTGCATCAGCCCTTCAGGTAGTCCTGGGTGTCCTGCAACAGCGCGTCGGCAATTTTGCCGGTGTCCATCTTCAACTGGCCGTCGCGGATCGCCGCTTTCAGCTGCTCCACGCGCTGCATGTTGATGTCCTGCGCGCTGTCACGCGTCAGGCTGGACTGCGCGCCGCTCAGGCTCACCTGGGTGCCCTTCACTTCGGGGGCGGTGGTGGCGGTCTTGCCCTTGGCGGACTGCGGGCCGCCCTCGCTGGTTTCACGCGACTGCACCGGGCTGACGCCGGACAGCGGCTGAGTACGATCAATGCTCATAAAACTCTCCCATTCTGGCGGGAATGACGTCCTCTCACCCGCAAAATAAATCCGTACCACGGTTATCGACCGCGGCGGAAAAAACTTTACCCCAACGCCGGTTTTTTTACAGCGCCAACTGCACCGAGCCATCGGCGGCCACCACGCCATTCACCACCTGGCCGGAGAGCATCCGCACCCGCACGCGGTCGGCAATGGCGGCGTTGTTCATCGCCTTGCCAGCGCTGGAGACGTTGAAGCCGGTACCCGCGGCCACCACCTGCACCTCCTGTCCGGCGCGTACCTGCCAGGGGCGGCGCACCATGTTCAGCGTCAAGGGCTGGCCGACGTTGATGGCGCGCAGCGCCACCGCCCCCAGCGCCTGTGGCTGGCTCTGCACCATGCGCGGCGGCAACTGATCGAGGCGGCCACGCTTCTGCCGCAGATCCCCGGCCGCCAGCACCGCGCCACGCGGGATGGGGCGCGCCGCCACCCAGTAGGGGCCGCTCACCTGCACCTCGGTCTGCACAAAGCGCCGTTGTGTGCCGCAGCGCACCGACACCGACAGCATCCCCCAGCTCCGGCCGCTGTTGGGCAGCGCCAGCTGGGGGGCAGGGCAATCAGGCCACTGCGCCGCTGGCGTGATCATCCGGGTCGTCACCTGCATCCCGCTCTGCGCGTACTGGCGCTGGAAAAATTGCGCAATCTGGCTATCCAGCGCCGCGTGGGCGACGACGGACGGCAGGGCAAGGCACAGGCCCAGCAGGGCAGGGAACAGAGCGCGAACATGCACGGCGGACTCCTCTGGTCAGGCTTCTGATGCCCCCGAAAGAGAGTCCGGGGGCCAGTGTAATTCAGATTTATCTTACGCGAGTTGCTCACTGGTGAAGCAGATAAATAGCCGCCCATTATGGGCTTATTCTGACGATAGACCGGCGGAGTGGGCGTTTATGCTGTCGGCTCCAAATTCTCATTTGCGGAGGACGCATGCTCGACAAACTGGACGCAGCGTTGCGCTTTCAACAGGAGGCGCTCAATTTACGCGCCCAGCGCCAGGAGATCCTGGCCGCGAACATTGCCAACGCAGACACCCCCGGCTATCAGGCGCGGGACATCGACTTTGCCAGCCAGCTCAACAAGGTCATGGAAAAAGGGCGGGCAGGGGGCGGGTTGGCGCTTAGCGTCACCTCGGCGCACCACATCCCGGCGCAGGCCAACCCGGCGGCGAGCCTCGATCTGCTCTACCGGGTGCCTGACCAGCCGGCGCTGGATGGCAACACCGTCGATATGGACCGGGAACGCACCAACTTCGCCGACAACAGCCTGAAGTACCAAACCGACCTGACGGTGCTCGGCGGGCAGATTAAAAGCATGATCTCCGTGCTGCAACAAGGATAACCCGCATGTCGATGCTCTCTATTTTTGATATCTCCGGCTCAGCGCTGGCGGCCCAGTCCCAGCGGATGAACGTCAGCGCCAGCAACCTCGCCAACGCCGACAGCGTCACCGGCCCGGATGGGCAGCCCTACCGCGCCAAAGAGGTGGTGTTCCAGGTGGCGGCCGCGCCGGGGCAGGAGACCGGCGGCGTGCGCGTGGCGCAGGTGGTGGACTCCTCGGCGCCGGAGAAGCTGGTCTACCAGCCCGGCAACCCGCTGGCGGACGAGCGCGGCTATGTGCGTATGCCAAACGTCGATCCGGTGAGCGAGATGGTCAACACCATCTCCGCCTCGCGCAGCTATCAGGCCAACGTGGAGGTGCTCAACACCACCAAGTCCCTGATGATGAAAACCCTCACCCTCGGCCAATAAGGAAGTTGCGATGTCCGTGTTAAATTCGATCAATGACAGCCTCGACAACAGCGTCGCCAGCACCAGCAGCAGCACGGCCACCACCGGCAGCAGCGCGGCGGATCTGCAGGGCAGCTTCCTGACGCTATTGGTGGCGCAGCTCAAGAACCAGGATCCCACCAACCCGATGGAGAACAGTGAGCTGACCAGCCAGCTGGCGCAGATCAACACCGTCAGCGGCATTGAGAAGCTCAACACCACCCTCGGCAACATCTCCGGCCAGATCAACAGCAACCAGTCCGTGCAGTCCACCGCGATGATCGGCCACGGCGTGATGGTAGCGGGCAACACCATCCTGGCGGGCGCGGCCAGCGACGGCAGCATCAGCACCACGCCGTTTGGCCTGGAGCTGGAGCGGTCGGTTGGCAGCGTCACCGCCTCCATCACCGACAGCACCGGCAAAGTGGTGCGCACCCTCGATCTGGGCGCGCAGACCGCCGGCGTCCACAGCTACAGCTGGGACGGCACGCTGGATGACGGCACCACCGCGCCGGATGGCGCCTACAGCATCAGCTTCAACGCCACCAACAACGGCGAACAGATGGTGGTGCAGCCGCTGCGCTATGCGCTGGTCAACGGCGTCACCAATGCCAGCAGCGGCGCGTTGCTGGATCTCGGCACCGTCGGCACCGCCACCCTGAGCGACGTGCGCCAGATCCTGTAGGGCGCGACTTTATTTGCCGCCGTTGGCGCGGCACACACAGTACTCAATTTTACGGAGAGAAATATGAGCTTCTCGCAGGCAGTCAGCGGCCTTAACGCCGCATCCAGCAACCTGGACGTGATCGGTAACAACATCGCCAACTCCGCCACCTCGGGCTTTAAATCCGCGTCGGTCTCCTTCGCGGACATGTTCGCCGGCTCCAAGACCGGCATGGGCGTCAAGGTCGCCAGCGTCACGCAGGACTTCACCGACGGCACCACCAACACCACCAACCGTGGGCTGGACGTCGCCATCAGTGGCAACGGCTTCTTCCGCCTGACCGACAGCAGCGGCGGCGTCTACTACTCGCGTAACGGCCAGTTCACGCTGGATGAGAACCGCAATCTGGTGAACATGCAGGGGCTGAGCCTGACCGGCTACCCGGCCACCGGCACCCCGCCGACCATCGCGCAGGGCGCGCAACCAGTGGCGCTGAGCATCTCCAACAACATGCTGCCAGCCCGCGCCACCAGCACCGCCACCATGGTCGCCAACCTCAACTCCGGCCATGACGTGGTGGCGAACGGCACATTCAACGCCAGCGACGCCACCAGCTACAGCTACGTCAACACCATTACCACCTATGACACGCTGGGCAACGCCCATGACATGAACGTCTACTTCGCCAAGACCGCCAACAACACCTGGGACGTCTACGCGCAGGACGGCAGCGTCAGCGGCTCGACTGCGAGCAAAATCGGCACCCTGAACTTCTCCAGCAGCGGCGCGCTGACCAGCACCCTGGACGGCGATGGCAACGCCAATGCCAACGGGCTGACCCTGACCCTGCCGATGGGTGCGCTGAATGGCGCGGAGGCGCAGACCGTGCAGCTCAGCATGACGGGCAGCCTGCAACAGAACACCGGCAGCGACAGCATCGGCACCCTGACACAGGATGGCTACGCGGCGGGCGACATGACCGGCTACCAGATCAATGACGATGGCACCATCTCCGGCGTCTACTCCAACTCCCAGACCCAGCTGATTGGCCAGATTGTGATGAGCAACTTCGCCAACACCGAGGGGCTGGAGTCCGCAGGCAACAACGTCTGGAAAGCGACCCAATCCTCCGGGCAGGCGATCACTGGCGTAGCCGGTGCCAGCGGCTTTGGCTCGCTGACCAGCGGCGCGTTGGAAGCCTCCAACGTGGATCTGAGCAAGGAGCTGGTCAACATGATCGTGGCGCAGCGCAACTACCAGTCCAACGCCCAGACCATCAAAACTCAGGACCAGATCCTGAACACTCTGGTTAACCTGCGCTAAGGCGCTGACGGATAGACGATGGATCACGCAATCTATACCGCGATGGGCGCGGCCAGCCAGACGTTCGACATGCAGGCGGTCACCGCCAACAACATGGCGAACGCCTCCACGCCGGGCTTCCGCGCGCAGCTCAACGCCTACCGTGCCGTGCCGGTGCAGGGCGAGACGCTGGCGACCCGTACGCTGGTGGCCGCCTCCACGCCGGGGGCGGACACCAGCCAGGGGCCGCTGACCACCACCGGCCGCCCGCTCGACGTGGCACTGCCGCAGGATGGCTTTTTGGCGGTGCGCCTGCCGGACGGCAGCGAAGCCTACACCCGCAACGGTGACATCCAGATCAACGCCGACAGCCAACTGACCGTCGGCGGTTTGCCGCTGATGGGCGACGGCGGCCCGATTGAGGTGCCGCCCTCCGCGCAGCTGACCATCGCCGCCGATGGCACCCTCACCGCGCTGAACGCCGGGGACGCCCCCAACACCACCGCCCAGCTCGGCAAGCTGAAGCTGGTGCGGGCGCAGGCTGGCGAAGTGCAGCGCGGCGATGATGGCCTCTACCGCACCGCTGCCAACGGCGACACACCGGGCGCGGCGCTGGCGGCTGACCCGCAGGTGCGCGTGATGCCGGGCGTGCTGGAGGGCAGCAACGTCAAGCCGGTGGAGACCATGGTCGATATGATCGCCAACGCCCGCCGCTTCGAGATGCAGATGAAGGTCATCTCCAGCGTCGATGAGAACGAACAGCGCGCCAACTCGCTGCTGTCACTGAGCTGATGCCAGGCACTAAGGACTTTTTATGATCTCCTCACTCTATATCGCCAAAACCGGGCTGGATGCCCAACAGACCAACATGGACGTGATCGCCAACAACCTGGCGAACGTCAGCACCAACGGCTTCAAGCGCCAGCGCGCGGTGTTTGAAGACCTGATGTACCAGACGCTGCGCCAGCCGGGGGCACAATCCTCCGACCAGACCACGCTGCCCTCCGGCCTGCAGATCGGCACCGGCGTGCGCCCGGTGGCCACCGAGCGCCTGCACAGCCAGGGCAACCTGTCGCAGACCGAAAACAGCAAGGACATCGCCATCAAGGGGCAGGGTTTCTTCCAGGTGCAACTGCCGGATGGCAGCCTGGCCTACACCCGCGACGGCTCCTTCCAGGTGGACCAGAATGGCCAGCTGGTGACCTCCAGCGGTTTCCAGGTGCAGCCAGCGATCACCATCCCGGCCAACGCCCTCTCCATCACCGTGGGCCGTGACGGCATCGTCAGCGTCACCCAGCAGGGGCAGACCGCTGCGCAGCAGGTGGGCCAGCTGACGCTGAGCACCTTCATCAACGACAGCGGGCTGGAGAGCGTCGGCGAGAACCTCTACCAGGAGACGCAAAGTTCCGGCGCGCCGACCGAGAGCACCCCCGGCCTGAATGGCGCGGGCCTGCTCTACCAAGGTTACGTTGAGACTTCCAACGTCAACGTGGCCGAGGAGCTGGTAAACATGATCCAGACCCAGCGCGCCTATGAGATCAACAGCAAGGCGGTCTCCACCTCTGACCAGATGCTGCAAAAGCTGACGCAGCTGTGACCGGCTGGCCGGGCCTGATGCGCCCGGCCACCTGACATCCACTTAACAAGGGTTTAGCGTGGTGAAACAGAATAATCCGTCCGTCGCCCTGCTGCTGGCGCTGGGCCTGAGCGGCTGCGCCTACATCCCCCATGACAATCTGGTGACCGGGCCGACCACCGCCGCGCCCGCGCCAGCGGTGATGGCGCAGGGGGGCAACGGCTCCATCTTCCAGACCGTGCAGCCGATGAACTACGGCTACCAGCCACTGTTTGAGGATCGCCGCCCGCGCAACATCGGCGACACCCTGACCATCGTGTTGCAGGAGAACGTCAGCGCCAGCAAAAGCTCCTCCGCCAACGCCAGCCGCAGCGGCTCGACCACCTTCGGCTTTGACGCGGTGCCACGCTATCTGGAGGGGCTGTTTGGCAACAACCGCGCGACGGTGGACTCCAGCGGCGACAACACCTTCAGCGGCAAGGGCGGGGCGAACGCCAACAACACCTTCAACGGCACCCTGACGGTGACCGTCGATCAGGTGCTGGTGAACGGCAACCTGCACGTGGTGGGCGAGAAGCAGATCGCCATCAACCAAGGCACCGAGTTCATCCGCTTCTCCGGCGTGGTCAACCCGCGCACCATCAGCGGCCAGAACGCGGTGGTCTCCACCCAGGTGGCGGACGCGCGCATTGAGTACGTCGGCAACGGCTACATCAACGAGGCGCAGAACATGGGCTGGATGCAGCGCTTCTTCCTCAACCTGTCGCCACTCTGACGGCGGCGCGACACAACACATTTACCGCCGGGCGGCGTTCGCCCGGCGGCAACGAGGTTCCAGATGCGAAAATATCTATGGGGTTTACTGCTGGCGGCGTCCACGCTCGCGGCCAGCCCGGCCGGGGCGGAGCGGATCCGCGATTTGGCGACGGTGCAGGGGGTGCGCGACAACGCCCTGATTGGCTACGGGCTGGTGGTGGGGCTGGATGGCTCCGGCGACCAGACCATGCAGACGCCCTTTACCACCCAGAGCCTGAACAACATGCTTTCGCAGCTGGGCATCACGGTGCCGGCCGGCACCAACATGCAGCTGAAGAACGTGGCGGCGGTGATGGTCACCGCCAAGTTGCCACCCTTCTCACGCGCCGGGCAGGCGATTGACGTGGTGGTCTCCTCCATGGGCAACGCCAAGAGCCTGCGCGGCGGCACCCTGCTGATGACCCCGCTGAAGGGGGTGGACAATCAGGTCTACGCGCTGGCGCAGGGCAACGTGCTGGTGGGCGGCGCGGGTGCGTCGGCCGGTGGCAGCAGCGTGCAGGTGAACCAGCTGGCTGGCGGGCGCATCACCGGCGGCGCGACCATTGAGCGCGAATTGCCGACCCACTTTGGCAGCGGCAACAGCCTCAACCTGCAACTGAATGAAGAGGACTTCAGCACCGCGCAGGCGGTGGCCGACGCCATCAACCGGCAGGGCGCGGGCAGCGCCACCGCCCTCGATGGCCGTACCATCCAGGTGCAGGTACCGGCTGGCAACAGCGCGCAGGTGCGCACGCTGGCGCAGATCCAGAACATCAACGTCACGCTGGGGCCGAAGGATGCGAAGGTGATCATCAACTCCCGCACCGGCTCGGTGGTGATGAACCGCGATGTGACGTTGGAGAGCTGCGCGGTGGCACAGGGCAACCTGTCAGTGGTGGTAGACCAGCAGAATCAGGTCAGCCAGCCCAACACCCCGCTGGCTGGCGGCCAGACCGTGGTGACGCCCAATACCCAGATCTCGGTGCGCCAGCAGGGCGGGGCGTTGCAGCAGGTGCAGTCCAGCGCCAGCCTGAACAACGTGGTGCGCACGCTGAACGCACTGGGCGCGACGCCAATCGACCTGATGTCCATTTTGCAGGCGATGAAGACCGCTGGCTGTTTGCGTGCCGATCTGGAAATCATCTGATGGCCGATCTCAATAGCCTCTCTGGCGCGGCCTATGACGCGCAGGCGCTCAACGCCCTGAAGCGGGATGTCAGCAAGGATCCCCAGTCGCACCTCAAGCAGGTGGCGCAGCAGTTCGAGGGGGTGTATGTCAGCATGATGCTGAAAAGTATGCGCTCGGCCCTGCCGCAGGGCGGGCTGCTCAGCAATGACCAGACGCGGCTCTACACCTCGATGTATGACCAGCAGATGGCGCAGGAGATGTCGCAGCGCGGGCTGGGGCTGGCGGACATGATGGTGCAGCAGCTGGGCGGCACGCAGGCGCGGCCGGATGAGCGCGCCGGGACGGTGCCGATGGCGCTGGACCAGCAGGTGCTCAACACCCTGCCAGCGCAGGCACTGGCGCAGGTGCTGCGCAAGGCCGCGCCGCGGATGCCAGCCGCCAGCGCCACGCCCGTCACGCTCTCCGGCAACAGCGGCGACTTTGTGTCACGCCTCAGCCTGCCAGCGCAGATGGCGAGCCAGGAGAGCGGCATCCCGCACCAGCTGATCATGGCGCAGGCGGCGCTGGAGTCCGGCTGGGGGCAGCGCGAGATCCCGACCCAAAATGGCCGGCCGAGCTACAACCTGTTCGGCGTCAAGGCTGGCAGCGGCTGGGATGGCCCGACCACCGACATCACCACCACCGAGTATGAGAACGGGGTAGCGAAGAAGATCACCGCCAGCTTCCGCGTCTACGGCTCCTATGTGGAGGCGATCAGCGACTACGTACGGCTGCTGACCCACAACCCGCGCTACGCGGCAGTGGCGGCGGCAGAGACGCCGGAGCAGGCGGCCCACGCGCTGCAACAGGCTGGCTACGCCACCGACCCGAACTACGCCAGCAAGCTGGTGAGCGTCATCCAGCAGATCAAGGGCGCGGGGGTGCAGGCGGTGAAAGCCTACACCCACGATCTCAGCACGCTGTTTTGACCGTGCGGCGGCGGTTTTCCCGCCGCCCATTCCTGCTTTTTCACTCAAGTTTTTCCCCTGTGCGCCGATAACCCAATCAGGCCGGCGAGGGGCGCAACCCGCACCCGGCACCCTTTATTATGCGGCCGGTGCAGGCGAGGCCGCCGGCAACAAGGATTTGAGATGTCCAATAACTTAATCAACACGGCCATGAGCGGGCTGGGCGCGGCGCAGGCTGCCCTCAACACCGCCAGCAACAACATCAGCAACGTCACCACCAGCGGCTACAACCGCCAGACCGCCATCATCTCGCAGAACAACGGCACCACCACCGCGCAGGGTTACATCGGCAATGGCGTGACGGTTAGCGGCGTCAACCGCGAGTATAACCAGTTCATCGTCAACCAGCTGCGCGCGGCCTCGACCACCAACAGCGCGCTGACCGCCTACTACAACCAGGTGTCGCAGGTGGACGATCTGTTGTCAGACACCACCAACAGCCTCTCCACCTCCATGCAGACGCTGTTCAGCAACTTGCAGAGCATGGTCAGCAGCCCGGATGATGACGCGGCGCGCCAGACAGTGCTCGGCAGTGCCTCGGCGCTGGCCAACCAGTTCAAGAGCACCGACCAATATTTGCAGGATCTCGACAGCGGCGTGAACCAGCAGATCAAGGACAACGTCAGCCAGGTCAACAACTACGCCCAGCAGATCGCCAAGCTGAATGACCAGATCACCCGCGCACGCGGTGCCAGCGGCACCGAGCCGAATGCGCTGCTCGACCAGCGTGACCAGTTGGTGAATCAGCTGAATGATGTGGTGGGCGTGAGCGTCACTCAGCAGGATGGCGACAGCCTGAACATCTCGGTGGCCGGCGGCCTGATGCTGGTGCAGGGCGGCAACGCCTACAGCCTCGAAGCGGTGCCCTCCAGCAGCGACCCGAGCCGCCTGACCCTCGGCTACACCCGTGGCGGCGTCACCAGCGAAGTAGCGGAGAGCCAGGTGACCACCGGCACCCTCGGCGGCCTGCTGACCTTCCGCTCTGAGTCGCTGGACTCCGCGCGCAACCAGCTCGGCCAGTTGGCGGCGACGCTGGCAGACCAGTTCAATCAGGTGCATGAGCAGGGCTTTGACATTGAGGGCAACGCTGGCGGCAAGTTCTTCAACATCGACGACCCGAGCGTGCTGGGCAACACCAAAAACAGCGGCAGCGCGGCGCTGAGCGCCAGCTACACCGACACCACCCAGTTGCAGGCCAGCGACTACACGCTGAAGTATGACGGCGGCAACTGGAAAGTGACCCGCGTGGCTGACGGCGCGTCCATCAGCGCCACCGCTGGCAGCGATGAGAGCGGCAACCCGACGCTGAACTTTGATGGCGTGGCCGTCAGCGTCAGCGGCCAGGCCGCCAGCGGTGACAGCTTCACGCTGAAGACCGTCAGCAACGCCGCCAGCTCCTTCAGCCTGGCGATCAGCGACACCAGCAAAATCGCCGCCGCCTCTGAGTCAGACAGCGGCGTCAGCGACAATCGCAACGGCCAGAAGCTGCTCGACCTGCAAACCGCCAAGCTGGTGCAGGGCAAAACCACGCTGGCCGGGGCCTACGCCGGGCTGGTAAGCAGCGTCGGCAGCCAGACCAGCACCGCCGAGATGAACAGCACTACCCAGAGCAACATCGTGACCCAGCTGACCACCCAGCAGCAGTCCATCTCCGGCGTCAACCTCGACGAGGAGTATGGCGACCTGCAACGTTACCAGCAGTACTACCTGGCGAACGCGCAGGTGATCCAGACGGCATCCACCATCTTCAACGCGCTGATGGACATCCGCGGCTAACAGGAGCGACAAAATGCGTTTAAGCACCAGTATGCTGTACCAGCAATCGATGGGCGGCATCAGCAACAGTCAGGCCAAGTGGCAGGCCAGCGGCACCCAGCTCTCTACCGGGCTGCGCGTCAACAAGCCGTCGGATGACCCGATGGCCGCCTCGCAAGCGATCATGGTGAACCAGTCGGAGGCGCAGAACAGCCAGTATGCGCTGGCCCGCACCTTCGCCAACAACAGCCTGAGCCTTGAGGAGTCGATCCTCTCGAACGTCACCTCCTCAATCCAGAGCGCGCAATCGACCGTGGTCAACGCTGGCAACGGCACCATGAGCGATGATGACCGCGCCTCGCTCGCCACCGAGTTGCAGGGGCTGAAAGACCAGCTGCTAAACATGGCGAACAGCACCGACGGCACCGGCCACTACATCTTCGGCGGCTACAAGAGCGACAGCGCCCCCTTCGTCGCGGATGCCAGCGGCAGCGTGAGCTATCAGGGCAGCGAGCAGGCGATTGAGCAGCGCGTGGATGCCAACCGCACCATGACCGTCAGCCACACCGGCACCCAGGTGTTTATGTCGGCCACGTCGAACGCCAAGACCGAGGAGGATGGCTCGACGCAGAAAGATCTCTTCGCCACCCTCGACACCGCCATCAACGCGCTGACCAGCAGTGACGGCGACAGCGAGGCGCTGACCGCGGCGCTGGACGTCGCCAACCGTGGCCTGAGCAACTCGCTGAACAATGTGCTGTCGGTGCGCGCCGAGCTGGGCACCCAGATGAATGAGCTGGACACGCTGGACAGCATCGGCGACCAGCGCACCCTGACCAACTCCACCAAGTTGAGCAACTTGCAGGACACCGACTGGAACGCGGCCATCTCCAGCTACAGCATGCAACAAGTGGCGTTGCAGGCGGCCTACAAGGCTTTCAGTGATATGCAGGGCATGTCGCTGTTCCAGCTGAACCAGTAATTCCCTTACCTGTCCGCCCGGCGGCGGGCAGGGCCTTTTCAGGTCGGCTGGAACCGGGCCGACCTGCGTTTGGCGCACCGCGACTCATCATCGCGGCGCGCCTTTTTTTCATCCCAACAGCGCCAGCAGCAGCGGGAACAGCAGCGGCGCAATCAGCGACGTGATGATGCCGCACAGCACCAGCGCCAGCGAACTGAACGCCCCCTCCTGGAAATCCATCTCCGCTGCCCGCGCCGTGCCCAGCGCGTGGGAGGCGGTGCCCATCGCCAGCCCGCGCGCCGCCTTGGTGCGGATGCCGAGCAGGTTGAACAGCAGATGGCCGAACACCGCACCAAGGATACCGACAAACACCACGCAGGCGGCGCTGATGGCCGGGATGCCGCCGATCGATTGGGAGATCGCCATCGCGATCGGCGTGGTGACCGATTTCGGCAGGATCGAAGCCGCCACCTGCGGCGACGCGCCCATCCACAGCGCGATCGCGGTGCCGGTGCAGATTGCCGTGACGCTGCCGAGGAAACAGATGCTGATGATGGAACGCCAGCGCGCGCGGATCTGGTGCAGCTGCTCATAGAGCGGGAAGGCCAGCGCCACCACCGCCGGTTGCAGCAGGTCATTGAGCACCTTGCTGCCAGCAAAGTAGCGCGCGTAGGGGGTGTGGGTCAGCAGCAGCAGCGGAATAATCACCACCATCGAAACCAGCAGCGGGTTGAGCAGCGGCACCCGCCAGCGCGCCGCCAGCCGCCGCGCGGCAAAGAAGACCGCCAGCGTCAGCGGCAGCGACCACCACATCTCGCTCATGGCTTGCCCCCCGGCGTTTTCCGCCCCACCACAGGCCGCTCACGGTGCACATAGTGCGAGGAGTAGGCCACCACCAGCATCACGATCACCGTGCTGACAAAGCAGGAGACCACCAGCGGCCCAAACTGGGCGCGGATCTGGTCATAGTAGTTCATCACCCCGACGCCAATCGGCACGAACAGCAGCGCCATGTAGCGGATCAGCAGGTGGCAGCCGGGCTTGACCCAGCGCGCTGGCAGGATCTGGAAGGAGAGCAGCAGGAACAGGATCAACATGCCGAGGATACTGCCGGGAATGGTGATCGGCAGCAGTGTCGCCAGACCATTGCCAGCCCACAGGCAGAGATAGATGGCGATGAAAGCGCGGACAAAATGCCAGCAGAGGGTAAGGGAGTGACGCATAACGTTTTTCCTAAAAGTCTGATGCATTCATCATACAATTAAAAACAGAAATGGGCTATAGCTCACAGTTGGTGGGTGATCGTCGGCCCATCCACGCTAAGGGTAGTTGAAGATGGCGCGCAGGAATGCGGTGGGCAGGTTGCCAATCCGGCCCTTGCGCCGCCACAATAGAGGCATTGGCCCGTGACTGGATGAAGATGAGTACGTGAATATTCCCAATGAAAACCGCGTAATGGCGGGACGCCCACCGGCCGCCGGGCTGGCGCGCACCGCCTCGCTGGTATCGCTGCTGGTGGCGCTGACGCTGGTGAGCATCAAGGTGTGGGCCTGGCTGGCGACCGGTTCAATGTCGTTGCTGACCTCGGCGGCCGACGGGCTGGTGGATGTGCTGGCGTCACTGGTGACGCTGGTCGGCGTACGCTACGCCCTGCGCCCGGTGGACAAGGGGCACCGCTACGGCCACGGCAAGGCGGAGGCGGTGGCGGCCTTCATTCAGGCGCTGCTGCTGGCGGCGGCCGGGGTGGGGCTGGGCATTGAATCGGCGGGCCGACTGATCAACCCGCAGCCGCTGGCGCAACTCGGGCTGGGGATCTGGGTGATTGTCGTCAGTTCGCTGGCCGCTGGGGGGCTGGTGGCGATGCAGAGCTACGTGGTGCGGCGTACCGGCTCTACCGCCATCGCCGCCGACCGGGCGCACTACATCACTGACGTGGCGGTCAACGTGGCGGTGCTGGTGGCGCTGTTGCTGGATCACCTGTTTGGCTGGACGCGCGCCGACGCGCTGGGGGCGCTCGGCATCTCGCTCTACATGCTCTGGAATGCGCGCGGCATGGCCGCCGATGCGCTGAAACAGCTGCTCGATCGCGAGCTGGGCGCGGAGGATCGCCAGCGCATCCGCCGCGCCGTGCTGGCCTGCCCCGGCGTGCGGGGCATCCATGACCTGCGCACCCGCAACGGCGGCGACCGGGTGTTTGTGGAGTTCCACGTGGAAGTGGACGGCAGCCTGACGGTGGATGTCGGTCATGAGATTGGCGACCGGGCAGAGGAGGCGGTGCGCGGGCTGTTCTGCCGGGCAGATGTCACCGCCCACCTGGAGCCAGCTGGCATCCTCGATGAGCGGCTGGACGATCTGGTGCGTTGAATCAGGCGGTAGGGGCGTCCTGCGCCAATTCATAGTGCACCGCCAGCCACACGGTGGGGCCGTTGGCCTCTGTCCACTCGACGCGATGGCGGCAGTAGGCGGGGATATTGATAAAGTCGCCGGGGCGCAACTCACGCACCGGCTCCCCCTCAATCAGCAGCCCGGCCGCGCCCTGTAATACCACCACCCACTCCCCCTGCGGCTGGCTGTACCAGAAGCCGGGTGGGCTGGCCTGCCCGGTGGAGACAATGCGCTCAATGCGCACATCGGGGCGCGCCAGCAGATCCTCAAAGGTCTCCTCCTCGGCGCGCACCGCTGCCGTCGGAAAATCGCGGAATAGGTTGTTCATGCATTCTCCTTGTCTGGCCGCCCGGCTGTGTGGCATTCCCTCAGCAAGGCAATTAGGATTGAGTTGAGCGATAAATGAGCAATGCCACGAGCGGCTCTGCCTCTCCCTACCCACTGATACCGCTGAGGGTTAACCATGACAATAAAAAAATGCCGTAAATGCAGTGCCGCTCTTCCCGATGACGCCAAGTTTTGCCCCCAATGCGGCCTCAAAGATCCCGCGCCACGCGCCTCCTCCTCAGGAGGGTTAATGATTATAGTGATCATTATCGGGGCAATAGCCATCGCCATGCGTGTTGTTCAAGATACTGAGCCAGCCAACGCCACGTCTGCGTCTGTGCCAAGCCAAATGTTGCAGATCACGACCAAACGTACCCCGGCCGTTGACCTGCCACCGGCGGATACCGGTGCCTTCAAACCCCAACACATTTGCAAAGCGGCCATCGCCAGCATCATGCAACGCAAGGTAAAGGGGATCAAAGCCACCAAACCCAACGCGCAGGGCGTGGTCTATCTCAGTTATCAACGCCCACAGGATGGCGAACGTTTCGCCTACCAATGCAAGCTCTCCAGCGATTATGTGGTGTGGTCAGAGAAGGGGGTGCAGTCAGATCGCTGGCTGGGCAGTGGGGAGGTGGATTCCGTGGTGATGTTTACCGTCAATGGCAACTCGCTGAAGATCTCGGAACTCTATGTGGATAGCACCATTGAGCACACCTTTAAATTGAGCGAGCTGTAAAAGGGCTGGCCCGCCCTCCGTGGCGGGCCACTCACTCAATAGCGCCAGAAATTGCGTGAGAACAGCACGATGACCGGGAAGATCTCCAGACGCCCCAACAGCATCGCCAGACACATCAGCCACTTGGCGCCGTCATTCAGCGAGCCAAAGCCGGTGGCGGTGGCGCCGTAGCCGAGGCCCATGTTGTTGATGCAGGCGGCGACGGTGGCGAAGGCGGTCAGCATGTCATAGCCCATGCTGTTCAAAATCCAGGTCAGTACCACGGTAAAGAAGATGTAGAGGCTGAAAAAGCCCCAGATGGACTTCACGATGCGGTAGTCAATCGGGCTGCTGCCCATCTTGATGGTCTTGATCTGGTTCGGCCGCAGGATCTGGTGAATTTCCCCTTTGCACTGCTGGTAGAGCACATAGATGCGGAAGATTTTAATGCCGCCACAGGTGGAGCCGATGCAGCCGCCAAAGAAGCTGGAGATCATCAGCAGCATGATCACGTGCTGTGGCCAGGTGCCGTAGTTGCTGGGCGACAGGCCGTTGTCGGTCATGACCGAGGAGGCCATAAAGAAGCCGTGCACCAGCGCCTCCTTCAGCGGGAAGTGGTTGACGCGGTAAAGCTCAAAGCAGGTGATGCCAATCACCACCCCGGCCAGACCGATAAAGAAACGGAACTCCGGGTTACGCAGGATCACCATCACGCTGCGCTTCTTCAGCGCAAAGAAGTAGAGGGTGAAGCTGACGGCAGAGAGCAGTGAGAAGATGCCAGCCACCACCTCCGCGCCGTCGTTGTTGAAGTAGCCCAGACTGTCACCACGGGTGGAGTAGCCGCCCAGTGACACCGTGGAGATGCCGTGACAGAGCGCGTCAAACCAGGTCATGCCGACCAGCCGATAGGAGAGGGTGCAGAGCACGCCAAGCATCAGGTAGACAAACCACAGGTTCTTCGCGCCATCCGCCAGCCGCGGCGTGACGCGCTCCTCCTTCATCGGCCCCGGCATCTCGGACTGGTACATCTTCAGCCCCCCGACGCCCAGCAGCGGCAGGATGGCGATGGCCAAAATAATGACCCCGAGGCCGCCCAAAAAGTTGAGCTGCGCGCGGAAATAGAGGATCGAGCGCGGCAGCGCGTCAATGTTGTTCAGCACCGACCCGCCAGTGGTGGTGATGCCCGATACCCCCTCGAATACCGCATCCACCAGCCGGATGTGCATATCCTCGTTCAGCAGCAGCGGCAAGCCACTGATCAGTGAGAAGATCACCCACAGCAGCAGGATCAGCAGGAAGCCGTTCTTGCGGTCAAGGTTGTGCCGCGGGCTGCGGCGGGTGATGAACGAGCCAATCAGGCCCGCGCCCAGACAGAGCACCAGAGTGTAGAGAAACGCAAAGATCTCGGCTCGCTCTTTGAAATAGAGGGCAAAGAGCAGCGGGATGGTGAGCGTAAGCCCGTAAAGAAGGATCAAGTAACTGCATAAATGAATGATGACCTTCGCCTGTGATGTGTTGACCATTTACTCTCTCATCTGTCTGACTTTTCGCAGGAAAGGATACCTGTTGCGCCGTAAAAAAGATGTAAAAAATAGGAAACAGCGCGCCCGCTGCACAGTGCGGCGGCAGGTTGATTACAGCGTAGCCTGCTTTTGCCCGCCGTGTGCCTGCAAGGCGCACCCTACAAGGAATGTCAGCAAACGTAAAGCCACCGCCGCGCCGTGGTGATCATCTACCCTTAACACAAACCTTAACATGGAGATCACACAATGCCCCTGCCGCGTCTGTCCGCCCTGTTACTGAGTTGTGTCCTGTTACCCGCCTTTGCTGCCCCGGCCATCGCCGCCCCCCAAGTGACGGTCTTGCAGGAGGGACTGGTGCACCCCTGGTCACTGGCCTTCCTGCCGGGCGATCGGGGCATGTTGATCACCGAGCGCGACGGCAACCTGCGCCACTGGCAAGCCGGCAAGGGGCTGTCTGACCCGATCCCCGGCGTGCCCAAGGTGTGGGCCAACGGGCAGGGGGGCCTGCTGGAGGTACTGCCCGCCCCGGACTTCGCCACCAGCCGCCGTGTCTACCTCAGTTATGCCGAGCAGGGCAGCGGCGAAGAGAGCGACAAGGCTGGCACCGCACTGGGCTACGGCCAGCTCTCCGCTGACTTCAGCCGGCTGGAGGGGTTCAAACGCATCTTCCAGCAACAGCCCAAACTCTCCGTCGGCAACCACTTCGGCGGCAAACTGGCCTTTGACCGTCAGGGCAACCTGTTCATGGCGCTGGGCGAGAACAACCAGCGGCCGACCGCCCAGTCGCTGTCGCTGTTGCAGGGCAAAATCGTACGCCTGACGCCCGAGGGGCAGCCGGTGGCGGATAACCCCTTTGTTAACCGCAGCGGCGCGCGGCCGGAGATCTGGTCATACGGCCACCGCAACCCGCAGGGGTTGGCGCTCAACCCCTGGAGTGGGGTGATGTGGGAGAATGAGCACGGCCCGCGCGGTGGGGATGAGGTGAACATCCCGCTGGCTGGCAAAAACTATGGCTGGCCGCTGGCGACGCACGGCATCAACTACTCGGGGCTGGCGATCCCGGAGGCCAAGGGCGAGAGCGCCGCTGGCACCGAGCCGCCGCTCTACCACTGGAAAAAATCGCCGGGCATCAGTGGCATGGCCTTCTATGACGCCGATCGCTTCCCGGTCTGGCGTCACTCGCTGTTTATCGGCGCGCTGGCGCAGGAGGAGTTGATCCGCCTGACACTCGACGGCGACAAAGTGGTGGATGAGGAGCGGCTGCTCAGCCAGCGCAAAGAGCGTATCCGTGAGGTGCGGGTGGGGCCAGATGGTTATCTCTATTTGCTGACTGATGCGGAGAACGGGAAATTGCTGCGGGTCGGTGCGGAATAAAGAAACCGGGCATCATGGATGCCCGGTTTTTCCTGGTGTTGTTTTTCCGCCGCATGCAGGGAGGGTAGCGGAAATAAAGGGCGATGAGCACATTCGTAGTAATAAATATTGGTGTTGGTTATGGGTTTATTCAGGCTAATTTAACGCTATTATTAGGAACGCAATTGCGGGTAGACCAGCAATTGCCAACGCACCGGTACGGAGCCGTAATGCTCCCGGTGCCCAATCTCTGGCAAGCACTGCCCGCTGCCCACGGCCACCTCATCACCGCAGGAGGTACAGCGGTAGATGCCGGGGTAAACCACCCGGTCACCGGGGTCATAAATCATATCAAATGCCGTCACGCGCGATTGCCGAAGGAAATGATCGTATTTATATAACGCCATCACGTGCCCCCTGGGTGAACGGAAAATAAGGGTGAAACCCGATGTGCTGCCGGGAGTATAATAAATAAAACGTGAGGTGGAGTGTGATCGTTATAACGCTATCATGCAATAAAAATAGAGAGAAGTTTAATTTAATAATACAGGAAAATTGTTATTTCCCTGCGCGGAATTAATGATATTTATTGGGATGAATAACCATTTCCCACTATTTATGCGGAAAGTTTACCTGCTCCATAAATAGGAGGGAAATGCAGGGAAGGGGGCAGGGATAATCACTCGGGCAGGGTAATGTGGGTGGCACAGGGGAACCGCCACCGGGGCGATAATCACCCCGGCAATGGTTAAGCCAGAATCACCCGGGGCACGGCATCAGGCTGCCGCGCCACGGGTGGTCTGGGCGACCTTGTTGGCCCAGAGGTCAGCGACCCACTTCACCCCTTTGGAGGTGAACATCGCCTGTGAGAAGGCGTGGCGGTTCTCGCCGGTGCCGGTATGCATCTCAAACCGGCCTGCGTCAATGTGCTGCTGGTAGGGCGTCAGCGCGCCGGCCAGACGGTACATGATCTGGCGCTCCAGCAGGAACTGGCGGAAGTCCGTCTCTTTCACCTTCAGCAATTTGCACACTTGACGGAAGCCGAGCGTGCCCTCAACGGTGACATACCGGTCAAAGAAGTCTGCCTTCGGGGCGATGAGGGCTATTTGCTTTTCCATCGCCTGACGGCGCTCAAACTCCTCCGCCCAGGCACGGGCCGCCACCGCCGGGTTGGTAAAGTCCGGCAGATCGTGGGTCAGCTCGCGCTCCTGCCAGCGATCCAGCACCACGGCAGTAAAAGCGGGCGACAGGCGCGCCACCACCATCAGGGAGTCGCGTTTGTTCAACAGATACTCCTGGTGGGTCTCCCCATCGCGCTCGTAATCAGCGGCGCGCAACGGCTGCGACAGGCGCTGGGCCGACTCCAGGCTCTTAATCAGGCGCTTGACCTCGCCATGCGAGGTTCCGGTCACATCAGCCAGTTCACGGCTGCTCATTGAGACCGTTTGATGAAGGGCTTCAAAACCCGCTGCGGATATCATCATCACTTTCACCACTCAATGTCAGGATGCTCTATCTCCCCTCGAAAGGAGTTCAATAAATATACAGCATCCCTGTGGATATATCCAGTGTTTTGTGCAGTTGACTAACAGTGCGAAAAATAAACGAATTTCGCGCAGGCCGCGTGTGGCAAGGCGTGGCGGCAAGCGAAGCGGCAATGGCCGCCGTGGTTGGCCCCGGTTCGGCGCGACTGGCATAAGGTGTGCATAAGCTGGGTGCACATTTCATTACAACATACTTAAAACGGGGTGCCGGGCTGACCTTGGGCCAAGGCGAAAAGGGGAAAGCGCGTGGGTTTATCAGAGGAAAAAGGGTGAACCGAAAAGAGAGGAGAAGGCAATGAGCATCGAGGCAACCAAAGCCGCTTTAACGACGCGGCTTTGCAGGGAGAACGGCCCATCCGTGGGCCGGGAAAGTCAGCGCGGCAGGCGCTGGGCGCTCATCAGTGCCACGGCACTCAGCACACTGACCGCCATCAGGTAGTAGCTCGGGGCCAGCGGCGTACCGGTGGCGCTGATCAGCAGCGTACAGAGGAAGGGCGCGAAGCCGCCAAACACCGTCACCGCCACGTTGTAGCTGATCGCCATGCCGCTGGCGCGGGTGGAGACCGGGAACAGATCCGCCATCAGCGACGGCACCGCCGCGAAGTAGATGGACTTCAGCAACGCCATCCAGCCTACCAGCAGGCAGAGCGACAGCGCCGACAGGAAGTGCGTCATCAGCCAGAAGCCGGGGAAGATGGTTACCAGCAGCAGCAACAGCGCGCCCCACATCAACGGCTGGCGGCCGACGCGCTCGGCCCACAGCCCCATCAGCGGCGTCACCACCGTCAGGATCACTCCGGCGATCAGCGTGGCGCTGAAGGCCACCTCGCCCGGCAGGTGCAGGGTCTTGGTGGCGTAGGTTGGCACATAGTTCAGCATGTAGTTAACTGCGGTGGAGACCACCATCAGGCCAATGGCGGTGAAGAAGCGCCCCTTCTGCTCGCGCGCCAGCGTCTTCACCGGCGAGTCACAGCGCGGTGCCTCGGCGGTGGCGGTCGGCTCATGGATATGGCGGCGGATATAAAGCCCCACCGGGCCAATCAGCAGGCCGAAGGCGAACGGGATGCGCCAGCCCCACGCCTGCATCTGCGGTTCGGTCAGGCAGGCCGCCAGCCCAAGGCCAAACATCGAGGCCAGCAGGGTGCTCGCGCCCTGCGTGGCGAACTGCCAACTGGCGATAAAGGCGCGCCGCTCCGGGAAGTGCTCGACCAAAAACGCCGTCGAACTGCCAAACTCACCGCCAGCGGAGAAGCCCTGAATCAGGCGCGCCACCAGTACCAGCAGCGGCGCGGCCAGCCCGATGCTCGCATAGCTCGGCATCACCACGATAATCAGCCCGCCCAGCATCATCAGGCTCATGGAGAGCAGCAGCGACGCCTTGCGGCCCGCGCGGTCGGCATAGGCCCCCAGCACCACCGCCCCCAGCGGGCGGATCAGGAAGGAGACGCCGAAGCTGCCGAATGCCAGCAGCAGCGACACCGAGGGATCGGCGGTAGGGAAGAAGGCGTGGGCAATGTAGGCGGCGAAAAAGCCATACACCGCGATGTCGAACCACTCCAGCGCGTTGCCGATGCAGGTGGCGAACAGGGTTTTGTAGAGGCTGGGGCGCGTGGCCGTCAGGGTCAGGGTACTCATGGCGTCACCTCCCCGGCGGTGGTGGCGGTCTGGCGCAGCGGGTGATCAGGCTCGCCCAGCGCCCACAGCAGCTCCGTCATGATCGCCAGCCCCTCGCGCGCCACTGGCTTGAGCATGTGCTCATCGGCGGCGTGCTGGCCGCAGGCCGGGTAGGAGTGGGGGATCCAGAGGGTCGGCAGGCCAAGGATGTCGGCAAACACATCGTTGGGCAGCGAGCCGCCAAGGTTGGGCAGCAGCGCCGGTTTTTTGCCGCTGGCGCGCGCCATCACCCCCAGCGCCCAGCCCACCAGCGGATCGTCCGGGTCGAGGCGGGTGGCTGGCGTGCCGCGGATCACCTCCACCTCCACATCCGGGAAGCCAGCGGCATCAAGGTAGTGGCGCAGGTGGTCAGCCAATGCCGTCCAGTCCGTGCCGACCACAAAGCGCAGCTGGCAGGTGGCGCTGGCTTGCGGCGGGATGGCGTTCATCGGCTGCTGCGGGTTGCCCGCGAGGAAACTCAGCACCTCCAGCGTGTTCCAGCCAAACAGGCGCTCGGCTGGCGTCAGCCCCGGCTCGCCCCAGTTGGCGTCAATCTCCGGGTCGCCCGGCTGGCCACCGGCCTCCAGCTCGCCAAGGATGGCGCGCAGCGCCGGGGTGAGGGCCGGTGGCTTCAGCGCCGCCACCTGCAACGCGCCGTGTGCATCCACCAGCGCCGCCAGCGCGTTCGCCAGCCGGGTGGCCGGGTTGCTCAATACGCCGCCCCAGTTGCCGGAGTGGTAGGCGCGCGGGCGGGCATGGATGCTCAGGCGGAAGTTGACACAGCCGCGTGAGCCGAGGAACAGCGTCGGGCGCGCCGCGCTCATGCGCGGGCCATCGGCAGCGATAAACAGGTCAGCCGCCAGCGCCTCACGTTCGCGGCGGCAAATCTCCGCCAGCCCCGGTGAACTGATCTCCTCGCCCATCTCAAACAGCCACTTGCAGTTAAAGCCGAGTCGGCCCCCGCGCGCGGCGTAGACCTGCTCCAGTGCCGCCAGATTGACGCTGTGCTGCCCCTTGTTGTCGGCGGAGCCGCGCCCATACCAGCGGTCACCCTCCTCAACCAGTGCCCACGGGGTGAGGCCGCTGCGCCAGCTCTCCGCCTCGCCGTTCACCACGTCGCCGTGGCCGTAGCAGAGCAGCGTCGGCAGCGCCGGGTCTTCAATGCGGCTGGCGATCAGGAAGGGAGGCTGGCCAGCCAGTGGGTTCTCCACCTGTTGCAGATCAAAGCCCAGAGCGGCCAGCGCCGGGCCGATCTCCTGGCTCAGGTAGCGCGTCAGGTGGGGGGATTGCGGGTCGCGTTGGCTCTCGGTGACGCAGGCCACGCGGCGCGCCAGGGTGTCACGGAAGGCGCCACTGTCAAACCAGCCCAGCGCCTGAGCCACTGCATGTTGTGCTGTCATAAAATTTCCCTGTCGTGATTATTATTTTCCTCTCCATCTAAGCCAATCGACAGGGTTGCCACAATAATAATAATTGCAAGCGAGCATTGCTTTGAATATAAAGCTCGGGTGCCCAATTATGAGGCATGCATCATTATGGGGCAGCCTTATGCACAGCACCGAGATCCGCTACTTTCTGGCGGTGGCCGATACCGGCTCACTCACCGCCGCCAGCCAGCAACTGTTTGTCGCTGTCTCAGCCATCAGCCGCCAGATCCAGCGGCTTGAGGCGCGGGTTGGCGCGCCGCTGTTTGAGCGCCATGCGCGCGGCATGGTGCTGAACGACGCGGGGCAAATTCTGGAGAACCATGTGCGTCGCACTATGCGTGATATGGAGTACGCGGTGGCGGAGATTCAGGGGTTGCGGGCAGTGCGGCGCACCCTGATCCGGGTCGCCTGTACCGATGGCATGGCCTTCGACCTGCTGCCCACGCTGTTGACCCGCTTCCGGGCGCAGAACCCGGCCGTCTCTTTCCACTTGCAGGCGGGATCGGCGATGGAGGTGGCGGAGATGCTGCGGCGCGGTGAGGCCGAGGTGGCGCTGCAACTTAGTCTGGCACCGGAGCGCGGCGTGGAGGTGATCAGCACGCAGCCCGCGCCAGTGCTGCTGCTGATGCGCCCTGACCACCCACTGGCCGAGGGGCCGGTGGATCTGGCTGGCCTGCATACCTATCCGCTGGCGTTGCCGGAGCCGGGCACCACCATCCGCCAGCTGTTCGATCTCTCCTGCCGGATGAGCGGCACCTTTCTGGAGCCGGCCTTTAGCTGCAACAACTTCTCCGGCCTCTACCACTTCGTGTTGCACACGCCACAGGCGCTCACCATATGTAGCCACTTCACGCTGCTGTTCCGCGCCCGTCAGGATGGGATGCGGCTACGCAACCTCAACGTCAGCCAGCTCAGCCAGCGTACCCTACAGCTCCAGACGCCAGCCGGGCTGCGGCCCTCGGCGGCGCTGAAGCTGTTACTGGCCTTTTTGCAGGAGGAGATTGAGCGGGAGGGCGCTGCCTTCTGGCGCGACTTTGGCCTCGCCTAGCGCTGCCAGGCGCGCACCTGCCAGCCGCTGCGGCTCGCCAGTGCGTGCAGGTCGGGGGCCGGGTTGATCACGCTGGCATGGTCAACGCGCTCCAGCAGCAGGCGATCCTGAATCGAGTCGCTGTAGCCGTGCAGCGCGCGGAACGGCTCGCCGCGCCAGTTTGCCAGCCACGCCTCCACCCGTTCGGTGTGGGTGAGCAGGGTATCCTCCGGGTCTGGCGCGCCGGTGTAGCGATCGTCGGCGATCTCCGCCAACGGCGCGAGGGCATGGTGCGCGCCGAGCGTCAGGGCGATGGGGCCGAGCAGGGCATGGCTACAGGCGGAGAAGATGATCAGGGTATCGCCGCGCTCGCGGTGCCACTGCAACTGGCGGCGAGCAGCCGGGTAGAGACGCGGCAAAATATCGCGACGGGTGAAGCGATCGACCCAGCCAGCCACGGTGCGGCAGCTAAAGCCGGTGAGTGTCGCCATCGTCAGCAGCCGGTACTCCTCACGCGTCAGCTCGCCACGGCGCGCCTGCTCCAGCAGCACCGGCTGGCGGCGCACCAGCTCTGGCGGGGCGAAGCCCTGCGACACCAGCCAGCGCAGCCACAGGGCGGCGCTATCTTCACACATCAACGTCTCGTCAAGGTCGAACAGGGCTAAATCCATGGCGTACCTCCGGGTCAGCGTGGGCTTCTGACAGCGTAGACGCCACCGGGCGCGGCGTCAGGGAGGCTCAGGCTAAATCAGAAAAGTGACACGCTGACGACAGGGGCCGCCGTTACCCCTGCCCGTGCCAGCGGTTCCAGCCCTGAATGAGCAGCCAGGCCGCCGCCGTCCAGCAGGCCACCCCAGCCAGCAGCGCCAACGGCAGCCGCAGCACGCCGAGCAGGAAGTAGAGCGAGATCAGGTAGACCAGATAGGGGATCACCGCCCAGATGCCAAACAGGATGGTGGTGCGTAGCGCCTCAAGGGAGCGCTCGGTGCCCACGATGTAGTGGGCAATCAGCGCAAAGGTCGGGAACAGCGGCACCAGCCCGGCAATGTAGTAATTCTTGGTCTTCGACAACAGGCCGATCAGCACCACCACCAGCGCGCCGATCGCCGCCTTAATCAGCAATCCCATAACCCATTCATCCTGAAAGAAAAGAGGCCACACCATGCCTGAGCGCCGCGCCGGGGTCAATCCACCCGGCGGGTCGGCGCGATAAGCGCGGGGAAATTTTGCTTAAGAAGTGCCAGGTGGGCAAAAACTTTACATATTGAAGGTTTATCAGCGGGTAAAAAAAATGCTAGGTTTGCATGTTATGTCGCAACAAGCTGATTGAAAGCGCGCATTTTCAATTATCTGAATGGAAACGCTGATAAGCCGATGAACAACGCCCCCGTATTTTCACCCCGTCTTCTGGCTGGCGCCGGCGTGCTGCTGCTGGCTACCGCCGCGCAGGCCGCCGACGCGCCCACCGCCCCGCAGATCAATGCCCGTGCCTTTGTGCTGATGGACTACAGCAGCGGCAAGATCCTGTCCCAGTCCAACCCCGATGCCCGCCTCGATCCGGCCAGCCTGACCAAAATCATGGCCAGCTACGTGGTGGGCCAGTCCATCAAGGCGAAAAAGATCACGCCGGATGACATGGTGACCGTCGGCAAAGATGCGTGGGCCACCGGCAACCCCGTGCTGCGCGGCTCCTCGCTGATGTTCCTCAAACCCGGCGACCGCGTGCCGGTGTCGGAACTGAACAAGGGGATCGTCATCCAGTCCGGCAATGACGCCAGCATCGCGCTGGCGGACTACGTGGCTGGCAGCCAGGACGCCTTTGTCCGCTTGATGAACACCTACGCACAGGCGCTGGGGTTGCAGAACACCCACTTCCTGACGGTGCATGGGCTGGACGCGGAGGGGCAGTACAGCACCGCCCGCGACATGGCGGTAATGACGCAGGCGCTGATCCGCGACACGCCGGATGAGTACGCGCTGCACAAGGAGAAGGAGTTCACCTTCAACCGCATCCGCCAGGTGAACCGCAACCGCCTGCTGTGGAGTATTAACCTGAACGTCGATGGCGTCAAGACCGGCTACACCTCCGGCGCTGGCTACAATCTGGTCTCCTCCGCCAGCGACAACGGGATGCGGCTTATCTCGGTGGTGCTGGGCGCGCCAAGCGACAATGTGCGCTTCAATGAGAGCCAGACGCTGCTCACCTGGGGCTTCCGTTTCTTTGAGACCGCGACGCCGATCAAGGCGGGCGCGCCCTTTGTCAGCCAGCGCGTTTGGTTTGGCGATCGCAATGAGGTGCCGCTCGGCGTGGCGCAGGATGCGGCCATCACCATTCCGCGTGGCGAGATGAAGAACCTGAAGGCCAGCTTCACCCTCAGCCAGCCGCAGTTGCAGGCCCCGCTGGCGAAGAATCAGGCGGTCGGCACCATCAACTTTGAGCTGAATGGCAAGGTGGTGGAGCAGCGGCCGCTGGTGGCACTTGAAGAGGTGAAAGAGGGCGGCTTCATCAGCCGGTTGTGGGATCGCATCATGATGCAGCTTTCGAGCTGGTTTGGTGGCTGGTTCGGCGACAAGTCCTGAGCCGGAGCCATAAAAAAAGAGCGCCGCGGCGCTCTTTTTTGTGTGTCTCGCCCTACAGGCTGTAGAGGATGGCGGAGATGGAGATCAGGCCCACCAGCACCACAAAGACGTTGCTGACCGCGCCGCTGTATTTGCGCATCGCTGGTACTTTACGGATGGCGTACATCGGCATCAGGAACAGCAGTACCGCGATCACCGGGCCGCCCAGCGTCTCGATCATGCCGAGGATGCTCGGGTTGTACGTCGCCACCAGCCAGGTGGTCACCAGCATGAAGCCCGCGGTGATGCGGTTCAGCTTGCTTACCGGCAGGCTCTTGCCACGGCTGCGCAGCGCCTTGGTCATCATGCCGTTCAGGCCCTCACGCGCACCCAGATAGTGGCCGAGGAAGGACTTGGTGATGGCGACAAAGGCAATGAACGGCGCCAGGTAGGCGATCATCGGGTTGTTAAAGTGGTTCGCCAGATAGGAGAGGATGGAGATGTTCTGATCCTTGGCAGCCATCAGGTCAGCCGGGGACAGGCTCAGCACGCAGCTGAAGACAAAGAACATCACCGTCACCACCATCATCAGGTGGCTGCGCGCCAGAATCGAGGCACATTTGCGCTCAGCATCCACGCCATACTCTTCACGCTTGGCCACGGCAAAGGCGGAGATAATCGGCGAGTGGTTGAAGGCAAACACCATCACCGGCAGCGCCAGCCACAGCGTCATCAGCAGACCCTTACCGCCCGCGGACGCAGAGACGTTGACGTTCTCGAACAGCGCGGTGCTCCAGTTGGGGATCAGGTAGAGGGCCAGCAGCATCAGGATGGCGACAAACGGGAACACCAGGATGCTCATGGTTTTCACGATCAGCGCCTCGCCGAAGCGGACGATGGTCATCAGGCCGACAATCAGGATCAGCGCCAGCAGCGCGCGCGGCGGGGCATTCAGGTGCATCTGGTGGATGATGAAGCTCTCCACCGTGTTGGTGATCGCCACGCTGTAGACCAGCAGGATCGGGTAGATGGCGAAGAAGTAGAGCAGGGTGATCAGCTTGCCCGCGCCGGTGCCGAAGTGCTCTTCCACCACTTCCGTGATGTCCTCACCGGGATTTTTACCGGAGAGCACAAAGCGGCAGAGGCCGCGGTGGGCGAAGTAGGTCATCGGGAAGGCCAGCAGCGCCATGATGACCAGTGGGATCAGGCCGCCAACGCCAGCATTGATCGGAAGGAACAGCACGCCCGCGCCGATGGCGGTGCCATACAGCCCCAGCATCCACATGGTGTCGCTTTTGCGCCAGCCCAGCCCTGAGCCGGCTGGCGCGGTGAGTGTACCCGTTTGTGTAGTGTCCATAGTGCCTCCGCGTGAACACGTTGAGAGAAAATGCCGGTGGGCCGGCATCAGCCTGCCTGAACAGGCTGGTTAAAAAATATTCTTTTGTTGAAGTGCCATCTTAACGTTTTTTGTTTTGCATCATGCCGGGGTTACGTGACTTGCACAAGTCCCTGAACGGCAATGCGATATTTTGTCCTGCAACCTTCTCCGCCCGTGGCAGCGGCGCGCGCCACAATAGCGATCCGTGGTGAAAACATCCGTGATCGCCTTCGCAAATGCACAATAAGATTATGAGTAACGGCAGGCAGCCAATATCTCACCGCCTGATGGCTTTTTAGCCAGCGGAATCTGCTGGAGTTGACGGGGCAGCAGCATAACCAACAACGCAAACGTTTGCTATCCCCCGTCAGAGGGAATTCGCGCTGTTTGACGCGATTTTAACCAGTCTGGCGGGGGAGAGGGGAAGGGAAGGCGAGCCTTAGCTCAGCAGGGTGATGCGGTGCTCCTTGAGGTAGCGGGCGTAGGCTGGCTCGGGCGGGCGGTTGGTGATCACGGTATCAAACAGCGTCAAATCGCCGACGCGCGCCGGTTTCACCTTGCCAAATTTGGTGTGATCCACCACCAGAATGCGCTGGCCTGCCCCGGCGAGGGCACGGTGCTTCATCTCAATCTCTTCAAAGTTATAACAGCTGACGCCCTGCTCCAGATGGATGCCCGCCGCCGAGATAAAGGCCTTGGTGGGGCAGATGTTCTCCATCAGGTTGCGCCCCGCCAGCGGGGTGAAGATGTAGCTGTCCGGGCGGAATTCCCCGCCGCACAGCACCACTTTGCACAGCGGTTTGTCCTGCAACGCCAGAAAGGTATTCAGCGAATAGCAGACCGCGGTGAAGGGCAGCGCCTCATCAATGGCGTCAATGATATAGGGAATCGTGGTGCCGCAGTCGAAAAACACGGTGTCATCGGCGGCGATGCACTGCGCCGCCAGCCGGCCGACGTGGCGCTTCTCCTCTACCTGCTTGCCCTGCTGGTCGGAGACAAAGTAGCTGGTGACACTGCTGGCCTTCGGATCAATCACCACATAGCCGCCCAGCAGCACCACGCTGGAGGGTTGGGCGCTCAGGTCGCGCCGGATGGTCATCTCCGAGACCCCGAGCAGCGCGGCGGCCTCTTTCAGGTGAATTTTGTCTGACCGTTTCAATGCCTGAACCAGCCGTTGGATGCGTTCTTCGCGTCGAGTTTCCATTCCTGACCTCGTTCTCTGTACAGGGTGTCCATACTAACGTGATAACGGCAGGCGGAAAATCAGAAAAGGCCCGCGCCGGGGCCTTTTGTTCACTCAGTGGCGTGTCCAGCCCTTGCGGATCGGGATGGCAAAGCAGAAGCGGTAGAGGCGCTCCAGCCGCGGCGCAATGGCCGAACCAAACAGGTTCCACACCAGCTGTGAGAAGAGGCAACCAACGCCACCAGCCAGCAGGCCGCCCACCATGTCCAGCGGCCAGTGCACGCCGAGGTAGACCCGCGACCAGGCGATGGCGCAGGCCACGACCATCAGCACCGCGCCAGACCAAGGGCGGTGCCAGCTCAGGAAGGCCAACGCAAAGGTGAAGATCACGGTGCCGTGGTTGCTGGGGAAGGAGTCATCGGGCGCATGTGGCAGGAAGTTATAGCCAACGCCCTCGACAAAGGGGCGCGCGTGCGGGTAGAGCAGGGAGACGCTGGTGGTGGCGGCCATCGCGAAGCAGACGGCGATAAAGGTCTTACATGCCAGCTCACGCTGGTGGGTGATGCTCTCATGCCGTCCCCATAGCCACAGTCCGGCGATCAGCAGTGGCACAATCGCGATCAGGTCACGCGCCACAAAGGTCGCCAGCCGCACCAGCCACAGCGGCGAGTCGGGGGTGGCATTTATCCAGCTAAACAGTTGGTGGTTCAGTTGTTCCATCAATTCTCCCTCATATCACGGCAGCACATCACAGCGCGCTATCCAAAAGAGGCACACATTAGGGGCGCGCCTGTGGCGAGTAAAGGGGGAAAATCCTAATGGGGGAGCACGTTTAGGGTTGATTTAAGCAATAAAAATCCGCCGGTTGCGGCCCGGCCTGCCGCCGTGGGGCGGTGAGGGAAAAGGTAAGCAGGTAACGTGGCGAAACGATCGCCAAGAAAAAACCCGGTAGTCTTGAACCTGGAAACAGGCGGGACTATCGGGCTCTCCAAAGTGGGGACATCAAAGAAAAGCAGTGGCACTGATTAAGACTGCGCCGCCTGGGGAAAGTTCGGGCGGCGCGGCGCTTTTTCGATAAAATTATTGCAATTTTTTATATGGCTGATTGATCAAGGGATTACAGCCCCGGCCAGATCACCACGATCAGCGTACCGGCCAGCGTCAGCAGCACGTTGGCGATGGCGTAGGTGCCCGCATAGCCGAGCGCCGGAATGTTGCTGCGGGCGGTGTCGCTGATGATCTCCATCGCCGGGGCGCAGGTGCGTGCGCCCATCAGCGCGCCGAACAGCAGGGCGCGGTTCATCTTCAGCACAAAGGCACCGAACATAAAGCAGATCACCACCGGCACCAGACTCACCACCAGTCCGGCCAGCAGCATCTGGCCGCCAATCGCGCCCAGCCCCTGGGTGATGCTACTGCCAGCGCTCAGGCCGACGCCCGCCATAAACACCATCAGGCCAAACTCTTTCACCATGTTCAGCGCCCCCTGCGGGATATAGCCGAAGGTTGGGTGGTTGGCACGCAGGAAGCCCAGCAGGATGCCAGCGAACAGCAGCCCGGCGGCGTTGCCGATGCCAAAGGAGAAGTTGTGGAACTGGAAGGTGATCATCCCGACCATCAGGCCGATGATGAAGAAGGCGCAGAAGGCCAGCAGATCCGTCACCTGGCTGTGGACGGAGATAAAGCCGACGCGATCCGCCACGCTCTTCACCCGGCGCGCGTCGCCGCTCACCTGCAACACGTCACCCTTGTTAAGCACCGTGCTGTCGTCAATCGGCATCTCAATCTGGCTGCGGATCACCCGGTTCAGGAAGCAGCCGTGGTCGGTCAGCTTGATCTGGCTCAGGCGCTTGCCGACGGCGTTGTTGTTCTTCACCACGATCTCTTCAGTGACGATGCGCATGTCCAGCAGGTCGCGGTCAAACACCTCTTTGCCGTTGCGGAAGCTCGGGTCGAGCCGCGCATGGGCATCCGGGTAGCCCACCAGCGCAATCTCATCGCCCACCTGCAACACCGCGTCGCCATCCGGCGTCGCCAGAATGCCGTTGCGGCGGATGCGCTCAATGTAGCAGCCGGTCTGGCGGTAGATGCCCAGCTCGCGCAGGTTCTTGCCATCCGCCCAGGCCACCAGCTCCTGGCCGACGCGGTAGGCGCGGATCACCGGCAGGTAGACCTTGCGCTGGCTGTCGGCGTCCAGCCCGCGCTCGCGCGCGATTTGCTGGGCGCTGGTGGGCAGATCCTGATGTTGCAGCTTTGGCAGGTAGCGCGCGCCGAAGATCAGGCTCACCAGCCCAATCAGGTAGGTGAGGGCGTAGCCAAGGCTAAGGTTGTTCTGCGCGGCAGTGAGCAGCTCACCGTTGCCGAGGGTGTTGCGCAGCGTATCGCCCGCGCCCACCAGCACCGGGGTGGAGGTCATCGCGCCCGCCAACATCCCGGCGGTCAGGCCGATGTCCCAGCCAAACAGCTTGCCGAGGCCAAGGGCGATCAGCATCGCGCTGGTGACCATCACCAGCGCCAACATCAGGTAATTTTTGCCGTCGCGGAAAAAGATCGAGAAAAAGTTAGGCCCGGCTTCCACGCCGACACAGAAAATAAACAACATAAAGCCCAGGCTCAGCGCCTCGGTATTGATCGCGAAGTGCTGCTGGCCAAGGATCAGGGAAACCACTAATACGCCAATGGAATTTCCCAGCTGAATGGAACCAAGCCGCAGCTTGCCCAGACAGAGTCCGAGCGCCAAAACAACGAACAGTAACAGGACGTAATTCCCGTTTAACAAATTAGAGACGTTTATATTCACGTGGGTTAACTTATTGTTTACCAACAAATTCTTGATATGAGAGGGTTAACGATATAAATTCAGCAGCATTATATTTGAAGCGGACAGCAAAATCGCCAGGGGATCGAACTCCTCTATCACAACGCGATGATGCGCGACAGTGTAGCCCCAAGCCCGCCCTTCAGCCAGATAAAAACCGGTAAAAACCGGATGTAAACATGTTTTATGTTGTTGGCGCAGCACGTCTTTCATCGCAAGGAAGCAGGATCTGATGTTCCCCCGGCCAGCATGGCCCGGTGGGCGTTTTCCCCTCTATAAAGGAAGCAAGATGGCGTATATCCAGTCGAGATTCGGTTCACTCCTCTGCGGCGCACTGTTTTTGGCCGTGTTTGTCGCACTGAAGACCGAGACGGTCAGCGTGCGTCACCTCGCGCCCGGCCCGGAGTATGGCCTGCTGCTGTTCGCCATTCCCGGTTTCATCACCGCCTGGCTCATCGATCACCGCTGCCTGACCGCCGCTCTCTATGGCGGGCTGCTGGCGCTGCCTTTCTGCTACCTGATTCGCGTGCTGTTCTTCGTGCGGGTGCGCACCCTGCCACAGGAGCTGGCCTACGCTGCCAGCGCCATCTTCTGGTGCGTGCTGGGGGCGCTGCTGTTTCTACTGGCGCAGCACTTTGTCAGAACCCTGCGCGCCACCAGACGGCGGACATAAAAAAAGGCGCTCCATGAGCGCCTTTTTTGTCACACCAAAAGATTACTGGAACAGGGCCAGGTGCTCTTTTGCGTATGCTTCGAAATCAGTGCAACCGCCGATGTGTTTCTGATCCAGGAAGATCTGCGGCACCGTTTCAACCGGTTTGCCGACGGTCTTTTCCAGGTCTGCCTTGGTAATGCCTTCCGCGTGGATGTCCACGTAGCGGAAGTTGAAATCATCACGTTCTTCGGTCAGTTTTTCAGCCAGCTCTTTAGCACGGACACAGTACGGACAGCCCGGACGCCCAAAAATCACTGCAAACATGGAAACTCCTTAGTTAACGTGCCTGTAAAGGACTTGAGAATAAACCATCAAAATGTGCCGGGCCATGCACGCCGAAAATGAAACAGAGTGGCGTTGCACAAAAAACGTTACCTGGCGCATTAACTTTTGTTGTTGCCGCTACTATGCCGGGCGAAAGCCGGAAACAAAAGCAGGAATTACCTGTTACTCTGATTTATCTGGCCTATTGCTGCTTATGCCACCGCCCGGTGGCAAGAGAGGGAGAGAATGCCGTGAAACTCGCCATTTTGTCACGTGATGAGACGCTCTACTCCAGTCGGCGGCTGCGTGAGGCGGCAGAGCAGCGTGGGCATGAGGTGGAGGTTATCGACCCGCTCTCCTGCTACATGGGCATCAACCCGGCGGCGCCGACCATCCACTATCGGGGGCGGCAATTGGCCCCCTTTCAGGCGGTGATCCCGCGCATCAGCCCCTCCATCACCTTCTACGGCACCGCGGTGCTGCGCCAGTTTGAGATGCTCGGCAGCTTTCCACTCAATGAGTCGGTCGCCATCACCCGCGCGCGTGACAAACTGCGCTCACTGCAACTTCTGGCGCGCGCTGGCATCGATCTGCCGGTTACCGGTTTTGCCCATTCACCGGACGATACCCATGACTTGATCGCGTTAGTCGGCGGCGCGCCGCTGGTGGTTAAATTGGTGGAGGGCACGCAGGGCATCGGCGTGGTGCTGGCAGAGACCCAGCAGGCGGCGGAGAGCGTGATTGACGCCTTCCGTGGCCTCAACGCCCACATTCTGGTGCAGGAGTATATCCGCGAGGCCAACGGGTGCGATGTGCGCTGTCTGGTGATTGGCCGTAAGGTGGCGGCGGCGGTGGAGCGCCGGGCGCGTCCCGGTGACTTTCGCTCCAACCTGCACCGGGGCGGCAGCGCGCACCCGGTGGAGATCAGCGAGCAGGAGCGGGCCATCGCCCTGAAGGCCACCGCCGCGCTGGGGCTGGAGGTGGCTGGCGTGGACATCTTGCGCGCCGCCCGTGGCCCGCTGGTGATGGAGGTCAACGCCTCGCCGGGGCTGGAGGGCACCGAGGCCGCCACCGGTCTCGATCTGGCCGGAATGATGATAGACTATATCGACCGGCGTATGCGGCGCGGCCACCGGCTGAAAACCGGCGGTTAAATCTGAAACCCGTCGCTAAGCCGGTGATTGTGCATGGCGTTGCGCGGCAATATTCCGTAAGCTATGCCCCTTTTCCCATCTCCGTAACCCGTGAGGCAGACTAACTATGGATTCACTCGCCATCCCCGACTTGGCGCTGCTGCGCCGCTGGCTGGATCAGCTGGGGATATCATTCTTTGAGTGTGATTCCTGTCAGGCTCTCCATCTGCCGCATATGCAGAATTTTGAAGGCATTTTTGATGCCAAGATTGACCTGGTGGATAACGTGATTTTGTATTCGGCGCTGGCCGAAGTGAAGCCGACCGCGCTGATCCCGCTGTTTGCCGACCTGAGCCAGATCAACGCCAGCTCGCTGTCGGCCAAGGCCTTCATTGATATTCAGGATGACAACCTGCCGAAGCTGATTGTCTGCCAGTCAGTGGGGGTGGCCGCCGGTATCACCCTCGAGCAGTTCGCCAGCTTTATGCAGCAGGGCGAGGAGCAGCTCTCCATGATCATCCTGGAGGCGCGAGCCAATGACCTGCTGTTCTTGGGCGATGAAGAAGACCCGATGCCGCCGCAAGAGAGCCTGCACCTGTTGCACTGATCCCTTTTGCCGCTTCCCGGCGGCAAATCTTCCCTTCCCACCGTTTTTCGCCGTTTTATTCTGTCACTTTGGCCTTATGGCCAGATATTGCTTGCCACTTTTTGCCCATCTGGTCTATTACGTAGACAATGAGTGCATAAAAAATCGATAAAAGGCGTTTTTTACGCTGGACTATGGTGTGACGCGGCAACTGCGGTTATGCTTCATGTTCTGTGTAGGGCCTGCGATACCCCTGAAAAACCAAGCGGTTAATCCGGTAATGGGCACGCCCGGCGCGTTGCATGGCTATGCAGCGGCCGCGGCCGTCATGGCGCTAAGTCAGGAAAGGTTTTGTATCCTTTTGAGATACAAGTTCAATTCTATGATTCACCCTGTTTTGGAGGTAGTTACGGATGTTCACCCCGCGTAAAAAGTGGTTGTCGGGTGTCGTGGCCGGCCTGTTGATGGCAGCGTCCGTTACGGCGTCAGCGGAAGAGAAAACGCTGCATGTGTATAACTGGTCGGACTATATCGCGCCCGATACCCTAGCCAATTTCCAGAAAGAGACCGGCATCAAGGTGGTGTATGACGTCTTCGACTCCAATGAGGTGCTCGAGGGCAAGTTGATGGCTGGTAGCACCGGCTTTGATCTGGTGGTGCCCTCCGCCAGCTTCCTGGAGCGCCAGCTGGGCGCCGGGGTGTTCCAGCCGCTCGACAAGAGTAAGCTGCCGAACTACAAAAACCTCGACCCGGAGCTGATGAAGCTGGTCGCCAAGCATGACCCGGACAACAAATACGCCATCCCTTACCTGTGGGCCACCACCGGCATTGGCTATAACGTTGACAAGGTGAAGGCTGCGCTGGGCGCGGACGCGCCGGTCAATAGCTGGGATCTGGTACTGAAGCCGGAGAATCTGGCGAAGCTTAAGGGCTGCGGCGTCTCCTTCCTGGATGCGCCGGAGGAGATCTTCGCCACCGTGCTGAACTATCTGGGCAAAGACCCGAACAGCAGCAACGCCTCGGACTACAGCACCGCGGCCACCGACCTGCTGCTCCAGCTGCGCCCGAGCATCCGCTACTTCCACTCGTCGCAATATATCAATGACCTGGCGAATGGCGACATCTGCGTGGCAGTTGGCTGGGCGGGCGACGTAATGCAGGCGGCCAACCGCGCCAAAGAGGCGAAAAATGGCGTCAACATTGCCTACAGCATCCCGAAAGAGGGGGCGCTGGCCTTCTTTGATGTCTTCGCGATGCCAGCGGACGCCAAGAACACCGATGAGGCCTACCAGTTCCTCAACTACCTGATGAAGCCGGATGTGATCGCCAAGATCAGTAACACCGTCTACTACGCCAACGGCAATCAGGCGGCCACCCCGCTGGTGAACGAGGAGGTGCGCAACAACCCCGGCATCTACCCGCCGGCTGACGTGCGCGCCAAGCTGTTCACGCTGAAGGTGCAGGAGCCGAAAATTGACCGTGTGCGCACCCGCGCCTGGACCAAGGTAAAGAGCGGCAAATAAGCCGCCACTGACGCCACGCCCCCGCGCGGGGCGGGCTGCCAGCTCCCCTCGGGCTGGCATTGCCTCCAAACCCTGACAAAACAGGCGGTTTCCCCCGCCTGTTACTATTATTGATAGTGTTGCATGGTGTCATGCAGCGTTGACCCGCTTTTGCCGGAGAGCACATTGAGTGAATGACGCGATTCCCCGCCCACAGCCCAAGTCCCAAAAAGTAGTCACTCCACTGCTGGAGATCCGTAACCTGACCAAATCCTTCGACGGCCAACATGCCGTGGATGACGTCAGCCTGACCATCTATAAGGGCGAGATCTTTGCCCTGCTGGGCGCGTCTGGCTGCGGCAAGTCGACCCTGCTGCGGATGCTGGCTGGCTTTGAGTCGCCGAGCCACGGGCAGATCATGCTGGATGGGCAGGATATGTCACACGTGCCGCCCTACAAGCGGCCGATCAACATGATGTTCCAGTCCTACGCGCTCTTCCCGCACATGACGGTGGAGCAGAACATCGCCTTTGGCCTGAAACAGGACAAACTGCCAGCCGCCGAGATCAAGGCACGGGTGGCGGAGATGCTGTCGCTGGTACACATGGACGAGTATGCCCGCCGCAAGCCGCACCAGCTCTCTGGCGGCCAGCGCCAGCGTGTCGCGTTGGCGCGCAGTCTGGCGAAACGCCCGAAGCTGCTGCTGCTCGATGAGCCAATGGGCGCGCTCGACAAGAAGTTGCGCGACCGGATGCAGCTGGAGGTGGTGGACATCCTGGAGCGCGTCGGCGTCACCTGCGTGATGGTGACCCACGACCAGGAGGAGGCGATGACCATGGCTGGCCGCATTGCCATCATGAACCGCGGCAAGTTCGTGCAGATTGGTGAGCCGGAGGAGATCTACGAGCACCCGAACACCCGTTTCAGCGCCGAGTTTATCGGCTCGGTCAACGTGTTTGAGGGTGTGTTGCAGGAGCGGCGCAACGACGCGCTGGTGATCGCCAGCCCCGGCCTGCGCCACCCGCTGCTGGTGGACGCGGACGCCACGGTGATGGACAACGTGCCGGTCAGCATCGCGCTGCGCCCGGAGAAGATCGCCCTGTGCCACGAGGTGCCAGCCAACGGCTGCAACTTCGCTGTGGGGGAGGTGGTCAACATCGCCTATCTGGGCGACCTCTCCATCTACCACGTGCGGCTCCACAGCGGCCAGATTATCACCGCCCAACTGCAAAACGACCATCGCTACCGCAAAGGCATGCCCACCTGGGGCGATGAGATCAGCCTCTGCTGGGAAGCAGACAGCTGTGTCGTACTGACGGCCTGATCAGGAGGAGCCATGTCCCTGTTATCCGAACAGCCGGCGGCGGCCAGCCCGCAGCCGGGCTGGTTTACCCGCCTGCGCCGCGCCCACGGCCGCAAGCTGGTGATTGCGCTGCCGCTGATCTGGCTGCTGTTGCTGTTTATGCTGCCGTTCCTGATCGTGTTCAAGATCAGTCTGGCCGAGATGGCGCGCGCCATTCCCCCCTACACCGAGCTGACCAGCTGGGCCGATGGCGTGCTCAGCATCGCGCTCAACTTCAGCAACTACCTGTCGTTGACCGAAGACCCGCTCTATTTCGACGCCTACCTCCAGTCGTTGCGCGTTGCGGCGGTTTCGACCCTCTGCTGTCTGGCGATCGGCTACCCGCTGGCTTGGGCGATTGCCCACAGCAAGCCCTCGTCACGCAACATATTGCTGTTGCTGGTGATTTTGCCGTCGTGGACGTCATTCTTGATCCGCGTCTACGCCTGGATGGGGATTTTGAAGAACAACGGCGTGCTGAACAATGTGCTGATGTGGGCTGGCGTCATCGACCAGCCGCTGGTGATCCTGCACACCAATCTGGCGGTCTATATCGGCGTGGTCTACTCCTACCTGCCGTTTATGGTGCTGCCGATCTACACCGCGCTGACCCGGCTCGACTACTCGCTGGTGGAGGCGTCGATGGATCTCGGCGCGCGACCGCTGAAGACCTTCTTCCAGGTGATTGTGCCGCTGACCAAGGGCGGCATCATCGCTGGCTCGATGCTGGTGTTTATCCCGGCGGTGGGCGAGTACGTGATCCCGGAGCTGCTTGGCGGCCCGGACAGCATCATGATTGGCCGCGTGCTGTGGCAGGAGTTCTTCAATAACCGCGACTGGCCGGTGGCCTCGTCGGTGGCGATTGTGATGCTGCTGCTGCTGATTGTGCCGATCCTCTGGTTCCATAAACATCAAAACCGTAGCCTGGAGGCCGAATGAGCAGTTTACCGGTAGTGCGCTCCCCGTGGCGCATCGTGATTCTGGTGCTGGCTTTCACCTTCCTCTATGCGCCGATGCTGATGCTGGTGATCTACTCCTTCAACAGCTCCAAGCTGGTGACGGTGTGGGCCGGCTGGTCGGTGCGCTGGTATGGTCAGCTGTTCCACGATACGGCGATGATCAATGCCGTGGGCCTCAGCCTGAGCATCGCCGCCTGCGCGGCGACGGCGGCGGTGATCCTCGGCACGCTGGCGGCGGTGGTGATGGTGCGCTTTGGCCGCTTCCGTGGCTCGACCGGCTTCGCCTTTATGCTCACCGCGCCGCTGGTGATGCCAGACGTGATCACCGGCCTGTCGCTGCTGCTGCTGTTCGTGGCGCTGGGCCACGCCATTGGCTGGCCGCAGGAGCGGGGGATGTTTACCATCTTCCTGGCACACGTCACCTTCTGTACCGCCTACGTTGCGGTGGTGATTGGCTCCCGCCTGCGCGAGCTGGATCGCTCCATCGAGGAGGCGGCGATGGATCTGGGCGCCGCGCCGCTGAAGGTGTTCTTCGTCATCACCGTGCCAATGATTGCCCCGGCGATTGTTTCCGGCTGGCTGCTGGCCTTCACCCTGTCGCTGGACGATCTGGTGATCGCCAGCTTCGTCTCCGGGCCGGGTGCCACCACGCTGCCGATGCTGGTCTTCTCCAGCGTGCGCCTTGGTGTCAACCCAGAGATCAACGCGCTGGCATCACTGATCCTGCTGGTAGTGGGGATTATCGGCCTGTTCGCCTGGTGGTTTATGGCGCGGGCAGAAAAGCAGCGGGTGCGCGATTTGCAGCGGGCTGCACGTAGCTGATTTATCCTAAAGCTGTTACGCTTTTATTGCCGACGCCGCCGACCTGGCGGCGTCTTTTTTCACAGTGATGTGACAGGCAGGAGGCAGTTAACAGTCATGAGCCGGCTGGCATTCATTCCCGTTCCCGTTATGGTAGGTGCAACCGCGATCATCGCCACCCGGTTGCTGGGCTTTCTGCTGCTGTTTGATGAGCTGGGGCTGGCCGGCGTCGGGGATTTCGTCCGCGCCAGTACCGAGAACTGGATCAACACCCTGTTGCTGTTGTGCAGCCTGCTGATCATCCTGCTGGAGGCGCACTGCGCCTACGCGGTGATGCGGGCGCGCAACTGGGGGCGCTGGCTCTACCTCGGCTGCCAGCTGGTGGTGGTGCTCTATATGGTGCTGGCCTCCTGCGAGTGGTTCGGGCCGAAAATCTTCCGCATTGAGAACGCCGACCCGGTGGCGGCGGCCAACCAGCTGATGATGCAGAAGCTGCCCGACGCGCTGGTGCTGCTGCTACTCTTCCTCCCTCCCTCCAGCCGCCGTTTCTTCACCCGCCGCCGCTGACGCCGGCTGGCAATGGCCGGGCGCATACAGTACAATTTGCGCCCCTTATTTTGCCGTACCCCGCAGCCAACCAGGTATTTTATGCATTGCGCACAGTATGACGCCGGCACCTGCCGCTCCTGCCAGTGGCTGGAACGCCCTTACGCCCAACAGCTGGATGATAAACAGCAGCACCTGCAACATCTGCTGGCCGATCGGCCGGTAGGGCAGTGGCTGCCGCCGGTCGCCGGGCCGCAGCAGGCCTTCCGCAACAAAGCCAAGATGGTGGTGAGCGGCAGCGTCGAGCGGCCGCTGCTCGGGATGCTGCACCGTGACGGCACCCCGGTTGACCTCAGCGACTGCCCGCTCTACCCGGACTCTTTTGCGCCGGTGTTCGCCGTGCTGAAGCACTTTATCGCCCGCGCTGGCCTTACGCCCTATAACGTGGCGCGCAAGCGTGGCGAGTTGAAGTTTATCCTGCTCACCGAGAGCACGCTGGATGGCGGCCTGATGCTGCGCTTTGTGCTGCGCTCGGAGGCCAAGCTGACGCAACTGCGCGCCGCGCTGCCGTGGCTGCAACAGCAACTGCCGCAGTTGCGGGTGATCTCCGTTAACCTCCAGCCGGTGCACATGGCCATTCTGGAGGGCGAGACGGAGATTATGCTGACGCCGCAGGAGGCGTTGGCGGAGCAGTTCAATCAGGTGCCGCTCTACCTACGGCCGCGCAGCTTCTTCCAGACCAACCCACAGGTGGCGGCGGCGCTCTACGCCACCGCGCGCCGCTGGGTAGCCGAACTGTCGGTGAAGGGGATGTGGGATCTGTTTTGCGGCGTCGGTGGCTTTGGGCTGCACTGCGCCACGCCGGAGATGGCGCTAACCGGGATTGAGATCAGCGCCGAGGCGATCGCCTGCGCGCGCCGTTCGGCACAGGAGTTGGGGCTGCCACAGGTTGACTTTCAGGCGCTCGACTCCACCCGCTTTGCCACCGGCGAAGCGCAGACGCCGGATCTGGTGCTGGTCAACCCACCGCGCCGCGGCATCGGTGCCGAGCTGTGTGACTACCTCAGCCGCATGGCACCGCCAGCCATCCTCTACTCCAGCTGCAACGCCGAGAGCATGGCACGCGATCTGGCGCGCCTGCCTGACTATCGCTGCGAAAAAGTGCAGCTATTCGACATGTTCCCCCACACCGCCCACTACGAAGTGCTGGTGCTGCTGGTGCGCCAACCCGCCTCCTGAACCCCGGCCCCTCGGGGCCAAAATCTGCTTGTCTGCTAAAAGCAGCGCCCCGGAAATTGCGATCCCTCTCCATGCATTTGCCATGAAGAGGGCGTATAAAGACCATGTTTTTTATGTGGTCAATCAGGGGGTGCCGTGGCAATACCTATCTATCTATGGCTTAAGGATGAAGCTGGCAACGCGATCCAAGGCTCCGTGAAGGTACAGGGGCGGGAAGAGAGTGTTGAACTCAATACATTTCACCATGCTGTCTCATTACCTGTAACGGAGCATTCAGGAAGCATTACAGGGATATGTGAATACTTACCCATTATTTTCAACAAAGAAATAGATTGTTCCAGCACTTACCTTTATCGGGCACTGGTCACACGCATAAGGGCGCCATCAGGCTGGGCGTCGGAGGGGTGTATTATTCTGGGCAGATTGACGAGGGAGAGGATGTTCAATTCAGGGGATAGAATGCTGAGGGTGGTGAGATGAAAATACTCCTTGTGCTAGGGTTAATCTCTTTCCTTTCCTGGTCAGAGGAGATGCCGCATGGATTAATAAAGGAAATCAATGCGCAATCGCAGATAAATAACAGAGAGTCTGTCAAAAATCAAAATTGGCGACTGCTTGTCTCAGGAATTTCACGCGGGGAACCGGAATGGCTCCGCACTATTCCGCAATTTGCGGCCCAACTCAGCACAGAGCAGCGGCATGAGATAATGAACGCCTTAGGCAATGCGCTGATCCACAATCCCGTAGACACTCTCAATATTTTACCGGATATCAGCAAAACTCTGGATGGTTCAGGGATAGATCTCTATCGCTGGGACTATCTCTGTGTTGGGCTGGTGATGGATTACACCCGCGAGTCCGCGTACCGCTACTATGCAACAGCGATGGAAGCGCTGAAACAGAGCGGCGAGCAGGGACGGGAGTGCCTGACATTAATGCAGGAGGGACTCAACGAGATTGAACAGGATGAACGGCGGGGCAAGGTGCACTGGGGCCACAAAATCTGGCCCTAAGCCCGCCGTTAGCCCACCATGCCGCCGATGATCACCGCCAGCCGGTCGAACATCTCGCCGAACAGGCGCTCGCAGAAGGGGGCCATCAGTGGCATCATCATCCCCAGCGCCAGCATCCCCAGCGTCATGGTCAGCGGGAAGCCCACTACAAATACCGACAGCTGTGGCGTCACGCGGTTGAGCAGGCCGAGCGCCATGTTCAGCGTCAGCAGCAGGGCGATGATCGGCAGCGCCAGCATCATGCCGCTGCTAAAAATAAGCCCGCCAGCCTGCGCCAGCGCCATAAAGCCGTTGCCCTGCATCGGCGCGTCACGCATCGGTAGGGTGTGGAAACTGTCGGCCAGCAGTGAAATCAGCCACAGGTGGCCGTCAAAGTTCAGGAACAGCAGCACCGCCAGCAGGTTCATCAGGCGCGCCAGCACCGGGGTGTTGGGGCCGCCGGAGGGATCGAAGAAGGTGGCGAACGAGATCCCCATCTGCAACCCCACCAGCTCGCCAGCCATTCGCACTGCGGCGAACGCCAGTTGCATGGTCAGGCCGAGCGCCGTGCCAATCAGGATCTGCTGGATGCCCAGCCAGAGCGCGCCAGCAGTGAAAATCGGCATCTCCGCGGGCGGCAGACCGGGGGCGATCAGCACAGTGATCAGCAGCCCCAACCCGAGCCGGGCGCGTTTGGGGATCTGCTTCTCGCCAAACAGCGGGGCGCTGCTCAACAGCGCCAGAATGCGCAGCAGCGGCCAGAAGTAGAGGCCCAGCCAGTGGGCCAGCTGGGTGGTGTCGAAGACCAGCATCAGCCAATCAGCGTCGGCAGGCTGGTGAACAGGGTACGCATATAGTCCAGCAGCAAGTTGAGCATCCAGGGGCCGGCGATCACCAGCGTGGCGACCACCGCCAGGATTTTCGGGATGAAGGAGAGGGTCATCTCGTTGATCTGGGTGGCGGCCTGCAACAGGCTCACCACCAGACCAGTCACCAGCGACACCAGCAGCAGCGGGGCGGCCAGCAGCAGCGCGACCTTCATCGCCTCACTGCCCATCGCCATAATCGATTCAGGGGTCATGCCGCCTCCGTCAGGATACGAAACTCTGGGCCAGCGATCCCAGCAGCAGTTGCCAGCCATCCACCAGCACGAACAGCATCAGCTTGAAGGGCAGGGAGATGGTGGCGGGCGGCACCATCATCATCCCCAGCGCCATCAGCACGCTGGCGACCACCAGATCGATAATCAAAAACGGGATGAACACCGTAAAGCCAATCTGGAAGGCGGTCTTCAACTCGCTGGTGACGTAAGCTGGCAGCAGGATGCGCATCGGCACCGCCTCCGGCCCCGCCAGCGGTGGCAGGTTGGCGAGCCGCGCATAGAGCGCCAGATCGGCCTCGCGCGTCTGGCGCAGCATAAAGGCGCGCAGCGGCTGTGCGCCGCGATCCATCGCCTGCTCCAGGCTGATCTTGTCCTGGCTAAAAGGCTGGTAAGCATCGGTGTAGATCTTGTCGAACACCGGTGACATCACGAAAAAGGTCAAAAACAGCGCCAGCCCCAGCATCACCTGATTCGGTGGTGCGGAGGGGGTGCCGAGGGCGTTGCGCAGCAGGCCAAGCACGATGATGATGCGGGTAAAGCCGGTCATCATCAGCAGCGCGGCTGGCAGCAGCGTCAGGCTGGTGATAAACACCAGCGTCTGCACCGGCAGTGACCAGCTCTGGCCGCCGTTGGCCAGCGGCTGGCTGACCAGCCCCGGCAACTGGGCGAAAGCCGCAGGCGCGGCGAGCAGCAGCAGGGCTGGCAGCCAGCGAAGGGAGAGGCGCAGGGCGCGCGGGAAACGGGTGTCAGTCATGCCGAGTGTCCGGGCGGTGAAGCACAGTGTTCAAAAGCTGGCGGAAAGGGACCGGGGCGGGCGCGGCCTCCTCCGCCGGGGGCGGGGCGCTCAGGGTGTGCAGCGTGGTGATCTGCTGCGCGGTCACGCCGAGCACCAGCCAGGTGTTCTCCACCTCGACCACCACCACCCGCTCGCGCTGCCCGACCGGGCAACTGGCGGTCACCTTCAGCAGCGCGCTGTTGCGACGCTGCGGCGCAAAGCCGAGGCGCTTGACCAGCCAGCCGCCCAGCAGGATCAGCAGCAAAATGCCACCGAGCGCAAACCCCACCTGGCCAATCGACGAGGCGGGGGTAAGGGCGGGCGCTGCCGGGACAACGGCCGCTGCCTGTGGGGCGGCGGCCGGTGCGGCGTAGGGGGAGGTCGGGTGGCTCATCAGCGGCTCAGGCGGCGCATGCGCTCAGAAGGGGTGATGATGTCGGTGATGCGCACGCCGAACTTGTCGGCCACCACCACCACTTCGCCCTGGGCAATCAGGTAGCCGTTGATCAGGATATCCAGCGGCTCCCCGGCCAGGCCATCCAGCGCCACCACGGAGCCTTGCGACAGGCGCAGCAGCTCCTTGATGGTCATCTTGGTGCGGCCCAGCTCCACGGTCAGCTTGACCGGGATATCGAGGATCATGTCGATATCTTGCAGGTTGCCCAGCACATCACTCGGCTCGAGGGAGTTGAACACCCCCTCGGTGGTGACGGTCGGGGTCGGTTCGGCGGCGGCCTGCTGCTGTTCGTTGAACGCATCAGCCCACAAATCGTCCACGGATGCGGTTGCGTCAGACGGCTGGTTGGCGTCACTCATTGGGCTGTTCCTCATTCAGCGAATTCAAAATAGGGTTTATCAGGTGTTCCACGCGCAGCGCGTACTGGCCTTTCAGGGTGCCGAACTGGCTGGTGAGCACCGGCACGCCGTCCACATGGGCAATCAGGCGATCTGGTTTCTCAATCGGCAGGACGTCACCGGGTTGCAGTTTCAAAATCTGGGAGAGCCGCAGCGGGATCTCGGCGAAATTCGCCACCAGCTCCAGCTCGGAGTGCTGCACCTGATTCACCAGCGTCTCGCGCCAGTGGTTGTCCTCACGGCTGGAGTTCTCCAGCGGCGGGTTGGTCAGCAATTCACGCAGCGGCTCAATCATGGCGAACGGGATACAGATGTTGAAATCCCCACTCAGCGCGCCAATCTCGACGTGGAACGGCGTGGTGACCACGATGTCATTCGGCGAGGTGGTGATGTTGGTGAACTTCACCTGCATCTCGGCGCGCACATACTCCACGTCAATCTTGAAGATGGCGCTCCAGGCGTCACCGTAGGCTTCCAGCGCCAGCCGCAGCATCCGCTTGATCACCCGCTGCTCGGTGTGGGTGAACTCGCGCCCCTCCACCTTGGTGGGGAAGCGGCCATCGCCGCCGAACAGGTTGTCAACGGCAATGAACACCAGACTCGGCTCAAACACGAACAGCGCGGTGCCGCGCAGCGGCTTCAGGTGCACCAGATTCAGGTTGGTCGGCACCGGCAGGTTGCGGGCGAACTCATGGTAGGGCTGGATCTTGATCCCGCCGACCGTGATGTCCGGGCTGCGGCGCAGCAGGTTGAACAGCCCCATGCGGAAGTGGCGCGCGAAGCGTTCGTTGATGATCTCCAGCGCTTGCAGGCGCTCACGCACCACGCGACGCTGGGTGGTTGGGTCATAGGGGCGGACGTCGCTCTCGTTGCCGGTGACGGCGGCAGGCTCATCGCTGCTGCTGCTGTCACCGTTCAGGAGGGCGTCGATCTCGGCCTGTGAAAGGATGCTATCGCCCATCGCCGGTCACCGTAAAATAAAGGCGGTGAACAGCACGTCCGTCACCTTCTGGTCCGGCTGGCCAGGCACCAGCGTCGGGCGCAGCGTCTCTTTAATCTGGGCGATCAGCTGGCGCTTGCCCTCTTCATTGGCGAGCTGGTCTGGCGTCTGGCGCGAGAGCAGCATCAGCAGGCGGCTGCGTACTTCCGGCAGGTAGCTGCTGAACTGGGTGCGGGTCGCCTCATCCGGCACGCGCAGCGTCAGGCCGATATAGAGCACGCGATCCGGGTCATTGTTCGGGGTTTGCAGGTTGACGGTAAAGGTATCCAGCGGCATAAACACCGGCGCGGCCGGCGGCTGGGGTTTCTTCACCTCGCCCTGGGCAGGTTGCTTGTGCAGCATCCACCAGCTGTAGCCCGCAGCCGCACAGGCAGCAAGGGCGACCACGATGACGATGATCATCCAGGGAAAGCGTTTACCTTTACCTTTGGCGGTGATGGCTTGTTCAGACATGGATAGGTCAATTCCTGTGACGTTTGGGTCCGGCGCGCAGGCGGGCCGGACAGGATATGGCGATGATTATCGCGTTTCTCGCCCCGGACAATAGGCTGAATAGGGAGGTAAAACCGGCTTACCTCGTCCGTTTGTGGCAAGCCGGCAGGCGCGCGTCAGGCGAAAATATCCACCCCATTGCGGTTGTCGAGACGGGCCGCCAGCGAGGCCGGCACCGCCAGCGGTTCGGCGGTGGGGGCTGGCGTGCGCCACGTGTCGCGCTGGCTGGTGCCGCCCTGGCTGCCCTGCTGCTGCGCCTGTTGCCAGCCGCTGGCGTCACCGCCAACGCTGCTCTGGCCGAGGTTGATGCCGCTCTCCGCCAGTGCGGTGCGCAGGTGCGGCATGGCCGCTTCCACCGCCGCCCGCACCTGCTGGTGCGCGGAGGCGAAGTGCAGCTGCGCCTGATCGTTATCAATCCGCAGGCTGATCTGCAACGCGCCCAGATCTTCCGGGTGCAGCCGCAGTTCCGCGCTCTGGTGGCCCTGACGGCTGAACAGCAACACCTGCTGGCCGAGCGCCTGCTGCCACTCCGGGCTGGCCAGCTGGCCGCCAAGGGCGGCACTGGCGGCGGCCGGTGGCGCGCTGCTGCTGGCGGCCAGCGGCGTGGCGGTGGCGGGGGCGGCCAGTACTGTAGGGTCGGGCATGGCCGGGGCAGCCACGTCACTTCCGCGCTGGGCGTCAGTGGCGTCTGGCGTGGCGGAGGAGGCGAGTGCCAGCGCCGCGCTCTCCAGACTCTGTGACGCCGCCGGGGCGGCCGCTGGCAGGGCGGTGTCAGTTGGCGTGGCCGACAGGTGGCTACGATCATTGCTCACTGAGAGCGGGGCGCGATCGGCGCGGGCCGTGGGCAACGCCACGGTGAGGGCGTCGGTGGCCGGGGTGGCTTTCGCCGTGGCGCTCTCCGGCGTGCTGATCACCGGCTGCGGCAGGCCGAGCATGGCGAACAGCGACGCAATCGCCTGCTGGTCATCCTGCGTGGCCTCCTGCTTGTCACTGCGCGCGCCCTCACGCGGCACGTCGCGGCTGGCGGTGGCGGTGGCTGGCGTCAGCTTGCCAAGGGCGGCGGCCAGCTGGCTCACCACATCGACCTCCTCACCCTTCACTGGCAAGCTCTGGCGGGCGGCGGCGGGCGCGGCGGCACTCTGGAGGCCGACGGGCAGGGCGCTGGCCTCTGTCGCCAGCGCTGCCGTCTCGGCGGCCGTGGCGTCCAGCAGCAGTGGGGCGGCCTCGGTGGCGGGGGGCGTCGCCGGGTCGGCCACGCTTAACGCGGCCAAGGTGTCGGCGGCGGCCGGGCGGCCGAGCCGCGCATCCAGCTGGTCGGCAAAATCGGTGGCGCCCTCTTGGGCCGAACCGCCAGCGGCGGCTGGCAGGGCAGTGGCGTCCGTGGCGGGGGCCAGGGTCAACACATTAAGGTTCATGTCTCTCGTTTCCTGTGTGCGCTTCGTTGGGCGAATTCATCCATGCGTTTTTGGTCCAGCCGCCCCTCCTGCATCCGCTGCTGGGTGAGCGCGCGGTCAGCGAGGGTCTGGAAGGCGTTCAGCCGCTGCTGCTTCTCCTGCCAGTGGCGCAACGCCTGCTCCAGCCGTTGGCTCCACAGCGTCAGCTGCTGGCGGTGCTGCTCAATCGCCTTGTCCAGCGTCTGGATGAACTGCTGGTAGTTCTGCCAACTCAGGGCGTCAATGCCGCCGCCGAGGGTGTGGTTCAGCTTCTGGCGATACTCATCCTGGTAACCGAGCAGCATGGTGAGCTGCTGTTCGGCGCTCTGGTGCGACTGGCGCACCTGGCCGAGCTGCGCCGCCGCCTGATCCAGCGCTTTTTGGGCCAGATTGCACAGGGTGCCCAGCGGGGAGGGGCTATTCATCGTGACCTCACGCAGGTAAAGGGGTTGCCGGTCAGCCCGGCAACAGGGTGGTCAGCTGCTCACAGGCGGCGGTGAAGTCGCTCTGCTCATGGATGCCCTGCTGGAGCAGCGCCTCCATCTGCGGGTAGAGGCGGATCGCCAGATCGAGCATGGGATCGCTGCCCGGCGCATAGGCACCGACGCTGATCAGGTCGCGGTTGCGCTGGTAGCTGGCCAGCAGCTGCTTGAACTGGCGCACCCGGCGGTAGTGGGTCTCATCGATCAGCGAGGTCATGGCGCGGCTGATGGAGGCTTCGATGTCGATGGCCGGGTAGTGGCCCGCCTCCGCCAACCGGCGTGACAGCACCACGTGCCCATCCAGAATGGCGCGCGCCGAGTCGGCGATCGGGTCTTGCTGGTCATCGCCCTCGGTCAGTACCGTGTAGAAGGCGGTGATTGAGCCGCCGCCGCTGATGCCGTTACCGGCGCGCTCCACCAGTGCCGGCAGCTTGGCGAACACCGACGGCGGGTAGCCTTTGGTGGCTGGCGGCTCGCCGATTGCCAGCGCAATCTCGCGCTGCGCCATCGCGTAGCGGGTCAGGGAGTCCATGATCAGCAGCACATGCTGGCCGCGGTCACGGAAATCCTCGGCGATGCGCGTGGCGTAGGCCGCCCCCTGCATCCGCAGCAGCGGCGAGACGTCAGCGGGTGCGGCGATCACCACCGAGCGGGCGCGCCCCTCCTCGCCAAGGATATTTTCGATAAAGTCCTTCACCTCGCGGCCGCGCTCGCCAATCAGCCCGACCACAATCACGTCCGCCTGGGTGTAGCGCGCCATCATGCCGAGCAGCACGCTCTTGCCGACGCCGGAGCCAGCGAACAGCCCCATGCGCTGGCCACGGCCAACGGTCAGCAGCGAGTTAATGGCGCGCACGCCGGTGTCCAGCACCTGCTCAATCGGCGTGCGCTGCAACGGGTTGAACGGGGCGGAGGTCAGCGGCGCGCGGGTGGCGGTCTCCGGCGGCGGCAGGCCATCCAGCGGGCGGGCGCCGCCATCCAGCACCCGGCCAAGCAGCTGGGGGCCGAGCGGCAGCTGCTTGCCAGTGCTCTGGCCATCGGCGGCGGGGCGCGCATAGACGCGCGCGCCGGGCAGGATGCCCTCCACCTCCTCCAGCGGCATCAAAAACAGGCGTGAACCCTGGAAGCCGACCACCTCGCTCTCCACCTCCTGCACCTGCTGGTTGGCATCGCGCCGCTCAATCAGGCAGGTGGCCCCGAGCGGCAGTTGCAGGCCGGTTGCCTCCAGCACCAGCCCGGTGGCGCGCACCAGCCGGCCATAGCGGCGCAGCGGCGGGGTACGGGCGATGCGCTGCTCGGCCCCCTCCAGCGCGTTCAGCAAGCGGCCCAGACGCGCGGTCATAACGCCCCCGGTGCGGCCAGACGGCACAGCTCTTGCCAGCGGGTCGCCAGCGAGGCGTCCAGATCGCCATCCTCCGCCGAGACTTTGCAGCCGCCGCGGTGGATTTGGGCGTCCGCCACCAGCCGCCAGCCGTGCTGGCTGAGGGTGGCGCCAAGCTGCTGCTCAACGCGCTCGACATCCTGCGGGTTGACCCGCAGTTGCGGCTTGCCGCTGAACATTGGCTCTTGCTGGATCAGCTGCTGGATCTGCTCGAGCAGCACCGCGCCGTCGCACTGCGGCGTGTGGCCGATAATCTGCCGGGCAGCGGTCAGCGCCAGCTGCATCAGGCGCGAGGCGATCACGCTGTCCAGCGCGTCGAGGGTCTGCTGGAACTCTGACACCAGCCCCTGCCACTGCGCGGTGATGGGCTGCTGCTGGCGCTGCGCCGCCTCCAGCCCCTGCTGCTGCCCGGCCTGATAACCGGCCTGGAAACCGGCGTCATAGCCCTGCTGCTTGCCCTGCTGGAAGCCGAGCTGGTGCCCCTCCTGCTGGGCCTGCTGGCGCTGGGCGGCCAGTTCGGCCAGCCGCCGTTGCTCGTCGTGGCCCTCGTTGGGCACCTCGTAGGCCGCTGGCACGCTCGCCGCCGGGCGCGCCGGGGCAGGGGAGAGATCGTTGAGTTGCCACGGCTGCCACGGCAGCCGGTTGAGTGCATCAGACATAGGTATCCTCGCCACCGCCAATCATCATTTCGCCGGTCTCCGCCAGACGGCGGACAATCAACAGGATCGCCTTCTGCTCGGCCTCGACCTGCGACATGCGCATCGGGCCACGGTTGGCCAGATCGTCGCGCAGGATGTCGGCCGCACGCTGGGACATGTTGTTGAGGAACTTGTCGCGCAGCGGCTGCTCCGCGCCCTTCAGCGCCACCAGCAGGGACTCGTTGTCCACCTCCTGCAACAGGCGCTGGATGCTGCGGTCGTCGACCTCGACCAGATTCTCGAACAGGAACATCTCGTCGATGATCTTCTGTGCCAGCTCGCCGTCGTATTCGCGCAGCGCGTCCATGACCGCCTCTTCTTGCTGGGTCTTCATCAGGTTGATGATCTCGGCTGCGGTGCGCACCCCGCCCATCTTGCTGCGCTTGAGGTTCTGGCCATCCAGCAGGTTGTTCAGCACCTCGGTCAGCTCCGCCAACGCCGCTGGCTGCACGCCGCCAAAGGTGGCGATACGCATCATCACGTCGTTGCGCAGGCGCTCGTCGAACTGCGCCAGAATGTCGGCCGCCTGGCCACGCTTCAGGTGCACCATGATGGTGGCGATGATCTGCGGATGCTCGTCGCGAATCAGGTCGGCCGCCATCAGCGGCTCCATATAGTTGAGCGTCTCCATGCCGGTGGTGGTCTCACGCGTCTCAAGGATATCCTCGAGCAGGCTGGAGGCGCGCTCCTCGCCCAGTGCCTTGACCAGCACCGAGCGCAGGTAGTCATTGGTGTTGATGCTCAGGGCAGCGTACTGCTCGGCGTTCACCTCGAACTCCGCCAGCACCTCCGCCAGTTGCTTGGTGGAGATGTGGTGCATGTTGGCCATCGCGGCGCTCAGCTGCTGCACCTCACGCGAGGAGAGGTGCTTGAACACCTCGGCCGCGCGGTCTTCACCCAGCGTCATCAGCAGGATGGCGCTCTTTTCGGTTCCGGTCATACTCATAGCTCGGTACTCATCCATTGGCGGATCACCAGGGCGACCACGCGCGGTTCTTTATCGGCCAGCTCCTGCATACGCTGGGTCTGCACTTCCACCGTGACGCGCTGCTGTGAGCGCTTGCGCTGGGCCAACTCTTCCATGCTTGGCTTGGCCGTGGCATCGGCGGCCGGTGCGGCCGGGGCAGCGGCGGCGGCTTGGGCAGCCTGCTGGGCCTGCTGCTGTTTGCGCAGTTGCGGACGTACCAGCTTGCGCCACAGGATCCAGGCCACAATCAGGATCAGCAGGTAGCGACCGGCGTTAATCAGCTGGTCGAAGAACGACTGCTGTTGCCAGAACGGCAGCTCTGCCGGGCCGGTCGGCGCGTCATTGAACGGCGTGTTGACCACGTTCAGGCTGTCGCCGCGCTCGGCGGAGTAGCCCATCGCCTCACGCACCAGATCGTTGATCTGCTTGATCTGCGCCTCGCTCAGCGCCTTGGGCTTGCCATCCGCACCCGCGGCGTAGTTGACCACCACCGCCACGGAGAGGCGCTGCACGCCGCCCGCGCTTTCGGTGGTGTGGCGGATGGTGCGATCCAGCTCGTAGTTGGTGGTCTCATCCCGGCGGCTGCTCTCCGGCCCGCTGCTGCGGGCAGTGGTGGCGGTACGGGCCGCCGGGATCGCGTTACCCTTGGCATCTTTGCCATTTTTCGCCGTGCTGTTCTCCAGCGGCGCGGTGGGGGCCGGTGCTGGCTGGTTGGAGAGCGCGCCCGGCACGCCGCCCACGCCTGAGCCACCGATCTGCTGGTTGGTGCTCAGCTGGCGGGAGCGCACGGAGGCCTTCTCGCCGTCGCCGTTGGGCTGGTACTGCTCGTCAGTCTGCTCACGCGCGGCGAAGTCGATCTGGGCGGTGACCTGGGCGCGCACGTTGCTGGCCCCGACCATCGGTGCCAGGATGCTCTCGATCCGGCGCTGGAAGCGGCTCTCCACCTCGGTGGTGTATTTGAGCTGGGTGGCGTTGAGGAGGCGGTCGCTGCTGCCGGTCTGGGTCAGCAAGTTGCCATTCTGGTCAACCACCGTGACGCCGCCCGGCGCCATGCCGGAGACGCTACTGGCGACCATATAGACGATGGCGTTGATCTGGCCCTCATCCAGCGCGCGCCCGGCGTGCAACGCCAGGGTGACGGAGGCGGAAGGGGATTTCTGCTCGCGCACGAACAGCGACGGTTTGGGCATCGCAAGGTGGACGCGGGCGCTCTGCACCGGCCCCAGCGTCTCAATGGTGCGCGCCAGCTCGCCCTCCAGGCCGCGCTGGTAGTTGATCTGCTCGCTGAACTGGCTGATGCCGAACTTCTCTTGGTCGAGCAGCTCAAAGCCCACTGCGCCGCCCTTCGGCAGGCCAGCTTGCGCGAGGCGCAGACGGGTCTCGTAGACTTTGTCCGCCGGGATCAGCAGCGCGCCGCCGTTGTCGGCGAAGCGGTAGGGCACATTCATCTGCGTAAGTTGGGTGACGATGGCACCGCCATCCTTGTCGCTCAGGTTGCTGAACAGCACCCGGTAGTCAGGGGTGCGCGCCCAGAGCATCATGGCGACAACAATGGCGATTGCCGCGGCCGCGGCGACCAGCAGCGGGACCTTGGGGTTGGCGCGCAGGCGATTTAACAGCGCGGTCATGCCGTTTTCACGGTTCTCGCTGGTAGCGGCACTCATGCGGTGACTCCACTATGCGGCAAACGGATGTGAGTGATGGTGTTGAATTGCAAAACGGACTCCCTGGCGGTTTGCGTTGACGCGTCTAAAGGCACGAGCTTCAGGAACAGGAACTTTCCCATTTTTAAAGGTGAGCCATTATTTGCCGCGCCCCCCGATTTCGATGGCTGAAAAAGCCGTGTTTTTTGCGGCTAATTAGGCGCTTTAGGGTAAAAAGCCTGTGGTAGGGTGTCAGCCATCAAAAAGCGTGATGACCGCCGGGCCAACCGGCTTGAGCGGGGGAATAGAGGAAAAGCATGTCAATTCAAGGCATTGAGGGCGTTTTGCAGCAGCTGCGCGCCACCGCCATTCAGGCCACCGGCGGCGCACCGGCGCAGGCCAACCCGCAGGCCAGCTTCGCTGGCGAGCTAAAAGCCGCGCTCGGCAAGATCAGCGATATCCAGACCAGCGCCCGCACCCAGGCCGAGCAGTTCGAACTGGGCGTCCCCGGCATCGGCCTGAACGACGTGATGGTGGAGATGCAAAAATCCTCTGTCGCCCTGCAAATGGGCGTTCAGGTACGCAATAAACTGGTCGCGGCGTATCAGGACGTGATGAATATGCAGGTGTAGAATCTCGTCGGGAGAATATCAACATTATTGCAATGCCAGATAACCCTTTCGGACATTAAAACTAGCGTAGAGGATGGTCGATAAAACAGTCGGCGGTAAGTTCTCTCCGCTGGTTTTTTATTAATCGGAAACTTACCTTGGAAAGGATGTCTTTCAGGCGGATTTGACGCTTGTTAATATGGCGAGATATTATCTTGTCTGTTTTGCTTTAAGTTATAAAATGAGCCAAGTGCCTCAATGTGCTTTAAGCAGCTTTATAATCAACGACCTGGCGATGAGATTTCAATGTTGATTAACTTTTTTCATCTGTTAAGATGTTTCCGATTGCAATTAAGGAAGCTTTTAATGAAAAAGGTTTTAGCTGTAGCGCTTGGAGCGCTTTTACTGAGTGGTTGTACTATTCGCGTTGCTGATTTGACTGTGGCCAGTACCAAAAATTACAATATTAACTCAAATAAGTTCATTAATGGTCAGCGCGTGGTTGGCGAGGATAAGGCACCGGTCATTATCTTCCCGCTCGGTATTCCCAATGTCAAAACCGCGATGGATAAAGCCATCCAAAGAAACCGATGTGCCGTAGGATTGACTGATGTCGTTATTACTCAGCTCAATCACTCCTTTTTGTTCGGTATAATTGGTGTGCGTGTGGAAGGGACTGAGATTATCGATCGCGGTCAGCCAGGTTGCGAAAACGCCAGCTGATATAAGCCACCTTCGGGTGGCTTTTTTTATGGGTGCAGTGAAATAAACAGGGCTATTCTGTATCACGGTCAGGATGTGGGCCAAGCAACGTCTATTCAGAGATCAGGGCGAAGGATTGCTCTATAGTCCACGGCGTATGGGCTACTGAGAACAGAAAGAGGCGAGAGTAGAACATCGAACCGCCATCGATTGTGTTGGTGACCTCGATAAGCAATTTGTCATCACCGACGCTCCCCACATTCGTAAAGAGATAATTGATCCCCTCACTGGTATATTTTCCCGGCTCTATGTTGGTCATCGGGTCTTCAATATCTGACAGGCGGGCGTGTTTATTGCTCTTTTCCAGAATCGTTTGCCGATCGTTATTAAATACCCAATAGACCTGCTTGGGTAATTGATCCGGCGCGGGCAGGCGAGTATCAGGTGCCAGCTGAAGGGCATGTCCCTCCAGATAGTGCCGCGCTTCACACAGCGGCAGGTTGATCATGGCGGGTTTGTACACCAACGCGCTGTCATGCAGCTCGCGTACCTGGCCGTGCTGTTGCCGCGCCGCCAGATAAGCCGCACAACTGTCCACCGCAAGCTCTGCGCCATCTGCGAAGGTAAAGCGCATGGCTTGCTTATCTGCGCCTGTGCCAAACTGGGCATCATCCAATGCAGCGTAACTGGGAATATCCGCCAGTGCGGCGTGAGCCGTGATGAATAGCCCGGCAGCCAAAAGATGTTTTCTGTTCATACCACTCCTGTAGAGAGAATAACGTCCATTGCATCGGGGGTCAGGGTCGGGGATTTTCCAGATAACTCACCAGCTCATCGCCAATCAGCATCGCCTTTTTCAGGATGCGGTAGTTCTCCTCCAGCGCCTGTGGGCTGAAGCGCCTTTCCGCGTTGTAAGCGTCAGGTTTGAAATCGGTGATCACGGCCTGAAGTAGCTGGTGGAAGGTGACGAGGCGCGTCGCCAGCGCGGGGTCGATATCGCCCACCTTGGTCAGGTTGGCCTCATAGAAGCGGGCGTAGTTGTCCGGCACCACCATCTCCAGCTTGACGTTGAGCGCATCGGCTGCAAGACCTCGGCGCTCCGCTTGCTGGCCCAGCTCCTCCAGGTAGCCCCGCTCGCGGATGATGGTCACCAGCGCCTGCACTTCGGCCAAAAAGCCAGCCTGATAGGCCTTTTTCTCGCGTGCAGAGCGCGCCTGCTCAATCCGGCTGCTGCTAAGATAGGTGACCGCGCCGCCCAGTATCACGCCCAAAATGCCCGCACCGGCGGTGATCAACTGGCTAAGCAAACCCTCTTCCATACACACTCCCTTGCCACACGGGCAACCCGGTTTCTGGTCGCAAGTATATGCCATCTGCGGGAAGCTGCACGGAAGGGGACGGCGATAAAAAAAACCGCCTCGCTGGGCGGCTGGGTATCAGACGAGGGCGGAGAGGAATTTGCCGGTGATATGGATGGTCAGATCCTGCTTGTCCTGAACATGCCCCTCCATCTCAAATCCCTCTTTGGTCTCTTCGACCTTCAGGTCAACATCAAAGTCGCCGGTGATTTCAAACACTGAGATCACCTGGTCATTGTGCTGCTTGACCCGCAGGGTGGTCTTGCCATCCTCAATCATCCCCTGATAGATATAGCCGTTGTCGCCACCATTCAGCGCCCCGTCACGGATCGAGATCACGCCGCCGCCCGTATCTTGTTGATTGCTATCAAAATGCACTGCATAGAGTCCGTCTTTCATCATAACCTCTCAGTCAGTGGGCAGCCTGCACGCCCAGGGTGAATAAAAAACATTCAGACTGACAACTATAGACCCTGTGCGTTTTTATCAGCAAAAATCGTGGCGAGGAGGGACTTTTGATTACCGGTCAACCCAACAGTGTGCAGCGAAATAATCTTAAGGATACAAACCACCCGTGGTGGCTTGTATCTAGTTTTATCTCGTGAACAGGGCTTTCTGGATTGCTATGGCAGGCTTGTGGAAAATGTAAGCTAATGCATAGCTGATCATCGTGGTGCAAATAAACGCATAAAACAGGTGTATGTGGGTAAATTTAGCGAAATTGGTATGGTTGACAATATACGCAGCAATCTGGTGATGAAACAGGAAAGCCATAAAAGAGTAGGTGGATAAAAAGTCCAGGATATTGAGCTTGAACCTCTCCAGCCTTAAAAGGGTTAGCAGGTAGAGGCCAACGGTAAAGGTACTCGCCCAAAGGCTTATGCCTATCAGGGTAAATTGATAATAGCTACTATTGAAAACTACCAGCATCAATATCAGGTACGCTGCCGCAGCCAGAGCAAGATATTTGAACAGTGGCCTGTTATATAAGATATAGGTGCTAATTAATATACCAAAGGTAAATTCAGCGAGTCTGGAAGTGGGGTTCCATAAAGGTGACTTGTTCCAGAAGGAGGTATATTCAAGGATGGTGGGCGTATACGTCACCGACAGGTAAGAGAGCATGATGGCGATAAGCAGTATAACCAACGGGCGTTTTTTTGCCCCCTTAATAAAGAAGGGGCTAATCAGGTAAGTCAACAAAATAAAGCCCGTAAACCACTCACCAATCAGGTAGTAAGTGGCGTGAGTGGAGTTTAAATATCCATCAAGCGCAAACAGCGTGATGGCGATCGTCTTGATATCCGTTCCCATCGGCAAAAACGACTGCGTAATAAAAAAGAATGCGGCGGTGATGGCATAGGCAAGCCAATAGAAGGGATAAATCGAAGATGCCCTTTTTTTATAAAAATTAAAAAGATTAATTGGAGATTTTTTAGTTGAAAAGCCTAATGAACACCCGGATAGGATAATGAAAAAAGTAACCCCGATGCCTCCTAAAAAGAAAGGATTCATCCAAGGTTCAAATCCATACTTGTGAGCAGCAGCTTCCATAACATGGGCAATTATTATCATTAATAATGATATCACCCTGATGATATCATAAGATTTAATACGCATTGGCGGGTTCCTCCTTAAGATTATAAGTATTCCCTATGGTGAATAGATAATTGTGTGTCTGTGCGAGCGGAAAAAGTATTATGCGCTCTTTATTTTGATTGATACCAATAAATTTGCGATAAGGCTCGTATTTTTGGCCTCTCCCTCTACAGCCTGTTCCAGTCAACCCTCATAGCCTTTTCATGCCAAAACCCACCCCACGGTTTGTGATCCTGCCCTTGCCGGACTATCTTCACATTGCCACGGGGAGGTTATGGGTGCCCCACATAGCGACCACTGATGCAGGGGGAATGTTGGCCACGCCCTATCTACTTATCCCCATCGCCGGCCTGTGCGCCCTGTGCCTGAGCGCACCTGCCACGGCAGAGGCGTTGTCGCGCTACTCGATCCACACTGGGTCGTTTGTGTTTCATCTCTATGATCCCACCGGTCACTACACCCAATATTTCCAGAATGATCTGTTCGCGGTAGAGCGGCGCTTTGGCGCGGGGTCGGACTACGGGCTGTATGCAGGCACGCTGATCAACAGCCGGGGCAACCGCTGCGCGATGCTGGGGATGGAGAAGGTGTGGCAGCGGCGTGGCAACTGGACGCTGGAGGGCATCTACGTCTATACCGGGGAGTTCTTTTTCGACGCCTTCTCGCACTGCGGCGATGCGGGCGTCTATCGCGATCACAAAAAGGTCACGGGCATCGGCTATGCGCCCTATATCTACCACGGCGTCAACTACCATCTGACGCCCTACCTCGGGCTGCGGGCGGGGATTATCCTGCCGGCCATCGCGGCTCTAAGCGTGCAGCTCACCTTTTGAATCAGGCTCAGCAATCCTTAGTGGGCGGAGATTCAGAGCACTCTGAAGGCCGCCATACTCTGGCAGCGCGCGGCACGCATTACCGCCGAAAAAGCAGCGGGTTAACGCGGCTCTCCCGGCCGGGCGCGGGGCGGGCCAGCGGGTTCAGTTAGCAATTAAATTGATAATGTTTCTCAGTTGACTTTGCAATTGTGGGATTCGCCTCCCATGCTTGATCGGGCGCAGCATCCAACCACTCAACCAGAGGAGCATTGTATGTTTCATCATTCGTCGAAACTTCAGTACCCAGTCCGAGTAGATAAGCCCGATCCGGAATTTGCCATGCTGTTGCAGCAGGCCATCGGTGGGGTAGAGGGTGAAATCCGCGTAGCCATGCAGTACTTCTTTCAGGCAATGGGCACCCGCGGCGATGCCCGCATCAAAGATCTGTTGATTTCGACAGCCACCGAAGAGCTGGCCCACATTGAGATGCTGGGTCATGCTGTCGCACTCAATCTGGAGGGCGCGCCGCTCTCTTATCAGGAAGCCTCCGCCAAAGATCCGGTGGTCAACGCCATCATGGGTGGCATGAACCCGCGCCACATCCTCTCTTCTGGCCTGGCGGCTATGCCGGTTAATGCCAATGGCGTGCCCTTTGATATGAGCCATATCTACGCGTCCGGCAACGTGGCGGCAGACATGCTGGCCAACGTCACCGCCGAGGCAACGGGCCGTGTGCTGGCGACCCGCCTGTACAATATGACCGAAGACAAGGGCATGAAAGATTTTCTCTCCTTCCTGATCGCCCGTGACACCATGCACCAGCAGCAGTGGCTGGCGGTGATCGAGGAGATGGGCGGCCTGAATGCGTCCCTGCCGATCCCCAATAGCGCGCCGCAGGAGCATGAGGCCACGGAGCACTCCTACTACTGCCTGAATACCTCGCTGGACAAACCGCTGCCGCAAGGCCGTTGGAGCAGTGGCCCCGCTTACGATGGCCGTGGCCAGTTCACCGCCAAAGAGCAGCCGGATATCCTCGGCCAGGAGCCGGATCTGGGCAAAGCCCGCCCCGGTTCAGGCGCACAGTTGGAGCAGATTGACGGCCAGGTGCCACCGACCCCCTCCAGCACCTGATATCTCGCGATACCTCCTCACAGGCTGCGCTCAGGCGCGGCCTTTTTTCTGCCGATCAATCCTGCCGGCCGCGCTGGCCTCTGCTATCTTTTTAATCACAAAGGAGGAAACGCCATGTCATTAGAGATCAAAAAAAGCGAGCAGCAGCAGGGGAGTTATCAGTATGAGGTAGTATGCCAGGAGGCGGGCTACCACTTTACCCTGACCGGCAAAGGGGAGACAGCCACCGAGGCCGATGCGGAGTTGCAGCGCACCATTATTGAGATGAAACAACGGTTGGACGAGGTAATGCAGATGAGCAAAGCCTCAGCGTAGGGGCAACAGCCGGGACGGGTGTCCCGGCGGGGGGGTTAGCTGCGGGCAAACATCGCTTCACGCGAGTTGAGCATCAGGCTCTCCAGCGCATGACGGTAAATATCCAGCTTGATGACATCCGTTTCGCTCTCCAGCTTGTCAATCAGGTTGGCCATGATGGCCTTATTGCTGACCACCTCGTTGCTTTGCAGCAACTCCGTCACAATCGCCTTGATAACGTCTGACTCACTGGCGGGCAGGGCGTCGCCGCCGTTGAAATAGGAGGCGATTTCTCGTTCGGCAGAGATGGCGTGCTTATTCATTGTTTTCCTCGTCGTTCTTCTCCACCTGTACGCCATAAAGGGGCAGCACAAAAAGTGGGCGGGTGGCAAAAAAAACCTCTGAAGGTGAAAACCTGTTCACCTTCAGAGGAGAAGTACAGCATTCATTACAGGGCGATTCATACTCGCCATTAAACTTATACAAAGAATTGGATTTTGTATAATTTTGAAGTTAGCTTTTTGTGCGGTAATGCCGGCGCGGTAACGTCAGCCACGCAATGATGGCGGCCGGAAGCATTAAAAAGGATGGCAGGCGCAACGCCTGCCCTGAAGCAGAGAGGGGCGATTACGATTGGAGGCGGGGTTTATCGATCAGGGCGTAGAGGCAACTGCGCAGCTTAACCAGATCGTCTGGGTTACTGACATTGTCGGCTGCCGCATCCAGCGCCATATTGACCTGGCGTGAGATGTTGGCCTTGGTTTGCGCATCCAGCGAGTTCATCAACGCCGTAACCGCAATCTGTAAGGCCTCAACCTGAATCAGCGTCTCTTTGGAGGCAACGTCATTTTCCGCTAATTTCACCAACAGTTCTGCAATAAGGGCTTTCATACCATAAGTCACCAAGTTTGGGTCCATAGAAAAGCTATAGTAAAGCGCAGGTTACTTATTTCGATAGTAAAATTTTAACAAAATGGTGCGGCCAAGATCACACTTAACACAAATAGATTAAATAATCTCATCAGAGGCGAAACGTGCGGTCCACTTGCCGCCGGGGCAATATGCACTATGATTAAAACGTTCTTAACAAAAAGGAGTGAGTAATGAAAAAAATCGTTATAGCTTCAACGGTTATGCTCTCTGCTTTGCTGGCCGGCTGCTCGAGCAATTACGCCATTCACACCCTGGATGGCCGCACCATTGTCAGTGAGGGCAAGCCCAAAACTGACGATGCCACCGGCATGATCAGTTATACCGATGCCTGGGGTAATAAGCAGCAGATCAACCAGAACACCATTAAAGAGATGCAGGAAATTAATGATTGAGCCTGCATGAAAGACTACCCCGCCGCGGCGGGGTTTTTTATGGACGCTATAAAATGGCGCGGATATAGGGCACGGTACGCAGGGCGCGCACCAAGGCGTAGGTCAACAGGAACCACACCACAGAGAAGATCAGCCCGCCGAAAGGCCATACCAGCGCGACATTCACATTGATCACATGCCCGAGCAGCAGCAGGAACACCATATGCACCAGGTAGATGCCAAAAGCGCATTCGGCCACGGAGAGGATACGTTGCCGCCAAAGCGCGCTGAAGGTGAAGCGAACATTCAACAACAGATAGAACAACGCAGCGGAGGCGATCACCACCGGCGGATAGGCGTAGTTATAGTAAGTTTCACGCGGCTGGTGGGCGGCCAATGAGATATGACGCGTACCTGCGAAGATAATTAACGTCATCAGACCAAACAGCGCCAGTGCCAGCCAGCCCCGCTGGCGGGTGAAGGTCAAATCTCTCATCAGCAGCGGCAGGAACAGATAGATCACCAGCGGATGGAAGTTATCCAGCGCCATATTGCCAACGAACCCCACGCGATACTGGAAAGCCTCATTCAGGAAGGGCATGGCGCAGGAGAAAACAAACGTGAGGGCCGCATACCATCGGAACAGGCTACGGCTGCGGTAGTAGAGCAATCCTACCAGCGGCATCATGATATAGAGGCCCACCAGCGCATAGAGGAACCAGAGGTGGCCCGCAGCATTCTGATTCAGCAACGTGCCAATCAGCCACTGGCGGCTGAAAATATCCTGTCCATTGAGCAAGCCATAGATAAAGGACCACGCCACCAGCGGCAGCAGGATGCGCGTCAGACGTCGCTTGAGGAAAGCGCCTACCGGCATCTCCTCCTTAATAAGCAAAAAGGCGGAAGCCATAAAGAAGAAGGGGACGCAAAAACGTGCCAGCGAGTAACAGAGGTTGGTGATACTCCAGGCAACCCCATCTATCGGTGCGGCGTAGAACGTCATCATTGAGGCATGGATCAAGACAACAGCGTAGATGGCAACGGCGCGCATCATCTCGAGATTGAAATTTTTTTCCATACTTCCCTGCACGGCAGTCATGTAGTTCAAGTTAACAATATAATTACCTTGAGATTACATTTTTATCAATATGTTTACATGACGGGCGTGGCAGGGATCAATTTACCATGACGTGTCTACTCAGTTTAACCGGGCAGCCGGCCCTGTGGTCGCGCCATCAGCCAGAGACGCCAGCGCCGCTTGCGTAGCCACAGGACTAATAGCATCAACAACGTGCTGAGGGAGACCAGCGCTGGCCCCACCACGATGTAAATGTGATAACCCAGCGTCACCGTATGTTCACCGGGTGTCAGGCGCACACCGATAAAGCCATCATCCAGCGCTCTGGGCGCAACTTTCTGCCCATCCACCATCAGGTAGTAGCCAGCGTAGCGAACATAGGGCAGCGTGTAGAGCGTCGGGGCTGGCACTGACACGTGGAAGCTGGGGTAACCGTTGATGTAGCCATTGGGCGTTTGGAGCACATTCTCCCGGCTGATGGGCGGCAGCATCTGCGCGGACAGTTGCCGGAAGGTGTCGCCCTGCATGGTGCTGTTATTCAGGTAATCAGGATAGAGGCGGAGGGTGTGGAACGCCGCCAGCGGATTGTTGAGCGCGCTCTGCACCGGCAGCCAGGCGGCGGCCAGCAGCGCCGCCAGCGCCAGCCCGCCCACGGCGGGGCGCCAGGCCAGCAGGCGTTGCAGCGGCACGGCGGCATAGAGTGCCAGCAGGGCGCAGGCGCAGGTGAGTAGCCGCCAGGGGAACTGCATCAGGTTAAACAGCGGCGTCTTCAGCGGCAGCCAGTTCCAGTCCACCAGATTGGTGGAGAGCAGCACCAGCAGCAGCCCGGTCGCCAGTAGGGTCTTGCCACGCCGGCCAATCGGCAGGCACAGCCCCAGCAGGCTGAGCAGCAGCAGCGGCAGGCCGGGCGAGGAGTAGGTGCCCGCCTGAGTCAGCCCATACTGGCTGGGCAGGCCGAGCAGCGTTTGCAGCAGGTCGCTCTTGTACCTGTCCATATAGTGGTAGCTGAACAGCATCCCCTTGAAGGCATAGAGATCGGAATGGCGCATGTGGTAGAGCAGCGGCCCCCAGTAGAGGCAGGTGAGCGCCAAAATAATCAGTACGGCCCGCACCATAAACCGCAGGTTGGCGAAGGTGAACATCGCACGGACATTCAGGGCGGCGAACAGCAGGAAGAAGATCACGCAGGCAATCACGCTGGGGATGTTGGAGAGCAGGATCAGCGTGGCGGCGATGGGAATCAGCCGGATGTCACGCCGATCGCCCACTAACGAGCTACAGCCACGGATAAACAGTGGCATCACCGCCATCGCCAGACACTCGCCGACGGCGAAACGGATAAAGATGTTATTGAGGAAGTAGACCGAACTGAGGAACAGCAGGGCGCACAGGCCACCCATCGCGGCACTGCCATGCTCCCGCCGGCCAGCAAACCATGCGCTAATGAAGCCAATGCCGAGGATAAACGCGAACACCAGCTTCATCTGCACCATGTCAGAGGCGAGGCCGAAGGTCAGGGCGCGCGCCAGCAAAAACAGCAGCGAACTGAGCGGCGGGTAGAACATCTGCCAGCTGTAGCCATACTGGTTGGCGTTCCAGTAATCAAACAGCGGCGGGAACTGGCCATGCGCCAGCGCCTGATTCAGCGAGGTCATGCGCAGCAGGTGCGCTTCCCAGTCATGCCCATACCAGATCGCGCCCTGCAACAGCGGCACCATCACCATCACCGCCAGGGCGGCCAGCGCGGCAATCCGCACTCCTCTCTCTTTGCCCATGCTCATTGCCCTTGCTGACGCCGGTTGACAGAAGCCACACGATAAAAGCTTTTGCCAGGGCGCGCCATCCACCCGTCCCACTCTTTTTGCATTTTGTGCGGCGCATTCCAACCCTGCGTCAGGCCGCAGTGTCCGGGCAGGGCGTGGGGCGGTGGTGGCCACGGATGGCGGTCGGCAGGAAGCCGAAACGGCTACGGAAGCGGCCAGCGAAGCGTGAACCGCTCTCGTAGCCAACCTGCTGGGCGATGGTGGCGATGGCCGCGTCGGTGCTCTGCAACAGGCGCAGCGCATGGGTCATGCGGGTGTCGGTGATGAGGTTGCGCAGCGCACCCTCTTCGGCCGCCAGCCGACGGCGCAGCATCACCTCATTCATCTCCAGTCGCTCCGCTACCTCCGCCGCTGACCACGGATGGGCGATGTCGCTCATTAGCAGATCGCGTACCTGCTGGGTCAGGGTCTGGGCGCGGCGGTCTGCCAGCCGGACGCCATGCTCCGCCAGCCAGAGCAACGGTTCGCGCATCCGGTGGTGGACAATGGCCGTCGGCAGCGGCGGTTCCTGTGCCAGCGCGTCAAACAGGTTCTCCAGTGTCAGGGTGAAGTGGCGGTGCGGGGCGGCGATTGGCGTGGCGGCGTGCGGCATCAGGGCCGGCGGCGCCTCGCGGTCAAAGGCGGCGAGCAGCGTCTCGTCCCAGCTGAGGGTACGGCTGGCGTAGCGGCCCCGTTCGTCCAGATCCATATGGACATCGATCATCTGGCCGCCGTCCAGCGCCAGCATCTCCCCCTCGCGCACCAGCCAGTCACCTTCGGCGGTCTGGACCCGTTGGGAGCCGTGCAGAACCTGAAGCAGGCTGGGGCGGCTGAGGTACAGCCCAGAGATGGTGAGCGCGCTGTGCTGAATAATGTGGCTGGCAATGCCGGTGCCGGGGTAAGCGTAAAGGGTGCGTTGCATAATCGTGACTGTGTGGCAGTAAGCAGCCGGCAACCGATGAGCGGTTACCGGCGCAAGGCGGGGGGCGGGCCGCCGCCTAAAACAGCGGGCGGCGATCGGCGAACTGGCCGTAGGCGTGGGACAGCTCCTTCTGGCGGCTGGTATGGCCGATCAGTTCGGCCAGCTGATCCATGCGCGCGCGCAACAGTTGGGTCACCTGCGCCTCGTTTGCCAGGGTGCGGTCGAGCAGCGTGCGGATGGCGGCCTGCGTGGGGTCAGGTACCTCGCTTGCTGCCATCAGGGCGGTGGCCCGCTCGACCTGCCGGGCGTATTGGATCTCCATCTCCACCAGCGCCTGCCATTGGGCCTGATTGGCCAGCGCGAGCATCTGCTCGCTGAGTCCGAAAACCAGCTGATATTCGGTAATAAGGTGCGGGTGGCGATCCATTAATTCACATCCTGAGAGGGTTGGGGGTGGGGGCCTACCTGCTGCCAGGCCTCGGCGAGGTTGCTCAGCAGCGCTGCAACCTCGTCCAGTGCCGCCGGGTCATTGTGCAGGTTGGCCTGAAGCAGGCGCTGGCACATGTAGTCATACAGCGCTTCTAGGTTGGCGACCAGCGCCGGGTCGCCCTTCTCCGCATCCAGGCCAGCCTTCAGCCCGTTGTCGATGATGTTGATCGCCTTGGAGATCGCCTCGCCCTTGTGGACGATGTCACCCTGGGCCATGAACAGGCCAGCGCGAATCAGCGCGCTGCGCGCGCCGTCAAACAGCAGGACGATCAACTGGTGCGGGGTGGCGCTCATCACGCTGCTCTCCAGCCCCACCTGTTGATAGGAACTGACGCCGGAACGATGGTACATAACGCGTCCTTATTAGCTCGACGTACTGAACTGCTGGGTCAGGTAGGTCGAGGTGTTGTTGAGTTTAGAGACCAGCGTATCGAGCTGGGTGAATTGCGTTTTGTAGCGCGCCATGGTGGCGTCGATGCTGTCGCTCATCGCGTCATACCGCTTGCTCAGGGTCTTCAGCGTGGTGTTGATGCTGTCGGTAGCGTTCTTGATCACCCCCTCTTTGCCGGTCGAGGTACTCAGCATGGTGGTCAGGGTGCTGTCCATCATCGTGGCAAAGCCGGTGGTTTTGCCGTCGCCGATGAAGTAGTCGGCCACGCCCTTCGGGTTATCGCTCAGGGCCTTGGTCAGCTTGGTGTCATCGATGGTCAAGTTGCCGCTGGAGCCGTCAGAGCCAATGGTCGGATCCTGGGTGATGCCGAGCTGCGCCATGATTGCCAGGCTGCTGCTCTGGACGCTGGTCAACTGGCTACGCAACTGGGACTGGATGCTGCGCACGGTGCTGTTGCCCAGCAGCGCGCCGTTGCTGGTGGACTGGTCTTCGCCGCTCTCCACCGCAGTGTATTTGGTGACGGTGGCGATGGTGCTTTGCAGCGAGTTATAGGCGGTGACCCACGCCTTGATGGCGGTTTTGGTGTCATCGGTGGCGCGCGTCACCTCCAGTTGCTCGCTGCTGCCCGAGGCGCTGGCGGATTTCAGCGTCAGCGTCACGCCCTGCGGTGCATCGGTGATGGTGTTGCTGCTGCGCTCAATGGCCACGCCGTTGACCGTCAGCTTGGCGTTCTGTGAGGCCACCTGCTCAGTCATGCCGTTGCTGGCGCTGCCGCTGGTGTAGCCAATCACGCCCTGCAAGGTGTCGTCGCCGCTGACGCTGACCGTCATGTCATAGTCGGTGCCGGTGGACTTGGAGGTGAGCATCAGGCGGTAGTCGCTGTCATTGGCCTTGATGATGGTGGCGCTGACGTCGCCGCCGCTCTTGTTGATGGCGTCCGCAATGCCGCTCAGGGTGGTCTGCTCATCGGTCAGGCTGACGGTCAACGGCGTGCTGTTGCCAGCCTGCGTGATGGTCAGGGTACGGGTGCCGGCACCGCTGGTGCCCAGCTGCGTGCTGTTGCTGCTGATGGCGCTGGAGAGCAGGGATTGCGCCTTGGCGACCTGCGTCACCGAGACCGAGTAGCTGCCGACGTCGGCGGTGCTGTCGGTGGTGGCGGTAAAGGCGCTGCTGGTGCTGCTGACCGTGGTGCTGTTAAAGGCGGTGCTCTTGGTCAGCGCCGCGGTCGCCGTCTCCAGACTTTGCAGCGAGCTTTGCAGTTTGCCAAAGGCGCTCAACTGGCTCTGGTAGCTCGACTGCTGATCCGTGATGGTGGTGAGCTTCGACTCCTCTGCGGTTTCCAGAGAGGTATAAAGGGTATCGAGTTTCAGGTTAGAGCCGACGCCCAGGTTGCTGATAGTTGCCACGATGCTTCCTATAAATGAAGGGGATGACCTAAAAAGAGGTATCGGCCCGAATAGTGAAAAGTTTACGCAACCGCCAAAAAAATGATGCGCGGAATAGCGAGCCAGAACGACGGGTATTAAGGCGATAGTGCATAGAGAAGGAAGAGAGGAGGGCGCATTATTCTTTTATCCGCCGGCGTTTATTTCGCCGGCGAGGCGAACTGGAATCACTTTAATAAGTTTAATTCGTTTAAAATCAACAAATTAACGAATTTTATTATTTCATTCTAAAGTTCTGTGAAGTCACGCCGATACTTTTTAGGACGGTGAGAGACGCCGTGGGTAAATAAGCCCAAACCTAAACAAATTTTGATATTGAAGGAAGAATACAATGGCCGTTATCAATACTAACCTGATGTCCCTGACCACTCAGAACAACCTGAACAAATCTCAGTCTACCCTGAGCACCGCCATTGAGCGCCTGTCCTCTGGCCTGCGTATCAACAGCGCAAAAGATGACGCAGCAGGTCAGGCGATCTCCAACCGTTTCACCTCCAACATCAAAGGCCTGACTCAGGCAGCGCGTAACGCCAACGACGGCATCTCCATGGCGCAGACCGCTGAAGGCGCGCTGAACGAGATCAACACCAACTTGCAGCGTGTCCGTGAGCTGACTGTTCAAGCGAAAAACGGCACCAACAGCGCCAGCGACCTGACCTCCCTGCAGGATGAAGTGACCGCACGTGTTGCTGAGATCAACCGTATCGCCAGCCAGACCTCCTTCAACGGCACCAAACTGCTGGACGGCAGCGCAGGCACTGACGGTAAAGTCAGCATCCAGGTTGGCGCGGACGATGGCCAGACCATCACCCTGGACCTGTCTGGCGCGAAAGCTGATGCTGGAACTCTGGGTGTGGATGCCATTAACCTGACCACTATGGATGACACCGATACTACCCTGGCAACCATTGACGATGCCATCAGCACCGTTGACAAAGCACGTAGTGGCCTGGGTGCGGTACAGAACCGTTTCGACTCCACCATCAACAACCTGAACAACACCGTGACCAACCTGAGCGCCGCGCAGTCCCGTATTCAGGATGCTGACTACGCGACCGAAGTCTCCAACATGAGCCGCGCGCAGATCCTGCAACAGGCTGGCACCTCCGTGCTGTCTCAGGCGAACCAGGTTCCGCAGAACGTCCTGTCCCTGCTGCGTTAATCGCTTAGCCGGACCTGACAAGACCCCGCTTCGGCGGGGTTTATTTTGGGTGGTGCTCCGCCTTAAGTTAAATTTTTTTCATCATTGCGTTGTTTGGCGGTAAATGTCGTGTAAAGTAACGCCGGCGATTAAGAATTATCTTAAGGCATCTTGGAAAAGCCTGTCGGACAACCCACAAATAGCCGCCTTTTTTGCGGTTTGTTCCACCGATTACTTCGCACCGGCATAGGGATAATGCATACAGACCCTCAATTTGCCAGGTTTCGACAGTGAGCGATCTGTATACCGCCGAAGGCGTAATCGACAAAAATTCTCTGTGGCAGCGCTATGTTCCGCTGGTCCGCCATGAAGCCCTGCGCCTGCAGGTGCGGCTGCCGGCCAGTGTCGAGCTGGATGACCTGCTGCAAGCGGGTGGGATCGGGCTGCTTAACGCAGTGGAACGCTACGACGCGCTACAGGGGACGGCTTTCACCACCTATGCGGTGCAACGCATTCGCGGGGCCATGCTGGACGAACTGCGCAGCCGTGACTGGGCGCCGCGCAGCGTACGGCGCAATGCACGGGAAGTGCAGGTGGCCATGCAGCAGGCAGAGCAGCAGCTCGGCCGGCCGCCGACGGAGGGGGAGGTGGCCCACGCGTTGTCCATCCCGTTGGAGGAGTACCGTCAGATCCTGATGGACACCAACAACAGCCAACTCTTCTCTTACGACGAGTGGCGCGAGGAGCACGGCGACAGCGCCGATGCGCTGATGGAGGGGCATGAGGAGAGCAATCCGCTGCACCACCTGATGGAGGGCAACCTGCGCCAGCGGGTGATGGACGCGATTGAGGCCCTGCCCGAGCGCGAAAAAATGGTGTTAACACTGTATTACCAGGAAGAGCTGAACCTGAAGGAGATCGGGGCTGTGCTTGAGGTCGGGGAGTCCCGCGTCAGCCAGCTGCACAGTCAGGCTATCAAGCGCTTGCGAGCCAGACTTAACGCCGATCATTAAGCGCCGCCTGCCCAACAGGTCTGCGCCCTCGGAGTTCCGCCCCTTAAAAGCAACACATTAGCGGAATTTTATATGCCAGGTACATCTGTTAAAAAACGGCCGCTGAGCCGTTACCTTAAAGACTACAAACACAGCCAGACTCACTGCTCCCAATGCGCCAAGCACCTTGACCGGATGGCGCTGGTCTTTCGTGGGCAGATCATCAATAAAGAAGCCATCGCCGGCATGGACCAGCTGATCGACGATCAGGTGTGGCTGAAGCTACAGGACGAGCTGATGGCGTTGTGCCGCTTTTGCAGCGAGATCTCCTGCAACAGCAACCCGGAGTATTTCGACATCAAGGCGTTCAAGCAGTACCTGTTTGAGCAGACCGAGATGAGCCACAGCACGGTGCGCGAGTACGTGGTGCGCCTGCGCCGCCTCGACGAGATGCTGATTGCCCGCAACTACCCGCGCGAGCGCATCAGCGGCGACAGCATCCACCAGCGGATCATTGAGGACTTGCCGGACGCTGGCCACAATAACTACCGCATCGCCCTGCGCAAATATGACCAGTACCTCGCGTGGCAGAGCCAGCCGCGCTGACCACTTAAGGCCCGGCCACCCCAGCCGGGCCTTTCATTTGTGCCGCTAATGGGTGTAATCGGCCAAATCAATCACGATTGCGTCCCGCAACGGGTGATTGTTACAGAAACATCTGCTAGATCTATAGGTTGTATCTCGACACTTTCCTAAGGGGAACCGGGTGAGCAACCTCTCCACACCATCTTACCGTTATCTGAGTGACCAACTGGCCGCCGTGCCGCGCCTTGATCTGGTCGGCCCCGCCACGCCGCTGGAGCGGCTCGACCGCCTCTCGGACTATCTGGGCCATGAGATCTACATCAAGCGCGACGACACCACGCCGATGGCGCTGGGCGGCAACAAGCTGCGCAAGCTGGAGTTTCTGGCCGCTGACGCGCTGCGCGAGGGGGCCGATACGCTGGTGACCGCCGGTGCCATCCAGTCCAACCATGTGCGCCAGACAGCGGCGGTGGCTGCGCGCCTCGGCCTGCACTGTGTGGCGCTGCTGGAGAACCCGTTCGCCGCCGGTGGCTACCAGCCCGGCGACAACTACCTCGCCAACGGCAACCGCCGGCTGCTCGATCTCTTCAACACCGAAGTGGTGATGTGCGACGCGCTGCATGACCCGCAGGCGCAGTTGCGGGACGAGGCGGAGCGGCTGGAGGCGCAGGGCTTCCGCCCCTACGTCATCCCGGTGGGCGGCTCCAATGACCTCGGTGGGCTGGGCTACGTGCAGTGCGCGCTGGAGATTGCCGACCAAGGGCAGCAGGTGGCGTTTGGCAGCGTGGTGGTGGCCTCCGGCAGCGCCGGTACCCACGCCGGGCTGGCGGTCGGCCTGCAACAACTGATGCCGGAGACGGCGCTGATTGGTGTGACGGTCTCGCGCAAGGCGCAGGATCAGCGCCCCAAGGTCGAGACGCTGCAACAGGCGATCGCCGCCCGGCTGGGGCTGACGGACGCGCCCGCGCCGATCACCCTGTGGGACGAGTACTTCGCGCCGCAGTATGGCGAGCCGAACGAGGAAGGGATGGCGGCGATCAAGCTGCTCGCCTCGCAGGAGGGGATCCTGCTGGACCCGGTCTACAGCGGCAAGGCGATGGCCGGGCTGATTGATGGTCTGGCGCGCAAGCGCTTTGCCAGCGGGCCGATCCTGTTTGTGCATACCGGCGGCGCGCCGGCGCTGTTTGCCTATCCACCGGCGGTGTGACAGGCTCGCTTATGCCATTCAGGACTAAGCATAAGGTGATTCATTCCTGTTAACCGGGACACCAAGTGATAACATCCTGAAAATAATAAACTGATTGATAAGGGGTACGTATGGGTTTTTCCGCATTTCGTCGCAACCTGCTGTTGGGTATGGTGGCTGTCACACTGACCGGTGGCGTGGTGAGCAATACCCTCGCCGCTGACCTGCTGGACAAGGTCAAGCAGCGCGGATCGCTGGTGGTCGGGCTGGAGGGGACTTACCCGCCGTTCAGCTTCCAGGGTGAAGATGGCAAGCTGACCGGTTTTGAAGTGGAGTTCGCCCAGTCGCTGGCGCAGCATCTGGGCGTGCAGGCCAAGCTGTCACCGACCAAGTGGGACGGTATGCTGGCCTCACTGGACTCTGGCCGCATCGACGTGGTGATCAATCAGGTCACGATTTCCGACGAGCGCAAGAAGAAGTACGACTTCTCCACCCCGTACACTATTTCCGGCATCCAGACGCTGACCAAAAAGGGCAGCGAGGGCGGCATCACCAAGCCTGAGGATCTGAGTGGCAAGAAAGTGGGCGTGGGTCTGGGCAGCAACTACGAGCAGTGGCTGCGTGAGAACGTGAAGGGCGTGGACATCCGTACCTATGACGATGACCCGACCAAATACCAGGATCTGCGCTTTGGCCGCGTTGACGCCATTCTGGTAGACCGTCTGGCGGCGCTGGATCTGGTGAAGAAGACCGGCAACACCATGGCGGTGGCAGGCCCGGCCTTCTCCCGTCTGGAGTCGGGCGTGGCGCTGCGCAAGAACAACCCGCAGCTGCTGGCCGCCATCGACAAGGCCATTGCTGACATGCAGCAGGATGGCTCCCTGAGCAAAATCTCCGAGAAGTGGTTCGGCGCTGACGTCACCAAGTAACCCCCGCGCCGGCGAGCGATCGCCGGCCCGTTTTCCACCTCCGGCGCGCGGCGCCGTCAGGGTCTGCACATATGCAAGAAAGTATTCAACTGGTGCTGGATTCCGCACCTTTTTTATTGAAGGGTACCCTGTTCACCCTTCAGCTCAGCATCGGCGGCATGGCCTTTGGTCTGGCGCTGGGCTTTTTGCTGGCGCTGATGCGCCTCTCCCGCTTCTGGCCGCTGGCCTGGCTGTCACGGATCTACGTCTCCATCTTCCGCGGCACCCCGCTGATCGCCCAGCTGTTCATGATCTACTACGGCCTGCCGCAGTTCGGCATTGAGCTGGACCCGATTCCGGCGGCGCTGATTGGCCTGTCGCTTAACACCGCCGCCTACACCTCCGAGACGCTGCGCGCCGCCATCTCCTCGATTGAGAAGGGGCAGTGGGAGGCCGCCGCCAGCATCGGCATGACGCCGTGGCAAACCCTGCGCCGGGTGATCCTGCCGCAGGCGGCGCGCACCGCCTTGCCGCCGCTCGGCAACAGCTTCATCAGTCTGGTGAAGGACACCTCGCTGGCCGCCACCATCCAGGTGCCGGAGCTGTTCCGTCAGGCGCAGTTGATCACCTCGCGCACCTTTGAGGTGTTCACCATGTATCTGGCCGCCTCCCTGATCTACTGGGTGCTGGCCACTGTGCTTTCGGCCTTGCAGAACCGCCTTGAGGCCCGCGCCAACCGACAGGATCAGGAGTAACCATGAGTACCATCGATGTCAAAAACCTGACCAAGGCCTTCAAGGGCAACACGGTACTGCATGGGATCGACCTGTCAGTCAACGCCGGTGAAGTGGTGGCGATCATCGGGCCGAGTGGCTCGGGCAAGACCACGCTGTTGCGCAGCATCAACCTGCTGGAGACGCCGGATGGCGGCACCATCCAGGTGGGCAACATCACCATCGACGGCAGCCAGCCGCTGAGCCGCCAGAAGGCGCAGGTACGTGCGCTGCGCCAGCAGGTGGGCTTTGTGTTCCAGAACTTCAACCTGTTCCCGCACCGCTCGGTGCTGGAGAACATCATTGAGGGGCCGGTGATTGTGAAGGGCGAGAAGCGCGCCGAGGCGGAGCAGCGGGCGCGCGAATTGCTGGCGAAAGTGGGGCTGAGCGGCAAGGAGAGTGCCTACCCGCGCCGCCTCTCCGGCGGCCAGCAGCAGCGGGTGGCCATCGCCCGCGCGCTGGCGATGCGCCCGGAGGTGATCCTGTTTGATGAGCCGACCTCGGCGCTTGACCCGGAGCTGGTGGGCGAGGTGCTGAACACCATCCGCGCGCTGGCGCAGGAGCACCGCACCATGGTGATCGTCACCCATGAGATGAGCTTTGCCCGCGACGTAGCGGATCGCGCCATCTTTATGGACAACGGCCGCATCGTGGAGCAAGGGCCGGCCAAGGCGCTGTTTACCAGCCCGCAGCAGGCGCGCACCCGCCAGTTCCTCGACAAGTTCCTGAACTCGTAACGCCCGGCGAAAAAAAGGGGAACCCAGTGGGTTCCCCTTTTTATTGGCTGATGCCTGGCTTAGCCGATGGTCATCAGGTTGGCGTTGCCGCCCGCGGCCGCGGTGTTGACGGAGAGCGAACGCTCCAGCAACAGGCGCTCCAGCAGCAGGTGGGTCTCGCCACGGGCGAAGCCCTGCACCGAGACAATCGCGCCAGCGCGTTTCGCCACATGCTCGCACAGGGCGCGCAGCTGGTCAGAGTCGCCGTGGTAGATCACCGCGTCATAGGCCGCGTTGTCCGACTGCCACTCTGGCGTGAAGTCGATACGCGCCCGCACCTCAGCCGGCAGGCGGCCAAACAGCGCACGCTGCATCTCACCCTCCGGCCACAGCGCACGGCTGCCCACGGCCAGCACACCCGCCAGTTGCGTCCAGGCGTCGTTCTCATCTTCCGCCAGACAGAGCACATGCTCGCGCGGCATCAGGGCGTAGGTGTTGCGCTCGCCCGTCGGGCCGGGCAGGGTGCGCACGGTGCCACCCTGCGCCCACTCGGCGTAGTGCTGGCAGAGTGCCGCCAGCGGCGACATCTGCTGGCCCTGCGCCCAGGCGTGCAGCGCCTGCAACGGGGCCTGCAACGGCGCGCGGGCGCTGCTGTCGAGGGCCAGTTGCTGATCCTGACGCGACAGGGTGCGGTGCACCGCGTCGTCCGGACGGCTGGAGAGCAGGCGGTAGAGGTAGAGCGGGCCGCCCGCCTTCGGGCCGGTGCCGGAGAGGCCCTCGCCACCGAACGGCTGCACGCCGACCACTGCGCCCACCATGTTGCGGTTGACGTAGAGGTTACCCACCTTCGCCTTGCTGGTGACGCGGGCGATGGTCTCGTCGATGCGGGTATGCACGCCGAGCGTCAGGCCATAACCGGCGGCGTTGATCTGGTCGATCAGGCCGTCGAGGTTCTGGCGGGAGTAGCGCACCACGTGCAGCACCGGGCCAAAGATCTCGCGCTTCAGCTCGTCAAAGCTCTCCAGCTCAATCAGCGTCGGCTTGACGAAGGTGCCGGTTGGCCACTCCTTCTCATCCTGCGCATTGGCGCGCGCCGCCTGATAGACCTTGCGGCCCTTGGCGCGCATCGCATTGATGTGCTTCTCAATGTTGGCCTTGGCCTCGGCGTCAATCACCGGGCCGACGTCCGTGGAGAGGCGCTCCGGGTTGCCCATGCGGCACTCGGCCATCGCGCCACGCAGCATCTCCAGCGTGCGGTCGGCCACTTCGTCCTGCACGCAGAGCACGCGCAGGGCGGAGCAGCGCTGGCCGGCGCTGTCAAAGGCGGAGGCCACCACGTCAGTCACCACCTGCTCGGTCAGCGCCGAGGAGTCAACGATCATCGCGTTCAGGCCGCCGGTTTCGGCGATCAGCGGCGTCGGGCGGCCCTGCGGGTCGAGGCGTCCGGCAATATTGCGTTGCAGCAGCGCCGCCACTTCGGTGGAGCCGGTGAACATCACGCCGCGCACGCGGGCATCATTCACCAGCGCCGCGCCAACGGTGGCACCGTCACCCGGCAGCAGTTGCAGCACGCCCGCCGGAACGCCAGCTTCGTGCAGCAGCTTCACCGCCAGCATGGCGATCAGCGGGGTCTGCTCCGCCGGTTTCGCCAGCACGCTGTTACCAGCCGCCAGCGCGGCGGCAATCTGGCCGGTAAAGATCGCCAGCGGGAAGTTCCACGGGCTGATACAGACCACCGGGCCAAGCGGGCGGTGGCTGTCATTGGCAAAGTCCTGCTCAATCAGGCCTGCGTAGTAGTGCAGGAAGTCAACGGCCTCACGCACCTCGGCGATGGCGTTGCTGAAGGTCTTGCCCGCTTCGCGCACCAGCACGCCCAGCAGGTTCTGCATCTGCGCTTCCATCAGTTCGGCGGCGCGCACCAGAATGGCGGCACGCTCCTCCGGCGGGGTAGCGAACCAGATTGGGCCAGCGTCAGCAGAGGCGTCCAGCGCGCGGCCAATCTCGGCCGGGGTCGCTTCGCGCACGCTGCCTACCACGTCACGCGGCTCGGCCGGGTTGATCACCGGCTGGGCCTCGCCCGCGTCTTTCTCAGCATCGATCAGCGGCTCGGCCTGCAACGGATGGGCGGCCGTGCTGAGCAGGGCGCTGGAGAGCGATGCCAGACGGTGTTCGTTGGCCAGATCCAGGCCCGCGGAGTTGACGCGCTCGTCGCCATACAGTTCACGCGGCAGCGGAATGCGCGGGTGCGGCAGGCCCATCTGGCCCTCTTGTGCCGCCAGCCCCTCCACGGCGCTCACCGGATCGGCCACCAGCTCCTCCAGCGGCAGGGTGGCATCCGCGATGCGGTTAACGAACGAGGTGTTGGCCCCGTTCTCCAGCAGGCGGCGCACCAGATAGGCGAGCAGCGTTTCGTGGGTGCCCACCGGCGCATAGATACGGCATGGACGGTTCAGCTTGCCGTCGGCCACCTTGCCCACCACCTGCTCGTACAGCGGTTCGCCCATGCCGTGCAGGCACTGGAACTCATACTGGCCGGGGTAGTAGTTGTTACCCGCGAGGTGATAGATCGCCGCCAGCGTGTGGGCGTTGTGGGTAGCGAACTGCGGGTAGATCAGGTTCGGCACCGAGAGCAGCTTGCGGGCGCAGGCCAGGTAGGAGACATCGGTGTAGACCTTGCGGGTGTAGACCGGGTAGCCCTCGAGGCCATCCATCTGCGCGCGCTTGATCTCGCTGTCCCAGTAGGCACCCTTCACCAGACGGATCATCAGGCGGCGGCGGCTGCGGCCAGCGAGGTCAATCAGTGAGTCGATCACAAACGGGCAGCGCTTCTGGTAGGCCTGAATCACGAAGCCAATGCCATGCCAGCCAGCCAGCTGCGGTTCGAAGCAGAGTTTCTCCAGCAGGTCGAGGGAGATCTCCAGACGGTCAGCCTCTTCGGCGTCAATGTTGATGCCGATGTCATATTTGCGCGCTTGCAGGGTCAGCGCCAGCAGGCGCGGGTAGAGCTCTTCCATCACGCGCTCGTACTGGGCGCGGCTGTAGCGCGGGTGCAGCGCCGACAGCTTGATGGAGATGCCGGGGCCTTCATAGATGCCACGGCCATTGGAGGCCTTGCCAATCGCATGGATCGCCTGCTGGTAGGAGGCGAGGTACGCCTGCGCGTCCGCCTCGGTCAGCGCCGCCTCACCCAGCATGTCGTAGGAGTAGCGGAAGCCGCGCTCCTCCAGCTTGCGGGCATTGGCCAGCGCCTCGGCGATGGTTTCGCCGGTCACGAACTGCTCGCCCATCAGGCGCATCGCCATGTCCACGCCCTTGCGGATCAGCGGCTCGCCGCTCTTGCCGATGATGCGGTTCAGGGAGCGGGAGAGGTTGGCCTCATTATGGGTAGAGACCAGACGGCCGGTGAACAGCAGGCCCCAGGTGGCGGCGTTAACGAACAGCGAGGAGCTGCGGCCGACGTGGGAGTGCCAGTTGCCGTTGCTGATCTTGTCACGGATCAGCGCGTCACGCGTCGCCTTGTCCGGGATACGCAGCAGCGCCTCCGCCAGACACATCAGCGCCACGCCCTCTTGTGAGGAGAGGGAGAACTCCTGAAGCAGCCCTTGCACCATTCCGGCGCGTCCACTTGCACCTTTTTGGTGCCTCAGCTTCTCGGCGATGCGATAGGCGAGCTGGTGGGTGGAGTCTGCCAACGCCGCGGGCAGGCGTGCCTGCTCCAGCAACATAGGCACCGCCTCGGTCTCCGGGCGGCGATAGGCAGCGGTAATGGCCGAGCGGGTCACCGACTGCGGCAGGATCTGCTCAGCGAACTCCAGGAAGGGCTGCGGGGCCTCGCTGGTGGGCAGGGCAAATGCCTCTTCACCCTCCTGGCTTGGCGCGCCGGCCGCCGGGAATTCCGGCAGATCCTCGCCACTCTCCAGGCGCTCCAGATAGGTGAAAACTGCCTGTTTGATTAACCAATGCGGCGTGCGATCGATGCGTTGCGCGGCGGTTTTGATGCGATCGCGTGTTGCTTCGTCCAGCTTCACGCCCATAGTGGTAGTGCCCATGCCAACTGACTCCTGTAATTAATGCAACTGCTCTAAGGATATGGTGCACGGGGCAGGGAAGGCCGCCCCGTTTGACGCATATGACAGTAACGCGCGCTGAGCATAGCGCCGCTGACCATCATGTTGCAACTAAGTGCAACCCTGTTTTTGGTTTGTAAAACCATGCAGGATTCATGCCGCTTTTTACCCGAAATTTTGTTAACAAAATAACCAGGCACGAAAATTGCTAGGTTTTAGCCGCCTGCCGTTCGGGCGGCCGGGGAAAAGCGAAGCCCAGGCCCGGTGGGAGAAGGTGCGGGTACCACTGCTGCACTTTTGTTACAGCCTAAGGTGATACCGCGGAACGGCTATCCAGTACAACCGCTGGTTATTATTTGTGTGATGGAGCGTAAGCTTTATGTTTCTTGAATGTTAAATGACTTGGCGAACGCGACAGACCTCATCTAGGATGGGCCGCGCCCCTGACCCCGGCAGTCATAAAAAGGGCAGGGTCGCAACCCGGATAGTCTGAAAGTTGACAAGGTTATACCCGATACCCCGTTCCGGTATCGCTTATGCCTGGCCGTCGCTCCGGCTGCCGGGAAACATGACAGGGCGTTTCACAGGGGTTACCCAGGTGAATACTCATGACAAAGTACGTGGAGAATCTACATGACAGTAAGTACACCTATGCTGGTGACATTTCTGGTCTATATCCTGGGGATGGTAGTAATTGGGTTGCTGGCCTACCGCCGCACCACAAATTTTGACGACTATATTCTGGGCGGCCGCAGTCTGGGCAGCGTGGTGACCGCGCTCTCCGCCGGCGCCTCTGACATGAGCGGCTGGTTGCTGATGGGCCTGCCGGGCGCCATCTTCATCTCCGGCATCTCGGAGAGCTGGATCGCCATCGGCCTGACGCTGGGCGCTTACCTCAACTGGAAGCTGGTGGCGGGCCGCCTGCGTGTCCACACCGAGGCCAACAACAACGCGCTGACGCTGCCGGACTACTTCACCAGCCGCTTTGAGGATACCAGCAAGCTGCTGCGCATCATCTCGGCGCTGGTGATTCTGGTCTTCTTCACCATCTACTGCGCCTCGGGCATCGTGGCCGGTGCCCGCCTGTTCGAGAGCACCTTCGGCATGAGCTATGAGACCGCGCTGTGGGCCGGGGCCGCCGCGACCATCCTCTACACCTTCATCGGTGGCTTTTTGGCCGTGAGCTGGACGGATACCGTGCAGGCGTCGCTGATGATCTTCGCGCTGATCCTGACGCCGGTGTTCGTGATTCTGGCCGTCGGTGGCATCGACACCTCGATGCTGGTGATTGAGGCGAAAAGCCCGGCCTACGTTGACATGTTCAAGGGGCTGAATCTGGTTGCCATCCTGTCACTGCTGGGCTGGGGTCTGGGCTACTTCGGCCAGCCGCACATTCTGGCACGCTTCATGGCGGCGGACTCGCACCACACCATCCGCAACGCGCGCCGCATCAGCATGACCTGGATGATCCTCTGTCTGGCAGGCACCATCGCCGTCGGCTTCTTCGGCATCGCCTACTTCAGCAATAACCCGGCGCAGGCTGGCACCGTGACCGAGAATGGCGAGCGCGTCTTTATCGAGCTGGCGAAAATCCTGTTCAACCCGTGGATTGCTGGCATCCTGCTCTCCGCCATTCTGGCGGCGGTGATGAGTACCCTGAGCTGCCAGCTGCTGGTCTGCTCCAGCGCCATCACCGAGGATCTCTACAAAGCCTTCCTGCGCAAAAATGCTGGCCAGCGTGAGCTGGTGTGGGTCGGCCGCCTGATGGTGCTGGTGGTGGCGCTGGTCGCCATCGCGCTGGCCGCCAACCCTGAGAACCGCGTGCTGGGTCTGGTGAGCTACGCTTGGGCTGGCTTCGGTGCGGCATTCGGGCCGGTGATCCTGATCTCGGTGATGTGGTCACGCATGACACGCAATGGCGCACTGGCGGGGATGCTGGTGGGCGCACTGACGGTGATCTTCTGGAAACAGTATGGCTGGCAGGAGCTGTATGAAATTATCCCTGGCTTCCTGTTCGCCTCTGTCGCCATCGTGGTGGTGAGCCTGATGGGCCGCCAGCCCTCCAAGGTGGTCACCGAGCGCTTCCGCGTGGCTGAGGCGGAGTTTAACACCCGCTAAGTGATGGGTACCTAAGCGGTGCCACATCACGCGGTTTACCAAGGCCCCCCTGCGGGGCCTTGTGCTTTTCCCGCGGCAACAGCGGCGCGCCTCACCGCCGTGCAAATTCTCCCGTCCTCCCCCCTTGCTTTTCTTTTTTTTGGAATGATAATCACTCTCGTTTTCTTTTACCTAACTTTACAGACTGCCCTGCCGGGCGTCGCACCCTTGGGGTAAGCCGCGATGTTTGTGCCATTTCTGATTATGTTCCGCGAAGGGCTGGAAGCCGCCTTGATTGTCAGTTTGATTGCCGGCTATCTGGCACGCACCGGCCGCCGCCGTTGGCTGGGCGTGGTGTGGCTGGGCATTGGGCTGGCCGCGGCGCTCTGTCTGGCGCTGGGCATGGCGATCAACGCCACCACCGGCGAATTCCCGCAGAAGCAGCAGGAGCTGTTTGAGGGGCTGGTGGCGGTGGTCGCGGTGGCGATGCTGACCTACATGGTGTTCTGGATGCGCAAGGCGTCGCGCTCCGTCAAGGGGCAACTGGAGCAGGCGATCGATCAGGCGCTCAGCAAACATGCCAGCAGCCGCGCGCAGGCGTGGGCGCTGGTGGCGATGGTGTTCTTTGCCGTGGCGCGCGAGGGGCTGGAGTCGGTGTTCTTCCTGCTCGCCGCCTTCCAACAGGATGTCGGCGCGGCGGCCCCGGCTGGCGCGCTGCTGGGGCTGGCCTGCGCCATGTTGCTGGGCGCGCTGATCTACTGGGGCGGCGTGCGGCTCAATCTGGCGCGCTTCTTCAAGTGGAGCGGCCTGTTCATTCTGCTGGTGGCCGCCGGGCTGGCGGCTGGCGCGATCCGTGCCTTCCACGAGGCCGGGCTGTGGAATGGCTTCCAGTCGCTGGCCTGGGATCTGAGCGGCGTGCTCTCCACCCACTCGCTGGGCGGCACCCTGCTGGAGGGGATATTTGGTTATCAGGAGTCCCCGACCGTCAGTGAGGTGGTGGTCTACTTCGCCTACCTGATCCCGGCCTTGATCCTCTTCTTTCTGCCTTACCACCGCACGCCGACGGCCACCCGTGGCCGGGCGTAATTTGATGACTTTTTTCAGGGAGTGCCTGTGATGTCCACCTTGTCCCGTTTTGCCCTGCGCCGCGCGCTCAATTTGGCCCTGCTGGCGCTGCCAGCCTGTGCCCTCAGCACCACCGCACTGGCCGCCGACCTGCGGCAGGTCAACGTTACTGTCACCGACAAGCAGTGTGAGCCGATGCAGCTCACCGTGCCGGCGGGCAAAACCCAGTTTATCGTGCGCAATGCCAGCCAGAAGGCGCTGGAGTGGGAGATCCTGCAAGGGGTGATGGTGGTGGAGGAGCGCGAGAACATCGCGCCGGGCTTCACCCAGAAGATGACCGCCACCCTCGAGCCGGGCGAGTATGACATGACCTGCGGCCTGCTCAGCAACCCGAAGGGCAAGCTGACGGTCACCGCCGGGGCGGCCGCGGCCAAGCCGGATGCCGCCGCGCTGATTGGCCCGCTCGCCGAGTATAAGGTGTATGTGATGGGCGAGGTGGGGCAACTGGTGATCCAGACCCAAGCCTTCACCGAGGCGGTGAAGCGCGGCGATCTGGCGCAGGCGCGGGCGCTCTATGCCCCGACGCGCCAGCACTACGAGCGCATCGAGCCGATTGCCGAGCTGTTCTCTGATCTCGACGGCAGCATCGACGCGCGTGAGGATGACTTTGAGCAGAAGGCGGCAGACCCGGCGTTCACCGGCTTCCACCGTCTGGAGAAGATCCTGTTTGGCGACAACACCACGCAGGGCGGCGCGCCCTTCGCCGATCGTCTGCTGGCGGATACCCGCGCGCTGCAAACCCGCATCAGCGAGCTGACCTTCCCGCCCTCCAAGGTGGTGGGTGGCGCGGCCGGGCTGGTGGAAGAGATTGCCGCCAGCAAGATCAGCGGTGAGGAAGATCGCTACAGCCGCACCGACCTGTGGGATTTTCAGGCGAACATTGATGGCGCACAGAAGATCGTCAACTTGCTGCGCCCGCTGCTGGTGAAGGCCGATCCGGCGTTGCTGGCAAAAATCGACGGCAACTTTGCCAAGGTGGATGGCCTGCTGGCGAAGTACCGCACCGCCAACGGCTTTGCCTCCTATGAGAAGCTGACCGATGCCGACCGCAACGCCATGAAGGGGCCGATCACCGCGCTGGCGGAAGATCTCTCCACGCTGCGCGGCGTGCTGGGTCTGGATTGAGGCCATCACGATGAGCAAAACCACCGGCGCGGCGGGCGGCGGTTGCCCGTTCGGCGGGCACCAGCCAGCCCGGCGGCGCTTGCTGCTGGGGATGGGGGCGCTGGGCGGCGCGTTGGCGCTTCGTGGCCCGGCGCGTGCCGAGCCGCCGGCCGCCCCCGGCGTGCTGCCGCCTGACGCGCGTGAGATGCGCCAGCCCTTCTATGGCGTCCACCAGTCCGGCATCCTGACGCCACAGCAGGCGTCGGCAATGCTGGTGGCCTTTGATGTGCTGGCCAGCAACCGTGAGGATCTGCGCCGCCTGTTCGCGCTGCTCACCGCGCGTATTGCCTTCCTCACGCAAGGGGGCGAAGCACCGGCGGCCGATCCGAAACTGCCGCCCCTGGACTCCGGCATCCTTGGCGCGCGCATCAGCCCGGACAACCTGACGATGACGCTCTCCGTCGGCCACGCGCTGTTTGACGAGCGCTTTGGGCTGGCGGCGCAGAAACCGCTGCACCTGCAACGGATGACGCGCTTTCCCAACGATTCGCTGGACGCCGCCCAGTGCCACGGCGACCTCTTGTTGCAGATTTGCGCCAACAGCAGTGACACGGTGATCCACGCCTTGCGTGACATCATCAAGCACACGCCGGATCTGCTGGCGGTGCGCTGGCGGCGCGAGGGCTTTATCTCGCCCCACGCGGCGCGCAGCCAGGAGACGCCGATCAATTTGCTCGGCTTCAAGGATGGCACCGCCAACCCCGACACCCGCAACGCGGCGCTGATGGAACAGGCGATCTGGGTAACGGAGGAACAGGGCGAACCGGCGTGGGCGGTGGGCGGCAGCTATCAGGCGGTGCGCATCATCCGTTTCCACGTGGAGTCCTGGGATCGCACGCCGTTGCAGGAGCAGGAGGCGATCTTTGGCCGCCACAAGCTCAGCGGCGCGCCGCTCGGCATGGCGCAGGAGCATGACGTGCCCGACTACCGCGCCGACCCGCAGGGGCAGGTGATCCCGCTGGACGCCCATATCCGGCTGGCGAACCCGCGCATGCCGGAGAGTGCCAGCAGCCTGATGCTGCGGCGCGGCTACAGCTACTCGCAGGGCATCAGCGCCTCCGGGCAGCTGGAGATGGGGTTGCTGTTCATCTGCTACCAGCACGATCTGGAGCAGGGCTTTTTGGCGGTGCAGCGGCGGCTGAATGGCGAGGCGCTGGAGGAGTATGTCCGGCCGATCGGCGGCGGCTACTTCTTCGCGCTGCCCGGTGTGCGCGAGGGGCAAATATTGGGCGAGGCGCTGCTAAAAACGTGACGCCGTTAACAGTTAGCCCCGCTTGAGTAAACCGGTCGCCCAAGGCGGCCTGTTTTATGCATTTCTTATCGGTGAGGAAGGCAGTGGGTTGATTGGAAAGCGCAAAAAATAAGCACTTGACTTATTTGTAGTTAAATATTTACATTGCTGTAACACGGAGTCATAAAGTGTCGTTATACTCAAATTAGTTGCCCACCAACCGGTGGCAGCTAACCGAAAAAGCCGGTGCGGGCGTCACTGCCTGTCCTGACTGCGAGGAGCGCTGATGCGGAAGTCCATGAATGGGCTGTTAGGTTTACCATCAAACACTTTCTCTTCTACTCGTCGTCTCGAGGGCGAATGCCGCGCCACCGCCATTTTCGGCACAACCTCCCACTCTACCAACCAACCAGCGTCTCTTGCGTCATACCAAAATTGGAAAATGTTGCCAGCCTGGCAACCTCTCTTCATGGCGCACGCCGTTCCGGCCGGGCCATCGCCTTGCCAGACAGCTACCCGTCGCCATTGTCATTGGCTAATGCGGTCTTAAAGGGGACCAACCTCATCTGTATGTGAAACCTGTTGTCAGAGTATTCGTCTGCGGTGCTGCACAGCCGCAACGGTAGGTGAAACAAACTGTAAGGTGCCACTATGGGAAGACAGAAAGCAGTGATCAAAGCTCGTCGTGAAGCGAAACGTGTTATCCGGCGTGACGCACGCAGCCACCGGCAGCGTGAGGAGGAGTCGGTAACCTCCCTGGTCCAAATGGGCGGGGTAGAATCCATCGGCATGGCGCGCGACAGTCGGGACACCTCGACCATCGAGGCGCGTACGGAAGCTCAAGGTCATTACTTATCAGCCATAGAGAACAAACAGCTGATCTTCGCCACGGGCGAGGCCGGCTGTGGGAAAACCTTTATTAGCGCGGCTAAGGCCGCCGAAGCCCTGATTCATAAAGAAGTGGACCGGATCATTGTCACCCGTCCGGTGTTGCAGGCCGATGAGGATCTCGGCTTCCTGCCCGGTGATGTGGCGGAGAAGTTCGCCCCCTATTTCCGCCCGGTGTATGACATCCTGCTGCGCCGCCTCGGCTCGTCGTTCATGCAGTACTGCCTGCGGCCAGAGATTGGCAAGGTGGAGATCGCCCCGTTTGCCTATATGCGTGGGCGCACCTTCGAGAACGCGGTGGTGATTCTGGATGAGGCGCAGAACGTCACCGCCAGCCAGATGAAGATGTTCCTGACGCGGCTGGGGGAGAACGTCACCGTGATCGTCAACGGCGATATCACCCAGTGTGACCTGCCGCGCGGCGTCAAGTCCGGGCTAAGCGATGCGCTGGAGCGTTTCGAGGAGGATGAGATGATCGGCATTATCCGCTTCACCAAAGAGGACTGCGTGCGCTCGGCGCTCTGCCAACGCACGCTCAATGCGTATACCTGACACTCTGTCGGCCTGCCGGGCAGGCCGTAACCCCAACAGACCCTGATAGCAAGGCCGCACTGCGCGGCCTTTTTTTATTACAGCATGATCACCATCAGGTAGGCGAGGAACAGCGCCAGGTGGGCGGTGCCGTTCAGCACATTGGTGCGGCCGGTGGAGAAGGAGACCTGGCAGAGCATCAATACCGCCAGCATCACCACGATGTGTGGCCCCTCCAGCCCAAAGATAAGCTGCTGGCCGGTCAGGGTGGCAATCAGCGTCACCGCCGGTACCGTCAGGGAGATGGTCGCCAGCACCGAGCCGAAGAACAGGTTCATCGCCCGCTGCACCTGATTATTGAGCACCGCCCGCAGCGCGCCCAGCCCCTCCGGTGAGAGGATCAGCAGCGCCACCAAAAAGCCGGTGAACTGTGCCGGTGCGTTGAGCGTCTGCAACAGATTCTCCAGCGGCGTGGCATTGACCTTGGTCACGGCAATCACCGCCACCAGATGCACCACCAGCCAGACCGCGTGCCACAGGCTGCTGTGCGCCGAGGGCTTGCCGTGGTGCGGGTCATCCCCCTCGTCCTCATGCTCATAGACAAACAGGCTCTGGTGGGTCTTGGTCTGGATCAGCAGGAACACGCCATACATCGCGGCGGAGATGCCCGCCACCATCAACGCCTGTGTGGTGTTGTAGTTGCCCTCCGGCAGTACCGCTGGCAGCACCAGTACGATGATCGCCAGCGGAAAGATGGCCATCAGGTACTGCTTGATGCCGCCCAGATTGACATACTGGGTCGCGAACTTGCGCCCGCCGAGCAGCAGCGAGACGCCCACCAGCCCGCTGGTGACGATCATCAGGATGGAGAAGAGGGTGTCACGCATCAGCGCCGGGGCGGCATCGCCGGTCGCCATCAGCGCCGAGATGAGGCTGACCTCCAGAATCACCACCGACAGGCTAAGGATCAGCGAGCCATACGGCTCGCCCAGCCGGTGCGCCAGCACATCCGCGTGGCGCACCACGCTAAAGGCGCTGGCAAGGATGCCGACCAGCGCCACCAAATTGATGCCAGCCAGCGCGGGCAGGGCGGTGGTATTCCCCCAGAGGGTAAGGATACCGAGGGCGAGCAGCGGCAGCAGCAGGGAGTACTCGCTGTGGCGGGTTTTGGCGCGGGCCGGTGGGGCGGTCGACGTCATGGTTCTCATGCTCCTTTTCAATGTTGCCGGGGCAAAGGGATGATGCAGTAACGGGTGCCGTGGCGCTAAGTATAGCCCCGGCCTAGGAAAACAGCGTTACAGTAACAAAATATGTCAGCCTTTTGGGCGAATTTACCTAATTTTACCGCCTTGGTTTTTTTTCCTTTCCCGAGCCATGATTACCCCATGTTTAACCGCCGTTTAAGGAGGGTATGCCTGTAAGTGATTGCGTCTCGATTTTCGGCTATGCCTTGCTACGCAACCCTTGCCAGATGATTCATACTTTTTTGCCGTGTGGCGCAGTAAAAACGGGGATCAGCAGGAAAACGGCGGGTTTCAGCATAGTCACAAGGCATGTTCTACACTTGAAACGACGCCAGCCACTGGCTGGCCCCTTGTGATACTGGAACAGGAGGAGCCTGATGCCATTTAAATCCCGTACCGATCTGCCAGACAACGTGCGCCACGTGCTGCCGCCCCATGCGCAGGATATCTATAAAGAGGCGTTTAACAGCGCCTGGGACCAATACAAGGACAAGGATGACCGGCGCGGCGATGACACGCGCGAAGAGACGGCCCACAAAGTGGCATGGGCCGCGGTGAAGCATGATTATGAGAAAGGGGATGACGACCGCTGGCATCCCAAAAAGCATTAAACCCGCGCTTTCAACCGGCAGGGCAGGGTTGCTGACCCTGCCCGCCATTTCTGCCAGACTCCTGCGCGTTCCTTATAAAAAACATCCGGCCATCACCTATTCCTCTGATAGGCCCATGTGATTGGTATCGGTTCTATCTGGCTTTTCAACGGCTTTGTTATCCCACAATCGTACTATTGTCATAATTTTTTGTGCTGTGATTTGTCGCCAGCTTGATTGACGGGCGAGAAACGCATAAGGTTTATCCTAATTAGCCCGGTCAATCGAAGGGATTACCTTATTCGTCAGGCTGATAAATATATAAGCAAGGTCGTAAGAGAGGAGGGCAGCCACAGGTGTTAACGCGAGATTTTCTACAGAAGGCGGATTGTAAGACGGCTTTCGGGACGATTGAGGAGGCGCTGCTGCTCTCACCGGAGCAACGTCTGGCGTCGTTGCGTTGTACCCTCTCGCGTCGGCCGGACAACAGCCCGGTATGGATTTTTGGCTACGGCTCCCTGATGTGGAACCCGATTTTCGATTCGGAAGAGGTGCGGCGCGCGACGCTGAACGGTTGGCACCGTGCCTTCTGCCTGCGGCTGACGGCCGGTCGCGGCACCGCCGCCCAGCCGGGCCGGATGCTGGCATTGAAGGAGGGCGGCAGCACCACCGGTCTGGCCTTCCGCCTGCCCGAGGAGAAGCTGGAGGAGGAACTGGAGCTGCTGTGGAAGCGCGAGATGGTGACCGGCTGCTACGTGCCGACCTGGTGTGAGCTGGTGTTGGAGGATGGCAGCCGCGTGACAGCGCTGGTGTTCGTGATGGACGCCGCCCACCCGCTGTTTGAGGCCGATACCTGCTACCAAGTGATCGCCCCGCTGATCGCCCGCGCCCACGGCCCGCTTGGCACCAACGCCCAGTACCTCTACGCGCTGGAGCAGGAGCTGAAGAAGCACAATATGCAGGACGAGTGCCTGCGCGAGCTGGTGGATCATGTGCGCCTGTTGCAGCAGGATGCGGCGAATAGTGAGGATGTGCCCAAGGTGGGGCAAGCCTGAGAGCAGGCATTGCGATTGCCTGCGACCTCGCTTAGGCCGGAGCAGGGTTTCGGTTGTTCGAGTTCCTTTGTCTACCTGTACTCCTGCGCCTCAACCGAGCAGGGCCTGCCGGCGCGCCGGCCCTGCACCCGCGCGCTTTTGGGTGCCTCGGCTAATTATTGCCCGCTACCGCGGGTTCCCTCCGTCAGCTTCCGGCCTGTCGGGCCGCGGCAGACGCGCTCCCAGCGCGACTGCCACTCTCGCGCACATCCCTGTGCGCTCACCCGGCCCGGAATCCTCGGTCGGCAATAATTAACGCCCCCACCACTTCTGCAAATGCTTGGCTATGTGAGGAAATAGTTGGGGGAATTTTTATATTGGAAGGTGTGATGTGCCCGCTCACCCGGCCCTACGACTCCACTCGGCAATGATTAACGCCCCCACCTCCTCTGCAAATCCTTGGCTATGTGAGGAAATAGTAGGGGGGTATTAAGGCGAAAGATTCGTCGCCGATAGAGCGCTTTTCACTTATGGACGTATCCTTGGATCAAGCCCAACGTGAGTTACATTCAAAAGTCACGTACCTATAGCAAGGTACTTTATTGAATACGTGAGGCTTAACTAAGTCCATATGCTGCCCTGATGCTTTATCCGCACAAGGGAGAGCGCATTTATCGCGGTTGCCATCAATCAGGTATCAGGAGTAGCGGGCCGCTCTGTGCCAGAAGCTGACACTACTGAGTCACTCTCACCCTAGTGGGAGGAGTAAAGTTTTATGGCAGCTTGTAACTTCCTGGTTAGTTGTCTATAGACGCTTAGCTTGTCTGCTGCGCCCGCCAGACTTCGTGCGTATCAATAATCTGCCGAAAGCCGATGATCTTACCATCTTGCACTCGCCAGATATGAGCATATTGGGCGTTGAAAGGCTTGCCAGTTGCTACCATGGTCCCTTTGGAGCGCCCGATCGCGACCACTACGTCTCCTGCATCGAAGATTTCGGTGGGGGTTGCCTGATAATCTTGGATCTCAGTTGCAAGGCGCCGGAACACGCCGTCGGCTACCGCCTGAGGCGTTCGATAGGGGTTACCCACAGCCAGCATGAAGTTGTCAGACTCATTCCACTCCAGGGACTCGTGTAGCTGCTCCATAATCAAGGATGCATCGCCTTGAACAAATGCCTCATATAACCGCTGCACTACCGCCATGCCGCTGTCTTTATTTTCCGTTTTATCTGTCATGTTACATCCTATCGAGATTTATGATTAACTGGCCACGCTTACAGCGAGATGCTCTTCTCGCGCTTTGCGGGAGACGGCTGGATCATGTCGCAAGCGGCTCCGTGGGTTGCCCGCTCGGCTCGTTCGTTAACATTCACAACCGCCCGCAGCTGCGAGATTAAGGTAGCATGACTGCCCACTACCTCGGTCACCTTTAGTGAGGCCATAACCTATATAAAAAAAGCCGCCCGGCAATATAAGTAAACCTGAAGGCGTTAATTCCGTGTTTAGTTTGCAGTAAAGCCGCCGTCTACTGGCAGAGAGACCCCATGAACAAAAGAGGCGCCAGAGCTGGACAGCCATAAAACGGCCTGCGCGACTTCCTCGGGCTTACCCAGACGGCCTATAACCTGCAGGCGCATAATATCGTCCATAGCTTCCGGCTGCGTCTCAAGCATGGCTTTAACCATCGGCGTTTCAATGGTACTCGGACAGATGCAGTTAATGCGTACATTTTGACGTGCATAGCGGAGAGCCGCGCTTTTTGTCAGGCCGATGACGCCGTGTTTACTCGCGTTGTAAGCGGCCAGGTCAACCTGAGCCACAAGTCCACCCACTGAAGACATATTAACGATAGCGCCGCAGCCCTGGGCACGCATTTGCCTAAGTTCATGTTTCATTGATGCCCATATCCCACGCAGATTGATTGCGATGACACGGTCAAAGTCATCTGATGGCTGATCTGCAAAATCACATGCTGGTGCCTGAACGCCAGCATTATTGAATGCCATATCAAGCTGACCAAATGTCGCAACCGCTTTTTTAACGGCGGCGGCAATCTGTGCTTCATCACTGACGTCGCAGACAATGGCCAAAGCTTTGCCTCCACACTGATTGATTTCGTCCGCGACCGCCTGAATTTTCTCTTCCTGCAGGTCGACCAGAACAACGGCCGCGCCTGCTGCTGCATAGGCGTTCACTGCGGCCAGACCAATTCCCTGACTGGCACCGGTCACTAAGGCAACCTGCCCTTTAAAATCATAAACGGGTTTCATAACGCATTCTCCTTAAATTTTCAGGCCAGCTCTGAGAAGCTAGTAGTATCAACGTCTTTTGGATGAGGGCCAGCGCGGAGACCTGCATCGAGATGGTCAAGCTGCAGCATTTCGCTTTGGCTGAGAGAGAAGTCAAACACGTTGATATTTTCAGCAATCCGCCCGGCGTTAACGGATTTGGGGATGGCGACAATGCCATTCTGATAGTGCCAGCGAAGAATGACCTGAGCCGGCGATTTATCCTTCGCCCGCGCAATGGCTGTCACCGCTGATTCATTCAGGGGATCTTTACTTCCGCCATAGTTATTCCAATTGCCATAGTTTTTGACGCCGCCAATCGGGGACCATGCTTCGGTAGTGATGTCGTGAGCCTTATTAAAGGCTACTAGAGATTTCTGCGCAAAATAAGGGTGAAGTTCAACCTGATTGACAGCTGGCACTACATCAGCCTGTGATATCAGTGCTTCCAGCTGGTCTTCCATAAAGTTACAGACGCCAATGGCGCGCACCCGGCCTTCCGCATAGAGCTTTTCAAGCGCTTTATAGGAATGAAGCGTGGCTTCCCAGTTTTTAGTTGGCCAGTGCAGAAGATAGAGATCAAGGTAATCTAGCTTCAGCTTTTTCAAACTCTCATCGAAAGCCTTTAAGGTTGATTCAAAGCCATAGTCGCCATTGAAAAGCTTGGTGGTAATAAACATGTCAGCGCGGGGCACATCACTTTCTGCCAGTGCTTCGCCTACCTGTGCTTCATTATGATAAGCTTTCGCTGTATCGATCAGGCTATATCCACTCTGGATTGCGCTTGCGACCGCACTGACTGTCTCCTGAGGCGAAGAGAGATAAACGCCCAGACCAAGTGCAGGCATTTCCACGCCGTTGTTGAGTTTGATGAAAGGGGCCTGCGTAACCATATAAATCTCCTGATAACGTTTATTGCCAGGTAAAATGACATCCTGCTGCTCAGGCAGGATGAATTACCTGAATTATCATCCACAAGGACGGAAGGCAGTGACAGGTACGTTCCGATGTTTTTCTTGCCTGATCCTATTGGCAACGTCAGTTATGGTAGGAATATCGACGGCATATGGTTACATTTACGTGGTATAACTTAACTATCAAAAGATGATTTCTTATGACGGAACGTCACAACATAACGTCAGAAATTGCGGGTCAAATATCCAGATATACCCATAAAACCGGTGAAACCAAAACCCCATTAGAAGACCTCTCTTTTTTTCGCCGGGATTCACCCGCTTTGCCGGAAATATGTATGCTTGAACCCAGCGTCGTTTTCGTGATGCAGGGTGAAAAGAAAATGTGGCTGGGCAATCAGAGCTTCGCTTATGACTCATCCCGTTTTCTGGTCACGTCGCTGGCACTGCCGGCAAATGGAGAAGTTATGCTGGCGAGCAGGGAAAAACCTTGTCTGGGCCTCACTTTCAAAATTGATTTAAGAATTATGGCTGAGCTTATGGTCCAGTCAGATCATCCCCATAAAAAGTCAAAAAATGGCGGTTCCGGGCTTGGGCTGGGCACGGTGACGCCGGCAATACTGAAACCCGTCCAGCGGCTTATTGAAACTCTAGGTGAACCGGAAGCCATACCTGTCATTGCACCGCTGGTACGGCGTGAAATTCACTACCGATTGCTGATGAGCGACCAGGCAGATAAAATCCGGCAGATAGTATCTGTCGAGAGTCAGGCGTACCGCATTGCGAAAGCCACTGACTGGCTGCGATGTAATTTTTTCCGACCAGTGCGAATTGATGAGCTTGCTGCTTACGTTCATATGAGTACCCCCGCATTTCATCTTCACTTTAGACAGCTAACGCAGATGAGTCCCCTTCAATATCAAAAATGGCTGAGACTGAGCGAAGCAAAACGGTTGATGCTAAATGAGCAATACGATGTAACACGCGCCGCATACAAAGTGGGTTATGAAAGTCCATCACAGTTCAGCAGAGAGTACAGCAGGCTGTTTGGCTCTTCTCCTAAAAAAGATATAGGCCTGTTACGTTCGCTTGAGTAAGGTCTTAATCCTGCAAGGCTGCTTACTCAAGGTCCGCTTCTCACTCATAGCGGATAAGGTGTGGCCCGTAGCCCGTTGTGACCAAACAATAATCCATCGATGGCAAAACTGGGCTGCATCCGGCTCTTTTACAAAAAGTGATGCAATTGAGGGACGCAGCCTGGAGGGTAGGGAGGGTGTTTATTTCAGCGGTGCCGCCAGCGTGACAATCCACAACTCGCTGTCCGACTCAGGTTTCTCCAGCGGCTTTATGCCGATGGTCGTTGCAACCGGCTTATCATCTACCGTAAGCGTCCCCTGTTCGGTCACCCGATAATCCTTACGCTTCTTACCTTCAACCGGATTTTGCATGACCGTTCTCACGCCGAAGTCATTGTCATTGGTGACGGCCAGCGTTTTATTGTCGATCAGCGCCAGACCTTCGGCCTTCTCTTGCTGCCAGCCGAGTTGACGTAAATCGACCACCAGCGTTTTGGCGGCGAGCTTAATGCCGCGCTGCGCCAGCGCGTTCTCGTCGTCAAACTCCGGATACTCGTCAGGTTTATCAAACGCGCTCAACTCAGTAGCCGGGCTAAGATCCACCTTATAGATAAGGTTGCGCATCGCATCGTCTTTGTCGCTGCCCTGTTCAATCAGCAGGATATGCTGATTGTCGAGCGCCACGATATCGCCAATTTTTGCGTCGCTGTTTTTACCGTAAGCGGCACTGTCGATAGGGTAACCATACATCGCGGTTTTCCCGGTCGCCGGGTCAAAACTCAGCAGGCGGGTAAAGCGCGCCTGCTTTTTACTTTTACCGTCGATATCCAGCGTGCTCTGCACCGCGGCGATGATACGCCCGTCAGGCATACGGGTGAGCCCTTCAAATCCACGGTTTGGCTGACGCCATTTGAGAACGTTCGGCAGACCGCCCGCGATGGATTTCTCCCCTTCAGCGGCCTGCGGCCCGTGAATTGTCAGGATCTTGCCGCGCGCATCAACGTTAATCAGGAACGGGCCATACTCATCGCACAGCCAATACCCTCCCTTGCCGTCCGGCGTAATACCTTCCGTATCCAGACCGCGGTTATCGCCATGCAGCACTTTCAACGTATCGCTGAGCGCGATTTCATTGGTTGATCCGATGACGCCATCCTGCAGCGGCAATCCGTTAATATTGCCCTTATCGTCATGCAATGGCCGGACATCCGTGGCCTCCGCTTTGCCGTTCTGCACCCGAATATTCATCAGCAGCGGGGCGAACTCTGGCGTGACGAAAATTTTTGCCTCTCTCTTACCCATATCAGGCGAGTCAGCATTCGGCCCGCGATCGGTGACGGTGGCGAAGGTGAACGCATCCCCCTGCTTGCCGGTAAACAGCAAACCGGAGCCGATCCCCATCGGCAAACCATTTGGAAACGCACTGGCAAACGCGCCGTTGTAGTTGACGCGCGTACCTTCGGGGAAACTGACGATATAGCGCTCGACCTGCGGCTGCGCCGCCAGCGTTGATGAAGAGAGCGCACAGCCGATAACCAGAGAAATCGCTTTTATATTCATATTGTTAATGTCCATGTAGGGAAGCTAACAGCGTAAAGAATAAAAATGACAGAAAAATGAAATCTCCGGGAAACATTGGCGGCTAACAGATTGATTTCTTCATTGTTGAGGGGTGGGCACTCTTGGGTGCCGGTGGGCGCGCTTAGGTCGTCGGGCATAGCGATTGCCCGTGATCGCGCTGGGGCCGGAGCAGGGTTTCGGTTGTTTGGGTTCCTTTTCTGCTTTGGCCTCGGAGCCTCAACCGAGCAGGGCCTCGTTGTCCGCATTACCACACCATGTTTCCCGCAGCGCTGGCCAGCCGTCTTCAGGATGGCTGGCCGCTACGAACGGGATATCATGCACTTTAATATTTGACCTTCCGGCGGTGCCACCCAGATAAAAAACCTAAAGGCCTATTTATATTTTCAGCTTTGTTATATACCCCATAAATGCAGGCTATGCGTTAACTCGAAAACGTTGTAAACGCTCCCGCACCCCGCCACGGTAAGCAAAAAAAGCGATGACGTGATCTCTATTTTCCTGCCATGTCTGGCAGACATCCATTTTCTCACGGTCAGAATGTAGAGCGTCAGTATGGCGAAGTCGAAAATTACCCACACCAGACACAGCGTCAGAACACTGGTGGTGAAATCCTGTGTCACGGCAATAAACTGAGGAAAGAATGAGACAAAAAATAGAATGTCTTTCGGATTAGAAAGTCCTGTAGCAAAGCCCCGCAGAAAACTTCCCCGGCGCTGAGTATCTGTCCCGCTCTCCATTGCACCCGGCTGCGGGGTGCTGCAAAGATTCTGTAGTGCCGAATACCCTATATAAACAGAACCTGCCAGTCCGAGAAAGCTCAGCCAGACAGGAGACAGGGAAACCACGCCTCTCAGCATCAGTGTGGCCAGCGCAATCAGAATGAGGGAAGCCCCGTTCGTCCCGACAGCAGTGGCAAACGCGCTTCGATAACCATAACGGGCAGCGGTGCCGGTTATGAGTGCCACAACCGGGCCAGGGGTGAGAAGCAGCATCATCACAGAAAAAATATATGCGCTCAAAAGGGTCATGTTCATTGCGGTATTTTTCCCTTACGTATGTGTAACGGACACTGCACCGGATTAAGCGCACCGGGTTCGCTTAGCTGATACTGTTTCCATTCCAGACTGCCCGAATCACCATAGAAACCCAGCTCTGAAGGGACATAACCGTTATTGTAATTGCAGACGCGTGTTCGGATTTTTTCCCTAATTTTTATTCCCTTAGAATCGCTCTGGCTGGCCAGAATGTCGAAATGCGCTCTGGGGTTAACGATGAAGACGGGGCGTTTCCCCAGATTCCTGCTTCTGAGTTGCGAGTGTCCGGGGCAGCTGACATTGAAAAAGAACTCCGTGCCGCCAAAACAAAATGACCACGCACTCTCTTTAGGATTCTGCGGAATATGTGATGGCCAGTCGTGTGTGTCATGATCGTGAAGGCTCTGCAACTGCTGCCATCCAAACCGCTGGGCCTCTTCAAGTGAATTCAGGTCGCGGCGCTCAAAAATCAGCAATAACGGGCTGTAAAGCCTGTCTTCTTCCGGCAGTTGATGGGTCCGTGTCACCAGACTCTGCATAGCGGCCACCAAGTCCGCCGTGGTGTTATCCTCACTCACCAGCCCGAATAGCAATGTTTCCGATTTCCATGCATGACGGGCAAAGAGGCAGGGAAAATCTTTGTCGCTAAGCCGTGCGGCGACATCGCGAAATGCGTCTATCGGCCAGTCTCTTAGCGGACAGACGTCGCTGGCATCATTGCTTATCATCATCAGATCAGACTGTCTGATAATGGCTCCGTTCCTGAGAAGCATACTTTTCACGAGAATCCCTCCGTTAACTTTTTCGGACAGGATTATTCACGCACAGACAGCAGTTGAAAAACGGATAAAACTCGCGCTTAATGTGAGTAAAACTCACATTGGGATATCTGATGTCGTTACCACCACTCTATGCATTGCGCGCGTTTGAAGCTGCAGCGCGGTTGAACTCATTCAGTAAAGCTGCAGAATTTCTCAATATTACGCCGGGTGCGGTCAGCCGGCATATTCGTACGCTTGAAGCGTGGTTTGACTGTGAGCTTTTCAAGCGAAATGGGCCACGTGTCAGCGTGAACGAGGCGGGATGTGCCCTTGCTGGTCAGCTTACCGAGGGTTTTATGAGCATAGAGCGGGCCTGTAATGCCTTCAGAAGTCACAGCAAGTTTCTGCGCCTGAAAGCGCCCTCAACGCTTACCATGCGTTGGCTTCTTAACGTGCTGAATGATTTTCGCAAGAACCATACAACCCCAGGGATTGAGATAACCAGTGTCTGGATGGACAAAGATGAGGTAGATTTCAATCGCGAGCCTTATGACTGCGCAATCTTGCTGGGTAATGGGCATTTTGGGGAGGGTACAGAGAGCCGACTGCTGTTCAGCGAGTGGTTTATTCCGGTCTGTTCTCCAGCGATGCTCATCAGCGCACAAAATTCTCTTCCGGATTGCGACCTTATCCATCCGTCTCCAGACCGTCGTGACTGGCGCAGATGGCTCAAGAAAACCGGGCGTTTCAAGGAACTCAGTATCAGTGGCGGGAAGGTATTCGATACCCTGGAACAGGGAAATCTTGCCGCCCTGAGCGGACATGGCGTCTCTGTAGGTGATCTGCTTCTGAGCACTGAGGCAATAAGAAGTGGCCTGCTTACTCTTCCTTTTCCAGAGGCTGTGGCAACCGGAGACGGATATTATCTGGTGTGGCCAGAAAATTCTGCCATAAAGCAAAACGTTGAAACCCTGCTGAACTGGCTTACACGCCATATTCCCCTGCTTCCTGAGGAGAATTTGATTTACTATCCTACCGATGAAAATAAGATTTCATGCGCAAGGCTAGCTTAATGAAAACTGTCTGATGTAGCCGTACATGCAGCATTAACCTGCTCCAAGTCCATTGTTTGAAAAAATCTCCTTTTACGGTAGAAAAACTGTAGACCTCCGCTGTGCCGGCCTTGCACCACGCGGGCGTGTCAACCTTCGGTTTGTTTATGTCTTTTTCTGCTTTGGCTTTCGTGATTATCTTTAGCCTCGCTGGGCCGGAGCAGGGTTTCGGTTGTTCGGATTCTTTTTTCTGCTTCGGCTCCCGAGCCTCAACCGAGCAGGGCCTGCCGGCGCGCCGGCCCTGCACCCGCGCGCTTTGGGTGCCTCGGCTAATTATTGCCCGCTACCGCGGGTTCCCTCCGTCAGCTTCCGGGCTGTCGGGCCGCGGCAGACGCGCTCCCAGCGCGACTGCCACTTTCGCGCACATCCCTGTGCGCTCACCCGGCCCGGAATCCTCGGTCGGCAATAATTAACGCCCCCACCTCCTCTGCAAATTCTCGGCTATGTGAGGAAATAGTTGGGGGTGGTATATGGGGAAGTTATTTCTGTTTAAAGGGTTCTGGGTTTTATGCGACTGGATATGTGGTGTTTAAGGTATACCGTAGACAAAAATACAATCAGCTCCACAGCCAATGCATTCCACCTTCCAAAAATAAAACTCCCCCAACTATTTCCTCACATACTCACAGCGCGCAGAGGAGGTGGGGGCGTTAAATCATTGCCGAGTGGAGTCGCAGGGCCGGGTGAGCGGGCACATCACACCTTCCAATAATAAAACTCCCCCAACTATTTCCTCACATACTTACAGCGCGCAGAGGAGGTGAGGGCGTTGAATCATTGCCGAGTGGAGTCGCAGGGCCGGGTGAGCGGGCACATCACACCTTCCAATAATAAAACTCCCCCAACTATTTCCTCACATACTTACAGCGCGCAGAGGAGGTGGGGGCGTTGAATCATTGCCGAGTGGAGTCGCAGGGTCGGGTGAGCGGACACATCACACCTTCCAATATAACCCCCAACTATTTCCCCACATACTTACAGCGTGCAGAGGAGGTGGGGGCGTTAAATCATTGCCGAGTGGAGTCGCAGGGCCGGGTGAGCGGGCAGGACGCCCGCGAAAGGGCCAGCCGCGCCGGGAGCGCGTCTGGGCCGGCCCGGAAGCCCGGAGACGCAGCGAGGGTCACCCGCGAGAGCGGGCAATGATTAGCCACTCCACCCAAAAGCGCGCGGGTGCAGGGCCGGCGCGCCGGCAGGCCCTGCTCGGTTGAGGCTCCGGGGTACAGGCAGAAAAAGGAACTCGAACAACCGAAACCCTTCTCCGGCCTAAGCTAGGCCACAGGCATTCGCTATGCCCGAAACCCTACTCCGCCCCCAGCGCGCCCACAGGCACCCACGAGTGCCTGAACCCTTCTCCGGCCTAGCGAAGTCACAGGCAATCGCAATGCCTGAAAACTTTACCTCCCCCCCTTGGGGGCGATTAACCATGTTCCCGCCCGGTCAATCTCCAGCGTCTGGCTACCGCGTGGCTGGGTGCCAGCGCGGATCTCCAGCTGGTAGTGACCGGCCGGCAGGAACAGCATCGCGAAGCCGCTGGTGTTGATCTTCACCTCCTGTGGCTGGCCGTTCAGCAATACCTGCTCATCGGGTTGCAGACGGAAATAGACCTGCGCCAGCGGCGTGCCGGGGGCGGCTGGGGCGGTGGCGCTGCTCGCCGGGCCATCGCCGCTGTCAGTTGCCGGGGCCAGCGCGGCCGGGGCGGGGGCGCGGTTATCCACGGTGGCCGGGTCTTGCGCGTCACCCGAGCCGGTCGCCAGCCAGGCGATGGCGGCGACCACGGCGGCCAGCACCAGCCCGCCAGCTACCAGCACCAGCCAGGGGCGGCTGGCGCGTGACTGATTGGCAGCCACCACCTCCGCCACCGGCACCGCAGCGGCGGCGGCCGGGTGGGCGGCGTTCAGCACCGCGGCTGGCGCGGTCATCGGCGAACTGGCAATCTCATTCACCTCGGTGACCGGCAACTCCAGCTCGGCGGCCATCTGGTCAATCGACTGCGGACGATCCTCCGGCTTCAGCGCCAGCGCATGATCCACCACCTGCAACAGCCCCAGTGAATAGCCAGCGGGTCGGCGCTGCACCAGCGGTACGTAACTGTCCTCAATGCTGCGCACCACGCTCACCGGCGGCGGCGCGTCAGCAATCAGCGTATGCAGCACCGCGCCCAGCGCGTAAATGTCCGTCCACGGCCCCTGCTCGCCGTCGCTCTCCTCCATATACTGCTCAATCGGCGCGAAGCCCGGCTTCAGCATCACCTCGGTCTCGTCAGAGAGGTTGCCAATCTCCTTGCGCGCCGAGCCAAAATCGAGCAGCACCGGCAACTGGTTCTCCTGAATCTGGATATTGTCCAGCGAGATATCGCGGTGCAGGTAACCCTCCTGATGGATGGTGCGGATGGCGCTGAACAGCGGCGGCAGCAGCTGGCGGATCCACGCCTCGTCCATCACCTCCGGTTGCTGCGTCTTCAGGTTCTTCAGGCTGGAGCCGGTATAGAACTGGGTGCCCATATAGGCGGTGCCGTTCTCCTCCCAGAAGCGCAACACATGCAGCAGGCCGGGGTGGGAGAAACGCGCCAGCAGGCGTGCCTCCTGGATAAAGCTGTGCAGCCCGGCCTGGAAGGTCTTGCTAAAGCGGTCACTGCGCACGCCTACGCTCAGATCCTCGTTGCGCTGCGCCAGCTTGGTCGGCATGTACTCCTTGATGGCGATCACCCGCTCCAGCTGGTGATCGTAGGCGCGGTAGACAATGCCGAAGCCGCCCTCGCCAATCACCTCCAAAATCTCAAACTCCCGGAAACGGTAGCCTACCGGCAGGCTGTTGGAGGGGCGCTGACTCTGTTCAATTCCCGACATAGTGGCTTCTCTGTTAGTTAACCGTACGATAGGCCGCAGCGGCCGGGTCGCGCATTTCAGGGCTGACCTTCTCCACTAGCAGGAAGGTCAGGGCAGTGCTGGTCTGGGGCAGCAGCGGCAGGTAGGCGGCCTGCGCCAGCCCCATCGCCTGCTTCAGCGTGTCCGGATCGGCGGCCTCTTTGCGGCTGATCTGCAACACCACGCGGCCATCAAAGCGCCAGGCGTGCAGCGCCGGGTCAAACGGCAGCAGCAGGAAGCTGTCCGGTGCCTTCTCACTGTTGGAGAGCAGCATCTGGCGGTTGTCGGCGCTCACCACCGCCAGCGCGGCGCTGGTTGGGTTGAGGTTGGCGAGCGGGAAACCGCGGTAGAAGGTCAGGGGCGTTGGCGCGGCGCTGGCGGAGGGGGTCACGCTGACCTCGCTGCGATCGGTCATCCAGCCATCCGGGGTGCAGGTGACGCTATCGCCGCTTGGGATGAACATCGCACTGCCGTCGCGTTCGGCGTCCCAGAAGGTGCGGATATGGCAGCCGTTCGGCAGGGAGAAGGTAATGGGCGTCTGACCATCGGCTGGCGCGCCGGGCACTGCCGGGCCAGCGGCGGCATCGGGCAGCACCACCGGCTGCCACTCGCCGCTCTTCAGCGCATCGCCCTGTGCCAGCCGTGCGCCCTCCTTATTATTCAGGGTGAAGGCGAGGTGGGTGGTCTCGGTACACTGCTTCTCAATCAGGGTGCCGACGCGCGGCAGGAAGTCGTTCAGCACCGCCGGGTCTTTGCTCTCCAGCGAGACGATCCGCAGCGGCAGCGTCGGCTGGCACCAATCTTCCGGCTGGTTGCTCTTGACGTCATCGATGTAGATCTCCAGCTTCAGGCTGGGCGAGTAAGCCAGACGGTAATCCTGCGCCTGCGCGGCTGGCACGGCCAGCAAGGCGACAACTCCTGACATCCATAATTTCATAGCGAACCCTGACTGTGTGTAGGTAGACATAAGCCTCAACCCCGTTTCGACGGCATAAAGCGGCCGGCATCCGGAAAGGAGTGCATCAGGGTGGTCTCCTGTGGGGAGCCGACCCAAACGGCAATGGCACTGTAGTTATCACTGTTGTTTTCGTTCTGCCGGGCGCGATCCATCAACGCAATCCACTCATTGGGCGAGTTGACCATGTGCAGCGACTGCTCCAGCTCCGCCTCGGTGAAGCTGTGCCAGAAGCCGTCGGTGCAGAGCAGGAACACGTCGCCATCCTCCAGTTGCAGCACGTCGCTGTAGCTGGCGTCCCGCGCCTCATCCAGCCCCAGCGCGAAGTAGAGCAGGTTGCCATTGATCCCCTGCGTGGAGAAACCGGCGTCCTTCATCTGCTGCACCAGACTGTGGTCGGTGGTCACCTCCGACAGGTAGCCACGGCGGAACAGGTAGAGTCGGCTGTCGCCCGCGTGCGCCCAGTAGGCCAGCGAGTAGTCGCGATCGATGAACAAGCTGACCAGCGTGGTGCCCATCTTCGCCAGCGTGGCGTCTTCGCGCTGGCGACGGCGGATGGCGGCGTTGGCCCCGGTCACGTAGCGGCGGATGCTCTGGGCATCCAGATGCTGCTCGCCATCAAACTGCGCCAGAATGGCGTCCCGCGCGATCCTGGCCGCCACCTCACCGCCGGGCAGGCCAGCGATGCCGTCACACACCACAAAGCAGGCAGAGCGCTGGCCAATCACCTCACCGGTCTGGTCTTGATTGGTGGCACGGCTGCCGCGCTGCGAGGTGGAGGCGATCGTTATATTCATCATTCGTCCGGTTTGATCTGGGAATCTTTGTACTGGTTGACCTCGGCGTCATAGGCGCGCAGGAACGCCTCGCCAAACAGCGTGTGGAAATCGTTCTCCACCTCACCGGCGGTCTTTTGATAAGTGCGGGTGAAGTGATCCCACAGCGCCCCCTTGCGGCTGGGGGAGAGCGAGAAGCGCGGCGCGTTGCCCTCGCGGCGCGCCTCCTCCTCCAGCCGGTCTGGGTTGAAGGATTGCAGCATGGCGGAGATGATGGCGCGGATGCCAGCGATCATCCCCAGCTGGTGCGCCTGCAAATCAATCAGCGCATCGCGCACCGCCTGCTCCGGCGGCATAAAGCCCGGCATCTTGCTGCCGAACATCTGCATCAGCACGGTTTTGCCCGAAGGCAGCAGCTTGAACGGGTTATTGGCCTCATCAAGGATCATCGTCATCTCCGCCTTCACGCCGCGCTTGAGGATCGAGCGCGAGGAGAGCAGGGCGACGGTGCCCTGTGAGAAGAGGCTCAGCAGGCGGCCCACCTCGTTGAGCTGGTGCTCATCGAAGCGCGGCGGCGGTTGCAGGTCATTCAGCCCCATCCCCTCCAGCAGCGCGTCGAGCATGTTGCCATCCAGCGCCTGCTGGCTACCGTGCAACAGGTTGCTGTGGCGCGGCACCGGTGGCGCGGTGTAGCCCACCGGATCGATGCCCAGACGGCCGGGGCGCACCGGTGCGCGCGGTGTCTCCACCGGGGCCGGGGCAGTGGGCAGCGGGGCCTCCTGCATCGCCTGCTGGCGCATCAGCAACGCCTGCTCAGCGCGCTGCTGCGCCTGCGCGTCATAGGGGGCGGCGGGCTGCACGAACTCGGCCTGATCCTGCGGCACCACGGGCGGCACAATCACCGGCTGCGGCGCAACGACCGGCTGGGGGGCCGCAACGGGTTGCGGCGGCACTGCCTCGGCGGGCGGGGTGGTGTAGGAGGGCGGCGGGGCCGACTGGCTCAGGTCGGTCACCTGCAACTGGTAGTCATCGATGTCCAGCAGGTCGCCATCCTGCAACTCCACCTGCCGACCGCGCTCCAGCGGGATGTCGTTGAGCACCACCCGCGTCACGTTGCCGCGGTTGGTGATGCGGCACTCACCCTCTGCCGAAATATGCACGATGGCCTGCAACCGCGAGATGGCGCGGTCCTCATCAGGCAACACCAGGTTATTGTCCACGCTGCGGCCGATGGTTCCGCCGGGCGGCAGGAAGTCAAAGCTGCTTTGCGGGGGAAAATGGCCCTGTTTACTCTTAACAATCGTGAATCGCATAACATATTCCTGCAGTGGTGTCTGGCGCGGGCGCCCCACCGGGCATCCGCCCGCGCAATGGCGCCGGGGCCGGCTGACGGCGGCCGGCCGGTCGCACCCTTATGGGTTACGGTTGGTCAAGCTGCGCGGCGAAACGGGCAAACAGGCGGCCCGCCTCCCCGCTGTGGTAGAGGTCGATACAGGCGACGGTGTGATAGCTTCCCGCCACCGGCCCGGCAAAGGGGCGGTCGAGGAAGCGATCGATCAGGGCATCGCCCGCGCTATAGGCCGCGGCGGGCAGCAGGCTCTTCCCGGCATACAGGGCCGCCGACCGGTGGGCGTCCGCAGAGAGCGCGCTGGCGCTGTCCGCCTTGGCAATGCAGCGGCTAAACAGCCAGTTGCGGAACAGCGCCTCCTGGACGGGTTCGGCTGGATGGATCGCGAGGGTTGCTGCGTTGTCTGATGCCCGGGCACCGGAGCCAACATTTACCGCCACCAAAACCAGCAGCGATTTTAAACAAATACCAATAGAGTTTTTACTGCTTTTCATTAGAATTTTTACTTATTCTTAAAATCCAGGGTGAAGGTCAACCCGGTCACTCACTCGATGATCCAGGTCTCGGACGCATCCTTGCAGGCTTTGCTGTCTTCGCCGACCGTCACGCAGTCATTTTTCGCCTTCACGCGGCGCGGGCGATCCTGGCGCAGGGTCGCCTGATAGTGGGTGCTTGGCACCCCCGCGTTGAAGGGCACGTAACCAACCAGATTGCCCTCCTTCTCTTCACTGATCGCCAGCCAGCGGTTGTTCGGCTGACCAATCACGTAAAACGGCTTGGCATTGGTGAGGTAACCCACCACCTGGCCGCCGTAGTCCGGGCGGGTCATGATGCTGGCGGCATACAGGCTGGTGTATGGCTGGTTAATCGGTTTCAGGCTGGCCGGCACCTCAATGGCGCGGCGGTGCTTGAGCGTCAGGTCGCCGACCTGACTGGTGATGATGTCGTCCGGGCCATCCTTGTGCAGCGGGCCGGATTTACAGGCGCTAAGCGCCAGCGTTGTCAACAGTACCAGCATGATGCGTGTTTTCACAATGTCCTCTTTGTTGTCCGGCTCACTTCTTGAACGGATATATTTAGCGCTAACGGAACGCGAATGCGAATTCATTTAGCCCAATTATATTGACTCAGCGCCCTGATTGTACTGAAAAAAAGCCAGAAGAGTAGATTCTCAGATTCCCTTTAGCGCAGAATGGCATAAGTGTTGCGTTTTTCTTCTTTTGCATCAGGCCTATTCCGCCGTATCTATAGGCTTATCTGAAGGATGCATAAGGAGATAAATCGTGAACTTCCAGCAGCTAAAAATCATCCGCGAATCCGCGCGCTGCGGCTTCAACCTGACTGACGTGGCCAACGCGCTCTACACCTCCCAATCCGGCGTCTCGCGCCATATCCGCGAGCTGGAGGAGGAGCTGGGGATTGAGATCTTCATCCGCCGCGGCAAACGGCTGCTCGGCATGACCGAGCCGGGCAAGGAGCTGCTGGTGGTGGCGGAGCGCATCCTCAATGACGCGGGCAACATCCGCCGGCTGGCCGATGTCTTCAGCAACAGCGACAATGGCGAACTGCACATCGCCACCACCCACACCCAGGCACGCTACAGCCTGCCACGCATCATTAAGGAGTTCCGCGGCCTCTACCCACGCGTGCGCCTGACCCTCAATCAGGCGACGCCGGAGGAGATTGTCGCGATGCTGCACAGCGGCGAGGCGGACATCGGCATCGCCAGTGAGCGGCTGATGAGCGATGAGGATGTGGCGGCCTTCCCCTATTTCCGCTGGCACCACGCGGTGGTGGTGCAGGCCGGGCACCCGCTGGCGGAGCAGGGCACGCCAGTAACGCTGGAGCAACTCAGCACGCTGCCGCTGATCACCTACCGCCACGGCATCACCGGGCGCGGCAAGGTAGACGCCGCCTTCAAGCACGCTGGCCTGACACCGGACATCACCCTTAGCGCGCAGGACTCGGATGTGATCAAGACCTATGTCGAGCTGGGGCTGGGCGTCGGCATCGTGGCGGACATGTCCGAGGATCGCGCCCGCGATCAGGGGCTGATCTACCTCAACGCCGAGCACCTGTTTGACGCCAACACTGTCTGGCTGGGGCTAAAGCGCAGCCAGTTGCAGCGCAACTTCGCCTGGCAGTTCATCCAACTCTGCAACCCGGCGCTCTCCCTGACTGAGATCAAGGAGAAGGTGTTCGCCAGCCAGCTGGAGACGGTGGGCGACTACCAGATCTGACCCGGCACGCTTCTTGCAGCACAGTGCTCCTGGCTTTTGCTGATGGAGTGCTGGCTGATGACCCCCACCCCAGCCCGCTTGCGGGCGCAAGACTTTATCCTCGCCTCAAAACAGAGTGAGATTGCCGGCCTGCGCCAGCTGCTGCACACCGGCACGCTGGTGGCGGCGGTCAGCGCGCTGGTGCACGCGCTGCAACGCGAGCGCGGCCTGAGCAACATCCACCTCTCCAACCCTGCCAGCCCGGCGGCGGCCCAGCTACCGGCGCGCATCCTTGCCGCTGACCGGGCGCTGGAGGCGATCCACCCGCCGCTGGCGCGACTGGATCGCGCCCACCCGCAGGCGGGCAACCTCAGTCGGCTGTTTAACCGGGTGGCGGGTGCGCTGCACGGGCTGGAGGGGCTGCCAGCGCTGCGCGAGGCGGTGGCGGCGCAACGCCTCGCGCCGTCGGCGGCGCTGCAACGCTACAGCGACATCATCGCCCGCCTGCTGGGCGTGGTGTTTGAGGCCGCCGACGGCTGCGGCAACCCGGCCATCTCAAAGGCGCTGATCGCGCTGTTTGGCCTGATGCAGGGCAAGGAGCTGGCGGGGCAGGAGCGGGCGCTCGGCGCGGCGGGCTTTGCCGCCGGGCAACTGGAGGCGGCGGCGCAGCAGCAGTTGATCGACCTGATTGACGGCCAGGAGCGCTGCCTCCAGACCTTTCTGGCGTTTGCCGACCGCGCGGCGCTGGCCAGCTGGCAGGCGGGGCCGGGGCAGGGCAACCCGGCCTTTGAGCGGCTGCGGCGGGCGCTCTGCACCGGCCGTGGCCCGCTGCCGCCGGAGACGGCGCAGCCGTGGTTCGAGATCGCCACCGCGCGCATCGACGCGATGAAAAGCGTGGAGGAGGGGCTGGCGGAGGCGCTGACCGCCGGTTGCCGGCAGGCATTGGCGGAGGCGGAGCAGATGCTGGCGCGCCAGCATCTCAGCCTCGCGCCGCTGGCGGCAGGCGGCTATGCGCTGCTATTGCCAGCGGGCGACGGCGAGGCGCGCTATCAGGCCGATGGCGTCAGCCCGCCGCTGGGCCGGGCGATTCTGGAGGTGATTCAGGAGCAGGCTCAGCACTTGCAACGGCTGTCGGCGGAGCTGGCGACGCTGCGTACCACGCTGGATGAGCGGCGGCAGGTTGAGCGCGCCAAGGCATTGCTGATGCAACACCGCGGCCTGAGCGAACCGGCGGCGCACAAGGCGCTGCGTGATTTGGCGATGGCGCAGAACAAAAAGCTGGTGGAGATCGCGCAGGCACTGCTGGCGGTGGGCGACATGCTGGCCCCGCCCGGCTGAATGCCCCTGTTCAGGGCAAGGATTGCCATCTGATGGGGCAACGGCCGCGCGGCAGGCGGGGGCATTGATGCCAAGCCGCTGATTTAAGGCTGTTTTACGAAGTGGCACACCCCTTGCATTTCATTGATACCCCTTTTCGCTAATGGCGGCGAAAACGTGGGGCTCCCGGATAAAGGCGTCCGTTATTGCACAGCGCAGGCTGTGCAGTAACCGGACGCTTTTTTTGTTTTTGTCCCTTGAGAAGGAACCACCATGACGCGAGTGACCTCCCGCCCGTTCTCCCCCTCCCGCCGCCGCCTGTTGGCAGGCGGCGCGGCACTGGGCGGCGGCCTGCTGCTTCCCGGCGTGCTGAATGCCGCCTGGGCGGCGGGCAGTGACGCCCCAGAGCAGCGCGAGATCCGGGTCGGCTTCATCCCGCTGACGGACTGCGCGCCGGTGGTGATGGCGGCGGTGAAGGGCTTCGACCAGAAGCACGGCATCCGCATCCTGCCAAGCAAGGAGGCGAGCTGGGCGGCGGTGCGTGACAAGCTGGTCTCCGGCGAACTGGATGCCGCCCACGTGCTCTACGGCCTGCTGTATGGCCTGCAACTGGGGCTGGCTGGCCCGCGCCACCCGATGGCGCTGCTGATGACCCTCAATCAGAACGGGCAGGCGATCACCCTCTCCGAGGCGCTGCAACAGGCGGGCGCCACCGATCCGCAGGCGCTGCACCACTGGATCCGCTCACAGGCGCCGGGCAGCGTCACCTTTGCCCACACCTTCCCGACCGGCACCCACGCCATGTGGCTCTACTACTGGCTGGCGAACGCTGGCATCCACCCGTTCAACGACGTGCGCAACGTGGTGGTGCCGCCGCCGCAGATGGTGATGAACATGCGCATCGGCAACATGGCTGGCTTCTGCGTCGGCGAGCCGTGGAACCAGCGCGCCATCGCCGATCGCATCGGCTTCACCGCCGCCACCAGCCAGCAGATCTGGCCGGATCACCCGGAGAAGGTGCTGGGCTGCCGTGACGAGTGGGTGCGTGACCACCCCAACAGCGCGCGCGCCCTGACCACGGCGGTGCTGGAGGCGGCGCGCTGGATTGATGCCTCGCCAGCCAACCGTCAGGAGACGGCACAGGTGCTGACGGCGCGCGCCTACATCAACACCCGGCTGGCGCTGATCGCCGGGCGGATGCAGGGCGAGTATGAGAATGGCCTCGGCCAGCGCTGGCAGGAGGCGCACCCGCTGCGCTTCTTCGCCGACGGCGAGGTGAACTACCCGTGGCTCTCGGACGGCATCTGGTTCCTGACCCAGTTCCGCCGCTGGGGGCTGCTGAAAACCGACCCGGACTACACCGGCGTGGCGCAGGCGATCAACCGCACGGCGATCTACCGTCAGGCGGCCAGCGCGCTGGGCATCAGCGTACCGGCCGGCGAGATGCGCCGCAGCACACTGATTGACGGCAAGGTATGGGACGGCCGCGACCCGGCTGGCTACGCCAACGGCTTCACCATCAAACGATAGGGGAATGAGATGAAAAGCAACCTGCAACCACAGTCCGCCCGGCCGCCCGCCAGTAGCGCGACCGTCATCCCGCTCAACCCGGCCACGCCGGTTCGCCCGCGCCCGGCCCGGCTGCGCCCGCTGCTGCAACGCCTGATCCCCGGCCTGCTCGGCATGGCGCTGCTGCTGGTGGTGTGGCAGGTGGCGGCGCTCAACAGCCACGGCTTCCCGACGCCGCTCACCACCTGGGAGGCGGCGCGCACGCTGTTCGCCGATCCCTTCTACAACGCCGGGCCAAACGATCAGGGCATCGGCTGGAACGTTATCGCCTCGCTGCAACGGGTCGGCATCGGCTTCGGGCTGGCGGCGCTGGTCGGCATCCCGGCGGGCTTTTTGATTGGCCGCTTCACCTTTCTGGCGCGGATGCTCAACCCGGTGATCTCACTGCTGCGCCCGGTCAGTCCGCTGGCGTGGCTGCCGATTGGCCTGCTGCTGTTCCAGCGCGCCGAACCGGCCTCCACCTGGACCATCTTTATCTGCTCCATCTGGCCGATGATCCTCAACACCGCCGAGGGGGTGGCGCGGGTGCCGCAGGACTACCTCAACGTGGCGCGGGTGCTGAAGCTCAACGAACTGACGGTGATGCGCCGCATCCTGTTCCCGGCAGTGCTGCCGCATGTGCTGACCGGCGTGCGCCTCTCCATCGGCATCGCCTGGCTGGTGATTGTCGCTGCCGAGATGCTCACCGGCGGCGTCGGCATCGGCTTCTGGGTGTGGAACGAGTGGAACAACCTGAACGTGGAAAACATCATCATCGCCATCGTGGTGATTGGCGTGGTCGGCCTGCTGCTGGAGCAGGGACTGATGGCCATCGCCCGCCGCTTTACCTATGACGCCCGCTAAGGAGAGAGCCATGCCGACCCATCCCCTGATTGAGGTACAGAACGTCAGCCAGCGCTTCACCACCCCGCAAGGCAGTTTTTTGGCGCTGGACAATGTCAGCTTCTCGATTGCCGCTGGTGAGACGGTGAGCCTGATTGGCCACTCCGGCTGCGGCAAATCGACGCTGCTCAACCTGATCGCTGGCCTGACCCGGCCGAGCGAGGGGGTCTTGCTGTGCGACAACCGCGAGATTGACGGCCCCGGCCCGGAGCGCGGCGTGGTGTTCCAGAACCACTCGCTGCTGCCGTGGCTCACCTGCTACGAGAACGTGGCGCTGGCGGTGCATCAGGTGTTCCGCGGCCAGATGAACCGGGCGGAGATGCGCGACTGGATCGAGCACAATCTGGCGCTGGTGCAGATGGGCCACGCCCGCGACAAGCGGCCGGGGGAGATCTCCGGCGGCATGAAGCAGCGCATCGGCATCGCCCGCGCGCTGGCGATGAAACCCAAGGTGCTGCTGATGGACGAGCCGTTCGGCGCGCTGGATGCCCTGACGCGCGCCCACTTGCAGGACGCGGTGATGGCGATCCAGCAGCGGCTGCACACCACCATCGTGCTGATCACCCATGACGTTGATGAGGCGGTGCTGCTCTCGGATCGGGTGCTGATGATGAGCAACGGCCCGGCCGCCCACGTCGGGCAGATCCTGCCGGTGACGTTGTCACGCCCACGCTCGCGGGTGGCGCTGGCACAAGACGCTACCTACCTGCATGGCCGCCAGCAGATTTTGCAGTTCCTCTATGCCAAACAGCCCAGCGTGGCCTGAGGAGGCAAGATGAGAGAGCGGCTGGTAGTGATTGGCAATGGCATGGCCGGGATGCATCTGGTGGAGACGCTCTGCCGGCTGGCCCCGGATCGCTACGCCATCAGCGTGGTGGGCGCGGAGCCGTACGGCAACTACAACCGGGTGCTGCTCTCGCCGGTGCTGGCGGGCGAGCAGCGCGCCGAGGAGACGCTGCTGCACCCGCTGGCATGGTATGCGCGTTACGGTGTCACGCTCTATGCCGGTGAGCGCGCCCTCGGGATTGACCGCGCGCAGCAACAGGTCATTACCGCCCAGCGCCGACTGGCCTATGACCATCTGGTGCTGGCGACCGGCGCGCAGCCGGTGCGGCCGCAGGTGACGGGCCATGCGCTGCCGGGGGTGATGGGGTTCCGCACGCTGGCGGATGTGGAACAGATGCTGGCGCACTGCCAGCCCGGCGCACCGGCGCTGGTGCTGGGCGGCGGTATCCTCGGCATTGAGGCGGCCGCGGCGCTGGCGCAGCGCGGCATGGCGGTGACGCTGGTGCACCGCCACGCCACGTTGATGGAGCGCCAGCTTGACGCGCAGGCCGGTGCGCTGTTGGCCGCCGATCTGCGCGGGCGCGGCATCACGCTGCGTCTGGGCTGCGAGGCGGCGGCCTTCCACGGCGACGGCGCGCTGGCTGGCGTGACGCTCACCGAGGGCGACACCCTGCCCGCGGTGCTGGCGGTGGCCTGCCTCGGCGCGCGCCCGGATACCACGCTGGCCGCCCATGCCGGTCTGGCCTGTGGGCGCGGCATTCAGGTGGATAACCAACTGGCGACCGCCGATCCGGCCATCTCGGCCGTCGGCGAGTGCGCGCAGGTAGGCGACTTCACCGCCGGGCTGGTGGCGCCATGCCGGGAGCAGGCGGAGGTGCTGGCGGCGCGGCTGTCTGGCCAACCTGCCGGGGCGTGGCAGCCGTCGCCGCTGCCGACGCGGCTGAAAGTCACTGGCATCGCGGCCTTCTCCAGCGGCGAGATCACCGCGTATCCCGGCGACACCCTGCACCACACCTTCGACCCGCTGGCGCGCCACTACCGCCGCCTGCTGGTGCGCGAGGGCCAGCTGCGCGGCGTGATGCTCTACGGCGACACCGATGACGCCACGGCCTACCACCACCGGCTCGGGCAGCCGGTCACAGACACCCTGTTGCTGGCCGTTCCGGCGGCTGGCGCTGACACATTGGGGGCGGCCGGGGCCGTCCCGCAGAGGAGCAACCCGATGACCACGATCCCTTCTGAACGCCCGGTGCTGCTGCTGGCTGGCCACGGCATGGTCGGCCACTACCTGCTGGAGCAACTGGTGGCGCGCAACCTGCACCGCCGTTACCAGATTATCGTCTGCGCCGAGGAGGCGATGCCCGCCTATGACCGCGTGCACCTGTCAGAGTTTTTCGGTGGCCGCAGCGCCGCCTCGCTCTCGCTGGTGGAGGAGGGCTTCTTCGCCCGTCACGGCATTGAGTTGCGGCTTGGCTGCACGGTGGCGGCGATTGACCGCGTGCGCCGCTGCGTCACGGACAGCCTCGGGCATGAAACCCCTTACGACCTGCTGGTGCTGGCCACCGGCTCCGCCCCCTTTGTGCCACCGATCCCCGGCCACGACCGCCCGCACTGTCTGGTCTACCGCACGCTGGATGATCTGGAAGCCATCACCGCCAGCGCTCAGGGCGCGACACGCGGGGTGGTGATTGGCGGCGGGCTGCTGGGGCTGGAGGCGGCCCACGCGCTGGCGCAGCTCGGGCTGGAGACCCACGTGGTGGAGTTCGCGCCGCGCCTGATGGCGGTGCAACTGGATGAGGGCGGCGCGGCGCTGCTGAAGCGCAAGATCGAAGCGCTCGGCGTGGCGGTGCACACCCGCCATGAGACCACCTGCATCACCGACGGCGAGCAGGCGCGCCACCGCCTCTGCTTCGCCGATGGCAGCGCGCTGGAGAGCGATCTGGTGCTGTTCTCCGCCGGTATTCGCCCGCGTGACGCACTGGCGCGTGACAGCGGGCTGGCGGTCGGCCCGCGCGGCGGCATCGTGATTGATGACCAGTGCCGTACCTCCGATCCGGCGGTGTTCGCCCTCGGCGAGTGCGCGCTGTGGGAGGGGCGCATCTTTGGGCTGGTGGCCCCCGGCTACCAGATGGCGCGGGTGCTGGCCGACGCGCTGGCCGGTGGTGACAGCGCCTTCACCGGCGCAGACATGAGCACCAAACTGAAACTGCTGGGGGTGGAGGTCGCCTCGCTCGGCGATGCCCACGGCACCACGCCCGGCAGCCAGAGCTACAGCTGGGTGGATGGCCCGGCGGAGATCTACAAAAAGATCGTGGTCTCCGCCGATGGCACGCGGCTGCTGGGCGCGGTACTGGTGGGCGACAGCAGCGACTACCCGACGCTGCACCAGATGATGCTCAACGGCCTGCCGCTGCCGACGCAGCCGGGCAGCCTGATCCTGCCAGCCAGCGCCGGTGCGGCCCCGGCGCTCGGCGTGGCGGCACTGCCCGACAGCGCGCAGGTCTGCTCCTGCCATAACGTCAGCAAGGGGGACATTTTGGCGGCGGTGGGCGACGGCTGTGGCGACATGGCGGGCATCAAGGCCTGCACCAAGGCCGCCACCGGCTGCGGCGGTTGCTCGGCGCTGGTGAAACAGGTGATGGAGGCTGGGCTGGCGGCGCAGGGCGTGGAGGTGAAGCGCGACGTCTGCGAGCACTTCCCCTGGTCGCGGCAGGAGCTGTACCACTTGATCCGCGTCGGCCAGATCCGCACCTTCCCGGCGCTGCTGGCGAAGCATGGCCGCGGCCACGGCTGCGAGATCTGCAAGCCGCTGGCGGCCTCACTGTTCGCCTCCTGCTGGAATGACTACCTGTTGGCTGCGCCGCACCGGCCGCTACAGGACACCAACGACCGCTACTTCGCCAACATCCAGAAAGATGGCACCTATTCGGTGGTGCCGCGCATCCCGGCTGGCGAGATCACCCCGGATGGCCTGCTGGCGATTGGCGCGGTGGCGAAGCGCTTCAACCTCTACACCAAAATCACCGGCGGCCAGCGCATCGATTTGTTCGGCGCGCGGCTGGAGCAGTTGCCGGAGATCTGGCAAACGCTGGTGGAGGCGGGCTTTGAGACTGGCCACGCCTACGGCAAGTCGCTGCGTACGGTGAAATCCTGCGTCGGCTCTACCTGGTGCCGCTACGGCGTACAGGACTCCACCGGCCTGGCGATTGAGCTGGAGAACCGCTACAAGGGGCTGCGCGCGCCGCACAAGATCAAGATGGCGGTCTCCGGCTGTACCCGCGAGTGCGCCGAGGCGCAGAGCAAGGACATTGGCGTCATCGCCACCGACAAGGGGTGGAACCTCTACGTCTGCGGCAACGGCGGCATGAAGCCGCGCCACGCCGAGCTGCTGGCCGCCGATCTCGATCGCGAGACGCTGATCCGCACCATCGACCGGCTGCTGATGTTCTATATCCGCACCGCCGACCGGCTGCAACGCACCAGCGTCTGGCGCGACAATCTGGAGGGCGGGCTGGAGATGCTGCGCAATGTGGTGCTGCATGACGCCCTCGGCATCGCCGCCGAGCTGGAGCAGGAGATGGCGGCGGTGGTGGCGAGCTACCAGTGCGAGTGGCGTACCACGCTGGACTCCGCCAGCGAGCGGGCGCAGTTCCGCCCGTTCCTCAACAGCGATCGCCCGGATGAGGCAGTGGTGCAGGTGCAGGAGCGCGGCCAGCCGCGTCCCGCTGACACGCCAGTGGCCGTGCCCATCAGCCCGCCCGGCGAGGGGTGGGAGGAGGTGGGGGCGCTGGCGGCCATCCCCGCGGAGGGCGGCCGGGCGGCGCGGCTGGGTGCGCAGCAGATTGCGCTGTTCCACCTGCCGCACACGCCAGAGAAGGTGTTCGCGCTGGAGAACCGCGAGCCGGGCAGCGGCGCGAATGTGCTGGCGCGCGGCCTGACCGGCGACGTGCAGGGCGAACCGGTGGTGATCTCACCGCTCTATAAACAGCGCTTCCGCCTGCGCGACGGCGTGAGCCTCGACCAGCCCGGCGTACAGCTGGCCTGTTGGCCGGTGCGCATTGAGCAGGGGCGCATCTGGGTCTGCCGCCAGCCAGTGACGGCGGCCGTGCCGGAGACCGCATGATGGCGGCGCTGCGCAGCACCTGCCCCTACTGCGGCGTCGGCTGCGGCGTACGCGCCGAGGTGACAGAGGGCCGCGTGACCATCAGCGGCGACGCCCAGCACCCGGCCAACGCCGGGCGGCTCTGCGTCAAGGGCAGTCGGCTGGCGGAGACGCTCGATCTGCAAGGTCGGCTGCTCTACCCAGAGGTGGCGGGCGTGCCGGTGAGCTGGGAGAGGGCGCTGGCGCAGGTGGCGGACGGCCTGCACCACACCATCACGACGCACGGCCCGCAGGCGGTGGCCTTCTACGGCTCCGGTCAGCTGCTGACCGAGGATTACTACGTCGCCAACAAACTGATGAAGGGCTTTATCGGCGCGGGCAACATGGACACCAACTCGCGCCTCTGCATGGCTTCGGCAGTGGCTGGACACAAGCGGGCGTTTGGCGCGGATTGGGTGCCGTGCAGCTATCAGGATCTGGATCGGGCCGATCTGGTGCTGCTGGTTGGCTCCAACGCCGCCTGGGCGCACCCGGTGCTCTACCAGCGGCTGGTGGCCGCCAAACAGCAGCGGCCGCAGATGCAGGTGGTGCTGATTGACCCGCGCGCCACCGCCAGCGCCGATCTGGCCGACCGCCATCTGGCATTGCGGCCGGGCAGTGACATCGCGCTGTTCAACGGGCTGCTGCACTGGCTGCACCAGCAGGACGCGCTGGACAGTGCCTTTTTAAGCCAGCACACCGAGGGGGCGCAGGCGGCGCTGGCCGAGGCGGCGACGTGGCCGGTGACGCGGGTGGCGCAGGCGTGCGGGCTGGCGCAGGCTGAGCTGGTGGCCTTTTTCCAGCAAGTGGCCGCCGCCCCGCGTCTGATGACGCTCTTTTCAATGGGCATCAACCAATCCAGCGCGGGCACCGATCAGGTTAATGCCATCACCAACCTGCATCTGGCAACCGGGCAGATCAACCGGCCGGGCTGCGGCCCCTTCTCACTGACCGGCCAGCCCAACGCGATGGGCGGCCGTGAGGTGGGCGGACTGGCCAACCAACTGGCGGCGCACATGGGCTTCAGCCCGGAGGAGGTGGATCGCGTCGGGCGCTTCTGGGGAAGTGACAACGTCACGCACGCGCCGGGGCTGAACGCCACCGCGCTGTTTGAGGCGCTGGAGCGCGGGCAGGTGCAGGCGATCTGGATCATGGGCACCAACCCGCTGGTGTCGTTGCCGGACGCCGACCGCGCCCGGCAGGCGCTGGCGCGCTGCCCGCTGGTGATTGTTTCTGAGGTAATGCGCGACACCGACACCGCCGCGCTGGCGCATATCCGTTTGCCAGCGCTGGCGTGGGGCGAGAAGGAGGGCACCGTCACCAATTCGGAGCGACGCATCTCGCGCCAGCGCGCCTTCCTGCCGCCGCCGGGCGAGGCGCGCGCTGACTGGTGGATCATCAGTGAGGTGGCGCGACGGCTGGGCCACGGCCACGCCTTCGCCTACACCCATCCGCAGCAGATTTTTGTTGAGCATGCGGCGCTCTCCGGCTTTGAGAACCACGGCCAGCGCGCCTTTGACATCAGCGCGCTGGCGACGCTCACCCCGGCGCAGTACCGCGATCTCACCCCGCAGCGCTGGCCGCTACCGGCGCTGCCGCGTCCTGATCGCGCCTTCTGGCACACGGATGGCAAGGCGCGGCTGCTGGCGGTGCGGCCGCCCGCGCTGCCGGTGGCCGCGGGCTACCCGCTGGTGATGAACAGCGGCCGCATTCGCGACCAGTGGCACACCATGACCCGCACCGGCAAGGCGGCGGCGCTGATGCGCCACATGCCGGAGCCGCTCTGCCTGCTCCACCCGGATGAGATGGCGGGCATCGCGCCCGGCGATCTGGTGCGCGTCAGCTCGCCCCGCGGCTGGCTGCTGCTGCGGGCGCAGGCCGACGCTGGGCAGCCGCGCGGCACGCTATTTGTGCCGATGCACTGGAATCGCCAGTTTAGCGCGCAGGCGCGGGTCAATGCGCTGGTGGCGGCTCAGGTTGACCCGGTCTCCGGCCAGCCGCAGAGCAAATACACGCCGGTGCGGGTGCAGCGCTGGCCAGCGGTTTGGCAGGCGGAGCTGTTTTTGCGCGGCGAGGGCGCGCCACCACCGGCGGTCGGCTACTGGAGCCGCGTCACCCAGCCGGGCGTCAGCCACTTCATCGTGGCGGACATCGCCCCGCTGGCGGATGCCGCTGGCTGGCTGCGCGCCCTGTGCGGCGACGATCTGCTGCTGCAACCGGCCTGGATGGGAGAGGCGTGCCACCTGCTTGGCTGGCGTGAGGGGGTGTTGCAGGCGGCGCTCTACCTGCACCCGCAGCGCCTGCCGGTGATAGACCGTGAGGCGGTGGTGGCAGCCTTTGTCACGCCGCCGGAGGGGGCCGCGGCGCGGCGTGCGCTACTGGCCGGACGTGCGCCGGGTGCGGACGCGCCGCGTGGCGCCATTATTTGTAGCTGCGTGGGCGTCGGGGAACAGGCCATCCGGCAGGCGGTGGCGGCCGGTTGCGACACGCTGGAGGCGCTGGGCGCGGCGCTGAAGTGCGGTACCCAATGCGGCTCCTGCCGCCCGGAACTGAAAAAATTGCTGGGCTGCCACGCAGCCCAAGGGGGAGTGTGATGAATTACGCCAACATGACCGATCCGGCGGCGCGGATGGCCGCCCTGTTCAACAGCCTCTGCCAGCGCCCCACGGCGGCGGGCGAGGTGTGGCTGGTGGGCGCGGGGCCGGGGGACGTGGAGCTGCTGACCCTCAAGGCACTGCGGGTACTGCAACAGGCAGAGGTGGTGGTCTATGACCGGCTGGTCTCGGAAGAGATTTTGGCGCTGGCCCCGCCCACCGCCCTGCGAATAGACGTCGGCAAAACGCCCGGCCGCCACACCCTGCCGCAGCCGGAGATCAATGCGCTGCTGGTGACGCTGGCACAGGGCGGCAGCCGGGTGGTGCGGCTGAAGGGCGGCGATCCCTTCATCTTTGGCCGCGGCGGCGAGGAGCAGGCGGCGTTGCAGCAGGCTGGCATTGCTTGCCGGGTGGTGCCGGGCATCACCGCCGCGCTGGGCTGTGCCGCCGCCAGCGGCATTCCGCTTACTCACCGCGCCTGTGCCCAGTCGGTACGGCTGGTGACCGGCCACGGCCGCGACGGCGCGCCCGATCTCGACTGGCGGGCGCTGGTGGCGGAGCGGCAGACGCTGGTGTGCTACATGGGGCTGACCCACTGCGACCCGCTGGCGCAGCAGCTGATGGCGCATGGCATGGCGGCCACGATGCCGGTGGCGGTGGTGGCGCGCGGCACCCGCACTGACCAGCAGGTGTGGACGTGCACGCTGGCGACGCTGGCGGAGACGGTACGGCGGGCGCAACCGCCGTCGCCGAGCCTGCTGATTATTGGTGAGGTGGTGACGTGCTACCGTGCGCCGGGCGTCGCCAGCCCGGCGCAACAGGGGGTGGTGGCGGGCTAGCTTACTGGCCGAAACGGCCAATCAGCCCGGCCGCGCCCTTGGCATGGCCCTCCAGCGAGCTCATCAGCCGCTCACGATCCAGCCCGGCGGGCAGGGCATCCGGCGCAAGGTCGGTGGCGATCAGGGTAAAGGTGTAGTGGTGGTAGCCAGAGCCAGCGGGCGGGCAGGGGCCGTGCCAGGCCAGCGTCTTGCGGCTGTTCGGCCCGCCGGTGAAGCCCTTGCCGTGCGTCAGGTCGCCCTGCGCGAAACCTTTGGCATCGACAGGGATGTTATAGGCTACCAGGTGGCTGACACCCAGCCCGTTGCGCCCCTCCGGGTCATACACCAGCAGCGCCAGGCTCTGGGTGCCCGGCGGCACATTCTCCCACGCCAGCGCCGGTGAGAGGTTCTCCCCGGTGCAGGAGGCGTTGCCCGGCGTGGCCCCGGCGAACTTCTGCGCCAGCAGGCTGTTGTCGGCAAAGTCAGGGGAGCTGAGGGTAAAGGGCGCGGCAGCGGCTGGCAGGGCGGCGAGGGTACTGGCGAGCAGGCTGGCGGCCAGCGCGCAACGGGCAGGAAGACGCATAAGAACTCCTTATCTATCAACGGGTAAAAACATCGGCTTACACAGCATAGATCACTCTGGCGTGCCGTAGCACATTATTTAACCCCTTGGCGTGCCAGCAGACAGGCGTAGAAAGACAATCACAGCAATAGTTGTTTTTTTGCTCACATTCGTTAGGATAGTGCGCTTGTTAATTAAGATGACGGTAATGAAGTACGTTCTCTCCCCCTCCAGATGTCGCCTCTGTGTGGCCCTACTGATGCTGAGCGATGCCGGCAGCGCAATGGCGCTGACGGAGGATGCCCTGCACCCGCTGGCCCATGCCGACCAGAGCGCCCCGGCCGGCGACGACAACTCCATGTTCAATGCCGCCACCGTGCAGGAGATGGCCAAGGGCCTGCCGGAGCTGGGCAGCACCCCCAGCACGCCGCGCTATACCGAAACGCAGCTGGCGACGCTGGCGAAAAACTTTGGCGAGCAGGTGGACAGCAGCAGCAGCCAGTCACTGGGCGAGCAGGCCAGCAATCTGGCGCTGACGCAGGCGGCAAAGCTGGTGCAGAAGGATGCCAGCGCCTTCCTGTCGCCGCTCGGCACCGCCAGCATCGGCCTGACGGTCAATGACGGGCGTTTCACCGGCACCAACAGCCAGCTGTTCAGCCCGCTGTATGAGAGTGGCGATCAGGTGACCTACAGCCAGGTGGGGGTGATTGACCAGAGCGACCTGACGCTCGGCAACGTCGGCGTCGGCCAACGTTGGGCGGATGGCCGCTGGCTGTTTGGCTATAACGCCTTCCTCGACCGGGATTTTGAGCAGGAGCAGATGCGCGGCAGCATCGGCGCGGAGGCGTGGACGGACTTCCTGCACATCTCTGCCAACTACTACCACCCATTGAGCGGCATGATCCGCGTGCCAGACAGCACCACTGAGGTGCGGCGGCAGGCGCGTGGCTATGACATCACCACCAAGGGTTACCTGCCCTTCTACCGCCAGCTGGGCGCCAGCCTCAGCTATGAGCAGTATCTGGGCGACAACGTTGACCTGCTGGGCGATGGCACCCGGCAGAACAATCCAGTGGCGGTGTCGCTCGGCCTCAACTATACGCCGGTGCCGCTGGTGACCCTCACCGCCAAGCACCAGCAGGGGGAGAGCGGCACCAATCAGGATCAGGTGGGGCTGTCATTGAGCTACCGGCTGGGGGTGCCGCTGAAGCAGCAGCTTTCGCCCGCCTATGTGGCGGAGGCCAACTCGCTGCGCGGCAGCCGCTTTGACGCGGTGGAGCGCAACAGCACGCCCGTGCTGGAGTTTGCCCAGCGCAAGAGCCTCAGCGTGTTTCTGGCGACGCCGCCCTGGACGCTGCGCCCCGGTGAAGTGCTGGCGCTGAAGGTACAGATCCATGCCGAGTACCGCATCACCGCGCTTAGCTGGCAGGGCGATACCCAGGCGCTTAGCCTGACGCCGCCGAAGGACAATGATGACCCGCATGGCTGGAGCATTATCATGCCCGCCTGGGACGCGACCCCCGGTGCCAGCAACAGTTATCGCCTCTCCGTCACCCTGGAGGATGAGAAGCAGCAGCGCGTCACGTCGAACTGGATCACCCTGACGCTGGAGTCGCCGCTGACCGCCAGCGCGCCGCCAACCCGCACCTTCTGACACACCCAATGGCACGCCGCACGGCCGCCCGCTGGAACCGCCCAGCAGGCGGCCGTGCTTTTTTTTGTGCGAATTCAGCAGAAAAACCATGTGGTTTGGTGAAATTTTAGAAAAATGCTTTGGGTTTTAGCGGAATTTCATCATGACTTAAGTGGGGTGTGGGGAGGTTTGCTCTTAAAATTTAACTCTGTTGTTTAGCCTGTTTTGAACTGTGATCATCTATTTTACTTTCAGAAAGTTCGCATTACCCTGTAAGGATGCTGAGCAACTGCTGACAGGATGTTGCGCCCAACAGTGAGAGCATGCACCCACCGGTGCCAGGTATGGCGATTGCGCGAGACCCGCCAAGCGGCTTCCTTCACCGATTCCGAAAGTGTTCCAGCGCCGGAGAGTGGATGAGGCCCCCACTGTTTTTTATGGCATTATGCCGGTAGAGATCTACTAATAATCCCTTAGCTACGAGCATACATGACGTTGAAAGCCTTTGATTCATGGAATAAGAGTGATTTTTTTAATCTGCTCCTGGCGTTGCCGGTCGGCATCATTGCCGCGCTGGTCACCGTGCTGTTCCGGGAGGCTATCTCCGCCGTTAATGGTGTTATGTTCCAGGATGGAACCGATATCACGCGCGCATTCCTGGAGTATCCGCGCTGGATCTGGCCGCTGATCACCGGCTGCGGTGGGCTGGTGGCCGGGGCGCTGCTGTGGCAGGCGCGGCGGGTAGAGGCGCGTCAGGGCAGCGCCCCGGACTACCTGGAGGTGATCGATCGCCGCCTGCCGGGCATCCCCGCGCAGGGCACGCTGTGGCGCGGCCTCTCCTCGCTGGCCAGCATCGCCAGTGGCGGGTCGATTGGCCGGGAGGGGGCAATGGTGCAGCTCTCCGCGCTGAGCGGCAGCCTGCTGGCACAGGGCGCGCGCCTGCCGACGGTACGGCGTGGCGATGTGATTGCGATGGCGGCGGCCGGTGGGCTGGCCGCGGTCTACCACGCGCCGCTGGCCGGGGCGCTGTTTGTGGCGGAGATCGCCTTTGGCGTGACGGCGGTGCAGCGGCTGATTCCGCTGTTTATCGCGGCGGCGGTGTCGGTGCTGACGGTGCGCTCCCTGACCGGTGACGCGCCCCTCTACTTCTATGCCGCTGCCACCTTTGAGCCGGGCGCGGGCGCGCTGTTGACGGTGCTGCTGATTGGCGTGGCCGCTGGCGTCGCCGGGCCGCTGTTCCTCTCTATTATTGAGCTGGCCCGCCGCGCCTTCAGCCCGATTGCCCATCCGGTGTGGCGGCTGGGGCTGGGCGGGGTGCTGGTGGGCGGCGTGGCAATGGTGTCACCGCTGGTGCTGGGCAATGGCTTTGAGGTGATTGACCGCCTGCTCAACGGCGGCGATCTGGCGACGCCACTGCTGGCGCTGCTGCTGCTCAAGGTGCTGGCGACGGCGCTGACCGTCGGCTCCGGCGCGGTGGGCGGGCTGTTCACCCCCTCGCTGCTGGTGGGGGCGGCCGCTGGGGCGCTGGTGTGTGCCAGCCTGCACGCCCTCGGCATCGACCCCGGCCCGATGGGCCTGTATGCCGCCATCGGCATGAGCGCCATGCTGGCCGCCACCAGCCATGCGCCGCTGATGTCGATCATGATGGCGTTTGAGATGACGCTGAACAGTTCGCTGCTGTTCCCGCTGATGCTGGCGACCGCCATCTCCTATGTTGTCGCGAGCTGCTTTGCCACGGCCGGGGCCTATCCGGTGCTCAATCGCCACAATGCGCGCTTCCAGGCGAAGAGTGAATTTGAGACCGGCACCATCGGGCCGCTAATGAATCGGGAGTGTTCGTTCGTGGTGGAGAGCGCCACCGCCGCCGAGGCGATGCGCGAGGGATTGAAGCAGAAGACGCGCTTTGTTTATGTGATTAGCGGGGAGGGGCGGTTCCTGGGCGTGGTCTCCACCAGCGATCTGGCCACCGGCATCATGGAGGGGTCACTGGCCGCCGAGGCCACAATTACGCCCTTCATTATTAAGGAGTTCACCACGGTATATCAGGATGCGCGCTATGAACAAGCGTGGGCGCTGCTCTCCGATTCACCGCTGGAACGGTTGCCGGTACTCGATAATGCCGAAAATCGCCACTTATTAGGTGTAATTACCAAAGCATCGCTGCTGCATAAAGCGCAGGAATTTCTTTAAATCGAGAATCATTCTTTTTTACAACGCCCTGGCAATAAATTCCTATTTTTAGTGTGGGTATTCTGCACCAGCCAGGGCCTTATCTAAAATTAGCAGGCTTAATGTTTTATTTGTATAAAATCTTTTTTATCAAATTTCACATAAATAAAGGGATTTCACTTTAGGTGTTTCTTAAAAAATCCTTATAAATCAATGGATAGTATTATGTTTGTTGATAACTTCATTTAATTTTCACAATAAAATGTGAGGCATGTATCACAATTGTTTGAGTTAAATGAGCGGAGGTGATGAATCGAGGGTCATAAATATTTTAAATGATTGCTATTCCTGTTAGTGGGATAAATCCTATTTATGGGGTGAGCGTTTTACATTAAGAACCATTGGGATAGTATCTGATTTGTGAACAGATTGTTGATTATGGCTTTTCATGAATTTTGGAAGGGCCAAAGCATTAGAGAATTGCGACTATTCTCAATGGAATAATTACCCTTTGCGCGCTATTACTGTTGTACATAATTATTTTAATGAATTTATGGCAATCTGGCGGTAGATGCTCAAAAAGGAGCCACAACAGGGCAGCCACACTAACCATTTTATTTCGACACACACCAGAGCCCACAAGGGATTGGGTACGGAAATAATACGATATTTCTTAAGCTTACTGGATATGAGCAAAGATGAAGGAAAAGCGCATGAGTGACTATAATAAATTAACCATAAAGAATCTGGATGTATTCATCCCGCCAAATGAAATCTCTCATTTGCGCTGGAAGGAATACCAGATCCTTTCACTATTATTTGCCCGTTCGCCTGAGTTGGTCACCCGAGCCGAAATCATCGAAAATATCTGGAAGGGGACCTACTGCTCTGATTCCACTATCAATCAGACAATTAAGTCGATTCGGCAAAAAATTGGTGATGAGGATCACGTCCTGATTAAAACCATCCCGCGCGTTGGTTATAAGATAGATCGAAAAGAGTTATTTCACTTCCTGAACGAAGATGAAGCATTAGATTTTAATACTAAACCGGGTACCCAGAAAAAGGAGAGCCGGCCAAGTGAGCCTACCGCCCCCGTGGAGGAGCCGCGCGCCGCGCAGCACCATTCCGCCCCGGTAGAGACCGTGCTGCCCCAGGCTGAATTGCCGGTGGCGGAAGAGCAGGTGGCAGTCAGTCATCAGCCTGAAACACAGAGTGTGGAAAGTGAGTCCATCGTGCAACACGCACCCACCGAGCCTGCTCAGACAGTGCCGGATGTCAAAAAAGGACCCTTTACCCGTATGCGTGATCTGGTCAACTTCGGCGCAAGCTGGAGATACCTCACGCTGGTTGCTCTCTCTTTGATCATTGTTGGTCAGCTTTTTTATGAAACTACACACACGTCCGGATCTGACAGTAACGGTAAAAATGTTGTTCTGATTTTGCGGGTCAACCCATCGACCCTGGGATTGCAGCCCAACCGCGAGGCCACCCTGCAGCAGGGGTTCTCCCAGAGCGCGCCGCATGACAGCGTGATCTGCATGGTGAACATTCCTGACCGCCACTCGGTGACCTCGGTCTGGCTGCTCGACCATGTTAAAAAGGGTTGTATGCTGAATAATGATAATAGTGGCTTAACCATTAACCCCGGTATTCCACTGTAAATCATGGATGCAGGCCGGCAGGACGGCGAATTTCATTTTTTCACCTGGTTGTTTTATTAATTGTTATTTGCATTGCCGGTCTGACCTGTTGATGATGAATTTGAGATAAAGGCAGACAATCTGACGAGAGTCTGCCGTTTCAGGATGGATGCTGGCCAGTAACTTCGCGGAATTAAAGGATAATATCCGGTAATCACTGCCGGGCACGCGCCATCGCTGAATCAGGGACATATCACACTTGATATGAATTAGATTCCGTTGGGAAATGACATGAAGCCTGTAATCTTTAATGCGTGCTGGTTAATCGCGGAACGACTGTTGTTTGGCTTCTCCGGCGTATTTATTTCGATTTATGTCGCGCGTTATTTGCAGCCAGCGCAATTTGGCACCATCAGTTATTTGTTGTCCATTGTTGCTATTACTGTCCCACTGATTCAGATGGGGGCAGACAATATTCTGTTCAACCGGATCGCGCGCAAGCCGCAAAGCGGCATCCGGCTGATGCTCGCCTCGGCCCGGCTGCGCGCCCGCTGGTTCTGCGTGACCAGCGCGCTGCTGCTGGTGTGGGGCGCCCTGACTCTGGATCATGTCCCGTTTGTGATGCTGGTGTTGGTGCTGATCAGCTCCTATTTCCAGATTCAGGATGTGTTCAAGATCTATTATGACGCCACCCTGAACTCAAAGCGCAATGCGTTAATCAATAATGGGGTGCTGGTACTGGCCATCATTATGCGGGTGGCGATGGTGAAGTATGAGATGACGCTGGCGTGGTTCGTGCTGCCCTATATTGTCAGCAGCGCGATCCCTTATCTGGTGCGGCGCTGGATGTTCATGCGTGAACACCCGCAGAGCGGCGACCAGAAAGTGCCGGCGGCGTTGGTAAACCGCTACTCACGGTACTTAATGACCGTTGGCCTGCCGCTGTCACTCTCGGCGCTGTCCATCGTGATCTATGTGCGCATTGACCAGGTGATGCTGGAGAACATGGTGGGCAGCCACGCGGTGGGCCTTTACACTGCCGCATTGACGCTCTGCAACGCCTGGACCTTTGTGCCGATTGCCCTGATCACCTCGCTGATGTCATCGGTGGTCAGTGACCGTAACCCGGAGACGCAGGCGCACAGTATCCGGATGCTGTTTTTGATCGTGCTGGTGATTACCGCGCCGATCGTGCTCTTTTACTTACTTTTCGGCAGCCAAATTTTGGTGCTGCTGTTTGGCCAGGGGTTCCGCGAGGCGGCGACTATCGTGCCGCTCTGTACTTTCACCGCCCTGTGCTCCGTATTGGGGACACTCTCCATGCGGGTGATGGTTCTCTACTCAGGTTTTCGTTTCATCGCATTTAAGATGCCGGCGGTGGCGCTGGTTAACGTGGCACTGAATTGGGTGATGATCCCCCGCTATGGAATTGAAGGGGCGGCCATCTCCATGTTAATTGCGGAATTTTTATCGTTCTTTTTGTTTAATATCTTCTTCCGTAAAGGGAAAATTACTGTGCTGCAGTTGACGTGCTATCAAAGTATTCCTGTAGTAAACAGAAAGGTGAAAAATTATGTTAAGAAATTTAGCTAAGAGAATTTATCGCAATTTGCCTGATCCTGTTTTTCACCAGATAAATTATGCTCGTGTATTCAAGAAACAGGCCAATATTAAGAATCCGCAGTTATTTAGCGAAAAGATCATGATTCGCAATATTTGGCCGAAAAAGATCTACACGCTGTTGGCGGACAAAATCAAGGTGCGGGACTACATCGCGGCGATTATTGGCGAGCAGTACCTGATCCCGGTTTATGCCACCACCACGGAGATGAGCTATGAGCTTTACAAGAGCCTGCCCAACTCCTTCGTGATGAAGGCCAACCACGGGTGCGGCTTCAACAGTCTGGTGTTCGATAAGAGCAAGATCACTTATGAGGCGCTCTACGAGCAGGCCTCCACCTGGATGGACTCCAACTGGTATCTCTCCAACAAGGAGCGCCACTACCAGGGGATCAAGCCGGGCCTGATCTTCGAGGAGCTGTTGCAGGTTGAGGGCCAGGTGCCGAACGACCTGAAGTTCCACTGCTTCAACAAAGATGGCGAGCTGCGTGTCTTCATCCAGGTGGACTACTCGCGCTATGGCGTGCACCGCCGCGACGTGTTCGACGAAGAGTGGAACCGCACCGAGATCCGCATGGGCCTGAAGAACAACCCGGAAACCATGCCGCGCCCGGAGAAGCTGGACGAGATGCTGCATCTGGCCAAGACCATCGCCAGCCAGTTCTCCTATGTACGCATCGATTTTTATGAGGTGGGCGGCCGGGTCTATTTCGGCGAGCTGACGTTTACACCCGGTGCCGGCCTTTGCCGCATCTGGCCTCGCAATGTGCAGCGTGAATGGGGGAGTTACTTTACGGAATAAACGGCGTTAAGGGGGGAAAGGGAATTAATAACCAATAACTACAATCGTTTCAAAATAAACCGGATAACAGACGGCGTATAACCAGGAACCGCGTGGGCATCGACGCCGGTTCAGGAGGCAGGGTTAGGTCGTTATCGGGTGATAAGCGAGGATCTATGGAAAAAGTATCAGTGGTAATGCCTGCCTTTAACACAGCAGACTATATTGAATATGCGATTAACAGCGTATTGTCCCAAACGTATGCCAATTTTCATCTCTATATTATTGATGATGCTTCAACGGACGCGACGGGCGATGTTGTCCAGCGCTTTACCGATGATCCACGCGTAACTTACTACCGCAATGAGCGCCGTCTGGGCCGTGCTGAAACCATCAACATGGGCATCGACATGGCGGCAGGGGAGTTCATCGCCTTTTGTGACAGTGACGCGGTCTGGGAGAAGAACAAGCTGTTTACCCAGGTCAACATCCTGCAAACCAAGCGCTATGACATGGTGTGCTCGCACTACGCCACCTTCCTCAATAGCGTGAACAAGCTGACCCGCACCTACAAGAGCCGCGAGATCATCACCTATCGCGACCTGCTGCGCGGCCACCGCATCGCCGACATTACCGGCATGTACAATCAGGCGCGTCTGGGTAAGGTCTATCTGGAGAACGTCCCGCATCAGGAGTACCTGATGTGGCTGTCGCTGCTTAAGCGTGCCAAGGGCACCATGGCCTACTGCATCCCTGAGACGCTGGCCTACTGCCGCATTTCACCGCGCCAGAGCTTCCTCAGCAAGAACCCGTTCGACAGCTGGCAGTGGCGCATCTACCGCGACTACCTGCGCCTGCCGTACTATAAGTCGTTCTACTACTACCTCTCTTCTCTGGCTCAGGCGATGAAACGTATTGTCTGACCGGCGCGCTGCGCCAGCCATGCCCCGGTGGGTTTTCCCGGGGCATTTTCTTTTCCGTTCTGGCCTGCCTTGGGCCAGGCGGCAAAATCTGCTACAACTGCTTTACCTCTTCTTGACCTGCTTTTCACTTATGATTGTTCGCTCCCCGCAACACTGGTTTTTCCGGCTGTTTGTCTGGCACGGCTCCGTGCTGGCCAATATCCTGTTCCGGCTGTTCCTCAATTTGCTGATGTCGCTGGTGGCAGTGCTCTGCTTCCAGTGGTATGAGGCGCTCAACATCCGGCTGACGCTGGCACCTTTCAGCCTGCTGGGCATCGCCATCGCCATCTTTCTGGGCTTTCGCAACAGTGTCAGCTATGCGCGCTTCACGGAGGCGCGCCAGCTCTGGGGATCGCTGCTGGTCGCGCAACGCGCCCTGACGCGCCAGCTACGCGCGGTATTGCCGGAGGCGCTGCCAGCCATCAGGCAGTTTGCCGCCTTGCAGATCGCCTATACCTACTGCCTGAAACACCAATTGCGCGGCACCGCACCGGGCGGGACGGTGCGTCGGCTGCTGCCAGAGCCGGTGGCGCGGCAGGTGCTCACCAGCCCCAGCCCCTGCAACCGGCTGCTGCTGCTGATGGGGCAGTGGCTGGGCGCCCGCCGCGCCGCCGGTGAGCTTAGCGACATGCTCTACCATGGCATTGACCAGAACCTGACCCAGCTGGCGACGGCACAGGCGGGCTGCGAACGTATCGCCAACACCCCGATCCCTTTTGCCTATACGCTGATTGTGCATCGCACGGTCTACCTGTTCTGCACGCTACTGCCCTTTGCGCTGGTGCCGGATCTGCACTACATGACGCCGCTGGTCTCGGTCTTCATCTCCTATACCTTCCTGTCGCTGGATATTCTGGCGGAGGAGCTGGGCGAGCCGTTTGGCACCGAGCCAAACGACCTGCCACTGAACGCCATGTGCCGGGCGGTGGAGATAGACCTGCTGGAGATGTGTGACGTCATGCCGCTGCCGCCGCGCCGTCGGCCTGACCGCCACTACATCCTGAATTGAGCGCACAAAAAAACCGGGCATGTTGCCATGCCCGGTGTACACCAGAGGGTAAAGGTGAATCAGTTGGCGCTGTGTGTCTCACTGTTGTGGCGTGCAGCGCGCTCAGCGTGCTTCTCGGCCATCTTTTCAGCGCGTTTCTGGTAATTCTCATTGAACTGCTTCTTCTGCTCCGGGGTGAGCAGGTTGTACATCTTGTTCTCCATGCGCATGTGGGAGAGCATCTGCTCGGCCTGCGCCTTGTGCAGGCTGTCAATTTCCGCCTTCGCCTTCGCCTCATCGAAGCTGTCTGCGGCCACCAGCTTGTGCATGGACTCAAAGTGGGCCTTCATCTCGTCACGCGGGTGCTGCTGGCGCTCGGTGCTCATCAGGTCACGCATCTGCTGGCGCTGCTGCTCGGTCAGGTTCAGGCCGGCAAACGGATCGCCATGGCGGCCCCCTTTGTGCATCGGCTTGCTGTGCTCGGTGGCGGCCGGCGCGGTGGCGGCGGTGTCAGCGGCAAAGGCCATGGAAACAGAACCGAAAACCAGGGTGGACGCTAAAGCCAGGGCAGTAAATTTACGCATAATCGATACCTCACATGATTGTTCGTTCAGCGCCTCGGCGCCGTTGAGTTGACGAAGACAAGTCTACCCAAGCAAATGAATAGTAGTGCGAGTTAACGTAAAGCTATTAAAGCGGAAAAGGCAAAAAGTGAACGAAAATGAAGGGATTGTGAGCAAAGTGCCGGCATAGTGTTAACGGGGTAGGCGCGGGGTAAAGATAATGGAGGGATCGTGGAGGGCGGCGCCACTCTAGCATGGGCCGCCCCCGGCAAAAAGTGAAATCAGTGGCTGCGCATCCCGGCGGCGGTCATCATCAGCCGGAACAGCGAGGCGACGACGAACAGCGCCAGCACGCTGCCGGCCCAGATAATGATTAACCAGATCAGCCGCCGCCACAGCGGGCTGCGGGTGGTCTTCTCGGTCATTGGGTCAATGGAAGGCATATCCCCCCCTTAGTGGTAGCCATGCTCCGGTTTGACCTTGCCACGGAAGACGTAGTAGCTCCAGAAGGTGTAAACCAGAATCAACGGAATGATGAACAGCGCGCCCACCAGCATAAAGCCCTGGCTCTGCGGCGGGGAGGCCGCCTCGCGGAAGCTGATGGCCGGTGGGATCAGGTTGGGCCAGATACTGATGCCCAGTCCGCTGAAGCCAAGGAAGATCAGCGCCAGCGTCAAAATAAAGGGGGCGTAGTGGGAGTGGGCATTCTGCGTGGTGCGCCACACCCCCCAGGCCGCCAGCGCCACCAGTACCGGCACCGGCAGGAAGAAGAAGAGATCCGGCAGCGTGAACCAGCGGTCAGCGATGGTCGGGTAGCTGAGCGGCGTCCAGATGCTGACGATGGCAATGATCGCCAGCAGCGCCAGCAGCAGCGGCCGTGACACCCGGCGCATGGTGGCGAGCAGGTGCCCCTCGGTCTTGATGATCAGCCAGCTACTGCCGAGCAGCGCATAGGCCACCACCAGCCCGACGCCGCAGAACAGCGAGAAGGGGGTGATCCAGTCAAACACGCTGCCGACCCAGGTGCGGTTCTCCACCGGGAAGCCATTCAGGAACGCCCCCAGCACCACCCCCTGCGAGAAGGTGGCAATAAAGGATCCGGCAATGAAGGATTTGTCCCAGAAGGCGCGGTGCGAGACGGTGGCCTTGAAGCGGAACTCAAAGGCCACGCCGCGGAAGATCAGGCCAATCAGCATCACGGTCAACGGGATGGCCAGCGCGTCGAGGATCACGGCATAGGCCAGCGGGAAGGCGCCGAACAGCCCGGCCCCGCCCATCACCAGCCAGGTTTCGTTGCCGTCCCACACCGGGGCCACGGTGTTCATCATCACATCGCGATCGCCATCATCCTTGACCATCGGGTAGAGCAGGCCGATGCCAAGGTCGAAGCCATCCATCACCACATACATCAGGATGCTGAACACAATGATCACAAACCAGATCAGCGAGAGATCGATACCCATTATTCACTCCTCCGCAGGTCATCTTTGGTCGGTTCATCCAGGGACTCATCCGCGGCGGAGAGCGGCCGCGCCGGGGTGCGTTTCTGCCCAGGCCCGCCTTCGGGGCCGGTGTGGGCGACAAAGGGCTGCGGCCCACGGCCAATCAGCTTCAGCAGGTAGACCAGCCCGATGCCAAACACCGAGCAGTAGACCACCAGGAACGCCAGCAGGCTGAGGGACATGTGCAGCGTGCCGTGGTCAGAGACTGCGTCACGGGTGCGCAGCAGGCCGTAGACCACCCACGGCTGGCGGCCAATCTCAGTGGTAAACCAGCCAGCGATGATGGCGATCAGGCCCGACGGCCCCATCACCAGCGCAAAGCGGTGGAAGGCGCGCGTCAGGAACAGCTTGCCGCGCCAGCGCAGCCAGAGGCTCCAGAGGCCGGTGGCGATCATCAGCAGGCCCATCGCCACCATGATACGGAATGACCAGAAGATGATGGTGGAGTTGGGGCGCTGGTCAGCCGGGAAGGATTTCAGCGCCGGGATCTGCTTGGTCAGGCTGTGGGTCAAAATCAGGCTGCCGAGGTAGGGGATCTCGACCGCATATTTGGTGCGCTCCTCCTCCATGTCCGGCAGGCCGAACAGGATCAGCGGCGTCGCCTCATCCGGCGGGTTCTCCCAGTGCCCCTCAATGGCGGCAATCTTCGCTGGCTGGTGCTCCAGGGTATTCAGGCCGTGGGCATCGCCAATCACCGCCTGAATTGGCGCGACAATCAGCGCCATCCACATCGCCATTGAGAACATCTTGCGCACCATCGGCGTGTTGTTGCCGCGCAGCAGGTGCCAGGCCCCGGACGCGCCAACAAAGAACGCCGAGGCCAGGAAGGCGGCGGTCGCCATGTGCAGCAGGCGATAGGGGAAGGAGGGGTTGAACACCACCTTGAACCAGTCCACCGGGATCAGCTGGCCATCGACAATCTCATAGCCCTGCGGGGTGTGCATGAAGCTGTTGGAGGCGAGGATCCAGAAGGTGGACATCAGGGTGCCGAGCGCCACCATGCAGGTGGAGAAGAAGTGCAGCCCCGGCCCCACGCGGTTCCAGCCAAACATCATCACGCCGAGGAAGCCAGCCTCCAGGAAGAAGGCAGTCAGCACCTCATAGGTAAGCAGCGGCCCGGTGATGCTACCGGCAAAGGCGGAGAAGCCGCTCCAGTTGGTGCCGAACTGATAGGCCATCACCAGCCCGGAGACCACCCCCATGCCGAAGTTGACGGCGAAGATCTTGATCCAGAAGTGGTAGAGATCGCGGTACGTGGTATTTTTGGTTTTTAGCCAGCACGCCTCCAGCACCGCCAGGAAGCTGGCGAGGCCGATGGTGATGGCCGGAAAGATGATATGAAACGAAACGGTAAAGGCGAACTGGATTCTCGCCAGCTCGAACGCGTCTAAGCCCAACATAGCCACCTCATATTGCCCAACAAACAAGACACCTCAACCGGACGTCATGCATCCCGTGCAAAATATGCCGCCGGCAAGAGGGTAAACGCCCGGTGCGCCGGGTGACGCACGTGTTTCCCCGCAATCAGGACGATTAATCTTTGTTAACCTGCAACAGGTATAGCACATGGGACGATTTCCGCCGGAAAACCGTGTTACCCGTCAGGTGACAATAGGGCAGGGAGTCCGGCTATAATAGAGCCAGTTTCGTAAAATTAATCTATAACAGTTGCCGGATGCCGCCATGACCCGCTATGAACAGCTTGCCCAGAGCCTGCGCCGCCAGATCCAGAACCAGATCTGGCTGCCCGGTGACAAACTCCCCTCCCTGCGCGAGAGCTGCCGACAGTCGGGCCTGAGCCTGATGACCGTGCTGCAGGCGTACCAGCTGCTGGAGAGCCAGGGGCTGGTGGTGGCACGCCCGCAGTCGGGCTACTACGTCGCGCCCGATCCGGCCCCGCTGCCGGACAGCAGCCGCACGCTGCACCCCTCGGAACAGGTCGGCATCAATGACGCCATCTTTGACATTTTGCAGGCGGCGAAAGACCCGGCCATCGTCCCCTTTGGCTCCGCCTTCCCGGACGCCACGCTCTTCCCGCAGCCCCGGCTGGCGCGCTCACTGGCCAGCGCGGTGCGGCGCATGTCGCCCTTCAGCGCCGTCGCCAACCTGCCGCCGGGCAATGAGGATCTGCGCCGCAGCATCGCCCAGCGCTACGCCCAGCAGGGGATGGAGGTGGCACCCGATGACATCGTCATCACTTCCGGCGCGATGGAGTCGCTGGGGCTGAGCCTCCAGGCGGTCACTGAGCCGGGTGACTGGGTGGCGATTGAGTCGCCAGCCTTCTATGGCGTGTTGCAGGCGATAGAGCGCCGCCAGCTAAAGGCGGTCGCCATCCCGACCGATGTGCAGACCGGCATCGATCTGGCGGCGCTGGCCGACGCGCTGGCGCGCTACCCGATCCGCGCCTGCTGGTTTATGTCCAACTTCCAGAACCCGCTCGGGGCCTCCATGCCGCGCGACAAAAAGCAGCGGCTGGTGGCGATGCTGGCGGAGCACGGCGTGGCGCTGATTGAGGATGATGTCTACCACGAACTCTACTTTGGCACGGAGCGACCGGCCCCGCTGCGCGCCTTTGACCCGCAGGGCAGCACGGTGCTGCACTGCGCCTCCTTCTCCAAGAGCCTGGCACCCGGCTTCCGGGTCGGTTGGGTGGCGGCTGGCCCCCATGCGGCGCGCATCCAGCGGCTGCAACTGATGAGTACCCTCTCCGCCAGCGTACCGACCCAGCTGGCGCTGGCCGACTACCTGCACCAGAGCGGCTATGAGGCGCACCTGCGAAGGCTGCGCCGCCAGCTGGAGTTGCGTCAGGTGGCGATGTACCGCGGCATCCAGCAGGCGTTCCCGGAGGAGGTAAGCATCAGCCGGCCACAGGGCGGCTATTTCCTCTGGCTGACGCTCGGCAAGGGGCGCGACGCCCGCACCCTCTACCGGCAGGCGCTGGCGCGCGGCATCAGCATCGCGCCGGGGCATATGTTCACCGCGGGCGACCAGTTCCGCGACTGCATCCGCCTCAATAGCTCCTTTGTCTGGGACGCGCGCCACCAGCAGGCGATCGAGACGCTGGGGGCGCTGGTCAGGGGGCTGTAGCCGGTTTACATACCGACCGGTAGGTATCTATAATGCGCGCTCACTTTTTGCCACGGGGCGAGGACATGAGCCGTAAAAAAGATCCGCAACAGGTGCGCAGCCGCCTGCTGGAGAGCGCCTCCCGGCTGGCGGCGGACAACGGGCTGGCCGAAATCTCGCTGAGCGCGGTGGCCGCGGCCGCTGGCGTCACCAAGGGTGGGCTGTTCCACCACTTTCCCAACAAGCGGGCGCTGATCTCCGCGCTGTTCACGGCGCTGATCGCTGACATTGACCGCGAAATCGACGACTACCTGCAACAGGATGCGGGCGGCTACGGCTGCTTCACCCGCGCTTACGTGCGCTCCGGCTTTGCCGAGAGCGATGACCGGGTGACGTGGGCGGCCATCACCTACTCCATTAAGTCCGATTCCGAGCTGATTGAGCTGTGGGATGCCTGGATCGCCGGGCGGCTGGCGCGCCATCAGGCCACGGACAGCGCCCCGGCGCTGGAGATTGTGCGGCTGGCGGCCGACGGGGCGTGGTTCCAGCGCCAGCTGAGCCGCCGGCCAGAGAGCGCCGCCAGCCGCGAGTTGGAGCAGCGGCTGCTGCATCTTACCTACCCACAGGATGGGGCGGCGGCATGAGCGGATTCACCGAAGACCTGATCGCCTGGATTGAGGACAACCTGGAGAACCCGCTGCTGGTGGATGACGTGACGCAGAAGGCTGGCTACAGCAAGTGGTACTTGCAGCGCCGCTTCAAGCGTGAGACCGGTATTCCGCTGGCGAAATATATCCGCGACCGCCGGCTCTGCAAGGCGGCGCTGCTGGTGCGCATGTCACGGTTGCCGATGATGGAGATCGCCGCGCGCTACCAGTTTGACTCCCAACAGAGCTTCAATCGCCGCTTCAAGCAGCACTTTGGCGTGCCGCCCGGCGAGTACCGGCGCGCGGGCGACTGGCGCTTCACCGGCATCCGGCCACGCCACGCCTTCACTGACCTGTCGCCCCGGCCTGTGGTGTCGCGGGTCACGCTGGCGCAGCGGCTGACGCGCCACGGCGGGCGCATCTCCCACTGTCGCGTCGATCAACTGGAGTCGCTGGCGTTCCACTATGAGACGCGCGCGCCGCTGTTTGCCGCCATTGACGGTATGCTGGCGACGCAGCCCGGCCCGGTGTGGCTGGCGGAGCAGAACGTGCCGGAGAGCAGCGCGGAGATCAGCTTCACCTCCTGCCTCTGCCGCCCGACAGCAGAGGGCGAGCCGACGCTGGCGGCCAGCGGTGACTATCTGGCGCTGCCGCTTACCGGCACGCAGGAGGCGCTGAGCCGCGCCATCATGCACTTCTACCTGTATGAGATGACCGAGCATGGCCACGTCCGCCGTGACGGCCATGACCTGCTGCGCATCGATCAGACGGCCGAGGGTGTCTACCAAGGCTGCTACTTTGTGCCGGTGGCCTGACGGCGCTACGGGCAGCGCGCCCGGCCATCCAGCGCGCTGGTCAGCGTCTGGCGCGCATGGCCGAGGTGGGCGCGCAGTTCGCGCAGCGCCTCGCGCTCATTGCGGTTGACCATCGCCAACAGCAGCGCCATGTGATCCTCCACCGCCACCACCGTGCGCCGTGCCAGATTCTGCCCATCCCACTGGCAATGGAACTGGAAGATCACCGCCACAATCTCCAGCGTGCGATCAAAGAAGGGGTTGTCGGCGGCAGAGAGGATCAGCGCATGGAGCTGGCGGTCAAGCTGCGCGAAGCGGCAGTAGTCGCTGCTCATCTCCACATGCAGCTGGCGGTGGCGGGCCAGCAGCGCGCGCACCGTGGCCCAGCGCCCATCCTCCGGCGGCAGGCTGAAGAAGCGCCGCAGGGCGTGCATCTCCAGCATCTCGCGCAACTCACACAAATTCTCGGCATAGGCTGGCTCCAGCGTGCGCATCTGCCACTCGCCGCGCCCGGCATTCTCCAGCAGGCCGTAGCGGCTAAAGCGCAGCAGCAGGTCGCGCACCGCGGCGGCGGCCATGCCGGAGGCCTGCACCAGTTGCTGCTCATTGATGTTGTCGCCGGGACGCAACTGCCGCTGGCGGATCAGCGCGTGCAGCGCCTGCTCAAACTGCGCGACGTGCGCCGGGCAGGGCAGCGGCATAAAGCCCTCGTCATCGGTCGGCGCACGGGCGATGCAGAGCCGCCCGGCGCGGCGCGCGACGATGCCACGCTGCTTCAGGTAGTCAAGGGTGTGGCGCACGGTGGTGCGGCTGATGTGGTAGAGGCGGGCCAGCGCGGCCTGCGAGGGGAGGGGCGAGGTCAGCTGACCCCTGGCGATGCCGTCAAGCATCTGATTGATGACACTCTGGCGCAGGTATTGCGGGCGACTCATGGGCGGCACCTCTCAAAGGGTACGGCCGCCCATTAAACCCTAATTTTGTATGGAATAGTCAGCGCTGTTTCACATTTGCAACGCTGAATTAACTTTTTTGCGCCATTTGCCGCAGGATCTGCGGCTACGCCGCCTGTTCGGCAGTGAGCCAGCGCAGCATATTGCCAAACAGCGGCGCATAGCCCGGCCACGCAATAAAGGAGGGCGGCAACCAGTGCGGGCTGACATCCGACATCCACGCCAGCGTGCGGCCCGCGCCATAGTGGCCGGTCACCAGCAGCGGGTGGCCGCCAAGATCAGCCGGCAGGCGCGCCAACACCTCGGCACCCGGTTTTACTTCTACCTCATTGGCGCCCAGCAACAGCGGCCACTCGGTCGGCAGCCCGGCCAGAATCGGATGCCCCTCCGCCTGCGCCGTCAGCTCCGGCGCAAAGCCCTCCGGCGTCTCCAGCCGGTCATCATAGGGCAGGCAGGTGACGGGCAGCGCCTCCTCCACCGGCGTGCGCCGCCAGCGCGCCTTGCCATCAATCCCCTGGAAGCTGAGGTAGCCGCCAAACATCGCCAGCGCGCCGCCCTGCCGCACATAGTCGCGCAGCAACTTCAGCCGATCGGCAACCGGTTTACCGTGCAGCCAGACGTCAGGGTGTAGCTGCAATGAGTTGGCCCCAATGTCAGACAGCAGGATGGCGTCATACTCCGCCAGCGCCTCCAAGGTAAAGGGCAGTTGCTCCACCGCCTGATGCGCCGGCAGGTGGGTCAGTTCAAATTCTGTCTCGGCCAGCGCATTAATCAGCGCCTGCGCGCCACTATGGAAAGTGACGCTGCTGAACTGGTCAAATCCCTTAAAGTGAGTGGATGCGCTCACCCAGGTTTCGCCGACCAACAGTACCTTCTTCGTTTTTTTCACCCGTTGCTCCCTCTTGGGTCATTCTGCGTGGGCAGGGCGAAAAAAATCCCTGCTTGACAGAGTAAATAGTAGACAAAATTGAACCGTTTCAATAGGAAAAACTGTGTCATTAATCGCCGCTCGTTACAATAAATAAATATTAAATATGTAAGTTGTTGACATATTTCATCAAACCGTTTCACTATCTGCGCATTGCTGATAAATCGTGCGGCTGATTTGGCTTTGCGCGTGACGGACGGAGCACGCGGTGAAGCCCCCCTCATTCACTGAAAGCAAATGGAGAAGATGATGCAAAGACGTTCAATCCTGAAAGGCGCGCTGCTGGCCGGGGCGGTGGCTCTGGCACCCTGGCTGGGAGCCGGTGTGGTGACCCCACAGGCACAGGCGGCGGAGCTGACCAAGATTAACTTCGTGCAGGAGTGGCCGGTGGCGGATGGCTTCTGGATCCCGTGGATTCTGGGGAAAGAGAAGGGCTTCTACCGCGAAGAGGGGATTGACCTCAACATCATTGCGCCGCCGACCGTGGCTGACACCATGAAGTTCCTCGGCACGGGCCGTGCGGATCTGGCCTTCACCACCGTCATGGACATTATCTTCGCCAAAGAGCAGGGCGCGCCGGTCACCGCCATTGGTCGCTACGGCCAGGGCAACAACTGGGGCATCGTCTCCCGCCAGGGTGAGAAGTTCACCGTCGCGGAGCTGAAGGGCAAAACCATCGGCATCTACAATGACGCCTGGACCAAGGCGCAGCTGGCGCTGATGCTCAAGAGCGCCAATATGACGCTGAATGACATCAAGATGGTCGCTGCCGCCGATGACACCGTGCCGCTGCTGCTGCAAAAACGCGTGGACGCCATCACCGGCATCACCAACGCCGAGGGCACGGGCGTGGTCACCACCGGCAAACAGAAGCCAGAATTCCTGCCTGCGGTAGAGCACGGCGTGCCGAACACCCCGATCTTCATGCTGGCTGGCAACGAGCGTTGGCTGAAGAACAACCCGGAGGTGGCAAAAGCCTTTATGCGCGCCACCGAGAAGAGCATCGCCTACGCCATCGCCCACCCGGAAGAGGGCACCACCGCCTTCACCAAGGCTTACAGCAAAGCCTACGATCCGGCCTTCATCAAACAGCAGTGGGCTGACACCATCACGCTGCTCGGCCAGCCCGGCCCGGATCAGCTGAAGCTGAGCGACGCCGCCTGGAGCGACCTGCTGAACGCCGTGAAACAAGAGGGCATCGTCAAAGAGACCCTGCCGGCGCAGCAGTACTACACCAATGACTTCCTGCCGCAGGGGAAATAGGGCATGAGCGCACATCAACCGGGCACCCGCTGGGTGCCGGAATGGACGTATAAACCGGGGCCGGACGTGGCCCTGGAAGCCCCGGCTGGCCTGCGCCGCGCACAGGCGATGGCGAAAGCCGCCGCCGCCGCCGGGCTGGCCGCGGCCAAACCCGGCATGACGGAACAGCAGGTGGAGCTGGCGGTGGGGGCCTCGCTGGAGGCGCAAAACGCCGCTGGCATCTGGACTATCACCAACGTCGGGCTGGGCGAGAACGCGCGCATCTGCTTCCCGACCCATCCGCCAACGGCGCTGGCCGCCGCCGAGCAGGATCTGCTGATGATTGACGTCCATCCCATTACCCAAGAGGGGTTCTGGGGCGACTGCACCCGCTGCAAGGTGATTGGCGACAACCCGCTGGCCGCCGAGGCGCTGCGTGACCTCGAGGCGCTGCACTATGAAGTGCTGGCGCAGTGCCGCCCCGGTATGCCGGCCAGCGAGCTGTTTGGCCTGAGCCACCAGCGTTTGCAGGCGGAGGGCTTCGTGCTACTCGACCTGCTGGCAAACATTGGCCACTCCCTGACGCCGGGTGCCGCCTACCTGCACAACTTCATTGATGCCGGTAACGATACGCCGATGTGGGGTGCCTGGGCCGTGGAGCCATTTGCCGCGCGTGGCGACATCGCGGTGAAGGTGGAAGATCTGGTGTGGTTCGGCCGTGAGCGGTGCGAGGTGCTGTAGCACCCGCCCGGAGCAGAGAAAGGAGTTCCGATGTCCCAAGCAAAACTTAGGATCGAGCAGGTGTCGCGCCAGTTCGGCGAGCTGACCGCGCTGGCGCCCACCGATCTCCAGGTGGCCGAGGGGGAATTCATTTCGGTAGTCGGCCCGTCCGGCTGCGGAAAAAGTACCTTGTTCAACCTGATCTCCGGCGTGCTGCCGCCCAGTTCAGGCCGCATCCTGATTGACGGGCAGGACGTGACCGGCAAGACCGGCCACGTCGGCTACATGCTGCAAAAGGATCTGCTGCTGCCGTGGCTGACGGTGATTGACAATATCGTGCTCGGCGCCACCCTCAAGGGGGGCGCCAGCGAGGCCCAGCGGCGTGCCGGTGTGGCCTTGGCGCGCCGCTATGGTCTGGGCGACTTTATCAACCACTACCCGGCGGCGCTCTCCGGCGGTATGCGCCAACGCGTGGCGCTGATGCGTACCCTGGCGATGCAGCATGACGTGATGCTGCTCGATGAGCCGTTCGGCGCGCTCGACTCCCAAACCCGGCTCTCCATGCAGCAGTGGTTGCTGACGGTGTGGGAGGAGCAGCGGCGCACGGTGGTGTTCGTCACCCACGACATTGACGAGGCGATCTTCCTCGCCGACCGGGTGGTGGTGATGACGCCGCGCCCCGGTCGCGTCAATGCGGTCTTCCCGGTGGAGCTGGCGCGCCCGCGTCCGCTCTCCTGCCTGACCAGCGCGCCCTTTATGGCGCTGAAGCAGCAGATCCTCGGGTTGATTTATCAGGATGAGGCGGCGCTGACGGCGCAGGAGAGAGCCAATGTACACTGAACCCTACGGCTGGCGCGGCTGGCTACTGCGGATTGGCGGCCCGGTGGTGGCACTGGTGTTGGTGGTGCTCGGCTGGGGCATCGCGGTGCGCGCCTTCGACATCCCGGCTTATGTGCTGCCCTCGCCGGAGCGCACCCTCGAGCATATCCTCTCCGACTCGGACACCCTGTGGGAGGGCTTCCGCATCACCTTCGTCACCTTCCTGATGGGCTTTTTGCTCGGCGCGGTGAGCGGCTTTGTGTTCGCGGTGTTGATGGACAGCTCGCGCTGGGTGCGCAGCGTGCTCTACCCCATTTTGATCGCCAGTCAGGCGGTGCCGGTGATTGCCATCGCGGCGGCGCTGACCATCTGGCTCGGCTTTGGCCTCGCGCCGAAGCTGGTGATTGTGGCGCTGGTGGTGTTCTTCCCGGTGGTGGTGAACGTGCTGGATGGCCTGCACTCGGTTGACCGCGACATGCTCAATCTAGTGAAGTCGATGGGCGCGTCGCGCGCCAAGGTGTTCCGCTACGTCAAGCTGCCGGCCACCTACACGCCGCTCTTCTCGGCACTGAAACTCTCCGCCACCTTCAGCGTCACCGGCGCGGTGATTGGCGAGTGGACGGCCTCCACCAGCGGCGGGCTGGGGGCTTACCTGTTGCAGGCCAACTCGCGCCTCAACACCGCTGGCACCTTTGCCGCCATCGTCTTCCTGGCGCTGCTGGGGGTGGTGAGCTTCCTGCTGGTGGTGGGGGCCGAGCACCTGATGACGCCGTGGCGCAGTGGCTCGAAAGCCCGCCGCTGGTCGCGCCGCTACTGGCGTGACACCCCGGCGGAGCAGGCCCGCGATGAACGATAAGGCACCCGCCGCCCGGCCCACCATCCGCGACGTGGCGCGTCAGGCGGAGGTCTCCATCGGCACCGTCAGCGCCGTCATCAACAACAGCGGCCGCCCGGTGGCGGCCCGCACCCGTGAGCGGGTGTTGCAGGCCATCGCCGAACTGGGCTTTGAGCCAAACAACGCCGCCCGCAGCCTCAAGAGCCAGCGCATCTCCTCCATTGGTCTGGTGGCGCCGGATCTGGGCAACGCCTTTTTTGCCGACATTGCCGAGGGCATCCAGCTGGTGCTCGGCCAGTCTGACTTCCTGCTGGTGCTCTGCCTGACCTGGTCTGACACCGCCCGCGAGGAGTACTACGCGCAGGTGCTGCGCACCCAGCGGCTGGATGGGGTGATCTACCTCTCCGGCACCGGCCAGCCCAGCCCGTCGCTTCAGGCGCTGGCGCGCCGCGGCGCGGTGGTGTTTGTCGATGAGTGCTTGCCGGGCATTCCTGCTCCCTTTGTCAGCGCGCAAAACCGGCAGGGCGCGGCCGAGCTGGCGCGCCATGTGCTGGCCTGCGGCCACCGCCGGTTGCTGTTCATCAGCGGCCCGCGCGGCATGTGGACCAGCGAGGAGCGGCTGTCGGGTTACCATGACGCCTGCCGCGCGCAGGGGCTGGAGCCGGAGAAGATGCCGCTGCTGGCGGGCGACTATACCGAACAGAGTGGGATGCGCCTCGCCGCCCGCATTCTGGCGCAGCCGCGCGCGGAGTGGCCGACCGCCATCCTCTGCGCCAACGATCTGATGGCGATTGGCGTCATCCGCCACTGCCAGCAGCAGGGGGTAGCGGTGCCGGGCGATCTGAGCGTCACGGGGTTTGATGACATCCCCGCTGCCGCGCTGGTGTCGCCGCCGCTCACCACCGTGCGCCAGTCCGGCCACCAGATGGGCAGTGCCGCCGCCGAACTGCTGCTGCATCGCCTCGGCTGCCTGCCCGAACCGCCCGCGCAGACCGATTTTCCCGCCACCCTGAAGTTGCGCCACTCCGTCGGCAAGATCTAAGCCGGCTCGCCCGGCATTTTGTTACAACATACTCCCTATTTTTCCCTACTGTCTTCCAACTTTGCCGTGAGGGGTTTGAGTCAGCCCAGCAGGTCTGGTTGAATGCGCCCGACATCCATACGCAGGGAGGGGTAATGTGATTGGGACAATAAGCTGGTTGCCGCCGTTTGACAGTAGTTTTGGTCAGGATGTGATCTATCGTCTGTTTAATGTGGCAGGCATACCTTACGCCGTGGGTTTTGAGGCCATCTCCAGTGCGCACCACCTTAGCGCAGCCAAGGGGATCAATATGATGCAGCTCTATCCCGCGTTCACCTTTCCAGAGACGGGAGTATGGGCCGTGGCCTTCGATGGGATTAACCCTTTGGCCGGGGACTTTCTGGGATTTCACCATATCCAACATCAGGGTGTCATGGGCGGACGTGTCTTGTTTAACGTTGCAAGCATAATTTATGACCATTACACTGTGTGCCACGCAGGAGCCTACGTGTTTTCTGCGGCCAGCGATCGCCATCAAGATCGCAGAACGGATCTGGTTGAGATTTACAACGGCCTGCTAGGGCTGGAGGGTAAATCCAGGAGCCGTTTGATGCGACATCTTGATGGATGGAAGGCGTACAGTGACGTGGTTACGGGAGGAAGAAACTATGTCATCACTACTCAGCATTATTGAAAGAGATCCTACCCCGACGGGGTATTCCGCTGTAGAGAAGGGGCAGCGCCTTCAGCTTGCCGCAAATGTGGCGTTGAGAAAAAAACTCAACAGCGGCGAAGTGCGATATGAGAATGGTCGCTACACCTTCAATGAGGCTTACCACGTCAACCGGCCCGCTTTTTTGAAACCGGGCGGCAAAAAAGTCTGAGGCCCTCGTGGCCATGCCGATGAATGCCAAAGGCCAGTCACTGACTGGCCTTTTTGGTTTACTTCGGCACCTCACTGCGGAAACCGACGCCAATCAGCCGGCCAAACAGGAAGGGCAGCCAGGGGCGGGTGCGCAGCCAGCCGCCCAGGGCGCGGATCGGGGCAGGGGGGCGGCGGCCATCACGCGGGCGGCGCGTCATCATCACCTGTAAAAATTGCGTGGCCTTGGTGGGGAAGGTGCGGCGGCGCTGCACGCGGTTCAGCTCCCGCAGCGTCGGGACACCACGCCGCAGCGGGCCAGCCAGCAGGTTGGCGGTGGCCACGGCATCCTGAATCGCCAGATTGACGCCGACGCCGCCAATCGGCGACATGGCGTGGGCGGCGTCGCCAATGCACAGCAGCCCCGGCTGCGCCCAGTGGTGCAGGCGATCGATGCGGATCACCAGCAGCTTCACCTGATCCCACTCCGGGATCGCCGCCGCCAGCCGTGCGGCGTCAAAGGGCGCGGACTCGCTGACCTGTGCCAGAAAGGCTGGCAGCCCTGCCTGTTTCAGCGCGGGTAGCGCGCCCTTGTCAATCGAGTAGCCGCACTGCCAGTAGTCGCCGCGGTCAATCATGATGAAGTTCTTGCGCGCGCCGCGGTGGCCGGTGGCCCAGGCCGGATCGTCCGGCTGCTTCGGCACCTTCAGCCACAGCACGTCACGCGGCGTGCCAAAGCTTTCGCTGGTCAGCCCGGCAGCCTGCCGGATGCGCGAGTTGCGGCCATCGCAGCCCACCAGCAGGTCACTGTGGATACGCAGCGCGCCCTGTGGCGTCTCTACCTCCACGCCGCTCACCCACTCGCCGTCGCGCAGCAGGCCGGTCACCTCCGCCTCCATCAGCAAAGTAAAGTGGGGCAGGGCCTCGGCACGCGCGCGCAGGAAGTTAAGGAAGTCCCACTGCGGCATAAAGGCCATGAATTTGCAGTGCGTCGGCAGTCGGCTGAAATCAGCGATGGTCATCGGCTGGCCGCCCATCTCCGCCTGCAACTGGGTCATCCGCTGGTGCGGCAGTTGCAAAAACGCCTCCAGCCAGCCGAGGCGGTGGATCACCTCCAGCGTCGAGGGGTGCAGGGTGTCGCCGCGAAAGTCGCGCAGGAAATCCGCATGTTTCTCCAGCACCACCACCTCGATGCCCTGCCGGGCCAATAGCAGGCCCAGCATCATGCCCGCCGGGCCACCGCCAGCGATGCAGCATTGGGTCTGGCGGGTCGGAAGCTCTTTCTGTCTCATCTGATGTGCCTTATCCGAGGGTATTGATAACGATTATCATTGGCACGCCCACGCCGTCAACCTCTTGCTGCCATTGGCGGCCTATCAACCAGCAATTCCTCTCTCCTTCCGTTCGGCCCGTTGAAAAATAAGGCAAAAGCAGCACGAGATTGATGATTTTAAAGGCAGGGTTGTAACGCGATGTAACAGCGATGGCGCTTTCTTCATCCGCCCGGTGTCGGGTGGAGGTTTACGCGCAGCGCGGGTGAGCCGGTGGCTGTGGGAAAATCGGCCTTCTGTCAGGCCGGCAGTCTGGACGTCTGAACTTTGCCACATTTTGCTACATTTCTGCCGGGTGAAAACTTGATGTACCCGGCATGAGGGTTTAGGGTTCGCCCCCTTCAAAAAGGGGATTCCAATGAAAACATCTTATGGCTATGCCGCCCAGTCGGCTGACGCGCCGCTGGCGCCTTTTCATTTTGACCGCCGCCCGGTAGGCGCAGATGATGTGCGCATTGAGATCGAGTTTTGTGGCGTGTGCCACTCCGATCTGCACATGGCGCGCAATGAGTGGAACATGAGCCGCTACCCGCTGGTGCCGGGCCATGAGATTGTCGGCCGCGTCACCCATGCGGGCGCGAACGTTAGCCGTTTCCAGATCGGCCAGCGCGTCGGCGTCGGCGTGATGGTGGACTCCTGCGGCCAGTGCGGGCAGTGCCGCGAGGGCGAGGAGCAGTATTGCGACGCGGGCTTCACCGCCACCTATAACGGCGAAGAGAAGATCCTTGGCGGCACCACCTTTGGTGGCTACGCCAATGACATCGTGGTGAGCCAGAATTTTGTGGTCAGCGTACCGGAGCACCTCGACGCGGCCGCTGTCGCGCCGCTGCTCTGCGCTGGCGTCACCACCTGGTCACCGCTGAAACACTGGAACGTGCGGCCCGGCCAGCGCGTTGGCGTGGTCGGCCTCGGTGGTCTCGGCCACATGGCGGTCAAGCTGGCGACCGCGATGGGCGCAGAGGTAGTGCTGTTCACCACCTCTCCCCACAAGGGTGAGGATGCCCTGCGCCTCGGCGCGAAACAGGTGGTCATCTCCCGTGACGCCGAACAGATGGCGGCGGTGGCGAACAGCCTCGACCTGATCCTCAACTGCGTGGCGGCGCCCCATGACCTCAACCCCTATCTGGCGACGCTAAAAAGCAACGGCAGCCTGATCCTGGTCGGCATCCCGGACAGCCCGCACGCCGCGCCCGAAATCACCCCGATGGTGTTCAAGCGCCTCAGTATTGCCGGCACCTCCATCGGCAGCATCCGTGAAACCCAAGAGATGCTCGATTTTTGTGGGGAACATGGCATCACGGCTGATGTCGAAGTGATTAGCATCGACAATATTGAGCAGGCCTTCACCCGCATGAGCCGTGGCGATGTGAAATACCGCTTTGTGATTGATATGAATTCCCTCCGGGCGTAATCCCGCCCACTCCGTCGTAGCCCTTCCGCCGCCGGTGCAATGCCGGAGGCGGACAGGCGGGGACGGCCCAGCCAGCCCCTCGCGTTCTCCTCGCTTTCTTTTCGCGCCATGATGCGTTAGCCTTTCTGATATAACAGAAATTTCCGCTATTTTCGCCGCCTTGGCGCCACCAGGAATGAGAGTGTCCATGCAATTGCCTGACCAACCGTCTGATGAGCTCCACCGTCTCGCCACCCTCCGTGCTTACAATATCCTTGATACCCTGCCCGAAGAGCGCTTTGACCGCCTGACGCGTCTGGCCCGGCGGCTGTTCAACGTGCCGATTGCGCTGGTGTCGCTGGTGGACATGAACCGCCAGTGGTTCAAATCCTGCCAGGGGCTGGAGGTGCAGGAGACGCCGCGCGACATCTCGTTCTGCGGCCACGCCATCCTTGGCAATGAGATCATGGAGGTGCCGGACGCGCAGGAGGATCTCCGCTTCCACGACAACCCGCTGGTCACCGGCGAGCCGAACATCCGCTTCTACGCTGGCTGCCCGCTGGTGGTGACGGATGGCGTCAAGCTCGGCACCCTTTGCCTGATTGACACCGTGCCGCGCCACCTGACTGAGGAGGATCGGCAACTGCTGACCGATCTGGCCTGCATGGCAGAGCAGGAGATCAGCGCCATGCAGCTGGCGACCATGGACGCGCTGACCCAGATCTCCAACCGGCGCGGCTTTGAGGCATTGGCCCAGCACGCGCTGGGGGTGTGCCAGCGCCTTGGGCTGCCGGCGTCGTTGCTGTTCTTTGACATGAATGAGTTCAAGGCGATCAATGACAACCTCGGCCACGCGGAGGGCGACCGCGCGCTGCGCGACTTCGCCCGCCTGATCCAGTGCAGCCTGCGCAACAGCGACGTGGTGGGCAGGCTGGGCGGTGATGAGTTCGCGGTGCTGCTGACCAATGCCAGCGCCGAAGAGACGCAGCACGCGCTGGCGCGGCTGGAGGGGAAGGTGGGTGAGCACAATCAGCGCGATGGCCGCGGTTACCCGCTGCGCTACAGCGTCGGGCAGATTGATTACAACGGGCGCGATCCGGTGGAGATAGGCCGCCTGCTGGCGGAGGCCGATGCGCTGATGTACGCGCAAAAACGCGGCCAACGGCCCTCCCAACGATAAAAAATACCGTTCGGTTAAGTAAATGATCGTGTGAACGATCCGGAAAATAGATGACAACAGCCCCATCCATTCCCTGATGGGGCTTTTTTATGCCGTAAAAACCGCTGGCGCTGAAGCGGGATATACCACGATATTATTTCCCAATGGGTCGCTTGTTTTCAGCTTTGTTAAATAGCTATTTAATGAATAGTTAAACCATAAAATATTAGTTGCAGTGATCAATTTGGGATTAATGAAAGATTAAGCAAATTTTAATTAAAATTCCCTTCCGGCTAACTTACTGTTTTTTATTTGTGTCGCCCGCAGCCCCATAACGGGGTGTGGGTTTATTTTCGCCACGCCGGGACATTTACTATCGATTGATATAATTTCTCTTCAAATTTTCCAGTGACCCCCAGTAATAACAACGCTATAACTTTTTGCTTTTACGTACTTTCGAAATGGAATTACACACTGGCTTCCCCAAGCCAGGGAAATGACTCGTCAAAATAATCTTGAAGGTGAATCATGCAACGTAAAAAACTTCTCTCACTCTGTATTGCCCTCGCTATCAGCAATAATAGTTTTGCCGCTGATACCCCCGAAGATAAAACTTCCCTGAAGTGCCCGACCAATATTAACCAGCTCACTCAAGAGCAGCGTGATGCCCTGCCCGACGCCTGTTTGACCCCGACCGCGCTTTCACAGGAGGAGTGGAGCTGGATCGCCGGTGGTGCGGTGGCCGCCGCATTGGCGGTGGGCTTTATCGTGGCCGATGACAACAACAGTCATCCCGTCTCCAGCGCAGATAATGGCAGCGACGACGGCGGCGATGATAATGGCGATAACGGTGACGACGGTGGCGATGATGATGGCGATGATGTCAGCAAGGTCATCGATATTAATGAAGACAGCATCGGCGTTGGCGAAGGCGACATCGGCACGCAACTGGCGCTGGACGGCTACACCATCAACAGCAACGCCACTACCGGCGGGCAGGCTGGCGGCACCGGCCTGAGCATCAGCGGTAACGATAATACCCTGAATACCCTCGGCCCAATCGTGGTGGATGGCAATGGCTCCACCGGCGTAGAGGTAACAGGCAATGGCAACACCCTGAATACTGACGGTGACGCCACGCTCAGCAACGGCGGCACTGGCATTGCGGTCACCGGCGACAGCAATACTTTGAACCAGCGCGGCGATATGGTGGTGGGCGATTTTGCCACCGGTATCAGCGTCAGCGGGCAAAACAACACCGTCAACCTGAGCGCTGACAATATCGACGTGATCGGCCAGCAGGCCACCGGCGTGCAGGTGGCGGGCGAGTCCAATCAGGTGATCCTGACCGGCGATATGCGGGTGGACAAAGATCAGTCCTCGCCGCTGGCGGCCGACAATTTTTATACCGCTTCCACCGGCATTGACGTCAGCGGCAGCAACAATACGGTGGTGCTGGACGGCCACTTGCAGGTGGTGGTGGATACGGAAGTTGCGCCCTTCATATATTCTGAAGAGAAGGGTTCACAGGAGACTATTTCCGGCGTGACCATCAGCGGTGACGGCAACCGCGTGGAGTTGCAGCAGGGCCTACAGCTCACCGGGGAAACGGATCAGATCGCGGATACGGCGGCCGGTGATGCGATTGCCGAACAACGTAAGGGATATGGCCCAGCCGCGGCCATCACCATTGATGGCGCCTCTACCCTCTCCCTACAGGGGGACAGCACGATAGAAGGCGACTTCCCGGTCAACTTTGTTGGCTTTGCGCTCTCTAATGGCGGCCAACTGGAGATTGCCGAAGGCGCCAGCCTGAATACCACTGGTATCACCAGCATCAATAACTATCTTTATGAAGACAACGGCCTGATTAAACTCTTTTCGGGGAGCAGCCTGATCAATCAGGGCAGTGTTCAGGTGGAGAATATGACGCTGGCCTACGGCGAGGGTGAAAATACTCAGATAGATAATCAGGGCAGCATGGAGATCCGGCGTACCAGCACCGCAGCCGGCACGAGCGCTTCTTCCTTCGGTATGCATGCCAATAATGGGGCTACCGCCGTTAATGAAGGGGACATGACAGGCCGGGTCATGAACCAGGATAGCCTTTTTAACTTCACCGATACCTTAGCAATGCTCTCCCCATACTGGTCAAATAATACGGTGATGGGGATCCAGTTAATGACGGCATCGGTTGGCGCCTCTGCAACCAATATGGCCAACGGTACGCTGGAGGTGTATGGCCGCGGTGTCGCGATGAATGCGGTTGATAACGGCACCGCAGACAACTTTGGCACCCTCACCACCGATGCGCTGTGGAAAGATGCGGCCGATACCACGCAGATGGCGGCTAACATCCCCTCTGACTCGGCTAAAGACTTTGCCGTCGGCATGTACGCTGGCACAGATTATTACATAGGCAGCCATAATAATAATGCCATTGCCACCAACCATCAGGGCGGCGTGATCACGGTGTATAACGCCGGGGCCGGTATGGTGGCCTTTGGCCGTTCTAATCAGGTCATTAATCAGGGCACCATCAACCTGGAGAGCAATGAAAATGCCCAGCCGGGCCAACCGCTGGTGGGCATGGCGGTGTATAAGGGCGGCATCGCCATTAATGACACCACTGGCGTGATCAACATCAACGCCGAAAATGGTCAGGCGTTCTACAGCGACGGCAATGCCAACAACCTCATCATCAACCGCGGCCAGATCAACGTCGGCGATGGCGTACCGGACAGCGCCGACAACAGCAGCACGCTGGTCTCACTGGAGTTGGCTGATGGCACCGTGCTGAGCGGCACCACCACGTTGACACAAAATGCGCTGGTCTACACCGGTTCGACCGTCAGCAATACCGGCACCGTCGAAGGCAGCGGGTTGAGCGTCTGGGGCACGCTGGACAATGAGAGCGGCGCCACTATTACCGCGCCGCTGTTTATTGAAAATCAGGGCGTCTTTAATAATGCGGGTACCGCCGCTACTCTCTCCGTCACCAGCAACGGCACCGTCAATAATGCGGGCACCGTCGCCACTCTCTCCGTCACCACTGGCGGTACCGTCAATAACAGCGGCGTGATCAACGGTGCCCAACCCTCGATCACCGACGGGACGGTTATCAATAATGCCGGCGGCACCATCCAGAATGGGGTCGTGGCCGTTAACAGCACCCTGACCAACCACGGCAACTGGAACGCTACTAACAACAAAGACTTCGGGGTACGTAACAATAGCGTGTTAAACAATGCCGTGGACGGCACCCTTACCATCGCTAACCAGCGCTACATGACGATTGAGAGTGGCTCGGTGTTCAAAAACAGCGGCACCATGATCAGCACCGATACCAAGAAAGACCATGTTGTGTTGCGGATCGGCAAGAACGGCGACAGCAACATCATTAACAATGGCACCCTCAACCAGACCGGCAGCAGCGTGCTGGTGGGATCGATAGCTGACCATGCCAATCCCTCGACCTTCTGGAATCAGGGCGACGGCCTGAACGGCTACAGCGGCGCCACCGGCGAGGTGAACTATAACGGCACCAACGGCACCGCCGTGTATATGAAAAACAGCAACACCGTGGCAATCAACGACGGCGTGATGAACATCAGCGGCAGCAACACCGTCGCTATGAAAGGCAGCAGCAGTGCCCAGCTTATAAATAACGGCACCATCAACCTCGGCACTGAAGGCACCACTGACAGCGGCATGGTAGCGATGCAACTGGACGCCAACGCCACCGCGAACGCGGTGCTGGAGAACAACGGCACCATCAATATCTACGCTTCAGACTCCTACGCCTTCAGCCAGCTGGGCGACAACGGCCGCATCGTTAACAATGGCACGGTCAATCTGGAGGGTACGGGCAGTGGGCTGGTGAAAGAGAGCGACGTGCAGATTGCTGGCGTCAATGGCAACACTGACGACAAGAGCGAGGTGCACTACGCCAACTACACCCTGCCGACTGACCCGACGGCCGCCAGCACGCTGAACCAGTACACCATCGGCACCAACGCCGACGGCACCGCCGGGACGCTGACCGCCAGCAACGTGGCGCTGGGCGACGTATCGATTGATACCGGCTTTACGCAGGGCAGCGCCGCGACGACTCAGACCTTTGAGGACGTGTTTGTCGGTGCCAACATCAGCGGCGAGCAGAACATCACTTCCACCAGCGTGGTGTGGAGCGCCGAAGGCCAGAAAGACGACAGCGGCAACGTGGACGTCACCATGACCAAAAACGCCTACGCGGACGTGGTGAGTGACGACAGCGTGTCCAGCGTGGCTAACGCACTGGATGCGGCCTACACCAACAATGACCTGTTCACCAGCCTGAATCTGAAGAGCACCGCTGAACTCAACAGCGCGCTACGGCAAATCTCCGGCAGTCAGGCGAAAAGCGTGGCACGGGATGCCCGCGTGCTGGGCAACCGCTTCGAGATGCTGGCCGACACCGCACCAACTATGGGCAACGGACTGGCGTTTAACGTGGTGGCGAAGGGTGACCAGCGCAGTGAACTGGGCAACGACACCCGTTATGACATGATGGCGCTGCGCCAGCAGTTCGCGCTCAGTAACCACCAGACGCTTTCGCTGGAGTACGGCATTGCGCGGCTCGATGGTGACGGCGATGTCAGCACCGCCGGTGACAACGGCGTGACCGGCGGCTACAGCCAGTTCTTTGGTGTGCAGCACAGTCTGCCGCTGACAGAGAGCGGGCTACGCTGGAACAATGCGTTGCGCTATGACATCCACAACCTCGACAGCAACCGGCAGGTGCAGTACGGCAATGTTAACCGCGTGGCGGACAGCGACAATAACCAGCAGTACCTGGAGTTCCGCAGCGAGATGGCGAAGAGCTACACCCCACAGAAGGGGCTGACGCTGACGCCGTTTGCCGGCATGAAGCTGCGCCACACTACTGAAGAGGGCTACAACGAACGCGGGGCCGGTGACTTTAACCTGCGCATGTCAGGCGTTGAAGAGACGGCCGTGGACGCCGTGGCTGGCCTGAAACTGACCTACGCCGGTGACAATGGCTGGGCGGCCACCGCCACGCTGGAGGGCGGCCCGAACCTGAGTTACCAGCAGGGTGAACGCACCGCCTCGTTGCAGGGCGCGGCCGGTCAGCGCTTCCGCGTGGAGGATGGCCAGAAAGGCGGCGGCGTTAACGGGCTGGCGCAGGTCGGCGTGAAGTACCAGAGTAAAAAGGCGGCGCTGAGTGCGGATGCCTACCACTGGCAGGAGGATGGCCTGCGCGATACCGGGCTGATGGTCAATTACCGCTACCACTTCTGATCCCTGTAAACCCCGCTCGGTTGAACGATCCAGCGAGTAGATGAAAAAAGCCCCATCAGTTTTCTGATGGGGCTTTTTTATGCGGCTGACCGGTTAATGGGTATGCACCTCAACGATGTCCCCGATGCGGCTGCTTAGAAACAGCTGGTGCGGCACCTCCACCTGATAGGTCTGCGTATCGTGCGTGACCTCCAGGATATAGCGCTCACTCTCAAAGGACTCAATCGGGATAAAGCCGAAGAACCCTTCCGCGACGCTAAAGGTGCGGGTGGAGGGCAGGGCATAGCGCCGGACAATGCGGGCGGCCAACGGGGTCTGACGGCCAGTCAGGGTGCCCCAGGTCTGGGAGACCGGGGAGAGCAGCATGGAACGCAGGCTGGCGCTTAGCAGGCCAGCAGCCTCTTTCAACGACGCAGAGACGCGGGCAGGGGTGCTCGTATTCATGATCGTTACCTCGTGGTCAGGGTCATCCCGCGGTCAGGTTCCGGCGGGCACCACCCAATATTTATCGTTATAACCACACGAGATCAAATCATTTTTCTATATAACTTAGTGCGCTTTCGCAGCGGCCTGAAGGATAACGCTTTTTGCGCCCGGCCGGCGGCGCTTCTCCGCCTGCAACAGCGGGCAGGAGGGACACATTTCATGGTCGCACAGCTCGTAGCGCAGGCAGCACTGGCGGCGGTAGCGCGGGCTGGTGGCATCGGTGGGGATCTCATGGCGCATCGGGTCACACAGCGGATTTTTACTGCCGTCACACAGCTCACGGGCCGCGAGCAGCGCCTCACCGGCGTGCACATCGGCGTTAACCAACTGCGCCTGCTCAATGCCCCAGTGGATGCGCACTGCGGCGTTGTTCCAGAAGATGCCCGGTTTCAGGCCCGCCATCTCCGCCATGATGCGGCAGAGCGGCGCGATGTGCTGCACCATGCCATCAAAGCGGGCCAGCGGATCCGGCTCCGCCACCGGCTCGCCATCGCCAGCCAGCATGAATTGCAGCGGCAGCCCCTGCTCATTCAGCTCAAACCAAATGTGGCTGGCCTCAATCGGCAGTTGCCAGTCGCGGGCGAGATTGATGATCACCCAGACCGGCAGCAAACGGGCGAAGTACCACTGTGACCACATGGAGACGCGCGCGCGCTGCTCGCTGGCTGGATGGGCCGCCAGGTAGCTGGCCATCACGGCCTGCGCGCCCTCTGGCGTCAGCAGTTGCGTGGCCGACACCGCACCGGCTTGCCCGGCGTAGGGGATGAACATGGGCCTGACCCAGTCAAGCGGGCCATCAGCAAAGGAGTCCAGGATTGTCTGCATTGTCACGCGCGGCACCACAAATCAGTTGTTCAGCCTCTCCCGCAACCCACAGGGCGCGGCGTTGTGCAGGCAGTGTAATAAAGTCTGATGGAAAATAATAATGATTTCTATTTGTATTATTATCTGAAAGTGCGCTCCCTTCCTCCGGGCTTGCCTGCCGCTCCAGGCTGGCCCTCTCCAGCGACCTGCCGCCCCCTTGTGCAGAAGCCAGTGGAAATAAACCTACCAAAACAGGGGATTAGGATACCCTCCAAATCTTAATGATAATAAATATCATTTACATTCAATTTGAATTGTGGTCTATAATGCCGAAAAATTCTTGCCCCTGCCGTGGCGGCGGGGTGTCCCCTTTTGGCCGGAGGCTCACGTGGCTGACTATTACACGCAATTCCTGACCCTGAAACATGCCCAGCCGCGCCTCTATGCGCGGGATCTGGCCCACCAAATGGGCGTGAGTGAGGCCGAACTGACGGCGGCGCGCGTCGGCCATGACGCTGTGCGGTTGGCGCTGGCTCCCCCGACACTGCTGGCGGCGCTGGAGACGGTGGGGGAGACCAAAACCCTCGCCCGTAACGCCTACGCGGTGCATGAGCAGATCGGCCACTACCGCAACCTGACGCTGACGCCGCACGGCGGGCTGGTGCTCAACCCGCGCGCGCTGGATTTGCGCCTGTTCACCGGCCAGTGGCAGAGCGCCTTTGCGCTGGAGGAGGCGCACCCGCAAGGCGTGCGCCGCAGCCTGCAAATTTTTGACACGCACGGTGATGCGGTGCTGAAAATCTACGCCACGCCCCATACCGACCTTGCCGCCTGGCAGGCGCTGGTGGCGCAGTTTACCTCCCCGGACAACCCGCCGCTGGCGCTGGACGCACCGGTGTCGCCGGCCAGCGGCGAAGCGGATCTCACCGGCTTTGAAGTTGGCTGGCGCGGCATGACCAACGTCCACCAGTTCTTTGTGCTGCTGAAAAAGTACCAGTTGACCCGTCAGCAGGCGTTCCGCGCGGTGCCCGCGGATCTTGCCCAGCAGGTGGATAACCGCGCGCTGGCGCAGTTGCTGACGGCGGCGCAGCAGCGTGGCAATGAGATCATGATCTTCGTCGGCAATCGCGGCGTGGTGCAGATCTTCACCGGCGCGATCCACGAGGTGACGCCGATGCATGGCTGGCTAAATGTCTTCAACCCGCACTTCACCCTCCATCTACAGGATCAGCAGATTGCCGAGAGTTGGATCACGCGCAAGCCGACGGCGGATGGCATGGTCACCAGCCTTGAGCTGTTCGCGGCCGACGGCACCCAGATCGCCCAGCTGTATGGCCAGCGCCATGAGGGGGAGCCGGAGCAGGCTGTCTGGCGCGAGCAACTGGCGCAGCTGGTGAAACCGGCCGGGGCAGTGGCATGAGGCGGCTGCTGTGGTGTGCGCTGCTGCTGGCCAGCGGCGTATCGGCTGCGCCGCGGGTGGTGACGGTGGGTGGCGACGTCACGGAGATCGCCTATGCGCTGGGTGCGGCGCCGGATCTGGTGGCGCGTGACAGCACCAGCACCCAACCGCCGGCGGCCACCGCGCTGCCGGACATCGGCTACATGCGGCGGCTGAATGCCGAGGGCATTTTGGCGATGCAGCCCTCGCTGGTGCTGGCGAGCGCGGCCGCCTCACCGGCGCTGGTGTTTGAGCAACTCAAGCGCAGCGGCGTGACGGTGGTGACGGTGCCAGAGGCGGAGAGCCTGGCGGCGATCCCCGATAAGGTGGAGGCGGTGGCACAGGCGCTGCACCGTGAGGCGCAAGGGCAGGTGCTCAGCGACCAGTTGCGCGGGCAGCTGGCGCAGATGCACTACCGCGCCCTGCCGGTGCGGGTGCTGTTCATCATGAGCCACGGCGGCATGAGCACGCTGGTTGCTGGCGAGCACACCGCCGCCGACCGGGTGTTGCAGGCCGCCGGGCTGCGCAATGCGATGCAGGGCATCGAGGGCTACAAGCCGCTGTCGGCGGAGGGGGTGATCGCCGCCGCGCCGGATCTGGTGTTGGTGACCACCGATGGCGTGCGCACCCTCGGCGGGCAGGATCAGATCTGGGCACTGCCGGGGCTGTCGATGACCCCGGCGGGGCAGGCGAAGCGGCTGCTGGTACAGGATGACATGGCGCTGCTCGGCTTTGGCCCACAGACGCCAGCGGCCGTGCGCCAACTGCGCGCGGTGGCCGAGGCGCTACGGTGAGTCGCGCCGCCTTTCCGGCGCGCTGGCTTTGGCTACTGCTGGCGCTGCTCGCCGGGCTGACGCTGCTGGCCGCGCACTACGGCGCGCTGCGCCTGCCGCTGTCACTGCCCTGGCAACGCCAGCAGTCGCCGGGGCTGTGGCGCATCTGGTTTGAGATCCGCCTGCCGCGCGTGCTGCTGGCGGTGCTGGTCGGGCTGGCACTGGCGCTCTCCGGTGCGGTGATGCAGGGGCTGTTCCGCAACGCACTGGCTGATCCCGGTTTGTTGGGGGTGAGCAGCGGCGCGGCGCTGGCGGTAGCGCTCAGCATCCTGCTGCCGTTGCCGCTCAGCGGCATGGTAGCGCTCTACGCCCCGGCGCTGGCGGCCTTCGCTGGCAGCCTGCTGGTGACGCTGGTCATCTTTTTGCTCTGTCAGGGCGGACGGCAGCCGGTCGCGCGGCTGCTGCTGGTGGGGATTGCCATTAATGTGCTGGCGGGGGCGCTCACCGGACTGCTTTCGTGGCTGAGCAGTGACCAGCAGTTGCGCCAGCTGTCGCTCTGGGGGATGGGCAGTCTGGGGCAGGCGCAGTGGCCGCTGCTGCTGGCGGTGGCGACGCTGGTCATTCCGGCGGCCTGTGGCATCCAGTTTTGTGCCCGGCGGCTCAACCTGCTGCAACTGGGCGATGAAGAGGCACACTACCTTGGCGTGCCGGTGCGGCAGACCCAGGGCTGGCTGCTGATCCTCAGCGCCCTGCTGACGGCGGCGGCGGTGGCCGCCAGCGGCATCATCGGCTTTATCGGGCTGGTGGTGCCGCATCTGGCGCGGCTGGCGCTCGGGGCGGATCACCGCGCGCTGTTGCCCGCCTCGGCGCTGCTGGGCGCAATTTTGCTGCTGCTGGCCGATACGCTGGCACGCACCGCCGTCGCGCCAGCGGAGATGCCGGTCGGGCTGATCACCAGCCTGCTGGGTGCGCCGTGGTTTTTGTGGCTGATGCTGCGCCGCCGGGGAGACGATCATGGCTGAGCCGCTGCTGTGCGCCCGCGATCTGCACTACCGCGCGCGGGGGCGGGATCTGATCACCGGGATCTCACTGTCGTTTGATGCCGGGAAAATGATCTCGCTGATCGGCCCCAACGGCGCGGGCAAGTCTACGTTGCTGCGATTGCTGGGCGGCTACCTGTCGCCCTCCGCCGGTGTCTGCCTGCTGGAGGGCACGCCGCTTGGCGAGTGGCCACTGGCGGCGCTGTCACGCAAACGGGCGGTGATGCGCCAGCAGAGCCAACTGGCGTTTGATTTTGCGGTGCACGAGGTGATCCAGATGGGACGCGCACCCTGGCCGGTGCGCGGCAGCATGGCGGTGGTAGAAGAGGTGATGGCGCTGACCGGCTGCGACCGGCTGGCTGGCCGCCGCTACCGCCAGCTCTCCGGCGGCGAGCAGCAGCGGGTACGCATCGCCCAGACGCTGGCGCAGCTCTGGCACCCGGCGGGGCCGCAGGGGATGCTGTTTCTGGATGAACCGACCTCGGCGCTCGATCTGCATCACCAACAGCACCTGTTGCGCCTGCTCCGGCAGTTGACGCAGCGCTACCCGCTGACGGTCTGTTGCGTGCTGCACGATCTCAATTTGGCGGCGCTCTGGTCAGATGAACTCTTTTTGCTGGCGCAGGGGCAGCGGGTGGCGCACGGCCACCCGGCCCAGGTGCTGGAGGCCAATCGGCTGGCGCAATGCTATCAGGCGGAGTTGACGATGGGCCGCCACCCGGTGGGGGATTCGCCGGTGCTGTTCCTGAACCCCTAATGTCGCAGTAACCATGATGTACCTATAACGCACCCCTTCGCCGGGGCGGGCTTCGTATACCCTTTTTACGCGGTTCGCCCGGCAAGGCAATTATTCCAATACATTGATGTGAAGGTTAATGATGTCTTTCAATACCAGAAAAACCGCCCTCAGTTTGGCGATTGCCAGCCTGCTGGGCAGCATGAGCGCACAGGGTGCGACGGAGAGTGCCAGCGCCAACGAGGGCGAGCAGTTGACGGTGCTGTCACCGAAGGTGGAGAGCGAGGCGGGCAGCAAAACCACCCTCAGCGCCGAGGCGTTGCAGCAGCAGGGCGGCAACAATTTCGGCACCATTATGCGCTACCAGCCGCTGGTGGGCGCCACCGGTTCCGCGGGCGGCGGCACCTCCGGCAAGAGCGGTTTTGACCGCGCTGGCTACACCGGTTACAACATCCGTGGGCTGGAGTCCAACCGCGTCGGCATCGACGTCGATGGCATGGAGATGCCGCAGGCCACCGGCCGCAGCTACGCCGGGCGCGCCGGGCTGAACACCTTCGGCATTGGTCGCGACTATCTCGATCCCTACATGTACCAGCAGGTGGAGATCGCCTCCGGTGCCACTGACGTGGATGTCGCCAACAACACCCTTGGCGGCGTGGTCTCTTTCAGCCCGAAATCCGCCGACCACTATCTGCGCCCCGGCAAGACGCACTATGTCGGTTACCAGAGCGACTATGACTCCGCCGACCGCAGTTGGCACAACGGCCTGACGCTGGCCGGTGGCGACACGGATCTGCAAGGGATGCTGGTGATCAGCCGCCGCGACGGTCAGGAGACGCGCAATAACAGCGGCGAGATCCAGAGCTACCCGGAGAACTGGCACTCCACCGCCGTGCAGGCCTCCGGCTCCTGGCTCGCCACCGAGGCGCACCGCCTCTCCGGCACCATTGATTACTACCACAAGACCCGCCACAGCCAGTATGACAGCTGGAGCGATACGGGCAGCAGCATTCTGGGCACTGCCCACCAGACCAGCGAGACGCGCCGCCTTGGCCTCAGCCTGCGCGATACCTGGGTGCCAGCGGATAACCTGCTGGTGGATCGGGTGGATACGCAGATCTACCGGCAGGCCACGCAGGCCCACGACAATACCCTGATGCCCACCAGCGCCGCCGCGGCGCAGCGCGTGCTCTCCAGCTATGACGTGACCACCTATGGGCTGGACACGCAGATGGAGAAAGCGATTGGCCGCCATGCGCTGCGCTGGGGGCTGAACGGCAAAACCAGCAAGACCGAGCGCCCGTTTAGTCAGGATCCGGTGCAGAACAGCTGGGCAGCGATCATGCAGCCGGAAGCAGACAGCCGCACTTGGGCGTTTGGTGCCTTTGCCGAGGATCGCATCACCTTCGATCTGGCCGGCCATGAACTGGCGCTGGTGCCGGGCGTGCGTTACGCCTACCAGAATACCAAGGCGCAGAATCTCTCGTCGCTGACCGCCAACAGCGCGGTGCTGGATGAGGGCGAGGTGGCCGCACTGTATGGCGGCACCAACAGCGATGCCCAGGTGCTCCCCTCCCTGAGCCTGATCTACAGCCTGACGCCGACGCTGGACACCTACCTGCAATACAAGCGCGGCGCGCAGTTCCCCAACGCCAGCCAGCTCTATGGTAGCTGGAATCTGGGTTCCAACTACGCTGGCCCGGCGCAGTACGCGCTGATTGGCAGCCCCGATCTGAAGACCGAGACCAGCAACAACCTCGAGTGGGGGATCAAGGGCGAGGCGGTGCCGGGCGTGAGCATCAATGGCGCGCTGTTCTACAACAGTTATAAGAACTTCATTGCCGAGACGCGCTACTCCCGCGCTACCAGCCCGGAGGTATTTGCCACGGTGCCGGGCAATATCTATACCGTCTATAAAGAGGAGAACCGCGACAAGGCCTATATCTATGGCGCGGAGTTTGTCAGCAAGATCCGTTTCGGCACTTGGTTTGACGATCTGCGCGGACTGGGCGCGACCCTTGGCTGGGGCTACAGCAAAGGCCAGTCGAAGTCGAGCTATCTGGGCGATCGTTACGTCGATCTGGACAGCGTACCGCCGATGAAGGCGATCCTTGGCCTGAGCTGGGACGCGCCCGATCGCGCATGGGGCGGGGCGGTGACCACCACGCTGGTGAAGGGCAAGCGCGCCGTCGCCACCAGCCGCCAGAGCTACGCCAACACCGGCACGGCCATCACCGACAGCAACACCACCTACCAGCGCATTCCCGGCTACGCGCTGGTGGATCTGACCGCCTACTGGCAGGTGGCAAGCAACGTGAAGCTGAGCGGCGGCATCTACAACCTGACCGATCGCAAGTACTGGGACTACCTGAGCAGCCGCACCCTGACCGACACCGGGTTGCAGGATCAGTACAACCAAGCGCTCTCGGTGCAGCCAGGGCGCAGCGTGCAGGTGGGGGTTAATGTGGAGTTTTGAGTCAGTGGGGGGCTGACAAGGCCCCTTTTTAGGGAAAGGTTTCAGGCACTCTTGGGTGCCTGTGGCTCCGTTAGGTCGGAGCAGGGTTTCGGTTGTTCGGATTCATTTGTCTACCTGTACGCCTGCGCCTCAACCGAGCAGGGCCTGCCGGCGCGCCGGCCCTGCACCACGCGGGCGTGTTAACCTTCGGTTTGCCTGTATCTTTTTCTGCTTTGGCTTTCGTGGATATATTTGGCCTCGTTGGGGCCGGAGAAGGGTTTCGGTTGTTCGGATTCTTTTTTCTGCTTCGGCTCCCGAGCCTCAACCGAGCAGGGCCTGCCGGCGCGCCGGCCCTGCACCCGCGCGCGTTGGGGTGGAATGGCTAATTATTGCCCGCTACCGCGGGTTCCCTCCGTCAGCTTCCGGGCTGTCGGGCCGCGGCAGACGCGCTCCCAGCGCGACTGCCACTTTCGCGCACATCCCTGTGCGCTCACCCGGCCCGGAATCCTCCGTCGGCAATAATTAAACGCCCCCACCTCCTCTGCAAATTCTCGGCTATGTGAGGAAAGAGTTGGGGCGGAATATGGGGGAATTATTTCTATTTAAAAGGTTTTGGGTTTTATTCGGCTGGATATATGGTGTTTAAGGTCTGTCGTAGACAAAAAATACAATCAGCTCCACAGCCAATGCATTCCACCTTCCAAAAATAAAACTCCCCCAACTATTTCCTCACATACCTACAGCGCGCAGAGGAGGTGGGGGCGTTAAATCATTGCCGAGTGGAGTCGCAGGGCCGGGTGAGCGGGCAGGACGCCCGCGAAAGGGCCAGCCGCGCCGGGAGCGCGTCTGGGCCGGCCCGCAAGCCCGGAGACGCAGCGAGGGTCACCCGCGAGAGCGGGCAATGATTAGCCATTCCCCTCAACGCGCGCGGGTGCAGGGCCGGCGCGCCGGCAGGCCCTGCTCGGTTGAGGCTCCGAGGCCGAGGTAGAAAAAGGAACCCAAACAACCGAAACCCTTCTCCGGCCTGACGCGGCCACAGGCACCCGCCATGTCCGAAACCCTTCTCCGGCCTGACGCGGCCACAGGCACCCGCCATGTCCGAAACCCTTCTCCGGCCTGACGCGGCCACAGGCACCCGCCATGCCCGAAACCCTTCTCCGGCTCCAGCGAAGCTACAGGCACCCACGAGTGCCTGAACCCTGCTCCGACCTAAGCGAAGCCCCAGCTCAACACAAAAGCCAAAGCAGAAAAAGACATAAACAAACCGGGTGAGCGGGCAGGACGCCCGCAAAATCAACTTAATACACCGCTCTGCCGCAATACCTCCCTCACAATATCGCGCTTCTCAGCACTGAGCGGCTGGGCCGGGCGCAACGAGTGCACCGGGATCTCCACACCTGTCAGGCGGATCGCCTCCTTCACCACGTTATAGAAAGGCGTATCCAGACTGTAGAGCGGCGGAATAAAGGAGAGGCGCTGTTGCAGGCCGATCAGCGTCTCCCAGGATTGGGATTGCCAGGCGCGGTAGATACCGCAGGTCAGCTCCGGCGCGAAGTTGGCGCTGGCCGGGATGCAGCCATCGCCGCCCAGAATCAGGGTGCCGAACAGGTACTCATCATAACCAGCGAATACCGCGAAATCAGGCCGCACCGGTTTCACCGCCTGAATGGTCTCGCGGATATGGCTCAAGGTGTCCACCGTGTCCTTCAGCCCGACAATGTTTGGGCAGCGCTCGGCCAGCGTCTTGATCACGGATACCGGCAGGTTCTGGCCGGTCAGGGCCGGGAAGTTATAGAGCAGGATGGGCAGCGGCGAGGCCTCGGCCAGCGTCTGGTAGTGCAGGCAGAGGTTCTCCTCCGACAGGGGATTGTAATAAGGATTCACCACCACCACGCCATCCGCACCGCAGCGGTGGGCGTGCTCGGTCAGCGCCAGCGTCTCCGCCGTGCCGGGGTGGGCAGCCCCAATCAGCACCGGCACGCGGCCCGCCACGTAATCGGTGCAGAACTCCGCCACCTCATGGCGCAGCGCGGTGCTCATGTGGGCAAACTCGCCAGCGCTGCCGAGGAAAAATACCCCGTTGACGCCGCCAGCAATCACATGGTCAATCAGTGTCGCCATGCCGCGGCGGTCGAGTTGCTCATCAGCGTTCAGGATAGTGGGCACCGGCGGGATGACGCCGGAAAAACGTGGGGTAGCCATAATCGTCTCCATATCAAAGGGCGCAGGTTTTGGAACAGCGTTTTAGTTATAAAGCATCCGTTGGAGAAAATTTGTGCGATGACAAAGGTTGCAGGCAGTTACGGTGAAAAGTGGAAGGGGGGTCACAGGATTGGCCGGTGGCGTTGCCACGAAATTTTATCGTAAAGGCGATGATGTCATGTAGGCCAGTAATAAAATGGCGTAACTATCCACTTTACCGCAACTGTCAGTTTTGCGCTATTTTCTAAACCTACAGCAAAAAGAAGCGGATAACAGAAAGGCGCATCCCTGTAGGCGTTTATTGTCAAATATTTTTCACCTGTTGTAACGTGCGGATATTGCCCAACTATTTCATAATGGCGTAAACAGACAAGGAGATAAGCATGGATGAGTTGCCGATCGAAACGGAAATTAAAGGATTTTTAGTATCAACCCGCATAAAGGTATTGGCGATTAAAGGTGCCTGGGGGGTAGGTAAAACCTATACGTGGAACAGGTGTCTGGAAAAAGCCAAGCGCGAATATCCAGAGTTAAAAGAGAAGAAATATGTATATGTTTCATTGTTTGGCATTAATTCGTTAGACGATCTTAAAGCTGATCTATTTAGTGATTTGATAAAATTAGAGGCTATGGCTGAAGAGGGTAAAAAAGTAAAAATTAAGGACAGAATGAATAAATTGGTAAGTTTTGCAAAAGACACTCCTTTCATAAAGAATTACTCTCGTATAGTCGAGCGCGTTGCTTTTCAGAGCATTGAGGGGGTGGTGATCTGCATTGATGACATTGAGCGCCGTGGTCAATCCCTGAGTTTACGTGATGTGATGGGCCTTATCTCCTTATTAAAAGAGCAGCGGAACTGCCATATTCTGATGCTGCTGAATGATGGCGAGGAGGGGTTAGAGGATTACCGTAAGTACCGTGAGAAAATAGTCGATAAAGAGATCAGTTTCTCCCCCGAAGCGAGTTACAGTGCTGATGTTGTATTTTCTGGATCCGAATCCTATCTTGAAAAATTAAAGAAATACACCATTAAGTTGGGCATTAACAATATGCGGACGCTGAAAAAAATAGATGATATCGTCAACCAGGTTTATCCGAAGCTGACACAGTATAGCCATCCGGTAAAAGAGCGGGCACTCCAAAGTCTGGCGCTCTTTACCTGGAGCCACTATAGCGCGGAGAGTGATGACACGGTGCCTGATTACGACTATTTATTGCAGTATGACCCGACCGATGGGCGGCAGACTGATGCCCAGCCTGATGACGATCAGTTAGAGGATTTCGAGCAGAAACATTTACAGTGGCACGGGCTACTGGCCAATTACAATTATCAGGATACCCAAGATTTTGACCGGACGCTGGCGGATATTGTCAGCACAGGTTATATAGATGAGCAGGCGCTGAAAAGAGAGGCCGATTATCTCAATGCCTATTATCAGAGTCATGAAGCCAGTGAAAGTTTTACCAATGCCATGAAACGTATCAATCTGGGATTTGCCAACAACCAGGCGGAGATAGTTAAAGGGGTCTGCGAGAGTGTCAAGCAGCATAGCCAACACCTGTCGCCCCAGCAACTTAACCGGGCCGTGGTTTTCCTGCGCGAAATGGATGAAAACACCAAGGCAGATGATATCATCCAGTGCTATATCACGGCGCATCAGGCCGACGACAGGCTGTTCAATACGTCAACGTCATGGCGGCGCGAAGATTTGGAAAAAATAGATGCGGGTCTAAAAACAGAATTTGACAAGATCCATCGCCAACCTTCCAAGCCAAGCTCACTGGAGGAGGTGTTTGAGAAATTCAAGCAGCATTCGACCAGACTGGAAGATAATGATTACTTTGTGTTGGCTCGTACCAGCGAGCGGGATTTTCAAACCTTTTTTGAAAAGAACATGGAGGAGGCACTGGCCCACTTTATTTCATTCTGTCTGGCCTACAAGCCGGTAAATACGTCAGGGAACAGGCCGATTTTTCAGGCTGCCCAAGCCACGGAGAGAGCACAGATCAAACAGACGGTGACAGCCGTGCTGCAAACGTTGGCTGCGCAGAACAAATTAAATCGCCTGCGGGCCAAAAATGTTGGTATCTCGCCGCGGGATGAAACGGCCGGGGATGCACCGTCCCCTGGCCGTACCTGACATTAAAAGACCAGCGCCTGCCCATCCTTGCGGGATTCGCTGGCGGCGACGTAGTGCCCCTGCGGATGGCGCTGGATCACCTGCGCGCCGCCAAAGTTGTAGCCGAGCAGCGGATCCTCCACCTCAATCTGGTGGCCCATCGCCCGCAGCGCCGCCAGGGTGTTGCGGTCGAAGGTGGACTCCACCGCCACCCGTCGGCCGCCGATCACGCGCCAGCGTGGCGCGTCCACCGCTGCTTGCGGGTTCTGCCGGTAGAGCATAATGCGCAGCGCCAGTTGCAGGTGCCCCTGCGCCTGCATCGGGCCGCCCATCAGCCCGAAGGAGAGCAGCGGCTGGCCGTCGCTGTCCAGCGCAAAGGCCGGGATGATGGTGTGCAGCGGGCGCTTGTTGGGCGCGACGCAGTTGGCATGGCCCGGCTCCAGCACAAAACCGTGGCCGCGGTTCTGCATACTGATGCCGGTGCCGGGGATCACCACGCCAGAGCCGAAGCCCATGTAGTTGGACTGGATGAACGACACCATCATGCCGTCGGCGTCGGCGCTGCTCAGGTAGACGGTGCCGCCCTGACGCGGCGCGCCGTAGCGGAATTCGCTGGCTTGTTGGCGGTCAATCAGCGCCGCGCGCGCCGCCAGATACTCATCCGACAGCAGGTGGCGCGCCTCCACCAACATGCTCTCCGGGTCAGCGATATGCTGGTCGAGATCGGCCAGCGCCAGCTTCATCGCCTCAATCGACAGGTGGAGGGTCTCCACCGCGTCCGGCGGCTGGCTGCCGACGCCCAGTTTCTCCAGCATCCCCAGCGCCATCAGCGTGGCGATGCCCTGACCGTTGGGTGGCAGCTCATGCACGCTGCCACCGGCGAAGGGTCGCGCCAACGTCTCTACCCACTCCGGTTGGTGGCGCGCGAGATCCTCCCGCGTCAGTGCCGCGCCATGCTCGGCACTGAAGGCGGCGATCTTCTCCGCCAGCTCGCCGCGGTAGAAGGCCTCACCGCGCGTCTCGGCAATCAGCGCCAGCGTGCGCGCCTGATCCGGGTTGCGGAAGATCTCACCGATGGCCGGTGCGCGCCCCTGTGGCGCAAAGCAGGCGCTGAAACCCGGCTGGTCATGCAGCCGCTCGACGCCGCGCGCCCACAGGCGGCCAATCAGCGGCGACACCGGGAAGCCGTCGCGCGCGTACTCAATCGCTGGCTGTGCCAGCGTGGTCAGCGGCAGGCGGCCAAACTTCTCCGCCAGCGCCACCCAGGCCGACACCGCGCCCGGCACCGTCACCGCGTCCCAACCAAGTTGTGGCATCGACTCGCGGCCAGCGAAATAGTCCGGCGTCCAGCCCGCTGGCGAACGGCCGGAGGCGTTCAGGCCATGCAACTGTTTACCGTCCCAGACGATGGCGAAGGCGTCGCTGCCAATGCCGCAGCCGGTCGGCTCCAGCACCGTCAGCGCCATCGCGCTGGCGACCGCCGCATCCACCGCGTTGCCGCCCAGTTGCAGCATCCGCATCCCGGCCTGTGCCGCCAGCGGCTGTGAGGTCGCGACGGCGTTGCGGCCCATCATCGGCGGCCGCAGGGAGGGGTAGGCAACATCGAAATCAATTTCAGGGGTCATACACAGATCCTTTAGTGGCCCGGCGGGTGGCCGGGCGATTGTCGCGAAATGGGGCGGAATCAGGCGTCGCGCGGGTCAAGCGCGTCACGCAGGCCATCGCCCAGCAAATTAAAGCCCTGTACCGTCAGAAAGATCGCCAGTCCGGGGAAAATCGACATCCACGGTGCCTGCTCCAGAAAGCCCTTGGCGGTATTCAGCATCGCGCCCCAGGAGGGGGCGGGCGGCTGCTGGCCGAGGCCCAGAAAGGAGAGGCTGGCCTCGGTAATGATGGCAGAGGCGATCGCCAGCGTTGCCTGCACCAAAATCGGTGAGAGCACGTTGGGCAGCACATAGCGCAGCACGATCCAGCGATCCGGCAGGCCGATAGCGCGCGCGCCCTCGATATACTCCTCGTTACGCACCGCCATCACCTGGCCGCGCGTCAGCCGGGCGAAGATCGGCATCGCCGACAGCCCAATCGCAATCATTGCATTGCCGAGGCTGGGGCCAAGGAACGCGCCGAGCGCGATCGCCAGCACCAAGAACGGGCAGGCGAGCAGCGCCTCAATCACCCGCGAGATGATGCCATCCAGCCACCCCTGCCAGTAACCGGCGACCAGCCCCAGCGGCACGCCAATCGCCATCGCGATCAGCACCGAGATGCCGCCAGCCAGCAGCGAGGTGCGCGCTCCCCAAATCAGCCGGGAGAGCAGGTCGCGCCCCAGCTCATCGGTGCCCAGCCAGTGCAGCGCCGACGGGGCTTTGCGCACCGCCATAAAATCCGCCTTCAGCGGATCAAAGGGCGCGATCCACGGGGCAAGCAGCGCCAGCAGTACGAACAGCAGCACCAGCGCCGCGCCAAACAGCGCGCCCTTATTGGCAAGGAAGCGCGCCAGCGCCCGGTTGGGCGTCCGTGTCGCCGGGAGTGACGTTGTCACGTTAACCAAGGTTTCACTCATCTCAGGCTCCTCGCAGGCGGGGGTTGACCAGTACGTAGAGGATGTCTGCCAGCAGGTTGAGCAGCAGGAAGCCCACCGCCACCACCATCACCACCCCCTGAACCACCGCGTAGTCACGGTTGAAGACCGAATCAACGATCATCTTGCCAAAACCGGGCAGCGTGAAGACCTGCTCGGTCAGCACCGCGCCGCCCAGCAGCTCCCCAAACAGCAGCGTGGTGAGGGTAATGATCGGCACCAGCGCGTTGCGCAGCGCGTGCTTCATGATCACCCGGCGCGGCCGCAGCCCCTTGGCGCGGGCGGTGCGCACATAGTCGGCCTTCAGTACCGCGATCATCGCCGAGCGGGTGTGGCGCATCAGCACCGCCGCCAGCCCGGAGCCGAGCACCAGCGCTGGCAGCAGCAGGGTGCGCAGGTTCTGAACCGGATCCTCGCTGAACGGCACGTAGCCGGAAGCGGGCAGCCACTGCAACTTCACCGAGAACAGCAGGATCAGCAGCACCCCCAGCCAGAAGTGCGGCACCGAGATGCCGGAGAGCGCGATGAAGTTGGTGCCGTGATCCACCCAGCTCCCCTTGCGCACCGCCGCCAGCACCCCCATCGCGATGCCGATCACCAGCGCCACCAGCATCGCCCGCAGCGACAGCTCCAGCGTCACCGGCAGCTTGGCGGCGATCAATGACACCACCGGCTCCTGTGTGCGCAGCGAGACGCCGAGGTCGCCGCGCAGCGCATTGCCCACCCAGTGGAAGTACTGGCTGGGGATCGGATCGTCCAGATGGTACTTGGCGCGCAGCAGCTCAATCACCTGCGGATCGCGCTCCTCGCCAGCCATCGCGCTGATGGGGTCGCCCGGCAGCAGCTTTTGCAGCGAGAAGACCATCAGCGTCACCAGAAACAGCGTCGGGATCGCCAACAGCAGGCGTTTGCCGATTAACTCAACCATAGCGGCTCCTTGGGTTATTTTGCCGCCAGCGTGACGCCCGCCAGCCGGATCAGGCCATCCGGGTAGGGGGTGAAGCCGGTGACGCGTTTGCTCATGCCGAAGATGCGCGGCTCATAGTAGAGGTAGGCGATGGGCATATCGCTCTGCAACTGCTGCACCACCTGGCTGTAGAGCGCCTTGCGCTGGGCCGGGTCGCCGCTCTGGCGCGCGGTGAGCAGCCACTGATCCACCTGCGGGTTGCCGTAGCGCCCATCGTTCAGGTTGCCGCCGCTCTGGATAAAGCTGTAGATGCTGCCATCCGGGTCCGGGCGGCCCGACCAGCCGGACATGCTCACCTGATACTGGCCATGCTGCTGGCGGTCGAGCAGGGTGGCGAACTCGCTCATTTGCAGGTTGACGTTGAAGCCCGCCTCGGCGGCCATCGCCTGAATCACCTGGCCGACCTGCAACGCCGTGGGGTTGTTGGGCACCAGCAGGTCAACCTTCAGCGGCGGGGTCACGCCAGCGGCAGCCAGCAGCGCCTTCGCCTTCTCCACGTCGCGCGCTGGCACCGGCACCCCGGCGTGGTAGGGGCTGACGGTGGAGAAGGCCTGATTGGCCGGGGTGAACTGCCCCTCAAACACCACCTGATTGATGGCGTCACGATCCAGCGCCAGCGAGAACGCCTGCCTTACCCGCGCGTCTTTGGCGAAGGCGCTATCCGCGGCGGCCGGGCCGTTGGCGATATTGAAGGTCAGCCCCATGTAGCCGAGGCCGGTGACCTTGGCGAGCGCCAGCCGGCTGTCGGCCTGCACCGTTTTGATGTCGCTGGCAGCGATGCCCTCGGTCAGGTCGAGGTCACCGGCGCGCAGGTTGGCCAGCCGCACTGAGGCGTCCGGGATTGGCAGGAAGATCACCTTATCGACGCGGTACGCCCCCTTGTTCCAGTAGTTGTCAAAGCGCTTGAGCACGATGCGATCCTGCTGCACCCGGCTGACAAACTCATAGGGGCCGGAGCAGACCGGGTGGGCGGCCACGTCGCCCTTGGCGCTGGCCTGCGGCGCGAGCATGGTACCGGCGCGATCGGTAAGCTGTGCCAGCAGCGCGGCGTCCGGCGTTTTCAGGTGCAGCGCCACGCTGTAGGGGCCGGTCACCTCCACGTTGTCGATGGAGGAGAGTTCGCTTTTGCGCAGCGAGGCGGGCAGCGTCATCGCACGGTCGAGGTTGAACTTCACCGCATTGGCATCAAATTTCTCGCCATCGTGGAAGGTCACGCCCTCGCGCAGTTGCAGCGTCAGGGTCTTGCCATCCGGGCTGTAGGCCCAAGAGGTCGCCAGCCCCGGCACGATATTCAGGTGCTGGTCGATGTCCACCAGCCGGTCACAGAGCGCGCTGAACACAAAGCGGCCATAGTAGGTGCGGGCGGTGTGCGGGTCGAGCATGTCCGGGTCAGCGCCGAGGCCGATGCGCAGCACGCTCTCGGCCTGTGCGGCCTGGATATGCAGGCTACCCGCCGCGAGCAGCGTCAGGGCGGTCAGGGTCGGGCGCAGGGGAAGTCGCAGTCTCATCTCAGGTTCCTTTTAGCGGGAGTGGCGGTTAACGGCATGTTCAAACAGGCTGCGGCGCAGCCGGAAGGCGTCAGAGGGCGGCGGCGGCGCGACGGCGGTGCTGTCACGCTGCACCTCGGCCCAGCGGTGGCAGGCCACCTGCCGCCCCTCGCCGACGCCCTCCAGCCGCGGCTCCTGCTGGCGGCACTGGTCAGTGGCGAACGGGCAACGGGTATGGAAGCGGCACCCCGACGGCATCGCCGCCGGGTTCGGCAGATCGCCCTGCAACAGCGGCGTTTCACGGCGCACGCCCGGCGCCAGCTGTGGCGCGGAGGCGATCAGCGCCTGGGTGTAGGGGTGCAGCGGCTGGTCAAACAGCGCATCCACCGGGGCCAGCTCAACGATCTGGCCGAGGTACATCACCGCCACCCGGTCACTCATGTGGCGGATCACCGCCAACCCGTGGGCGACAATCACCATCGTCAGGCCGAACTGATCCTTCAGCCCCTCCAGCAGATTGACCACCTGCGCCTGCACCGAGACATCCAGCGCGGAGACCGGCTCATCGCCCAACAGCAGGGTCGGGTTGGAGGCCAGCGCGCGGGCAATGCCGATGCGCTGGCGCTGGCCGCCGGAGAACTCATGCGGGTAGCGTCCGGCCCACGCGGCGGGCAGGCCGACGGTCGCCAGCAGCGCGTGCACCTGCGCCCGGCGGTCGGCACGCGCCATCTTTTGGTGCAGCCACAGCGGCTCGCCAACGATCTGTTCGACCGTCATGCGCGGGTTCAATGAGGCGAAGGGATCCTGAAAGATGATTTGCAGATCCCGGCGCAGCACATTCAGCTCACTGCCGGTGAAGCTGTGCAGGTCGCGCCCTTGGTAGCGCACCTCACCGGCGCTGGCGTCCAGCAGCTTCAGCAGCAGCCGGCCCAGGGTGGATTTGCCGGAGCCGGACTCGCCGACAATCGCCAGGGTTTCGCCCGGCCAGATGCGCAGCGAGACGCGGTCAACCGCCAGCACGCTGCGGCGCGGGCGGAACAGCCCCGGCGGGCCGCGGAACGCTTTGGTCAGGCCGATGGCCTCAAGCAGGGGAACGGGGGAGGGGGTCATCAGGCATCTCCGGCAGCAAGGTGAAGTTCAAGGGGGGCGCGGAAGCAGGCCACCCGGTGGTGTGGGCCGAGCGCCGCCAGCGGCGGGCGCTGCTGGCGGCAGTGGCCGGTGGCGAACGGGCAGCGGGTGGCAAAGCGGCAACCGGGCGGCAGATCCGCCGGTTGCGGCACCGCGCCGGGAATGGTCGCCAGTCGGCCAGTGCGGCCGCCGAGCGAAGGCATCGAAGCCATCAGGCCGATCGTGTAGGGGTGCTGCGGATCGCTAAAGATCGCCGCCACCGGCCCCTGCTCAACGATGCGGCCGGCATACATCACTGCCACATGGTCGGCCACTTCCGCCACCACGCCCAGATCGTGGGTGATCAACAGCATCGCACTGCCGCGTTGGCGTTGCAGCCGGTTGAGCAGCGCCAAAATCTGCGCCTGAATGGTGACATCCAGCGCTGTGGTGGGTTCATCGGCAATGATCAGCGCTGGCCGGTTGATCAGCGCCATCGCAATCATGATGCGCTGGCGCATCCCGCCGGAGAGCTGGTGGGGATAGGCCCTCATCCGCAGCGCCGGGGCCGGGATCTGCACCAGCGCCAGCATCTCCAGCGCCGCCTCGCGCGCCACGGCGCGGCTCACCCGCTGGTGGCGCATCACCGCCTCCATCAGCTGGTCGCCAAGGGTAAAGGCCGGGTTAAGGGAGGTCATCGGCTCCTGGAAGATCATCGCCAGCTGGTTGCCGCGCAGGTCGGCGTAGCGGCGCTCATCCAGCGCCAGCAGGTCATGGCCCGCGAACGTCACCTCACCGCCGAGCACCTGCGCGCCGTGGGGCAGCAGCCCCATCAACGCCAGCGAGGTGACGCTTTTGCCGCAGCCGGACTCCCCCACCAGCGCCAGCGTCTCGCCCGCCGGGATGCTGAGCGAGATGCCGTCCAGCACCGTGGCGGGCGAGCCGCGGAACTGCACCACCAGATCGCGGATGCGCAGCACCGGGTTGGGTTGCTCATTCATCATGCCTCTCCTTCATGGTGGGTGATGGCCGCCAGCAGCGCCTGATGCAGCGCCAACAGATGCTCATGCATCACGGCCGCGCCCTCTGCTGGCTGGCGCGCCGCAATATGCTGCACGATGCGGTGGTGATGATCGTCATAGTGCGCCAGCCGTTCGCCGGTACGCGCCTGCTGGCGCAGGTGCAGCCAGCTCGGGTCGCGGCGGATGGCGTCCACCGCATCGAACAGCCCGAGCATCAGCCGGTTGCCCGCCGCCTCGGCAATGGTGCGGTGGAAGGCGCTGTCCCACAGCTCCACCTGATCGGCGTCGTGGTCATCCAGCTGGCGCAGCCGCTCGAGGATGCGGTGCAGCAGGGCGATCTGCTCCGGGGTGGCGCGCAGGGCGGCGTAGCGCACCAGCCCCGGCTCCAGCTGGAGGCGTGCCTCCATCACCTCCAGCAAATTGGACTGCTTCGGCAGCGCCTGTAGCATCAGCGGCTGCGCCGGTGCCTCGGGGCCAATAAAGGTGCCTTTGCCCTGTTTGCGCCAGATGCGCCCCTCCTCCTCCAGCACGTCCAGCGCCCGCCGCACCGCGCGCCGCCCGGCACTGAAGCGCCGGCACAGCTCACGCTCCGTCGGCAGCGCCTCGCCCGGCTGGCCGGAGTGCTGTGCCAGCAGCTGTCGCAACTGCTCCAGCGCCGAGGCCGACGACCCCTCCGGCAGCGGGATTACTTCAGGGAATTCAGCCATCATCTTCTCGCCATGAACTCAGGTAAGAGGACATTGCAGGAATCGAACCAATTTTGAATTGGTTCAGCAAAAAAGGTCGCCATGCCCGGCTGGCGCGGGTTGGGTAAAGGCGTTTACCACGGGCAGCAGGGGGGCAGGTTGGGCGTGACGGCGGGGTGTGCACTGAAAGGGCGCACGGGATGCACCGGGATGAAGGCTTTCCATTGCCAGCCAGCGGGAAACCTTAGACGCCATTGATATTTCCCTTCACCGCCGGAGTGGGGTCAACTGGGGGCAGTTATCCAGTTCAGGGGAGAGAGTAATGAAAAAGGCATGGAAACCGCGCGTCTGGCAGGGCGCCCTTCGGCGGCTGGCGCGGCTGTGGCCCCATTCTGAGCATAGCGATCACCGGGTCATGGAGTCGGTGCTCTCTGCCGCCAGCTTGTATGGCGTTGATATGGCGCACAGCGATCCGCGCTGGTTCAGCCAGCCGGAGAGGCGCTGAGCATTCGGTCGTGCAAGCAAAAAAATCCACGCCCCGGCGTGGATTTTTTGTTTTCAGCGGATGTACACCGTGCGGGCCACGCCCTGAATTCCCGCTCATCCGGCCATAAGGCTTATCGATGGGTATTTCAAGCACTGAACGGGGTAGGTGGGCCGCGTGGGGTGAAATAAGTGTGGCACATGTCAATAAAGGAAAAAAAGAGCAATGGCCGCCCCCTGTTTTGTGATTCAGTAGCCGGAAAATAGAAGAGAGCGGGAGGCGTGAAATTAATGGATGATATGAATGAAAGTGGGGGTTAATATTTTTTATTAAACGGGGTGAGGTAGGAGGTTACATATTTTACGGCCATAATCTAACAGATCACTGTTAATTATTACACACGGCAATATCTTATTTTAGTATAAGCTCAGGTGGTAACAGTCATATTTCGATCATAACAGACTGTAGTTATTTTATCTATCAGGAGATGGATAATGAACACTATCAATGTACCCACCCTTGTAAAAGCAGTGATCTCGGGTTTGCTCTTGGCGGCAAGTGGTAGCCAGTGGGCCTGTGCGGCCTCCGGTTCGGCGGAAGATGCAAACAAAAGTAATAACCCCTTAAACTTTGGCTATACCCTTAACGTTCAGGACTACTACACCCCCTCGATTTATAACAGTGATAAACAGACCAACGATCTGCTGTTGCGCGCCGCCATCCCGATCCCATCCAATGACCTGATTGGCGTTCCCCAGTTGATGCGTGCCACCATGCCTGTGGCCGTCACCCGCCCGCAAATGGAGGGCGGCTACTCGACCGGCATCGGTGATATCAATGTCTTCGATATTTTCTTGCTAAAAACCAAAGGCGTACAGTTAGGCGTCGGCCCGCTGGTCTCCGCGCCGACGGCCAGCGACCACGCTTTTGGCACCGGCAAATGGCAGGCCGGGCTGGCGGCCGTGGTGGTCAAACTGGATCCGCGCTATATCGCCGCCGGGCTGTTGCAGTGGCAACAATCCTTTGCCGGCGACAGCGAGCGGGCGGATATGAATACCGTCACTTTCCAGCCTGCCTTAATGTATAACCTGCCGAAGGGATTCTATCTCCGTTCGACCGCCACCTGGACATTCGATGTGGAGAAGGGCGAGTACTATATTCCGGTAGGTCTGGGGATGGGCAAAGTGATTAAGGCCAATTCCGGCGACGTGTTTAATTTCTATCTGGAACCCCAATTCACCCTGTTCCATGACGGCGAACAAAAGCCCCAATTTACCCTCTATGGCGGTTTCAATATTACGTTTAAATAACGCAGGCACCGGTTTGCTGGCGGTGAACTGTTGCGGGAATATATTTCCGGCGACCAAGGTGAATATTATGATGAAGAAAACGATGATTGCTGCCCTGTGCAGTGGCCTGCTATTAACAGGGGCCTGCCCGGTACAGGCGCAGCCGACGAAACCCAATATCGTATTTATTTTGATGGATAACCTGGGATATGGCGAACCCGGTGTCTATGGCGGCGGAATCACGCGCGGCGCGCCGACGCCCAATGTCGATCAATTGGCCAGTGAAGGGCTACGGCTGACCAATTTTAACGTCGAGGCGCAGTGTACCCCCAGCCGTTCGGCAATCATGACCGGGCGGTTTGCCATCCGATCCGGCACCCACTCGGTGCCGATTGACGGCGGTATGGAGGGGCTGACGCAGTGGGAGGTGACGCTGCCGGAGGTGCTCTCTCAGGCGGGCTATCGCACCGCGCTGTTTGGCAAGTGGCACCTCGGCAGCAATCAGGGCCGCCTGCCAAACGATCAGGGATTTGATGAGTGGTATGGCATTCCGCGGACGTCAGATGAGGCGTTCTATCCTGACGATCCGCAGGCCCTCGCCAACCATGTGCCGCTGATGTACGTCATGGCAGGCAAAAAGGGCAGCAAGAGCCAGAATGTGAAACCCTACAGTCTGGAGGCCCGCCGGCAGATCGACACGGAGATTACCCAGCGCACCATCCAGTTCATGCAGCAGAGCGTGAAGGAGGGAAAACCTTTCTACGCCTATGTGCCCTTTACGCAGGTGCACTTCCCCTCACTGCCCAGCCCGGCGTTCGCCGGTAAAAGTGGCCACGGCGATTTTGCCGATTCGGTCATGGAGATGGATTACCACGTTGGTGAACTGCTGAAAGAGATAGACCGGCTGAAGGTGCGGGATAACACCCTGGTTATCTTCACCAGCGACAATGGCCCAGATGATAACTGGCCGTGGCAGGGCAGCGCTGGCCCGTGGCGCGGTTACTACTTCACCCATATGGAGGGGTCGCTGCGCACGCCCTTTATCATCCGCTGGCCGGGCAACGTGCCGGCAGGCCGCGTCAGCAATGAGATCGTCCATGAGGTGGACACCTTCACGACGCTGGCGCGCATCGGGGGCGGCAATATTCCTCAGGATCGCCCGATTGATGGCGTAGACCAGACCGACTTCTTCCTTGGCAAGACGCCGAACTCTGCCCGTAACGGCTTCCCGATCTATGTGGCCGACCGGCTGGAGGGGGTAAAGTGGAAAGAGTGGAAGATGGTGTTCTATGAAGAGCAACGCAACTGGTGGTCTCCGCCGGTGAAACTCGGCACCCCGAAAGCCTTTGACCTGATCACCGATCCGAAAGAGGAGTATCCGCAAAGTGGGTTGCGCACCACCTGGATCGCCCGGCCGCTGATTGGCGAGGCCGCCCGCTTTGTCGGCAGCCTGAAGAAGTACCCGCCGATTGCGGCTGGCACGCCCGATCCTTACCTGCCGCCCGTCCAAAAATAGCTGACGCACCCTGACGGTGGGGCGGCAGAGGCTGCCCCATCTGCCCAGCCAACCCGGTGATGATGATGATGAGAGATCTCTACCGCACCTTTCTGGCCGCCAGCATCAGTCTGGCGCTCTATCTCCCTGTGGCAAACGCCGTGGAGGGCGGCATGGGCCGGCCGCTGACCGGCGAGCAGATTGACCCGTTGGCTGGCGTGGTGCCGGTGGAGCCGGGCATCTATGCCGGGCTGAACGCCTACTACTATGATGGCGCCAGCCGCAACAGCGCCGTCCCGCGCGGCCATACGCTCGAGGGTGGCACGCAGCTAAGCGTGCTCTACACGACGCTGAGCCTCACCTATGTCTGGGGTTCGGTGGGGGCATGGAGCTTTGCCTCCTCACTGGCGCAACCCTTTCAGTATGCGGAGGTCAGCGCCTCCGTCAGCGGTACAACGCTGGCCGGGGAGCGCAGTGACCACTCGACGGAGATTGCCGATACGCTGCTGATCCCACTGCTGGTGGGTTACCACTTCAACGAGGCCAACCATCTGGCCATGTATGTGCAGATCTATGCCCCAACCGGCAGCTATAGCCCCGACCGGCTCTCCAGCGCCGGGCTGAACTACTGGACTTTCATCCCGACCCTTAGCTATACCCACCTCGACCCGGACTGGGGCATGGAGTACACCCTCTCTTGGGGGATGCAGTTCAACACTACCAACCCGGACACGCACTACCAGAGCGGCACCCTCTCCACGCTGGATGCCCTCGCCATCAAACGTTTCAACAACGGACTGGGCATCGGGCTGGCGGGCGGCTGGATTAAACAGGTAAGCGATGACCGCGGCGGGCTGGCCACTGTTCTGGGAGGCTATCGCTCCCAGTCCTGGGGAGTCGGGCCGATCGTTACGTGGGAGGGCAAGGAGGGGAACCTGCCATTGTCGCTGTCACTGCGCTGGATCAATGAGTTTGCCGTCAAAAACCGGCCTGATGGTAACGCCTTCGAACTGAGCCTCGCGGGCCAGTTTTAATTCCTCATTTCAACAGCAGGGAGCCTATGGCAAACAGCATCCTACTACCGGGCGCGCAACCCGCTGCCCCCCTAAAAAGCCAGTTCTACACCATGGTGAAGCCGGTCGGTGCCAGCTGCAATCTGGATTGCCGCTACTGCTACTACCTGCACAAAGAGAGCCTGTTGCAGCAGCAACGCAGCCAGCCGATGCCGCCGGCGCTGCTTGCCGAGTGGGTTAAGCAGTATATCGCGTCACAAAGTGGCAGGGAGATCGTCTTTTCATGGCAGGGCGGCGAGCCGACGCTGGCGGGTCTGGCCTATTTCGAGCAGATCATCACCCTGCAACAGCGCTTCCAACCCGCTGGCCAGCGCATTGTGAACACCCTGCAAACCAACGGCACCTTGCTGAATGAGAGGTGGTGCCGCTGGCTGAAGGCGCATGACTTTTTGGTCGGGCTGAGCATCGACGGCCCGGAGAAGCTGCACGACGCCTTTCGCCTGACGCGCCAGCAGCAACCGACATTTGGCATGGTGATGCGCGGCGTGGAGATGCTGAAAAAGCATAATGTGGCGTTTAACACGCTGACGGTGGTCAACCGGCTGAACGCGCACCATCCGCTGGAGGTTTACCGCTTCCTGCGTGATGAGGTGCGGCCATTGATGATTCAGCTGATCCCCTGCGTGGAACCCAAGGACTTTTGCCGCACGGCCCCGCAGAGCTGGCGTGCCGACCAGATGCCGCGCGTCGGCTCGGCCGCCACCTTCCCCGGCGACCCGGCCGCGGTGGTCACGGACTGGTCAGTCAAGGCAAGCCAGTGGGGCGACTTTTTGTGCCGCGTTTTCGACGAGTGGTACGGCAAAGATTTAGGTTTCGTGTTCGTGAACCTGTTTGAGACCGCCGTGGCACAGATGATGGGGCTGCCAGCCCAGATCTGCACCCACTCACGCGAGTGTGGCAAAGCGCTGGCGCTGGAGCAAGATGGCTCGGTTTACGCCTGTGATCACTATGTTTACCCCGAGTACCGGCTGGGCAACATCCAGCAGACGCCGATCGCCACGCTGGCCTCCTCAGCGCGCCAGTCGCAGTTTGGCCGCGACAAAAGCGCCGCGCTAACGGCCTATTGCCGCCAATGCGTCCATCTTTCCCTGTGCTGGGGCGAGTGCCCACGCAACCGCTTTATCCAGACCCCCGACGGAGAGCCGGGCCTGAACTATCTCTGCCCCGGCCTAAAAAAATTCTACCAGCACGCCCACCCAGCCCTGCGCCGCATGGCCGCAGACCTCGCCTGAACCGCACCGTTCAGGCATAAAAAAATCCACGCAATAGCGTGGATTTTTGGGTTCACAGGCACGGCAGGACGTGCGTGGAATTAGACGTTGAACAGGAAGTTCATCACGTCGCCATCTTTGACGATGTACTCTTTACCTTCAGAGCGCATCTTGCCGGCTTCTTTGGCGCCTTGCTCACCCTTGTAGGTGATGAAGTCGTCATAGGCGATGGTCTGGGCGCGGATGAAGCCTTTCTCAAAGTCGGTGTGGATCTTGCCTGCGGCCTGCGGGGCGGTAGCGCCTACCGGGATAGTCCAGGCGCGCACTTCTTTCACGCCAGCGGTGAAGTAGGTTTGCAGGCTCAGCAGCTCGTAACCGGCGCGGATCACGCGGTTCAGGCCCGGCTCTTCCAGACCCAGCTCGGCCATGAACTCGGCGCGGTCTTCATCTTCCAGCTCGGCGATGTCAGACTCGACGGCCGCGCAGACTGCCACTACCACGGAACCTTCGTTGGCCGCGATCTCACGCACCTGATCCAGATACGGGTTGTTCTCGAAACCATCTTCGTTGACGTTGGCGATGTACATGGTCGGTTTCAGCGTCAGGAAGCTCAGGTAGCGGATGGCTGCCTTGTCTTCTGCGCTCAGATCCAGCGCGCGCAACATGCCAGCGTTCTCCAGCTGCGGCAGGCACTTCTCCAGTGCGGCCAGTTCCGCTTTCGCGTCTTTGTCACCGCCTTTGGCTTTCTTCTGCACACGCTGGATGGCGCGTTCGCAGGTCTCGAGGTCAGAGAGCGCCAGCTCGGTGTTGATCACGTCGATATCTTCCGCCGGGTTCACTTTGCCCGCCACGTGGATGATATTGTCGTTCTCAAAGCAGCGCACCACGTGGCCGATGGCCTCGGTCTCACGGATGTTGGTCAGGAACTGGTTGCCCAGACCCTCGCCCTTGGAGGCACCCTTCACCAGACCGGCGATGTCCACGAACTCCATGGTGGTCGGTACCACGCGCTGCGGCTTGATAATCTCCGCCAGTTTATCCAGACGCGGATCGGGCATCGGCACCACGCCGGTGTTGGGTTCTATGGTGCAGAACGGAAAGTTCGCCGCCTCAATGCCCGCTTTGGTCAGGGCGTTGAACAGCGTAGATTTACCCACGTTCGGCAGGCCGACGATACCGCATTTGAATCCCATGTTTATATCACCTTAATCGCTTAAATATCATGCGGTTAACAATGTCCGCACAATCGAATTGCACACTATCACGTTATTATACACGGAAAGCGCCGTTATCTCGATCCGCATCTGCCGCCCGGTGGCCGGGCTTGCCTTTCACGCCTCCATTACCGATACTGCTACTTCTGATTAACTAACTGGAAACGCGCCGGATGCACTTTCTGCCTACTCCACCCTGAGTTGTGATCCCGCCCTGGCAGCGCTCGCTGCACCTCATCGCGCCTGCGATGGATTCTGTATCCCCTGAACTGGGGAGCTGTGGTACATCCTATAAAATGTGGAAATTCTCATGTCTGGAATGAAGAACGCCAGGCTCGCTGACGTCAAAAATGATGTCCTGGCGGGCTGCGTCGTTGCGGTCTCTATGGTCCCGGAAGCGGTCGGCTTCTCGCTGGTGGCGGGACTGTCACCCATCGTTGGCCTGCACACGGCCTTTATCATCGGTCTGGTGACCGCCCTGTTTGGCGGCAAGCCCGGCATGGTCTCCGGCGCGGCCGGATCGATCGTGGTGGTGCTAATGAGCCTGGCCAGCGAACATGGTATGGCCTACGTGCTGTGGGCGACCATTTTCGCCGGCCTGATCCAGATTGCCATCGGCGCGTTCCGCCTCGGCAAGTTCATCCGGCTGGTGCCGCTGCCAGCGATCCACGGCTTCGTCAATGGGCTGGCGATTGTGATCATGCTGGCGCAGCTGCATATGATTGCCGGACAGGGGCCGCTGATGTATGGGCTGGTGCTGCTGGCGATTCTGGTGGTCTGCCTGTTCCCGAAGGTGACCCGCGTCATCCCGTCGTCGCTGGCGGCGCTGATCATTGTGTCGGCAGTGGCCATCGGCTTTAACCTGCACACCCTGCGGGTCGGCGACATGGCGGACATCACCGGTACGCTGCCGAGCTTCAGTCTGCCGACCGTGCCGCTGACATTGGAGACGCTGCGCATCGTGCTGCCCTATGCGGTGGTCATCGCGCTGGTGGGCCTGATTGAGTCGCTGCTGACCATGACAGTGCTGGATGAGATGGGCGACAAGAAGGGCAACGGCAACCGTGAAAGCATCGCGCAGGGGGCGGGCAATACCCTGTGTGGGCTGTTTGGCTGCTTCGCCGGCTGCGCCATGATTGGCCAGTCCATCATCAACTTCACTTCTGGCGGGCGCGGGCGTCTCTCCGGCACCGTGGGGGCGCTGCTGCTGATTCTGTTCGTGGTCAGCCTGTCGCACTATATTGGCCTGCTGCCGGTGGCGGCGCTGGCTGGCATCATGCTGGTGGTCTGCTACAACACCTTTGAGTGGAGTTCACTGCGCCGCCTGCGCCGGATGCCAAAAGCCGATGCGCTGGTGATGGTGATCGTCACGTTGATTACCATTTTCACCGATCTGGCGGTGGCGGTGATCAGTGGGGTGATCATCTCCGCGCTGGTCTTCGCCTGGCAGCACGCGCGCATCACGGTGCGCCGCCGCCAACAACAGGGCGACGTGGCGATTTACCAGTTGGAGGGGCCATTGTTCTTTGGCTCTACCGCCTCTTTTGCGGAGCTGTTCGACCCGGCCCAGGATCCAGAGGAGGTGGTAATTGACTTCGCGGCAACGCGGGTGATGGACTCCAGCGGCGTGGAGGCGATTGATAAGCTGACCGGCCGCTACCTGGACGCCGGCAAGCGCATCCGCCTGCGCCACCTCAGCCCGGATTGCGTACGGTTGCTGGCGAAAGCTGGCCCGTTCTGTAGCCATGAGCTGGACGATCCGCACTATTTTGTGGCGGAAGAGGATTACCAGCCGGATGAGGGGAAAGCGGGGACGGGCGACATTCGCCGCACCTGATGGGGAAGGGCGGCGGGCAGCAGGCCCGCCGCCTGAACGTCATGCCTTGAAGCTGTGCAGGCGGCGCATCGCCACCTCCAGACCCTCTTTCATCAACAGTTCGGTACAGCGCAACGACTCATCAATCGCGCTGTCAATCAGCTGCTGTTCGCTGGTGGGCGGCTTGCCAAGCACAAAGCCCACCACCTTATTCTTGTCACCCGGATGGCCGATGCCGATGCGCAGGCGGTAGAAGTTCGGGTTGTTGCCCAATTTGCTCTGGATGTCCTTCAGCCCATTATGGCCGCCGTTGCCGCCACCCAGCTTGATCTTCGCGACGCCGGGCGGAATATCCAGCTCATCGTGCGCGACCAAAATCTCGTCCGGGTTGAGACGGTAGAAGGTCGCCATCGCGGCCACGGCCTTGCCGCTCAGGTTCATAAAGGTGCTCGGCACCAGCAAGCGCACATCCTGCCCCGCCAGATTCAGCCGGCCCGTGTGGCCGAAAAACTTGCTCTCCTCTTTCAAGGAGACATTGTGCTGGCGCGCCAGCAGATCGACGAACCAGGCACCGGCATTGTGGCGGGTCTGGGCATATTCAGCGCCTGGGTTTGCCAGGCCAACGATGAGTTTTATGCTGCTCACGGGAATTCGCTTAACTAAGAATGAAGCCGGTTAGTTTACCCGTGGATGAACCTAATGACAAAAGCCGCCGCACGGGGTGCCAAACCCCATGCATTTCGAATAGTGAACTCTGTAAACTATTAAAAATGCTAAGCAAAACGCCGCCAATTCCGTAAAGATTTGTCAAAATTCGCACCACTCTGTGATCGTAACCGCAAACGCCACCATAAGCGCTTCCTATACTTGAGCCTGTTAGCGGCCATCATTAATCAGGTGACCTCAAGGAGGTGACATATGAGACGCAGAAACGCAACCCGGCTAGGTAACGTCCTGATGGGCATCGGGTTAATCACCATGGTGGGCGGGGTTGGCTACTCAATGCTCAACCAGTTGCCACAACTCAATCTGCCGCAGTTTTTCGCCCACGGCGCGGTGGTCAGTATCTTCGTGGGGGCGTTGCTCTGGCTGGCTGGGGCAAGGATCGGTGGCCGTGAACAGGTTTGCGATCGCTACTGGTGGGTTAAACATTTCGATAAGCGCTGTACCCGCTCGCATACCCATCATCCCCGCTGATGTTAGCGATAAAAAAACCGCCGGCATAACCGGCGGTTTTTTGTTGCAAGCAGAGTTAACGCGAGGGCCAGGGGCCGCCCGAATTAATGCTCGAACATCGCAGAGATAGACTCTTCGTTGCTGATACGGCGAATGGCTTCCGCCAGCATACCGGAGAGGGTCAGGGTGCGCACTTTGCTCAGGGCGCGGATCTCTGGGGAGAGCGGGATGGTGTCGCACACTACCACTTCGTCAATGACGGAGTTTTTGATGTTCTCAACGGCATTGCCAGAGAAGATCGGGTGGGTGGCGTAAGCAAACACGCGCTTGGCACCGCGCTCTTTCAGCGCTTCCGCCGCCTTGCACAGGGTGCCGCCGGTGTCGATCATGTCATCCACCAGCACGCAGTCACGGCCAGCCACGTCACCGATGATGTGCATCACCTGGGAGACGTTGGCGCGCGGACGGCGCTTGTCGATGATCGCCATGTCGGTGTCGTTCAGCAGCTTGGCAATGGCACGGGCGCGCACCACACCGCCGATGTCTGGAGAGACCACAATCGGGTTCTCCAGGTTCTGTTGCAACATATCTTCCAGCAGGATCGGGCTGCCAAAGACGTTGTCTACCGGCACATCGAAGAAGCCTTGAATCTGTTCAGCATGCAGGTCCACAGTCAGCACACGGTCTACCCCTACGCTGGAGAGGAAGTCCGCCACCACTTTCGCGGTGATGGGCACACGCGCGGAGCGCACGCGGCGATCCTGGCGGGCATAGCCGAAGTAGGGGATTACCGCGGTGATGCGGCCTGCGGAGGCGCGGCGCAGCGCATCGACCATCACCACCAACTCCATCAGGTTGTCGTTGGTGGGGGCACAGGTGGACTGGATGATGAAAATATCACCACCGCGTACGTTTTCGTTGATTTGTACGCTCACTTCGCCGTCGCTGAAACGACTTACAGCAGCGTCACCAAGGCTGGTGTACAAACGGTTGGCAATACGTTGTGCTAGTTCCGGGGTGGCGTTACCAGCAAAAAGCTTCATATCAGGCACGAGAAGAACCTCAGGCTTGCGTCCAGAGAAGATATTGTAGGCACGTTCGCGGGCATGCCCCAATATACATACGGGTATTCCATCACGTCATCCGCCGGCGGTGCAGGGCAGGCCGGCGGTCATCAACTCCCGGCGCGGGCGCGGTGTAGCGGCGATATATTGACGCCTCGTGCCACAAAACCGCGTACCCACTCAGGAGCCTGACTCAAAACCTGGCGGGCAGCGGATTCACTGTCAAATTCAGCAAAAACACATGCTCCGGTGCCAGTCAGGCGTGACGGCGCGTATTCTAACAGCCATGAAAGAAGCTGTTCAACCTCGCAAAAACGTTTTCTTGCAATCGGTTCGCAATCATTTGCGTAGGGTGAGGTGAGCAGCACATCTATTGGCCGGACTGGGGTATTTCTCGTCAGTTCCGGGTCGCCAAAGATCACCGGCGTCGGGATGCTCACCCCAGGGTGCGCTACCAGGTACCACTTCTCCGCGGGATCAGCCGGTTGCAGCTGCTCGCCAATGCCCTCGGCAAAGGCGGCATGGCCGCGCACGAACACCGGCACATCCGCGCCCAGCTGGACGCCCAGCGCCGCCAGCGCCTCATCGCTCAGGCCGCACTGCCACAGCTCGTTGAGCGCCACCAGTACCGTCGCGGCATTGGAGGAGCCACCGCCCAGCCCGCCGCCCATTGGCAGCACCTTCTCCACGCTGAGCGTGGCGCCCGGCGGCAGCGGGAGGCCCGCCGCCACACAGTGGCTCTGCAACAGCCGGGCGGCGCGCACCATCAGGTTCTGCTCATCGGGCACCCCCGCAACGGGGGTGCTGAGCACAATCTGCCCATCCTCACGCGGCGCAACGCCAATGGTGTCGCCATACTCCAAAAACTGGAACAGCGTTTGCAGCAGGTGGTAGCCATCCGGCCGGCGACCGGTGATATAGAGGAACAGGTTCAGTTTCGCCGGCGAGGGCCAGTAACGCGTCATTGGCTGACAACCCAGCGGTTCATCTTAAGCTTGATGCGCTGCTCGCCCTGCGTCAGCGTCAGGTTGCTGGGCAGTGACGGTTGCACCTCATCATTATAGTCGGCATAGGTGACTTTCCAGGTCAGGCCATTTTGCTGGTAGGTCAGGGCGCTCAGGCGGTAGCGGTCATCCAGCGTAAAGTCGCTGGCATCGCCCGGCAGGCCGAGCATCCACTGGCGCAGGCTGTTGAGCGGAATGGCCATGCCAGTCAGCTTCTGCAACATCTCTTCCGGGTTGTCGCTGACATACTGCTTGCCCTCACTGTTGGTCAGCTGCGCTACGCCATTCTGCACCTTCAGCTCCATCTCGGTGCTGCCGAGCGGGTTGGTGAGCAGCAGACGGTAGCTGGTCGGGCTGAACTGTTGCCAGAAGAAGTTGGCGTAGACCTTCTGCCGGTCGGAGAGGTAGGCGAAGGCGCCGCGCGTCTGGTAAGCGCTCAGGTGCTGAACCTGCTGCTGGTGCTGCTGCCACTGCGGGGAGTCGGGGCTGGTGGCCGGGCCGCGCGGGGTGGTGCTACAGGCCGCCAGCAGCACGCTGGCGAGGGGCAGAAGGCGCAACAGGGCGGGGAGGCGGGTTCGCGGTTGCATTGGCATATAATTTATCGTGTCCTTGTCGAATGGTACGTTAATTCTAACATAAGCTGCCCACGCTAAACGGCGAAACCCCGGAGCGTCAATTTTCTTATGTTACTGATCCCCGGCGAGAACAGGATTTCGTCAATTGCACTGATAATGCGGTCTTACTTTTATTGATCCCGCTCATCAAGTAGAATGCCGCTCAGACCAATCCCATATCAAGACAAGTATTATTCAAAGCCATTCCCATGACCCTGCTTGCATTAGGTATTAACCATAAAACCGCGCCAGTGTCGTTGCGTGAACGGGTGACCTTCTCCCCGGATACCCTCGATCAGGCGTTGGACAGCCTGCTCCAGCAACCGTTGGTGCAGGGTGGCGTTGTATTGTCTACCTGTAACCGCACCGAGCTGTACCTCAGCGTGGAGGAGAAGGAGAACCTGCAGGAGCAGCTGGTGGCCTGGCTCTGCGACTACCACCATCTCAGCGAAGATGAGGTGCGCAAAAGCCTCTACTGGCATCAGGACAACGATGCCGTCAGCCACCTGATGCGCGTCGCCAGCGGGCTGGATTCATTGGTGCTGGGCGAGCCGCAGATCCTCGGGCAGGTAAAGAAAGCCTTTGCCGAGTCGCAGCGCGGCCATTCGCTCTCCGGCGAACTGGAGCGCCTGTTCCAAAAATCCTTCTCTGTCGCCAAGCGAGTGCGTACCGAAACTGACATTGGCGCCAGTGCAGTCTCTGTGGCCTTCGCTGCCTGTACGTTGGCGCGCCAGATCTTTGAGTCGCTGGCTGACCTGAACGTGCTGCTGGTGGGGGCGGGTGAGACCATCGAACTGGTGGCGCGCCACCTGCGCGAGCACCGGGTCAAGCACATGATGATTGCCAACCGCACCCGTGAACGCGCTCAGACGCTGGCGGATGAGGTGGGCGCCGAGGTGATCACGCTGCCGGAGATTGACGCCCGTCTGGCGGATGCTGACATCATCATCAGCTCCACCGCCAGCCCGCTGCCGATCATCGGCAAGGGAATGGTCGAGCGCGCCCTGAAATCGCGCCGCAACCAGCCCATGCTGCTGGTGGACATCGCGGTGCCGCGTGACATCGAGCCGGAAGTGGGCAAACTCTCCAATGCCTACCTCTACAGCGTGGACGACCTGCACTCCATCATCCAGAACAACCTGGCGCAGCGTAAAGCGGCGGCGGTGCAGGCGGAGTCGATTGTCGCCCAGGAGAGCACCAACTTCATGGCCTGGCTGCGCTCACAAGGCGCGGTGGAGATGATCCGTGACTACCGCACCCAAGCGGAGAGCGCGCGTGACGAGATGGAGGCGCGGGCGCTGGCCGCCATCGCGCAGGGCGCGGATGTGCAGGCAGTGATCCATGAGTTGGCGCACAAGCTGACCAACCGCCTGATCCATGCGCCGACCAAATCCCTGCAACAGGCGGCCCGTACCGGCGATGTGGAGCGGCTGCAGATTTTGCGTGACACGCTTGGGCTGGAAAAGCCATAATTTTCAATACGAAGCAGATCGATTCTCCCTATCAGAAACAAGGTTAAACACCACGCATGAAGCCCTCTATTGTTGCCAAACTGGAAGCGTTGCAAGAGCGCCATGAAGAAGTTCAGGCGATGCTCGGCGATGCCGGCGTCATTGCTGACCAGGAGCGCTTCCGCGCCCTGTCGCGTGAGTATGCCCAGCTTACCGACGTGACCCGCTGCTTCCAGCACTGGCGTCAGGTGCAGGATGACCTGCAAACCGCCGAGATGATGCTTGAGGATCCAGAGATGCGCGACATGGCGCAGGATGAGATCAAGCAGGCCAGGGCGGCGCTGGAGGAGCTGGAGCAGCAGTTACAGGTACTGCTGCTGCCGAAAGACCCGGACGATGAGCGTAACTGCTTCCTGGAAGTGCGCGCCGGCACCGGCGGCGACGAGGCGGCGATCTTTGCCGGCGACCTGTTCCGCATGTACAGCCGTTACGCCGAGGGCCGCCGCTGGCGGGTGGAGATCATGAGCGCCAACGAGGGCGAGCATGGCGGCTATAAAGAGGTGATCGCCAAAATCTCCGGCGAGGGCGCCTATGGCCAGCTTAAGTTTGAGTCGGGCGGCCACCGCGTGCAGCGCGTGCCGGAAACCGAATCGCAAGGGCGCATCCACACCTCCGCCTGCACCGTGGCGGTAATGCCAGAAGTGCCGGAGGCTGAACTGCCGGACATCAACCCAAGCGACCTGAAAATTGACACCTTCCGCTCCTCCGGCGCGGGCGGCCAGCACGTCAACACCACCGACTCCGCGATCCGCATCACCCACTTGCCGACCGGCATCGTGGTGGAGTGCCAGGATGAGCGTTCACAGCACAAGAACAAGGCCAAGGCCCTCTCCGTGCTGGGCGCGCGTATCCGTGCCGGGGAGATGGCGAAGCGCCAGCAGGAAGAGGCGTCTACCCGCCGCAACCTGCTCGGCAGCGGCGATCGCTCTGACCGCAACCGTACCTACAACTTCCCGCAGGGGCGCGTCACTGACCACCGCATCAACCTCACCATCTACCGTCTGGATGAGGTGATGGAAGGCAAGCTGGATACGCTGATCCAGCCGATTGTGCAGGAGTATCAGGCGGATCAGCTGGCCGCGCTGTCCGAGCAAGAGTAATGGATTTCCGCAGCTGGCTGGCGGCCGCCGCCGCCCGTCTTACCGCAAGCGACAGCCCGCGCCGCGACGCGGAGATCCTGCTGGGCCACGTCACTGGCCGTGCGCGCACCTACTTGATCGCCTTTGGCGAGACGGAGCTGGATGCCGCGCAAGCCGAGCAGCTTGAGACGCTGCTGGCACGGCGCGAGCGCGGCGAGCCTATCGCCTATCTGGTGGGGGAGCGCGAATTCTGGTCACTGCCGCTGGCGGTCTCGCCCGCCACCCTGATTCCGCGCCCGGACACCGAGTGTCTGGTGGAAGAGGCACTGGCGCGCCTGCCGGCCTCGCCCAGCCGGGTGCTGGATCTTGGCACCGGCACCGGGGCAATTGCGCTGGCGCTGGCGAGCGAGCGCCCCCAGGATCAGGTGACGGGTGTCGATCGCCAACCGGAAGCGGTGGCGCTGGCACAACGCAACGCCGCCGCCCTCAACATCCACAATGCCCGTTTCCTGACGGGCAGTTGGTTCAGCCCGCTGGCTGGCGAGCGCTTTGCGCTGATTGCCAGCAATCCCCCCTATATCGATGCCCTTGACCCGCACCTGGCGGAGGGGGACGTGCGTTTCGAGCCGGCCTCCGCGCTGGTGGCGGATGAGGCAGGGATGGCGGATCTGCACCAGATTATCAGCGAGGCACCGGGCTTCCTGCTGCCCGCTGGCTGGCTGCTGCTCGAGCATGGCTGGCAACAGGCCGAGGCCGTGCGTCAGGCGCTTTCACACCGTGGCTTCACCCAGGTCGCCACCCGGCAGGACTACGGCGGCAATGACCGCGTCACCTTCGGGCAGTGGGCCGGCTGACGGCTCCCCCTCCCTCTGTTAAGGAAGAAACATGCCAACCTATGTATGGGTAAAAGATCTCCATGTCCTGACCGTGATCCTCAGCGTCACGCTGCTGGTGGTGCGGTTTTACTGGCTCTGCCGCCGTTCGCCGCGGTTGCAGCAGCGCTGGGTGCGCATCCTGCCGCATGTGAATGACACCCTGTTGCTGGCCAGCGGCGTGGCGCTGGTGTTCATCACCCACTTCTATCCTTTCAGCCCGCAAGGCGCATGGCTGACGGAGAAGTTATTCGGCGTTATTATCTATATTGGTTTGGGCTTTGGTGCCCTGACCAAGAAGCCACGCGGCCTGCCGGCCCGCTGGGCCTATTTCATCCTGGCGCTGCTCTGCGTGGCGTCAGTAGTTAATCTGGCGGTGACCAAAATGCCGCTGTTGTTAGGATAATGAATGAGTAGTTTGGCTGAATTTGCTTTTGATGACGTGCCGCTGAGTGCCGGCATGATCCGCGTGTTTGAGGCGATTCGCGCTGACTTTTCTGGCGATGAGGTGTCGAGCCAGTTGCAGGCGCTGGTGGCTGAGGCAGAGCGCGCCGTGCCATCGGGCGGCCATCATGAGCAGCGGCTGGAAGCGCTGATTACGCTGTTTTACCACACCTGGGGCTTCGGCGGCGCGGGCGGCGTCTATCGCCTGTCAGACGCCATCTGGCTGGACCGGGTGCTGGCCTCGCGTGAGGGCACGCCGGTCTCCCTTGGCGCGCTGTTCCTTTACATCGCCGCAGCGATTGGCCTGCCGCTCTCGCCGGTCATCTTCCCGACGCAGTTGATCCTGCGTGCCGACTGGCTGGAGGAGGAGATGTGGCTCATCAACCCGCTCAATGGCGAAACCCTGAGCGAACACACGCTGCAGGCGTGGCTGAAGGGCAACCTCGGCGTGGGCGCGCAGCTTGAGGATGAGGACATCGACGAAAGCCCCAACAGCCAGGTGGTGCGCAAGATGCTGGAGACGCTGAAGGCGTCACTGATGGAAGAGCGGCAGATGGAGCTGGCGCTGGCAACCAGCGAGGCGATTCTGACCCTCGAGCCAGACGATCCCTATGAGATCCGCGACCGGGGACTGATCTATGCCCACCTCGATTGCGAGCATATCGCGCGTGCGGATTTGCGCTATTTTGTTGAGAAATGCCCTGACGATCCGGTATCCCAGGTGCTGAAGACTCAAATTGACGCCCTTGAGAGCAAGCAGGTCGTGCTGCACTGAGCCTGCTGGTTTAATGGACTGTTTCCTATTTTTAATAAAGGCGAAAGCATGAAACATAAAGTGGTTAGTATTGGTGATACCCAGGTCGCAAACGATCTGCCTTTCGTGTTGTTTGGCGGCATGAACGTGCTGGAATCCCGCGACATGGCGATGCGCGTCTGCGAACACTACGTGACCGTGACGCAGAAGCTGGGTATCCCGTATGTCTTCAAGGCCTCTTTTGATAAAGCCAACCGCTCCTCCATCCACTCCTACCGTGGCCCCGGCCTCGATGAGGGCATGAAGATCTTCCAGGAGCTGAAGCAGACCTTTGGCGTGAAAATCATCACTGACGTGCATGAGTCCTGGCAGGCGCAACCGGTGGCTGACGTGGTGGACGTGATCCAGCTGCCAGCCTTCCTGGCGCGCCAGACCGATCTGGTGGAAGCGATGGCGAAGACCGGTGCGGTCATCAACGTGAAGAAACCACAGTTCGTCAGCCCGGGGCAGATGGGTAACATCGTCGACAAGTTCAAAGAGGGTGGCAACGATCAGGTGATCCTGTGCGACCGTGGCAGCAACTTTGGCTATGACAATCTGGTGGTGGACATGCTGGGCATCAACGTGATGATTCAGGCAACCAACGGCCACCCGGTGATCTTCGACGTGACCCACGCCCTGCAGTGCCGCGACCCGTTTGGCGCTGCCTCCAGCGGCCGTCGTGGTCAGGTGGCTGAGCTGGCGCGCGCTGGCATGGCGGTAGGTCTGGCGGGCCTGTTCATTGAGGCGCACCCGGATCCGGCCAACGCTAAGTGTGACGGCCCGTCCGCGCTGCCGCTCGACAAGCTGGAGCCGTTCCTGATGCAGATGAAAGCCATCGACGATCTGGTGAAGAGCTTCCCGGCGCTGGATACCAGCAACTAAGTCACACCCCGGCACAACAAAAAGGCGATACGGAGTATCGCCTTTTTTATGCCTGAAATCAGGCCGCCACCTGTGCCGGTGGGTGGCTGGCGTGGGCCACCTCCAGCGCCTCGGCCAGCGTCGGCAGGAACCTCAACCGCCCCGGCTGCGGTGCAACCCGGCCGCGTGCCAGCGTTTTCAGCGGCTGGTAGGGCACCTCGCAAATCAGTAACTCACAGCCTGCGGGTAGGGCAGCAATAAAGCCCTGCAACGCCTGCAAGCCACCGGCATCCAGCACCACCACCGCATCCCACTGGAGGATCAGCGTCTGCGCCTGCCGCGAGCGCTGGCTTAGCTCGGCAAAAATCCGCTCTGCCGCGGCGAAAAACAGCGGGCCATTGATGCGAAACGCCTGTACCCGTTCATCACTGACCGGCAACGCGCTCAGCTGCGTCATGCGCGCCACCCGGCGCATAAACAGCAGCGAGGCGAGCACGATGCCGACACCAATCGCCAGCACCATATCAAACAGCACCGTCAGGCTCATGCAGAGCAGCATCACGATGATGTCATCCTTCGGCGCGCGGCGCAGCAGGGCAATCACCTTGTGCGCCTCGCTCATGTTCCAGGCCACCATTAGCAGCAGCGCCGCCATTGCGGCCATTGGTAGCCAGGAGAGCAGCGGTGCCAGCGCCAGCAGGGCCAGCAACACCACCAGCGCATGGATCACGGCGGCCACCGGTGAGGTGGCACCGGCGCGCACGTTGGCCGCCGACCGGGCGATGGCGGCGGTGGCGGTGATGCCGCCAAAGAAGGGAGCAATGATGTTGCCTATCCCCTGACCGATCAGCTCATGGTTGGAGCGGTGGCGGGTGCCGGTCATGCCATCCAGCACCACGGCGCACAGCAGCGACTCAATCGCCCCCAGCATCGCCATAGAGAAGGCCGCTGGCAGCAGCGCGGAGACCATCTCCCAGCTGAGGCTGCCGCCCGCCAGCGTCCAGGGCAGTGCCAGCTGCGGCAGGATCGGCGGAATGCCGATGCCGTGGCTCCCATCCGCCAGCACATAGCTGAAGCGGGAGCCAATGGTGGCGGCTGGCATACCCGCCGCTGACAGCGCCAGCATCACGCCGAGGCCCGCCAGCAGCGCCGGCAGGTGGCCCGGCAGCCGGATGCCCAGTCGCGGCCACATCACCAGCACCGCCAGCGTGACCACGCCCACCAGCGCATCGGCGGCATGGGCAGTCGGCAGCGCCATAGCCAGCGCCGCCACCTTCCCGGTGAAGTGCTCCGGCATCGCGGCCACCTCCAGCCCCAGCAGATCCTTAACCTGCATGGTGGCAATGGTGATGCCGATACCGGCGGTGAAACCCAGCGTGACCGGCAGCGGGATATATTCAATCAACTTGCCAATGCGCAGCAGGCCCATCAGCACCAAAATCACGCCGGAGAGCAGCGTCGCCACCAGCAGCCCGGCCAGACCAAATTGCTGCGACACCGGGAAGAGGATCACCACGAAGGCCGCGGTCGGCCCAGAGACGCTGAAACGCGACCCGCCGCACAGTGCAATCACCAGCCCGGCCACGGCGGCGGTATACAGCCCGTATTGCGGCGGCACCCCGCTGGCAATCGCCAGCGCCATCGCCAGAGGAATGGCAATGATGCCCACGGTCAGGCCCGCCACGCCATCTTTGGCCAGACGCGAGAGGGAGTAGGGATCGCGCCAACAGGCGTCAGCCAGTGCGCTCCCCGGAAGGAGGGCGCGCCATCCATGTTTTTTCATTTAATTAACAACCCGACAGTAGAGGAAAAACGGGCCATAAGATACGCCGGTCGGGCCGGGCAATTATAGATGTGCGTCAAACTCTGGCGGGTATTCAAGTGCAGGAACTGGCTGGTCAATTATGATTCAACGTGCTTGAATAAGAAATTATTATATTTGGGGGTGACGGGCCATGTTCTCGTGCCTGTGGAGGTGGCCAGCCGGCCAGAAACACCGGGAAAAGCTGCGCGGCGAGGGCCGCCAGTGCAGAGGGAGAGGCAACGATGATGCAGCTGGTTCTATCCTATTCACTGCTCTATGCGGATATTTGCGTCATCTACGCGACGCTCTCCCTGAGCTATTTTATCCTGAGCCGCCAGTCGGCCTTTTCGTGGGACAGTAGGCCGTGGAAACGGATCGCCTTTGGCCTCTTCTCTGGCCTCTCGCTGTGGGTGATGGCGTCAGGCCAGTTAGCGGAGGAGAATCAGGCGCTGTTACACTTTGGGGTGGTGCCGATTATTCTGGCGACCTTCTTTGGCGGCTGGCTGAGCGGCATCAGTAGCTATCTGGTCAGTGCCTTGCTGCCGACGCACCTGCCGCTCGACGATCTGGTGAATGCCGTGGTGCTGATTCCCCTGTTGGGATGGCGGGTCTGGCGGCACAAAACCCATCAGGTGTTCTACGGCGCGCTGGCGCTACTGGCGCTGGGTTGGCTGGTGCTGGCTGCTTTCCGGCCCCCGCCGCAGGGCTGGCCGGGCATGCTGGTCACCGCGCTGGCGGCGTTGGCCTCGCTGGCGGCCAGTTACCATGCCCTTAATTTTGCCGAACGCCACCTGACGCGCTATTTCGAGATGCGTGATCACGCCACGCTGGACAGCCTGACCGGGCTGAACAACCGCACCAGCGTCGATTTCAAACTGATCTCCCTGCATACCTGGCAAAAGCCGGGCGGGGTGCTATTGGTGGACATTGATGACTTCAGCCGCATTAATGAGGGGTGGGGCCGTCTGGCGGGCGACCGAGTGCTGACCTGGCTGGGCGAGGTGCTGCGGCAGACGGTGGAGAGCGAGGACTTTGCCGGTCGCTACAGCGGCACCACCTTTATTGTCATTACCGAGTGCCACAACACCGATCCCATCATCGCCACCGCTGAACGCATCCGGCAGGCGATGGCGGCCCGCCCGCTGCCGCTGGGGGGGCAGGGCGACGTCCGGGTTACGGTGTCGATTGGCGCGGCGGTCTACCTGCCGGGGATGGTGGTGCATAAGGCGGTGGAGATGGCCGAGGAGGCGCTCGGCGAGGCCAAGCGCAGCGGCAAGAACCAGGTGATGTGCAGCCGCATCATGCAGCTTGACCAGTTGGGCGATGTGCCGCGTTAAGAGGAGATCACCACTCTTGCGCGCAAAAGCAGAAGGCCCCGACTTTCGTCGGGGCCTTCTGCTTAGAATATGGCGGTGAGGGAGGGGTTCGAACCCTCGATACGTTTTCACGTATACACACTTTCCAGGCGTGCTCCTTCAGCCACTCGGACACCTCACCATATTTTCGTCGCTTCGCTTTCGCGTCTCAACGGGGCGCTACTATAGGGAGGTCGGTGCGATCGGTCAAGGATATTTTCTTTGTTTATTTGCAAGTGGTTAACCTCTGCGCGCTTTGTTGGCAAACTCGCCATTTTCACCCGATTTTTCCCGCTAACAGGGCGTTTCGGCCCGAAAAAAAGAGAGAACAGGCCAATCATGGCGGAACCTGCTGGCGAGGAAACGCCTTTTATCTTTGGCATGAGGGAGGGGAAGGTTTCGTAAGCTGCCGGAAGGGTTAAACCTGAAGAAGTGGTAAACGTATAAAAGCAGAAGGCCCCGATTTTCATCGGGGCCTTCTGCTTAGAATATGGCGGTGAGGGAGGGATTCGAACCCTCGATACGTTTTCACGTATACACACTTTCCAGGCGTGCTCCTTCAGCCACTCGGACACCTCACCATATTTTTCGTCGCTTCGCTTTCGCGTCTCAACGGGGCGCTACTATAGGGAGGTCGGTGCGATCGGTCAAGCCTCTTTTTCAAGGTTTTTACCGTTTAGTTAAAATTTCAGCAATCCGTTGTTTTATAACACATTATCTGTGTTAAATCTGTGCAACACGGCCCTGTTGAGGCAAGTAAAAGCCGCCTGCGCGCCTTTTTTAGACAAAACCGGGCGCTTTTGCATAATTACGCTATTGGAATGAGTAAATAATGACTAAACAATCAGTAGCAGGCTAATAAAAGCTGGCAATCCCTGCCTGACTGCCGCTAAATAAGGTAAGCCTGACAGAGGTCAGAACACGTTCCGTGCCGGGCAGGGCGGCGTCCTTGGCTCGCGACGGAAGCTATTTAGTTAAGGATAATCAGGGGCTTCATGAACCAATCATCTCCCGCACCGCAGGCCGGGCACCCTATCCCCGCTGGCGCCGGTGCGCTGTTCTTCATCCAAATCTTCTCCACCCTCGGCTTTGCCGTGCTCTACTCCACGCTGGTGCTCTACGCCACCAAAAAGCTCGGCTTTAGCGAGGGCAGCGCCAACGCCATGATGGGCATCTTCGGTGCCTTCAATTACGGCCTGCATATGTTCGGCGGCTATCTGGGCGGACGGTTCCTCAGCAACCGTAACCTGTTCGTGATGGGCATGGCCCTGCAGGTGGTGGGCTGCTGGTTGATCGCCACCGCCGGGGTGGAGGGCCTCTACTGGGGGCTGGCGATGTTCCTGACCGGCAGTGGGCTGAATGTCACCTGCCTGAACATGATGCTGACCCAGCGTTTCCGCCCGGAGGATGAGCGCCGCGAATCGGCCTTCCTCTGGAACTATGCTGGCATGAACCTCGGCTTCTTTATCGGGTTTGCGGTGGCGGGTTACTTCCAGCTGAGCGAGAACTACCGTGCACTGTTCCTGTTTGCCACCTGCGGCAACCTGCTGGCGATTGTCATTACCCTGTTACGCTGGCCGGTGCTGAAGGACATCAACACCCCGCTGATGGGGGCCGCGCGCCGCCAACTGCGCCTGCGGATGCTGGTAGGCGTGGCCGTGCTGCTGGCGCTGGTGCCGCTGCTGCGCGTGCTGCTGACCCACGCGGGCTTCAGCGGCTACTTTGTGGTGGTGCTCGGCATCCTGATCTTTGTGGCGCTCGGTGTGCTGACCCTGCGCCAGCGCAACGCAGGCGAGCGCCGCCGCATGGGTGCCTACCTGCTGCTGGCGCTGGGATCGCTGGTGTTCTGGATGCTCTACCAGCTGGCGCCGATGGGGCTGATGCTGTTTACCGAGCACAACATCGATCTGGCGGTATGGGGGCTGCGCGTCGCGCCGCAGTGGGTGCAGAACATCAATACCATGGTGATTGTGGTGGGTGGCCCGCTGATGGCCTGGCTCTTCAGCCGCCTGCGCCAGCGCGGCTGGCGCATCGACATCCCCGTGCAGTTCTCCGCCTCGCTGTTTTGCATCGGGCTGGGTATGCTGGTGCTGCCGGTGGGCATCGCGCTGGCCGGCGCGGACGGCATGGTGGCCTTCAAGTGGATCGTCATCAGCTATATCCTGCAAAGCTTGGGCGAACTGCTGATCTCCCCCATCGGCTACGCGATGATTGGCAAGCTGGCCCCGGCGCGCTATCAGGGCATCATGATGGGGAGCTGGATGATGGTCACGGGCGTCGCCTCGGTGCTGGCGGGCTACATCTCCGGTCTGATGCCGCAGAACAGCGGCAGCACGCCGCTCGCCACCAACCCCGGCTACAGCCACATCTTTATGATGCTGGGCTGGGGCGCGGTCGCCACCGGCGTGGCGCTGCTGGTGCTGGTGCCGCTGCTGCGCAAACTGATTACGCGCGCCGTCGCATAACTTCAGGCCCTGCCGATTGGCGGGGCTTTTTTTGTCCGCTACGCTAATTGCCTGACCACGGAATTTGAACAACACCAGGAGGCCCACGTGATGAACATTCTTTTCTACCACCCGACTTTTAACGGCCAGAAATGGATTGAAGGACTGGCGCACCGCCTGCCGCAGGCGCAGGTGCGCATCTGGCAGCCGGGCGACGAGGCGGAGGCTGACTACGCGCTGGTCTGGCTGCCGCCGCATGAGATGCTGGCCCAGCGCAGCGGCCTGAAGGGGATCTTCGCGCTCGGTGCTGGCGTGGATGCCATTCTGGCGCAGGAGCGCCAGACGCCGGGCACGCTGCCCGCCGGCGTGCCGCTGGTGCGGCTGGAGGACACCGGCATGGTGCAGCAGATGCAGGAGTACGTGACCGCCTATGTGCTGCGCTACTTCCGCCGGATGGATGAGTACCAGCTGCAACAGCAGCAGAAGCAGTGGCAGCCACTCAAACCCCATGACCTGCAACGCTTCACCATCGGCATCCTGGGGGCGGGGGTGCTGGGCCAGCAGGTGGCCAGCAAGCTGGCGGCGTTTGGTTTTCCGGTGCGCTGCTGGAGCCGTTCGGCCAAGCAGATTGAGGGGGTGGAGAGCTTCCACGGCAATGACCAGCTGCCCGCCTTTTTGAAAGAGACCCGTTTGCTGATCAACCTGTTGCCCAACACGCCGGAGACTGTCGGCATCCTCAACCTCTCGCTGATGCAGCAACTGGCACCGCAGGCTTACCTGATCAACGCCGCCCGTGGTGCGCACTTAAAAGAGGGCGATCTGCTGAAGGCGCTGGAGCAGGGGCAGATTGCTGCCGCCACGCTGGATGTGTTCGCTGAGGAGCCGCTGGCACCTATGCACCCCTTCTGGTCACACCCGCGCATTACCATCACGCCGCACATTGCCGCCGTGACCCTGCCGTCGCAGGCGATGGACCAGATCGCCGCCAATATCCGCCGGATCGAGGCGGGCGAAAAGCCGAGCGGACTGGTGGATTTGGCGCGCGGTTACTGATTGTCATCTGCGCCGTGTATGATGGGGGCGTGCCGCTGCCGAGGCGGCTTTCCCCCAGAGAAAGGAGATGCCGATGTTCCCGGTTGATTTACATATGCATACCGTCGCCAGCACCCACGCCTACAGTACCCTGCATGACTATATCGCCGAGGCGAAGCAGAAGGGCATCCAACTGTTTGCCATCACCGACCACGGGCCAGACATGGCCGATGCGCCGCACGCTTGGCATTTTATGAATATGAGAGTCTGGCCGCGTCTGGTGGAGGGGGTTGGCATCCTGCGCGGCATTGAGGCCAACATCAAGAACGTGCAGGGCGAGATTGACTGCACCGGCCCGATGCTGACAGCGGTGGATGTGGTGATCGCGGGCTTCCATGAGCCGGTGTTCGCGCCGCAGGATCGTGAGACCCATACCAAGGCGATGATCGCGGCGATGGCCGGTGGCGAGGTGCACATCATCAGCCATCCCGGCAATCCCAATTACCCGGTCGATATTCCGGCGATCGCTGAGGCGGCGGCCCATTATGAGGTGGCGCTGGAGCTGAACAACTCCTCCTTTCTCCATTCGCGCAAGGGGAGTGAGCCGAATTGCCGCGCCATTGCCGCCGCGGTGCGGGATGCCGGCGGCTGGCTGTCGCTTGGCTCTGACTCCCACATCGCCTACTCGCTGGGCGGCTTTGAGCAGTGCGAACGCATCTTAAGAGAGGTCGATTTTCCGCTGGATCGCATCCTGAACGTCTCGCCGCGCCGCTTCCTGGATTTCCTCGAGCGCCGTGGGCGTCCGGCGATTGCAGAACTGGCGGAACTGTGACATCGTCACGCCAAATTTTCTGCCTTGAAGGGATTGCCCCATGAATGAGTTCTCCATCGTCTGCCGCGTACTGGGTACGCTGTTCAACCGCTCGCCGCAGGATCCGCTGGTGGCACCGCTGTTTGCCCTGATCCGGGAGGGCAAGCTCGCGCAGCACTGGCCGCTGGAGCAGGATGAGCTGCTGGCCCGCCTGCAAGCTGGCACAGCCGATCTGCCCGCGCTGGTGGCCGATTATCAGGCGCTGTTTGCAGGCAACGAGGCGGCGGTGTCGCCCTATGCCCATGACTATGAGCCGGAGATTGCCGAAGGCACCGTGCGCGCCTTCCTGCAACAGCGCGGGATGCCGCTGGGCGACGCCCCGGCTGACCACTTTGGTGCGCTGCTGCTGGCCGCTTCCTGGCTAGAGGATCAGTCGCAGGAGGATGAGGTGCAGGCGCAACTCGCGCTGTTTGACGACTACCTGCTGCCGTGGTGTGGCCGCTTCCTCGGCAAGGTGGAGGCACATGCCGCCACGCCGTTCTACCGCACGCTGGCGCTGCTGAGCCGTGAGGCCCTGCAGGCGATGCGCGATGAGCTGGCGGAGTCGGAAGAGGGCGAAGCGGACGACGCGGACGACGAGTAACGCCCGCCGCAATAAAAAACGCGCCTCAGGGCGCGTTTTTTTTACTCGGTGAAGGGGATCACCAGTTCACCCGGTTTGACTTCCAGCCCTTTGGCCAGTTTTTTCGCCAGTGCCTCGCCCTTGCTGCGATCGCTGCTCAGCACATAGGCCGGGCGCTGGTCGAAGTAGGTCTTCAACGACTGGTTGAGGTAGGGGCTAAGGGTCTGCATCACGCCCTTCATCTTGTCAGGCTGGACGCTGTAGTCCGTGAGCTGCAAATCCTTAAGGTAGATGGCCCCTTGCTCCTTGTTAAACTCCGGGCGGGCGTCGAGGGTCAGATCCATCTCCGCCTGCTGCGCGCCTAGCAGCGAGTTGATGCGGATATTGGCGTGGCCAGTCAGGGTCACGTGATCCGGCTGGGCGCGGCCAATCTGGCTCTGCAACTGGGTCAGCACAATGTTGGCCTCCACCAGCCCCGGCACGCCGATCTGCTTGGCGAACTGGTCATGCTTTTGCAGGTACTGGTTCACATCCTGCTCGCTGAGCGTGTACTGCGTGATCTGGTTACAGCCGGCAAGCAGGCCGGCAAAAAGCAGGGCCGCGGCCCCTAACATGCGTTTTTTCATCATCTCCTCACAACCGTAACAATCCATACCGGCAGCGCCGGGCCCATCTTGGACGGCCAAATGGTACAGGAGTTCCGTGGGGGATGACAGGGCGGGAACCGCCGGCCGGGCCGGCGGCGGGGGCAACTACTGGGCGACGCTGCTAAGCAGGTTAACCTGCGTCTGTTTTGCCATGTTGTCGCGGTAGGCGGCAACGCGCGTCGGGAAGGTAATGCCATTCACGATGGTCAGGGAGCGCAGCAGCGGGAACAGGCTAAAGTCATCCTCTGACAGTTCACCATTCACCGCGTTCGGCTCCTTGATGTGCGGGTCGAGGTCGTGCAGATCCTGCGTGATCTTCTTGGTCAGGCCGGGCGTGTGCTGGAGGTGATCGCTGAAGCTGCCAAGGGTCGCCTCTTTCTTGTTGACGAAGTACTGGCGCGCCTCGGGCGTCGCGAACTCCTCAAAATTGGCGCGGGCGAAGCGCGGCAGCAGCAGGCGGCCGGTGTACTCCTGCACCTGGCGCAGCCAGGCGGCGATGGCCGGGTTGGTGGCACCGGTGATCAGCGGCGCGCCATACTTCTGGTCGATGTAGTGCACAATATCCATGCTCTCCGGCATAAAGCTGCCATCCTCTTTTTGCAGGATCGGCACCATCTTCTGGCCCACCATCGCCACCGGCGTCTTCTCATCATCATTGGCCAGAACGTCAATCTCGACCGGGACATTTTTCAGGCCAAAGATCATGCGCGCCTTCACGCAAAATGGGCAGTGCTCATAGATATACAGTTTCATAGTGGCTCCTTTGGTTTGCCATCACGGGCAGCCGGTGCAACCGGGCGCCCGTATGTGCGAATAAAAAGTATGGTTAAGGAAACGGCGGAGATCAAACCCGTGGCTGGCCGGTGCGCGGGAATAATATTTTTGTCGTCAAAGTGTTAACGATAGAGGAAAATCCGGGTAAATTTTTATGAGGCGCGCCACGTCCCTTGGCGGTTTACCGGCAGAGCACCCGTCGGTGTTCTATGCTGCGAAAAGATGGCCGGGGCCGGCGCGTGTGGCAAGTCAGGGTGTGAACCGTCCAGAGAATGGAGGAATGGATGTTTGGCTATCGCTCAGCATCACCAAAAGTACGCCTCACCACCGATCGTTTGGTGGTCAGGCTGGTCCATGAGCGGGATGCCCACCGCCTGGCGGAGTATTACGCGGAGAACCGGGCCTTTTTGAAACCTTGGGAGCCGGTCAGGGATGAGAGCCACTGCTATCCCTCGGGCTGGCAGGCGCGGCTTGGGCTGATTGCCGACCTGCAAAAGCAGGGCAACGCCTACTACTTCATCCTGCTCGATTTGGAGGAGAACGAGGTGCGCGGCGTCGCCAATTTCAGCAACGTGCTGCGCGGATCGTTCCACGCCTGCTTCCTCGGCTACTCATTGGCGGAGAAGTGGCAGGGGCAGGGGCTGATGTATGAGGCGTTGCAAGCGGCGATCCGCTACATGCAGCGCCAGCAGCGGATGCACCGCATCATGGCCAACTATATGCCCCACAACCAGCGCAGCGGGGAGTTGCTGGCGCGGCTGGGCTTTGAGCGTGAGGGCTACGCCAAGGATTACCTGCTGATTGATGGCAAATGGCAGGACCACATTTTGACGGCGCTGACCACCCGTGACTGGGCGCCGCCACGCTAAGGGAAAACCATGAAACATTTATTGAGCCTTGAGGAGGCGCGGGTGATCGGCTGCCTGATGGAGAAGCAGATCACCACGCCCGAGCAGTACCCGCTGTCGCTGAACAGCCTGACCAGCGCCTGCAACCAGAAGAGCAACCGCGAGCCGGTGCTGGATCTCAGTGAGAGCCAGGTGCAGCAGACGCTGGATCTGCTGGTCAGGAAACACCTGATCCGCAGCGTCAGCGCCAGCCGCACCCAGCGCTATGAGCACCGCTTCTGTAACTCGGAGTTTGGCAACCTGAAGTTCTCGCCAGCGGAGGTGGCGCTGGTGACCACGCTGCTGCTGCGCGGTGCCCAGACCGCCGGCGAATTGCGCACCCGCGCCGCCCGCCTGCATGATTTCAGCGACGTGGCGGAGGCCGAACGGGTGCTGGAGCAGCTGGCGGCGCGCGAGGATGGCCCCTTCGTCACCCGGCTGGCGCGTGAGCCGGGCAAGCGCGAGAGCCGCTATATGCACCTGTTCAGCGGCGCGCCGGATGAGGCGGCCGTCGAAACACCCATGCCCGAGGCGGCCGAGCCGCTGGAAGCACGGGTGGCGGCGCTGGAGCGCCAGGTAGCTGAATTGACTGAACGCCTTGATTCCCTGCTGGCCGGGCCAGCTGACTAACGGAGCAGACGATGACGACATTGCGTGTGGGTGTGGTGGGGCTGGGCGACATCGCCCAGAAAGCCTATTTGCCGGTGCTGGCGGATGCCAGCGATTGGACGCTGGTCGGGGGCTTCTCGCCCAATGCGCCCAAGGCGGCAGCGATCTGCGCCCGCTACCGGATGGCGCACTTTGGCCGTCTGGATGAGCTGGCGCAGCAGTGCGATGCGGTATTTGTGCACAGCAGTACCGCCAGCCACTTCCACGTGGTCAGCGATCTGCTCAACCGCGGGGTGCATGTCTACGTCGATAAGCCGCTGGCCGAAACGCTGGAGCAGGCCGAGCACCTGGTGGAGATTGCGCGGGAGAACGGCGTGGCGCTGATGGTGGGCTTCAACCGCCGCTTTGCGCCGCGCTACCGCCAGCTGCGTGACACCCTGCACCAGCCCGCCTCGCTGCGCATGGAGAAGCACCGCACCGACAGCGTTGGCCCACATGACCTGCGGTTCACGCTGCTGGATGACTACCTGCACGTGATTGACACCGCACTGTGGCTGGGCGGCTTTGACGCCACGCTGGAGGGCGGCGACCTGCGCCTGACGCCAGAGGGGCAGATGCTCTATGCCGAGCACCACTTCCGCTGCGGCGAGACGCTGGTCACCACCAGTATGCACCGCCGTGCTGGCAGCCAGCGTGAGCGGGTGGAGGCGATCTGTGACGGCGCGCTGTATCAGGTGTCGGAGATGCGCCACTGGACGCAGGAGCGCGCGGGGCAGATCAGCGAACAGCCGGCACCGGGCTGGCAGGGTGTGTTGGTGCAGCGCGGCTTTGATGGCGCGGTGCGCCACTTCATCCAGTGCGTCAGCAACCAGACCGCGCCGGAGACCTCGGGCGAACAGGCGCTGTTCGCCCAGCGCATCATTGAGCAGCTGCTCTATCACGGCGAGCTGCCGGAGTAACCGGCTGATACAACTGGCTCTGGCTATTGCGCGCGTTATCCGTAGACTAAGCGCACCATGAGCCTGGCGGCCCACCTTTGACGCCCGCGGATGCGGGCGTCGCTGTTTGGGGCGCATAATTGAAACTAAGAGATGAACCTACTTAAATCATTAGCTGCCGTCAGTTCGATGACCATGTTTTCACGTGTGCTGGGATTTGCGCGTGATGCCATCGTGGCGCGGGTGTTTGGGGCAGGTATGGCGACGGATGCCTTTTTCGTGGCCTTCAAACTGCCCAACCTGTTGCGCCGCATCTTTGCCGAGGGGGCCTTCTCCCAAGCCTTCGTCCCAATCCTGGCGGAATACAAAAGCCAGCAGGGGGAGGAGGCGACCCGCACCTTTATTGCCTATGTCTCCGGCCTGTTAACGCTGGCGCTGGCGCTGGTGACCATACTGGGGATGCTGGCCGCGCCCTGGGTGATCTTCGTGACCGCGCCGGGCTTTGCCGACACGGCTGACAAATTCGCGCTCACCTCCTCGCTGCTGCGCATCACCTTTCCCTATATCCTGCTGATCTCGCTGGCGTCGCTGGTGGGGGCGATTCTCAATACCTGGAACCGCTTCTCCATCCCGGCGTTTGCGCCGACGCTGCTTAACGTCAGCATGATTGGCTTTGCGCTGTTCGCCGCTCCCTATTTCCACCCGCCGGTACTGGCGCTGGCCTGGGCGGTGGTGGTGGGCGGGGTGCTGCAACTCGGCTACCAGTTGCCGCACCTGCGCAAAATCGGCATGTTGGTGCTGCCGCGCCTCAACCTGAAAGATGCCGGTGTCTGGCGGGTGATGCGCCAGATGGGGCCGGCGATCCTTGGCGTGTCGGTGAGCCAAATCTCGCTGATCATCAACACCATCTTCGCCTCGTTCCTCGCCTCTGGCTCGGTCTCCTGGATGTACTACGCCGACCGGCTGATGGAGTTCCCCTCCGGGGTGCTGGGGGTGGCGCTCGGCACCATTTTGCTGCCCTCGCTGGCGAAAAGCTTTGCCAGCGGCAACCATGATGAGTACTCGCGCCTGATGGATTGGGGCCTGCGCCTCTGCTTCCTGCTGGCGCTGCCGAGCGCGGTGGCGCTGGGCATCCTCGCCAAGCCGCTGACCGTCGCGCTGTTCCAGTATGGCAAATTCAGCGCCTTTGACGCCGCCATGACCCAACGGGCGCTGGTGGCCTATTCGGTCGGGCTGATGGGGCTGATTGTGGTGAAAGTGCTGGCGCCGGGGTTCTACTCGCGTCAGGACATCAAAACCCCGGTCAAAATTGCGATGATCACGCTGGTGATGACCCAGCTGATGAACCTGGCGTTCATTGGCCCGTTCAAACATGCTGGCCTGTCGCTCTCCATCGGTCTGGCGGCCTGCCTGAACGCCGCGCTGCTCTACTGGCAACTGCGCAAGCAGCAGATCTTCCAGCCGCAACCGGGCTGGGCGGCCTTCCTGACGCGTCTGGTGGTGGCGGTGCTGGTGATGTCGGCGGTGCTGGTCGGGGCGATGTGGCTGATGCCAGCCTGGGATCTTGGCACCATGCCGTTGCGCCTGTTGCGTCTGGCGGCGGTGGTGGTGGCCGGGGTCATTGCCTACTTCGGCGTGCTGGCGCTACTGGGCTTCCGCCCGCGTGACTTTGCCCGCCGCACGGTGTAGCGGCATTGCATAAAAAAGGGCGACATCATGTCGCCCTTTTTTGTGGCCGCTTCCCGCGCGGGAAGGGGATTACATGCGCTCGACGGTCTCGATGCCCAGCGTATCCAGACCGGCCTTCAGCGTCTTCTGCGTCAGCAGCGCCAGTTTCAGGCGGCTGAGGCGGGTCGCCTCGCTCTCCGCGCTCAGGATTGGGCAGTGCTCGTAGAAGCCGGAGAACAGGCCCGCCAGATCGTAGAGGTAGGCGCACATGACGTGCGGTGTCCCTTCACGCGCCACGGTGGTCAGCACCTCTTCGAACTGGAGCAGGCGGGTCGCCAGCGCCACTTCACGCTCTTCACCCAGCAGCACGGGCTGTGCCAGCACGGTGGCCGGGTCAATCTCGGCGCGCTTGAAGATGGAGGCCACGCGGGTGTAGGCATACTGCATGTAAGGGGCGGTGTTGCCCTCAAACGCCAGCATGTTGTCCCAGTCAAAGATGTAGTCCGTGGTACGGCTCTTGGAGAGATCCGCATACTTGACCGCGCCGATGCCGACGGCGTTCACCAGCTGTTGCAGCTCCTCTTCGCCCAGATCCGGGTTCTTCTCGCGGATCAGCTTGCCGGCGCGCTCAATCGCCTCATCCAGCAGGTCAGAGAGCTTCACCGTGCCGCCGGAGCGGGTTTTGAACGGCTTGCCATCCTTGCCCAGCATCATGCCGAACATGTGGTGCTCCAGTGGCACGGAGTCCGGCACGTAGCCCGCCTTGCGCACGATGGACCATGCCATCATCAGGTGCTGGTGCTGGCGGGAGTCGATGTAGTAGAGCACGCGATCCGCGCCCAGCGTCTCGTAGCGGTACTTGGCGCAGGCGATATCGGTAGTGGTGTAGAGGTAGCCGCCATCCTTCTTCTGGATGATGACCCCCATCGGCTCGCCCTCTTTGTTCTTGAACTCATCGAGGAACACCACGGTTGCGCCTTCGCTCTCTACCGCCAGCCCTTTGTCCTTCAGGTCAGCAACGATGCCCGGCAGCATGGCGTTGTAGAGGCTCTCGCCCATCACATCGCGCTCGGTCAGGGTCACGTTCAGGCGATCGTAGGTGAGCTGGTTCTTGGCCATGGTGATATCGACCAGCTTGCGCCACATGCGGCGGCAGTACTCGTCGCCACCCTGCAACTTCACCACGTAGGCGCGGGCGCGCTCGGCAAAGGCCGGGTCTTCATCATAGTGCTGCTTCGCCTCACGGTAGAAGCGCTCCAGATCGGAAAGCTCCATGTCCTCGGCGTGCTCGTTCTGCACTTTCTCCAGATAGGCGATCAACATGCCGAACTGGGTGCCCCAGTCGCCGACGTGGTTGGCGCGGATCACGTTGTGGCCGAGGAACTCCAGCGTGCGCACCGCGGCATCGCCGATGATGGTGGAGCGCACATGGCCGACGTGCATCTCTTTTGCCACGTTGGGCGCGGAGTAGTCCACCACGATGGTCTGCGGGGTGACGGGCGTGATGCCAAGCTTCGGCGCGCTCAGCGCGTGGTCAACCTGGCGGGCGACCCAGCTTTGCTCCAGGAACAGGTTAATGAAGCCAGGGCCGGCGATTTCAACCTTGCTGGCGATGCCGTCGAGGTCCAGGGCTTCCACAACTTTTTCCGCCAGTTGTCGGGGCGGCATGCCAAGCTTTTTCGCGACGGACATAACGCCGTTGGCCTGATAGTCACCAAACTGGGCCTTGGCGGATTGACGCACCTGCGGCTCGCTGTCAGCGGGAGCGCCTGCGGCAATCAGCGCCTGGCTGACTTTTTCGGAAAGAAGTGCCTGTATATTCACCGGGATACCTTTATTGCTGGTAGGGGGCCGTGAGATAGCGGCCGCCTGAGGTCATAGGACGCTTGCCGTTGATGCGCATAAATACGCTGTCAGGGCAAGGCGTTAAGCAAACGGCAATTATACCTGATCCGATCCGCGACGTCAGTATGGCAAGCCGCCAGTCAGGCAGGTGCGCGGCGCACTCAGTGGCGCCGCATCAAGTATCCAGAAGAGAGGTATGGGAAAGGGGAAAAAGTAAACGGGCAGGGCGCAATGAAATAGTTGATTAATGTTTGCGCATCCGGCGGTCAGTGCTCAGTTGGGTCGTTTTGATCAGGCTAAAGTGGCGGTACATCGCGAAAGAGGCGGTTCCCAGCAGCAACAGGCAAGCAGTCAATAACAGCATGATTGGTATCTCACTCATTAGTAAACTAAAAATAAGTTATCCCAATTACCAAACCGTTACAATCTGGCACCAATTCTTTAAGAAAAGTCTTAAGTGAAATTGCGATTTTTCCTAATTAAATCCATAACTTATAAAATTTCATTCGGTGAAATATGAAATTTCAGGCTATTTTTGCAGCAATTTGCCGAAATAGGGGGATAACTGCCCTTTTTCAACAGGGTGGGACGGCAAGGCCGCGTGGGGCAGGGGAAAAGCGTGGGGAGGCTGGCACGCGGCGTGGCGGGCGTGTAAATTAGGGCTTTATGCTGTTGACCTGAGAGAACAAAAAGATGTCGTTATCCCCGTTGGCGGGCATCGCCGAATTGGATGATCTGGCGGCTGACCTCAGCCGTTTTGAGCTGGTGCTGGAGACCTTCGCCCAGAAACTGCACCTGAACCTGCCGCAATTTACGGCAGACCACATCTCGGTGCGCTGCCACCAGGTGGCCACCGCCGAACGCTGGCGGCGTGGTTTTGAGCAGTGCGGCACCCTGCTTTCTGAAAACCAGATCAATGGGCGTGCCATCTGCCTCTACGATCTGGCGCAGCCGCTGCGGGTCTGCTCCTGGCAGATTGACCTGATTGAGTTGCCCTATCCGGGCGAGCGCCGTTATCCCCACGAGGGGTGGGAGCATGTGGAACTGGTGCTGCCGGGCGACCCGGAGACCCTCTATGCGCGCGCACTGACCCACCTCTCCGACGACGCGCTGCTGGCACCCGGCATCAAGCTGAAGTACAGCTCGCCACAGGGGGAGAACGAACGCCTGCCGAACCCAACGCTGGCGGTCAGCGACGGCTCCGTCACCATCAAGTTCCATCCGCACACCCTGCGGGAGATTGTTGCCAGCGAGCAGGGCTAAAGCGCGGCGACGGCGCGCTCAATGCGTGACAGCGCCTCATCCAGCAGCGCGCGCGTGCAGCCAAAATTGAGCCGCACAAAGCGCGCGTCACCAAACTCCTTGCCGTCCGTCAGGCCGACCCCCGCCGCCAGGAAGAAGGCGTGGGGATTCTCCACCGGCAGCTCGCGGGCATCAATCCACGCCAGATAGGTCGCCTCAATCGGCAGCAGCCGCAGGCCGGGCAGGGCATTGATGCGCCGCACCACCTCATCGCGGTTGGCGCGCAGGTACTCAAGCTGTGCCGCCAGCCACGCCTCGCCCTCCCGGTAGGCCGCCGTGGCCGCCACCTGCGCCAGCACATCCACATGCGGGACGATGCCCTGCATCTGCCGCTTGAACGCCTGCCGCAGTGAAGGGTTGGCGATGATGGCAAACGAGGCTCCCAGCCCGGCAAGGTTAAAGGTCTTTGACGGTGCCATCAGCGTGATGGTGCGCTGCTCGGCGTCCGCGTCCAGCGAGGCGAACGGGATGTGCCGCAGGCCCGGTTCCAGCACCAAATCGCAGTGAATTTCATCCGAGCAGACCACCAGATTGTGGCGCTGCGCAAAGGCGAGATGCTGCGCCAACTCCTCACGCCGATAGACGGTGCCACCGGGATTGTGCGGGTTGCACAAAAACAGCAGCGCCTGATCGCCGGTCAGTTCTGGCTCCAGCGCCGCCAGGTTAAGTTGCCAGCGCCCCTGTTGCTCGCGTACCGGGGCCAGATACTGCTGGCGCCCGGCGTGGGCCGCGGCCTGCCTGAAGGGCGGATAGATGGGCGAGGGGGTAATACTGGCCTGATGGGCGTCGGTCGAGGCGCGTAGCGCCAGGTTCAACCCGCACACCAGCCCCGGCAGCGTCACGATCCACTCCGGCTGGATCGCCCACTGGTAGCGATCGCGCATCCGCGCAACAATCAACGCTTTCCACTCCGGCGACGTGCCGCCGTAGCCAAATATCCCGTGCTCCACCCGCTGATGCAGCGCCTCAATCACCGCTGGCGGCGCGGTAAAATCGGTGTCAGCCACCCATAACGGGATCACCGGCTGATGGCGATATTTATGCCATTTGATGCTATCGCTGTGACTGCGATCTACTCGTAAGTCGAAATTGAATGCCATAGTTACCCTCTCCTGCCTGACGGAAAGCGGCACGTTCCCGTCAGTGCGAGACATTTTTCTGCGGATTCGCCGCAAAATCGACCGGTTGGCCCAACCAGCGGCCGGCCATCTTGACGGTTAACCCGCCATACGGGTTATAGCATGTGGGCCGAAGAGGGGAGAAGGAATGACGAAACTGGAAGTGTGTTGCTATAGCCTGGCCTGTGCGCTGACGGCGGAGCGAGCGGGGGCGGATCGCATTGAGTTGTGTACCAGCCAGCCGGAGGGGGGCGTGACGCCGAGCTACGGCACGCTGATTGCCGCGCGCGAGCTGCTCTCTGTGCCGGTCTACCCAATTGTACGCCCGCGCGGCGGCGACTTTTGCTACGACAGCTATGAGTTTAACGCCATTAAAAATGATGTCGCCTGCCTGCGCGACCTCGGGTTTCCGGGTGTGGTGATTGGCTTGCTGGATGAGGAGGGGCACATCGACCTGGCGCGGATGCGGCAGATCATGGCGCTCTGCAATGGCATGGCCGTGACCTTCCATCGGGCGTTTGACATGTGCCTGAAACCGATGGTGGCATTGGAACAGTTGACGCAACTCGGCGTTGCGCGCATTTTAACCTCAGGGCAGCAGCAGAGCGCCGAACTCGGGCTGGTGCTGCTGCGCGATCTGGTGCGCGCCACTCAGGGGCCAGTGATCATGGCCGGTGGCGGCATCCGCCTGACTAATCTGCAAAAGTTTATTGATATTGGCATCCGGGAGGTGCACAGCTCCGCCGGCAGCAGCATGGCCTCGCCGGTGCGCTTCCGCAAGGCGGGCGTGTCACTGTGTGCCGATCCGGAGTTTGATGAGTTCAGCCGCTACTGCGTGGATGCCGATGTGGTGGCCGCCATGAAGAGTGCTTTGGCGGTCGGCCGCCCGCTGTCGCGCAGCGCCTGAGCGGCGGTGATTACCTGGGTCGTCAGACCCTTTGCGTGTACTGCGCCCGTACCAAGCCCCGTCCATTTTGTCGGGGCTTTTTTTCGTCGCGATCAGGGCTTGCGCGCCACCAATACCGCCCGGCGTGGGGCCGGGTAGCCCTCGACGGTCAGGGTACGATCCTGCGGATCGAGGAACTCGGCCAGTGACTCGCTGGTCATCCAGTCGGTGCGGCGCTGCTCCTCCAGACTGGTGACCGAGAGATCCGCCAGCCGGATATCAACAAAGCCGCACTTCGCCAGCCAGCCCTTCAGCGCCTCGGCGGAGGGAATGAAGTAGACGTTGCGCATCTGCGCGTAGCGGTCACCCGGCACCAGCACCTGATTGCTGTCACCCTCAATCACCAGCGTCTCCAACACCAACTCGCCACCGCTGACCAGCTGGCTCTTGAGCTGGAACAGGTGATCAAGCGGCGAGCGGCGGTGGTAGAGCACGCCCATCGAGAAGACGGTGTCGAAGGCCGCCAGCTCTGGCAATTGCTCAATGCCAAGCGGCAGCAGGTGTGCGCGCTGGTCGTTGCCCAGCAGTTTGCGCACCGCTTCAAACTGGCAGAGGAACAGTTGCATCGGGTCGATGCCGACCGCCATCTGCGCGCCCGCGCCCACCATGCGCCACAGGTGGTAGCCACTGCCGCAGCCGACATCCAGAATGGTGCGGCCAGCCAGCGGTGAGATGTGCGGCAGCACCCGCTCCCACTTCCAGTCAGAGCGCCACTCGGTATCGATATGGATGTCATACAGCGAGAAGGGGCCTTTGCGCCACGGCATCAGGTTGCGCAGCAGGTTCTCCAATCCGGCACGCTGGCCGTCGCTCAGCGGCGTCTCGCTCTCGGCCCGCACGCCGTGCAGCAGGTCGAGGCGGTCAGGCACCAGGGTTGGCAGCCGATCCACGGCGTTGAACCACTGGCGGAATTTGCCGTGCAGCGACTCCTGTTGCCAGGCACTGAGTTGGGCGGGCAGGGTGTTCAGCCAGTGGCTGAGGGGGCCGGTGGCGATCGCCCGGTAGAAGTTGCCAAACTCGATCATGCCGCGTCCCCCGCCTTCAGCGCCAGCAGTGAGCCAAAGTTGAAGCACTGGAACCAGCTCTCCACATGCTCAAAGCCCGCCTGCGCCAGCCGCGCCTTGTGGGTCTCCACCGAATCGGTCAGCATCACATCCTCCAGCATGGTACGCTTCTGGCTGATCTCCAGTTCGCTGTAACCGTTGGCACGCTTGAAGTCGTGGTGCATGTTGAACAGCAGTTCGCCGATGTCGGCATCCTCAAAGCTGAACTTCTCCGACAGCACCAGCGCGCCGCCGGGGCGCAGGCCCTGATAGATGGCATCCAGCAGCTGCTGGCGATCCGCCGGCTTCAGGAATTGCAGGGTAAAGTTCAGCACCACCAGCGAGGCATTCTCCACCTTGATGTCGCGGATGTCCGCCTCCAGTACCTCAACCGGCGTCTCGGCGCGGAAGGCATCAATGTGGCGGCGGCAGCGCTCCACCATCGCTGGCGAGTTGTCCACGGCGATGATGCGGCAGCCCGGCACATTGATATGGCGGCGCATGGAGAGCGTCGCCGCCCCCAGCGAACAGCCGAGGTCATAGACCTGCGTGCCCGGCTGCACAAAGCGGCCGGCCAGCATCCCGATCATGGAGATGATATTGGAGTAACCCGGCACCGAGCGCTGGATCATGTCCGGGAACACTTCGGCAACGCGTTCGTCGAAGGTCCAGTCGCCCAGCTTGGCAATCGGCGCGGAGAATAGGGTATCGCGGTTTGGCATAGCGCTGTGTCTGATCGAAAAAATGAGGGGGCATATTCTAACAGATAACCGCCGGAAATCATGCGGCCGGCGGCATAAAGCAAGAATTTGCGCGGATTGGCCTCAGCGCAGGGTCAGGATCTGGCTCCAGGGAAGGAAGTAGAGGTTCGCGCCCACCATCAGCAGCAGCGCGGCGTAGGTGGCGGCCATGCCGGTGCGCCGCCAGCGGAACTCCCGCTGCTTGAGGCCAGCGTAGTGGAACAGTCGCCCGCACAGCAGCATCAGGCCGCACAGGTGTACCATCCAGATATCCGCGCCGTTCATCTCCATCATCACCAGCAGCAGGGCGGCGATGGGAATATACTCCACGGCGTTGCCGTGTACCCGGATGGCGGTCTGCAACTCGTAGAAGCCGCCGTCGCCATAGGCCACCCGGTACTGCATCCGCAGCCTGACCACATCCACTGACAGTTTAATCAACAACAATGCGCCCAGCACCACATATAGCGCGCTAACCATGTCCACCCCTGTGATTCTCTGTTTTGCGCACGAATGATACGCGCGCCCGATCGCGCTGTCTTGCAGAAAGTACTGAAAATCGGCGCGTCAGAACAGGGCGGCCTGCTCCGGCCAGTCTGGCGCGGGGCCGACGGCGGGGAGCCGCTGTTGAAGCTGTTGCCAGATCTTCTGCGCCTGCTGCGGGGCGTCGCTACAATCCGGGGTGTGGATGAACAGGAACGGCGGGTGGTCGGCCTGCCAGTCGGCCAGCTTGCTAAACCACGGCGTGAACCAGCGCAGGTTGTCCGCCAGCTGGTCGCCGCCGATGAAGCGGATGATCGGCCGGTCGGCGGTGCAGTGCGCATGTACCGGCAGCTGGGGTTTCTTGCGCTGGGCATCCCGCACCGCCGCATTGGCCGGATCGGCATGGTGCACCGGACGGCTGTCGAGCATCACGCGGTTGATGCCGCGTTGCTGCAACCCCTGATTGAGCCGCCGCTCCTCCTCGCCCTTGGCGAAGAAGGCCGGGTGGCGCACCTCCACGCCGTAACTGAAGCCAGTGGGCAGGCCATCCAGAAAGCGCCACAGCGCCGGCAGCCCGGTCGGGCCGAAGGCGGCGGGCAGTTGCAGCCACAGCTGGCCGAGGCGGCCAGTGAGCGGTGCCAGACAGTGGAAGAACTCCTCCACCAGCGCATCGCAATCGCGCAGCGCGGCCTGATGGCTGATGGTGGCAGGGAACTTGAAGCAGAAGCGGAAATCGTCACGGGTCATGTCGCGCCAGCGCAGCACGGTTTCGGCGTTCGGCAGGGCGTAGAAGGTGGTGTTCCCCTCCACGCAGTTGAAGTAGCGGCTGTAGTCGGCCAGCGTATGCAGGCCGATACGGTGCCAGGCGGTGTGCTGCCACTGCGGCAGTCCAATATACATGCAGGCGTCCCTCCGGCAATGCGCCGCCGGGCGGCGCAGGGTAAAACGTTACTCCGCCAGTGCGGCCAGCACCTGGTCGGTGGTGCGCACCCGGCTGATGCGCGGGAAGATGACGTTAACGCTGCCGAGATGCTGCTCGGCATTGTGGGCGCTGCACGCATCCTCGACAATCACCTGAGTATAGCCATGCTCCCAGCCGCTGCGGGCGGTAGATTCCACGCCAATGTTGGTGGCGATGCCAGCCAGCACCAGCGTATCAATGCCGCGGCGGCGCAGTTGCAGGTCAAGGTCAGTGCCATAGAAGGCACCCCACTGGCGCTTGATGATGCTGATGTCGCTCTCCGCCACCTGCAACGCCGGGGCGAACTCCCACCAGTCGGCGGGCAGCTCGCGCGCGGGGGCCGGTTGGTCAACCGGCTGCTTAAGCGCCTCGGCATAGTCCGCAGACCAGCCAACGCGCACCAGAAACACCGGCGCGCCCAGCTCACGGAAGCGCGCCGCCAGACGGGCGCTGTTGTCCACCACCTGTTGGGCAGTGTGGGGGCCGCCAGCGAAGGGCAGGATCCCCTGTTGCAGGTCAATCAGAACCAGCGCGGTGGTGGTAGGGCGAAGTGTCAGCATGGTGGCTCCCTCAGTTGGCGTGGGTATCAGGGGGCGGTGGCCCCGCGTCACGAGTTTATGTTACGGGGCGGGCAAAAGGGCGGCAAATTTGTTAAATGATGTGTGGTGACAAGCGCCTGCCGGCCATTTTGTCCGTGCCAGACCCCTGCTTCACTCTTATCGGGCGCGTGAATTTCCTTTATAATGACCGCCTTTTTTCACCAGCTATGACACTATAAACGCGATGCCGATTTACGAATATGCATGCCAGACCTGTGATCACCGGTTAGAAAAGTTACAGAAGGTGTCTGCGGCACCCCTGACCGAGTGTCCGGCCTGCGGCAAACCGACATTGACCAAACTCATCTCTGCGGCCGGTTTCCAGCTCAAGGGCACCGGCTGGTATGCCACCGACTTCAAGCCGGGCGGCAGCAATACCGGCAAGACCGCCGCGGATAAGTAACAGCACACTAGAAACAGCAGCACCGGCCGGGCGAGCGCCCGCCGTTTCATCGGCTGAGTTAAAGGATATCGTTATGCGTACTGAATATTGTGGACAGTTGAACCTGTCCCATGTGGGCCAGGAAGTGACCTTGTGTGGTTGGGTAAACCGCCGTCGCGATTTGGGTGGCTTGATCTTCATTGATATGCGCGACCGCGAAGGGATTGTCCAGGTGTTCTTCGACCCTGACCACCAGGCCGCTTTCGCTCAGGCTTCAGAACTGCGTAATGAGTTCTGCATCCAGATCACCGGCACCGTGCGTGCGCGCCCGGAGAGCCAGATCAACAAAGAGATGGCGACCGGCGGGGTGGAAGTGTTCGCCCACAGCCTGAACATCATCAACCGTGCCGAGCCGCTGCCGCTGGACTCCAACCAGGTCAACAGCGAGGAGCAGCGCCTGAAGTACCGCTACCTCGACCTGCGCCGCCCGGAGATGGCTGACCGCCTGAAGACCCGCGCCAAAATCACCAGCTTCGTGCGCCGCTTCATGGATGAGCACGGCTTCCTGGACATCGAAACCCCGATGCTGACCAAGGCGACGCCAGAGGGCGCGCGTGACTACCTGGTGCCGAGCCGCGTGCACAAGGGCAAGTTCTATGCGCTGCCGCAATCCCCGCAGCTGTTCAAGCAACTGCTGATGATGTCTGGCTTCGATCGCTACTACCAGATCGTGAAGTGCTTCCGTGACGAAGACCTGCGTGCTGACCGCCAGCCGGAGTTCACCCAGATCGACGTCGAAACCTCCTTCATGAACGCCGAGCAGGTGCGTGAGGTGATGGAGAAGCTGGTGCGCAACCTGTGGCTGGACGTGAAGGGCGTTGATCTGGGCCAGTTCCCGATCATGACCTTCGCCGAGGCGATGCGCCGCTTTGGCTCTGACAAGCCAGACCTGCGCAACCCGCTGGAGCTGGTGGACGTGGCGGATCTGGTGAAGGACGTGGAGTTCAAGGTCTTCTCCGGCCCGGCCAATGACGCCAAAGGCCGCGTGGCCGCCATCCGTGTGCCGGGTGGCGCGCAGCTAAGCCGCAAGCAGATTGACGAGTACGGTAAATTCATCGAAATCTACGGCGCGAAGGGCCTGGCCTATATTAAAGTCAATGAGGCGGCGAAGGGCCTGGAGGGCGTGCAAAGCCCGGTGGCCAAGTTCCTCAGCGAAGAGGTGCTGGCCGCGCTGCTGGCACGCACTGGCGCGACCGATGGCGACATCCTGTTCTTCGGCGCGGACAGCGCCAAAGTGGTGACCGACGCGCTGGGCGCGCTGCGCCTGAAGCTGGGCCGCGACCTGCAACTGACCCGCGAAGGCACCTGGGAGCCGCTGTGGGTGGTGGACTTCCCGATGTTTGAAGAGGATGGTGAGGGCGGCCTGGCCGCGATGCACCACCCGTTCACCGCGCCGCGCGACATGACGCCGGACGAGCTGAAAGCCAACCCGACCGCCGCCATCGCCAATGCCTATGACATGGTGCTGAACGGCTACGAAGTGGGCGGCGGCTCGGTGCGTATCCACCGCGGTGAGATGCAGCAGACGGTGTTCAGCATCCTCGGCATTAATGAGCACGAGCAGCGTGAGAAATTTGGCTTCCTGCTCGACGCGCTGAAGTTCGGTACCCCGCCGCACGCCGGTCTGGCCTTCGGCCTGGACCGTCTGGTGATGCTGCTGACCGGCACTGACAACATCCGTGACGTGATCGCCTTCCCGAAAACCACCGCAGCCGCCTGCCTGATGACCGAGGCGCCAAGCTTCGCCAACCCGGCATCGTTGCAGGAGCTGGCAATCAGCGTGGTGAAAAAGGGCAGCGACAGCGAAGAGCAAGCCTGATGGGCCATAAGCGCCCTGAATCGGTGCTGGTGGTGATCTACGCCCAGTCCACCGGCCGGGTGCTGATGCTTCAGCGGCGGGATGACCCGGACTTCTGGCAGTCGGTGACCGGCAGCCTGGAGGCCGGGGAGCCGCCGCACCAGACGGCGCAACGAGAGGTGATGGAGGAGACCGGCATCAACATTGCCGGCGAATCTCTGACGCTGGTGGATTGCCAGCGTTGCATTGAGTTCGAGATCTTCCCGCACCTGCGCCACCGTTACGCCCCGGGCGTGACCCGCAATAAAGAGCACTGGTTCTGCCTCGCGCTGCCCGCGCAGCGTGAGGTGATGATTGCGGAGCACCTTGCCTACCAGTGGCTGGACGCCGCGGATGCCGCGGCCCTGACCAAGTCCTGGAGCAACCGGCAGGCGATAGAAGAGTTTGTTAATTATTCAGCCTGAACAGGCTATTTGGAGATTCATATGGCAGGTCACAGTAAATGGGCCAACACAAAACACCGCAAAGCGGCACAGGATGCCAAGCGCGGTAAGATCTTCACCAAAATCATCCGGGAGCTGGTGACCGCCGCCAAACTCGGCGGCGGCGATCCGGGTTCAAACCCGCGTCTGCGCGCGGCGATTGACAAGGCGCTCGCCAACAACATGACCCGTGACACCCTGAACCGCGCCATTGCCCGCGGTGTGGGCGGTGAAGATGATTCCAACATGGAAACCATCATCTATGAAGGTTACGGCCCGGGCGGCACCGCCGTTATGGTTGAGTGCCTGAGTGACAACCGCAACCGTACCGTGTCCGAAGTGCGCCACGCCTTCACCAAAACCGGTGGCAACCTCGGCACCGACGGCTCCGTATCCTACCTCTTCGCCAAGAAGGGCGTGATCAGCTTCGCGCCGGGTCTGGATGAAGACACGGTGATGGAAGCGGCATTGGAAGCGGGCGCGGAAGATATCGTCGGCTATGACGATGGCTCTATCGACGTCTTCACCGCCTGGGAGAGCCTGGGTGACGTGAAAGACGCGCTGGAAGCCGCCGGCTTCAAAGCGGATTCCGCTGAAGTCTCCATGATCCCGTCCACCAAGGCGGACATGGATGCCGAGACCGCGCCGAAACTGCTGCGCCTGATCGACATGCTGGAAGATTGCGACGACGTGCAGGAAGTTTACCATAATGGTGAAATTTCCGACGAAGTGGCCGCGACCCTGTAAGGCGTTGCGCCCGCAGCAAGGCCCGATGCCGGACACCTGTCCGGCATCTTTTTTTTGGCCGGGTGCCACGGCACCCACCGCCTGCCCCGGCAGGCACAACCACAGGGCAACCCGACGCCATGTCAATTATCCTGGGCATTGACCCCGGTTCACGCATCACCGGTTATGGCGTCATCCGCCAGCAGGGCCGGCAACTGAGCTACCTCGGCAGCGGCTGCATCCGCACCAAGGTGGACGACTTGCCGGGCCGCCTGAAGCTGATCTACGCCGGCGTATGCGAAATCATCACCCAGTTCCAGCCCGACTTTTTTGCCATTGAACAGGTGTTTATGGCGAAGAATGCCGATTCGGCGCTGAAGCTCGGGCAGGCGCGTGGGGTGGCGATCGTCGCCGCCGTCAACCACGACCTGCCAGTATTTGAGTATGCCGCCCGTCAGGTGAAACAGACGGTGGTCGGCACCGGCGCGGCCGAAAAGAGCCAGGTGCAGCACATGGTGCGCTCGCTGCTCAAGCTGCCCGCCAACCCCCAGGCCGACGCCGCCGATGCGCTGGCGATCGCCATTACCCACTGCCATCTGAGCCAGAATGCGCTTAAGATGAGCAGCGAACGGCTTCAGTTGGCGCGCGGCAGGCTGCGCTGACCACAGGCTGGATATTCATCCAGCCTTTTTTATGTTATAAACAGCGCAGTTAGTTATTCTGCCGCCTCGCCACCACGATTTTCAGGCCGGGGCCGGCATCATTCGCGAAGGGGAACATTGTGATCGGTCGTCTCAGAGGAGTCATTCTGGAGAAGCAGCCACCGCTGGTGCTGCTGGAAACGCAGGGCGTGGGCTACGAAGTGCATATGCCGATGACCTGTTTCTATGAGCTGCCGGAACTGGGGCAGGAGGCGGTGATCTTCACCCAGTTCATCGTGCGCGAAGACGCCCAGTTGCTCTATGGCTTCAATGACAAGCAGGAGCGCGCGCTGTTCCGCGAACTGATCAAGGTCAATGGCGTCGGGCCGAAACTGGCGCTGGCCATCCTCTCCGGCATGTCGGCACAGCAATTTGTGCGCGCGGTGGAGAAAGAGGAGATCACCGCGCTGGTGAAACTGCCGGGCGTCGGCAAAAAGACCGCCGAACGGCTGGTGGTGGAGATGAAAGATCGCTTCAAGGGCCTGAACGGCGACCTGTTCAACAGCGTCAGCGACATTCCGCTGCCGCAGGCAGAGGAGGCTCGCCAGGAGGCGGACGCCGAAGCCGAGGCCGTCTCCGCGCTGGTGGCGCTGGGCTACAAACCGCAGGAGGCCAGCCGACTGGTCAGCAAGGCGGCCAAGCCGGGCGCTGACTGCGAAACATTGATCCGTGACGCCCTGCGCGCCGCGCTGTGAGGTGACCCATGATTGAAGCTGACCGCCTGATCGCCTCCACGGCCATCACCGAAGAGGAGGTGATTGACCGTGCCATTCGCCCGAAAATGCTCAGCGAGTATGTCGGGCAGCCGCATGTGCGCGAGCAGATGGAGATCTTTATCCAGGCCGCCCGCCAGCGTGGTGACGCGCTGGACCACCTGCTGATTTTCGGCCCGCCGGGGCTGGGCAAAACCACGCTGGCGAACATTGTCGCCAATGAGATGGGCGTCAATTTGCGCACCACCTCCGGCGCGGTGCTGGAGAAGGCTGGCGATCTGGCCGCCATGCTGACCAACCTTGAGCCGCATGACGTGCTGTTCATCGATGAGATCCACCGCCTCTCGCCAGCGGTAGAGGAGGTGCTCTACCCGGCGATGGAGGATTACCAGCTCGACATTATGATTGGTGAGGGGCCGGCCGCCCGCTCCATCAAGATCGACCTGCCACCCTTTACGCTGGTGGGTGCCACCACCCGTGCTGGCTCCCTGACCTCACCGCTGCGTGACCGTTTCGGCATCGTGCAGCGGCTGGAGTTCTATCAGGTGAAAGATCTGCAACACATCGTTGGCCGTAGCGCCCAGTGTCTGGGGCTGTCGCTGTCGGAAGAGGGCGCGCACCAGATCGCCTGCCGCTCGCGTGGCACGCCGCGTATCGCCAACCGCCTGTTGCGCCGGGTGCGTGACTTCGCCGAAGTGCGCTCCAATGGCAGCATCGACGGCACGGTCGCGGGCAAGGCGCTGGACATGCTGGACGTGGATGGGCAGGGCTTCGACTTTATGGACCGCAAACTGCTGCTGGCCATTATCGACAAATTCACCGGCGGCCCGGTGGGGCTGGACAACCTGGCGGCAGCCATCGGCGAGGAGCGCGAAACCATTGAGGACGTGCTGGAGCCTTTCCTGATCCAACAGGGCTTTATCCAGCGCACGCCGCGTGGGCGCATCGCCACCCTCCACGCCTACCGGCACTTTGGTATTGAACGGCCGGAGTGAAATCAGACTGAGTGAAATCAGGTTGAGTGAAACAGTGAAAAGGCGCCCGCAGGCGCCTTTTTTATGGGTTGGGATCAGGCAGGTTGCCGCCGGTACAGGCTCAGCAGGAACAGCAGCGCGGCGCACAGCACCACCGAGGGGCCAGCCGGCGTGTCATAGAAGGCGGAGAAGGCCAGCCCACCGGTAACGGCCGCCATGCCGACACCCACTGCCACCGTCGCCATCTGCTCGGGCGTGCGGGCAAAACGGCGCGCGGTGGCCGCCGGAATAATCAGCAGGGAGGTGATGATCAGCGCGCCGACGAACTTCATCGACAGCCCAATGGTCAGCGCCGTCACCAGCATCAGGATGATGCGTACCCGTTGCAAATTCACCCCGTCCACATGCGCCAGCTCCGGGCTGATGGTCATAGAGAGCAGGGCGCGCCACTGCCAGCAGAGCACGGCCAGCACCACCGCCACGCCAATCCCAATCATCCAGATATCACTGAGGGTGACCGACAGCAGATCGCCGAACAGGTAAGCCATCAGATCCACCCGCACATTGGACATCAGGCTCACCACCACCAGCCCCAGCGACAGCGCGCTATGCGCCAGAATGCCGAGCAGGGTATCCACCGCCAGGTGCGGCTTGCGCTCCAGCCACACCAGCAGCAGCGCCAGCACCAGCGTTACCGCAATCACCGCATAGAACGGGTTAACGTTGAGCAGCAGGCCAAACGCCACCCCCAGCAGTGAGGCGTGGGCCAGCGTGTCGCCAAAGTAGGACATGCGCCGCCACACCACAAAGGAGCCGAGCGGCCCGGCCGCGCCAGCCAACAGAATGCCGGCCAGCCAGCCGGGCAACAGCAATTCAATCATCTTTCACGCTCCCTGCGCGCGCCTGTCCGGGGCTTTTCAGCACAATGCGGCCCTGTAGATCGTGGCGGTGGTTATGGTGGTGGCGGTAGATCGCCAGTTGCTCCGCGCCGCGGTTGCCAAACATGGCGATGAACTCCGGGTGCATCGACACCACCTCCGGCGTGCCGGAGCAGCAGATATGCTGGTTGAGGCAGAGCACATCATCGGTTTTCGCCATCACCAGATGCAGGTCATGGGAGACCATCAGCACTGCGCAGCCCAGCTCGCGGCGCAGCTGATCGATCAGGTCATACAGCGCCAGCTGGCCGTTGACATCCACCCCCTGCGTCGGCTCATCCAGCACCAGCAGTTGTGGCTGGTTGAGCAGGGCGCGCGCCAGCAGCACCCGCTGGGTTTCGCCACCGGAGAGCTTCTGCATCGGCTGATCCTGTAAGTGCGCCGCCTGCACCCGCTTGAGCGCTGGCAAAATATCGGCTTTTTTCACGCCCGGTTTCAGGCGCATAAAGCGGCTAACTGTCAACGGCAGGGTGGCGTCGAGGTGCAATTTCTGCGGGACATAGCCAATGCGCAGCCCGCCCTCACGTATCAGACGGCCGCCGGTAGGCGCAATCAGGCCGAGCACCACGCGCACCAGCGTGGATTTGCCCGCGCCATTGGGGCCGAGCAGGGTGAGGATTCGCCCCGGCTTCAGCGCCAACGAAATATCGGAGAGAACCTGCCGGTTGCCGAAGCTGACCGACACTTTCTCAAGGTTGACCAATGTGGACATAGTGATTACATCTTGCAGTAAAATTCGAATGTTATAATATTACGTTTCACAAAATAAAACGACGAGATAACTCATTATGATACAAAAAAAGCGCTGGTTGCCTGTGGCCTTTTTGGGCGCAGCGGCTCTGGTTGCCGCTTCTCTGAACACGGCCTCGGCCGCAGTGGTCACTTCCGTCCGTCCGCTGGGCTTTATCGCTGCGGCAATTGCCGATGGCGTAACGCCGACAGAAGTGCTGTTGCCAGATGGCGCATCTGAGCATGACTATGCCCTGCGTCCGTCCGATGTGTTGCGCATCAACAAGGCGGATCTGGTGGTGTGGGTCGGGCCGGAGATGGAGGCCTTCATGACCAAAAGTCTGGCGCAGCAGCCTGCCAGCCGTCAGCTTTCACTGGCCGCACTGCCGACAGTAAAGCCGCTGTTAGTGCAGGATGCGCACGATCATGATGAGCAGGGCGAAGAACATGACGATCATGGCGCAGAAGCAGCTGAAAATCATGCGCATGGCCATGACGAAGATCACCATCATGGTGAATACAATATGCACCTGTGGCTCTCTCCAAAGATTGCAAAACAGGCAGCAATTGCAATTCACGACAAATTAATTGAACTCATGCCGCAAAACAAAGACAAATTAGACGCGAATTTGCGTGAGTTTACGGTTAACCTTGCGCAAAGCCAGCAAAATATTGCTACTATGCTGGCACCCGTGCAGAACAAAGGGTATTTCGTTTTTCATGACGCCTATACGTATTTTGAAAAACAGTTTGGCCTCAGCCCGCTGGGCTATTTTACGGTCAACCCTGAGATTCAGCCCGGTGCACAGCGTTTACATCACATTCGAACAGAGCTGGTTGAGCGAAAAGCGGTCTGCGTTTTCGCTGAGCCACAATTCAGGCCGGCCGTCATTACAGCCGTTGCGCAAGGGACCGGTGTCAAAATGGGCACCCTTGATCCACTTGGCAGCGGGCTGACACTGGATAAACAGAGCTATATGACTTTCCTGTCACAAATAGCCCGCCAGTACGTGAGCTGCCTGGAGTAAACAGAGGATAACATCACGTGCAGCAACTAGCCCGCGCTATTGCCTTGGCATACAACAACTTACCGCGACCCCACCGTGTGATGCTGGGATCGCTGACCGTGGTAACTTTGGCCGTCGCTGTCTGGCGGCCTTTTGTTTACCATCCTGAACAGAACCCCATCGTGCGCAACGTAGAGCTGGATGCCGAGCAGCTCCGCTCCCTGTTGCCGGAGGCCAGTGAGCCGATAGACCAGCCGGCACCGGAAGATGACATTCCGCAAGATGAAATCGATGAAAAAGTCGAAGGTGAGCAGGGCGTGCATGAGTACGTCGTCTCCACCGGCGACACCCTCAGCAGTATCCTCACCCAGTATGGCATTGAGATGGCAGACATCTCGACCCTGGCGCAACAGAACAGCGAGTTGCGCAACCTCAAGGTCGGCCAACAACTCTCCTGGACGCTCACCGACGGCGGCGATCTGCAACGCCTGACGTGGGAAATGTCGCGCCGTGAAACCCGCACCTACGACCGCACCCCCACCGGCTTCAAGATGTCGATGCAGACCCAAGAGGGCGAGTGGAAAAACAGCGTGATCACCGGTCGCCTTGACGGCAGCTTCGTCGGCAGCGCCCGTGCTGCGGGCCTGAGCAGCGGTGAGGTCAGCTCGGTGGTCAAGGCGCTCCAGTGGCAGCTTGACTTCAAAAAGCTGCGCAAGGGCGACCAGTTCTCGGTGCTGATGTCCCGTGAGCGTCTGGAGGGGCAGAGCGAGCAGAGCCAGTTGCTGGGCGTGCGGATGCGCAGCGGCGGCAAGGATTACTACGCTATCCGCGCCGAAGATGGCAAATTCTACGACCAGCAAGGCTCCGGGCTGGCGCGCGGCTTTATGCGCTTCCCGACCATCAAGCAGTTCCGCGTCTCCTCCAACTTCAACCCGCGCCGCGTCAACCCGGTGACTGGGCGTATCGCGCCGCACAAGGGCGTTGACTTCGCCATGCCGGTCGGCACGCCGGTGCTGGCCGTAGGGGATGGCGAAGTGGTGGTCGCGAAACGCAGCGGCGGCGCCGGTAACTACGTTGCCATTCGCCACGGCCGTCAGTACATGACCCGCTACATGCACCTGCGTAAAATTCTGGTGAAACCGGGCCAGAAAGTGAAACGCGGTGACCGCATCGCGCTTTCAGGCAACACCGGCCGCTCCACCGGCCCGCACCTGCACTATGAGATCTGGATTAACCAGCAGGCCGTCAACCCGCTGTACGCCAAACTGCCACGTTCGGAAGGGCTGAGCGGCAAGGATCGCAGCGACTATCTGGCGACGGTTAAAGAGGTGATCCCTCAGTTGCAGCTGAATTAATTTTATTTGCCGCGGGTGATTTCATCCGCGGCTTTCACTTTTTCATTTTGCTGGCCGGCGTATTGCGGGCCGGGCAGGCGCTTTTCCGTTTAGCTCTGGTGCATTGCAAAATTCTGCTTCGCAATTATCATTAGCCGACTGAAAAGACATTGAGTTTTCGCATGCAAACAGAGAATAGATCGAACGTAGAGTTTATCCCGCAATTCCAAAAGGCCTTTTACCATCCGCGCTACTGGGGCGTCTGGCTGGGGGCTGGTGTCATGGCGGGAATGGGTTATGTGCCAACCTGGATCCGCGACCCTTTTCTGGGGAGCCTGGGCAAGCTGGTGGGCAAATATGCAGGCAGTGCCCGCCGCCGCGCCCGCATCAACCTGCTCTACTGCATGCCGGAACTGACTGAAGAGGCCCGTGAGGCGATCATTGACCAGATGTTCGCCACCGCGCCGCAATCGATGATTTTGATGGCGGAACTGGCCTGCCGCGCGCCGGAGAAGGTGCAGCAGCGGGTGCGCTGGCACGGGCAGGAGGTGATTGACAACCTGCGCGCCGAGGGGAAAAACATCATCTTCCTGGTGCCCCACGGTTGGGCAGTGGACATCCCGGCGATGCTGATGGCCGCCGATGGCCAGCCGATGGCCGCCATGTTCCACAACCAGAGCAATGCGCTGGTGGACTATTTGTGGAACACCGTGCGCCGCCGCTTTGGCGGCCGGATGCATGCGCGCAATGACGGCATCAAACCCTTTATCAGCTCGGTACGTCAGGGCTACTGGGGGTACTACCTGCCGGATCAGGATCACGGCGCGGAACACAGCGAGTTCGTCGACTTCTTCGCCACCTACAAGGCGACGCTGCCAGCAGTGGGGCGGTTGATGAAGGTGTGCCGGGCCTCGATCGTGCCACTGTTCCCGGTCTATAACGGTGACGAGAGCCGGTTGGACATCTATGTCCGCCCGCCGATGGACGATCTGGCGACTGCCGACGATCCGCGTATCGCCCGCCGAATGAATGAAGAGGTAGAGAATCTGGTGCGTCCGAACCCAGAGCAGTACACCTGGATTTTGAAGCTGCTGAAAACCCGCAAGCCGGGGGAGAAAGAGCCTTACAGCCGTGATGAGCTCTATCCACGCAAGAAGAGTTAATATGACGCCCGGCCATACGCCGGGCGTTTTTTTATACGCTTACCGGGCGCGTCCTTAAAAACCACCCCATCAGCCCCAGCCATAGCACACCCGCCAGCGCATTGTAGAGCGAGAAGGCCCCATTGCCGCCATGCAGGTAGAGCTGCTTGGCCAGTTCAATGCCGCCAGCGTAGAGCGCAATAGTGATCATTCCCACCGCCGCCGCCACCGTGCCTTTGCCTACCGGGCTGCTGAACAGCGTCAGGCGATACAGCCCGGCGTTGATCAGACCCGTGCCGAAGGCGTAGAGGCTCAATCCCGCCACGCTGAACAGCCACTGGTGCGGATCGATCACCGCTGCCGCCGCAGCCAGCGCCAGCCCGCCAATGATTGGCCAGACGCCCAGCCACAGTGGTCGCTCAATGCTCACCCGGCCGCTGATTTTACCCAGCAGCAGGTTGCCGATGATCAGCGACACAAAAATGGGCACCTGCGCCAGTCCATACTGCCAGGGCGTCATGCCGCCATCCTGCATTAAAATCACCGGCGATTGCGCCACCCACGCCAGCAGCGGCAGGGCGGAGAAACCGATGGCCAGCGAGCCGCACAGCGTCCGGCGGTTGCCCAGCACGTGCCGGTAGTCAGTGAGCAGGCGCTCCGACGAAAAGCGCTGGCCGCGGTTGCCCGCTGTCTCCGGCATCGCCCGCCACAATCCCCACAGCGCCAGTGCCGCCAGCAGCGCAAACAGCCCAAACATCGACTTCCACGGCGCAAGGTGGATAAAGGCCGCACCCGCCACCGGCCCCAGCAGCGGGGCGATCAGGGCGATATTGGCCATCAACGCCATCATCTTCAGGCTCAGCGTCTCGGCAAAGGCCTCCTGAATGGTGGCGTAGCCCACGGCGCCGATAAAGCAGAGGCTGATGCCCTGCAAAAAGCGCATCAAGATAAATTGCTCGATGCTCTGCACCCACAGCGTCAGCAGACAGGTGGTGACAAACAACGCCACGCCCACCAGCATCACTGGCCGGCGGCCAAGCTGGTCGGAGAGCGGGCCAAGCAGCCACTGCAACGTCATGCCGCCCAGCAGGTAGGCGGTGAGCGAGGTGGAGACCCAGTCGCTGCCGACGCCAAAATCCTTCACCACCTGCAACATGCCGGGCTGGATCATGTCGTGGGCGATATAGGTGGCGAACTCAAACAGCACCAGCGAAAGGGGAAACAGCCAGTGGCGGCGCGTCATGGCCGCGGCTGGCGTATAGGAGGTACTCATGGATCCAGCGTCCCTTCAAAAGAGGCAAAAACAGAAAAAGCGCGGCCAGGGGCCGCGCCATCATGGACAGACAAAGTACCGATCAGGGGCGGAAGGCCGCAATCGGGTTCTTCAGCGTACCGGCAAATTTCAGGTTCTGCGCCGGGTCGGCCAGGTTGATCATCTGCTTGTTATTCGCCAATTGCAGGCGGTTCAGGCAGGAGTGGTCAAACTCCTCACAGAACAGATCGTAGCGGGCGAACTTGGCCTCCAGTTCTGGGTGCGTGGCTTGGTAGTCGCTGATGGTGTCCGCCACCACCTTCCAGAAGCGATCTTCGCTCAGGTGCATCTCCTGATGCAGGATGCGCGCCATAAAGCGGAAGAAGCAGTCAAACACATCGGTGAAAATTGACAGCAGTTTCAACGGTTCTGGCACGGTTACCGCCACGCGGCGCGCCTTCTCCGGCAGGTCGGCATCCGGGTTCATCACCGCGATCTCCTCGGCAATGTCCTTCATCCAGGCCCGAACCGGCACGTTCCCCTCAAACTCCAGGATCAGGTTCTCGCCGTGCGGCATAAACACCAGATCGTAGGTGTAGAAACAGTGCACCAGCGGCGCGAGGTAGCACTGGAGGTAGCGCGCCAGCCACGCCTCGGCGCTCAGGCCGGAGTCGGCAATCATCGCTGGCAGCACGCCGTGGCCAGCGTCATCCACATGCAGCAGCGCGGCCATGGTCATCAGGCGGCGGTTGGCGGGCAGGTTGGTCGCCGGGTTGTCGCGCCACAGGGCGGCAAACATCTTTTTATACGGGCTGTCCGCGCTGATGGCCGACTCAAAGTAGCTGTTGCGATAGCCGATGGAGGCCACCTCGCGCAGGATGCCAAACCCGCAGCCTTGCAGGTAGCTGTCCTGCTGCACCAGTTCCGCCAGCCACTCGTTGATGCCCGGCGTGGTCGCCATGTAGTAGGGCGACAGGCCACGCATAAAGCCCATGTTGAGAATCGACAGCGCAGTTTTGACGTAGCGCTTCTGCGGCTGGCTGACGTTAAAGAAGGTGCGGATCGACTGTTGCGCCAGATAGTGATCTTCGCCACGCCCCAGATAGATCAGGTGGCGGTTGGCGATGTCCGGCGCGAACACCGTCAGCAGTTTGTTGTGCCACTGCCAGGGGTGAACCGGCATAAAGAAGTAGCGCGCCGGGTCAACGCCGTGCCCGCGCAGTTGCGCGGTGAAGGCCGCGATCTGCTCATCGCCCAGCTCCTCGCGCATCAGCTGTGAGTAGCTGAGGCCGCTGAGGCTGGCGAACGTGGCCTTGCTGTCATGCACCGCCACCCAGATCAGCGCCACCGGCGAGGCGGCCTCCGGCGCGTAGTGCAGGTAGTCATTGGCATCAAAACCAATGCGGCCATTGTTGGCGATAAAGCAGGGGTGCCCCTCGCTCATGGTGGTTTCGACGGTCTGGAAATCGGCCTGCGTCAGCGCGGCGGCATCCGGGGCGTTGCGCGTCATCTTGAAGGCGCTGCCCGCCAGGGTGCTGGTGATCTCCTCCATGTAGGTCGGCAGCAGGGCTTGGGTGATGCCAAGCTGCTCGCTGAACTCAATGATGAATTGCAGCGCGTCCAGCGGGCGCGGCGACAGGTTCTCCAGCCGGCTCAGGGAGGGCAGGTCAATCAGCCAGTCGTTGAGTGAGAGGATCTTCGCGCGGAAACGGTACTCCACCTCGGAGCCGGGCACCGGCAGGCGGTAGTGGCCCCAGCCATGTTTCTCCACCATCAATTCTGGCGCAATCAGCCGCTCGTGGGAAAACTCCGCCAGCGCCTTGCGCAGCAGCAGCGCATTGGCCTGCGCCCAGTGCGGCGCGTGCAGGTGTTCGCCAGCCTGATAGGCCGCGGTGCGGGCAACGGAATCGGTCATCGGGTACTCCTGGGGTTCAGCGATCACGGCCGCCGGGTCGCGGTAGCCGGGGTAATCTTCCCGGCGGCAGAAGGCCAGCCAGGCAGTTTTGTGCGGCAGCGTCACGGTATGCTGGTAGGCAAAGCCGGCGCGCCGGTTGAGGCGGTGGATCTTCTCATTGCGCACATCCGGCTCCACCACCACCCGTGCCACCTGCGGCAGGCTGAAGATGTAGTCCATCACGGTGGTGAACACCTGCCAGCTAAAGCCCGGCAGCGGGGCGTCGGCGGGTGCCAGCAGCAGGTGCATACCGTAATCATCCGGTTGTGCCGGGTAGTAGCGGCCAATCTCATCCTCACTGGCGCGGTAGAACTCCATCAGGAATGCCGGTTCGCCATTGACCTCGCCCATCAGGGCGGCGTGCGGATCGCGCTGCGTCAATTCACGGTAGAAGGTTTCGACCTGCGCCTGCGTGCTGTCGAGCATTCCCCAGAAGCTGGCATACGCCTGCGTCATCCAGCCGTGCAGAGTGGCGGCATCCTCTGGCAGGCGCAGCGGCCGCAGGCGGAACTCGCCAGCCGGGCGGTGGCAGTGGAACAGCGTCTCCATCATTGGCCTCCGATTTTGTGGGTGCAGAAGGTCTGGAACGCGATGCGCTGCTCCACCGGGTAGACCTCGCGGCCCAGCATCTCGCGGATCAGCGTGCTGTTGCGGTAGCAGGCCATGCCCAGATCCGGCGTAACAAAGCCGTGGGTATGCAGCTCAGCATTCTGGACGAAGATCTCATTGCGGTTGTCAATGCTGTAGTTGCGGTTGACGGCAAAGCGCCCCTTCTCATCACGCTGGATGCGCGCCGTAATCCCCTCGAGGAAGTCAGGCTGGCGATAGGCGTAGCCGGTCGCCAGAATCAGCGACTCGGTGCGGTGGCGGTAGCTTACCTGCTGCTCCTGCTGCATCAGCTCGAGTTCCAGCTCGCCGCTGCTGCGCCACTGGAGGCCGGTCAGCTCGGCATGGGTATAGAGGTTGACATCCAGCGGGCCATTCAGGCGCTTGGTGTACATCAGGTCATAGATGTCATTGATCAGGCTGCTATTAATGCCTTTGTACAGCCCTTTCTGCTCGCGATTGAGCTGGTCGCGCTTCGCCATCGGCAGGGCATGGAAGTAGTCGATGTACTCTGGCGAGGTCATCTCCAGCGTCAGTTTGCTGTACTCCAGCGGGTAGAAGCGCGGTGCACGGGTGATCCAGTTGAGCTGGTAGCCATGCTGGTCAATCTCGCCCAGCAGGTCATAGAAGATCTCCGCCGCGCTCTGGCCGCTGCCCAGCACGGTGATGGAGCGGCTCTGCTGCATCGCCTCTTTGTTTGGCAGGTAGGCGCTGGAGTGGTGGAGTTTGTCCGCCAGCGGCTCAGCGCAGGGCGGCAGCCAGGCGGATGGCCCGGTGCCCAGCACAAGCCGGCGCGCCAGCAATTCAGAGACCTCGCCGCTGCGGGTGTCGCGGGTGCGCACGCAGTAGCAGCCGAGCGCCTCATCATGGCTGACGTGCTCGACGCGGGTGTTGAAGCGCAGGTTCGGCAGTTGCGCGCAGGCCCACTGGCAGTACTGGTTGAACTCCTTGCGCATCATGAAGAAGTTTTCACGGATGTAGAAGGAGTAGAGTTTGCCCTGCTGCTTCAGATAGTTAAGGAAGCTGTAGGGGCTGGTGGGGTCGGCCAGCGTCACCAGATCGGCCATAAAGGGCGTCTGGAGCGTGGCGTTCTCCAGCAACATGCCGGTGTGCCAGTCGAAGCCGGGGTTCTGGTCAACGAACAGGCCATCAAGTTCTGCGATCGGCGCGGTCAGGCAGGCCAGCCCGAGGTTGAAGGGGCCGATGCCGATGGCGATAAAGTCATGAATGTGCTTGGACATGGGATCACTCGCTTATCGTCTTGGAGAGGGTGTTGGCGGTCAATTCCTTGCCGTAGTGCACCACCAGATCAATCACCTCTTCAACGTCCGCCAGGGTGGTGGTCGGGTTGAGCAGGGTGAACTTCAAATACTGGCGCTGCTGTACCTTGGTACCAGCCACCACCGCATTGCCGGCGCGGAAGATCGCCTTGCGGATGTCGGCATTGATCTGGTCGATGACCTCCGCTGGCAGCGACTGACGCGGCACAAAGCGGAACACCTGGGTGCTCAGCTCCGGCTGGTGCAGCACGTCAATGTGCGGGTGGGCCGCCAGCTTCTGGTGCACCTCGGCCGTCAGGTCGAGCAGCTGGTCGAAGGCTTCGCCCAGCTTTTTCTCACCCATGATGCGCAGCGTCAGCCACATCTTCAGGGCATCGAAGCGCTTGGTGGTCTGGATGCTTTTGTTGACCAGATTGGGCGTGCCCTCCAGCTTGGCGCTCAGCGGGTTGAGGTAGTCGGCGTGGCAGGTGACATGCTCCAGGTGCTGGTGGTCACGCACAAAGAACGCGCCGCAGCTCACCGGCTGGAAGAAGGATTTGTGGTAATCGACGGTCACCGAGTCAGCGTGGCGGATGCCATCAATGCGCTGGGCAAAGCGCTGGGAGACCAGCAGCCCGCAGCCGTAGGCGGCGTCCACATGCATCCAGACGCGATGGCGCTGGCACACCTCGGCAATGGCGTTCAGCGGGTCGATGCTGCCGAAGTCGGTGGTACCCGCGGTGGCGACCACCGCCAGCGGAATGTTGCCCTCGGCCAGACACGTTTCGATGGCCTGTGCCAGCGCCTGCGGATCCATGCGGAAGGCGTTGTCGCTCGCCACCGGTACCACGGCGTTGTAGCCCAGCCCCAGCAGCGCGGCTGACTTCTGGATGCTGAAGTGGCTGACACCGGAGCTGAAGATGCGCCAGCGGCCCGCATCGGCCGGCAGGCCCTGATATTTGATGCTGTGGTCAGGGTGGGTGCGTTTGCAGTGGCTGTCGCGCGCCAGCAGCATTGCCATCAGGTTGGACTGGGTGCCGCCGCTGGTAAAGATGCCATCCGCCTGCGGGCCAAGGCCCATCTGGTCAAGCGTCCAGTCGATCACCTTCTGCTCAATCAGTGTGCCGCCAGCGCTCTGGTCCCAGGTGTCCACGGAGGAGTTGATGCTGGAGAGGATGGTCTCACCCAGCAGGGCTGGCAGTACCAGCGGGCAGTTGAGGTGCGCCACATACTTGGGGTGGTGGAAGTAGACCGCGTCACGCAGGTAGAGCTGCTCCAGCTCGCGCAGCGCCGCCGCCGTGTCACCCAATGGCTGGTGCAGATCCACCTGATTAAAGGCGCTGACCAGTTCATTGGGCAATATTCCACTGAAGGGTTTTTCCGCGCCGTCAATATGGTCTTTGACCAGTGACAACGCTTGGGTAATTTGTTGTTGCCATTCAGCGGAACTCTCCTGGTTAAATATAAACGAGACGGCCGTCCGGTTATTTTCCTGGCTCTCAACACTGGCGTGAGCGTGTTTCATTTCATACATAATATGACCCTGTCTTTATTTCCCGGTGAGGCAGGCGCGTGCGCTGGCCTTCCCCTGGATAAGAGATGAATAGCAAAGTGGTAATCATTCTGGCGTGCCGCGTCCGGCGCCCGCGAAGGGCGTCTGTCAGTCAGAGGGCAGGGCAGAAAATCGAGCAGCAGGTGAATTCAAAATTTTCGTATAAAGCGAAATCCTTACAAGTCAAAAGGTAAGCGCAAATTTAATCTTGCCGAGCATTATAAATGCAAATCATTATCATTCAAGTTATCAATACGAAAATGTGAGGGAAAAGAGGAGAGGTAGCTAAAAGTGTGATGGAAATCACGATTTTCAGCGGGATAAATATTAACAAATGTAATTGAAAATAAGAAAGATCCGCAATTTCCCTAGAGGAAGTGCAAGCAAACTTTCTCAATGTTGTTTATTATTTGGCTGATGGCTAAGGAAGGCGTTTAATGATCGGTAAAGTCGGGTAGGGGTAATTCCCTGCTTTATTGGAGGGGATATTTTAAAATATATTTTGCAGAAGGAAGAGGAGGCGGAAATAAAAAGCCGGCCAACAAGGCCGGCTGGTAAGGAGGTAAACCGGTTACTCGACGCGTAATACGCGGCTGGTATTGGTGGTGCCAGTCGTGCTCATCACATCGCCCTGAGTGACAATCACCAGATCGCCGGAGAGCAGGTAGCCTTTGTCACGCAGCAGGTTGACGGCGTCATGCGCGGCGGCCACGCCATCATTGTTGCTGTCAAAGTAAACCGGCGTCACGCCACGGTAGAGCGCCGTCAGGTTGAGCGTATGCTCATGGCGGGACATGGCGAAGATCGGCAGGCCGGAGCTGATGCGCGACATCATCAGCGCGGTGCGGCCCGACTCCGTCATCGCGATGATGGCGGTGACACCCTTCAGGTGGTTGGCGGCATACATGGAGGACATGGCAATCGCCTCCTCAATGTTCTCAAACTGCACGTCCAGCCGGTGTTTGGAGACATTGATGCTCGGGATCTTCTCCGCGCCCAGACAGACGCGCGCCATCGCCGCCACCGTCTCGGCCGGGTACTGGCCAGCGGCGGTCTCGGCAGAGAGCATCACCGCGTCAGTGCCGTCCAGCACGGCGTTGGCGACGTCCATCACTTCGGCGCGGGTCGGCATCGGGTTGGTGATCATCGACTCCATCATCTGGGTGGCGGTGATCACGGCGCGGTTGAGGGTGCGGGCGCGGCGGATCAGTTTCTTCTGGATGCCCACCAGCTCCGGGTCGCCAATTTCAACGCCCAGATCGCCACGCGCCACCATCACCACGTCGGAGGCGAGGATGATGTCATCCATCGCGGCGTCAGAGGAGACCGCCTCGGCGCGCTCCACCTTGGAAACAATTTTGGCATGGCAGCCAGCGTCACGCGCCAGACGGCGGGCATAGTTCAGGTCTTCACCGGTGCGCGGGAAGGAGATGGCGAGATAGTCGACGCCAATCTTGGCGGCGGTAACGATGTCCGCCTTGTCCTTCTCGGTCAGCGCCTCAGCCGACAGGCCGCCGCCCAGCTTGTTGATGCCCTTGTTGTTGGAGAGCGGGCCGCCGACGGTCACCTCGGTGAACACCTTCATCCCCTGAACTTCCAGCACCTTCAGCTGCACCCGGCCATCGTCCAGCAGCAGAATGTCACCCGGCACCACATCGCCTGGCAGCCCCTTGTAGTCGATGCCGACGCGCTCTTTGTCGCCTTCGCCCTTCGCCAGATTGGCATCCAGTAGGAAGCGGTCGCCGACGTTAAGGAACACTTTGCCTTCGCGGAAGGTGGAGACGCGGATCTTCGGCCCCTGTAGATCCCCGAGGATGGCGACGTGGCGGCCCAGCCGGGCAGCGATCTCGCGTACCTTGTTGGCGCGCAGTTGCTGGTCTTCCGGGGTACCGTGGGAGAAATTGAGGCGGACTACGTTCGCGCCTGCGGCAATAATTTTTTCCAGGTTATTGTCGCGGTCGGTAGCCGGCCCCAGCGTGGTGACAATCTTGGTTCTTCTGAGCCGTCTGGACATGTATAACTCCGTTCACTGGTAAAGCATGGGGTTTCCCCAGATTCAAGGATAACCAAACAATGCTGTGGCTGTAATTTTACGACAAAACTGTTTCATCTGCGTGAAACATCCTTGCCCGCTACTGTTAGCAGGGTATGCCTTTCCTGATCCATTATCGAGAGGGGGGACAACGTTTTCCGCATCTTTTGTGCGCATGATTCATTCGCTGCCAGGCTCGCGCGAGGAGAGGGCATCCTTATCGTAGCGGGACTCCTTCAGCGCCTCTTTGACCCGCTTGAGGTTGTCGCGAAAGCGCGCGCCGCGCCGCAGGGTAAAGCCAGTGGCCAGCACGTCAATCAGCGTCAGCTGCGCGATGCGCGACACCATCGGCATATAGACATCGGTATCCTCTGGCACATCCAGCAGCAGCGGCAGGGTCGCCTCGCGCGCCAGCGGCGTGTCACGGGAGGTGAGGGCTATCACGGTGGCGTCGTTCTCGCGGGCCAGTTGCGCCAGCTCGACCAGACTTTTGGTGCGCCCGGTATGGGAGATCAGCACCACCACATCCCCCTCGCTGGAGTTCATGCAACTCATGCGCTGCATCACGATGTCATCGAAGTAGACCACCGGGATGTTGAAGCGGAAAAATTTGTTCATCGCGTCATGGGCGACGGCCGCTGACGCGCCCAGCCCGAAGAAGGAGATCTTCTTGGCTTGGGTCAGCAGATCGACCGCCCGGTTGATGGCGGCGATGTCCAGCGTGGTTTTGACATGGTCGAGGCTGGCCATCACCGACTCAAAAATTTTATCGGTGTAGGCGTCCACGCTGTCCGCCTCTTCCACATTGCGGTTTACGTATGGCGTACCATTGGCCAGACTTTGTGCGAGGTGCAGCTTAAAATCCGGGAAGCCCTTGGTGTTCAGCCGGCGGCAGAAACGGTTGACGGTAGGCTCACTGACCTCCGCCAGTCGGGCCAGGGTGGCGATGCTGGAGTGAATGGCAGTCTGCGGGGAGGCGAGGATGACCTCAGCCACCTTGCGCTCTGACTTACTCAGGCGATCCAGGTGGGTCTGGATGGTTTCCAGCGTATTCATTGTTTAACAGTCCATGGTTTTGTCGATTTCAACCAAAGGAGAAATCAATGCCGGTTTAATGAAAATATACTACGAGCTGAAAGGCGTTGGCACCGGCGGGACGAGATAATCCCCTCTTTTTTCACCAGAATTTGAACTGTGTCTAACTTTCATATTGGTAAAAGGGTGTCAAAAACGTCAGAAAATTACATGATAGACGGGCAGGGTTGCTTACTCTTTTTCCACACCCAGCCAAGGTGTAATTTTTGGACGTTTATTAAGGCCTTAGATCCGGGTTTACGGGTTGCGGCCAAACAGAGTACATTATTCATGTAAGAAAATTACAAATATCCTGCAATGAGGAGAAGAACATGGCGGTAACCTCTACAGCCCAGGCCTGTGACCTGGTTATTTTCGGCGCGAAAGGCGATTTGGCGCGCCGCAAATTGCTGCCCTCCCTGTACCAGCTCGAGAAAGCCGGCCATATTCATCCGGAGACCAAAATCATCGGCGTTGGCCGTGCGGATTGGGACAAAGCGGCCTACACCAAAGTGGTGAAAGAGGCGCTGACAACCTTCATGAAAGAGAAGCTGGACGACCAACTGTGGGAAACCCTCAGCGCCCGTCTGGATTTCTGCAACCTGGATGTCAATGACAAAGAGCACTTCGCCAACCTCGGCAAGATGCTTGATCAGGAAAACCGCGTCACCATCAACTATTTCGCGATGCCGCCGAACACCTTTGGCGCCATCTGCCGCGGCCTTGGCGAAGCGGGCCTGAATCAGGACCCGGCGCGCGTGGTCATGGAGAAGCCGCTGGGCACCGACCTGGAGTCCTCCCGCGTCATTAATGATCAGGTGGCCGAGTACTTCAACGAATCCCAGGTCTACCGCATCGACCACTACCTGGGCAAAGAGACGGTACTGAACCTGCTGGCGCTGCGTTTCGCCAACTCCCTGTTTGCCCATAACTGGGACAACCGCACCATCGACCACGTGCAGATCACCGTGGCGGAAGAGGTGGGCATCGAGGGCCGCTGGGGTTACTTCGACAAAGCTGGCCAGATGCGCGACATGATCCAGAACCACCTGTTGCAAATCCTGACCATGATCGCCATGTCGCCGCCGGCTGACCTGACCACTGACCGCATCCGTGATGAGAAGGTGAAAGTGCTGCGCTCCCTGCGTCGCATCGACCAGAGCAACGTGCGTGAAACCACGGTGCGCGGCCAGTACACCGCCGGCTTCGTGCAGGGCAAAAAGGTGCCGGGCTACCTCGAAGAGGAGGGCGCCAACAAGTCCAGCAACACCGAGACCTTCGTCTCTATCCGTGTGGACATCGACAACTGGCGCTGGGCCGGCGTGCCGTTCTACCTGCGTACCGGCAAACGCCTGCCGACCAAGTGTTCTGAAGTGGTGGTCTACTTCAAGAACCCGGCGCTCAACCTGTTCCGTGACTCCTACCAGCAACTGCCGCAGAACAAGCTGACCATCCGCCTGCAGCCTGATGAAGGGATCGATATCCAGGTGCTGAACAAGGTGCCGGGTCTGGAGCACAAGCACCGCCTGCAAACCACCAAGCTTGACCTGAGCTTCTCCGAGACCTTCCACCAGCAGCACATCGCCGATGCCTATGAGCGCCTGCTGCTGGAAGCGATGCGCGGCATTCAGGCACTGTTCGTGCGCCGTGATGAGGTGGAAGAGGCGTGGAAGTGGGTTGACTCCATCATGAACGCCTGGGCGGCGGACAATGAGGCACCGAAGCCTTACCAGTCCGGCACCTGGGGGCCAGTTGCGTCGGTAGCGATGATCACCCGCGATGGCCGTTCCTGGAACGAGTTTGAGTAACAGGGGGCAGGGCATGGCACACTTCGCCGAGTTTCCCAGCGCGCAGACGCTGAACCAGAGTCTGGCGCGCAAGGTGGCAGACAGCCTGCGTCAGGGGATCGAGGCGAGGGGCCGTGCCAGTCTGGTGGTCTCTGGCGGGCGCACGCCCGAGGGCTTTTTCGCGCTGCTCGCCCAACAGCCGCTGGCGTGGGAGAAGGTGGTGATCACGCTGGCGGATGAGCGTTGGGTGGCCCCGGAGGATGCGCTCAGCAATGAGCGTCTGGTTCGCCGGGCGCTGCTGGTGGGGCCAGCTGCGGCCGCCACCTTCATCGGCCTGAAAAATGGCGCGGCCACCCCGGAAGAGGGGGTGGCGGCCAGTGAGGCGGCGCTGGCGCTCTTCCCCTGGCCGGCGGATGTGGTGATGCTGGGCATGGGCGCGGACGGGCATACCGCCTCGCTGTTCCCTGGCGCCGCCAATTTGCCAGCGGCGCTGTCGCTGGACGCCAGCCAGCTCTGCTTCGCCATGACCCCCGTGACCGCGCCGCTGGCGCGCATCACGCTCAGCCTGCCGGCGCTGCTCAACAGCCGGCATATCTATCTGCATCTGGTTGGTGAGGCCAAGCGCGAGCTGTACGAGCGCGCCGCGCAGGGCAACGATGTCAACGAGATGCCGGTTCGGGCGATCCTGAACCAGCAACACACGCCGGTGGATGTCTGTTGGACAGTCTGACCCCGGCATGACTGGCATAGCCAGTCGGCAGGAGACGTTTTGTATGGCACAAGGTGCGGTCGGATACCTGTCACTTCGCTGACAGGTCCCTGTGGCAGGGGCGCGCCCTATCTTAACCATGCCAGTGCGGCATAGATGGAGTGAAACGGATGAACAACTGGAAAGTTAGCGCGGAACAGATCCTCACCACAGGCCCGGTCGTCCCGGTGATTGTCATTAACGAACTGCGCCACGCGGTGCCACTGGCGAAAGCGCTGGTGGCCGGCGGGGTCAAGGTGCTGGAGGTGACGCTGCGCACCGAGTGCGCGCTGGAGGCGATCCGGGCGATTGCCAAAGAGGTGCCAGAGGCGATCATTGGGGCCGGTACGGTGATCAACCCGCAGCAGTTGGATGAGGTGATTGCCGCCGGGGCGCAGTTTGTCATCAGCCCCGGCCTGACGGAGCCGCTGCTCAAGGCGGCCACCCAAGGGCCAGTGCCCTTGATCCCTGGCATCAGCACCGTGTCGGAGCTGATGCTGGGCATGGACTACGGCCTGCGCGAGTTCAAGTTTTTCCCGGCCGAGGCCAATGGCGGCGTGAAGGCGTTGCAGGCGATCGCCGGCCCCTTCCCGCAGGTGCGTTTCTGCCCGACCGGCGGCATCTCGCTCAAGAACTACCGGGAGTATTTGGCGCTCAAGAGCGTACTGTGCATTGGTGGCTCCTGGCTGGTGCCAGCCGAGGCGCTGGCCGAGGGCAACTACGACCGCATCACCGAACTGGCGCGTGAAGCCGTCGCTGGCGCGCGCGACTGATCCTGCCTTGCCAAACCAAGCCATCCCTCGGGATGGCTTTTTTTATGCCCGCACTCAGCGGGCGGCGATCACCTTGATCTCTACCTTATATTTCGGGTTCATCAGGCCAGCCTGCACCGTGCAGCGCACTGGCGCATGACCCGGCGCCACCCACGCGTCCCACGCGCGGTTCATGGCGTCGAAATCGCTTTTCTCCACCAAGAAGATGGTGGCGTCCAGGATGCGGCTCTTGTCCGATCCCAGTGCCGCCAGCACCCGGTCAATCACCGCCAGCGCGTCGGCGGTCTGCGCCTCGGCATCGGCGTCCAGATTCTCTGGCACGCTGGTGTAGTAGATGGTGTCATTGTAGATGGCCGCTTCAGACATCCGGTGCTCCGGCAGATAGCGCTCAATGGTCATGCTCAGCTCCTTTGGCTGGGTTTTCAACGGGATGCCGGGGAAAATCCCGGCCACCGGCACAGGGTAACACAGCCGTGGCAAAGATGGGTGTGGTAGCCGTGGGGAAGGATTGGCATAATCAGCGCTGATTTTTTCCGGCTGAGAGGCAGTGTGACCGACGATTTCGCCCCCGATGGCGCCCTGGCGCAACATATCCACGGCTTCAAGCCGCGTGAACCCCAGCAACAGATGGCGGCCGCCGTCGCCCATGCGATAGAGAAACAGCAGGCGCTGGTGGTCGAGGCCGGTACTGGCACCGGCAAAACCTACGCCTACCTCGCCCCGGCGCTGCGTGCCGGCCGCAAGGTGATCATCTCCACCGGCTCCAAGGCGTTGCAGGACCAGCTCTACAGCCGTGACCTGCCGACGGTAGCGAAGGCGCTCGACTACAGCGGCAAGCTGGCGCTGTTGAAGGGGCGCTCCAACTACCTTTGCCTTGAGCGGCTGGAGCAGCAGACGCTGGCTGGCGGCGAGCTGGCCAACTCCGCATTGGCGGAGCTGGTGCAGCTGCGCCGCTGGTCCTCCGAAACCGTGGATGGCGACATCAGCAACTGTGGGGGCGTGGCGGAAGACAGCCCGGTGTGGCCGCTGGTCACCAGCACCAATGACAACTGCCTTGGCAGCGACTGCCCGCTCTACAAGGAGTGCTTCGTGGTGAAGGCGCGTCGGCGGGCGATGGATGCGGATGTGGTGGTGGTTAACCACCATTTGTTCATGGCGGACATGGTGGTGAAAGAGGGCGGCTTTGGCGAGCTGATCCCGGCGGCCGAGGTGATGATTTTCGACGAAGCACACCAGATCCCGGACATCGCCAGCCAATATTTCGGCCAGCAACTCTCGAGCCGCCAGCTGCTCGATTTGGCGAAGGACATTACCATCGCCTATCGCACCGAGGTGCGTGATTCGGCCCAGCTGCAAAAGAGCGCTGACCGACTGGCGCAGAGCGCCCAGGATTTCCGACTGGCGCTGGGCGAGCCGGGCTACCGCGGCAACCTGCGCGAGGCGTTGCAGGACCAGCAGGTGCAGCGCGCACTGGTGCTGCTCGATGACGCCCTCGAACTGTGCTACGACGTGGTCAAGCTGTCGCTGGGACGCTCGGCGCTGCTGGATGCTGCCTTTGAGCGCGCCACCCTCTATCGCGCACGCCTGAAGCGGCTAAAGGAGACCTCCCAGCCCGGTTTCAGCTACTGGTTTGAGTGCACCTCGCGCCACTTTATTCTGGCGCTGACGCCGCTGTCGGTCACCGATAAGTTCACGGAAGTGATGAAGGAGAAGCCGGGCAGCTGGATCTTCACCTCCGCCACCCTGTCAGTGGATGAGAAGCTGGCGCACTTCACCGCGCGGCTGGGGCTGGAGGCGGCGGATTCGCTGCTGCTGCCCAGCCCGTTTGACTATGCGCGTCAGGCGCTGCTCTGTGTGCCGCGCTTCCTGCCGGAGCCAAACCAGCCGGGCGGCGGGCGGCAACTGGCGCGAATGCTGAAACCGCTGATTGAGGCCAACGGCGGCCGCTGCTTCTTCCTTTGCACCTCGCACCAGATGCTACGCCAACTGGCGGAGGAGTTCCGCGCCAGCATGACCCTGCCGGTGCTGGTACAGGGTGAGACCAGCAAGGGCCAGCTGTTGAAGCAGTTTATCGAGGCTGGCAACGCCCTGCTGGTCGGCACCAGCAGCTTCTGGGAGGGGGTGGACGTGCGCGGCGATACGCTGTCGCTGGTGATCATCGACAAGCTGCCCTTCACCGCGCCGGATGACCCGTTGCTGAAGGCGCGGATTGAGGATTGCCGTCTGCGCGGCGGCGACCCCTTCGCCGAGGTGCAACTGCCGGAGGCGGTGATCACCCTGAAGCAGGGGGTGGGCCGCCTGATCCGCGACACGGACGATCGCGGCGTGCTGGTGATCTGTGACAACCGGCTGGTGATGCGCCCCTATGGCGCGGTGTTCCTCAACAGCCTGCCGCCGACGCCGCGCACCCGCGACATCGGTCAGGCAATGGCCTTTTTGCGCCGGGAAGCAGGGCAGCATTAAGTGCTGCCCTGTGGTATGATGCGCGCCCTGAATTGAAACCCCATCTTTTCCTGCCTGAGGTTGGCATGTCCACGCGAATTTTAGCCATCGATACCGCCACGGAAGCCTGTTCTGTCGCACTTTGGAACCACGGCGAAACGCTCGCCCATTTTGAACTCTGCCCGCGCGAGCACACCCAGCGCATTCTGCCGCTGGTGGAGCAGGTGCTGGCCGAGGCTGGCCTGACCCTCAGCCAGCTCGACGCCCTGGCCTTTGGCCGTGGGCCGGGCAGCTTTACCGGCGTGCGCATCGGCATTGGCATTGCCCAAGGGCTGGCGCTGGGCGCCGACCTGCCGATGATTGGCGTCTCCACCCTGCAAACCATGGCGCAGGGCGCGTTCCGCCGCACCGGCGCGCCGCGCGTGCTGACCGCGATTGACGCACGCATGGGCGAGGTCTACTGGGGCGCTTACCAGCGTGATGCCGATGGCATCTGGCAGGGCGGCGAGAGTGAGGCGGTGCTGACGCCGGAGCAGGCGCTGGCCCGGGCGCAGGCGCTTTCTGGCGAGTGGGCCACAGCCGGAACCGGCTGGACGAGCTATCCTGATCTGGTGGCCGGTGCGCCGTTGACGCTGCGTGATGGCGACATGCAACTGCCCCACGCCGAAGATATGCTGCCGCTGGCGCTGGAAGCCTGGAAGGCGCAGCGTACCGTAACGGTTGAACAGGCCGAGCCGGTCTATTTGCGCAATGAGGTGACCTGGAAAAAACTCCCAGGTCGCTGAAACCCGGCAACTTTACCCCGGTGACAAGGTCTAACAGTCAGAATCATTCCGGAGAGTAGGTATGCATAAGCCGTTAATCAATCACCCCCTGCGGGTTGCGCTGTTTGGCCTGACGGCGCTGGCGCTGTCGGGCTGCGTCAGCGTCCCTGATGAGATCAAGGGCACCACCCCCACGCCGCAGCAGAACCTGGCGGCAGTACAGAATGCCCCGCAACTGTACGTCGGCCAGGAGGCGCGCTTTGGCGGCTCGGTGGTGAGCATGGACAATGAACCCCGCCGCACCCGGCTGGAGATTGCCGCCGTACCGCTGGACTCGGCGGCGCGGCCCATCCTTGGCGAGCGCTCCACCGGACGGGTGGTGGCTTACATTAACGGCTTTGTAGACCCGGTTGACCTGCGCGGCCAGCTGGTGACGGTGGTCGGCCCGATCACCGGCAGCGAACGCGGCAAAATCGGCCAGACGGACTACACCTTTGTGGTGATGAATGCCAACAGCTACAAGCGCTGGCGCTTGCAACAGCAGGTGGTGATGCCGCCAGGCCCAACCGGCCCGTGGGGCTGGGGTCCTGGCTGGGGCGGCCCCGGCTGGGGGCCGGGCTTCTATGGCGGGGGCGGTTGGTACTCGCCGCAGCCAGCTCAGGTGCAGACCGTAGTCACCGAGTAGGGCACCTCAGAGGCGGCGCAAGCCGCCTTATTTTTTGGCATCGCGGCAGCCTGAGGCAAAAAAGTGACCCGCTTCGCAAGCTGAACATTGTTTAAGAAATTCAGCCAGAAGCTGAGTTAAAATTTTGTTAAACCGACGTATCAGATCGGCAACCACGACAACAAATAATGATGGAGTATGACCTTGGAAAAGGTTTGGCTAACACGGTATCCCGCTGATGTTCCGGCCGAGATTGACCCGGATCGTCACGGCTCATTGATTGAGATGTTTGAAAATGCGGCGCTCCGCTATGCTGACCAGCCGGCGTTCATCAATATGGGGGAGGTGATGACCTTCCGTAAGCTGGAGGAGCTGAGTCGCGCCTTCGCCGCCTACCTGCAAAATGACCTGAAATTGCAGAAAGGCGACCGCGTTGCCCTGATGATGCCCAACCTGCTGCAATACCCGATTGCGCTGTTCGGCGTATTGCGCGCTGGCATGGTGGTGGTCAACGTCAACCCGCTCTACACCCCGCGCGAGCTGGAGCACCAGCTGAAAGACAGCGGGGCCAGCGCCATCGTGATCGTCTCCAACTTCGCCCACACGCTGGAGAAGGTGGTCTACAACACGCCCATCCGCCATGTGATCCTGACGCGCATGGGCGACCAGCTGTCGCCTGCCAAGGGTACGCTGGTCAACTTTGTGGTGAAGTACATCAAACGGCTGGTGCCCAAGTATCACCTGCCGGATGCCATCTCCTTCCGCAGCGTGCTGCAACGCGGCCGCCGCCTGCAATATGTGAAACCGGACATCACCAATCAGGATCTGGCTTTCCTGCAATACACCGGCGGCACTACCGGCGTGGCAAAGGGGGCGATGCTGACCCACCGCAACATGCAGGCCAATCTGGAGCAGACCAAGGCCGCCTATGGCTCGCTGTTGCAGGAGGGCCATGAGCTGGTGGTCACCGCGCTACCGCTCTACCACATCTTCGCGCTGACGGTGAACTGCCTGCTGTTTGTCGAGCGCGGCGGGCGCAACCTGCTGATCACCAATCCGCGTGATATTCCCGGCATGGTCAAGGAGCTGGCGAAATACCCCTTCACCGCCCTGACCGGCGTCAATACGCTCTATAACGCGCTGATGAACAACGAGGATTTCCGCGAGCTGGACTTCTCCACGCTGCGCCTTTCCGTAGGGGGCGGCATGGCGGTGCAGAAAGCGGTGGCGGACAAGTGGGAGAAGCTGACCGGCAAACATTTGCTGGAGGGCTACGGCCTGACCGAGTGCGCGCCGCTGGTGGCGGGCAACCCCTATGACCTGCAACACTACAGCGGCAGCATTGGCCTGCCGGTGCCCTCCACCGAGGTCAAGCTGGTGGATGATCAGGGGCAGGAGGTGGCCATGGGCGAGCCGGGCGAACTGCTGATCCGCGGGCCGCAGGTGATGGCCGGTTACTGGCAGCGGCCAGAGGCCACCGCCGAGGTGCTGAAAGAGGGCTGGCTCTCCACCGGGGATATCGTTACAGTGGACGAGCAGGGATTCTTGCGGATTGTCGATCGCAAAAAAGATATGATTCTGGTCTCCGGGTTTAATGTCTATCCCAATGAAATTGAAGACGTGCTGATGCAGCATCCGAAGGTGCTGGAGGCGGCGGCCATTGGCGTGCCAAGTGAAACCTCCGGCGAGGCGGTCAAGGCGTGCATCGTCAAGAAAGATGCCTCCCTGACGCGTGAGGAGCTGCTGGCCCACTGCCGCCGCCACCTGACTGGCTACAAAATGCCAAGAATTATTGAGTTCCGTGAGGAGTTGCCAAAATCCAACGTTGGCAAGATCCTGCGCCGGGCGCTGCGGGATGAGCATATGAAGTCGAAACCGCCCACCGCCGCATAACGGGCTTCCACCCTTTTACAACGCCGGCCCGTGCCGGCGTTGCCATGTATGATCCTTTATCCGTAAGAGAGTGACGTTTTGAATTATCAGTTGATCACCACCAATTCTGAGCTGGAAGAGGTATGCCTCCAGGCCCGCCGCCATGCGCGTATCGCCCTGGATACGGAATTCGTGCGCACCCGCACCTACTATCCACAGCTTGGCCTGATCCAGCTGTTTGACGGCGAGCGGCTGACGCTCATTGACCCGCTGCCCATTACCGAGTGGCAACCCTTCCGTGAGCTGTTGCTGGATGAACAGGTGATCAAGTTCCTGCACGCCGGGAGCGAAGACCTGGAAGTGTTCCTCAATGCCTTTGGCGCGCTGCCAACGCCGATGATTGATACGCAAATCCTGGCGGCTTTCACCGGGCGTCCGCTCTCCTGCGGCTTTGCCAAGCTGGTGGGGGAGTACATGGGTGTGGAACTGGACAAGAGCGAATCGCGCACCGACTGGCTGGCGCGCCCGCTGAGCAGCCGCCAGTGTGACTATGCTGCCGCTGACGTCTTCTACCTGCTGCCGATGGCACTGCGCCTCGAGCAGGAGACCATCGATGCTGGTTGGATGGAGGCCGCGCTGGACGAGTGCCGCGCACTCTGCCGCCGCCGCCGTGACGTACTGGAGCCGGAGCTGGCCTACCGCGAAATTGGCAACGCCTGGCAGTTGCGTACCCGCCAATTGGCCTGCCTGCAAAAGTTGGCCTCCTGGCGGCTGCAACAGGCGCGCCAGCGCGATCTGGCCGTCAACTTTGTGGTGCGCGAAGAGAACCTGTGGCAGGTGGCGCGCTACCAGCCCACCTCGCTGGGCGAGCTGGAGAGTCTGGGGCTGAGTGGGCCAGAGATCCGTTACCACGGCCGCACGCTGCTGGAGCTGGTGAAAGAGGCCAGCGCGCTGCCAGAGGAGGCGCTGCCCGCGCCGATCGCCAACCTGATTGACCAGCCGGGCTACAAACAGGCGTTCAAGGATCTGAAAGCCGTGATCCAGTCTGTCAGCACAGAGAGTGGGCTGAGCAACGAACTGCTGGCCTCACGTCGCCAGATTAACCAATTGCTGAATTGGCATTGGGGATTAAAGCAGCGTGAAAATAGCCCAGAGCTGATCGCTGGCTGGCGTGGCCAATTGCTGTCAGAGAAATTAATGGCGGTTCTGGCGAACTACTAAAATAGCTGGCCAAAGGGGGAAGACCTTTTTGGCCCTATTTATTTATGCAGGGAAATGCGGATGCCGGCGCTCGGAAGGGGGCGAAGGTAAGAATAACGTTGGCTGTCGCCAGCGTATTTGGGATAAGTCTTAATCCCGATTCAGGGTTATTGTCGGTGAAATTTGGCGAGGCAAACAAAATAAGCTGGATGTCCGTACAGTGCTCGGAGTTGGCAATAATGTTTGCGGCCATTTTTTCCCCTGCGTTAACCACAGGGGGAGCGGAAAGCCCGGGGCGTTATTTCGGCGGTTCTTCCGTTTCTGGCAGGGTGACGTTAAGTTCGAGAACAGAAATATCGTCCCCTTTCTGTTCGAACTGAACGTGCAGCATATCCGGGTCGATCTGGATATATTTACAAATCACCGCCAGAATATCGCGCTTCAGGTCCGGCAGGTAAGGGGGTTCTGAATCCCCCCGGCGGCGCTCTGCGACGATGATTTGCAGCCGTTCCTTGGCTATATTGGCTGTCGATTTTTTGCGGGACAGGAAAAAGTCTAACAGTGCCATGGTTTATCCCCCAAACAGGCGTTTCAGGAAGCCCTTCTTCTCTTCTTCAACAAAGCGGAAGGGGCGCTCTTCGCCCAGCAAGCGTGAGACAGTGTCATCATACGCTTTGCCCGCATCGGAGTCCTGATCGAGGATGACTGGCTCGCCCTGGTTGGAGGCGCGCAGCACAGACTGATCTTCCGGGATGACGCCCACCAGCGGAATGCGCAGGATCTCCAGCACATCTTCCATGCTCAGCATGTCACCGCGGTTCACCCGGCCAGGGTTGTAGCGCGTCAGCAGCAGGTGCTCCTTGATCGGCTCCTGGTTCTGCTCGGCGCGACGTGACTTGGAGGAGAGGATACCGAGGATGCGGTCAGAGTCGCGCACCGAGGAGACCTCTGGGTTGGTGGTAATGATTGCCTCGTCGGCGAAGTAGAGCGCCATCAGCGCACCGGTCTCAATCCCTGCCGGGGAGTCGCAGAGAATGAAGTCGAAGTCCATTGCCACCAGATCGTTCAGCACCTTCTCCACCCCTTCACGGGTCAGGGCGTCTTTGTCCCGGGTCTGGGAGGCGGGCAGGATAAACAGGCTCTCGGTCCGCTTGTCCTTGATCAAAGCCTGATTCAGCGTGGCATCACCCTGGATGACATTCACGAAGTCATAGACCACGCGGCGCTCGCACCCCATGATCAAATCAAGATTACGCAAGCCGATGTCAAAATCGATGACAACCGTCTTTTTCCCTTTCTGGGCTAAACCGGTAGCAATGGCCGCGCTTGATGTGGTCTTGCCAACGCCCCCTTTACCCGATGTAACAACAATAATGCGTGCCATGAAAAGATTCCTTGTGAAAGGGCTTAATTTAAAGGTTTGATGGTTAACACGTTATCTATCAGACTGAGGCGCGCCGCCTGGCCAGAAAACTCCGGCGGGATCTGGTCGCTCAGCCAGTACTGCCCGGCAATCGACACGAGCTCAGCACTAAGATTCGTGCAGAAAATCTGGCACTGCGCATCACCGCCGGCACCTGCCAGCGCACGGCCGCGCATCATCCCATAAACGTGGATATTGCCGTCGGCAATCAGCTCCGCGCCAGCGCTGACGCTGCTGATTACGATCAAATCACTGTTACGTGCATAAATCTGCTGCCCGGAACGGACAGGGGCGTGGACGATGCGCGTCTTGGCCGGGAGGTTGTCGGGTACAGGCGGCGGGGGCGGCGCTTTCGGCCCCTTGCCCTCGTTCAGCAGTGGCAGCCCGGCGCGGGCGATGGCACGTTTTTGCTGCTCATCCTTGCAACCGCTGAAGCCGACAACACGCAGGCCCGCGGACGTCACGGCCTGTTGTATCTCCTTCCAGTTAACCTCACCGCTCAGCGAGGCCACATTGATCACAACAGGGGCACTTTTAAGAAATGCCGGTGCCTGCTCTACCTTCTCCTGCAATGCCTGGCGAATGACCTCAGGCTGCGCGTGGTGCAAATGGACCACCGACAGGGTAAAACTGCTGCCTTTTAGCTCAATGGGCGATTGTGACATCTATCCTGACTCAGTTTCAGCAACGTAAATCCCCGGAACAGCACCCGGGGGGCGATATTCCGATGTACGTGAAGCATGTTATAGTTACCGGTATATCTAGGCAAGAGACGCTATCCATTAAAAAGAGTTAAAAAAATGCTTTGCATGATTTATAGAAGTTCAAAACGCGACCAAACTTATCTCTACGTCGAAAAAAGAGATGATTTCTCCGCCGTTCCAGATGAGTTGTTGAAAAGCTTCGGCCAACCGCAGTTCTCGATGGTCATCAATCTGGCCACCCGTACTAAATTGGCCGGTGCCGATATTGAAAAAGTACGCGAAGCTCTCTCCAGTCAGGGCTATTATTTACAATTGCCGCCACCCCCGGAGTCATTATTGAAACTGCATCTGAATAATAAGCCGGAATAATCGCCAAATATTCTGTTGCAGAATAATTTCTGCGGAAAATGTGAACGGTGACGCATGAATGGGGGCGGCCGGGGAGCGGTGTGTGATGCACGTCTCCCCGCCGCCCCCACTGGACTAGACCATAAGGAAAACCGTATGAAAAAGACCGCATTGGCCATTTTGCTCGGCACCCTGGCCCTGACCGCTTGCACCACCGCGCAAAAAACCGCGCCTGAAAACACCACGCCTTCCCCTTCTGCTGCCTCCGCCTCTGGCGGCATGCTCAACGCCGAGCCACCGGCCCAGAACGCCCAAGACCCGCAGTGATGCCCCGCAGGCAGCCTGCTGCCTGCCGTGACCCAAGGAGTATGTGATGAGACAGAGCGTGGTAGCCCTATTGATTGGCCTGACCCTGACCGCCTGTGCCAGCAAGCCACCGGCGGCCCCGTCGGCCACCGCCCCGGATCGTGCGCCAGCGGCGTCGCCCAGCGGCGGGATGCTAAAACCCCCGGCAAAAACCACGCTGGCAGCGCAGGGCCGTGACCCGGCGGAGTTCCCGGCCTATGTTGAGCAGCTGAAGCAGCAGGCGCGTGCCCAGGGGATCAGCGAGGCCACCCTGGAGAGCGCCTTCGCCAACATTCACTTTGTTGACCGGGTGATCGCCTCCGATCGCAACCAGCTGGAGAAGAAGGTGACGCTGGATGACTACCTGCAACGCGTCCTGCCGGCCTGGAAAGTGGCGCAGGGCCGCACGCAGTATCAGGCGAACCGGGCGGAAGTGGATGCCGCCAGCCAACGCTATGGCGTGCAGCCGCAATATATCGTCGCCCTGTGGGCGATGGAGAGCAGCTTTGGCAAAATCCAGGGCAAGGAGGATGTCATCTCTGCGCTGGCGACCCTGGCCTTTGAGGGGCGGCGTGAGGCCTTCTTCACCAAGGAGCTGATGGCGGCGCTGAAGATTGTCCAGCAGGGGCATATCCCGGCCGCGGAAATGAAAGGCTCATGGGCTGGCGCGATGGGGCAGTCACAATTTATGCCGACCTCGTTCCTGACTTACGGCGCGGATGGTGACGGCGATGGCCGCATCGACATCTGGCAAAACCGGGCTGATGTGTTCGCCTCCACTGCCAACTACCTCGCCACCGAAGGGTGGAAAGCCAATCAGGGCTGGGGGCAGGAGGTACGGTTGCCCGCCGGTTTCAGCGCTGATCTGGCCGGGCTGAAGAACGATCAGGCGAAGCGAATCAGCGACTGGCAAGCGCTGGGTGTGACGCCAGCGGATGCCAAACCGCTGCCGGACGCCGGCACGCGTGCCTGGATTATCACGCCAGACGATCTTCAGGGACGCGCCTTTATGGTTTACGATAACTTCCGCACCATTATGCACTGGAACCGCTCCTACTATTTTGCCCTCAGCATCGGCATGATGGCGGACGGCGTGGCCCAGTAACCCGGACTGGCCCGCACCATGGGCCGGTCGCTAACGTGTTTACGCAGGAGAAGGGCATGTATCAACATCGTGACTGGCAGGGCTGTCTGCTGGATTACCCGGTCAGTAAAGTGGTCTGTGTTGGCAGTAACTATGCCAAGCATATTAAAGAGATGGGCAATCAGGCGTCGGCTGAGCCGGTGCTGTTCATCAAGCCGGAGACCGCCCTGTGCGATCTGCGCCAGCCCATTGCCATACCGAAAGAGTTCGGTTCCGTGCACCATGAGGTGGAGCTGGCCGTATTGATTGGCTCGCCGCTGAAGCAGGCCAGTGAAGAGCGGGTTGCCAGCGCCATCGCTGGCTATGGCGTGGCGCTGGATCTGACGCTGCGCGACCTGCAAGCCGAGTTCAAAAAGGCCGGCCAGCCGTGGGAGAAGGCCAAGGGATTTGATGGCTCCAGCCCGGTGTCTGGCTTTATCCCGGTGGCGGAGTTTGGTGACCCGCAACAGGCCACGCTGAAACTGGCCGTCAACGGTGACGTGCGCCAGCAGGGCACCACCGCAGACATGATCACTCCGATTCTGCCGCTCATCAGCTACATGAGCAAATTCTTCACCCTGCGTCCCGGCGATATCATTCTGACCGGCACCCCGGAGGGCGTTGGCCCACTGGCCGCCGGCGACGCGCTGGAGATCTCCCTCAACGACCACAGCCTGACCACCCGCGTACTGTGATCGCTTTCCGCCCCGCTGGGGGCGGAAAACTTGCATCTGGGGCGCAAAGGGTCTATATAGGCTGCGTCTTTTCACTTATCAGGTATCGCATATGTCCCAACTCCCTTTCTGGCAGCAAAAAACCTTGTCCGAGATGACGGACGGTGAATGGGAATCGTTGTGTGACGGCTGCGGGCAGTGCTGCCTGCACAAGCTGATTGATGAGGATACGGACGAGCTCTACTTCACCAACGTTGCCTGCAACCAGCTTAATATCAAATCCTGCCAGTGCCGCAACTATGAGCGTCGCTTTGAGCTGGAAGAGGATTGCATCAAGCTGACGCGCGAAAACCTCACGACGTTTGACTGGCTGCCGCCGACCTGCGCCTATCGCCTGATTGGCGAGGGCAAAACGCTGCTGCCCTGGCACCCGCTGCTCACCGGTTCCAAGGCCGCGATGCATGGTGAACGCATCTCAGTGCGCAATATTGCCGTGCGCGAAAGTGAGGTGGTGGACTGGCAGGATCACATCCTGAACAAACCTGACTGGGCGCGCTAAGCCCGGCACCCGATTGCTGATGCCGGATGCCCCCATCCGGCAGGCACACAGGATGAATCAGGTCAGGCTAATGCCGATGATGGCATTCACCATCCCGGACACCGTGAACACGCCCCCTACAATCCAAAAGGCTCTCTGCTTCTGGGTGGTCGCCAGCGCCAGCATGGCGCACGCTAACACCAGTTGGGGAATGGCAATGATAGTGAATGTAGACATCTGCTCTCCTTGATTGTCATGATAGCCGCCCGGCAATCGCTCCTTCGGCGCGGAAGCGCCATTACCTTAGCAAAGATCCCTGATCGCTGACAGGAAACCTCGGCTTTGTGGCTGGTCTGGCGGCACAACGTTCCCATACGGGCTATGATTGACGCAGACAAGGCCATCAAGAGAGGGAAGCATGAATAAAGTCATCCTGTTCGCGATATTTGCGCTGGCATTCCTGATCGGTGCCATCATGCGGGTCATCTCCGGCCTGTGGCTGCATGCGTTGATTCTCTTCTTCTTTGCGGCGCTGTGTGCATGGTTCAGTCTGGCCTCGGCCCGCCGGCGGCCCCGCTAGGGAGTCGGCCGAGCGGCCAGCAGGCGTAGGCAGGAAAACGGGGGCCTGAAAAGAGTCTATACTTCATTAACCTATGTTGGGTAAATGGAGGTAATGCAATGTCTGAACGCCCCGATCACAATGCGCCATTCCCGGACGATCATGAAAACCACGGCCTGCCGGAAGATGCGCCTCACGTCCCCAATCCTTATGAAGAGGATGACATCCCGGTCAATACGCCGCCGGATGAAGAGGGGGAGATCCCCAGAAAACGGGATGACAGCGATGATGATAAAGAGGACCCGTATCAGGTGGAGTAAGCCCGCTGATGCGTGTCGCATACGCTGCGCCCTCACAGGCCCATCCCTGGGCCTGATGATTTTCCCGCTTTTTCCCCGTTTATCCCCTTAGCACGATAAAAATTTCTCACGCAGTCAGGGCAAGAAATGGCTCCAACCGCCGTCGCCTGCGGCAGGTGGCAACATTTTGTGACAAAGCCCGGCCACCGCCGGGCCAGCGGCTGGCGTGGGCTGGACAGGCAGCGCACCATGGTTGCCCACCATCTTGAAAATTTCCTACTACACTGGAGTGTTATGTATAACCGAACGGAGGACGACGATGACCATTCATAAGAAAGGGCAAGCGCATTGGGAAGGCGACATCAAACGTGGTAAGGGCCATATCTCCACGGAGAGCGGCGCGCTCAACCAGCAGCCGTATGGCTTCAATACCCGTTTTGAGGGCAAGCCGGGTACCAACCCGGAAGAGCTGATCGGGGCCGCGCACTCGGCCTGTTTCTCTATGGCGCTGTCACTGATCCTGGGTGAAGCGGGCTATACGCCGGAGAGCATCGATACCGTTGCGGATGTCTCACTGGACAAAGTGGGTGAGGGCTACAAAATCACGAAAGTGGCGCTCCAGAGCGAAGTGAAGCTGCCGGGCATTGAGGAGGGGGAGTTTGAGTCCCTGATCAATAAAGCGAAGGCGGGCTGTCCGGTGTCACAACTGATCAACGCGGACATTACGCTCGACTACAAACTGCACAACTGATCCCTGCCGCCCCGTCCGCTTGGGCGGGGCAGTCTCTGCCAGCCTTGCGGCCTATAGCCGATCCGTCAGCTTATCCACGACCACTCTTCCCTCTACGTCCTGCTGGGTGATGCGTACATCCACCGGGTAGGAGCGGCGCGTGTTCAATCGATCAAAGACCGAAACAGTGCCGGTAATGCGTCCAGCGCCATTGCGGATCTGGTAGACCGTGATCTCCTCCTGGCCCTGATTGGGCAGGCGGGTATGGTGGATCTGTTCCAGCGTATCCTGTTCGGTGAGGTGCAGGTGATCTCTTAGCATTGTTGTTATCTCCATAGAATCCGGCACGAAGTATATGCCTGATATTTATCGGTTCAATTGAAGATATGATTTGACAAAATACGTAAAAAGGCGTAATCGCGCGCGATGGAGACGCAGAAGCTCGGCCCAGCAGAAGCGTGGGAATGAAAGCAAATGGCGGGGAGTAGAAAGAAAAAAGCCCACAACGGATAGCGGGCGTAGGGATAGTACCGATCATTAGAAGTGGATCTGCGCCCACCCCATGATAGTAGCCAGCCGGTAGCCGGATTGAAACTGGTAGAAGTCTCAAAAAAAGCCCGCATGATGCGGGCCGGATAGATTATCCGCTACAAGAGGTATCCTATAGCGTGATTATTTAAAGGGGTTAATAATCACCGCGCAATAATAACGTTTGTTATTTAATTAGCAATAACTATTTGAATTTTAAATTTTTATGAGAATTATGCCGTGTCTGAGAAGCGGATTTTAGGTAAAAAATAGGCAAAGAAAAACCCGCTCTTGGGCGGGCTATTTTTTTCAGGTACTGCGGGAAAACCTGGTGTTGGGCAGACATTGCTTCGCTTTTGTCTGTAAAGACAATGCCATAGGCAGGGAATTTAAGTAAATCGGTTGCTTCTATCGATATGATAGTATTTATGAATGGATATGATAAATACACATAAAGACGGCGCCCGCAGGCGCCGTTTTTTTAGCGGTTAAAGAGGTCGCGGCGTCGGGGCGGGAAGAACTGTGCCAGTACGACCAGCAGGGCAATCAGCATAAAGATGGCGAACACCACCACCAGCCACTGCGGCATACTGAGTGAGAGGAACTCCCACTGCTTCTCCGCACAATCGCCCGTGGCGACAAACACGCTGGGCAACCATTTGTCCAGCGGCAGCCAGCTTGGGAAACGGGCGGCAAAATCGCAGGTGGCAAAGGGCGAGGGGTGGAGCTGAATCATGGTGTGCTCCCATGACAGGCGAATGCCCTCCCACGCGCTATAGATCCAGCCGGCCATCGCCACGAAGCGCAGCGGCGTCGCCGGGGCCAGTGCGCCCACCAGTGCGGCCAGCATGACCCCGAACAGTGCGCAGCGCTCATAGATGCACATGACACAGGGTTTCAGCATCATCACATGCTGGAAATAGAGGGCAGTCAGTTCCAGCACCAACGCGGCAAAAGCAAGTAATAACCAGGCACCGCGCCCCCGGGAGCAACGGTTTAGAAAGTGCAACATAATGTCCTGTCCATGCGATAACTGTCTGAGCGGCAGTGTAAACCAAATTACTGGCGCTGCCAGCCACCGTTGCACAAATATGCGTAAAAAGCGGTAAATGAGGCAGGAGTTTTTAGGGATAAATGCCGCGCCCACGCGCCCTGGCATGAACAGGGGCGGCGGCAAGCCACTGCGCAGGCATTCAGTTAATGTTAGCTTTTGGTGCTATAACCTGGCCTGGACGTCTGGTATGATGAGCTGAAATATTTGGCTTATATATGTCGCTACGGAACGTTAAACACATGGTTATAAAGGCGCAAAGTCCTGCCGGTTTCGCGGAAGAGTACATTATTGAGAGTATCTGGAATAATCGCTTCCCCCCTGGCTCTATTTTGCCCGCGGAGCGTGAGCTGTCAGAGCTGATCGGGGTCACCCGTACCACGCTGCGTGAAGTCTTGCAGCGTCTGGCACGCGATGGCTGGCTGACGATCCAGCACGGCAAACCCACGCGGGTCAACAACTTCTGGGAGACCTCCGGGTTGAACATCCTGGAGACGCTGGCTCGCCTCGATCATGACAGCGTACCGCAGCTGATCGACAATCTGCTGGCAGTGCGCACCAACATCGCCTCGCTCTTTATCCGCACCGCAGTGCGCCACCACCCGGAGCAGGCGTGTGAAATCCTCGAACAGGCTTCTGCCGTGGAGGACAATGCGGATGCGTTTGCCGAGCTGGATTACGGTATCTTCCGTGGGCTGGCGTTTGCTTCCGGCAACCCAATCTATGGCCTGATCCTCAACGGCCTGCGCGGCCTCTATATGCGCGTTGGGCGTTACTACTTCTCCAACCCGGAGGCCCGCCAGTTGGCGCTGGACTTCTATGAGCGCCTCTCAGCGCTGAGCCGCGACAACATGCACGATCAGGTGATGGAGTGCGTGCGCAACTACGGCAAGGAGAGCGGCGCTATCTGGCACGGTATGCAGGGTGCCATCCCGCGTGATATCGCGGAGATCCGCCGCTAAGTACGCAATCCGCATGTCATAAAAAGGGCGCCCGCAGGCGCCCTTTTTGCTGGCCGGTCATCAGAGCGGCGAGGTGCGCGGCGGGCAGCGATCCAGCAGCTCCACGCTGCCATCATCATTTTTCTGCTCCATGTAGACATCAAAGCCCCACAGGCGGTGGATATGCTTCATCACCTCCCGACGGCTCTTGTCCAGTGGCGCGCGCTCATGCGGGATGTAACGCAGCGTGAGGGAGCGATCGCCACGCAGGTCAACGTTCCAGACCTGGATATTCGGCTCATGGTTGCTGAGGTTGTACTGTGCCGACAGCGACTGGCGGATGGCACGGTAACCCTCCTCATTATGGATGGCGGCGATCTCCAGATAGTTATTGTGATCGTCATCCAGCACGGTGAACAGCCGGAAGTCGCGCATCACCTTGGGCGACAGGAACTGGCTGATAAAGCTCTCATCCTTGAAATCACGCATCGCGAAGTGCAGGGTATCCAGCCAGTCAGAGCCAGCGATGTCCGGGAACCAGTAGCGATCCTCCTCCGTCGGGTTCTGGCAGATGCGTTTGATGTCCTGGAACATGGCGAAGCCCAGCGCGTAGGGGTTGATGCCGCTGTAATAGGGGCTGTTATAGGGCGGCTGGTAGACCACGTTGGTATGGCTGTGCAGGAACTCCATCATGAAGCGCTCGCTGACCAGCCCCTCGTCATACATGTGGTTAAGGATGGTGTAGTGCCAGAAGGTGGCCCACCCCTCATTCATCACCTGGGTCTGCTTCTGCGGATAGAAGTACTGGCTAATCTTGCGCACGATGCGCAGCACCTCACGTTGCCACGGCTCCAGCAGCGGGGCGTTCTTCTCCATGAAGTAGAGCAGGTTCTCCTGCGGCTCGGCCGGGAAGCGGCGCGCCACCTCTGGTGCCTCTTCGCGCTCACGGCGTGGCAGGGTACGCCACAGCGAGTTCACCTGGCTTTGCAGGTACTCCTCGCGGCTCTTCTGCCGGGCGCGCTCCTCTTGCAAGGAGATCTTCTGCGGGCGTTTGTAGCGGTCGACGCCATAGTTCATCAGCGCATGGCAGGAGTCGAGCAGCTTCTCCACCTCATCCACGCCATAGCGCTCCTCGCACTCGCTGATGTAGTGGCGGGCGAACAGCAGGTAGTCAACGATGGAACCGGCATCTGTCCAGCTACGGAACAGGTAGTTATTCTTGAAGAAGGAGTTGTGGCCATAGCAGGCGTGGGCCATCACCAGCGCCTGCATGGTCATGGTGTTCTCTTCCATCAGATAGGCGATACAGGGATTGGAGTTGATCACAATCTCATACGCCAGCCCTTGCTGGCCATGCTTGTAGCGCTGCTCCGTCTCGATGAACTTTTTGCCGAACGACCAGTGGGTATAGTTGATGGGCATGCCGATACTGGAGTAGGCGTCCATCATCTGCTCAGAGGTAATCACCTCGATCTGGTGGGGATAGGTGTCCAGTCGGTAGAGTTTGGCCACCCGATCAATCTGTTCCAGATAGACCTGAAGCAGCTCGAATGTCCAGTCCGGGCCATCACTCAGGCGTTCCTGTTTAATCTGCTCTTGCGTCATCGTCATCAGCGCACCCTCATTGTTGTTTGGCCTGATCTTGCCGGCCCACTATCAATCGTAGCTCAAACTTTACACATCGGGTTAGGCCACCGCCGGTGGCAGGCCATCCAGCCTCACACTCCGCTAGAAAAAGCAGCCGGTTAGCGCGATACGCACCACCTGCACCTATCCGCCCACAGGCCGCGGTAGGCAGGGCCAAAGCCTATCATCCGCCATCTGTCAGGCGCTTTCCAGCGGGGTGCAACAATAAGTATGGGGCAACTGCCCACTGTAGCGATATTAAATGCTGCGGATGTGACGATGGGCTGAAACAAGCTGCGGCAAAAAAGCCCCGCTGGCAGGCCGATCCGTTCGCCGCTGTCAGTGCTGTCATTGCCAGCAAAAAAGCACCAGATTTCTGCTTGCAGGGGGCCTAAGCCGGATCTTATCGCTATTTGATCCCGGCTATTGAAAAAGATCGGATGATAAAGGATAAATATTTGTGAAAACAGTCACGACTATCGTGGATATTGTTGGATGGTTTTTTCTGTTGCGTTAATTTGTCGTTAACAGAAGATTGTGCTTTATCAAGCCAAAGGTGAGATCGCTATGCGTGTGTTGGTTTTGGGAAGTGGCGTCGTCGGCGTGGCCAGCGCCTGGTATCTGGCGAAAGCAGGGCATGAGGTGACCGTCATCGATCGCCAGAGCGGCCCGGCGGAGGAGACCAGTGCTGGCAACGCCGGGCAGATTTCACCGGGTTACGCTGCCCCCTGGGCCGCGCCCGGCGTGCCGCTCAAGGCGATCAAGTGGATGTTCCAGCGCCACGCGCCGTTGGCGATCCGCCTCGACGGCAGTGGCTTCCAGCTGCGCTGGATGTGGCAGATGCTGCGCAACTGCGACATGTCCCACTACCAGACCAACAAGGGGCGTATGGTGCGCCTGTCAGAGTACAGCCGCGACTGCCTGAAGGCGCTGCGCCAGGAGACCCACATCCAGTATGAGGGGCGGCAGGGTGGCACGTTGCAGCTGTTCCGCACGGCCCAGCAGTATGAGAATGCCAGCAAGGATATCGCGGTGTTGCAGGAGGCCGGGGTGCCTTACCAACTGCTCGAGGCGGCCCAACTGGCAAGCGTGGAGCCAGCACTGGCCGGGGTGGCGCACAAGTTGACCGGCGGGCTGCGCCTGCCGAACGATGAGACTGGCGACTGCCAGCTCTTTACCCGCCAGCTGGCGGAGATGGCGAAGCAGGCAGGCGTTACCTTCCTGTTTGACCGCAATGTCGATCGCCTGCTGGTGGAGGGTGATCGCATCCGTGGCGTCCAGTGCGGCAATGAAACCCTGACGGCTGACAGCTATGTGGTGGCCTTTGGCTCCTACTCCACGGCGCTGTTAAAAGGGGTAGTCTCCATCCCAGTCTACCCGCTGAAAGGTTACTCGCTGACCATCCCAATCACTGACCCGGCGGGCGCGCCACACTCGACGGTGTTGGATGAGACCTACAAAATCGCCATCACCCGGTTTGACAACCGCATCCGCGTGGGCGGCATGGCAGAGATTGTCGGCTTCAACACCGGCCTGATGCAGGCGCGCCGCGAAACGCTGGAGATGGTGGTCAAGGATCTCTACCCACGTGGCGGCAATGTCGAGCAGGCCACCTTCTGGACCGGCCTGCGCCCGATGACGCCGGATGGCACGCCGGTGGTGGGCCGCACGCCGCTGAAGAACCTCTTCCTCAACACCGGCCACGGCACGCTGGGCTGGACGATGGCCTGCGGCTCCGGGCAGTTGTTGGCGGACATCGTCTCTGGCGTGACACCGGCCATCCCGTATGAGGATCTCTCGGTCGCACGTTATCTGGAGGGATTCCAGGCCACGGCGCGCCCCGGTGCGGGCCGCATTCACCCGGTCAGCTAAGGCCAGCTCGCTATTGACTGCCTCCGGGCACACACGTTTACAGAGGGAAGATTGTCATGCCGCGTCCGATATCCGCGACCGTTCACCTGGATGCCCTGCGCCACAACCTTGGCGTGGCGCGCCGCGCCGCGCCCGCTGCCCACCTGTGGGCCGTGGTGAAGGCCAATGCCTATGGCCACGGCCTGCGCCAGATGTGGCAGGCTTTCGATCAGGCTGATGGCTATGCGCTGCTGAACTATGAGGAGGCCATCACGCTGCGAGAGGCGGGCTGGCAGGGGCCGATCCTGTTGCTGGAGGGCTTTTTCGCCGCCGAGGATCTGGCACTGCTGGATCGCTACCGCCTTACCACCGCCGTCCACAGCGCCTGGCAGGTGGAGGCGCTGGCACAGGCCCGGCTCTCCGCGCCGCTGGACGTCTACTTGAAGCTCAACAGCGGCATGAACCGCTTAGGCTTTGCGCCAGATGCCCTGCCAGCGGCCTGGCAACGGCTGAAGGCGCTGCCACAGGTGGGCAACCTGACGCTGATGAGCCACTTCGCGCTGGCGGATGCCCCGGAGGGGGTGAGCGAGCAGTACGCGGTGATTGAACAGGTAGGGCGCGATGTGCCACTGCCGCGCTGCCTCGCCAACTCGGCCGCCACCCTCTGGCACCCGCAGACCCACCATGCGGCGGTCAGGCCGGGCATTATTTTGTATGGCGCGTCGCCAAGCGGCGTGGCGCAGGACATCGCTGCGACCGGCCTGCGGCCTGCCATGAGCCTGACCAGCGAAATTATCGGCATCCAGCAACTGCGCGCCGGTGACCGCGTCGGCTATGGCGCACGCTACACGGCTGACGGCCCACAGCGCATGGGCGTGGTGGCATGTGGCTATGCCGACGGCTACCCGCGGCACGCGCCGACCGGTACGCCGATCAGCGTAGGAGGCGTGATGACGCGCACCCTTGGGCGGGTCTCCATGGATATGCTGGCGGTGGATCTGACGCCCTGTCCAGCGGCCCAGATTGGCTCGCCGGTGGAGTTGTGGGGGGAGCAGGTGCGGGTAGATGAGGTGGCCGCCGCCGCTGATACGCTCGGGTATGAGCTACTGACAGCGGTGACGGCCAGGGTGCCGTTCCATTACCACGGCTAGGGCGGTCAGGCGTCCGACTTCAATGAGGTGATCTGGCCGCGCAGGGTTTTACTCAACCGGCGGGCACGCAGCGCCAGCAGGCAGCCAGCCAGCATCATCACCGCCAGCGAGAGTTTCGGGGCCAGCGGCAGTGCCATCGCCGCCAGCCCAAGCACCGAGCCACCTGCCATCTGCACAAAGCCCACCAGCGCCGAGGCAACGCCTGCCTCACTGCCATACGGCTCCAGGGCGTAGCTGGTGGCTGGCCCCATCATAAATGCCAGCCCGGCACAGGCCGCGGCGACCGGCAGCATATAGACCCACCACTGCGGCTGCACGGTGGCTGGCAGCAGTGCCATGCCCAACGCCAGTCCGGCCGCGCCCACCAGCATCAGCACACTGCCGATTGCCAGACAGAGCGGGCGGCCCATCTTGTGGATCACGCGGTTGGCGATGACGCTCACCAACAAAATCCAGAAACCATTCGCGCCAAAGGCCAGCGAGAAGTGCAGCGGCGACAGCCCGCCGTCACCCATCAAAACCGTAGGTGCCAGCGACACATAGGTCAGCGCCATGCCCATCGCCCCGGCGTTGACCAGCGCGAAGGTGACGAAACGGCGATCGCGCAGAATCGCGCCATACTGGCGCAGCGGCAGACCGCGCACCGGTACCGTATCCGCCGGGCGTGTCTCGGGCATCAGCAGCGCAATCAGGATAAACACCGCCACCGCATAGCCGCCAAGGAACCAGAAGGGCGCGCGCCAGCCAAACGCCTCCGCCAGCAGGCCGCCCAGCAAGGGTGCCAGCGCTGGCACAATGTTGAGCGTGCCATTCAGGAAGCCAAACGCGCGCGCCGCGTCTTCGCCGTTCAGCCGGTCACGCACGCCGGTGAAGGCCACCACGGCGGTGCAGCAGACCGCCACCCCCTGGATCAGCCGCGAGGCGATAAACATCGCCGGACTGACCGCCAGTGCCGCGACCACGGCCCCGGCCAGGTAGAGCGCGATGCCGGCCAGTGCCACGGGTTTGCGGCCATAGTTATCCACCAGCGGGCCAGCCACCAGCTGCCCGGCACCGAGCACCAGAATAAACAGTGAAATGGTTGCCTGAATCACTGATTGTGGCGTGCCCAGCCCCTCGGCAATCGCCGGGATGGTCGGCAGGTAGAGATCAATGCCCAGCGGGCCAAGCAGGACAATGGACAACAACAGCAGTAAAAATTTTTGCATAACGTAAACAACACTTCCTCAGCGGCAGCCGGCCGCCTGTGTGTCTGGGCGGGCGGCAAAAGAAACGCGCCGCGAAGGGCGGCGCGTCAAAACAGGGCAGGGGCGGCGCGAGGGCCGCCGGGCTTATTTTTTCTTCCAGAAGTCGTCAAACACCGTGACCGGCAGCTGGCGCTTGTGCTCAGTACGGGTGTACCAACGCTCAATGATCGCCGCCACGTTTGGCTCAACCTGTTTGCCTTCCAGATAATCATCAATCATCTCATAGGTCACGCCCAATGCCACCTCATCCGGCAGGCCGGGGCGATCCTCCTCCAGATCTGCCGTTGGCACCTTTTTGTAGAGGTGCTCGGGGCAGCCCAGCTCGGCCAGCAGCGCTTTGCCCTGACGTTTGTTAAGGCGGAAGATGGGGTTAATGTCGGTGCCGCCGTCGCCATACTTGGTATAGAAGCCGGTGACCGCCTCTGCCGCGTGGTCTGTCCCTACCACCAGCCCCTGCGTCATGCTGGCAATGCTGTACTGGGCTTTCATGCGCTCACGCGCCTTCTCATTGCCTTTGACAAAATCGCTCAGTTCAATGCCTGCCTTACGCAGCGCGGCCTCACTCGCCAGCACCGACTCCTTGATATTGACCGTCAGCACCCGGCTCGGCTTGATGAAATTGATGGCGTCCTGACAGTCAGACTCATCCGCTTGGTTGCCGTGGGGCAGGCGCACACCGATAAATTGGTAGGTGTCGCTGCCGCTCTCTTCACGCAACTCGTCAATCGCCAGCTGGCACAGCTTGCCAGTCAGGGTCGAATCCTGGCCGCCGCTGATGCCCAGCACCAGTGTTTTTAGCGATGCCGATTGAAGATAGGCTTTCAGGAAGTCAACGCTGCGGCGGATCTCCTCCTTCGCATCAATCTGTGGTTTTACCTTGAGCGCCTCGATGATCTCTTGTTGCAATGCCATGACCACTTCCTCCTGAATGCGGGTTAATTGCGGATAAACGCTTTTCATTCTAGTTATAAAACTAACCCGGCAGATCGGAAAGGACAAGGCGCGATCGCGCCTGCCACGCGCAAGCGGGTGGACATTGAGCAGATAATCCGCCGGTTATCCAGCAGGTTAACTATGCTTAACGGGCCGCCGCGCCATTTCGGGAATCCGATGAACTCGGCCCCGCCCGGCGGTGTCCACCCTATTCATTCACATAGAAAACACCAGGAGGAGATATGCAGAACGCGCAAGCCCGATGCTTGCCCATGTTGGCCGTTGGCCACTGCGGGGAGGGGGCTGACTGATGGGAACAGCAATCTTTATGGTGTTGATGGTGTGCGGGTACTGGTACACCACGCGTGACGTGTCATCACGCTTTAAACTCAAGCGCACCTTTGGCTGGGACGTCTACTTTGTGGTAGCGCTCTATGGCTGCATCTTCGTGCTTCAGGGCGTGCTGGTCATCGCCATCGTCTACCTGCTGCTATGGGGCTTTTCGGGCCTGATGAACCACATCCCAGGGTTGCTCTCGGATGAACTGCAACTCCAGCGCGACTTTATTATGTGGAGTTTCCTTGGCATTCAGGCGCCGGTGGTGATCATGCTGGCGGTGTCAGTGCTGCTCTGCCTGTTCTGCACCTCCTGGTCACGCAGCCGCAACCTCGACCCGGCCGGGCGCAAGAGCCTCTACCAGCAATTGACCCGCTCCAATGGCGTGGAGGGGCTGCTCTATCAGTGCATGGACCAAGGCGATTTAGTGTTTGTCACGCTGCGTTCTCGGCGTGTCTACATCGGCATGGTGCATACGCTGCGCTGCGAAAGCGGCTCCACCGACAATGTGGTGCTGATCCCGATGGTGAGCGGCTTCCGCGACCCAGAGACGCAAAAGATGCAGGTCGAGCACAACTACGCCAGCTACTACCAGAAACATGGCATTACGCCAGCGTCAGAACCCATCTCTGCGCTCTACTTTCGCAAGGTGATCATGCTCAACCAGATTGAGACGCTCTCCCTGTTTGATCCGGCCACCGCGATGGCCTTTGAGGCGCTGGCGGAGCGTGAGCGCGAAGAGGAGGCGGAGGGCGGGGGGATGAAGTCAATGTTTCCCTGACAGCCTAAGTAAACCCGGTTGACGAAAGCACTGCCCGCATCACGCCCCGATTTTATCGGGGCGTTTTTAATACTTAGCGCTAACGCTAAGTTATTACTCGAAGGAAAAATGATTCCGAAGTAAATTATTGCACCAGACATAACGGTTGGATATTTACTTATAAAGTAACCTGATGGAAATATATTGGCCTTGTATATAAATTAATAATGATAAATTCACCCATAAAATCTACCATTTTTGATTAATGTCAAAAGACGCACATCTTTTTTAAAGTCAGCCTAAAAATAGGTTTTTCTCAAAAACCTTGCCGATTTGGGAAAAAGCCTGCGCTATGCCTGATGGCAGGCGGGTTGGCAAAAAAACGGCTTTTCTTGTTAGGCTTACCCGCAACCATTCAGTAACAAATTACGCCCTATCTTGCTGTTTTTAGAGGGGTGATTGCGCTTGATTGGGCTTATTTTTGAATATAGGATGAGCACCCTGACGGCGCACTGTTACCACAGTGCGCGCTATTTCTTAGTTAATTACGCCTGCCACTCTGCGCTCGTTTTATGCCTGCGCGCATAAAAGTTGGCGCACTGTTTTGTTGGGCATTCCTCACTTCTCATGGCGATTAAAAGGATTATTTCATGTCAGAGTCTTTCCAGTCGGAAATACCCAAGGCCCGCGTCAATATTAAACTCGACCTGCACACCGGCGGGGCGCAAAAGAAAGTCGAGTTGCCGCTAAAACTGCTGGTGGCAGGGGATTTCAGCCACGGTCAGGAGCACCGGCCAATCTCTGAACGCGAGAAAATGAATATCGACAAAAATAATTTTGACAGCGTCCTGTCAGACCTCCATCCCTGCGTCAACCTTACCGTCGAGAACACGCTGGCCGGCGATGGCAGCGAAGAGAGCGTAAAGCTGGTGTTCAACGAGATGAAGGACTTTGAACCGGAGCGGGTAGCGCGGCAGATCCCACAGCTCAAGGCGATGCTCGCGATGCGTAACCTGTTACGCGACCTCAAATCCAACCTGCTGGACAACACCACCTTCCGTAAAGAGCTGGAGGCCATCCTGAAGGATCCGGCCCTGAGCGACGATTTGCGTGACGAGATTTCGGCGCTGGCGTCGAAAGAAGCCTGATGCTTTTCATGGAATAACACAGGATTATGCTGATGTCTGTAAAAAACGAAACCCTCTCTGCCGCCGGTAGCACCGCTGTCGTGGAACAGCCGCATGCGGGTGGCGTCTATGCCTCCCTGTTTGACAAAATTAACCTGAAGCCGGTTGCCGAGCTGCGTGATTTGAACGTCTGGCAGGACAATCAGGCCATGGCCGACGCCAGCGCCGATGAGCGCGTCACCGCGGCCGTGCAGGTGTTCCTCACCCGTCTGCACCTCTCCCGCCAAAAAGTGGAGAAGCTGGATAAAGCACTGCTGGATCACCACATCGCCGAACTGGATTACCAGATCAGCCGCCAGCTGGATCAAGTGATGCACCACCCGGAGTTCCAGCAGGTGGAGTCGCTGTGGCGCGGGCTGAAACACCTGGTGGACCGCACCGATTACCGCCAGAACGTCAAGACCGAGATCCTGGATGTCTCCAAAGAGGATCTGCGCCAGGACTTTGAGGATGCGCCAGAGATTGTCCAGAGCGGCCTCTATTACCACACCTACACCCAGGAGTATGACACCCCCGGCGGCGAACCGGTGGCGGCGTTGGTCTCCTCCTATGAGTTTGATGCCTCGGCGCAAGATGTGGCGCTGCTGCGCAATATCTCCAAGGTGGCGGCATCCGCCCACATGCCTTTCATTGGCACCGTTGGCCCGAAATTCTTCATGAAAGAGTCGATGGAGGAGGTGGCGGCCATCAAGGACATCGGCAACTACTTTGACCGTGCCGAATACATCAAGTGGAAAGCGTTCCGTGACACCGATGACGCCCGCTACATCGGCCTGACCATGCCGCGCGTGCTGGGTCGCCTGCCGTATGGCCCGGACACGGTGCCGGTGCGCAGCTTCAACTACGTTGAGCAGGTGAAAGGCCCGGATCATGAGAAGTACCTCTGGACCAGCGCTGCGTTCGCCTTTGCCGCCAACATGGTGCGCAGCTTCATCAAAAATGGCTGGTGTGTCCAGATCCGTGGGCCGCAGGCGGGTGGGGCGGTCACGGATCTGCCAATCCACCTGTACGATCTCGGCACCGGCAGCCAGGTGAAAATTCCCTCTGAGGTGATGATCCCTGAAACCCGTGAATTTGAGTTCGCCAACCTCGGTTTCATCCCGCTCTCGTTCTACAAAAACCGCGACTACGCCTGCTTCTTCTCGGCCAACTCCGCCCAGAAACCGGCACTGTTTGATGCCCCGGATGCCACGGCAAACAGCCGCATCAATGCGCGCCTGCCCTACATCTTCCTGCTGTCTCGCATTGCTCACTACCTGAAGCTGATTCAGCGCGAAAACATCGGTACCACCAAGGATCGCCGCCTGTTGGAGCTGGAGCTGAATACTTGGGTGCGCACGCTGGTCACTGAAATGACCGATCCAGGCGACGAGCTGCAAGCTTCACACCCGCTGCGCGACGCGAAAGTGGTGGTGGAGGATATCGAGGACAATCCTGGCTTCTTCCGCGTGAAACTCTACGCCGTGCCGCACTTCCAGGTGGAAGGGATGGACGTCAACTTGTCACTGGTCAGCCAGATGCCAAAGGCCAAATCGTAAGACAGGGGATCTGGTGAAAACAGAACAACCTTTATGGGGTCGGGGCATCATGCTCTCGCCCCAGCATTTTCAACAACAGGCCGCCTATGCGGCCTGGACGGAGGAGTGTATCGCACGGATGGGCCTGTCCCATCCGTGGGGTATTCTGCACGTCTCCTTTGAACCCCAGATGCTGGCGCTTGGCCGCCTGCAGGCGCACCGGCTGCATGTCCGTTTTCAGGATGGAACCCTGATTGATACGGACAATGCCGATGCCTTGCCGCCCGCGCTGCTCCTTGATGGTGAACAGCAAGAGAATGTGGTGGTACTGGCATTGCCGTTGCTGCGGGCAAATGGAAACAACTGCCTGAAGCCGGATGAGACAGCGGATCGGCCAGTGCGTTACCGCCAGCGCTGGCACGATATCCGCAACCATTTCGGTGATGACGATCGCCAGATTGCGGTCATTCAGCCAGAGCTGACGCTACGGTTTGCCCATCAGGACAACAGTGACTACCTCACCTGCCCAGTGGCACGTTTACTTCAAGATTCGCAGGGCAACTGGATACTGGACGAGGCATTCCTGCCGCCCCTGTTAAACATCAACAGCAGCCGCTGGCTGATGACCCACCTGGAGCAGCTACTGGTTCAGCTACGCGCACGCCTGAGCCGCCTGATGGCGATGCGTCGTGAAAGCAATGAGCGGATGGCAGATTTTGCCGTCGCGGACGTCTCACTGTTTTGGCTACTCAATGCCCTGAACAGCGCTGAACCGGTGTTGAACCAGTTCTGGCAGGCACCACAAAGCCCTGTCGAGCGTCTCTATCCAGAGCTTGCCCGTCTGGCCGGCAGCTTACTGACCTTCTCCCTTGCGCATAAGGTCAGCGCCATTCCGAACTATCAACACACGCAACTCAACGCGGTTTTCCCACCATTGTTTGACCTGTTGAGCGATTTGCTGGAGGCCAGCCTGCCGTCACGTGTGGTCGCCATTGAGCTGACGTGCGACAAGCGGATGCGTCAGTGGCACGCCCAGTTGCAAGACCCCCGCCTGCGCGACGGGGCGGATTACTACCTGTCGGTGCGCTCATCCATGCCAGTGGCGCAAATTCAGGAGCAGTTCCCGCGGCAGTGCAAGGTTGGCAGCCCGGATTATGTGACCAGCCTGGTCAATGCGTCGCGGCAGGGCATTCCCCTTAACCCGCTGCGCCATGTTCCGGCCGCCATTCCCCTGCGTTTGGAGAATCAATATTTCTCGCTTGATCTGAGCCACCCGGCGGCTCAGGAGATGCTGGCAAGCGGGCACTGTATGTTTTACGTCCCAGGCACACTGGGTGACCCAGAACTTGAACTCTATGCGGTGCTAAGAACATGAGTGCTAACCAAAGCAGTTCAATTTTATCCCCTGACATTGATGCGCTGCTGCAAAACACCTGGTTGCAGGCGATTAGCCTGCGCCATGGGCCCGAGTTCGAAGAGGGGGGCGGGCGCAGGTTATGGGAGCGGTGTGTGGCCGATGTTGAGCAGGTACAACAGGCGTTGCGCGCTGCGGGTATGGATGAGGCCAGCTGCCGGCACATTCTTATCGCCCAGTGCGCCCTGCTGGATGAGGCCGTCAAGAGCCGGGGGAGTCATGATGATGCCTGTATGCAGTGGTATGACATTCCTTTGCAGGGCCACTTCCTCGGCACCATTGAAGCCGGAGATACGTTGTGTGGCCGTATGCGTGAGCTGCTGCGTGAACCCGCGCCAGACCTTGCGGTGCTCACCTGCTTTCACCGGGTGATGATGCTGGGGTTCCTTGGGGAGTACCGGACGCTCAACGATCCCGACCGTGAAAAGCTCCTCAAGGCACTGACAGAGCGGGTTCCGCCCTTCGCCGTGGCGCAGAGCCAGCCGGTACTGGCGGCGGCCTCGCGGACGTGGGCGCAAGGTGGGTTCATCTCCTCCTGGCCGATACGCCTTGGCGTCAGCCTGCTGGGGTTGGCCGCTTTATGGTGGGGGCTTAATCGCTGGCTTGACCACCTGCTGGCCACCCTGCTACCAGGAGCCATGCCATGAGTCTGGCACAAAAGCGCCTGCTGGCGCTCTGGGCAGTGCTGCTGAGCGGACTGGTCTGCCAAGGTTTTCTGCCTGTCCCCCGTCTGGCCGCCATCCTGTTAATGCTGGCAATCTGGGGGCTTATTGGCGTTGTCTTTGCTGTCACCACCCGCCGACATGAAGCCGATGAAGAGATTCAGCTTGCTCACCTCCCCAATGCCGCTTACCGCCAGCCTGTGGTGTTGGTCTGCGGCGACATGCCATACCCTTGGCCGGCAGAGACCGCGGTGCTCGCGGCCAGCCAGGGGTGCTGGATCCGTGTGGCCGCGCATCAGGATGTCGAACAGGTTGCCCGCCAGGTGCTGCGGCTACGACCGGACTGGGGGCGTCAACTCTCAGTAATGGTGACGGTCTGCCCGCAACAGCATGATGACATTGAGACCCTGACCAGCCATTTGTTGTCTCTGCGCTGGAAGCTTGGCCGGTTACGCCGGGCTAGCGGCCTCGCCATTCCCTTGGTGCTACAGGGAGTGGCAGGCAGCGCCATGATGAAGCAGATGATCTGGCAGGCTTCGTTGCCCAATGAACGCCTCTGCGTCTGGGATGGCGTGTCGCCCTTCGGCCCGGCCGATGACTGGTTAGAAGCCGGGGGCGCGGCGGCCCTCCAACACCAGGTGCTGATGAACGCGCTGGTGGATTGGTTCCAGCAACATGTGGTCGCCACCTTGACAAACAGTGACCCGGATATGCCTGGTCTGCAACCTGCGGCAGTGCTGTGGGGGATGGGCCCCGTGATGGATGCCCTACAGCTGCACTCCCTCTGGGCACTCTGGTTGCAGCAACATACGGCACTGCGTCAGGTCATCGGGTGGCAGCCAGCGGATAACGATCTTCCCCACGCACCGCTGTTACCTGACTTTATTTTGCCGTTGTTACCGGAGGGACATGGCCTGACGCCACGCCAACGGGCCTGCCGATCGGGCTTTACCCTCTTTATTGTTGCCGCCATCTTTGCGCTGTGTAGCAGTGGCTGGAACAACCGCCAGCTGGTGCAACGCCTGAGCTTTGACATTCAGCACTATCAACGTATCCCGATGAATGACCACCGTCCCAAGGCAGAGGCTGTCAACGTGCTGCGTCAGGATCTGGCGCAGCTGGATGAGTGGGCGCGCGGTGGCGAGCCACTTCGCCTGAGCCTCGGGCTCTATCAAGGCACCCGGCTGCGAATGCCCATATTGGATGTCATCCGTACCTATACGCCGCCTGCGCCGCCGCCCAAGCCTGCCCCGAAACCACCCAAAATTGTCCGTCTCGACAGCATGTCACTGTTCGATTCTGGCCGGGCAGAGTTGAAAGCGGGCTCAACAAAAATGCTGGTGAACTCGCTGGTGGATATTAAGGCGAAACCGGGCTGGCTGATTGTCGTCGCTGGACATACCGACAATGTCGGCGATGAACGTACCAACCAACAGCTTTCGCTAAGGCGGGCAGTCTCCGTACGCAACTGGATGCGCGACACCGGCGACGTACCGGAGAGCTGTTTTGCGGTACAGGGCTATGGAGAGAGCCGACCTTTGCAATCCAACGAAACCTCGGTGGGCCGCGCGGCTAACCGGCGTGTCGAAATCAGTCTGGTGCCGCAGGCAGATGCCTGTCGGTTGCCGGCAACTAACCTGGCCTCACCGGGAACGGCCGAGGCTTCTACTCACCTAATGGAGAATTAACATATGGCTATTCCAGTCTATCTGTGGCTGAAGGATGACGGCGGCGCACACATCAAAGGGGCCGTCGACGTGCAGGGCCGTGAAGGCAGCATTGAGGTCACGGAGTTCACTCACAAATTGCACATTCCGACCGACAACAATACCGGCAAGCTGACCGGCACCCGGGTGCATTCGCCGGTGGTACTGACCAAAGAGACCGACGGCTCCACCCCTTATCTGTACCGGGCGGTGTCCAGTGGTCAGACCCTGAAATCGGCCGAATTTAAATGGTACCGCATCAACGAAGCCGGTCAGGAAGAGGAGTATTTCAATACCCTGCTGGAGAACGTGAAACTGGTGAGCGTCACACCGGTGATGTACGACGTCAAAGACCCTGCCAAGGACAAGCACAACCATATGGAACAGGTTGAGCTTCGTTACGAAAAAATCACCTGGACCTACAAAGACGGCAACATCATCTATTCCGACTCCTGGAATGAGCGCGCCACAGCCTGATGCAACACCCTGTTCCGGCACCCCCTGCCGGAACAGGGCATCTTGGCGGGGCGGCCCACATTTCACGCCTTCCCGTTCAGAAAATTGGCCTGACGCACTCTTTTGCTGAACGCCTGCCCGGCGGTCGTTAAGCAAAACACACCTCAGAACCTAGACCTTATGCGCCCCGGTTAATGGCGACGGGCGGTAGCGTGCCTGAAACCGGATGCCCTCACACGAAGAAAGGAACCTTCATGGAACACCAGTCAGCCTCCCTGTTACGACGCCTCAACCCTTACTGCGCTGGCGCGCTGGAAGCGGCAGCCAGCCTTTGCCAAACACGGGCGCATAGAGAAATCACACCCGAACACCTGATCCTGAAACTGCTGGAGCAGGGGGAGGGCGACATAACCGTTATCGCCCGCCGTTATGAGTGGGATCTGGATGGCCTGTGGCAAGGTCTGCTGGTCCATCTGGATCGCCTGCCGCACGCCGTCAAAGGACGGCCGCAGCTTGCAGATAATCTGATGAGCCTGATCCGTCAGGCGTGGCTGGCGGCATCACAGGACGAGGGTGACACGCAGATCCGTAGTGCCCACTTGCTGGCGGCGCTGGTGGAGAATCCTAAACTGGTCAGTTGCAACAGCCTGTGGCCGCTGTTGAGCCTGCGCATCAGCCAGGTGGAGCGGCTGCGCCCGCTGCTGGATGTGCAATCTGATGAACGGCCAGCACGGCAACAGGAGGCAGGCTTATCGCCAGCAGCCGAGGGCGTGACGTCGGTTTCCCCTACAGACACGGCCTCTCCCGCCCTCGCTGATGCATTGCAGAGCGTGTTGGACAGATTCACCCAAGACATTACCGCAAAGGCACGGGCCGAGGAGATTGACCCCATTTTTGGCCGCGACAATGAGATCCGCCAGATGGTGGATATTCTCTCCCGCCGCCGTAAAAATAATCCCATTCTGGTGGGCGAGCCGGGCGTGGGCAAAACCGCGCTGGTGGAGGGGCTGGCGCTGCGCATTGCGCAGGGCAACGTCCCTGACAGCCTGAAAACCGTCAGTGTGCGTACCCTGGATCTTGGGCTGTTGCAGGCCGGTGCTGGCGTGAAAGGGGAGTTTGAGCAGCGGCTAAAAAATATCATTGATGCCGTACAGCAGTCACCCAATCCGGTGCTGTTGTTCATTGATGAGGCGCACACCATCATTGGCGCCGGCAATCAGGCCGGGGGCGCAGATGCGGCTAACCTGCTGAAACCTGCTTTGGCGCGCGGGGAGTTGCGAACCATTGCCGCCACCACCTGGAGTGAGTACAAGCAATATTTTGAGCGCGACGCCGCACTGGAGCGCCGTTTCCAACGGGTGAGCGTGGATGAACCCGATGACGATTCCGCCTGTCTGATGCTGCGCGGCCTGAAATCCCGCTATGCCCTGCACCACGGCGTGCATATCACCGATGCCGCGGTGCGCACCGCGGTCACGCTCTCCCGCCGCTATCTCACCGGCCGGCAACTGCCGGATAAAGCGGTAGACCTATTGGACACTGCCGCCGCCCGAGTCCGCATCAGCCTGGATACGGTGCCAGAAACGATCACCTGCCTTAAGGCCCAACTCACCGCTCTGGCGCTGGAAGAGCAGGCGTTGCGGGATGATATTGCCACGGGCAGCAGCCTGCCCGGCGAGCGTCTGCAGGAGATTGAAACGCAACGTGTGGCGCTGACCACCACCTTGCAGCAGCAGGAGGCGCGCCTGATTGAGGAGCGGGCTCAGGTGGAGGCGTTGATGGCGTGCCGCCGCGATAGCGCGCGTCAGGCGGAGCTACCGGCACGACAACAGCAACTGGACGCGCTGCAAAAAGAGGGAGCACTGATTCAGGTGGATGTTGACAGCCGTACCGTTGCCAACGTTATCGCAGACTGGACAGGCATACCGCTCTCGACCCTGATGAAGGATGAGCAGAGCGAGCTGCTGTCGCTGGAAGATGATCTGGGCAAACGGGTGGTGGGTCAGGCCGCCGCGCTGAATGCCATTGCGCAGCGCCTACGCGCGGCCAAAACCGGCTTGACTGCTGAGAATGGCCCCCAAGGCGTCTTCCTGCTTGCCGGCCCCAGCGGCACCGGGAAAACTGAAACCGCGTTGGCGCTGGCCGACTGCCTGTATGGCGGTGAAAAGTCACTGATTACCCTCAACCTCTCAGAATATCAGGAGCCGCACACGGTTTCCCAGCTTAAAGGCTCCCCGCCGGGATACGTCGGCTATGGTCAGGGGGGCATCCTCACTGAAGCGGTACGCAAGCGTCCCTACAGCGTAGTGCTGCTCGACGAGGTCGAAAAAGCGCACCGTGATGTGATGAACCTCTTCTATCAGGTCTTTGACCGGGGCTTTATGCGTGACGGCGAAGGGCGCGAGATCGATTTCCGCCACACCGTCATTCTGATGACCTCCAACCTCGGTGGCGATCACATCATGCAACTGTTGGAGGAGCAGCCAGCGGCCACAGAGTCCGATCTCCACGAGCTGGTGCGGCCGCTGCTGCGCGATCACTTCCAGCCTGCGCTGTTGGCTCGCTTCCAGACGGTACTTTACCGCCCGCTCAGCGAAAGTGCCTTACGCACCATCGTGGAGATGAAACTTGAGAAGGTCACTGGCCGCCTGACACGCCACTACGGCATCCGGAGCCAGATTGAAGAGAGCCTGTACGATGCCCTGACCGCCGCCTGCCTGCTGCCAGACACTGGCGCGCGCAATATCGATAGCCTGCTCAACCAGCAGATCCTGCCAGTACTGAGCCAGCAACTGCTGGCTCATCTGGCCGCGGGGCAGCAACCACACACTCTGACCCTTGGCTGGCACGAGGAGGAGGGCGTGGTGCTGGACTTGGGCGAGCAGAGCCATCTGAATGGCAGCGACAAGGAGTGACCATGAACGAGAAGCCGATCAGTTTTAGCCATAACTGTCATCTGCTTGCCGTACGCGACAGCCAGGCCGAATTGGATGTCCTGGCCTTTGAGGGACAAGAGCATCTCAGTAAGCCGTTCAGTTATCGCATTGAGTTTACCAGCCCTGATCATGGCATCACCCGTAACACAATGCTGATGAAGTCGGCCTCCCTGACGCTCCAGGCCCCTGTGGCGCAGGGGCGTGGCATCACGCTTCAGCAGCCAGTTCGGGTAGTGCAGGGGGTAGTGACGGCGTTCGAGCGCTTCAGCACCACGAAAGATCAGACGCACTATGCCCTGACGCTGCAACCCCGGCTGGCCCTGCTTGATCGCTCGCACCAGAACGCCATCTATCAGGATATGTCGGTGCCGCAGATTGTGGAGAGCATTCTGCGTGAGCGGCACAACATGCGCGGGCAGGATTTTCTGTTCTCATTGACGCGCGAGTACCCACGCCGCGAGCAGGTGATGCAGTATGGCGAGGATGACCTGCACTTCATTACCCGCCTGTTGGGGGAGGTAGGGATCTGGTTCCGCTTTACCACCGACACCCGCCTGCATATCGACGTAGTGGAGTTTTATGACAGCCAACAGGGGTATCAGCCAGCGCTGACGCTGCCCTCGGTGCCGCCCTCCGGGCAGCATGACCGGGGCGTGGAGGCGGTCTGGGAGATGAAGAGCCACCATCAGGTGGTACAAAAGCAGGTGAGTACCCACGACTATAACTACCGTCAGGCGACAGAGGAGATGAACGCCCGGGCGGAGGCCCCCGGGGATGACGCGACTACCTACGGCGAAGCCTACCACTGGGCAGATAACTACCTGACGGCAGGAGCAACCTCCACACCAGAGAGCGGTGCTTTCTATGCCCGCCTGCGGCATGAGCGCTACCTGAACAATCAGACCCAACTGAGCGGCGTGACAAGTTACGTGACGCTGTCACCCGGACAGGTATTAAAGGTGGCTGGCGGTCATGAAGTCGCCGATGTTTTCAGCCAGGGTGTACTCATCACCGGCGTGATTCGCTCTGCGCGGCGGGATAAGGAATTGCTGATCCATTTTGACGCCATGCCTGCAACCGCTGACTACGGCTTCCGGCCTGAGCCGGGCGCGCGTCCGGTCATGGCGGGTACTTTGCCCGCGCGCGTCACCAGCACCACGGAAAATGATCTCTATGGCCACATCGATAAAGCGGGCCGCTACCGTGTCAACATGCTGTTTGACCGGCACAGTTGGAAACGCGGCTTTGAGAGCCTGTGGGTACGCCAGTCACGCCCCTATGCTGGCAATACCTACGGTCTGCATCTGCCGCTACTGGCCGGCACCGAGGTCGCGATAGGTTTTGAGGATGGCAACCCGGATCGGCCCTACATCGCGGGTGTGTTGCATGACTCCGCCCACTCGGATCACGTCACTATCCGCAACTACAAGCGCAACGTGCTGCGCACGCCAGCGAACAATAAAATCCGGTTGGATGATACGCGCGGTCAGGAGCACATCAAAATCTCCACCGAGTACGGCGGCAAAAGCCAGCTGAATCTTGGGCATCTGGTAGACAGCGAAAAACAGCAGCGCGGGGAGGGGTTTGAACTCCGAACAGACGCTTGGGGTGCCATCCGGGCCGAGAAAGGGCTGTTTATTAGTGCTGATGGGCAACCTGCTGCGCAGGGTAAGCAACTGGAGATGCAACCTGCGATCAGCTTACTGAAAGGCGCATTGAATCAGGTCACAGAGTGGGGAAGCATCGCTGAGACACACCATAACGTTTCGCCAGAAAGAGCCCCTCTTGGTAGGTTGGTACATAACGCCAGTCAGTTGAAAGGCGCGGCTTTACTCATGTCGGCACCGGAGGGCGCGGCTGTCGTCACCCCGGAAAGCACCTTGCTGCACAGCGGAAAAGGACTCTATCTGCAAAGTCTGGGCGAGGTAAACATCACGTCGTCGCAGCGTTACTCCGTGAATGCCAGCCAGGCCATCTCCATGCTGGCACATAAGGAGGGATTGCGGCTGGTATCAGCAAAAGGGCCGCTGGCAGTGGAGTCTCATGCAGATACGCTGACCCTCACCTCATTAAGCGATGTCACTCTCCAATCTACACAGGGGCACATACAGCTCACAGCCAAAAACGGTATCACGCTAGGTTGTGGCGGTGCCTATATTCGCTTAACGCCACAGGGTGAAATTGAAATTCATGGGCCGGGTCTATTAAGCCTGAAAGGACTACACCGATTGGCCGGCCCTGCCAGCAATAATTTCCCGCTACCGGATTTGCCGTCATCCATCTGTAAAGAGTGCATGAAACGCGCGCAACAGCGAGCGCAAGGCTTTGTTGTAAGAGGAGAGTAATAATGGGAAACAGTGCACTCTGGTTGGATAAGCTTCTTAGCGCCTGTCAGGGAATGAAACTAGATTATATTGATATCATCATTGACCAGTGTGGCGTGGACTTCTCTGTTATTCCTGCCCTTACCGGCTTCTCGGCTGAAATGATTTGGGGTTCTCTGTACGAGGGCTTACCTGAAGATATATATCAAGAAGATGCACCTTTATTAATGCGTATTGAGCTTACAGAGCAGCAACAAGTTCGTTGGCTTTATGAGTTGGCACACGAAACTTCACAACACGCGCCATTAATGGCAGTTGGCTCGTTCTGGCAATTTTCTCCGCTTAAGACATGGTTAAAAAATTGCGTAAAGGCCGAGCTGGAAGGGCGGGAAGGAATTTTCCGCTTTTGGGATGCTCGTGTTTTCCACTACTATTTTTCCACCATTCTGGATCAAAAAGAGCAGGAACAGTTGCAGCAGCCCGCAGCGTTTTGGAGTTGGATGAACAGAGATGGTGCCTTTGAATTTTTTGAAGGCAAAGGGCGCACTGTCGACGAAAATATACCTCAACCCCATATCACCTTTAGTGATGCACAGTTTGAGAAAATGTTGTGCCTGAGTGATGCAAAGAGATTACTGAATGCCAACCCCTCATTAAAAGCATCCTTTCCAACCAAAGAGGACGCTTTTTCTGCATGTTGCCATGCCATGTTGGCAGCAACACGTGAAGGCATACTCTTCGAAGAGGCACGAGACGCGTGGGTAATTAACCTGTTATCCCAAGATAAAGATTATGCAATCAAATAGAAGGTGGATTCAGTGAAATTATTAAAAGTGAGTGTAATAGCATTGTCATTTTTACTAAGCGGTTGTGGTTCACTTGTTAAGCATATGGAAGGATGCTATCGGGAATATTATGCAGGAACAAGTAAGTCAATAGAATTAGGCTATTATGTACTTTTTATATGGCTTGATGTGCCATTTTCTGCTGCCCTGGATACCGTGACGTTACCTATTGATGCTGTCTGTGTCGCAACAAATAATTAAGTAATAGGGAAAAGCATGAAGACAAGAATTTCAGGCGTGTTTTTCGTGGCACTCCTGTTAACTGGCTGTAGCCAGCACACTGTGCTGGCGGAAACGGGCGGCGGAGGTGGTGGAATAATTGAAGCCATCAACCATACCAAATGGGCGATTAACCACTTCAGCGTTAATGGCCAGTCGGGCATTGATGCCATTGGCCCCTTTGATGGCGGTGGAGGCGGCTGCTGCTATGGCGTGCCAGGGCGTTGGAAACCGGGAATGACGGTAAGAATTGATTGGGAGAGCGGTGAGGCATCAACTAAAGGTTTCCCTGGCTTTGCTGATTATGAAAAATATACGGCGTGGAAAAAGAAAATGAGTGCTAATAACCGCCAGCACAGTAAAACCGTGCCTGTCCCTGACTATACCGGTCAGGAGGTCTGTGGCATTACCGTGCATTTTTTGCCATGCGATGATGTCAAAGTAACAACAAGCTGTTTCACTTATGGTAGTCCCTCTTATCCTATCAAAGAAAAATTACGGATGGAGGAGCCAAAGGTCTGTCCAAAAACATAAGGAGGTTATTTTATGCCGTATCGCCATGCTAATAATCGCACTCCTTAAGTAGCCCTTCTAATTAAGTAATTAATTAAATAATAAAATAAAAATTCAGGTAGAAATATGAAAATAATCCTAAGTAGTACCTTACTGGCCGTAATTTTACTGGCTGGCTGTAGCCAGCACACAGTGCACGCAGATACAGGCGGCGGTGGCGGAACGATCAGGGCCATTAACCACACCAAATGGGCAATTAACCACTTCAGCGTTAACGGCCAGTCAGGCATTGATGCCATCGGCCCCTATGATGGTGGCGGAGGCGGCTGCTGCTACGGCGTGCCAGGGCATTGGCGACCGGGAATGACGGTAAGAATTGATTGGCAAACAGGTATTGGTTCATCAGATGATTTTCCTGGATATGAAAATGAAAAAGAATTTCTTGAATGGGCTAAAAAGGTAAAATCACAAAATAAAGAGCATAGCCGTATTGTACCTGTCCCAGATTATACCGGTCAGGAAGTCTGTGGTATCACCGTGCATTTCCTGCCTTGTGATGATGTCAGAGTGACAACCAGTTGTTGGGCACCAAATCATGAAAATTACCCGATTAAATTGCCGCTTAAAATGGAGGAGCCAAAAGTATGCCCGAAAGGGTAAAGGGTTATTCATCATCGCGGCAGTCTCTAATAAATTCACAGCGCAAAACATCAGTCTCATCGAATGAAATAATAAATGCCTAAATAAAGATTAATCAACCCGGACTTAAATATGAAAATAATCCTAAGCAGTACCTTGCTGGCCGTAATTTTACTGGCTGGCTGTAGCCAGCGCACCGTGCACGCAGATACAGGCGGCGGTGGCGGAACAATCAAAGCCATCAACCACACCAAATGGGCAATTAACCACTTCAGCGTTAACGGCCAGTCGGGCATTGATGCCATCGGCCCCTATGATGGTGGCGGAGGCGGCTGCTGTTACGGCGTGCCAGGGCGTTGGAAACCGGGGATGACGGTAAGAATTGATTGGGAGAGCGGTGAGGCATCAACTAAAGGTTTCCCTGGCTTTGCTGATTATGAAAAATATACGGCGTGGAAAAAGAAAATGAGTGCTAATAATCGCCAGCATAGTAAAACCGTACCTGTCCCAGATTACACCGGTCAGAAAATTTGTGGCATTACTGTACATTTCCTGCCTTGTGATGATGTCAGAGTGACAACCAGTTGTTGGTCTCCCACAAATGCGAATTATCCGTTCAAATTGCCACTTAAAATGGAGGAGCCAAAAGTATGTCCGAAATAATGCATGAATCAGTTTGGTATCCACCCGCGTTTCCTATCCAAGGCCGATTACCCTCTTATGCGGATCTGGTCGGGAAAAACTGCCATCAGCAGGAGAGCCAGGAGCGGAGTTATCGTAATGAGCTGTGTGAGCTTCAGGGGCGTATTGTGGAGCCTCCATGCTGTAAAACACTGCATATCAGTTTATTCTTTGATGGAACCGGGAATAATTTAAACAACGATCTCTACCGCTCAGATCCCAAACACCCTACCAATATTGCCAGACTATTCAGATCCACCATTGGCAGCGGCACTGCGGGCGGGGTGGTTGGCGGTGAAGAGCTATTTGATCAAAGTGATATGGTTTCAGGAAAATATTTTAAATACTACATTCCCGGTGTGGGCACCCCTTTCCCGGAAATTAATGATCTGGACTACTCCACTATTGGGTTGGCATTTGCTGATAGGGGAGAGGATCGTATCAATTGGGCGTTGCTGCGTATTGTAGATGCGTTACAATTTTCTCTTAAAGAAGAGTGGATAAGTAATGGTGAAAGCCGAGATTTAATCAAAAGGATGGGCACCTCCAAAGCATCTTTTGGTCTGATGGGCAGTTATAACAGACATGAAGAATTTACCAACCAGTTAAGAAATTTAAATAAAGACTCCGCGCTAAAAATTGCCCTGACGCAGTCGGAGCCGGGAAAGTCAAGATTGCTGGGTATCAAACTCTATATCTATGGCTTTTCACGGGGTGCGGCAGCGGCACGCGCCTTTGTCACATGGTTGAGTGAGCTATTACCTAAACCTGAAAATGGCGGCAAAGCAGCGCAGTGCTTGCAAGTCGATGACGTTAAAATCCCACTAAGTATAGAGTTTCTTGGCCTGCTGGATACGGTGGCCTCAGTTGGGGTGCCGCATATCGCACCGATAGCAGAGGGGCATATGGCCTGGGCAGATGGAAACCAGGCGTTACCGGATGAGCACACCTATGGCGGCTTGATTAAACGCTGCGTGCACCTGGTCTCTGCACATGAGCAGCGTCTCTGTTTTCCATTGGACTCCATTCGCCGCAGTAATGGCCAATATCCAGCCAATAGCATAGAAGTTATCTATCCGGGGATGCATTCAGATATTGGCGGGGGATATCCCCCAGGGGATCAGGGGAAAGCTAACTCTTTAGATAAAAGCGATAGCCAACTGCTTTCACAAATCACTCTGCATGATATGTATTGTCAGGCTTTTAATTCAGGAGCACCATTTAAGGTGCCAGATGAAACTTTGCCTGAGAATTTTAAAAACGATGGCTGGAGAAAGTTCACACAGGATGTTTTGGGGGAATATGAAATTCACCCCTCACTTATTAATCGCTTTAACGCATGGCGCGAGCTGACCTTAAGGCAGCCAAAAGATGCAACGCCTGTTACAGAGCAACAGGCCTCGGAGTATTGCCCACTCCGATCTGGCCTCACACTGGAGAAGGAGCTTGAAAATCAGCTGGCGTGGATCACCGCCTGGCGAATTGATCGCTATGCGAAATCCACCCTACTGAAAATGCCCTTCTACAAAAATGCCACAAACGATCACGACGATCCTGCGAAATTGGAGAAATCTAAAGTCCGACGTGAACTTGATCAGGGGGCGGTCAGAGCACGGCGTGAGAGTGCGCTGGCAAGCATGTCTGTGGAGGAGGCGAAAGAGGCCGTGCTGGAACCCGGAGTGAAAGACTTTGACCCGGATCTCGCCAAGACCCAGCTCCTTCAGGCAGCACATGAATTTGGCGAAGATTATAGAAACGTCTCCCGTAAAGCCACCAGCCTTCCGCAGATTTTATTTGAGAATATTCCTCAGCATGCAATTTATTTATTGAACAGCGACGATGAGCCTAGAGAGTACTACCAAATGAAAGCGGCGGGCGATGAAAAGGTATCCATCCTTTTTCCCACCCAAGGGGAGGCCAGTAATGCAGACACGCCTGCTGGACTGGTCAGGGCGCTTTTTGATGATCAGGTGCATGATTCCCGAGCCTGGTTTATGCACTACTCCTTCGGTTGCCGTGAGCCATTTGGCAGTTACTTCCGCTACCGCATGGTCTATTTCGGGAGCGAATGTAATAAGGCGCTATCTCCACTGACCATAGCCGGCAATGTGGTGGGCGCAGCGACATTGGTAGGGGGCGTCATATTCAGCTTTAAACAGAAAGGGGATGCCGAGAAACTGGCAGGTCTGGTAGGCACTGTTGGCGCGTATACGTTGGAGGTGAAGGCCATGGACTATATCACAGGCCAACCTATCCCTCAGACGCCTGATGCCGCGCAGTTGACCGCATTTACCACCAAACCCGGCCTGTTGATGGCAACGGAGACCGCCAAAGTTAATGAGCTGAAATTGGCCAGAGCAAAAGCTGTGATCCGCGCAATAAATAAAACATCACTTGAGATGAGCCATACCTGAATAGGAATAGAGGATGAAACAGATAATTCGTCAGGGCGATACGTTGCGGGAGTATGGCGGCAAAGTATTGGAAGGACACGCCCTCTGTTTTGGTAAAGGAATCGCAGTTAAAGGTGATGCCGTTAAATGCTATGAGCATGGCATGACCACCATTATTGAAGGCAGTGTGTTGTCTGAAATTGATGGTAAGCCTATTGCCTTGCATGGGCACCGCTGCGCCTGTGGGTGCACATTGGTGAGCTCGCTCGCTGACTGTGGAATTGAACAGTGAGACCGTTGCCTAAATTCCCGCACTGGCGAACGGCAACGCCCCCGGACGCCAAAAAGTGGCTTACAAGTGGGGCGTTGCTAAATCTGCTGGCAGGGGGCGGCACTACGTTACTTCAAAAAGGGGTAAAGGATGGCGGCATGATTTTTGTCGCCATGCTCTTCACGTTGGCGATCACCGGCACACTGTGGTTATGCCGCCTGATTTACTACCGGGTGTCGGTGCATCACCGCATAGTCTGGGACAGTGAAGTAGAGCGTGAATGCAATATCTGGTGGGAGAAACATCAGAGTCTGTTGGCTTTCAATGAAATATGCCTGATGGGGCCGTCGGGGAGCCATGCGCTCGACTGGATACGGTTATTACGCCGCGAGCAGCGGATGCCCGCTGTCAGGCAGGAGGCCGGTGGTAGAGCCTTACGCCTTGCGCGCACATTTTCTGCAGATGTGTCTGAGCGCGAACAGCAACTGGCTTACGCACTGGTCTTGCAATGGCAAAAGGAGCACCACGGGCCGGTTCCCCCCTTGGCCGGTTGTTTCTGGCTCGGCAGTGATGCTGCCTGGCAGGCATTTTGCTCACAGATGAGTATCTCCTTTCCAGACACCCTATTGCCTGCCTCTGCGGAGCCTTGGCAGGGGGAGGCCACGCTTTCCCGCATTGCTGCGTCACTGCGTGCTGATGAGCAGCGGCACTTTCTGGTGGCTGGATGTCGCTCATGCCCCCCGACACATGATAGCGCATTGCCTGCCGGTGAGTCCGCGGTGCTTTGGCTTATCGGCGCGAAGGGGGATGTCGTCATGCCCCGCGGAGAAGTCTTTGATGCTTCGGCCAATGAAGCGCTTAAGGAGGTGTGTGAACGCGCCGTCAAGCAAAGCGGCCTTGAAGCTGCACCGGATGACTGTCTTCTGTTTGCCCATGCTCATCTGCCTGCGCTGGCTGGCTGTAGCTGGAATATCAACCAACATCATCAGGACAACTATTGGGGCGAGGTGGGTGATATGGAGCCATTGGTGGTTATTTCATTGGCAGCAATATTGGCCCGGCAGCAGAACCAGCCATGTGGCTGGATAGCCCCTGATCCTCAACATACTTTTGCACTTGGAATTGTTAAGCCTCATGGAAAAGGATAAACCCAACGCACCACGTCCAAGCATCTCTGTAACACCCACGGGGATGCTCGTTATCACCGTACTCACCCTATTCATATTAATAGCTGGGCTGTTGTATTGGCATTTTGCCGAACACGCCACCACTGACTGGTCAGTTATTCGTTCACTGTTAATCGTGTGTGCGATTAGCTGGATCGCGCTGGCATGTTTATCGATGCTGATTTTTATAGCCAATCAATTATGGATAAGGAATCGTGTCAAAAGAGATGCAAATAGCGCGGGTGAAACATCAGAAATAAAGCGTACCCAAGCCCAGCCAACGCTGAACCATAGTATTGCCACTTACCTACGTAAGCGTTACCGGACATGTTGGCGCAGGAAAGTTCGGATCTTGCTGATTACCGGCGATGATAACGCCATTGCGCTGCTGCTACCGGATTTGCGTGCCAAACAATGGCTAGAAGGCCGCCGTACCGTCCTGATCTATGGCGGTACTCTGGCGGGCGAGGTGGAGGTGGAAAAATATGCGGCTCTGCGCAAGTTACGCCGGGGCCGACCATTGGATGGAATTGTGCGCGTGCTTGGCGAGGAGCAGATCCTGACGCCGCAACTGAGTGACGGCGATTTACGTGGGTTGGAGAAAATTGGCGAAGTGTTGCACTACCAACCGCCTGTCTATCTATGGCAGCTGTGCGTCAGCGTCTGGCCGCAAGCGGGGCGGGTGCAGCAAGCCGTGGGGGCGACGTGGCCGGTTCGGGCAACCCCGGACGACATAGAAAAACAACTTCGCACCTTGCTGCCGTCGTTGCGCGCGCAGGGACTGGCACAAGTTGCTGAACATCTTGCCCACGATTTTTTGTTGCGCCTTGCCCAGCAGCTTGAACAGGGCGGGATTGAGGGTTGGAAAAACCATCTGGCACCCTGGCTATATGCGTCACAGCAGCGTGTTCCGTTGCGCGGCCTGATGTTCAGTCTGGCAGAGCCGGTGCCACTGCCGGAACAAGTGGAGAGGGCAGCTAATCCGGCCGTGCCCTCGTCGTCGCACGCCCTGACGCTCCCTCTCTCCTGGCAAGGGGTAATTGATGACTGCGCCCGCCTTCGTGGCCGCCGGGTGGGCATGGCATGGGAAAGGGCCTGTGCAACGGCGATGATGGTGGGAATGGGGGTAGGGTGCGCTGGCTTGCTGATCTCGTTTATGGCGAACCGGGCACAGATTGTCTCGGTGGCCGATAAAACTCAGGAACTGATAACGCAGCGGGCAGTCACCGATGGGCAGCTTACGGCCCTGCACGCACTACGCAATGATGCCGGGCGGCTGCAACATCAGCTCCAGCACGGCGCGCCTTGGTATCAGCGTTTTGGCCTGAATCATAATCAGGCGCTCTTGAACGCCATGTTGCCTTGGTATGGCGTGCTGAATAACCGTTTGATACGGGATCCCGCTGAGAAGGCGTTAAGACAGAGGCTGACTAAGCTGGCAAACCTGCCACCCGAAAGTCCGTTGCGTGCGGAACTGGCAAAGCCGGGTTACGACCAGTTGAAGGCATGGCTGATGATGTCACGCCCGGATAAAGTGGATGCGGCGTTTTATGTGCAAACCATGCAATCCGTACAGCCGACTTATCCAGGGATCTCGACCGCCTTATGGCAGAGCCTGTCACCGGATCTCTGGGCCTTCTCAATTACGGAACTCTCCCACCAGCCGCAGTGGAAAATTACGCCGGACATGGCGCTGGTCTTGCACGTTCGCCAGATACTGCTGCAACAGATTGGCCGCCGTAATGCTGAAAGTACGCTGTACGAAAACATGCTCAAATCGGTGCGGCGCAATTTCGCGGATGTCACGTTGGATGACATGACCAACGGAACGGACGCCCGGCGGCTATTTGCCACCAATGAGATCATTCCGGGGATGTTCACCCGTCAGGCATGGGAGGGTGAAATTGAACAGGCGATTGAAAAAGCAGCCAACTCACGGCGTGATGAAATTGATTGGGTGCTGAGTGACAGTAAGCAGCGCCTCTCCTCGGAGATCTCGCCGGAAGCGCTGAAGGCACGGCTTAGGGAGCGCTACTTCACTGACTTTGCCGGAAGCTGGCTCAACTTCCTGAATAATTTGCGCTGGAACCCAGCCAATAATATTGCCGATGTCACAGACCAGCTGACATTGATGAGCGATGTGCGCCAATCCCCCCTGATTGCTTTGATGAACACCCTGGCCTGGCAGGGGCAGGCTGGGCAAAAAAACGCGAAATTGGCGGAGTCTGTCATCAAATCGGCAAAAGAGTTGATACAGGGCAGTGATAAGCCGGTTATCGACCAGAGCGTTGCAGGGCCAGCCGGGCCGCTGGATGAGACATTTGGCCCACTGCTGACCCTGATGGGCAAAAACAAAGCCGAGAGTGTGATGTCAGCGGACAGCAGCCTGAGTTTGCAGACCTACCTGACGCGTATTACCCGCGTCAGGCTGCGCCTGCAACAGGTCGCCAATGCACCAGACCCCCAGGAGATGATGCAGACCCTGGCGCAGACGGTATTCCATGGCAAAAGCGTTGACCTGACTGACACCCAGCAGTACGGCAGCCTGATTGCCGCCAGCCTTGGTGAAGAGTGGAACGGATTTGGGCAGACGATGTTTGTGCAACCGCTGACGCAAGCGTGGGAAACGGTGCTGCAACCCTCTGCCGCCAGCCTCAATGACAAATGGCACCGGGCGATTGTGAATCACTGGCAGACGGCGTTTGAGGGCCGCTATCCCTTTGCGGTCAGTAAAAGCGAAGCCTCATTGCCGATGCTGGCAGAGTTTATTCGTAAGGATACCGGGCGCATAGAGCGTTTTCTGGCGCAGGAGCTGGGGGGCATTTTGCATAAAGAGGGCAGTCAATGGGTGCCAGACAGCGCCCATAGCCAGGGGTTGACCTGTAATCCCGCGTTTCTCAGTGCGGTTAACCAATTGAGTAAGTTATCGGACATCCTGTTCACGGATGGCAATCAAGGCATCAGCTTCGAGCTTCAGGCGCGGCCTGCGGCAAATGTCGTGGAAACGGAACTGACCATCGACGGGCAGAAGTTACACTACTTTAACCAAATCGCCGACTGGCAGACTTTCCGCTGGCCGGGAAATACCTATAAACCCGGCACTATGCTGACCTGGACATCCCTGGATGCTGGCGCGAAATTATTAGGGGATTATACCGGTACCTGGGGTTTTATTCGTTGGTTGGAGTCAGGCAAACGCCAGCCGCTGGATAATAGCCAGTGGATGATGAGTTTTATTACGCCAGAGGGGGAGACCCTGCAATGGGTATTACGCTCGCAATTGGAAAACGGCCCGCTGGCGCTATTGCAGCTTCGCCAATTCACCCTGCCAGCAGAGATTTTCACTATTGCCACGGAGAGCGATTTGCAGTTGTCAGAAGATAATATGGAAAGTAACGAGCAAGAGGGAGAGGAATAATGGTGTCATTACAAAATTTAATTATTGCCTGTCAGAAAGATAAAGGGCAATTAATACAGCAGGCCATCACCCAGTGTGAAAAATGGGAGCGTTGGCTTATGCCTGTGAGTGTTCATTATCCTACTGGGGAAGATCCCGCGTATCAGGATGACTTTCAACGTATCCGCGAAGAGTTAAATAAGCTGACGGGCACTGACGCCGAGCTAATTTGTACTTTGGCGGAGAAACTGCTGACCGGCGTAAGTAAAGATCTGCGGGTCGCCACGTTTTATGTGTGGGGACGCCTGCATCAGGAGGGCGAGGCCGGGCTGGCGGAAGGATTGACGCTGCTGGCAAGCTTGCTACAGCGCTTTACAGTACAGCTGCATCCCCAGCGCGAGCGTAGCCGCAAATCGGCATTGGAGTGGTTGTGCAGTAACCGCATCCTCAATAGCCTGGCGCTGCACAGTGACGTCAATCTCGCTACGCTGCAACGTATCACCGGCGCGCTGTTACTGATTGAGCAGGTTATTCAGTCGCTGCCACCCGAGGAGCGCCCACAACTCTCTGCCCTCTATCAGGCGTTGGAAACCCGGCGGTTACCGCGCGGCAGCCTGAGTAATCCCGTATCAGACGCTGCGGAAGAGGCGCAGTCCTCTACGGCTTTGGCCGATTTTACCCCGGTTGCCTCAACCGTGGACTCCGCAGGCGCGCTGCTCAATCAGGTCAGGATGCTGGCGAAGTATCTCCAGGAGCAGCAAGATGGCTGGCTGGCGGCACACCATTTGGTCAAAAGTGTCCGCTGGGATACCTTGACGTCGCTTCCGCGGCTCAATGCCAGTGAATTGACGCATATCCTGCCACCTAAAATCGAGCATCGTGCCCATCTCAAGCGCCTCTATCTGGAGCGCAATTGGGCAGAGTTGCTGGTACAGGCAGACAACTTTTTTGCCCAAGGAAGAAACCACCTGTGGCTGGACGTGCAGTGGTATCTCTGGCAGGCGCTGATTGGCATGGACAATAACCGTGTCCGGGCCGACATTATTTGCCGGGATCTGAAAGGGTTACTTACCCGGCTGCCCGGTCTGGAGGAGCGGCTGTTCAATGACGGATCGCCTTTTGCCGACGAGGTGACGCAGCATTGGATTCACGAGCACGTCCTGAATGACATGCCCCTCTGGAAAGATGAGCCGGCAATGGCAGCACTGCCCGCCGCGGATGAGATCCTTGGCCTTGAACCGGAGATGCTGGCGATGGCGGACAGCGACGGCATTGAGGCCGCGCTCGGCTGGCTCCAGTCGCGACCGGGCATGACATCGCCCCGCCATCAATGGCTAATGCGCCTGCTGATGGCCCGCGTGGCGGAGCAGCATGGCAAACATGAGATGGCATTGCATCTGCTGGGGGATCTCGACACGGCCGCACACTCCCTGACCCTCTATCACTGGACGCCGGATCTGATATTTGAGATCAAAGCCCGCCGCCTGAAATTATTGCGCATGAAAGCCAGCCGCAATGACGCGGAGAAAATCCATTTACAACCAGAGATGGATACGCTGCTGGCTGGCCTGATTGCGCTTGATCCAGCACGTGCGGCCATATTGTATGGATAACGCTCCCATTTCATAACGCCTTTTTTATTTCCTTGGCGTCTCAAGATTTTTATATAAAAGGAAAGTGGCAGGGTTGAATTCCTGCTGTTGAATATAGCTATTTGCAATAAGCGCCTTTTAATAAGGGAGGCGGTTAAGAAATAGGGCGTTATAAGTTGGCCCTGTTTTTTACCTGTCCCATTCTTTAACCATTACATATTACTTATTGAATATCTATGGATGACTTAACGCTGCGTTATTATGACGCCGAAATGCGCTACCTGCTTGAGGCAGGTGAAGAGTTTGCCCGCGCCCACCCGGACAGGGCGGCCATGTTGAATCTGGATAAGGCGGGTGCCCGCGATCCCTACGTGGAACGACTATTGGAGGGCTTTGCATTTTTAATGGGGCGGCTTCGTGAAAAGCTTGATGATGACCTGCCGGAATTGACCGAAGGATTGGTCAGTTTGCTGTGGCCGCACTATTTGCGCACCATTCCTTCAATGTCGGTGGTGGCATTCACACCAGATTGGCAACAGATGAAAGAGCCAATGCACATTGAGAAGGGGTTCGAGGTATTGTCACGGCCGGTTGGGGAGAAGGGCACCCGCTGCCGTTATACCACTACCCGGGAAGTGAATGTGTTGCCGCTGGCTCTTGACCGGGCCAGGCTCACCACTGACGGCGATGGCCGCTCTGTGGTGAACTTGCGGTTTGTTTGCAGCCCCCTGGCTGACTGGAGCCGCATTGATCTGAGCCAACTGCCGCTCTATTTCAATGCGGATGCGCCGCTGGCCTGCGCCATGCATGAGGCACTCGTGATGAATGTTGCCCGGCTCTGGCTGCGTCTGCCCGGCATCCCGGATCGCCAACCTCTGGAGGGGTACTTCACCGCCTTGGGTTTTAACGAGGATGACCACCTCTGGCCAAAAGATACCGGCAATTTCAGCGGCTACCAGTTGTTGCTGGAGTATTTCACCTTCCGCGAGAAGTTTATGTTTACGGGCCTTCGCGGGCTTGAGCGGGTGGAGCTGCCGCCAGCATTGCCATGGTTTGAAATTGACGTCGTGCTGACAAAACGCTGGGAACACGATTTCACCTTCAGTGAAAAGCAGTTGCAACTCAACTGTACGCCAGTGATTAACCTTTTTTCGCTGGAGTCAGATCCGCTGACGCTTGACTCACTACAGACGGAATATCTGCTGCGCCCAATGCGCATACAGGATGGGCATACTGAGATTTACTCTGTGGACTCGGTGATCTCATCCGGCAACCACGCCTATGTGCCTTTCTCCAGTTTCCGCCATAAGGGCGGCATGATGCGCCATGAGGCACCGGAGTACTACTACCACACCCGGGTGCGCCGTGGGCCATCCGGGCTGCATGATACCTGGCTCATCCTCGGCGGTGAGGCGTTTGACTCCCACAGCGTGCCGGAGCGGGAGAGCCTCTCCCTGACGCTAACCGGCACCAACGGCCAGCTCCCCCGACGGGCGCTGCAAAGCACGGTGCTGGATACGTTGATGAAAACCACCGAGGCCCAGATTTGGGTGCGCAATCTCTGCCCGCCCACCTTGCCGTGCTATCCGCCCGATCGCGATCGCTTCCACTGGCGGGTATTGAGCCATCTGGGGGCTGGCTTCCTGTCACTGTTGGATAACGCGGACGTACTGCGTGGTACGTTGGCGCTCTATGAGTGGAGTGACAGTGAGATGAACCGCCGCCGGCTGGAGGCAATTCTGGACGTCCGGCACAGTGAAATTGAACGCTTTGAGCAGGGATACCTGCTGCGTGGGGTGCAGATAGAGGTGACCCTCGATAGCCATGGCTTTGCCGGTACCGGTGACATCTGCCTGTTCGGTGAAATGCTCAGCCGCTTCTTTGCTCTCTATACGGATATCCACCTGTTTAATAAGTTGATCTTTATCATTCAACCCACCGGAGAGCGCCTCGAATGGGCAGAGAAGCACAACCGCCGTATCCCCGGCTGACCCCTCGGCTTGAGGCAGAACTGGCGCGAATCAATTTCTATCGTCTCTGCCAAATTCTGGAAAAACAGCATCGGCAGCGGCCGCCATTGGGTAGCACCACCCATCCCAGCGATGACCCTGTGCGTTTTTCGCCGCATCCGGGCATGGGTTTCCCCATCAGCGAATTAAAAGCGGTGGAGTACAGCGAGGGCAATGCTACGCCCCCGGTTATCCGCACCACCTTTATGGGGATGTATGGCGTGGACTCCCCTCTGCCCACGCTGTATCTCGACGACATTAGCCAACGGCGGGAGGGGCACGAGGCGCTACAGGCCTTTCTGGATATTTTTAACCACCGCATTTTGACGCAGTTTTATCGCATCTGGCGCAAATACTCCTACCCGGTGACCTTTCAGGCCGGCGGTGGGGATGCGCTTTCACAATCCCTGCTGGGGTTGGCGGGACTGGGGATACCCGGAACAGAGAAGCACGTCGCTGCGCCGCTCTCCCGTTTTTTGGCCCTGCTGGGGCCACTGCACCTGCCAGGAAGAACGGAGGGGGGCATCAGGGCGGTGGTACAACTTCTGGCGCCGCAGACCGAAGTGACAGTCAGCCCACACTCCCTGCGACGCGTGCCGATCGCGCAGCCGCTGGGGTTTACCGAGGAGGGCATAGTGCTGGACGGCAATACCCCCCTCGGCGATGAGATGATGGATGCCAACAGCCAGTTGCTGATTGCCCTGCATACCGAGAGTGAGCAGGAGGCGAAAGCCTGGATGCCGGATGGGCAACTCTTTCAGGATTTGGTGGCGATGCTGCGGGTCTATCTGGGCTGGCGCTATACCGCCAACATTACCCTGACGATCAGCACCCATCTGCTGCCCCCACCGCAACTGGGCACAGAGAACCTCTGGCTGGGGCTGGGGGGAGTGCTGGGCATGGAGGCACAACACATCCCAGCCGATCTTCCCTCGCGCGTTACCTTCGAACTTGGGCATTACCACGGCCTGGCGCCGGCAACATCAACAAAAGGAATTCGACGTGTTACCTATCAGTTCGCTTAAAACCACTTACTGTCTGCTCCCTGCATTGATCCTTGGCCTGACGGGCTGTGGCCTGACGCAAAGTGTCACACAGGGAACAACCTCGACAGTGAAGTCCATTTTTTATAAGAAGATCATCACGCTGCATCTGGATTTCACGGCCCGCGAGGCGTTGAATACCGACAGTACCGAGAATAATTCCCTCTCTGAACCGGTGATGGTGCGGGTCTACCAGCTCCAGGATCGCAAGACTTTCGATAAGGCCCTCTATCAACAGCTGTTGAACGAAGGGGACACCGTACTGGGCAGCGACCTGCTGGCGCGCCGCGATGTGGTGCTGAAACCGGGCGGGGATGTGCTGCTGGACATGCCGATGGAGCCGGGAACAACATTTGTCGCGATTGTCGGGTTATTTCGCCATCCGGATATGGCCACCAACAGCTGGAAACAGGTGCTCGCACTGGATGAACTGGATCCCGACAAGCCCCGCGTCATTGAGGCCGGGCATAACAGCCTGACGCTTCGGGCGGAGGCGCAGTGATGACCAGTTATCATGCGCCTTCACTCTATGAGATGCTCTACGGTAACTTCGCGGGTGGCCTGAATCTGGAGGCGGTCAGTGAGCAGGAGCAGGTCATCCTGTCGGTGTTGGACAACATGCAGCGCATCCTGAATACCCGTGCTGGCAGCATCAAGCACCTGCCGGATTATGGCCTGCCGGATATGACCAAAATCCTCCAGGGGATGCCGGGTAGCGCCCATCAGTTGATGGATATCCTGGCCACCACGCTGCTGAAATATGAGCCGCGCCTGAAGGGCCTGAACGTTCTCCTGCTGGAGCAGGCCATACCGGGCGAGCTGATCTATGCCATTGATGCCGAGTTGAAGGGCGTGGGGCTGGTGCGCTATGGCACGGAGTTCATCCCGGAGGGCCGGGTACTGCTGCGTCATTTGAAGCAGCAGCACTTTCTCCAATCTGGCGCAAGGTGGTAACCGACCCCGCAGCATCGCCATAAAAAAAGCCCCGCTCAGCGGGGCTTTTTTATTGGGCCGGGGAGGGGCGTTAGCCGTTGATCACCACGCCGCCGTTGACATGGATGGTCTGGCCGCTGACGTAGGAGGAGTCCTTGCATGCCAGATAGACATAGGCCGCTGCCAGTTCAGAGGGCTGGCCGGGGCGCTTCATCGGCGTCTCGGCGCCAAACTGGGAGACATGCTCCTCGTCAAAGGTAGACGGGATCAGCGGCGTCCAGATGGGGCCGGGCGCCACCGAGTTAACGCGGATGCCGCGCTCTACCAGATTGGTGGACAGAGAGCGGGTGAAGGCGGTGATCGCTCCTTTGGTAGAGGAGTAATCAATCAGCTTGGGGTTGCCGCGGAAGGCGGTAATAGAGCTGGTGTTGATAATGGTGCTGCCCTCTGGCAGGTACTTAAGCGCCGCCTGTACCAGATAGACCATGGAGAAGAAGTTAGTGCGGAAGGTCTTTTCCAGTTGCTCTGCGCTAATCTCTTCCGGCCGCTCTTTAGGATGCTGTTCACCGGCAATGTTCACCAGCACATCCAGCTTGCCGAAGGCCTGCACCGTCTTCTCCACGGACTCCACGGCAAACGCCTGATCGCCCAAATCACCGCGGATCAGCAGCGGCTCCGGGCCATACTTCGCCGCCAGTCGCTGGGTCTCTTTGGCATCCTCGTCCTCTTCCAGATAGACAATCGCCACCTGCGCGCCTTCTTTGGCGTAGGCGATGGTCACCGCCCGACCAATGCCGCTGTCGCCGCCGGTGACCAGCGCCACCTTGTCTTTCAGCTTATCGCCGGCACGGTAGTCGGCGTCATCGTACAGCGGCTGTGGATCCATCGGCGCTTCGCGGCCGGGTTGCTCATCCTGATGCTGTTTGGGCAGGGTCTGTTCGCTCATATCTCCTCCTTACTGAGTGAAAAGGGGAAGCGTGGCTTCCCCGATAGTCATAGGGTCATGCCGGGACGCTGGCCGCCTTGGCGCTGCGCGACCAGACGCGGTGCTCCTCCATAGCGTCCAGGAAGGCCTGCAACAGCGCACTCTCCGCTTTATCCTCCTCAATGATCCCCTCTTCAGGCTGCGCGTCATCAATGCCGAGCAGCGGCTTGATGCGGCGGGCGTCGCCACTCAGGCCGATCACTTTCAGGTGCTTGTAGGCTTCCAGCAGGAAGTGGCGGGCATCGCCATCCAGCAGCAGTGAGTCAATGTTGCCGTTCGGCACCAGCACGGCGTCCACCGTGATGGAGGGGGTGTTGCTGAAGGTGCCATCCACCGGGATGGAAGAGCCGTCATCCGCCAGCACCTGGCCGATATGGCGTGCCAGCAGTTTGGCGTGTACCCCTTCCGCCCGCAGCGCCTGCAACATCTCCAGCACGTCGGCGGCATGGGCACCGTCGCTCAGCAGTATCGCCACAATGCGGCCTTTCAGCACGCCGTCACCGGTGGCATAGAGGCTGAGCGTCTCATCCTTGTCGAGGCCATTGACGTCATGGGGCTGGGGATAGTGCTGGCAGCTCTCTGGCAGGGTGAAGCCCAGGTTCTCGGCCACCTGTTGCGCCAGGTCGAGATCGACGCGCGCCAGCAGGTCAACCACCCGCTCACGGATATAGGCGCGGCCCACCTTGCTCAGTTCAAACGAGAAGGCACCGACAATGTGCTCCTGCTCAACCGGCGTCTGGCTCAGCCAGAACAGGCGCGGCTGCGAGTAGTAATCCTCAAAGGATTCGCTGCGCTCGCGCACCTTGTGCCCCTCAACGCGCTCATAGTGGCTCTCAAACCCGCCACCGGAGGCCGCTGGTGGCGTTTCGCGCGGCCAGTTGTTATTGATGGAGTTCGGCTCATAGTTGGCCGGGTTGGTGTCGATCTCCATCCGGTGCATCCCGTCGCGCTGGAAGTTGTGGTAGGGGCAGGTGGGACGGTTGATCGGGATCTCATGAAAGTTCGGCCCGCCCAGACGGCTGATCTGGGTATCGAGGTAGGAGAAGAGCCGCCCCTGCAACAGCGGGTCGTTGCTGAAATCGATGCCCGGCACCACATGGCCGGGGTGGTAGGCCACCTGCTCGGTCTCGGCGTGGAAGTTGTCCGGGTTGCGGTTCAGCACCATCTTGCCAATGATCTCGACCGGCACCAGCGCCTCGGGGATCAGCTTGGTGGCGTCCAGCAGGTCAAAGTCAAACTTGAACTCATCCTCTTCCGGGATCAGCTGCACGCCCAGTTCATACTCGGGGTAGTCGCCGGCTTCAATCGCTTCCCACAGGTCACGGCGGTGGAAATCGCTGTCTTTGCCGGCCAGTTTTTGCGCCTCATCCCACAACAGCGACGCCTTGCCCGCCAGCGGTTTCCAGTGGAAGCGCACAAAGGTTGAGGTGCCTTCCGCATTGATAAAGCGGAAGGTGTGGATGCCGAAGCCCTCCATGGTGCGGTAGCTGCGCGGAATGCCGCGATCGGACATCGCCCAGAAGACGTTGTGCAGGGTCTCTGGTTGCAGCGACACGTAATCCCAGAAGGTGTCATGGGCACTGGCGCCCTGTGGGATCTCGTTGTGCGGCTCAGGTTTTACCGCGTGGACGAAGTCCGGGAATTTATGGGCGTCCTGGATAAAGAACACCGGGGTGTTATTGCCGACCAGATCATAGATGCCCTCATCGGTATAGAACTTGGTGGCGAAGCCGCGGATGTCACGCACGGTATCGGCAGAGCCGCGCGAACCCTGTACCGTGGAGAAGCGCACGTAGACCGGCGTCTGTTTCTGCGGATCTTGCAGGAAGGCAGCCTTGGTGACGTGGGCCATTGATTTGTAGGGCTGGAAGTAGCCATGCGCCGCCGAGCCGCGCGCGTGGACGATGCGCTCCGGGATACGCTCATGGTCGAAGTGGGTGATCTTCTCGCGCAGGATGAAATCTTCCAGCAGCGTTGGGCCACGTTTGCCAGCGCGCAGGGAGTTCTGATCATTGGCGATTTTGGTGCCCTGATTGGTGGTCAGGGCCTGACCCGCGCCCTGTTTGCGGTGGGCCTCCAGCGCGTCCAGCTTCTCGTTATGGATGTCCGGGCTTTTGATGCTGCCCGGCGCGGCTGGCTCCTTGCCCGGCGGCGTGGGGGCAGGCGAGGGGCGGTGCGAATTGTCAGCCGGGGCCAGATCCCCCAGACCGGGCTTGGATTGGCGGCCATCGGTCGCCGGTGCCTGGTGTGAGGCGGTTTTCAGGGTTGTCTGATGACCTTTGATTTTCGACATTGAACAATACTCCTTTCGGGCGGCTTTTTTTGATTGAAGATCTTTGCCTTCAATGCGTGCGTGAGGTGATGCAATCACTAACTATAGGACACCCGGCTGACTTAACGCAGATTCTCGGACAAATCAGGCCATTAACCACCGGCTGGCAGCGGTTACGCTCAGTGGCCGATACTGTGCCAATAAGCCTGACGTGAATTAAGTCAAATTATCTGGTGGAAAAAGAGACAATGAAAAAATAAGGTACCAGTTTTATTGTGGGTAAAGGGAATATCGCCAAGAGGCGATAAGTGATAATAACCGGCAAAATGTGGCTGTTATTTAATCAAGTCAAGAGCGAGCAGGGTAAAATTAAACGAAATTCCCATGACAAAGCGTGTCACTATTAAGAATGTTCTAAAAAAATCGCTGGCTTAGCGTATTTGGTCTAATGTGCGCTATATTCCTGCATTGACTTTTGCTTGATGAAAACTTGAAATAAGCGCCGCGCAGGCCGGGCCTGCCGCTTATTTTTTTACCTTGCGTTATTTATTGGGGAAGACATGATTGCCAGTCGGGTTTTACGTGCATTACCACGCACCGCCTTGGTGTGCGGCGCAGCACTGTTCAGCATGAACAGTTTCGCAGACACCTCTCTCTTTACTGCCCTGGATGACCCATCCACCGCGAAAAAGACATTTGAAGGCAACGTGCAGGCCGGGTACAGCGCCCAGACCGGCAACACCAAAAACTCGGTGCTGAGCGCCGACACCACCATGACCTGGTTCCAGCCGGACACCGCCTACAGCCTGTGGGGCTCGGCGCGCAATGCCTCGTCCAACGACGAGCGCTCCTCTGAGAAGTACCAGGTGGGTGCGCGTACCCGCTACAACCTCTCCGCGGACAACTACCTGTTTGGTCAGGCGAGCTGGCTGAGCGATCGTTACAACGGCTACCGCTCCCGCTCCATCGGCACCCTCGGCTATGGCCGTCAGGTGCTCAACGGCCCAATCCACACCCTGCGTCTGGAAGTCGGCCCGGGTGTGCGCCATGACGAATACCAGCAGGGCGGCAACCAGACCCGTGCGCTGGCCTATGGCGCGCTGACCTATGACTACCAGCTCTCCGACAACGCCAAGTTCACCCAGGCGCTCTCCGTGCTGGCGAACGATGAGACCACCCTCAACTCCGAAACGGCGCTGAATGTGGCGATCAACAAATCCTTCGCCCTGAAGCTGGCGTATAACGTCACTTACAACACCAAGCCGCCGTCCAGCGCACCTGAGAAGACCGATACCACCACCACGATCTCACTGGTGTATAACCTGTAACAGGTTGCCCATGCGTAAACACCGCTGGCCCTCCGCCAGCGGTTTTTTTATGGGCGTAAATCGGGCAGGGCGGCAATAAAAAAACCGGCGCATCGGCGCCGGTTTTATGCTGCTAACCCGTTGGCTGGGCTGCATAATTAATTGTCGGCAGTCTGCCGGTGGAAAAGTTCGCGGAATACCGGATAGATATCCGCCTGCTCGCGAATATGCTGCATGGCAAAATTATCAAATTTGGCCTGCAACGCCTCATATTCCCGCCACAAGGTCTGGTGGGCGCGGCGGGTTATTTCGATATAGCTGTAATAACGCACCATCGGCAAGATCTTCTTCGCCAGCAACTCATGGCAAAGCGGCGAGTCATCCGCCCAGTTGTCCCCATCCGACGCTTGCGCCGCATAGATATTCCACTGGGCAGGGTCGTAGCGCTCCTTCACCACCTCATCCATCAGTTTCAGCGCGCTGGAGACAATGGTGCCGCCGGTCTCCTGCGAGTAGAAGAACTCCTGTTCATCCACCTCTTTCGCCTGGGTGTGGTGACGGATATAGACCACATCCACGTTTTTGTAAGTCCGGCTCAGGAACAGATAGAGCAGGATGTAGAAGCGCTTGGCCATATCCTTGGTGGCCTGATCCATTGAGCCGGAGACATCCATCAAGCAGAACATCACCGCCTGGCTGGAGGGCTCGGGGCGCTTCTCGTAGTTCTTGTACCGCAAATCAAAGGTATCAATGAACGGCACGCGCTCAATCTTCTGGCGCAGCTCGGCAATCGCCTTGCGCAGTCGCTCCTCCTCCAGCAACTGCACCGGCTCCTGATTCTCCAGATCCGTCAGTTCGGACTCCAGATCCTTCAGCTCGCGGCGCTTGCCGGCGGTCATCGCCGTGCGGCGCGCCAACGAGTTCTGCAATGAGCGCACCACGCTGATGTTGGCTGGCACCCCGTTGGAGGTAAAGCCGGAGCGGTGGGTCTTGAACTCATTGAGCTGCTTGTACTGGTTCTTCTTCAGGTTGGGCAGTGCCAAATCCTCAAACAGCAGGTCGAGGTACTCGTCCTTGGAGATCTGGAACACAAACTCATCCTGACCCTCGCCATCCTGGCTGGCGTTGCCCTGACCGCTGCCGCTGCCGCCCCCGCCGCCTTGGGGGCGCTCGATACGGTCATTTTGCACAAAGTGGTCGTTCCCTGGGTGCACGCGGTGGCGGCGGCCACCGCGTCCCTGATGGAACATCGGTTCGTTGATATCATCTGTGGGGATAGAGACAGACTCCCCACTCTCCACGTCAGTCACCGACCGCTTGTTGATGGCCTCGGCAATCGACTGTTTGATCTGCGACTTATAGCGACGTAAAAAGCGCTGGCGGTTCACCATGCTTTTGTTCTTGCCGTTCAGCCGTCGGTCAATAAAGTATCCCATATCTCCCCCAAACGACGTTGCCACGCCCTCCATGATGAAGCGATAACTGCTTACGACGATTTTCTGACGCGCAGATACCATTCACACAGCAAACGAACCTGTTTGCGCGTATAACCTTTCTCCATCATTCTGTCGACAAAGTCATCGTGTTTTTTCTGCTCATCGGTCGAGGTCTTGGCATTGAACGAGATGACTGGCAGCAACTCCTCGGTATTGGAGAACATTTTCTTCTCGATTACCGTGCGCAATTTTTCGTAGCTGGTCCAGTTCGGGTTGCGGCCATTGTTGTTGGCGCGTGCGCGCAGGACGAAGTTAACGATCTCATTGCGGAAATCTTTCGGGTTGCTGATGCCGGCCGGTTTTTCGATCTTCTCCAGTTCGGCGTTAAGCGACTCACGGTCAAACAGCTGGCCGGTGTCCGGGTCACGGTACTCCTGATCCTGGATCCAGAAGTCAGCGTAGGTGACATAGCGGTCAAAGATGTTCTGGCCATACTCGGAGTAGGATTCGAGGTAGGCGGTCTGAATCTCTTTGCCAATGAACTCCGCATATTTCGGGATCAAGTAACCCTTCAGGTGCTCCAGATACTTCTCAGCCTGATCTTGCGGGAACTGCTCACGCTCAATCTGCTGCTCCAGCACATAGAACAGGTGCACTGGGTTGGCCGCCACTTCGGTGTGGTCGAAGTTGAAGACCCGCGACAGGATTTTGAAGGCGAAACGGGTCGAAAGCCCATTCATCCCCTCATCCACGCCGGCATAGTCGCGGTACTCCTGATAAGACTTGGCCTTCGGATCGGTATCTTTCAGGCTCTCGCCGTCATATACCCGCATCTTGGAGTAGAGGCTGGAGTTTTCCGGCTCTTTCAGGCGCGACAGGATGGAGAAGCGCGCCAGTGTCTCAAGGGTGCCCGGCGCGCAAGGCGCGTGGGTCAACTCACTGTGGTTCAGCAGCTTGTCGTAGATCTTCATCTCTTCCGACACGCGCAGGCAGTAAGGCACCTTGACGATGTAGACACGGTCAAGGAACGCCTCGTTGTTCTTGTTGTTACGGAAGGTTACCCACTCTGATTCGTTGGAGTGCGCCAGGATGATGCCGTTGAACGGCAGGGCAGAGATACCCTCGGTGCCATTGTAGTTGCCCTCCTGGGTGGCGGTCAGCAGCGGGTGCAGCACCTTGATCGGCGCTTTGAACATCTCCACGAACTCCATGATGCCCTGGTTGGCGCGGCACAGCGCACCGGAGTAGCCATAGGCGTCAGGATCGTTCTGGGCGTGGTTCTCCAGCTTGCGGATATCGACCTTGCCGACCAGCGCGGAGATGTCCTGATTGTTCTCATCGCCCGGTTCGGTTTTGGCGATGGCGATCTGCTCCAGGATCGAGGGCCAAACTTTTACCACCTTAAATTTGGTGATGTCGCCGCCAAACTCATGCAGCCGTTTTGCCGCCCAAGGCGACATAATGGTACCGAGGTAGCGCGAAGGAATGTTGTACTCTTTATCCAGGATATTGGCATCTTCCTGTGGGTTGAACAGGCACAGGGGATGGTCGTTCACCGGGCTGCGCTCGCCATTGGCACTGAGCACATAGATAGGCACGCGTTGCATCAGCGCTTTTAAACGTTCGGCCAGTGACGATTTACCGCCACCCACCGGCCCCAATAAGTAGAGGATCTGTTTCTTCTCTTCCAGACCCTGCGCGGCGTGTTTCAGGTAGGAGACGATCTGTTCAATCGCTTCTTCCATCCCATAGAACTCTTCAAACGCCGGGTAGCGTGCGATAACACGGTTGGAAAACAGGCGGGATAAGCGTGACTCAAGCGCGGTATCCACCATCACTGGTTCACCGATAGCTGTGAGCAAACGTTCCGCCGCGTTGGCATAAGCACTGCGATCTTGCCGGCAGATGGTAAGAAATTCCTGCAGTGTGAACTCTTCGTCCTTGGCAGCTTCATAGCGCTGACGGTAGTGGTCAAAAATGTTCATAGCGATGCCCGTCCTGTTGTTTTGGTTGGGAACAAAAATTAAGAGCTTCTGTTTTTTGGGTAAAATAATGAAACTCTTACCTTATTGTTATGGACGGCTATTAGCTAAAGAGCAAGTGACTTTTCAGGCGATAAAGTAGGCGTGCTGCGTAATAAAACAGCAATAAATGGTCATTAAGCCCGCAATTTGGCTACTTTGCAGACGATAGTGCGGGAATATTATCTTTATTTATGTGAATAAGCTGACCTATCAAGAAATTCTTTCAATAGTAAATTTTTGCAGGCCATCAAGTTTAGTGGCGGCCGTCACATCCGCTTTTGCCGGGCACGCTTTAGGATTCTCCTTAGGTCAGCGAGGCGCTAAGCCAGACGGCAGAAGGGCTGCCAGCGGGGTCATCCCCCGTGCCAGATTGCTGAGCAGCCTAAACCGCCTCCATGACGGCCAGATGACATTCCGGCCCGGCCATTGACTCTTTTTTGGACCGGCGTTTTGTTAAATGGTGCCTTAATGAGCAGGGATATTCGCACTATCATTAGGTTTGTCATAAAATCCAGACGGATTTATTGATAACATTAATGGATAAAGTGTGAAAATTTCCCGTTTAGCCTTGTTGCCACTGATGGCCGGTACACTGTTTAGCCAGTTGGCGGCAGCCGATACCTTTTCTCTGGGGGCGTCCGCGCTGGTCAGCCCAAACCCATACCGTAGCGAGCAGGACCGGGTCTATCCGGTGCCGGTGGTGAACTACGAGAGTGATAAATTCTTCTTCCGCAGCCTGATGGCCGGGTACTACCTGTGGAAAGACCCGACCCACCAGCTCAGCATCAATGCCCTCTACTCGCCGCTGCACTTCTCACCAAGTGACAGCGACAATGACCAGATGGAGCGCCTGAACAAGCGCCGCGCCACGCTGATGGCTGGCCTGGGTTATAGTTACAACGCTGACTGGGGCACCCTGCGTACGCTCTTCACTGGTGACACGCTGGACAACAGCAACGGGCTGGTGGGCGACGTCGCCTACCTCTACCGCTTCAAACAGCAGAACTGGAGCCTGACCCCGGCCGTGGGCGTCACCTGGAACAGCAAAAACCAGAACCGCTACTACTACGGCGTCAGCAGCGATGAGTCGCGCCGCAGCGGTCTGGATAGCTACCACCCGGATGACAGCTTCACGCCTTACGTTGAGCTGTCGGCCACCTACCAGATCTCCCCGCAGTGGAACGCCTTCGCCATGGGCCGCTACGTGCGCCTCTCTGATGAAGTGAAAGATAGCCCGATGGTGGACAAATCCTGGACCGGTATTCTCTGGACGGGTGTGACCTACACCTTCTGACCAGAGTGCTGGTGAAATGACCAAACGGGGCTACGGCCCCGTTTTTTATTGCTACGCTGAACGCTACAAACCAGCATCAGGAGGCGCAATGTCAGAGAAACATGTCACACTCCCGGATGGGACACGGCTGCCAGCCATCGGGCAGGGAAGCTGGAACATGGGCGAACGCCCAGAGCAGCGCCCGGCCGAGGTGCGCGCGTTACAGCAGGGGCTGGACGCGGGCCTGACGCTGATCGACACGGCGGAGATGTATGCCGATGGCGGGGCGGAGGAGGTGGTGGGGCAGGCAATCGCCGGGCGGCGCGAGGAGGCGTTTATCGTCTCCAAGGTCTACCCGCACCATGCCGCCGGCCACAAGGCGGTGCAGGCCTGTGAAAACAGCCTGCGGCGGCTGAAGATTGAGCAGATCGATCTCTACCTGTTGCACTGGCGGGGCAGTGCCAGACTGGAGGAGACCATTGCGGCGATGGAGAAGCTGCAACAGAGCGGCAAGATTGCCCGCTGGGGCGTCTCGAATCTGGACACGGACGAGATGGAGACGCTGTGGCGTTTGCCCGGCGGTGACCAGTGCCAGACCAATCAGGTGCTCTACCATGCGGCCTCGCGGGGCATTGAGTTTGACCTGCTACCTTGGTGCGGCGAGCACGCGCTTCCGGTGATGGCCTACTGCCCGCTGGCACAGGCGGGCCAGCGTTTGCTGGAGGAGGGCACCCTCAATCGGCTGGCGGCGGAGCATGGCGTCAGCAGTGCCGAGGTGGCACTGGCATGGGTGATCCGTAATGGGCAGGTGATGGCGATACCCAAGGCGGTGCAGCCGCAGCACGTGGCGCAGAATGCCCGTGCGCTGGCGTTGACGCTGTCGCCCGAGGACATGCTGGCCATCAATCAGGCTTTCCCGCCGCCTGAGCGCAAGGTTCCGCTGGCCGTGATATAAAAAAAGGAGCCATCTGGCCCCTTTTTCATGCGTTACGCCGGGCGGCGCACTCGCAGGGTAGTAGCGAGGCGCGCCGGTTGGCCGGGTTTGCTCACCTGTGGCGTGCTGACGCAGCCGGTCTCCACACAGACCATGGTCTTGTAGCTGTCATCCGCCATGTCTGCCATGCTGGCAGAAAGCTCCGCGCCGGGGTTCCAGGCGATCACATCGCTGTGCTGGTGGTGCTCTACCTCAATCTCACGGTTTAATGCCGAATCAAGGATCAGACTGGTGGCCTGCGGCTGGGTGTAGACGCGATCAACGCGGCCGGGGAAGGTCAGGTCGCCCTGTTGTTCACCTTCGATGCCATCACGTACCTTGTCGATGTAGTGGTTGCCCAAACCACGTACCGCGACGGCGTCAATGTCGCCAATCTCAAAGTAGCTGTGCAGCGCGGCAGTGGTGGTGAAATCGCCGCTGGACTCCAGCTCGATATGGCAGGTAGCACCCAGCGTGAAGCGGGCCACCAGCGTAAAGGCGTGCGGCCACAGCTTACGGCTCTGCGGGTTGTCCTTCAGGGTGAAGGTGAGGGTGACACCCTCTGGCGTTTCGCTGTGGTCAGTGAACTCCCACGGCATATTGCGCGCGAAGCCATGCGATGGCTTGCCTGCCGGGCCAAACCACGGCCAGCAGATTGGCACGCCGCCACGGATGGCGGTGCCCGGCTCGTAGGCGCTATTGGCGCTCAGCCACAAGACCGGCTGTTCTCCCGCCGGTTGCCATGCCAGCAGGTGCGCGCCCTGCAAGGCCACGGCGGCATGGCACAGCGGATGATCCACCACGATCACCGGCAGTTGGTCGAGCTGGCGCTCACTGATAGTAGCGGTAATGGGTTTGATTACAGGAAGGGTAAAAATGTGCTGATTCATCGTCATCTCCTTTCAACAAGAAAACATGCCCGGTCTGGGGCCACACCAATAAAAAAGGCGACTTAGCGTCGCCTTTTCTTACTCTGACTGGATGCTCACTTATTTGGAGATGTGGGCAATCAGGTCCAGAACTTTGTTGGAGTAGCCAGTTTCGTTGTCGTACCAGGAAACCAGTTTCACAAAGTTGTCGTTCAGTGCGATACCTGCTTTCGCGTCGAACACGGAAGTCAGTTTTTCGCCGTTGAAGTCAGTGGAAACCACTTCGTCTTCGGTGTAACCCAGCACGCCTTTCAGCTCGCCTTCGGCAGCAGATTTGATGGCTTCACAGATCTGAGCGTAGGTTGCCGGTTTTTCCAGACGAGCAGTCAGGTCAACCACGGAAACGTTGGTGGTCGGTACGCGGAACGCCATACCGGTCAGTTTGCCGTTCAGCTCAGGGATAACTTTACCCACGGCCTTGGCTGCGCCAGTAGAGGACGGGATGATGTTCTGGGATGCGCCGCGGCCGCCGCGCCAGTCTTTGTGGGACGGGCCATCAACGGTTTTCTGGGTAGCGGTGGTCGCGTGAACGGTGGTCATCAGCGCTTCAACGATACCGAAGTTGTCGTTGATCACTTTCGCCAGCGGTGCCAGGCAGTTGGTGGTGCAAGAGGCGTTGGACACGATGTCCTGGCCTTCGTAGGCTTTGTGGTTAACGCCCATGACGAACATCGGGGTGTTGTCTTTGGACGGGCCAGTCAGCACCACTTTTTTCGCGCCAGCGGTGATGTGTTTACGGGCAGTTTCGTCGGTCAGGAAGATACCGGTCGCTTCTGCTACCACGTCAACATTGACTTCGTTCCACTTCAGGTTAGCCGGGTCTTTTTCAGAGGTACAACGGATGGTTTTACCGTTAACGACCAGGTGACCGTCCTGTACTTCTACCGTCCCGTTGAAGCGACCGTGAGTAGAGTCATACTTCAGCATGTAAGCCATGTACTCTGCGTCCAACAGGTCGTTGATAGCAACGATCTCGATGTCAGAGCGTTCTTGAGCAGCACGGAAAACAATGCGACCGATACGGCCAAAACCGTTGATACCTACTTTGATAGTCATATATTCCACCAGCTATTTGTTAGTGAATAAAAGGTTGGTTGTAAAATTACAAAAACCTTAACGAGCGTCAAGCGGAATCGTGTCAATTGTTGCTATAAGTCAAAGCTACCTACCCCGATTGTACGCTTATCACCCGCCCCGGTTTTTGCCGGCTCTCTGCGTTTCTGACAACACAAAAGCTGTGAAAGAGCCGCCCCGCCTACATATATGTGATCGGCATCACACATCATGTGCGCGTTGCCTTTATGGCATCAAGTTTAGGCCAAAATAGGCTGTGTGGTTGTTAATTTTTTGTTATTATTAAACGTTATCTTATTTGCAATGTCGTCAGCATAAGAAGGGCCATCATGACCAAAGAGAACGAACAGGCAGAAAACCCTATCCAACTCAGTGAGATCCAACGCTATGTCACCCAACAGCGTGGCACTGAGGCCCCCTATACTGGTAAGTTGTTGCACAACGAGCGTGAAGGGATCTACCACTGTCTGTGTTGCAATGCGCCCCTGTTTTACTCTGATGCCAAGTATGATTCCGGCTGCGGTTGGCCCAGTTTTTATGAGCCGGTACGTGATGATTCGATTAAATATATTGATGATTATTCACACAACATGCACCGTATCGAGATCCGCTGCGCACAGTGTGATGCCCACCTTGGCCATGTTTTCCCCGATGGGCCGCAACCCACGGGTGAACGCTACTGTGTCAATTCTGCGTCACTGAGCTTCACCGATGGCGAAAGCGGCGAAAAAACCGCAGGCTAATGGCCACGTCTGGTTAACAAAATCGATTCAGCCAATTATTCATTGGTGCGCCGAAAAGAGGAATAAATGCGTGGAAATAGATGATCTGATTGCTGCCATGACCCCGGAAATTTACCAGCGTCTGGTGCAGGCGGTAGAGCTGGGCAAGTGGCCGGATGGCGTACCGCTGACCGAGGCGCAGAAAGAGAACAGTTTGCAGGCGGTGATGCTCTATCAGGCCCGCCACAACCAGGATGCACAGCACATGACCATCAACACCGACGGCCAGTTGGTGATGAAGAGCAAGCAGCAGCTGAAGCAGGAGTTTGGCATCACTTCGCCGCTGGCAACGCTTAAGCCACAGTAATAGGGCGCGCGGCCACCGCGCCCCCTTGATCAGTGCGCGCCCATCTCAAAGCTTTTCAGCGCAATCAGGTGCGCGCCCTGTTGCTGCATCTCCTCAAACGCCCGCTCGCTGTCATCCGGTTGCAGGTTGACCCCGCGGCACCCCTCGGTGATCAGTGAGGTGGTATAGCCGAGCGCCAGCGCGTCCAGCACGCTGTACTTCACGCAGTAGTCGGTAGCCAGCCCCATCACCACCAGCGTGGTGATCCCTTTCCCCTTCAGCCAGCTGTCCAGTTCCGTCTCGGTGCGGCGTCCATTGTCAAAGAAGGCGCTGTAGCTATCGATGTCCGGGTTCTGCCCCTTGCGGAATACCTGATCGATGCCCGCCAGATTGAGATCCGGATGGAAATCCGCCCCCGGCTGATCCTGTACGCAGTGCACCGGCCACCACACCTGTGGCAATCCCTCCAGCGTGCCGAGCGTGCCGGGCGCCTCACCAGCGTGGATGGCGAAACTGCGGTGGGAAGCCGGGTGCCAGTCCTGGCTGGCGACCACCGGCCAGCCGCGTCGGCGACAGACCTCAATGGCCTGATTGGCGACGGCAATCACCTGGTCACCCTCCTGCACGGCCAACGCGCCGCCGGGGCAGAAGTCATTCTGTAGGTCAATCAGCAACAGTGCGGTACTCATAAACGCTCCTTGGTGATTAGCGGGGGAAAGGGCCGGGCGGCAGCGCCCGGCAAAGGGCATCAGACGACGTCAGTCAGCTCGCCGCGCAGATTTTGCTGCATCAGGGTGCGGATCTCCTCGGGGGAGAAGGGCTGGCTCAGCAGGAAGTGCAGCTTGGTCAGTGCCGCTTCCACGGTCATGTCAAAGCCGCTGATCACGCCAGCATGGGCCAACGCGTTGCCGGTGGCGTAGCCGCCCATGTTGACGCGGCCGGTCATGCACTGGGTCAGGTTGACCACCACGATGCCGCGCTCAGAGGCTTGACGCAACTCATCCAGCAGCGCGGGTTTCTGCGGCGCATTGCCAACGCCGTAGGAGCGCAGGATCAGCGCCTTCACCGGCTGGCGCAGGAAGTTGCTCACCACTTCGCCGGAGATACCCGGATAGATGGTGACCACGCCGATCGGCTGCGGCGTGATGTGGTGCACCTTCAGCGGTGCGGCGGCGGCGGGCAGGGTCGGCGTCGCCAGCCGGCGGATATGGATGCCAGCTTCCAGCAGCGGCGCCAGGTTGGGCGAGGCGAAGGCGTCGAAGCCATCGGCATGGGCCTTGGTGGTGCGGTTGCCGCGATAGAGCTTATTGTTGAAGAACAGGCACACCTCTTTCACCGGGTGGTTGGCCGCCAGGTAGAGGGAGTTGAGCAGGTTGATCTGGCCGTCAGAGCGCAGCGCCTCCAGCGGGATCTGCGAGCCGGTGACGATCACGGGCTTGTCGAGGTTCTCCAGCATGAAGGAGAGCGCCGAGGCGGTGAAGGCCATGGTGTCGGTGCCATGCAGGATCACAAAGCCATCATACTCATCGTAGCGCTGGCGGATGTCATCGGCGATATGCTGCCAATCCTCTGGCGTCATGTCCGAGGAGTCAATCAGCGGGGCGTACTCATGGATGGTGAAATCCGGCATCTCCGGGCGGTGGAACTCCGGCATGGCGGCCAGCAGCCGTTGCAGGTGGCCGGAAACCGGCACATAGCCCTGATCGGAGCGCTGCATACCAATGGTGCCGCCGGTGTAGGCGACGTAAATCGATTTCTTTTTCATAGGAAGGTCTTAATTACGCTTACGGGAATCCAACAAAGTATAAGGGCCAACGCCCCGAAAAAAAGCCCGGCATGACCGGGCTTGCATCGGGGGGACAGATTATTTCACGTCACCACAGGTCAGGCAGAAGGCATACCGGTTCTGCGGGTCGTTCAGGGTGGTGAACAGGCCCGGCTGCTGCTTCATGGCGGTGGCCAGCGCCGTCAGCGGGGCGGGGATCCACGCCTGCATCGCCTGTGGCAGTACCGCCTGCACCGAGGCGCTCATCTGCGAGAAGATCAGGTCGCTGAAACTCGGGTCTTCAACAAACCAGTTCAGCTGCCAGGCTGGCAATTTCGCCAGTTCGGCGGCCTTCTTCACCGCGTCATCGAAGTCACCCAGCTCATCGACCAGCCCGTTGCTCTTGGCATCCACGCCCAGCCAGACATGGCCTTGGGCGATCTGGTCAATCTGCTCGGGTGTCTTGTTGCGCGCGGTGGCCACCAGTCCCAGGAAGGTGCGATAACCGCTCTCAATATTGAGCTGCATCATCTGCGCGAACTCCGGCGGCAGGGCCTTGGTGACCGCCAGATCCGCCAGCGGCGAGGTGGCAACGCCGTCGGTGTGCACGCCAATGCCATCAAGGGAGTTCTCGAAGGTGTTCACCACGCCGAAGATGCCGATGGAGCCGGTCAGGGTGCTCGGGCTGGCGACGATGTAGTTGGCGGGCGTTGAGATCCAGTAGCCACCGGAGGCCGCCATGCCGCCCATGGATACCACCACCGGTTTGCCGGCGGCGCGTGCGGCGGCCAGCTCCTCGCGAATCACCTCAGAGGCGCTGACGCTGCCGCCGGGGCTGTTGACGCGCAGCACGATGGCCTTGATTTTGTCATCCAGACGCGCCTGGCGGATCTGGGCCGCGGTGGTATCGCCCCCGACGGAGCCGGGTTCTTCCTGGCCGTCGATGATGGCACCATTGGCGAAGATCACCGCAATCTGCGGCTGGGTGTTGGTGGGCTGCGGCGCAGGCTGGTAGTCGTAGATGCTGACTGCATTGATATCGTTCTGGCGCTTGTCCCAGCCGAACGCCTTAGTCAGTTCGCGCTCGACCTGCGCACGGCTCGCCAGTTCATCGACCAGCTTGTTCTTCAGCGCATACTGTGCGGTATCGCCATTCACCGCTTGCAGGCCCTGCAACACGCCACCCGCGCCGGGGAAGAGCTGGGCTGGGGTCAGCTGGCGGTTGGCCGCCACGGTGTTCAGGTAGTTCTGCCACAATCCACCGACCCAACGGCTGTCCGCCTCACGCGCGGCTGGCGACATATCGTCGCGGATCATCGGCTCGACCGCCGACTTATAGGTGCCGACGCGGAAGATATGGGTGCTCACCTTCAGCTTGTCGAGCAGGGACTTATAGTAGAGGGTATTGGTGGCGAAACCATGCAGATCGACCGTGCCCTGCGGCGACAGGAAGATCTTGGTGGCGTAGCTGGCCAGGTAGTATTGGGTCTGGTTATAGCTGTCGCCGATGGCATAGACCGGCTTGCCGCTGTCGCGGAACTCACGCAGCGCCTTGCCAATGTAGTTCAGCGAGGCCTGATCGGTGCCGGTGAAGTCATTCAGCGAGAGCACCAGCCCAGTGATATTCGGGTCGGTTTTGGCCTGACGCAGGGTCTCCACCAGATCAAACAGCGAGTTCTCCTGCAACCGTCCGCTGGAGGCCCCCAGCAGCTCGCGGCCCCACTGGCGCAGCTTATTGTTGACCGAGGGCTTGTCCACCACGCTGCCGCTGAGATCCACCAGCAGTGCGCCCTTGGTGAGGTTTTCTGCGGGCTTCGGCTGCAACTGGAAATAGATGCCGACCGCCACCAGAATCAGCAGGATCAGGAACAGGTTGAGAATGCATTCCCGGATAAAGTTGAGCAGGCGCCAGGTCCACCTGAAGAAACCGGCGATAATTCGCCACAATGTGCGCATGGGAACTCCAATAAGGGGAAAAAGTGTTGCTATCCTAATGACCCACCGGAAAAAAGTCAGCTTTAAATCGTCTCTTCCTGTTGCAGCTGTGTGGGCGGATGGCTGTCAGTGGTAACACACTTATAACCTATGTTAACGTGGCGCACATGCAAATGGTCATCAGGAGAAACCCATGGATGCTTTAGATCTGTTGTTGAACCGCCGCTCGGCCTCACGTCTGGCGGCCCCGGCCCCGGCGGGGGAGGTGCTGCAAAACATTATCCACGCCGGGCTGCGCGCGCCAGACCACGGCGGCCTGCAACCCTGGCGCTTTGTGATCGTCGAGAATGACGGACTCAACCGCTTCAGCCAGATCCTGCACAATGCCGCAGTGGCCGAGGGGATGGATGAGAAGGGCGTGGAGAAGGCGACGCAGGCTCCGTTCCGCGCACCCATGATCATCACGGTCGTGGCACACTGCAAAGAGAGCCAGAAAGTGCCGAAGTGGGAACAGGTGGTGTCCGCCGGTTGTGCGGTACAGGCGATGCAGATGGCGGCGCTGGCCCAAGGCTTCAACGGCATCTGGCGCTCCGGTGCCTGGACGGAAGATGAGGGCGTGCGCGCCGCGTTTGGCTGTGAGGAGGAGGATGAGATTGTTGGCTTCCTCTACCTGGGCACGCCGCAGCTCAAATCGGCGACCCACGTGGTGCCGCCGGACAGCAGCCAGTTCGTCAGCTACCTCTAAACCCAGCGGCCGCCTGTGTGGCCGCTGGCAAAATGCGCGGCCCGTTCCACATGGGCTGCCCATCCCTTACCAATCCGCCCGCCAGCCGTTATCCTATGCCAATTGCTCAATCCTGAAGGAGTGGAGATGAGACTGTTTCCCCTGAATAGGCCGCCTGTGGCGGCTGACTGCCCGGCCGCAGGTGACTGATGCGGTTGTTTATTGCTGAAAAACCGAGTTTGGGGCGCGCCATCGCGGACGTCCTGCCCAAGCCGCACCGCAAAGGTGACGGCTATATTGCCTGTGGCAATGACCAGGTGGTGACCTGGTGCATTGGCCACCTGCTGGAGACCGCGCAGCCAGATGCCTACAATGAGCGCTACGCCCGGTGGTCGCTGGCGGATCTGCCGATCATCCCGCAAAAGTGGCTGTTGCAGCCGCGCCCATCCGTCACCAAGCAGCTGAATGTGATCAAGGGCCTGCTGAAGCAGGCTGACGAAGTGATCCACGCTGGCGACCCGGATCGCGAGGGGCAGTTGCTGGTGGATGAGGTGCTGGAGTACCTCGAACTGGCCCCGGAGAAGCGCCAGCAGGCGAAGCGCTGCCTGATCAATGACCTCAACCCGCAGGCGGTGACGCGCGCGGTGGAGCGGCTGCGCGATAACCGCGACTTTGTGCCGCTCTGCGTCTCAGCGCTGGCGCGGTCGCGCGCCGACTGGCTCTACGGCATCAACATGACCCGCGCCTACACGCTGCTGGGGCGCAACGCCGGTTACGACGGCGTGCTGTCAGTTGGCCGGGTGCAGACGCCGGTGCTGGGGCTGGTGGTGCGGCGCGATGAGGAGATCGAGAACTTCGTGCCGAAGGACTTCTTTGAGGTCAAGGCGCACATCGTCACACCGGCCGAGGAGCGCTTCACCGCCCTCTGGCAGCCGAGTGACGCCTGCGAGCCGTACCAGGATGAGGAGGGTCGCCTGCTGCACCGCCCGCTGGCAGAGCATGTGGTGAAGCGTATCGAGGGCCAGCCGGCGCAGGTGACCGGCTACAGCGACAAGCGTGAGTCGGAAACAGCGCCGCTGCCGTTCTCGCTGTCGGCGTTACAGATTGAGGCGGCCAAGCGTTTTGGCCTGAGTGCGCAACAGGTGCTGGACGCCTGCCAGCGGCTGTATGAGACGCACAAACTGATCACCTATCCGCGCTCTGACTGCCGCTACCTGCCGGAGGAGCACTTTGCTGGCCGACAGGGCGTGCTGAAGGCGATCGGCGTGCATGCCCGTGACCTGCTGCCGCAGCCCGCGGTGGACAGCAACCGGCGCAATCGTTGCTGGGATGACAAAAAGGTGGATGCCCACCACGCCATCATCCCTACCGCCCGCAGCAGCGCGGTGTCGCTGAGCCAGGACGAGGCGCGGGTCTACCAGCTGATTGCGCGCCAGTACCTGATGCAGTTCTGCGCCGACGCGGTCTATCGCAAGTGCGTCATTGACCTCGAGATCGCTGGCGGGGTGTTTGTCGCCAAGGCGCGCTTCCTGGCCGAGGCGGGCTGGCGGGCGCTGCTGGGGGCAAAGGAGCGCGATGATGAGAATGAGGGTGCGCCGCTGCCGGTGGTGGCAAAGGGCGACACGCTACAGTGTGAGCGTGGCGAGGTGGTAGAGCGCCAGACGCAGCCACCGCGCCCCTTCACCGACGCGACCCTACTGTCAGCGATGACCGGCATCGCGCGCTTTGTGCAGGACAAGGCGCTGAAGAAGATTCTGCGCGCCACCGATGGGCTGGGCACCGAGGCCACGCGCGCTGGCATCATTGAGCTGCTGTTCAAGCGCGCCTTCCTGCACAAGCAGGGGCGCTTTATCCATGCCAGCGAGACCGGGCGGGCGCTGATCCACTCATTGCCGGACATTGCCGCCCGGCCGGACATGACCGCCAACTGGGAGGCGACGCTGACCAAAATCAGTGAAAAGAGCTGCCGTTATCAGGAGTTCATGCAGCCGCTGGAAGCGACGTTGCAGGATCTGATTCAGCAGGCCAAACAGAACGGCGCGTCACCGGCCTTCCGCCGGCTGCCACCTGCGCCCTCAGCGGGCAAGAAGCGCAAACCCCGCAGCGCCAAACCGACCAAAGCAAAGGAGAAGGGATGAAAATCTGGCAATTGATGGCGCTTGGCGGCGCGGCACTGATGCTGGCGCTGCCCGCGTCGGCGCATCGCCACGAGGAGCCAGCCACCGGCACTGGCACGACGGGCAATGTCGATGCGGTGGTGTCACTGGATGGCTGGGGCGGGGCGTCCAACAGCCCGCCCTGCACGCGTTGCTGCGTCTACCAGGATGAGCGTTACTCCGAGGGGGCGTTGCTGAAGGTGGAGGGGGAGCTGTTGCAGTGCGCCCGCGACCCGCAGGTCGTGGGCACCAATGATCTGATCTGGCAACGGGTGAAGTAGGTTTTAGCGCCCGGTGTGGGCGCGCCAGGCCGCCAGCAGCGGAATGTCTGCCGGGGGCAGGTCGTAGTGTGCGGCCTGCTCCGGCGTGACCCACACCAGCGCCTGATGGCAACTCAGGCGCAGCGTCCCGTGCCAGACCGGCACCCGCCAGGCGTGCAGGCGGATCTCCCGGTCGCCCTGTTGCCAGCACTCGCTGGCGACATACTCACCCACCTCGGCCTCGATGCCCAGCTCCTCGGCCAGTTCGCGCGCCAGCGCCTGTGGCTGGCTCTCGCCCGGCTCCACCTTGCCGCCGGGAAACTCCCAGCGCCCAGGCTGATCGCGCGAGCCATCCCGTTGCGCCAGCAGCAGCAGGCCGTCGCGCTCCAGAATGCCCGCCACCACATTAATCGATCTCATCGCCTCTCCCGAATTACAGCGCGAACTCTGCCCATACCGGCGCATGGTCAGAGGGCTTCTCCATCGCACGGATGTCGTAGTCGATGCCGGTGGCGATGCAGCGCGCCGCCAGGGGGGCGTTGGCCATCACCAGATCGATGCGCAGCCCGCGGTTTTCATCAAAGCCGCGTGAGCGGTAGTCGAACCAGGAGAAGCGGTCGTTGACCTCCGGGTGGGCGGCGCGGAAGGTGTCCACCAGCCCCCAGCTCTGCAGGCGCGCCATCCACTCGCGCTCTTCCGGCAGGAAGGAGCACTTGCCGCCACGCAGCCAGCGCTTGCGGCTCTCTTCACCGATGCCGATGTCCAGATCGGTGGGGCTGATGTTCATGTCGCCCATCACCAGCACCGGGTTATCAGTGGAGAGGGAGTGCTCAAGGTAGCTCTGCAAGTCGCGGTAGAACTTCTCTTTGGCCGGGAACTTGGTGGGGTGGTCGCGGCTCTCGCCCTGTGGGAAGTAACCGTTGATCACCGTCAGCACGCCCTGGCTGGTCTGGAAGTCCGCCATAATGATGCGGCGCTGCGCCTCTTCATCATCGGTCGGGAAACCGCGGCGCACCGCCAGCGGTGCCTCACGGCTCAGCAGCGCCACGCCGTAGTGGCCTTTCTGGCCGTGGTAGAAGACGTGGTAACCGTGGCGGCTCACCTCCTCCAGCGGGAACATGTCATCGTGCACCTTGGTCTCCTGCAGGCCGATAACGTCTGGCTGGTGCTGTTCGATAAGGGCAGCAAGCTGGTGCGGGCGGGCGCGCAGCCCATTGATGTTGAAAGAGATAAACTTCATAGTCAAAGCCGTTCTGAATCTGAGAGTGAGCGGATGGTAGCAGATTCGCCCGGCGCGATCATCCGCGCGCGGCGTGAGGGTGATTTTCCTGTATTTCAGTGGCGCTCCTGTTTACCCTGTCTGCCTTTCAATGCCCGTTAAAGGAGAAATACCATGGAGATTACAATCCGCCCCGCTGAAGTGCGTGACGCCGCCGCCATCTACAACATGATTGTTGAGCTGGCGGTATATGAAAAAGCCCCGCATGAGGTGGTGACCGATGAGGCCGGCATCGCCGCCTCGCTGTTTGGGCCGGACAGCCACACCGAGGCGCTGATCTGTGAGGTGGAGGGGAAGGTGGCTGGCTACGCGGTCTTCTTCACCAGCTACTCCACCTGGCTTGGCCGCAACGGCATCTACCTGGAAGATCTCTACATCTCCCCCAATTTCCGCGGCACTGGCGCGGGCAAAACGCTGCTGAAGCGGGTGGCCCAACTGGCCGTGGCGCGCGGCTGTGGCCGGCTGGAGTGGAGCGTGCTGGACTGGAACCAGCCAGCCATCGACTTCTATGAGCGCCTTGGTGCGGTGGCGCAGAGCGAATGGGTACGCTACCGGATGGAAGGGGAAGTATTGCGCGCCTTTGGCCAGCCAGATTCGGCGGCCTGAGCGGGCGTATGCTTCCCGTGACAGTCACAGTCCTGCAAACTTGACGCGGCTGGCAGGGGATTGGCCGCGCATCCTGTCAAAAAAGGCGCAATTTATGGTGTGAAATCTCGCCATCAGGCGCAATAGTAGGCATCCAGTTTAAAACTCTGGTTATTGTGTCAACATTTTGTGACAGATAACTTCTTCCGGCGCGACGGGAGGAGTATGATGCCGGAAGTGATTCTGATCCTGCTGGAAGGTATGCCAATGCGTTTGGAAGTATTTTGTGAGGACCGCCTGGGTCTGGCCCGGGAACTGCTCGATCTGCTGGTGCTGCGCCGCATCGATTTGCAGGGCATCGAGATTGCGCCAATTGGCCGCATCTACCTCAATTTTGCCCAGCTTGATTTCGATACCTTCCGCGCCCTGATGGCCGAGATCCGCCGCATTGACGGCGTAACCGACGTGCGCACCGTGCCGTTTTTGCCCTCGGAGCGCGAGCACCGCGCCCTGCGCGCGCTGCTGGAGTCGATGCCGGAGCCGGTCTTCTCCATCGACATGCGCGGCAAGATGGAGCAGGCCAACCCGGCGGCGCAGGCGCTGTTCGGGCTGGATGAGGATAAAATCCGCAACCACACTGCTGCCAGCCTGATTGGCGGCTTCAACTTCACCCGCTGGCTGGAGCAGGAGCGGGTGCAGACCCAATCCGAGCGGGTGGTGATCCGCAATCAGGACTTCCTGCTGGAGATCACCCCGATCCACCTGGATGACGAAAACCGCGCCCCGGCGGCGGTCGGTGCGGTGGTGATGCTGAAATCCACCGCCCGCATGGGGCGGCAGTTGCAGAACCTGGCGGTCAATGATGACAGCGAGTTCAACCACATTGTGGCCGTCAGCCCGAAGATGCGGCAGGTGCTGGATCAGGCGCGCAAGCTGGCGATGCTCGACGCGCCCTTGCTGATTATCGGCGACACCGGCACCGGCAAGGATCTGCTGGCGCGCGCCTGCCACCTGCGTAGCCCGCGCGGCAAGCAGCCGTTCCTTGGCCTCAACTGCGCCTCGCTGCCGGATGACGTGGTAGAGAGCGAGCTGTTTGGCTATGCCGCCGGTGCCTACCCGAACGCCCTGGAGGGCAAGAAGGGCTTCTTCGAGCAGGCCAACGGCGGCACCGTGCTGCTGGATGAGATTGGCGAGATGTCGCCACGGATGCAGATCAAGCTGCTGCGCTTCCTCAATGACGGCACGTTCCGCCGTGTCGGTGAGGAGCATGAGGTGCACGTCGACGTGCGGGTGATCTGCGCCACGCAGAAAAACCTGCTGGAGCTGGTGCAGCGCGGCGAGTTCCGTGAGGATCTCTACTACCGCCTCAACGTGCTGACCCTCAACCTGCCACCGCTGCGCGAGCGTCCGGCGGACATCATGCCGCTGACGGAGCTGTTCGTGGCACGCTTTGCCGATGAGCAGGGGGTGGCGCGGCCGAAACTGGCGGCAGGGCTGGCCGCCTTCCTGACCCATTATGGCTGGCCGGGCAACGTGCGCCAGTTAAAGAACGCCATCTACCGCGCCCTGACCCAGCTGGAGGGGCATGAGCTGCGGCCGCAGGATATCGCGCTGCCGGAGTTTGACAGCGACCTGGCGATGAGCGAGGAGGCGCTGGATGGCTCACTGGATGAGATCAGCAAGCGCTTTGAGCGTTCGGTACTGACGCGCCTCTACCGCTCCTACCCCAGTACCCGCAAGTTGGCGAAGCGGCTGGGGGTCTCCCATACCGCCATCGCCAACAAGCTGCGCGAGTATGGGCTGGGCAACAAACGCGGCGGTGACGCGGAAGAATAAAAAAAGAGAGGGCATAAGCCCTCTCTTTTTTTGTCAGAAACGGGCTTACTTCAGCGCGGCCAGCGCGGCGTCGTAGTCCGGTTCGGTCGTAATCTCATCCACCAACTGGCTGTAGATCACTTTGTCCTGCTCATCCAGCACCACCACGGCACGGGCAGCCAGACCGGCCAGCGGGCCTTCGCTGATCTCCACGCCATAGGCCTGCTTGAAGTCACCGCCGCGCAGGGTGGAGAGGGTGACCACATTGCTCAGCCCCTCCGCGCCGCAGAAGCGTGACTGGGCAAACGGCAGATCCGAAGAGATGCAGAGCACCACGGTGTTGTCGAGGCCGCTGGCGAGCTGGTTGAACTTGCGCACGGACGCGGCGCAGACGCCGGTATCAATGCTAGGGAAAATGTTCAGCACCTTGCGCTTGCCGGCAAAGTTGCTCAGCGCCACATCAGACAGATCCTTCGCGACCAGCGTAAAGGCGTCCGCCTGCTCTCCAGACTGCGGCAGGGTACCGGTAACGGGCACCGGGTTGCCCTGGAAGTGTACGGTTTGTGTCATGTTGCCATCCTTTTACAAGTGTTTAACACTGGCCCCCAATATAAGGGATCGCTCCAGGCTTGGGTATATAAAGTTTGCTAATACCTTGTCTGTGCGAAGGAATCGGCCATGCTTAAAAGAGCATTCAAAATGGAGCCACTATGAGAACCCTGCGTTACTACCCGGAAGCCTGGCCGTTGCATTCGGCCTTTGTGATTGCCCGAGGCCGCCGCACTGACGCGCGCGTGGTGGTGGTGGAGATTGAGGAGCAGGGCTGGCGTGGGGTGGGTGAGTGCACGCCCTATCCGCGCTATGGCGAGAGCGAGGCGTCGGTGATGGCGCAGCTGGCTGGCGCGGTGGCGGCGGTGGAGCGCGGCGCGGATCGCCAGCAATTGCAGCAACTGCTGCCGCCCGGCGCGGCACGCAATGCGCTGGACTCGGCGCTCTGGAGCCTGGAGTGCGCGCGCAGCGGCGAAACCCTCTGGCAGCGCACCGGCATCGCCCCGGTGCCCGCCGTCAGCACCGCGCAGACCGTAGTGATTGGCTCACCGGAGGAGATGGCTGGCTCCGCCGCCGCCCTGCGCGACAACGGCGTGACCCTGCTCAAGATCAAGCTGGATGACCGGCTGATTGCCGAGCGGCTGGTGGCGATCCGCTCGGCGGTGCCGGAGGTGGCACTGATCGTCGATGCCAATGAGTCCTGGCAGGCGGAGGGGCTGGCGGCGCGTTGCCAGCTGCTGGCGGATTTGGGCGTGCTGATGCTGGAGCAGCCGCTGCCAGCCGGTGAGGATGGCGCGCTGGCCAACTTCATTCATCCACTGCCAATCTGCGCCGATGAGAGTTGCCACACCGCCGCCGACCTGCCAGCGTTGGCGGGGCGCTACCAGATGGTGAACATCAAGCTCGACAAGGCGGGCGGGCTGACGGCGGCGCTGGAGCTGGCGCAGCAGGCACGCGCGCAGGGGCTGGAGCTGATGCTCGGCTGTATGCTCTGCACCTCACGCGCCATCCGTGCCGCCCTGCCGCTAGCACCCGGCGCGCGCTTCCTGGATCTTGACGGGCCGACCTGGCTGGAGACCGACGCGGAACCCCGGCTGGCGTTCCACCGCGGCGGCATCGACCTGACCCGCTAGTCGTGCTGCAACAGCCCCACCAGCGCTGACAGGTAGCGCTCGCTCGCCTCATCGGCGGAGATGGGCGGCAACTCCAGCGTGATACAGGGCAGTTCGCGTTCAACACACCAACTGCCGAACGAGCCGGGCGTCGCATAGCCGACGCTGGCGACCAGCGGCAGGTCAAACGCCTGCACCAGCCAGCCGGCCAGCGCGGTGCTGTCCGGGTCTTCGACACAGGCCAGCGGCTCATGCAGCGACACCACCCAGCGCGGCGACAGCTGGGCAATCAGCGCGCAGAGCGCCTGCGTCTCTGGCTCAGAGCCGGGGGCATCACCGGAGGAGAGGCGCACGTCGCGCTCTGGCGCATAACTGTTCCAGCGATAGTGGGTATCACCCGACCGCCAGTTGTCGCTGGCGAAGTTGCGGTTGAGATCCACGCCATTGGCATTGGCGCGCAGCCCTAGCTGGCAGCCATCCGGGTTGGCCGCCAGAATGACATGGTGGCGCTGCTGGCCCGGCAGCAGGGCGCGCAGGGCGCAGGAGAGGGCGACCACGGCGGCCCCCTCATCGCCGTGGGTGCCAGCCAGAATCAGGCCGGTCTCGGGCGTCAAGTGGCTGGCGGGAAAGTAGAGCAGCGGCGCGCCGAGCACTGACCGGCCATACTCCACCCCTTTATTTGGCAGCGGGCCACGCTCGCTGCGCAATTTTAGTAGTGTCACCTGTGTCTCCTCTTAAAGGGCCTCCCTCTATTTACGCCTGTTCCTGAGGGGGAAACAGCCTTTTCTTGCAGCGCGGATGCCAGCCGGCTCGCAAAATTCATCACCCAATGGCGGAAGGCACGGAATAGTCGGGAATTTTTGTTCAGTCGTCGCGGCGAGAGTGGTACAACTGGCAAAGGAGACATTTCACAAGCCGGAGTAACAAGGAATGGCAAAACGTAACATGATTCTCGGCAGCGCCGCGCTGCTGGCAGTGGCCGGGCTGGCTGGCGCGGCGACGGTACCGCCCGGTACTGTGCTGGCGGAGAAGCAGGAGGTAGTGCGCCACATCAAGGATGAACCCGCCTCCCTCGACCCGATGAAAGCCGTCGGCCTGCCGGAGGCGCAGGTGGCACGCGACCTGTTTGAGGGGCTGGTGAATCAGGACGCCGACGGCAAGGCCATTCCCGGCGTGGCGGAGAGCTGGCAGACGCAGGACAACCGCGAGTTCCTGTTCACCCTGCGCCGCGATGCGCGCTGGTCGAATGGCGATCCCGTCACCGCCCACGACTTTGTCTACAGCTGGCAGCGGCTGGTGGACCCCGCCACCCACGCCACTGGTGCGTGGTTTGCCGCGTTGGCGGGGCTGGAGAATGCCGACGCCATCACCGCTGGCAAACTGCCGCCAGCCCGGCTGGGCGTCACGGCGATGGATGACCACACCCTGCGCGTGCGCCTCAGTCGGCCGGTGCCCTATTTTGTCAACCTGCTGGCGAGCTTCAACCTCTTCCCGGTGCACAAGGCAACGGTGGAGAAGTATGGCGATGCGTGGACCAAGGTGGGCAATCTGGTCGGCAACGGTGCCTTCATGCTGCAACAGCGGGTGGTGAATGAGAAGCTGGTGCTGGTGCCGAACCCGCACTACTGGGATCACGCGCACACGGTGTTGACCAAAGTGACGCTGATGCCGATTAATCAGGAGTCCAGCGCCACCAAGCGCTATCTGGCGGGCGACATCGATATCACCGAGTCCTTCCCAAAAAACCTCTACCAAAAGCTGCTTAAGGAGATCCCCGGTCAGGTCTACACCCCAGACCAGCTCGGCACCTACTACTACGCCTTCAACACCCGGCGCGCGCCGACCAACGACGCGCGGGTGCGGCTGGCGCTCTCCTTTGCCATTGACCGCCGCATCATCGCAGAGAAGGTGCTCGGCACCGGTGAGAAACCGGCGTGGCACTTTACCCCGGATGTCACCGCGGGCTTCCGCGCCGAACCCGGCCCGCTGCAACAGATGAGCCAGCCAGAGCTGGATGCGCAGGCGAAAACCCTGCTGGCGGCCGCTGGCTATGGCCCCGGACGGCCGCTGCATCTCTCGCTGCTCTACAACAGTTCCGAGAATCACCAGAAGATCGCCATCGCGGTGGCCTCCATGTGGAAGAAGAAACTGGGGGTGGAGGTGAAGCTGGTCAATCAGGAGTGGAAAGCCTACATCGATAGCCGTAACAGCGGCGACTTTGATGTGGTGCGTGCCTCCTGGGTTGGCGACTACAACGAGGCCTCCACCTTCCTGTCGCTGCTGACCTCGAACCAGCCGGGCAACATTGCGCGCTTTAGCGATTCGGCCTATGACAAAGCCATCAGTCAGGCCGCCAACGAGACTGATTTGTCGGCACGCAATCAGGCCTATAATCAGGCCGAACAGATCATCGCCACACAGGCACCCATCGCGCCCATTTACCAGTACACCAATGGCCGGCTGATCAAGCCGTGGGTCAAGGGGTATCCCATCACCAACCCAGAGGATGTGGCCTACAGCCATACCCTCTATATCCTGAAGCATTGAGAAACCGGGGCCGCACGGCGGCCCCAGTGACATTCGCCACACCCGCTCACACTTCTCTGCGGGCGGTTGCGTTGCGTCTCAAGCACTTAACGCTAAAATAGAGAAAAAGGCCGGCGGCGCAGTGGCCGCCCGGCAGACACTATCTAGGTGAAATACGTGGACGTCATTAGCGGCAAACAACTTCAAATATCAGACGCGGTCTATGCTTACCAGCTGGACGGCAAGGGTGGGGCGGTGCCGATCGACCCCGAAAGCGCCATCACCAGCGACAAACCCTGCTGGATCCACCTTGATTACGCCTTGCCCGCCAGCGGCCAGTGGCTCAGCACCACGCCGCTGTTGCCGGACACGGTACGCGACGCCCTCGGTGGCGAGAGTATGCGCCCACGCGTGACGCGAATGGGTGACGGCACCCTGATCACCCTGCGCACCATCAATTTCAACCCCGACTCCCGGCCAGACCAGCTGGTCACCATCCGGGTCTATATCACCGACAAGCTGATCGTCACCACCCGCCACCGCAAGGTCTACTCGATTGACGATGTGCTGGATGACCTGAAGAAGGGCAGTGGCCCGGTCAACAGTGGCACCTGGCTGATTGAGCTGTGTGATGCACTGACGGCGCACGCCAGCGAGTTCATCGAGGATCTGCATGACAAGATCATCGACATGGAAGACGGGGTGCTGGACCAGCAGATCCCGGAGCGCGGGCAGATGGCGCTGCTGCGTAAACAGCTGATTGTGCTACGCCGTTACATGGCGCCCCAGCGCGATGTCTTCACCCGGCTGGCCAGTGAGCGCCTGCCGTGGATGAGTGAGGATGACCGCCGCCGGATGCAGGAGATCGCCGATCGCCTGGGGCGCGGCCTTGACGATTTGGATGCCAGCGTGGCGCGCACGGCGGTGCTGACCGATGAGATCGCCAACTTGATGGCGGATGCGATGAACCGCCGCACCTACACCATGTCGCTGCTGGCAATGATCTTCCTGCCGACCACCTTCCTGACCGGGCTGTTTGGCGTCAACCTCGGCGGCATTCCCGGCGGCAACTCGCCCTACGGTTTCGCCACCTTCTGCCTGTTGCTGGTGCTGCTGGTGGTGGGCGTAGCGTGGTGGCTGAAGCGCAGCAAGTGGCTATAACCAGACAATCGGCCCCAATATTGAGCGAAATCAAAATGACGGCCTGCGGAATCAGGCACTATCTCTCTCGCAGGTGAATGCAACGCCAAGCGATGGGCGTTGCGCTCCATATTGTCTTATTTCTTACTTTAGAATTACTGCATAGCACATTTAATTCGTACCAGCCGGTCTCTGACCGGCTTTTTTTTGCCTCTTATTCGGCAAACAGGCATAAAAAAGGCGCACCGCAGTGCGCCTTTTCCCACCCTCAGCAGGTTATTTTATTTCCAGCACGTTGAGGCGCTCAGCCATCACTGGCTCCTCCTCATCGCCCTGCCAACCCACTGGCTGTGCCGGCAGATCTTCACGGTCGAAGGCCAAGTCGCCGCCGTCAATTACCGCGCTACCGTGGCGGATGCTGCGGAAATCAAACAGGTTATGATCGGCCAGGTGCGACGGCACCACATTCTGCATGGCGCTGAACATGGTCTCCACGCGGCCAGGGTATTTCTTATCCCAGTCACGCAGCATCTCTTTGATCACTGCGCGTTGCAGGTTAGGCTGCGAACCGCACAGGTTACACGGGATGATCGGGAAGGCGCGGGCCTCCGCGAAACGCTCAATGTCCTTCTCGCGGCAGTAGGCCAGCGGGCGGATCACCACATGCTTGCCATCGTCGCTCATCAGTTTTGGGGGCATCCCTTTCAGCTTGCCGCCGTAGAACATGTTGAGGAACAGGGTCTGCACCATGTCATCACGGTGGTGGCCCAGCGCGATCTTGGTACAACCCAGCTCGGTGGCGGTGCGGTAAAGAATGCCGCGACGCAGGCGCGAGCAGAGCGAGCAGGTGGTCTTGCCTTCCGGGATCTTCTCTTTGACGATGCCGTAGGTGTTCTCTTCCACAATCTTGTACTCGACGCCCAACTGCTCCAGATAGGCGGGCAGCACATGCTCCGGGAAGCCCGGCTGTTTCTGGTCGAGGTTGACCGCCACCAGCGAGAAGTTCACTGGCGCGCTCTGTTGCAGGTTCATCAGGATTTCCAGCATGGTGTAGCTGTCTTTGCCGCCGGAGAGGCACACCATGATGCGGTCACCCTCTTCAATCATATTGAAGTCGGCGATGGCCTGGCCCACGTTGCGGCGCAGGCGTTTCTGCAACTTGTTCAGGTTGTACTGTTCTTTTTGATTAACCACGTGTTTCTCTTGCATAGTTGTCACGCTCAGCCGCCACAATGCGGGCCAGTGAGCCGGGAGAGTCTGAAAGTGTCTAATGCGCTGTATGGTACGGATTGCCACGGCGAATGCCAGCGCGTTTTTGCTCTGGCAGGGAGGAAAATGGGCGATTGCGCCGGTCATTCGACAATTAATTACAACATACTATAAATTGAACGGCTTTGTCATGATGCCCGGTTCAGGGAAAGGAGACCCCATAAGGTGGCGGTACAGGCGAAAAGGGCGTTCAAAGGTGGGGTTGTCGAACAGGTAAACCCCGGCGGGCAGGCCAATTGGATAACCATAAAAGGGCGACGGGGAAAAAAGTCCGGCGAAAGGATCAGGTTTCGCCGGCAGAAAAACAGTCAGTATTTAACTGAAAAACAGTGGATGCTAATTACTTAGCTCAGGAACTATATAAAAGCGGATAATTACCGCAACTAAAATAAATGCCTGCACGGGCGTCCGGCTTAGTCAGCGGAAATAAAATGTTACCACAAGCCGCGCGTGACGCCGCTTCCAGGGCGACGCCCCGAAAATAGCTGGCAATGCTTTTCGGACATTCCTCACACCAGATTCCGCATCGGCTAAGCGCTTGATCTTGGGTGGGTAGCTCGCATGTCTGGCGGGTAGGGTGTTAGCGGGTTGTCAGGGGACGTAACTATTTTTAAGAGCAGGGAGAATTGATTATTCTTTTTTATCGCCGTTTGCATATTTACTCCCGCCGTAAAGGGCGCTAAAAATAGCGCTGGCGTATCCCTGTCATGCCGTCGGGGCGCCGCCCATTCCTTTACCCCGATGCAGGAGCAGGCCAATGAAATTCGCCGCCGGTCTATTATTCGCAGGCACTTTACTCGCACTGACTGGATGCAGCAGTCATGAAGATGATATGCAGTATGCCGATGAGCCGGCGCAGCAGGGCACCAGTGCCCACCTTAACCGGGCAAACCCGGCCTCGCTGAACTGTGGCCGGGTGGGAGGCCAACTGACGCTGGCGCGCCAGTTGGATGGCAGCACCATCGGCATGTGCCAACTGCCGAACGGCAAGCAGTGCGAAGAGTGGGCGCTGATGCGCGGCGGCTGCCCGGCTAATTAAGGCTCCTTGGTCAGCAAATTGGGGCAGGGCTGGCCGCTCGCGAGCTGCGCCACATTTTGCAATGTGGTCTCCGCGATGCTGGTCAGCGCCTCCTCGGTCAGGAACGCCTGATGGCCGGTAAACAGCACATTGTGGCAGGCGGAGAGACGGCGGAAGACGTCGTCCTGAATCACGTCATTGGACTTGTCCTCGAAAAACAGATCGCGCTCGTTCTCATACACATCCATTCCCAGCGCGCCAATCTTCTGCTGCTTGAGCGCCTCAATGGCGGCAGTGGAGTCAATCAGCCCACCGCGGCTGGTATTGATGATCATCACGCCGTTTTTCATCTTGCGGAAGGCATTGGCATTCAGCAGGTGGTGGTTCTCCGGCGTCATTGGGCAGTGCAGGGTGATAACGTCCGACTGAGCGTAGAGCGTATCGAGATCGACATACTCCGCGCCAATTTCCAGCGCCTGCGGCGTCGGGTAGGGATCATAGGCCAGAAGCTTCATGCCGAACCCCTTCAGAATGCGCATGGTTGCCAGCCCAATCTTGCCCGTGCCGATAACACCGGCGGTGCGGTTGTGCATATTGAAACCGATCAGCCCATCCAGCGCGAAATTGGCGTCGCGGGTGCGCTGGTAGGCACGGTGGATGCGGCGGTTGAGGGTCATCATCAGCCCGACGGCGTGCTCGGCCACCGCCTCCGGGGAGTAGGCTGGCACCCGCACCACCTGGATGCCCAGCTCGCGGGCGGCATCAAGATCGACGTTATTGAAGCCAGCACAGCGCAACGCCAGCACCTTCACCCCCTGGGATGCCAAATCCTCCAGCACCTCGCGGCTGGCGTCATCATTAACGAAAATACAGACTGCCTCACAGCCCACGGCGTTCTTGGCCGTCACCGGCGTCAGCAGAAAGTCAAAAAATGCCAGTTCAAAGTGAAAGCGCTGGTTCACCAGCTCCATATATTTGCGGTCGTAGTGTTTGGTACTGTAGATCGCCATCTTCATCGCTGCTCTCCTACCGTAAGCCAATAATAAAAGTCTACTGTGAAACTACCAGATGCGGCCGGTTGCCACCATCGGTTGCTGCCTTTTCGGCATCGTCGCCGTGCGCTGGCAGAGGAATGGTGTTAAGTATGGTATCTTGCAGCGTTTTTGGGAAAAAACAGGACAGGTGATGGGAAAAGGATGGAGGGCGCTGGCGTTGGGGGTGACTGGGCTGGCAGTGACAGGCGCGACGGGTTGGATGACCCTGCCTCAGTGGCTGCCGCGCGTGGCGCAGAACTGGTTGCCGGCTGGCACGCAACTGGTGTTTGACGCCCCGCTGGGCCTTGGCCGGCACGGATTGCGGCTCCCGGCCGCCCGGTTTATGGCGCAGGGCTGCACGCTGGCCTCCCTCTCTGGCTTGCGCGTGCGCCATCAGGCGCAGCGCTGGATCATCACAGCGCGGCAACTGACCCTCGACAGCGCCTGCTTCAGCCGCCTGCCAGCCAGTGGCGGGCAGGGCGCACCCTTCTCGTTGGCGGCCTGGCAGCAACGCCTGCCAGCGCTGGAGCTGGCGATTGACCGCTTCTCCCTGACCCCCTGGCAGCCCTACGCCGGTCGTTTGACCTTCAGCAGTGACGCGCGCGGCCAGCACCTGCACTTCCGGGCCGGCACCCGGCTGGCGCTGGCAGCCGATCTACAGGGGCCGCGCCTGACCCTCTCCCAGTTCGCCGTGACCCTGGCTGGCATGGCGGAACCCGTCGCCCTGACAGGCAGTATCACGTTGCCGGTTGCCTTTGACCGCCTGCCGCAACAGGGGCAAATCACCGCGCGGCTGAAGGTCGCGCAGGTGCCCACGCCGCTCAACGCCCGGCTGGCGTGGCAGGATGAGCAAGGGACGCTACAGGTCACGGCCAGTGACGACCAGCCACCGCTGCTGGCACTGCCGTGGCAACAACTCTCCGCCCGTCGCCTGACTGTCGAAGGGGGCAGCTGGCGCTGGCCCTACGCCGCCCAGCCGCTACAGGGTGGGCTGAGTTTTGCCCTCTCAGGGTGGGATGCCGCTACGCTGCGTACTGGTTTTGCAGGGCGGCTGAACATGGTGACCGCTGGCCACAATGGCCGCGCCAATGTGGTGCTCTCGGCCGGGCCGGGCACGTTAGGGCTGGCGGAGAGCGATCTGCACCTGCAACTCACCGGGCAGGCCAATGCCGCACAGCTTTCGGCGGCGGTCTCCATTCCGGCCGATCTCAGCGGCTCGGTACTCAGTCCGTCGCTGGCGTTGCGCAGTGGGGCGCTGGCCCGCGCGTGGGGCAATCTCTCGGCACAGCAACGGCTGGAGGAGGCGCGCTGGCCACTGGCGGGTGTGACACTGTCACTGGCAGGCGTCAGTGGCCCGTTGCAGGCGATCGTGCGGCTACGCGATCGCTACTGGGGCGCGGTGAAGTTGCATCTGGACGGCAAGGCGCAGCACTTCTGGCCCGACAGCGGCCGCTGGCAGTTCAACTTCTGGGGCAATGGCACCCTGCCGCCGTTGCAGGCGCGCTGGGACATGCGCGGTAAAGGGCGCTGGGAGGAGCAACGTCTGGGCATCGACACCCTCTCCACCGGTTTTAACCAGCTGCACTACGGGCTGATGACGCTGCACGCGCCGCGCCTGACGCTGGCGGAACCGCTGGTGTGGCAGCGCCCGGCTGACGCCTTGAGCGGGCGGCTGGCGCTCGCCACCGGCCAGATCCAGTTGGGCAGCGGTGGTTTCTTGCCGCCAGCTACGCTGGATCTGGCGTTGAAGGGGCAGTCGCCGCAGGCATTTCTCTGGCAGGGCGCGCTGGCGGCTGACCCGATTGGGCCGATACGGCTGCGCGGCCGTTGGGATGGCGAGCGGTTGCGCGGCGAAGGGTGGTGGCCGGAGCAACCAATGACCGCCTTCCAATCGCTGCTCGATCCGGCGCTGAAGATTGTGCTGCGTGAGGGGCGGTTCCGCGCCCAGACTGCCTTCTCCGCCGCGCGCGGTCAGGGACTGGTGGCTGGCGGCCACTGGGCGGTGGAACAGGGCGGTGCCTGGCTGAAGGATGGGCAGGTCAGCGATGTCGATTTTGTCCTGCCTTACCGGCTGGAGAACCACCGCTGGCAATTTGGCGCGCAGCAACCGGTGAGCCTGCACATTGGCCGGCTCGACAATCTGGTGACGGTGCGCGACATCCATGCCGAGCTACAGGGCAACTATCCCTACAGCGAGCATCTGCCGCTGACCCTGCGTAACGTCAGCATGGCGCTGCTGGGCGGGCAGGTCAGCCTGTCGGCCCTGCGCCTGCCACAGCACCAGCCAGCGATACTCACGTTGGAGCAGATTGATTTGAGCGAACTGTTTACCGCGCTGAAACCCAAGCAGTTCGCCATGTCCGGCAAGGTGGATGGCGAACTGCCGCTCTACCTGGAGGATCCGCGCTGGCTGGTGCACGGCGGCTGGGTACGCAACCACGGCCTGCTGACCCTTCGGCTGGCTCCCGAAATGGCACGGGCGCTGGCCAGCGGCAACTTCACCAACCGGCTGGTGGTGGACTGGTTACGCTACCTGGAGATCAGCCGCACCTCGGCTGACGTCAGCCTGGACAACCTTGGCCTGCTGACGCTTGCGGCCCGCATCGACGGCATCAGCCCCAGCGAAACCCAGCGGCGTAACATCATCCTGAACTACCACCATCAGGAGAATATCTTCCAGCTGTGGCGCAGCCTGCGCTTCGGCGACAATTTACAGGAGTGGCTCTCCGAACGGCTCTCCCAACCTGCGAGGACGCAACCATGATCACCCTGACCGGGCGTTTGCTGCCCCTGCTGTTGCTGGCCGGCTGTGTGCCGCGCATTGAACTGGCGACGCCGGCCCAACCGATCACCATCAACATGAATGTAAAAATCGAACATGAGATCCATATCCAGCTCGACAAGGATGTGGAGAATTTGCTGAAGAGCCAGAGCGATCTCTTTTAAGGAGCGGGGATGAGAACGTTTTTGATGGCGCTGTGCCTGCTGTGCAGCGGCGCGGCCCACGCCCTGACGCTGGATGAGGCGCGGGCGCAGGGGCGGCTGGGTGAGACGTTGGGCGGTTACGTGGCCGCCGTGGCACCAGACGCAGAGGCGGAGGCGCTGGCGGCACAGATTAACGCGGCGCGCCGTGAGCGTTACCAGCAACTGGCGGCGCGCAATCATGTATCACTGGAGAGCGTTGCGGGGCTGGCAGGGCAGAAGCTGGTGGAGCGCGCGCCCGCTGGCCAGTATGTGCGCGGCCTCAATGGCCTGTGGCTGAAGAAATAAAAAAGCGCGCCCTTGGGCGCGCTCTGCATCACGAAGCCGTGAATCAGGCGGAGATCAGCTGGGCAATCTCGCCCTTGGCCGCTTCCTGGGATTTGCTGGCGACTTCCGGGCCGTAACCCATGCCTTCTGCAAACACGTACTCGATATCGGTGATGCCGATGAAGCCGAGGAACAGGCTCAGGTAAGGCTTGAGCAGGTCAGCCGGGGTATCTTTGTGCATCCCGCCACGGGTGGTCAGGATCACCGCGCGCTTGCCTTTCACCAGACCTTCCGGGCCATTTTCGGTGTAACGGAAGGTGACGCCAGCACGGGCAATCAGGTCAAAGTAGTTTTTCAGCTGGGTCGGGATATTGAAATTGTACATCGGCGCCGCCATAACCACGATGTCATGGGCCTGCAACTCTTCAATCAGTTTGTTGGAGAGAGCCAGTGCCTCCTCCTGACGCGGGGAGAGCGGGGCGTCAGACGGACGCAGCGCACCCACCAGTTCGCCATCCAGTACCGGAATCGGCTCTGCTGCCAGGTCACGCACGGTGATTTCGTCACCTGCATGGGCCGCTTTCCACTCTTCGACAAAGAAGTCAGCCAGCTGATTTGATTGGGAGTAGGTCGCCAGGATGCTTGATTTCAGTACCAGAACTTTGCTCATTGTCTCTTCCTTCGTTTGTCAGGTCAGGGCAGCGCGCCCTTTGATGGTTCACACTGTAGGGGCAAACGCCCATCAGTAAAAGCGCAATATTTCGAGATCTATGTTCGATTTTATTGAACAAGCGCCCGTCCGCGTGAAGGGTGCCAGAGATCCGCCGCCCTGTGCTACCATAGGGTCAGCATGGCCCGCAAGGCTAACTTCTTCAGAATCAAGCGCCTGTCTGGCGCTTGCCAGCAACAAGGAACACCATGGTGAAATCTCCGCTCGCGGCACTGGCCCAGCAACTGCCGGACCTGATGCTCCGTGACCAACAACGCCTGCAGCGCCGCCTGCACGGCGCCCGCGGCGTCAACAACCCGCAGGCGCTGGAGGCCATCGCCGCTGAAATCGGCCAGGACATCGAGGCCGCGCGCCAGCGCGTCAGCCAGCGGGAAGCGGCGCGCCCGGCCATCACCTACCCGGACAACCTGCCGGTCAGCCAGAAGAAACAGGCCATTCTGGAGGCGGTGCGTGACCATCAGGTGGTGATTGTCGCCGGTGAGACCGGCTCCGGCAAAACCACCCAGCTGCCGAAGATCTGCCTGGAGCTGGGGCGCGGCATCAAGGGGCTGATTGGCCACACCCAGCCACGCCGGCTGGCGGCGCGTACCGTCGCCAACCGCATCGCCGATGAGCTGGAGACCAGCCTCGGCGGGGCGATCGGCTACAAGGTGCGCTTTAACGATCAGGTCAGCGACACCACACAGGTGAAGCTGATGACCGACGGCATCCTGCTGGCCGAGATCCAGCAAGACCGGATGCTGATGCAGTATGACACCCTGATCATCGATGAGGCGCACGAACGCAGCCTGAACATCGACTTCATCCTCGGCTATTTGCGCCAGTTGCTGCCGAAGCGCCCCGATCTGAAGGTGATCATCACCTCGGCGACCATCGATCCGCAGCGCTTCTCACGCCACTTCAACAATGCGCCGATCATTGAAGTCTCTGGCCGCACCTATCCGGTGGAGGTGCGCTACCGCCCGGTGGTGGATGACGCCGATGACAGCGAACGCGACCAGTTACAGGCGATCTTTGACGCGGTGGATGAGCTGGGCCGCGAGGGGCCGGGCGATATTTTGATCTTCATGAGCGGCGAGCGCGAAATCCGTGACACGGCGGACGCCCTCAACCGCCTCAATTTGCCGCATACCGAGATTTTGCCGCTCTACGCGCGCCTCTCCAACAGTGAGCAGAACCGGGTGTTCCAGTCCCACGCTGGCCGCCGCATCGTGCTGGCGACCAACGTGGCGGAGACCTCGCTCACCGTGCCGGGCATCAAGTATGTGATTGACCCCGGCACCGCGCGCATCAGCCGCTACAGCTACCGCACCAAGGTGCAGCGGCTGCCGATCGAGCCGGTCTCACAGGCGTCGGCCAACCAGCGCAAGGGGCGCTGTGGCCGTGTCTCCGAGGGCATCTGTATCCGGCTGTATGACGAGCAGGATTTCCTGTCGCGCCCGGCCTTTACCGACCCGGAGATTCTGCGCACCAACCTGGCCTCGGTGATTTTGCAGATGACCTCGCTGGGGCTGGGCGACATCGCCGCCTTCCCGTTTGTCGAGGCACCGGACAAGCGCAACATCCAGGATGGCGTGCGCCTGCTGGAGGAGCTGGGTGCCATCAGCACCAAGGAGAATGGCCACTACCAGCTGACGCCGCTCGGCCGCCAACTGGCGCAACTGCCCATCGACCCGCGGCTGGCGCGCATGGTGCTGGAGGCGCAGAAAAATGGCTGCGTGCGTGAGGTGATGATCATCACCTCGGCGCTATCGATCCAGGATCCGCGCGAACGCCCGCTCGACAAACAGCAGGCTTCCGATGAGAAGCACCGCCGCTTTGCGGACAAAGAGTCGGACTTCCTGGCCTTCGTCAACCTGTGGGACTACCTCAAGGAGCAGCAGAAGGCGCTCTCCTCGTCGCAATTCCGCAAGCTGTGCCGCAGCGATTACCTCAACTACCTGCGGGTGCGCGAGTGGCAGGACATCTACACCCAGTTGCGCCAGGTGGTGAAGGAGCTGGGACTGCCGGTGAACAGCGTACCGGCGGAGTACCGCGAGGTGCACTGCGCGCTGCTGACCGGCCTGCTCTCGCACATCGGCCAGAAGGACGCCGACAAACAGGAGTTCACCGGCGCGCGCAACGCCCGCTTTGTGGTCTTCCCCGGTTCGGGCCTGTTCAAGAAGCCGCCGAAGTGGGTGATGGTGGCGGAGCTGGTGGAGACCAGCCGACTGTGGGGGCGCATCGCCGCGCGCATCGATCCCGAGTGGATTGAGCCGCTGGCCCAGCACCTGATCAAGCGCAGCTACAGCGATCCGCACTGGGAGAAGGGGCAGGGCGCGGTGATGGCGACCGAGAAGGTGACGCTGTTTGGCCTGCCGATTGTCGCGGCACGGCCGGTCAACTACAGCAAGATTGACCCGGCGCTCAGTCGCGAGCTGTTCATCCGCCATGCGCTGGTGGAGGGGGATTGGCAGACGCGCCACGCCTTCTTCCGCGCCAACCTGAAGTTGCTGGCAGAAGTGGAAGAGCTGGAGCACAAATCCCGCCGCCGCGACATCCTGGTGGATGATGAGACGCTGTTCAACTTCTATGACCAGCGCATCAGCCATGAGGTGGTGTCAGCGCGCCACTTTGACAGCTGGTGGAAAAAGCAGCCGGCGGACAGCCTCAACTTTGAGAAGGAGATGCTGATCAAGGAGGGCGCGGCGAGCATCAGCGCGCTCGACTACCCCAACTTCTGGCATCAGGGCAACCTCAAGCTGCGCCTTAGCTACCAGTTTGAGCCGGGCGCGGATGCGGATGGCGTGACGGTGCACATCCCGCTACCGCTGCTGAACCAGGTGGAGGAGACCGGCTTTGAGTGGCAGATCCCGGGCGTGCGCCGCGAGCTGGTGATCGCGCTGATCAAGTCGCTGCCGAAACCGGTGCGCCGCAACTTCGTACCTGCGCCCAACTATGCCGAGGCGGTACTGGGGCGCGTAACGCCTCTGGCCATGCCGCTGCTGGATGCGCTGGAGAAAGAGCTGCGCAAAATGACCGGCGTGACGGTGTCACGCGAGGCATGGCAGTGGGATCAGGTGCCCGATCACCTGAAAATCACCTTCCGGGTGGTGGATGAGAAGAACCGCACGCTGCGCGAGGGCAAAGACCTGACGGCGCTGAAGCAGCAGCTGAAAGAGAAGGTGCAGGAGACGCTCTCCGCGGTGGCGGATGACGGCATCGAGCAGAGCGGCCTGCACATCTGGAGCTTTGGCGCGCTGCCAGAGCGCTATGAGCAGAAGCGCGGCGGCTATCAGGTCAAGGCGTTCCCGGCGCTGGTGGATGAGAAAGAGAGCATCGGCATCCGGCTGTTTGACAGCGAGCAGGAGCAACAGCAGGCAATGTGGGAGGGCACCCGCCGCCTGTTGCTGCTCAACATCCCCTCGCCGATCAAATACCTGCATGAGAAGCTGCCGAACAAGGCCAAGCTGGGGCTTTACTTCAACCCCTACGGCAAGGTGCTGGATCTGATCGATGACTGCATCGCCTGTGGCGTGGACAAGCTGATCGCGGACTTTGGCGGCCCGGCTTGGGATGAGGCCAGCTTCACCCGGTTGCATGAGTGGGTGCGCGCGCACCTCAATGAAACGGTGGTGGAGATCGCCAAGCAGGTGGAGCAGATCCTGACGGCGGTATTCAACATCAACAAACGCTTGAAGGGGCGGGTGGACATGTCGATGGCGCTGGCGCTGTCAGACATCAAGAGCCAGATGTCCGGGCTGGTCTACCGAGGTTTCGTGACCCGCAACGGCTGGAAAAAGTTGCCGGACACACTGCGCTACCTGAACGCCATTGAGCGGCGCATGGAGAAGCTGGCGACCGATCCGCACCGCGATCGTGCGCAGATGCTGAAGGTGGAGCAGGTGCAGCAGGCGTGGCAGCAGTGGGTCAACAAACTGCCGCCAGCGCGGGTCAATGACCCGGACGTGCGCGAGATCCGCTGGATGATTGAGGAGCTGCGCGTCAGTTACTTCGCGCAGCAGCTTGGTACGCCTTACCCGATCTCGGACAAACGGATCCTACAGGCTATGGAGCAGGTGGCGTAAAGCCCGCATTGGGGGCCAGCGCCGCCAATCGCGCCCGGATGGTGGTAACCGCCAGGGCGCGGTTATCAGCGCGGTAGCGATCGGCGGCCGAGGGGGCGGAGCTTTGCACCGCCACCAGCGACCAGCTGGCGTCCCCCTGTTTCAGCAGCAGCGGCGAGCCGCTGTCGCCGGGCAGGGTGTCGCACTGGTGCGAGAGCACGCCGCTCTGTGCCCAGCCGGTGACCAGACAGTTACGGTGGCTGTAGAGCGTATCCAAATGATCCTCCGGGTAGCCCGCCTGCGTCACCTGACGGCCAGCCGCTTTCAGCGCGGCGGTCAATTCCGCCTCGCTGCCTTGCCACAAAGGCAACGGCTTTAACGGCACGGAGACGCTCTCCGGCAGCCGGATCAACGCAAAATCCCACGACGCCGCCTTGGGCGGCACAATCCAGCCTTCGCCATCGGCCTTTAATCGCTTACCCAGCTGTTTGTCGACCAGCGTCTCCAATTTGGTGTACTCATAGCGCCATTTGCTGTTGCGGCTGATAAAACGGAGCGCCACCGCCTTGTCGATCACGCCCGGCGGGGCCAGCACGCAGTGGCCAGCCGTCAATGCCAGATGGGGGGAGATCAGGGTCGCGCTGCACAGGTTGCCGCTCAACGTCTCCACCTGACCAATCGCCTGCCACGGCCAGTTGGCAGGGCGGGGTGGGCGGGTGCGGTCATCATGCCCGAAGAACAGTTGCGTTTTTTCACTTGCCGAGGAATCGGCGTGCGCCAGTGGCGCAGATAACCCCAACCAACAGACGATGACTAACGACTTGCGCATAAGGATCTGGCCTTGAAAAAGGAAATTTTTAACATTTTTATAAAATAACTATAGCGGCATTCAGCCGGAGTATGAATTGGCGGCGGTTGATTTTGCGGGAAATTTTACCGGCTGGCTCACAAATAGCAGCAGGCGGCAATCAGGCCACAGAGGATCAGGGCGGCCAGGATGATCTCGAACAAGTAACGGCGCAGCATATCTCGCGAACCTTTTCACGCCTATGGCAGGTCTGAAGATAGTAAGGGCAGGGCAAAACAGCGTCCGTGAGTGATTGGTGTCGGCGTGTAACTGAATGTACAGGCAGGAAAAACCGAGGTTATCTCCTCTTTACCATTAGTAGTTACAACATACTTTTTATTTCATTATCGACTACATAAACCACATAGAAAGGGCCAGCAAGCTGGCCCCTCATCAACTACAGATAACGGCTTTCCAGATGTTGACGGAAATAGGCCGGATTCAACGGCTCACCGGTGGCATTGGTGATCAGTGCCGCCGTTGGGAAACGGCTGCCATGCTGCCAGATATTCTGGCGCAGCCACTCAAACAGCGCGCTCAGATCGCCCTCGGCAATGTCACGTTGCAAGGTTGGAATGGCACGGTTGGCGGTCTGGAACAGCTGCGCGGCATACATCGCCCCAAGGGTATAGGTCGGGAAGTAGCCAAATGCGCCATCGGTCCAGTGGATGTCCTGCATACAGCCATCGCGGTAGTTACCACGGGTATCCAGCCCCAGATAGGCCTGCATCTTCTCATCCCACAGGGCAGGGATGTCATCCACCTCAATCTCGCCCTCGACCAACGCCTTCTCAATCTCATAGCGCAGGATGACGTGCGCCGGGTAGCTCACCTCATCGGCATCCACCCGGATCAGCCCCGGCTGCACGCGCTGGTTAAGGCGCACGAAGTTTTCCACCTCCAGTGCCGGCTGGTTGCCAAACATGTGGGTCGCCAGCGGCTGCAACACCTTCAGGAAGGGTTCGCTACGGGAGAGCTGCATCTCGAACAGCAGGCTCTGGGACTCATGCACCGCCGTTGAGCGGGCAAGGGCGACCGGCTGGCCCAGCCACTCGCGCGGCAGGTTCTGCTCGTAACGCGCATGGCCGGTCTCGTGGATCACGCCCATCATTGCGCTCAGGAACTCCTGCTCATTGTAGCGGGTGGTGATACGCACATCTTCCGGCACGCCGCCGCAGAACGGGTGGGTGCTGACATCCAAACGGCCGCCGTCAAAGTTGAAGCCCAGCAGCGACATCACCTGCAACCCAAGCTGGCGCTGCTTCTCGAGATCAAACGGGCCGGTTGGCGTCAGGCAGGGTTCCGCTTGCTGCTTCGCCACCACTTTTTGCAGCAGGTCGGGCAGCCACTGCTTCAGATCGCCAAACAGGCCGTCGAGCTGGGCGCTGGTCATGCCCGGCTCAAACACCGCCAGCAGCGCGTCGTAACGGCTGGTGCCGCCCGCCTGCGCGCGAATCTCCGCCTCTTCGCGGGTCAGCCTGACCACCTCTTTCAGGTTGGCGGCAAATCCCTGCCAGTCATTGGCCGGGCGTTGGCTGCGCCAGGCATGCTCGCAGCGCGCCCCCGCCAGCGATTTGGCCTCAACCAGCGAAGCTGGCAGCAGCACCGCATTCTGGTAGGCGACCTGCATTTCGCGCAGGTTGGCCTGCTCCACATCGTTCAGCGTCTCCTGGTGCGCCTGTGCCAGCCACTGGCCCACCTCCGGCGCGGTCAGGATGCCGTGACACAGTACGCTCATCTCCGCCAGCGCCTCGGAGCGGGCTTGGTTGCCCTGCGGCGGCATCATGGTCTGCATATCCCAGCCCGCGATGGCGGACAGGTGGCCGAAACGCGACAGCCGGCTAAAGGTACGGTGCAAATGCTGGTAAGCAGAGGTCATGTCACTCTCCATAGTTAGTCAAAAAGGGCCGGGCGCTCACTGCGCGCCAGCCGTCATCAGGGGAAGGGCTGGCTTGATGGGCCAGCAGAAGCGGAAACTGGCACCGCCCAGCGGGCTGGTCTCCACCAGCACCCGGCCCCGAAAGGCCTGGGCAATGGAAAACACAATCGCCAGCCCAAGGCCGCAGCCGCCGGTGGCGCGATCGCGGCTGGGGTCGAGGCGCACGAACGGCTCGAAAATGCGCTGACGCTCCTCCAGCGGAATGCCGGGGCCGTCATCCTCTACCTGCAAACAGGCCTCATCGCCGTTCATCCACAGCGCGATGCGCAGGCGCTGGTTGGCATAACGCAGCGCGTTATTCACCAGATTGTCCAGCACGCGCTCCATCAGCCGCTGGTCAATCGCGCCATAGTCGCCCTGATGGGGAATATCCAGCGTCACCTCCCGCAGGGGGTTCACCAGCTGAATATCCTCCACCTTATCCGCCAGCCAGGCGGGCAGGTCGACGGCGTCAAGCTTCAGCGCCACCTGTGGCCGGTCGAGACGCGCATAGGTCAGCAGTTCATCAATCAGCGACTCCAGCTGGCCGATGTCGCGGTTCAGCGCCAGCTGCTCGCTCTCCTCCAGGTTCTCACTCATCGCCAGCCGGTAGCGCAAACGCACCAGCGGCGTGCGCAGTTCATGGGCGATGCCGTCAATCAGCTGTTTCTTGCTGGCGATCAGCGTGCTGATGTTATCGGCCATCTGGTTGAAGGCGACGCCCAGCCGGTTCAGGCTGGAGGTGGCGTCAAAATGGGTGCGCTCACTCAGGTGGCCGGCCCCGAGCCGCTGCGCCGCTTTCTCCAGCTGCATCAGGTCGCGCCAGTGCGGCCGCATCCAGAGAAACACCGGCAACGCCAGCGACAGACCGATAAACAGCAGCAGCGCCAGATCCAGCAGCCGCATCTCATGCAGATAGAAGAGATAGGGGATCGGCCCGACGACCAGCACATAGTGGCTGCGCGGCACCCGTTGCATAAAGGTGTACTCATCATCCAGCGCCACAATCTCCCCCAACCGCAGCCGGCGGTCGAGATCTTCCCCCAGCTTGCGCTTGCCCAGTGGCTCAATGTGCAGCTTGAAGGAGAGGTTCAGGTCGAGGGTATTGATGGTTTTGTTCCAGTCACGCAACGGGATTTCGCGTAGCTCGCTGCGCATCAGGTAGAGCGAGCTTTTCATCAGGTCATCCATCGACTGGCGGCCAGCGCGCTCTGCCGTGACTTTGTAGACCAGCCCCACCAGCATCGCCATCACCAAAAAGCAGACGAACAGCAGCAAGAAAAACTGGATAAAGAGCTTTCTCATTGCTGCGCCGTCTCCCAGGCGTTGGGGGCGAACAGGTAACCCTTGTTGCGCACGGTCTTGATGCGGAACGGGTCGAGCGCATTGTCATACAGCTTGCGCCGCAGGCGCGAGATGGCCACGTCAATGCTGCGATCCATGCCGTCATAGCTGACGCCGCGCAGCGTCTTCAATAGCGCCTCGCGATCCATAATCTGCCCGGCATGGGTGGCCAGTTCCCACAGCAGGTCGAAATCCGAGGTGGAGAGCGGGATATCCTCCGCGCCGAGCGTCACCTGCCGGTTGACCGGGTCAATGCACAGCAGGCCGAAATGCAGCGCATTGCGGGTCAGCAGCATGGGCGACTCCTCGCGTGCCGGTTGCTGGCTGTGCTGGCGCAGGTGCAGCCGCAAGCGGGCCAGCAGCACCGCCGGGGGCGTGGTCTTGAGGATATAGTCATTGGCGCCCATCTCCAGCGACAGGATATGGTTCATGTCGCTGTCGAGCGAGGTGAGCAGCACAATCGGGCCGGGATAGGTGGGGCGCAGGTCACGGCACAGCGTCATGCCATCCTTACCGGGCAGCATGATGTCCAGCAGCACCAGATCGGGCTTTTCATGCGCGATCACCGCCTGGGCGGTATCCCCGCGCGGCTCAACCACTACTTCAAAGTCATGTTTGCTCAAGTAGGCCGCGATCAGTTTGCCGACGTCCTGGTCATCTTCGACGTATACAATTTTATTCATGGTGTCATGGAAAGGGGGAAGCCCGGAATCATGGCCCCAGCATAGCGCGAGCCACCGGGGTATGCCATGCGTCAATGGTAATAGGGTATGAGTGGTTTAGGTTCTATTTCCAGTGCCAATATATAGTGACAATGAATCATTACAGTTAATCCAATTTATTGCGCTGACTGTTGCTAGCAAAAACCCGCGTAATTATGCCATTATAAGCGCCATAGCGTATGAAACGTCTTTTCAATGAACCATTTCAGAATGCCAAAACGGGCCAGGAGAGGAACAGGGGATGACGACCGATCGCCTTGCACCCGATGCGCGCAGTGAAAGAGTCTGCTTCAACTATATGGAGTATCTCTCAGCGTCATGCAAGAAACAGTGGCGTTTCGTGGATGCGATTTATGGCGTGATGCCGATCTTCGGTCTGGTACTGAAATCCAAAACGCCCAATGCCCAGTCGCGGCAGGAGCAACTCAAGGAGCTGGCACTGCAAGTGGTCTCCACGCAGGTGAGTGACGAGGTCAATATCGCGCGGCTGATCCTGCTGGCCAAACAGCAGGGCCTGACGCTGATCGATATCTGCCTGCCTTACGCGCTGACGCCAGAACAGCTGGCGGTGGTACGTGAGGAGTGCGAGCAGGATGTGGGCTTCGAGCAGCATGGCGAGTGCCTGACGGTGAGCCTCAACGCCGCCACCCACTAGCCAGTGCCGATAAAAAAAGGCCGTATCGTGAGATACGGCCTTTTTTGTTGGCGTGGATGACGCGATCAGTGCGCCATAAACCAGCCAGCCGGCACGCTTGCCAGCAGCAGCAGGGCGACGGCGGAAAGTTCCAGCCGATTCAGCGCGGTACGGTTCGGCTGTTCGCGGCGGGCGTAGAGGAACACCAGCAGGCCCGGCGCATAGAGCAGCACCGACAGCAGCAAGTGCACCAGCCCGGAGGCGTAGAGCATCCACAGCCCATACAGGCAGGCGCCGCTGGCCGCCAGGGTCAGGCCCCATGCGCGTTGCTGGCGCGCCAGCTTGAACAGGAAGGCACCCACCAGGAAGTAGGGCACCAGAATCATCTCGGAGGCGATGGTCAGCAGGTTGTTATAGTCGCTGCCGGTCAGCCAGATCAGCACCAGCGCCAGCTGTACCGAGCCATTGGTGATCCAGAGCGAAGGCGCGGGCGCGTCATACTGGTTCTGGCCGTGGAAGATGCGCGGGAACGCCCCTTGTGCCGCGGCCAGCAACGGCACTTCGGCGGCCATGATAGTCCAGCTCAGGTAGGCGCCGCAGACGGAGATGATAAGCCCAGCCGCGATGATCCAGCGGCCTGTCGGCCCCATCAAATCCACCATCAGGCCAGCCATCGAAGGGTTGCGCATCTCCGCCAGCTCCGCACGCGGCAGCACGCCGAGGGAGAGCAGGGTAATCAGCAGGTAGACGCCCAGCGCGCTCAGCACCGCCAGCATGGTGGCGCGGCCGACATCACGCTTGTTCTTCGCGCGGGCGGAGACCACCACCGCCCCCTCAACGCCAATAAACACCCACAGGGTAAACAGCATGGTGTCTTTCACCTGCTCCCACACCGGCTTGCCCAGCGCCAGTCCCGTGAAGTCCAGCTTAAAGGTCTCCAGCTTAAAGGCGAGGGCGGCCAGCACCACAAACAGCCCGAGCGGCAGCAGCTTCGCCAGCGTGGCGGCCATATTGATGCCCGCCGCGGTCTGGACGCCGCGCAGCACCAGCGCATGTACGCCCCACAGCAGCAACGACTCGCCAATCAGCGCTTGCCAGGTGTTGCCATCGCCAAAGATGACGTGCCCTGGTGAGTCAGTGAAGAAGCTGATCGCCGCAAACACGATCACCAGATAGGAGACGTTGGCGATCACCGCGCAGAGCCAGTAACCCCAGGCGGAGCAGAAGCCGACCAGCTCGCCGAAGCCCTCTTTGGCATAGGTGAAGATGCCGCCATCCAGATCTGGCCTCAATCTTGAGATCAGCAGCATGGCGAATGCGAGGAACAGAATGCCGACGCCCGTGATGCCCCAGCCCACCAGCAGGGCGGCGGGACTGGCCACGGCGGCCATATTTTGTGGCAGGCTGAAGACACCCGCGCCCAGCATGGAGCTGAGCACCAGCGCGGTCAGTGCGGTTAACCCTAATTTTTTTTCCAATGTCCTATTCCAATGCAGAATATATGACCAAGTGTTTAATCATCGCCAGCATAAATACTTATGCCTGCGGACTTATCTCGGGGGATTGCCCTGAAAAAGTGGGGCGATTCTACGGAGTGACGGCGGGTGATGCAATGACTGCCACCTAAAATTATGCATAAGAAGCGCATAAATAAACAATTTATGCAGTGCGTGGCAGAGGGGGCAGAAAAAAGGCAGCCCGTGGGCTGCCTGATCGCAGTGTGGCAGGGTTACTTGTAGAGGTCGGCGCTGATGGTCAGGTTGCCGCCGCTCTGGTTCTGCTCCCACTGGCGCGTGATGTGGTAGAACTTCGCGCCCTTGTCGGCGGCGCGCTTGGCCACCTCGGAGGAGATGTCCGTCATGCTGCCGAAGTGGCCGGTAAAGGTCACGGAGTCAAACGGCACCATCTGCGCGGCAGTGGCGTTGTTCAGCTCCTGGATTTTGGTGCCGTTCGGCAGGGTCACGGTGTAACGCTCGCCGGTGGAGCTTTGCGTCTCGAAGAAACGGCCAACGTTGCGGCTCGGGGTCTCGGAGGAGGCCACGCCGGGGATCTCAACCTGCTTCGCCGCCGCGCCGCCTGCGGCCAGTGCCGCCTTGCCCGCCTCGGAGTTAGCCGGGATCACGTTCGGGCTTTGCACCTTGCGCTCTGGCGCATCTTTTTTATAGACGTAGGCGGTGATGAACTGGTTGCCACCTTGGTTGGCGTCAATTTGGCGAATGATAAAGAAGGCGTAGGCACCTTTCTTCACGGCCGCCTTGGAGATGGCGTCGCTGATGTCCGGCTGGCTGCGGAAGAAACCGCTGACCGTCACGGTATCGTACGGCTCCAGGCGGTACGCTTCGGTTTTCGGCAGTTCGCGCACGCCATTGAATTCACGGTAGGTGCGGCCGTCGCTGGCCGGCTCCGGGGCAGTGGTGGTTTTGTAGAGATCGGCCGTGACCCGCCAGTTGCCGCCGTTGTTGCTGTTGCTGATGTCCTGGATATAGAAGGCATCCATCCCCGCCTTGTCCGCCCGCTTGGAGACAGCTTCCGCCGCTTCATTGATGGCGTTGAAACGGCCAGAGACGACAATGCGATCGCTGGCTTGCAGGGTCGCGGCTTTCTCAGGGGATAGCTCCTGCGCGGCATGGGCAGCGGACAGCGCAGACATTGAAAACAGGGCTGATGCGATGATCGTGTTCTTCAGCTTCATAAATAAATCCTTTCGCCTCGCGCATTGACTTAAGTCACGTGCTGACTTCTTGTTATGTAACAGTGATGTATAACAAAACGGCGTCAATTATTACATGTAAGTCAAGAAGTGTCTCAGCTATTTATGTTACAGGCCAGTGTGCGCCGGGCAAATTGGTTAAAAAACGCCATGCGCCAGGTTGGCAATAAGTTTGCAAAGATTTTGAGTAATTGTTGTTTTTTCTTGTAATTCACGAGGCAAAAAAGCGCGCTGCCTTCCAGTTTTTACAAATACCTGCCGCGTGGCGGGGGCATTTATAGATCAGCGGTCACAACTTCAGTAGCTTAAACCGGCTCTGCCGCAGGGAATTTCATAACCGGACGCGGGCTTTTCCGCCGGGCGCTGCACAGAGGCATCACCTTATAACCACCTTTCACAGGTAAAAGGATCATTATGCGCATTGGTGTACCTAAAGAGCGGACGACCAACGAAGCCAGGGTGGCTGCGACGCCGAAAACGGTGGAGCAGCTGCTGAAACTGGGGTTCAGCGTCGCCATTGAACAGGGGGCCGGACAGGCGGCCAGCTTTGAGGATAGCGCTTACCAGCGGGCAGGCGCCCAGACGGTTGCAGGCCAGGACGTCTGGCAGTCGGACATTATCCTGAAGGTTAACGCCCCGGACGAGCAGGAGGTGGCGTTGCTGCAACCGGGCACCACGCTGGTCAGCTTTATCTGGCCAGCGCAGAACCCGGAACTGCTGCAACGGCTGGCGGAGCGGCAGGTGACGGTGCTGGCGATGGACTCTGTGCCGCGCATCTCGCGTGCGCAATCCCTCGATGCCCTCAGCTCGATGGCCAACATCGCGGGTTACCGGGCGATTGTGGAGGCGGCGCATGAGTTTGGCCGCTTCTTTACCGGGCAAATTACCGCCGCTGGCAAGGTGCCACCCGCCAAGGTGCTGGTGATTGGCGCGGGCGTGGCCGGGCTGGCCGCCATCGGTGCTGCCGGTAGCCTGGGCGCGATTGTGCGCGCCTTCGACACCCGCCCGGAGGTGAAGGAGCAGGTGCAGAGCATGGGCGCGCAGTTCCTCGAACTGGATCTGCAAGAAGAGGCGGGCAGTGGCGACGGCTATGCCAAAGTGATGTCCGAGGCGTTCATTAAGGCGGAGATGGCGCTGTTTGCCGCGCAGGCGGAAGAGGTGGACATCATCGTCACCACTGCATTGATCCCCGGCCGTCCGGCGCCCAAGCTGATCACCCGTGAGATGGTGGCCGCGATGCAGCCCGGCAGCGTGATTGTCGATCTGGCGGCGCAGACCGGCGGCAACTGTGAACTGACGGTGGCGGATCAGGTGGTGGTGACCGAGAACGGCGTGCGCATCATTGGCTATACCGATCTGCCGAGCCGCCTGCCGACCCAATCCTCCCAGCTCTACGGCACCAATTTGGTTAACCTGCTGAAACTGCTGTGCAAACAGAAAGATGGCAACATTGAGATCGATTTCGAGGATACCGTGGTGCGCGGCGTGACCGTGGTGCGCAGCGGTGAACTCACCTGGCCGGCCCCGCCGATCCAGGTCTCCGCCCAGCCCAAACCAGCCGCCAGCCCGGCACCGGTCGCGCCAGTGGAGAAAGCGCCCCTGCCGCTATGGAAAAAGCTGCTGCTGCCGGGGGTGGCGCTGGTGCTGTTCGGCTGGCTGGCAGATGCCGCGCCGCGTGACTTCCTCTCGCACTTCACCGTGTTCGCGCTCGCCTGCGTGGTGGGGTATTACGTGGTGTGGAACGTGAGCCACGCGCTGCATACGCCGCTGATGTCCGTCACCAACGCCATCTCCGGGATTATCGTGGTGGGGGCGCTGTTGCAGATTGACCACGGCGGCTGGGTGAGCTTCTTCTCATTCATCGCGGTGCTGATCGCCAGCATTAATATCTTTGGCGGGTTTACCGTCACGCAGCGCATGTTGAAGATGTTCCGCAAACACTAAGGGGTCGCAGATGTCTGAGGGATTGGTTACGGCAGCATACATTGTTGCGGCGATTTTATTTATTTTCAGCCTGGCCGGCTTGTCGAAGCATGAGACATCCCGCCAGGGCAATATTTTCGGCATGACCGGGATGGCGATTGCGCTGATTGCCACCATTCTTGGCCCGGACAGCGGCAGCGTCGGCTGGATCATCCTGGCGATGATCATTGGCGGTGCCATCGGTGTCCATCTGGCGCGCAAGGTCGAAATGACCGAGATGCCGGAGCTGGTCGCCATCCTGCACAGCTTTGTCGGGCTGGCGGCGGTGCTGGTGGGCTTCAACAGCTTCCTCGATCACGGCGATGCGCCGATGATGCCAGTGATGGAGAACATCCACCTGACGGAGGTGTTCCTGGGGATCTTCATCGGGGCCGTGACCTTCACCGGCTCACTGGTGGCGTTTGGCAAATTGCGCGGCAAAATCTCGTCGCGCCCGCTGATGCTGCCGAACCGGCACAAGCTCAATCTGGCGGCGCTGGTGGTGTCGCTGGCGATGCTGATTATCTTTGTGCGCACCGACAGCGTCGGCTGGCAGGTGTTCGCACTGCTGGTGATGACCCTGATCGCGCTGGCCTTCGGCTGGCATCTGGTGGCCTCGATTGGCGGCGCGGACATGCCGGTGGTGGTCTCAATGCTCAACTCTTACTCCGGTTGGGCGGCAGCGGCAGCGGGCTTCATGCTCAGCAATGACCTGCTGATCGTCACCGGTGCGCTGGTGGGGTCGTCGGGTGCCATCCTCTCCTACATCATGTGCAAAGCGATGAACCGCTCGTTCATCAGCGTGATCGCCGGCGGCTTTGGCAGTGATGGTGCCTCGACCGGCGATGCCGAGGAGATGGGCGAGTACCGCGAAACCACGGCGGAAGAGGTGGCGGAGCTGCTGAAAGGCTCCTCCTCGGTGATCATCACCCCCGGCTACGGCATGGCGGTGGCGCAGGCGCAGTACCCGGTGCATGACATCACCGCCAAACTGCGCGCGCGTGGCATCCAGGTGCGCTTTGGCATCCACCCGGTGGCGGGCCGCTTGCCGGGGCACATGAACGTGTTGCTGGCGGAGGCCAAAGTGCCGTATGACATCGTGCTGGAGATGGATGAGATCAATGACGACTTCAGCGACACCGATACGGTGCTGGTGATTGGTGCCAATGATACCGTCAACCCGGCCGCGCAGGAGGATCCGCGCAGCCCCATCGCCGGGATGCCGGTGCTGGAGGTGTGGAAGGCGCGCAATGTGATCGTCTTCAAGCGCTCGATGAATACCGGCTACGCTGGCGTGCAGAATCCGCTGTTCTTCAAAGAGAACACCCAGATGCTGTTCGGCGATGCCAAAGAGAGCGTGGACGCCATCCTGCGCGCGCTGTAAGGGCAGGGCAAACGCAAAAAAGCAAAAGGGTCGCCGAGGCGACCCTTTTTTTATGGCCCGGCGCGTCAGCGCACCGGGTTATTCTCATTGGGCGGGGTGGGTTCCGCCGTTGGCATCGCCGGTTCCTGCGACTCCAGCACCATCGGACAGACAAAATCATCGGGCTTGATCGCCAGCAGGTCACACTTCAGGTGGTCAATCACATGCTCCGTGGTGTTGCCGATAAAGGCGGCGGAGATGCCGGTGCGGCCAATGGTGCCAAGCACCACCACGCCAGCCTGCAAGTGCTCGGCCAGATCCGGGATCACCTCCTCCGGCAATCCCTTCTCCACATGGGTCAGCTCCTCGCCCATCATGAACTTCTGCCGCAGGCTCTTCATCGCCAGCAGGTGCTGGCCGCGAATGGCGTCGTTGTAGACGCTGGGGTCAAAGTCGGGCAGCTCAATGGCAATATTGATTGGCGTGACCGGGTACGCACCCACCAGATGCACTTCGGTCTGGTTGACATTGCGCGCCAACTCCAGCGTCTCTTGCACCAGTTTCAAGTTAAGTGGATCGTGGTACGGCTCCTCGCTGGAGAGGTTGACCGCCACCAGCGCCTTGCCGTTCTCCGGCCACGGTTGGTCTTTCACCATCCAGACGGCGCAAGGGCATTTGCGCAGCAGGTTCCAGTCGGTGGGGGTAAAGATCACGGACTCCAGCCGGTCGTGCTGGTGGGTCATCTTCAGCACCAGATCATGGTGCTCAGCCAGCACTTCCTGAATGATCGCCTCATAGGGGCGGTTGTGCCAGACCACTTTGATCTCAATCGGGATGCCGGTCTCCACGTAGTAGCGGCACTGCTCCTTGATCCAGGCGGCGCGCTGGCCGATCACATCCTGGCGCATGGCAGCCCGTTCGTCTGGCGAAAGCAAGGTGGTCATTTCATATGAGAAATCATAGATAGACAGGAAGGCTTTGATCCTCCCGCCGTTGCGCTGCACCAGGTAGACCGCGCGCCGCAGGGCGGGCTGGTCATCCTGGTTGGGGTCAATTGCCACCAGCAGGTTCTGATACTTCGCCATAACTCCTCCTCACAGAGCTGTAAAACACAGACTGTCAGATCAAGAGTAACTCAACATTGGCGAACAGGACAGACGGAGAAGTGTGACGGATCAATAAATTGCTGGAATTTATCGATCCGTCAAAATGCATGACTTACAGGATTAAACGAAGGGCGGTTATGCCACTTTACGCGGGTTGCCAGCCATCTGCGCCAGCGCCTCGCCATTTTCAATGGTGATGTATTTGCCCTTGACGCTCAGGATGCCGCTCTTCTGGAAACGGCCAAGCAGGCGGCTGATGGTTTCGACCGTCAGGCCGAGGTAGTTGCCGATGTCGCCGCGGGTCATGGTGAGGCGGAATTCGCGTGGCGAGAAGCCGCGTTGGGCAAAGCGGCGGGAGAGATTATTGATAAAGGCCGCCAGCCGCTCCTCGGCATTTTTCTTCGACAGCAACAGGATCATATCCTGGTCGCCCTTAATCTCACCGCTCATCAGGCGCATCATCTGCTGGCGCAGGTTGGGCATTTTGCCGGAGAGGTCGTCGAGGGTATCGAAGGGGATTTCACACACCATTGAGGTCTCCAGCGCCTGCGCAAAGCTGGGGTGTTGCAGGTTGCTGATGGCGTCGAAGCCGACCAGATCGCCCGCCAGGTGGAAGCCGGTGATCTGCTCATCGCCCTGTTCGGTGATGGTGTAGCTTTTGATGGTCCCGGAGCGAATGGCATACAGCGACTTCAGTTCATCGCCCGCCTTGAACAGGGCCTGGCCTTTCTGGATCGGCTTTTTCCGCTCAATGATATTGTCGAGCTGGTCCAGCTCATGCTCATTCAGGGTAAAGGGGATACATAATTGGCTGATGCTGCAATCCTGGCAGTGGATGGCACAACCGCCAGACTGGATACGTCGAATGATGCGCTGTTTTTCCGGGATCATAATATTGGCTCAGTCGTGGTTTGATATTGGTCAATTTTACCAGCTTTTAAGGACACTGATAAGCCACACCAACTTTGTGCCATGTCAAAATATCGATACATAACCGAGGTTTAGCTATAGGCACATGAAAATTAAGACTTATTTTGCGTAGGGAGATTGCGCGGCGCTGTAATTGGCGTTTTTTTGTGCAAAAAATTCGTGACAGCCCGCACAAAAAAAAGAAAAAAGCGGCGTTATTCAGCAAAATTATTGCTTATTAAGGCCGCCATTAAAGCTTTAAATTTATTTAAATTAAATTTAACTGTTGCTGATTTTGCCTCAGGCTGGCGCCCTCGTGGCGCAATAGCCATGCCTTGCGCGTCACGCCACCGGCATAGCCGGTCAACACGCCCGCGCTGCCAATCACCCGGTGGCAGGGCACCACGATGCTGATCGGGTTGGCGCCGTTGGCCGCTCCCACCGCCCGCGAGGCTCCCGGTCGGCCAAGCCGTTGTGCCAGCGCGCCATAGCTAAGGGTCTCGCCGCAGGGAATGGTGCGCAACGCCGCCCACACCTGGCGCTGGAATTCGGTGCCGCCGGTGGCGGTGGGCAGGGTATCAATGATGCCCAGATTGCCATCGAAGTAATCGGCCAGCGCACGGGTAAGGCCATGCGGATCGCGCGCCTCGCGCAGCTCAACCCCCTGTCGGCCATAATGCAGGCCCAGCAGCCGATCCATCCGCTCCTTAAACTCCAGCCACTCAACGCTACGCAAATTGCCCTGTTCGTCCGCCACCAGCAGCAGATCGCCCAGCGGGGTCGCCAGCTTATCCATGAATAGTGTCAGCATGTGTGCTCTCCTGAAAAGGTCGGCCCAGCGTAGCACAACGTGCTTTGCAGTGCAGGGTTCACCGCCAAAGTGCAGGCGCTGCACCACTTTTCGCCATAAGCCAGCGCGTGGCCGCCATTTTGCTGGCGATTTGGCTGGCATAAGCTTTGCTTAATAGAGATGAGAGGCCGCGTTGCGGCGCATGGGAGGGGACTATGGCAGAGCAGGGCATGTTTACACATCCACAGCAGCGGGCGGCCTCGCACCTTGCCGCCGAGCCGCTTACGACGTCAGCGCCACCAGCCCGGCAGGTGCATCTGCCGGAACGCCGACTGGCGGGACACCTTTTTTTGGCCTGCACCCCGGAGCAGGCCACTGAAACGGAGCAACGTATGCGCAGCCTTTACCAACGCCTGTTGATTGACATCCGCCGCTTCCACCGGCTGGCGGCCCGCTACTCTGACGCCGACAACGGCGGCGCGCTCGGCTGGGTCACACGCGGCATGTTGCCGGCGGCGCTGGAGCGGGTGCTGTTTGCGATGGAGTCAGAGACCCTCAGCCCAATCTTCCGCACGCCGGAAGGGTTCCACGTCCTCTACTGTAGCGGCATCCGTCCGCACGGGGTCTGGCTACCGCCCGCCAGCGAGGCGTGACCATAAAAAAGGGCGCCGTAGGGCGCCCTGATTGTTGGCGAAGCGACTAGACGTCGCCAGCGTTGTCCTTCTCCACCGCGTCGTAGATGCGCTCCAGCATGTCCGGGAAGGCGGACTGGATACGGCTCCAGCTCGGGATGAAGGGTTTTTCGCTCGGCGTGTCAGTGAAGGCCGCGCCCGCTTCCATGATAGCGTTGGAGAACATCTCCACCGAGGACTCCTCACTATGGCGGTCGAAGGTCAGGCCGTTCATCCGTGCGTCATGGTCGAAGTCATCAATCATGTCCAGCGCGGTACGGTAGTAGGTGGCGCGCAGCACGCGGAAGGATTCGCTGGTGATCGGCACACCCAGAATCGCCATTTTGCGGTAGAGCGCCTTGGTAATGTCGATACTCATGCGTTGCAGGCCAGCGGTGGCGTCATCCTCGGACATCGGCTGGTGCTTGTGGTCGTAGTTGTCGGCAATGTCCACCTGGCAGATGCGCTTGGTGGAGGTGGTGCGGTGCAACTCCGACAGCACGCCAATCTCCAGGCCCCAGTCGCTCGGGATACGCAGGTCGTTCAGCACGTGGGTGCGCATCGCAAACTCACCGGAGAGCGGGTAGCGGTAGCTACGCAGGTACTCGAGGAAGTCAGAGCGGCCATAGACGCGCTCCAGCGACTTCAGCAGCGGGTAGACCAGCAGGCGGCCGACGCGGCCATTCAGTTTGCCGTTGGCGACGCGCGCGTAGTAGCCCTTACAGAAGTCGTAGTGGAAGTTCGGGTTGGCGATCGGGTACATCATGCGCGCCAGCATCTCACGGTTATAAGTGACAATGTCACAATCGTGCAGGCCGACGGCGGTGGTGCGGCGCGAGGCGAGGGTGTAGCCCGCGCAGAACCAGACGTTGCGCCCCTTGCCCGGCTCCTGCGGTGACAGCCCCTCTTTGGCCAGCTCCTCATCCAGCGCCTTCAGGCGCGGGCCATCATTCCACAGGATACGGTGGCGCTGCGGCAGGCGGCTGAAGAACTCACGGGCGAACAGGAACTGGTCGCGGTCGGCGCGATCCAGGCCGATGACGATCTCTTCCAGATAGCTGACCTTGCACAGCTCATCAACAATGTGGGTCAGCGCCGGGCCTTCCAGTTCAGAGAAGAGCGAGGGCAGGATCAGCCCCATGGCGCGGCGGCCAGAGAAGACCTGGAGGTCATACTCCAGCTCCTCCAGCTTGCGGCGGGAAAAGTTATGGAAGTTGGTGATCACACCGTCCTGATAAAAATCGCTCATACACTCTCCAATTTTAGAATAGATAAAAGTATTGGGTCTGAAGCAGTACGCGAATGCCAACGCGCGGCTTTCCCAGAGGCTGCGGCTCCCTTGCCGCTTCTCAGCCTTTGATAAAGTGGGACAGGCCCTGCTTCCAGCCTTGCGGGCCATGCAGCGTAGTGTGGAACACCCGCTCTTTGTCATCATGCTCCAGCGGCATTGGCTGGTTGTGGTGGCCAAGGATCACCACCGCCCGGTCAACGGCGTTGAGCATGGAGATATCATTCGGGCCGTCGCCCAGCCCGATGGTGACCATCGGGTGGCCACGCAGGCGGCGGTACTCGCCGGTCAGCCAGCTCACGGCCTGGCCTTTGCTGACGCCAGCGGCCATCACATGCCAGAAGCGCCCGCCACGGGTCAGCATCAGCCCCTCGTGGTGCAGGTACTCCTCAAACCGCTTCAGGTCGCTGTCGCTGCCGAACCACACCAGCGGCTCCGAGCCTTCCCGCATCATCGCCTGCCGCGCCTCCTCCTCTGGCAGGCCCGTCCAGTCGGCCACCTGCGCCGGCGAGACATCGCCAAATCCACGGCACTCAAAATCATAGCGCAGCCGCAGATCCTCAATGATTTTTCGGATTTCGCCATACTCGGCGCCAAACACCTTGCGCGGGTAGGCGATGTGGTCGCGCCAGCTCTCCGGCAGGGCGATCACCGAACCGTTCTCGGCGATGAACGGCGCATCCTCCAGTTTCAGCGCCTTTTGCAGCGCCGCCACCTCGGCGGCGGTCTTGCTGGTGGTGATCACCACCGGCACCTGATGCGCGGCCAGCCGCTCCAGCCAGCCTTGCGCCGGTTGCCAGCTATAGTCGTGGTGATCCAGCAGTGTTCCGTCCAGGTCAGTAAAGATCAGCAGTGAATTATCCAGATACGGCATTATCTCTCCCCAAATCATCCGCAGCGCCAATAAGGCTCTCCTGCGATCTCTGCATATCCTATAAAAGTATATACGCTATTCAGACAGGCAATGGTTAAGCTGTAAACAGTCAAATTCTGAATATTATCAGAGCCATTCCCTGCCTTTGGCAGTGGATGCTGTTGCGCAAAGGCAAACTGCCCACCGATCCTACAGCGTGGCTTATGGTTCAGCGGCAGATGCCATAGCCGCGCATCCCGAGGTGGAAGTGGTTGGCGTGGGCGGCGTTGTACTCCGGGCCAAGGGCGTTGCCGAAGAAGCCACAGCTCTCGCTGAAGACCTGATGGAGGTAGCCAGCGGCCGGCCCCTCCTGCGGCCACTGCTTCAGCACGCTGAGGGTGCGCCCGTCGGCCAGCCGGAAGGCGGAGATGTCCAGCGCCTCCGCCGTGGCGTGCTCGCTGAGCCGGGCATTTTCGCGGTGGTAGATGTTGCGGCAGGCGTAGCTGCCGAGGTGATCAATGCGCGTCAGGCGGCTGCCAAGCAGCGCCTCGGCCTGCGGGGCCGCCGTCTGGCTGACAAACATCGCGCTGCTGAGCGCCATCGGGCAGCTGGCGAGGAAACTGCTGCTGAGCGCCACCTTGCCAAAGCGTGTGACGCGCACCGGGTTGGGCAACGGGCACTTGCCGCCCATCGCGCCGGGCAGGGCGTAGCTGATGCGGCCGCGCGCCTGTGCCTGCTCCAGCACTTGCAAACAGGCGGCGGGATCTTGCTGCAACTGCTTAAGCTTATAACGGGTGATGAAGGTGGGCGGGTCATCCACCGTCAGCGGGCTGAAGGGGTTGTAGCCGGGAGGGATATAACGCTCAAGCTGGGCGCGCCAGGTGGGGAAGACCCACGGTGAGGCGGCCGTGCCTGCCGCCGCCAACAGCACCAGTCCCTTTATTGCCTGTCCCACTCCGTATGCCATGCGCTCCCCGTCCGGTTGTGTCCGCCGGCGTTGCCGGACGGTTGTCGCTTGAGTATAGACTGCCCGGCGCGGGGTATTTGCCGTATGCAACATCATGGCTACAATAGCCGCAGGAGGAAACCATTATGAGTGATGAAGAAGACCTGTTCAGTCAGGAGATGGCGGATGTGACCCCGCTGTCAGGAAAACGCAGTGTGGTTTACCTCAAAACCAGCAGCAACGCGGCCCGCCGGGAGGCGGTACAGGCGCAGCTCGAGGCGCTGGAGAACCCGCTGACCCAAGGGATGCTGGACATCATTCCCCTCGATGAGGCGCTGGACTACAAAGATCCCGGCGTGCAACAGGGGGTGCTGGACAAGCTGCGCAAGGGCAAATATCCCCCGCAGGCCACCCTCAACCTGACCCGCAAACCGGTCGCCACCTGTCGCGAGGAGCTGTTTGCCTTCTACCTCAGCGCGCAGGAGAACCAGTGGCGCACGCTGCTGATTGTGCATGGCCGCGGGCGCGAGGCGGGCAGCCACGCCAACATTGTGCGCAGTTACGTCGCCCGCTGGCTGAAACAGCTGGAGGAGGTGCAGGCCTACTGCGAGGCGCTGAAACAGGATGGCGGGGCGGGTGCCTGCTATGTGGTGCTGAAAAAATCGGCGCAAGCCAAGCAGCACAACTGGGAGATGCACGCCAAGCACAGCCGCTGAGACAAAAAACCGGCCACCGTGCCGGTTTTTTCCCTTTTGTTGACGCGGGGTTGCTGCAATCTGCCGCGTGATTTGTTGAAATCAGCGCCTCCTTTTTTTGCTGGACAACCACCTATGCCACACGCCTTCCTGATTCGCGCCCCGCGCCTGACCCTGCCGCTGCTGGCGGCCCTGTTACTGGCTGGCTGCCAGCGCGACGATCCGCCTGCCGAGGCGATGGTGATTGAGGGCCACATCTTCGGCACCACCTACCGCGTCAACGTCGCGGGGGTGGAGGCGGCGCAGCGCCCGGCGCTGGAGCAAGCGGTGCGGCAGGTACTGGAGCGTGACGATCGGGAGATCTCCACCTACAAGCCAGACTCCCTCATCTCGCGCTTCAACCGCTATCCCGGCACCGATCCGCAACCGATCAGCGCTGATATGGCGGATGTCATCACCACGGCACTGCGCATTGGCACCCTGACCCGCGGCAAGATGGACATCACCGTCGGGCCGCTGGTGAACCTGTGGGGCTTCGGGCCGGACAAGCAGCCGGTGAAGACGCCGACTGACCAGCAGATTGCGCAGGCACGCCAGCGGGTGGGGCTGCGCCACCTGACGGTCAGCGCGCGCGCCGACGGCCAGTGGCTGCAAAAGGATCTGCCGGGGCTGTATGTGGATCTCTCCACGGTGGGGGAAGGTTACGCCACTGACCATCTGGCGCGGCTGATGGAGCAGCGCGGCATCGGCAACTATCTGGTGTCGGTGGGCGGCGCGGTGCTGACGCGCGGTGTGAACGCCAGCGGCCAGCCGTGGCGGGTGGCGATCCAGAAACCCACCGACCGTGAGAACGCGGTACAGGCGATTGTGAACTTGCAGGGCCACGGCATCAGCACCTCCGGCAGCTACCGCAACTACTACGAGCTGGACGGCAAGCGCATCTCCCACATCATTGACCCCGACACCGGCCGGCCGATTACCCATAAGCTGGTCTCGGCCACGGTGATCGCCCCGACCGCGACGCTGGCGGACACCTGGGACACCGGCCTGATGCTGCTCGGCACCGAGCAGGCACTGGCGGTGGCGAAACAGCAAGGGTTGGCGGTCTATCTGGTGACCCGTGAGGGCGACCGCTTCACCAGCTACATGTCACCGCAGTTCAGGGCGTTCCTGCTCGACGAGGAGAAGTAGCGCTCAGCGCCGCTCCAGCCAGTTCTTCAGCCGCAGCGCGTCGGCATAGTGCGCATAGCGGTTCTTGCCGCCCATGATCACCATCAGCACCGGCTTGCCGTGGATCAGCGTGCGCACCACCATGCAGTGCCCGGCCTCATCGGTGAAGCCGGTCTTCTGCAACTGAATGCGCCAGTGGTGGTTGTGGATCAGCCCATTGGAGCTGTGGTAGACCAGCCGACCGTGGCCGGGGTAGACCACCTGGCCCTTGTCGGTGGAGAAGCGGCGGATCAGCGGGTAGTGCCAGGCGGCGCGCGCCATGCGCGCCACATCCCGCGCCGAGGCGACATTGCGCGGCGAGAGGCCGGTCGGGTCGAAGAAGTGGCTGTGGCGCATCCCCAGCGCCCGCGCCTTGCGGTTCATCTGGCGCAGGAAGCCGGGGCGGCCGCCGGAATAGTAGCGGCTGAGCGCCGCTGCTGCCCGGTTCTCCGACGACATCAGCGCGATGTGCAACATATCGCGGCGTGACAGCACCGAACTGACGGTCAGGCGCGAGCCGGTCTTCTTCAGCAAATCACGGTCGGCGGGCTTCACCTGAATGCGGTTGCCCAGCGGCCGGTGGCTGTCCAGTACCACCATCGCGGTCATCAATTTGGTCAATGACGCCAGCGGATAGGCGTGCGCGCTGTTTTTGCTATACAGCGTGCGGCCGCTGACGGCATTGATCACATAGATGGAGCGCGACTGGAGCCGCGGCGGGTGGGCGGCGGCGTGCGCCAGCATGGGTGGCAGAAGCAGGGTCAGGAGCGGCAACAGCAGGAGAGCACGGGCAAACAGGCGGCGGGGCAACAGGGAGCAAGACATGGGAAAGGCGGTTCACTCAATCATAAGGGATTAATTAATAAGTTAATTAATACAGTTAAGGGTGACGCCAGTCTGCCGACCAATGATGGAGGAAAAGTGAAGCCATGCCCCAAGGGGGCACGGCAAAGTGTGTGCAACCGGCACAGGGTGTATGGAAATTTTTCAGCCGTGGCAAAAACGGCTCAGGGTTACGCCTTCTCCTCCTCAAACACAATGCCGAGCTGGCGACGCACCTCATCAATGGTCTGCATGGTCAGCAGGCTGTCAGAGAGCGGGCGCACCGGCGACTCCCTCAGCCCCTCGCCGATGCACCAGGCAAAGTGCTCCGCCTCATGGTAGAGCTGCTGGTAGCGGTTGCTCTCCTCTTCCCACACCAGCCGCTGTTGGCGGTCGCGGTGGATCAGGGTGAAGGGGCCGGGGGCGTAGAAGCAGTCCGGCAGCGTCAGCGTCGCCTCACTGCCAGCAATCAGCGCGCTATTGGTGGTCTGGCTGAACAGCGTGGTATGGATGACCGACTGCGCATGACCCGCGTGGCGCAGCAGAATCGATGCCTGCCCATTGACGCCGCCCGGCGCCGGCTCGCCCATCGCCAACACCTGCGTCGGCGCGCCGAGGATTTTGGTGGCGAAGGCGACCGGGTAGGTGCCGAGATCCAACAGCGGCCCGCCAGCCAGCGCCGGGTTCATGATGCGGTGGTCAGGCGTGAAGGATTCGCCGTTGTCCGCCAGAATGGTGTGCACTTCGCCCAGCAGGCCATCGGCCAACACCTGGCGCAGCACGTCAAATTTCGGCAGGAAGTCACTCCAGAACGCCTCCATGCAGACTACCCCCCTGGCAAACGCCGCCTCGGTCAGCGCCTGCACCTCCTGCGCATTCAGCGCCAGCGGCTTCTCCACCAGCACATGCTTGCCCGCATTGATGGCGGCCAGCGCCGCCGGGAAGTGGTGGTTGTGCGGCGTGGCGATATACACCGCATCAATGTTGGGGTCGTTCACCAGCGCGCCGATGCCGCCGCCGTGGGCGCGCGGAATGCCAAAGTTGTCAGCGAAAGCCTGCGCATGGTGGCGCGTGCGTGAGCCGACCGCCACGATCTTCTGGTGGGTGTGTTGCAACAGGGATTGGGTGAAACGTTCCGCGATCCAGCCTGGCCCAAAGATGCCCCATCGCAATGCCGGGATACGGTTGGCGGGCAGCGCCCGCGGGGAAGGGAGTCGTGTTGGAAGTGCCATGGGTTCTGTCCTGTCCATAAAAAGGTGGGGTAAGAACCCTTAACCTAATCCAGAAGCACGGCACTTTTGAAACTTAAAATCCAAAAAATGGTAAAATGAAATAAAAATTTAGAATGTGATCACACTCTCCTGCAACGGGTGCTACTGATCATGCAGGAAGTGTTGGTTAAGTGTGGCTTGCAAACTGAGCATCGCCTCTTCGGCATGGTGCATATGCTCGCTAGTAATTCGGTATACCTCGTCGGCATTTTTTTCCCGAAATGCCTCGATAACCTGGCGTTGCCACTGGATACCCTGCGCGCGGGCCACCGGGTGCGGCAACAGGTAGATATCTTTACAGACCGCCAACTCCTTCAGCAACCGCTGCAGAAAACGGCAGTAAAACGCCAGCAATTCATTCTCGGCGTAACTTGCCACCACGCCGTGGAAATCCAGCTCCGCCATGCGCTGTGCCCAGCGCGCGCCTTCACTCTCATCCCCCGGCGGGGGATCGTAGACCGCCAGCAGCTCATGCAGCCGCCGAAACCCGGCCTCATCGATGCGGCCAATGGCGCTGACCGCCGCCTGTGGCTCCAGCGTCCGGCGCAGGGCATAGATATCACGGATGCCGATGTTTTTGGCGAACAGGTAGTTGGAGAGCAGGGTCATGGCGCGAGCCTCGGGCATACTCTCAATAAACGCGCCCCCGCCCGGCCCGGTGCGGGTGCGGATCAGTCCCTGTACTTCCAGCGCCTTCAGCGCCTCCCGTACAGTACTTTTGCCAGCAGAGTACTGGATGATCAGATCTTTCTCTTGCGGCAACCGGTCGCCCGGCTGCAACTTTTGCACAATGATGCTCTCTTTGATCGCATCAGCAATTTCATCAGTACGTTTACGACGAACCTCAGGTTTTTCATCTTGAGCACACATTACGCTATCCCCAGAAGCCAACGTTAAGGAACACATTTCAGGTTGTAACAGCTACAGATCTTTCAGTAATACAACGCAAAACAAGGGACCGCTGGTTTTGCCCTGGATGGCCACGGTCTGGCCGAAGCCTGCGAAATCATCACTACTTTTGAGGGCGAGGCCATAATGCGGAATGAAGTTGCATTTTTGTAGCAATTTCAAAAATGGCATTCCTATGTTGTGAAAGACGACACATTTTTAGCGGAAAATTCTACATGAATTCCTAATTGTACAATTATTTATTCATATAAATCCGGTAGTTAGAAAGAGCAGCTGCGTGGGGGATATACCACAAAAGGGTGAGGGAACGGAATAAAAAAGGTGGGATATCAGCGCCAGTCAGGTGAACCGGCGCTAATCATTAGAGGGGAATGATGGGCAAGCGCTGCTGAACAATTGGCCCGCACAGGATTTTATAGCCATCGCTGTCGAAGCTTTTGGCGGTGCGTTTCAGTGACGCCGCCTGTGCCAAATCCTCCACCGATCCGAGATAGAACCAGTTATGGATGATGTGGTATTGCTTCATGCCGGGCCGCTCCTCCACCAGCGCGATGGCGCCGGGGTAGGGCCAGCACACCACCTGCACCGAGGCCAGCGCGTCCAGCAGGCGCTGATTATGCGCCTCTGGCGTCTCCTTGCCGCAACAGGCCCCGGCGCAGCGACCAAGGCTGGCGCGGAAACAGGCGCGCCCGGCGCGGGTCGCCTCCAGCCCCAACAGGCCGTGGCAGAGCTGGTACTTATCCGCCAGCGTCAGCAGGGTCTGCTGGGCGGCGCGGCGGCTGGAGTAGAGGCCATACAGCCCCATCGCGTGGGAGAAATCGATCTCCTTGGCGTAGACCACCTCCGGCTTGCCATTGAGGATCTGTAGCGAGCAGAGCTGGCGGTTGTGGCGCAGCCGTTTGTTGTGCAGCGGCTGTTGCTCCTTGATCATCTGCGCCTCCAGCAGCAGTGCGCCCACCTCGCCCGCGGTCGGGATAAAGGTGATATGCCGCGACTGGCGCAACATGCGCGCCTCCTCGACGGTGCGCAGGTGCGACAACACCCGGCTGCGGATATTGACACTCTTGCCGATATAGAGCGGCATCACGTCGCTCTCACCGTGGAATACATAGACGCCGGGGCACTTCGGCAGCGCATCCAGCGAATCCCGCAGGTGCTCGGGATATTGGTAGATTGCGGCCGGCTCGAACTCAAGCCGGTGCGCGGAACCGCGTCTGGCCAAAACGTTTACTCCATCACTGTAATTATATCCAGCCTATCAGAAGCGATGCATTTGCGGAAGGGTGTATAACTTTTGTCCGCCACAATTTCTGCGCCCTGCTGGCAGGCGGCGCATGGTCTATCCTGTCAGGAGCAACCGATTCGCGCACGAGGGAGAACCACCTATGGCTTTGATCATTTTGGAACAACCCGACCAGACGGTCTATGGCGTGCGGGTAGTGGGGCCGTATGAACGCAGCATCATGCAGGGCTTCATCCAGCTCACCCGCTGGCGCAAGGCGCGCAACCTGAGCGGCGGCAACATTCTTACCCTTTATTGGGACAACCCGCTGACGGTGGCCAACGAGTCACTGCGCGCCGACGTGGTCTTCACGCTGGAGGAGGATGCGGAGCCGCTGGCGCTACAGAAACTCAACCGGGGCAACGTGCAGGTTAAGGAGCAGGTGATCCCCGGCGGCATCTACGCCATGTGGCGCACCCGCGTCTTCAAGACCGACTTTGTGAAAGCGTGGCGCGAATTTTATGAGCGCCACCTGGAGGAGAGTGAGTACCGCCCCTGCGTCGGCGCCTGCTATGCACGCTACCTGAACGAAGGGACGGAGGCGGACTACTTCGACATCGAGATCCACCAGTCGGTCTGCCTGCGGGCGTCGCTGGCCTCCGGCGCGGTGCAGCCCTTTGTCTCAGCGTGACGAAGGCGGCAGCACCAGCTGCTGGCGGCGGTTATAGAAGGTGCGGTAGGCCAGGTAGCAGGCGATGATGGCGGCGAGGCTGGCGGTGGAGAGCAGCATGAAGGTCACCATGATCTGGTACTTGATCGCCTTGACCGGATCAACGCCCGCGAAGATCAGGCCGGACATCATGCCCGGCAGGCTCACCAGCCCGACGGTCTTGGCCGAGTCCACCGTCGGGATCAGCGCCGCGCGGATGCTGTCGCGCAGGATGGTGCGCGCCGACTGGCGCACCGTCGCCCCGAGGCTCAGCATCTCCAGCACCTGTTGTTGCTGGTCGCGGAACCGCTGGTGGAGCTGGGTGTAGCACAGCCCGACCGCCACCATCGCGTTGCCAGCAATCATGCCGGTAATCGGGATCACCTGCATCGGCACGAACGCAATTGAGCCGGTGGCGATCAGCGTCGCCAGCGTCAGGCCGGTGCCGACCCCAATTGCGGTGAAGGAGACGGCAAAGCCGTGGCGCAGGTTACGGCTGCGCTTGCGGGCGTTCAGCGCGGCGTTGACGCAGATAAACAGCACCATCAGCAGCGTCAGCCACAGGTTGTCCAGCGCGAAGATGTACTTCAACACATAGCCGACCATCGCCAGCTGCACGATGGCGCGGCCAATGCTCCAGAGGATGTCACGCTCCAGCCCGAGCTGCTCGCGGCGGCTAATCAGCAGTGCGATGAGCACCAGCCCAAGCGCCATCATCAGCGACTCATTGGTTATGGTGTGCTGGTTCATGCCACGCCCCCGGCCGTCGGGCGGCGGCGAAGGCGTTGCTGATCGAGCCATAGCTCGCGGCTGGCGTGGCGCGCCTCCTGCGGATCATGGCTGACCCACAGCACCGCCGTGCCATGCCGGGCCGTCTCGGTGCGGATCACGTCGCCCACCCGCCGTTTGTTCTCCTCATCTAGCGCGCTGGTCACCTCATCCAACAGCAGCAGTTGCGGCATCACCTGTAAATTGCGCAGCAGCGCCACCCGTTGCCGCTCCCCGCCGGAGAGCGCCGTCGGTGCCTTCCCCAGCACGCCCTCGGGCAACGCCATCTCGGCCAGCCCGTGGCGGATGCGCGCCTCATCCACCGGCTGGTGGCGGATGTGGTAGGGGAACGCCAGGTTGTCATAGACGCTCTCGCCGAACAGCTGCGGCGTCTGGAAACCGTAGGAGACCGCGCGGCGGTAGGCGGTGGGTTCAAGGCTGGCGATGTCCTGCCCCTCAAACACAATGCGCCCCTCGTCCGGGGTGAGCATCGCGGCGATCAGTTGCAGCAGCGTGCTTTTGCCACTACCAGAGGGGCCGCGCAGCATGACAAACTCGCCAGCGGCGAGGGTGAACGAGAGATCCTGCAACAGCGGCACGCCGTTGGGCGCATAACTGACGCCGTTAAGCCGCAGTAGCGCGGGGGGAAGGGCCATGAAAACTCCTGTCTGGCGAGGCCGCCCCGTGGGGCGGCCAGATATGGGCGGCCGACAGCATAGACGTTTTCCCCGCGCAGGCCAATCGGCCGTGGCTCAGGTGCGCGCCGCTTGCGGCACAATCAACCGTTCCGGCTCGCGCCGCAGGATCACCTCGCCGTGGCGCACCGAGAGGCGCGCCTTGGCCTGACGGCGCAACGCCTCGTAGTCGCTTTCCGCATCCAGCACCACCAGGTTGGCCGGGCGGCCCACCTCCAGGCCATACTGGTCGCCAAGCTGCATCACCTTGGCGCTGTGGTCAGTGACAAAATCGAGGCAGCGGCGCAGATCCTCAAAGCCCATCATGTGGCAGATGTGCAGCCCGGCATCCAGCACCCGCAACAGGTTGCCATTGCCGAGTGGATACCACGGGTCTTTGATCGAGTCCTGCGCGAAACAGACGTTCAGCCCGGCGCGATCCAGCTCCGCCACCCGCGTCACGCCGCGCCGTTTCGGGAAGGTATCAAAGCGCCCCTGGAGATGGATGCTCTCGGTCGGGCAGGAGACAAAGTTCAGCCCGGCCTTTTGCAGCAGGCGAAACAGTTTGGCGCAGTAGGCGTTGTCATAGGAGCCCATCGCCACCGTGTGGCTGGCGGTGACCCGCGCCCCCATGCCGCGCGCCCGCGTCTGCTCCGCCAGCACCTCGAGGAAGCGGGAGTGCGGGTCATCCGTCTCATCACAGTGCACATCCACCAGCGCGCCGGTGCGCTCCGCCAGATCCATCAGGAAGGTGAGGGCGCTGATGCCCTGTTCGCGGGTGTGCTCATAGTGCGGGATGCCGCCCACCACATCCGCGCCGCGCGCCATCGCCTCCTCCATCAGCGCCCGTCCCTGCGGGAAGGAGTCAATGCCCTCCTGCGGAAAGGCGACGATCTGCAAATCGATGCGATCGCGCGCCTCGTCCCGCACCTCCAGCAATGCTCCCAGCGCGGTCAGCGACGGATCGGTGACATCCACGTGGGTGCGCACATGCTGGATGCCGTGGTCACGCAGCATATCCAGCGTAGCGTGGGCGCGCAGCTTGATGTCCTCATGGGAGAGCGTCGCCTTGCGCTCTGCCCAGCGCTCAATGCCCTCAAACAGCGTGCCACTCATATTCCATGCCGGTTCCCCGGCGGTCAGCGCCGCATCCAGATGGATGTGCGGCTCCACCAAGGGCGGGATCACCAGCTGGCCACCGGCGTCGAGGGCCAGCGCCTCCGGGGCCAGTTCGCCATGCTGCGGCTCAATGGCTGTGAAACGCCCCTGTTCAGCGCACAGGGTGTAGAGTCCGCTGCGGTGGCGCAGCTGGGCGTTGATCATCTTCATCGGCATCTCCTGAGTGGGTTACGGCGTCTACAGGGAGTGTAGCCAACCGGCAGGATTGATGAGTTTTTCACCGGTTTCAGCGACGTCATGCAAGCCGTTTCACAAACTTCAGTAGATTTGCTTCACATTTTTTCACTCTGTTCTATAGGTTAACTGTTAGCTGAAAAGGGCTGACAGGTGAGAAAAGATCGTTGCCGGCACACCGGGGGGATGGGGATGGAGATTGACCTGTATGAGGTAAACGCCTTCAGCCACCGGCCACAGGGCGGCAATCCGCTCGCGGTAATGCTGCTGGATGAGTGGCTGGGGAGCCTGGCCTTGCAGATACTTGCCAGCAAGGGGGGCAAGCCGGAGACGGCATTTGTGGTGCGGCGCGGGGAGAAGTGCGAAATTCGCTGCTTCTCTGCCCAGCGTGAGATTGACCTGTGTGGCAGCGCCATTCTGGCGGCGGCCGCGGTGATCATGGATTTCTTTGACCGCCGGTTGCGGCGGATGGATTTTGTCCATCCACAGGGCACGGTGGGGGTGTGGCGGCATGGCGGCAAGCTCAGCCTGGATCTGCCACAGTGGACGTTGAAGCCGCGCCTGCATCCCGGCCCCACGCTGGCGGCGCTGGGCGTGGAGCAGGGCGAGGTGTGGCAGAACCGGGATATCGTGGTGATTCTGGAGAACCGGGAGCAGGTGGCGGCGTTGCGGCCAGATTTCAGTCGGCTGGCGAAGCTGCCCTCGCCGCTGGTGGTGGTCTCGGCGTCCGATGGCGGGCAGGGCTATGTGCTGCGCGCCTTCAGCCCGGCGGCTGGCATTCCCGAGGATGCCGCGACCGCCACCGCCCACTGTGCGCTCGCGCCCTACTGGGCGAACAAGCTGGGCTGCCCGCACTTGCACGCCGAGCAGCTCTCGCCACGCCGGGCGGAGTTTGAGTGTGAGCTGCTGGGCAATCGGGTGATTGTCGCCAGCCAGGTGTTGCAGGTGCGCCATAAATTGCTGACGCTGCCCGAGGGCATGAACTTGCCCTTTTCCCATTAACCGCCGGCAGGCAATCGCCTGCCGGCCCCTTCCGCTATTCACGCCACGGCTTTACCCATCGGTTTACGGTGCGCGACCGCTCAATAAATAACCAATCCGTTTAATTAACGTTTATAAAAGAAATTCCCGCCTTAACACATTCCGGCTTATTTCCCGCCGCGCATTATTACAAAGCAAGCTAATTATCCTCACCGTTGTTATAAATAGCCCGGTTGCAGGCACACTCTATTTCCTGCGTCAAATTCTATTTAGGTAGACCACTGTTGGTATCCTCACAAAATTAGCAGTGGGCAGGCTGTTACTCTGTAACAAAAAGACATGCTTTTGCACCAAAACAGGGCATTGCACCGCCATCAGGCAGGGCTATAGACAAAAAAATAGGGTATACAGTCACTTATTTGCTATAGCCTTATTAACATTTTGTAACATTGCTTTTCACAAAAATGTCAATCGTGTGGTTATTTTTTCATTTTAACTTTTTGTGCGTAATGCTATGGTTGCTTTCGCTTACACAACCAAGCAATTATAAACAAATCGGCAACCATCCGTTTAAATATCTATTTAATACAGTGCGCGCTGCTTTTTCCCGGTAATTATCGGGCCGGGAAAGGCTTGCCTGAAATAAGCAGCGACCACCACGCACGGGATGCCAGCCGGAATAAATCGCATCACAAAAACCACAATGACCAAAGAGTCAGAATTTAAATCAAGGAAACGCAATAATGATGAAGCGCAGTGTGCTGGCCCTGGCAATCTCCTTAATCGCCGCCTCAGGCATGTCGAACGCGGCCGAAATTTATAATAAAGATGGCAACAAGCTCGATTTATATGGGCGTGTCTCGGCCAAGTATGTGTTTGCCGATGACGCCAACGCGGACGGCACCTATGTCCGTTTCGGCTTCAAAGGGGAGACCCAGATCACCGACCAACTGACCGGCTACGGCCAGTGGGAGTATAACGTCCAGGCCAATAACTCCGAGGGCAGTGATGCCCAGACCGGCAACAAAACCCGCCTTGGCTTCGCTGGCCTGAAGTTCGGCAAATATGGCTCCTTCGACTATGGCCGCAACTATGGCGTGGTCTATGACGCCGAGGCCTATACCGACATGCTGCCAGAGTACGGCGGCGACACCTGGTCCCAGACCGATAACTACATGACCGCCCGCTCCACCGGCCTTGCCACCTACCGTAACCTCGACTTCTTCGGGCTGGTAGAGGGCCTGAACTTCGCCGTGCAGTATCAGGGCAAGAATGACCGCGACGGCAGCAGCGTCGAGCAGCGCGGCAATGGCGACGGCTATGGCTTCTCGGTGGAGTATCAGGACATCGGCGGCTCCGGCATTGGCGTCGCGGCGGCCTACTCCAACGCCAACCGCACCGCCAACCAGAAGGTCTCCGCGATTGGTTCCGGCGACACCGCCGAGTCGTGGACCAGCGCCATCAAGTATGACGCCAATCAGGTTTATCTGGCGGCCATGTACGCTGAAACGCGCAACACCACCCGCATCTCCGGCACCACTGACGGCGGCGTGGCCATCAGCGGCTATGCCAACAAAACCCAGAACCTGGAAGCGGTGGCCCAGTACCAGTTCCTTAACGGCCTGCGTCCCTCCATCGCCTACCTGCAATCCTGGGGCAAGGACATTGAAGGGGTAGGCGACGCCGACCTGGTGAAATATCTGGAAGTGGGCGTGACCTACTACCTGAACAAGAACATGTACACCTATGTGGATTACAAGGTGAACCTGCTGGATGACGATAACGCGCTGAACCTGTCGACGGACGACGTGGTCACGGTGAACCTGACCTATCGTTTCTGATGCAGTGCTGAGTTCGTTACCCTCCCTGTGTCTGAGCGGGTAATTAGCAAGCGGAGCCTCTGGCTCCGCTTTTTTTATGGGGGAAGACCCGCCGGGCGGCGGGTGGGGGCTTAACGGGCGTTCGCCAGCGGGGCGATGGATTCGCGTTTGATGCTCTGCACCGGGATGCGGGCGACGCAGTTCTCCTGCGTCTCCTCTTTCAACATGCGGATCAGCAGCTCGACGGCGGTGCGGCCGAGCTGGCCAGCATCCTGACGGATAGTGGAGAGGCGTGGGGTGATCAACTCCGCGTAGTTGGCGTCATCAAACCCGACAATCGACATATCCTTCGGGGCGCTCAGCTGGTGGGCGCGCAGGCCATCCAGCAGGCCGAGCGCCAGATAGTCACTGCCCGCGAAAATGGCAGTCGGCGGCTCCGGCAACGCCAGCAGGCGGTCGATGGCCGTCTGGCCAAACTCACGCGTGTAGTCGCCGCACAGCACCAGCTCTGAATGGTAGGCGAGGCCCGCCTGCTCCAGCGCCTGCCGGAAGCCCTCGCGCCGCTCGCGCACGCTCATCAGCGCGTCTGGCCCGCCGACATAGGCGATACGCCGGTGACCAGCGTCAATCAGTTGCCGCGTCGCCAGCTGTCCGCCAGCGACATTGTCAGCGAACACTTTGGGCACCTCAGCGCCCGGCACATCCTCATCGATCAGCACAATATTGCTCTGGCCCTGTAGCTCCGCCAGCAACCGGCCATCATCCGGCTTGTTGGTGGCGAACAGCAGGCCATCCACCTGGCGGGTATCCAGCCAGCGGATGAATTGGCTCTCTTTCTCCAGGTTATTGCGCGTCACGCACAGCACCAGGCTGTACTGGTGCGCGGAGGCCGCCGCTTCCGCCGCCTCTGCCAGTTCGGCAAAGAAGGGGTTGCTGATTTCAGGCAACACCAGCCCGATGGTCTCGCTGCCACCCTTGCTCAGGCGGCGCGCCAGGCTGTTGCCACGGTAATTCAATGTGCTGATAGCATCCTCAATCCTTTGCGTCGTCTGTTGCGGCAACACGATACTGTTGTTCAAGTACCGTGAAACCGTGGCCTTAGACAAGCCAGCCAGACGAGCCACATCCGATAGAACCACCCGTTTATTCGCCATAAAAGTTCACTCTGTCAGCGGTTTAATGTGTATTGCTACCTCTATTGTTAGCACAAAATGTCAGGCGATTTAACATTATCTGCTCTTACCACTAACGTAGCGGCACCACTCGCAGCATAAATGCAGGCGACAGGCAGGCAAACGCTTACCTTGCACGCCAGAGCGCAAGCCACTGGCCGCATAGCTTGTAGCCCGATGGACTATGTTACATCAAGGTTAAAAATTAGTTTTTGGCGGTCACTTGTTGAGGTGAGGTTTAGGATTAAACGCAGAGATTCGGTGAACATGACTTGAACCGTTTCAACTGCGGGCAGGGCGGGAAATGTGGTTTTTGGCGCGCCAGCCAAGAAAACAGGCAGCGCGCCCGGTGGTCACTTTTGTTCATCGGCGATGATGGAGATGCGGCCGTTGGTCTCAAGGATGGCGTATTTGATCTGGCTGGTCTGCTCCAGTCCCTGCTGGCGCGCCACCTCCATTACATCCTCCAGGTCAATGCGCAACTGCTGCATCCGCTTGTCGAGCGTGCGCCCATGCTCCACCAGAATCACCGGCGAGCCGTCCAGCAGTAAATCAGCAACGGGTAGCCGGTGCTTGAGCTGGGAGAAGAGGATATCCATCGCGATCAGGGTGCCGATGGTAATGAAGGCCCCGGTCAGGGAGAAGTCACTGCCCAGCAACGCCTGCTGGGTCGCCTCACTGATGATCAGCAACAGGATAAAATCAAACGAGGTCATCTGCATGACGGTGCGCCGGCCAGCAATCTTCAGCACCACCATCAAAAAGAGATACATGCAACCCGCACGCAATACCATATCCATCTCTGTTCTCCTGTCAGGGGTAGACCCATTGCTCAAACACCAGTGGCGGATGGCCCGCCAGTACCGCCTCATTGCGGTAGTGGCCGAAGGATTTCGGCTGCACCGTCAGGTAGAGGGCGGTGGAGGGCGAGGCGCTGGAGGTGGGCAGGGTAATGATCATCTCGTTGCCGGTGGTGACCATCTGCGCGGTCTGCGGCTGGAGCGCCACAATCTCATAGTGGCTGGCGAAGTCACCGCCGAGCCGCACGAGCGCCGGTGTCCGCCCGTGGGGCCAGACATGCAGCACCATCTGGCTCTCGGACTGCTGGCGGGCGAAGCGGTCATACTTCATCTGCACGCTGCGATCCGCATTCAGATCCACGCGGTCACTGAGCCAGCCGCTGGAGAACAGCCCAAGCAGCGCCGCCCCGATAAAGCCAAACAGCAGCAGGGTGCCCACTCTCTCCAGCCACAGCGCGCGGCGCAGCCAGTGCATATTCTCCTTCACCGGGTAGTGGCGGCTGGTGAACTCATCATCCTCATCAGTAGGCATGGCATCTCATCCATTGGGTAGGGGTGTGATAAGCGTAGCCCAGCGGCCGCGGCAGATCCTTGCCGCACAACGAAAAACGGCCAGCATAAGCTGGCCGTGGTAGACAAAAGGAGGGGTTACAGCTTGCGGTTGTCGGCAGTGACGCCCACAGCACGCGGCTGGGTACGACGGCCCCAGGCACCGGTGGCGCCAGAGATGATGCCGCCGATGATCAGCATAAAGAAGCCATACCAGCTGGCAGTGGAGACACCCTTGGCAGCGGCATCAGCGGCTTCACGCGCTTTCTGCTCGGCCTGTGCCTTCAGCTCCTGGTATTTCTGGTACGCCTGCGCATAGGTCTGCTGCGCGCGCTGGACGATGGCATCCACTTCCTGATCGGATTTGCCGGTACGGGCTTTGATGATGTTTTTCAGGGCATCCAGATCAGCGGCCTGCAGGGTGCTGTTGTTACGGCTGATCACGCCGCTCAGCCACTGGTTCAGTGCCTGATTCGGATCCTGGTTCGGGTTCTGGGCAACGTTGTTGGCCTGATTCTCGGCGTTGTTCGCCTCAGTGTTGGCCTGCTGCTCCAGGTTCTCCGGTTGCAGCTCTGGTTTGCCAGTCTGGCGCAGGGTGGTTTCCAGCTCGCCTTGCAGGTCATCCAGGTTGATGTTGGCCTGTTGCAGCTGGTCTTTTACCATCTGGGTCGCCTGCGGGGTGACATTGGCAATGCCGCTGCCCATGGCGCGCAGGCCGGAACCGGCCACGTTTACCGCGCCGCCGACGGCGGAGGAGATCAGCGCAATCATCAGGTAAGTACAGACGAGTGTGTTAACGCCCCACACCAGCAGGCCGTGCAGCATCCCTTCACGCTGGGCCAGACGGCCCGCGATGTAGCCACCCACCGCAAAGGAGAGCAGTACGGTAATGACCATCCAGACCAGCGCGCCAGTGCTCAGGCCGCTGAAGGGGTTGCCCTCCTGCAACGGATCGATGGTGGCGGCGCCAATCGCCGTACCCAGCATCGAAAGCAGCAGGTAAGTCACCATCGACAGGATCACGCCGGCGAACACCGCGCTCCAGGAGATCCGTTTCAATGGCGTCAGCGGCGCGTTCGGGGCGTACCCGGCGCGGTTATCCTTGGTCAAGTCGGCATCGTAATTGGTCATAATGTTGTTCCTCGCAATTTTCCGTGGGTACCCAGAAATTGGGTCTGAACTCCTCTGCTGCCCAGTGGCCCGCGCCCGGCATACGCCGTGGTCTGGAGGGTGTTGCTCTGAATTATTCCCGCCACGGGACAGTGTTTTTCACGCATTACAGGGTTAAGCGTAGACAGTCCCGCCATTCATGCCATTGGCGGCAAAGTAAAATTTGCCGGGTTTGCATTAGGCCGTGAGTAAGGTGCTGATTGTTAAACGATGAAATTTAAGAAAAATTCTCGAATTGTGAGGAACTTAACAGAACGTTCAAATAGTCCATAAAATCCGTCGTTTCCGTCACAATCCTGCCGTCGCCCCGGTGGGCGGCGGCACAATCTCCTGCCATGCCGCCAGAGGGGTGAGGGAGCGCCCGGTGGCGCGGGGCCGGGCAGGGTGCAGGGGCCACGCGCCGGTGTTATGGTGCCTGTTTTACTGAGATGACCAGAGGGAGAGGGATATGGACAAAGCGCGCAGCCGCGCCGGGCAGCCGGGCATCCAATGGCGGGATCTGTCGCCGTCAGCGATCATTGCCGGTTTTGTGGCGGTGCTGGTGGGCTACACCAGTTCAGCCGCCATCATTTTTCAGGCGGCGGAGGCGGCGGGTGCCACCCCGGCGCAGATTGGCGGCTGGCTGGCGATGCTGGGGCTGGCGATGGGCCTCTCTTCGCTGGGGCTGTCGCTCTATACCCGCGCCCCGGTGCTAACCGCCTGGTCAACCCCCGGCGCGGCGCTGCTGGCGACCAGCCTGCCGGGCATCGGGCTGAATGAGACGATTGGCATCTTTATCTTCGCCAATGCCCTGATCCTGATCAGCGGCGTCACCGGGTTGTTCGCCCGCCTGATGAACATCATTCCGCCCGCGCTCTCTGGCGCGATGCTGGCGGGTATCCTGTTGCGCTTTGGGCTGGGGGCCTTCGCCCCGTTGCAGGGAAACCTGGCATTGGCCGGTGGCATGTGTCTGGCCTACTTTCTGGCGCGCCGCTGGCTGCCGCGCTTTGCCGTGCTGCTGGCGCTGGCCGCCGGGCTGGTGATTGCCGCCCTACAGGGGAGTATTACTTTTTCCCACCAACCGCTGGCGCTGGCGACCCCGGCCTTTATCCAGCCAGCGTTCAACCTGCACAGCCTGATTGGCATCGGCATCCCGTTCTTTGTCGTCACTATGGCGTCACAGAATGCGCCGGGTATCGCCACCCTACAGGCGGCTGGCTACCGGGTGCCCATCTCGCTGCTGATCAGCGCCACCGCACTGCTGGCGCTGCTGCTGTCGCCGTTCGGCGGTTTCTCGGTCTGCATCGCCGCCATCACTGCCGCCATCTGCATGGGGCCGGAGATCCACCCCGACCCGGCGCGCCGCTATATGGCTGCCGTCGCCGCCGGGCTGTTCTACCTGCTTGCCGGGCTGTTTGGCGGCTCCATCGGTATGCTGTTCAGCGCGCTGCCCGCGCCGCTGATCCAGACCATTGCCGGGCTGGCGCTGCTCAGTACGCTCTCCGGTAGCCTCAGCCGGGCGTTGCAGGAGGAGCAGGGGCGTGACGCCGCCATTGTTACCTTCCTCATCACCGCCTCCGGGCTGACGCTGTGGGGCGTCGGTGCTGCCTTCTGGGGATTGGTGGGCGGTGTGCTGGTCTGGCTGCTGCTGCCACGCACGCGTTAAGGCAGAGGCGGCGGATGGCGTCTATCCTTACACCTTGAATTCATGGACATCCAACCCGGAGAGACGCTGATGGCTGATTCACACGACCAATCCCACCATAACCCAGGGCTGGACGCCTTCGAGGAGCTACAGAATTTGGTGCACACCCTGCATCACCACGGCGTGCTGCGTTTCGCCAACGAGGTAGTCTCCGCCAACAATGCCATTGCCGGGGCGCTGGTGGATGGGCTGAACAAGCCGGGCACCCTCAATGCGGTGCAGAACCTCTCAGTGCTGATGCAGGCGCTGTCGAGCGTGCCGCCTGAAACCTTCTCCCGCGTGGTGTTCGCCATGAAGGAGGGGATGGAAGCGGTCGGCCGCCAGCCGCCGGCCAGCGAGGCACAGGCACCGGGGCTGACCGGCTTCTATCACCTGCTGAATGACGAGAGCGTCTGGCGCGCCGTGACCCCGATCCTCAATGGCCTGCGCGCCTTTGCCGTCAGTATGGAGCAGCCCACCCCGCGACCTGCGCCGCCCTTCACCGGCAAGCCCGGTAGCCTGTGACCCCGCCGCGCGCCCGGCACACCCCCGTGGCGCGCGGAAATTTCACTTATGTAACATTTAAACACTCTGAAACATTCCAACCAGTTCATTAGCAACCTTTTAATAGGCGCTCACCCCCCAGGCCGTTATCCTTGCCGCCTTTTACCCTATTCTGCGCCATGCTCCGGCCGGCACGGAATCACGGCAGACAGGTACCCCCTCCGGCATGGCCCATTTTTCGCACCATCAGGCACCGTTTCGCGACTATCCCGCAGAATCCCGTCTCTTTATCCGCCGCGCGCTGGTGGCCTTCGTCATTGTGTTGCTGCTCACCGGGGTACTGATAGCCAACCTCTACCGCTTGCAGGTGAAAGAGCATGGCTTCTACCAGACCCGCTCCAACCAGAATGACATCAAGATGCTGCCCATCGCCCCCAGCCGCGGGCTGATCTATGACCGCAACGGCATCCCGCTGGTGCGCAACCTGACGCTCTACCAAATTGAGGTAACGCCCGGCAAGGTGCCGGATCTGGAGGCCACCCTGAAGGCGCTGACGCCGATTGTTGACCTGACGCCGGAGGAGATTGCCGAATTCCATGATGCCGCGCGGCATACCAGCCGTTATAAACCGGTAACGCTGAAGATGGAGCTGACCGACAGCCAGGTGGCGCGCTTTGCCGTCAACCAGTTCAAGTTCACCGGCGTCACTGTCGATAGCTACCAGCAACGCGAATACCCCTATGGCGGCCAGCTGGCGCACGTGGTGGGGTACGTCTCCAAGATCAACGACCGCGACGAACAGCGGCTGGAGAAGGAGGGTGTCGCGGAGAACTATGCCGCCGACCACAATATCGGTAAGCAGGGCATCGAGGGGTACTATGAGAGCGTGCTGCATGGCAAGACCGGCTACCGCGAGGTGGAAGTGGACAACCACGGCCGGGTGGTACGCCTGCTGAAGGAGCAGCCCCCGCAGGCCGGGCAGAATATCTACCTGACCCTCAGCCTGCCGCTGCAACAGTATGTGGAGTCGGTGCTCAAGGATCAGCGCGCCGCAGTGGTGGTGGAAGACCCGCGCGACGGCGGCATTCTGGCGATGGTCTCCAGCCCCAGTTACGATCCCAACCCCTTTGTGAAGGGCATCAGCTATAAGGCCTATAAGTCGCTGCTCACCAACCCGGATTTGCCGCTGATTAACCGGGTGACGCAGGGACTCTATCCACCGGCTTCCACGGTGAAGCCCTATATGTCCATCTCCGCGCTGTTTGCTGGCGTCATCACCCCCTCGACCTCCTTCTTTGGCGCGCCAAGCTGGGTACTGCCCGGCAGCCATCGCCACTACCGCGACTGGCTGAAGAGTGGACACGGGATGCTGAATGTCACCAAGGCGATTGAGGAGTCCGCCGATACCTTCTTCTATCAGGTGGCCTATGAGATGGGGATTGACCGCATCCATGAGTGGCTCAGCAAGTTCGGTTATGGGCAGCCCACTGGCATTGACCTGAATGAGGAGTACCAAGGGGTATTGCCCAGCCGGGAGTGGAAACAGCGCGTGCACAAGAAACCCTGGTATCAGGGCGATACCGTGCCGGTGGGGATTGGGCAGGGCTACTGGATTGCCACGCCGATCCAGATGGTGAAGGCGCTGACCACCCTGATCAATAACGGCAAGGTGAAAACGCCGCACCTGCTCTACTCAGTGAAGGCGGGCAACCATGTCACGCCCTATCAGCCACCGGCTGGCCCGACGGCGCAGATTGGTGACCCGCGCTCACCTTACTGGGGCATCGTCAAGGCGGCGATGTTCGGGATGGCGAACCAACCCAATGGCACCGGCTATAAGCTGTTCCATACCGCGCCCTATGGGATTGCCGCCAAGTCCGGTACCTCACAGGTGTTCAGCCTGAAAGAGAACCAGACCTATAACGCCAAGATGGTGCCGGTGCGGCTGCGTGACCATATCTTCTATACGCTGTTCGCCCCCTATAAGAATCCCAAGGTCGCGATGGCGCTGATCCTCGAGAACGGCGGCGGCGATGGGGTGGTGGCTGGCCCGACGGCGCGTGCCATTTTCGACCATATCTTTGACCCGTCCCATGCCGATAGCGCGGCCAACCAACAGATTGTCGATCCGGCCCGCTAGGCCCACGGTGCCTGCTGGTGATTAATCCGGCAGGCATTACCTTTCCTCGTCCTTTCTTACAAACAGCAACGGAATTGACCGGCAGGGCACGGTAATCCGCTGTAATCTAATAATAATCTTAAATCTGGCCACGCGACCCTTTCCGTGGCCCGTGCCGCCACGTTGAGTCACTTCTGGAAATAGCATGAAAAAGATCCGTCCGGGCCTCTCCGGCAAAAAACCGGCGTCCTCTCCCCGCGCACCCGCCTCCGCCAAAAATTACTCCTCCGCGCGCTTTGCCTGGATCTGCGCCGGCATTTTGGTCTGCTTCTTCCTGCTGGTGGCGCGCGTCGGTGACCTGCAACTGCTCAATGACAAGCAGCTCAATGATCAGGCCGACCAGCGTTCGGTACGCAGCGAAGTGTTGCCCGCCACCCGTGGCATGATCACCGACCGCAATGGCGAGGCGCTGGCGGTCAGCGTCGCCTCGCGTGACATCATCCTCGACCCGAAACATATCCTTGAGGCGGATACCCAGCTGGATAATGAACGTTGGCAGAGTTTCGCCAGCGTGCTGAAGATCCCGCTGAGCCAGTTGCAGCAGATGATCCGCGATAACCCGCGCAAGCGCTTCCTGTTCGCCGCCCATAAGGTCGATACCGAGATCGCTGAGTATGTCACCAAACTGCACCTGACCGGTGTCTCCACCCAGCAGGACTTCAACCGCTTCTACCCAATGGGGCAGGACGCCGCCGCGCTGGTGGGGATTGTCGGCATGGATAACCAAGGGCTGGAGGGGATTGAGCTGGGTTTCAACCGCCTGTTGCAGGGCAAGCCCGGTTTGCGCGTCTACCAGAAGGATCGGCACGGCGCGGTAATCAGCCTGCTGAAGACGGTAGACCCGGTGGCCGCACCCAACGTGACGCTGAGCATCGATAAGTTCATGCAGTATGTGCTCTATTCACATATCCGCGATGGCGTGCTGCTTAACCAAGCCGATTCCGGCTGCGCGGTGCTGGTGGACGTGAACACCGGCGAGATCCTTGGCATGGCGAGCTACCCGTCATTCAACCCGAACAACCTGGCGGATACGCCGCCGGAGAATATCCGCAACGTCGCCAGCAGTGACAGCTTCGAGCCGGGTTCGACCGTCAAACCGCTGGTGGTGATGACCGGCTTGGCGAAACACCTGATCAAGCCCGATTCGGTGCTTGATACCCACCCGTACCGGGTCAATGGCCACCTGATCCGCGACGTTGGCAACTGGCCGGAGCTGACCGTCACCGGCATCCTGCAAAAGTCGAGTGACATTGCCGTCTCCCACATTGCGCTGGCGATGCCAGCCAGCGTGCTGGTCAACGTCTACCACGGCTTTGGCTTGGGCCAGCCAACCAACCTCGGCATGGGCAACGAGAGCAGCGGCTACTTCCCGCTGCACCGTGAGGTGTGGTCAGACATCGATCGCGCCACCTTCTCCTTTGGCTATGGCCTGCGCGTCACGCCATTGCAGATGGCGCGCGAGTACGCCGCCATCGGGGCCTATGGCGTCTACCGCCCGTTGTCGATCACCAAGGTCACGCCGCCGGTACTCGGCAAGCAGGTGATGGACCCAGAAATCGTGAAAACCGTGATCCACATGATGGAGAGCGATGCGCTGCCGGGCGGCAGTGGCCTGAGCGCCGCCATTCCGGGCTACCGTCTGGCGATCAAGACCGGTACCGCCGAGAAGATGGGCAAGAGCGGCAAGTATGATGGCGGCTACATCAACTACACCGCCGGTGTCGCGCCCGCCAGCAACCCGCGCGTGGCGCTGGTGGTGATGGTCAACAACCCCAAGGCGGGCAAGCACTTCGGCGGCTCGGTAGCCGGGCCGATCTTCGGCAAAATCATGGCGCAGGTGATGGAGCACATGAACATCCTGCCGGATGCCCAGCAGCTGAACGTGGTCTCGACCATCAAGGGGTGACCGCCTTCCCAGAGCAGCGTCTACACTGTAAAGGCCAGCCCAGCGGGGTTGGCCTTTTTCTTATCATGGGGAGGAAAGGATGAATGATCGTATCGGCGTGCTCTCCGGGGACATCACGCGCCTGGAGATAGACGCCATTGTGAATGCCGCCAACAGTTCGCTGCTCGGCGGCGGCGGGGTGGATGGCGCCATCCACCATGCCGGCGGGCCAGAGATTTTGGAAGCCTGCAAACGCATCGGCGGCTGCAAAACCGGTGACGCGGTGATTACCCGCGGCGGCCAGCTGCCAGCGAAATGGGTGATCCATGCCGTTGGCCCGCGCTGGCAGGGCGGCGACCGGGGCGAGATGGATTTGCTGCGCAGCGCCTACCTTCGCTGTTTTGATCTGGCGGCAGAGTATGGCATCCGGCGGCTGGCGTTTCCCAACATCAGCACCGGCATCTATGGCTTCCCGAAACAGGCGGCGGCGGAGATTGCCATCGACGTCACCCGCACCGTGCTGAGCAGCAATACCACGATTGAGGAGGTGCTGTTCATCTGTTTCGACGCGGAGAATGAGGCGATCTACCGGGAGTTGCTGGACCAGCCGGGCGCACAGACCTGACCACGCGTGACGTTGTCACAAAAAGTCAGGGGCAGGGGCAGTATGACGCACTTTTTTACGCTTCCATTGAGGCCAGTTATGGCAAAGCGGTCGCCTCTGCCATGTGTTTATCCTATACTTCCATGGCAAAAATCCTAAATTTCCATGCGCATGACAGGCGTGCAACAAGGGTGAGTAATGAGTAACCGTGCTATCGAACATGTGGTTTTGCTGGATGCCAACCATCAACAAATTGGGATCATGGATAAATCGCAGGTTCATACCGCGCATACCCCGCTGCATCTGGCCTTCTCCTGCTATGTATTTAACGCGGACGGCCAGTTGCTGGTGACGCGCCGCGCCACCAGTAAAGTGGCGTGGCCGGGTGTCTGGACGAATTCGGTCTGCGGCCACCCACAGCAGGGCGAGGCGATGGCCGATGCCGTTCGACGCCGCTGCCTTTATGAGATGGGCCTGCCGGTGGAAGAGGTGGAGCTGGTCACCGACAACTTCCAGTACCGTGAAGTGGACGCCTCCGGCATCGTGGAAAACGAGTACTGCCCGATCTTCCGCGCCTTCAGTGACGCGACGCCCGCACCGCGCGCCAGCGAGGTGATGGACTACCAGTGGGTCGATCTGGAGGCGCTCTATCAGGGGGCCGATGCCGCCCCTTGGGCCTTCAGCCCCTGGATGGTCAAGCAACTCGCGCTGCTGCGCACGCTGGAACACTTCACGCCCGCCACCCAGCCGGTGCAAGTGGGCTAGGGCGGCCACCGCCACCGCCAGCAATGACAACGGGAGCCTGGCTCCCGTTTTTTTATCATCTTCGACACCGCCTTTTTTACGCCTGCTTCTCTTTCCCGTTGGGATAACTGCCCCTCCACAGCGCGCTATTTTTCACGTAGCGACACCAGAATTGTTCGTTTTGCCAGCGCCTTTTTGCCGATGACCGCCGCGTTTGGCTGCTTTTCCGCCAGATTGCTGCATTAATCAGCCGATCTGCCTGATATTCAGGCATTTTCTTCTATAGTTAAACAGGGCTGCCCTGGCCAGCTAGCAGGAAGCCTATCTTTCACTGTCCGTCCGTGATGGGAGGGCCGCGCGGCCATCCTCTTTGATAAGGAGTTTGTGAATGACGTCCAATGGCACCTCACGGCCATCCACGCCTGCCGTGGCGCTGTATGAGCTACTTAACCCTATTCCCTACGGCTTGTTTGTCGCCGCCTGGATTTTCGACATTATTTACATCATCAGCACCAACATCTTTTGGACGCAGGCCGCCAGCTGGCTGATCGCCATTGGGCTGGTACTCGCCATCATCCCGCGGCTGATCAATCTGGTGCAGGTGTGGGTTGGGCACGCCTACCCACAGGGTTCGCCAATCAAGATCCACTTCTGGGCCAACCTGCTGGCCATCATCCTCGCCATCTTTAATGCCTTCATCCACAGCCGGGATGCCTATGCCGTGGTGCCGATGGGCGTGATCCTCTCCACCCTGGTGGTACTGCTGCTGGCGTTCGCCAACCTGCAACTGGCCCTGCGCGAACCCCGTTCCTCTGACATTAAGGCGGTGACCCGATGAGAACGACACATCTGCTTTCCTTGCTGGCCGCCTCCCTGATTCTGGCTGGCTGCGACGACGGCTCCACCCTCGACCCCAATAAGCAGGTAGGGCCGAACCCGGAACTGCCGGAGGCGAAGAACTTCCTGCTGCCACCGATGCAGGTGCCAAGCGGCGTGCCGTGGAAAGAGGGGGAGACCCCCAAGGTCGCGGCAGGGCTGAAAATTGAAAGGATCGCCGAGGGGCTGATGCACCCGCGCCAGCTCTACGTACTGCCGAACAACGATATTCTGGTGGTCGAGGGCAACGCGCCGGAGGGGCAGATTGGCCGGCCGAAGCAACTGATCATGGGGCTGGTTCAGCAATCCTCCGGCAAGGGCGGGCAAGGGGGCAACCGCATCACGCTGCTGCGCAATACCAGCGGCGATGGCCGCACCTGGGAGAAGCATGTTTTCCTGGAGAATCTGCACTCGCCGTTTGGCGTGCAGTTGGTGGGGGACACGCTCTATGTCGCCAATGCCGACAGCCTCTGGAAATATCGCTACCAGACCGGCGAGACGCGCATCACCGATCCGGGCGTTGAACTGGCAGACCTGCCGGGCGGCCCGATCAACCACCACTGGACCAAATCGCTGCTGGCCAGCCCGGACGGCAGTAAACTCTACGTGGGCATTGGCTCGAACAGTAACATCACCGAGAACGGCATCGGCGCGGAGTTCCGGCGGGCGGCGATTCTGGAAGTGGACGCCGCCACCGGCGCGAGCCGCATCTTCGCCAGCGGCCTGCGCAACCCAACCGGGATGCAGTGGGAACCGCAGAGCGGCAAGCTGTGGGCGATCGTCAACGAGCGGGATGAGATTGGCGCGGACTTGGTGCCAGACTACATGACCTCGGTGCAGGATGGCGGTTTCTACGGCTGGCCCTACAGCTACTTCGGCCAGCACATCGATGAGCGCGTCAAACCTCAGCGCCCGGATCTGGTGGCGAAGGCGATCAAACCGGATTACGCGCTCAGTTCACACGTCGCGCCACTCGGCCTGTGGTTCTACACCGGCAACAACTTGCCCGCCGAGTACCGCGGCGGAGCCTTTGTCAGTGAGCACGGCAGCTGGAACCGTAAACCCCTCAATGGCTATCGCGTGTCGTGGGTCGCGTTCCAAAACGGCCAGCCGGTCGGGGAACCGAAGCCGGTGGTGACGGGCTTCCTGACAGATGATCAACAAGAGGTCAGGGGCCTGCCGGTTGGGCTGGCGCAGGATAAACAGGGCGCGCTGCTGGTCGCGGATGATGCTGGCAACATTGTCTGGCGCGTCACCGCCGCAGGCACGCCATAATCTGCCGCTACACCAAGACCATACCGGGCCATGCGCCCGGTATTTTTTTGCCTGTGGAGTAGGGGAGTCAGGAGTGCGCGTCGTGCTGCGCCGCCCGTTTTTGCAGGCGTTCACGGATCACCAGATGGTTGGCGGCCACCACGGCGGCCAGCAACAGGCAGTAGAGGGCGATGATCGCGATGGCCCATGCGGCCAGTCGGCTGTCGAGCCAGGCACCGGCCAGTGCGGCCAACAGCCAGGCAAGCCAGCGCAACCCGAGTCCGCCAGCACTGCGCCAGCTGCCACGCGCCAACGCCCGACCGAGCCTGACCAAGGTTCCAGTGATAAAGGTCACGCCCGGTTCACTGCCGCGTACCTGATTCAACAGGCCCATGGCGATTGCGATGACCAGCACCATCAGCGGCGGATATTGCGGAGCCGTCGCCAGCCAGGCGATCGCCAACAGCAGCGCCACCAATACCAGCAACAACGGCGAACGCCAGCTGCCGGCGCGCCGTCCCAACCAAGCCCCGGCAGTGGTGCCAAACAGGAAAGCCACAATCACACCCAGCAAGGGCAGCGCTTTTTGCAGATCGCCTTGTTGCAGTGCCTGACCCAGCTTGGAAGTATCGCCCGTGACATAGACGGCCAGCAGATCTTTGCTGTGCAGGTAGAGGGTGGCATCCGTCAGCCCGGCGGCGATCACCAGCAGCCAGATAAAGGGCGTAGTCGCATCAAGGCGAAAAGGTTTTACGGTCTGCATGGCGTTTCCTGATCGGGCACGCCAACTGGCGCGTTAATGGAAGGTCGATCTCTTTATAGTCAAGGGTCAGCCATGACGCCATTTATCTTGGAAGAGCAGGGAAGTACCAAACCGGCATAACAGGCCAGCCCATTACGCACCCCCCAATGCAATTTAACATAATATACATTATGCGTACTATTATAATCCTTTGTCTCTCCGGCAGTTTTCGGCCATGCCCGGCAATATGCCCACCCCCCGAATTTACCCATGCCTCTCCAGCGCGATTATCGATACCCGTTTATCAAAACCAGCTTCCGGCGTTTTTTCATGATGATACCGCTTGCCCTGAGGATGCATCCCGTTTCAATGATGCCCACGAATCCAATATGACCAACCGGCGCGGCGTCCCTCTGTCCAGCCTGTACCAATCTCTTCACTACCGATCGCGCTACGTGAAATCCAGATGACAAAGGCACGCCATCTATACCATCCAGAATCTTGGCACTCTCTGCTGTTCAAGACGTTTAAGAGCGGAACCAGCATGGCGCGTAAACTTAACATCATTGGTTCTCGACAAGTTAACGGGGAAATGTCAGTGGCTGCTACATAACAATCTCCTTTTTTGTGACGTTGTCACCAAGCAACCTGCCCTTGCCTTTTTGGGTGGAAATACTCTTCTGCTAGGCTTTGGCTTGCTTTTTTATTTTATGTTAAAAGTTTGTTGTAACTAATAACAGAGATGGTTTTGATTAACACCTTAAGCTTAAAATGTTCTTAACAACCCTCTACTTTCTTTGGGAAATGTTATTTTAAAAATAATTTAATAAATATTAACGCATTCAAGAAATGAATGCTGCTTTGCAATTTCCAACATGTGATAACGCGATCTCCACAGCATATTTTCGTCATCCTAAGCTATTGCCCTTCGAGACCTTCGCCCTCCATTGATTAACTTACGCTGACCCTAAACAATATTTCCTGCAAGGCGGAAACATTCAAAAATAAATTAAAAGGAAAAATTGGTGCGTAACAAAAATCTTATTCTGCTGGCCGGGTTATGCCTGCTTGCCAGCAGTTCACTGGCGCTGGCCGGCACCATTGAGGCCATCAATCACACCAAATGGGCCATTAACCATTTCAGCGTGGACGGCCAGTCCGGTATCGATGTAATCAGTCCCTTTCAGGGAGGTGGCGGCGGATGTTGCTATATGGCCCCTACCCAATGGAAACCTGGCATGACGGTCCGCGTGGACTGGGAAACCGGCGTGGCCTTTGCCGATGATGTGCCGGAAATACCTAAACCAAAGCGTCCTAATCTGGATCATATGGATGCCAAAACAGCAGATTCAGTTGCCTTGCAATACGCTACAGAATTGCAAAAGTGGCAATTAAAAATTAAGAGCATGAGTAAAACACATACCCAGCAGGTACCGCTTCCTCCCTACACTTCAGGCCAGAAAAAGTGTGGCATTACCGTCCACTTCCTGCCCTGCGATGCCGTCAAAGTCACAACCAGTTGCGCTGACTATGGCTCCCCTGACTACCCAATTAAAGAGCCCGTCCATATGAAGGAACCGGCCGTATGTCCGAAATAACGCTTAGTCGGGTCTGGTACCCGACCGAATTCTCGGAACAAACCGAGTCACCTATGTCTTTCTGCAATATATATTTATTTTCAGGTTTATCAAAACACGTTAAATTCATTCAGAGCATCAATGTCATTTTTCAATTTCAGCGAAGAAATAGTGCGAGCCTTGCAGCATTTCCCTACGTTCCCAAATGCATTCAGTCTTACTTCTCTTGTTCTCCATTGATTAAAGGACGCCGCCTTCCAAACACTATTCCCTGCAAAGCGAACACCCTCAAAAGCACATTAAAAGGAATAACCGGTGCGTAAAAAAAATCTTACTCTGCTGACCGGGTTATGCCTGCTTGCCAGCAGTTCACTGGCGTTGGCCGGCACCATTGAAGCCATCAATCACACCAAATGGGCCATTAACCGCTTTAGCGTGGACGGCCAGTCCGGTATCGATGTGATCAGCCCCTTTCAGGGCGGCGGCGGCGGATGTTGCTATATGGCCCCTACCCAATGGAAACCCGGCATGACCGTCCGCGTGGACTGGGAAACCGGCGTGGCCTTTGCCGATGATGTACCGGAAATACCTAAACCTAAAAGACCGATTGAAAATGGACAGACTCGCGAAACCTGGCATCAGGAATGGATGATTTACCATGAAAAAATGCAAGTTTGGAATGCAAAAATTAAGGCAATGAGCAGAAAACATACCCAGCTGGTGCCGCTTCCTCCCTACACTTCGGGCCAGAAAAAGTGTGGCATTACCGTCCACTTCCTGCCCTGCGATGCCGTCAAGGTCACAACCAGTTGCGCTGACTATGGCTCCCCTGACTACCCAATTAAAGAGCCCGTCTATATGAAGGAGCCGGCCGTATGTCCGAAATAACGCTTAGTCGGGTTTGGTACCCGCCCGAATTCCCAGAGCAAGGACGGCTGCCGTCCGATGCCGAGCTTATCATCCAGAACTACGCGAAGCAGGAGAGCCTTGAGCGGGCCTACCACAATGCCCTGTGTCTGGCCGCAAACCGCCGGGTGGCACCCCCCTGCTGCAAGACCCTGCATATCAGCCTGTTTTTTGATGGCACCGGCAATAACCTGAACCATGACCTCTATCAGGCCGTTCCGCCCCATCCCACCAATATTGCCCGCCTGTTCCGGGCCACCATTGGTCAGGGCTACGCTGCCGGGCTGGGCAAACTGAACGAGGCCTTGACGGATCTGCCCGACAGCGGCGGCAACCGGTTCTACAAATATTACATCCCGGGTGTCGGCACTCCCTGCCCGGAGATCATGGATCTTGATTTCAGCCTGACCGGACTGGCCTTTGCTGCCCACGGTGAAGAGCGGATCAACTGGGGCCTGCTGCGCATTATTGATGCGCTGCGGCGGACGACCGGGTTGGGCAGGCTTGATGATGGCGTATGTTGGGCGTCACTCAAAAAGATGACCAACTTAGGGATCATGCCCGCCATGAGTGGCTACTGGAACCGACAGGAAATGTTTGAGCGCCAGCTGAAACAACCGGATCTGTATGACCGGCTGCGCGTTGCCCTCAACCCGGCCGAGCCGGGCAAAATCAGGCTGCTGGGTATCAAACTCTATGTCTATGGCTTCTCACGCGGCGCGGCCGCGGCCCGGGCGTTTGTTAACTGGCTCGGCGAGCTGTTCTTGGAGCCGTTTGCTGGCGCAGAGAAACCAGAGCAGTGCCTGCGCGTTGGCGACCTGAAAATCCCCCTCAGCATCGAGTTTCTGGGCCTGCTGGATACGGTGGCGTCGGTGGGCGTGCCGCATATGGCCCCGGTGGCGGAGGGCCATATGGGCTGGGCCGATGGCAATCAGGAGCTGCCGGCGGAGGAGACCTACGGCGGCCTGATAAAGCGTTGCGTGCATCTGGTGTCGTCCCATGAACAGCGCCTCTGTTTTCCGCTGGACTCTATTCGGCGCACGGATGGCACCTACCCGGCCCACAGCCTGGAGGTGATCTACCCTGGTATGCACTCGGATATCGGCGGCGGCTACCCGCCGGGCGATCAGGGCAAAGCCAATGGAAAAGATGACAGCCTGCTGCTATCGCAGATTGCGCTGCACGAGCTGTATGCCGCGGCCTTTACCGCCGGCGCTCCGCTCAAGGTCAGTCGGGATGCGCTGCCAGAAGATCTGAGAAGAGAGACATGGCGCGTGCTGCCGGAAGATGTCAGACAGGAATATGAAATATCACCAACCCTTGTCACCCGTTTTAATGCATGGCGGGCATTGACGCTCAATCTCCCGCCGTCAGCAGAAAACATCAGTGCAAAAGAGGCGACCACCTATCAGCCTATCCAGGCTGCCGACACCCTGGAGGCCGCGTTAGACGCACAGCTGGGCTGGCTTACGGCCTGGCGTATCCACCGCTATGCCAACGGCACCTGCCAGACCCAGCGTTTCTTTATCGATGCGGCCGCCGACGGGCTGGACCGGCACCGTGACCCGGCCATTCGCCAGGCCGATGAGGCGGCGCGTGAAAGCCGACAGGACGACATTGAACGCACGCGCCAGCAGCTGCTGGCGAGCGCGCCGCCAAAACAGTTTGTCTTGCTGCCGCCGGGTGAAAAAGATTTTGATGCCGCCCTCGGTCAGACCCAGCTGCGGCAGGCTGCCGTCGAATTCAGGCAGGACTATCTTGGCCTCGCGCGTGACCATACCCAGACCTGGTACGTCGAGCCGCTCTATGCCCTAAAAAGCACCATGTTTCTGCTGAACACCGATGACGAATATAGCGAGTGGCTGCGGATGAAAACCGCCGGTGAAAGCCGGCTGCGCGTGCTGTTCCCCGCCGCCGGGGAGGCCAGCAATGCCGCCCAGCCTGGTGGCCTGGTGCGGGCGCTGTTCGATGACCAGGTGCATGACTCCCGGGCCTGGTTCATGCACAGCGCGCTGGGGGCACGTGAACCCTGGGGCAGTTACTTCCGCTACCGGATGGTCTACTTCGGCGAGCGGTGCAGTAAGCCGCTATCGCCGCTGATGGTGGCCGGTGTCGTGGTGGGTGCCGCCACGCTGGTCGAAGGCATCACGTTTATCATCAAGCAGAAAAAAGTCCCGCAGGCAGTGCTGGGCGCAGCGGGCATGCTCGGCGCCCTCACCCTGGAGGTCGAGGCCATCGAGGTGCTCTCCGGGCAGCCTGTTCCCTTACTGCCGGAGGCCGCCCAGTTGCAGGCCTTTACGCAGCAGCCCGGTGCCGTGGTGATACAGCAGAAAAAGGCGATCAGCGACCTGTGGATTGCGCGTGCGAAGCAGGTGATCCGGGCAATCTGCAATACCTCTCAAGTTTCTTGAGATCTCAGAACTGGCGCAAAGAGGCCATTCGTGGTCTCTTCTGCTTATGCCCCTACTATCCTGTTGAATTCTTTTGTTAACACCTAAGCCAAACATTACACTTGTTAATATAATGTTAAGTTTGTTGTAACTAATATCGGTGGGTGAATAAGGCGCCTTGCGGCGCCTGAGTTATTTGAAGTCGGCGTAGGGGGTCAGTGGATTAGGCGGGAGATCCAGGTCGCCCTGCCAGCCGCCGGCGGAGTAGCGGATGTAGATCTGGGCGTGGCTGGGGGTGTAGTCCTCCGCCTGCTGGATGTCGATGCCGGCACCGAGCGTCCAGTGGGAGGTGAGCCGGCGCTCTACAATCGCCTGCACCGTATAACCAAAGCCGGTGCTGCTGCTGCCCTGCTCGATGGCGTCGCGGTCGGCGTAGCTGGCGGGCACCAGTCCCTGTAACGGGTAGCGTGCCTGATCCTTGGTCTTCGAGTAAGACCAGGAGACCGAGCCGCCCAGTTGCCATGACCAGTTGTCACTGCGCTGGCGATAGTTGACCGGCACCGCCAGCGAGAAGTACTGCTGCGGGCTGTAGTAGCCGCCCTGTCCCAGCGAGTAGCCGCTCAAATCCTTCTGGTAGTGCCATAACATGCTGTTCAGGCCGATGGTCGCCCGGCGGTTGTCTTCGTTGATCACCTTGTAGTAGTAGCCGCCCATCAGCCGGGTGCGCTGGTTGTCCGCAACGTTCTTGCCGGTGATCTGGTGGTAGCTCAGGTCAGTCCAAACGCCGTTCGCCCCGCCCTGATCATAGCTGCCGCTGAGGCTGACGCCGGTGGCGCGCACCCCGCCCCAGGTGGTGCCGGTGTTCGGGTCTTTGGTGCCAGCGAAAGAGAGCAGCGAGCTGGAGATGGGTCGCCGCGAGGCGCTGGCCGTCCAGCCAATCTGCCGCCAGTCGCCGCTGTAACTCAGGCCGCCGACCCAATCGACCACCTCAAAACCGAGTGGCGTGGTGCCGATGTCAGCGTTCCAGCGATCGTTGCGCCAGCCAGCGGCGAGGCTGGCACCGCGGGCGGTCTGGTGCTCATCGCCCTGACAGGAGACGCTGTCACAGGTGCCGAAATCCTCGCTGTAGCGGCCATCGCTGGTGTCAAAGGTGCCAGCGTCCATCTGCACGTAGTCGCTGCGCAGGAAGGCGCGGCCATCGCCGAGCGGCATATCGGCCTGCAACATGGTGGTGTTGGCCGATAGGTCTGAGTAGCCGCCGGTGCCGCTGGAACCCCAGTAGTCATGGCCGAGGGTGAGCGTTACCTCCTGCTGGCGGTAGGCGTCGGCAGCATCGGCACGGATGCCGCGCTTCAGCCAGTCATCCCCGGCGTGGTTGCGCGTCAGGCGGGTGTAACCCTCGTTGTCACGCGGGGTGGCGGGCGTGATGCCGCTGGAGACCATCGCCTCACCGAAATCCTCACGCGCCTGCGGGTAGTCGCCCCGCTGCTGCGCCAACCGCGCGCTGTCGCGGAAAATCAGTGCGCTGGTCAGCCCCGGCCCCGCCTGACGGGCGGCGGGCTTGAGGCGGGCGAGCAGTGTGGCGGCACGCTCCGGCTCGCCAACGCCCTGCCAGGCGGTGGCGATGCGCCGCTGCTGGTTGAGGGTCAGGCTCTCCGCTGGCATCTTGCCCAGCGGCTCCAGTTGGCGGCGCGCGGCCGCCAGATCGCCGGTGGTTAGCGCCGTCTCGGCCAGCCCCAGTCGGGCATCGGCATTCGTCGGATCCTGTGCCAGCACGCGGTTAAAACCGGTACGCGCCGCCGTATAGTCGCCATCCTCCTGCGCCCACTCCGCCAACGTCAGTTCAATGCGTGGCTGGGGCGGCAGGCTGCGCAACAGCCGCGCCGCACCGGCCTTGTCACCCCGTTCGCGCAGCGCCAGCGCCCGGTTGATCGCCTGCTCCTGCTGCAACCGCTGCGCCAGTTCACGCATATTGTCCGACCACTGGTCGCGCGGCAGTTGGTTGAGCACCGCAATCGCCTGATTGTCACGATCGCGGGAGGAGAGGTAGAGCGCATAGGCGTAGTTCTCCTGTGCGCCGGGCGGATGGGCAGCGATAAAGTCGCGGAACAGCCGGTCGCCCTGCGCACCCTGCCCGATCTGTTGCAGCGCGCCCGCCTGACGGTAGACCAGCCAGACATCATCCGGCGCATAGCGGCGGGCGGCGGCATAGGCCTCCGCCGCCTCACGCCAGCGCTGCTGTTGGTTAAGCTGGTCAGCTTGCGCGCTGAGCAGATCGCCCTGCAAGCGGTTGAGGGTGTCGGTCAATCCCTTGCGCTGGCTGGCAGGCAGGCTGTTGAGGAAGGCCAGCGCCCGCTCCGGGGACTGCTTCTGGTAGACGTTGGTCAGCCCGCGTAGCGCGCTGCCGTTGTCCGGCTCAATGCGCCGCGCCTGCTGGTAGAAGCGCTCTGCCGCCGGCAGGTCGTTGCGCGCCAGCGCCACATCACCCCGGCCAAGCAGCGCGTAGGGGTCGTCGCTCTCCAGCGGCACCGCCTGCTGGTAGAAGGTGTCGGCCGCCGCAAAATTATTGGCTTTAAGGGCCTTATCGCCCTGCTCAATCAACAGCCAGTAGCGGTTGCTGTTGATTAGGCTGGTCCACTTGCCGCTGTGGAAGCCGTCGGTGTCCACCTTCTGCGCCTGCTCGAACAATCCGATCGCCTTGGCACGGTCGCCGGAGCGCGCCCACGCCACGCCGAGCGCACCGAGCAGATCCGGGTCATTGGGGGTGGCACGCAGCGCCTGCTCCAGCACCGGGATCGCCTCGCGGCTGCCGCCCTGATCAACCTGCGCCAGCCCACGCAACCGCGCCTGATAGGCCGGGTCGGCCAGCTGGGTCTGCTGGCGTGCCAGCTCCTGCCGACCGGCGGTGGCGGCATTGCCGCTGTCAAACACCGTCAGGAAGCGGTTGAGCGCCGCCACGCTCTCTGGCGTCACCGTCATGCGTTTGATGCGGTTGAGCCAGATATCGCCAGCGGCCTCGCGGGAGGCGGCATCCTTCGCCACCTGCTCCAGCATCGCGTAGCCCTCCGGCTCGCGGTTTTGGCTGAAGAAGAGTTGGGCCAGCGCCATTCGCACCTGGGTGTCACCGGGCGTGGCGCGATCGATGGCCTGTAACTGGCGGGTGGCCTCCGGCGCCTGCTGTGGCATCCGCGCCACCAGTTGCCAGTACTCCACCGCCAGCTCCGTGCTCGGCGGCGGCCCCTTGAACACCGAGTCATAGGCGGCGCGCGCATCGTCGAGTCGACCAGCGGTCGCCAGCAGCCGCGCCTGTTGCAATTGCTGGCGCTGGTCAGGCTGGGTCAGCCCCACCAGCACCTCCGCCTGACGAAACAGCGCCGAGCCGGGCGCGACCTGTTGCAGCCGCGCCAGCTGTTGCTGTGCCAGCGTGGCGTTGCCCTGACGCAGCGCCAGCCGCAACCGCGCCATGATCACCTGCGGGTTGGCCGGTGACATCAGCTCCAGCCGGTGCAGCGACTGCTCCACCAGCGCATCCTGATGAGTGGCCTCACCCAGCCGCACCTGGCCCAGCAGCCATGCCTCGGGTGACACTGCCTCACCGGCTGGCGGCGAGAGCGCCTGCTCCACCGCCGGTGCCAGGGGGGAGAGCGTCAGGCTCAGGGCCAGCGGCAGCGCTGGCCGCAGAAAGGTTTTACGCATGGTCAGTCCTGATGGTCATCATGGGTCATCACACGACGGCGGCTCAGGCTGCGCAAGGCCATCCACAGCAGCAGCGCCACAATCACCACCAGCACCGCAGCCATCACCGCCAGCCAGCCGGGATGGTTCGCCAGCGTGCTCCATGCCTGCTCCCACCACGGCAAATGGCCCACGTAGTAGACGTCGCCGACGCGCAGGCTATTGACACCCGAGGCGCGCACCACCGCCACCGAGCCACTCATCGCCGCGCGTTTGCCGCTATCCTGCAAGGCATCGTTCATCAGGCCCTGCCCCTCGGCGTTATTCGCCAGCAGCGCCACAATGCTGCGTTGATCGTTATTGGGCGACTGCACCCCAACAATCGCCGCCATCGGCGCGGACGCCGTGATGGTCGTGCGGCTATCGGCGGTGGTATCGCCCTCCCCGGCCACGCTATCCGGCAGCGGCAGCGGGCGGCGCGGTTGGGTCACCCAACTCTGGGTGGCGTCCACCAGCACATTGAGCTGTTTGTCATTCTGCAAGTCAGGCGGAATGGCACCAATCATCAGGATATCGTCATCGCTCTGTTTGGCCTGCTGCCAGTTATCACTGATCTTCACCCCCAGCGCCGGATAGCCGGTCAGGGAGCCGATGCGCCCGAGCGTATCGAACAAGGTGGTCAGCTGCACCGGCTGGGGCTGCGGGTTGACCAGCACCAGCGTCTGCGACAGGTCGGCCATGCGGCTGAATGGGAAACCGGCATTGACGAAGGCGCGCAGGTCAGGCATCGGCATATAGTGGCGATAGCCCGAGAAGTCGATGGTGGAGCTATCGTCAATCACCACATGGTTATTGACGGTGGTAAAGGTTTCACAGCGATCGGTACGGCTACTGGCGATCAGCGAGGCGTACTCGAAATCGAAGCGCATCTGGTTGATGGCACCGAGTTTCAGTGCCGGGATATTGACCTGTTGCCCATCGTCAAACAGCCCCAGCAGCGGCAGGCGCAGCAGCTGTGCCCCCTCGCGGGTATCGGGCTTCAGCGGGAAGGCGTGGGCAAACTGGTTATTGAGGTTAATGCTCAGGTGCGAGGTGCTCGCCTGTGCCGGTGGCGTATAGCGATACTTCAGCTGCATGGTAATACCGGCATTGCGCACCAGATAGAGATCGGGCGGCAGGTTGAGGTTCACCGAGATCGGATAGGGCTGGATGCCGTCGGCCTGTAGCTGCTCCGGGAAGGTCTTCAATTCGCCGAAGGTGGTCGGCCGATCCGTATGCACCCAGAATGGCGCGTCATAGGGCTGGCGTGGCGCGAGCTGGTCAACCTTGGTCACTGCCACCTGTTGGCCGCGGAACAGAATATTGCCCTGCGCGATGCCGGTTACCGCCTGCACCAGATCCTTGTCATCGCGTCCCTGTACCACCAGCAGCTTCACATAGGGGTTATCCGGGTGGGTGATCATCTGCACCGTTGGCCCGGTAGCGGGCGGCAGGTCGCGCAGGAAGTCCGGGCGACGGTCATTGGTGGCGAACACCACCGCATGGCGATCCGGCAGTTGGTTATAGAGCACCGGGAAGTGCTGGCCGCGCCATTGGGCCTGTGTACCAAACCAGGAGGCCAGTTTGGCGGCCGCCTGCTGCATCCCGAGATCCGGCTGGCCAGCAAACACCATCGGCAGCGTCAGCGGCTGGTTGTCCCGTTTGTCGAAGAACGGCTCCGGGAAGTGCGCGAGATCGTTATCCACCGGCAGTTTCTGGACGCGCAGGTCGAGCGAGCTGGCCTTGCCGATATCCACCCACAGCGTGGTATTCGCCGGATTCTCACAGATGCGCTGATAGTGGCCAATGAACGACAGCTTCAGCCGGTTGAAGTCGCTGATGTAGCGCGGGTCAATCGGCAGCTGGATCTGGTTGGCCTTGCCGAGCTGGTCGGCGGCGATGGACACCACCCCCATTAGCTGGTCATTCAGGTAGACCTTGATCTGTGACTCCACCGGGATCAGCGAGGGCGACGGCGTATATTGGAGGTTAAGGGTCGCCTGTGTCACCACCTCATCGCTGCGCACGCCAAACTCAATCTGCCCCTCCGGGGCGAGGCCACGCAGGGTAAAGGTGCCGGGGGGTGGCGCCAGTTGGGGAAAGCCCAGCTGCATGTCGCGCACCGGGGCCGACGGGTTGCTGGCCGCCGGGGCATCCGGGGTGACCAGCGGCGTCACGGGCAACTGGGCCTGAGCGTTCATGCTGACCAGCGTGGTCAGGCTAAGGGCAACGGCGGTATAGCAGGTCAATAGTCTAATCATCGGTGTCATCATCTTGGTGAGTTCACAGCCTGGGGCGCCCCATGCGCCGCAGGAAGGGCCGTTACGCTACGGGGGGCCAATGAGATCAACCCGGCAAGCAGCGCATTGATCAGCCGCACGGGCGATCTGATCACTGCCGGCAAGTGGTCGGCCATCCGCACATAGCCGCGGATGCCCAGCAGCATCACTTCCCGCAGGCTGGCGAGTGGCCGGTCTTCCGGGAAGCTGTCCCCCTGCACCACCCAGGTATCGGCGCGCGCGAAGGTACACTGCACGAAGTCAATTTGCTGGCGCACGCTAAGGTTGTCGGTGCGCATCCCCAGCCGGTTGCCGAACTGGCGGGTAATGACGCAGGGGAAACTGAACTCCTGATTGCCGCGCCGTAACAGCAGATGCAGGCTATCGTCGCGGCGGAAGTGGTCGGCGGCGTTCTCCAACTCGACGCCCACGCCGCCGTCGGAGTAGTCCACCAGCGTACAGGGGAAGAGGTGCCCGTCGGCGCGCATCAGGGCGGCGGGCAGCGCGATCTCCACACGGTGCGCCTGGCGAACCTGTTTCGCCTCAAAGGCCACCGCCGTCGCGCCGCCGAGGATAATCATGTTGTAGAGCACCCACAGCAAACTGACCACCACGGTGAGGCGCTCATCAGGGATGCCATCCACCAGCCGCCAGATCCCCACCAGCAGGCCAAACAGGTTGAGCAGCATCAGTACGCGGTAGGGTTTGGAGATATTCCAGTCCACATAGGACTCCTCCACCAGCCCTCCCTTGGCGGTGACGTCAAACACGCCGCCGTGCGGGCGGAACAGCGCCACCGTGGTGGGCCGGGCGATATACCACGCCAGCACCGTCTCGTAGATCTCGCTCCAGAAGGAGTGGCGGTATTTCCCTTGGATGCGCGAGTTGGTCAGGCCAGCGTGCACCATATGCGGGAAGACGTAGAGCACAATCGCCAGCGCGGGCGCATAGATGATGTAGGCGTGGAACAGCAGGAAGGCCAGCGGCGCAAGCAGGAAGATCAGCCGCGGCACGCCCGCGAGGAAGTGCATCATCGCATTGACGTAGCAGAGCCGCTGCGCCAGCTTCAGCCCTTTGCCAAACAGCGGGTTGTCGAGCCGGAAGATCTGCACCATGCCGCGCGCCCAGCGGATGCGCTGGCGGATATGCGAGGAGAGGCTCTCGGTCGCCAGCCCCGCCGCCTGCGGGATGCGGATATAGGCGGAGGTGTAACCATGCCGGTGCATACGCAGCGAGGTGTGCGCATCCTCAGTCACCGTCTCCACCGCAATGCCGCCAATCTCATTCAGCACGTCGCGGCGCAGCACCGCACAGGAGCCGCAGAAGAAGGTGGCGTCCCACAGGTCGTTGCCATCCTGTACCAGCCCATAGAACAGCGCGCCCTCATTGGGGGCCTGACGGAACCGCCCCAGATTGCGCTCAAACGGGTCAGGCGAGAAGAAGTGGTGCGGCGTCTGCAACATGCTGAGCTGCTTATCCTTGAAGAACCAGCCCACCGTCATCTGGAGGAAGGAGCGGGTCGGCACGTGGTCGCAGTCAAAAATCGCCACCAGATCGCCGGTCGCCTGCTTCAGGGCGTTATTGATGTTCCCCGCCTTGGCGTGCTCATGGGTCGGCCGGGCGATGTAGCGGATGCCAATCTCCTCGGCAAAGGCACGGAAGGCCGGGCGGTTGCCATCATCCAGCAGCCAGACATCCAGTTTGTCCTTCGGCCAGTCCATTCCCAGCGCCGCATAGAGGGTCGGCTTCACCACGCTAAGGTCTTCGTTATAGGTCGGCACCATCACATCGACGTGCGGCCAGGTGGAGATGTCCTCTGGCATCGGCACCGGCTTGCGGTTCAGCGGCCAGATGGTCTGGAAGTACCCGAGCACCAGCACCAGCCAGGCATAGGTCTCCGCCACCAGCAGCGTGACGCCAAAGAACAGGCTCAGGGGATCGTCCCAGTTCAGCGTTTCGGTATAGCGCCACCACAGGTAGCGGCAGGAGACGGTCAGCGACAGCACAATCAGCATCAGCGTCGGCAAACGGCCGGGGATGTTGCGCACCACCATCGCGATGCCCCACAGCAGCAGCACAAACACAAACTGGGAGAACAAACCAAACGGCTGGGAGATACAGAACCACGCCAGCACCAGCGCCACCGCGCAGCAGGCCAGATAGAGCACGCGCCGCAGCAGGCGGTTCATGCGTGCCAGCCGACGGATGGCCTGACGTTCCAACTGGCTGGAGGCCACGCGCGTCGGCAGGTGCGCCAGTTGGGCAATCATCTTCTGCCGCCAGCGCGACAGAATCGGCACCACGCGCCGCTCACGGGGGGTGCGCACCCGCCGGCCCGGCAGGGTCAGCAGCAGCCACCCGGCCTGCAACAGGTAGCGCAGGCCATCCAGCAGCCGTGGCTTGTGCGGCGCGATGTGCGGGAACCAGTGGCGCGGATGGGCGCGCAGCGGCTGCCAGGCGGGCGACTCCAGCCGCAGAAACAGCCAGGCCAGCGCCACCCACATGGTCATCAGCGCGCTCGCCAGCACCCCGGCGCGATGGCGGCGGTAGTCCTGATAGCGCTCGCGCAACGCCTGCGTCACCGGCGGCAGCAGAAACAGCCTCAGCAGCGCACTCATGCCGTGCCCCCCTTCAGGTTGATCAGGCACCAGTTTGCCAATATCACCATCTCATTGGCCGCCAGACTCTGCGGGCGGTACTCCCCCACCGGCTGCTTGGCGGCCAGCGCCTCGCTCACCGCCTCATCGCGGTGAAGGGTCACCGGCACCAGCCCGGTCAGGCTGTGCTGCCACAGCAGCAGCAGATCCTGTTGCAGCTGGCTGGTGGGACTGAATTGGTTGACCAACAGCACGCTCTGGGGCGCGGTCGGTTGCTGGTGCAGGCGGGCATGGCAGTTGGCATCGGGAGCCAGCACCCGCAGCAGCCGGTCAGGCTGCGCCAGCGCCTGCCAGACCAGCGGGTCACTGCCGCTGGGGGTATCCAGCAACACCCACTGGTAGTGCCCGGCGCGGGCCAGCGCAGCGACGTCCGGCAGTGTGCCGGTATCACTGTGGCCGAAGGGCAGCAGATCCAGCCCCGGCAGGTAGCGCAATGCCGCCTGTTGCCAGGGGCGGCCCGCCTGCCCGGCCTCGGCCCAGCCGCGGCCGTCATCAAAGGGGACGTTGAAGTGCAGGCGCAGCAGGTTACTGGGGCTGGCGTCCACCACCAGCACCCGCTCCCCCAGACTTTGCAGCGCCCAGGCCAGCCCGGCGGTCACCGCACTGGCCCCCACGCCGCCGCGTATCCCCTGTATGGCAATCACCGGCATCTAGACGGACTCCCCATCATCTGGCCGGGCGCTCAGCTCACTGAGCAGCGGCCAGCGCGCCAGCAGTTCCGGGATACGTGCCTGCCGGGCAATATCCACATAGTGGAAGGCCGGTAGCCCGAAGGTGCGGTGCAGCGCTAAAAAATCATCACTGATGGGTGGGATAGCCGAAATGGGCTTATGTTGATCGCTGTTATCCATGCCTCATCCCTTAAACGGATCATTACCGATAACTCACTAAAAAATAGGAATTCCAGCCGTTATCACGCGCCGTCATCCACTATTTTTTATGTGTAAAGTTTGTGTTTACAAATGCCAATGTTAGACTGACTTATAGGTTTTTTCCTAGTTTTCACTGGCAAACTTACTCACTAAGCAGAAAATTTCATGGCGCTATCATTTCCCTTTGGCATTGCCCATCTTTGGGATGAATTATCCGTAATGCAGGCACGGGGCGGTTACTGGGTAAATGTGGATACCCAGGAAAATGCGCGCCAATTATGCCGGCAAGTGCTGCGGATGCAGCCGGAGAATAACCCTATCTCACTGATTTGTAGCGAAAATGACCCAGACGTGGTGATTGGTGAGCTGCCGGGCGCGGCCCTGCGCCGCCTGCCGTTATATACCTTCCCGGCAGAGGCAAAGGCATTACGCCACCTGCCGCGCGATCTGTGGAAAATAATCGCCCGCCGCCCATCACTGGTTATTATTTACTTCCCTGCCGCGCTGGCGCTGCAATTGCCAGCCGATGAGTGGGTGGAGTGGCTGAAACAATTGCGGCAGGTGATTAATAAGGCCGGTAGCACAGTTCTTATTATTTGCCACGGTACGGGAATAAATAAAATAAAAGGCCAGCTTATGTCACAACATCGCCTTTTATTTGGCTTTGCCTCCCTCGCCCATGAGGTGGAGAGACCGGCCTACCAAGTGGCATGGTGGGCGGCAGATCTCGGTATTATCACCAACCAATCCTTTACCCTGCGGCCCCTGCCCGAAGGGGGCTGGACGCTGCATGAGGAGCAACAGATCGGCGGCCAGCACGGGGGCGACGAGGGGTGGTATCTGGCGGAGCGCAGTGTGCTGGAGGGCGCGCCGCCGCTCTCTTCCCAGTGGCAGCTATTTGATGACAACACGCTGCTGGCGCAACGGGGCGCGGTGCTACAGGCCGCCACGCTGATCTTTGCCCTGCACAGCAATCAGGAAGTACCAGCGCTGGCGCGGGAGATCCACCAGGTACGCCGTCAGGGCGGCAATGGGCTGAAGATTGCGGTGCGGGAGATGACCTCCAGCCTGCGCTATACCGATGAAAAGCTGTTGCAGGCCAGCGGTGCCAATCTGGTGGTGCCGCACGCCGCTTCGCTCTCCGCCTTCCTGACCCTGTTGGAGGGCATTCAGGGCAGCCGCTACGCGCGCCCACTGCCGGATGACATCGACCGGCTGATCGCTGGGATGCGCCCGATGCAGGTGCGCGGGCCGATGGCGCGCCTGCCGTTCTGCAATACGGTGGATACGCTGCTGGCGTCGAGCCTGCTGCCGGAGGATGCACGGGGCATTTTGCTCTCGCTGCGGCCGGTGCCGGGGCTGTTGCCGCGTCAGGCGCTATCGCTCTGCACCCTGCGGCGCGACGGCGATCTGGTGACGGTAGATGCCCATCACCTGCACCTGTTCCTCTCCAACTGCCGACTGGCGGATCTGGAGATCGCGCTGCGCTCGGTCTTCCCGTTGCCCGTGACGGATGCCTTCACCAGCCGCCGCGAGTGGCATGAGGACACGGCGATTCTGGAGCAGCTGCACCGCATCGCCCAGGACGCGCCCGACAGCGAGGAGCCACCCTTGCCGGTGACCGAGACCGACAGCGTGGCGGCCTCCGCGCCTGCGCCGGAGCGCCGCCTGCCCACGCCACTGACGCTGCCAATGGTGGAGGGAACGCCATGAGTGACCTGCTTCAGGTGGCGCTGATCGCCGCCATTCTATTTTTTATCCTTGGTTGGCTGGCGTGCCGCAGCCTGCCCGCCCTTTGGCGCCGCTTTCAGGCCCGACTCTTCCCCACCCGCTACCTAAAATCGGCTGGCGTGTGGGTGCGTAATGGAACCAGCAAAGAGAAACGAACCCCATGAGCGAACACCTCTCCGCGCGGCAGACGCCCGCCGACCGCCCCTCACTCTGGCGTCACTGGCGCGGGCTGGGCGCGTGGAACTACTACTACCTGCTGAAATTCGCCCTGCTGTGGCATGGCTACCTGAACTTTGACCTGATCAGCAACCTGATCTTCGTGGCGTTCCTGCTCTGCCCGCTGCCCTCGGCGCGGCTGCACCGGATACGCATGTGGGTGGCGATCCCGATTGGGCTGGGGCTGTTCTACCACGACACCTGGCTGCCAAGTTACCAGTCCATCCTGTCGGAGGGATCGCAGGTCGCCGGTTTCTCGCCCGCCTACCTGCTCGATCTGGCCAACCGCTTTATCAACTGGCAGTGGGTGGGCATCGCCTTCGCCATGCTGGTGGCTTACCTGTTTGTGTCGCAGTGGATCCGTGTGACCACCTTTACGCTGGTGGCGCTGGTCTGGCTGACCGCGGTGCAGGTGCTGCCGGAGCGGGTCACCAGTGCCGCGCCCAATGCCGCCGTGGTGACCACCGCCCCGGCGGGCGGCGCGCCTGCGGTAGGTGCCGGGGCAGCACCGGGTGCCGCGGGTGCCGGGCCAGCGCAGACCCTGCCGCCGACCAATGCCAACCTGACCGCCTACCTCAACCAGTTCTACGATCAGGAGCGCTCGCGCGCCACCAGCTTCCCGGCCCAGTTGCCAGCGGATGCCCAACCGTTTGACGTGCTGGTGATCAACATCTGCTCGCTGGCCTGGGCAGACATGCAGGCAGTGGGTCAGGACAGCTCGCCCTTCTGGTCGCGGTTTGACATCAAGTTCGACAACTTCAACTCCGCCACCGCCTACAGCGGCCCGGCTTCCATCCGCCTGCTGCGCGCCAGCTGCGGCCAGCCATCGCACCACGATCTCTACCAACCAGCCGGCCAGCAGTGCTACCTGTTCGACAATCTGGCGAAACTGGGCTTCACCTCCCAGCTGATGATGGACCACTCCGGGGTGTTTGGCGGCTACATCGATGATCTGCGCAAAGAGGCCAACATGCAGGCACCGTTGATGTCGCAACAGGGCATCGGCCATGAGATGACCTCCTTTGACGGCGAGCCGATCTACAACGATCTGGAGATCCTTAACCGCTGGCTGAACACCAAGCAGGAGACGCCGCGCAGCGCTACCTTCTTCAACCTGATTGCGCTGCACGACGGCAACCGCTTCATTGGCGAGAACAAATCTGCCGACTACAAAACCCGCGCCACCACCCTGCTCAACCAGCTCAACACCTTCTTTGACGAGCTGGAGAAGTCCGGGCGCAAGGTGATGGTGGTGTTTGTGCCGGAGCATGGTGCGGCGGTGACCGGCGACAAGATGCAGATGTCTGGCCTGCGTGACATCCCCAGCCCGAGCATCACCCACATCCCGGCGGGCATCCGCTTCTTCGGGATGCAGGCCCCGCACCAGAGCACGCCGCTGACCATCACGGCGCCGAGCAGCTACCTGGCGGTGTCGGAGCTGGTGGCGCGCTCGGTGGATGGCAAAGTCTTCACCGCGCCGACCGTGGACTGGTCAACGCTGGCGCAGAACCTGCCGCAAACGGCGGTGGTCTCCGAAAACGCCAACGCCATCGTGATGCAGTACCAAGGCAAGCCCTACATCCGCCTCAACGGCGGCGACTGGGTACCCTATCCACAGTGACGTTTCAGCCCACAAAAAAGCCGGCGGATGCCGGCTTTTTTTATGCCTACCCTCTGGCAGAATAGGCACTGTGGTAAAGAATAGGAGCGTCATCATGAGATCAAGAGAAGAGCTTTTGCAGTCGCTTTCTCCAGAAATGCAGGCCAACTATAAAAATAGCCAGCATGAATTGCAGACATTGAGTGCGGCAATGCGCCATGTCAATGAGCCCGCTGAGCCGGTTCTGGCAGGAAAGGAGCGCGTAGCTGAAGACCCCATTCACCATCGGCGTTATGCCTGACACACAAAAAAGCCGGCGGATGCCGGCTTTTTTTATGCTTGGGAGAACAGTGCAGCAATCTCCTCCTTGCCCAGTTCATTGAATTCATCCGGAACACGCATATCCCGCATAAATCCCAAACGTGGGCGCGTGTGGGTTGGCTGGGTCACAGGGCGGGAATGCTTATTGGCTGAACGTCTTTTTTTCATACTTGTCCCTTAATTTCCGAAAAAAATCAATTTCCTGCCGCGCGCAAGCCAGGTCAATTTATCTTTATCACACCCACACTTCACGCCCCCTACACATCCCGTGCGGCGAGGCTGTCAACGCGGGCGATGGCTTCGTGCAACTGGCCCACGTCGATGCTAAAGGGCATGTTCGCCATGTCTGAGGAGAGCACCGCGCGTTGCAGGATGTGCTGCAACTGTGCTGGCTCCAGATCCGGGGCGATCTCTGTGAGCTGTACCGGGATGGCGCAGGCGCGTGCCAGTGCAATCGCGGCCAGTAGCTCCTCATCGGGGCGCTGCTCCAGCGCCAGCAGGCAGAGGTTGCCGTAGCCCACCAGCAGGCCGTGCGCCACGTGGCGGGTCAGCGGGCAGCCGGTGAATCCCTCATAGAGGGCGTGGGCCGCGCCGGTGTGGCCGCCGTTGCTCATCACCGAGGTCAGCCCGGCGTAGAGAAACACCGCGTCCAGCACCTGCTCCAGCGCGGCGTTCGCCTGCCCGGCGCGTACCGCGTGGCAGGCCGCCTCGCCGTGCGTCACAATCAGTGAGCGGCAGAGCGCGCTGTTGGTGCGCACCACCGCCGCCAGCCCCTGACGCGTCGGGTCGCCGCTGATGGCGCGAAACTCATACCACTTCGCCAGCGTGTCGCCCAATCCGGCGGCAAAGCCGGTCAGCGGCGTGCGCGCCAGAATGTCCGCGTCAATCACCGCGGCCGCTGGCCCCTCCGGCAGCGCCAGCATGTCGCGGTACTGGCCATCATCATGGTAGCGGAAGGCCATCGGCGTCACGGCCGCGCAGGTGGAGGCGACGGTCGGCAGCGTCACCACTGGCACCTGGCACTGCGCCGCCGCGGCCTTGGCGGTGTCCAGCGCCCGGCCACCGCCGGCCGCCACCAGCACCTCCACTCCCTGCCGCGCCAGCAGGTCGGCCAGCCGGCGGATCTGCGTCTCGCTGCACTCGCCGCCATACCACTCACTGCCAAGGTAACAGAGCGCGCTCTCCTCCAGTTGCCGCGCCACCAGCGGCTCGGCAAAGGCCAGCGCCCGTTTGCCGCCCACCAACAGCGCGCGCTGGCCGAGCCGCCCGCACATTCGCCCAAGATGGGCAATCGCCCCGCGCCCACGCAGGACGCTGGCAGGAAAAACCAACCGGTGTGTATACATAGGCTTCGCCTTGCGTAACAAGAGTGCCGGATAAGTATGGCGGAAAAGCAGCGGGGGCTACGGAGGGCGTGCCGATTTTGTGAGGCGGGGCGGATCGCGCGCGGGGAAACAAAAGGCCGCGCCAGGCGCGGCGCGTCAGGTCACTTGAAGATACGGAAACGTTGCTCATCCGGCATGAAGGTCTTCTCGCCCGGCGGCTGGACGATGTTGCCGAACGGCATCTGGGCGCGCAGCCGCCAGCTCTCCGGCAGCTCCCAGCGCTGCTGCACCGCCTCATCAATCAGCGGGTTGTAGTGTTGCAGCGAGGCACCGATCTGCACCTGCGCCAGCGTCGACCAGACGGAGAACTGGGCGATGCCGGTAGAGTGTTCCGACCAGACCGGAAAGTTATCGGCGTAGAGCGCGTACTGTTTCTGCAACTCCTCCACCACCTGGGTATCCTCATAGAACAGTACGGTGCCGGCGCCCGCGGCAAAAGCATTGATCTTGTTCTCGGTGCTGAAAAAGGCGTCTGGCGGCACAATCTCGCGCAGTGATTGCATGACAATCTCCCAGAACGCCTGATGCTGCTCATCAAAAAGGATCACCACCCGCGAACTCTGTGAATTGAACGCTGAGGGGCTGAGTTTTACCGCCGAGGTCACCAGCTCAATCACCTCCTCCTGGGAACGCGGCAGCTCATTGCCCAGCGCATAGATGCTGCGCCGGGGGGTGATGGCTTCGAGAAACGCATTACTCATGTGTGGCTCCTGTCTGAAAAGGGGTACCGCCATTGCGCCAAGGGGGCGCACACCAAAGTATGGGTGAAATCCGGCATTTGCCAAACCGCCGTGTCGCGCCCCACCCCTGCGCCGCTACAGCTATTCTGATTCTGGCGGGAAAATGGCCCCGGCTTTCAACCGCCTGCCCGGCCCGTCGCCCGTGCCACGCACACCCGGTTTACTTCGCCCAAAAATTGACCAACACTTAAGCGAAAAGGCACGACATCCGCGCGCCAAGGTGCGGATTGCCGCTCAACCACCCGTCCCAGTGGGGGATGCACCATGTCCTACTATCAAGATCTCGACTGCATTCTGGCAGAAACCGCCTATCCCGGCCCCCTCCAGCAGCATGACCACTCGGTTGCCGTCAAACGGCTTCAAGAGTGGCTCACCTTCCACCAGTATGGTCTGGTGATTGACGGCGACTACGGCCCCGCCACCCATCAGGCCCTGACGCGCTTTCGCCAGCACGCTGGCCTGCCCACCGACGGCCCAGTGAGCCTCGAAGATTGGCAGCAGCTGGTGCTCCCGATGACCGAGGCCCTACAGTGCCCGCCGCCGGATACCACCCTGCCGGAGACGGTGCTGAAAATTGCCCTCCAGCATCTGCGCCCGCACCCGGTGGAGCTGGGCGGCGAGAACCGTGGCCCCTGGGTGCGGCTCTACTGCAACGGCCAGGAGGGCAAAGAGATGCTCTGGTGCGCGGGCTTCGTCAGCTTCGTGTTGAAACAGGCGTGCGCGGTACAGGGGGTGGAGTTGCCACTGCCGGGGTCGTTGAGCTGTGATACGTTGGCACAGCAAGCGAAACAGCGCGGGCGCTTTGTCTTCGGCGGCGACATTGACAGCGGCAACTCGCCGTGGAGCGATCTGGACATCGCCTGGATCTTCCTGTGGCGCGGCAAAAACGCCGATGACTGGACGCACACCGGCATCGGCTTTGAGGGGGTGGATCACACCTTCCGCACCGTGGAGGGCAACACCAACCACGAGGGGTTTACCAACGGCTATGAGGTCTGCTCGCGGGATCGCGCTGTTATCCATTGCGACTTCATCAGTTTACGCTGAGTGCTCATAATGCTTCGGCCTGATAGGCCGGGAGAAAGATCATGTCTGAACAACCTCTTTGGCAGCAAAAAATATGGCTTTGCATGACAATAGGATTAGGGATAATTACATTAAGCATGATTGGTTTAATTGGTTTTATTTCATATAAAACACTCGACAGAGTTTTCTCTTTGAGAACTGAAGATATGAAATTTTTTGTGGCAGGGATCGGGATAATTATTACATCTCTTATTAAGCTTCTATCTATCCTAATCGGCGGAGCTATTGTCTTTGGCGGGCTTGCTATCTCATTCCATACACATGACAAAATCACAACCTTAACAGGAGATGTCAATGATGAAAAAACACCAAAGATAGGTGCAAACATATCAACCTACTCACCGGGCATTGTAGGGATTATTATCGGGGGAGTTATTATAGTTAGCACCATTTATAAAGAGAACAGGATTAACTATGAACCTACAACCTCACAATCAACAGGAAATTCCTTTGATTTTAGCATGCCCCCTCCTCCTAAAAAATAGAGGTGTATAACAAATGAAATCAACACGCAAGCTCACAAAAAAATCATTAGTATTTCAGTTAATTTTAACGCTCACAGCATTGCCAGCCTATTCTAAAGCTGCCTCTAATACGGAAAGCAAAATAAGCTGTGATTTATCACGCGGCCAATACATAGATATATATGCAGCAATCAAAACAGATTTAGAAAAATGCAGAATCGATAACGCAATAATAGGCATGAATGAATTTAAAGAAGTTTATAATAAAACAGAAACGTGTAAAGAACTAATAGAGCTTAACGCTTTTATAGAAAATGCGAAAAGAATATTAGAACAAAACAAAAAGGAAACTTGCTATGCTAAAAAAATCTATACCGAACCCAATTCATCAGTCACAATTATATTCAAAACACCCATGGACGAGGATAGAATATACAATTTAAACCTCCCAAATGTTATTCCTGAAATTAGTGACATTAAAAACAAACAAACCATAACCACAAATAATAGAGAACACATTATAGATTCAAAAAAACCCGGTTTAGAAAAAAATTTGGAATTACCTATCCAAAATAACCATAACTAATCCGCATGCAAAGTATAAAAAAAGGGCGCACGCTGCGCCCTTTGGGATGTGGGAGGGGAAAACTCAGGGTTTCCAGCCGCCGCCCAGTGCCTTGTAGAGGGTGATGGTCTGGTTGAGCTGGCCGAGGCGGGTGGTGATCTCCGCCTGCTGCGCGCTGTAGAGCGAGCGCTGGGCCACCAGCACGTTCAGGTAGTTGTCCACGCCCTGCTTGTAGCGCAGTTGCGAGACGTCGTAGTTGCGCTGGTTAGCGGCGGTGTCCAGTTCGCGCGCCTGCAACTCATCCTGATAGGTGCTCTGGCCAGCCAGACCGTCCGCCACCTCCTCAAACGCCTGCTGGATCGCCTTCTCATACTGGGCGACCTCCACCTTCTTCGACACCTCGGCCAGGGTGAGGTTGGCGCGGTTCACGCCGCCGTCAAAGATCGGCAGGTTGATGGAGGGCATGAACGACCAGGAGCCGGTGCCGCCGGAGAAGAGATCGCCAAGGCGGGCGCTGGTGGTGCCGCCCTGCCCGGTCAGCGTGATGCTCGGGAAGAAGGCCGCGCGCGCCGCGCCGATGTTGGCGTTGGCCGCTTTCAGCGCATGTTCCGCCGCGACGATATCCGGGCGGCGGGTCAGCAGGTCAGACGGCAGCCCCGCCGGGATGGCCGGGAAACGCCAGTCGCGCTTGAGCGTCGCGCCCTCAATCAGGCTCTGCGGCACGGTGGTGCCAGCCAGCAGGTTGAGCGCGTTGATGTCCTGACGCACCTGACGGCTGTAGCTCGCCACGTCAGCCTGGGCGGTGCGCACCGTGGTCTCGGCCTGCGCCAGATCCTGGGTGGTGGCGACGCCCTGCTCATAGCTCACCTTGGTCAGGTTGTAGGAGTCCATCTGGCTGGCGACGGTCTGTTGCGCCAGCGCCAGCAGATCACGGTCAGCACACAGCGACAGGTAACCGGAGACGGTCTCCGCCACCAGACTGATCTGGGTGGCGCGCTGCGTTGCTTCGGTCTGGAGGTAGGTCTCCAGCCCTTGGTCGCGCAGGCTGCGCACCCGGCCAAACAGGTCCAGCTCATAGGAGGTGACGCCCAAATTGGCCTGATACTGGTGGTAGGTCACCGGGCCGGTGCTGCGGGTGTTGTACAGCCCGCCCGGCAGGTGCGCGGCGGTGCTGCCCGCGCCCGCCGAAATGGTCGGCAGCAGCGCGGCGCGATCGATGTCAAACTGCGCCTGCGCCGACTCCACGTTCAGCGCCGCGACCCGCAGGTCACGGTTGTTGGCCAGCGTCAGGTTGACCAGCTGTTGCAGTGCCGCGTCGTTGAAGAAGGCTTTCCAGCCAATGTCCGCGCCAGTGGCGGTTGACGCGCCCTGCTCGGGCGCGTTCCAGTTGGCGGGAACCGGCATGGCGGGCCGGTCATAGTGGGGTTCCAGCGTACACCCGCTCAGGGTCGCGAGGGTCACCAACGCCAGCAAAGAGAGGCGGAGTGGCTTAGTCATGGTTCGTAGTCTCACTAGCGTGGCCGTTGGCGGTCACGGGTTGGTTCTGGCCCGCCTTGCGACGGGAAAACAGGCGCACCACCGCCACGTAGAACATCGGCACGAAGAAGATCGCCAGGAAGGTGGCGGTCAGCATCCCGCCGGCCACCGCGGTGCCGATCGAGTGCTGGCTGCCTGCCCCCGCGCCGTGCGAGATGGTCAGCGGCAGTACGCCGAGGATAAACGCCATCGAGGTCATGATGATCGGGCGGATACGCAGGCGGGCGGCCTCAACCGCGGCCTCCGCGATGCCCATCCCCTCACGCTCATGCAGCTCTTTGGCGAACTCAACAATCAGGATGGCGTTCTTCGCCGCCAGACCGACGGTGGTCAGCAGGCCGACCTGGAAGAAGACGTCATTTTGCAGGCCACGCATCAGCACCGCGCCGATGGTGCCCAGCACGCCGAGCGGTACCACCAGCAGCACCGAGAACGGGATGCTCCAGCTCTCATACAGCGCCGCCAGACAGAGGAACACCACCAGCACCGACAGGCCGTAGAGCGCCGGGGCCTGCGAGCCAGACATCTGCTCCTCATAGGAGATGCCGTGCCACTGCACGCGGAAGCCCGCTGGCAGCTTGGCCGCAATCTCCATCACCGCCTTGGTGGCGTCGCCGGAGCTATAGCCGCTGGCCGGGGAGCCCATGATCTCTACCGAGGAGACGCCGTTGAAGCGCTCGAAGCGTGGTGAGCCGTAGCCCCACTTGCCGCTGCCGAAGGAGGAGTAAGGCACCATCTGGCCGCTGCTGTTGCGGAAGTACCACTTGTCGAGATCTTCCGGCGTCACGCGCGAGGCGGCGCGGCCCTGGATGTAGACCTTCTTCACGCGATCCTGGTACATGAACTGGTTGACGTAGCTGGAGCCCCAGGCCGCCGAGAGCGTGTCGTTGATATCTTCCAGACTCAGGCCAAGGGCGCGGGCGCGTTCGTCATCAATCATCAGCTCATACTGCGGCTCATCATCCATGCCGTTCGGGCGCACCGCCATCAGGCGTTTGTCCTTCGCCGCCATGCCAAGGAACTGGTTGCGTGCGGCAATCAGCGCCTCATGGCCGGCGTTGTTGGTGTCCTGAAGGTAGAAGTCAAAGCCGGTGGCGTTGCCCAACTCCATCACCGCTGGCGGCACCAGCGCATAGATCTTGGCGTCTTTTACCTGCGAGAAGCGCGCCATCGAGCGGCCCGCCAGCGCCTGCACCGTCAGGTCACTGCCCTCACGATCTTTCCAGTCCTTCAGCAGCACGAAGGCGATGCCGACGTTGGTGCCACGGCCAGAGAAGCTGAAGCCGTTGGCGGTAAACACCGACCGCACCGAGGCGCCCTCTTTGTCCAGCAGGTAGCTGCGCATGTCATCCAGCACTTTCTGGGTGCGCTCGGAGGAGGCGTTCGGCGGCAGCGTGACCTGCACCAGCATCACGCCCTGATCCTCATCCGGCAGGAAGGAGGTAGGCACGCGGGTGAACAGGAAGCCGGTCAGCAGCACGATGCCCAGATAGATGACCAGGAACAGGTTGCGGCGCGAGATCACGCCCTTCACGCTGCGGGTGTAGTGCAGCGTACCGGCGTCAAACTGGCGGTTGAACCAGCCAGCAAAGCCGGTGTGCGCCTTCTCCTCGTCATACTGCTTGAGGATGGTGGCACAGAGCGCCGGGGTGAAGATCAGCGCCATCAGCACCGACAGCGCCATCGCCGACACAATGGTGATGGAGAACTGACGGTAGATGATGCCGGTGGAGCCACCGAAGAAGGCCATCGGGATCAGTACCGCGGAGAGCACCAGCGCGATGCCGAACAGCGCGCCCTGAATCTGCTCCATCGACTTGATGGTCGCCTCTTTCGGGCTGAGCTTCTCCTCGTGCATCACGCGTTCGACGTTCTCCACCACCACAATGGCGTCATCCACCAGCAGGCCGATGGCGAGCACCATGCCGAACATCGTCAGGGTGTTGATGGAGTACCCGCAGGCGGACAGGATGCCAAAGGTGCCGAGCAGCACCACCGGCACCACCAGCGTGGTCACCAGCGTCGCGCGCAGGTTTTGCAGGAACAGCAGCATCACGCAGAACACCAGCACGATCGCTTCCAGCAGGGTCTTCACCACCTCTTCAATTGAGGCGCTGACCACCGGCGAGGTGTCATACGGGAACTCGATGCGCACGCCCTCCGGCAGGGAGGATTTCAGGCCATCCAGCGTGGCGCGTACCGCCTTGGCGGTGTCGAGGATGTTCGCCCCGCTCGCCAGACGCAGTGCGATACCGGTGGAGGGCTTGCCATTCAGGGTGGAGGCGATGCTGTAGTTCTCCGGCCCCAGATCGATGTTGGCGACATCGCTCAGGCGTACCTGCGAGCCGTCCGCATTGACCTTCAACAGCACGTCCTTGAACTGCTGCACCGTGGTGAAGCGGGTCTTGCCGATGATGGTGGCGCTCAGCTTGGTGTCCTTCACCGTCGGCAGGCCGCCCAGCTTACCGGAGGAGACCTGCACGTTCTGCTGGTTGATGGCCGTGGTGACGTCGCTGGGGATCAGCTGGTACTTGTAGAGCTTGGCCGGGTCGAGCCAGATACGCATTGCGTACTCTGAGCCCATCATCAGGAAGTCGCCGACGCCCTTGGTACGGGTGATCGGGTCTTCCAGCTTGGTCACCAACAGGTTGCTCAGATCCGAGTTGGACATTGAGCCGCTGTCGGCAATCAGGCTGACCACCATCATAAAGTTGGACTGGTACTTGGCGACGCGCATCCCTTGGTTGACCACCTCGGTGGGCAACTGGGATTCGGCCAGCGAGACCTTGTTCTGCACCTGCACCTGCGCGATGTCCGGGTCGGTGCCCTGATCGAAGGTGGCGATGATGGAGGCGCTGCCGTCGCTGTTGCTCTGCGACTCAATGTAGCGCAGGTTGTCCAGCCCGTTGAGCTGCTGCTCAATCACCTGCACCACGGTGTTCTGCACGGTCTGTGCGGAGGCGCCCGGATAGGTGACGGAGACCGAAATCGCCGGCGGGGCGATGTTCGGGTATTGGTTAATCGGCAGGTGCAAAATGGAGAGCGCACCCGCCAGCATCACGACAATTGCCACTACCCAGGCAAAGATCGGACGCTCGACGAAAAATTTCGACATGACGTGGCCTTTATTGTGCGGACGGATCGGTCAGGGAGAGGTTTTTGGTGGCATCCGCGTAAGCCTGCGGCTGGCGCTCTTTCGCCACCACCTTGACGCCATTGCGCACGCTTTGCAGGCCGTTGGTGACCACGCGATCGCCCTCACCCAAGCCGCTGTTGACCAGCCACTCACCCTTGATCATCTCACCGGTCTCAATCTGGCGCTGCTCGGCGGTGTTGTCCGCCTTCACCAGATAGACGTAGGGGTGGCCCTTGGTGTCATGGCCGACCGCCTCTTGCGGCACCAGAATTCCCTTCTGCTGTACGCCCTGTTGCAGCGTGGCGTGGACAAACATCCCCGGCAGCAGTTCGTTGTGCGGGTTCGGGAAGGCGGCGCGCAGCGTCACTGAGCCGGTGCCTTGGTCAACGGTCACTTCCGAGAACTCCAGACGGCCCGGCTGCGCGTAGTGCGAGCCATCTTCCAGCGTCAGGGTCGCCTTGGCGGCGTTCTCCCCGGCGGAGGCCAGCTGGCCGGACGCCAACGCGCGGCGCAGGCGCAGCAGATCCTGCGAGGACTCGCTGACATCGACATAGATCGGGTCGAGCTGCTGGATGGTGGTCAGGTAAGCGCTCTGGCCGTTGGTCACCAGCGCCCCTTCGGTGTAGAGGGTACGGCCAATGTGGCCGCTGATCGGCGCGGTGATGCGGGTGTAGTTCAGGTTGACGCGGGCCGCTTCCAGATCTGCCTCGGCCTCTTTTTGCGCCGCCACGGCGTCCTCATACTGCTGGCTACTGACGGCGTGCGCCTCGGCCAGCGGCTTGTAACGCTTCGCCAGTGCGGTGGCGTTGCGCAGGGTGGCCTGTGCCTTGTCGTAGGCTGCCTGATAGGTGGCCGGGTCGATCTGGTAGAGCGGCTGGCCAGCTTTCACCTCGCTGCCCTGGGTGAAGTAGCGTTTCTGGATGATGCCGCTGACCTGCGGGCGCACCTCGGCGGTACGCACGGCGGTGGTGCGGCCGGGCAGTTCAGTGGTCAGGCTGACGGCCTGGGCGTGCAGTGTGACCACATCAACAGCCGGGTCTTGTGCGGGCGCGCCGGCCTGCGAAGAGGCCGCCTGATCACACGCGGAGAGAAGCATCACAATGCTCAATGAGAGAAGTTTGCGGCGCATAGTTTCCACTCTGGTTAAAAGCGAGAACAGTCGTTCTCAAAATAAGAGGGGTACTATACGAGAAGCGTTTTCTTAACTCATGTAAGGGTATCGTTAAGAGAAATACTAAAATAATTCACTCTGCTTGACCCAACCTGACCCACTGCCCGGAAAAACTGACAAAGCATTGACAGAAATATTCAATGATCTGGGTCACGTTTCACTTAAGTAAACATGATATTTCTGCAAGAAAAACCTGCCCAGCACAATATTCCATGCGAAGTGTAACTATCACGCCGCTCAACACTGAAATATTTTGATATACCTGTTCGAGGTCTTCACAACTCCTCACAATTACTTAGCAATTGTCTTTACCCATTAGCAACATCAAACAGTTATGCTAGGGGCCGAGGAAGAGCAGTTCCTCTTTGTTGCCCGTTGCAACCATGCCCACTGTCCGATGTGGGTTTTTTTTCGCCTTTTTTCCGCGCCGCCCTAAGGCGACGCGGTGTCCCGTTGCCAGCCGCCGCCCATGCCCTGCCACAGGTCAATCTGCGCCAGCATCACGTTGGTTTTCAGCTGGATCACCGTCAGCTGGGTGCTGTAGAGCGCCCGCTGGGCGTCCAGCTCCTCCAGATAGGAAGCGTAACCGTTGCTGTAGCGGTTGTGCGCGATGCGCAAGGCGTCCGAGAGCGCCTGCTGTTGCTGCTCCGCTTCCGCCAGCTGCTCACCGAGGCGGTTGATGGCATCAATGCTGTTGTTCACCTGCGCAAAGGCGTTGCGCACCACCGACTCATACTGGTAGAGCGCCTGATTGCGCGCCGCCATCGAGACATCCACCTGCGCGTTGAGCGCCTCGCGGTTGATGATCGGGGCCAGCACGCTGCCGCCCAGTGACCAGAGGCGGAACGGGCTGGCCAGCACCTCGGCCAGCGTGTCATCTTGCAGGGTGCCGCTGGCGGTCAGGTTGAGCGACGGCAACAGGTTGGCGCGCGAAACCGCCAGCGAGGCGTCCGCCGCCACCAGCAGCCGCTCCGCCTGCACGATGTCCGGTCGGCGGTTGAGCAGCGCGGAGGGCAGATAGCGCGGCAGCGGTGGCGCGCGCAGGCTGTCGAGCGCCGGGCCACGGGCAATCGGGCCGGGGTTGCCAGCCAGCAGCAGGTTCAGGGCATTCTCCTGCTCGGTGATCTGGTGGCGCAGCGCCGGGATCTGGGCGCGGGTGGCGCGGTACTCCGACTCCGCCTGCACCCACTCCAGCCGCGAGCTGTAGCCAGTCTCATACTGCCGCTGTGCCAGTTTCAGCGAATTCTCACGCGAGGTGAGCGTCGCCTCGGTCAGCGCCAGTTGGGCGTCCAGCCCGCGCAGGGTCAGGTAGCCGGAGGCTACCGCCGCCGAGACCTGCAACACTGCGGCCTCGGCGGCGGCCTGTTGCGCCTCGGCGCTGGCGCGCGCCGCCTCGGTGGCGCTGCGCTGGCCGCCCCAGAGATCGACGTTGTAGTTGAGTTGCAGCGTGCCCTGATAGACAGTGCTGCGCGCCTGCTGGCCGGTGACTGAAGAGATCGTGCGCTGACGCGCGGCGTTCGCGCCGATGTCCAGCGTCGGCAACTGCTCGCCAAAGGCGGCGCGCAGCCGGGCCTGATACTCCTCTACCCGTGCGCGCGCCACCAAAATGTCGGTGTTGGCGACCAGCGCCCGGTTCACCAACTGGTTGAGCTGCGGATCGCCAAAGCCGCGCCACCACGCCCCACCGGCGGCGGAGGCTGGCCCCAGCGTCTCCCGCCACTGCGACGGGATGGTCAAGGAGGGGGCGGCCTGCTCCACCTGCCGCCCGCCACAGGCCGCCAGCAGCAGGGCCAGCGGCAACAGCGCCATGCGCCGCCTCATCGTACCGGCTCCAGCGGCGGCAGCGCCTCGGTCGGCCGGTCGGTGTGGATGGTCACCACCACCGACATCCCCGGCCGCAGGCGCGCGCGCGTCGCCTCATCCGCCTTGATGCGGATGCGCACCGGGATGCGCTGGGCGATCTTGACGAAGTTGCCGGTGGCGTTGTCAGCGACAATGGTGCTGAACTCCGAGCCGGTGGCCGGTGAGAGGTTCTCCACCACGCCGCTGTAGACCGCGCCATCCAGTGCATCGACGCTGAAGGTCACTGGCAGGCCGACGCGCACCTGCGCCATCTGCGTCTCCTTCATGTTGGCGACCACCCACAGCTGTTGCGGCACCAGCGCCGTCAGATGGGTGCCAGCGCTGACATAGGCCCCCTGCCGCACGCTCACCTGCCCAAGCTGGCCGTCACGCGGCGCGGTGATGCGGGTGTTCGCCACATCAATCTCCGCCAGTTCCACCGCCGCCGCGGCGTTGGCGACATCCGCCTCCAGCGAGGCGCGGTTGACGATCACCGTCTGTTTGTCCTGCTTCGCCATCTCCAGCGCCGCCTTGCCCTGTGCCACGTCGGCCTCGGCCTGCGCCGCCGCCGCGCGGCTGGCGTCACGCTCGCGCACCGACAGCGAGCCGTCGGAGACCAGATCCTCCACCCGTTTCAGATCGAGCCGCGCCTTCAGCGCCTGCGCGCTGGCGTTCTGCACCGCCGCCTCGCTGCGGGCTATCGACGCCTCGGCGCTGCGCCGCTGCTGGATATTGTTCGCCAGCGCCGCCTTTTTCATCGCATATTGCGCCTGCGCCTGATGCAGGCGCTGCTGGTAGATGCGGTCATCGATGGTCATGATCAGGTCGCCCTTGCGCACGTGGTCGAAGTCATTCACCCGCACCGAGGTGATATAGCCGTTGAGCTGCGGGCTGATGATGGTGACCTGCCCGCGCACATAGGCGTTCTCCGTGGCTTGGCGGGTTGGTGAGAACGGCGGCAGTTGCCAGGCATAGAGCACCACCAGCACGCCAAGAAGGGCAATCACCACTGGCAACGCGATGGTAAGGTAACGTTTGGCCCGACGCGGTTGCGCCGGGGTGACCACTTCACTCATGAACCCTCCGGGGAGTTGGCGCGCGGTGGCGCCGATGTTGCTTTGTTCTGTTCCGCCTGCCGCTCACGGCGCGCGCGTAACTGTTTCAGGAAATAGCGGCCCAGCATCCACACCAGCGTGACCGCCGCGATGGCGGCGGTCAGCAGGTAGACGTCGTTGTAGGCCAGCACGTTGGCTTCGCGGGTGGCGGCGGCCTGCAACAGCACCGAGCCTTCCGCGCCACGTAGCGTGGGGTCATTCAGCACGCCGTTGAGGCCAGCGCTGTAGCTGTTGATGCGCTCCATCACCAGCGGGTCAAGATTGCTGAGGTTGTCAGCGATGATGCTGGAGTGGTACTTCTCGCGCACGATCTGGAAGGTGCCGAGCAGTGCCGAGCCAATCAGCCCGCCGAGGTTCTGGCTCATGCCAAACACCGCCACGAAGCTCACCAGATTGCGCGGCTCCGCCACCACGCTGCCGATGATCGACAGCATCGCCGGGGCGAGGAAGAAGGCCCCGCCAAAGCCCATCAAAAACTGGCTGAACACCATCTGTGACGCGCGCGTCAGGTTGTTGGCCTGCGCATCGATCAGCGCGGAGATGATCATCAGTACCAGCGAAATCACCACCGGCACCTCCAGCTGGCCGGGTTTGACGGTCAACGCGCTGGCGGCCATGCCCGCGATCACCCCCATCAGCACCGCCAGCGAGAGCGCCTGCATCTGGTCATTCTGCAAGCCGATATACTGCAAAAAGCCTATCGGCCCGACGTTCTGCTCCGACAGCACGATGCGCATCAGCAGCATGGTGAGGCCGAGCCGCAGCACGTTGCCGCTGCTCAGCCAGCGAATGTTGAGCAACGGGTTGGTGCGCCGGTGCTCCACCAGCACCGCGGCGGTGATCAGCACAATCGCGGCGGCCAGCGCCGCCCCCAGCCACGGGGTGCTCGTCCACCAGTCATAGCGGCCAAGCGAGATCACCGCGCACAGCAGCCCCATGCCGGGGGCCATCAGGAAGAAGGTGACGAAATCCATCTTCTCGAACACTTTGTAGCGGTCGCTGGGCGGCAGTTTCAGCATCAGCACGCAGCCAAGGCAGAGCAGCGCCAGCCCCAGCTCAAACAGGTAGAGGCCGCGCCACTCATTCAGCTCCAGCAGCTCAGCGGAGAAGAGCCGCGCCAGCGGGATCGCCAGCTGTGACGCGCCGATGCCAATCACCAGCCCCTTTAGCCGGTGCTTGGCCGGGAACGCCTGAATCAGGTAGTAGATGCCCAGCGAGGAGAGCGCCGCCCCCACCGCGCCGTGGGCGGCACGCACCGCAATCGCCGAGGCCAGGTCGTTGACGAACAGGTGGAAGAAGGTGATCAGCGCATAGAGCACCAAAAACGCCTCGCAGAACAGCCGCAGGCCGAACTGCAGGCGGAACTTCACCAGCAGCAGGTTGATGGAGATGTTGGTCATCACATAGACCGCTGGCAGCCAGGCGATCTCATTGCTGAACGCGCCCAGCACCCCTTGCAGGTTGGTGAGGTTGGCGCTGACCAGCGCGTTGCCGAGGCCGCCGGTGATGGCGACCAGGATACCCACTATCCCAAACGCCAGCCGCTTGTGCCACGGGTGCAGCGGCGTCGAGGGGGAGCCGGGCAGCATCGGGCGCTCATGGGGCGCCCACTCCCGCACAATATAGGGTTTCATTCGCTCTGCTCGGACGCCTCGCGCAGCGCGTCCAGTACCCGCACCGCCGCGGCCAACTCCGCTGGGTCCAGTTTGGACATCAGTGACTTATGCAGCGCGTCGGCCTCGCCCTTCGCCTGCTCATAGAGCGCGAAGCCAGCCTCGGTCGCCACCACCAGCCGTTTGCGGCGATCTTCTGGCGTCACTTGCCGCCGTACCAGTCCCTGGCGCGCCAGCTTGTCAATCATGCTGACCACGCTGGCCCCCTCCAGCCCAAGCCGGGCCGCCAGCTCCCCCTGACACAGCGGGGGTTCTGACATCGCAATGGTGGAGACCGCGACCCAACTGGCCTGATTCAGCCCTTGCGCCTTCAATCGACGGTCAATGGCCTGCCGTAGGGCGCGGGAGGTAAAGTGCAACGCACGGATAAAATTCTGCTCTGGCGGGATAATCAGGCTCTCTGGCATAAAATGACGGTCTTACGTTATGAATCCGGCTAAAAGTAACATGTAATTTACATTGTAAATGACACAATCCAACACTTGCTAATCGCCGGATAAATAATATGGAAAATTATTAACGTTTCTGTACAAAAAAGGCGGGAAACTGACGGGCATAAAATAGGCGAGAACCTGACGCCCCAACCGGGCGCCAGGGGCAACATCAGGTGCGGGTGGCCTGCACCTTGCGGCTGTAGTTGGCCACGCGGCGGGCGTCCTGATGGTTATAGTCGGGATCGATATAGGTGTGCATCCGGCAGATCAGGTCGCCGTCGAACTCAAACACGGTACAGAACAGGTGGTAGCTGTCATCACCGACCGGGAAGCGGTCGCCGTTCTGCATCACCCCCTTTACTCCGCCCTCGATCACCATGGTATCGCCGTGGCAGACGTAGCGGAAATTCTCGGTGTCGTGCTCAAAGCGCACCACCTCTTTACCCAGCCGTTTGCCGAGGTTGCCCAGTTCGGCCTTGCCCCGGCTGACACCATATTTCGGAAAGAACAATGCGACATCATCGCTGAACAGATCCAGCAACGTGGCATCCTGCGCGTCCAGTTTCGAGTAGTAGGTCTTGATTACGTCGAAGCGCGCATGTTGGCGTTCAGTTTCTGTCATAAATCCCCCTCTGCTGAACAGTGTCGCCACCGGTTCCTGTACAAAATCACAATGGTGTAGACCGCTAAGTGTTGTTGTCCGCCGTATAACGGCATTAAGAACATTCTCAAATGTAGCAGCACATTGATGTGCGGGAGGCCTTTTCCGGCCATGTGGCTTCTTTCGGCAAGGGTCCTGATGAGATAGACCGCAGCCGGTTAAAAAGATTCAGGTTATTTATTGATTTGCATCAATTTATAATTATTGCAAATAATCAGCGGTTGGTTATCCTGAATCACGTGCTGAATTGCTCCCCCATTTGCGCGCCTTGAGAGCCTGCACCAGCAATAACAAAAACTTATCTTGCGCCCGTTGCCACAGGCACCTGGCCGCCCCCGCTTTGCCGCGCCCTTTCGCGCGACCTTCCCCAGGGAAGCCGGCACCGCTGGCGTACCACCGCGTGTGACGCCCGGCCACTTCTGTCGTTGTATTAATGGAGGTCTTCAATGGATAACCACTGCGAACTGCAACAGCCGTTTGAGAACGCCTATGGCAGCGCGATACCTGCCGATAGCGCCCCGAAATGGGTCATGTCATGGGATGAGGGCGGCAAGCTCCATTTTGCTGAGGGCATCAGCAAGATGGAGAAGCTGCACTCCATCGACCAGGCGATTAACGATATGCTCACCTACCGGGACGCCCTGGCCAAGTGTGACTGATTGCGGCCTGAACTGACGGCGGGACGAGGCCCCCGCCGCCCTTCTCTTTACGCCAGGATGGCCGCGGCAATGACAGTATCCCCGCCGCGCGCCTCCCACTGTTTGCCAATGGTGGCTGGCTCATTCAGGGCCGCCACCACCAGCGCCGCCACATCCGCCCGCGGGATTTCGCCGCGACCGGTGCGTTCGGCCAGCGTCACGCGCCCGGTGCCCGGATCGTCCGTCAACGGCCCCGGCCGCAGGATGGTCCATTGCAGGCCGCTCATGCGCAGCTCCCGGTCGGCGTCACGTTTCGCTTCCACGTAGGCGCGCCACACCGCATCCACATCGGCTGGCAAGGGATCATCGGCCCCTATCGCAGAGACCATGACGTAGCGGCTGACGCCCGCCAGCTTCGCGGCGGCGATCAGCTTCACCGCCCCGCCGTAGTCCACGGTGCGCTTGCGCTCCGCGCCTGAACCGGCCCCGGCCCCGGCGGTGAACACCACCGCATCGACGCCCTCCAGCGCGGTCGCCAGCTGCTCGGCGGTCGCCTGCTCCACATCCAGCAGGATCGGCTCGGCCCCCAGCCCACGCAGCGCTGCCACCTGCTCCTCTTTACGCACAATCGCCACCGCCCGGCGGCCCTGCGCCACCAAGTTCTGTACCACAAGCTGCCCGATTTTGCCGTGGGCGCCCAAAATAGCCACACTGTTCATTCGTGCTCCTTCTCTGATGGTCGTGCCACTAACCTTAGCACAGAACCACCCACCCACCGGGAGAGGCAGGGTAACGGCCACAGATGACGCGGATGTGACAGGCTAATGCCCTTCGCTCCACTGGTCGCTAAACAGGATATTGCCCTCGAGGTAGTGCCAGGTGATACGTTCATACATGAGCGAGAAACTCTCATAGGGCGGTGAATGGCGATCGCAAGCAGCGTGATGTACATGGGGCAAGGTGGCCTGCATATTGATGACCACGACATTTTCCATCTGTGTAATCAGAAACGCCTGCTCCTGACCAGCGTGGTTAATTTGATACCATTTTAGCGTGGCAGATTTTAATTTTTGGTTAATACAAGAGGCGCGATAAAGATAGGCTGGGATTGCCATTACCTCCCCCTTACTTTGTTCATTAATAATTTAATTATTAAAATAAGCAATTATTTTATTGCCCATCGACTGTTACAGCCTGCTGATGATGATCAATCACCACATCAACACGCCTTTTGGATTGGTTATTTCCCCGGCCAACGACATAAAAGAGCGTATATGGCACGGTGGGTTCCATGTCCTGTGTAGAGAAACAGGTGTCCGGCCATGACAAGTTGACGTTCCTGTGCCACTTTTCGCCGTGATACCCAGGTGTCTTGAGCAACCAGTAGTGCATCACTTTTTCACCTGGCTCTACCACCATGCAAATCTGCCCATCAACATGCTTTACTTCGCCAGCATCAGGGAACGGCACCGGGTCGCCCAGACACCCAGCCAGCAGCAGTGAACCCAGCATGGCCCAAAGTGCTCGGTTAAATCGTGCACCAAGGAAAGTTTCCAAGAAGCTTTTCATAAGAAGAACAGGCCATGCAGCCTGACGTTATAGCTCTTTTGGAATTGCCAGACATGTGTCATCTCATGCATGAAAAGGTGCTGCCTGACAATATCGGCAAGGGAAAAGTCAGCGCAATAGTTGTACGACCTGAAATAGATTTCGCCATTCGGCGCCATGACCCGTTGTGGTTGTTGCAAACCAAAAGGCAAATAGCTGTCGCAATGGATCCAGACTTTCGCATAATTAATGGCATCATGAAATAATTCACGCGCCAGCCTCAACTCGCCGGATGTCAATAGCCGAAGCGTGCCCTCTTGCATTATTTCCCCTGCCCGTTTAACCCAAGGCAATCAGCATAACCGAGAAGATTAAGAAAGTAGGGAATGACTTTCTAAAAATGGAATGCTTTTCACAAAAGGGAGAGGGGGATGATATGCAGCGAAAAAGCTATTTTCTGTCAATTTATCTTTGATGAAAGATAATATTAAAATTACAGCAGATTCACCGGGTCGCCTTTCTGGCGCGCGTGCTGTATGGCTGCTTCCCGGCCCATTGCGGGCCGGGGAATGGCGTCAGAAGCCGGTCAGGGCGTGACGCAGGTTGATCTCGGCGGTGCTGCGATCGGAGAGGTCAAGCTGGCCCTCCAGCTCATCCAGGTGCGCCAGCATGGCGGTGGCGGCGGCCTGCTGGTTGCCCTGCTCCAGCGCGTCCAGGATCGCCTGATGCTCGCCGGAGGCGCAGGCGGGCACGTCGTTGCGCTGGTAGAGCGCGACAATCAGCGAGCTGCGCATCATCAGGTTGGTGAGGATCTCCTTCAGCACTGCGTTGCCGCTCACCTCGCCCAGCACCAGATGGAAGTTGCTTAGCTCACGGACAATCGCGCGCCGGTCGGCGGCAGCAATCGCCGCCTGCTCGTGGCGCATGTGCTCTTCAAGCTGCTGGCGGTGGCAGCGCATCCTCTCTGGCGTGATCTCCTCCACCACTGCCCGCTCGATGGCGCGCCGGGCGATGAAGATCTCACGCGCCTCCAGGGCGCTGGGCTGGGCCACCATCGCGCCACGGTTTGGCTCAATGGTGACGATGCGCTGCATCGCCAGACGCTGGAGCGCCACCTGGACGTGGTTACGGTTGGCGCCGAGCGCCTCGACAATCTGGGCCTCAATCAGCCGGGTTCCCGGCCGCAGGCGGTGCTGTGCAATGGCTTGCGCTAAAATGTCAACAATGCGCTTCACCTCAAGCTGTTTGGCTGTGGCAGTTTTATTCATTTTTTGTCGTAATCCTGTTCCGTGCTGCCAGCCTGCATCAACGGCAGTGCCCGCCACCCCGCTGGCGGCGGATCTCCGGCATTATCCCCAGCCCTGCCAATCCGGTCAAACGCTGTGCAAAAAAAGTCGCGGCGTCAACGGCATCATTAATATAACGATCATTAAATTAATAATTGACAGCGTCAGGACGAAACAATAAATTGAGCCGACGCCGATCGTTCAGGTTAATGAACCCTCGCGGATTCTGTGCCAATAATGAAGAGTATCTCCCCCCATGATGGAATATAATAAAGATCGCGCCTTGATTGACGAATTAATCCACTGGATTGAAGAGCATCTGGAGAGTGCGCCGCGCATTGAGACAGTGGCGCAGAAATCCGGGTACTCGAAATGGCATCTGCAACGGAAATTCACCGCGCTGACCGGCATGAACATCGCCGCCTACATGCGCAACCGCCGCCTCTCGAAGGCCGCGATCGCGCTGAAAACCAGCAACGACTCGATTATCGACATCGCCACCCACTACAGCTTTGATTCGCAGCAGACCTTTACCCGCACCTTCAAAAAGCGGTTTGGCGTGACGCCGCACCAGTACCGCGTCTCCGATGAGTGGCATGTGGAGTTGCTGACGCCCCACTTCCGCTTTGGCGATCCGTTCCAGCTCAACATTGAGTGCATCAAGGTGCCTGACCTGCAACTGAAACGGCTGCGTGACGACGTCACGTTGTTTGACCGCAGCAGCGCGCCCGAGGGCAAGTCGCACTTTTTGGCGATGCGTGACCAGCTGATGTGTGACGCCTTCCGCCGTGGCCCCACGCGCAATACGCCGATCTTCAGCATCATGAGCGGCAAAAATGAGGCGCGTGACGGCAGTTCGGTGCGCTTTACCCTGGCGGAGAGCGCCAGCGGCAGCACCCATGACGCCCAGCGAGTGTCGATTGATGGCGGCTGCTACATGTCGATCCGCTTCTCCGGCACCATGACGGAGACGAACCAGCTGACCAGCTTCCTGTTTGACAGCGTGCTGCCAGAACTGCGCAAACAGGTGGGGGCCAGCCAGGAGATTGAACAGATTGAGGTGGATGAGACGGGCGTGAATGCCAAGTGGGGGCAGTCACAGGTGAACTACCACTATATGCTCTCGTTGAATTGATCGCGCAACCGGGCCGGGCGCCCTGCCCGCGCCATGATGCCAGACCCGCTCCCGCGGGTCGGCATGGGCCATCACGCCGCGCCGCGCAACTCCGCGCACAGCGTTTCCATATAGCCCTGCAAAAAGATTGAGCGCTTCTCTGCCAGCACCCGGCCCGCCGTGGTCTGCATGGTTGAGGGCAGCCGCAACAGCTTTTGCTGGAAGTGATCGAGGGTGAAGCGCCGGTCGTCCAGCTCACGCCGCTCCGCCAGCGGGTCATCCGGGTCCACCAGATCGCGCCCCAGCGCGCCAGAGACATAGAACACCCGCGCCAGCCCTATCGCGCCCAGCGTGTCCAGCCGGTCGGCGTCCTGCACGATTTTCGCTTCCAGCGTCTGCGGCGGGATGTTGGCGCTGAAACTGTGGGTACGGATGGCATGGGCCACCGCGTCATACAGCTCGTGCGGAAAATCGGGGAAGTCGTCCTGCAACAGGCTGAGGGTCTCTTGCGCGGCCATGGTCGAGGCCAGATGGCGCTGCGGGTGGTTTTTGGGCAGATTGACAAAATCGTGGAAGTAACAGGCGGCCAGCACAACCAGGCGGTTCGCTTCCAGCCCTTGCATGATTAACTGCGCGTTCTGCCATACGCGATGTAAGTGATTGATATCGTGAGCCTTGTCCGCTTCAGGACGGGAGGCCATATAGTGTTGGAACCGGGTTTCCCATTCACTTATCACCATCGTTTACTCCTTGCGGCCCGGAAAGCGGCCGATGTTGCAGAATAATTCAGTGTGAAATCAAGGGTTAGCGCAGGCCTTCTTCGCTGGCATCTTACCCCCTGTTGCGTTACAACAGTTTTACAAGCTGTGCATCAGTACGCTTTTTTTATTTCACCTTTTGTTTGCATTAAGTTTTGGTTTTTTTGGGGTGGATCACGGCACAGGAGATATCACCCGTAATCAACAGTGTAGCCGTAAAACGCCAAGGGAGTGAAGGATGAGACTTGCCACCGTAAGTTGGCCGCTCGGCGTCAACAACGTCGATGCCATGATGGCCCATGCCGCCACGCTGCGCCTGCCGGGCGTACAATATTGCGGCGACCCGCGCGCCTGCCCGGCTGAGCGCGTGCGCAAGGCCGCCGCCATGCACCATATTCAGATAATCGCCATCGATCCGCTCAACGCCGCGCCCGCCCGGACGGAACAGGCGACGCCAGAGCAGGCGATCGCCCACTACCGCACGCTGGTGGAGTATGCGCAGGCCACCGGGGCCGGGACATTGACCCTACAGGGGCTGGCGCAGTGGACTAAGCAGGCCGCCAACAAAACGGAGGCCTATGCGCAACTGCTGGAGTGTGTGCGCGAGGTGGATGCCTATGCGCGCGAGTGCGGGGTAACGTTACTGTATGAGGTGTGCAACCACTATGAGGTGCCGCTGATCCACACCGCCCGCGAGGGGCTGGCGCTGCTGGACGCGGTCGGCAGTGACAATATCCGCCTGATCCTCGACAGCTTCCATATGAACATCAATGAACCCTCGCCGGTGCAGGCCATTCTGGCTGCGGGCGACCGGCTGGGGGTGTACCACATTTCGGACTCCAACCGCGCGGGCATTGGCAGCGGCAACATCGACTTCCTCGCCCAGTACCGGGCATTGCGGCAGATTGGCTTCACCGGCGACGTGGCAATTGAGCTGGTGCTGCCGCACCTGACGCCGATGACGCCGCCCCAGACCGAGGCAGACCGCCGCCGACTGGATGCGGAGATCCGCCGCAGCGCCGCCGTCTGGCAGGCGCTCTCGATCAGCGCCTAGCAGACGCCGAAGTCACCCTCTTCATGGTAGGGGGAGAGATCCTGCGCCTTAAAGGTGCGCTTGTCCCCCTCCTCGCCCAGAATGCCCCAGACGCACTCCACCTCATCGCCATTGACGGCGGTGACGGTCATTTTGCGGCCGCCAGTCTTCGGCTGTACGCTGTCGCCGACGTTAAATGCCATGTTGCTCTCTTCCATCCTGATCTCCTCGTGGGTCAAATGTGGTGGGTTGGCCGCTCAGTGCCGGGTTCCGCTGGTGGCCTGCGGCACGATGCTCAGCGCCTCACGCCACAGGCGCTGTGGCACATAACTCTGCAACAGGTCGATGGCGCACGCCAGCAGTTCCGCATTCAGTTCATGCCCCGCCTCCCAGGCGATGTCCAGCGTGGCATCCGCGCCCAGCGCCTCCAGCCGTGAAAAGGCGGACTGCGCGTGGCGCACCTCAATGACCGGGTCTGCGCCGCCGTGCAGCAGATGCAGTGTGGCGGCGGGCGCGGCCTGCGTTGGCAGGGTGGCGAAACGGCCGGAGAAGGCCACCACCCGCCCGGCGATGTCATGTTCGCGGGCGCTCGCCTCCAGCGCCATGATGGCGCCCTGATCCATGCCAATCAAGGCGGTCTGCGTGCCGGTCAGCGCCAGCCGACGCTGCGCCTCGCGGATATAGTCCAGCAGCGGCGGCAGGGCAGCGCCGACCCGTGCCACCAGATCATGCTCGCTCATGTCGCGGCCGGAGAACCACTGTCGGCCACCGGGGTCGGCATCCTCCGCGTCAAAGATCTCTGGCGCTTCCGGCACCACAATGGCCGCCGCTGGCCAGTGCTGGCGCAGCATGATCACCAGCGCGCCCACATCGTCCGGTTGGCCACCTGCCCCGTGCAGCAGCACCATCAGCTGCTGTGGCGGGCCAGCATGCGCCTCATCCGGCAAGAATTCCTGTACGTGCATAAGTACCCCTCTGTCTGGCCGCCCCGGCCGCAGTAGCACAACCGGGGCTGCTCTCCCAAGGATAGACCATCACACAGGGGTTCACGCGTGGCGGCTACTTGCCAGCGGCGTTGGGCGCGGCGGGCGCGGGCGGCTCCTCATCCGGCGTCAGGCCACGCGCCTTGAGCATCGGGCCAATCTCTGGGTCTTTGCCGCGCCAGTCGCGGTAGAGCTGCTCGAGATCCTCACTGTTGCCGCGTGACAGCACCTGATCGCGGAAGCGCTGGCCGTTCTTCGCCGTCAGGCCGCCCTGCTCCTTGAACGCCTCAAAGGCATCATCGGCCAGCATCTGCGTCCAGAGGTAGGCGTAGTAGCCCGCCGCGTAGCCGTTGCCCCAGATGTGCTGGAAGTAGCTGGAGCGGTAGCGCGGCGGCACATACGGAATGTCCAGCCCATCCTGCTTCAGCGCCGCCGCCTCAAAGGCGTCGGCGTCTTGCAGCGGCCCGCCAGCCGCCAGCGCGTGCCAGTGCATGTCCAGCAGCGCCGCCGCCAGCAGCTCGGTCATCTCATAGCCCTTGTTAAAGGTGGTGGCGCGCTCAATCTTATCGCGCAACTCCTGCGGCATCGGTTTCTTGGTCTGGTAGTGGCGGGCATAGTGGTTGAACACCTTGGGATCGTCCGCCCAGTGCTCATTGAACTGGGAGGGGAACTCCACGAAGTCGCGCGCGGTGTTGGTGCCGGAGAGCGACACATACTGCTGGGCGGCGAAGATGCCGTGCAGCGCGTGGCCGAACTCGTGGAACATGGTGATCACGTCATCCCAAGCCAGCAACGCTGGCTGTCCCTCCGCCGGTTTGGGGAAGTTGGCGACGTTGTAGACCACTGGCCGGGTACCGAGCAGCGTTGACTGGTCAACAAAGTTGCTCATCCACGCGCCGCCGCTCTTGTTGTCGCGCTTGAAGTAGTCGGTGTAGAACAGCGCCAGCGACTTGCCCTTCTTGTCGAACACCTCATACACCTTGACGTCCGGGTGGTAGACCGGCAGATCCGGGCGCGCCTTGAAGGTGATGCCATAGAGCAGCGTGGCGGCATAGAACACGCCATCCTCCAGCACGTTATCCAGCTCAAAGTAGGGTTTGATCTGGCTCTCATCCAGATCATATTTGGCCTTGCGCACCTGTTCGGCATAGTGCTGCCAGTCCCATGCCTCCAGCGTCATGTCCGGCTGCTGGCTCGCCATCTGCGCCTGAATATCCTGCGCCTCGCGTTTCACCCGGTCGGTGGCGGCTGGCACGATGTTGTGCATGAACGCCAGCGCCGCCTCCGGGGTTTTCGCCATCTGGTCCTGCAATTTCCACGCGGCATAGGTCGGGAAGCCGAGCAGCTTCGCCTGCTGGCTGCGCACCTGCGCCAGCCGGGCGATCAGCAATCGGGTGTCGTTGGCATCGCCCCGCTCCGCGCGGTTCCAGGAGGCCTCAAACAGCGCCTGCCGGGTGGCGCGATCCTCCAGCGACTGCAACGCCGGCTGTTGGGTGGTGTTTTGCAGCACCAGTACCCACTGACCCTCCAGGTTACGCGCCTTGGCCGCCTCCGCTGCCGCGGCCAGCTCCGCCTCGCTCAGCCCCGCCAGTTGCGCGGGGTCAGTCAACGCCAGCGCCCCGGCCTTGGTCGCCGCCAACAGCCGCTGGGTGAAGCGGGTGCTGAGGGTGGCCGCCTCCTGATTAAGCTGCTTGAGCTGCGCCTTGTCCGCATCGGAGAGTTGCGCGCCCGCCAGCACGAAGGATTGGCGCGTTACCTCCAGCAGGCGCAAATCCTCCGGCGCCAGCGACAGGCTCTCCCGCTGCTGGTAGAGGGTGTCGATGCGCTGGAACAGCGCGCTGTTGAGTTTGATGGTGTCATCCAGCGCCGCCAGCTGGGGCGAGATCTCCTCGTCCAGCGTTTGCAGGGCGTCACTGGTGTTGGCGGAGGTCATGGCGCTGAACACATTGTTCACCCGCCGCAGCAGTACGCCGCTGCGCTCCAGCGCCACCAGCGTGTTGTCGAAGGTGGGCGCGTCCGGGTTGCTGGCAATCTTCTCCACCTCCTCGGTTTTCTGGCGGATGCCCTCCAGCAGCGCCGGGCGGAAGTCGCCCTCTTTGATCTTGTCAAACAGCGGCGCTTCCATCGGCAACGTGCTGGCGCTGAAGAACGGATTCTCCAGCCGTTGCAGCACGGCGGTGGGCGACGAGGGGCTGGGCTGGTCGGTTGGCATGGCGGGCTCCTGTGGTGTGCTGGGGGCCGCCCCGGCCGGCAAGGCGCTGGTTCCCCAGCTTACCGCCAGCGCCAGCAGCGCCAGCCGGAAGCGGGAAACGGGACGGCAGAAGGTGGATGACAGCCGACGGCGCGGCAGATGGATAGATGGCCTGGACATGCGGATGACGCCTCCCTGTGGGCCGGCCACGCGCCGGCTAAGCTGCTGATTCACGACCCCCTGAGCATAGGCGGCATTGCCCCGGTCGGCAAAATGGCGTGCTGTTTTTTGCGAGGCATTACCCAGTAATCGTGGGCGGCGTGGGCGCGCCGGACTGGTAGCAGGCGATGATCTCACCGGCGATGGCGACGGCGATCTCCGCCGGCAGTTTGCCCGTCACGTCCGGCAGCCCGACCGGGCAGCGCATCCGCTGCAACTGCGCCGCGCTGAACCCCTTGCCGCTGAGGCGGTAGTCAAAGCGCTTGCGCTTGGTGGCCGAGCCAATCAGGCCGAAGTAGCGGAAATCGCCGCGCCGCAAAATCTGTTCGCTGAGCGCCAGATCGAGCTGGTGGTCATGGGTCAGCACCACGATGTAGCTCTCCGGCGGCAGCAGCCGCACCTCATCCAGCGGCTCCTCCGCCACCCGCTGCTCCACGCCGGGCAGCGGCGGCGGGAATTCCGCCGCGCGCCCATCGATCCAGCGGATGCGGCACGGCAGGGTCGCGAGGATCGACACCAGCGCGCGGCCCACGTGCCCGGCTCCAAACACCGCCACCAGCGGCTGGGGGCGCAGCAGTGGCTCAAACAGCAGTGTGGCACTGCCGCCGCAGCACTGCCCGAGCCGCGCCCCGAGCGGGAAGCGCTCGAGCCGGCTCTCCGCCTGCCCGGCCTGCAACAGCTCGCGCGCAATGGCGATGGCGCGGAACTCCAGATTGCCGCCGCCAATGGTGTGGTAGTGGCGTTCCGCCGTGATCAGCATCTTGCTGCCGCTATCACGCGGCGTGGAGCCAAGATGCTCCGCCACCGTCACCAGCACGCAGGATTCGCCGCGCCGTTGCAGTTCGCTTAGGGTGGTGATCCACTCATCGTGTCGCATCGGCTGGCTCCCCTTCCGTGACGTTGTCACGCTGCTGTTGCATCGCCATCACGCCCATCAGTACCCGCTCTGGCGTGGCCGGGGCATCCACTGGCGGCTGGTGGCGGTAATCAGCCACCGAGGCGACCGCATCCTTCAGCGCGCACCAGACGGCGATGCCGAGCATAAAGGGCGGTTCGCCGACCGCCTTGGAGTGGAACACCGTCTCCTCCGGGTTTTTGCGGTTCTCCACCAGCCGGACGCGCAGATCCGCCGGTACATCGCCCATTGCCGGAATTTTGTAGCTGGCCGGGCCGCGCGTCAGCAACTGCCCCTGTTCGCCCCACACCAGCTCTTCACAAGTGAGCCAGCCCATGCCCTGCACAAAGCCGCCCTCCACCTGGCCGATGTCTATCGCCGGGTTAAGCGAGTCGCCGACGTCATGCAGCAGGTCGGCGCGCAGCAGCCGGTACTCGCCGGTCAGGGTGTCAATCACCACTTCGGCACAGGCCATGCCGTAGCTGTAGTAGTAGAACGGGTGACCAGCGGCCTTGCTGCGGTCGTAGAAGATTTTTGGCGTGCGGTAGTAGCCGGTGCTGGCCAGCGATACCTGATGGAAGTGCGCCAGCCGCGCCACCTCGGCGAAGCTGTAGTAGTGGCCTTTGGCGCACACCACGCCGTTGCGGAACACAATCTCCGCCTCTTGCGCCTGATGGATCGCCATCAGCATCGTCACCAGCCGCTGCTTGATGGTCTCGGCGGCATTCTGCGCCGCCTTGCCGTTGAGATCGGTGCCGGAGGAGGCGGCGGTCGGCGAGGTGTTCGGCACCTTGCCGGTGTCAGTCGCCGTCACCTGGATGGTGCTGATATCTACCTGGAACACCTCGGCCACCACCTGCGCCACCTTGGTGTTCAGCCCTTGCCCCATCTCCGTGCCGCCGTGGTTGAGCTGGATGCTGCCATCGGTGTAGACCAGCACCAGCGCCCCGCCCTGATTGAGGAAACTGGCAGTGAAGGAGATGCCGAACTTGACCGGCGTCAGCGCCAGCCCGCGCTTGAGCACCGGGCTGACGGCGTTGAAGGCGCTGATCTCGGCGCGGCGCGCGGCATAGCCAGCGCTGAGCGCCAGCTCATCGGTCATCTCATGCAGCAGGTTCTGCTCCACGGTCTGGTAGTAGGGCGTGACGTCGCGCCCCGGCCCGCCGTAGTAGTTGGTGCGGCGCACCGCCAGCGGGTCGAGGCCGGTTTCGCGCGCGAGGTGATCCATGATGTTCTCAATCGCCAGCATCCCCTGTGGGCCGCCAAAGCCACGGTAGGCGGTGTTGGAGGCGAGGTGGGTTTTGCAGCGGTGGCCGGTGATGGTGACGTCGCCCAGATAGTAGGCGTTGTCGGCGTGGAACATCGCCCGATCCACGATCGAGCCGGAGAGGTCGAGCGAGTAGCCGCAGTTGGCGGCCAACTCAATTTCGATGCCGTGGATCAGGCCACGGTCGTCAAAGCCCACCTCATAGCGCACATAGAACGGGTGGCGTTTGCCGGTCATTAGCATGTCATCCTCACGCGCCAGCCGCATCTTGGCGGGCCGGCCGGTGAGCCGCGCCGCCAGCGCCGCGTGGCAGGCGGTGGCGGCGGCCTGCGTCTCCTTGCCACCGAAGCCGCCGCCCATCCGCCGCATGTCAATCACCACTTTGTGCATCGGCAGGTTGAGCACCGAGCCGACCAGTTTCTGCACCTCGGTCGGGTTCTGGGTCGAGCTATAGACCAGCACGCTGCCATCCTCGCCCGGCATCACCGAGGCGATCTGCGTCTCCAGGTAGAAGTGCTCCTGCCCACCAATGTGCAGCTCACCGCTCAGGCGACGTGGCGCGGCGGCCAGCGCCGCCGCCGAGTCACCGCGCCGGTGCTGGTGGCTCTCCTCCACCAGATGCCCCTGCGCCAGCGCCTGCCGGACGTCAAAAATCGCCGGCAGCGCGCGGTACTCAACAACCGCCGCCGCGGCGGCCTGCCGCGCCACCTGCGGATCCTCTGCCGCCACCACCAGCACCACCTGGCCGAGGTACTCCACCTTGCCCTCGGCATAGAGCGGATCGCCGTGGGTCAGCGGCGCGATGTCATTGTCGCCCGGCACATCCTCGGCGGTGAAGACCCGCACCACGCCGGGGAAGGCGTAGCACGGCGTCACGTCGATGCGCACAATCTCGGCGTGCGCCATCTCGCTCAGCCGCGGCGCAAGGTGCAACTGGTGGGGAAACTCCGGGCGGTCATCGATGTAGACCGCCTCGCCGGTGACGTGCTTCTCGGCGCTCTCATGCTTGTGGCTGCGCCCGACGCCACGGTTCAGATCGGCGCGGAAGCGCGCCTCCATCTCCTGCTGGCTCATCGCCGGTTTGATTTTAGACATAGTCAGTCACCGTGATTGGCTGCTGGGGCGCAGCGAGTTCGAAGAAGTAACGGCGCAGCAAATTTTGCGCCACCTGCAACCGGTAGCCACTGCCAGCGCGGAAATCGCTGATCGGGGTGAAGTCCTGCGCCAGCGCGCGGCAGGCCAGCTCGACGGTCGCGGCCCGCCACGGCTGCCCCACCAGCGCCTGTTCGGCGGCGCGCGCCCGTGCCGGGGTGGCGGCCATGCCGCCGTAGGCCAGCCGCGCGCCCTGCACCATGCCCTCGCGGATGTCGAGGCAGAGGGCGGCGCACACCGTGGAGATGTCATCCTCCAGCCGTTTCGAGACTTTATAGACGCGCAGTGCTGGCGGGTGCGCGGCGGGCGGCAGTGGGATCTCGATGCGTTCAATGAATTCGCCGGGTTGCAGCGCGGTCTGGCGGTAGCCAAGGAAGAACGCCTCCAGCGGCAATACGCGTGCCACCGCCCCACGCCGCAGGTGCAGCGACGCGCCGAGCGCCAGCAGCACCGGGGCGGCATCGCCAATCGGTGAGGCGTTCGCCAGACTGCCGCCAAGGGTGCCAAGGTTGCGGATCTGCTGTGAGGCGAAGCGCCCAAGCAGCGCGGCGAAGGCCGGGAAGTGGCCCGCCAGCGCTGGCTGGCAATCAGTGAGCGACGCGGCCGCGCCCAGAGAGAGGTGGGTGGCTGAGCAGCTAATGGCGCGCAGTTCCGCCACCTGCCCCAGCGCAATCAAGCGCGGAAAACGCCGGTTGCGCTGGGTGATCTCCAGCACCAGATCGGTGCCGCCCGCCACCAGCCGCGCTTCCGGGTCAGCCTGATAGGCGGCGGCCAGCGCCGCCAGCGAGGTGGGCATGTCGCAGCGCGCCGCACTTGATGCCAGCTCGCGAGCGGGCTGAGCGGCCAGCGCCTGCAATTGCGCCAGCGTCTGCGCCTCCGCGCGGTCAAACTGATCCTCCAGCGCCCGCTGGGCCGGGCGCATCGCGCGCTCGGCGGCGTCAGCAATCGGCCGGTAGCCGGTGCAGCGGCAGAGGTTGCCCGCCAGTGCTTCCTTCGGTTCGCCCCCCTGCTTTTGCAGCGCAAACAGCGACATCACAAAACCCGGCGTACAGAAGCCGCACTGGGAGGCGTGGCAATCGACCATCGCCTGCTGCACCGGGTGCAGGCGGTCACGCTGCTTCAAGTCCTCCACGGTGATCAGTTGCTTGCCATCCAGCGCGGACATCAGCGTCATGCAGGCGTTGGCGGTGCGGTAGCGCAGCCGGTCGCCCGCCGGTTCCGCCAGCACCACGGTACAGGCACCACAGTCGCCGGAGGCGCAGCCCTCTTTGGTGCCGCAGCGCTGCTGGCTGCGGCGCAGCCAGGTCAGCACCGTGGTGTTGGGGTCCAGCTGCTCGGTATGCAGGCGTTGGTTTAGCAGGAATTGAATCATGGTGGCGATCCTCGGCACGGTGCGCCGCCTGTGCGGCGCTTACCTAGTAAGCATGGCTGACCATTTGATTTGTACAACTGGTCAAATAATGCTGATTAACTAAGCAAGTTCAGTGCCAGAATCGCCGGTACTAGGAGGCCGTGGTGGGCAGGCAGCCGCGCAGCACCAGTTCGGTCACTTCGCGGATGATGTGCTCCTGGGTGGCGGGAGCCGCGTCGGTGTCGTGGTACATGTGTTTCACCTGCACCGCGAAGTCGGCGTAGTACTGGGTGATCGCCCAGATGTGCATGATGAACAGCCGCGCATCCAGCGGGCGTAGCGCCCCCTGCGCAATCCACTGGTTGATCAGCTGCTCCTTGCGCAGGATGTTCTCGCGCGCCTGCGGCCAGTACTTTTCCAGATAGTGGCCGCCCGCCAGCACCTCGCTGGTGAAGATGCGCGACAGCGCTGGCTGGGTGAAGGAGAAGTGCAGCTTGTTGCGGATGTAGCGGCTGAGCACCGCCTGCGGCTCGGTCAGGGCGTCGTCGAAGCGGATGATCTCCGCCCAGGCCGCCAGCACCCGTTGCAGCAGCTCCTCATACAGCTCCTCCTTGCCCTGGATGTAGTAGTGGAGCTGGGTCTTTTTCATTCCGGCGCGCTGGGCGATGGCTTGGGTGGTCGCCCCGGCAAAGCCCTTCTCACTGAATTCGCTGATGGCCGCGTGGCGGATCGCCTCCAGCATCTGCTCGCGCCGCCCACGGCCATTGGTTTCACTGTTCATTGGTGGTGCGTGATCCCTGCAAGTTGCCTCATGGTGGGGCGAACCGGCTGCGCACCCCTGCCGGCAGTGTAGCGGGGATTATTCACCGGCGCGATAGACCGGCGCGCCATTCACCCAGGTGGCGTGAATGTTGCGATCATCACCGAGCGTCATCAGCACAAACAGTTTCTCCGCCAGGGTGCCGCTGTTGGCGGCGCGCAGCCGTTGCAGCGGCGTCGCCTGGCTGTCGAGCACCACGAAATCCGCCTCCTTGCCCGGCTCGAAGTTCCCGATCTTCTCCTCCAGATGCAGGGCGCGTGCGCCGCCCAGCGTGGCGTGGTAGAACGCCTCAAAGGCCGACAGCCGGTACTGCTGCAACTGCCCCACCTTGTACGCCTCCCCCAGCGTCGAGAGGATGCTGAAGGTGGTGCCCGCGCCGATATCACTGCCGATGCCCACCCGCACCTGCATTTCCCACGCCTTTTTCAGCCGGAACAGCCCACTGCCGAGGAACAGGTTGGAGGTGGGACAGAAAGCAATCGAGGAGCCAGTGTGCGCCATGCAGGCCCACTCATGCTCATCCAGATGCAGGCAGTGGGCAAACACGCTCTTTTTGCCGGTCAGCCCGTAGTCATGGTAGACGCCGAGGTAGTGGGCATGATCCGGGTAGAGCGCGCGCACCCACGCCACTTCATCACTGTTCTCACTGAGGTGGGTGTGCACCCAGGTATCCGGGAACTCCTCGCGCAGCCGGCGCACGGCGGTCAGCAACTCCGGGGAAGAGGTCGGCACAAAGCGTGGCGTCAGGGCGTAGCCAAGCCGCCCGCGCCCATGCCAGCGGCGGATCAGTTCACGCGTCTGCTGGTAACTGGTGTCGGCATCCTCCAGCAACCCCTCCGGCGCGTTGCGATCCATCATCACCTTGCCAGCGATCAGGCGCATCTGGTGGGCGTCCGCCTCGGTAAACAGCGCCTCCACCGACTGCGGGTGGACGGTGCCGAACACCAGCGCGGTGGTGGTGCCATTCGCCAGCAATTGGCGGATGAAGAAGCGCGACATCTCCGCCGAGTGCGTTGGGCAGTGGTACTGCGCCTCCGTTGGGAAGGTGTAGCTCTTCAGCCACTCCAGCAACTGCTCGCCATAGGCCCCGACCATCTCGGTCTGCGGGTAGTGGATGTGGGTGTCGATAAAACCGGGCACAATCAGTTTCCCGCGGTAATCCTCCACCGGCGTGCCGGCTGGCAGCCGCGCCTGCGCCGCCTGCCACGGGCCGAGCCAGACAATCCGCCCCTCCTCCAGCAGCAGCGCGCCATCCTCGATATAGCGCACCCGGTCAGCGATCTCTTCGGGTCGGCTGGCGCAGCCGGTCAGGTCAAAAAAGTTGCCGCGAATGGCGCGGGTGACAGTCTGGTTCATGATGACGCCCTTCTTGTTGTTATGGTCATGGTTGAGTATGGTTCATCTTTCCCCAGCAAGCGTTATGCCACCTCCGCCCTTCTCTTTTCATCTCATTGAAAAACAAGCTTTAACTGCCTGAACGCCGGTGCGGCCGGAGGCACTTTTCAGACAAGCTGGGCAATGGATGGGAATCAACCATAAACGCAACCGTTTGCAATTTGGCGCGGGCCGCGCTGCCCGCTTAATGCTGCACCATCAGTGAGCAAGGATGAGAAATTAAGATTTTGGCGGAGGCTAAAATTTTTTCGGCATAATCCGACACATTTTTACTGCCGTCCGTTGGCGGTGGCGCATCTCTTGCTGGCCGGCTTTCTGGTGGAAAAATAAAGCTCTGCCGCGGGCTGGCCGGGGCGCAGTATGGGCGGCGGTGCACCGGTTGACGCAAAAGGCGGATCGGCTATGCTCAAGGCTCTTTTTTACCCTTCCACTCTATAAAAGGCGGTGCTATGTCCGGTGAACGCAAGGCGTGGTTAGCGGGGTGGCGGCAATGAGAGGCCGAGTGTCCGGGGAGTTGGCCCTGCCGCTGCTGGTTGCCGGTGCCTTTTTTATGGAAAACCTCGACGCCACGGTGATCGTCACCGCGCTGCCGCAGATGGCACAGGCGTTCGGCGTGCGGGCGGTTGACCTGAACATTGGCGTCTCCGCCTATATCCTGACGCTGACGGTGTTTATTCCCGCCAGCGGCTGGATCGCCAACCGCTTTGGCGCGCGCCGGGTGTTCAGCTGTGCGCTGCTGCTGTTTACCTTCGCTTCGATCCTGTGCGCCCTGAGCGCCAGCCTGATGACCTTTACCGCCGCCCGCATGGTGCAGGGCTTCGCCGGCGCGCTGATGGTGCCGGTCGGCCGGCTGGTGGTGCTGCGCAATACGCCAAAGTCAGGGCTGATCCGCGCCATCGCCACCATCACCTGGCCGGGGCTGGTGGCACCGATACTGGGGCCAGCGGTCGGCGGCTTCTTTACCACCTACGCCTCCTGGCACTGGATCTTCCTGCTCAATGTGCCGCTCGGGCTGGTGGCATTCTGGCTGAGCCTGCGGCTGGTGCCCAACGAGGCGGGCGATCGCTCGGTGCCCTTTGATGTGCGCGGCTTTATGCTGTGCGGGCTGGCCTGCTTTGGGCTGATGTTTGGGCTGGATCTCTTCAACCACGCTGCCGAGCGGCTGTGGCTGCCGGTGGCCTGTCTGGCGGGCAGTGCGTTGCTGGGAGTACTGGCGGTGCGCCACGCCCGTAGCGCGCCCTTCCCGCTGCTCGATCTGTGGGCGCTGCGGTTGAAAAGTTACGCTGTCACACTGTACGGCGGCACCCTGTTCCGCATCGCGATTGGCGCGGTGCCCTTCCTGCTGCCGCTGATGTTCCAGCTGGCCTTTGGCATGAGCGCCTTTAGCGCCGGGCTGCTGGTGCTGGCGGTATTTGCTGGCAATCTGGCGATGAAGCCCTTTACCTCTGCCATTCTTTACCGCTTCCCGTTCCGCACCACCCTGTGGGTCAATGGCACGCTCAACGCCCTGACCATCTTTGCCTGCGCGCTGCTGACACCGGAGACGCCGACGCTGCTGGTGGTGCTGCTGCTGTTCGTCAGCGGCCTGACGCGCTCAATGCAGTTCACCGCGCTCAATACCCTGGCCTTCGCCGAAGTGCCGCAGCCGCACATGAGCGGGGCCAATACCCTGCTGAATATGGCGCAACAGCTCGGCAGTGGGCTGGGGATCGCCATCGGCGCGCTGGCGCTGCGCAGCGGCGAGTGGCTGACGCCCGCCGCCACCGGAGAGGCGTTGACCGCCTTCCACTTCGCCTTTATGGTGATTGGCCTGCTGGCACTGTTGGCGGTGGCGGATGCCTTTACCCTCAGCCCGGCCGCCGGGAATGAGGTGCGACAGAAAAAATTGCAGGAGGCCAGCGCCGGGGAGACCAAAAACCCGTGCAACACCCCGGCCTCCAAATAAGCCGTACGCGCCCTGTAGCGGGTATGATGAGACGTTGCCTGCCAAGGCGAATAACTTGTTGAGGAATATGGATATGATCATTCTGGTTACCGGCGCGACCGCCGGGTTTGGGGAAGCCATCACACGCCGTTTCATCCGCGAAGGCCACAAGGTGATCGCCACTGGCCGCCGTCAGGAGCGTCTGGATGCGCTGAAGGAGGCACTGGGGGATCAGGTGCATGTGGTGCAGCTCGACGTGCGTGATCGCGCCGCCATCGATGAGATGCTGGCCAGCCTGCCCGAGGCGTGGCGCGAAGTGGACGTGCTGGTGAACAACGCCGGTCTGGCGCTGGGGCTGGAGCCAGCGCACCGCGCCAATAGCGATGACTGGGAGACGATGATTGACACCAACACCAAGGGGCTGGTGTTCATGACCCGCGCCCTGCTGCCGGGCATGGTGGAGCGCCAGCGCGGCCACGTGATCAACATGGGTTCGATTGCCGGTAGCTGGCCCTATCCGGGCGGCAACGTCTATGGCGCGACCAAGGCGTTTGTTAAGCAGTTCAGCCTCAACCTGCGCGCCGATCTGGCGGGCACCGCAGTGCGCGTGACCGACATCGAGCCGGGTCTGGTGGGCGGCACCGAGTTCTCCAACGTCCGTTTCAAGGGCGATGATGAGAAAGCCAGCAAGACCTACGACAATGCCAACCCGCTGATGCCGGATGACATTGCCGAGTCTGTCTACTGGTGCAGCACCCTGCCAGCGCACGTCAATATCAACCGGCTGGAGATCATGCCAGTCAGCCAATCCTTCTCCGCGCTGAATATCCACCGCGAAGGGTAACGCCGGTGCGGGGCCTCACCGCCCCGCGCTTTACGCGCCGCGCCAGCCGGAGACGATGATCAGCATCCCGGCCAGCGCCACCAGCGCGCCCAGCCAGTCCGTCACCCCCAGCCGCACCCCATCCACCAGCCGCAGCCAGACCAGCGCCGTACAGACGTAGACCCCGCCATAGGCGGCATAAACCCGCCCGCTGGCCGCCGGGTGCAGCGTCAACAGCCAGACAAACAGCATCAGGCTGAGCGCCGCCGGTAGCAGTAGCCAGACACTGGCCGCTTTTTTTAACCAGAGGTAGGGCAAAAAACAGCCCACAATCTCCGCCAGTGCGGTGGCGAAGAACAGCAATGTGGTTTTGAGCACCCGATTTCTCCTTCAATCATCCCTAAACCCGCAGGCAGCGCCACTGCCCAGCAGGAGGTGGAGTGTTATAATTAAGGCGTGCCCCGGATCTGTGGGGCACCCTGTTGACCGCACGGGCGAAGCCTGCGGCGAATCACTGATAAGGATATGAAAATGACTGAACCCATGATCCCTCGGTGGCGACTCCTCGCGCCGATTGCGCTGGCAGCCCTGTTTGCCGTCTGGCAGGCACCGGCCGTGGCTGCGACCAACTGCGCCAGCGGCACCTGTATTTTCAACGGCAATGGCGATAATGCCCTCTCCAATGAGGAGGCGCGCCAGAACAAAGAGCAGTGGGATGATACCCGGATGTTGCGCAAAAAGGTCAACAACCGTGCCGAGAAGGAGTTCGACAAGTTCGACACCGCCATTGACCAGCGCGAAAGCTGTGACAAGAGCATGAACCTGAATGCCTATTGGGAACCGAACACCGAGCGCTGTCTGGATCGCCGCACTGGCCGCCAGATTCTGCCGTAAGGCCCCGGTTGGGCAACTTTTCGATGGCGGGGGCATTGGCTGCGAGCGCGATACCCCGGACTGGCTTTGCTAAAGGATGGAATGATGAAGAGATCACCACTGATTGCCGCGGCCCTGCTGGCCATGTTACCCCTGGCGGCGCAAGCCTCATGCGAGAGCGTGAAAGCGGACATTACCCAAAAGATCATCAATAACGGCGTGCCTGAGTCGGGCTTTACTCTGGATATTGTCCCGAACGATCAGGTCGAGCAGGCTGGCGGACAGGTTGTCGGCCATTGTGAGAACGACACACAGAAAATTGTTTACAGCAAGACCGGCGATGGCAGCAGCGATGCGGCCGCCACCGCCAACCCGCAGACCGGCACCAGCCAGGATGCCGCGCCCGCCCAGTAATGAAGCGAGGGCGCCGCAGGGCGCCCTCGCTTTTTCTCTGCTCAGGGGCGGCTCCCCTGCGCCTCCGGCTCGGCCGGTCGCTGACTGGCTGGCATCAGCCACACCGCCAGCAGCGTCAGCAACGCCATTCCCGCCGACACCATAAACACCCCATGCAACGCCGTCGCCACGCCCTCCACCAGCCCCTGCAACTGGCCGTTGCCCAGCGCGTCACGCTGTGGCCCCTCCATCAACTGCTGCACCGGGTCGGCCACCCCCGGCAACTGCCGTTGCAGGCTGAGATTGAGCGTCGCGCCCAACAACGCGGTGCCAAGCGCTGAGCCAATCAGCCGTGAAAACATGGTGGAGGCGGTGGCGATGCCCCGGATCGAGGCGTCGGCGGCATTCTGCACCGCCACCAAAAAGGTGGTGTTGCTCAGCCCCATGCCCGCCCCGAGGGTGAAGGCCGCCAGCCGCGCCCACCATAGCGTCTGCTCTGGCTGCACCAACAGCAGCAGCAGGCTGCCCGCGATCATCAGCAGCGCGCCGCACAGCGCGGTAAAGCGGTAGGAGGTGACCAGCATCAGCCGACCACTGAGGGCGCTGGCGAGCGGCCAGCCAATCGACACCAGCGCCAGCGTCGAGCCAGCCTCCAGCGGCGATCCGCCCATCACCCCCTGCACAAAGGTCGGCAGGAAGGCGCTGATGCCCATCAGTACCGCGCCCATCACCAGCCCGCCAATGTTGCCCGCGACAATCACCCGGCTGCGCCACAGCGCCAGCGGGAACAGCGGCTCGGCGGTGCGCCGCTCCTGCCGCACCAGCATCACCGCGCTGCCGATGGCCACCAGCAGCAGCGCCCCGGCCATCCAGCCCAGCGCCTCCGCCTGCAACAGCGCCAACAGCAGCGCCGAGACCGCCAGCGTCAGCCAGCCGGTGCCCGCCAGATCGAGGCTGTGTTGCCGCCCGGCCTGCGCCGCGGGCAGATAGCGCGCCAGCATCGCCATCGCCACCACGCCAATCGGCACGTTGATCCAGAACACCAGCGCCCAGTTGAAGTGCTCGACAATAAATGCCCCCATCAGCGGCCCGACAATCGCCGAGATGCCCCAGACGCTCGACAGGTAACCCTGTACCTTGGCGCGCTCCACCGGGGAGTAGACGTTGGCAATGATGGTCGAGGCAATCGGCATGATCGCCCCACCCCCCAGCCCCTGCAACGCGCGGAAGACGATCAGCCAGATCATTGAGGGCGCGAAGCCGCACAGCACCGAGCCAAGCAGGAAGACCAGCGTACCGATGAAGAACATCCGTCGGCAGCCATAGAGATCGGCCAGCCGGCCATAGATCGGTACGCTGACCGCCTGGGTCAGTAGGTAGACGGCAAACACCCAGCCCAGCAGCGGGAAGCCGCCCAGCTCGCCGATGATGGTGGGCATGGCGGTGGCGACGATGGTCACTTCAATCGCCGCCATGAACATCGCCAGCATACAGGCAATCAAGATAAGGGAACGATGGGGAACCCGATCCGGTGGGAGAGTCTGTTTCATACACCTTCGCAATTTGCTGTTTTGTTTACTGTCTGAGTATATCAGCCCGCCGCCCACCCGGCGGGGCGTGCGGCGATTTTTGCGAAGGGTATGCCAAAATGGCGATCAGCGTGGCACGGCGAGCCGGCTGAGGTCGAGCAGATGGCCCAGCTCGCGGCGCTCCGCGTGCGGCAGGTAGGGAATTTCGCCCAGCAGCGGCGCGTCGATGTTGCGGCTCAGCAGGTGGATGGTTTCGGCATAGTGCGCCAGACAGGGGTTGATGCGGTTCGCCACCCAGCCCACCAGCGGCAGGCCATCCCGCACGATCGCCTCGGCGGTCAGCAGCGCGTGGCTGATGCAGCCCTGCTTGATGCCCACCACCAGCACTACCGGCAACTGTTGCGCCCGCACCCAATCCGCGTAGCAGCGCGTCTCGTCCAGCATCAGCCGCCAGCCGCCGCACCCCTCCACCACCACGCTGTCGGCCAGCGCCTCCCGCGCGGCCAGCCCGGCGCTGAAGCGCTCAAACAGCGCCGGTTCTGGCGGGTGGGCGTAGATCTCCTCGCCATCCAGCACCAGCAGCGGCTGCGCCTCCTCCGGTTGCGCGGTGCTGGCGGCCAGGCCACGCGCGGCGGCACTCAGCGCCAGCGGCGTGTAGCTCACCGCACGCTGCCCTTGCGCCGTCAGCGCCTGAACCAGCGCACGTGAAACAATGGTTTTGCCGACATCCCTGTCGGTGCCGGTGACAAAAAGTGCTGTCATGAGTTCTCGCTCCCTTGAGCAGTAAAGCGGCACAGGCCGCGCTATCGAGCCAGTCTAGGGGGCGGCGGTGGGGAGACCTTGAGATAGCTCAAGGTTTTGTTTGGTGAGTATCCATAACTGAGACAAATATGATCCGGGTGGGGTCAGCCCTGCAACAGCTTGACCAGCAGCGAGCCGTTGTAGAGCGCATCCTTGATCAGCGCCGCGCCCGGCATGGTGCCCTGATTCTGGAATCGGGTCGCCTCCAGCGCCAGCGGCGCGCTGTAGGCTGGCAGGGATTGCTGGCGGATGCAGCCCATGATCGCCGGGTGCAGGATGGCCGCGGCGCGGTTCAGCGGCGAGCCAATCAGGATTTTGTCCGGGTTGAACAGGTTGACCATGATCGCCAGAATGCGGCCGACGCTGTTGCCGACGTCAAGAATCACGTCGCGCGCCAGCTGGTCGCCCGCCATCGCCGCGTCGCACAGCGACTCCACCGTCAGCGGCATGGCGTGCAGCTGCGAACTCATCGAGACACTCAGCCGCTGGCGCGCCAGCTCCAGCATGTTCTCAATGCTCGCCACCGTCTCCAGACAGCCGTGGTTGCCGCAGTAGCAGCGCTTGCCGTAGGGATCGACCTGCACATGCCCAATCTCCGCCACGCTGCGGCTGCCGCTATGTAGCACCCGCCCGCCGGTGATCACGCCCGCGCCGACGTTATGGTCAATCACCAACTGAATCACATTCTGCGAGCCGCGCGAGGCACCATACAGCGCCTCGGCCATCGTCCAGGCGCCGATGTCATGCTGCAAATAGACCGGCACCCCGGTGCGCTGCGCCAGCGCCGGGCCGAGCGGCAGCTCCATCTCCGAGTAGAACGGCATACGGTGGATTACCCCGGCCGGGGCGTCGATGATGCCCGGTGTGGTGATGGCGATGGCGGTCAGGCGCTCCAGCCGCGGCTGGTGGCGGATAAAGAAGTGATCGATGGCGCACAGCAGGCGCTCCAGCAGCGGCAAATCGCCGGTGGCTGGCAGGGAGACCTGCTCCTCCACCACCAGTCGACTGCTCAGGTCGCGCAGCGCCAGCGTCAGGTGGCCGGGGCCAATGCGCCCGGACAGGAAGTGCCACGCCTCGGTGTCCAACATCAGCCCTACCGCGGGCCGCCCGCGGCTACCCGGCTCCTGGAACTCCGTCTCCTGTACCAGATGGGCCTCCAGCAGCTCGCGGACGATTTTGGTGATGCTGGCTGGCGCGAGTTGCGCCCGTTTGGAGAGTTCAATGCGTGAAATGGGGCCAAACTGGTCTATCAGCCGGTATACCGTGCCTGCATTGGTCTGCTTAATCTGATCGATATGCCCGGGTAGCCCGTCGACAATCACTTACTTGCTCCTGCAATTTTTCGCGCCTCGAAATAAATCATATTCGACATGCCGGGCGTTTGGGAACAAGACGGCAACCATTTGATTGTTTATGTGATTCGCCGCACAGATTCCCGGCGCGAAAGCCTCTATTTGGCCAGCAGCCCGCGATCTTCCAGCAGCAGATCCAGCAGCGCTTGGGCGGGTGCGGTCAACGGTCGGCGCGCGTGGCTCACCAGCCACACTTGGGTGGCGAAGCGCGGGTCAGCCAGCGGGATATAGCGTACGCCGCTGATCTTCAGGCGCATGAAGGAGGCTGGCAGGATGGAGACGCCCAGCCCCGAGGAGACCAGCCCGATGATAGTCATCGCCTCGCCCACCTCCTGGGTGATGAAGGGGCGAATGCCCGCCTCCGCCAGCAGGTCAAGGATCTCATCATAGAGCGCGGTGCCGACCAGCCGCGAGAAGAAGACAAACGGCTGATCCGCCAGCGCCTGCACATCCAGCGCCGCCGGTTCGCCAGCCGCCAGCGGGTGATCCTCTGGCAGTACCGCCACCAGCGGTTCGCGCAGCATCAACTGGTAGTGCAGCGCCTCCGGCAGCACGGTGTTGCGCATCACGCCGAGATCGAGTTTTCCCTCCAACAGCGGGCCAATCTGCTGCTTGGTGTTCAGCTCCTCCATCTGGATATGCACATGGGGGTGCATCTGGCGGAAGCGGCGCAGGCTGCGCGAAATGCTGCCGATAAAGGGCGAAGAGGAGGTGAACCCGATGGTCAGCTCCCCCACCTCCCCCCGGTGGATGCGCGCCGCCTTCTCCGCCGCGTCATTGACCTGCGCCAGAATCTGGTAGGCATCACGCAAAAATTGCTCGCCAGCCTGTGTCAGGCTGACGCTGCGGTTCGTCCGGGAGAGCAATGTGGCACCAATTTGCTGCTCCAGCGTCTGGATTTGCAGGCTCAGCGGCGGCTGTGAGATGCGTAGCCGCTCCGCCGCCCGGCCAAAGTGCAACTCTTCTGCCACCGCGATGAAGTAACGCAAATGGCGCAGTTCAATGTTCATCATATTTTTAAAGTATCAATTGCAATCATTAATATATTAGACAGAAAAATGTGACCTGCCTATGATTTTGTTACACCTGTATGACTCCCCCAACATAAGGATTACCCGTGACCAGCCCCCAACGCTCTGCGAATGACCACCGTGCGAGCGATGCAGCCAATGACAGTGACGCTGCGCATCAACAACCCTCACTGCCGACCTCATCCCGTGCCCTGAAACTCGCCTCGCCGCGCCCAACGACGCCCTTTATCAAGCGTGGGACGCCGCAATTCATCCGCGTGACGCTGGCGCTGTTCTCAGCCGGGCTGGCGACCTTCGCCCTGCTCTACTGCGTCCAGCCGATTTTGCCGCTGCTCTCCCATGACTTTGGCATCTCGCCAGCCAGCAGCAGTCTGTCGCTGTCGGCCTCGACCGGGCTGCTGGCGATCGGGCTGATGTTTACTGGCCCGCTCTCAGACGCGGTGGGCCGCAAGCCGGTGATGGTGGTGGCGCTGTTGCTGGCGGCGGTCTGTACGCTGATCTGCGCGGTGATGACCAGCTGGGACGGCATCCTGCTGATGCGCGCGCTGGTGGGGCTGGCCCTGAGCGGCGTGGCGGCGGTGGCGATGACCTACCTGAGCGAGGAGATCCACCCGAGCGTGGTGGCCTTCTCGATGGGGCTGTATATCAGCGGTAACTCCATCGGCGGCATGAGTGGCCGTCTGGTGACGGGCGTGCTCTCTGACTTCTTCTCCTGGCGAGTGGCGATTGGCGTGGTCGGTCTGTTCGCCCTCGGCGCGGCGCTGATGTTCTGGCGCATCCTGCCGCCGTCGAAGCACTTCCGCCCTGCCTCGATGCGCCCGCGCAACCTGCTGATCAACATCCGCCTGCATTTCCGCGATGCTGGCCTGCCGCTGCTGTTCGTCGAGGGCTTTGTCATCATGGGCAGCTTCGTCACGCTGTTTAACTACATCGGCTACCGCCTGCTGGCGCAGCCCTACCACCTGAGTCAGGCGATTGTCGGCATCCTGTCGATCGTCTACCTGATGGGCACCTACAGTTCGCCGAAGGCGGGTCTGCTCTCCACCCGCTATGGCCGCGGGCCGGTGCTGCTCGGCGCGATTGGCATGATGCTGGTGGGCATCCTGCTGACCGCCTTTAACCCGGTGCCGGTGATTCTGGCTGGCATGGTGCTGGTGGCGGGCGGTTTCTTTGCCGCCCACTCGGTCGCCAGCGCCTGGATTGGCCGCCGCGCGCGCCGCGCTAAGGGACAGGCCTCCTCACTTTACCTGTTCTGCTACTACGCAGGCTCCAGCGTGGCCGGCACCTTTGGCGGCGTCTTCTGGCACAACTTTGGCTGGCTGGGCGTGGTCGGCTACATCAGCCTGATGCTGCTGGTGGGTCTGGCCGTCGGCTGGCGGCTCAAGAGCCTGCCAGAGAAGCGTCTGCCAGCCTGATCCCTTCCCTCCGCGCGCCGGGCCTATTGCGCCCGGTGCGCATTTTTTCCTGCTGACGCACAAAACACAGAATTTCAGGTAGCCAGCCTGTTTCTTATGCGCTATAAAGTATGTTGTAACTATTAGGAGGGGTGAATGAGTAACTACGAGCTTATAGAACGCATGAATGAATGCTTTTACGAACTTGAACTGGCGCTGGATGACCTCACCCATCTCTTGGGCAAGCTGGAGCGGCTGGATGCGCGGGTGTTTGTGCTGCCGGAGATAGAGAAAGGCAAGGAGAATGATCCGCTCGACCAGATTGCCGTCACCCCACTGGCGGGCGACGTCGCCCACCAGCGCGCGCTGCAACACTTCCGCCGGCTGTTTATCCAGGACAACGCCGGACACATCAGCAGCAAATCGGCGGTGCGTCTGCCGGGGGTGCTCTGTTACGCCGTCTCACCGGATGAGCGTCAGGCGGCACAGTTGCTGATTGAGGAGGTGAACAAACTGAAGGCGGAGCTGGAGCATATCGTCACCGTGGAGTCCGGGCTGGAGCGCGAGCAGCGCTTTGAGTTTGTCCACACCCACCTGCGCGGCCTGATCACCCTCAACGCCTACCGCTCTGTGACCTACCTGCTTAACCCCGGCTCGGTGCGCTTTGGCTGGGCGAACAAGCAGATCATCAAGAACGTGACGCGTGAGGAGATTGTTGATCAGCTGAACCGCAGCCTGAAGGCCGGGCGCGCCGTTGCCCCCTACACGCGTGAGCAGTGGGCCGAGAATGTGACGCGCGAGATCAATGACATCATGCGCCTGCCGGAGAAGGCGGCGCTGAAGATCCGTCGGCCGGTGAAGGTGCAGCCGATCGCCCGCGCCTGGTATCCGGCGGAGCAGAAGCAGGTGCAGCACCCCTGCCCGATGCCGCTGATCACCCTGTGCGAGCGGGTCGGCAAGCAGGTGAAGACGCCGAAGCTGGGCGAGCTGCCGGACTATGACGTCAACGCCATCAAGCACAAGTACCGCCCGGCGGCGCAGCCGCTGCATCTGGTGATCCCGCGCCTGCACCTCTATACCGACCATCGCGTCTAAGCGGCAGGGATAAAAAAAGCCAGCGCATGCGCTGGCTTTTTGCTGCCGGGAGCGGGCTTAGCGTTTCATGCTGCCGACCATCTCTTCCGGGCGCACCCACTCATCGAACTGCGCTTCGGTGAGGTAGCCCAGCTTCAGCGCCGACGCCTTCAGGGTCAGCCCCTCTTTGTGCGCCTGCTTGGCAATCTCGGCCGCTTTGTCGTAGCCGATGTGGGTGTTGAGCGCCGTCACCAGCATCAGCGACTCATTCAGCAGCTGGCTGATGCGGTCGCGGTTCGGCTCGATGCCCACCGCACAGTGCTCGTTGAAGCCCTCCATGCCATCCGCCAGCAGGCGGATGGATTGCAGGAAGTTGTGGATCACCATCGGACGGAAGACGTTCAGCTCGAAGTTGCCGGACGCGCCGCCAATGTTGACCGCCACGTCGTTGCCCATCACCTGCGCGCAGAGCATGGTCATCGCTTCGCACTGGGTCGGGTTGACCTTGCCCGGCATGATGGAGCTACCCGGCTCGTTCTCTGGGATGGAGATCTCACCGATGCCGCAGCGTGGGCCGGAGGCCAGCCAGCGCACGTCGTTGGCGATCTTCATCAGCGAGGCCGCCAGACCTTTCAGCGCGCCGTGGCCATGCACCAGCGCGTCACAGGTCGCCAGCGCCTCGAATTTGTTCGGCGCGGTGACGAACGGCTGGCCGGTCAGCTCGGCGATGGCCTTGGCCACGCGCTCGGCGTACTCCGGGTGGGTGTTCAGGCCAGTGCCGACGGCGGTGCCGCCCAGCGCCAGTTCGCACAGGTGCGGGATCGCCGCCTCAATGTGCTTCTGGCTGTAGGCCAGCATCGTCACCCAGCCAGAGATCTCCTGACCCAGCGTCAGCGGGGTGGCATCTTGCAGGTGGGTACGGCCAATCTTGACGATGTCTTTGAACGCCTCGGCCTTCTGCGCCAGGGTGTTTTGCAGGGTTTCCAGCTGCGGCAGCAGGTGTTCGCGCAGCGCAACCACGGCCGCCACGTGCATGGCCGTCGGGAAGACGTCATTGGAGCTTTGGCTCTTGTTGACGTCATCGTTTGGGTGCACCAGACGGCTGTTGCCGCGCTCGCCGCCCAGCAGCTCACTGGCGCGGTTGGCCAGCACTTCGTTCATGTTCATGTTGGTCTGGGTGCCGGAACCGGTCTGCCAGACAGAGAGCGGGAATGCCTGACCATGTTTACCGGCCAGCACTTCGTCAGCGGCTTGCAGGATCGCATTGCCGCGTTCTGCGGGCAGCAGGCCCAAATCCATGTTTACCGTGGCGGCGGCGCGCTTGGTTTGCGCCAAAGCGTTGATCAGCGCGGTGGGCATTTTCTCCGTGGAAATGCGGAAATGCTCTAATGAACGCTGGGTTTGTGCGCCCCACAGTTGTTCCGCAGGAACTTCAATCGGCCCCATTGAGTCTTTTTCAATGCGAGTGGCTGCCATTACTTTCTCCTTAAGATGCATAGCACAGATAGTGAGTGTGCCGCCGGGCGCACCCAGGCTGCCCTCGGCACAACACCCTATATTGACACAGAAAAGCGCACGATAATGAGATACAGCCTCATTTATTAGACTTTCCTTATTGATAATCACCCGTTCCCATTGTTAACTAACCAAAATTTTGCTGAGTGCCGGGATCTCCCCGGCCCCTTTCTATATTTTTCATGAGCAGGATAGCCACATGCAAAAGATGCACAATGCGGTTCAGAACTATGCCTGGGGCAGCCCCGACGCGCTGACCCGCCTGTATGGTATTGCTAATCCGCAGGGCAAGCCGATGGCCGAGCTGTGGATGGGCGCGCACCCCAAAAGCAGTTCCGAGATTGTTGATGAGCAGGGGCAACGCCGCGCGCTGCGCGAGGTGATTGACGCTGACCCGGCCCACTGGCTCGGCCAGGCGGTGGCGGATCGCTTCGGCGAGCTGCCGTTCCTGTTCAAGGTGCTGTGCGCTGACCAGCCGCTCTCCATCCAGGTGCATCCGAGCAAGGCCGCCGCCGAGGTGGGCTACGCGAAGGAGAATGAGGCTGGCATCCCGTTGGACGCCGCCGAGCGCAACTACAAGGACGCCAACCACAAGCCGGAGCTGGTGTTCGCCCTGACCCCGTTCCAGGCGCTGAACGGCTTCCGCGCGCTGAATGACATCATCTCCCTGCTGCAACCGGTGGCCGGTGCGCACCCGGACATCGCCGCCTTCCTGCAACAGCCGGACGCCGATCACCTGGCGGCCCTCTTCACCGGCCTGCTGAGTATGCAGGGCGAAGCCAAATCACGCGCGCTGGCGGTGCTGAAGGCAGCGCTCAACAGCCAACAGGGCGAGACCTGGGACGCCATCCGCAGCATCGCTGGCGTCTACCCGGATGACAGCGGCCTCTTCTCGCCGCTGCTGCTGAACGTCATCACCCTGCAACCGGGCGAAGGGATGTTCCTCTACGCTGAGACGCCGCACGCCTACCTGAATGGCGTGGCGCTGGAGGTGATGGCCAACTCGGACAACGTGCTGCGCGCCGGGCTGACGCCAAAATATATCGACATCCCAGAGCTGATGGCCAACCTGAAGTTTGAGCCGAAGCCTGCCGACACGCTGTTGACCCAGCCGCACCGCCACGGCCACGAGCTGAACTTCCCGATCCCGGTGGAGGATTTCGCCTTCTCCCTGCACGATCTCTCGGCCGAGCCGCAGGCGCTGGCGCAGCAGAGCGCGGCCATCCTGTTCTGCGTGGAGGGCGAGGCGGTGCTGGAGAAGGAGGGGAACCAGGTGGTGCTGAAGCCGGGCGAGTCCTGCTTCATTGGGGCCTTTGAGTCGCCGGTGCAGGCCAGCGGCGTGGGCCGGATCGCGCGGGTATTCAACCAGTTGTCTTGATCCCGCTCCCCCGCCCCGGCCCATTCTTTGCTAAACTCTGCCGCGGGCCAGCCAAAAAAACGCCTTCGGGCGTTTTTTTATGCGCCGGCGCCGTGGGAAAACAGACAGCGGCCATGCCCAAGGCCGCGTAAAGGATGAGAAGCTATGAAAAAATCGTTAATTGCCGTCAGCGTCATCGTGGTGCTGGGCGCAGCATGGACCGGCGCTTCCTGGTACACCGGGAAGCAACTCGAAAGCCATCTGGACGAGATGGTGGCGCAGGCCAACAGCCAGATTAAATCCCAGTTCCCACAGGCCGGCGTGCGGCTGGTGCACCAGGATTTCCAGCGCCATCTCTTTAGCAGCAACGCCAAACTGGTGTTGCAGGCCGATCCGGCTGCCCAGGGTGAGAAGGCGCTCGGCCCCGGCGAGGAGGTGGTGTTCAATGAGACCATCGACCACGGCCCCTTCCCGCTGGCGCAGCTGAAAAAGTTCAACCTGATCCCCAGCATGGCCTCGGTGCACAGTGAGCTGGCGAACACCGCCGCCGTGCAGGGCCTGTTCACCATGACCAAGGGCGCGACCCCGGCCAGCGCCGAAACGCGCATCGCCTACAACGGCGACACCCAGACCGCCCTCGCGCTGGCCCCGATTGACTACCAGAACAACGCCAGCCGCCTGGAGTTCTCCGGTGCCACCCTTGACGCCGACATCGCCCGTGACTTCGCCACCGCCAAATTTGACGCCCGCAGCGACAGCGTCGCCCTCACCTCACGTAACCAGTTCGGCCAGCTGGAGAAGATGACCTTCAGCGGCGTCACGGCCAGCAGCGACACCCATAAGGGCGCGTTGCAGGTGGCGATCGGCGACCAGCAACTGGTGGCGAAACAGGTGGTAGTCAACGTGGAGGGCAAAGATGCCGCCGCGCTGGAGAACTTCCGCCTTAACAGCCACTTCGGCGAGCAGGGCAACACCCTGAATGGCCGACTGGACTACAGCCTGGACGCGCTGAAGGTACAGGGCGCTGACCTCGGCGCGGGCAAGCTGACCGTCACGCTGGACAAGCTGGACGCCGCGGCGCTGAAGCAGTTCTCTGAGCAGTACAACCAGCAGACCATGCAGCTGATGCAGCAGGGCGACCAGCTCGACCCGGCCGCCTATCAGGCGCAGGCCGCCGCCATCCTTGGCCAGAACCTGCCGATCCTGCTGAAGGGCAGTCCGAGCATCACCATCAACCCGCTGAGCTGGAAGAACAGCGCTGGCGAGAGCACCTTCACCCTGAACCTGAACTTCAACGAACCCCCGGCGGGCCAGCCAGCGGCGCAGACTCAGGATCAGCTGATTGCCCAACTGGTGCGTAACCTCGATGCCACCCTGACCATCCCGATGCCGATGGCAACCGAGCTGGCGACCCAGATTGGCAAGATGCAGGGTTACAGCGAGGCGGACGCCAAGAAACTGGCGGCGCAGCAGGTGCAGGGGCTGGCGGCGATGGGCCAGATGTTCAAGCTAACCAACGTGCAGGACAACACCATCAGCACCCGCTTCCACTTCGCCAACAACCAGGTGGATTTGAACGGCCAGACCATGAGCTTGCAACAGTTCGCCGGCCTGTTTGGCATCTTTGGCGCCCCGGTTGACGCCCCGGCCCCGACGCAGGTGCCCGGCGTCTCGCCGCTGGCCCCGCTGCCCGGCATGGCACCGGTCACCCCGGCGCAGTAATAGAGAGTAATAGAAAGGCCATCCTCAGGGATGGCCTTTTTCTTTGCCGAATCCATCAACGGCCAGCTTGGCTTTTTCTAAGGCTTCCCTTACCGCTCACCCTTCCCGCACCGTCAGTTGTGGGGCGACCACCCATTGGCGGAGGGTGGTGTCGCCGTCGATTTTTTGCAGCAGGCGGTTGGCGGCGCTGCGGCCCACTTCGCGCGCCTCGGCGGAGACCAGCGTGAGCGGCAGTTCTGCCAGCATGGCATCGCTGGCTTCGCCAAAGCCCACCAGCGTGATGCGCGGGCTGTAGAGTCCCTCCAGCGCCTGACCGCCGAGCGCGCGGCCCGTGCTGATCACGCCGAAGTAGGCCCCCAGCGCCACCGCCGCGTCGTGGCAGACCAGCGCGGTGATCTGTGGGTGGCGGCGCAACAACGCCTCGGTTTTGGCGGCGATGCCCTGTCGGCCATCAGACTCAATCACCCACTCTGGGTGGAATGGCAAGCCATACTGCAACAGCGTGGCGCAGAAGCCGCCGAGCCGCTCGGCGCGGGTCAGCGAGTGGCCCGCACCGCCCAGATAGGCGATCTGCTTGTGGCCACCATCCACCAGATGGCGGGTGGCGAGCCGCGCGGCCTGCTGGTTGTCCGGCCGCACCAAGTCCATCCCCTCCAGCGCCGCACCGCGGGCCGCGCACACCAACGGCACGCCCGCCGTCTCCGCCCGCTGGCGCACCTCCAGCCCGTGCAACAGGTTGCCAGCCAGCACCAGCCCCTCAACGCCCTGACGCAGCAGGCTCTCCGCCGCCCGCAGCGTGCCGTGGCCCTGCGCGCCGCCCTGTGCCAGCAGCAGCGTGCGCCCCTCCGCCTCCAGCGTCTCGCCCAGCCCCGCCGTGACCTCCGCGTAAAAGGGCGCACAGAGGTCACGCACAATCAGCCCAACCGTGCCGGAGCGCCCGCCGCGCAGCGTCGCCGCCTGCCGGTTCGGCAGGTAGCCCAGCGTCTGAATCGCCGCCTGCACCCGCGCCGCCGTCTCCGCTGAGATGCGTCCCTTGCCGCTCAACACCATCGACACCGTGGTAATGGAGACCCCGGCCTGGCTGGCGACATCATGAATGGTTGTCTTCTTCTCCGCCATCTCTCCGCCCCGTTGACCTTCCTTGATGAATGCGGCCCTCATACTCTGTGATCGGCCCCTCATACCACAATGATAAAACGTTTTATCTTACTTTACCTGCTTTATCAGGCGTTTTTTCACAATTTTATCGCGTTTTTACAACATTTTCGCAAGGAGCGTGTATGTCTCTCTCTGCCCGGCCCCGCCTTACGCTGTGGGAATTTTTCCAAAGCCTCGGCAAAACCTTTATGTTGCCGGTCGCCCTGCTGTCGTTCTGCGGCATTATGCTCGGCATCGGCAGTTCACTTAGCAGCCGGGACGTGATTGCCCTGCTGCCAGCGCTCGGCCACCCGCTCTGCCAGATGCTGTTCGCCTGGATGAGCAAGATTGGCTCGGTGGCTTTCAGTTTCCTGCCGGTGATGTTCGCCATCGCCATCCCGCTCGGCATGGCGCGGGAGAACAAGGGGGTCGCCGCCTTCTCCGGCTTTGTCGGCTTTACGGTGCTGAACCTGGCGGCCAACGTCTGCCTGACGGCGCGTGGCATCCTGCCCGCCAGTGACCCGCTGCTGTTGAAGGCCAACAATATCCAGATGATTCTGGGGGTGCAGTCGATCGATACCGGCATCCTTGGCGCGGTGCTGGTGGGGATAGTGGTCACGCTGCTGCATGAGCGCTTCCACACCATCCGCCTGCCCGATGCGCTGGCCTTCTTTGGCGGCGCGCGCTTCGTGCCCATCATCACCACGCTGGTGCTGGGCGTGCTCGGGCTGGCGGTGCCGCTGGTCTGGCCGTGGTTTGCCGCTGGCATCAACGGGCTGGGCCGGTTGATCAGCGGCGCGGGCATCTTTGGCCCGATGCTGTTCGGCAGCGGCGAGCGCCTGCTGCTCCCCTTCGGTCTGCACCACATTTTGGTGGCGCTGATCCGCTTTACCGAGGCGGGCGGCACGCTGGAGGTGTGCGGGCAGGATGTCAGCGGCGCGCTCACCATCTTCCAGGCGCAGCTCTCCTGCCCAGAGACCCACGGCTTCGCGGAGAGCGCCACCCGCTTCCTGTCGCAGGGCAAGATGCCGGCCTTCCTCGGCGGCCTGCCCGGCGCGGCGCTGGCCATGTACCACTGTGCCCGGCCAGAGAACCGTGCACGGGTGAAGGGGCTGCTGATCTCAGGCGTGGTGGCCTGCGTGGTGGGTGGCACCACCGAGCCGATCGAGTTCCTGTTCCTGTTCGTCGCCCCGCTGCTCTACCTTGCCCATGCGCTGCTCACCGGCCTTGGCTTTACGCTGATGGCGCTGCTGGGCGTCACCATCGGCAACACCGATGGCAATATCATCGACTTCGTGGTGTTCGGCATCCTGCATGGCACCGCCACCCGCTGGTACTGGGTGCCGGTGGCCGCTGCCGCATGGTTTGCCCTCTACTATGTGCTGTTCCGCGTCGCCATTTTGCGCTTTGACATCCACACCCCCGGCCGCGAAACCGAGCCAGTGGCTGGCACTTTCGCCACCAGCAATGCCCCTACCGGCCGCTCTGGCTATGACGTCCCGGCCATTCTGGCGGCGCTGGGCGGGGCAGAGAACATCCTGTCACTCGATAACTGCATCACCCGCCTGCGGCTGACCGTGCAGGAGATGGCGCGGGTGGATGACGCAGCGCTCAAACGCCTGCGTGCGCTGGGCGTGGTGCACCTCAACGCCCATACGTTGCAGGTGGTGATTGGCCCACAGGTGCAGTCGGTAAAAGATGAACTGGCGGCGCTGATGGCCGTTGAGCGCCCACTACAGAACGTGACAGCGTAACAGGAGCCATGATGTTTGATTTCTCCACGCCGGTTGACCGGCACAATACCTGGTGCACCCAGTGGGACTACGTGGCCGATCGCTTCGGCCATGCGGATCTGCTGCCCTTCACCATCTCAGACATGGATTTCGTCACCGCGCCCTGTGTGCTGGCGGCGCTCCACCAGCGGCTGGCGCACGGCGTGCTGGGCTACAGCCGCTGGCAGCACGACGACTTTTTGGGCGCGGTGCAGGGCTGGTTCCAGTCGCGCTTTGGCACCGCGATTGAGTCCAAAAGCGTGGTGTATGGGCCGTCGGTGATTTATATGGTTTCGGCGCTGATCCAGCTCTGGTCAGCGCCCGGCGACGCGGTAGTGATCCATACGCCCGCCTATGACGCCTTCTACAAAGCGATTGAGGGCAACCAGCGGCAGGTGCTGGCCTGCCCACTGACGCGTGACAACGTCACCTGGCGCTGCGATATGGCGGCGCTGGAGCGCCTGTTGGCGCGGCCCGAGTGCAAAATCCTGCTGCTGTGCAGCCCGCACAACCCCACCGGCAAGGTGTGGCAGGAGGAGGAGTTGCGCATCATGGCCGGGCTTTGCGCGCGCCACGGCGTCCGGGTGATCAGCGATGAGATCCATATGGATATGGTGTGGCAGGGGCAACACCGTCCGTGGGCGGCCATCGCCCCGCCGGAGAGTGACTGGGCACTGCTGACCTCCGCCTCCAAATCCTTCAACATCCCGGCACTGACCGGCGCTTATGGCCTGATCAGTGACAGCGTCACGCGCGGTCACTATCTGCAACAGTTGAAGGGGCGCGATGGCCTCTCCTCCCCGGCGGTGCTGGCGTTAACGGCGCACATCGCCGCTTACCAGAAAGGCGCGCCCTGGCTGGATGCGCTGCGCAACTATCTGGCGGAGAACCTGCGCTGGACGGCACAGGCGCTCAACCACGCCTTCCCAACGCTCGGGTGGCAGCCGCCGGAGGCGACCTATCTGGCGTGGATTGACCTGCGGCCGTTGGCGATAGATGACGAGGCGTTGCAGCGGCAACTGATTGAGCATGAGCGGGTGGCGATCATGCCCGGCACCACCTATGGCGCGGAGGGGCGCGGGTTTGTGCGGCTCAATGCCGGTTGCCCGCGCGGCAAACTGGAGCAAGGGGTCAACGCGCTGATCCACGCCTTGCGCACCTTGCAGGCGCAGTAAGCGGTAAAAATCCCACCGCCGCCAGTACAGGTGGCGGTGGATTGCGCAAACAGCCCACCATTCGCCCTCTTTTTGCTGCAACGCATGGTAATTTTCATCTGTTTATTTTTATACTGTTATGCACTTTATTCTTAGAAGAGTGCACATCATGATTGATCCCCGCCTTCCCCTGACTGACATCCACCGCCATCTTGACGGTAACATCCGTGCGCAAACCATTCTCGAGCTGGGTCGCCAGTTCAACCACCCGCTGCCAGCCAATGAGCTGGAGGCGCTGCGCCCGCATGTGCAGGTGACGAAAAATGAGCCGGATCTGGTGAGCTTCCTGCAAAAGCTGGATCTGGGCGTGGCGGTGCTGGGGTCGCTGGAGGCCTGCCGCCGTATCGCCTATGAGAACGTCGAGGATGCCCGCCAGGCCGGGATCGACTACGCCGAGCTGCGCTTCTCGCCGGGCTACATGGCGATGACCCACCAATTGCCGGTGGCTGGCGTGGTGGAGGCGGTGATTGACGGCGTGCGCGCTGGCATCCGCGATTTCGGCACCGAGGTGCGCCTGATTGGCATCATGAGCCGCACCTTTGGCGAAGAGGCCTGCCTGCGTGAGCTGGAGGGGCTGCTGGCGCACCGCGATGGCATCACCGCGCTGGATCTGGCTGGCGATGAGCTGGGCTTCCCCGGCAGCCTGTTCCTCAGCCACTTCAACCGCGCGCGTGACGCCGGGATGCGCATCACCGTGCACGCTGGCGAAGCCGCTGGCCCGGAGAGCATCTGGCAGGCGATCCGCGAGCTGGGTGCCGAGCGCATCGGCCACGGCGTGAAGGCGGTGGAAGACCGGGCGCTGCTCGATTTTCTGGCCGAGCAGCAGATCGGCATTGAGTCCTGCCTCACCTCCAACATCCAGACCAGCACCGTCTCCTCGCTGGCCGCGCACCCGCTGGCGACCTTCCTGCGCCACGGCGTGCTCGCCTCAATCAACACCGATGACCCGGCCGTGCAGGGCATTGAGCTGCCGCACGAGTACCAGGTTGCCGCACCGCAAGCTGGCCTGACGCCCGAGGAGATCCGCCAGGCCCAGCAGAATGGCCTGACGATGGCATTCCTCAGCGAGCAGGAGAAGCAGGCGCTGCGCGACAAGGCCGCCGCCCGCTGATGTGTTGCAGGCCGGCGTCGCCCGGCCTGCCCCTCCCCACCCTTTTCTGATTTTCCCCCCTTCCGCCGCTCCACTGGCTACGCTGTTAACAGCGCAACACAGGAGAGAGCCATGCGTATTGCATCCTACAATGTGGAAAACCTGTTTGACCGGGCAGCGGTGATGGATCAGGCCAGCTGGAGCAGCGGTCGGCCGGTGCTGGAGAAGTTCGCGGCACTGAACGCCCTGCTGGGGGAAGTGACCTACACCGACGCGATGAAAAAGAAGATGGCGGCCCTGCTCGTCGATCTGGGGCTGGAGAAGTCAGACACCGGCCCGTTTGTCATTCTGCGGCGCAACCGCGGCAGCCTGCTGACGCGGCCCCGCGCTGGCGGCATCACCATCACGGCCGAGGGCCGGGCCGACTGGGTTGGCTCGCTGGAGCTGATTGAGGAGCCGGTGAACGAAATCGCCATGCGCCTCACCGCCAAAGTGATGATTGACCTGAAGGCTGACGTGCTGGCGGTGATTGAGGCGGAGAGCCGGCCATCGCTGGCGGCCTTCAACCAAGAGATTATCCGCGCGCTGGGCGGCGAGCCGTTCCGCCATGTGATGGTGATTGATGGCAATGACACGCGCGGCATCGACGTCGGGCTGATGACCGGCCCCGAACTGCCGATTGGCGAGATGCGCAGCCACGTCGATGACCGGCAGGACGAGGCGCTGATCTTCTCGCGTGACTGCCCGGAGTACAGCATCGCCCTCGCCTCCGGCGAGACGCTGTGGGTGATGGTCAACCACCTGAAGAGCAAGGGCTACGGCAGCAAGAGCAGCTCCGACGCCCGCCGCCGGTTGCAGGCGCAGCGGGTGCGGGAGATCTACCAGCAGCGGGTGCAGGAGGGGCATCGGTTCATCGCCATCGCCGGGGATTTCAATGACACGCCGGAGAGTGACGCCCTCGCGCCGCTGTTGCAGGAGAGCGACCTGCGTGACGCCTTCACCCACCCGCGCTTTGATCAGGGCGGCTATCCCGGCACCTGGGGCAACTGCGCGGCCAGCAACAAGTTGGATTACATCCTGCTGTCGCCCGCGCTCTGGGACAAGGTGCAGGCGGGCGGCGTGATTCGCAAGGGGATGTGGCCGGGCGTGCGCCCGGTGAAGTGGGAGGCCTACCCGGAGATGACAGCGCCGGAACATGCCGGTTCAGACCATGCGGCGCTGTGGGTAGACCTGGATATCTAGTCTCAGCGCGCCGGGCGCTCGACCGCCTTGGCCTCCGCCGCGGCGGTGCGCCGGGCGTAGCGCGCCGCCAGCACCGCACAGACCATCAGCTGGATCTGGTGGAAGATCATCAGCGGCAGCACCATCGCGCCGACCGCGGCGGTCGGGAACAGCACGTTGGCCATCGGGATGCCATTCGCCAGACTCTTTTTCGAGCCGCAGAACACAATGGTTATCTCATCGGCGGTGTTGAAGCCGAGCCAGCGCGCGGCGAGGGTGTTGACCACCAGCACCACCGCCAGCAGCACCAGCGACATCACCACAATCGCCAGAATTGACCAGCCATCAATCTGGTGCCAGATCCCCTCCACCACCGCGGCGCTGAAGGCGGTGTAGACCACCAGCAGGATCGAGGAGCGGTCGGTGATGTTCACCAGCTTCTTGTGGCGCTGTACCCAGCCGCCAATCAGCGGGCGCGACAGGTGGCCAATGATAAAGGGCACCATCAGTTGCAGGATGATTGAGCCGATGGCGTGCAGGATGTCAGTGCTGCCGCCCTGCGTATGCATCAGCGCGCCCACCAGCAACGGCGACAGGAACACGCCAAGGATGCTGGAAGCCGAGGCACTGCAAATCGCCGCCGCCACGTTGCCGCCAGCCACCGAGGTGAAGGCGATGGCCGACTGCACGGTGGCTGGCAGCGCGCAGAGGTAGAGGAAGCCGAGGTAGACGGTGGGCGTCAAAATCCCCGGCGACAGCAGGTTCATCGCCAGCCCCAGCAGCGGGAACAGCACAAAGGTGCTCAGGAACACCACCACGTGCAGCCGCCAGTGGCCCATGCCCGCGATGATCGCCTCGCGTGACAGCTTCGCGCCATGCATAAAGAACAGCAACGCGATGGCGGCGGTGGTCAGGTACTCAAAGCCGGTTTTGACCCGGCCCTCACAGGGGAACAGCGAGGCGACGATCACCACCGCCACCAGAATCAGCAAAAAGGGGTCTATCCGCAAACGTTGCAACCACGACATGACACTTTCCTTGAACAGGGGCGCCAGATGGCGCCCAATATAATGCCCTTAGGCTTTGACTGGCAGGGCGCGTTTCTGGCCGGCGGACTCCAGCCCCAGCTCAATCAGCTCCATCACGCGGATCGCCTCGGCGGCGGTCACCGGGTTGTTGCCCTGCCCGTTGATGGCGTCACGCACCTGCGCATAGTAGGCCGGATAGTTGCCCGGCAGCGTCAGCAGCGCCTTCTCCGCCATCATGTCGCCGTTCGCCAGCGTCACCACGCCGTCGCGCATGTCATAGCCCCAATCCTCCTGCGGCAGGCGCTCGCCGGCCTTCAGGCGATCCTCCTGCGGGTCGAGGCCAAACTTGACGTAGCTGCCCTGCGTGCCCTGCACGGTGAAGCGCGGGGTTTCGGCGGCGGCATAGACGGTGCTGTGCAGCACCACGCGCAGGTTGCGGTAGCTGAGGATGGCGTGGAAGTAGTCCACGGCGCGGGCGTTGGGGCGTAGCATCCCCAGATCAACGTAGAGGCTGTCGGGCATACCGAACAGTTGCAGCGCCTGATCGATCAGGTGCGGGCCAAGATCGTACCAGATGCCACTGCCGGGGCCGCCGCCTTCGCGCCAGCGGTTGCGCACCTCAGGGCGGTAGCGGTCGAAGTGGGATTCAAAGTAGACGATGTCGCCGAGGCTCCCCTCGCCCATCAGGGATTTCAGCGTCAGGAAGTCGCTGTCCCAGCGGCGGTTGTGGAACACCGAGAGCAGCTTGCCGGTGGCGGCGGCGAGTTTCTCCAGCTCGCGCGCCTGCGCCAGCGTCACGGTAAAGGGCTTGTCCACCACCACGTGCTTGCCAGCGGTGAGCGCCGCCTGCGCCAGCGGGAAGTGGGTCTCATTCGGGGTGGGGATCACCACCAGATCGATGCTGGGATCGTCGAACAGCGTTTGCGGGTCTTTTACCACCTTCATCGAAGGCCAGTCGGCCTCGACCTTGCTGGCGTCACTGCTGGAGATCGCCGCCAGCTCCAGGCCCGGCGTTCCCGCCAGCAATGGCGCATGGAAGGTTTTGCTGGCGTAGCCGTAACCCACCAGCCCAACACGGATTTTCTCTGCCATTTCACATCCTCTTGAACGTTAACCTGCCCTGATTTGACACCATGACGGGCAGCAGAACAAGAGTAAATTATTTGTGAAGATTGGCGGTTCCGCCACCCGGCCGGGCGGCGGCGGGCGCTAGCGGGAGTTGGCGGCCTCCTGCTCCGGCCAGGGGCGTTCGCGGTAGGGGCGCGCCGGGTAGTTGATCTCGGTGCTGCGGCGACGGAAGTCGCTGGGGCTGACGCCCACCCGCTTGCGGAACACGCGCGAGAAGTAGAGCTGGTCATCATAGCCCACCACCCGGCCAATGGTGGCGATCGACTCCTGGGTGGTCTGGAGCAGCAATTTGGCGCGGATCACCCGCTGATCCTCGCGCCAGCGCAGGATATTGATGCCCACCTGCTCGCGGAACAGGTGCGCCAGCCGCGACGGCGACAGGCAGACGTGGCGTGCCACCTCCTCAATGCGCAGTTCGCCAGCCAGGTTGCCGGTGATGAACTGGCACGCCTCAATCACCCGTGGGTCGAGGATCTTCTGCGGGCTTTGCGGATCCTCCTCCATCGCCCGCAGCAGCAGGCGCTCCAGCAGGTTCATCCCCAGCTCCTCGGAGAAGCGGCGGCCCGACTTCTGCGTCTGCTCGATGTTGGCGAACAGGCGGTCAAACTCCAGCAGCAGCGTATTGTCTGGCAGCGTCAGCCGGCCCACCTCGTTGGTCTTGCTGCGCCACTCCAGCCAGTCGGCCCAGTAGGCGCGCGGGCGGAAGTAGACCCAGCGGTGATACCAGCAGTCGCTGTTGGCGGAGCGCCCATAGTGGTGCGGCGCCTTGGGCGGAAAGAGCATCAGGTCGCCGGGGTTGCAGTAGAAGGCCTGCTCGCCGTCGAAGATGCGCCCCTGCCCCTTGATGGTCAAATTGAGGATGTAGCCCTTCATGCCGCCCGGCCGATCGACCACGAAGTCGAGCGGGCCATCCGCCATGATGGGCGTCAGCCCGGCCACCAGATAGGCATTGAAGTTATAGCCCGGCAGCAGCGGGTTGGGTTGCGGTTCCTGAATCATGCGGTGATACATCTGATCCTCCAACATCAACGCGTTAACGCCACACATTGCCGATCTCGCGGCCGGGCGGCAAGCGCGCCGCCCGGCCATGTTGCGAAAGTGTGAACAGAAAAGGTTTTTACCCCTACACCGTGCGTTTTGCCGCCTGTTTGTAGCGGTCGAAAATCACCGCCGCCAGCAGGATCGCGCCGCGCACCACATATTGCGAGAAGGGCGAGATGTTCAACAGGTTCATGGCGTTCTCCACCGTACCGAGGATCAGGATACCGGCGATCACGTAGGAGATTTTGCCGATGCCGCCCTTCAGCGAGACGCCGCCCAGCACGCAGGCGGAGATGACAATCAGCTCATAGCCAATCGAGGTCATCGGCTGGCCGCTGGTCATGCGCGAGGCGAGGATGATGCCCGCCGCCGCCGAGACCAGCCCGGAGAGGATAAAGATGATGATCTTGGTGCGCACCACCGGCACCCCGGCCAGCCGCGCCGCCTCCTCATTGCCACCGATCGCCAGGGTGTTGCGGCCAAAGGTGGTTTTGTTGAGCAGGAAGCCGAACAGGATCAGGCAGGCGACGGTGATCCAGATTGGGGCTGGCAGGCCGAACCAGTTGGTGTAGCCGAGGGCGAAGAAGCGCTCATCCTCAATCCCCACCGCCTTGCCATCGGAGATGATGTAGGCCAGCCCGCGCACGATCTGCATCGTCGCCAGCGTGGTGATCAGGGCGTTGATCTTCAGCCGTGCGATGACAAATCCGTTCACCAGCCCGGAGAGCAGCCCCAGCCCCATGCCAGCGGCCACGCCGAGCCACAGGCTCTCGCTCAGGTTGATCACCACCGCGGTGGTGACACCGGCGCAGGCGATCACCGAGGCGACGGAGAGGTCAAAGTCGCCGGAGGCGAGGCAGAACAGCATCCCGCAGGCCACCATGCCGGACATGGAGATCGCCAGCCCCAGCCCCTTCATGTTGATGAAGGTGGCGAAGTTCGGCACGAAGATGGCGCAGGCGAGAAACAGCACCGCGAACACCACCAGCATACCGTAGCTGTCCCAGACGCGGGACAGCCCCAGGCCGCGCGGTTTCGCCGGGCTGCTGCCGGGTTTGATGGAATTTGTGGTAACAGTGGACATCGTATTGCTCCTCACATCAGGCGGCGGCGCCTGGGTCAAGTTCAGGGGTACGCAGCATGGCCAGGCTGAGCGCTTTCTCTTCCGTGGCCTCATCATGGGACAGCTCGCCGGAGACCGCGCCTTCGCGCATCACGATGATGCGGTCAGCCAGCCCCAGCACCTCCGGCAGGTCGCTGGAGGCGAACAGCACCGCGATGCCCTGCTTCGCCAGCTCATAAATCACGTGGTAGATCTCATGCTTCGCGCCGACGTCAATGCCGCGCGTCGGCTCATCCAGCATGATCACCTTCATCTCCTCCGACAGCCAGCGGCCCAGAATCGCCTTCTGCTGGTTGCCGCCGGAGAGGTTCATGATCAGCTGGCGGGCGTGCGGCGTTTTGATGTTGAGCGAGCGGATATGCTTGTCGGCGTTGGCGCTCTCCCAGCGGTTGTTGATCAGGCAGCCGGCGGTGACGGTCTTGCGTCGGGCGCTGATGTTGATGTTCTCCTGCACCGAGTGCACCGGGATGATGCCGTCGGCCTTGCGATCCTCCGGGCAGAGCATGATGCCAGCGCGGATGGCGTCAATCGGCGAGCGCACCCGCAGCGGCTCGCCATCCAGCAGCAATTGGCCGCCGCTGATGCGCGTGCCGCCAAACAGCCCCTTCATCAGTTCGCTGCGCCCGGCCCCCACCAGCCCAAACAGGCCGACGATCTCACCGGCGCGCACCTCGAGCGAGATCGGGGTGCGCACGCCCGGTGCCTTGACCTCCTCCACCGTCAGCCGCACCGCGCCGTGCGGGCGCGGCGCATAACCGTAGACGTCGCCCAGATCGCGGCCCACCATCGCCTGCACCAGCTTCTCGTTGTCCACCTGCGCCATGTCGTCAAAGGTGCGCACGTAGCGCCCATCCTTGAACACGGTGATGGCATCGCTGAGGGCGAAAATCTCCTCCATGCGGTGTGACACATAGAGGATCACCCGCCCCTCGGCGCGCAGTTCGCGGATCACGCGGAACAGCTGCTCGATCTCGCGCGCAGAGAGCGAACTGGTCGGCTCGTCAAAGGCGATCACCTTGGCGTTGCGCGCCAACGCCTTGGCGATCTCCACCATCTGCCACTGGCCGATGGAGAGGTACTTCAGCGGGGTGTCGGGATCGATCTCCAGCCCCAAGTGCTTAAGCTGCAACTGCGCCTCGTAGCGCAGCAGCTTGCGGTTCACCAGCCCGCGCTTGTGCGGCAGCTGGCCCAGATAGATGTTCTCCGCCACCGTCATCTCCGGCACCAGATGCAGCTCCTGGTAGATGATGGCGACGCCGGCGTTCAGCGCGTCGGTGGTGTTGTTAAAGGCGACCGGCGCCCCCTTCAGGCGGATCTCACCGCTGGTGGGGGTGTAGTTGCCGCTGAGGATCTTCAGCAGCGTGGACTTGCCAGCGCCGTTCTCCCCCATCAACGCGTGGATCTGGCCGGCATGGCAGTGGAAGCTGATGTCGTCCAGCGCCTTCACGCCCGGAAACTGTTTGCCGATGGCGCGAAACTCCAGATAGGGTGACTGCGTTGTCATCGTATAACCCTCGTGGGATGGTCAACGGAAAAGGCGGCCCGCAGGGGCCGCCGGGAGGCTTACATCAGCCCTTTCTTTTGCAGTTCGGTCTTGAAGTTGTCGCGGGTAATCAGCACCACGTCGGTCACCTCGGTGAACTTCGCTGGCTCCGCATCCTTCTGCACCCAGTCATGCAGCATCTGGATGCTCTTGTAGCCGTGGATGTCCGGGCTTGGCAGCAGCGAGCCGTAGAAGCCGGTGGCCTGGCCCTTCGACAGTTCGCTCACCGCGTCCACGCCGTTGATGCCGATGCCAATCACGTTCGGTGCCTTGAAGCCCTGCCCCTCGGTGGCGCGCACGCCGCCCAGCACGGTGTTGTCATTCATGCCGACGATCAGCCAGTTCTTCACCTCCGGGTGCTGCACCAGCATTGAGTTGGCGGCGTCAAACGCGCCGGGGATGTCGTTGGACTTGGTCGGCACCTTGTAGATCTGCTTCTCCGGGAAGCCAGCGGCCTTCAGCGCGTCCATCGAACCGGTGGTACGGCGGCGGGCGGTGTCCAGCTCGTCGGCGGTGATCGCCATCACCCCAGTCTCCGCCGCGTTCCAGCCGCGCTTCTGCATCTCTTTGTACAGCTCCTGCCCCTGGCGCTCGCCAATCTTGGTGGCGGCCATCATCACCAGCGGCACCGTCTCCATTGGCTTGCCCTTGGCAGTGACGAACTGGTCATCCACCGCGATCACCTTCAGGTCATAGCCGCGCGCCTTGGCCATGATGGCCGAGCCGAGTTTCGGGTCAGGGGTGCAGATCACAAAGCCCTTCGCGCCGCTGGCCGCCAGGCTGTCGATGGCGTTCAGCGTCTTCTCGCCATCCGGCACCGCGATCTTGATCACCTCAAAGCCCAGATCCTTGCCGGCCTTGTCGGCAAACTTCCACTCGGTCTGGAACCACGGCTCCTCCGGCTGCTTCACCAGAAAGCCGAGTTTCATGGTTTCGGCGATAGCTGATTGTGACATAACGGCCGCCAATGCGATGGCTGCGAGTCCCTTAGTGAATTTATGCATGATGCTCTCCGGTCTTATTGGTGTTGTTCACCCGGTGCGACGGGCGCTGTGAAAACGTTATCAGTAGGGGATCACGTCGGGCGGAGCAGCGGGACAGTGCCCGTGACAGGGCGCTTTCTGGCTGCCCGCCTGCGGTAAGACGGGAACAGTTTTAACGGGAAATGGGCATGGAAAATGTGGAGCGCTATCACATCTGCAAATAACAGCAGGAATATGCATAGATATAGCGAATTTAGCCAACCGATAACTTTTGACTGACATCACAGAAACATCCAAGGAAGCAGAAAAGTGCATACTTGCAGCAAGTGGCTCCTCACCCTGCCCGCCAGCCAGCTCCTAATGTAGTCAACACTTCCCCAGACCCATAGGAGTACCCAGAATGACGCAAGGTGCCATAGCGATCGGCCTTGATTTTGGCAGCGATTCGGTACGCGCGCTGGCCGTGGATTGCCAACAGGGCACCGAGCTGGCGACGGATGTCATCTACTACCCGCGCTGGCAAGAGGGGCGCTTCTGCCGCCCGGCGCAGAACCAGTTCCGCCACCATCCGCTGGACTATATTGAGGCGATGGAGCAGGCGGTGCGCAACGTGGTCAGCCAACTGACGCCCGCGCAGCGCGCCGCGGTGCGCGGCATTGGCGTGGATACCACCGGCTCCACCCCCGCCCCGGTCGATGCCGAGGGGCGCGTGCTGGCGCTACGGCCAGAGTTCGCCGACAACCCGAACGCCATGTTCGTGCTGTGGAAAGACCACACCGCGATTGAAGAGGCGGAGGAGATCAACCGCCTCTGCCGCAGTGGCCGCTTCCCTGACTACAGCCGCTACATCGGCGGCGTCTACTCCTCCGAGTGGTTCTGGGCCAAGATCCTGCACGTCTCGCGCGCCGATGCCGCGGTACGTGAGGCGGCCGCCTCGTGGGTGGAGCTGTGCGACTGGGTGCCCGCGCTGCTGGCTGGCCGCACCGCGCCAGCTGACCTGCTGCGCGGCCGCTGTAGCGCTGGCCACAAGATGCTGTGGCACCCCTCCTGGGGCGGGCTGCCGCCGCGCGACTTCTTCGCCGCCCTTGACCCGGCGCTGGTGGAGCACCTGCCCTACCCGCTGTTCACCGAAACCTACACCGCCGAGCGGCCGGTCGGCACCCTGAGCGCCGAGTGGGCGCAGCGCCTTGGCCTCTCCGAGGAGGTGGTGCTCTCCGGCGGCGCGTTCGACTGCCACATGGGCGCGGTCGGTGCCGGGGCGCAGCCCTACACGCTGGTGAAGGTGATTGGCACCTCCACCTGCGACATCCTGCTCGCCGATCAGGCGCGGGTCGAGGATCGGGCCATCGCTGGCATCTGCGGCCAGGTAGATGGCAGCGTGGTGCCGGGCATGATTGGCATGGAGGCTGGCCAGTCAGCCTTCGGCGACATGTATGCATGGTTCAGCCGCCTGCTGAGCTGGCCGCTGAAGCAGGCCGCCGCCGCCAACCCAGCGCTGGCACCGCAGCTCAAGCAGATTGAGGCGGAGTTGCTGCCCGCCCTGACCCGCGCCTGGGCGGACAACCCCTCGCTGGAGAGCCTGCCGCTGGTGCTGGACTGGTTCAACGGCCGCCGCACCCCCAATGCCAACCAGCGCCTGAAGGGGCTGATCACCGACCTGAACCTCGGCACCGACGCCCCGGCGCTGTTCGGTGGCTTCATCGCCGCCACCGCCTTTGGCGCGCGCGCCATCATGGAGTGCTTCGAGCAGCAGGGCATTCCGGTGGAGAACGTGCTGGCGTTGGGCGGCATCGCCCGCAAATCACCGGTGATCATGCAGGTGTGCGCCGACGTGATGAACCGCCCGTTGCAGATTGTCGCCTCTGACCAGTGCTGCGCGCTGGGCGCGGCCATCTTTGCCGCGGTGGCCGCTGGCGAGTATGCCGACGTGCCAGCCGCCCAGCAGCACATGGCCTGCCAGATTGAGCGCACCCTGCTGCCGGATGCGGCGCGGGTGGCCGCCTTCCAGCGCCTCTACAGCCACTACCAGCAGTGGTGTGACACCGCCGAGCCGCGCTTCGCCGCCGCCCCGGCCCAGCCGGTCGCCCCGACGGCCGAACCCCTTGCCTAATTTTTCCGGCGGGCGCCTGCCGCCCGCCCCTATCTTTCAGGAGTTGCAGATGGACGCATTTAAACAGCACGAAGTATGGTTTGTGATTGGCAGCCAGCACCTGTACGGGCCGGAGACCCTGCGCCAGGTGACGGATCACGCCGAGCAGGTGGTCAACGGCCTGAACAAAGAGGCGCGCCTGCCGGTGAAGCTGGTGCTGAAGCCGCTCGCCACCACGCCGGATGAGATCGCCGCGCTCTGCCGCGAGGCCAACTACCACGCGGGCTGCATCGGCCTGATGGTCTGGCTGCACACCTTCTCACCAGCCAAGATGTGGATTGCCGGCCTGTCGCTGCTGCACAAGCCGCTGTTGCAGCTGCACACCCAGTTCAATGCCCAGGTGCCGTGGGAGAGCATGGACATGGACTTCATGAACCTCAACCAGACCGCCCACGGCGGCCGCGAGTTCGGGTTCATCGGCGCGCGGATGCGCCAGCACCACAGCGTCATCACCGGCCACTGGCAGGATGGCACCACCCACCGCCGCATCGCCGAGTGGATGCGCGTGGCGGCGGCGCGCCAGGAGAGCCAGCAACTGAAGGTGGCGCGCTTTGGCGACAACATGCGTGAGGTGGCGGTCACCGAGGGCGACAAGGTGGGCGCGCAGATCCAGTTCGGCTACAGCGTCAGCGCCTACGGCATCGGCGATCTGGTGAGCGTGATCAACGAGGTGAGCAACGGCGACGTCGATACCCTGATTGAGGAGTATGAGGCGAGCTACGAGCTGACCGACGCGGTGAAGGTCAACGGCGACCGGCGTGAGAACCTGCTGGACGCGGCGCGCATCGAGCTGGGGATGACGCGCTTCCTCGAGCAGGGCGGCTTCCGCGCCTTCACCACCAACTTCGAGAACCTGTGGGGCATGAAGCAGCTGCCGGGGCTGGCGGTACAGCGCCTGATGCAGAAGGGCTACGGCTTTGGCGGCGAGGGCGACTGGAAGACCGCCGCGCTGCTGCGCATCATGAAAGTGATGGCCGAGGGGCTGGAGGGCGGCACCTCCTTTATGGAGGATTACACCTACCACTTCCAGCCGGGCAATGATCTGGTGGTCGGCTCCCACATGCTGGAGGTGTGCCCGAGCATCGCCAAGGAGCGCAAACCGCTGCTGGACGCGCAGTACCTCGGCATTGGCGGCAAGGCCGATCCGGCGCGCCTGATCTTCTCCACCCCGGCTGGCCCGGCGGTCAACGCCAGCGTGATTGACCTTGGCGACCGCTTCCGCCTGCTGGTGAACGTGGTGGACACCGTCGAGCAGCCGCACCCGCTGCCGAAGCTGCCGGTGGCGCGCGCCATCTGGCAGGCGCAGCCTGACCTGCCGACCGCGGCAGAGGCCTGGATCCTCGGCGGCGGCGCGCACCACACCGTGTTCAGCCAGGCGCTGAACCTCGACCACCTGCGCCTCTACGCCGAGATGCACAACATCGAGCTGCTGGTGATTGACAACCAGACCACCCTGCCAGCCTTCAAGGATGCGCTGCGCTGGAACGAGGTCTACTACAAGCTCTGCACCCGCTGATCCCCCGCCATAAAAAAGAGTGGGCCTGATGGCCCACTCCTGCTTGCCGCTCCCTGTTATTGCCCACCTGATTTATTGGCTTTTTTTCCCACTTTTAGTTGGCTGAGCACTGCCTGGATCCACCGCTTGATCCGCCGCAGCGGCGTCAGCACCGCTGGCGGCCTCGGCATCCTCGGCGGTCTGTTCCGTTGGAACGGCACCGGCATCAGCGGCGGGTTCTTCGACCACAATCTCTTGATCGGCACCGTCGCTGGGGCCTGGCTGGGGATCGGCGGCAGCGGCGTCCGCCTCCGTCGTTGCCTCCGTAACCGACTCCGCTGTCGCGGGAGTGGCGCCGGGCTGAGACCCATCTCCCGCGCTAGAGGGATCGGGCGTACCTGCCACGCTCTGTGGGCCAGCATCACTGCCACTGCCGGTGCCATCATCTGGCTGGGTGTCAGCCTCCACGGCGGTCGGCTGGCCAGCGGCGTTTTTGCCCCCCAGCCCGGCGGCCAAGGCATCGGCGGGCTGCACCGGAATGGCGTCGCTGGCGGCCTGCTCCGCCTCGGTCGGCGGCGTGTCCGGCGCGTTCAGATCCGCGGGCTGGGCGACATCCGGGGCATTGGCGGCGTTTACCTCCGCTGGCTGCACCGGGATGGCGTCACTGGCAGCCTGCTCCGCCTCGGTCGGCGCGGCGTCAGGCGCGTTCAGATCGGCGGGCTGGCCGACGTCCGGGGCGTTGGCGGCGTTCACTTCCGCCGGCTGCGCCGGGATCGCCGGGCTATCGCTGGACGCATCCGCCGCCGGTGCCGCGCCGCCCTCGCCGCCTTCAGCCGGGGCGTCACTGGCCGCCGCGTCCACAGGCTGCGAACTCTCCCCGGCTGGGTCAGCGGGTGGCTCCTCGGTGACAATCTCCTTCGGCTCGCCTTTGGCTGGCGCGCTGGAATCCCGCACCCGTCCGGCATCGTGGTCAGCCTGATCGGTGGTGTCCCCGATCTGCTCAACGTCGCTCTGCGGTTTCGGTGTCTCGCCCACCGCCAGCCCCGGCGGGGTGGCGATCTCCTTGGACTGCTGCTCATCCGGGGCCTCTTCCGTGACAATCTCCTTCGGCTCACCCTTGGCCGGTACGGTGGACTCCGATAACCGGCCAGCATCATGGTCAGCCTGCGGCGTGGTGCCCTCCTCCGGCGCGGGCAGTTTCACGCCAGCGGCCTGTGCCACCTGCGCCACCACGCCAGTGACCACATCAGCCAGCGCGCCGGTGGCGGCCGAGACCGCGCCCGACGCCGCGCCAGCCACCGCCTCCTTGGCTTTCGACAGCAGCTCATCCTCCTTGGCCTGAAGGATCGCCTTGGCCTTTTTCATCAGGATGTCTGCCGGCTGGAGCGGCACCTCGCTCACGGCTTCCGCGCCATCGCTCACCGCTTTGTGGGCGATGGCGGTGGCGGCGGCCAGCCCGGCCTCCACGGTCTGCTTCGCCACCTGCGCCACCTCTTTCGGCACGGTCAGGCCGGTGCTCATGTCCGTTTCATCGGCGCTGACGGTGCTCGGCTGGTAGTTGGCATCCTCCACGCCAAAGATGGAGTAGTCCACCTGCATGTTGCCGGTCAGGTCGGTGACCCCATTCTCCTTGCGCTCGCCATATTTGTAGTGCTGCAACCGGTTGAGGGAGAGATAAAGCAGGCCCAGCTGCTCATCATCCTCATCCTGCAAACGCTGCGACATCACCTCGGTCACGAACTTCACGATCTCCACGCCAGCGCGGAAGCCGGGGTTGGCGACGTTGAGCACCAGCGACCCCAGCGACCCGGCAAAGTTGTTGAACTCGGAGTGGTCGGCGATGGAGGAGAAGACCGACCCCAGCTCGCGTGTGTCCTTGTTGCTCTTGACCGCCATCAGGCACCAGTTGATGTCCTCTGGCATCTTGTCGCACTGGAACAGCGTGTAGCCGGTGCTGCCAAAGGTCAGCCGCGCGTTGTCCTTGACGTTCTCCACCGTGGTCAGGATCTGCGAGGAGCTGACGCTCTGCACCGCACGCGCCAGCAGCGCGGTTTTTTGCGCGGGATCGTTGGAGTCCAGCCAGGTGTCGATGTCCGGCAGGGTGGACTGGCTGGTGGTGACGAAACTGACCAATTTGACATTCGACAGGTCCTTGCGCCAATTAAACAGTGAGCGGGTGGCGCCGTTACTGGTTAGCTTGACTTGGTTGGCTCTGAAATAGAACATAATGTACCTCTGCATAATGTAATGAGAAAAGTGGCCGGAAAAACCACAGGAATATAAAAGGCGCCTTCACGCGAATAACCTGATTCTCTATAATGGTTGTGCGCCATCTTCCCTCCGCAATAACACCTGGCGATGGCGCACGGGCGAAAATTATTTCTCCTATCGTTTATTTTTCAGTGCGCCTATGGTGTCATCCTTTATTTTGCTGCTAAGGCTGGATCCAAAGAAATATTGGATAATGGCCGACAGCGCTACCCCCAGAAGAAAACCGGTAACGGTATTGATGATGCTTTTTCGCTGGGCCATCTCCACGGCCGACGAAAAACACGCCATGAACAAAAACAGGAAAGTCAGTAATGTGACGCAAAAGGCGTAGATATAGATAAAGTTGTTGCTCAGGAACGGCTCTCTCTCCTGCCGGGCGGCAGGAACGGCCTCTGACACCGGCGCCACGGCAGCGTGGCTCTCCGGCAAGGTGCTGTGTGGCTCCACTGACCCCTCCCGTTGGGGCTGTGAATGTTTAGTCTGCTTTTCGCTCATGGTAAAACCTCCGTTAATTAATACATTCCACTGTTTCAATGTCATCCCAATCCCTGCGATTCATTAAAGGCATAACATCAGCGCGGTAACTGATAAAGTTCACCCGGTTCATTTTGCATCATTCAACTCTATGAGCCTTCTGGCACGCGCCTCCCCCCTCTCAGTGAGCTATCACATTCCCTCTTTTTTCTCATTCACGCCGCTCATCACCGTTTAAAAACAGCGCGCTAAGCAGGCAAGCAAATAAACCCCGGCCGCGGTCAAATAAAATAACCGCTTCGGTTGACGGAAAATAAAAAAACCACAATCCAGGGTTGAATTAATGGCAGTGAACTATTTCATGACGGAAAAAGTCGCCAAAGGTTAAGGGGATTGAACCGGCGGGCAATATGAAAATAGTCAGTGAGGGGATTTAGCCCTCTCTATTTTAGGGCTTTCCCGGAAAAGCGTGCCGCGCAGGGGCGGCCAGAAAAAAATTGCCCGGAACGGGCAATTTCGGGCGGGGATCAGGGGTGGCGGGTGAGATGGTCAACCGCCTGCCGTAGCCACTGGCGCAATGGCTCATCCAGCCACGCCCCCTGCGCCAGCTCCGGCTCGCTCTCCATCGCGTGGCGAATTTTGGCGTGGGTCTGTGGATCGTTGCCAGCAAAGGCGCAAAACAGCGCCAGCCAGCGCTGGGCCAGTGGCCGCGCCTGCGGCGAATCGGGCGCGATGCCCTGCTCGCGCGCACGGCGCATCTCCGCCACCAGCGGCAGCCAGGCGGCCATCTGCTTCGGGTAGTTCTCATACAGGAAGGCGTACTCCGCCTCATTCAGGTAGCGGCGGAAGATCTGCATCCGGTTTTCGGCAAAGGCGTGGGTGATGAACGCCTCAATCTCCGGCGTCATGCCGATCGCCTCACGCATCGCTGGCTCCTGCTGGTGCATCTGGTTCAACCGGTGCAGGAAATCCGCGTTGCCAGCGGTGTCGCGCTCCAGCGCCAGCATCCAGCGCAACGCCAGCTGCCGGGCGGCCGGTTCCTGCGGCAGGGTGTGATTCTCCATCAGCCACTCCGCCTCCTTCACCATCGCGCGCCACTCAATGTCACGCGCCTCATCTGGCCGGGAGAGCGGCAGTTGCGCCTGCTCAGCCTGTGAAAAGTATTTGTCGTACATGATCAGCCCCTCCAGGGTTCTCAACGCTCCCTTTAGCATAGCAACTTATGCCTGCGTGACGGCGACCCGCGCCACACCCTGAACACGCCCCTGCCCGTCGCGGTGAAACAGTGCGCCGGATCGCAAAAACCACCCCCCAGCCGCAACCGGTTACAGAAACCGGTTGCAGTTGTTGCGGGGCGGCTTTTACACTGGCCGCCGGTGTTATTCACTCAGGAGAGGTTTGCCATGTCTGCATTTCCACAGGATTTTTTATGGGGCGCGGCCACTGCCGCCTACCAGGTTGAGGGCGGCTTTGACGCGGATGGCAAGGGGCCATCGATTTGGGATGAGTTTGCCCACCGCCCCGGCACCACCTATCAGGGCACCAACGGCGATGTGGCGGTAGACCACTACCACCGCTTTCGTGAGGATGTGGCGCTGATGGGCGAGCTGGGGATGAAGAGTTACCGCTTCTCCCTCTCCTGGCCGCGCCTGCTGCCGGAGGGGCGCGGCGAGGTGAATGAGGCGGGCGTGGCCTTCTACAGCGATCTGATCGATGAGCTGCTCAAGCACCAGATTGAGCCGATGATCACCCTCTACCACTGGGATTTGCCGCTGGCGCTGCAACAGGAGGGCGGCTGGGAGGTGCGCTCCACCGCCGATGCCTTTGTCGAGTATGCCCGCCTCTGCTACCAGCGCTTCGGCGACCGCGTGAAGCTGTGGTCCACCTTCAATGAGACGGTGGTGTTCATCGGCCACGGCTACATCACCGGCGCGCACCCACCTGCGGTGCAAGACCCGGCGCGCGCGTTGCAGGCCTGCCACCATGTGTTCGTCGCCCACGCCGCCTCGGTGGCGGCCTTCCGCACCAGCGGCATCGACGGGCAGATTGGCTTCGTCAACGTGCTGCAACCGCACACCCCGCGCAGCGACGCGCCGGAGGATATCGCCGCCTGCCAGTTCGCCGATGGCATCTACACCCACTGGCTCTACGACCCGGTGCTGAAGGGCGAGTACCCGGCGGAGCTGCTGGCACAGGCACAGGCGCTGTGGGGCGTGCCGCGCTTTGCGCCGGGCGATGCCGATCTCTTGCGCAACAACCGTTGCGACTTCATCGGCCTCAACTTCTATAAGCGCGAGACCGTGGCCGCCAACGACCAGCCCACCAGCTTCAACGCCAACCACAGCGGCCAGCGCGGCAGCGGCCACCAGCAGGGCAAGGAGTTTGGCGTGCAGGGGCTGTTCAAGTTTGTGCGCAACCCGCAGGGCGTTTACACCGACTGGGACTGGGAGATCTACCCGCAGGGGCTGACCGACGGCATCATGATGATCAAGGCGCGCTATGGCGATGTGCCGATCTACATCACCGAGAACGGGCTGGGGGCGAAAGACCCGATTATTGATGGCGAGGTGCGTGACGATGACCGCATCGACTACCTGCGCCAGCACATCGCCGCCATCGCCGAGGCGATTGAGCAAGGGGCGGATGTGCGCGGCTACTACCCGTGGTCATTCATCGACCTGCTGAGCTGGCTCAACGGCTTCCAGAAGCAGTATGGCTTTGTCTACGTTGACCACCAGCGCGGGCTGGCACGCCAGCGCAAAAAGAGCTTTGCGTGGTATCAGCAAGTGATCGCCAGCAACGGCGAACAGCGTTAATCCCACCGGGGCCGGCCCTGACCGGCCCTGTTATTTTGTTACTCTTTCACAACACATTCTTGATAAGCCGGGGAATTTCACTCTGGTAGTATGTGCCGGCTGAATGCGGGCCTTCCGCGCTGTTTCATCCTGCACAAAGGTTTTTTATGCTGCAAAATCAACCCATCAAACGGCTTGGCGGCTGGTTGCTGGCCCCGCTGGCCTACCTGATCCTGATCCTGCTGAGCAACACCGTGATGCTGGTGCTGTATGGCATGGCGCTCTCCAGTGAAACATCGCGGGCGCAACTGCTGGCTGGCTCGCCCGGTATGGCCCTGCCGTGGTTTGTCTCGCTGCTGACGACTTTGGGCATGTGGCTGTTCAGCGCCTGGGTGCTCTGGCGTTTTACCCAGCGCCGGCGGGTGCTGCCGAAGCTCTATATCTTCTGGCTGCTGGTGGGCGTGTTGCTGGCGATCAAAACCTTCGCCTTTTCGCCGATCCCCGATGAGCTGGCGGTGCGCGTGCTGCTGACCCCGCTGCTGGCGGCGGCGCTGCTGGCGCCCTACTTCACGCGTTCGCAGCGGGTCAAGCAGACCTTTATTGAGTAACCCCGTCGCGGTTGGCGACGGCTTCTTTTGGCTTCAGACTTTCAGGCATTGCAATGACCGAATACCTGCTCCTGTTTATCGGCACCGTGCTGGTGAACAACTTCGTACTGGTGAAATTTTTGGGCCTCTGCCCCTTCATGGGTGTCTCCAAGAAACTGGAGACCGCCATTGGCATGGGCCTGGCCACCACCTTTGTGATGACGCTGGCCTCCATCAGCGCCTGGGCGATCAACAGCTTCATCCTGCTGCCGCTGGATCTGGTCTACCTGCGCACCCTCTCCTTTATTCTGGTGATCGCCGTGGTAGTGCAGTTCACCGAGATGGTGGTGCGCAAGACCAGCCCGTCGCTCTACCGCCTGCTGGGGATCTTCCTGCCGCTGATCACCACCAACTGCGCGGTGCTCGGGGTGGCGTTGCTCAACATCAATGAGTCCCACAACTTCCTCCAGTCCGCGGTCTACGGCTTTGCGGCGGCGGCGGGCTTCTCGCTGGTGATGGTGCTGTTCGCCGCCATCCGTGAGCGTCTGGCGGTGGCCGATGTGCCAGCACCGTTCCGTGGCTCCTCGATTGCGCTGGTGACCGCTGGCCTGATGTCACTGGCTTTCATGGGCTTTACTGGCTTGGTGAAATTCTGATGAGCACGTTGTGGATTGCGATTGCCGCGCTGAGCGCGCTGGCGCTGGTGTTCGGCCTGATTCTGGGGTACGCCTCCCGCCGCTTTAAAGTGGAAGAGGATCCGGTGGCCGAGCAGGTCGATGCGCTGCTGCCGCAGAGCCAGTGCGGCCAGTGCGGCTACCCCGGCTGCCGCCCCTATGCCGAGGCGGTTGCCAACGGCGAGAAGATCAACAAGTGCGCGCCCGGCGGCGAGCAGGTGATGGTGAAGATCGCCGCGCTGCTTAACGTCGAGCAGCAGCCGCTGGATGGGGGTGACACTGTCACGCATCCGGTGCGCAAGGTGGCCTTTGTCGATGAGAGCAACTGCATCGGCTGCACCAAGTGCATTCAGGCCTGCCCGGTGGATGCAATTGTCGGTGCCACCCGCGCCGTGCACACTGTGGTGGCCGATCTCTGCACCGGCTGCGACCTGTGCGTCGCCCCCTGCCCGACTGACTGTATTGAGATGAGACCCGTGAAGACCACCACTGCCAACTGGAAATGGGATCTGAATGCCATTCCAGTCCGCGTGATTGCGGAGGGCCAGCATGTTTAACCTGCTGAAGGCCCTCAATAAACACAAGATCTGGGACTTCTCCGGCGGCATCCACCCGCCAGAGATGAAGACCCAGTCGAGCCATGTGCCGCTGCGGCTGGCACCGCTAAGCCATGAGTTCATTATTCCGCTGCAACAGCACCTTGGCCCCGAGGGCGAGCTGCTGGTTAAGGCCGGTGACCGGGTGCTCAAAGGGCAGCCGCTGACCGCAGGCCGCAACCGCACCCTGCCGGTGCACGCCCCCTCCTCTGGCACCGTGCGGGTGGTGGAGCCGCGCATCACCGCCCACCCCTCCGGCCTGAAGGAGCTGTGCGTGGTGATTGACGCTGACGGCAACGACCGGTGGTGTGACCTGTCACCGGTGGCCGACTACCGCCAGCATGACGCCGCCGACCTGATCGCGCGCATCCATCAGGCGGGCGTGGCGGGCCTTGGCGGTGCGGGCTTCCCGACCGCCACCAAATTGCAGGGCGGCCAGCGCGGCGTGAAGACGCTGATCGTCAACGCCGCCGAGTGCGAGCCGTACATCACCGCCGATGACCGCCTGATGCAGGAGCACGCGCCGGAGATCATCACCGGCACGCGCATCCTCTGCCACATTCTGCAACCGGAGCAGGTGCTGATTGGCATTGAGGACAACAAACCCGAGGCGATCGCCGCGTTGAAAGCGGCGCTGAAGCAGGATGACACGCCGGGCGTGAAGATTGAGCTGCGCGTCATCCCCACCAAATACCCCTCCGGCGGTGCCAAGCAGTTGACGCGCATCCTGACCGGGCAGGAGGTGCCGCACGGCAAGCACTCCTCCTCCATCGGGGTGCTGATGCAGAACGTCGGCACGCTCTACGCCATCACCCGCGCCATTGTGCATGGCGAGCCGCTGATTGAGCGCGTGGTGACGCTGACCGGCGAGTCCGTCGGCCAGCCGGGGAACCTGTGGGCGCGCATCGGCACGCCGGTCTCCCAGCTGCTCGAGTACAGCGGCTTCCGTCCGCATGACCAGCAACTGGTGATCATGGGCGGCCCGCTGATGGGCTTCACCCTGCCGAACCTCGACGTGCCGACCGTCAAGATCACCAACTGCCTGCTTGCGCCATCGCGCAGCGAGATGGGCGAGCCGCAGGCGGAAGAGGCGTGCATTCGCTGTAGCCAGTGCGCGGACGCCTGCCCGGCTGGCCTGCTGCCGCAACAGCTCTACTGGTTCAGCCGCGGCCAGGAGCATGAGAAGGCACGCAACTACAACCTGTTTGACTGCATTGAGTGCGGTGCCTGCGCCTACGTCTGCCCAAGCAACATTCCGCTGGTGCAGTACTACCGTCAGGAGAAGGCCGAGATCCGCGAGCTGGATCAAGAGGCGGCGCGCGCCACCGAGGCCAAGGCACGCTTTGAGGCCAAGCAGGCGCGGCTGGAGCGTGAGAAGCAGGCGCGTGAGGATCGCCATAAGAAGGCGGCCGTCCGGCTGGATGATAGCGCGACACCGGCTGACGCCAGCCCGGCGGCCGCCGCGGAGCGTGAGGCGCGCGCGGCCGAGCGCCGTCTGTTGCGCGCCGCCGCCGCGGCAGAGACGCCGGTTGACCAGATCTCCCAGTCTGAGGATGAGCAGCAGCACGACGTCGATCCGCGCAAGGCGGCGGTCGCCGCCGCCCTTGCCCGCGTCAAGGCCAAGAAAGCGGCCGAGGGCGCGCCAGTGGCCGAGACCCCGGCCAGCGCCCCCTCGGCCGAAGAGCAGCGCAAAGCCGCCGTGGCTGACGCCCTGGATCGGGTGCGCGCCAAACGCGCCGCTGCCGCCGAGGCCGCCGCTGCCCCTGAGGCCGTAGAGTCAGAACCATCAGGCGAAGATAAACGCAAAGCCGCCGTGGCCGCCGCTGTTGCCCGCGCCAAGGCCAAGCGCGCCGCGCAGGCCGCTGACGCCCCGGCAGACGCAGAGGCAGAAGCCCCGGCCGCCGAACTCTCCGCCGAAGATAAACGCAAGGCCGCCGTGGCCGCCGCTGTCGCCCGCGCCAAGGCCAAGCGTGCCGCGCAGGCCGCTGATGCCCTAGCGGACGCAGAGGCTGAAGCCCCGGCCGCTGAACTCTCCGCCGAGGAGAAACGTAAAGCCGCCGTGGCCGCTGCCGTTGCCCGCGCCAAGGCCAAGCGTGCCGCGCAGGCCGCTGATGCCCCGGCAGACGCAGAGGCTGAAGCCCCGGCCGCTGAACTCTCCGCCGAAGATAAACGCAAAGCCGCCGTGGCCGCTGCCGTTGCCCGCGCCAAGGCCAAACGTGCCGCGCAGGCCACTGACGCCCCGGCAGACACAGAGGCAGAAGCCCCGGCCGCCGAACTTTCGGCCGAGGAGAAACGCAAAGCCGCCGTGGCCGCCGCCGTTGCCCGCGCCAAAGCCAAGCGTGCCGCGCAGGCCACTGATGCCCCGGCAGACGCAGAGGCAGAAGCCCCGGCAGAAACCGCGGAACCAGCCGTCGAACTCTCTGCCGAGGAGAAACGCAAAGCCGCCGTGGCCGCCGCCGTTGCCCGCGCCAAGGCCAAACGTGCCGCGCAGGCGGCGGATTCGGCCAATGACGATGCCCCGGAGCCGCTGCGTAAAGCCGTCGGCGACGAAAAGCACAGCATGGAAAAACAAGAAAGCGACCCGCGCAAGGAGGCAGTCGCTGCGGCGATTGCCCGGATCAAGGCGCGCAAGGCCGCACAAGAAACGATGTCGAACGAGGAATAAATGGCTTTCAGAATCGCAAGTTCACCCTTTACCCATAACCGGCAACGCACCAGCAGCATCATGCTGTGGGTGATGCTGGCCTGCATCCCTGGCATGGCAGCGCAGTGGGTCTTCTTCGGCCCCGGCAACCTGGTGCAGGTGGCGCTGGCGATGGTCACCGCCCTGCTGGCGGAGGGGGCCATCGTGGCGCTGCGCCACCAGTCGGTGAAAGCCAAACTGGGCGACAACTCCGCCCTGCTGACCGCCCTGCTGCTCGGCATCAGCCTGCCGCCGCTCGCCCCTTGGTGGATGGTGGTGCTCGGCACCTTCTTCGCCATCGTCATCGCCAAAGGGCTGTATGGCGGGCTGGGGCAGAACCCGTTCAACCCGGCGATGGTCGGCTACGTAGTGCTGCTGATCTCCTTTCCGGTGCAGATGACCACCTGGCTGCCGCCGGAGTCGCTGCAACTCCATACGCCGGGCTGGCATGACACCCTGCTCAGCATCTTCAGCGGCCACAACAGCGACGGCCTGACGCCCTACCAGCTCCAGATGAATGTCGATGGCGTGACCCAAGCGACGCCGCTGGATGGCTTCAAGACCGGCCTGCGCGCGGGCCACAGCCATACGCAACTGCTGGCGCAGCCGATCTACAGCGGCTTTCTGGCGGGCCTCGGCTGGCAGTGGATCAACCTTGGCTTCCTGGCGGGCGGCCTGCTGCTGCTCGGCCGCCGCCTGATTCACTGGCATATCCCGGTCAGCTTCCTGCTGATGCTGGCGTTTTGCAGTGGGCTGGCGTGGCTGGTCAACCCGGCGGCCAACGCCTCGCCGCTGATCCACCTCTTCTCCGGCGCGACCATGCTCGGCGCGTTCTTTATCGCCACCGACCCGGTCACCGCCTCCACCACGCCGCGCGGCCGCCTGATCTTCGGCGCACTGATTGGCCTGCTGGTGTGGCTGATCCGCGTCTATGGCGGCTACCCGGACGGCGTCGCTTTCGCCGTGCTGCTGGCCAACATTACCGTGCCGCTGATTGACCACTACACCCAACCCAGAGTCTACGGGCATCGCTAAGGAGCTATGATGTTTGATACCATGCGACGCCACGGCACTACCCTGGCGCTGTTCGCGGCGTTGACCACCGGCCTGACGGCGGTGGTCTACCACCTGACCCGGCCAACCATCAACGATCAGGCCGCCCAGCAGCAGAAAGCGCTGTTTGATCAGGTGATCCCAACGGACATCTATGACAACCACATGCAGCGCGAGTGCTACCTGATTACCGATCCGGCGCTCGGCAACGTCGGCCCGCACCGCCTCTATCTGGCGCGCAAGGACGGCGAGCCGGTGGCGGCGGCGATTGAGACCACCGCGCCGGATGGCTACTCCGGTGCCATCCAGATCCTGGTGGCCGCCGATTTCCACGGCAAGGTCTACGGCACCCGCGTGCTGGAGCACCATGAGACGCCGGGTCTGGGTGATAAAATTGAGGTGCGGATCTCTGATTGGATCAAGCACTTCGCCCAACAGAGCATTGATGGGCCAAATGACCGCCGCTGGGCGGTGAAGAAAGATGGCGGCATGTTTGACCAGTTCACCGGTGCCACCATCACCCCGCGCGCGGTGGTGAATGCGGTGCGCCGCACCACGCTCTTGATGGAGAGCCTGCCGCCGAAACTTGCCACTTTACCCCCTTGTGGAGCCTCTGATGAGTGAAGCCAAACGCGTAATCGTTGACGGGTTGTGGAAGAACAACTCGGCACTGGTGCAGCTGCTGGGCATGTGCCCGCTGCTGGCCGTCACCTCGACCGCCACCAACGCCCTCGGGCTGGGGCTGGCGACCACGCTGGTGCTGCTCTGCACCAACACCTCCATTTCGCTGATGCAGCGCTGGATCCCCCATGAGATCCGCATCCCGATCTACGTGATGATCATCGCCTCGGTGGTGAGTTGCGTGCAGATGCTGATCAACGCCTATGCCTACGGCCTCTACCAGTCGCTGGGCATCTTTATCCCGCTGATCGTCACCAACTGCATCGTGATTGGCCGGCCGGAAGCCTACGCCGCCAAGGCACCGGTGCGCTACGCGGCGCTGGATGGCCTGATGACCGGCCTCGGCGGCACCGCGGCGATGTTCGTGCTGGGATCCATGCGTGAGATCCTGGGCAACGGCACGCTGTTTGATGGCGCTGACCTGCTGCTCGGCAGTTGGGCCAAGGTGCTGCGGGTGGAGGTGGCGCACCTCGACACGCCGTTCCTGCTGGCGATGCTGCCGCCGGGGGCCTTTATCGGTCTGGCGATGCTGCTGGCGATCAAATACCTGATTGACCAGAAGATGAAGGCGCGGGCCGCGGCGGCGAAGGCCATCCCGGTTACCACCCTGCCGGGTGAGGCGGGGAACGCATGAACCGGGAGAAGCGCGTCGCCATCCTGACCCGGTTGCGCGACAACAACCCGCACCCCACCACCGAGCTGGTCTACAGCACGCCGTTTGAACTGCTGATCGCGGTGCTGCTGTCGGCGCAGGCCACCGACGTCAGCGTCAACAAAGCCACTGCCCGGCTCTACCCGGTGGCAAACACGCCACAGGCGATACTGGAATTGGGCGTGGACGGGGTAAAGGAGTACATCAAGACCATTGGCCTCTACAACAGCAAGGCGGAGAACGTCATCAAGACCTGCCGGCTGCTGCTGGAGCGCCACGGCGGCGAGGTGCCGGAAGATCGCGCAGCGCTGGAGGCGCTGCCGGGCGTCGGGCGCAAGACCGCCAACGTGGTGCTTAACACCGCCTTTGGCTGGCCGACCATCGCCGTCGATACCCACATCTTCCGCGTCTCCAACCGCACCAATCTGGCACCGGGCAAGAACGTCGATCAGGTGGAGGAGAAGCTGTTGAAGGTGGTGCCAGCGGAGTTCAAGGTCGATTGCCACCACTGGCTGATCCTGCATGGGCGTTACACCTGCATCGCCCGCAAGCCGCGCTGCGGCTCCTGCCTGATTGAGGATCTGTGCGAGTATCGCGAGAAGGTCTACGAATAGGCCGGGGCGGAGTCCCCGGCTGGCAAGTTACAGCAGTTTCGCTGACTGTTTCAGCACTACGTCACAGGCCTTGGTTTTCAGCTTGTCACGCAGTTGCTGGGTGCCCGCCCCGAGGCTGGCGAGGTTAAGGCTGGTGCCCTGCCCGGTCTGCAACAGGCCGCCCAGCCCCTGCTGGTACTCCTCGTTCTCCGCGCCAGCGGCGCTCTGGATGCCGAGCTTGCTCAGCAACTGATCCTTGACGCTGCTGGCCTTGCTGGTGGAGAGCACATTGTTCTTCACGCAGTACTCCAGCACGCCCGCCGCGTTGCTGGCGCTGTCGGCCTTCAACGCGCTGTCGCCGCCGTTGAGCAGCCCCATCAGGGTGGTCAGCGAGGTGCCGCCGGTGTTGGTTGTGGTGCTGGTGGTGGTGCCGTTGGCGTTGTTGCCATTCAGCGCGTCATTGGCGCTCTTCAGCGCGCCCATCAAATCGGCTTGCGCCGCCCCACTGACCAGCGTGCCAGCCAGCGCCAATGCCATCAGGCGGCGTACGGAAAAGATCATACTATCCCCTCAATTCATTAAAATAATGCATGTTTAAACCCGCCCAGCCTAGCGGCAGGAAGCACAATGCTCAATGCGGGGCAATCCGAGTTTTGCCGTCAGAGCGCCAGACGGCGGTCAAAATTGAAGTCATAGGCCACCACGCTCTCCAGCGCGGCGCGGAATGCCGGGTGGTGGGGGTTGAGCAAGGCGTTGTTTTCATGGGGAATGACGCAGGAGGGCACCATCAGCGCCGCGCCGCTGTTGGCCTCCAGCCAGCCGCTGCCGAGATCCATTGTCGAGAGCGGTGCCGGGTCGTGCGTCCAGTCATCGGGCAGGTAGCGCGACTCCAGGTAGTTCACCTCACTGTCCGGCAGTTCAATGCTGAACAGCGCGTAGCGCTCCAGCAGGCTCTGGCGCGGGGCATGCACCAGAATCTCCAGCGCGGCAAGCGCGATGGAGCTGGAGACGTACACCGCCGCCTGCCCCTTGTGGTTCCAGCGGCCGCCAAAGCGCTTGGCGCCGCTGCCGCTCCACGCCTCATCGGCAAACGCGGCCTTGACCAACCGGTAGAAGATCATGCGATCACACCATGCTCCAGCCGACCAATCAGATCCAGCACCTCAATCGCGCCACTCTCGGTGGCGATCAGCGACAGCGGGCTGACCTGCCCCAGCCCCTTGACCGGCGAGCGCAGCCAGTCACCGGCCTCCTGCTTGTCGCCGCCGAAGAGCTGCACGGCGGCGTCAAACACCCGCACCAGCCGCGCGATGCGTTCGCTCTCATCCGCCGAGAGCGTGCTGCCCGCCTGCTTGCGCCGGGCGATGTTGCGCTCGTTGATGCCAGCGATGCGCAAAATCTCTGCCTGCGACATGGATGACCAGTCGCGGATGCTCTCCAGCACCTCGACCGGCAGCCCGGCCTGCAACGCTGAGATCAGCGCCCGCCCCCGGTCGCCCGGCAGGCCAGCAAAACGCCACAAGGCGTGATCCTGCGAGGGTTGGGTAGGGATATATGCGCGCATGGTTCTCTCCTTGTCCGACAATTGTCAGTGTTCAGTATAGACAATTGTCGGGATAATGAACACTCCTTAACCGCTGCGCCGCTGCAAATCCAGCAGAATCTCCTCGTAACGCTGCTCATCCAGCCGGTAGCCGCGCCACCAGATCAGCAGCGTCAGCAGGGCCAGCGCGCCGGGGTAGATGAACATCAGCAGCGTCATGCCGTGCTGCACCTCCACGGTCTGGAGGCTGTTGGGCCGATAGCCGACCCACGCCAGCACCACCCCCGGCAGCGAGCCGGCAATCGCCTGTGACAGCTTGCGGCTGAAGGTGAAGAAGGCGTAGACCATCCCCTCGGTGCGCAGCCCGGTGCGCCACTCGCCATACTCCACCGCATCGGAGGCGAAGGCCCAGTAGAGGCTGTTGACCAGCGCGCTGCCGTAGAAGGCCAGACAGGAGAAGAGAATAAAACTGACGCTGTCCGGTGCCGGCCAGAAGTAGTTGCACAGCTCGCCCAGCGCCCAGATGGCACAGCCAAGGATAAAGGTGAACTTTTTGCCGCGATGCTTGGAGAGCCAGGGCACGCAGAGCACGCCAAGGAAGACGCAGCCCATGCTGAAGAAGCCCATCCACGGCAGGATGTTGATGTCCTGCAACACGTACTGGCAGTAGTAGACCTGCGCCACCAGCTTGACGTTGAAGGCGGAGAAGGTCAGCACGTTCACCAGACAGAGCAGCAGCAGCGGCCGGTTGCGCACGATCGCCAGCAGCGCCGGGCGCAACGGCAGCGGTGCACGATCGCGCGCGGCGGTGGTGGCCGGGCGCACCCGCTCACGGATATTGGCGTAGCAGAAGAGTTGCAGCGCCACCCCGGCGCTGGCAAACAGCGCCACCACGCACAGCGCGCCCTGCGGGGTGGCGGGCGCCATCGACAGCAGCGGCACAAAGCTGACGGTGGTGATCAGCAGCGCCAGGTTGGAGCCGCCCTGCCGCCACGCGGCGAGCTGCGCCCGCTCCACCGGGTCCTGGGTCATGGCGGCGATCATCGAGCCATAGGGAATATTGACGATGCTGTAGATCAGGCCAAACAGCATGTAGGTGAAGTAGGCCCACAGCAGCATCCCGTCGGGCGAGAAGTCCGGCTGGGTGAAGCTGGCGACGGTCGCCAGCCCGAGCGGCACCGCGCCATAGAGCATAAAGGGGCGGAACTTGCCGCGCGGCCCGATGCGCTGCCGCCGGTCAACCCAGGTGCCGACGCTGAAGTCCGCCAGCGCGTCGAAGATTTTGGTGAAGAAGAAGACCCCACCGGCCGCCGCCGGGGGCAGGCCGAGGGTGTCGGTGTAGAACTTCAGCAGGTAGATCTGGCCGAGGTCAAACATAAAGCCATTGCCGACGTCGCCCAGCCCGTAGGCGATCTTCTCCCGCAGCGTCACCGGCAGCACGCTGGGGGCGGCATCCACCGCCGGGGGTACGGCCAACACATCACTCTGTTGCGTCATGGTTCCCTCTCTGGCCACAGGCCGGTGGGTAAGTGTAGGGTCAAATCAGGCAGTGTGCCGCCGGGCTGCCAGTTCGCCGACAATCTTCACGTAAACCTGCTCGTTGAGGCGGTAGCCGCGCCCCATGATCAGCGCCGTCAGCAGCGCCAGCCCACAGGGGTAGAGGAAGATCAGCTGGCGTAGCCCCTCCAGCGCCTCGGCGGACTGCGCCACGTTCGGCACGTAGCCAATCTGCGTCAGCATCAGGCCGGGGAAGAAACCGGCCAGCGCCTGCGACATCTTGCGGAAAAAGGTAAAGCCGGTGTAGACCGTGCCCTCGGCGCGCACGCCGGTGCGCCACTCGCCATACTCCACGGTGTCAGAGACCAGCGCCCAGTTGAGGCTGTTGACGAAGGCAGAGCCGAAGAAGGTCAGGCAGGAGAGCAGCACAAAGCTGAGGGGGTCGTTGCCCAGCAGGTAGTTGAGCAGATCGCCCACCGCCCAGAGCAGCAGCCCGCCGAGGTAGACCCGCTTCTTGCCGAACCGGCGCACCGCGCGCGGCACGCAGAACACGCCCAGCATGACGCAGCCCATGCTGAAGAAGCCCATCCACGCCATCAGCGACAGGTCATTGAGCACGTACTGGATGTAGTAGATCTGGATCGCCAGCTTGACGTTGAACGCCGCCAGCGTGCAGAGGTTGGCGAGGCAGAGCACAAACAGCGGCCGGTTGCCAGCAATGGCGCGGAAGGAGCCAAGCAGGCTGGCGCGCTGGCTGGCCGCCGGTGCGACGTGGCGCTCGGTGACGCCACGGGCGCAGAGCCACATGCAGGCCAGCCCCAGCAGCGCGAACAGGCTGGCGGCCATCAGGTAGCCGAGCTGGGGCCGGCCGGCGAACAGGTCGAGGATCGGCACAAAGCCGACGGTACAGAGCAGCAGCCCGAGCGTCGCCCCGCCCTGCCGCCAGGCGGCCAGCTGCGCCCGCTCATCGGGGTGTTGGGTGATGGCGGGCACCATCGCGCCGTAGGCGCAGTTCATCAGGCTGAAGAACAGCCCGTAGAGCATAAACAGCAGCGTGGCGAACAGCGCCCTGCCGGTCAGGCCGAAGGGGGTGCCAGCAAAGTTGGCCACCGCCAGCAGCGCCACCGGGAAGGCGGCATAGAGGATAAAGGGGCGGAATTTGCCACCGGGGCCAGCGCGGCGGGCATCCAGCAGCAGCCCGGTGCCCATGTCCGTGAAGGCGGTGAAGAACTTGGCGACCAAAAAGATCAGGCCGCCCCAGGCACCGGGCAGGCCAAGCACATCGGTGTAGAACTTCAGCAGGTAGAGGGTGCCAATGTCCAGCAGCAGGTTGGAGCCGACGTCCCCCAGCCCATAGGCGACCTTCTCACGCAGCGGCAACGCCGGCTGAGTCTGTGGATTCATGATGGATTCTCCTTGAAGGCGCACCGCCGGGGCGGTGCGCCGTGGCGGGCGTCAGGCGTCGCGCAACCCGGCAAACAGCGTGGCCCACTGGCTGTCGCGGCGGTAGAACACCGGCGGCTGCCCGAGCGGCGCGGCCACCGTCACCTCGCGGCCACCGTCATACGGCTCGCCGCTCCAGAGGTGCACCCACTGGTCATGGGGCAGGTAGAGCCGCCACTCATGCTGGCCGGGCTGGTGCACCGGCGCCACCAGCAGGTCGCGCCCCAGCAGGTACTGGTAGCCGAGATCCCAGGTGCGCGGGTCATCCTCGTAGTGCAGCAGCAGCGGCCGCATCACCGGCACGCCCTGTTGGCTGTTCTGCGCCACCGCCTGTTGCAGGTAGGGCTTCAGGCGGCGGAACACCTGCCCCATGCGCGCCAGATGGCGCAGGGTGTCGTCGTCGCTGTCGAACTGCCAGTTGTCATCCGGCCGGTTGCCCTCGTGGCTGCGCATTAGCGGCGTGAAGGCGGCGAAGTCGCACCAGCGCAGCAGCAGCTCCTTGCTGCGCGCCATGCCGAACAGCGTGGTGTAGCCGCCGAGGTCACTGTGGTGCAGGCCGTGGCCGCACATCGCCAGCGACAGCGCCGCCGGGATCACCGAGGCCAGCCCATCGTCCAGACTCCAGTCAACGTTCTGGTCGCCGGCCCACATCATCACCGAATATTTCTGGCTGCCGCTGAAGCCAGCGCGCATGAAGAACAGGATCTCGCCGAGCTTGCCGCTCTCCGCCAGCGCCTCGTAGTTGCACTTCGCCCACAGCACCGGCCACGCGTTGTGCATGATCTCGGCGCTGACGCCGTTGTGCAAATGGGTGTCGGTGGGCAGGTACTCGCCGAAGTCGGCCATCCAGCCGTCGAGGCCAAAGGCGATCAGGTTCTGCTTGATGACGCCCTTGTACCAGTCGTAGGCCGCCGGGTTGGTCAGATCCACCACGCCAGCGTAGAACTCGCCAAACTCCACCTGATAGGGGCCGCCGTCGGCGTCCGTGGTGAGGTAGCCGCGCGCCGCCGCCTCGGCATACAGCTCCTTCTCCACCGCCACGTAGGGGTTGATATAGCCGAGGAAGCGCACCCCCTCCTTGCGCCACTGCGCGATGCGCTGATCTAGCCCCGGATAGAGCGTCTCATCCCAGCGCCAGTTCCACATCAGCCGCTTGCCAAAGGAGGTGACGCGCCGCCCCTCCCAATCCTGCGCCCAGATGCCCGCCACCGGCACCCCCAGCGCGCGGGCGCGATCCAGCTTCTGCTGGCACACCTCGGTGCCGCCCTGAATGCCAAGGATGATGCCGTCATAGACCCACTCCGGCAGCTCCGGCTGGCGGCCCAGCAGCGCGCTCACCCGGCTGACCAGCGCCAGCAGGCTCTCTGCCGCCTCAAAGCAGAGGTCGGCCTGCCCCTCCCACACCGCCAGTTGGTGGCGCTCTGGCTGCGAGAAGTCAAAGCACATGTAGCCGCTGTTGCTGAAGTGGCAGAAGTAGCGGCGGCTGGAGACAAAGGTCGGCTGCGGGAAGAAAGTCCAGTAGTAGTCGCCGCCAGCGTTCTCCTGGCAATCCGCCTGCCAGGTGACGAAGCTCTTTTTGTTGCGGCCCACGCCCTGCTCGCTGGTCCAGAGCGGGAAGGGGCGGCCGCGCAGGTTGAAGTAGGAGAACTGCTCGCCACAGCCGTAGACGCGCTCCTCCGGCTCCGCCTCGAGGTTGATCCACAGCCGGTTGTAGTGCGGCGTCAGCGTCTGGACGTTGAGCGTCAGCCGCCCGCTGTCGTCACTGCCCAGCGTCAGCCGGGCGGCGGCCACTTCGCCGCGTGACAGCGTCACCACTTGCCCGCCATCGTGCGGCGCAATGTGGCAAGTGGTGAGGGCCAGCTTCTCTTCCAGTTGATCTTTCACGCTAAAGTTGCCGCGGAACATCTCAATGTCCGCCACGCCGCGCCCGGCCACCAGACAGGGGCGCGCGGCGCTGTGGCACAGCAGCGGCTTGCCATCCAGCGTGAGGTGGAAGCCATCGGCGGTGGGGGTAAAGCGGACATTCTTGGGTAACGTGCTCATCATTGACTCCCTGTGTGGGGGCTGGCGTCATGCCAGCTCCAGCAGTTCCAGATCCAGCAGTTGCGCCACCTTGCGCAGCAACGGCCGGTGATCGCCATAGACCAGTGAGGTGTGGTGCTCCATGCCAGCGGCCAGCAGGCGTTGCCGGTAGGTGTCGGCGTCCACGTCCAGCCGCGCCACCCCGGAGGTGCCGGAGAAGGCCAGCGGCGCTTTCAGCATTTCGCCGCCCGCCAGCATCAGCCGCAGCTTGCCCTGCCCCTGGCTGATGCGGCAGAGAGTGATGCGCCCCGGCTTCAGCGCGAACTCCGACAGCAGCGGCAGCTTGCGGTTGGAGTGCAGCGTCGCACGCACCGGGCCGTCACGGTCAGCCATCTCAATCGGTGCCTGTCCACAGTGCCAGAACACCACACTGTTGTCCTGCGGATCGATGTCCACCAGATCGGTATTGAACGCCCCCTCCCCGGAAGCCCACTGCAACAGCAGCGAGGAGATCACGCCGTAGAGATCCGCCTCGCAACCACAGGGCACGCCATCCTCATTCATCAGCGCCAGCGCACCGCAGGCGGCACAGCCGTAGTCGGTGAAGAAGTCCGGCCAGCAGCGCACCGCGATGCCATCATAGTTCCCGTCTGCCGCCTGCTGTTGCAGGGCAGCGTAGGTCTTCAGCGTCTTGCGCGTCGCCACCGGGTCCATCTCCGCCAGGTTGCTGAAGTCCCGTGCCCGGCGCTGCCACGGCGCGTCAGCCACGCTGTCGGGCAGCGCTTTCACCTGATTGATGAAGGCACCCACCTCCAGCCGATCGTGGGCCACACCGAGGCGGCCGGCCAGCTCCTGCGGCTGGTAGTTGCAGGCGTCAAAGCCGGTGGGATGATCGCCAATCACCAGCAGCCGTGACCGGCGCAGACGCGAGACGAGGCCCGCCGCCCTGGCCGCCAGCGCCAGCTCAGCGGCGGCGGCCGGGCTGTCTGGCGCGGCGTGCAGGGTCAACGGCGTGATATTTAGGCGGCTCAGGGCGTGGCAGGCCAGATTGACGCCGCAGAAGGCATTCAGCCGCAGGCGGCCGCCGGTGCGCGGCTCGGGGAATGACCAGAGCAGCGCTGGCAGATCCAGCTCGCGCAGCACCTCAGTGGTCAGCGAGGCGTCGGTAAAGGTCGCTTGCACAATCAGCAGCAGATCCGGCTGGGCGGCGCGCAGGGTGCCCAGCGCCGTGCGCGTGGTCTCCGCGTCCAGACAGAGCACCGGCTCGCCAGCCAGCGTCACCGGCAACTGGCGCAGCGTCTGCCACGCCTGCGCCAGCATCTGTTCGGCATAGGGCACATCGAAGGTGGCGCGGCCCAGCGCCAGCACGCCCAAAGTGGGTTGTGGGTTCATCTCAATCCTCCGCTCGGGTGGAGAAGGTGTGTTCGGTGTGGTGGCGATAGCGTTCGCCGGGCTGGAGCACGATGCCGGGGAAGTGCGGCTGGTGCAGGCTGTCAGGGAACGCCTGCGTCTCCAGACAGAGGCCCGCGAAGGCGGCATAGTGGCGCTGCCCCTTGCCGATCCAGCGTTTGTTCGACAGCTTGAAGGCGTTGTAGCACTGCACGCCGGGCTGGTTGGTGGTAACGCGCATCTCACGCCCGCTGGCCGGGTGGTAGAGGGTGGCCGCCGGGTGCAGCGCCCCCTCGCCGCCGCGCAGCACAAAGTTGAGGTCAATCCCCTGCTGCGGCAGCGGGGTCATCACCTCCGCCAGCGGGCGCGGCTGGCGGAAATCGACCGGGCTATCGGCCACCGCGCGGATCTCGCCGGTCGGCAGCATCGTTTGCTCCTCTACCGGGGTGTAGAAATCGGCGTCAATCTGCAACCAATGGCGGCGGATATCCTCCGCCTGCGCCGAGAGGTTGTAGTAGCTGTGGTTGGTGAGGTTGACCGGCGTCGGCTGGTCGCAGGTCGCCTGATAGTCAAAAGCCAATACGTTATCCTCACGCAGGCTGATGCGGTGAATCACCTCCAGGTTGCCGGGGTAGCCCTCCTCGCCATCCGCTGCGCGGTAGTAGAACAGCACGCCGTCGCCATCCGGCTCCGCCTGCCACAGCCGTTTGTCAAAGCCACAGACGCCGCCATGCAGATGCTGGCCGGTCGCCGTCTCATTGCAGGCCAGCGTGTGCGTCCGGCCCGCCAGCCGGAAGCGGCCACCGCCAATGCGGTTGGCGCAGCGGCCAGCGATGGCACCGAAAAAGGGGTGGCCAGCCTGATACTCCGCCAGCGTGTCAAACCCCAGCACCACGTCGCCCGGCACGCCCTGCCGGTCTGGCACCCACAGCTGGGTGATGATGCAGCCATAGTTGGTCACCGCCAGCCGCATCCCCTGCCCGTTGGTGAGGGTAAACAGCCTCACCGCTTGCCCGTGGTGCTCCCCGAAGGGAGCCTCATGTATCTCTGTCATTACCTGTTCCCCCTATGCCCGCCCCTGACTGCCAAACAGGCGGATCTTCTCCTGCACCTTCTGGCGCATCGCCTCACGGCCACGGCCCAGCGTCACGGCCAGCGCGTACTCCTGCGGGTTCTCCGCCAGTACCCCGGCCATGCCTTCGGTGAACGCCTGCCGCAGCTCCGTGTCCACATTGATCTTGGCTACCCCCAGCCCAATCGCCCGCTGGATCTGCGCATCCGGCACGCCGGAGCCGCCGTGCAGTACCACCGGGCGCGCCACCGTCTCACGTAGCTCCGCCAGCCGCCCGAAAGCCAGTTTCGGTGGCCGGGTGTAGAGGCCGTGGGCGGTGCCGATCGAGACCGCCAGATAGTCAACGCCGGTGGCCGCCACAAAGCGCGCCGCCTCTTCGCAGGAGGTGATCAGCGCCTCCTCATCGGCCACGTCTATCTCATCCTCCACGCCGCCAATTTTGCCAATCTCCCCCTCGCAACCAATCTTCAGCGCGTGGGCCACCTCCGCCACCGCGCGCGTGATGCGCGCATTCTCGGCGAACGGCAGGTGCGAGCCATCAAACATCACCGACTGGAAGCCGCAGCGCACCGCCTCCAGCGTCTGCTCAAAGCGGCGGCTGTGGTCGAGGTGGACGCAGACCGGCACGCTGACGCGACCCAGATAGGCGTCCACCAGCGCCTTCAGCGGCGCGAGGCCCAGCGTGTTGATGGCGCGCTGACCAATCTGGATCATCACCGGCGAGCGCTCCGCCTCCGCCGCCTCCAGCACCGCCAGAATGGTCTCGGCGTTGTGCGCGCTGAACGCGCCGATGGCATACCCCTCCTGCCACGCATGGCGAACCATGGTGTCTCCTGCTACATACGGCATGGTCTACTCCTCATTGCGTGCCCTCAGGCACCACGGAGGGCCGCCCGGCGGCGGCCCGCATCTGCTCCAGAATGGCGCTCCAGTCCTGTCGGCCACGTCCCTGCGCCCGCGCCTGGCTGTACAGCTCGCGCGCCGCCGCGCCCATCGGCAGCGGCACCCGCAACTGGCCAGCCAGCGTCAGGGCCAGCCCCAGATCCTTGTGCGCCAGATCGATCATGAAGGTTGGGCTGAGATCGCCCTTCAGTACCCGCTGCGGCCAGGTGGTGCCGAAGTGGCCGCGCACCGCCGGGGTGAGGTTCATCACCTCCAGCGCTTTATCCAGCGGTAGCCCGAGCGCCTCGCACAGCACCGCCGCCTCTGCCGAGAGGGCATTGAGGGCAATGCTCATGTAGTTGTTGATCAGCTTGAGGCGGATGCCGCGCCCCGGCCCGCCCGCCGCGATCAGGGTGTCGCCAAGGCAGCGCAGCAGCGGCGTGGCGCGCGCCACCTGCGCCTCACTGCCGCCCGCCAGAATCAGCAGGGTGCCAGCGATGGCGTGATCCGAGGTGCGCCCCACCGGCGCGTCCATAAAGCTGATGCCGCGCGCCGCCAGTGCCGCGCACAGGGCATCGCTCTCGGTCGGCAGGATGGTGGACATGTCAATCACCAGCGCCTGCGGATCCAGCGTCTCCAGTGCGCCCCGCTCCCCCAGCAGCGCCGCGTGCACCTGGGGGCCGGTCGGCAGCATGGTGATCACCACCTCCGCGCCCTGCGCCGCCTGCGCCGGGCTGTCACAGCCGTGGGCGCCCTCTGCCACCAGCGCCGCCACCGGCTGCGGGTTGAGGTCATGCACCCGCAGCGTATGGCCGTGGCGCATCAGGTTGCGCGCCATCGGCGCACCCATCTGCCCCAGACCGATAAAGGCCACTACTGTCATACTTACTCTCCTTTGGCTGGATTGAAGGTGGCAGGGTGCAGTGTCCAACAGTGAGCAGGCCGCCACGCCTCGATGTCATTTATTGTCTTTTTCTGATCGTATTTGTTGTTTTGAGTAAAAAACCGGACAGCCGTCACTTTTTGAACAATTGCCGTGGCTAAACTGGGTCGCACTCAATCAGCGTTAAGGAGCATGTGATGGGACATCTGGCCTGTGTGGGGATCGCGGTGGAGGATCGCCTCTACTATCTGGAGCGCCTGCCAACCGGCGGCGGGAAATATATCGCCCAGTCTTACCGGGAGGCCGGGGGCGGGCCAGCGGCCACCGCGGCGGTGGCGGCGGCGCGGCTGGGAGCCACGGTGGATTTCATTGGCCGCACCGGCGATGACGCCTGCGGGGCGCGGCTGCGCGCGGAGCTGGAGGGCTACGGCGTCAGCGTGCGCCACTGTCGGCAGGTGGCGGGCGCGGCCTCCGGTCAGTCGGCGGTGCTGGTGGACGCCGCCGGTGAGCGCACCATCATCAACCATCCGGGGCACAATCTGGACGCGGATGCCGGGTGGCTGGCGGCCATCGATTTCAGCGCCTATGACGCGCTGCTGGCCGATGTGCGCTGGCCGGAGGGGGCAGAGGTGGCGATGGCGCGGGCGCGCGCCGCCGGGGTGGTGACCGTGCTGGACGCCGACGTCACGCCACAGCCCATCACCCCGCTGCTGGCGCTGGCTGACCACGCCGCCTTCTCCCTGCCCGGCCTGCACCGGCTGACCGGCGAGCTGCCGGTGGAGCAGGCGTTGCGCCGGGCGGCCGCGCTGACCGCCGGGCAGGTCTACGTCACCCTCGGGGCGGAGGGCTGCGTGTGGCTCGATCGGGGCGTCTGCCGCCACCAGCCAGCCTTCGCGGTGACAGTGAAAGACACGACGGGGGCGGGCGACGTGTTCCACGGCGCGCTGGCGTGGGCGCTGGCACGCGGCATGGCCCCGGCGGAGGCGGTGCGCTGGGCCAGCGGCGCGGCGGCGCTGAAGTGCACCCGCGAGGGGGGCCGCGCCGGGATCGCGGACTATGATCAGCTAGGCGCATTTTTGTCACTTTATGGCTAGAATAGGCCAACGCTGCACAGCAGAGCGAGGAACAGAGATGAGCCTGACGGAAGTGACGGGCAACCCACGGCACGATCAACTGATCGCGCTGATTGCCGAACGGGGTTACATGAGCATTGAGGCGCTGGCACAGTTGCTGGCGGTCTCCACCCAGACCGTGCGCCGCGATATTCGCAAGCTGAGCGAGGAGGGCTTTATCACCCGCCACCACGGCGGCGCGGGCCGCGCCTCCAGTCTGGTGAACACCGCCTTTGAGCAGCGGGAGCTGGCCTGCAACGAGGAGAAGCGCGCCATCGCAGCGGCGATCGCCGACGCCCTGCCCGACCGCTGCACGCTGTTCATGACCATCGGCACCACCGTTGAGCACATCGCCCGCGCGCTGTTGGCGCACAGCCAGTTGCGCGTCATCACCAACAGCCTGCGGGTGGCGCAGATCCTCTACAAGCAGAAGGATTTCGAGGTGCTGGTGCCGGGCGGCGTGCTGCGCGCCCACAATGGCGGCATCATTGGCCCGAGCGCCATCCAGTTTGTCTCTGGTTTCCGCGCCGACTATACCCTCACCAGCACCGGCGCGCTGGAGGGCGACGGCACGCTGCTGGAGTTTGACGTCAATGAGGTGGCGATGGCGCGCGCCATGATGGCACACAGCCGCAATGTGCTGGTGGCCGCCGACCACACCAAGTTCCGTGCCTCGGCGGCGGTGGAGCTGGCGCAGGTGGGCGAGATCAGCGCGCTGTTCACCGACGCCCCGCCACCCCCGCCGCTGGCGGCCCGGCTGGCGCAGCATCAGGTGGCACTGCACGTCGCCCCGGTGGCCGTCGCGGAATAAGCGGCTTTCACCCCCCCATCACGGCGGATTATCCGGTGCCAACGGTGGTATAATGCCCCCATTCCCTGCCTGATAATTATCATCTGCACCCTTTATGGATATTAAACAACTGATCTACCTCTGTAACCTGGAGCGGGAGCGCCACTTTGGCCGCGCCGCCGAGGCCAGCTTTGTCAGCCAGCCGACCCTGTCGATGCGGCTGAAGAACCTGGAGAAGGAGCTGGGGCTGAACCTGATCAACCGCGGCAACAACTTCGAGGGCTTCACTGCCGAGGGGGAGCGGGTGCTGAACTGGGCGCGGGAGATTGTCGCTGTCTATCAGGGGCTGAAACTGGAGGTGGACTCCCTCAAGCATGGCCTGACCGGCACGCTGCGCATTGGCGTGATGCCGCAGTGCAGCCTGTCGCTGGCGCAGATGCTGAAGGGGGTGCAGGCGGAGAACCCGCGCCTCGACTACCGTGTCGCGGAGCTGAGCGCCGACCAGCTGCTGGAGGCGCTCAACAGCCACGCGGTGGACGTCGGCATCGGCTTTTTTGAGATGACCACCCTCAACGAGCTGCACTTCCAGTTGCAGCCGCTGGAGGACAATGGCGTGGATGTGCTCTACCATCCGGCGCACTTCCCGCAACTGGCGGGCGACACGCCGCTGGCGCTGGAGGCGGCGGCGGCGCTGCCGCTCTGCCTCTCCGACCCCAGCCGCTACTTCCGCCGCTACCTCGACAACCAGTTCAGCCTGGCCGGGCTGGCGCTGCGCCCCATCCTTGACAGTAGCTCCATCTTCCAGCTGATGCAGGGGGTCTATGTCGGCCTTGGCTGCGGGCTGGTGCCGCGCGGCCACCTGATTGATGAGATGACCCCGGCGCTGCGCCGCCGCCCGCTGGCGATTGCGCCGATGAGCCGCCACGCCGCGCTGGTGGTGGCCGAGCCGGGGCGCGCCACGCCGCTGGCCCAGCACTTCTTTGACGCCGCCCAGACCTGGCTGCGCCGACAACCGGCGTAAAAAAGCCAGCCCGTGGGCTGGCTTCTCGTCTGCCCGGCGCGGGGCTAGATCTTCAGCTTGATGTAGTCCACCGCACGGCTGATCAGGCTGCCCTGCTTCACCGGCTCCAGCACCACCAGCGGGATTGACTTCAGCACCTTGCCCTGATCGAGGATATTGATCTTGCCGACCGCCTGGCCCTTGGTCAGCGGCGCCTTGAGCTGCGGGTTGTCCAGCACGTACTGCGCCTTGATCTTGTCAGTGTCGCCCGCTGGCACGCTGAGGAATACCTCATCCGCGCTGCCCAGCTTCACCTTATCCTGATCGCCATACCACACCTGCTCATTGGCGACGCCCTGCCCGGCCTTGAACACCGGCAGGGTGGCGAACTCGCGGAAGCCCCAGGTCAGCAGTTTGCGCGCCTGCTCCTCACGCCCCTTCGGGCTTTTGCCGCCCATCACCACGGCGATCAGACGGCGCTGCCCCTCGGTGGCCGAGGCGATGATGTTGAAACCGGCGCTCTCGGTGTGGCCGGTCTTCAGGCCATCAACGTTAAGGTTTTTATCCCACAGCAGGCCGTTGCGGTTGTTCTGGGTGATGTTGTTGTAGGTCAGCGTCTTCTCGCTGTACATGTGGTACTCCTCCGGCTCGCCGTGGATGATGGCGCGCGACAGCACCGCCAGATCATGGGCGGAGGTGAACTGCCCCGGCGCGTCCAGCCCGTGCACGGTTTCGAAGTGGGTGTCCTTCAGGCCAAGCTGGTCGGCGTACTGGTTCATCAGGCTGACGAAGGCTGGCTGGCTGCCCGCCACGTAGTCCGCCATCGCCACACAGGCGTCATTGCCGGAGTCGATGATGATGCCGCGGCTCAGGTCACGTACCGTGACGCGGTCGCCCGGCTTGAGGAACATCAGCGAGGAGCCAGCGAAGACCGGGTTGCCCGCCGCCCAGGCATCTTTGCCGACGGTGACCACATCATCCAGCGTGATTTTGTGTTGGTCGAGCGCGCGATCCACCACGTAGCCGGTCATCAGCTTGGTCAGGCTGGCCGGGTTGCGGCGCGCGTCCTGATTGCCCTGCGCCAGGATGTCGCCGGTGGCATAGTCCATCAGCACAAAGGAGGCGGCGTCGATGCCCGGCGCGACCACCGGGAAGTTGATCGGCGCCACACCGGCGGCGGTCGGGCTGGCGTCTGCCGCGGCGTGGCCAGCGGAGAACAGCAGCACACCACATAACATACTCAAAACACTACGCTTCACACACATATCCTCTTGCTGCGCGGGCAATCTGGCCCACGCAATAAAAAACCATCGAAAAATCCGGGGGCTAGAGTGCATCAATTCCGGCTGGGGTGAAACCCCAAGACTTTTGCTAATGATTACATAATGAAACCATCCATTTACAACAAGCTCACAATTTCAGCGATCCGCCCTGCCCGCTTTTCTCCCCTCTCGCCCTGTGGTGATGCGATAAGCTTCCTCTATCAGACGATTGCGTCATTCGATTAGACGCTGTGACGGTCACTCCCTAAAATTGCGACATAAATTATCCAAACACTTAAAAAAGTGTTTACGTTTCTGAAACAAGACCTGCGACATAAGAATGAAATTCAAACCTTCGATTAAGCCTTACACCGGCGCGGCCGGCGGATGGGGCGCGCTTGAGTCCACCACCCGTTACGTTTTTGACAGCAAGAAAGTGCTTTCCAACCTGCGCAACCTGATGCGTGTCAACAAGGGCCGCGGCTTCGACTGCCCCGGCTGCGCTTGGGGCGATGACAACCACAGCACCTTCAGCTTCTGTGAGAACGGCGCGAAAGCGGTGACTTGGGAAGCGACCCGCAAAGCGGTGGAGCCAGAGTTCTTCGCCAAGCACAGCGTCTCTACCCTGCGTGAGCAGAGCGACTACTTCCTTGAGTACCAAGGCCGCCTGACCCACCCGATGCGCTATGACCGCGCCACTGACCGCTACCGCCCGGTAAGCTGGGAAGCGGCGTTCGACCTGATCGCCCGCCATGTGAAGGCGATGAGCCACCCGGACCAGATTGAGCTTTACACCTCTGGCCGCGCCAGCAACGAAGCCTCCTACCTCTATCAGGTATTTGGCCGCCTGCTGGGCACCAACAACTTCCCTGACTGCTCCAACATGTGCCATGAGGCGAGCGGCGTGGCGCTGAAGCAGTCCATTGGCGTGGGCAAGGGCACCATCCGTCTGGATGATTTCGAGAAGGCGGACGCGATCTTTGTCTTCGGCCAGAACCCCGGCACCAACCACCCGCGTATGCTGCACAGCCTGCGCCACGCCGCCGACCGCGGCGCGCACGTGGTGAGCTTCAACACCCTGCGCGAGCGTGGGCTGGAGCGCTTCGCCGATCCGCAGAAGCCGCTGGAAGTGGTGACCACCAAGGCTGGCCGCATCAGCTCCCGCTACTACCAGCCGAACCTCGGCGGTGACATGGCGGCCGTGCGCGGCATGGTAAAAGTGCTGCTGGAGCGCCACCGCCTGAAACTGGCGGCCGGCGAGCCGGGCCTGTTCGATCAGGCGTTCCTCGACCAGAACTGCGCTGGCGTGGAAGCCTACTTCGATGCGGTGGACGCCACCTCCTGGGATCACATCGTCAGCCAGTCTGGCCTGAGCGAGCAGGATCTGCGTGAAGCGGCCAGCATCTATGAGAGCGCTGAGCGCGTGATCTGCACTTGGGCGATGGGCCTGACCCAGCACAAGCACTCGGTGCCGACCATCCGTGAGATCGTCAACCTGCAACTGCTGTTCGGCCAGCTCGGCAAGCCGGGCGCGGGCCTCTGCCCGGTGCGCGGCCACAGTAACGTACAGGGCAACCGCACCATGGGCATCGATGAGAAGGCCCCGGCCGCGCTGATCGACAGTCTGGCGGCGCACTTCAACTTCACGCCGCCGCGCGAGAAGGGCCACAACACCGTTGAGGCACTGGAAGCGATGCTGCGTGGCGAGGTGAAAGTTCTGATCGCCCTCGGCGGCAACCTGGCCGCGGCCGCGCCGGATACCGCGCGCACCGCGCAGGCGCTGCAAGCCTGCGACCTGACCGTGCAGATCAGCACCAAGCTCAACCGCAGCCACCTGCTGCCGGGCCGTGACGCGCTGATCCTGCCGACCTTGGGCCGCACCGAGGCGGACATTCAGGCTACCGGCCCACAGTTCATTACCGTGGAAGACTCCTTCAGCATGGTGCACGCCTCCGAGGGTGTCGGCAAACCGATCTCCGAGATGCAGCGCTCCGAAACCGCGATCGTCTGCGGCATCGCTGACGCGGTACTGGGCAGCGAGAAGCTGGACTGGATGGCGCTGGCAGGCGACTACAACCTGATCCGCAACCACATTGAGGCCACTATCCCTGGCTTCAAGGACTTCAATGCCCGTTGCGACATCAAGGGTGGCTTCTACCTCGGCAACGCGGCAGCCGAACTGCGCTTCAACACGCCGGGCAACAAGGCGCACTTCAGCCATGCCCCGCTGCCGGACGCGGTGATCCCGATGCCGAATGGCGAGAAAGCGCCGTTCACGCTGCAAACCCTGCGCTCCCACGACCAGTACAACACCACCATCTACGGCCTTGATGACCGTTACCGTGGCGTTTACGGCCAGCGTGAAGTGCTGTTCATCCACCCGCAGGATCTGGCGGCGCTGGGCCTGAACGACGGTGAGCTGGTGGACATCGAGACGCTGTGGCATGACGGCGTGGAGCGTGTGGTAACCGGCTTCAAGCTGGTGAGCTACGACATCCCGCGCGGCAACCTGGCGGCCTACTACCCCGAGACCAACCCGCTGGTGCCGATGTCCAGCTTTGGCGATGACACCCACACCCCGACCTCCAAATCGGTGCCGGTGACCATCCGCCGCAGCGAAGCCGCTGATACCCGCCGCATCGCCTGATGCGTCTGCCCGGCCGCCCGGCCGGGCCTTGCCCCAAGGCGCTTTTTTCGCAACAGGTTGCGGCTAAAGCGCTTGCCCGCCGGGGCTGATTCGCGTAAAACTGTCAGCCGCGATTCCGCCCCCTTTAACCCCACGCTCTGGATGCTATGTTTCAAGATAACCCGCTGCTCGCACAGCTAAAACAGCAACTTCACTCTCAGACTCCCCGCGCGGAAGGCGTGGTAAAAGGCACTGAGAAAGGCTTTGGCTTCCTGGAAGTGGATGGCCAAAAAAGCTACTTCATCCCGCCGCCGTACATGAAGAAAGTGATGCATGGCGACCGCGTGGTGGCTACCCTGCATACGGAGAAAGAGCGCGAGGTCGCAGAGCCGGAATCGCTGATTGAACCGTTCCTGACGCGCTTTGTTGGCCGCGTCCAGAAGAAAGATGACCGCTTCTCCATCGTGCCGGATCATCCGCTGCTAAGAGACGCCATCCCGTGCCGCCCGGCGCGCGATGTAAAACATGAATTCAAAGAGGGCGACTGGGCCGTGGCCGAGATGCGCCGCCACCCGCTGAAGGGCGACCGCGGCTTCTACGCCGACCTGACCGCCTACATCACCTTTGGTGAAGATGATTTCGCCCCGTGGTGGGTCACGCTGGCGCGCCACAATCTGGAGCGCGAGGCACCGGAGTCCGCCGTTGGCGAGATGCTGGAGCAGCAACTGACGCGTGAAGACCTCACCGCCCTGCCGTTCGTCACCATCGACAGCGCCAGCACCGAAGACATGGATGACGCGCTGTATGTCGAGACCCTCGATAACGGCCAGCTGCGCATGACGGTGGCGATTGCCGACCCGACCGCCTACGTCAGCGAAGGCAGCGCGATTGATGACGCCGCCCGCATCCGCGCCTTCACCAACTACCTGCCGGGCTTCAACGTCCCGATGCTGCCGCGCGAACTCTCCGATGACCTCTGCTCCCTGCGCCCCAACGTGCAGCGCCCGGTGCTGGCCTGCCGCGTGACGCTGGGCGAGGATGGCAGTCTGGGTGATGACATCCACTTCTTCGCCGCCCACATCGAGTCCCGCGCCAAGCTGGTGTATGACGAGGTTTCCGACTGGCTGGAAGGCCAGGGTGAGTGGCAGCCGCAGAGTGACGAGATCGCCACCCAGATCCGCCTGCTCAAGCGCGTGTGTGAACTGCGCAGCCAGTGGCGCGAGCAGAATGCGCTGGTGTTCAAGGATCGCCCGGACTTCCGCTTCGTGCTGGGCGACAAGGGCAACGTGCTGGAGATTCTGGTGGAGCACCGCCGCATCGCCAACCGCATCGTGGAAGAGGCGATGATCGCCGCCAACGTCTGTGCGGCGCGCGTGCTGCGTGACCGTCTGGGCTTTGGCGTCTACAACGTCCACACCGGTTTCGACCCGGCGCTGGTCGAGCAGGCAGTGGCCATTTTGCAGGCCAACGGCATTGAGGCCGATCCGGCCGAGCTGCTGACCCTGCCGGGCTTCTGCACCCTGCGCCGTGAACTGGACGCCCAGCCGACCCCGTTCCTCGACAGCCGCATCCGTCGCTTCCAGACCTTCGCTGAGATCGCCACCGAGCCGGGCCCGCACTTCGGTCTGGGGCTGGAGGCATACGCCACCTGGACCTCACCGATCCGTAAGTATGGCGACATGGTCAACCACCGCCTGCTGAAGGCGATCATCACCGGTCAGGCGGGCGTCAAGCCGCAGGCGGAGATGACGCTGCAACTGGCCGAGCGCCGCCGCCTGAACCGCATGGCGGAGCGCGACGTCGGTGACTGGCTCTACGCCCGCTACCTGAACCCGAAAGTGGGCAGCGGCGAGCGCTTCCGTGCCGAGGTGATCGACGTGACCCGCGGCGGCCTGCGCGTGCGCCTGCTGGACAACGGCGCGGTGGCCTTTATCCCGGCCCCGTTCCTGCACGCGGTGCGTGACGAGCTGGTGTGCAGCCAGGAGACCGGCACCGTGCAGATCAAGGGCGAAGTTGCCTACCGCCAGAGCGATGTGATTGAGGTGGAGATCGCCGAAGTGCGCATGGAAACCCGCAGCGTGATCGCCCGTCCGGTCGCCTGATCGCTGTCGCATTGACTGTCTGAATAATCCTGCACCCCGGTGCAGGATTTTTTTTATCTACCAAAATCCCGCCTGCTTCACACTTCTTCGCCGCCCTGCTTCTCAAGCGCGCCACAAGCCCTATGTTTAACGGGTTCAACGGTCTTCGCCGCCCGGCGTCGCCGCTTGAAACCCCCTCTCCCCTATAACGACAAGGAGCAGTTCCCATGAGCAACGTCAAAACCAGAGTGGTCTGGTTCGCGGTGGCGTTAGTTGGCGCCCTGGCCTTCGCCATGCTGGCCCTCCAGCGCGGTGAGCCGGTCAACGCCCTGTGGCTGGTGGTGGCGGCCGTCGCCTGCTACAGCATCGCCTACCGTTTCTACAGCCGGTTTATCGCCGACAAGGTGTTTGAGCTGGATGACCGGCGCATGACCCCGGCGGAGCGCCACAATGATGGGCTGGACTATGTGCCGACCAACAAGTGGGTGCTGTTCGGCCACCACTTTGCGGCGATTGCCGGTGCCGGGCCGCTGGTTGGCCCGATTCTGGCGGCGCAGATGGGCTTTTTGCCCGGCACGCTGTGGATTTTGATTGGCGTGATGCTGGCCGGTGCGGTGCAGGACTTTCTGGTGCTGTTTATCTCCACCCGCCGCGATGGCCGGTCGCTGGGCGAGATGGCCAAGCAGGAGCTGGGGGCGTTTGCGGGCGTGGTGACCATGCTCGGCGCGCTGGGGGTGATGATCATCATTCTGTCGGCGCTGGCGCTGGTGGTGGTGAAGGCGCTGGCCGACAGCCCGTGGGGGCTGTTCACCATTGCCGCTACCATCCCGATCGCGCTGCTGATGGGCATCTACATGCGCTTTATCCGCCCCGGCAAGATCGCCGAAGTCTCTATCATCGGCTTCGTGCTGATGATGCTGGCGATCGTCTACGGCGGCAACGTGGCGCAAGACCCCTACTGGGGGCCGCTGTTTACCCTCTCCGGCACCTCGCTGACCTGGGTGCTGGTGATCTACGGCTTTGTTGCCTCGGTTCTGCCGGTCTGGCTGCTGCTGGCGCCGCGTGATTATCTCTCCACCTTCCTGAAGATTGGTGTAATCGTCGGGCTGGCGATCGGCATCGTGTTCGCCATGCCGGAGATGAAGATGCCGGCGGTGTCGCGCTTCATTGATGGCAGCGGGCCGGTGTTCGCTGGCAGCCTGTTCCCGTTCCTGTTCATCACCATCGCCTGCGGTGCCATCTCCGGCTTCCATGCGCTGGTCTCCAGCGGCACCACGCCCAAGCTGGTGGAACGCGAGAGCCACACCCGCTTTATCGGCTATGGCGCGATGCTGATGGAGTCGTTCGTCGCCATCATGGCGCTGATCTGCGCCTCGGTGATTGATCCGGGCGTCTACTTCGCCATGAACTCGCCCTCCGCGCTGATTGGCACCACGGTGCAGAACGCCGCCGAGGTGATCAATGGCTGGGGCTTTGTGGTGACGCCGGAGATGCTGTCGGGGATCGCGCGTGATGTCGGCGAGGCCTCGATCCTCTCCCGCGCCGGTGGCGCGCCCACCTTTGCGGTCGGCATGGCCCACATCATCACCGAGGTGTTCAACAGCCGGGCGATGATGGCCTTCTGGTATCACTTCGCCATCCTGTTTGAGGCGCTGTTCATCCTGACGGCGGTGGATGCCGGTACCCGCGCCTGCCGTTTCATGGTGCAGGATCTGGCGGGCGTGGTGGTGCCGGGGCTGGCGAACAACCGCTCCTGGCTCGGCAACATGGCTGGCACCACGGTGGCGGTGGCCTGCTGGGGCTTCTTCGTCTATCAGGGGGTGATTGACCCGCTCGGCGGCATCAATACCCTGTGGCCGCTGTTTGGCATCGGCAACCAGATGCTGGCCTCCATGGCGCTGATCCTCGGCACCGTGGTGCTGTTCAAGATGAAGAAACAGCGCTACGCCTGGGTGACAATTCTGCCCACCGTCTGGCTGTTCATCACCTCGATGACCGCTGGCTGGCAAAAGATCTTCCATGAGAAACCGGCCATCGGCTTTTTGGCACAGGCGCGCAAATTCTCCGCTGGCATCGATGCCGGGACGGTGATCGCCCCGGCCAAGTCGCTGAAGGATATGGAGACCATCGTGTTTGCCAACCAGATTAACGCCGTGCTGTGCGGCTTCTTTATGCTGGTGGCGGTCACCATGCTGGTCGCCGCCTTCTTTGCCATCCGCCGTGCGCTGCGCGCTGACCGCCCGACGGTGCATGAGACCGATGCCCGCCTGCGCCCGGAGGTGAAACATGGCTGACCTGCCCTATGCCGCGCCGCGCCGCCCGGCCTTCACCATCATCCGCTGCTGCCCGCTTAGCGAGCCGCTGCCGCGCACCTGGCCGGGCCGGGTACGGCGCGTTTTCCGCCGGCTGGCGCAAAGCTTCCGGCTGATGGTGGGCGTGCATGACTACCCGGCCTACCTGCGCCACCACCAGCTGCACCACCCCGGTGAGCCGCCGCTGAGCGAGGCGGCCTTCCATCGCCGCTGTCTGGAGGCGCGCTTCCCCAGCCAGGGGGGAAAAATGGGCAAATGCCCCTGCTAAAAAGGCAAAAAAAACGGCTCCCGAGGGAGCCGTTTTGCTGCATGTCGAATGTTAAGGCAATTTCACAACCGGCGTCCAAGCCACGGCCCCATTGGTGTTGACGTAAACCAGCCCGGCCTTGGCGGTATCCACCCCCAGCCGTTCGGTAAATGTCCCGGCTGGGTAGTTGGTGCCCGTCGGTGTCGCCCACTTGGTGACTTTCGTCGCGCGGCAGCCGCGGGTGATATACCCTACTTCGCCGGTATAGGCGAAACTGTCCATCAGCACGTCATTGAAGATCACTGCCGCCCCACTCACCAGATTGACGTCGGTCAGGTGGCCGCCGTTGATGACGGCAGACTGGCGGTAGGCGCCACTGTAGGTGCCGGTGATGTTACAGTCGTTGAAGGTGACAGGTGCATACCCGGCCGCTGGCACTTTGGTGGCGGTGATGTCACCGCTGATATAGGTGCCGTTGAAGGTAATGTCCCCTTTGATGTTGTTCGGGAAACTCACGTTGGTGATGTTGCCCTTGGTGATTTTGACCTTGTTGGCGTTGTAGAAGAACGACAGGTTGGTCGCCGTCGGGTTAACGATGTTGAGGTCAGACTCCACCATAAAGACGTTTGACACCGCCGGCTCAATCACTGACAGGTCATAGGTCGGCGCCTTGATGTACCAGGAGCCAAACAGGCAGGTGGAGTAGACCGAGTTGGTGCCGTAGGCGGTGCTCACCACCGAGCTGCCGCAGTTCCAGTTGCGGAACTCCGAGCGGTCGGCCGCCAGATAGATGGAGGGCACCAGCGAAACGCCCACCGTCTGCTGGGTCACGCTGTCCACCTTGTCCGCATCGATGATCACCTGCTGGATGATGGAGTTACCGGCCACGATGTAGTGGTTCATGTACTTCAGGCCGGACGCCAGCCCCGTGGTGCCGTCATCCTCTTTCAGGATGATCAGGCGCTCGGCGTGGATGTTGTTGATGACGTTACGCACCTTGTTGGAGATTTTGATGCCGCGATGGTACGCCTGCTCACACTGCACCGAGGCGATGTGGGTGGCGTTCATGGTGTCGGTGTCCGACCCCATCTCCAGCGCATAGTCCGTCAAGTTGCCGCAACGCTCCACGCTCAGGCGCTGGAAGGTGGAGTCCCAGATGGTGTCCTGATGGATGCCGATGCCGTTAAAGCCCTGAGCACGGATATGCTCGCCCACGAACCACTGCCCCTTCATATAGATGCCGTTCAGGACGGTGTCGCGGCTGTCACACTCCACCACCAGCGAGCCATCGATGATCTGCCGACTGGTACGACCGGCGTTGGCGGCCTTGGTCGGGTCGCCCAAGGTCAGCACGTATTTGCCGGTAAAGCCTTTCGGCGTCACTTTGAAGCGACCGGCCTGATCGGCAATGATACGGGTGACGTTGGTCAGGTCGATGGTGGCATTGACGCGCCACGGGCCATACCGGAAGTCCACCACCTTCCCGGCGGAGGCCGTGACATAGGCCTTCATCTGGGTGGTGCAGTCCACGGTACCGCCTGGGCGGCAACCGAAGTGCACCGGCAGCAGCTGATCAACCGAGCGTTTCCAGCGTTTACCGCCGGCGGTGACGATGACGGAGCCGCCATTGTCAACGCTGGTGGTGTCCTTGGCGTCATAGGCGAACAGCCCGCCGCCGTTTGGCACGCTGTCGGTATAGGTCACACCGGCATAATAGGCGGCAATGTTGACGGTTTCACCGTCAGCACTCGGTTCAATTTTACGCAGGGCGGTAATATCAGCACATTGTGTAGCCATGTTTACTTCCTCCTGTTCACTATGAACGCCTGCAAAATCACGAAAGGCTGTGGCAGGCATGAATCGCTAACTTAAGGGGCGATAATGATTTTTCGCCTCCCAGCACTCTGAAGACTAGCGAAATCAGGCGTAGTGAGGAGTAAACAAACATCACTAATCAACACTGTTAATGTTTAAACGGGAAAGGGTGGAAACCGGGGCGGCAGAGGGGTGTGAAAAGGGCCTGAAAATGATAGGGCTACTGCATAAAAACCCTGCCCATTGAGGGGCAGGGTTTCAGGTAATGCATATAAATGAGCTATTTCACCCGCGCCGCCTGCTCATCGAGGCTGGTTTTGCGCGCACCCTTTACTTTCCTTGACCAGATGGCGGTCAAAATTGGCACCAGTACCGAGGTAACAATCACCGAGGTCGCCACCAGCGCCGTGGCAGCCGGTGCCACACTTTTGAACTGCGGCACCATCTCCGCGATCAGTACCGGGGTGGCCACCGCCGCGCCAGCAGAGCTGGAGGCGGCCAGACCAGCGGTGCCATCCCCGCCGCCAATCAGTTTGTCGGCAATAATCAACGGGATGCCGGTGATGATAATCACGCTTACCCCCAGCAGGATGCCGAGCAGCCCGGTCTGGGCAATCACGCTCAGGTTGATGGTGTTGCCGAGGGCAAAGGCAAAGAACGGGATCAGCGTCTGAACTGCCTTGCCAAAGAAGTCACGCAGTTCCGGGTCCAGGTTGCCGAGGGCAAAGCCCACCAGGAACGGCAGCACCGCGCCGATAAAGACATGCGGCTCAAAGGAGGCGATACCCGCGGTGCCGAGGATAATCATGGTCATCAGCGGCCCCGACTCCAGCGACATCAGCACAAACGCGCCAGCCTCCTCTTTGGTGCCGTACTGCTGCATGATGGAGGCATACAGCCCGCCGTTGGTCATGTCCATCGCTGCCACCAGCGCCAGCGTGGAGAGGCCAGCGAAGAAGCCAATCTCCACCCCATTCTCCGGCAACAACCGTGAGGCCACCGCCGCCACCAGCCAGGCCACCGCGATTTTGGTCACCACCAGCGTGCCGGACTTGCGCAGCACGGTGCCGGTGGCGCTGAGCTTGATCGACGCGCCCATGCAGAAGAACCACACCGCCAAAATCGGCACCGTCCCGGAGATCAGGCCATTGGTGAACGAGCCAAAATATTTGCCAGCATCTGGCGCGAAGGTGTGGCACAACGCCCCAATGAACAGCGGCACCAGCATCATGCCGCCAGGGATTTTTTCAATCGCACGTTTGATTTGCATGGACTTTTTCGCCTCAGAGAGAATTAAACCGGATGGGGTGCCGGACTGCGCGGCACGCTGTTATTTATTGGTGAGCCATTAGTTGAGTAACTTAACTGTTCACCCGGTGAATAAAAATGATCTCACCCACAAAATTGAAACACTGTTTCTTTTTTTGTGAATGCCCAGGTTCATCTTCTCATCATCGTTGGCTAAAAAATCTCATTGAGATCTCATTCGCTTAAAAAAAGCGCAGCGTGGGGGCATAAAAAAGCCCGCCAGCGGCGGGCTTGCGTTCGAGCAGCCTTAGCCCAGATGGCGGGCACCAAACGCATGTTGCCAGTCATCGCTGAAGGCGCGGGTGGCGGCCTCCACCGCCGGGGTGGAGAGCATTTGCTCCGCCACATCCACCGGCAAGGTAATGGCGCGGCAACCGGCCAGCAGGCAATCCACTGCCTGACGCGGGGTGCGGAAACTGGCCGCCAGCACCTGGGCGTGCGGCGCGTGCTGGGTCAGCAGGCTCTGCAACTGGCGCACCATCTCAATGCCATCACTGCCCTGCGCATCCAGCCGGTTGACGTAGGGCGCGACATACTCCGCGCCAGCCAGCGCCGCCAGCAACCCCTGCCCCGCGCCGTAGACGGCGGTGCCGAGCGTCGGAATGCCCAGCCCCTTGAGCATCTTGATCGCCGCCAGACCCTCGGCATTCACCGGCACCTTGACGATCAACCCCGGCACCCGCTGCGTCAGCAGCTGCGCCTCGGCCACCATGCCATCGGCCTGCTCCGCCAGCACCTGGGCGAACAGCTTGCCCGTCCCGCCCAGCGCATCACGCAGCGCGGGCAGCACCTCCCACAGCGGCTTGCCCGCGCGCGCCACGATGCTCGGGTTGGTGGTGACGCCCTGCAACGGCAGGATACGCGCCAAACGTTTGACGGCATTGACGTCCGCCGTGTCCAGATATAGCTCCATCTCACTCTCCTGAATGGCTCAATTTCACACTGTTTGCATGGTAGACGAAAAAGCCTGCCTCTTGTTGACCCTTATCAAAATACCTTTCGTTCGAAACAACTTTAATCTACGAACGAAAAAGGAGTCCCTATGCTGTTTAACCTGCAACGCTACTCAACCCATGACGGCCCCGGCATCCGCACCGTTGTATTCCTGAAGGGGTGCTCGCTGGGCTGCCGCTGGTGCCAGAACCCGGAGAGCCGCGCCCGCACCGCGGAGCTGCTGTATGACGCGCGCCGCTGCCTGACCGGGTGCCACGCCTGCCAGCAGATCTGCCCGCACGCCGTGGAGATGGCGGATGGCCGCCCCCGGCTGCACCGCGATCGCCTGACGCCCGAGGATCTGCCGCGGCTCGCTGCCGCCTGCCCGACCCAAGCCCTGACGCTGTGCGGCGAGGCGCTCGATCTGGAGGCGGTGGTGGAAACCGTGCTGCGCGACCGCCCCTTCTACCAGCGCAGCGGCGGGGGCGTCACCCTCTCCGGCGGCGAGCCGTTCATGCAGCCGGAGGCGTGCGCCACGCTGTTGCAGCGCTGCCGCGCCGAGGGGCTGCACACCGCGGTCGAGAGCTGCCTGCATGTGCCGTGGGCCTACATCGCCCCGTCGCTGCCCCACCTGTCGCTGCTGCTGGCGGATCTCAAGCATGTTGATGAGGCGCGTTTCCACGACTGGACGGACGGCTCCGCCAAACGGGTGCTGGATAACTTCCGCCGGTTGAAGGAGGCCGGTACGCCGCTGATTGTGCGGGTGCCAGTGATCCCCGGTTTCAACGCCGATTGCGCCTCGCTGCGCGCCATCATCGATTTTGCTGCCGACGAGACACGCTGCAACGAGATCCATTTCCTGCCCTACCACACGCTTGGCATCCAGAAGTATGCCCTGCTTGACCAACCCTACCGCGCCCCGGCCGTCCCTCTGGATGACCCGGACCTGCTGGCCTTTGCCTGCCACCATGCCCGGCGGCGCGGCCTGACTGCCCTGCTGAGAGGATAAACCATGACCCAACTCAATCTTGATATTCTAAGCGACCGCATCCGCGCCCATAAGGCGGCGCTGGTTTCCATCGTCAAGCCGCCGATCTGCACCGAGCGCGCCGAGCACTACACCGCCATCTACCAACAGCATCAGGACAAGCCGCTGCCGGTGCGCCGCGCGCTGGCGCTGGCCCACCACCTGGCGCAGCGCACCATCTGGATCAAGCATGATGAGCTGATTGTCGGCAATCAGGCCAGTCAGGTGCGCGCCGCGCCCATCTTCCCGGAGTACACCGTCGGCTGGATTGAGAAGGAGATCGACGATCTGGCCGATCGCCCCGGCGCGGGCTTCTCGGTATCGGCCGAAGACAAGGCGGTGCTGCACCGTGTCTGCCCGTGGTGGCGCGGCCAGACGGTGCAGGATCGCTGCTACGGCATGTTCACCGATGAGCAGAAGGCGCTGCTGGAGGCTGGTATCATCAAGGCCGAGGGCAACATGACCTCCGGCGACGCCCATTTGGCGGTCAACTACCCGCTGCTGCTGTCGCTTGGCCTGCACGGGCTGCGCGCCAAGGTGGCGGAGCGCCGCGAACGGCTGGCGCTCACTGACTGGGATGACCTGCATAAAGAGCAGTTCCTGAAGGCGATTGACCTGACGCTCGAGGCGCTCTCCCAGCACATCCTGCGTTTTGCCGTGCTGGCGCGTGAGATGGCGGCCAGCGAAAGGCGTGAGGCGCGCCGGGCTGAGCTGAACCAGATCGCCGCCAACTGCGAGCGGATTGCCCACCAGCCGCCGGAAACCTTCTGGCAGGCGTTGCAGCTCTGCTATTTCGTGCAACTGGTGTTGCAGATTGAGTCCAATGGCCACTCTGTCTCCTTTGGCCGGTTGGACCAGTACCTCTACCCGTGGTATCGCCGCGACGTGGAGCTGACCGGCACCCTGCCGCGCGAACAGGCGATCGAGCTGCTGCACGGCTGCTGGCTGAAGTTGCTGGAGGTGAACAAGATCCGCTCCGGCAGCCACTCCAAGGCCTCGGCGGGCAGCCCGCTCTACCAGAACGTCACCATCGGTGGGCAGATCTGGGCCGACGGCCGCGCGCGTGACGCGGTCAACCCGCTCTCCTACGCGGTGCTGGAGTCCTGCGGCCGCCTGCGCTCCACCCAGCCCAACCTGAGCGTGCGCTACCATGCGGGCATGAGCGATGACTTTTTGGATGCCTGCGTGCAGGTGATCCGCTGCGGCTTTGGTATGCCCGCGTTCAATAATGATGAGATTGTGATCCCCGAGTTCATCAAGCTGGGCGTGGAGGAGGCGGACGCCTATGACTACGCCGCCATCGGCTGCATCGAAACCGCGGTCGGCGGCAAGTGGGGCTATCGCTGCACCGGCATGAGCTTCATCAACTTCGCCCGCGTGATGCTGGCGGCGCTGGAACAGGGGCGCGACGCCCAGAGCGGCCATACCTTCCTGCCGCAGGCGCAGGGGCTGTCACAAGGGAACTTCACGGATTTCGCGCAGGTGATGGCGGCCTGGGATCGTCAAATCCGCTACTACACCCGCAAATCGATTGAGATTGAGTGCGTGGTGGACACGGTGCTGGAGGAGAATGCCCATGACATCCTCTGCTCGGCGCTGGTGGATGATTGCATCGAGCGCGGCAAAAGCATCAAGCAGGGCGGCGCGAAGTATGACTGGGTTTCCGGCTTGCAGGTCGGCATTGCCAACCTCGGCAACAGCCTGGCGGCGGTCAGGACGCTGGTGTTTGAGCAGGGGCTGGTTGGCCAGCAGCAACTGGCGGCGGCGCTGGCCAGCGACTTTGACGGGCTGGATGGCGAGATGCTGCGCCAACGGCTGATCAATGGCGCGCCCAAATATGGCAATGACCGGGACGAGGTGGATCAGCTGCTGGTGCGCGCCTACCAGACCTACATTGATGAGCTGAAGCAGTACCACAATACCCGCTTTGGCCGTGGCCCGATTGGCGGCACCTACTACGCTGGCACCTCCTCCATCTCCGCCAACGTGCCGTTTGGCGCGGCCACCCCCGCCACCCCAGATGGCCGCAAGGCCCATACGCCGCTGGCGGAGGGGGCCAGCCCAGCCTCCGGCACCGACACCCTTGGCCCGACGGCGGTGTTCAACTCGCTGGGCAAATTGCCGACCGCGGCAATTTTGGGCGGCGTGCTGCTCAACCAGAAACTCAACCCGGCGACGCTCGACAACCCGCGTGACCGCGAGAAGCTGATGGCGATGCTGCGCACCTTCTTTGAGGCGCACCGGGGCTGGCACGTGCAGTACAACATCGTGTCACGCGACACGCTGCTGGCCGCCAAGGCGCATCCAGACCAGTACCGCGACCTGGTGGTGCGGGTCGCGGGCTACTCAGCCTTCTTTACGGCCTTATCGCCAGACGCTCAGGATGATATTATTGCGCGTACCGAACACACGCTCTGAGAAACCTCGGTTTTTTTCAGCAACACTATCGTGGCAGCCGGTTGGCTGCCCTTTTCGTCTGGGCCGTTATGAACGCACGACAACAACATATTATGCAGGTGGTCAACCAACATCGCCGGGTGAGCGTCACTACCCTCGCGCAGCAGTGCGGCGTTTCGGAAGTCACCATCCGGCAAGACCTGAACCGGCTCGAGCAACGCAGCTACCTCAAGCGTATCCACGGCTACGCCGTGGCGATTGAGAGCGACGATCTGGACGCGCGCATGATGTCCAACTTCGCGCAAAAGCAGAAGCTGGCGCAGTATGCCGCTTCGCTGGTGGAGGATGGGGAGACCATCTTTATCGAGAGTGGCAGCAGCAACGCCCTGCTGGCGCGCTACCTGGCCGAGCGTAAGCACATTACGCTGATCACCGTCAGTAGCTATATCGCCCACCTGTTGCGCCCCACCCCCTGTGAGGTGATCTTGCTGGGCGGCATGTACCAGAAAGAGAGCGAAACCGTGGTTGGCCCGCTGACCCGGCTCTGCATTCAGCAGCTCCACTTCAGCAAGGCCTTTATCGGCATTGACGGCTTCTCCGTCGAGAGCGGCTTTACCGGCCGTGACATGATGCGCGCCGACGTGGTCAACACCCTATTGGCGAAGGGCGCGCAGAATATCGTGCTGACCGACTCCTCCAAGTTCGGCCACATCACCCCCAACGTGCTTGGCCCGCTGGACTCCTTCAGCCGGGTGATCACCGATGACAAGTTGCCCGCGCACTATGGGCAGGCGCTGGAGGCGCAGGGCATCCAGGTCGATCGCGTGGGCGAGTGACCGCCCTTACTGGCCGTAGTAGGCGTTTTTGCCGTGCTTGCGCAAGTAGTGTTTGTCCAGCAACTGCGGCTGCATCGCTGGCAGGTCAGGCGTGAGCTGGCGCGAGAAGATGCCCATATAGGCCACCTCCTCCAGTACCACCGCGTTGTGCACCGCGTTGTCGGCGTCGCTGCCCCAGGCGAAGGGGCCGTGTGAGTGCACCAGCACCGCCGGCACCTGCTGCGGGTCGATGCGGCGCTCGCGGAAGGTCTCCACAATCACCTCCCCGGTCTCCCACTCGTAGCGGCCGGCAATCTCCGCCTCATGCATCAGCCGGGTACAGGGGATCGGGCCGTAGAAGTAGTCGGCATGGGTGGTGCCCCACGCCGGGATGTCCAGCCCGGCCTGCGACCAAATGGTGGCATGGCGCGAGTGGGTATGGACAATGCCACCAATGCCGGCAAAGTTGAGGTAGAGCACGCGGTGGGTATCGGTATCCGAGGAGGGTTTCTTCGTGCCCTCGACCACCCGGCCGCTCTCCAGCTCCACCACCACCATATCCTCCGCCGTCATGTGCGCGTACTCCACCCCGGATGGCTTGATCACCACCAGCCCCTGCTGCCGGTCAACGGCACTGACATTGCCCCAGGTAAAAGTGACCAGATTATGGCGCGGCAGGGCCAGGTTGGCCTCCAGAACCTGTTGTTTTAATTCAGTAAGCATCATCGTGTCCTTTATCACTGCGCTGATGCCCTATTCTGGGAGCGCGCCCGCATGGCCGGTATGGGCGAAATCGCTAAAGAGTGCGTAGAAACCTGCTGTCTGCGGCGGCTTGTCATTTTGTGCGGCGGCATTTTTTTGGGAAACAAATTAAGAATATTTACCTACCAGTAGTAACGGCGATAAATAAAATAGGCGCCAATTGGGATGCCCCGTCCGGGTGTTTTGGCCGCGCTTTTTGCGGTGGCGCAAAATAGAACGCCGGCAGCGCGGGTTTATTTCCGGCTTTGGCCGGCATGGGCGTGGATAATCCCTATTATCTGCTGTGTGAAATTCGCCCGGCAGAGACGCTAACCCCGGCATTATTGCCTATAATGAAGTGAATGCCAGGACGGAGTGATAAATTTCACTTAAGTCTATAGTGGGCATGTTCACCTTCAAGGAGATATAAAATGATGAAGTTCAACAAACGTTTGGCGACTGCTGCTCTGGCTGCCACCCTGGCGCTGTCCCTCTCTGCCTGCTCCAACATGTCGCACCGTGACCGCAACACCGCCATCGGCGCGGGCGCGGGCGCACTGGGCGGCGCAGTCCTGACTGACGGCAGCACCCTGGGTACTCTGGGCGGCGCAGCCATCGGCGGGATTATTGGTCACCAGGTTGATCGTTAATTCACGCGTAAATAAATGTCTGCCTGGGTAAAGTTATTTACCCGCCGCGCAGAGAGGCGAAAGATTCGCCGCAGGATCGTTTGATAATAAGAATGTCGGCCCCATGAGGGGGCGAGAGTTAAAACAATGATGTGCGCTATTTTTTATTCGCCAGTGCGAAAAGAATATCGCCGCCACCTTTCGCGATGGCTCCTTAAGCCACAGGTTTAACGACGCTCAGCAACCCAACACAACCCGCGAGGCATGCCCCGCGGGTTTTCTGTTTTAGCCACCGGCCAGTTTGACTTTCATTCCCTTGGCTTCCAGCAGCTGTTGCAGCAATTCCCGTTTGTCGCCCTGGATCTCAATGACGCCCTCCTTCACCGACCCGCCACAGCCGCACTTCTTTTTCAACTCGGCCGCCAGCTTTTCCAGCGCCGCGTCATCCAGATCAATGCCGGTGATGACGCAGACGCCCTTGCCCTTGCGGCCGCTGGTCTGGCGCTGGATGCGCACCACACCATCGCCCTTCGGGCGCGCCGGTTTGACCTCTGGCGCGCTGATGCGGCCGCTGTCGGTGGAGTAAACTAAAGGATTGTCTCGGCTCATGCTCTTCTCCTCAGGCCAGGCTGGCCAGAATGGTGCGCAGGGTGGCGGCCGGATCGGCGGACTGGGTAATCGGGCGGCCGATCACCATATAGTCCACGCCCGCCGCCTGCGCCTGCTCCGGGGTCATGATGCGGCGCTGGTCGCCCGCCTCGCTGCCCGCCGGACGGATGCCGGGGGTGATCAGCTGGAACGCCTGACCGCAGCGCTGTTTCAGCCGCACCGCCTCATGGGCGGAGCAGACCACGCCATCCAGCCCGCAGTCGCGGGTCAGCAGCGCCAGACGCTCGGCGTGCTCGGCCGGTGACAGGTCGATGCCCACATCGCGCAGATCCTCCGCCTCCATGCTGGTCAGCACCGTGACCGCAATCAGCAGCGGCGCGTCCGCCCCAAAGGGCACCAGCGCCTCACGCGCGGCGGTCATCATGCGGCGGCCGCCGCCAGCGTGGACGTTGACCATCCAGACGCCGAGATCGGCCGCGGCCGCCACCGCTTTGGCGACGGTGTTGGGGATGTCGTGGAATTTAAGGTCAAGAAACAGCTCAAAGCCCCGGCTGTGCAGGTCGCGCACCAGTTGCGGCCCAAACAGGGTGAACATCTCCTTGCCGATCTTCAGCCGACAGTCGCGGGGATCGATGCGGTCGGCAAAGGCCAGTGCGGCCGCCTTGTCGGCATAGTCGAGCGCGACAACAACCGGGGAGGAGACAGGGAGACGGGAGGTCGGGGTGTGGGCAGACGCCATTTCTTCATCCTTATGCGCAGGTGGGGGCAGGATTCGCCGTTTTAACCGCCCGCATTCTACATGCCAGCGGACGGAAAGCCCAGCCGCCCGCCCGCCGGTGGCGCTGGCCGGTGAAGAAAGCGCCGCTACTGGCCGTCGAGGCCGCGGATTGGCTTGACCGAGGCCCACGCCCGGCAGGAGGGGCAGTGCCAGTAGAGGGAGTGGGCGGTGAAGCCGCACTTGTGGCAGCGGTAGCGCGGCTTGGTGCGGATCTGCTCGCCCACCATGTCGCGCAGCAGTTGCAGGCTCTCTTTGGCGCGCCCCTCCTCTGCGTCCGCCAGGTGGTAATCCATCAGGCGGTAGAAGACGCGCATCGTCGGGTGGCGCTGCAACTGGCGGTTGATATAGACCTGCGCCACGTCGCGCCCCTCATCCCGCTCCAAAATCTCCGCCAGATAGAGCTCGGCGATCGCCCCGGTGTTGCTCTCCACGCAGCGCTTGAGGAAGGCCGTCCACTGCTCTGGCTGTTGCAGGTGCTGGTAGCACTCATGCAGCATGGTCAGCGCCTCGCTGACCATCTCCTTATCCTGCTCCAGTACCCGCTCCAGCGCGGCGGCGGCTTTCGCCCACTCGCCCTGCGCCATCAGGATACGCCCCTGCATGATGGAGATGCGCGCACAGTCGCGATCGGCGGCGAAGCCCTTCTTCAGCAACGCCATGGCGCGGTCGAGATCGTCGCTGCCCATCGCCAGCAGCGCCAGTTCGCAGTAGAAGTGGGCGATCTCGGCGCGCTTGTCCTCCTTGCCGAGGCGGGTGAGTTTCTCCGCCACGTCGATGGCCTTCTGCCAGTCGCTGGTGGCCTGATGGATCACCAACAACTGTTGCAGCGCGGAGTGCTGGAAATCCTCCTCCTTGATCAACTGGGTGAACATGTCCTCCGCCCGGTCATAGAGGCCGGCCGCCATGTAGTCACGGCCCAGTTGCTGCACCGCCAGCAAACGCTGCTCGAAGCTCAGGGAGGCGCTCTCCATCAACGCCTGATGGATGCGGATGGCCCGGTCAACCTCGCCGCGCGAGCGGAACAGGTTGCCCAGCGTCAGGTGGGCCTCCACGGTGGTGCTGTCCTCTTTCAGCATGTCGAGGAACAGGTCTACCGCTTTGTCCTGCTGGTTGGAGAGCAGGAAGTTGACGCCAGCCACATACTCCCGTGACAGGCGGTTCGCCTCCTGCTGTTTGTTCTGCTGAGCACTCCGGTGACCCATGTACCAGCCGTAGGCGGCAGCCACGGGCAACAACAGAAACAGCAGCTCTAACATAGAGGGTTATTCCTTGCTGAGAGGGGCCTGGGCCGCAGGCACACCCTCACCGGCCGGAGCAATCTGCTGCTCCAGTCGCTTTACCTTGCGCTGCGCACGGCCCAGCGCCAGCCGCACCCGCAGGTAGAACAGGCCGCAGATGACCCAGCCGAGCACAAAACCGGTGCCGAACAGCGTTGCCAGCAGCGTCGAGACGCGGTAGTCGCCCTGGGCGAGTAAGTAATTGAAGGTGACAACTTGATCGTTATGGGCGCCTAACGTGATGGAGATCACGATGATCACCAGCAAGACCAAAAAAATGAGCAGATATTTCACATTCATTCCTGTAATGCCGGGTTAACCGGATGAATTAAGCCAACAATTGTGGCGTCCTGAACTATTAAGTTAGCATTTCCCACTAGGGCTGGGAAACCCTGCGCCACGATAAAGCCGCTTACTGCCGCTATTCTGCGCACCGCGCACGCTGGCCAGAAGGATATGGGGGCGGCGCGGGCCTGTTGCAAGCGCCGCCCGCCCTTTATGAGGGCTTGCGCTGGTCTATTTCGCGATGCTCGTCTGGCTCCACGGTCAGCGGCCCGATAAAGCGCTGCACCGCGCAACAGGCGAGGGTCACCATGCCCCAGCTCATCACCGTCGCCATCAGCAGATCGCGCGGCCAGTGCATTCCCAGCACCAGCCGGCTGCCCATCACCGCCACCGCCCAGATCATCAGCAGCGCCAGCGTTTTGTAGCGGCGGCGCGGCCAGAGCAGGCCAACGCCGAGCAGCGCCCAGCTGGCGGCAAACAGGGTGTGGCCGGAGGGGAAGGCAAAGCCGGTTTCGAACTGCCAGTGCGCTTTCAGCCAGGCCGGCACCACGTGGTTGTCACGCAGCTGCTCTGCCACCAGCGCGCTGCGCCCGTCGCGCGGCAGCCGGTAAAAGTCCTTGTTATCCACCTGATAATCGCGCTCCAGCCACACCACGAAGGGGCGCGGCTCCTGCACATGCTCCTTTACGATGCTTTTGAGTTGCTGGCCGAGCAGGATCACCGCACCAAGCAGCAGCGCCAGACCAATCGCGCCACGCAACTGGAAGCGCAGGCACCAGAGGAACCAGCCAATCAGCAGCACGCTGGTCAGGATGCCCCAAGGGCGGGTGACGGTCTGGGTGATCCAGTAGAGGACGCGCAGCACGGCGTTGCCCTCCCCCGGCTGCCACTGCCAGCCGGAGAGCCAGACCGCCAGCGGCATCAGCGCCAACAGCAGCGCCCCCAAGGTAGTACGTTTCACAATCTCTAACATGGTGACATCCTTGCTAAAATAGAACATGAGTCTCACAACTGTGTCATAAGCTTGACACAATAAATCCATTTCGCCTCACTGGAATCAGGCATAGTATTTCAGGCACTGCCGGCAGCACGGCAACGCCCGCCGGTGCGGCGCTTGTTTTTCCTGCCCATCGCCCCCATCTGAGGGTAAAGCGGCCTTAGGGCTGGTCAAGGCGCGTTGCAAAACGTAGGATGCGCAGCAAGAGTATCGATTATCAGTTTTTTTGGAGAGTAACATGCAGCTTAAACGGGTCGCCGAGGCAAAATTGCCGACGCCTTGGGGCGATTTCCTCATGGTCGGTTTCGAAGAGTTGGCCACCGGCCACGATCACCTGGCGCTGGTGTACGGTGACATTACCGGCACCGAGCCGGTGCTGGCGCGCGTGCACTCCGAGTGCCTGACCGGCGACGCGCTGTTCAGCCTGCGCTGCGACTGCGGTTTCCAGCTCGAGGCGGCCCTGACGCACATCGCCGAAGAGGGGCGTGGCATTCTGCTCTACCACCGTCAGGAGGGGCGCAACATTGGCCTGCTGAACAAAATCCGCGCCTACGCCTTGCAGGACAAGGGCGCTGACACGGTGGAAGCCAACCACCAGCTCGGTTTCGCCGCCGATGAGCGCGACTTCACGCTGTGCGCCGACATGTTCACCCTGCTGGGCGTCAGCGCGGTGCGCCTGCTGACCAACAATCCGAAGAAAGTCGCCATCCTGAGCGAGGCTGGCATCAATATCGTGGAGCGCGTGCCGCTGATTGTCGGCCGCAACCCGAAAAATGAGCACTATCTGGCCACCAAGGCCGCCAAGATGGGCCACCTGCTCGACAAGTAAAGGTCAGCACAAAAAAAGGGCACCTTCGGGTGCCCTTTTTGCATGGCGGCAGTCAATCGCCGCCTGTTGCAGATCACAGCATTTTACGGATCACATAGTGCAGGATGCCGTCATTATTGAAGTAGGTCAGCTCATTGCCGGTGTCGATGCGGCAGCGCGCGTCCACCTCTTCGGTGCGGCCATCGGCGTAGGTGAAGAGCACCTTGACGGTCTGGCCCGGCGTCAGCGATTGCAGGCCGCGGATGGTAATCTGCTCCTCGCCGGTCAGCGCCAGCGTTTTGCGCGTCACCCCTTCCGGGAACTCCAGCGGCAGGATGCCCATGCCAATCAGGTTGGAGCGGTGGATACGCTCGAAGGTTTCGGCGATCACCACACGGATGCCCAGCAGGCGTGGCCCCTTCGCCGCCCAGTCACGGCTGGAGCCGGAGCCATACTCCTTGCCAGCCACCACCGCCAGCGGCACCGACTCCTGCTGGTAGCGCATCGCGGCGTCATAGATCGAGAGCTGCTCCTGTGACGGTAGGTGGCGGGTATAGCCCCCCTCCACGCCCGGCACCAGTTCATTGCGGATGCGGACGTTGGCGAAGGTGCCGCGTACCATCACCTCATAGTTGCCGCGCCGCGAGCCGTAGGAGTTGAAATCTTTTGGCTCGACGCCGTGATCCATCAGGTAGCGCCCCGCCGGGCTTTCGCGCTTGATGCTGCCGGCCGGCGAGATGTGGTCAGTGGTCACGGAGTCGCCGAGCATCGCCAGAATGCGCGCGCCCTCAATATCCTGCACTGCCTTGGGTGCCGCTTCCATGTCATCGAAGAAGGGCGAGTGGCGGATGTAGGTGGAGTCACCCTGCCAGCCGTAGGTCGGTGAGCCTTTGACATCAATCGCGCGCCAGCTCTCGTCGCCCCGGAACACCTCAGAGTACTCCTTGAGGAACATCTCGGTGCGCACCTTCTCCACCGCCTGCGCAATCTCATTGGCGCTGGGCCAGATCTCATGCAGGTAGACCGGGTTGCCCTCTTTGTCCTGCCCCAGCGGCTCCTCGCTCAGGTTGACCTTCATGTTGCCCGCCAGCGCGTAGGCCACCACCAGCGGCGGCGAGGCCAGCCAGTTGGTTTTGATCAGCGGGTGGATGCGCCCCTCGAAGTTACGGTTGCCCGAGAGCACTGCCCCGACGGTAAGATCGCCCTCTTTGATCGCCTGCTCAATCTCCCCCAGCAACGGGCCGGAGTTGCCGATGCAGGTGGTACAGCCGTAGCCCACCAAGTTGAAGCCCAGCTTGTCGAGGTAGGACATCAGCCCGGCCTTGGCCAGGTAGTTGGTCACCACCATCGAGCCGGGCGCCAGCGAGGTTTTGACCCACGGCTTGCTCACCAGCCCGCGCTCCACCGCCTTTTTCGCCAGCAGGCCAGCGGCCATCAAGATGCTGGGGTTGGAGGTGTTGGTACAGGAGGTGATGGCGGCGATCACCACCGCGCCATTCTCCAGCCTGACCTCCTGCCCGCGCAGCTGGATGTTCTCCGCTTCGCTGCCGGGGCGGCTGTTGAGATCCAGTTCGGTGGCGGCCTTGAATGCCTGCGGCACGCCGGGCAGTGACACGCGATCCTGCGGGCGTTTTGGCCCGGAGACGCTCGACTCCACGGTGCCCATGTCCAGCGACAGCGTACTGGTAAAGATCGGCTCGTCGCCCTCCAGCCGCCACAGCCCCTGCGCCCGTGTATAAGCTTCCACCAGTGCCACCTGCTCGTCGCTGCGGCCGGTCAGCTTCATGTAGCTGAGGGTCACCTCGTCCACCGGGAAGAAGCCACAGGTTGCGCCATACTCCGGTGCCATGTTGGCGATGGTGGCGCGATCCGCCAGCGGCAGATCGGCCAAACCGTCGCCGTAGAACTCCACAAACTTACCGACCACCCCATGCTTACGCAGCATCTGGGTCACGGTCAGCACCAGATCGGTGGCGGTAATGCCCTCGCGCAGCTTGCCGGTCAGCTTGAAGCCCACCACATCCGGGATCAGCATCGACACCGGCTGGCCCAGCATCGCCGCCTCCGCCTCAATGCCGCCAACGCCCCAGCCGAGTACGCCCAGACCGTTGATCATGGTGGTGTGGGAGTCGGTGCCGACCAGCGTGTCAGGATAAGCGACGCGGCCGCCCTCCTGCTCCTCATGCCAGACGGTCTGGCCGAGGTACTCCAGGTTGACCTGATGGCAGATGCCGGTGCCCGGCGGCACCACGCGGAAGCGGTTAAACGCCTGCTGCCCCCAGCGCAGGAACTGGTAGCGCTCATGGTTGCGCTCCATCTCCAGCCGGACGTTCTCATCAAAGGCACCGGGGTCGCCATACTCATCCACCGTTACCGAGTGGTCAATCACCAGATCCACCGGCGACAGCGGGTTGACCTGCTCCACCTGGCCGCCGAGGCGCTTCACTGCCTCACGCATCGCCGCCAGATCCACCACCGCTGGCACGCCGGTGAAGTCCTGCATCAACACCCGCGCCGGGCGGTAGGCGATTTCACGGTTGGCGTGGCCGCTCTTCTGCCACGCCACCATCGCCCGCAGATCCTCTTCCGTGACAGTGTCACCGTCAATGTGCCGCAACAGGTTCTCCAGCAGCACTTTCATCGATTTGGGCAACCGGGTGATATCCCCCAGCGCCGCCGAGACCGCATTCAGGCTGTAGTAGTGGTACTCGCGCTGCTGCGCCTCAAGCTTTTCCTTACTTTGCTCACGAAGATTAGACATGGCTCTCCTCCCATTTAGATTTTTCATATCGCACAACGCGCAATGGTGTGGGGTTCAGCAGGGACTCCGGACAATATCCTGTCGGGTTGTACGTCTATATTAAAGATAACACAAACATTGCGTAACGATTTGATAACAACCCTTTTTGATCAACGGCAGAGCGGCAAACCCTTGCCAGACAGGGAAAAGTAGGAGAAATGGGTGGTGCGGAGGGAGAAAAGTAGCCGGGCGCATGGCCCGGCCGGGGGATCACTTCACGGGCAGGGAGACATCCTTGAACATCGCCTCAATCTCCTCGTTGGAGCGCAGGGAGACGGCGCTGTCCACCACGTCCCGCGTCAGGTGCGGGGCGAAGCGGTGGATAAAGTCATACATATAACTGCGCAGGAAGGTGCTGCGGCGGAAGCCAATTTTAGTGGTGCTGTAGGTGAAGATGTCGCTGGCATCCACCGTGACCAGATCGGGGTCTTGTACCGGGTCCACCGCCATGCTGGCGATCACCCCGACGCCCAGCCCCAGCCGAACGTAGGTCTTGATCACGTCGGCGTCGGTGGCGGTAAAGACGATACGCGGCGTCAGGCCAGCGCGGTTGAAGGCGGTGTCCAGCTCCGAGCGGCCGGTAAAGCCAAAGGTGTAGGTAACGATCGGATAGGCCGCCAGCTCCTCAATGGTGACGTGGGATTTGCCAGCCAGCGGGTGATCCGGCTGCACCACCACCGCGCGGTTCCAGTGGTAACAGGGCAGCATCACCAGATCGTCATAGAGGTGCAGCGCCTCGGTGGCGATGGCGAAATCCGCAGTACCCTTGGAGACCGCCTCGGCAATCTGCGTTGGCGACCCTTGGTGCATATGCAGCGACACGCGCGGGTAGCGCTCAATAAAGCCCTTGATCACCGTTGGCAGGGCGTAGCGCGCCTGCGTATGGGTGGTGGCGACATAGAGCGAGCCTTTGTCCGGGTAGGTGTGCTCGCCAGCGACCGCCTTGATGGCGTCCACCTTGGAGAGCACTTCACGGGCGATGCGGATGATCTCCTGCCCGGCTGGCGTGACCTGAGTAAGGTGCTTGCCGCTACGGGCAAAGATCTGAATGCCCAGCTCATCCTCCAGCATCCGCACCTGTTTGCTGATGCCGGGCTGGGAGGTGTACAGCCCCTCAGCGGTGGAGGAGACGTTGAGGTTGTGATTGACCACTTCCACAATGTAACGAAGCTGCTGCAATTTCATATCTTTACCGTCCTAGGTTTCGCCCTGCCCCGCGGGTAGCCAGGCAAGTGAGAGGTCGCATGGTATGGCGATAACGCCGCGCGGATAAACGCCAGGGCGCAAAATGTCAGTCGATAAATAGCATATTAGAATAAAAAGCTATTTTATATAACCATTATATCGAATAGAGCGGCGATGTATAGATCCCCGGCTGGCTGACGTCACCATTTATTATCTATGGCGATTAATTTATATCGGTGCCTGATAATAGATCCACGGGCTATAAAAAAACCAGCGTTTGCACGCTGGTTTTTTTCATTGGTGGGACAAGAGGTTATTTTTTGCCTTCCACCCATTTGCCATCCACGTAGAAGGCAGACCAGCCGGTGGCTTTGCCCTCCTTCTCCGAGGAGACATACTGCTGTTTGGTTTTGCGGCTATAGCGCACCAAGGTTTTGTTGCCTTCCGGGTCAGCGACCGGCGCATCCGCCAGATAGACCAGCTTCTCTGGCAGGCGATCGCGGAAGCGGGCCAGCTCCTCCACCAGCGGCGCGCGGGTTTCGCGCGATTTCGGGAAGGTATTGGCCGCCAGGAAGACACCCGCCGCGCCGTCACGCAGCACGAAGTAGGCGTCAGACTTCTCGCACGGCAACTCTGGCAGCGGCACCGGATCCTCCTTCGGTGGCGCCACTTCGCCATTGCGCAGGATTTTGCGGGTGTTTTTGCACGCCTCGTTGGTACAGCCCATGTACTTGCCGAAACGCCCCATCTTCAGGTGCATCTCTGAGCCGCACTTCTCGCACTCCACCACCGGGCCGTCGTAGCCTTTCAGGCGGAACTCGCCCTCTTCCACCTCATAGCCTTCACAGGCCGGGTTGTTGCCGCAGACGTGCAGCTTGCGCTGGTTGTCGATCAGGTAGCTGTCCATCGCCGTGCCGCATTTCGGGCAGCGACGGCGGGCGCGCAACGCATTGGTTTCGGCGTCTTCGCCCTCCAGCACGTTCAGTACCTCATTTTCCGGCACCAGATTGATGGTGGTTTTGCAGCGCTCTTTCGGTGACAGCGCATAGCCGGAGCAGCCGAGGAATACGCCGGTGCTGGCGGTGCGGATGCCCATTTTGCGGCCGCAGGTCGGGCAGTCAATGTCCGTCAGCACCATCTGGTTCGGGCGCATACCGCCTTCGGTTGGGTCGCGCTCCGCCTGCTCCAGCTGGTGGCTGAAGTCTTCGAAGAAGCCATCCAGCACCGCTTTCCACTCAGCCTGATTGTTGGCCACCTGATCGAGGTCATCCTCCATGCGGGCGGTGAAGTCATAGTTCATCAGCTCGCGGAAGTTCTCCTCCAGACGGTCGGTCACGATCTCACCCATCTTCTCGGCGTAGAAGCGGCGGTTCTCTACCCGCACATAGCCGCGATCCTGAATGGTCGAGATGATGGAAGCATAGGTTGACGGACGGCCAATGCCGCGCTTCTCCAGCTCCTTGACCAGCGAGGCTTCGCTGAAGCGTGCCGGCGGCTTGGTGAAGTGCTGGCTTGGCAACAGCTGTTGCAGCGTCAGCTCGGTGCCGATCGCCACGTTAGGCAGCGTGCGATCTTCGTCACCCTTGCGCAGCGCAGGCATCACCCGCGTCCAGCCATCAAAGCGCAGGATGCGGCCACGGGCACGCAGCTGGTAGTCGCCTGCCTGCACCGTCAGGGTGGTGGAGTCATATTTCGCTGGCGTCATCTGACAGGCCACGAACTGGCGCCAGATCAGCTGGTAGAGCTTCTGCGCGTCCGCTTCCATGTCCTTCAGCTGCTCCGCCTGCACCTGTACATCCGATGGACGGATCGCCTCGTGCGCCTCTTGGGAGTTCTCTTTGCTGCTGTAGGTGTTCGCCTCTTTCGGCAGGTACTGGTCGCCGAACTCGCTGCCGATGTAGCCGCGCACCATCTCCACCGCATCCTTGCTCAGGTTGGTGGAGTCAGTACGCATATAGGTGATGTGGCCGGCCTCATACAGGCGCTGCGCCATCATCATGGTCCTCTTCACGCCAAAGCTCAGGCGGGTACTGGCGGCCTGTTGCAGCGTGGAAGTAATGAAGGGCGCGCTCGGGCGGCTGCTGGTCGGTTTGTCTTCGCGGTCGCGCACCGTGTAGCGCGCCTTCTCCAGCAGCGCGACGGCGGCGTGGGTCTGCTCGCGGTTGACCGGCTTGAACGGTTTGTCATGGAGGTGGGTCACCTCCATCATCAGCTGGGCATCGGCATTATTCAGCTGGGCGTGCAGCTCCCAGTACTCCTCTGGCACGAACGCCTTGATTTCGCGCTCGCGCTCCACCACCAGCCGCACCGCCACGGACTGCACCCGGCCTGCTGACAGGCCACGGGCGATCTTCTTCCACAGCAGCGGCGAGACCATGTAACCCACCACGCGGTCCATAAAGCGGCGCGCCTGTTGGGCATTCACACGGTCGATATTCAGTTCGCCCGGCTGGTTGAACGCCTGCTGGATGGCGTTTTTGGTGATCTCGTTGAACACCACCCGGCTGAAGCGCTTGTCATCGCCGCCGATCACTTCCCGCAGGTGCCAGGCGATGGCTTCCCCTTCGCGGTCAAGGTCGGTTGCGAGATAGATGTGGTCAGCGTTTTCCGCCAGAGATTTCAGCTCCGACACCACCTTCTCTTTGCCCGGCAGGATCTCATACTGCGCCTGCCAGCCGTGATAAGGGTCGACGCCCATGCGGTTGACCAGCGCTGCTTTCTCATCCTTTTTTACTTTTTTCTTGGCTTTTTCTTCGGAAGATTCTGCATTTTTTTTCGCGGCCGAGCCGCTGGTGGGCAAATCGCGGATATGACCGACGCTGGACTTCACCACGTAGTCATTGCCCAAATATTTATTAATCGTTTTGGCTTTTGCCGGGGACTCAACTATTACGAGAGCTTTTCCCATATTTACCTTTACCTAAATTAATTCTTCCGAAAAAGAAGTTTTTTATCCCGTTATGCCGCAGCAATCTGCATCCTTTTTTTATATTGCGACAGTGAGGCTGGAGATCAAGACGTTTTTTATCATTGTCCCTCTGACTGCTCATCACTGCCGCAATCGGCCCGGCTTTGCCCTCAGGCTCCACCACGCCATCGCTGGCCGCCTGCTCCCTGGCCGGGGGTCAGCGCCAACAAAGGGCTGAGCGTAAAGTAAATCTTCCACCTGCCGGCGCGAAAGCCCACACTCTACCTGATAAAAAACGCCACGCAACCTAATTAGCATGGATTACGCATTTTCGCCAATCCCCGATTTCGCGACTGATAACCCCATCAGATTTGCGGGTTTTGGCCGTCAGCATTAGACTGGGCGCACATAATCAGCTGTGGAGTCATCAGGATGAACAAAAATAGAACGGCGATTTCCAAACAGCGTTTGCTGGAAGAAGCCAATATTATAATCAGGGCACATGAAGATTATTTGCACGGCATGGTGACCACCGATGTCAGGCAAAACGGGGATATACTGGTATTCAGCGGGGAGTTTTTCCTTGATGCTCAGGGGTTGCCGACGGCGAAAAGCACGGCGGTATTTAATATGTTTAAATACCTGGCGACCTATTTCTCTGATAAATATTTTTTAGAGAATTAATCATCATGAAAAAAGGGGCTAACGCCCCTTTTCCTTTCTTATAACATCGGTTTTTCACCACGCTGCCACCAGCGCAACATCAGCCGGTCAAGGCTCTCAGCGGCGCTGCCCGTGAAGCGATCCATCATCCGCTTGCGACGGCGGAAACGCACACTGATCACCTCATGGTTCTCCATCTCGGCAATCAGCAGATCGTCACTGGTGCCGATGGCGTCCACCAGCCCCTTTTCACGCGCCTGCAGGCCAAACCAGTGCTCGCCGGTTGCCACGCTGTCAATGTCCAGTGACGGGCGCTGCTGCTTGACGAAGGTCTTGAACAGCTGGTGGGTTTCGTCGAGATCCTCGCGGAACTTCTCACGCCCCTGCTCAGTATTCTCACCAAACAGCGTCAACGTACGCTTGAACTGGCCAGCGGTGTGCAGCTCCACATCAATATCATTTTTCTTCAACAGACGGTTAAAGTTGGGGATCTGTGCGACTACGCCAATCGAGCCGACGATGGCAAACGGCGCGGCGATGATGCGATCCGCCACGCAGGCCATCATGTAGCCGCCGCTGGCCGCCACTTTGTCCACCGCCACCGTCAGGCGGATGCCCGCCTGTCGCAGGCGCGTCAGTTGGGAGGAGGCAAGGCCGTAGCCGTGCACCACCCCGCCGGGGCTTTCCAGTCGCAACAGTACCTCATCCTGCGGTGTGGCCACCGCCAGCACGGCGGTGATCTCCTCACGCAGCGACGCCACCTCATGGGCATCGATGCTGCCCTTGAAATCAAGCACATAGAGGCAGGGCTTGCCGCTGTTGACGCCCTGTTTGGCGTTCAGTTTGGCCTGTTTGGCCTCGGCCTTGCGGCTCTTTTTCAGCACCTTGTCCTGTGCCTTGCGCGCTGCCTCGTCCAGACGCGATGAACGCATCTCCTGCTGCATCTCCCGGTACTGTTTGGAGAGATCCGTCAGGTGCAGCTCGCCCGGACGCTGCGCCTTGCGCGCCTTCAGGCTGAACACCAGTACCACCAGCGCACCGATTGCCACCACCAGCGTGATGACTTTGGCCAGAAACAGCCCATACAGAGAGAATAACTCCACGAATTTCCGCCTTTTTCTGTCAGTTAACATCTATGGGTTATCTTAGCCATTTCCCACCGCGCCGTCTTGCCTGATGCGCAAAGCGCCGCAGCGTTGCGCGGTTTTGTTACAAAACCAGAGGAAATGATGGTTATTCATTGAAATGTCGATCCATTTGAGGCATATACGTTCAATATTCTTCACACCCACGATTTCGCACCAGGGTGGCGAGCAGGTTGAGCCAGGCTCCCGCCGCCATCCTGGCATTTTGTGACCGGCCCACGCCGCCGGCACCCCAGCCACGCGAGAGGACTTCCCCATGCACTACCATCCGAAAAGCAACCTATTGGACAACCGCATCATTCTGGTGACCGGTGCCGGTGACGGCATTGGCCGCGAGGCCGCCCTGACCTACGCCCGCTTCGGCGCGCGCGTGATCCTGCTGGGCCGTACCGAGGAGAAGCTGCTGGCGGTGCAACAGCGCATCGCGCAGGCCGGGCTGAAACCGGCACAGGTGATCACACTGGATCTGCTGACCGCCACGCCGGCGCAGTGCCAGGCCGTGGCCGACACGCTGGCGCAGCAAGTGCCGCGTCTGGATGGCGTGCTGCACAACGCTGGCCTGTTGGGCGAGATCGCGCCCATGGCGCAACAGGACAGCGACCTGTGGCAACAGGTGATGCAGGTCAACGTCAACGCCACCTTTATCCTCACGCAGGCGCTGCTGCCGCTGCTGCTGAAATCCAGCGGCGGCTCGCTGGTGTTCACCAGCTCCAGCGTCGGCCGCGAGGGGCGCGCGGGCTGGGGGGCCTACTCGGTCTCCAAATTTGCCACCGAGGGGATGATGCAAGTATTGGCGGAGGAGTACAAACATTCCACCCTGCGCGTCAACTGCATCAACCCCGGCGGCACCCGCACCGCGATGCGCGCTTCCGCCTTCCCGCAGGAGGACGCCAACAAGCTGAAGACGCCCGCCGACATCATGCCGCTCTACCTCTATTTGATGGGCGATGACAGCCGCCGCAAGACTGGCATCAGCTTTGACGCACAACCGGGCCGCAAGCCCGGCCCGGCGGAGTGAGGCCGAGATGAGCGACAGACACCAGCAACGCCAGCAAAAACTGAAAGAGCAGGTTGACGCCCGCATCGCCGCCGCCCAAGAGGTACGTGGCCTGCTGATGGTGTTCACCGGCAACGGCAAGGGCAAGACCACCGCCGCCTTCGGCACCGTGACGCGCGCGGTGGGCCACGGCCTGCGCGCCGGGGTGATCCAGTTCATCAAGGGGGAGTGGCCGAACGGCGAGCGCAACCTGCTGGAGCCGCACGGCGTCGAGTTCCAGGTGATGGCGACCGGCTTCACCTGGGAGACGCAGAACCGCGACACCGACACCGCCGCCTGCCAGGCGGTGTGGCAACATGGCAAGCGGATGCTGGCCGATGAGACGCTCGATCTGGTGCTGCTCGATGAGCTGACCTACATGGTGAGTTACGGCTACCTCGATCTGGCGGAGCTGATGGCGGCGCTGGCGGCGCGCCCGGCCCACCAGACGGTGATCATCACCGGGCGCGGCTGCCACCGCGACCTGCTGGAGCAGGCCGACACGGTCAGCGAAATGCGCCCGGTGAAACACGCCTTCGACGCCGGCATCATGGCGCAGAAGGGGATCGACTGGTAACTCAGAGGGCGATATTGCACTCCGCCAGCGTCGCCATCTCATTGTGCATGGCGCAGGCGGCGTCAATCAGGTTGAAGGCCAGCGCCGCGCCGCTGCCCTCGCCCAGCCGCAGGGAGAGATCGAGGTAGGGCTGTAGCCGCAGGTGCGTTAGCGCAATCTGCGAGCCGCGCTCGGCAGAGGTGTGGGAGGGGATCAGGTAGGCCCAGACGGCTGGCGCAATCTGGCAGGCGGCCAGCGCCGAGGCGTAGGAGAGGAAGCCATCCAGCACCACCGGGATGCCAGCCGCTGCCGCGCCTAACATCGCGCCGCTCATCGCCACCAGATCAAAGCCGCCGACCTTCGCCAGCACCTCCAGGCCATCGTTCGCCTGTGGCCGGTTGATCGCCAGCGCCTGCTCAATCACCGCCACCTTGTGCCCCAGCTGCGTCGGCGGCAGGTTGGCACCCAGCCCGGCTACTTGCTCAGGCGGCTGGCCAGTGATGGCGGCAATCACCGCCGCGGCCGGGGTGGTGTTGCCCATCCCCAGCTCACCCACGCCCAGCACCGTCAGGCCCTGCGCTACCCGCTCGGCCACCCAGTTGGCGCCCCACAGCAGCAGCTGTTCCGCCTGTTCGCGCGTCATTGCCGGGCCACGGGCGATGTTGCCGCTGCCCTCGCCCTGATGGCATGCCACTGCGCCCGGCACCGGGCCGCCAATGATGCCGGTGTCCACCAGCGTCACGGCCGCGCCAGCGATTTTCGCCATCGCGTTGACGCCCGCCACGCCGCGCAGAATATTGCCAGCCTGAATGGCGGTCACCACCTGTGGCGACGGGGTGATCCCCTCCTGCCAGACGCCGTGGTCTGCGGCCATCACCACAATCTCTTTTTGCGGGAACTGCAACGGGCGGCCGCTGCCCCGGATGCCCGCCAGCTGTACCGCCAGCGCCTCCAGCCGACCAAGGCTGCCGGGCGGCTTCACCAGCGCATCGAGCCGGGTCTGGGCCTGCGCCATCGCCGCGCGGTCAGGTGGCGCGATGGCGTTAAGGATGTCGTTGACGGAATTCATGATTCACTCTCCATGTTGAAAGGCGGCGCGGGCGCCGCCGGGGGAAATGCGGGGGGATGGCGCTCAGCGCCACAGCAGGGCCAGCAAGAACACCACCTCAAACAGTTCAATGCCAGCGCCAAGGGTGTCGCCGGTCTGGCCGCCAATCTTCTCCTGTACCGCGCTGCGGAAGATCAGGCCGACAAACAGGGTGATCGCCACGGCCAGCAGGCTCATGACGCCGCAGACAAGGGCCACGCCCAGTGCGGTGATCAGCAGCGTGATCCAGAAACGGCGCGGGCAAATTTTGCCGATGTAGAGGTTGCCCAGCCCATCCTCACGGGCATAGGTCTGGCGGAACATCAGAATCGGCAGCAGGCCGCGGCTGACCATCGGCGTGGCGAGCAGCACTGGCAGCATGGCGTAGCCGCTGACGCTCATCTGGTAGAGGGCGGCGACGCGCATCAGCAGCGTCAGCAGCACCGCCGCCGCGCCATAGGTGCCGATGCGGCTGTCACGCATGATCTCCAGCGCCCGCTCGCGGCGGGCATGGGCAAACAGCCCGTCGCAACTGTCGGCCAGCCCATCGAGGTGGAACGCGCCGGTCACCAGCACATTGGTCACCACCGCCAGAATGGCCGCCATCAATGGCCCGAGCGCGCCCGCGGTCAGCATATAGACCACGGTGCAGCACATTCCCACCACCAGCCCCACCACCGGGAACCAGTAGACGCCACGCGGGTAGTCATGCACGCTCATGCGGTCACAGGCGTTGCTCGGCACCGGCAGGCGGGTCAAAAATTGTAAGGTTGCCAAAAAGATTTTCATGACGCGGATCTGTCCATCGATATAAGTCCCAGCTCTTTAAGTGATTGTCTTACTTGCCCGCCTGGCATTGCGCCTGGCTATTAATAGCACAGGTTTCTCCCTCCTATTGAGGGCAACCGTCTGAAACCTGGCCTGTTTTTATTCAGGGATGAATATATTACTGAAATAATGCCATTTTCATATAATTTCACGGCTAATTTTCAGAAAAATTCAATAAAAAACCGCAGCCTGGGCTGCGGTTTGGGGAAGGTCGAAGGGGGTTAGCCGCGCTTGCTGGGGGCGCTGCGACGGCCGGGGGAGACCTGGCTGTGGCGCTTCACGGCGCGGCGGATCTGGTTGGCCTTGACGCGGCGGCGCTCCTTTTCTACCGGCAGCTTGCTGACGGTCTCCGGGTCCAGCTCCACCAGCTCGCGCAGGTAGTTGATCTCGGCCAGATCCAGCTCTTTCCAGCCACCGCGCGGCAGCCCTTTCGGCAGCGGCAGGTCGCCGTAGCGAACGCGGATCAGGCGGCTGACCTGCACGCCGACCGCTTCCCACAGGCGACGCACTTCACGGTTGCGCCCCTCGGTCAGGGTGACGTTGTACCACTGGTTCAGGCCTTCGCCGCCCTGGAAGCTGATGGTGCGGAAGGCGGCCGGGCCATCTTCCAGCTGCACGCCACGGCTGAGCTGCTTGATCTTGTCATCATCAACCTGGCCGAAGACGCGTACCGCGTACTCGCGCTCCACTTCCCGGCTCGGGTGCATCAGGCGGTTGGCCAGTTCACCGTCGGTGGTGAACAGCAGCAGCCCGGAGGTATTAACGTCCAGACGACCTACGGCCACCCAGCGCGCGCCGCGCAGTTTCGGCAGACGGTCAAACACGGTCGGGCGCCCTTCCGGGTCGCTGCGGGTGCACAGCTCGCCTTCCGGCTTGTAGTAGGCCAGCACGCGGCAGACAGCCTCGGCGGACTCTTTAATCGAGACCACGTGACCATCCATGCGGATTTTCATGCCAGGATTCACATCGACCCGATCGCCCAGGGTGGCGATTTTGCCATCCACGCTGACGCGGCCGGCCTGGATCATGGTTTCGATTTCGCGGCGGGAACCATGACCGGCCCGCGCCAGAACTTTCTGTAATTTCTCGCTCATTGAGCAACCTCTGTTGTCGCCTTCACAGGCGTCAGATGGGCCGCCGGGGAAAACCCACGGCCCAGAAATGGGGGGTTATAAGCTATTATGAAGTAAATCAAATACTTATAAAAAGTTTAGCCGACCATTATACACAGTTAAGCCAGCTTTGTATTCCCTATTATAGCCGGGAGCGGAAGGACGCGGCGCGCTAATAGCAGAGCAGCCAAATCAGCCCGAGCCAGAACAGGCCACAGCCGGCCAGTACGGCCAGCCATACCCGGCGGCGCAATCTGTGGTCTTCCTGTTCGGGGAGTGAGGTGCCCATGCGTTTGCCTGCAAAAAAATAAGCACCAGCTTATTGGCAAAGCCCTTCGGCAGACAATCGTTTGCCGCGCAGAATGCGGCCTGGGCCATAGTTATGGCACAAAAAGGGGCGCGAGGCCCGGCGCGCTGGCCGGGCGACGCCTTAGCGGAACGGCGCGGGGTCGCCAGCGCCCTCGCGGATCACCTCTGGCGTGGTGTCCGTGAGGTCAACCACCGTGGTCGGCTGCTGGCCGAGGAAACCGCCGTGGATCACCAGATCCACCTGCTTGCCCAACACCTCCTTGATCTCCTCCGGGTCAGACTCGGCGAAGTCATTGCCCGGCAGCATCAGGGTGGTGGACATCAGCGGCTCCTGCAACACATCCAGCAGCGCCAGCGCGATGGGGTTGGAGGGCACGCGCAGGCCGATGGTTTTGCGCTTCTCGCTCATCAGGCGGCGCGGCACCTCTTTGGTCGCCTTCAGGATGAAGGTGTAGTGGCCGGGGGTGTTGTTCTTGATCAGGCGGAAGGCGCTGTTGTCCACGTAGGCATAAGTGGATAACTCGCTCAGGTCGCGGCACACCAGCGTGAAGTTGTGGTTGCTGTCGAGCTGGCGGATGCGGCAGATGCGCTCCATCGCCCCCTTCTCTTCCAGGCGGCAGCCCAAGGCGTAGCCGGAGTCGGTAGGATAGACAATCACCCCGCCCTTGCGCAGCACGTCTACCGCCTGATTGATCAGGCGCAGTTGCGGGTTTTCAGGGTGAACATAAAAAAACTGGGTCATCAAATACCTCGTTATCGTTGATGGGTCCGTCAGGCGGCTGGCCAGTCACGCCAGACAGGCTCCACGCCGCCCGGCAGCCAGAGCTTGCGCCCCAGCTCAATCCACGGGCAGGGCTGGTGGAAGTCCGATCCCTGTGAGGCGAGCAGCTGGAACTGCTGGGCATAGGCGGCCAGTTGCGTGCGCTCGTTTGGCGCCTGCTGGCACTGGGCGACCTCCATCGCGTCGCCGCCGTGGGCAGCGAAGTAGGCCAACAGGCGTTTCAGCCACTTGGCGGACAGATCATAGCGGCCAGGGTGGGCAACCACCGCCTGACCGCCGGATTGATGAATAACATCAATGGCCTGTTCTATTGTACACCACTGCGGCGGCACATAGCCGGTTTTCCCCTTGGCCAGGTACTTTTTGAACACCTGTGCCATGTTGTCTGCCTTGCCAGCCTCCACCAAAAAGCGCGCGAAGTGGCCGCGTGTCACCGCGCCGCCATTGGCGAAGCGCAAGGCCCCCTCCAGCGCGCCGGGGATGTGCGCCTTCTCCAGCCGGTGCGCCATCTCCTCCGCCCGCTGGTGGCGGTAGGTGAGCTGTTGCGCCAGCAGTGCCTGCATGGCCGGGTGCTGCGGCTCGATGTTCAGGCCGACGATGTGGATCTCGTGGTTCTCCCACAGCGTGGAGATCTCCACGCCATTGACCAGCCGCAGCGGCAGTTGCTGCGCGGCAATCGCCTCGGCGGCGGCGGCCAGCCCCTCGACGCAGTCGTGGTCAGTGATCGCCAGTACCCCGACCCGCATCTCCACCGCGCGCGCCACCAGCGCGGCGGGCGTCAGCAGGCCGTCCGAGGCGGTGGTGTGGCTGTGGAGATCGAACAGGGTAAAGGCGGGGGAAGTGGCGTCAGTCAACATGGTCATCCTGCAAAAAAGCGTGGTGCCCCGTGGGGCGGTGGCGGCACGTTACCCCAGAGTGGCAAGCAGATGCCAGCCCTATCGCATATTCATCACTTTTATCATTTCAAGCCATTGCAGGTTAAATCATCTGGATGAGGGGTTGACATTGCGTCGCTGAACCATTTAACTAGTACACAAGTTCACAGACATGAGGCCCTGATAATGAAAACGATGCAGATGACCCGACTTGGTTGGTGGCGCTTCTCCCTTTGGCGGGCGGCGTAATCACGCATCTCTGTTATCAGAGTGTCGATTTGCAGAAGCCCGCACCCCGCGGGTTTTTTTGTGGCTTAAAACTAGGCAGGAACAATAAAAATGAACACACCTCGTCCCGATCTGGAGTTACTGAGCGTCAGCGGCCTCTACCGCAATGACCCGACCACCCTGTTCAACCAGCTGTGCGGCGCACGCCCGGCCACGCTGCTGCTGGAGTCCGCCGAGATCACCAGCAAGGAGAACCTGAAGAGCCTGCTGATCGTTGACAGTGCATTGCGCATCACCGCGCTGGGTCGCGAAGTCTCCATTCAGGCGCTGACCGCCAACGGCGCGTCGCTGCTGCCTCTGCTGGATGCGGCGCTGCCGCCAGAGGTGGCCGTGTGTGTACGGCCAAACGGCCGCGAGCTGACCTTCCCGGCCATTGACCCGTTGCAGGATGAGGATGCCCGCCTGCAATCGCTGTCGGTGTTTGACGCGCTGCGCCGCCTGTTGGCGCTGGTCAACAGCCCGGTCGAGGAGCGCGAGGCGATGTTCCTCGGCGGCCTGTTTGCCTATGATCTGGTGGCCGGGTTTGAGGAGCTGCCGCCGCTGCGGGCCGACCAGCGCTGCCCGGACTACTGCTTCTATCTGGCCGAGACCCTGCTGGTGCTGGATCACCAGACGCGCGCCTGCCGCATTCAGGCCAGCCTGTTCACCCCCTCCGCCAGCGAGCGCCAACGGCTGCAACAGCGGCTGGAGCAGGTGCAGCATCAGGTGCAGCAACCGGCGTACGCCATCCCGCGCCCGGCGGTGCAGGACATGGCGCTGAGCTGCAACCAGAGCGACGAGGCGTTTGGCGCGGTGGTCAGCGGGTTGCAGGCGGCGATCCGCGAGGGGCAGATCTTCCAGGTGGTGCCGTCGCGCCGCTTCTCCCTGCCCTGCCCGTCACCGCTGGCCGCCTACCAGACCCTGAAGGAGAGCAACCCCAGCCCCTATATGTTCTTCATGCAGGACAACGACTTCCAGCTGTTCGGCGCTTCGCCGGAGAGCGCCCTGAAGTATGACGCCGAGAGCCGCCAGATTGAGATCTACCCGATTGCCGGCACCCGCCCGCGTGGCCGCCATGCCGATGGCTCGCTGGATCGCGATCTCGACAGCCGCATTGAGCTGGAGATGCGCACCGACCACAAAGAGCTGGCCGAGCACCTGATGCTGGTGGATCTGGCGCGCAACGATCTGGCGCGCATCTGCGAGCCGGGCAGCCGCTACGTCGCGGATTTGACCAAGGTGGATCGCTACTCCTTCGTGATGCATCTGGTGTCGCGGGTGGTGGGCACCCTGCGCCACGATCTGGATGTGCTGCACGCCTATCAGGCCTGCATGAACATGGGTACCCTGAGCGGCGCGCCGAAGGTGCGCGCCATGCAGCTGATTGCCGCTTCCGAGCAGAGCCGACGCGGCAGCTACGGCGGCGCGGTGGGCTACCTGACCGCCCACGGCGACCTCGACACCTGCATCGTCATCCGCTCCGCCTATGTCGAGGAGGGCATCGCCACCATTCAGGCCGGTGCCGGTGTGGTGCTGGACTCCGTGCCGCAGGCGGAAGCCGATGAGACCCGCAACAAAGCCCGCGCCGTGCTGCGCGCCATTGCTACCGCACATCACGCCCGGGAGGTGTTCTGATGGCCGATATTCTGCTGCTCGATAACGTTGACTCCTTTACCTACAACCTGGTGGACCAACTGCGCACCTTCGGCCACCGGGTGGTGATCTACCGCAACCATATCCCGGCCGACACCATCATCAATAAGCTAAAAGAGATGGAACAGCCGATCCTGATGCTGTCACCCGGCCCCGGCGCGCCCTCTGAGGCGGGCTGTATGCCACAGCTGTTGCAGCGCCTGCGCGGCCAGCTGCCGATCATCGGCATCTGCCTCGGCCATCAGGCGATTGTTGAGGCCTATGGCGGCCACGTCGGGCAGGCCGGTGAGATCCTGCATGGCAAGGCGTCGTTGGTGGAGCACGATGGCGAGGCGATGTTCGCCGCCCTGCCAAACCCGCTGCCGGTGGCGCGCTACCACTCGCTGGTGGGCAGCGACATCCCGCAGGGGTTGCAGGTCAACGCCCGCTTCAATGGGATGGTGATGGCGGTGCGCCACGATGCCGACCGCGTCTGCGGTTTCCAGTTCCACCCTGAATCCATTTTAAGCTCACAGGGCGCGCGTCTGCTGGAGCAGACCCTGGCCTGGGCGTTGGCCTGAGACAAGGAGAGAGAGCCATGACTACCCTCACCCACGAGAGCAACGCCGCCATCCTTGAGCGCCTCTACCGCGCTGGCACCATGAGCCAGGCGGAGAGCCGCCAGCTGTTTGGCGCGATTATCCAGGGCGAACTGGCCCCAGAGCAGCTGGCGGCGGCGCTGATCAGCATGAAGGTGCGCGGCGAGCGGCCGGAGGAGATTGCCGGTGCCGCACAGGCGCTGCTGGCGGATGCCCAGCCCTTCCCGCGCCCGGACTACCTGTTTGCCGACATCGTTGGCACCGGCGGCGACGGCAGCAACAGCATCAACATCTCCACCGCCAGCGCCTTTGTGGCGGCGGCCTGCGGGGTACGCGTCGCCAAGCATGGCAACCGCAGCGTCTCCAGCCGTTCCGGCTCCTCTGACCTGCTGGCGGCCTTTGGCATCCGTCTTGACCTGCCAGCGGCCGAGGCGCGTCAGGCGCTGGACGATCTGGGCGTCTGCTTCCTGTTCGCGCCTCAGTACCACACCGGGTTCCGCCACGCGATGCCGGTGCGCCAACAGTTGAAAACCCGCACGCTGTTCAACGTGCTGGGGCCGCTGATCAATCCGGCACGGCCGCCGCTGGCGCTGATTGGCGTCTACAGCCCGGAACTGGTGCTGCCGATCGCCGAAACCCTGCGCACCCTCGGCTACCAGCGCGCGGCGGTGGTGCACGGCGGCGGCATGGATGAGGTGGCCATCCACGCGCCGACCCAGGTGGCGGAGCTGAATCAGGGCGAGATCAGCCACTATCAGCTCACCCCGGCCGACTTCGGTTTGCCGAGCTACCCGCTTGAGGCGTTGCAGGGCGGCGCGCCGGAAGAAAACCGTGACATTCTGGCACGCTTGTTACAAGGTAAAGGTGAACCCGCGCATGAGGCGGCGGTGGCCGCCAATGTCGCGCTGTTACTGAAGCTGTTTGGCCAGGAAGAGATTAAACAGAACGCGCAACAGGCGCTGGCGGTGATCCGCAGCGGCGACGCCTACCAGCGTGTCAGTGCATTGGCAGCAAGAGGATAAGTGAGTGATGCAGGAAACCGTGCTCCACCGGATCGTCCGTGACAAGGCAGTTTGGGTTGCGGCCCGCCAGCAGCAACAGCCGCTGGCCGAGTTTGAACATCTGCTTGGCCCCAGCCAGCGCAGCTTCTACCACGCGCTTCAGGGCGCCCGCACCGCCTTCATTCTGGAGTGCAAAAAGGCATCGCCCTCCAAGGGGCTGATCCGCGAGGATTTCGACCCGGCACAGATCGCTGGCGTCTATAAGCAGTATGCCTCCGCCATCTCGGTGCTGACCGATGAGAAGTATTTTCAGGGCAGTTTTGACTTCCTGCCGCAGGTGAGCGCCGTGGCGACCCAGCCGGTGCTGTGCAAGGATTTCATTATTGATCCCTACCAGATCTATCTGGCGCGCCACTATCAGGCCGACGCCATCCTGCTGATGCTCTCGGTGCTGGATGATGAGCAGTACCGCCAGCTGGCGGAGGTGGCACACAGCCTGAAGATGGGCGTGCTGACCGAGGTGATCAGCGAGGAGGAGGCGGCCCGCGCGGTGCGCCTCGGCGCCAAAGTGGTGGGCATCAATAACCGCGATTTGCGTGACCTGAGCATCGACCTCGACCGCACCCGCCGCCTCGCGCCGCTGCTGCCTCCGGGCGTGACGGTGATCAGCGAGTCCGGCATCAACACCTACGGCCAGGTACGCGCCCTGAGCCGCTTCGCCAACGGCTTCCTGATTGGCAGCGCGCTGATGGCCGAGGAGGATCTGGGTGCGGCGGTGCGCCGGGTGATGCTGGGTGAAAACAAGGTGTGCGGCCTGACCCGCGCGCAGGACGCCCAGACCGCGGCAGAGGCCGGGGCCGCCTATGGCGGGCTGATCTTCGCCGCCCGCTCGCCGCGCTGCGTCAGCATTGCGCAGGCGCAACAGGTGATGGCGGGCGCGCCGCTGAAGTATGTCGGCGTGTTCAGCGACCAGCCGGTGGCCGAGGTGGCGGATGTTGCCGCCACGCTGGGGTTACATGCGGTGCAATTGCATGGCGCGGAGGATCAGGCTTACATCGATGCGTTGCGTGAGGCACTGCCCGCCGCCTGCCGCCTCTGGAAGGCGCTTTCGGTTCGCGACCACCTGCCCGCGCGCGATTTGCGCCACGTTGACCGCTATGTGCTGGACAACGGCGCGGGCGGCACCGGCCAGCGCTTCGATTGGGGCCTGCTGGCCGGGCAGCCGCTGGAGAATGTGCTGCTGGCCGGTGGCCTGAGCGCTGACAACTGCGTGCAGGCGGCCCAGTTGGGCTGCGCCGGGCTGGATTTCAACTCCGGCGTTGAGCAGGCACCTGGCATCAAGGATGCCGCGAAAGTGATGGCCGTATTCCAGACGTTGCGCGCCTACTGAGGCGCGCCGTTTCACCGTCTTTACCGACAGGACTGATAGCATGACTCTACTTAATCCCTACTTTGGCGAATTTGGCGGCATGTATGTGCCGCAAATCCTGGTGCCGGCGCTGAAACAGCTGGAAGAGGCCTTTGTCAGCGCCCAGCGCGACCCGGCGTTCCAGGCTGAGTTTATGGAACTGCTGAAAAACTACGCCGGTCGCCCCACCGCCCTGACCCTGTGCCGCAACCTGACCGCCGGCACCCGCACCAAGCTCTATCTGAAGCGCGAGGATCTGCTGCACGGCGGCGCGCACAAAACCAATCAGGTGCTCGGTCAGGCGCTGCTGGCGAAGCGGATGGGCAAGACAGAGATCATCGCAGAGACCGGCGCTGGCCAGCATGGCGTGGCCTCTGCCCTCGCCTCCGCGCTGCTCGGCCTGAAGTGCCGCATCTATATGGGCGCGAAAGATATCGCGCGTCAGTCGCCGAACGTCTTCCGTATGCGGCTGATGGGCGCGGAGGTGATCCCGGTGCACAGCGGCTCCTCCACGCTGAAGGATGCCTGTAACGAGGCGCTGCGCGACTGGTCGGGCAGCTACGAGACCGCCCACTACATGCTCGGCACCGCCGCTGGCCCGCACCCCTACCCGACGCTGGTGCGTGAGTTCCAGCGCATGATTGGCGAAGAGACCAAGGCGCAGGTGCTGGAGCGCGAAGGCCGCCTGCCGGATGCGGTGCTGGCCTGTGTCGGCGGCGGCTCCAACGCCATCGGCATGTTTGCGGACTTCATCGAAGAGGAGTCGGTCGGCCTGATTGGCGTGGAGCCTGCCGGGCTGGGCATTGAGAGCGGCCAGCATGGCGCGCCGCTCAAGCATGGCAAGGTCGGCATCTACTTCGGCATGAAAGCGCCGATGATGCAGACCGAAGATGGGCAGATTGAGGAGTCCTACTCCATCTCCGCCGGGCTGGATTTCCCCTCCGTCGGCCCGCAGCACGCCCACCTCAACAGCATTGGCCGCGCCGAGTATGTCTCGGTCACCGATGAGGAGGCGCTGGACGCCTTCAAGGCGCTCTGCCGCAGCGAGGGCATCATCCCGGCATTGGAGTCCTCCCACGCGCTGGCCCATGCGCTGAAGATGATCAAGCAGGAGCCGGAAAAAGAGCAGCTTCTGGTGGTGAATCTGTCCGGCCGTGGTGACAAGGACATCTTCACCGTTCACGACATTTTGAAAACACGGGGAGAGATCTAATGGAACGCTATCAGCAACGTTTTACCGAGCTGGCAACCCGCAAGGAGGGGGCCTTCGTCCCGTTTGTTACCCTTGGCGACCCTAACCCGGAGCTCTCCCTGGCGGTTGTCGATACGCTGGTGGAAGCCGGGGCGGATGCGCTGGAGCTGGGCATCCCCTTCTCCGATCCGCTGGCGGATGGCCCAACCATCCAGAACGCCACGCTGCGCGCCTTCGCCGCTGGCGTGACGCCCAACCGCTGTTTCGAGATGCTGGCGGCGATCCGCCAGAAGCACCCGACCCTGCCGATTGGCCTGCTGATGTACGCCAATTTGGTGTTCCACAAGGGCATCGATGCCTTCTACCAGCGCTGCGCCGAAGTGGGCGTTGACTCGGTGTTGGTGGCGGATGTGCCGCTGGAGGAGTCCGCGCCGTTCCGTACCGCCGCCCTGCGCCACCAGATCGCCCCGATCTTCATCTGCCCGCCCAACGCCGATGATGAACTGCTGCGCGAGGTGGCGGCCCACGGCCGTGGCTACACCTACCTGCTGTCGCGCGCCGGGGTGACCGGCACCGAGCAGCGCGCCCAGTTGCCGCTCGGCCACCTGATTGACAAGCTGGCGGAGTATCAGGCCGCGCCGCCGTTGCAGGGTTTTGGCATCTCTGAGCCTGCGCAGGTACGCGAGGCGCTGGCCGCCGGCGCAGCCGGGGCGATCTCTGGCTCGGCGATTGTGCGTATCATTGAGCGCCACCACACGCAGCCGGCGGAGATGCTCAGCCAGCTTGGCGCGTTTGTGCGTGAGATGAAGGCCGCCACCCGCCGCTAGTTCCCCCACGCCTTACCCTTTTGTGCGGTAAGGCGTTCTTTGTGCTACTTATTTCTCCTGTCGATTTGTCGAATCGCCATCTATCTACCAGACTTATTGAACCTGCGCTGGCCGCAGCCGTTGGCCGTGGCGCTCGCCACCCTAAATTGACATGGAGAATGGATATGAAGTTATTTAAAGCCTTATCTGCAATGTGCATGGCGCTGATGGTGGCGCTGACCCTGTCGGCCTGCGCGCCGACCGCCAAATCCGAGGGCACCGGCGGCTATATCGATGACACCGTGGTGACCACCAAGGTGAAATCTGCCCTGCTGGCGGATGACTCGCTGAAATCCCGTGAGATCAATGTAGAAACCTTCAAGGGCCGCGTGCAGCTGAGCGGGTTTGTCAGCTCCATGGCGGACGCCAACCATGCCGTCCAAGTGACGCGCCAGGTGACAGGCGTGAAGTCGGTTGAGAACGCGATGCAGATCAAGTAACGCGGCAGCCGCATAAAAAAGGCGCACCCCGGTGCGCCTTTTTTGCCTCTGGCGATCAGAAGCGGTAGCCCGCCCCAAACATAAACACCCAGGGATCGATGCGCGTGTCGATGCTCTGGTGCTCACCGCCAGCATTGAAGCGTGCCTTGGTTTCAATGTTCATCCACCAGACCGACATATTCAGCAGCCAGTGCGCGTTCAGGTTGTAGTCCAGCCCCGCCTGACCCGCGATGCCCCACGAGTCCTTCAGGCTGAGATCGCTCAGTCCCGCTGAAGTGCCGGTGTCATTGAACTTCTCATCAAAGAAGGTGGTGTAGTTGACGCCCACGCCCAGATAGGGGCGCAATTTGTCCTGTTTGTCGCCGAAGTAGTACTGCGCCATCAGGGTTGGCGGCAGTTGCTTCACCTCGGCGATGGTGCCCGTGGATTGCAGGCCAATCTTATGCTTGAAGGGCGTCGCCGCCAGCAACTCCACGCCGATGTTGTCGGTCACCAGATAGCTGAAGGTCAGCCCTAGCTGGGTATTGTTATCGACATTGAACGGGCCAAGCCCCAGCACATTGTCCGATCCCTCGGTCGGGCGCACCGTCGCTGTCCCGGCCCGGACGATAATGTCCCCGGCCTGATGCGCGGAGACCACCGCCGGCAGGGCCGCCGCGGCCAGCAGAATCCAAGACGCCTTCTTCATTTTCCACTCCTTTTGGCTCAAACACCTTCACGCGTAAATAGTTAATGTCATTGCATTTATATTTTGAATGCGTGCGCATCTTTACATTGATTTGACAAAGGTGTCATCCCGTCACTTCTTGCTGATTTCATTAAAAAACAATGAATTGATCTAGATCAAAAGCAGGTCACTTTTCTCGGGGCTTTTTTGGCTTAAAATTTCATTTGCGTAACGTGGGGGGCGTGGGTAAGTTGCTCACTCCCTGTGGGTTTTGGTTCGAAGCCGTAAGGAGTCGGTGGGTAATCAAGATGAGCGAACATCTTAATCCTTGTGTCAGTTGTGGCGCCTGCTGCGCCCATTTCCGGGTCTCTTTCTATTGGGCTGAAGCGGAGGACGGTGGCGGGGTTGTGCCTGTCGATCGTACCGAGCCGCTGACCCCGTTTCTTCGTTGCATGCAAGGAACCAACAGTAAATCGCCGCGCTGCGTCGCGCTTGAGGGCGATATTGGACACGCTGTCTCCTGCTCCATCTATTTGAACCGGCCGACCCCGTGCCGGGAGTTTGACCAATCCGGTGAGAACGGCGTGCATAATGATGCCTGCGACCGGGCGCGGGCGCGCTATGGCCTGCCGCCCCTGCCGGTCACTCTGCCGCCGGATGACGCCCTGACGCTGAACGCGGGGTGCCACACTGGTCCGTAACAGGTTACAATCAGCGGCTTACTGATTTGATTGTCGCCAAGGAGTTTTCATGCCCATCACGGCCAACACGTTGTACCGTGACAGTTTTAATTTTATGCGCAACCAGCTTGCCAGCATCCTGTTGCTGGCGCTGCTGACTGCCTTTATTTCTGTCTTGCTGAATCAGGCCTTTACCCCTGACAGCGGCCAGCTTGCCATTCTGGCCAATGCAGAGAGTGACCTGACCTCAACGGCTGGCATGGGGCTGCAGGAGATTATCCAGCAGATGTCCCCGGAGCAGCAGATGGTGTTGCTGAAAGTCTCTGCCGCGGCGACCTTCTCCGCGCTGGTGGGCAATGTGCTGTTGGCCGGCGGGATGCTGACGCTGATCCGCATGGTGTCTGAGCGACAGCCGACCAGCGTGCTGCGTGCGCTGGGGGCGTCCGCGCCGATCCTGCCGCGCTTGCTGCTGCTGATGTTTATCTGCACGCTGCTGATCCAGCTCGGCCTGATGCTGTTTATCCTGCCGGGCGTGCTGATTGCCATTGCGGTGTCGCTGGCGCCGGTGATGGTGGCGAGCGAGCGGATGGGCGTGGTGGCGGCGATCCGCCAGAGCGCCCGCCTCGCCTACGCCAACGTGAAGTTGGTGGTGCCAGCGATGATGCTCTGGCTGGCGGCCAAACTGCTGCTGCTGTTTTTGATCAGCCAGCTGACGGCGCTGACGCCAACCGTCGCCACCGTGGTGATGACAGCGCTGAGCAACCTCATCTCCGCCATGCTGCTGATCTATCTCTACCGTCTCTACATGCTGTTGCGCGCCTAAGCGCACTGCCCCAAAGGGCGCCTGCGGGCGCCCTTTGCCTTTCTGGCCGCCACCTTGTATAAAATACGCGCACTGCCGCCCTGACAGGCGGATAATGCACGGTGCCCCGAGATACACAGCCCCCATTGAATCCGGTATAGTCGGACGATGGATCGCTACTGGAATGAATTATGAAGCAGTTTCTTGATTTTCTGCCCCTGATTGTCTTTTTTGCCTTTTACAAGCTTTATGACATCTACATCGCCTCTGGCGCGCTGATCGCCGCCACGGCGCTGGCGCTGGTCTTTACCTGGGTAAAGTACCGCAAGGTGGAGAAGATGACCCTGATCACGTTCGTCATGGTGGCGGTGTTTGGCACCCTGACGCTGGTGTTCCATGATGATCTGTTCATCAAATGGAAAGTGACGGTGATCTACGTGCTGTTTGCCGCGGCGCTGCTGGTCAGCCAGCTGGTGCTGAAGAAGCCGTTGATCCAGCGGATGCTGGGCAAGGAGCTGACGCTGCCCGATCACGCCTGGGGCCGCCTGAACCTGGCCTGGGCGCTGTTTTTCCTGGTGTGCGGTCTGGCCAATATCTATGTCGCCTTCTGGCTGCCGCAAAACGTCTGGGTCAACTTTAAGGTCTTCGGCCTGACCGCCCTGACGCTGGTGTTTACCCTGTTCAGCGGCATCTATATCTACCGCCATATGCCGGAAGAGCAAAAAAAGCCTGAAGGGCAAAAAAAATAACTCCCCCTCCCGGCTGCGGCCGGGACATTCTTTTTTATTGTGAAGCAAGAGCATGAGTGAAAAACAGAGTTTACCCAACGGCGAGCTGGTGCTGCGTACGCTGGCGATGCCAGCGGATACCAATGCCAATGGCGATATCTTTGGCGGCTGGCTGATGGCGCAGATGGATATGGGCGGCGCAATTCAGGCCAAGGAGATTGCCGAGGGCCGCGTGGTGACCGTGCGGGTGGATGGCATGACCTTCCTGAAGCCAGTCGCGGTGGGCGACGTGGTGTGCTGCTACGCGCGCTGCGTGCGCACCGGCCGTAGCTCGATGACCATCCACGTCGAGGTGTGGGTGAAGAAGGTCTCGTCCGAGCCGCTCGGCCAGCGCTACCGCGCGACGGAGGCGGTGTTCACCTATGTGGCGGTGGACGATCAGGGCAAGTCACGCGCCCTGCCCGCCGGGAAAGGCAACTTCAGTCTGGACGAAGAGTAACTCCCCTCGCAAACAAAAAAGCCACGGCACAGGCCGTGGCTTTTTTTATGGCGGTTTACTGGATGCTGCTGCCACCATTGATCTTGAACACAATGGTTACCACCAGATCTTTGCCGGCCTTGTCATAGCGCCATTTGCGCATCGCCTGCTTCACCTCACGCTCAAACATGTTGCGCGGCTCAGCGGAGAGCACCCGCACATTGCTGACGCTGCCATCGCCTTCAACGTCAAACTGCACCTTAACACGCCCCTCGAGGCGCAGGGCAAAGGCGCGCTGCGGATAGAGCGGCTGGCTGCGCTGCAACGGGCGCGGCCCCTGCGATACCGTCGGCTGGGCCGCCGCGGCTGGCGCTGGCTGGGAGGTGGTCGCGGTTTTTTCCGTCTGCTCAAAGGGCGACGGCGCAGGCTCCACCTCACGTTTCACCGGCTTCGCCACCTCTTTCGGCCTCGGCTTCGGTTTGGGTTTCTCTACCTTCTTCTCCACCGGCTTGGGCTTAGGCTTCTCAATGGTGATGGCCTTGGGCGGCGGTGGCGGCTCGGGTTCCGGCTCAGGCTGCACCTCCGGCTCCGGCGGCGTCGGCTCTGGCTCGGCCTGCGGCGGCGCTTCTACCGGCTTGGGCGGCGCGAAATCGGCCGGGTTGACCATGGTGACGCTGATCGGCGTCTCCTGTTGGGGCGGCAGGGTGATCTCCCGGTTGAATGAGGCATAGAGCAAACCGCCCACTACCGCGGCGTGCAGCCCGACAGAGAGCACGACTGGCAGTGAGATCCTGCGATGAAATGTGAAGGTTGTTAGCGGCATAATGTTTCTTTTTCCTCTGGAGCCGCAAGTTTAAATGCAAATAGCAATCATATTCAATAAGCTTGAGGCAACTCTCTCGCTTTGATTGATCTGAAAACGGCAGGCGGCCATTTTTTCAGCAATCCACCCCCCCTTTCCGTCAGCCCACCGAATCGGCTATGGTAGAGGCCCATTCAGCCCACTGATATAAAAGGTGAAGTATGCTCTATCTGTTCTACTGTGAAGATTACCCCGATACCCTGGCGAAACGTCAGGCGGAGCGCCCGGCGCACCTGGCCCGTTTGCAGGCGCTGCATGACGCGGGGCGTCTGGTGGTGGCTGGCCCACACCCGGCCATCGACAGCAATGAGCCGGGCGACGCCGGGTTCAGCGGCTCGACCATCATTGCGGAGTTTGATTCACTGGCCGAGGCGCAAGCCTGGGCAGATGCCGAGCCATACCTGGCGGCAGGCATCTATCGCTCCGTGGTGGTGAAACCCTTCCGCCGCACCTTCTGAGCGGCCAATAGCAAAACAGTCCCGTCAGGGACTGTTTTGGCATTTACCATTGGTACACCGCGTTGAGCGCCAGGCGCCGCAGTTGATGATGGTTGACCTGGCGGATGCGGTAGATGTGCCGGTAACGGCGTGATTGGGCTTCCAGCCAGCGGCTACGGCGACGCTGTTGTTGACGGTGCATGCGCCAGCGGGCAACTTCATTTCTGCTGCGTTTCATGGAAAAGACTCTCAAACTTTGGGTGGCACGGGCATTATAGGCATTTCAATGTGTGATCCAAGTCTAAAAAGTGCCGCTGTTCACGGTTAAATCCTCTGCGTTAACAAGGCTATTCCCTGCCAGCCCGCGCCTGCCCTGACGCTCACGCCGTCGGCGCTTTCAGGTCTGATCAGTGGATGGATTAAGTACGACAAAAGGTTTCCCCTTTTCTTAACTCTGCGTAAACTCACTGAAATGGTTTGCGAACAGGAATGTCGCGCGTATGACAACATTTTACACCGTGATCAGTTGGCTAATGGTCTTCGGCTATTGGCTGCTGATCGCCGGGATCACCCTGCGTATCCTGATGAAACGCCGGGCCGTCCCTTCTGCCATGGCCTGGCTGTTGATTATCTATATCTTGCCGCTGGTGGGCATTGTCGCCTATCTCTCGTTTGGTGAACTGCACTTGGGGAAGCGTCGCGCCGAGCGGGCCAAGGCGATGTGGCCCGCCACCGCGCGCTGGCTGAATGAGCTAAAACACTCCAAGGATATTTTTGCCAGCGAAAACAGCGAGGTCGCCCTGCCGCTGTTCCAGCTCTGCGAACGCCGTCAGGGGGTGCCGGGCGTCAAGGGCAACCAGCTCCAGTTGCTGACCACCTGCGATGACACCCTGAAGGCGCTGATCCGTGACATTGAACTGGCGCGCCACAACATTGAGATGGTGTTCTACATCTGGCAGCCGGGCGGGCTGGTGGATCAGGTGGCGGAGTCACTGATGGCGGCGGCGCGGCGCGGCATCCACTGCCGGTTGATGCTCGACTCCGCGGGCAGTTTGCCGTTCTTCCGCAGCCCCTACCCGGCCATGATGCGCAACGCTGGCATTGAGGTGGTCGAGGCGCTGAAGGTAAACCTGTTCCGCGTCTTCCTGCGCCGGATGGATTTGCGCCAGCACCGCAAGGTGGTGCTGATTGATAACTACGTGGCCTACACCGGCAGCATGAACATGGTCGATCCGCGCTACTTCAAACAGGATGCTGGCGTCGGCCAGTGGGTGGATCTGATGGCGCGCATGGAGGGGCCGGTGGCGACCACCATGGGCATCGTCTACTCCTGCGACTGGGAGATTGAGACCGGCAAGCGCATCCTGCCGCCGGAGCCGGAAAGCTCGGTGATGCCCTTTGAACAGGAGAGCGGCCATACCATCCAGGTGATCGCCTCTGGCCCCGGCTTCCCGGAGGAGATGATTCATCAGGCGTTGCTGACGGCCGCCTACTCCGCCCGCGAGCAGCTGATCATGACCACCCCCTACTTCGTGCCAAGCGATGACCTGCTGCACGCCATCTGTACCGCGGCGCAGCGCGGGGTGAAGGTCAGCATCATCATGCCACGCAAGAATGATTCGATGCTGGTGGATTGGGCCAGTCGCGCCTTCTTCAATGAGCTATTGGAGGCCGGGGTCAACATCTACCAGTTTGAGGGCGGCCTGCTGCACACCAAGAGCGTGCTGGTGGATGGGCAATTGAGTCTGGTGGGCACCGTCAACCTCGATATGCGCAGCCTGTGGCTGAATTTCGAGATCACGCTGGTGATTGATGATGATGGGTTTGGCGCCGATTTGGCGCGGGTGCAAGAGGACTATATCGCCCGCTCCACGCTGCTCAACGCAAAAAAGTGGCTCAATCGGCCATTCTGGCACCGGATCGTTGAGCGGCTATTTTACTTTTTCAGCCCGCTGCTGTAAAAAGCGAACCACGCCCTCAGGCCGCACCATTATGGAATTGCGGCCTGGCAGTAAAGCGCGCCACGGCGCATGCTATGCTGACTGCATACCCCCTTGCTAACAGGATTGTATATGGATCTGAATAATCGCCTGACTGAAGATGAGACGCTTGAGCAGGCTTACGACATTTTTCTCGAACTGGCCGGCGACAACCTGGATCCTGCGGATATCCTGCTGTTTAACCTGCAATTTGAGGAACGCGGTGGCGCGGAGCTGTATGACCCGTCCGAGGATTGGCACGAGCATGTTGATTATGACCTCAACCCAGACTTCTTCGCTGAGGTGGTAATTGGCCTGGCGGAAGCCGATGGGGAACCAATCAATGACGTGTTTGCCCGCGTCTTAATCTGCCGCGAAAAAGATCACAAGCTTTGTCACATTCTGTGGAAAGAGTGATCTCCTGCTCCGCATGCCTGCATGCGGAGAGTCCTTGCGACTCTCAACCATACCCTCTTGCCTGACATTTGGCGGTGTGCCGCCGGTTGCTTATCTCTTTCATTTATCTCCTCTGCCCTCGTTATTCCTTTTCCCCTTTACTAAGCCTTCATCTCTCTGCTAACGAATATGCTGACGATGTTGGGCTTTAAAAGTATGTTGTAACTATATGCGAATTTTTTAGCCGCTGTCGCTCTTCCGGCGGATAGAAAAAAACACCGCGCCGGAGCGCGGTGTCAGGGGGATTACAGCGGATCGACTTTCAGGCAGGAGACCGCGTGGCGGAAACTGCCCTCCAATAGCGGGCGGGTCTGGGCGCACTCTGGCCCGGCAATCGGGCAGCGGGTGCGGAACACGCAGCCTGACGGCGGGTTAATGGGCGACGGCAGATCGCCCTCCAGCAGCTGGATCGTCTTCTCCTTCTCCTTGTCCGGGTCAGGAATGGGCACCGCTGACATCAGGGCGCGGGTATAGGGGTGCTGCGGGTTGTGGTACACCTCATCGTAGGTGCCCAGCTCCACCGCATGGCCCAGATACATCACCAGCACCCGGTCAGAGATATGCTTCACCACCGCCAAATCGTGGGCGATAAAGATCAGCGACAGCCCCATCTCACGTTGCAACTGCTGCAACAGGTTCACCACCTGCGCCTGAATCGAGACGTCCAGCGCCGAGACCGGTTCGTCACAGATCACCAGCTTCGGCTCCAGAATCAGCGCGCGGGCGATGCCGATGCGCTGGCACTGGCCACCGGAGAACTCATGCGGATAGCGGTTGATCAGGTTTGGCAGCAGCCCGACCTTCATCATCATCGCCTTCACCCGCTCCTTGATCTCCTGACGCGGCATTTTCGGATGGTAGGTGCGCAACGGCTCGGCAATGATCTCACCGATGGTCATGCGCGGGTTGAGCGAGGCCAGCGGGTCCTGGAAGATCATCTGGATGTCGCTGCGCGTTTCACGCCACTGGGCATCACTCATATTGAGCAGGTCTTTGCCCAGCCAGGCCACGCGCCCGCTGGTCGCCTTCACCAGCCCAATGATGGCGCGGGCAAAGGTGGATTTGCCACAGCCTGACTCACCGACCACCCCAAGGGTTTCGCCCTCATACAGGCGCAGCGTGACGCCATCGACAGCCTTCAGCCGTTTTGGCGGCTGCCAGAACCACTGTTTGCCATCTTTGATGTCGAAGTGGACTTTCAGGTCGGCCACTTCGAGTAACACTTTTTTCTCTGCGGTGCTGTTCATACCAACTCCTCCAGCGGCTTATAGCAGGCGCGCAAGCGGCCGTGGCCAAAGTGTTCCAACGGCGGCGGGTTGGCGCAGATCTCCATTGCATAGGGGCAACGCGGCTGGAACGGGCACCCTTTCGGCAAGCGCAGCAGGTTCGGCGGGTTGCCGGGAATGGTCATCAACGCCTCCCCTTCCGCATCCAGACGCGGCACCGCGTTCAGCAGGCCGATGGAGTATGGGTGGGTCGGCTGGTAGAACACCTCGCGCGCGCTGCCATACTCCATGGTGCGGCCAGCGTACATCACCAGCACCTTGTCACAGATGCCCGCCACCACGCCCAGATCGTGGGTAATCATGATGATGGCGGTATTGAACTCACGCTTCAGCTCATTGAGCAGCGTCATGATTTGCGCCTGCACCGTCACATCCAGTGCGGTGGTCGGCTCATCGGCAATCAGCAGTTTGGGCTGGCAGAGCAGCGCCATCGCGATCATCACCCGCTGGCGCATACCGCCGGAGAACTCATGCGGGTACATGTTCATGCGCTTGCGCGCCTCGGGCATCTTCACCGCGTCAAGCATCCGCACTGAGGCCTCAAATGCCTCACTGCGGCCCATCTTTTTGTGCAGCTGCAACACTTCCATTAGCTGCGCGCCCACCCGCATATAGGGGTTGAGGGAGGTCATCGGATCCTGGAAGATCATGGAGATCTCCTCGGCCCGCAGCTTGTTCAGCTGGGCTTCCGGCAGGTTGAGGATTTCACGGCCATTCAGGGTGGCCGAGCCGCCCACGCGGCCATTGCCCGCCAGCAGCCCCATTAGCGCAAAGGCGGTCTGGGATTTGCCGGAGCCGGACTCGCCGACGATGCCCAGCGTCTCACCGGCACGCAGCTCGAAGTTGAGATCGTTGACGGCAGTAACAGCACCGTCCGGGGTCGTGAAGGTCACGCGCAGGTCGCGCACGCTCAACAGGCTGCCAGTTTCCGCTGGCGCGGCACGGTGCAGGGGGGTAACGCTATCTAAGGTGCTCATGGCGCACTCCTTAACGATCTTTCGGGTCGAGGGCATCACGCAGGCCATCGCCGATAAAGTTAAAACAGAACAGAGTGACAACCAGGAAACCTGCCGGGAACAGCAGCAACCAGGGTGAAACTTCCATTGAGTTCGCGCCGTCGCTCAACAGCGCGCCCCAACTGCTCAACGGCTCCTGCGTGCCCAGCCCAAGGAAGCTCAGGAAGGACTCAAACAGGATCATGCTTGGCACCAGCAGCGAGGCGTAGACCACCACCACCCCCAGCACGTTCGGCACGATATGGCGCAGAACGATGCTGCGGGTCGAGACCCCGCACACCAGCGCCGCCTCAATGAACTCCTTGCGCTTCAGGCTGAGGGTCTGGCCGCGCACGATACGCGCCATGTCCAGCCACGAGACCATGCCGATGGCCACGAAGATCAGTAGGATGTTCTGGCCAAAGAAGGTCACCAGCAGGATGACGAAAAACATGAACGGGAAGGAGTTGAGGATCTCCAGCAGGCGCATCATCGCCGAGTCGGTTTTGCCGCCGAGGTAGCCCGACAGCGAGCCATACAGGGTGCCGACCACCACCGCCACCAGCGCCGCCGCCACCCCCACCATCAGGGAGATGCGGCCGCCAATCGCCACCCGCACCAGCAGGTCGCGGCCAGAGGAGTCGGTGCCGAAGTAGTGGCCGGACGCCATGTCCGGCGCGGCGGACATCATGTTCCAGTCGGTATCTTCATAGGTAAACTGCGCCAGCATCGGCGCCAACGTCACGAACAGGGCAATTAGGCACAGCACCACCAGACTGGTGACGGCCGCGCGGTTGTGCATAAAGCGGCGGCGGGCATCCTGCCACAGGCTGCGCCCCTCGACATCCAGCTTCTCGCTGAACTGCTCCAGAGCCTCGCTGTTTCTTTTACTGACAATCATACAGGTGCTCCAGCATCAATAACGGATTTTGGGATCGATCACGGCATAGAGCACGTCAACGATCGCGTTGAACAGGATGGTCAGGCCGCCGACCAGAATGGTCAGGCTCAGCACCAGCGAGTAGTCACGGTTCAGGGCACCGTTGACAAATAGCTGGCCAATGCCCGGCAGGCCATAGATGGTCTCGATTACCATTGAACCGGTGATGATGCCGACAAACGCTGGCCCCATATAGGAGATCACCGGCAGCATCGCGGGCTTCAGCGCATGGCGCAAGATGATGCGGCGCAGCGGCAACCCCTTGGCCCGTGCGGTGCGGATGAAGTTGGAGTGCAGCACCTCAATCATCGAGCCACGGGTGATGCGTGCAATGCTGGCAATGTAGGCCAGCGAGAGCGCCACCATCGGCAGGATGACGAACTTGGGCGCGCCGCCGTTCCAGCCACCGCCCGGCAGCCACTTCAGCGTGATGGCGAAGACCAGCACCAGCAGCGGCGCGACCACAAAGCTCGGGATCACCACCCCGGTCATCGCGAAGCCCATCACCGTATAATCCCACTTGGTGTTCTGGTTGAGCGCGGCAATCACGCCGGCACTTACGCCCAGCACCATCGCCATCAGGAAGGCGGCCAGCCCCAGCTTGGCCGAGACCGGGAAGGAGGCGGCGACCAGATCGTTGACCGTATAGTCCTTATATTTGAACGACGGGCCAAAATCCCCTTTCGCCAGCTGCTCCAGGTAGTTGAAATATTGTTTGTACATCGGATCATTGAGGTGGTATTTCGCCTCAATGTTTGCCATGACCTCGGGCGGAAGATTACGCTCGCCGGTAAAAGGGCTGCCAGGCGCAAGACGCATCATAAAGAACGAGATGGTAATCAGGATAAACAGCGTCGGAATGGCTTCCAGACAGCGGCGGAAAATAAACTTTAACATTGCCCGTACCTCGAAGCCGCAAATGCGGCTCTATCACAACAGCTCACAGTGTCTTTTCATTATCGTGGCAGGCAGGGGGCTTCCCCCCTGCCCTGATGGCATCAGTGCTTGATAATGTAGAGATCTTTGGAATAGACCGAGTCCTGCGGATCCTTGCCGGTGTAACCCCCGACGTAAGGTTTCACCAGACGCGCGTTCACGTAGTAGTAGGCCGGTACAATCGCCGAGTCCTTGTCCAGTTGCGCTTCGGCTTTTTGGTAGAGATCGGCACGCTCGCTGTCGGTTTTCACCGTCACGGTATCGGCGATCAGCTTGTCAAAGGCCGGACTCTTGTAGTGGGCGGTGTTGTTGCTGCTGTCTGAGAGCATGGTGTTCAGGAACGAGGTCGGTTCGTTGTAGTCCGAGCACCAGCCGGCGCGCGCCACGTCAAAGGTGCCCTGATGGCGGGTATCCAGGAAGGTTTTCCACTCCTGGTTCTCCAGCTTCACGTTCACGCCCAGGTTTTTCTTCCAGATGGAGGCCACGGCAATCGCCAGCTTCTTGTGCAGGTCAGAGGTGTTGTAGAGCAGGTCGAAGGTCAGCGGCTTGCCGGGGCCATAGCCCGCTTCGGTCAGCAATTTTTTCGCCTCTTCGTTACGCTTCTCCTGCGTCCAGCCGAACCACTCCGGCGCGGTCAGCTTGCCCTCTGCGCCATCGGTGTACGGCGGGGTAAAGCCATAGGCCGGCAGGTCGCCCTGATTTTTCACCTTGTTGACGATGATGTCACGATCGAGGCCCAGCTTGAGCGCGGTACGCACACGCACGTCGTTGAATGGGGCCTTCTGGTTGTTGATCTCGTAGTAGTAGGTGCAGAGGTAGGGGTCAACGTGCACCTCTTGCGGGATCTCTTTTTTCAGCTTCTGGAACAGCTCAATCGGCATGTTGTTGTAGGTCATGTCGATCTCGCCGCTGCGGTAGCGGTTGACGTCGGTCACTTCCGAGGAGATCGGCAGGTAGGTCACCTGATTAAGGGTAGTGTGGGCGTTGTCCCAGTACTGCGGGTTGCGCTCCAGCACGATGCGCTCATTGACCGTCCAGTTTTTCAGCTTATAGGCGCCGTTGCTGACGTAGTTCTGCGGCTGCGTCCACTTCTCGCCAAACTGTTCAACCACCTTCTTGTTGACCGGCTTCATGGAGGTGTGCGCCAACATCTTCACCAGATAGGGCACTGGCTCTGTCAGGGTCACTTGCAGGGTGTGGTCATCCAGCGCCTTCACGCCCAAGGTGTCCGGGCTTTTTTTGCCGGTGATGATGTCATCAATGTTCTCGAAGTGGCCATATTGCAGGTAGCTCTCATAGGGCGAGGCGGTCTGCGGATCGGCCAGACGCTGCCAGCTGAAGACGAAGTCGCTGGCGGTCACCGGGTCGCCGTTTGACCATTTGGCGTCTTTGCGCAGGTGGAATGTCCAGACCTTAAAGTCTTGGTTATCCCAGCTCTCAGCCACGCCCGGCAGGATGCTGCCATCTTTTGGCGAGGTGTTGACCAGCCCTTCCAGCAGGTCGCGAATGACGTTGGACTCCGGCACCCCTTCCACTTTATGTGGGTCAAGGGATTGCACTTCCGAGCCGTTGTTGCGCACCAGCTCCTGTTTGTCTGCCAACTGGACGCCCGCCGGAACGTCGGCTGCGACGGCGGCACCGGCCGTCAGGAGGCCGGAAGCCATCATGATGGCCGCAGCCAGGCGTGTTTTTTTCGTGATGTTGGTCATGCTGTTTTGAACTCCCATTTTTATTATGAACTCACCGCTGAACGGCAAGATTGTTCCGCGAACGGAGTGTTGCGGCCCCCCTGCCGGAACGACGGCAGAACGGCGGATCTTTGTGCACCCTCACCTCTCTATAGCAGGTAATTCTGCTGATAAATGGGGCTGCCTCACATTGTCAGGGTTTGGTGCGGTAGTAGTTTTTCAGGTCAGTCAGATCCTGCGGATCCTGGCCGGTAAAGCCGCCCACCGTGGGTTTTACCAGCCGCGCACTGACGCGGTAATAGACCGGGATCAGCGCCGAATCCTGATCCAGCTGGGCCTCGGCCTGCTGGTAAAGAGCGCGGCGCGCGGCCTCATCTGGGGCGGCCAGCGTCTGCGCCATCAGGTGGTCAAAGGCCGCGCTGCGATAAAACAGGGTGTTGTTGCTGCTGGTCGAGACCGCCATGTTGAGGAAAGAGGACGGCTCATTGTAGTCGGCGCACCAGGTGGCGCGGGCAATGTCAAAGTTGCCCTGACGGCGCGTCTCCAGCATGGTTTTCCACTCCTGATTTTGCAGCGTAACCTGCGCGCCCAAATTTTTCGTCCACATGGAGGCGGCGGCGATCGCCTGCTGCTTGTTCTGGTCGGAAGTGTTGTAGAGCAGCGCGATTTTCAACGGATGGGTTGCATTGAAGCCTGCCTGCGCCAGCAGCTTGCGCCCCTCGGCGTAGCGCTGCTGCGGGCTCCAGCCAGCCCAGTCCGGGGCGGCAAAGTCCGCGCCGGCGGTATAGGGAGGCGTCAGGCCATAGGCCGGGATCTGCCCCTGCCCCATGATTTTGTCAGTGATGATCTGCCGGTCCAGTCCCAGCTTCAGCGCTGTCCTGACCCGCACATCATTCAGCGGCGGGCGCTGGTTGTTCAGCTCATAGTAGAAGGTGCAGAGCAGCGGGTTGATGTGCAGCTGGTCGCCCAACTCCCGCTTTACCATGGGGAACAGCGTCGGTGGGATGGCACTGTTGGTGATGTCCGTATCGCCACTGCGATAGCGGTTAATGTCGCTCACTTCCGAGGAGATGGGCAGGAAGGTGGCCTGCTCAATCACCGTGTGGGCGTTGTCCCAATAGGTGGGGCTGCGCGCCAGATCAATGCGCTCGTTGACCACCCACCCCTTCAGACGGTAGGCGCCGTTGCCGACATAGTGTTCCGGCTGCGTCCAGCGGTCGCCAAATTTCTCCACCACCGACTGCTTGACGGGCTTCAGCGCAGTATTGGCCAGCAGCGTAACAAAATAGGGAACGGGTTCTGTCAGCGTGACCTGAAGGGTATGGTCATCCAGTGCCTTGACGCCCAGGGTATCAGGCGTTTTTTTGCCCGCCAAAATGTCATCAATATTGGCAACCTTGCCAAATTGCAGGTAGCTGGCATAGGGCGAGGCGGTTTTTGGATCAACCAGACGCTGCCAACTGTAGACAAAATCCTTGGCGGTGACCGGGGAACCATCACTCCATTGGCTATTTTGACGAAGATGGAACGTCCAGACCCGGTAACCGTTATTTTCCCAACTTTCTGCTACGCCGGGACGGAGTGCACCCTTGGCATCCGTCTCAACCAGCCCTTCCAGAAGGTTCAAGATAATATTAGATTCCGGGACACCCTCAATTTTATGCGGGTCCAGGGAGGAGACTTCAGAGCCGTTGTTAATCACGATGCTCTGCTTTTCTGCCAAGGCGGCACTGGCAGGAACGTCGGCGGCAAACAGGCTTTGTGCGGTGAAACAGCTGGACAATGCCATGAAACATGCGAAACGTGCGGGTGTCACCTTTAATGATCCTACTGCCACTCTCCCCTCCCCATTGCATTCATCTACAGATAAGTAAGCATTAACAAGCAATTTCCAAGCCTGCTTTTCGGCATGGCCGACTGAGTTCCCGCGACAGGGCGGCTTTGGAAATTAGCAGAAGCAAAAAACGGGTGCCAATATATTTTACGGAAATGTTAAGCATTTCTCTTTTATAAGCCTTCCACCTTGGAAGAAACAGGCTTGCTTCACGTGACTCAATAAAATTGGCAGTAATATCAGCCAGTTAATTGATTCACAATTTACATTGGCCCTGAAAAGTGGCGCTGTAACAAATTATTCAAAAACAAAGCGTTAACTTATGTCGCCGTCAAAGAATAAATCGCTATGCGGCTGCTGTTTAACACTAATAACATCTTGTCACACGTCCGACAAGTCCTTCAGAAAGATGTGATTAAATTAACATCATAGGTAAGTAGCGGGGAGAGATGGGGCAAGAGTAAAGCGGGGAAAATGTTTGAAAACAGTGAAGTGAACCGTTTTAGCACAACGACATCAATTTTATGCCACATTTTAGTGCAACTGCCGTTTAACACTGCGGATGTTGCACCAAATAATAGCATTTAATCTGGCGCGAATTATCTGATGCGCCCCACCGGGCGCATCAAAAAGAGAGGGAACTAGATTACAGCAGGCCGGGGAAAATGGTTTTGATACCGTTCACAATAAATTCAATGCCCAACGCCATCAGCAGCAGCCCCATGATGCGGGTAACGACGTTGATGCCAGTCTGGCCCAGCAGCCTGACCACCAGCGGCGCGGCGCGGAACAGTAGCCAGCAGCAGAAGGAGAAGAGCGCGATCGCCAGTGTCAGCCCCAGCAAATTTTGCCAGCTGTGGTAGCGCGAGCTCCAGACGATGGTGGAGCTGATGGCACCCGGCCCGGCCATCAGCGGCAGGGCCAGAGGCACCACGCCAACGCTTTCACGAATGGCGCTCTCGGACTTCTCCTGCTTGTTCTGCTTATCTTCCCCCAGCTTGCCGCTGATCATCGACATAGCGATGGTGACCACCAGAATGCCACCCGCGATGCGGAACGAGTCAATCGAAATGCCGAACAGCCGCAAAATGGCGTCACCCAAAAACAGGGAGGTGCAGAGGATAATGGCCACGGAGAGATTGGCGGTCAGGTTAGTTCTGTCTCTGCCTGCGGCAGCCTGATAGCTGGTCATGCTGATAAATACCGGCAGGATGCCAATGGGGTTGACCAAGGCAAAAAGGCCGATAAAAAATTTAATGTATCCTGAGAAATCTAACAGTGTCTGGCTCATGCAGAACTCCGCTAACAGGGCCATAGGGATGAAGTTTTGGAAGGCGCTAATGTAATAGAATCACCACCGGTAATCCATCAACTTCCCTAGCATTTAATATTGATATTAACCTACATCAAGAAATAATTAACCAAGTTTTGGTGCCTATATATTTTTACAGTTGCTTCGCGATTAAAAATAAAAGCCTGCTCTTATGTTTGAGAAAATTTATCGTTTAATTGCGCGCTGAAAGGTGTCAGCTTGGAGTTTTTTTGATCTAAATCAAAAAGAGCCACCCTGCAGGGGCGTAAAATCTTCACATACCCAACAACGGCAGGCCACTCGCTCTTGTCACACCAGGTTGCCACAGGCGCCGGCCCACTACACAGCAGCACTCTGACAAGCTCTTTCAGTAAATAAGCAATATTGCAGCTCCCCGATGGAACGGGATCCCAGGCCCAGCTGGCCAGGGTCGTGAGAACTATACTTGCTGCGCTGACAGCTCATTTACTAAAAGAGTTTAACCTTATCAGGAGAGCATTATGGCTGTAACCAATGTCGCTGAATTGAACGCGCTCGTCGCCCGTGTCAAAGAAGCCCAGCGCGAGTATGCCAACTTTACTCAAGAGCAAGTCGACAAAATCTTCCGTGCCGCTGCCCTCGCGGCCGCTGATGCCCGCATCCCCCTGGCGAAGATGGCCGTTGCTGAGTCCGGCATGGGTATTGTGGAAGACAAAGTCATCAAAAACCACTTTGCCTCTGAATATATCTACAATGCTTACAAAGATGAAAAAACCTGTGGCGTTCTGTCAGAAGATGACACTTTCGGCACCATCACCATCGCAGAACCCATTGGCCTGATTTGTGGGATTGTCCCCACCACCAACCCCACCTCCACCGCTATCTTTAAGGCGCTGATTAGCCTGAAAACCCGTAACGGCATCATCTTCTCTCCACACCCACGCGCCAAAAACGCCACCAACAAAGCAGCCGACATCGTGCTGCAAGCGGCCATTGCGGCTGGCGCGCCGAAAGACATCATTGGCTGGATTGACGAACCGTCTGTTGAGCTCTCCAACCAGCTGATGCACCACCCTGACCTGAACCTGATTCTGGCGACCGGTGGCCCGGGCATGGTGAAGGCCGCCTACAGCTCGGGTAAACCGGCTATCGGCGTGGGTGCCGGTAACACGCCAGTCGTTGTGGATGAGAGCGCTGACATCAAACGTGTGGTGGCCTCCATCCTGATGTCCAAGACCTTCGATAACGGCGTTATCTGCGCCTCCGAACAGTCAGTGATTGTGGTTGACGCCGTTTATGAAGCGGTGCGTGAGCGCTTTGCCACCCACGGCGGCTACCTGCTGCGCGGCCAGGAGCTGAAGGCAGTGCAGGAGATTATCCTGAAAAATGGCGGCCTGAACGCGGCCATCGTTGGCCAGCCGGCGGCTAAAATCGCCGAAATGGCTGGCATCAAAGTGCCAGCGTCTACCAAAGTGCTGATTGGCGAAGTCTCTCTGGTGGATGAGTCTGAACCGTTCGCCCATGAGAAGCTCTCCCCGACGCTGGCGATGTACCGGGCCAGCAACTTTGAAGACGCAGTCGTCAAAGCGGAGAAACTGGTGGCGATGGGCGGCATCGGCCACACTTCCTGCCTCTACACCGACCAGGACAACCAGCCAGAGCGCGTGAAGTACTTCGGCGACAAGATGAAGACCGCGCGTATCCTGATCAACACCCCGGCCTCCCAAGGGGGGATTGGTGACCTGTACAACTTCAAGCTGGCGCCTTCCCTGACACTGGGCTGCGGCTCTTGGGGCGGTAACTCCATCTCTGAAAACGTGGGTCCGAAACACCTGATCAACAAGAAAACGGTCGCGAAACGGGCAGAAAACATGCTGTGGCACAAACTTCCGAAATCCATCTATTTCCGTCGCGGCTCACTGCCGATTGCCCTGGAAGAAGTGGCGACCGATGGTGCCAAACGCGCCTTCATCGTGACTGACCGTTTCCTGTTCAACAACGGCTATGCCGACCAGGTGACCAGCGTACTGAAAGGCCACGGCATTGAGACTGAAGTCTTCTTTGAAGTGGAAGCTGACCCGACCCTGAGCATCGTGCGCAAGGGCGCAGAGCTGATGAACTCGTTCAAACCGGACGTCATCATCGCGCTGGGCGGCGGTTCACCGATGGATGCGGCGAAGATCATGTGGGTGATGTATGAACACCCGGAAACCCACTTCGAGGAGCTGGCGCTGCGCTTTATGGACATCCGTAAACGCATCTATAAATTCCCGAAAATGGGCGTGAAGGCGAAGATGGTTGCCATCACCACCACCTCTGGCACCGGTTCTGAAGTGACGCCGTTCGCCGTGGTGACGGATGATGCCACCGGCCAGAAATATCCGCTGGCGGACTATGCCCTGACCCCGGATATGGCGATTGTGGATGCCAACCTGGTGATGAACATGCCGAAATCCCTGTGCGCCTTTGGCGGCCTGGATGCGGTCACCCACGCGCTGGAAGCCTACGTTTCCGTGCTGGCGAACGAGTACTCAGACGGCCAGGCGCTGCAAGCGCTGAAACTGCTGAAAGAGAACCTGCCGCAGAGCTACCGTGATGGCGCGAAAAACCCGGTTGCCCGTGAGCGTGTGCACAACGCCGCCACCATCGCCGGTATCGCGTTTGCCAACGCCTTCCTTGGGGTGTGTCACTCCATCGCCCACAAACTGGGTTCAGAGTTCCACATTCCGCACGGTCTGGCGAACGCCATGCTGATCGCCAACGTCATTCGCTACAACGCCAATGACAACCCGACCAAGCAAACTGCGTTCAGCCAGTATGACCGTCCGCAGGCACGCCGTCGCTACGCAGAGATCGCTGACCATCTCGGCCTGAGCGCACCGGGCGACCGTACCGCGCAGAAGATTGAGAAGCTGCTTAACTGGCTGGATGAGATGAAGACCGAGCTGGGCATCCCAACCTCCATCCGTGAGGCGGGCGTGCAGGAAGCGGACTTCCTGGCGAAAGTGGATAAACTCTCTGAAGATGCCTTTGATGACCAGTGTACCGGTGCCAACCCGCGTTATCCGCTGATCTCTGAGCTGAAACAGATTCTGCTGGATACCTACTACGGCCGTAAATTTACCGAAGAGGAGCACGGCGAAGAGGCAAAAGAGCCAGTGCTGGCCTCCGCAGGTAAAGCGGACAAGAAAGCCAAGAAATAAGCGTCAGCCTTGCGAGGCGCAACGCTAATAAAAAACCCGCCCTATGGGCGGGTTTTTTATTGCTGCTAAAAAATTTACTACAGCGCGTCCTGAGACGGCTCGGCGCTGGCCAGCGCATCCTTATAGTGTCTACGGCACACTGACACGTAACGCTCATTGCCGCCAATCACCACCTGCTCGCCCGCCTGCATGGGTCGGCCATTCTGGTCGAGGCGTAATACCCGGTTGGCTTTGCGGCCACAGTGGCAGATGGTTTTTAACTCCACCAGCTTATCCGCCCAGGCCAGCAAATATTGGCTACCGATGAAGAGTTCACCCAAGAAATCAGTACGCAAGCCATAACACAATACCGGAATATCCAGGTCATCAACCACATCACACAATTGGTTAACCTGCTCTTTGGTAAGAAATTGGCTCTCATCCAGTAACACGCAATGTACGGGCTGCTGCACATGCTCCTGGTTAATCATCGCCAATAGATTGGTCTCTGCATTATAGAGTTGCGCTTGCGAAGATAGCCCAATACGTGAACTGACTTTGCCGACGCCAAAGCGTTGGTCAATTTCAGCAGTGAATACCAATGTCCGCATCCCTCGCTCCTGATAGTTATAGGAGGATTGCAGCAACGCCGTCGATTTACCGGCATTCATTGCGGAATAATAGAAATAGAGTTGAGCCATACGCCCTTGCGCTCCCTAACTGGCTTAGCAAAAAAATTGCCGCGAGTGTAGCACAGCCTCCCTAAGAGATCAGTGGCGATCGCCATAGCCCCTGTGGTGGCAGTAGCGTGAAGTAAATTACCGCAGGCCCGCCCCTTTACACTTTTCTTACAGAATAGCGCCACGGCCCTGATGTGGCTGGCGATAAATGCCGTGAAATATATTTTGTTATAGTAAGCCATTTAGCGGTTGCCGATTCCTGACAGGCTTTCTGCACTCTTTTGCTGCGCAATTCCCCGATGTTTACAGGCTCTTTTTTATAAAAATTTAATAATTTCACGAGTAAGATTACCAGAAGTAACTATTGCCAGTTGCAGAAGTTAAGCCCGCCCTCTATTATTACGCCGAATACCCCATATCATAATTAGAGAGTAGGACAATGAGTGAATCCTTAAAAATTTTAAACAACATCCGTACTCTGCGGGCGCAGGCAAGAGAGTGTTCTCTTGAAACGCTGGAAGAGATGCTGGAAAAACTGGATGTTGTTGTTACCGAACGCCGGGAAGAAGAACAACATGCAGCTGCGGAAAATGAAGAACGTTCCCGCAAATTGCAGCAATACCGCGAAATGTTAATTGCCGACGGTATTGATCCGAATGAGCTGATGCAAACCATGGCGGCATTGAAGCCTGCTGCGGGTAAAACCAAGCGTGCAGCCCGTCCGGCTAAATATCAGTATCAGGATGAGAACGGTGAAATGCGCACCTGGACCGGCCAGGGCCGTACTCCAGCGGTGATTAAAAAGGCAATGGATGAAGAAGGCAAATCATTGGATGATTTCCTGCTATAACGTTTTTTCTCCCTCTATTTAAAATACTCCCGCCTGGGAGTATTTTTTTATACATTTTATTTACAAAATCCAAACAAATAAGGGATAAAAAAAGAGCGCCGAAGCGCCCTCTTTTGTTTGCCGATTGTTATTGCTGGTAAAATTCCCGATACCACGCAACAAACCGGTTAATTCCCTCGTTAACGCTGGTCTGCGGTTTGAAGCCAATTGCCTCATAGAGCGCCTGCGTATCCGCGCTGGTTTCCAGCACGTCACCCGGCTGCATCGGCAACAGGTTCTTCCTCGCCTCCATCCCCAGCGCCGCTTCCAACGCCTCGATATACTCCATCAGCTTCACGGGTTGGCTGTTGCCGATGTTGTAGACGCGATAAGGGGCAGAACTGGTCGCTGCCGACCCCTGCTCTACCGTCCAATTCGCATCTGGCTGGGGGATCACATCCTGCAACCGCACAATCGCTTCCGCGATGTCATCGATGTAGGTGAAGTCACGGCGCATCTGGCCGTGGTTATAGACGTCGATCGCCTCGCCGGCCAGCATGGCACGGGTAAACTTGAACAACGCCATATCCGGGCGGCCCCACGGGCCATACACGGTGAAGAAGCGCAGGCCGGTGGTGGGCAAGCCATAGAGATGCGAATAAGTATGGGACATCAGCTCATTCGCTTTCTTGGTGGCTGCATAGAGGGAGACCGGATGATCGACAGAATCATCGGTCGAGAAAGGCATTTTCTGGTTCAGGCCGTAGACCGAACTGGAGGAGGCGTAGAGCAGATGCTCAACCTTATGGTGTCGGCACCCTTCCAGAATATTCAGGTGCCCCACCAAATTGGCCTCGGCATAGGCATGGGGGTTCTCCAGCGAGTAGCGCACCCCTGCCTGCGCAGCCAGGTGAATCACCCGCTGGAAGCGATGGGTAGCGAACAGATCCGCCATGCCCTGCCGATCGGCCAGGTCGCACTTAATAAACGTGAAACCTGGCTGCTCCAGTCTGGCCAGGCGCGCCAGCTTTAAATTGACGTCATAATAATCATTCAAATTATCGATCCCGACCACCTGATGGCCGGCGGCGAGCAACCGCTCGCTGACGTGATAACCAATAAAACCGGCGGCGCCTGTTACCAGAAATTTCATACCTACCTCTTAATCATGCACTTGCACCGAGGCGCCACGGCCGATGCCGTAGTAGGTGAAACCACGCTTGGCCAGACGCTCCGGATCGTAAAGGTTACGCCCATCAAAGATGATCGGCTGCTTCAGCGACGCCTTGATCACATCAAAGTCAGGGGCGCGGAAGTTTTTCCATTCGGTACAAATTACCAGTGCATCAGCGCCTTGCAAAGCAGCTTCTTTGGTGCCCATCAATTTCAGTGCGTCAGTGTGGCCATAGATGCGCTGGGTTTCGTCCATCGCTTCCGGGTCGAACGCCTGAATTTTTGCGCCAGCGGCCCACAGGGTTTCCATCAGCACACGGCTGGAGGCTTCACGCATGTCATCCGTGTTCGGCTTGAAGGAGAGGCCCCACAGCGCGAAGGTTTTGCCTTCCAGGTTCTCGCCAAACTCACGTTTGATGAACTGGGTCAGCTTGTATTTCTGCTGGTAGTTGACCTGCTCTACCGCCTGCAGCAGTTTCGGCTGGTAGCCAATCTGCTCGGAGGTGCGGATCAGCGCCTGCACATCTTTCGGGAAGCAGGAGCCACCGTAGCCGCAGCCCGGATAGATGAAGTGATAGCCAATACGGGAGTCAGAACCGATGCCCTGACGCACTTTCTCGATGTCCGCGCCCAGGATCTCCGCCAGGTTGGCGATTTCGTTCATGAAGCTGATTTTGGTCGCCAGCATACAGTTAGCGGCATATTTGGTCAGCTCGGCACTGCGCACATCCATCATGATCATGCGATCGTGATTGCGGTTGAACGGCTCGTACAGCTCGCGGATCGGCTCAATGACGTCCGGGTTGTCAGTACCGATAACGATACGTTCCGGGCGCATACAGTCTGCCACCGCCGCGCCCTCTTTGAGGAACTCCGGGTTGGAGACCACGTCAAAGGCATACTCTTCGCCACGCTGGCGCAGGGTTTCTGCCATGACGGCACGCACTTTGTCCGCGGTGCCGACCGGCACGGTAGACTTGTCGATCACCACTTTGCGATCGGTCATGTGCTGGGCGATGGTACGGGCCACGGCAGTAACGTACTTCAGGTCAGCGGAGCCATCTTCGTCCGGCGGGGTGCCGACGGCGATGAACTGCATGATGCCATGCGCCACGCCTTGGGCGGCGTCAGTGGTAAAGGTCAGGCGGCCCGCTTCATAGTTCTGTTGAACCAGCGGGGTCAGGCCCGGCTCATAAATGGGGATAATGCCCTTTTTCAGGTTCTCGACCTTGCGCTCATCCACATCCACACACAGGACATCGTGACCAACTTCAGCTAGGACGGCGGCTTGCACCAGGCCGACATAACCAATACCAAAAACTGTTACTTTCATAGGAAAATCCTAGTTTTTAAAATTGAAAAAAAAGAGGTGTCAGGCGTGCTTGGCGGCCTGGGCTTCGTCCTGCTTGACGAACTCGGCTACCCACTCACTGAATGCTTTGCCCAAACCCTGGTGGCGCATGCCGTACTCGACGAACGCCTGCATGTAGCCCAGTTTGTTGCCACAGTCGTGGCTCACGCCCTGCAGGTGGAACGCTTCAACCGTCTCTTTGTCCATCAGCGTGGCGATGGCATCAGTCAGTTGAATTTCGTCCCCTGCGCCGGGTTGGGTCTTGGCCAGCAGCGGCCAGATTTCGGCGGAGAGCACATAACGGCCCACGACCGCCAGGTTGGAAGGCGCGGCATCCACGGCCGGTTTCTCGACCATGCCGACCATCGCGACGCTCTCACCGGCCGCCAGCGGCTGGCCCTGGCAGTCCGCCACGCCATAGCTGGAGACCTCTTGTTCCGGCACCGGCTCAACCAGAATCTGGCTGTGGCCGCTCTCATCAAAGCGGGCCAGCATGGCGGCCAGGTTCTCTTTGCGCAGGTCAGCGCTGTACTCGTCCAGGATCACGTCCGGCAGCACCACGGCCACCGGCTCATCACCCACCAGCGGCTGGGCGCACAGGATAGCGTGGCCCAGGCCCTTCGCTTCGCCCTGGCGAATCTGCATGATGGTGACATGTTTCGGACAGATGGCCTGAACCTCTTCCAGCAGCTGGCGCTTGACGCGTTTTTCCAGCATCGCTTCCAGCTCAAAGCTGGTATCGAAATGGTTCTCAATGGAGTTTTTAGAGGAGTGGGTCACCAGGATGATCTCCTGGATGCCTGCGGCGATGCACTCATTGACCACATACTGGATCAGCGGTTTGTCTACCAGCGGCAACATCTCTTTAGGAATCGCTTTTGTAGCAGGCAGCATTCGCGTCCCAAGCCCCGCCACAGGTATCACAGCCTTTTTTACTTTTCTATTTGGTGCAGACATTGACTATCTCTCTCTTGCCTCGTTCATTTAATGAACATTAGCGGGTTCACCCTAAATTAGCGGATTTGAGTATACCACCTTCATTCGGGCGCGCTTATTTCATCGTGAGGTTTGAGAAAAATTAAGAAAATTACCTAATAAGGGGGATCCGCATTATATTGAATAGGGTTAATTAATGAATAAAACCGGATGAAAAACCGCTGACCCCAGATTAATCTGAAGTCAGCATCAGGCGCAGACGCCCGCCCGCGCCCCATACCTGGCACTGCCAGGCGGTACAACGCTGGGAAATTTGGTTCGAGTAGGTTGCGCCCAGTGTACCGAGTGGTACGCCATTACTGAGCTGAATCTGATTTTCACCCGTATTGACCGTGGCATGCAGACCTGCGGAGACTAATATTAAATTTTTATGTTCCGCATGATAATAACCCAGCAGCAGCGGGAATTGCCCCTCCAGGTGTGCCTGTTTTAATAGCTGATTCACCTGTTTTAAAATAGTGGACATTTGCGGCAAGCGCTGGCGTTGATTGGTTAAATGGTCACGCAGCAACCCGTTGAATATGGCACGCAGCAATAATGCCGCCAATACCCCATTCTCCCCCGCACGAGTGACATCCAGACAATAGAATGCCAGATCGTTGGGCGAGAGCGCGGCAATATCCAGCACCAGCCCCGGGTGCTCCGCCATCGTCAGCTGGCGGTAGTTGATGCGGCAACGCGCCAACACCTGCTGCACCGGCGGCTGCAACTGTTTGAGCAGCTTGGCCGCTTGGGTTGGATCCTGGCACAGGGCCGACCAATCCTGAATTAGGTCGTTTCCCTCCATCGCCTGCGAGGTGAACATGTTGGGATAGAGCAACGCCAGCAACGCCTCGCGCAGCCGGTTGAGGTCGGTAAGCGGTTTCAGCAACACATCTTCCACACCCAGACGCAACACTCTGGCGACATCGCTCATGTTGTCCGTCGCGGAGATCACCAGTACCGGGATCTTGTTGCCTTGCAGGCGCAGGTTCTCAACAAACTCGATGCCATCCATCTCAGGCATGGCCAAATCGCACAGGATCAGGTCAGGGACAATCTCCTCTACCGCAGATAATGCTTCCAGTCCATTCTCCGCCTCACTGGTGGTGGCCCCCAGTGTTTTTAGGTAGCCGACAAGCACTGAGCGAAAAACGGCTTCGTCTTCCACTATCAAGATATGTTTGCTTGTTAACGGTTTATCCATCTGGCCCCCTCACTGACTCCTCTCTAATAGTGGCCTAAAAAACGGTTTTTTTCCTGTCGGATGTAAAACCGGTGCACCAAACTGGTGAACCTGCCCCCGTCATCCGGGCGCGTTAGCCCCGGTAAACAGGTGACGCAAAGGTTAACCGGCGCACCATTGACCACAATATATCGCTCGCGATCGTACCCAATGTTCCTGCCAAGGTAAACGCTTGCATACATCTGCCAGCAGACAAAAGCGCACAGCCCCCCTCTCCCGCATTGTCAGCCGGCAAGATTGTTAGGTAACATAGTCTCCCTGCCAGATTCAAGTGCGCTGATGCACCAACCAGTTGTTAAATCAGGAGTCATTGTGTCCGAGACCTGCCCTTGCGGAAGCGGTTCAGCTTACGCCCTGTGCTGCCAGCCCTACCATACGGGCGCCAAGCCAGCCCCGACCCCGGTGGCCCTGATGCGCTCACGCTATACTGCCTATGTGCTGGGCGATGTGGAGTATCTGCTGGCCAGTTGGCACCCGGCGTGCCAGGCGCAACAGTGGCGCGACAGTCTGGTGCAGAGCGCGGCAGAGACGTGCTGGCTGGGGCTGCATATCCTGGAGGAGGCGCCCGGCGCGCAGCCTGACGAGGGGTATGTGGAGTTCGCCGCCCGTTTCAGCGACGGCCCGGCAGCCCCGGTACAGCTGCTGCATGAGCGTTCACGCTTTCTTCGTGTAAATGAACGCTGGTACTATAGGGACGGAGTCCACCTGCAGAGCGGCCGTAATGACGCCTGCCCTTGCGGGTCGGGCAAAAAATATAAAAAGTGTTGCGGACGATAATCCAGAACATTCCGATCGTTCAGCAGCGCTCACAACATCGCAAACGCAACAGGATTAACCCCCGATGTCACATCAGCACGTACAACGTAAAATTTTGCGCACCATCTGCCCGGACGCCAAGGGCCTGATCGCCAAGATCACCAACATCTGTTACAAGCATGAGCTGAACATCGTGCAGAACAATGAGTATGTTGATCACCGTACTGGCCGTTTCTTTATGCGCACCGAGCTGGAGGGAATTTTCAACGATCACACCCTGCTGGCCGATCTGGACAGCGCCCTGCCAGCCGGTTCCGTCCGTGAGCTGCACAGCGCTGGCCGCCGCCGCATTGTGGTGCTGGTGACCAAAGAGGCGCACTGTCTGGGCGACCTGTTGATGAAGAGCGCCTACGGCGGGTTGGATGTGGAGATTGCCGCGGTTATCGGTAACCATGACACGCTGCAAACTCTGGTGGAGCGTTTTGACATTCCTTTCCATCTGGTGAGCCACGAGGGACTGACGCGCGAGCAGCATGATACCCAGCTGGTTGCGCAGATTGACCAGTACCAGCCGGACTACGTGGTGCTGGCGAAGTACATGCGCGTCCTGACGCCGGAGTTCGTGCGCCACTACCCGAATCAGGTGATCAACATCCACCACTCCTTCCTGCCGGCCTTTATCGGCGCACGCCCGTACCATCAGGCTTATGAGCGTGGCGTGAAGATCATTGGTGCCACTGCGCACTATGTGAATGATAATTTGGATGAAGGCCCGATCATCATGCAGGATGTGATTCACGTCGATCACACCTACACGGCAGATGACATGATGCGCGCTGGCCGTGACGTCGAGAAAAACGTTCTGAGTCGTGCCCTGTTCAAGGTGCTGGCGCAGCGCGTCTTTGTCTACGGCAACCGTACAGTTATCCTGTAATGGCCGTGCCGGGCGTTGAAAAAGCTGAAGAATGCAGCGCCTGGGGCAAAAAACCGACAAACGATTCATTTTCTTCATTTTAAGGCTTTACAGGGGCGGTTCATTTGATATGATGCGCCCCGCTTACCGCGATAGAGCAGTAAGCAAGGCCAGTGGTGGGGTTCCCGAGCGGCCAAAGGGAGCAGACTGTAAATCTGCCGTCACAGACTTCGAAGGTTCGAATCCTTCCCCCACCACCACTTTCGATATCAGCGATGATATCAACACTCAGAGCCGCCAATAGCCAGGCAGTTTTGAGGAGGGAGAAATCCTTCATACAATTCGCAAATCCACGAATTTCGTGGTGGGGTTCCCGAGCGGCCAAAGGGAGCAGACTGTAAATCTGCCGTCACAGACTTCGAAGGTTCGAATCCTTCCCCCACCACCATCCTTTCTGATATTTCCCTACGTTGACTCAAGCATATAAGCTGTATAGATCTTCCCAATGGGGAAGGACGAGAACCTTCGACCAAGGTTCGAGCGAGCAGCGCGAGCAACGTTGCGCAGCAACGGCCCGCAGGGCGAGCCGCGTAGCGGCGAGTTATCCTTCCCCCACCACCATCCTTTCTGAAATCGCCTTAATCTTGTTTAAACACTGATGCTTCCTGTGTCTTCCCAATGGGGAAGGACGAGAACCTTCAACCAAGGTTCGAGCGAGCAGCGCGAGCAACGTTGCGCAGCAACGGCCCGCAGGGCGAGCCGCGTAGCGGCGAGTTATCCTTCCCCCACCACCATCCTTTCTGATATTTCTCTACGTTGATTCAAACATATAAGCTGCATAGAACTTCCTGACAGACGGTTACCCTCGTCTGTAAGCCCCCTGCCCGTTGGACAGGGAGACACTCAGTTGCGGGTGGTGCCTTTGGTCAGCGCGCCCTTGACCTGGCCAATCAAGTCGCGGCGGAAGTCGCCGAGGCGGGGTTTATCATCCTCCAGCCACGGCAGCGGGCGGCACAACTCCATCGCCTTGATGCCGAGCCGGGCGGTCAGCAGCCCGGCACCGATGCCCTGCGCCGCGCGGGCGGAGAGCCGGGCGGCCAGATCCTGCGACAACCAGTCCACCCCCACCTCGCGCACCAGCTCCGATGCGCCAGCAAAGGCGATGTTCAACAGCACCAGCCGGAACAGCCGCAGTCGGCTGAAGTAGCCCAGCTCAATGCCATACAGTTGCGCGATGCGGTTAACCAGCCGCAGGTTGCGCCAGGCGATAAAGGCCATGTCCACCAGCGCCAGCGGGCTGACGGCGATCATCAACGCTGACTCGGCGGCGGAGTGGCTGATCTCGCGGCGTGCCTGCTGATCGAGTACTGGCTGCACCAGCTGCGCGTAGAGCGCCACCACCTCGCGGTCGCTCTGCGTCTCATGCAACGAGGCTTGCCAGCGCTGAAGCGCCGGGTGGCCGCGGTCAATACCGGCCTGCTGTGCCAGATTTTCGCAGAACGCCCGCCCCTGCCCCAACGCGTGGCTGTGCAACAGGTCACGGGCGGTGTCGCGCATCTCCGCACGTTGCCGCAGGCGGTAGAGGCGTCGCCACTCGGTGATCAGCGACCCCGCCCCGGCGACCACTACCAGCCCACCGGCCACGCAGCCGCCCAGCGCAATCCACTCCTGCTGCACCCACGCCTGATGCGCCCACTGCACCCCCTGTGCCACCACGCTAATGCCAAAAATCCCCAGCCCCAGCGTCACCATGCGCCGCCACAGGCTGCGGCGTGGCTTCAGCGCCTGCGCCACTGCCGCTTCGGCCTCGCCCTCTGCCACCGGCTCCTCAGCGTGGGCTGGCAGGAAGTGCTCCGCCTCCTCACCGCTGAAGGCCTGTGCCGCACGCAGCGGCGGCGGCTCCGGGTGCGCCAGCGGCGCCTCAAAGTTGATGCGTGGTTTCAGCGGCTCGTTCATCGCAATTTATCTCCCAATAAAAACTCCATCACCGCATCCAGCCGGATGTGCGGCAGCGGCGTATCGACACCCATCGCCTGCGGCCGGAACTGCTCAAAGTGGAACCCCTGCCGCTGCCAGAAATCCGGGTCAGGCAGCCGGGCCGGCACCTCGCCGGGGAACAGGGTGAGCGGCGCGCCATCGGCCAGCCGTTGGCCCTTCAGCGCCGGTACCGGCTGGCCCTGATAGTCAATCATGCCCGCCTGTGTCGCCTGCACCGAGGCCAGCCCAACGCAGTCCATGCTGATCCCCTCGAAGGCGGCATTCTGCCACGCCTCCTGCACCAGCTGCTGCAACAGCGACACCAGATTGGCATGTTGGTCGCCGGTGATGTGGTCGGCCTTGGTGGCGGCAAACATCAGTTTGTCGATGCAGGGGGCGAACAGCCGACGGTAGAGCGTGCGTTTGCCATAGTGGAAACTCTGCATCAGCTGGGTCAGCGCCAGCCGCATGTCATTGAACGCCTGCGGCCCGCTGTTGAGGGGTTGCAGGCAGTCCACCAGCACAATCTGCCGATCGAAGCGAACAAAGTGCTCCTTATAGAAGCCTTTGACGACGTGCTGGCAGTAGTAGTGGAAGCGCTCACGCAACATGCCGATGTTGGTCTGCTTGCCAGCCTGCGCCAGCCGCGCCTCGCCCAGCGCATTGATCTCCGGCCAGGGGAAAAACTGCAACGCCGGTGCGCCAGCCAGTTCACCCGGCAACACAAAGCGGCCCGGCTGGATGAAGTGCAGCCCCTCCTCCTTGCAACGGATCAGGTAGTCGCTGTAGGCCTGAGCGATGGCCGCCAGCAGGTTCTCATCGGCCGGGGCCAGCGGATCGCAACGACGGCACAGCTCCAGCCAGGGTTTGGCCCATTCGGCGCGTTGCCCCTGCAACAGGCCGCCCATCTGCCGCGACCACTCCAGATAGGAGTGATCCAGCATCGGCAGGTCGAGCAGCCACTCGCCGGGATAGTCGACAATCTCCAGATAGAGGGTGGCGGTCTCCTTGAAGTGGCGCAGCAGCGACTCCTGCGAGCGGAAGCGCAGCGCCAGCCGCATCTCGCTGACGCCGCGGGTTGGCGCTGGCCAGGTGGGCGGCGCGCCATAGAGCGAGGCCAGCCCTTCATCATAACGGAAACGGGGAATGCCGAGATCGCGCTGGGGCACGCGTTTGACGCCCAGCAGGCGATCCTCCCGGGCGGCGGCGAACAGCGGCAAGCGGGCGCCGCTGTGCAGGTGGAGCAGTTGGTTGACGAAGGCGGTGATAAAGGCGGTTTTGCCGCTGCGGCTCAAGCCAGTGACGGCCAGCCGCAGATGCCGATCCATGCCGCGGTTGACCAAAGACGTTAACTCATTTTGTAATCGTTTCATTCGGCTCCTTGGTGAAACGGCCCAGCAGCGCGGTCAACCCACGCTTCAACAATGGTTCCAGCACCAGCGCCAGAACAAAACGCAACGGGCGGCTGCCCACCACGCCCAGAATGCGCGTCGCCACACCCGCCGGGCCATAACTGATCGCCATCATAAACAGAAAGCGCAGTACTTTTTTCAGTATATGGCTTTTCGCCGGTGCAGCAGAAGCATAGCGTGTCACGATGGCAACTCCTTGGAAAATCAGGCTACGGCGTGTGCGCCGGCACACGCCGCCGGGATCAAGGTGGGATTACAGCTGGCGGAAACGGCTGCGGACGCCAAAGGTTTCGGAGGTGACATAGCGCTCCATCTCTCGCAGCCGTTGCTCACTCTGGCTGAGCACCGCGTCTGCCTCATCCAGCAGCTCATGCGGGGTGGCTTCCGGCTCGTCCTGATAGCGGTTGGCTGGCACCGGATCGAGCACAAAGCAGAGGATCACATAGGCCAGCACGGTAAAGAAGAACAGCCCGAAGAACAGGGAGAGCACCACCATGACGCGCAGCAACTTCACCGGCACGTTGAAGTAGTGGGCCAAACCAGCCAGCACCCCTTTCAGCATCCCCTCTTCCGGCACACGGTACAGTTTCTTTTCGTTGGTCATTATGAGTCTCTCCATTGCGGGTGTTCAGCATCCAAAATCTCCTCCAGCGCGCGGATCCGCTCCTGCATCCGGCGCGCATCCTGCGTCAGCTGGGTCAGGTGGTGCAGATCCTGCTGGCTGAGCTGCCCGCCGCGCTGCTGGCGGCTGTAGTGCAGCCAGAGCCAGATCGGGGCGACGAACAGAACAAAGATGGTCAGCGGAATGGCTAAAAATAGGGCGCTCATTACTTCTCCTTAGTCTTGCTGTCAGGCCGCCGGCCCGCCGATGCAGGCCGGTCGCTGCCGGTTACTCCGGGCGTTGCATTTTGGCCTTCAGGGCCGCCAGCTGGGCGCTGATCTCATCGTCGGCCTTCAGTTCGGCGAACTCCTGGCTCAGTGACTTCTTCTTGCCAATGCTGTGGCTCTCCGCCTCGGCTTCCATCTGGTCGATGCGGCGCTCAAACTGTTCAAAGCGCACCATCGCCTCATCCAGCTTGCCGCTGTCGAGCTGGCGGCGTACATCACGCGAGGAGGCCGCCGCCTGATGGCGCAGGGTCAGCGCCTGCTGGCGTGCGCGCGTTTCGGTCAGCTTTTTCTCCAGCTCGCCAATCTCACCCTTCATGCGATCCAGCGTCTCTTCCACGACGGTCACCTCTTCTTTCAGGGTGGTGACCAGATCGGAGAGCTTCTGCTTCTCGATCAGCGCGGCGCGGGCCAGATCCTCTTTATCACGGCGCAGGGCCAGTTCGGCCTTCTCCTGCCACTCCGCCTGCTGGGCCTCGCCCTGCTCAATGCGGCGCAGCAGCTGTTTTTTCTCGGCCAGCGCGCGGGCGGAGGTGGAGCGCACCTCAACCAACGTATCTTCCATCTCCTGAATCATCAGGCGCACCAGCTTCTGTGGATCTTCCGCCTTGTCCAACAGGGCGTTGATGTTGGCATTTACGATGTCGGCGAAACGCGAAAAGATACCCATAAAATGCTTCCTCTTTGACGTTGGCGCATGATGCGCCTTAAACATAGGATTGCCATCCGGCACCAAGGGTAATTCAAGCGGCGTGCCAACTTTTTGGAAAAATTATCCTGCTGAAATAGATGCACTTTTTATCCAGCGGGCTGCTAAGCTAAAACAGGGCTATGTCATTTTCACTAACTAATGGCGAATTTCACCATGAGCGAATCCTTAGATAACCTGCTGGGCGAGGCCAATGAGTTTATTGAGGTGCTGGAGCAGGTGTCGCGTCTGGCAAAGCTGAACAAACCCGTGCTGGTGATTGGCGAGCGCGGTACCGGCAAGGAGTTGATTGCCCACCGGCTGCACTACCTCTCTGACCGTTGGCAAGGGCCGTTTATCTCGCTCAACTGCGCGGCGCTGAACGAGAACCTGCTGGACTCCGAACTGTTTGGCCATGAGGCGGGGGCGTTCACTGGCGCGCAGCGCCGCCATCTGGGACGATTTGAGCGCGCTGACGGCGGCACGCTGTTTTTGGATGAGCTGGCGACCGCGCCGATGCTGGTGCAGGAGAAGCTGTTGCGGGTGATTGAGTATGGCCAGCTGGAGCGCGTCGGCGGCAGCCAGCCGCTGCGGGTCGATGTGCGGCTGGTGTGTGCCACCCACGCTGACCTGCCAGCGCTGGCGGCGGCCGGCAAGTTCCGCGCCGACCTGCTCGACCGGCTGGCGTTTGACGTGGTGCCGCTGCCGCCGCTGCGCCGCCGCCAGCAGGACATCATGCTGCTGGCGGAGCACTTCGCCATCTCCATGTGCCGCGAGCTGCACCTGCCGCTGTTTCCCGGCTTCAGCGAGCGCGCCCGTGCCACCCTGCTGGGCTATGGCTGGCCGGGCAACGTGCGTGAACTGAAAAACGTAGTGGAGCGCTCGATGTATCGCCACGGCACCAGCGACCACGCGCTGGATGAGATCATCCTCAACCCCTTCCAGCCACAGGGAGCCGCGCCAGAGCCGTCCACCGCCCAGACTGGCGCACTGCCGCCGCTGCCGCTGGATCTGCGCGGCTGGCAGCACCAGCAGGAGCATGACCTGCTGCGGCAGGCGCTGGCTCAGGCGCACTATAACCAGCGCCGTGCCGCCACCCTGCTCGGCCTCACCTACCACCAGCTGCGCGGGATGCTGAAAAAACATGCTCTTTTGCCGGGCGAAGGGCCAGAAACGACAAAAAATCTCTGACCCAAGGCCCGCTACCGGCGCAACAGATTGGGGTGATCGCCAGAGTACGGTACAATCATCTTATTGCTTACTTAACAATGAAGCGCTTATGCGAGTTTTAACCTATTGGATGCTGGCGCTGGCCGGTCTGGCCAGCAGCGTCTGTGCCGCGCCCCGGCCGGTGCCCGCCACACCCCCGGACATCCGCCAGAGCGGGTTCGTCTACTGTGTCAGCGGCGTCCTCAACACCTTCAACCCGCAGATGGCCAGCAGCGGGCTGACGATCGACACTTTGGCGGCGCAGATCTACGATCGCCTGCTGGATGTTGACCCCTACACCTACCGGCTGATCCCGGAGCTGGCGCAACGCTGGGAAGTGCTCGACAACGGCGCGACCTACCGTTTCCACCTGCGCCGCGATGTGCCGTTCCAGACCACTGGCTGGTTCACGCCGACCCGCAAGCTGAATGCCGATGATGTGGTATTCAGCTTCCGGCGGATCATTGACGCGCACCACCCCTACCATGAGATCAACGGCGGCAGCTACCCCTACTTTGACAGCCTGCGCTTCGCGGAGAGCGTCAAGCGCATCCGCAAGCTGGATGACAATACGGTGGAGTTCCAGCTCAACCAGCCAGACGCCTCTTTCCTCTGGCATCTGGCGACCCACTACGCGCCGGTGCTGTCGGCCGAGTATGCCGATAACCTGACCCGGATTGGCCGTCAGGAGGAGCTGGATCGCGAACCAGTGGGCACCGGGCCGTTCATGCTTAATGAGTACCGCGCCGGGCAGTATATCCGTCTGGCGCGCAACGGCGCCTACTGGAAGGGCGTGCCGCGGATGCCGCAGGTGATCATTGATCTGGGTGCCGGTGGCACGGGCCGCTTGTCCAAATTGCTGACCGGCGAGTGCGACGTGCTGGCCTATCCGGCCGCCAGCCAGCTCACCATCCTGCGTGACGACCCGCGCCTGCGGATGACGCTGCGCCCCGGCATGAACGTCGCTTATCTGGCGTTCAATACTGGCAAGCCGCCCCTCGACAACCCGAAGGTGCGGGAAGCGATTGCGCTGGCGATCAATAATCAGCGCCTGATGCAGTCCATCTACTACGGCACCGCCGAAACCGCCGCCTCGATCCTGCCACGCGCCTCCTGGGCCTATGACAACGCCTCGCGCGTGACGGCCTATGACCCGGCGCGCGCGCGCCAGCTGCTGCAAAGTCAGGGCATCACCAATTTGCAACTGCACCTCTGGGTGCCGACCGCCTCACAATCCTATAACCCCAGTCCGCTGAAGACCGCGGAGCTGATCCAGGCTGATCTGGCTCAGGTGGGCATTCAGGTGGTGATTCGCCCGGTGGAGGGGCGCTATCAGGAGGCGCGGCTGATGGAGATGAACCACGACCTGACGCTGGCGGGCTGGGCCACGGACAGCAACGACCCGGACAGCTTCTTCCGGCCGCTGCTGAGCTGTGCGGCCATCGCCTCGCAGACCAACTACGCGCACTGGTGCAACAGCGAGTTTGATGCCCTGTTGCAACGCGCCTTGCGCTCCCAACAGCTGGCCCAGCGCATCGATGAGTACCAGCAGGCGCAGCGCATTCTGGCGGAGCAGCTGCCGGTGCTGCCGCTCGCCTCTTCGCTGCGCTTGCAGGCCTACCGTTATGACATCAAGGGGCTGGTGCTCAGCCCGTTTGGCAACGCCTCGTTCGCTGGGGTGTACCGCGAGGCCCCGGAGGGATCGCAACCATGATTATCTTTACCCTGCGCCGCCTGTTGCTGCTGGTGATCACGCTGTTCCTGCTGTCGCTGGTGGGCTTCAGCCTCAGCTACTTTACGCCCCACGCCCCGTTGAGCGGCGCGGCGCTGACCGATGCCTACGCTTTCTACTTCCACAGCCTGTTGCAGTGGGAGTTTGGCGTCTCCAGCATTAATGGCCAGCCGATCCGCGAGCAGCTGCATGAGGTGTTCCCGGCGACCCTGGAGCTGTGCCTACTGGCCTTCGGGCTGGCGCTGCTGATCGGCATCCCGCTCGGCATCACCGCCGGGGTGACGCGCCACAAGTGGCCCGACACCCTGATCAGCACGCTGGCGCTGATTGGTTTCTCCATGCCGGTGTTCTGGCTGGCGCTGCTGCTGATGCTCTTCTTCTCGCTGCACCTCGGCTGGTTGCCGGTCTCTGGCCGGCTGGATCTGCTCTACCAGCTGAAGCCAGTCACCGGCATTACGCTGGTGGATGCCTGGCTCTCTGACTCGCCCTACCGCCATGACATGCTGGTGAGCGCCCTGCGCCACCTGGTGCTGCCGGTGGCGGCGCTGGCGGTCGCCCCCACCACCGAGGTGGTGCGGCTGATGCGCATCAGCACCGATGAGGTGTTCAGCAAAAACTACATCAAGGCCGCCGCCACCCGTGGCCTGTCGCGCTTTACCGTGATCCGCCGCCATGTGCTGCACAACGCGCTGCCGCCGATCATCCCCAAGCTGGGGCTACAGTTCTCCACCATGCTGACGCTGGCGATGATCACCGAGGTGGTGTTCAGCTGGCCGGGGCTGGGGCGCTGGCTGGTCAACGCCATCCGCCAGCAGGACTATGCCGCCATCTCGGCCGGGGTGATGCTGGTCGGCGGGCTGGTGATTGTGGTGAACGTGCTCTCCGACATCCTGGGCGCGCTGACCAACCCATTGAAACATAAGGAGTGGTATGCCCTTCGATAACGTCTACCGCGAAAAGCGCACCATTGGCCCGATGCGGGCGCTCTGGCTGCACTTCTACCGCGACAGCCTGGCGATGATCGGCTTCTACGGCGTGCTGCTGCTGCTGGTGCTCTGCCTGTTCGGCCACTACTTCGCGCCCTATACGCTTGACCAGCAGTTCCTCGGCTACCAACTGCTGCCGCCCTCCTGGTCGCGCTATGGCAACGTCTCCTTCTTCCTCGGCACCGATGATCTGGGGCGCGACATCCTGAGCCGCCTGCTTTCCGGCGCAGCGCCGACGCTCGGCTCGGCCATCGTGGTCACCTTTGGCGCGGCGCTGTTTGGCATCCTGCTCGGGGTGCTGGCTGGCATCACCCACGGGCTGCGGTCGGCGGTGATGAACCATGTGCTGGATACGCTGCTCTCCATCCCGACCCTGCTGCTGGCGATTGTGGTGGTGGCCTTCATTGGGCCGAAGCTGGAGCACGCGATGCTGGCGGTGTGGCTGGCGCTGGTGCCGCGCATGGTGCGCACTGTCTACAGCGCGGTACACGACGAGCTGGAAAAAGAGTATGTGGTGGCGGCGCGGCTGGACGGTGCTTCTATTCGTTATCTGCTCTGGTATGCCATACTTCCTAATATTGCTGCGGTGCTGGTGAGTGAGTTCACCCGCGCCCTCTCGATGGCGATCCTGGACATCGCCGCCCTCGGTTTTCTCGATCTCGGTGCCCAGCTTCCCTCCCCGGAGTGGGGGGCGATGCTGGGAGACTCGCTGGAACTGGTCTACGTTGCCCCCTGGACAGTGATGCTGCCGGGCGCTGCCATTATGGTCAGCGTCCTGTTCATCAACCTGATGGGCGACGGTATGCGCCGGGCAATCAATGCGGGGATCGAATCATGACAGGTAGACAGATGCGTAATCTGATCCCGATGGGGGTGCGCTGATGCCCCTGCTGGATATCCGTAACCTCACCATTGAGTTCATGACGCCGGACGGCCCGGTCAAGGCGGTCGATCGCGTCAGCATCTCGCTGATGGAGGGGGAAGTGCGCGGGCTGGTGGGTGAGTCCGGCTCGGGCAAGAGCCTGATCGCCAAAGCAATCTGCGGCGTGACCAAGGACAACTGGCGTGTCACCGCCGACCGCTTCCGTTTCAATGACATCGATCTGCTGCAACTGACGCCGCGCGAGCGGCGCAAGGTGGTGGGCCACCATGTGTCGATGATCTTCCAGGAGCCGCAATCCTGCCTCGATCCCTCGGAGAACATTGGCCGCCAGCTGATGCAGGCGATCCCCGGCTGGACTTTCAAAGGCAAATGGTGGCAACGCTGGCACTGGCGCAAGCGCCGGGCGATTGAGCTGCTGCACCGGGTGGGCATCAAGGATCACAAGGACATCATGGGCAGTTACCCTTACGAGTTGACCGAGGGGGAGTGCCAGAAGGTGATGATCGCCATCGCGCTGGCCAACCAGCCACGGCTGCTGATTGCCGATGAGCCAACCAACGCGATGGAGCCGACCACTCAGGCGCAGATCTTCCGCCTGCTGGCGCGCCTGAACCAGAACAACAACACCACCATTCTGCTGATCAGCCACGATTTGCAGATGATGAGCAAGTGGGCCAACCGCATCAATGTGCTCTACTGCGGCCAGACGGTGGAGAGCGCCACCTGTGAGGATCTGCTCTCCACGCCGCACCACCCCTATACGCAGGCGCTGATCCGGGCGATGCCCGATTTTGGCCGCTCCCTGCCGCACAAGAGCCGGCTCAACACCCTGCCGGGGGCCATCCCCTCGCTGGAGCACCTGCCGATTGGCTGCCGGTTGGGGCCGCGCTGCCCCTATGCGCAGAAGAAGTGCATTGAGACGCCGCCGCTGAAGCCAGTGAAAAGCCACGCCTTCGCCTGCCACTTCCCGCTTAACATGGAGAAGTCGTGATGGAGACGCTGTTTGAGGTGCGCAACCTCAGCAAAACCTTCCGCTATCGCACCGGCATGTTCCGGCGCATGATGGTGGAAGCGGTGAAGCCCGTGAGCTTTACCCTGCGCGAGCGCCAGACGCTGGCGATCATCGGCGAGAACGGCTCCGGCAAATCGACGCTGGCGAAGATGCTCTCTGGCATGGTGGAGCCAAGCGGCGGCGAGATGCTGATCGACAACCATCCGCTGGAATTTGGTGATTACGGCTACCGCAGCCAGCGCATCCGCATGATTTTGCAAGACCCGAGCACCTCGCTCAATCCGCGCCAGCCCATCGGCCAACTGCTGGACGCGCCGCTGCGCATCAACACCGATCTGGACGCGCCGTCGCGCGAGCAGCGTATCTACCAGACCCTGCGCCAGGTGGGACTGCTGCCTGACCACGCCAGCTACTATCCGCACATGCTGGCCGCTGGCCAGACGCAGCGCGTGGCGCTGGCGCGCGCGCTGATCCTGCAACCCAAGGTGATCATCGCCGATGAGGCGCTGGCCTCACTGGATATGTCCATGCGCTCACAGATCATCAACCTGATGCTGGAATTGCAGGAAAAACACGGCCTATCCTACATTTACGTGACCCAGCACTTGGGAATGATGAAACATATCAGCGATCAGGTGCTGGTGATGCACAACGGCGAGGTGGTGGAGCGCGGCTGTACCGCCGAGGTGTTGGCGGCACCGCTGCACGACCTCACCCGCCGCCTGATCCACAGCCACTTTGGGGAGGCGCTGACCGCCGACGCCTGGCGGCGCGATGGCCGGTTTTGACCACTGATCGGAGCAGATCGCGAATCGTCTCCCAATTTCCTCCGGGCATGCTAGAATCGCCCGGTTTATTCACGCGGACGCGCGGCCAGGCCAGATGCCGGCGCGCCCTCCGCACGCAACAATGACCACAAGGATTATTGCTATGGGTTTTCTTACCGGCAAACGCATTCTGATTACTGGCGTTGCCAGCAAACTTTCCATTGCTTACGGTATCGCTCAGGCTATGCACCGCGAAGGCGCGGAACTGGCTTTCACTTACCAGAATGACAAGCTGAAATCCCGCGTTGAAGAGTTCGCGACCGAGCTGGGTTCTAACCTGGTGCTGCCGTGTGACGTGGCAGAAGATGAAAGCATCGATGCAATGTTTGCTGAACTGGCTAAATCCTGGCCGAAATTCGACGGTTTCGTTCACTCCATCGGCTTCGCGCCGGCCGACCAGCTGGACGGTGACTACGTGAACGCTGTAACCCGTCAGGGCTTTGGCATCGCGCACGACATCAGCTCCTACAGCTTCGTGGCGATGGCGAAAGCCTGCCGCAGCATGTTGAACCCGGACTCCGCCCTGCTGACCCTCTCCTACCTGGGTGCAGAGCGCGCGATCCCGAACTACAACGTAATGGGTCTGGCGAAAGCCTCCCTGGAAGCCAACGTGCGCTACATGGCGAACGCCATGGGCCCGGAAGGCGTGCGCGTCAACGGCATCTCCGCTGGCCCGATCCGCACCCTCGCCGCTTCCGGCATCAAGAACTTCCGTAAGATGCTCTCCCACTGCGAAGCAGTCACCCCGATCCGCCGTACCGTGACCACCGAGGACGTGGGCAACTCCGCCGCGTTCCTGTGCTCCAACCTGGCAGCGGGCATCTCCGGTGAAATCCTGCACGTTGACGGCGGCTTCAACATCGCTGCGATGAACGAGCTGGAACTGAACTAACCTCCCCCTGACGCGCCACGGCGCGCCTGACCAAACCGGCCATCTGGCCGGTTTTTTTATGCCTGTACGTCCCCTCTCCCCAACACCTCTTCCTTTACCTACCTCCTCGGCGTGACAAACCTCATTACAATACGCAACCGTTTGCTTGCACTGCTCATTTCGTGATCAGCATGTTATGTTTGTGTCGGAATTGTGATTTAAAACAGATAAAACCCTACCGTCTCCTGCCTTTTATTGGCCTTCCCGGTAAAAACATTTTTTTCAACCTGAAATTTAGGCAAAAAACGCGAACCAAGTCACATTTTTATATTCCTAACGGATATCAGAAAAATGCCATTTATTGTTAAACAGGGCGATATGATGGCAAAGCGTGGTCACACCCTATCATCGGCAGTAATGTAGTTTATGAGCAATCAGATAAACTGTATGACTTAAGAAAAGCAGAATATATCACTTCGTAAATTTTGATTGCTCATTAATCAAAATATTAATTTGGTAAATCCCCAAGCGGCAATCTTTCATGCTGCATTGTATTTGCAAGGGCTGCGCAATCTGTCGGCAGGGATGTTTGTAACAGATTATTTCTAATCCCTTGCCTGATTGACAAAGATAGGGAACATTACCAGCCGCTATTTATCTTATAACAACGCGAAGGATGCCACGGCATCACTTACGCCCCTCCCCTGTGCAACTTAAAACAGGTCGTGAAAAAAGAGGTTTTAGTGTCCACATCAAACAAACAATCATCACAAGAGGTCAGCCTTAACGCGTTTAAGCAACCCAAAGCGTTTTATCTGATCTTCTCCATCGAACTCTGGGAACGTTTCGGCTTTTATGGCCTGCAAGGCATCATGGCCGTCTATCTGGTCAAAATGCTGGGCCTGAGCGAAGCAGAATCCATTACGCTCTTCTCCTCCTTCAGTGCACTGGTCTATGGTTTCGTCGCCATTGGCGGCTGGCTGGGCGACAAGGTGCTGGGCACCAAGCGCGTGATCGTGCTCGGGGCGCTGGTGCTGGCAGTGGGCTATGCCTGCGTGGCCTACTCCGGCCATGACATCTTCTGGGTCTACCTTGGTATGGCGACCATCGCCGTTGGTAGTGGCCTGTTCAAGGCCAACCCATCGTCCCTGCTCTCAACCTGCTATGAGAAGGATGACCCGCGTCTCGATGGCGCATTCACCATGTACTACATGGCGATCAACATTGGCTCCTTCTTCTCGATGCTGGCAACCCCGTGGCTGGCCGCCCACTATGGCTGGAGCGTGGCCTTCTCACTGAGCGTGGTCGGGATGCTGATCACTCTGGTTAACTTCCTGTGCTGCAACCGCTGGGTGAAGGCGCATGGCTCCAAGCCAGACTTCGAGCCGCTCCAGATGGGCAAACTGCTGATGACCGTGGTGGGTGTGGCCGTGCTGGCCGCCATCTCCAGCTGGCTGCTGCACCATCAGGACATCGCCCGTCTGGCGCTGGCCGTGGTCTCTGTGGGCATCATCATTGTCTTTGCCAAAGAGACCTTCGCGCTGCATGGCATTGCCCGCCGCAAGATGATTGTCGCCTTCCTGCTGATGCTGGAAGCGGTAGTGTTCTTCGTGCTCTATAGCCAGATGCCGACCTCGCTGAACTTCTTCGCCATCCATAACGTTGAGCACACCATCTTCGGCCTCAACGTGGAGCCGGAGCAGTTCCAGGCACTCAACCCGTTCTGGATCATGCTGGCCAGCCCGCTGTTGGCTGCGGCCTACGCCAAATTCGGTGACCGCCTGCCCATGCCGCACAAATTTGCCATCGGCATGGTGCTCTGCTCCGCCGCCTTCCTGGTGCTGCCGTGGGGCGCGAGTCTGGCGAATGACGCTGGCATCGTCTCCGTGGGCTGGCTGGTGCTGAGCTATGGGCTGCAAAGCATTGGTGAACTGATGATCTCCGGCCTTGGTCTGGCGATGGTGGCCCAGCTGGTGCCGCAGCGCCTGATGGGCTTCATCATGGGTTCCTGGTTCCTGACCACCGCGGCGGCTGCCATCATTGCTGGCAAGGTAGCGAACCTGACCGCCGTGCCGCAGGATATCCCGGATGCCAACGCCTCACTGGCGATCTACAGCCATGTGTTCCTGCAAATCGGTATCGTGACCGGCGTGATTGCGCTGCTGATGATCCTGACCGCACCGAAGCTGTTCCGCATGACGCAAGAGACTGCGGCCGAGAGCGCACCGGCCAAGGCCCACGCGCAGTAAGCGAAGCTGACCCCATAAAAAACGCCCCGGATGGGGCGTTTTTTTTAGCGCGACGCCAGCAACTTCAGCGCCTTCGCCATGCAATTCTCAATGCCAACGATCACCGCCGCTGGCTTGAGCAACTGCTGCCGGGCCTGTTGTGCCTGCTCCGCGCCCTGCTGCAACGCCTCAGCCAGCACCGCGTAGTGGGCGGTCTGCGTGCCAATCACCTCCAGCAACAACCCCTTTTTCAGCGGGTAGAGTTGCGCCAATAACCCATCGGCCCGCTTGCCCGCACTGCCGCCGTCGGCACTGATGCGCTCCAACTCCGCCAGCACGGCATTCAATTGCTGTAATACCTGATTACTCATTGCTCCCCTCCTGCTCTGGCCTGTTCAGCAACAGCATCATCCGCTCCGTCTGGCCGACGCCCTGCCGGAAGTGCGCCAGCGCCGGGCGCGTCTCGCCGCCCTCCTCCAACTGCAACAGGGTGGCATGCTGGGCGCTCCGCAACTCCGTCAGCATCTCCACCAGCTGGTGCCCCAGTGTCTCGCCCTGTTCGCGCGCCTGCTCCGCCATCTCCAGCGCCGCCAGCGCATCGCGCCGCTGGCTGGCCGTGACCTGCGAATCAGTGAGCCGTTGCCGCGCATGGAGACGCAGCTCAGCCGCGCTGGTCAGGAACAGCGCCATATAGCCACTGCCCTCCGGGGAGAAATCCTCCACCAGTAGTTCGGTCAGCTGATCAACGGCGGGCTGGTAGAGCCGCATCAGGGTTTTTACCTGCGTGAGTTTGCGTTGCAGGAAGTGGCGCTCCGCCAGCTCGTCGCCCAGCGCCCGCAGGGGGGCCACCGGCAGGGCCAGCCCGGTCGCCGCCAGCGTGCTGTCAATCAAGCCACTGAAGGCAGCGGCGGCCTCTGGGCTACGATCCTGCCGCGCCAACGCAGTCAGCGCCTCGCCGTACTGCGCCAGCGCATTGGCCGCGGCCATGCGTTGCACGGTATGCTCCAGCGGCAGCGGCTGCCGCGCCGGAATGCCCGGCTGGCTCTCCAGCACCAGCTGCTGTTGGCGGCGGTTGAGCGCCCCAATGCCCCGATGCAGCTCCAGCAACGCCTGACCGCTGACCTGCCCGGCCCGGTTGCTGGTTACGGCAAAACTCTCCGCCGCCTGCTGCGTCTGCGTACTGGCGCACCCGGCCAGCCACAGCATCATCAACGGTAATACACGCCTCCACATCGTCTCGCATCCCCCTTCCACGGCAGCATGGGGGTAAGCGTAGTGCGCCACCTTGAGCACGATCACCTTGCCCACGGCTAAATGAGGAAAAATGAGGGGCGTGAGCGGCGGTTACAGATTGCTGATCCAGTTGAGGTGGGTGGCTGGTGCCTCGCGCCCGGCGGCCTGCCCCTGCAACGCCTGACGCAGATCGCGCGGCGACAATCCATACTCCTGCGACAGGATACGGCGCAGCGCCGTTGGTGAGAGGCCACAGCGGCGGGCAATGGTCGCCAGACTCTGGTCGGCAAGCGAGGTGGTGCGCATCAGCCGTCTGGCCAGCGTGGCGCGGCGGTTACGCACAAACTGCGCCACGCCGCCCATCGGTTCAAACAGCCGGTAGAGCGCGGCGCGCGAGAGGGCGAACTCCTTGCACAGCCCCTCCACGGAGAGCGGCTGCGCCAGATTCTGCTCAATGAAGAGGCAGATGCGCTCCAGCCGCGAACTGAAGGCGAACGGTGCCTCCAGCGGCTGGCCGCCCACCAGCGCCAGGGTGTGCAGGAACATGGCGCTGGCCCCCTCGCCGGTCGCCAGAATCTCCGCCTCGGTCAGGTTATCAAACACCTGTAACATGCTATTGAAGTGCTGGCGCAACAGGAAGTTCATCGGCGCGGCGGCTGGCAGCACATGCCCATGCAGGGCAGCGATATCCAGGTTCAGTGAGACCAGATGCTTGGGCAGGATAATGTACTGGTAGGTACAGAGGTGCGGCGGCTGCTTGCCGGGGTGGACGTGGATCAGGATCGGCTGCGAGGAGTCCTGAATCAAAATGTCCCCCTGCTGGAGCAGCGTCCGTCGGCCAAAGCAGCGGCAATCCATCGCCCCCATCACCACGATAAAGATCAGGATGTGATCGGGCATTGAGAACAGGTTGCCGCGCTGGCGGTGGATGTCATGCTCGCTGACATTCAGCACCCCGCCAATCAGCCGGCCAAAGTTATAGCCGGTGACATTCCAGTCAAAACCAGCAAAATCCTGCTTCGCCAGCTCCAGTTTCAGGCCGGCTGACGCCATCCCATCCTCCCACTCATAGAAGCGGGTATCGAAATCCTGATAAACGTGTGCGGAATCAGTAATTTTGCGCTGGCTCATAAAGCTCTCCATGTCATCTACAGGCGGCGTCGCACCCTGCGCCGCCTGCCTGCTGGCGTCAGCCCTATTATCGGCACCGGCTGCGCAACATTTACCCCACAAGCCAGGGGAAATGATTTATGGTTAACAGGGGCGGCAAGATAACGGAGAGACGAGATGCGAAAAATATTGGGCCGGAGTTCATCAATCAATGTGCGCAAGGTGCTGTGGGCCTGTGACGAGCTGCAACTGCCCTATCAGCAGGAGTCCTGGGGCGCGGGGCATCGCGATCCCCAGCAGCCGGAGTTTCTGGCGCTCAACCCGAATGGGATGGTGCCGGTATTGCAGGAGGGGGATTTTATCCTGTGGGAGTCGAACGCCATCTGCCGCTATCTGGCCAACAGCCAGCCGGACAGCCCACTCTACCCCGCCGATGCGCGCCGCCGGGCGGACATTGACCGCTGGATGGACTGGCAACTGGGCGATCTGAACAGCGCCTGGCGCTACGTGTTTAACGCCCGGATGCGCAACACCCCGCCCAACCCCAATGCCGCGCAGCTGGCTGAAGGCGAGCGGCAGTGGAACCACGCCATCGGCATTTTGGCGCAGCAGCTGGCGCATACCGGGGCCTACGTGACGGGCGCGCACTTCACGCTGGCGGACATCGTGCTGGGGCTGTCGCTGCACCGCTGGATGATGACGCCGCTCCAGCGGCCCCACTGGCCGGCCCTCGAACACTACTACGATCGACTGCGCGAGCGGCCGGCTTTCGCCCGTTACGCCTGCCAGCAGTGGCCTTGACCGCATAAAGCATGGGAAGTTGACGCTAAGGCGTGGTAAAGAAAAAGGAATTTCCCCTATGCCCCCACAATCTGCGCCAGAAATTGGCGCAATATATTCATGGAGATTATTCCCTCGCGTAATGCCTGCACTCTTTGCTACATTTAGGCCGCCAATGCCGCATGATTCCGCCCCTTTTAGTCGCCCAGCCCGCTGAGATGCCACGATGGAAAAACGAAAATTCCTGGATGAGTCGCGCCAACTCAAGCGGTTGAATGCCCTGACCCGTCGCCAGTCCCACCTCTATAAGTGGTTTGCCATTGTGGCAGCGCTGGATTGCCTGCTGGTCAGCCTGTATGACCAGGACATGCGCAACATTGTGTTCTCGGGCGCGGTCTGCGTGGTCAGCGCCTATCTCTACCTGCGTGACCGGGCCAAAGCGCGCCGCTACCGCCGTGAGTGGGATGAGAAGTACGGCCCGAAGCCCTAAGGCAGCGCGCCACCGCCAACCTGATAAAAACATGACTATGCATCTCAACGTCTACACGTTATTCGTGCTGGAACTCGTTGTTCTGGCCTTTTTGGCAATTTTGATGTTCTTTGCCTGGCTGGGGGGCCGCCGTGACCCGACCCTCGGCTACCTCGCCGCCACCATGCTGAGCGCCGTTTTTGGTACCCTGATGGGCAGCCTGCGCGGTCTCCATATGGACATCGTGCCAATCCTGTTTGGCAACATGACGCTGCTGCTGGCCTATGGCCTGCAATGGACGGCAATGCGGGTCTTCACCGGGCGCCCGCCCCACTGGCAGGGGGTGCTGGCTGGCCCGATCGTCTGGCTGCTGCTCTGCCTCTGTCCGCTGTTTATGCAGACCCTGACGCTGCGCATCATTGTCAGTGGCCTGCTGACCATGATCTATACCCTGCTGGCGGCGCGTGAGGTGTGGCGGGGCCGGCGGGCGCTGCTGGTGACCTACTGGCCAGCGCTGCTGCTGATGCTGCTGCACAGCGCCGTCTACTTTATCCGCCTGCTGTTTGACCGGGGCCAGCCGTTTGCCGAGCTGACCACCGTTCCCGGCGCCAGTTTCTTCGCCCTGCTGATCTTCGAAACCATCCTTTATGCCACCGGCATGGCCTTCACCACGCTGGCGATGGTCAATGAACGCGCCCAGCTGATGTACAAACATGCCTCTCTCAGCGATCCGCTGACCGGCATCGCCAACCGGCGCGCGCTGATTGAGCGCGGTGAACAGCTGCTGGCGCGGTGCGAGCGTGAGCAGGCACCGGTGACGCTGATCCTGTTCGATCTCGATAACTTCAAGGGCATCAATGACAGCCACGGCCACCACGGCGGCGACCGGGCGCTGGTGGCGTTCTGTGACATCGCCGCGCGCTGCCTGCAACCGCACCATATCTTCGCCCGTATTGGCGGCGAGGAGTTTGGCTGCCTGCTGCCGCTGCCCACCCAGGATGCCCAGTCGTTAGCGGAGCGCATCCGCTGCCAGGTGGCTGCCCAACAGCGGCTGGCGCACCCATTGACGGTGAGCGGTGGCATCGCCTCCAGTACCCAAAGTGGCTTCAATATCTCCAGTTTACTGGTCGAGGCAGACCACGCGCTCTACCGCGCCAAGGCTGGTGGAAAAAACCGCATTGAGGTGAATTAGGGGCAAAAATGGGTCTAATTCATCGATTTGCCTTAAGGGTGATGGATTTATCGCCGCATAAAATGCGGCCCAGTTTACTTAGCACATGATAAACAGCCGATGATTCTTAAATAATCAGAATGGCATTATGATTGTCTAAATAAATGAAAAAAATGAGTAAAATAATCCACTTATAGTCATGTGCAGTGGAGACGCCGCAATTTTTCAGTGCTAATCTTGCTGCTTCCCTCTGCTCAGGACGTTTGAAAATGTTCAATGACATCGCCATATGTCAAGCCGTGCTTAACGCACTCCCGGAAGCCACACTCATTAAAGATGACACACTGAAACTGGTGTTTATCAACCAGAAAGCCTGTGATTTATTTGGCTATTCGCATGATGAGCTGGTTGGGCAGGGTTTTGCTTTTTTTCTCGATGAGGAGCAGGCGCAACGCCACCATAACCGGGCGCTGGAGGTGTTGCAGAGCGGGGAGAAGCAGATGAGCGAAGAGGTGATCACCGATGGCAAAAACAAAAGCCGCACGGTGATGATCCGTAAGTCGCGCATCCTGATTGACCAGCGTGCCTACGTGCTCTCCATCATCAGCGACATCTCGCTGCTGCGCAGTTCAGAGGCCCAGATCCGCTACCTGGCCTACCATGACACCCTTACCGGGCTGCCCAACCGCACCTCGCTGAATGATGAACTGAACCAGCTGGCGGCACGCACCCTCTACCACCCGCAAAACTGCGCGCTGATTGTGCTCAACCTGAACCACTTCACGGTGCTGAACAACACCTACGGCTACCAGTCTGGCGACACCATCCTGTGCGAATTCAGCCAGCGGCTGCGCACGCTGGTGGGCCAGCAGGGGATGCTGGCGCGACTGAATGGCGATGAGTTCGCCATCCTGCTGCGCGGCATGTCCACGGAGCCGGAGGTGCTGCCGATTGCCCGGCAAATCATCGCCATGATGCATGAGCCTTTTACCCTGACGCAGGCCAAGCCGGTGGTGACCCTCTCCTGCGGCATTGTCAGCATCAACAGCGAAAACCTGACCGCTGGCGAGATCCTGCGGCGCGGCAACTCTGCCCTGCGTGAAGCGCAACGCCAGGGGCAGAATATCTTCTGCTTCTACTCCGAGACGCTGGACGCCAGTGCGGAGAATAAGCGGGTGATGGTGAAGGCGCTGGCGGAGTCCCTGACCAAAGAGGGGGAGCTGACTTGCGTCTACCAACCGATTTTGCGCAGCAGTGACGAGAAGATCATTGGCGTGGAGGCGCTGGCGCGCTGGAACCACCACCAGCTTGGCCCGGTGCCGCCGGTGCAGTTCATCGCCCTCGCGGAGGAGACCGGGCTGGTCAGCCAGCTGGGCGAGTGCGTGCTGCGGCAAGCCTGTCGCCATATCAAGCCGCTTGGCGATTTGCGGCTGGCGATCAATGTGTCAGCGGTGCAGTTGCGCGAGGGGCAGTTTGCTGAAAAGACCCTCGGCCTGCTGCGTGAGGAGGGCTTCCCCTGCCAGCGTCTGGAGCTGGAGCTGACGGAGACCGCGGTGATGAATGCCGATGCCAACAGCCTGCACCAGCTGATGCAGCTGCGCACCGCGGGCGTGAAGATCTCGCTGGATGACTTCGGCACCGGTTACTCCAGCCTCAGTCTGCTGAAGGACATTGCGGTGGACAGCGTGAAGATTGACCGTTCCTTTGTGCAGTACGTCAATGAGGTGACGGACACGGCGGCGATCGTCACCGCGGTCTCCCAGCTCGGCCATAAAATGAAGCTGAACGTGATTGCCGAAGGGGTGGAGAACGCCCAGCAGAAGACCTTCCTGCTGACCGCCGGCTGCTCACACATGCAGGGTTACCTCTTCTCCCGCCCGGTGCCGGTGGAGACCCTCACCGCCCTGCTCAGTGCCTGACCGGCCGCCGTTTCACCCTTTTGGCGGGTGAAACGGCCATATATAAGCAGCGTAAATAATCCCACAACCAGCATTAACCCATTGAATTGACATAAACCGGCGCCAAACGCATTATCTCCTCAGGCGCCACGGTGCGCCCCATGTGCCCTCATTCAATGGATTAGACGATGATGCAACCCGTTTCCTGCCTTGCCCAATGTGATGCCTTTCCGGCAGCCAGTGGCGCGGTGCGTCATATGAAGCTCAAGAAACAGCCGCTCATTTGACCGGGCGCTGTCCCGTCAGATGAGATGACAGGACAGCGGCCCACAGCAGTGTGACTCCCCCTGACCTCTCCTCCTGACGGCAAACCCAATGCGCGTTACCCTCTAAGACAGGAGAGAATTATGTCAGTATTTTCAGGTATTTGGATTCCGTTGGTCACCCCTTTCAGCCAGGGCAAGCTTGACCTGCCCGCCTTGCAGCGCCTGGCGGTCTCCCTGCTGGCGCGTGGCGCGGACGGGCTGGTAGTATGCGGCACCACCGGCGAGGCACCAGCGCTGAGCCAGGAGGAGCAGTTGCAGGCGCTGGACGCGGTGCTGGAAGTGGTACCAGCCGCCAAGGTGGTGATGGGGCTGGCCGGCAACCATATGCCCTCCATTTTGGCGATGCAGGATGCCATCATGCAGCGCCCGCTGGCGGGCCTACTGGTCTCCGCGCCCGCCTACATCCGTCCGACCCAAGCGTCGCTGGTGCACTACTTCACCCAACTGGCTGACCGTTCGACGGTGCCCTTGATCCTCTACAACGTGCCCTACCGTACCGGCATCGCGCTCTCCTGGGAGACGCTGCAACAGCTGAGTGACCACCCGCGCATCGTGGCGATCAAGGATTGCGGCGGCAACCCGGAGCTGACGCTGGATCTGATCAACGCTGGCAAGCTGGACGTGCTGACCGGCGAGGATACCCAGATCCTGACGGTGCTGGCGCTGGGCGGCACCGGGGCGATCACCGCCTCTGGCCACCTCTGCCCGGAGGCGCTGGCAACGCTGGTGAAGCAGGTACAGGCGGGCGATCTGCCTGCGGCGCGCGCCACCTTCTACGGCCTGCTGCCGATGATCCGCTTGCTGTTCTCCGTCGCCAACCCTACCGCCATCAAGTGCGCGCTGGCGCTGCATGGCGAGATGGAGCCAGACCTGCGCGAGCCGCTGCTGCCCTGCCCGCCCGAGGTAGAGCAGGCGCTGCGCGACCACTTCAACCTCCACAGCCGCTGAACCCCAGCCAGCCCGGCCGCCCTGGCCGGGCCATGAGAGTTTTCGTTTTCTTTTCGCACAGATACGTAATGACTTTTGACAGAATGGCTTCCAGGATAGAGGCTTAATTGCACTCCCCCACTACTGGAGCGTTACCATGAAACTGTATTACAAACCGGGCGCCTGCTCGCTCTCCCCGCATATCGTGCTGCGCGAGGCGGGTGTCGATTTCAGCATTGAGAAAGTTGACCTGGTGGCGAAAACCACCGAGCACGGCGCGGACTACCTGACCATTAACCCCAAGGGGCAGGTGCCGGCGCTGCAACTGGATGATGGCTCCATCCTGACGGAAAATGCGGTGATTGTGCAGTATCTGGCCGACCAGAAGCCCGATCGCCAGCTGTTGCCCGCAGCGGGTTCGCTGGCGCGCTACCACGCGCTCGAACTGCTCAACTTCATTGCCACGGAACTGCACAAGGGCTTCAGCCCGCTGTTCAACCCGCGTTTCCCGGAGGAAGCAAAAGAGGTGGCGCGTGAGCAGTTGCGGAAGAAACTGGCCTACATTGATGGCGAGTTGGCGGGGAAAGAGTATCTGCTCGGCAGCCGCTTCAGCGTGGCCGACGCCTACCTGTTCACTATCCTGAACTGGGCGCGAGTACTGAAGTTTAACCTGGATTTGCCGAACCTGACGGCCTTTATGGCACGGATGGCGGCGCGCCCGGCGGTGGATGCCGCACTGGCGGCGGAAGGGCTGAAGTGATGGGAGGGCGCGCACCCTGCGCGCCCCACCCGATTACAGCTTAACTGCCGGGAAGTAGTGGCGCGGGTTGACCAACGCATCTTGCGCCGCCACCACCTGCAACTCGTACTCGCCCATCTGCTGGGTCGCCAGCATCACCTCGTAGACTGCGGCAGTGACATGCTCCAGCGCCTTGTCGAGCGGCTCCCCCTTCAACAGGTTCACCAGCAGCAGGCCACTGGTGAGATCGCCCACGCCCACCGGCTGGCGATCGGCAAAGGCCACCAGCGGGCGGCTGATGTGCCATGCCTCGTCAGCGGTGACCAGCAGCATCTCAAAGCTCTCTGCCGAGCGGGCGGCGCGGGCCAGATGTTTCACCAGCACCACCTTTGGCCCCAGCGCGCACAGCTCACGCGCGGTGGCCACCGCCTGCTCCACGCTGTTCACCGCCTTGCCGCTCAGCTGCTCCAGCTCAATCAGGTTTGGCGCAATCACGTCGCTGCTCGGCAGTGACTGCTTGACGTGGAACTCCGCCACACCAGGGGCCACGATGCAGCCCTTCTCCGGGTGGCCCATCACCGGGTCACAGAAGTAGAGGGCATTCGGGTTGGCGGCCTTCACCTGGCGGACAATCGCCTGGATGTGCTCGCCCTGCTCTGATGCGCCAATATAGCCGCTCAGCACCGCGTCACACTTCGCCAGCTGGCCGATGTCCGCGATGCCCTGCACGATTTCGGTCAGGTGGCTGGGCGGCATCACGCAGCCTGTCCAGCGGCCATATTGGGTGTGGTTGGAGAACTGCACTGTGTTGAGCGGCCAGACGTTGGCGCCCATGCGGCGCATCGGGAATTCGGCAGCGCTGTTGCCGGCGTGGCCGAACACGACGTGGGACTGGATGGAGAGAATATTTTTCATCACGACAACCTGTACTCTTTTACCCTTGCCAAAGACACCGGCATGGCCGGTGGCCGGTGCCCCCTGCCAAGGCGGCGGCACTGTTCGTTATTATTGGGGCAAACCCCGTTAAAAATAAGGGGGGCTGCTAGCCCCCCGTTTTCACTCTGTCGCGCTTACTTCCAGCTGATCAGGCAGTAGTGCTTCTTGCCGCGGCGCAGCAAGGTGTACTTACCAAACAGGCGGTCGCTGTCGGTGAAGGTGTACTCCGCATCACCCTGCTTCTCGCCATTCACCTGCACGGCGTTCGAGTTGATCATGGTGCGTGCCTGTCCGCGGGAGGGCACCAGCTCGGCCGTGACCAGCGCCTGTTGCAGGTCGCTGCCCGCCTCCAGTTCGATGGTCGGCATACCGTCCTGCGCCAGCTGGGCGAAGTCCGCCTCGGTCATCTCACCCAGAGAGCCAGAGAACAGGCTGGCGGTGATGCGCGTGGCTGCAGCCAGCCCCTCTTCGCCATGCACCATGCGGGTCACCTCTTCCGCCAGCACATACTGGGCGCGCGGGGCCTTGCCGCTGTTTTTGTCCTCTTCTTCCAGCGCGTTGATCTCTTCCAGGCTGAGGAAGGTGAAGAACTTGAGGAAGCGGTACACATCGGCGTCCGCGGTGTTGATCCAGAACTGGTAGAACTTGTACGGGCTGGTCTTCTTCGGATCCAGCCACACTGCGCCGCCCTCGGTCTTGCCGAATTTGGTGCCGTCAGACTTGGTGATCAGCGGTACGGTCAGGCCAAACACCTGCTTCTGGTGCAGGCGACGCGTCAGGTCGATGCCAGAGGTGATGTTGCCCCACTGGTCAGAGCCGCCAATTTGCAACTCCACGCCGTGCTCGCCGCACAGCGAGGCGAAGTCATAGCCCTGCAACAGGTTGTAGGAGAACTCGGTGAAGGAGATGCCGCTGTCATCGCGGTTCAGGCGCTGCTTCACTGCCTCTTTGTTGATCATCTGGTTGACGGAGAAGTGCTTGCCGATGTCACGCAGGAAGGTCAGCACGTTCATGTTGCCGAACCAGTCGTAGTTGTTGGCGGCAATGGCGCTGTTGTCACCGCAGTCGAAATCGAGGAACGGCGAGACCTGGCGGCGGATCTTCTCTACCCACTCAGCGACGGTATCGCTGGTGTTGAGCTTGCGTTCAGCGGCCTTGAAGCTCGGGTCGCCAATCAGGCCGGTCGCCCCGCCCACCAGCGCCACTGGCTTGTGGCCAGCCAGCTGGAAGCGTTTCAGGCACAGCAACGGAACCAGATGGCCCAAGTGCAAGCTGTCTGCGGTGGGATCGAAACCGCAATAGAGTGCAATTGGCCCTTGCGCCAGTCGCTCTGCTAACGCTTTTTCGTCCGTAACCTGGGCAATGAGGCCCCGCTCTTGCAATTGAGTAATCAAGTTACTGCTTGTCATCAATGACTCCGTTGAGGGTTGGTAAAGGGAGTGTCCCGGCCGGCGGCGCTGACCTGTGTGGCCGCCTGATCCGAGGAAGCGCATAGAATAAAGCGCCCGTAGCCCGAGCGCCAGAAGTAAGCACGGATTTTGGCGTTCAGGGCGCCAGTCGGTCGATTTTCCAGCCATTCCCCTCGCGCAGGTAGAGGAAACGGTCATGCAGGCGGTGCTCGCCTCCCTGCCAGAACTCCACGGAATCAAAGGCCACGCGGTAGCCGCCCCAGAAACTGGGCAGTGGCACCTCACCCTGCTGGAACTTCTGTTTCAGCTCGAGGAATTTGCTCTCCAGCACCCCGCGCGCCGAGATGCGGGACGATTGCGGCGACACCCAGGCCCCAATCTGGCTCTCCTTGGGTCGGCTACTGAAGTACTTCATCACCTCCAGCGTGGAGAGGCGCTCGGCGCGGCCGGTGAAGCTGACCTGCCGCTCCAGCATGTGCCAAGGAAAGTGCAGGCTGATTTTCGGGTTGTGGCTCAGGTGCTGCGCCTTGCGGCTGCCCAGGTTGGTGTAGAACACCAGCCCGCGCTCATCGATGTGCTTGAGCAGCACAATGCGTTGGAATGGCTGGCCCTGCTCATCCACCGTCGCCACGCACATGGCGGTGGGGTCGGCCAGTTGCGCCTCGCACGCCTGTTGCAGCCACAGCCCGAAGAGATCCAGCGGGTCATCGGTCAGATCGTGGCGGCGCAGGCCGCCCTTGGTGTATTCGCGCCGCAGGTGGGCAATATCGAGTCTTTCAGTCATGGCAAGATCCTTGGAACGTCAGGGGGTCACGGCCATCAGCGGCTGACCACACAATCATTGATTATCACATCATCCCCGCGCTGCACCAGCGCCCGCGCCCCCTGTGACCAGAAGGTGTAGCGCCCGTCGCTGTAGCGCGCGCCGGAGGCCGCCTCCACCTGCGTCAGGTGGAGTTGCTCGCCATCCAGCAGCAGGCTGACGCTGTGGCGATCCGGGGCCAGCGTCACGGTCAGCGGCAGGGTGCCGCAACGGTAGTGGACAGGCTGGGCCGCTGGCGCGTGGCCGAAGTGGCTACACCCAGCCAGCGCCAGCAATGCGGCCCCGGTAAGCAGATACCTGAACATACTGCCTCCTCTCACTCGCCCGGCTGGCGCAGGCCAGCCGGGTAGATGGCGCCCAACACCGCCGGCGCGCGCGCGCCAGTCACCGAGGGCAGGTTGCCCGGCAGGCCGGACAGGGTACGCGCCGCCAGCCAGGCGAACGCCAGTGCCTCCATGTCATCGCCACGGATGCCGAACTGGTCGGTCGGGCACACCTCGGTACCCGGCAGCAGCGCCGCCAGACGGGCCATCACCAGCGGGTTGCGCGCGCCACCGCCACACACCAGTAGCCGGTCACAGCCGCCGGAGAGCTGTACCTGCTCTGAGATGGTGGTCGCGGTCAGTTCCGCCAGCGTGGCCTGCACATCCTCCGGGGCAAGATTGGGATGCCCGGCGAGATGGCGCTCCAGCCAGGCCAAATTGAAGTACTCACGCCCGGTACTCTTCGGCGCTGGCGCGGCAAAATAGGGGTCAGCCAGCATCTGCTGCAACAGGGCGATGTCAGGCAGGCCTGCCAGCCCCAGCGCCGCATCCTCATCGTAGGGCAGCGCCCGCTGCCGCCAGATCCAGGCGTCCATCAGCATGTTGCCGGGGCCGGTGTCATAGCCGCGCACCGGCTGGCCCGGCAGCTGCAGGGAGAGGTTGGCGATGCCGCCGATGTTGAGCACCATCCGGCGCTCGTCCGGGTGCGAGAGCAACGCATCATGGAACGCGGGCACCAGCGGCGCGCCCTGCCCGCCAAGCGCGATGTCCCGCCGGCGGAAGTCACCGATGGTAGTAATGCCGGTCAGGGCCGCGATGCGGTTATTGTCGCCCAGTTGCAGCGAGAACGGCGCCGGGCCGTTCGGCTCGTGCCAGACCGTCTGGCCGTGGCAGCCAATCGCGGTGATCTCTTCGGCACGCAGGTTGTGCTGCGCCAGCAGCGCCAAAATGGCCTCGGCGAACAGATCCCCCAGCTGCGCATCCAGCTGGCCCACTTGTGACAGTGTCACCTGCTGGCCCTGGCACATCCCTAAAATCGCCTGCCTGATGGCCAACGGCATCGGGTGGGTATAGCTGCCCTGCTGGGCTACCATACGCGCATCAATGGCGGCCAGCACCACATCGATCCCATCCAGGCTGGTGCCCGACATGACACCGATATAACGACCTGACTTCATAACCTCTCCCCTTCCCGGCAATGCAATGTTTTTCTCCCCCACTAAAGCAGATTTAACCGGTTAACGCTATGAAAGGGAGTGATTATTTACGGCCAGGCCGTTGATCTGTCGACGAGATCATTTTATCGAGGTTTATGGGGCATTGAGGCTATGGGGCATATGCTGGGGACTTTACATCAGGCAAAATAGCGATTGGGCCGCAGATCAGCCATACTTTTAGCGTCATTGTCCATTCGTAGTCAGGCAGGCAATGCTGAGGACTATGTTAAAAAATATAGGAGTCTTTATGATTAAGCGTCTTCTCGTGGTGGCGCTCGCTGGCGCCACGCTGGCGGGCTGTGTGAACGATAGCGCCCTGTCCGGTGATGTCTATTCCGCCAATCAGGCGAAACAGGTTCAAAACGTAACCTACGGCACCATCGTCTCAACCCGGCCGGTACAGATTCAGGGTGGCGACGAGAGCAACGTGATTGGCGCGATTGGCGGCGCAGTGTTGGGCGGCTTCCTGGGTAACACCGTCGGGGGTGGCACAGGCCGTAGCCTGGCGACCGCGGCCGGTGCCGTGGCCGGTGGCGTCGCAGGTCAGGGCGTGCAGGGTGCGTTAAACCGTAGCAATGGCGTAGAACTGGAGATCCGTAAGGATGATGGCAATACCATCATGGTGGTGCAGAAAGCAGATGCCACCAAATTCAGCGTGGGGCAGCGTGTGAGCATGGCCAGCAGTGGCAGCCAGGTAACTGTCTCGCCGCGTTAAGCAGCACAAAAACAAGACCGGCGGCCAAAGGCCGCCGGTCGGGTAGATTCGCTGTGAGTCAAAAAAAATCGCGTTATTTGTTTTGTAGTTGGATAATGTTCTCTTCTATCTGATCGATCATCCTGACCAGCAGCGAGAGCTCATCATGTGAGATGCCCGTCAGGATCTCATGCCGTGTAGAGTCAATCACCCTCTCCACCTCATCAATAATCGGTGCCGCTTCCGCCGTCAGCTTGATGCGTTTGGCGCGGCGATCGCTGGAGCAGGTATGGCGGGTAATCAGCCCCTTCTCCTCGAGTTGATCCAAGGTGCGCACCAGTGAAGGCTGCTCAATGCCGATCGCTTTGGCCAACTGAATCTGCGACTGCTCAGGCGGTAATTTGTTGATATTGTGCAAAGTCACCCAATGAGTTTGGGTCAATTCCAACGGTTTGAGCCGGTGGTCAATCAAGGCGCGCCATACTCGCACCAGCCGTGCTAAATCTGAACCTAATGATGAACCTAAATTGGAGTCCAATTCCCCCTCCTTATAATTAGCTTGCTAATAGTGCTTCCCAGAGTGTAGCCTATTTTGCGGAGTTAAGAACGGAAATTCAATTATATATGTAATATGAATGATATTTAGATCAATAATTTGGATGAAAAATAATTAGAGCCTTTTTACATCCTGCGCCTTATTCTCTGCCTGAATATTAACATGCCAAATTTGGCATAATTCCTTTGGCGAATGTTGCCTGTTTTGAGCTATCCCTTTGCTGTCTCTCTGCTTTTGTCCGGCGATTGGGCTGCGCTAATTTTGCCTGCGGCCACATGGGCCAAGCCAGGCGCACACCAGGCAAGTGTGGCTGCGACGGACATACTCCGTGCAATTTGTCAAATTTCGCTAAAATTTAAGGGGATAGCGTGGGCTAGGGTCAGTGGGGGTAAATAAATAGTGACAGTTACAAAAATAAAATACATTTTCTAACTTTGATCTGAATCGTGGCAATATCTAAACACTTCTGAATTAAATAAATTTGCCTACCCGTTATTGGCACTGGCCGGGCAAATGCCCAGCCAGCAGTCAGTCAAACTAAATCACACCACAAGCAATACGGCCACCGCCGCCACCCAAGGGTTTCGGCATATCCGCGTGGTTATCACCGCCCTCATGGATCATGAGCGCATGGTTCTCAACCTGCGACAGCTGTTTCAGGCGCGGTGCCAGTACCTGATCGCTGGCACTGCCATCCTGATGCACATAGATCACGGGCAGGTCACCCAGGTGGCCATTTTCATATGGCCCGAGGTGCTTGCCGGTTTTCTCTGGATCCAGGTGATCGCCGGCTGCTTGCGCCGCCACCTTCTTGCCATCCTTCTCTGCGGCCTCACAGCTGCCATTCTGGTGCACATGGAAACCGTGCACCCCCGGCGGCAGTGAGGTCAGTTTGGGGGTAAACAGCAGGCCATACTCGGTTTCACTGATGGTGACAGTGCCGATGGGCTGCGGTGCGCCCTCAGCCGACACCCGGTTCATAGTCACCACTTTACTGGCCGCCTGCGCGGCCCCGCAGGCCAGCATACATGCCAACGCCACGCCGGAAAGATACTTCATAACGCCTCCAATGCCTGTCGCTTCAGAGCGTTAAGTATAGGCAAAGCCTTCCTATGCTGGTTTGCCGTTCCGCTTTCCGGCCCTGCCCGGCTGATATTTGCGATCCAGTTCACAAAAACTGCCCCTAGGGCACGTCATAACCCAGCGCCGCCTTGCGGATGCGGAACCACTGCTGGCGGCTCAACGGCAGGGAGAGCGCCTCCCAGGCAGCACGCACGCGCTCAATCTTGCCGGTGCCCAGAATCGGCAACGGGCGGCTCGGCAGGCGCAGCACCCAAGCATAGACCACCTGCTCCAGGGATTGCGCGCCAATCTCCTCAGCGACGGCGTACAGCTCATCACGCAGCGGCTGGTAGCGCGGTTCCCGGAACAGCCGGCCGCCGCCCAGACATGACCACGCCATCGGCCGGATGCGCAACTGCTGGCACTGGTCGAGCGTGCCGTCCAGCGTCACCGTCTGATTGAGCGGCGAGATCTCCACCTGGTTGGTCGCCAGAGTAAAGGGCAGGCGCGATTGCAACAGCGAGAACTGCGCTGGCGTAAAGTTGGAGACACCAAAATGGCGCACCTTGCCGCTGCCATGCAGGGCGGTGAACGCTTCTGCCACCTCATCGGCATCCATCAGCGGATCGGGGCGGTGGATCAGCAGCAGGTCGAGGTAGTCAGTGTTCAGATGCTGCAATGACTGCTCGGCGCTGGCAATGATGTGGGACTTGTCCGTGATGTAGTGGCCAAGGCTATGGCCGGGTTTGGCGGTGGTGGCAATGCCGCACTTGCTGACCAGCTCCAGCTGGTGGCGCAGCGAGGGGGCCAGCCGCAACGCGTCGCCAAACGCGGCCTCACACTGGTAGTCGCCATAGATGTCAGCGTGATCGACGGTGGTGATGCCCAGCGCCAGATGCTGCTCAATAAAGGTCACCAGCTCCTGCGGGCGCATTGCCCACTCCATTAACCGCCAGTAGCCACAAATTAGCGGGGAAAACTCAGGGCCCTGCGGGGCAATCGGACTGCGAAGATTCATAACCGGCCTCCTTGGTTGGATGGGGAGAGCATACACAATTGCGTGGCCCGGCACGACGTTGGCGCACGGCTTTGCGCGGCGCCTCGCAAGAATTAAAACAGGGAGGGTTGTTCTGGCGGCGGGTCATCGGCTTTGCGCGCTTGCCGCTGCTGACGCAGGTAGCGCTGGCGGCAGAGATGGAGGACGTGGCGCTTCTGGGCGTCGCTCATGCTCATCCAGTTGAAACGCTCTTCCCGGCTGCGCAGGCAGCCACGGCAAAAACCGCGCTCATCTGACTGACAGATGCCGCGGCAGGGGCTGGGAATGGTGAAAAACTCAAGCTGCTCGGCCACAATCTCCCCTTTTGCGCAAACGGGCGGCACGTTGCGCGCTGGTTAATTTATCGCCCGCTTACTCATTGAAGCCCCTTTGCGCCGGGCTGGCAAGCCTGCCCGCCATTTTTCCCGCCCATGCCATCAAATTTCTGTCATAACCGGGTGATAGGGTGGCGTCGCGGTAAAGGCTCTTTGCCGCCGAGAACATCACGGCGTGGCCCTGTGCTGCGCAAACGTGAGCCTTTGGCGTGCCGCCCGCTGGCCACGCCCCTTGCGCCCCCTTCACCCGGCGTGCCTGTACGCCGGTTTCTTTCAACGCCTTAGAGCGCACGTTTGAACAATCTGCCCCAGCCTTTCCTCTGCATAGTGGCCCGGACACTTTTTCAGGAGGCATTGGCCATGAGCACACTCTTTACCCCGTTGACCATTGGCGGGCGCACCCTGCCGAACCGAATCTTTATGGCCCCCCTCACCCGCCTGCGTAGCCAGGAGCCGGGCGATTTGCCGACTGCCCTGATGGGCGAGTACTACAGCCAGCGCGCCAGCGCCGGGCTGATTATTAGCGAGGCGACGCAAATCTCCCTGCAGGGCAAGGGTTACGCCGGCGCGCCGGGCATCCACTCCCCTGAGCAGGTGGCCGCCTGGCGCCAGATCACGGACGCCGTCCACGCGCGCGGCGGCCACATCGCCCTGCAAATGTGGCACGTTGGCCGCATCTCCCACACCTCGCTGCAACCGGGCCAGCAGTCGCCGGTCGCCCCCTCGGCACAGACCGCCGACACCCGCACCACGATCCGGGATGAACAGGGCAACCTGACGCGCGTTCCCTGCTCGCCGCCGCGCGCCCTGACCGTGGCCGAGATCGCCGAGGTGGTGGCACAATTCCGCCAGGCCGCCATCCATGCGCGGGAAGCCGGGTTTGACTATGTGGAGATCCACGCTGCCCACGGCTACCTGCTGCACCAATTCCAGTCGCCGGAGTCCAACCTGCGGGATGATCAGTATGGTGGCAGTGTCGAGAACCGCCTGCGCCTGACGCTGGAAGTCGTGGAGAGCGTGGTGGCCGAGCTGGGGGCTGACCGCGTTGGCATCCGCATTTCGCCGGTCGGTGCCGTCGCTGGCATGGGCAATGGCGAGCAGGAGGAGCAGGACGCGCTGACGCTGGTGGAGCAACTGAGCGCCCGCCAACTGGCCTACCTGCACATCTCCGAGCCGGACTGGGTCGGCGGCCGCCCCTATTCGGAGGCGTTGCGCAAGGCGATTCGCGCCCGCTATCAGGGGGTGATCATCGGGGCCGGCGGCTATACGCAGCAGAAGGCGGAACAGTTGATTGACGCCGGTTACGTTGATGCCGCCGCCTTTGGCCGCGACTACATCGCCAACCCGGATCTGGTGGCGCGCTTTGCCCAGCAGGCGCCGCTCAACCCACCGCAGCCAGAGACCTTCTATGGCGGTGGCCGTGAGGGCTACACCGACTACCCAACGCTGTGACTATCTGCATCACATTGAATTTATTCGCCTGCGAAGGCTATACTTAACTGTTTTTATCCATGCGGCGAACACCTCGCCGCGTGCCAACCTGTTATCAGAGGACTTTATGCGCTTACTCCATACCATGCTTCGCGTCGGTGACCTGCAACGCTCCATCGACTTCTACACCAAGGTATTAGGCATGCGTCTGCTGCGTTCCAGTGAAAATACCGAATACAAATACTCCCTGGCGTTCGTCGGCTATACCGAAGAGAGCGAAGGCGCAGTGATTGAACTGACCTACAACTGGGGCGTCGAGAGCTACGACATGGGGACGGCCTACGGCCACATCGCGCTGGGCGTGGATGATGTCGCAGCAACCTGTGACCAGATCCGCAATGCTGGCGGCAATGTGACCCGTGAAGCTGGCCCGGTCAAGGGCGGCACCACCGTGATCGCCTTTGTGGAAGACCCGGATGGCTACAAGATTGAGCTGATTGAAAACAGCCACGCTGGCAAAGGCCTCGGCAACTGATAGCTTCCCTGATCCTACGGGCGCGGCACGCCGTCGCCCGTCTTCTCCTGCGTATTGCCCTTCCCCTGCATCGGCCGCGAAAATTTGCCATAATGCGCGCTGAATTCGAACCTGATAAGAAACTGATGGCTGATAAAAGTGATCCCAACGCCCTGAGTGGCCGCTTCCGCGGGTTCTATCCCGTGGTGATTGATGTTGAAACCGCTGGCTTTAACGCCCGTACCGATGCCCTGCTGGAGATCGCCGCCGTGACGTTGCGCATGGACGACGACGGCTGGCTGACGCGTGATGAGGCGCTGCACTTCCATGTCGCCCCGTTTGAGGGGGCGGTGCTGCAACCGGAGGCGCTGGCCTTCAACGGCATCGATCCGCACAACCCGCTGCGTGGCGCGGTGAGTGAGTATGAGGCGCTGCACGCCATCTTCAAGATGGTGCGCAAGGGCATGAAGGAGCAGAACTGCAACCGGGCGATTATTGTGGCGCACAATGCCAACTTTGATCACAGCTTCCTGATGGCGGCCGCCGAGCGCGCCAGCCTCAAGCGCAACCCTTTCCACCCCTTCGCCACCTTTGATACCGCGGCGCTGAGCGGGCTGGTGCTCGGGCAGACGGTGCTGGCGAAAGCCTGCATCACCGCCGGCATCCCCTTTGACAGCGCCCAGGCGCACTCCGCGCTGTATGACACTGAGCAGACGGCACTGCTGTTCTGTGAGCTGGTCAACCGCTGGAAACGGCTGGGTGGCTGGCCGCTGGCAACGCCAGAAGCCGACGAGTAAAACAAAACGGGCGACCCTAGGGTCGCCCGTTTTCATTGCCACTGAGGTTGCCCCCGCGCCCGGATTACTGTTGCTCTTCCTGGGAACGGTGCTTCTCGGCGGTCTCTTTAATCAGCTGTTGCAGTTCGCCGCGCTGGTACATCTCTAGCACGATGTCACAACCGCCAACCAGTTCGCCATCCACCCACAGCTGCGGGAAGGTCGGCCAGTTGGCGTACTTCGGCAGCTCGGCACGGATGTCCGGGTTCTGCAGAATGTCCACATAGGCAAAACGCTCACCGCACGCGGACAGCGCCTGTACCGCCTGAGCGGAGAAGCCGCAGCTTGGCAGCTTCGGAGAGCCTTTCATGTACAGCAGGATCGGGTTTTCCGCGATCTGGGCCTGGATCTTTTCAATTGTCGTCATTGTCTTGCTTCCTCAAGCCATTGGCTGGCTATTACGCGTCACATCAAATCAGCAGTGGCCTATTGTAACGAGGGCGGCAACGGGATGAAAACACCATTTTTTGCAGGGTTTTCTTACACGCCCTAAATTCGTCGGCCTGACTGCTAACAATAATTAAACATATGTTAACAGTAACAGATCTGAACGATGAGGTTTATCGGAAAAACGCGTTGCCTCACTGTGCCGCCAGGCCGCTAACCGCTTGAGTTGCGGATAAAAGCAGCATATCCCCCCCCTGGTTTTCACTAATGAAAAAAGCTATTAACTTTTTCTGACAATATGAATTAGAATCAGGGGGTTTCATGCTTTTTTGTGCGGCAGGTTTCAGTAATACTGGGCCTCCATGGATGTTTGTCGGACACTTTTGGTAGCGTTGCCATGCGTTTACTCGTTACGCTTTTCGTTTTGCTTTTTACTCAGCTCTGTATGAATCTGGCGCATGCGTCGCCCCATGCGCGCACGTCGGCCGACCCCCGCAAGGGCCATGCCAGTGAGGCCAGGACGGATGACCGTAAAAAGCGCAAGCCGGTGAAAACCAGCGTAAAGAAAAAAGCCACCAGCCGCGATAAGGCTCAGGTGGTCAAGGTCACGACCAAAAGCGGTAAAACGCGCAAAACCGCCTCCACCCACCTGGTCAAGGTGACGCCGCCGAAAAAGGGCTACAAAAAAGGCTATGGCCGCCAGCGCCTGCCCGGCCACGAGGCCAAGGCCGTGGAGAGCGGCCCGCTGGCACTCAGCCCGGCGCATAAAAAGCGCTACCAGAAAGCCAAGCAAACGGCGATGACCAAGCTGATGAAGCAGGTAGGCAAGCCCTACCGCTGGGGCGGCACCTCCCCCACCACCGGTTTCGATTGCAGCGGACTGGTCTATTACGCCTATAAAGATGTGATGAAGATCCGCCTGCCACGCACCGCCAACGAGATGTACCACCTGCGTGATGCCGCACCGGTCAAACGTGGCGAGCTGGAGAGCGGCGATCTGGTCTTCTTCCGCATCGCCAACCGTGGCGCGGCCGACCATGTTGGCGTCTATCTCGGCGATGGCAAATTTATCCAGTCGCCGCGCACCGGCGAGGACATCCGCATCAGCTATCTGGACAATGACTACTGGCAAGACCATTACGTCGGCGCCCGCCGCGTGATGACCCCCAAGACCGTACGCTGACCACCGCGAAACAAAAAAGACGCCCAAGGGCGTCTTTTTTGTTTCTGGTGCAGGCGGGTTAGCCCAAAACAGCGGTAAAGCTAAAGGCAATGATCACGGTGAGCGCTGCCACGGTGGTGCATAGCGACAGTTTCAAATTGGTATCCATGTGTTCTCCTGAATAACGCACACAAAACCACAATGTTTGTATGAGTTCCCATATTCTCACATTATGGCAGGCAATGCCTATCGCGTTGTGATGCGCAACGGGATAATTTTCTGCTTCCCCTTTGCGCAAGAATAGGGGAAAATTCGCGGTTTACACACTGCGTACCCGGCCACGGCTGCAATGCCCCACCGCTCCCCAGCGAAGATGACCGTCCTCTCCCCCTAGAATTCACTGCATCTCTTACGGTGGGCAGAAGAATAAACGCAGGCAAACGATTAACATTATAGTTACGTGCTGTAACACGTACTTTCAGGAGTCACTTTTCCCATGGCCACGATTAAAGATGTCGCCAAACGTGCTGGCGTGTCCACCACCACCGTGTCACACGTTATCAACAAAACACGTTTCGTCGCTGAAGAGACGAAGGCGGCGGTCTGGGCCGCCATCAAGGAGTTGCACTACTCCCCAAGCGCCGTGGCGCGCAGCCTGAAAGTCAACCACACCAAATCCATCGGGTTGCTGGCGACCTCCAGTGAGGCCCCCTACTTCGCTGAGGTGATTGAGTCCGTGGAGAACAGTTGCTACAGCAAGGGCTATACCCTGATCCTCTGCAACTCCCACAATAACCTCGACAAGCAGCAGGCTTACCTGGCGATGCTGGCGCAAAAGCGCGTCGACGGCCTGCTGGTGATGTGCTCTGAGTACCCGGATCAGCTGATCGGTATGCTCGAGGAGTACCGCAACATCCCGATGGTGGTGATGGACTGGGGTTCAGCACGCAGCGACTTTACCGACTCCATCATTGATAACGCCTTTGAGGGCGGCTACATCGCAGGCCGTTACCTGATCGAGCGCGGCCACCGCGACATCGGCATCATCCCCGGCCAGCTGTCACGCAACACCGGCGGCGGCCGCCATCAGGGTTTCCTGAAGGCGATGGAGGAGGCGAATATTACTGTGCGCCCGGAGTGGGTGGTACAGGGTGATTTTGAGCCGGAGTCCGGCTACAAGGCGATGCAGCAGATTTTGGTGCAGAAGCAGCGCCCAACGGCGGTGTTCTGCGGCGGCGACATCATGGCGATGGGCGCCATCTGCGCCGCCGACGAGATGGGCCTGCGCGTGCCGCAAGACATCTCGGTGATTGGCTATGACAACGTGCGTAACGCGCGCTACTTTACCCCGGCGCTGACCACCATCCACCAGCCGAAAGAGCGCCTTGGCGAGAGCGCTTTTGCCATGCTGTTGGATCGCATCACCAGCAAGCGTGAAGACCCGCAGACCATTGAAGTGCGCCCGAAACTGGTGGAGCGTCGCTCCGTGGCCGATGGCCCCTACCGCGACTACCGCCGTTAATCGGCCAGCCGGGGCCATGCGCCCCGTTTTTTACTCCCCACGCAACCACTCCCGGTTCAAGGTTTCGCTGTCCCCCAGATAATCCAGCAGCCAGCTGAGCGCCGGCGAGGCGCGCGCCTGATCCCAGGTCAGGCAACAGGCGCTGTCCGGGAAGGGTTGCGCCAGCGTCAGCAGCACCAACTCTCCACGATCGATCAGCGGTTGCGCCATGTGCGCCGGAATCATCCCCACGCACAGGCCAGCCAGCAGGCAATCCAGCGCGCTGGTCCAGTCTGGTGCCACCAGCCGCCGTTGGTTATCCAGCGTCCAGGTATCGCGCTTCGGCAGGGTGCGGGAGGTGTCCTCCAGACAGAGGGCTGGCCACGGGCGTAACTGCTCATCCGCCAACGGGCCGGGCAGTTGTGCCAGCGGATGGGTACGGCTCACCACACAGCGCCACGGCAGAAAGCCCATGTCGCGGAAGCGGTAGCTGCCGCCCACCGGCACGGCGCGGGTGGCCCCAATCGCTGCATCCACCCGTCCATCCGCCAGCGCATCCCAGACGCCGTTAAACACCTCCGGCGAGATCAGCAGCTCCATATCGGGAAACTCGCGGTAGAAATCGAGCACTAGCTGCCGGGTGCGATCCGCACGCACCACCCGATCCACCGCCAGATTGAGCTGCCCACGCCAGCCATTGGCCGCCTGTTGGCACTGGCGACGCGCGGCCTGCATTTTTTTGATAACACCGCGCGCCTCCTCAATAAAAACCTGCCCGGCTTCGGTAATTGCTACATCACGGTGGCGGCGCTCAAACAGTTCCACCGCCAGCCACTGTTCCAGCTGGCGCACGGTGTAACTGACTGCCGAGGGCACCCGGTGCAGCTCCTGCGCTGCCGCGCTAAAGCTGCCGGTACGCGCCACGGCGTCCACCACCTCCAGCGAATATTCTGACCACATGGCGCGGCCCCCCTGTTTCTGCTTGCAAAATTTTTCACAGCATGGCGCAAATTTTAACGTTTCACAATGCCCCGGCTGCTCCAGTAGAGTGCACACCGCTATGCGTTTTTCTTATCACCTGCTAACAAACCATAGGGATTTGCTATGACCCACTCCCCTCTTTTCATGCTCTATCTGGCCGGACTGAGCGTGCTTGGCTTTTTGGCCACTGACATGTACCTGCCGGCCTTCGCCCAGATGCAGGCGGATCTTTCGCTGACGCCCAATGCCATCAGCGCCAGCCTGAGCCTGTTTTTGGCCGGTTTCGCCTGCGCCCAGCTGATCTGGGGGCCGCTCTCTGACCGCATCGGCCGCAAGCCCGTGCTGGTGCTGGGGCTGTTGATGTTTGCCGTCGGCTGCGCCGGGATGCTGTGGGTGCAGGATGCGCGCCAGCTCTGGCTGATGCGCTTTGTGCAGGCGGTGGGGGTCTGTTCGGCGGCCGTAAGCTGGCAGGCGCTGGTGGTGGAACGCTGCACGGGCGAGCAGGCGAAACGGGTGTTTGCCACCATTATGCCGCTGGTGGCGCTGTCACCGGCGCTGGCCCCGCTGCTGGGTGCCTGGCTGCTGAACCACTTTGGCTGGCGCGCCATCTTCCTGGCGCTGCTCGCCATCACCCTGCTGCTGCTGGTGCCAACGCTGCGGCTCCAGCCTGCCAACCGGCCGGGCACTGATCACCCGGCCCCCAAGGTAGGGATGCTGGCGCTGCTCGGCTCCCGCGTCTTTAGCGGCAACGTGCTGATGTATGCCGCCTGCTCGGCAGGCTTCTTCGCCTGGCTGACCGGCTCGCCCTTCATCTTGCACGCCATGGGCTATGGCGCGGATGCCATCGGCCTGAGCTACGTGCCACAGACCTTTGCCTTCCTGATTGGTGGGTTTGGCTGCCGCTACGTGGTTAGCCGCCGTGATGGCAAGGTGCTGGTGCCGTGGCTGCTGGCTGGCTATGGCCTGAGCATCATCGCGCTGTTCCTGCTGGCCTGGCTCGCCACGCCGGGGCTGGCGCTGCTGCTGGTGCCATTTTGTGTGATGGCTTTGGCAAATGGCGCACTCTATCCCATAATTGTGGCTAACGCGCTGCTGCCCTTCCCACAAAGCACCGGCAAGGCCGCGGCCCTGCAGAACGCCCTGCAACTGGGACTCTGCTTCGTCGCCAGTCTGGTGGTGTCGGCCTTTATCAGCCAGCCGCTGATGGCAACCGTCAGTGTGATGCTGAGCACCGTGGGCCTGGCGTTGGCGGGCTACCTGCTCCAGCGTAATGCGCCGGCGCAGGCGGCCATCCGTCAGGAGCGGCATACTAACCAAACGGCATAATTGCCTTATTGAATAATCGCTTGATTATTCTTTGCGCCAGAAGGGATTGACTATTGAGTATCGTTTCTGGCGCGCCTATACTCTTTTTCAGTCGATAAAAACAACGGCTTTACAAAACTTTTATCAAGTCTTGGTGCGCGAGGAGTGCGCGCATTTTGTCAGGGATGATGCCCCGCTGCCCTGCCCCTGGGCCACCGGGATTCGTCCCACTTTCCTCTGTACATAGTCGAATATCAGATACGGCGGGTCACCCCGCGGGTTCTCGTATACGCCTGCAAATTGTCTATGCTTTTCCTTGCAGGTCATAAGTCAGAAGAAAAGGTGATGGAGAAGCTATGAGTTCATCGTGTATAGAAGATTTGAGCATTCAGGATAACCAGTGGTATCGCATTGCCCATGAGATGCTCAGCCAGGCGGATATCGAAATCAATGGCTCCCGGCCCTTCGATATCACCATCAATAACCCCGATTTTTTTAAGCGCGTATTGCAGGAAGGCTCACTGGGCCTTGGCGAAAGCTACATGGATGGCTGGTGGGAGTGCGAGCGGCTCGACATCTTCTTCCAGCGCGTGGTGGCCGCCGGTCTGGAGCACAAGCTGCCCCACCACCTGAAAGATACCCTGCGCATCGCTGCCGCCCGCCTGACCAACCTGCAATCCAAAAAGCGTGCCTGGATCGTCGGCAAGGAGCACTACGACCTTGGCAACGATCTCTTTACCCTGATGCTTGACCCCTACATGCAGTACTCCTGTGGCTACTGGAAAGAGGCGGAAACGCTTGAGCAGGCACAGGAGCACAAATTGCGCATGATCTGTGAGAAGCTGCAACTGAAGCCCGGCATGTCGCTGCTGGATATCGGCTGTGGCTGGGGTGGGCTGTCCGCCTTCGCCGCCCGTCACTACGGCGTCTCCGTGACCGGTGTCACCATCTCCGCCGAGCAGCAGAAGCTGGCCCAACAGCGCTGTGAGGGGCTGGACGTCACTATCCTGTTGCAGGACTACCGCGATCTGGACCAGCAGTTCGATCGCATCGTCTCCGTCGGGATGTTTGAGCACGTCGGGCCGAAAAATTACCAGACCTACTTTGACGTGGTGGCGCGCAACCTGCGGCCAGATGGCCTGTTCTTGCTGCACACCATTGGCTCGAATAAAACGGACATGCATGTCGATCCCTGGATCGACAAATATATCTTCCCCAACGGCTGCCTGCCGTCGGTCAAGCATATTGCCCAAGCCAGCGAGGGGCAGTTTGTGATGGAGGATTGGCACAACTTCGGCGCGGATTACGATCGCACGCTGATGGCCTGGCATGAGCGTTTCATCAAGGCGTGGCCGCAACTGGCGGAGAACTACTCCGACCGCTTCTACCGGATGTTCACCTACTACCTGAATGCCTGTGCGGGGGCCTTCCGCGCGCGCGATATCCAGCTCTGGCAGGTGCTGTTCAGCCCGCACGGCGTCGAGGGCGGGCTGCGGGTACCGCGCTAAACATGAAAAAACCGGCCAGGGGCCGGTTTTTTTTCGCCTGTACGCCGCTTAGAGATAGACGCGCAGATACTCGGAGAGGCAGAGGATCGCCATCGCCTGCCCATAGGGCATGGAAGTCAGCGGGATCTCGCGATAGAAGTCGAGGTCATTGCCCATCGCGGTGCCAAAGGAGACTTGGGTCAGCTCGCCCTGATCGTTGATGTGGCGCACCACCCCCTGTGCGGCGCGCAGCCCCATCTCCGCATACTGCTTGCCAACGTAGCGCTTGCGCACCGCCTTCATAATGCCGTAGGCAAAGCCAGCGGTGGCAGAGGCTTCCAGATAGGAGTTCGGGTCATCCAGCAGGGTGTGCCACAGGCCGGAGGCATCCTGATACTGTTGCAGCGCGGCGATCTGGCTCTCCAGCACCTGGATCAGGAAGCGGCGGGTGGCATCGTGCTCGGGCAGATCCACCATCTCCAGGAAGTCCGGGATGGCGACGGTCAGCCAGCTATTGCCGCGCGCCCAGCGTGCCTGCGCAAAGTTGTGGTTGCCCTCAAAGGTCCAGCCGTGGAACCAGAGGCCGCTCTGGCGATCCATCAGGTACTGGACATGGGTCAGGAACTGGAATTTCGCCTCTTCCACGTACTCCGGCCGATTGAGCAGCTTGCCAATCTTCGCCAGCGGCAGCACGCTCATCATCAGGGTGTCATCCCACAGCTGCTGGTGGTTCTCATTGTTGTAGACGATATGTTGCAGGCCGCCCTTCTCAGTGCGCGGCATCTCATACATCACCCACTCGGCCCACGCCTCCAGATAGGGCAGCCAGCTCTGGTTGCGCGTCTCTTCATAGCGGAAAGCCAGCGTCAGGAACGGGCAGACGGTGTTGACGTTTTTGGTCGGCATTGGCTCCTGCAGACGCGCGGCAAACCAGTCATCAATGATGGCGAGCGCCTGCGGGTCATTGGTCTGCTGGTAATATTTGTAGATGCCATACAGCCCGATGCCGTGCGTCCACTCCCAGCCCGCCCAGCCCTTGGTATCAATCACCCGCCCGTCATCCAGCCGCAGCAGGAACTCGCCGGTCTTGTCCTCGATATGGATCAAGTTGTCCGCCACCTGGTGGATCAACCGGCGCACCTCGTCACGGGTGATAAAGTAGTCGGGCTGGCGCAGCAGTTCACTATGTTTGACGGGAAATACGTTCATTTTTCACCTTTGCAAGAGAACGGGTTAGCAATCGCCGCAGTGTAGGCCAGCCGCCCGGCTATCGCCTTTGGCTGACTGCCAGCCCTGCGCGCGCGCTGGCAACGCCGGAAAGGGGTGGCGCGCGGGCCTCACAACTTTCACTTGGGCAAAAAAAGGGCATAAAAAAGCCCGGCGCAGAGGCCGGGCTTAAGGAGCGGCGGGCGTCAGGCTTTCGCCGGATCCTCGTCAGCCGCATCGGCATCGGCCTGCGCCAGATTCTCGCCGATGGCCTTGGCGGCCGCCATCGCGGCCTCGCGGCTGGCAAGCACGCGCTCCACGGTGTCCACCACCGCCTGAGTCTGCGGGTCAATCTCAATGTTGACCGTGTCCCCCAGACGCTTTTTGCCGAGCGTGGTGCGCTCCAGCGTCTCCGGGATCAGGTGCACGCAGAAGCGGTTCTTCACCACTTCGCCGATGGTCAGGCTAATGCCATCAATGCCGATGTAGCCCTTATGCAGGATGTACTTCATGTACTCCTCGTGGGCGATGCGGAACCACACCTGACGGTTGTTCTCAGAGGTGAGGATTTTGCTGATCTCGGCAGTGCAGATGATATGGCCGGACATCAGGTGCCCACCAATCTCATCGTTGAACTTCGCCGCCCGCTCCAGGTTGACCAGATCGCCCACCTTCAGCGCCCCCAGGTTGGTCAGGCGCAGCGTCTCTTTGATCAGGTCAAAGCTGACGCGGTCGCCCTCAATGGCCGTGACGGTCAGGCAGCAGCCGTTATGGGACACCGAGGCGCCCAGCTCCAGGCCCGGCAACAACTCCGGCGGGAGCTGCACCACGTGGGTACGGAAGTTCGGTTTTTCATCAATGGCAACCAGCGGCGCGGTGCCCTGTACAATACCGGTGAACATGCAAGCCTCTTCTCTTTTTTCCGGCGTAATCATTCCCCCCAGTGTGCCGCAGTTTGCCCGGCTTGCCAACTCAGCATCCGCCGCCGGGGGTTGCTTGCGGCGCGCAGGCAGGTACAATCCCGCTAACTTATTCTTAACACTTCATCCCTGCCGCCAGTGACGGCCGGCATTTCCCCCTCCCCATAATAAAAAAGGTGTAGTCGTGCAGAAGTATCTGATCGAAGCGCGCAGCTTGTTGGCCCTCGCCATTCCGGTAATCATTGCGCAAATCTCCCAGACCGCGATGGGGTTTGTCGATACCATCATGGCGGGCGCCGTCAGCGCCACCGACATGGCCGCCGTGGCGCTCGGCACCTCCATCTGGCTGCCCACCATCCTATTCGGCCACGGCATCCTGCTGGCGCTGACGCCGGTAGTGGCGCAACTCAACGGCGCGGGGCGGCGTGCCCACATCGCCCACCAAGTGCGCCAGGGCTTCTGGCTGGCGGGCGGCCTATCGCTGCTGGTGATTGGGGTGCTGTGGCACAGCGACCAATTGATCGGGCTGATGGACAATGTTGACCCGGCGCTGGAGGCGAAGGCGATCGGCTACCTGCACGCCATTATGTGGGGCGCGCCCGGCTACCTCTTCTTCCAGGTGTTGCGCAACCAATGCGAGGGGCTGTCGCGCACCCAGCCCGGCATGGTGTTCGGCTTCATTGGCCTGCTGGTCAACATCCCGGTGAACTACATCTTCATCTATGGCAAGTTTGGCGCACCGGCGCTGGGCGGCGTGGGCTGCGGCGTGGCCACCGGTACCGTCTACTGGGTGATGTTCCTGCTGATGAGCGCCTATGTGAAGCGCGCCTACTGGCTGCATGACATCCGCTTGCAGGGCGCGTTTGACAAGCCGGACTGGGCGGTGCTGCGCCGCCTGACGCAGCTCGGTTTGCCGATCGCTCTGGCGCTGTTTTTCGAGGTAACGCTGTTCGCGGTGGTCGCGCTGCTGGTGTCGCCGCTGGGGATTGTGTCGGTGGCTGGCCACCAGATTGCCCTGAACTTCAGCTCGATGATGTTCATGCTGCCGCTCTCCATTGGCGTGGCGGCGACCATCCGTGTCGGCCACCGGCTGGGGGAGGGATCGGCGGAAGGCGCGCGCACCGCCGCCCTCTCTGGCCTGAGCGTTGGTGTGGCGGTGGCGGTCTGCACCGCCATCTTTACCGTGCTGATGCGCGAGCGTATCGCCCTGCTCTACAATGAGAACCCGGCGGTGGTGGCGATGGCCAGCCAGCTAATGCTGCTGGCGGCGCTCTACCAGATCTCCGACTCGCTGCAGGTGATTGGCTCTGGCGTGCTGCGCGGCTATAAAGATACCCGCGCCATCTTCTTTATTACCTTTGTCGCCTACTGGGTGCTGGGGCTGCCAAGCGGCTACCTGTTGGCGCTGACCGATGTGCTGGTGCCACGCATGGGGCCGAGCGGATTCTGGTGTGGCTTTATCATCGGCCTGACCTTCGCGGCACTGATGGTGATGCTGCGGATACGCTGGCTGCAACGCCAGCCGACTGAGCAGATCCTGAAGCGCGCCGCCCATTAATGCAGCAATGCTCCCGGCGAGGATGGCCGGGAGCGCTGAAAAAAACAGCGGAGTGCGCACTCGCTCGGCAATCACGTGAAATATGGAAGAAAATTGCGTTTTTCCGCTTGCCAGCCACCCGCCGCGCCGTTAATATTCGTCCCCGTTGCCGGCACCGGCAATCAGAAAAACGATGCGTCCGTAGCTCAGTTGGTTAGAGCACCACCTTGACATGGTGGGGGTCGGTGGTTCGAGTCCACTCGGACGCACCAAATTTCTGGCAGGTCTTCTGATGTTGTGCGTCCGTAGCTCAGTTGGTTAGAGCACCACCTTGACATGGTGGGGGTCGGTGGTTCGAGTCCACTCGGACGCACCAAATCAGCTTCCCAATGCGTTCTTAGCTCAGTTGGTTAGAGCACCACCTTGACATGGTGGGGGTCGATGGTTCGAGTCCATTAGAACGCACCATTCTCGTTATCTCTTGTTCTCCCCTTTCCTATTTATCTCCATAAATTCAAACAGTTTACTCCGTTATTCTCTTCTGCGTATCTCTTGCTGCCCTGACACGCCCCAAGCCATTTTACGCCATTGACGCGACTGTTTTACCCTTGCTCAACAATCTGATCCCCCTTTCCTGACGGGTTGCGCAACTTCTTAAACGCAACTGCGCTATTTGCGTCACATTCCCTGCACTTTAATTGTTCAGCCTAGGCCTTTTCTGATTTTTGTTTTGTTTCCCCGTCGCTTACCCTCTATAATGCCTGCGTCAATTCAATTGAAAGGTTTCAGCGCCTTGAACTGTCGATACCTATTACAATTATCATCCCGACCCCTGCAACCGGCGTTTGCCCTGCCCGGCGCTGTCCCAACGAACATTTCCACCCTGAACCTGCTGCAATCGCCTACGCTTAACTATGTTTTGCAGCGCCCAACACCACTCAAATTCCGCGCTGGCGGCTCCGCAGCCAGCCCATTGCACTTTCCAATCCATCACAACTTGTAGAAACCATTGTCATGAAAAAGACCAAAATTGTTTGTACTATCGGCCCGAAAACAGAATCTGAAGAGATGCTGACCAAGCTGCTGGATGCCGGCATGAACGTAATGCGTCTGAACTTCTCCCACGGCAACTATGAGGAGCATGGCCAGCGCATCAGCAACCTGCGCGCTGTCATGGAAAAGAGCGGCAAGAAGGCAGCCATCCTGCTGGATACCAAGGGCCCGGAGATCCGCACCATGAAACTGGAGGGCGGCAAAGACGCCTCTCTGGTGGCGGGTCAGACCTTCACTTTCACCACCGATCAGGGCGTGATTGGCAACCATGAGCGCGTCGCCGTGACCTACTCCGGTTTTGCCTCTGACCTGAAAATCGGCAACACCGTGCTGGTGGACGATGGCCTGATCGGCATGGAAGTGGTCGAGGTTACCGAATCTGAGGTGATCTGTAAGGTGCTGAACAACGGCGACCTGGGCGAGAACAAAGGCGTGAACCTGCCGGGCGTCTCCATCCAGCTGCCAGCACTGGCGGAAAAAGACAAACGCGACCTGATTTTTGGTTGCGAGCAGGGCGTCGACTTCGTCGCGGCCTCATTTATCCGCAAACGCTCTGACGTCCTCGAGATCCGTGAGCACCTGAAAGCCCACGGCGGCGAGCACATCCAGATCATCTCCAAAATCGAGAACCAGGAAGGCCTGAACAACTTCGACGAGATCCTGGAAGCCTCTGACGGCATCATGGTTGCCCGTGGCGACCTGGGCGTGGAGATCCCGGTGGAAGAGGTGATCTTCGCCCAGAAGATGATGATTGAGAAGTGCAACCGCGCACGTAAAGTGGTCATCACCGCGACCCAGATGCTGGACTCCATGATCAAAAACCCGCGTCCGACCCGTGCGGAAGCAGGCGACGTGGCAAACGCCATCATCGATGGCACCGATGCGGTGATGCTCTCCGGCGAAAGCGCCAAGGGCAAGTACCCGCTGGAAGCCGTGACCATCATGGCAACCATCTGTGAGCGTACTGACCGTGTGATGCAGAGCCGCATCGACGTGCTGAATGACAGCCGCAAGCTGCGCATCACTGAAGCGGTCTGCCGCGGTGCGGTAGAGACAGCTGAAAAGCTGGATGCCCCGTTGATCGTGGTTGCTACCAGCGGCGGCAAGTCCGCCAAAGCCGTGCGTAAGTACTTCCCGCATGCCACCATTCTGGCACTGACCACCAATGAAACCACGGCTCGTCAGCTGATCCTGACCAAGGGCGTGATCACCCGTATCGTGAAAGAGATTGCCTCAACCGACGACTTCTACCGTATTGGTAAGGAAGCGGCGCTGGAGAGCGGCCTGGCACAGAAAGGGGATGTCGTGGTCATGGTCTCTGGCGCACTGGTGCCGAGCGGCACCACCAACACTGCGTCGGTACACGTGCTGTAATTTCGAACACGTTATTTCATCCTGCCAAAACGCCGCTTTCATGCGGCGTTTTTTTCATCATTCGCACGCCGATTTTCAGAATTTCGCTATTTTTTTAGCTGCTGAATAATTGAGACGGTTCCCATAGAAGCAGCATGTTTTCGCTGGTTTTTTTAACTTTTAAGTCAAATAAGATGCTTCTTTGAGCGAACGATCAAAATAAAGTGCTTCAGCCCCAAAAATTTATTCTCAACTCAAAAAACTTTGTGTAATACTTGTAACGCTACATGGAGATTAACTCAATCTAGAGGGTATTTATAATGAATCGCACTAAACTGGTACTGGGCGCTGTTATCCTGGGTTCCACTCTGCTGGCAGGCTGCTCCAGCAACGCTAAAATCGACCAACTGTCTTCCGACGTTCAGACTCTGAACGCGAAAGTTGACCAGCTGAGCAACGACGTGAACGCAATCCGTTCTGACGTTCAGGCTGCTAAAGATGACGCAGCACGCGCTAACCAGCGTCTGGACAACCAAGCTCACGCTTACAAAAAGTAATCGAGCTAGGTTAACGAAAATGGCGCACCCGGTGCGCCATTTTTTTTGCCCCTTCCCTGCCCTCTTTATCTACCCGCGCGCCTCCCTGCGCACTCGCTTACTGTACGCTCTCCGGCGTCGTCAGGTCAGTCACCGGCGATTGATGCGCTGCACTCTGCGGCATCGGCAACTCTGGCACCACCGCATCCACGGGCATCCCATTATTCACCAATACCGGCATACCCGAACGCCGCGCAATCACCTGTTCCACCACTTGGGCATCCGTTGAGGGATCATGGATAAAGGTCTTCACCGCCTTGACGGGCACAATCGGCATGGTTTGCGGATCGTCTGCGTCAGTGCGTGACAGGGGCTGGTGCACCTCCATATAGCGCTTGCCGTCCGGCTCTACCGCGAATTTGATCGGTTGGTTGATGACCTGCACGCGCGTCCCTTTGGGTACGCTGTTGAACAGCGCCTCAATGTCATCCGCCCGCAACCGGATACAGCCGGAACTGACGCGCATCCCAATGCCGAAATTGGCGTTGGTGCCGTGGATCAGGTAGACGCCGCCCCCGGACGCCAGACGCAGCGCAAACAGCCCCATCGGGTTATCTGGCCCGGCAGGCACCACCGCTGGCAAGGTGACGCCCTGTGCCAGGTAGTGCTTGCGGATATTGGCAGTGGGTGTCCAGGTGGGATTGGGCACCTTCTGGATCACCGACGTCACCATCGTCGGCGTATTGCGTCCCAGCTGGCCAATGCCTATCGGGTAGACCACCACGCGATTTTCCCCTTTCGGGTAGTAGTAGAGGCGCAGCTCAGCGAGATTGATGACGATGCCTTCGCGGGGCGTATCAGGCAGCAGCATCTGGGTGGGGATGGTCAGCACCGAGCCGGGGGTAGGCAGCCAGGGGTCGGTGCCGGGGTTGGCCTCCAGCATCGCCAGCAGGCCAATCTTGAACTCGGCGGCGATGGTCTCCAGCGAGTGGCCATCATTGGGTACGGTGTAGGTAATGTTCTCGCCAATCAACCGGCTGTTATCCGGTGGCAGAGGGTAATCGGTGGCTTTGGCAAGGGTACAGGCCAACAGCCAGAGGGTGGTGCCGAGGAGTAGTGAGGTCACTCTATTCATGCCTGTATCCTTATTACGTCACACAAAGGGTTGGGTGGCGGTTCCTGGCGCCCTGGGAGGGGCAAGGTCAAAGATACAGCCGCGCAGGGCGCGCGGCAACAGGTTCTAGCTCAGCTCTGCGGCGTTGGCACGGATGGCGCGGATCATCGCCTCCAGCCCTTGTGAGCGGGAAGGCGTCAGGTGCTGGCTCAACTCCAGCTCGGCAAAGAAGGGGCGGACGTCCAGCGCGACAATCTCTTCTGGCGTCATATTGCCATAAAGAATGAAGACAATGGTCAGCAGCCCCTTGACGATCGCGGCATCGCTATCGCCCTGGAAAACCACCCGGCCATCCACCTGCTCCATCGCAATCCACACCTGGCTCTGGCAGCCAGAGATGCGGTAGCGGTCCTGACGCAGTTCATCGCTGAGCGCCGGCAATTTGGCCCCCAGCTCGATGACATACAGGTACTTCTCTTCCCAATTTGCGCAACGGGAGAAGTTGCGCAGCAATTTCTGTTTATCTGGCAGCGTCGCCATAAAGCCCATCCTGCTCCAGTGATTAAAGGCTGCGGGTCAGCCCAGCAGCCGGTGGATGCGCTGTAGACCAGCGACTAAACGATCAACCTCTTCGCGGGTATTGTACATCGCCAGCGAGGCACGGCACATCGCCGGCACCTGGTAGTAGGCCATCAGCGGCATGGCGCAGTGGTGGCCGGTACGGATGGCGATGCCGTACTGATCGAGGAAACTGCCGACGTCATAGGCGTGGTGCTTGCCCAGATTGAACGGGATCACCCCGGTGCGGGTGGCAGGGCCATACAACGTGATGTCCGGCACCTGTGCCATCGCTTCCAGCGCGTAGCTCATCAGGGAGGTTTCATACTGATGAATGGCATCCAGACCCACCGACTCCACATAGTCGATGGCGGCGCCCAGCCCCATCATGCCAGCCGTATTGGGCGAACCGGCCTCAAAGCGCCACGGTGCGGCCACAAAAGTGGTGCCCTCGGTGAAGCTCACTTCGCGGATCATCGACCCGCCCCCTTCCCACGGCGGCATCTGCTCCAGCAGATCGGCCTTGCCGTAGAGGATGCCAATGCCCGACGGCCCATACAGCTTGTGGCCAGAGAAGACATAGAAGTCGCAATCCAGCGCCTGTACGTCCACTTTCTGGTGCATCACGGCCTGAGCACCATCCACCAGCACCTTCAGGCCCGCGGCCTTGGCTTGCGGGATGATCTGCTCCAGTGGGTTGATGGTGCCCAGCACGTTGGAGACCTGGGTCAGCGCCAGCAGCTTGGTCTGCGGCGTGATCAGCTGCTCCAGCATTCCCGGTTGCAGTTCACCTTCCGGGGTAATGGGCCAGACGTCAATGTGCAGGGAGCGCGCCTTTGCCAGCATCTGCCACGGCACGATGTTGGCGTGGTGCTCCATCTCGCTGATGATGATGCGATCGCCCGGTTGCAGGAAGGCATTGCCAAAGCTGTTGGCCACCAGATTGATGCCTTCGGTGGTGCCTTTGACAAAGACAATCTCCTCGGGAGTGGCGGCGTTGATGAAACGCGCCACCTGGGCGCGCACGCCCTCCATCTGCTCGGTGGCTTCGGCGCTCAGCGTATGGATGCCGCGGTGAACCGCGGCATAGCCATGACGATAGAACTCCGCCTCACGGGCAATGACCTGCTCCGGCTTCTGGGCGCTGGCGGCGCTGTCGAGGTAGGCCAGCGGCTGGCCATTCACCTCACGCGCCAGCAGCGGGAAATCCTGCCGGATCCGTTCAATCGGATAACTCATCGCTGTCCTCCACGCAGGCGGCCGGCGATACGGGTCAGAACCGTTTCGCGCAGCGCCTCGTCCTCCAGCGCCTCTGTCAGTTCAGCGGCAAAGGCAAAGATAATCATCTCCTGCGCCGCGTCGCCGGCAATGCCGCGCGAGCGCAGGTAGAAGAGCTGCTCATCGTCGATGCGGCCGACAGTCGCGCCGTGGCTGCACTTGACGTCATCCGCGTAGATCTCCAGCTGCGGCTTGGTGTCCACTTCCGCCTGCTTGCTCAACAACAGATTGTTGTTGGTCATCTGGCCGTCAGTTTTCAGCGCGTGCTGTGCCACCTTGATCATGCCGTTGAATACTGCCTTGGCGCGATCGTGGACAATCACCTTGTGCATCTGGCGGCTCTGGCAGTAGCCCTGATTGTGCTCCAGATAGGTGCGGGTGTCGCAGATTTCGTCATCCACCGGCAGGATCAGGCTGTTGATGCTCAGGTTGCTGTTCTCACCGTTCAGCTGCGCGCTGGTGTTGTGGCGGCAGAGGCCAGCACCCAACAGGAAGCTGTGGCTGCTCACCTGCGCGTCACGGCCCACCACCAGATCGTTGTGCGCCAGGTGGTAGCTGCTCTGGCTCTCAAACGCCAGTTTGACGTGGCGCAGCACCGCGTTGTCACCCACTTCCGCTGTCAGGCGCGCGCCGGTAAAGTGGCCGTGCTCATCCAGGCTGATGTAGTGCTCAATCACCTCGGCCTCAGCGCCACGGCCAATTTCCAGGTGGTAGCGGTGATGGACGGTATTGATCTCGCTCTGCTGTGCACGTCCGCTGGAGATGTGCAGCAGGTAGAGCGGCTTCTCCGCCTGCTGGCCCGCCGCCAGACGGATCAGGCGTGGCTGGTGCGCCAGACTTTCGGTCAGGTGCAGGAACACCTCGGACTGTACCGGGGCTGGCAGCGCGGTGTGCATTGACGGCGTCAAGGTTTCCACCACAAAGCGGCCGGTCTCGCTGTCGCTCAGCTCGGCATTGAACTCGCCATCCACAAACACCAGACGGTAGGCGTCAATCGGCAGTGCCTGTTGGTCGCAGTCAGCGCGGCTGAGGCTCTGGCTCTCCGGCGCGAAGAACTGCTTGCCCAGTAGCGGGGAAACCGGGGTGTATTTCCAGTTTTCCATCTTCGGGTGCGGGAACCCGAGGCGCATTACCTGCTGCCAATGAGTATGGGCGTGGGCGGAGTGCTCGCCGCCGCGGCTCTCAAACAGCCGGTAAAGTTGCTGCATGGCACGTGGGCTACCGGCCTGGGGTGCATCACTCTTGCTCGGTAAGCCAGCCATAACCCTGCTCCTCTAACTGTTTGACCAAGGTAAAGTCGCCAGACTTCACGATACGCCCCTGGTAAAGCACATGGACGTAGTCCGGCTTGATGTAGTCCAGGATGCGCTGGTAGTGGGTCACGATCACAAAGGAGCGTTTGCCGTCGCGCAGCGCGTTGACGCCGTTGGAGACGATCTTCAGCGCATCAATGTCCAGACCAGAGTCGGTCTCATCGAGGATGCACAGGGAAGGCTCCAGTGCCGCCATCTGCAGGATGTCATTACGCTTCTTCTCACCACCGGAGAAGCCCACGTTCACGGAACGGGTCAGCAGGTCAGACGGCATCTTCAGCAGTTCAATCTTCTCTTCGATGAAGTCCGCGAAGTCAAAGCGATCCAGCGGCTCCTGCTCACGGTATTTGCGCACCGCGTTCACCGCGGTTTGCAGGAAGAACTGGTTGCTGACGCCCGGGATCTCAACCGGGTACTGGAAGGCCATGAAGACGCCCTCGCCAGCGCGCTCCTCAGGGTCCAGCTCCAGCAGGTCTTTGCCGCGGAACAGGACGTCGCCGTCGGTCACTTCATACTCTTCGCGGCCCGCCAGCGTGGCGGAGAGCGTACTTTTGCCGGAGCCGTTTGGCCCCATGATGGCGTGAACTTCGCCCGGCTTGACCTCCAGGTTGATGCCCTTGAGGATCTCCTTGTCTTCGACGCTCACCTTCAAATCTTTAATGCTTAACATGTCTGTCCTTTAGCGCGCCTGCGCCCTGTTCAGCGTGGACCTGCACGCCTTTACTTGACTCAAAATTCGTTCTTAACGCCGGCTTAGCCGACGCTGTGTTCCAGACTGATGGCCAGCAGTTTTTGTGCCTCAACGGCAAACTCCAGCGGCAGCTCGGAAAAGACGTCCTTACAGAAACCATTCACGATCATGGAGATCGCGTCATCTTCGCTGATCCCGCGTTGCAGGCAGTAGAAGAGCTGGTCATCACCAATTTTCGAGGTGGTGGCCTCATGCTCCAGCTGTGCGCTGTTGTTGCGCACTTCCACATACGGGAAGGTGTGCGCCGCGCTGTCCGGGCCAATCAGCATCGAGTCGCACTGGGTAAAGTTACGGGCATTTTCTGCGCCCGGTAGCACTTTCACCAAGCCGCGGTAGCTGTTCTGGCTGTGGCCAGCGGAGATACCTTTCGAGATGATGGTGGACTTGGTGTTCTTACCAATGTGGATCATCTTGGTGCCGGTATCGGCCTGCTGCTTGCCGCTGGTGAGTGCCACGGAGAAGAATTCACCGATGGAGTTGTCACCCTTCAGGATCACGCTCGGGTACTTCCAGGTGATGGCGGAACCGGTTTCTGACTGGGTCCAGGACATCTTGGAACCCTGGCCTTCGCACAGCGCACGCTTGGTCACGAAGTTCAGGATGCCGCCGGTGCTCTCTTTGCTGCCGGAGAACCAGTTCTGGACGGTCGAATATTTCACTTCCGCGTTTTTGTGCAGGATCACTTCCACCACCGCCGCGTGCAGCTGGTAGGTGTCACGCACCGGTGCCGAGCAGCCCTCGATGTAGCTGACGTAGCTGTCTTCGTCGGCAATCAGGATGGTGCGCTCGAACTGGCCGGTTTTCGCCGCGTTGATGCGGAAATAGGTGGAAAGCTCCATCGGGCAGCGCACGCCTTTCGGCACGTAGACGAAGGTGCCGTCAGAGGCCACCGCCGCGTTCAGCGCTGCGAAGAAGTTGTCCTGCGCCGGCACCACGGTACCGAGGTACTTGCGCACCAGCTCCGGGTGCTCCTGGATCGCTTCGCCGAAGGAGCAGAAGATCACGCCCTGCTCGGCCAGCTTGCCACGGTAGGTGGTCGCCACGGAGACGGAGTCAAAGATCGCATCGACCGCCACTTCCGCGCCTTCACGTACCGGCACGCCAAGCTGGTTGAACGCCTCTTCCACCTCTGCGGTCAGGTAGTTTTTGTGGGTCTCCAGCGCCGGGACACCGAGCGCTTCCGCCGCCGTGGGCTGCTGGGTGGCGCCGGGCTGGGAGCCACAGGCATCATCGCAACTGCCACAGGAGGGGGCGGAGTAGTAGCTGTAGTCCTGGTAGTCGAGCGGCTTATAGTAGGCTTTCAACCAATGCGGCTCTTCCATTTTCGTCCAGGCGTGGTAGGCCTGCAGGCGGAATTCCAGCATCCACTCAGGTTCATTGCGCTTGGCGGAGATGGCACGCACCACATCCTCATTGATCCCTGACGCCAGCTCATCGGTGGCGAGCTGGGTGAAGAAACCTTCCTTGTATTTGCCCTCACCGACCCAAGCCTGTACGTTCTCAGGAATTTCTACATTGCTTCGTGTCATGTTGGAGTTCACTTAAACGCCAAAGCTCTCACCACACCCGCAGGCATGTTGAGCTTTAGGATTGTTAAATTTAAAAATCTGATTCAGCCCTTCGCGGACAAAATCGACCTCAGTACCGTCGATAAACGGCATGGCTTTCAGCGGAACATAGAGCCGCGCCCCATCCAGCTCAAACACCAGATCGTCATCAGCCGGGTTTTTGGTCAGGTCGAGGACGTAACCAAAGCCCGCACAGCCGGACTGCTTCACGGCCAGTTGTAGCCCCTTGATCTCAGGGTCTTGCTCAACCAGCTTCTTGATCTGCTGGGCAGCCGTCTCGGTTAATGTCAGTCCCTGCCAGATGTTCTCTTCCAGCGAGAAAGTGCCGACATTCTCTTTTGGCAACGTATTCTCTGTCTGCATGGTAACCACCTCATAATGAGCAATAATTGTGCGCACCGGCCTGTTTCGTTGACAAAACCCGCATGACGCCCAATCTGTTCTTACCTAAATTATAGTGTATCGGCACTGACCAGTTGAGCCGGCGGCCTGGCGGCGTTGTCGCATAGCGACTATCTTAGTGATAAGAGAAATCACTTCAACCTCTTGTTTTGAGAGGGTATACCGATTGTTACCCCATCTGAGGGGCCACAGGCAGGCGGGCCAGGCTTCTGATTCCACGCGCGCCGGGCGGGCGCAGCCAGAACGCATTGAAATTGTTGTGAATTTAATGTTAACGGTTTTGCGCCGCAGAGTTTATTCAATGTAACAATTTAAACGATCAGCCGATCACTGAAGATCTATCGGAAATACCTATTTATTTTACAGGTCCTGACAATGAAGCGAAACCTGTTTGACGGGCTTTGTTGCTTCTTAGTTACATGAGGGCGTAAAAGAGGATCTACAACCGTTGATCGCCATGAAATTTGTGCATATGATAATAATTATCATTCATAATCTGTGGGACACCCATGACGGTTTCCATGAATGCCTGGCTGCAAGGCAAAATTGACGATTATAAGTTCCAGGTACGTGACGCGACGGTGGATTTTTATATGGCCGACGCCGCGCTGAACCGCCCGCAGGCGGGCGTTGAACAGCTTACGCGCTATAACCGGGTCAGTCTGGAGATGGCCAACCTGTGTGCGATGAATGGCGATGAGGAGAGCTATGTGCATGCGCTGAGCAAGTTGCACAACCGGCTGATTCTTGAGATCAACAACCCCGAGCGTGAGTACCTGTTTCGCGTGCAGTGTTACACCTTTGCCCGCCATACGCTGAAACTGATCTGCCAGCACTACATGCTGCTGGGCATCTGGGAGAAGGCGAGCGCCTTCCAGAGTGATTTCCTCAAGCGGGTGCCCAACCCACTGTAAGCACGGGGGCCAGATGGCCCCCGTCATTGTTTCAGGCCGGGGCGTCGATGATGGAGGTGGTGAGCCGCGCCACGCAACAGAGTTGGCCCTGCTCATCCTCAATCTCAATCTGCCACACCTGATGCCGCCGCCCGGTGTGCAGCGCCCGGCAAATGCCGCGCACCTTGCCGCCGCGCACCGCGCGCAGGTGGTTGGCATTCACCTCCAGCCCCACCACCTGCTGCCCCTCGCGGCTACAGAGGTAGCCCGCCACTGATCCCAGCGTCTCTGCCAGCACCACTGACGCGCCGCCATGCAGCAGGCCAAAGGGCTGGGTGGTGCGGGCGTCCACCGGCATGGTCGCCTCCAGCCAGGTAGGCTCCAGCCGCGTGAACTGGATGCCGAGGTGGCCGACCATGTTCCCCTGCCCCATCTGGTTGAGCGCCTCCAGCGTGGCGTGGCGTTGCCAGATCATCACATCAGCTCCAGCAGGGCCTGCAACGGATGGCGCAGGCCGTTGCCCTCAATACGCTTCACCTGGCTGCGGCAGGAGTAGCCGGTCGCCAGACAGCGCTGGCGCGGCAGGCGCTGCAACGACTGGTGCCACGACAGCTCATAGATGCCGAGGGAGTTGGCGATGTTTTTCGCCTCATGGCCATAGGTGCCAGCCATGCCGCAGCACCCGACGCTGATGTTCTCCAGCTTCGCGCCGTAGCGGGCAAAGATTGCCGCCCACTGCTGGCTGCTGGAGGGGAGCGAGGTGGTCTCGGTACAGTGGCCGAACAGGTACCAGGACTCACCGCTGATCTGCTGCGCCGGGCGCGCCGCCAGCGCCTGCGTCAGCCACTCGTGCACCAGCTGCACCTGGAAGCTGCCACGGCTCTCGCCGAGCACCTGCTGGTACTCTTCGCGGTAGCAGAGCACCAGCGCCGGATCGACGCCCACCATCGGCATGTCGAGCTGGGCGAGGCGGTTGAGCAGATCCGCCGTCTTGCGCGCGGTCTTGGCAAAGCGCACCAAAAAGCCCTTGATGTGCTGCGCCTTGCCGTTCGGCGCAAAGGGCAGCAGCACCGGCCGCAGGCCAAGCTTCTCCACCAGATAGACCAGATCGCTCACCACTTCGGCGTCGTAGTAGCTGGTGAAGGGGTCTTGCACAATCAACACATACTGGTTGCGCTCATCGCGTGGCACCGCTTCCAGCTGCTCTAGCGTCATGGTGGTGGCGCGGTGGCCCAGCAGTTGCTGCTTCAGCGTCGGGCTGGAGAGCAGCGGCAGGTCAACCATGCCGAGCGCGTTGCGGCTCAGGTCACGCACCCAAGGCTGGCGGAAGAAGAAGTTGAACACCCGCGGCGCCTTTGCCATCAGCGGGGTGTAACTCTCGACGCTGGCCACCAGGTGGTCACGCGCCGGGCGCAGGTAGCGGGTGTGGTAGAGCTGCAAGAAGCGCGAGCGGAAGCCGGGCACGTCAATCTTGATCGGGCACTGGGTGGAGCAGGCCTTGCAGGCCAGACAGCCGGACATCGCCTCCTTTACCTCGTGGGAGAAGTCATACTCGCCCTTGCTGGCGTGCCAGCTATTGCGCGTGCGCTCAATCATGCCGCGCAGGCTGACGCGGTTTTCGCTCAGGCGCTTCTCCAGCTCCAGCGGATCGACCCCCTGCTCCGCCAACAGGCGCAGCCACTCCCGCACCAACCCGGCGCGCCCCTTGGGCGAGTGGATGCGGTTGCCGGTGATCTTCATTGACGGGCACATCGGGCTTTTGACATCAAAGTTGAAGCACAGGCCATTGCCGTTGCACTCCATCGCGCCACGGAAGGAGGTACGCACCGAGAGCGGGATGCGGCGGTCATAGGTGCCGCGCTTCACCGCGTCCACCTTCATCATCGGGTCATCCCGCTCCAGCGGCGGGCAGATCTTGCCGGGGTTGAGGCGGTTGTCCGGGTCAAAGGCTGACTTGATGCGGCGCAACTCAGTGTAGAGCGTCTCACCGAAGAAGGCCGGGCTGTACTCGGCGCGGAAACCCTTGCCATGCTCGCCCCACAGCAGCCCGCCATAGCGGGCGGTCAGCGCCACCACCTCATCAGAGATCTGCTTGAGCAGCACCTCCTGGCGCGGGTCGCACATGTCCAGCGCCGGGCGCACGTGCAGCACCCCGGCATCGACGTGGCCGAACATGCCGTAGCTCAGGTTGTGGCTGTCGAGCAGTTGGCGGAACTCGACGATATAGTCGGCCAGGTGTTGCGGCGGCACACAGGTGTCTTCGGCGAAGGGGAGCGGCTTGGCCTGCCCCTTGGCGTTGCCCAGCAGGCCCACCGCCTTTTTGCGCATCGCGTAGATGCGCTCGATATCCGCCAGTTCGCCACACACTTGATAGCCAATCACGCCATCCTTGCGGTCGGCCATCAGCCCATCCAGCCGCGAGCAGAGGTCGGTCACCTGATTCTCAATCAAATCATGGTCGTCGCCAGCGAACTCAACGATGTTCAGCCCCAGCATCTCCTGATTCGGCACGTCAGTGATCAGCGCCTTCACCGAGTGCCAGACAATGTCCTCACGCGCCAGATTGAGCACGCGCGAATCGACCGTCTCCACCGACAGGGCGTTGGCGCGCACCATAAAGGGCGCGTTGCGCAGCGCGGAGTCGAAGGAGTCATACTTGACGTTGACCAGCCGCCGCACCTTGGGGATGCGCGTGATGTTGAGGCGCGCCTCGGTAATGAAGGCCAGCGTCCCCTCGGCCCCGGTCAGGATGCGCGTCAGGTCGAAGGTTTGCAGGTCATCGCTCAGCACATGGCGCAGGTCATAGCCGGTGAGGAAGCGGTTGAGCTGCGGGAATTTCTCCAGAATCAATTGGCGTTGCTCACGGCAGCGCCCCAGCACGGTGCGGTAGATGGCGCCGGTGGGCGACTGCTCCTTGGCCAGCTGCTCCGCCAGCGCGGTTGGCATGGCGCGGGTGTCGAGGATCTCGCCGCCCAGCAGGATGGCGCGCAGCCCCAGCACGTGGTCGGAAGTTTTGCCGTAGACCAGCGAGCCTTGCCCGGAGGCGTCGGTGTTGATCATGCCGCCGAGGGTGGCGCGGTTGCTGGTAGAGAGTTCAGGGGAGAAGAAGTAGCCGAAGGGCTTCAGGTAGTCGTTGAGCTGATCCTTGATGACGCCCGCCTCCACCTTCACCCAGCCCTGCTCGAGGTTGAGATCCAGGATGCGGTTCATGTAGCGCGACATGTCCACCACAATGCCAGCGTTGAGGGCCTGGCCATTGGTGCCGGTGCCGCCGCCGCGCGGGGTGAAGGTCAGGGAGCGGAAACGCTCCTCGCCAGCGATGCGCGCCAGCAGCGCCACGTCGGAGGTGGAGCGCGGGAAGACCACCGCGTCCGGCATCAGTTGGTAGACGCTGTTGTCAGTCGCCATGGTCAGGCGGTCGGCATAGCTGGTGGCGGTATCGCCGTTAAACCCGTTCTTCTTTAAAGCTTCCAAAAAGTCCAGCACCCGCTGAATCAGCCCAGGTGCCTGAGATATCTGTGGGATCATTGCTGTTGACCCTGTCCGTCGGTTGTTGTGTTCACGCCTGTCTCGCCGGAGAACCGAGTACGCAGGCCCTTCCTGTCTGCCGCGCCTTACCCTTTTTGGTTGCGGATAATGTTTTACGGCCTACGTTGCCCAGAAAAACTACCACACTTCCTTTTTTAACGCGCCGTCACCTTAACGCTTTTCAGCCGCTGCGGCTAACAACTAATCCTGATGCCAGCAGGAAAAACTCCCTATAATGCGCCATGATACAGTCGTTCTATCAAGGCATAACGCCGTTTAATGAGATGAGACTCTTCCATGATGTATTCGAATAAGAATTATGATCTGCCGCAGATTATGTTTGGCGTCCTGTTCATCTCGCTGATGACCATCGCCAGCATCTGGGTGGTGCAACCCTTTATCCTCGGCTTTGCCTGGGCCAGCATGGTGGTGATCGCCACCTGGCCGCTGCTGATTAAATTGCAGGGGATCCTCTGGGGCCGCCGTTCGCTGGCGGTGCTGGTGATGACCCTGATGCTGATCCTGCTGTTTGTGCTGCCGATTGCCCTGCTGGTCAACAGCGCCATTGAGAATGGCGCGCCGCTGGTGGCGCTGGCGAGCGATCCGTCGCAGTTGAAACTGCCGACGCTGGAGTGGCTGCGTGACATCCCGATGGTGGGCGATAAGTTCTACCACGGCTGGAATAGCCTGCTGGATGGCGGCGGCAGCGCGCTGGTGGCGAAGCTGCAACCCTACATTGGCCGTACCGCCAGCTGGGTCGGCATTCAGGCGGCGCACCTTGGCCGCTTTATCATGCACTGTGCGCTGATGGTGCTGTTCAGCGCCCTGCTCTACAGCCGTGGCGAGCAGGTTGGCATGGGGATCCGCCACTTTGCCTACCGTCTGGCGGCCGAGCGCGGCGACGCGGCGGTGCTGCTGGCCGGTCAGGCGATCCGTGCCGTGGCGCTGGGGGTGGTGGTGACCGCCATTGTGCAGGCGGTACTGGGCGGCGTGGGGCTGGCGATTGCCGGCATCCCCTACGCGACCCTGCTGACGGTAGTGATGTTCACCCTCTGCGTGGCGCAACTGGGGCCGCTGCTGGTGCTGATCCCGGCGATTATCTGGCTCTACTGGTCAGGCGACACCACCTGGGGCACCGTGCTGCTGGTGTGGAGCTGTGTGGTGGGCACGCTGGATAACGTCCTGCGCCCGGTGCTGATTCGCATGGGTGCCGACCTGCCGATGATCCTGATCCTCTCTGGCGTTATCGGCGGCCTGCTGGCCTTCGGCATGATTGGCCTGTTCATTGGCCCGGTGGTGCTGGCGGTCTCCTACCGGCTGATCTCGGTCTGGGTCAGTGAAGCGCCGGAGCCAGAAAAAGATCAGCGTGATGCTGGCCACGGGCTGGACGATATTAAATAAAAAATTCCGCCAGACAGTGTAGCCATACTGAATTCCTCTGGCTGGCGGTAAAATTATTGGGCGGCCGCTAACTTCGCCGCCCGATTGATAAAAACAGAGTAAAATCATCCTGCCCTTAGGCTATTTTTCATGATAAATAGCGATCGGCGTCAAGAAATGGTTAATGATGGTAATCATTTATCTCATTAGACCCTAATGATTAGGATGATTCTTAAAGACTCTCCCGCCCCATCTCTCTAGTATTATTGGTAATTCGGATTTCAACCCACTGATTTATATACAACCTTTCCCCTGAGTGAGTATAGTGAATCATCGAATTGCTGTGTGTAGTCTTTGCCCGTCATCCTATGATGGGCTTTTTTTTGCCTATAATTTTTGCCCTCTATTTCCCGGCGGCAAAACAGTTTACTGCCCCCGCCCCTTCCCAGCGTGATATTCACTGGCCTGACCATGTCGTTTCCTCCCTCATCACACTCACAAAGAAAAATTATTATCCTGTCCTTTGCGCTGGCATAAAAAATGAGGAACGGGCGCGACAAAATTTAAAAAAGGTTGCGCTTGGTTATCACCATAAAAAAACCACGGCCGGGGCCGTGGTTTAAAGCGGGGTAAACTGGGATCAGGCTGGCTTGGCCGCCAGGTTCATCCAGGTTTGCACCACGGTGTCCGGGTTGAGCGACAGGCTATCAATGCCCTCATCCATCAGCCAGGCGGCGAAATCCTCATGGTCGGATGGCCCCTGCCCACAGATGCCGACATATTTACCCTGCCGTTTGGCCGCCTTGATCGCCATCGAGAGCAGCGCCTTCACCGCCTCATTGCGCTCGTCAAACAGCTCGGAGACCACGCCGGAGTCGCGATCCAGCCCCAGCGCCAGCTGCGTCATGTCATTGGAGCCGATGGAGAAGCCATCAAAGTGCGCCAGGAACTGGTCAGCCAGCAGGGCGTTGGAGGGGATCTCGCACATCATGATCACCTTCAGGCCATTTTCGCCACGCTTCAGCCCCTGCGCCGCCAGCTCGGCCACCACCGCCTCGGCCTGCGCCACGGTACGCACGAACGGCACCATCACCTCGACGTTGGTCAGCCCCATCTCATTGCGCACCCGTTTCATCGCCTCACACTCCAGCGCGAAGCAGGCGCGGAAGCTGTCCGCCACGTAGCGGCCCGCGCCACGGAAGCCGAGCATCGGGTTCTCCTCATGCGGCTCATACTTCTCGCCGCCCACCAGGTTGGCGTACTCATTGGACTTGAAGTCCGAGAGGCGCACAATCACGCGTTTCGGCCAGAAGGCCGCGCCCAGAGTGGCGATCCCTTCGGTCAGGCGTGCCACGTAGAACTCCACCGGATCGTCATAGCCCTGCATCAGGGTGCGGATCTCGGCCTGCAACGCTGGCTCCTGCTGGTCAAACTCCAGCAGCGCGCGCGGGTGGACGCCAATCATGCGGTTGATGATAAATTCCAGCCGCGCCAGCCCTACCCCCTCATTCGGCAGGCAGGCGAAGTCAAAGGCGCGGTCAGGGTTGCCGACGTTCATCATGATCTTCAGCGGCAGCTCAGGCAGCGCATCGACGGTGGAACTCTGTACGCTGAAGTCCAGCAGGTCGCCGTAGACGTAGCCGGTATCGCCCTCGGCACAGGAGACGGTGACCTTCTGGTTCTCCTGCAGGCGTTCGGTGGCGTCGCCACAGCCCACCACCGCCGGGATGCCCAGCTCACGGGCGATGATCGCCGCGTGGCAGGTACGGCCGCCACGGTTGGTAACGATGGCCGACGCCTTCTTCATGATCGGCTCCCAATCGGGGTCGGTCATGTCCGTGACCAGCACGTCGCCACTCTGGATACGGTTCATCTCACTGATGTCATGGATCACCTTCACCGGGCCAGCGCCGATGCGGTGGCCGATGGCACGCCCCTCCACCAGCACCTTGCCGCTGCTGTTGAGCTGGTAGCGCTCCATCACCTGGCCGTTGGAGCGCACTGTCTCCGGCCGCGCCTGCACGATAAACAGCTTGCCGGTGTGGCCATCCTTCGCCCACTCGATGTCCATCGGCCGGCCATAGTGCTGCTCAATCTGCACCGCCTGCTGCGCCAGCGCCTGCACCTCTTCATTGGTCAGGCAGAAGCGGCTGCGGTCGGCTTCTGGCACATCCTCAATCCTGACCTGCTTGCCATGCTCCTGGCTGGCGGCGTAGACCATGCGGATCTTTTTCGACCCGAGGGTGCGGCGCACGATGGCTGGCTTGCCATTGGCCAGCGTCGGTTTGTGGACGTAGAACTCGTCAGGGTTGACCGCGCCCTGCACCACCATCTCACCCAGCCCATAGGCGGCGGTGATGAACACCACCTGGTCAAAGCCCGATTCGGTGTCAATGGTAAACATCACGCCCGCGGAGGCCAGGTCGGAGCGCACCATGCGCTGCACACCAGCGGAGAGCGCCACGCCACGGTGGTCATAGCCCTGATGCACGCGGTAGGAGATGGCGCGGTCGTTGAACAGCGAGGCATAGACATGCTTCACCGCCACCAGCACCGCATCAAAGCCCTGCACGTTAAGGAAGGTCTCCTGCTGGCCAGCGAAGGAGGCGTCTGGCATATCCTCGGCGGTGGCTGAGGAGCGCACGGCGAAGGAGGCCTCCGGGTCATCGGCGGAGAGCTGCTCATACGCGTCACGGATCGCCTGCTCCAGTTCCGGCTGGAAAGGGGTGTCCACAATCCACTGGCGGATCTGGGTGCCCGCTTTGGCCAGTTCGGTGACGTCATCAATATCGGTCTGGTCCAGCAACTGATAGATACGCTGGTTGACGCCGCTCTGATCCAGGAAGTCGTTAAACGCCTGCGCGGTGGTCGCAAAACCGTTCGGCACGGAGACGCCCAGCTCAGAGAGGTTGGTAATCATTTCACCCAGAGAAGCATTCTTGCCCCCCACTTTATCTACGTCTTGCATGCCCAGCTGGTTGTACCAGAGGATATTACGCACGTCAGGCTCTTTATTGGACATCGAGGCAATCCTTTTGATATTCAGTAAGATACAAACGGATGCAAAACCCAACATCAGGTTCGGCAATGTCAGACTAGCATAATGCTCCATATGGCTTTACTGGGTGAATCGATACAACACCACAAAGTCTGCTCTTTAGGATTAATCCCGGTTGGCTTTGCCTCGGCCAGAAATATTCAAGCTATTGAAATGTATTCAATTAATTATATAGCCCACTGGTAAGCGAAATTTAATTTCCACTAAATGAAAAAATGGAATTTAATATTTCACCGGGTCGCGCCCTGCGGTTAATTGGCAATAGCTGGATTAACGCGCTAAAACAACATTTCATTTGCCAGAGTGCCTCACGCTTTACCGCTTTTCATTCGCCTGCCGATTTTCTCTGTGCCAGACTGGGGAAAAGCCGGAAAGTCTGGCTGGCCACTAAGGATTAACGGAGGGATAAATGGAAAGGTATGTATTTTATATTTCTGACGGCACGGCAATTACCGCCGAGGTGCTGGGCCACGCGGTGCTGTCGCAGTTTCCTATCAAATCCACCATCTTCTCGCTGCCCTTCGTGGAGAATGAGGGGCGCGCCAGAGCGGTCTGCCAGCAGATCAATGAGATCTACCAGAAGAGCGGCGTGCGGCCGCTGGTGTTCTACTCCATCATCTCGCCAGCGGTGCGCGACATCATCAACGGCAGCGAGGGGTTCTGTCAGGACATCGTGCAGGCACTGGTGGCACCGCTGCAACAGGAGCTGGGCATGGCGCCAACGCCGGTCGCCAACCGCACCCACGGCCTGACAGAGAGCAACCTCAGCAAATATGACGCGCGCATCGCGGCGATTGACTACACCCTGGCCCACGATGACGGCATCTCGCTGCGCAACCTCGATCAGGCCCAGGTGATCCTGCTTGGCGTGTCACGCTGCGGCAAGACGCCCACCAGCCTCTATCTGGCGATGCAGTTTGGCGTGCGCGCCGCCAACTACCCCTTTACCGCCGATGACATGGACAACATCCAGCTACCGGCGGCCCTGCGCCCCTACCACCACAAGCTGTTCGGGCTGACCATCAACCCGGAGCGGCTGGCGGCCATCCGCGAGGAGCGGCGCGAAAACAGCCGTTACGCCTCCCTGCGCCAGTGCCGGATGGAGGTGTCAGAGGTGGAGGCGCTGTTCCGCAAGCACCAGATCCGCTACCTCAACAGCACCAACTACTCGGTAGAAGAGATCTCCACCAAAATCCTCGACAGCTTCGGCATGAGCCGCCGCCTGTTCTGATGCCCCCGCTGGCGCATCCCCCGCGCCAGCTTCCCCTACCGCGGCCACAGAATGCGCGGTGGGTGGTTGAAATCAGCGGAATTTGCTTTATTGTGATCGCCATCACTTCCCGGCACTTCTGCCGCAGAGAAGAACTAATTTTGAGATCCCTATGAACAAGACCGATGAATTGCGGAGCACGCGCATCGACACCCTGATCACCCCGCAGGCGCTGGCTGACCGGCTGCCGATCTCGGCGCGGGTGGCGGACGGGGTAACGGCGGCGCGCCAACGCATTGAGAAGATCGTGAATGGCGATGACCGACGCCTGCTGGTTGTGATTGGCCCCTGCTCCATCCACGATGTGGAGGCGGCCATTGACTACGCCCAGCAACTGAACGCCCTGCGCCTGCAATACCAGGATCGTCTGGAGATTGTGATGCGCACCTACTTTGAGAAGCCGCGCACCGTGGTGGGCTGGAAGGGGCTGATCTCCGATCCGCATCTGGATGGCAGCTTCCGCGTCAATGAGGGCATTGAGCTGGCGCGCCGTCTGCTGCTGGCGGTGAACGAGATGGGCCTGCCAACCGCCACTGAGTTTTTGGATATGGTGATCGGCCAGTATATCGCTGACCTGATCAGCTGGGGCGCCATCGGCGCACGCACCACCGAGAGCCAGATCCACCGCGAAATGGCCTCCGCCCTCTCCTGCCCGGTGGGCTTCAAGAATGGCACCGACGGCAACACCCGCATCGCGATTGACGCCATCCGCGCCGCGCGCGTCAGCCACATGTTCCTTTCGCCAGACAAGGGCGGCCGGATGACGGTCTACCAGACCAGCGGCAACCCTTATGGCCACATCATCATGCGTGGCGGCAAGACGCCTAATTATCAGGCAGAGTTTATCCAGCAGGCGTGTGACAACCTGCGCGAGTTCGCCCTGCCAGAGCGGGTGGTGGTGGACTTCAGCCACGGCAATTGCCAGAAAATTCACCGTCGCCAGCTGGATGTGGCCGCTGACATCTGCCAGCAGATTCGCCAAGGCAGCACGCAGATTGCTGGTATCATGGCGGAGAGCTTCCTGGTAGAGGGCACCCAGCGGGTAATCGCTGGCGAGCCGCTGACCTACGGCCAGTCAATCACCGATCCTTGCCTCAACTGGGCAGACAGCCAGCGCCTGTTGGCGATGCTGGCGGACGCGGTTGACAGCCGCTTCTGATCCCAACGTTAGAGCATAAAAAAAGCCTTGCCGCAGCAAGGCTTTTTTTTAGCTGGAGCAGGAGATCTCCAGGTGCTTGCCCCAGTCCGGTGGCAGCGCGGCAAACTCCGCGTAAGCGGGATCGTCGCTGTAGGGGTTGCGCAACGCCTGATGCAAACGGCGCAACATCGCGGTGTCCTCTCTCTCCGCGCCATCAATCGCTTGCTGCGCCAGATAGTTGCGCAGGATGATGCGCGGGTTGACCGCCTTCATCGCCGCCTGCCGCTGGGCGTCACTGACGCCCTCCTGTACCAGCCGCTCGCGGTAGCCCTGATACCAGCGGTCAAACGCCTCACGATCGATAAACTCATCGCGCAGCGGCGACACCCGCTCCTCCTGCTGCACGTCGCTTAGCAGGCGGAAGGTGCGGGTATAGTCACGCCCTTCGTTCGCCATCAGGCCGAGCAGGCCGGTTAGCACATCGTTGTCCCGCTTGTCCTGCGTGAACAGCCCCAGCTTGGCGCGCATCCGCTCGCCAAAGGCGGCCATCAGCGCTGGCTCATAGGCCGCCAGCGCCGCCTGTAACACCTCAGTGCTCATCAGGTCAGAGAGCGCCTGCGCCAGCCGGTGCAGGTTCCAGAAGGCCACCGCTGGCTGGTTGTCAAAGGCGTAGCGCCCCTGATAGTCGGAGTGGTTGCAGATGTAGCCGGGCTGGTAGTCATCAAGGAAACCAAACGGGCCGAAGTCGATGGTCAGGCCCAGAATCGACATATTGTCGGTGTTCATCACCCCGTGGGCAAAGCCCACCGTCTGCCAGTGCGCCATCAGCCACGCGGTGCGCTCCACCACGTCCGTCAGCCAGCGCGCATAGCGATCCGGCTCACCCTCAAGCTGCGGCCAGTGCTTCTGGATGACATAGTCCGCCAACTGGCGCACCTGATCCGGCTGCTGCCGGTAGTAGAAGTGCTCGAAATGGCCGAACCGCACATGGCTCTCCGCCACCCGTAGCAGCATCGCCCCGCGCTCCTCGCGCTCGCGGTAGACCGGCTCATCGCTGGTGACAATGGTCAGCGCGCGGGTGGTCGGAATGCCCAGGTGATGCAGCGCCTCGGACGCCAAAAACTCCCGCACCACTGAACGCACCACCGCGCGGCCATCGCCCATGCGCGAATAGGGCGTCAGCCCTGCCCCTTTCAGGTGCCAGTCCAGATGGCGGCCATCTGCCAGTTGTTGCTCACCGAGCAGAATGCCGCGGCCATCGCCCAACTGGCCAGCCCAGACGCCAAACTGGTGACCGCTGTAGACCTGTGCCAGCGGCTGCATCCCCGGCAGCAGACGCTCACCAGCCCACACCGGATTGTTCTCCGGGCTGAACCAGCTGGCATCCAGCCCCAGCTCCTGCGCCAGCGGTTCGCTGTGGTAGAGCAGGCGGGCGTTTTTCAGTGGCGTGGGTGTCAGGGCCGTGTAGAAACCGGGCAGGCGTGAAAAATAGGTGTTATCAAAATGTGGCATAAATGTCCCCCTGCACACAGTGTAGAACGCCGGGCAGGCAATTGACACCGCTCAATGGCAGTGGCGGCGTCAATCAAACTCCGGCGGGGGGATCAGCAGGCTGTCCAACTGGCTACCCTCGCGGCCCGGCCAGAGTTGCCCCTGTACGCCAGCCAGCGGCAGCTCGGAAAAGGCGTTGAAATAGGTGCGGCTGTCCGCCCCTTCAATAATGATGCCGTGACAGAAGCGGTTGACGTTACGGATTAAGGAGGGCATGACAATGGTGAAGTGATCGCCATCCACCAGCTGCCAGAAGAAGGTCTTGTCCACCTTCACATAGTCGAACAGGCCATCAAACAGCGGGGTCAGGGTGGCGCTGCCGGAGCCGAAGTTGTCCAGCCAGAGGGTGAAGTCACGCCGCAGCGCCGCCAGCACCGGGTTGCGCTTGCCGCTCGAGAGGGAGGGAAAGGACTCGACAATCTCCAGGTGGATGAAGGGCAGCGCCATCAAATGGCGGCGCAAGACGCTCTCCTGCACGATGGCGCGCGCCGCCGGTTCGCCAATGTTCAGGTTCAGCGAGACACCCGCCCGCTGGAACCAGTCAGCGTGTTGCTCCGCCCAAGCCAGCTGCTCCGCCAGCAGTGCCACCACCTGCTCGCGCTCCAGGGATTTCATCACCAGCTCGGTGGGCGCGCTGAGCTTATGGTCTTCACTGTTAAAACGGACGATCAACTCCACTGCCAGCAGCTTACCCTGGAGGGTATAGATGGGCTGGAAGGCAAAGGTACTGATGAAAGCCGTGTCGCGTTGTATTTTCATCTCTGTTCCAAACGGGCACCACGATGTTGCCTGAACAATCCTCTCCTGCCTGTCAACGCTTTTGCCTCCAGACCGCAGCGCTCCCTGCGCCACACGCAACCTCACGCGGATAGAAGCATTATCTTGTTTTTCAAGAAAAAATTAAAGGCAGGGGACAAAATTAAGATTTTGTTTATTCTCTGCGCCGGGAAACGCTGAACCCCGGTTTAAGCATCGTCGCCGACGCGAAAGCGGCGAAAAAATAGCCGGCAATGCAGCCGGCTGATTTTGTGGTGATTGTGCCGCGCGCGGCGGTAGGAAAAGATAAAGCAGGAGTGATAAGTTTCGGGTGTCACTACTCCAGCACGCCAGCCAGCCACTCCGCGACCTGTGCCAGTTCGGTCTGCTGCTCGGGGTAGTCGGCGATCGTCCCCTGACAGCGTTCAACCACCGCCCCACTGCGGTAGGGACAGCCGACCAGCCGGGCGGCCAGCGCCTGCAACGGTGCCGGGTGCAGGCTGTCGGTAAACAGCTGTGCCCGGCTGATATGCCCCTGTTCAATGTCGAGGTGCAGATCCACCCCGCCCCAGCCAAAGCGCTCATCCAGCAGATGGGTAAAGGCCGGTGCCTTGCCAAAATTCCACTCCCAGCTGCTCTGCTTGGCGAACTGCTCCGGGAAGCCGGGCAGATCCGGCAGACGGTGTGGGGAGATCACCTCCGCCTCCACCCGCTCGCCATACCACGCAAAGAATGCCTCGGTCACCGCCTGGCAGATCTGCTCATGGCGGATGCCGGGCCGCAGCTCATTCAGGTTGGCGACGCGGCCACGCACCGAGGTGATCCCCTTCGCCTGCAACTTTTTCGGATCGGGGTTGAGATAGTCCGCCAGTCGGCTGAGGTCGGCATCCAGCAACAGGGTGCCGTGGTGGAAACCCCGGTCACTGGTTTCGCGGTAGGCCGAGCCGGAGATTTTGCGCTCCCCCTCCGGTGTGTTGACCACCAGATCGTTGCGTCCCGAGACCGTGGCCGGGATGCCCAACGAATGCAGGGCGTTGAGGATGATCTGCGTGGAGACGGTTTTGTCATACTCCGGCTTGCCGGCCATAAAGGTGAAACAGGTGTTGCCCAGATCGTGGAATACCGCGCCGCCACCGCTGCTGCGACGCGCCAGCTTGATGCCGTCTGCCGCCATGCGGCGGGTATTGCACTCTTTCCACGGGTTCTGCGCCTGACCAATCACCACGGTTTCGGCATTGCGCCACAAGAACAGCACCCGCTGGGTGGTGACCTGGCGGAAGATACACTCCTCCACGGCCAGGTTGAACCAGGGATCGTGGGAGTCTGACAACAACAGGCGTAAACGGGGCGCCATATACCCTCCTCGGTTGGCTGGCACCGGCGGGCGCTAGATGCGCCGCGCCTGCCAGTAAGCTTTTTTCCAATAGACATTGTCCAGCGAGGAGCGCGTCACCCCCTGGCTGGTGGAGGCGTGGATAAAGGCGTCGTCGGTATCATAGATGCCGACGTGCAAGCCATTTTCGCCCCGGCCGGTCTTGAAGAAGATCAGGTCGCCCGGCAGCAGCTCATCGCGGGAAATTTTGGTGCCGATCTCGGTCTGGGCGCGCGTGGTGCGCGGCAACTGGATGTCAAAGCGATCCTGGAAGGTGCGGTAGACAAAGCCCGAGCAGTCTACGCCGCGCCGATCCAGCCCGCCATAGCGGTAGGGGGCACCCCGCCACTGGCGCAGCTGGTCATGCAGTTGCGCCACCACGGTGATGGAGTCCGCCAGCCGGCCGCTGGGCGGCGGCGCATGGCTGCTGCACCCTACCAATAACCCACAGGCGAAGAGGACGCTGATAAGCAGAGGCCAGATTCTCATGGCGGAACATCCTTGATGTCGAGCGGAAAACCCTGTACAGGCCGTCAAAGGGGGCCGGATATGCTGCTCAATGTAGCCTGATTTTGGCGATCGGCCAATGAAAAAACGGTGGAAATACTGGGGTGTAGCCACTTTTTGCCACACCCCAGTAAGAAGCGGAGGGTCAGGCGCTGCGGGTCATGATCCAGTGGCGATCATCGGTGGTGTGGCGCTGGAACGCCACGCCATAGACCGGGCCAAGGCGCGCCGGATCAATCACCTGCTCGGGCGGGCCATCGGCCAGCAGTTCGCCGTGGTGCAGGAGCCACACGTGTTGCGCATGGTGCAGGCTCTGGTTGAGGTCATGGGCGCTGAGGATCACCGTCACGCCGTGGCGGCAGAGATCGGTGATCAGCTGCTCGAGGGCGGCGCGTTGCGCCACATCAAGGCTGTTGGCTGGCTCATCCAGCAGCAGCAGGCGCGCGTCGGGGTTCAGGGTGGGCCAGATTTGCAGCAGCACCGCCATCAGCCGCACCCGTTGCCACTCGCCGCCGGAGAGCGCGGTGGTGATGCGCGCCAGCTTGTCATCCATCCGCAGGCGCGCCGCCAGTTGCGCCGTCACCTGCTCCACTGCGCGCGGGTCAGCGGCCGGGGGGGCGTGCAGCGCCAGATACTGGAAAACCGGCATCATGGCGAGCGGCGGCTGTTGCTGGCTAAGGTAGGCGCGACAACCCGCCTGCTGCCGTCCACTGAGGGCGATGAGGGGCTGCCCAGCCAGCCGGGCCTCCCCGTGGCTGGGCATCACCCCAGCCAGTGCTGCCAGCAGCGAGCTTTTGCCCGCCCCATTCGGCCCAATCACATGCAACTGTTGGCCTGCCGCCACCTCGGCGCTGAACGGGGCCAGCCGCCCCGGCACGGCAAAGTGGCGCAGGTGCAGCATGTTATTTCGCCAGCGCGATTTTGATGGCTTCCATCACGATCGGGTCTTGCGGCCCCATGTCCGGCGCAAAGCGTTGGATCACCGTGCCGTCGCGGCCCACCAGGAACTTCTCAAAGTTCCACAAAATGTCTTGGGAGAATTTCGGCGCGCGCCCCTTGCTCACCAACTTCTGGTAAAACTCGCTCTCCTCTGGCTGCACCGCCGTCGGGCAGGCCTCCACCAACGCCTGATAGAGCGGGTGGCGGTTGTCGCCGTTGACCTCAATCTTGCTGAACATCGGGAAGCTGACGCCATAAGTGGTCTGGCAGAAGGCCTGAATCTCCGCCTCACTGCCCGGCTCCTGACCGGCGAACTCATTGCTCGGGAACCCCAGCACCTCAAAACCGCGCGGGTGCCACGCCTGATAGATCTCCTCCAGCTGCTCATACTGCTTGGTAAAGCCGCACTTGGAGGCGACGTTAACAATCAACAACACCGACCCTTTATAGGCCTCCAGCGTGGTGGCCTTACCGTCAATGGTCTGCAACGGGATAGTAAAATCGACTTGATTCATTGCTTCTCTCCTTCGTTCAGGTGGGTTGGGCAGTAGACTGCCACAGAAAAGGGGGTTGCCATTACACCTGCCGGCCCGGCAACCGAACCAGCAGCCAAATAAAGACCGGCGTGCCCAGCGTGGCAGTCACCACGCCAATCGGCAGTTCCGCCGCAGGCAGCACGACACGGGCCAGCACATCCGCCAGCAGCAGGATGCCCGCCCCGGCCAGCGCACAGCCGGGCAACAGGCGGCGTTGGTCAGTCAGGCCGCACAGCCGCAGGATGTGGGGGATCACCAGACCCACGAAGCCAATCACGCCAGCCAATGCCACGCTGACGCCAACCAGCCAGCCGACCGCCAGCACCAGCAGGTTACGCCAGAGGGCGACATCCAGCCCCAGCTGGCGCGCCGGGATAGCACCCAACGCCAACAGGTTGAGCGCCCGCCCCTGCCCCGCTAGCCAGAGCACCACCGGCACCAGCGCCAGCATCAGCCAGCCCTGTTGCCAGTCGACGCCGCCAAAGCCGCCCATCATCCAGTACATCAACTGGCGCAGATCGAGTTCGGTACTGAAGTAGACCGCCCAGGTCATGATGGCGCTGCCGACGATGCCAAGCGCCACGCCGACTAATAATAGCCGCGCATTGCTGAGCAGGCGCCGCCGCGCAACCATCAGTAACAAAAAGGTGACCAGCAGGGCGCCTGCCACGGCACTGAGGCTGACCAGCCAGCCGGGCAGCGCCCCCTGCCCGATAAACAGCGCCAGCACCAAGGCCACGCCAGCGCCATTGGCGACGCCAAGCAGGCCCGGCTCCGCCAGTGGGTTCTCAAACAGCGACTGCATCACCGCGCCCGCCATCGCCAGCGCCGCGCCAGTCAGCATCACAGCCAGCGCGCGCGGCAGGCGGATCTGCCAGACAAACAGGCGGCTGGTCGGCTCCCACCAGTGCGCAGGCCCAATCCAGCTGTCGCCGGCGCTCAGGCTGAGCACCACACCCACCAGCAGCAGCAGCGATAACAGCCCGAGACGGCGGGCATCATGGCGGCGTTGTTGCGCCAACAGCTGGGTGAAGGTGGCGGATGTAGGGACTGGAGTGGCGCGTCGCATAGGTTCTGGCATCACCGGGTCTGGCTGGGATCAAAGGGTTATCCTACCGGGAAGCGGCGGCAGCGGGAAGCGTGACGGCAACGAGGAGAAAAAAACAGGCCGCACAAGGGCGGCCTGAGAGGTGGGAGGGTTACGGGCGGTGGTCACTGCCCTGCGGCGGCACTGGCTCGCCACCGCGGTTGTCGCCGCCGCGGTTGCCACCGTGGTTATCCGGGCCGCCATGATTATTGGCGTTGCCGTGGTTGTCCGGGCCGCCCCGTCCGTGGTCGCCACCGCGGTTGTCATGGCCGCGCGGCCCATTGTTATGCGGCTCATTATTGCGATGCTCTGGACGGTGCTGCTGCCAGCCACCGCCATTCCAGTACATCCCACGCTCATTGCGGTCACCGATGTGGCCGCCCTTGTGGCTGTGCCACCACTGCGGCGGACGCCAGTCATAGCCATCCCAGTAGTAACCACGGTTATCCTGGTCACCCAGATGCAACGAGACGCCGGGAACATTAATATCCAGAGACACACCTGCCTGCGCAATCGCTGGCAACGCCAATACGCCGCACAACACCAGACTACGCACCAGTAATAGAGAAGTTTTCATTTTATGCTCACCTTATTTATTTAGGCATGGCTTCTTATATCAATTCCAAAATGGGGCCGCCATCACTTTATGGCGCGTTTGCATATCTATTTCGCTGGTCTTACACAATCCTTACACTTATTTATTTCTGTGCTTTTATTTTTAGCCCTTTATTAATAAGCACCCTCCTTAACATCTCTTAACGATAATCTTACGTGCTTTATTTAATGGCTTTCATATACTGGATTTCTTCAATGAGAGGGTTATAACAATGATGCGTAAATTAATTGCCCTGATGGGCGTTGCTCTGGTGGTCTCTTCTCTTTCTGGTTGCCTGTTCCCGCCTCCGGGCGGCGGCGGTGGCTGGGGCGGTGGCGGCGGCCCAGGCGGCGGTTTCCACCATATGCGCTAACGTGCACGGCACTTGCCATCCTGTGTGAAAATCTATTCAACCACATGATAGCCAACCAAATAATTAAGGGGAGCGATGCTCCCCTTTTTTATTCCCGCCGCCCTTAATTATTCCTTAACAGATATCAGAATAATCTTGAAGAGTATTTACATGAACTGAAGAAAGGAATTAATTGATGGAAGACGTCTCGCTGCAATCGGCGAAATCTTATTACGTTGGACGGGAATAAAAAAAGAAGGCCGCACTGGGCGGCCTTTTTTTACGGTGTTTGCTTACTCTTTCGGCGTCGCGTTTTCTACCCGGCTCTTTAACTTCTGGCCTGGACGGAAAGTTACCACACGACGCGCCGTAATCGGAATGTCCTCACCCGTCTTGGGGTTACGGCCCGGACGTTGGTTTTTGTCGCGCAGATCGAAGTTACCGAACCCGGACAACTTGACTTGTTCTCCATTCTCCAAAGCACGACGTACTTCTTCGAAGAACAACTCCACCAGGTCTTTCGCATCCCGTTTGCTCAGCCCGAGCTTCTCAAACAGGTGTTCTGACATTTCAGCTTTAGTAAGCGCCATAGGTTCAATCCCTCAAGGATGCTTGGAATCGCTGTTTCAGGGCCTCTACGCATTTTGCAACGGTAGCGGCGATCTCCTCTTCTTCCAGTGTACGAGCGGTATCCTGCAATACCAGACTGATAGCCAGGCTCTTAAAACCGTCTGCCACGCCCTTGCCACGGTACACATCAAACAAGTTTACGCCAACTACCTGATTTGCGCCAACTTTCTTACATTCGGCCAAAATATCGTCTGCCGGAACGTTTTCAGCCACGACAACAGCGATGTCACGGCGGTTTGCCGGGAAGCGGGAAATCTCGCTCGCGTCAGGCACCACGCGGTCTGCGGCCTTGTTCCAGAGGATTTCAAACACTACGGTGCGGCTGTTAAGATCCAGTTTGCGCTCGAGTTCTGGGTGCACGACACCAATGAAACCAATGTGTTCGCCGTGCAGATAGATGCCAGCGCTCTGGCCCGGATGCAGCGCCGGATTGGCCGCGGCACGGAACTGAATGTCCGCTGCTTTGCCAGTAAGTTCCAGAATTGCTTCGACATCCCCTTTCAGATCGTAGAAGTCCACTGGCTGGCGCGCCAGATCCCAGTGCTCTTCATAACGGTTACCCGCGATCACCCCTGCCAGCATGAGATCCTGTCGGATACCCAAATCGGCCGCCTGATCAGGCACAAAGCGCAGGCCGCTCTCGAACAGGCGTACCCGGCCCTGCTGGCGGTTCTGGTTGTAAACCACGGCAGAGAGCAGGCCCGTCCAGAGGGAGAGGCGCATGGCGGACATCTCAACCGAGATCGGGCTTGGCAGCACCAGCGATGCCTCGCCGGGGTGCAGCAGTGCCTGCACTTTCGGGTCAACGAAGCTATAGGTGATCGCTTCCTGATAGCCGCGATCCACCAGCAGGGTTTTCACGCGCTTCAGCGGCAGATCGGCCTCACGGTGCTTGGTCATCTCCAGATTGGCCCTGACCGGCACATCGGGAATATTGTTGTAGCCGTAGACGCGTGCCACCTCTTCCACCAGATCCTCTTCGATCTGCATGTCGAAGCGCCAGCTCGGTGCCACTGCCTGCCAGCCGTTCTCGGTGGCGGTCACGGTGCAGCCAAGGCGCGTCAGGATGTCGCTGACCTGCTCATCGGCAATCTCGATGCCGATCAGGCGCGCCAGCTTCTCGCGGCGCAGGGTGATGGTCGCTGGCTGCGGCAGGGTCGCCTCGTGGGTGGCATCAATCACCGGGCCAGCCTCACCGCCACAGATCGCCAGCAGCAGCGCCGTAGCGCGCTCCAGAGCCTTGGGTTGCAGCGCCGGATCCACGCCGCGCTCGTAGCGGTGGGAAGCGTCAGTGTGCAGACCATAGCGGCGCGCACGGCCGGTGATTGCCAGCGGGTCAAAGTAGGCGCACTCCAGCAGCACGTCCTGCGTCTCTTCATTGACGCCGGAGTGTTCGCCGCCGAAGATGCCGCCCATTGCCAGCGCTTTCTGGTGGTCTGCGATCACCAGGGTGTCATCGCGCAGCTTCACTTCGTTGCCATCCAGCAGCACCAGCGTCTCATCCGGTTGCGCCATACGTACTACGATGCCGCCTTCAATGCGGTTCAGGTCAAAGGCGTGCATCGGCTGGCCCAGCTCAAGCAGCACATAGTTGGTGACGTCCACCACCGGATCGATGGAGCGGATGCCGCAACGGCGCAGCTTCTCTTTCATCCACAGCGGGGTGGCCGCCTTGACGTTGATCCCTTTCACCACACGGCCCAGATAGCGTGGGCAGGCTTCCGTGGCTTCCACCTTGATTGGCAGCGTGTCAGCAATGGTAGCGGCAACCGGCGCAATTTCCGGCGCATTCAACGGCAGTTGGTTATTGACCGCCACATCGCGCGCAACGCCAATGATGCTCAGGCAGTCCGCACGGTTTGGCGTGACGCTGATCTCGATGGTGTTGTCATCCAGTTTGAGGAATTCACGGATGTCAGTGCCAATCGGCGCATCTTCTGGCAGCTCAATGATGCCGTTGTGGTCGTCCGAAATGCCCAGCTCAGAGAAGGAGCAGAGCATCCCCTCTGACGGCTCGCCACGCAGCTTGGCAGCCTTGATTTTGAAGTCGCCCGGCAGTACCGCGCCAACGGTGGCAACGGCCACTTTCAGGCCCTGACGGCAGTTTGGCGCGCCGCAGACGATGTCCAGCAGGCGCTCGCCGCCCACATTGACCTTGGTAACGCGCAGTTTGTCGGCGTTCGGGTGCTGGCCGCACTCCACCACCTCACCCACCACGACGCCGTGGAACGCGCCCGCCACTGGCTCGACGTCATCCACTTCCAAACCGGCCATGGTGATTTGCTCGGCCAGTTCATTGCTGCTGATGGCTGGGTTTACCCACTCACGCAACCAGAGTTCGCTGAATTTCATGTGATATTCCCGCCTTACTTAAACTGTTTGAGGAAACGCAGATCGTTTTCGAAGAATGCGCGCAGATCCGTCACGCCGTAGCGCAGCATGGTCAGACGCTCGATGCCCATGCCAAAGGCGAAGCCAGAGTAGACTTCTGGATCGATGCCAACATTGCGCAGGACGCTCGGGTGCACCATGCCGCAGCCCAGCACTTCCAACCACTTGCCGTTTTTACCCATCACATCCACTTCCGCAGAGGGTTCGGTGAACGGGAAGTAGGAGGGACGGAAGCGAATCTGCAGATCGGCCTCAAAGAAGTTGTTCAGGAAGTTGTGCAGCGTGCCCTTCAGGTTGGTGAAGCTGATGTCCTTATCCACGATCAGCCCCTCCATCTGGTGGAACATCGGGGTATGGGTCTGATCGTAGTCATTACGGTAGACGCGGCCCGGCGCAATGATGCGGATCGGCGGCTGCTGGTTCTCCATGGTGCGGATCTGCACGCCGGAGGTCTGGGTGCGCAGCAGGCGGGTGGCGTCAAACCAGAAGGTATCGTGGTCAGCGCGCGCCGGGTGGTGGCCTGGAATATTCAGGGCATCAAAGTTGTGGTAGTCATCCTCAATCTCCGGGCCGGTGGCGACGGAGAAGCCCAGCTCGCCAAAGAAGGCTTCCAGACGCTCCTGAGTGCGGGTGACCGGGTGCAGCCCACCATTCTCCATGCGGCGGCCGGGCAGCGAGACATCAATCGTCTCCTGCGCCAGACGCGCGTTCAGGGCGGCGCTGTCCAGTTCACTTTTACGGGCATTCAGGGCGTCCTGCACTTCCTGCTTCGCCTGATTGATCACCGCACCGGCAGCCGGGCGCTCCTCGGTCGGCACCTCGCGCAGGGATTGCATCTGCTGGGTAAAGTGGCCTTTTTTGCCAAAATATTCGACGCGCACCAACTCCAACGCGGCAGTATCTTTGGCGTCTTCTACGGCTGCCTTCGCGTTGGCAACCAGCTCTGCGAGATGTGGCATTGCTTTCCTCTTCTCGATCTTTGTTTATTATTCGCGCCGGACAACCCTCTCCCGCTCCTGCAAGGCACTGAATGGTTTGCAAGGGCGAGACACATTGCCTGCTCATGACGCCAAAAAAAAAGCCTCCGCGAGGGAGGCTTTGGCGCTACTTTTCGTTTCTTTTCTTACGCGCAGAAGCCTCCTGAAATCAGGCGCTAAAGTAAAAAAAGAAGCGGAAAACAGCGGTATTCATGCTTGCATTACCTTGGAAATCAACTGACGGCTATTGTCGGGGCTAGCGGCGGTAAAAGTCAATTGTTCTTTGAATTACAACGTAAAAAGAGGGAGCAAGCTCCCTCTTTTCATCTGACTTACGCCAGAGCTGCTTTCGCTTTCTCAACCAGTGCGCTGAAGGCCACTTTGTCGAAGACTGCGATGTCAGCCAGAATCTTACGGTCAATTTCAATAGAGGCTTTTTTCAGGCCGTTAATGAATTTGCTGTAAGACATGTCGTTCTGACGGGCCGCAGCGTTGATACGTGCGATCCACAGTTGACGGAACTGGCGTTTTTTCTGACGGCGGTCACGGTAAGCGTATTGTCCAGCTTTGATAACTGCCTGGAAGGCAACACGATATACGCGCGAACGAGCACCGTAGTAACCTTTCGCCTGTTTTAAGATTTTTTTGTGACGTGCACGTGCAATCACACCACGTTTTACGCGAGCCATATGCTCTCCTGAGTTCTATTCTGAGTTAAAAAAGTTAGTTATGCGTACGGCAGACAAGCGACGACAAGGCCCAAGTCATTCTTGGAAACCATGCCTTTAGGACGCAAGTGACGTTTACGTTTGGTAGCTTTTTTGGTCAGAATGTGACGCAGGTTAGCGTGCTTACGCTTAAAACCACCTTTAGCGGTCTTTTTGAAGCGTTTAGCGGCGCCACGTACAGTTTTAATCTTTGGCATTTTAATTTCCACTTCGCATTGTTAATTACAACGAATCAGCAGGCGAAAAAAACCCACACTGCGCGAACGCAGCGCGGGAGTTTTTACTTGGAAGCCTTACTGTTTCTTCTTAGGTGCGAGCACCATGATCATCTGACGGCCTTCGATCTTCGTAGGGAAGGATTCGACAACGGCCAGATCAGAATCTTCACACAGGTCTTTACGGACGCGGTTAAGCACTTCCATACCGATCTGTTGGTGCGCCATTTCACGCCCACGGAACCGCAGGGTGATTTTGGCTTTATCGCCATCTTCCAGAAAGCGAACCAGGTTGCGTAGTTTGACCTGATAGTCGCCATCATCGGTACCAGGCCGGAATTTGATTTCCTTGACCTGAATAACTTTCTGTTTTTTCTTCTGCTCTTTGGTAGATTTGCTCTTCTCATAGAGGAATTTGCCGTAATCCATAATACGGCACACCGGCGGCTCGGCATTTGGGCTGATTTCGACTAAATCAACGCCCGCTTCCTCAGCTTTCTCAAGAGCTTCATTCAGACTGACAATACCAATCTGCTCGCCATCGACGCCTGTTAGGCGAACTTCTTGGGCGCGAATTTCTCTGTTAATGCGATTCGGACGCGCCGGTTGAACTCGTTTTCCGCCTTTAATACTCTATTCCTCCAGTTGATGAAGACTTCTGCTGCGAATCTCGTTGAGCAGTTTGTCTACGACTTCGTTAACGTCCATGCTTCCCAGGTCTTTCCCGCGGCGGGTACGAACGGCCACTTTGCCTGCTTCGACCTCTTTATCACCACAGACCAACATATACGGGACACGACGTAACGTGTGTTCGCGAATTTTAAAGCCTATCTTCTCGTTTCTCAAGTCCGCTTTCACTCGAATGCCGACTTCTTGCAATTTTTTGGTCACTTGATCGACGTAATCGGACTGGCTGTCGGTGATGTTCATCACCACAACCTGCACCGGTGCCAGCCAGGTTGGGAAGAAGCCTGCGTACTCTTCGGTAAGGATACCGATGAAGCGCTCCATAGACCCCAAAATGGCGCGGTGGATCATGACCGGGACCTGACGGTCGTTACTCTCGCCAACGTAAGAGGCATTCAGACGGCCTGGCAGAGAGAAATCGAGCTGCACGGTACCACACTGCCACGCACGATCCAAACAATCATATAAGGTAAATTCAATTTTCGGGCCGTAGAAGGCGCCCTCGCCCGGCTGATACTCAAACGGAATATCGTTTTCAGTCAGCGCGGCAGCCAGGTCATCCTCAGCGCGGGTCCACATCTCGTCACTGCCGATGCGTTTTTCCGGACGGGTCGACAATTTTACCACAATTTTCTCAAAGCCGAAGGTGCTGTACATGTCGTACACCATCTTAATGCAGCTGTTCACCTCATCACGCACCTGGTCTTCGGTACAGAAGACGTGGGCATCATCCTGGGTGAAGCCGCGCACGCGCATCAGGCCATGCAGCGCGCCTGACGGCTCGTTGCGGTGGCAGCTGCCGAACTCGGCCATGCGCAGCGGCAGGTCGCGGTAGGACTTCAGGCCTTGGTTGAAGATCTGCACGTGGCCGGGGCAGTTCATCGGCTTGATGCAGTACTCACGGTTCTCAGAGGAGGTGGTGAACATCGCCTCTTTGTAGTTGTCCCAGTGGCCGGTCTTTTCCCACAGCACACGGTCCATCATGAACGGGCCTTTCACTTCCTGGTACTGGTACTCTTTCAGCTTCATGCGCACAAAGGCTTCCAGCTCACGGAACACGGTCCAGCCGTCGTTGTGCCAGAACACCATGCCCGGTGCCTCTTCCTGCATGTGGTAGAGGTCAAGCTGCTTGCCGATGCGGCGGTGGTCACGCTTGGCCGCCTCTTCCAGACGTTGCAGGTAGGCGTTCAGCTGCTTCTTGTCCGCCCAGGCGGTGCCATAGATGCGTTGCAGCATCTTGTTCTTGCTGTCACCGCGCCAGTAGGCGCCAGAGGTCTTTTGCAGCTTGAAGTGGTGGCAGAAGCGCATGTTCGGTACGTGCGGGCCGCGGCACATGTCCACGTACTCTTCGTGATGGTAGAGGCCGGGATGGTCATCATGGCTGATGTTCTCATCCAGAATCGCCATCTTATAGGTCTCACCGCGCGACTCGAAGGTGTCACGCGCTTCCTGCCAGCTCACGCGCTTCTTGATGACGTCGTAATCTTTGTCCGCCAGCTCGTGCATACGCTTTTCGAGCAGCGCCAGATCTTCGTCCGTCAAGGTGCGATCCAGGTCGACATCATAGTAGAAACCGTTGTCAATCACCGGGCCGATGGCCATTTTGGTATCCGGCCAGAGCTGCTTGATGGCATGGCCGAGCAGGTGCGCACAGGAGTGGCGCAGGATCTCCAGCCCCTCCTGATCCTTAACGGTGATGATGGCCAGCTGGGCATCCGCCTCAATCAGGTCGCTGGCGTCAACCAGCTCGCCGTTGACGCGGCCGGCAATACAGGCTTTCGCCAGACCCGGGCCGATATCCATGGCGACATCCATCGGGGAGACGGCATGGTCAAAGTGGCGCTGGCTTCCATCTGGAAGAGTAATAACAGGCATGATAATTCCTTATCTACAGTGGTGAACCACACGACAGTTCACATGCAGTAATAAATTTAAGTGTATATTCAGCGTGTTGAGCGAAAATCTAACCCACAATTGTTACATTTCCCCCCAACCGGGCAAACAGTGAATCCTCCGGCCAAAGCCGGACAGCCTGTGGATAGTAACACTAAATAATTTGCTGATTCCAACCCCTTTCTTGGCGATCGGCAGATTGGTTGACGCAGAGGGGGGAAAGCGAAGGCCCGGCCAGTGGCCGGGCCGGGGAATCACTGGGCCGGTGCCTGAGCGCCCAGCACACCGGTGCCAGCGGGGATGGTGGTGAAGCGGCTCAGGATCTCATTCCAGGTGCGGTTCGGGTCGAGGGCGGCGAACTGCTGCGGGTAGATGTCCTTGGCGAGGAACTCCAGCCCGACGATATTGTACGGATGGTTGTAGAAGTTGTGGTAAACGCCGTAGAAACGGTTGTCACGCAGCGCCTTCACTTCGCTGAAGCCCGCACGTGTGCGCAGCGTATTGAAAGCGGCATCCACTTGCTGTTGCGTGACGTTGTAACCGAACGGCACTGCCGCGTTATTCTTGCTGGCCCACTGGGAACCGGAGACGATATAGACATCCGGTTTCAGGCTGATCACCTTCTCCAGCGAGACGTCACCCGTCGGGCCGGGCAGCAGGGAGGAGCCGACATTGCGCGCGCCAACCGCTTCGACCAGCGCGCCCCACCCTACGTGGGCGTGGGTAAAGCAGCAGGCATCCAGCCCACCGAGGCCCGCTTTCGCCTCAATGAACACCAGCGGTTTTGGCTCAACGCTGGCGGTCTTGTCGAGCAGCATACGGTAGTGTTGCTGGTAGAAGTCCGTGTACTCCTTGGCCTCCTGCTCGCGATTGAGCACCTCGCCCAGCAGCGTGATGCTCTTCGGCGTGTCCTCCACCGGTTTTTGCATGGTGTCGATGAACAGCACCGGCACATTCAGCGCCTTCATCTTCTCCAGCACCCCGGTTTCGCTCAGGGCCGGTTTGGCGCGCAACTGCGCGATCATCAGGTCAGGGCGCTCAGCAATCACGCTCTCCAGATTGACTTCCCCTTTGTCACTGAAACCCATGTCGAGAATTTTTTTCGCCGCCGGCCATTTGGTGTCGAGGATCTGCCAGGTCGCGTTGTCGCCCTTTTTCAACAGGTTGTTCCAGGCCACCACGCGGCCAAATGGATTTTCACGATCCAGCAGCGCCAGCGCCAGAATGTCACGGCCATCCTGCACGATGATGCGTTTCGGCTCCTGTTTAAGGGTCAGGGTCTGCCCGGCGGTGTCAGTGACGGTCAACGGATAGGTGGTGGCAACCGCCGGCGCGGCACAGCTGAGCGCCACAGCGGCAGCCAGCAGGGAGAGGAAACGTGGCACAAGGAACTCCTGTAAATAAAGTGTGCCAAGATAGTAATGAGAATTGATTGCATTATCAATCTCCCCGGCCGCTTTTCCCCTCGCCAGTGTGCTGCCGTTTAGGCATCCGGGGTCAGCGACTGGTAGGCGGTGTTCACTTTCCACAGATAGCGCGGTGCCTGCGGGGCCGGATGCTTGGCCTGAATATGGGCGTAGAAGTCCTCTGGCGAGAGGCGGTTGATGGCGCGCACGGCCTGCTGGCGATCGGAGGAGAAGGTGCGCAGCAGCGCGCCCGCGCCGTTAACATAGGCCACGGTGATGGCATACCGCTGGGTCAGCGGGTTGTCGATGCCTGCCAGCTGGCGTTGCAGCATGCTGAGGTAGGCGGTGCCCAGATCGATATTGATGGCCGGATCCTTCAATTCGCGGCTGCTCGGCTGGCCGCGTCGGCCCTTAAGCTGATAAGCGTCCCGCCCAGCGGTCGAGGCTTTCAGCTGCATCAGCCCAATGGCATTGGAGCGGCTGACCACCGCTGGGTTGAAGCCCGACTCCACCTGGATAATCGCCTTCACCAGCGTCTCATCGACGTTATAGCGCCGGGCGGCCTGATGGATCACGTTCGCGTACTCCAGTGCCGCCATATTGGTGCCGGTGAACACCTGATTGCTGCCGCGCCGTGCGGGCTGTGGCGCCTCTTTATGGCTGGCGCAGCTGGCCAGCAGCAATACCGCCAGCAAATAACCGATCTGTCGCTTCACGTGGCTCTCTTCCTTATTCAAACGCGTTAAGCGGGGGTGCGCGTCAGCATACCGGCAGCGAAGCGGCACCTGAATAGGATTATTGGACTATCCTGATGAATATCTCATTAATCAGGAGGAACAGTATGGATATCCAACGCTATGTGGTGACGTTCCGCTATCAGGAGGAGAGTCTGGCAGACCCGGCCAACCTGACCAACCAGCTGACGCTGGCTGGCTTCACCACCACCCTGACGGATGAACAGGGCGTGCTACACGAACTGGGCAGCAACAGCTACGGCGTGACTGGCGTGCGCAGCGAGGAGGAGACGCGGGAACTGGCCGAACGGCTGGGTGAGACGGCACTGGGCCGCCGCCCGGAAGTGACGCTGGAGACGCTGGCGGACTATCTGGCGCAGATCGACCAGACGCGGCTGACGCCCAAGGAGTGAGTCGCGCCGGAAAAAGTTGCTCTTTTTTTAGCCGTAGTATCAAACGCGTATATACTTCTTAGGGCAACCTGCCCCGGCGGGCGCCCACGCGCCAGCCTGTGCGCCAGATCGTAATCAGTGATTTGCATGCAACCTGATGAATCATCGGCCGGACGGAGGGGAATAGTATGTGGCAAGCCATCAGTCACCTGTTGAATGATCACTTGGGCCCGGCGGAGATCCGCGAGCGCGTGTCACTGCCCGGCGGTGAGATCCACCCGGCCTGGCGGCTCAGTTACGGCGAGCACGAGGTGTTCGTCAAGGCTGACCGCCGCGATCTGCTGCCGATGTTCACTGCCGAGGCGGATCAGCTGGCGCTGCTGGCACGCAGCCAGACGGTGCGGGTGCCGGAGGTGTATGGCGTGGGGAGCGATCGTGAAGAGAGCTTCCTGCTGCTGGAGTTCATTCCCCTGCGCCCGCTGGATGGCCACGGGGCCTACCGCCTTGGCCAGCAGCTGGCCTGCCTGCACCAGTGGAGCGAGCAGTTGCAGTTTGGGCTGGATTTTGACAATGAACTGGCAACGCTGCCGCAGCCCAACAGCTGGCAGCGGCGCTGGAGCACCTTCTTCGCCGAGCAGCGCATTGGCTGGCAGTTACAGTTGGCGGCCGAACAGGGCATGACCTTCGGCAACATGGAGGAGATCATTGAGGCGGTCAAACAGCGGCTCTACGGCCACCAGCCCCAGCCCTCGCTGCTGCATGGCGATCTGTGGGCGGGTAACTGCGCCCTTGGCCCGTCGGGGCCAGTGCTGTTTGACCCAGCCTGCTACTGGGGCGACCGCGAGTGCGATTTGGCGCTGCTGCCGCGCTACCCGCAGATTGCCGCCCAGCTCTATGACGGCTACCAGAGCATCTGGCCGCTGCCCGCTGACTTTCTGGATCGCCAGCCGCTCTACCAGCTCTATACCCTGCTCAACCGCAGCAACCTGTTTGGCGGCCAGCATCTGGTGGCGGCGCAGCGCGCCGTCGACCAGTTGCTCTACCCAGAGAATGCCTGAGACGCGGCCTCAGGCAATCAGCCCCACCAGCCGCAGCACCAGCCAGGCCAGCACCGCAATGATCACCGGCAGCACATAGAGCGGGAAGAATTGCAGGAAGATGGTGTGGTGCGGCAGGCTAATTCTCTCCTCCACCTGCTCCCGGCTGCGCCCCTCCGTGCCGCGCGCCTGCTCGAGGATCATCTGGTCCTCCACCCCTTCACGCACATGGCGCACCTGACGTGACATCCGCGCGCCCGAGGCGCGCAGCGCCAGTCCGACAAAGATCAAAATATAGATGAGGATGAACATCAGGTTGGCACCGGCCAACCCCTGCCCCAGCACGGGCACCGGCGAATTTTGCCAGAAAGTGTTCAGGAAAGGCGTATTGAAGCGGGCCATCTCAATCATCACATGCATGAAATCGATCATGACCGCATTGATGCCCTGCGTCTGCTTGCTCTGCGCGTAGATAAAATTCAGCAATGACACCAGCGTCGAGAGCAGCGCCGGGATAAAGACCACCCAGCCCGCAATCCTTTTGAGCACGGCGATGCGCCCCGCCTGTTGATACGTCATGGTTTCCCCTTGTATAGACGTGATTTCCATCTGCCAAGTTTACCCACAGATAGAAATTCCGCCCAACCATTTAATCATTTAGCAGAGCGCGGCCACGGTGCTACAGTGGCGGCAGATTCCGTTCACTTGCCACGAGGAGCCGTTGCGCATGGCCTATGTTCGCCCGATACACGCCGTGATTTTTGATATGGATGGCCTGCTGATTGATTCAGAGCCGCTATGGACTCAAGCCGAGCTGGATATTTTCGGCACGCTGGGGCTGGATCTCTCCCAGCGTGACAGCCTGCCCGACACGCTGGGGTTACGCATCGATCAGGTGGTGGCGATGTGGTATCAAACGATGCCGTGGCAAGGCCCAAGTCAGGCGGAGGTGGCAGCGCGCATCATTGACCGCACCCTGGCGCTGGTTGAGCAGCAACAGCCGCTGCTGCCGGGCGTCGGCCACGCGCTGGCGCTCTGTCGCCAGCTGGGGCTGAAAATCGGCATCGCCTCTGCTTCGCCGCGTATGATGATTGACCGGGTATTGGCGATGTTTGGGCTGGAGGCGGATTTCCCGGTGCGCGTCTCGGCCCAGCCCCTCGCCTACAGCAAACCGCACCCGGAGGTCTACCTGCTGGCGGCGCAGCAACTGGGGGTCGATCCCTTGAACTGCGTAACGCTGGAGGATTCAGTCAACGGCATGATCGCCACCAAGGCGGCGCGGATGCGCTCTATCGTGGTGCCCGCGCCGGGGGATCGGGGGGACGTGCGCTGGGCGCTGGCTGACATCCGGCTGGACTCTCTGGCACAACTGACGGCGGCGCACTTGCGCTAAGGCGGCATGGCGGGCGGCGTGCCGCCCGTTCACGCACTTAGAGGAAGTCGGCGCGTTTTGGCGAAAAGGTGTCAATCAGCAGGCTGTTTGGCTCCAGCGCCACCACGCCGTGCATCTCATGTTTTACCGCCCGGTAGGCGTCGCCGGTTTTCAGCACCCGTTTCGCCCCCTCAATCTCCACCTCAAAACTGCCAGCGGCGACGTAGGCGATCTGGTCATGGATCTCATGGCTGTGCGGCGTGCCGATCGCCCTCTCATCAAACTGCACCGCCACCATCATTAAATCTTCGCTCCAGGTCATCACCTTGCGTCTGACGCCCCGCCCCAGATCTTCCCACGGGGTCTCCTGATCAAAAAAGAATGTGTTCATGCCCTGCTCCTGTCGCCATAAGTGGGATTACTTGGGCAATGATAGCAGCCCCGTCCGGCTGGGCGTCAGTTGCCGGGTGCAAAAGCATGACGCCGCTCAAAGTATAAATAAAACGTCATTTCATTTTTATTGAATTCATATACCGCCGGCACTATGCTTTGTGAAGACGAGGATGCACCGGGCGCCCAAGATGGGCAGGCTGTCGCTGCCACGCGGCCTCTCCCTCTGCCCGGCGCATCCCTCTCCCTTCCTCCCCAATCCCTATGAGGCACTGACATGCAAGTCCGTCAAAGCATCCACAGCGACCACGCCAAACAGCTCGACACCGCCGGCCTGCGCCGTGAGTTCCTGATCGAAAAGATTTTCGAAGACGATACCTACACCATGACCTACAGCCACATCGACCGCATCATCATTGGCGGCATCAAGCCGGTGCAGAAGACGGTCTCGATTGGCGGCGAGGTGGGCAAGCAGCTGGGGGTGAGTTACTTCCTGGAGCGCCGCGAACTGGGCGTGATCAACATTGGCGGGCCGGGGCTGATTGTGGTGGATGGCGAAACTTTCGAGGTAGGTAACGAAGAGGCGCTATACGTCGGCAAAGGTGCAGAGGTGGTGGAGTTCAGCAGCGTCGAGGCATCACGCCCGGCCAAGTTCTACTACAACAGCGCGCCGGCACATACCACCTACCCCAACCGCAAAATCACGCTGGCCGAGGCATCGCCGCAGACGCTGGGCGAGGACGCCACCAGCAACCGCCGCACCATCAACAAATTTATCGTGCCGGATGTGCTCCCCACCTGCCAGCTCACGATGGGGCTGACCAAGCTGGCCGACGGCAATCTGTGGAATACCATGCCGTGCCACACCCATGAGCGCCGGATGGAGGTCTACTTCTACTTCGACATGGATGAAGAGACCGCCGTGTTCCACATGATGGGCCAGCCGCAGGAGACGCGCCACCTGCTGGTGCAGAATGAGCAGGCGGTGATTTCACCCAGCTGGTCAATCCACGCGGGCGTCGGCACCAAGCGCTACACCTTCATCTGGGGCATGATCGGCGAAAATCAGGTCTTCGGCGATATGGACCACGTCGCCGTCCGCGACCTGCGCTAGACGCCGTGACCTTCACCTGCATAAAACAGCTGCCATAAGAGAGTGAACGATGATGCTGAGCGCGTTTGAACTGAAAGATCGAGTGGCCCTGGTAACGGGGTGCAACACCGGGTTGGGTCAGGGAATGGCCATCGGGCTGGCGCAGGCGGGATGCGACATTATTGGCGTCACCCACTCTGACGCTGGCGAGACCCAACAGGCGGTGGAAGCGCTCGGGCGTCGCTTCCTGAGTATCCGGGCGGATCTGAGCAGCATCGAGGTGATCCCCGGCATTCTGGAGCAGGCGGTGGCGCACTTTGGCCGCATCGATATCCTGGTCAACAACGCGGGCATTATCCGCCGCCAGGACGCCCTGGCGTTCAGTGAGCAGGAGTGGGATGAGGTGATGAACGTCAACATCAAAACCGTCTTCTTCCTGTCGCAAGCGGTGGCGAAGCAGTTTATCCAGCAGGGCGACGGCGGCAAGATCATCAACATCGCCTCAATGCTCTCTTATCAGGGCGGCATCCGCGTCCCCTCCTACACCGCTTCGAAGAGTGCGGTGCTGGGCGTCACCCGCCTGCTGGCCAACGAGTGGGCGAAGCATGGCATCAACGTCAACGCCATCGCGCCGGGTTACATGGTAACCAACAACACCCAGCAACTGCGTGAGGATGAGGATCGCAGCAAGGAGATCCTCGACCGCATCCCGGCGGGCCGCTGGGGGGTGCCAGAGGATATGATGGGGCCGGTGGTATTTTTGGCGTCCAAAGCCTCGGACTATGTCAACGGCTACACGCTGGCGGTTGACGGCGGTTGGCTGGCGCGCTAACGTCTTTCCTTTATCACGCGGCCAATGGCCGCGTTTTTTATGCGCGATATTTCCCTGTGCTTGCAAATAGTTACACCGTCACCGCTTCCGCCGTCCCTGAATATGCCTTATACTGGATAAAATAACAGTTTTACCCGTCAGGATGTTTGGTTATGACCGCCGAAGGGCATCTCATTTTTTCCGTTGCCTGCGCCATTTTTGCGAAAAAGGCCGAGCTTACCCCTGAGCTGGCCCAAGGCGACTGGTGGCACATTATTCCCGGCGCGCTGGTTACCTCCCTGCTGCCCGACATTGATCACCCCCGCTCGCTGCTTGGCCGACGGCTGAAGTGGATCTCCGTCCCGATCTCGCGCATGTTTGGCCACCGTGGCTTTACCCATAGCCTGCTGGCAGTGGCGATCGGCATTCTGCTGTTCCGCGCCAAACTGCCGCCGGAGTGGGGCATCCCGCTGGATGTGCTGCATGCCATGATTGTTGGCTACCTCAGCCACATCGTGGCAGATATGCTGACCCCGGCTGGCGTACCGCTGCTGTGGCCCTTCCGCTGGCGCTTCCGTATGCCGATCCTCAACAGCCAGCGCGGCAACCAGCGGGAGCGCACCCTCTGCCTGCTGCTGGTGGGGCTGGCGGTCTGGTGGCAACAAGGGCCAGCGCTGGCCAGCATGTTGCACTTGCAGGATGTCAGCGCGCTCATCAAAAACTTCACATCTATCTGACCGGCTTATCATCAAGCCGGTGAAAGATCGCACAAAAAAATACAAAAAGTTATAAGCCATAAGATCTGGTTATAAGGCCGCGCGATGCGGCCTGTTACCCTATGCGCCATCGCTTTATCAGGTGAAGGCACTGCAAAGTGGGCCAACCTGAAAATGATTCACTGTTTAACCCGTTTACTTCTGGAGAGATGAGTATGAACCTTGCGCTCGTCATAAATGTCGTGGTGTTTGTCGCGCTGCTGTGGCTGCTGGCGCTGACCCGCCGCACCCAATGGAGCCTGGCGAAAAAGGTGCTGGCCGGTCTGGTACTGGGCGTGCTGTTTGGCCTGGGGCTGCAAGCAGTCTATGGCGCAGAGAGCGCCACACTGAAAGAGTCCATCAGCTGGTTCAATATTGTTGGTAACGGCTACGTGCAGCTGTTGCAGATGATTGTGATGCCGCTGGTGTTCGCCTCTATCCTGAGCGCCGTTGCCAAGCTGCATAACGCCTCGTCGCTCGGCAAAATCAGCCTGCTGACCATCGGTACGCTGCTGATCACCACGCTTATCGCCGCACTGGTCGGCGTGTTCGTGACCTGGCTGTTCAACCTGACCGCCGAAGGGCTGGTGCAGGGTGCGCAGGAGAGCGCGCGTCTGGCCGCCATCCAGAGCAACTATGCGGGCAAGGTCTCTGACCTGACCGTGCCGCAGCTGCTGCTCTCTTTCGTGCCGAAAAACCCGTTCGCCGAACTGACCGGTGCCAACCCGACCTCCATCATCAGCGTGGTGATCTTCGCCGCCTTCCTGGGTGTGGCCGCGCTGCACCTGCTGAAAGATGACAAAGTCAAAGGCGAGCGCGTGCTGACCGCCATCGACACCCTGCAATCCTGGGTGATGAAGCTGGTGCGTCTGGTGATGAAGCTGACCCCGTATGGCGTGCTGGCGCTGATGACCAAAGTGGTCGCTGGCTCCAACGTGCAGGACATTATCAAGCTGGGCAGCTTTGTGGTCGCCTCCTACCTCGGCCTCGGCATCATGTTCGTGGTACACGCGCTGTTCCTGGCAGGCGTCGGCGTTAACCCTGGCCGCTTCTTCCGCAAGGTCTGGCCGGTGATCACCTTCGCCTTCACCAGCCGCTCCAGCGCCGCCAGCATCCCATTGAATGTGGAAGCGCAGACCCGCCGCCTTGGCGTGCCGGAGTCAATCGCCAGCTTCTCCGCCTCCTTTGGTGCCACCATCGGCCAGAATGGCTGTGCCGGCCTCTACCCGGCGATGCTGGCAGTCATGGTGGCCCCGACCGTGGGCATCAACCCGTTTGACCCGGCGTGGATCGCCACTCTGGCAGGCATCGTGACCCTCAGCTCAGCCGGTGTGGCAGGCGTGGGCGGCGGTGCGACCTTCGCCGCGCTGATCGTGCTGCCGGCGCTGGGCTTGCCCGTGACGCTGGTGGCGCTGCTGATCTCTGTGGAGCCGCTGATTGACATGGGCCGTACCGCGCTGAACGTCAGCGGTTCCATGACCGCCGGTACGGTGACCAGCCAGCTGATGCGCCAGACCGACAAGAGCGTGATGAACGCAGACGAGAGCGCCGAACTGGCACACCGTTAAGCGCATCGCACACAAAAAAGGCCGGGTTATCCCGGCCTTTTTTTATGGCTGCAATTTAGAAGGGGTAGTCGTGGTAGCCCATCTGCTCAGAGATATTGCGGGCGGCGGTGTGCAGCATCTCCACGTAGTGGGCCTTGGCCTCTTCCGAGAAACGGATGGTGGGGAAGGACATGCTCAGGCCAGCAATCACCACCCCAAAGCGGTCAAAGACCGGCACCGCCAGGCAGCGCAGCCCCTCCTCCTGCTCCTCATTGTCCTCACCGTAGCCCTGCTCGCGCACCGTCTCCAGCACCGGCATCAGCTCCTCGGCGCTGCCCACGGTACGCGTGGTACTGCGGGTGAACTCCACCTGCGACAGGATTTCAGCCACGTCATTACGGTCACGCCAGGCGAGCAGCACCTTGCCGATGGCGGTGCTGTGCAGCGGGTTGCGGCGGCCAATGCGCGAGTACATGCGCAGGTTATACATCGAGTCAATTTTGTGGATGTAGACGATGCTGTCCTCATCCAGCGCCCCGAGGTGGATGGTCTCGCGCGTCAATTTGGAGAGTTCACGCATCTCGATGTCCGCGCTACGGATCAGATCGACGTTTTGCAGCGCCTTGGCACCCAGCTCAAACAGCTTCAGCGTCAGTGAATACTTCTCCGACTCCCCCTCCTGCGCGACATAGCCCAATGACTTCATGGTCTGCAGAAAACGGTAGACGGTGCTCTTGGACATCATCACCCGCTGCGAAAGTTCGGTGATGCCGATCTCCCGCTCCTCCCCCAGCGCCTGAAGGATGCCGAAGACTTTCAGCACGGATGAGACGGAATCGGGTTGTTTATCAAGATCTGCAATCGCCATGGTGTCTTACCTGTTTCAGCGACCAATGGCCGCGGGCATGAATGGGTTTTAAAAAAATCAGAACAGCAATTCAGTATAAGAGAAATGCAATCACCATAGCAATCTACGGCACTTTTTCCGCCCTTTCACGCTTTCTCATGCCAAATGCGAAAATATCTCACCTGCGTCACAATTTAATGAAACGTCGGTTTATTTTTTTTATTTATGCGTTTTAATTAACACCATACCCCTATCTGACCGCTGCGGCGCGGCCTGTCTGAGTGAGAGAAACGTATGTATACCTTGCGCAGTGATGACTACTTCCCGCACCGGGAAGATGCGGTGGCCCTGGCATTCCGTGAGCCTCAGGAACCCTTCCCAGAGCACACCCATGACTTCAACGAAATCTTCATTGTTGACGGCGGCAGCGGCCTGCATGTGTTGAACGACTTCCCGTACACCATCAACTGCGGCATGTGCTTTTACATCAACGCCAGCGACCGCCATCTGTTTGAGCAGGTGGATGACCTGCGGCTGGTCAATATCCTCTACCGGCCCAGTGATAACTTCACCTTTATCAAAAACTTCACTCACCTGCTGCCAACGCCGGATGATGGCTGTGTCTGGAACATTAGCCCGACACTGAAAAAGGCGCTGAAAAGCCTGCTGGATGAGATGCGGCAGGAGACCAGCCCGGTGCCCCTGATTGAGCAGTGCCGCCAGGAGACGCTGTTCCTGCGCATTCTGCTGCTGTTGCATCAGGGCCGCTACCGCATCAGCCACAGCGACTCCAATCAGGATAAGCTGCAACAGATTCTGCTCTATCTACAGCAAAACCCGCTGGACGAGGTGAACTGGGAGGCGCTTGCTGAACGGTTTTATATCACGCCGCGCACCCTACACCGCCAGTTCCTCAGCCACACCGGCCAGACGCCCCAAAAATACCTCAACACCCTGCGGCTCAACCGGGCGAAGTACCAGATCCAATCCTCGGATGACACCCTGACCGAAATCGCCTTCGCCTGCGGTTTCAGCGACAGCAACAATTTTTCCACCTCGTTTAAAAAGGCGTTTGGCATCAGTCCCAGCCAGCTGCGCAAGTCCCTGCACTATAATTGACTGTTTGGGCGGGTGAAAAAGGCGTTATCTAATGCCCATCGCGGGCCGCCATAAAAGGTTAGCATGTTAATATTTTATACCTTTTGCTCTCCATTACATCGGATTTATGACCGCAACCCAAGCTGACGGCCTGCCCGTCCCCCAACGTTATGGCGCGATCCTGGCGATTGCGCTGGGCATCACCGTGTCCGTGCTGGATAGTGCCATCGCCAACGTGGCGCTGCCGACCATCGCCCATGACCTGAATGCCAGCCCGGCCGCCTCTATCTGGATCGTGAACGCCTACCAGCTGGCCATCACCATCTCCCTGCTCTCCCTCTCGTCACTGGGAGACATCCTTGGCTACCGGCGCATCTATCAGGCGGGATTGCTGGTGTTCAGCCTTACCTCGCTGCTTTGCGCGCTCTCAGACTCTCTGACCACCCTGACCATCGCCCGTATCCTACAGGGGTTTGGCGCGGCGGCCATCATGAGCGTCAATACCGCGCTGATTCGCATTATCTACCCGCAGCGCTATTTGGGGCGCGGCATGGGCATCAATGCGCTGATCGTCGCGGTCTCCTCCGCCGCCGGGCCAACGGTGGCCGCTGGCATCCTCTCCTTCGCCTCCTGGCCCTGGCTGTTCGCCATCAACCTGCCGATTGGCCTGCTGGCGTTGCTGCTGGGGCTGAAGTTCCTGCCAGCCAACAGCCGTAGTCAGGGGCAGAAATTCGATCTGGTCAGCGCTATCCTGAATGCCCTGACCTTCGGCCTGCTGATCAGCGCGCTGAGCGGCTTTGCCCAAGGGCAGAGCCTGCTGCTGACGTTGGGCGAGTTAGTGGCGCTGGCGGTGGTGGGCGTGATTTTTGTCCGTCGCCAGCTGGGCCAGCCCTTCCCGTTGCTGCCGGTTGACCTGCTGCGCATCCCGATTTTTGCCCTGTCACTGGGGACGTCGATCTGCTCCTTTAGCGCGCAGATGCTGGCGTTTGTCTCGCTGCCGTTCTTCTTGCAGACGGTGGTGGGACGTGATGAGGTGGCGACCGGGCTGCTGCTGACGCCCTGGCCGCTGGCGACCATGGTGCTGGCGCCCATCGCGGGCCGACTGGTGGAGCGTTACCACGCCGGGCTGCTGGGGGGAATTGGTCTGGCGGTGTTCGCCTCGGGCCTTGTCTCACTGGCGCTCCTGCCGGACAACCCCAGCGATCTGGACATCATCTGGCGGATGATAATCTGCGGTGCGGGCTTCGGGCTGTTCCAATCCCCGAACAACCACACCATCATCAGCGCCGCACCGCGCAACCGCAGTGGCGGCGCCAGCGGTATGCTCGGCACTGCCCGCCTGCTCGGCCAGACCACCGGGGCGGCGCTGGTGGCGCTGATGTTCAACCTGTTTGACCACAACGGCACCCACGCCTCGCTGTTGTTGGCCGGTACGCTGGCCGCGGGTGGCGCGGTAGTGAGTTTCCTGCGCATGACCCAACCTGGCACGGCGGCCAAAGGCCCCTCGCCACGCGCATAAAAAAAGCCCCGCTCTGCGGGGCTTTTTCTTGGTGCACTCTTACTTCAGGTACTGGCCGCTGCGCAGTGCTTCAATGCGCTTATCCAGCGGCGGGTGCGACATGAACAGCTCGCTCAAGGACTTGTTCTTGCCGTTGATGCAGAAGGCCATCATGCTGCTTGCCTCCTGCGGCTCGTGGCTGGTCTTCAGACGCTGCAACGCGGCGATCATCTTGTCACGGCCCACCAGTTTCGCGGAGCCTGCATCGGCGTAAAACTCACGGTGGCGCGAGAACCACATGGTGATGATGCTGGCCAAAATGCCAAACACCAGCTCCAGCACGGTTGCCACAGCGAAGTAGATCAGCGGGTTGCCGTTGCCACCCTCGCCCTCCTCCTCACGGTTGCCGCCGAGGAAGCCTGCCGCCACCTGCGCCAGCATACGGGAGATGAAGATGACGAAGGTATTCACCACACCCTGAATCAGGGTCATGGTCACCATGTCGCCGTTGGCGATGTGGCTGATCTCGTGGGCCAGCACGGCCTCCGCTTCGGCCTGGCTCATGCTCTGCAACAGGCCGGTACTCACGGCCACCAGCGATTTGTCGCGGCGGGCGCCCGTGGCAAAGGCGTTGATGTCCGGTGCATGGTAAATCGCCACCTGCGGCATCGCAATGCCCGCCTGTTGCGCCTGCTGGCGCACGGTATCCATCAACCAGCGCTCGGTCTGGTTGCGGGGTTGTTCAATCACTTCGCCGCCAACGGCGCGCAGCGCCATCCATTTGGACATCAGCAGCGAAACCAATGCGCCGCCGAAACCAAACAACCCGGCCATGATCATCAACCCCATGGCGCTGCTTGATTGGATCCCTGTCAGGCTGAGCACCAGCCCAAAGACCACCATGACTGCCAGGTTGGTCAGCAGGAATAACGCTATACGCATCATAAAATGTCACTTCCTCTTGTTGAAATGGTACACAGGCCACATGCCTGCCCCCCTAGATCCTATGGGCTTCCCCGCTCGTTTCAAGCGTTGAACGCGCTTAAGCTGCTAAAATCACAAAACTTTACATAATGCAGCGATCTGTCTCGCATCATGACAAAGTGTAAGCGAAATATTTTCCGGGCATAAAAAAAGGCGCACCTCGGTGCGCCTTTTCTGGCCTGCCGCTTACTTCGCGGCAGTGGTCTGGTCTGAAGTCTTCAACTCCCCGGCCAGATCCAGCGCGATGTGCGCCGTCTCATCCAGGTAAGGGTCTGGCTGCTGGTAATCCTTCGGCAGATCGTCGAGTGATTTCAGCGGCTTTTTCCCTTCACGCTTGAAGCGCTCATTGATGCGCGTCAGGCGGGTAGCGTCATCTTCCTGATTCTCTTTTTCACGCTGGGCGAAGTTGAGGGAGACGATGTCACGCTTGTCCTTGGTCGCTTTGTACTTCTCAATGTCCTGCGCGATGCTCTGGAACTCAGGATCCTTGGCGATGCGGTCATTGTGGGCCTTCAGCAGCTCCGGCACGAACGGCTTCATGTCGCCGGTCTTGCTGTAGGTAGCCGCGTTGATGCTGTCCCACGGCAGGGCGTTATCCTCGAACGCTTCGCCGGTGTCCGCCGCTTCCACGCCGGTCGGCATCAGGATATCAGGCGTTACGCCCTTACGCTGGGTACTGCCGCCATTCACCCGGTAGAACTTCTGGATGGTGTACTGCACTGAGCCAAGCGCCGGCCACTCTGGGCGCAGCATCTGGTCATAGATGCGGTTGAGCGAGCGGTACTGCTGCACGGTGCCCTTGCCGAAGGTCGGTTCGCCGACAATCAGCGCACGGCCGTAGTCCTGCATCGCCGCAGCGAAGATCTCGGACGCCGAGGCGCTGAAGCGGTCAACCAGCACCACCAGCGGGCCTTTGTAGTAGACCACGCCGTCCGTGTCGCTGTCTTCGCGCACCTTGCCGTTGTTGTCACGTACCTGCACCACCGGGCCGCTAGGAATAAACAGGCCGGAGAGCGACACCGCCTCGGTCAGCGCGCCGCCGCCGTTGGTGCGCAGGTCAATCACCAGACTGTTGACGTGCTGCTTCTCCATCTTCTGCAACTGCACCTTGACGTCATCCGTCAGGCCAACGTAGAAGCCGGGGATATCCATCACCGCCACTTTCTCTTTGCCGACGTTCTTCACCGTCATCTTCACCGCGCGGTCTTCCAAACGGATGCGCTCGCGGGTCAGGGTCACGGTGCGGGTTTTGGTGCCCTTGCCAGCTGGCAGGATCTCCAGGCGCACTTTGCTGCCCTTCGGCCCCTTAATCAGTGCCACCACGTCATCCAGACGCCAGCCAATCACATCCACCATCGGCTTGCCGCTCTGGCCGACGCCGACCACGCGATCGCCCACGGTGATGTTTTTGCTCTTGGCCGCCGGGCCACCCGGCACCATGGAGTTGATGACGGTGTAGTCATCATCCTGTTGCAGCACCGCGCCGATCCCCTCAAGGGAGAGGCTCATCTCGGTGTTGAACTGCTCGGTATTGCGCGGCGAGAGGTAGTTGGTGTGCGGATCGATCTCATGGGCGAAGGCGTTCATCATCAGCTGGAACACATCTTCGCTGTTGCTCTGCGCCAGTCGCTTGATGGCGAACTGATAGCGCTTGTTGAGGATCTCGCGGATCTCTTTCTCATCTTTGCCGGTCAGCTTGAGGTTCAGCTCGTCATATTTGACTTTCGCGTCCCACAGGCTGTTCAGCTCATTGATATCCTTCGGCCACGGCGCTTTGCTGCGGTCGAGGTCAATGGTGTCATTGCCGGTGAAGTCCATCGGTTTGGCCAACACCGTCAAAGCATATTGGAAGCGTTCGAACCGGCGTTTCTGCGCCAGGTTGAACAGGGCATAGGCGGTCTCGAGCTTGCCGGTTTTTAGCTCGTCGCCCAGCTCGCCCCGCTTGTCCGCAAATTGCGCCACATCCGCGGCCATCAACACATTGTGGTTGAAGTCCAGCATATTGAGGTAGCGATCAAAAATTTTGGCGGAGAATTCACTGTCCAGGTCAAACTGGCGATAGTGGGAGCGGGTAAAACGGGCCGTCACGCGTTCGCTGACGGTGGCATCCTGCGGCTCCTGCTGGAGCTGCGGAAGCGTATCCAGGGTCACGGGTGCGTCATTGGCAAAGCTTGCGCCCGCCAGCAACAGCCCCGCTACCGCGGTCAATCTGACAAATTTGTTCATGCCTGGGTTGGCCTCCGTATCAGAACTGCAAGTGTTCTGCGCGCACGATCATCGCGAGACCGGAAGAGAGCTGCACACGGACACCGTCTTTGGCAATTTCCAATACGGTTGCGTCCATCGCGCTCTTACCAGCACGGACTTTGATCTCTTGGCCAATTTGCAGTTTCGAGATATCGGTGACGGGCGCCGTTTGGCGGGCCGGGCTATCCTGGCGTTCAGCACGTGGCGCTTTGGCCTGCTGAGGACGCGGCTGGCGCGGCTTGCGAGGCTCCTGGGCAGCGGCGTTGTCACGGCGCGGCGCAGGCTTTTTCCCCGCTGGGCGCGGACGGCGCGCTTCCGGGGCTTCCCCGTTAGCGGCGGCGGCTTCGCGGCGCTTGGCCTGCTGCTCGGCGCGCTGGGCCTGGACGCGAGCTTTCGCCTCTTCCAGCTGCTTACGCGCGTGCTCGACGTGCTGCTCTTCCAGCTCACCGCACGGGTTGCCGTCAAGGTCTACGCGCTGCGCGCCGACTTTGACGCCGTACAGATAACGCCAGCTCGAGGTGTAGAGGCGCAGGGCAGAGCGCAGTTGCGTCTTGCTCAGGTTCTCCTCAGCTTGGACGCGCTCCACCAGATCCTGAAAAATGCCGATCTTTAATGGGCGCGCTTCGCCTTCGGCGGTGAAACAGAGCGGGAACCGCTCAGCCAAATAGGCGATGACTTCTTTACTACTGTTCAACTTAGGTTGATTTTCCATGAAATTTCCTGATTACAACGGGTTTGCCAACCGGCGCAGGCATGAACAGGCGCCATTATAATGACGCCATCAGTAAATGCCACGTTATCCGTTAATCATCGTGAGAAAGGCGAACATATTTTCCTGCTTCACATGCTTCCAGCAGGGTGCAGAGCGTCTCGACCACGGCCGCCAGACCGGTTTCGTCCTCCTGGTCGAAGCGGTTATAGACGGTGCTGTCGATATCCAGCACGCCAATCACTTCGCCATTGACCCGCAGCGGCAGGACAATTTCGGCATTGCTGGCAGCGTCGCACGCGATGTGGCCTGGGAACGCATGGACGTCCGCCACGCGCTGAATGGTGCCCTCGGCCACGGCGGTGCCGCACACGCCCTTCCCAACCGGGATGCGCACGCAGGCAATCTTGCCCTGGAACGGCCCGAGCACCAGCGTTTTACCATCCATCAGGTAGAACCCGGCCCAGTTGACGCCCTCCAGGCGCTCATAGAGCAGCGCGCTGGCGTTGGAGAGGGTGGCGATAAAGTTGGTCTCGCCGGCCAGCAGCGCGCCCATGTCACGTTTTAATTCGGTGTAGAATGCTTCTTTATTCATGTTATGACCATAGAATCTGTGGGGACAGCCAGCGTCGCACTGCGCTTAGCCCCTATAAAATAAGCATTAAATGCGTATCGTCACAAGGTTAATCGGCGGTTACTTCACAAAACACCCCGTGTCGCGGTATGTTGGCGGCACGAAGTTGCCGGATTTCTCCCAGCCATGCCTGATCACTTCCTAATTTCACGCTACGCTAAGTTTCTGGACGCGCATCAAAAAGTGATCGCGCCGGCCGGCCGGCAAGGCCGGGAGCGGATTGTGCCCCAGAGAGCCTGCCGGGCGCGCGCGTTTTTTTGTAACCAGGTGGCACAGACCCCATCCAGGCTGTTCACGCACCTTATGCCGAGACCGGGATCATGAAAATAGAGTCACTCTCCGGCCCCCTGCCGCAGGCCCACTACCGACGTTGCGGTGAATGCGACGCGCTGTTTACCCTGCCTCCGCTGCAACGCATCCAGGTCGCCTACTGCCCTCGCTGCAATGCCCGCATTGAGAAGGGCCATGACTGGTCGTTGACGCGGCTGGCGGCGGTAGCGGTGGCCGCGCTGGTGCTGATGCCCTTTGCCTTCAGCGAGCCGCTGATCGCCATCCGCCTGCTCGGTACGCGCATTACCGCCTCGCTGCTCGACGGCATCGGGCTGATGACCCAGCAAGGCTCGCCGCTCACCGCCAGCATGGTCGCCTTCTGTACCCTCGGCGCGCCGCTAACGCTGGTGCTGGCGATCCTCTACCTGTTTATCGGCCGCCAGCTGGGGATGAACCTACGGCCGGTGCTGTTGATGCTGGATCGCGTCAAGGAGTGGGTGATGCTCGACATCTACCTGATTGGCATGGCGGTAGCCTGCATCAAGGTCAAGGATTTCGCCGACATCTCCCCCGGCCCGGCGCTGGCCGCCTATCTGGCGATGCTGCTGCTGACGCTGCTGTTGCTGATCCACCTCAACGTTGACCAGCTCTGGCGGCGGCTCTACCCGCAGCCGCGGCCCACGGAGACGCCTGAGCAGCTGCGCCTCTGTTTGGCGTGCCACTTCACCGGCACCCCCGACAGCCGTGGCCGCTGCCCGCGCTGCCATGTGCCGATGCGCCTGCGCCGCCGCCACAGCCTGCAAAAGAGCTGGGCGGCGCTGATTGCCTCGATGGTCTTCCTGCTACCGGCCAACCTGCTGCCCATCTCGGTGATCTACACCAATGGCCAGCGGATGGAGGACACCATCTTCTCTGGCGTGGTCTCCCTCGCCACCTCCGGCAATGTGCCGATTGCTGGCATTGTCTTCATCGCCAGCGTGCTGGTGCCGTTTACCAAGGTTATCGTGCTGCTGGTGCTGCTGCTCAGCATCCATTTCCGTACCCAGCAGAGCCTGAAAACCCGTATCCGCTTGCTGCGTCTGGTGACCTGGATTGGCCGCTGGTCGATGCTGGATCTGTTTGTGATTGCGCTGATGATGTCACTCATCAACCGCGATCAACTCTTCTCGTTTACTATGGGGCCGGCTGCTTTCTACTTTGGCAGCGCGGTGATCTTAACTATTCTTGCCGTTCACTGGCTGGATAGCCGTTTGATTTGGGATGCACATGCAACAAGAAACGCCGAATACGCCGACTGAGGCGCGGGTCAAAAACAAGCGCCGGCTCTCCCCCTTCTGGTTACTGCCGTTCATCGCGCTGTTGATCGCCGGCTGGTTAATCTGGAGCAACTATCAGGAGCGCGGCACCACCGTCACCCTCTCCTTCCAGTCAGCGGAGGGGATTGTCGCGGGCCGCACCCCGGTACGCTATCAGGGGGTGGAGGTCGGCACCGTCCAGACCATTAGCCTGAGCAAGGATCTGCACAGCATTCTGGTGAAGGTGAGCATCCGCAGTGAGATGGAGGATGCGCTGCGCGAGGGCACCCAGTTCTGGCTGGTGACGCCCAAGGCCTCGCTGGCTGGCGTCTCCGGGTTGGATGCGCTGGTGGGCGGCAACTACATCGGCATGATGCCCGGTAAGGGCGAGCCGCAGGATCACTTCACCGCGCTCGACACCCAGCCCAAGTTCCGCCTCAACACCGGCGAACTGATGGTGCACCTGCGCGCCGCCGATCTTAGCTCGCTCAACACCGGCTCGCTGGTCTACTACCGCAAGGTGCCGGTCGGCAAGGTGTATGACTATGACATCTCCCCCGGCAAGGAGGGGGTGACCATCGATGTGCTGATCGATCGCCGTTTCGCCAATCTGGTGAAGACCGACAGCCGCTTCTGGAACGTCTCGGGCTTCCAGGGCGATTTCAGCCTACAGGGTGCCTCGGTGAAGATGGAGAGTCTGGCGGCGCTGGTCAACGGTGCCATCGCCTTTGACTCACCGCCCGGTGGCACGCAGGCCCGCTCCGAGCAGAACTATGAGCTCTACCCCGATCTGGCGCACAGCCAGCGCGGCGTGGTGATTCATCTGGCGCTGCCCTCTGGCGACGGCCTGAACGCTGGCCATACGCCGCTGATGTACCAAGGGTTGCAGGTCGGCACCCTGACGGACGTCACGCTGGAGAAAGGGGGCAAGGTCACCGGTGAGTTAACGGTAGATCCGTCGGTGGTGGAGCTGATGCGCAGCGGCACGCGCATTGAGCTTAACAGCCCGAAACTGAGCCTGACGGACACCCGCCTGAGTGCGCTGCTAACCGGCAGTACGCTGGAGTTGATCCCCGGCGAGGGCGAACCGCAGCAAACTTTCCAAGTGCTCGACAGCAGCCAGAAGCTGTTGCAGCAACCCGATGTGCTGACGCTGGAGCTGCTGGCCTCGCAGAGTTACGGCATCCATCCCGGCCAGCCGCTGGTGCTTTATGGCCTGAACGTCGGGCAGGTGCTGTCACGCGATCTGACGGATCAGGGCATCCTGTTCAAGGCGGCGATCAAGCCGGAGTACCGCCATCTGGTGCATCAGGACAGCAAGTTTGTGGTCAATAGCCGAGTCAGCGTGAAGGTGGGGCTGGATGGATTGCAGGTCACCGGCGCCAGCCCGGAGGAGTGGCTCAACGGCGGCATCAAGATCCTGCCGGGCGGCAAGGGCACGCCAGCGGGCCGCTACCCGCTCTACAGCGATGAGCAGAAGGCCGAAGAGGGCACGCTGGGCGAGCGGCCCAAGCCTTCGCTGACGCTGACCGCCGACAGCCTGCCGGATGTGCAGGCCGGTTCGGTGGTGCTCTACCGCAAATTCCAGGTGGGTGAGATCACGGACATCCGCCCGCGCGCCCACGCCTTTGACATCGACGTCTATATCCAGCCGGAGTACCGCAAGCTGTTGACGGAGAAGAGCATCTTCTGGGCAGAGGGCGGTGCCAAGGTGCAACTGAATGGCGCGGGCCTGTCGGTACAGGCGTCGCCACTGAACCGCGCCCTGAAGGGGGCGATCAGCTTCGACAACCTGGAGGGCGTGACGCTGAACAAAGGGGCGAAACGGATGCTCTACAGCAACGAGACCGCCGCCCGCGCGGTGGGCAGCCAGATCACCCTGACCACCTTTGACGCCAGCAAGCTCTCGCCGGGTATGCCAATCCGCTATCTGGGGATCGACATTGGCCAGGTGGAGTCGCTGAAACTGACGTCGGCCCGCAATCAGGTAGACGCCAAGGCAGTGCTCTACCCAGAGTTCGTGCAGACCTTTGCCCGCGCTGGCACCCGCTTCTCTATCGTCTCGCCGGAGATTTCGGCGGCTGGCGTCAGCAATCTGGACACGCTGATCCAGCCCTATATCAACGTCGAGCCGGGCGTGGGCAACATGACGCGCAGTTTTGAGTTGCAGGAGGCAACCATCACCGACTCCCGTTACACTGACGGGCTGGCGATTGTACTGGATGCCGTGGAGACCGGCTCGCTCACCATTGGCACGCCGATCCTCTACCGCGGTATTGAGGTCGGCACCATCACCGGCTTTGCCCTCGGCAACCTCGGCGACCGCGTGCACGTTTCCCTGCGCATCAGCAAAAAGTTCCAGCATCTGGTGCGCAACAACACCGTGTTCTGGCTCGCCTCGGGTTACAACCTGAAGTTTGGCCTGACCGGCGGCGTGGTGAAGAGCGGCACCTTCCAGCAATTTATCCGTGGCGGCATCGCCTTCATGACCCCGCCCAGCATCCCGCTTGCGCCGAAAGCCCAGCCGGGCAAGCACTTCCTGCTCAACAGCGAAGAGCCAAAAGAGTGGCAGAGCTGGGGCACCGCCATTCCGCAAGGGTAACCCTCCCCCCGGCAGCCTGCGGGCTGCCGGGTTTCCCCCATTTCACCGCCAACGCCGGAGTGTGCTAGACTGCGCGGCACTTTTTACCCTGTATCTGGATTGACTCCCCGTGGCTAAACACCTCTCTGCTTACCTGCCGCCTGAATTCCTGACGGCCACTCGCGCCATCATGCCTGCCGAACTGGATATGGAGGGGTTTATCGCCGCCTGCCAACGCCCGCTGCGCAGCAGCCTGCGCGTCAATACGCTGAAGATCAGCGTGGCGGATTTCCAGACGCTGGCTGCCCGCTACGGCTGGCAACTCGCCCCGATCCCGTGGTGTGAGGAGGGGTTCTGGATCGAGCGGATGGATGATGAGAGCCTGCGGCTCGGCAATATGCTGGAGCACCTGGCCGGGCTGTTCTATATCCAGGAGGCCAGCTCGATGCTGCCGGTCAGCGCGCTGTTCAACGACGGTGTGGAGCCGGAGCGGGTGTTGGACGTGGCGGCGGCCCCCGGCTCCAAAACCACCCAGATCGCCGCGCGGATGGGCAACCTTGGCGGCATCGTCGCCAATGAGTACTCCGCCAGCCGCGTTAAGGTGCTGCACGCCAACATCAGCCGCTGTGGCGTCAGCAACACCGCCCTCACCCATTTCGACGGCCGGGTGTTTGGCGCGGCGCTGCCAGAGAGCTTCGATGCCATCCTGCTGGACGCCCCCTGCTCCGGCGAGGGCGTGGTACGCAAAGACCCGGATGCAATGAGCAACTGGTCGCCGGAGAGCATCCTCTCCATCGCCGCCACCCAACGCGAGTTGATTGACAGCGCCTTCCACGCCCTGAAACCGGGCGGGGTGCTGGTCTACTCCACCTGTACGCTGAACGCGCAGGAGAACCAGGAGGTGTGCCGCTGGCTGCTGGCGCGTTACCCGGAGGCGGTCAGCGTGGAACCGCTGAATGGCCTCTTCCCGGAGGCCGCGCGCGCTGCCACGCCGGAGGGCTTCCTGCATGTCTTCCCACAGATTTTTGACAGCGAGGGCTTCTTTGTCGCACGGCTGCGCAAAACAGCGGCCGTCGCGCCGCTGCCCGTGCCCGGCTACAAGGTGGGAGCCTTCCCCTTTGCGCCGCTGCCCGGCAAAGAGCGCGCGCTGCTGGAGCAGGCGGCCGGGGCGGCTGGCCTGCCGCTGCCTGCCACCCATGCCCTGTGGCAGCGTGACAAAGAGATCTGGCTGTTCCCGGAGGCGCTGGCGCCGCTGTTTGGCAAGGTGCGCTTCTCACGCATCGGCCTGAAACTGGCGGAGCGATTCCCCAAGGGCTACCGCTGGCAGCATGAGGCAGTGATCGCGCTGGCCGATGCCGCTGGCCATGCAACGCTGGCGCTGGATGCCGAACTGGCGCAGGCGTGGTTTATGGGGCGCGATCTCTACCCAGAGAGCCTGCCGGCGGGCGATGACTTTATCCTGACCTACTGCGGGCAACCGGTAGGGTTGGCCAAGCGCATTGGCAGCCGCATCAAAAATGCCCTGCCGCGCGAACTGGTACGCGACGGCGCGGCCTTCGTCGCCCTGCCTGCGGCCGAATAACCCCTTTTCTCCTCCTCAAAGCGGGCACCTGCCCGCTTTCTTCACTTTTGCTTACCTGATAACCCGGTTTTCCTGCGCAAAAAAGCATCACACCCCGCCTTTCAGCCCTCATTTATATTAGCAATACTAATGCTTATCCTAAATGATTGAAGTTACACTCCTTATCCTTTCTTAACTCTCTCATAACATTTATTTGAAGCGATGGCCTTCAAACCGTGCGCGATTGTTGCATTACTGAACGATCGGCTGGTTTAGTGCGCAAGTTAACTTTTTTTAAATTTTGAGATGAAATATGTCAAAAGTTATCCTAATAATTAATCAGATTAATAAACCTAACCATTGTCATTGAGGAGGGGAATCGCAGCGTCTGTCATTCAACCACTGTTGCAGCTTTTGCTTTTACTTAAAGGAACAGGACATGAAGAAAACACTACTCACGCTGGCTTCCGTGCCGTTGATGATGTCCCTGACTGCGACACCGCTCTTCGCCGGGACAGTCACCGGCAACCTCGGCGTGACGCTCACCATCGGCGCCGGTTGCGAAGTGATTGGGGGCAACTCAACCGGGGCGGTGAACCAGTTCGGCACCCTGAGCTTTGGCGAGTACTCCTCACTGGCTAACATCATTAACTCCCAGTCCACCGATGCCGCCGGCACCGGCAACTTGCAGTTGCTGTGCACCACTGGCACGCCCTTCACGGTCGGGCTGGACAATGGCCTGAATGCGGCGGCCGGGCAGCGGCGCATGGCGGGCACGGGCGGGGCCTTTATTGTCTACAACCTCTATCAGGAGCCAGCGCGTACCACCCTGTGGGCACCTGGCACCCCGCTGGCGGGCACCGGCACCGGCACCCCGGTTAACCTGATTGTCTATGGTCAGGTGCCTTCTCAGGCGACACCCGCTGCGGGCACTTATACCGATACTGTGACCATGATCATCACCTGGTAAGCGTCACCTGGACGAAGGAGCGTACGGTGGGGAGATCGTTGTGGGTAAGCCCTCTGGTCTGGGGCATGGGCCTGCTGGCTGCCGGGGGGTGCTGGCCGGTTACCGCCGTGACCAAAACCGCCAGCGTCAATGTCAGTACGACGCTGGTGGCCTCCTGCACGGCGGGCACCACCGTCAATGGCGTGGTCAGCTTCGGCACGCTCAACTTTGGCACCACCGCTTTCCTCTCCCGCGCCGTGAATGTCACCGGCCAGCAAAACGCGGGCGCCATCCAGATTAAGTGCAATAACGGCACCGCCTGGCGAGTCCTGCTGGGCGGTGGCAACAGCGGCAACACCACCAGCCGCTATTTGGTCGGGGGGCCATCGGCCCAGCGCGTCACCTACAACCTGTACACCAGCGCGGCGTATACCACCGTCTGGGACAACGTCACCGGCGTGGCAGGCACGGGCACCGGCCAGACCCTGTTCTTGCCGGTGTATGGCCGTATCCCGGTACAGGCCACACCGGCCATTGGCACCTACAGCGACACGGTGCAAGTCACCGTCAGCTGGTAGCGGGTGGATGATGAACGCCTCCCGCCTGCGCCGCTGCTGGCCCCTGCTCTGCCTGCTGCCGTGGGGAGCATCGGGTGACACCGGCGTGGATGATTTGAGCAGAACCCAGGCGTTTACCGTCAACGCCACGCTGGTCAATGGCTGTGTGCTGGGCAGCGGCACCAGTGATGTCAGCACGTTCGGTACCCTGAGTTTTGGTAGCCGCTCCTCACTGGATACCGCTGCCGACGTGGCCTCCAATCAGGGCACTGGCTCGGTGGTGCTGCGCTGTACCCCCGGCACCAGCGTCACGCTGGCGCTGGGCAATGGCAATAACGTCACCGGTTCGATTGCCAGCGGCCGCCTGCTGCGCAATGCCTCGACCGGCGAAACGCTGCTCTACCAGATCTATCAGGATGCCGGTCGCACCACGGTTTGGGGCAACGGCAGTAACGGCGGCACCGTGCAGGCATTCAGCGCCACCGGGGCCGTGCAGGAGTACAAATTGTATGCCCGCCTGTTCGCCAGCAGCACGCTGCCGACCGCCGGCAACTACAGTGATAGCGTGCTGGTCACTGTCACGTACTGAATTTGAAAAGGATGTTTTATGACGTTACGCATGTTCGGCGCGCTGTTGGCCGCCCTCTCTACCCCGTTTCTCAGCGCCACGGCCCACGCCGCTGCCGCTATCCTGATCTGGCCCATTGATCCGGTGATCGAATCCTCTGAAACCGCCACCGCCCTCTGGCTGGAGAACCGCGACAGCCAGCCGGTCTACCTGCAAATCCGCGTGCTGGGCTGGCGGCAGGTGAATGGTGAGGAGAGCTACAACAGCCAGACCGAAGTGATCCCCAGCCCGCCGATGGCCACCATCGGCCCCGGCAAGCGCCAGCTGGTGCGGCTGGTGAAGAACAGCCAGGTGCCGCCCGGCCAGGAGCGCGCCTACCGCATCCTGGTGGATGAGGTGCCGCAAGGGCAGTCACCCCAGACAACCGGCTCACTGGGGCTGAAGTTCCAGATGCGCTACTCGGTGCCGCTGTTTGTGAGCGGCCAGGGGGTATGGACAAAACAGGATTACGAAAACCCGCGCGACTACAGCAAGGCGACCCAGCCGGCGCTGGCCTTCCGGCCAATCTCCATGCAGGGCAAGCCGGGGCTGCTGGTGCGCAATCAGGGGATTGTGCATGCCCGCATCTCCAAGGTGAGTTTGGTCAGTGGGTCGCGCCGCCAGACGGTCAATGACGGGCTGCTCGGCTATGTACTGCCGGGGCAGGAGGTGCGCTTCCCCCTGACGACGGCATTGGGTGGCGGTGGCCAGTTGGAGGCGACAGTCAATGACAATCCGCAGCCTGTCACCATCAGCCGTTACTGACCGGGGCCATTTATGATGATCACTGCCGTCCGCCGGGGGCACTGATGCCAGCCTGGCGCAGGCGGCCGCTGCCGCTGCTGATCACGCTGGCGCTGCTGGGCGGCCGGGCGTGGGCGGCTGACCTGCCGCCGCCGCCCACCGCCGCTGCCATGCCCAACGCGCAGCTCTATCTGGAGATTGTGGTCAATGGCCGACCCAGTGGACAGGTGCTGCCCGTGGAGTACCGCGACGGCCACTACTACCTCTCCCCTGACCAGTTGCAGCAAGCCGGGGTGCCGATGCTGCAAAAGGGCGACCAGCCGGTGGCGATTGACCAGATAGACAGTCGGCTGAAGGTCACGTACAGCGGCGAAACCCAGCAACTGCTGATCCAGGTGCCCAACGACTGGCTGCCGGAACAGCGCGTGGGCGATCCTCAGGCGGGTGACTACCTGCCGGCGCAGAGCAGTCTGGGGCTGCTGTTCAACTATGACATCTACGCCAACCAGACGCCGGACGCGCCGGAGGATGGCTACGTCTCCGCCTGGACGGAGCAGCGGCTGTTCGGCAACTTTGGCGCGTTGACCAACTCCGGCGTCTATCGGCGTGACATCGGCGCGGGTGAAGGGGTGGTGGCGCAGAACCGCTATATCCGTTATGACACCCAGTGGCAGTACAACGATGATCTCACCATGATGAGCTACAGCGCCGGTGACGTGATCACCGGTGCGCTGCCCTGGACCAACGCCGTGCGGCTCGGCGGCGTGCAGATTGCGCGCAACTTCTCCACCCGCCCGGATCTGGTCACCTACCCGCTGCCAGCCTTCGCCGGTCAGGCGGCGGTGCCCAGCACCGTCGATCTCTACATCAACAACTATAAAACCAGCAGTGCGCAGGTGAACCCCGGCCCCTTCACCCTCGACACCGTGCCCTATGTCAGCGGTGCTGGCGAGGCCACGGTGGTCACCACCGATGCGCTGGGCCGGCAGGTCTCTACCGTGGTGCCGTTCTACGTCGCCAGCGACCTGTTGCAGGCCGGGCTGACCGACTACAGCGTCAGCCTCGGGGCGCTGCGCCAGAATTATGGCATCAGTTCAATGGATTATGGCGAGCTGGCGGCCAGCGGCACGGTGCGCCACGGCCTGACCGACTGGCTGACGCTGGAGGGGCGCGCTGAAGGCGCGCGTGGCATGGCGGTGGCCGGTGCGGGCACCGGGCTGCGGCTCGGCCGCTTTGGGGTGCTGAACAGCGCCTGGAGCGCCAGCCAGAGCCAGTATAACGCCTTCGATCACGATGATGATGGCGCCGCGCGCGACAACCGTGCCGAGGGCAGTTTTACCGACAGCGACATCACCGATCCCTTTGCCGCCACCTCCGCCTATGGCCTCTATCAGGCGCCCACCGGCGGGCGCGGCAGCCAGACCGCCGTCGGCTACACCTACAGCACCTCCCTGTTCAGCCTGAGCGCGCAACGCATCCTGCGCAGTGAAAACTACGCCGATCTCTCCAACTACCAGACGCGCTACCGCCTGAGCCGCCGCAGCGACCAGCTGACCGGCAGCCTAAGCCTCGGGCGCTTCGGCACGCTGGGCAGCGGCTACTTTGACGTGCGCGACGCCGACGGCGGCCGCACCCGGCTGGTAAACCTGAGCTACAGCAAGAGCCTCGGGCGCAACATCTCCTTCTACGCCACTGCCAACCGTGAAATCGGCGGCAATGGCTTCAATGCCCAGCTGATGATCAGCATCCCGTTCGGCGACATGGGCACCGCCAGCTTTGGCGCGACGCGCGACACCGAAAACCGCTGGAACGGCCGCGCCACCTACAGCCGCGCCATCCCCACCGATGGCGGCTTCGGCTGGAACCTCGCCTATGCCGACGGGCAGACCAGCGACAGCCAATACCGGCAGGCCGATCTCAGCTGGCGTGGCGACCATACCGAAGTGCGCGGTGGCCTCTATGGCAGCCGCAGCAACTACACCCGCTGGGGGCAATTGAGTGGCTCGCTGGTGGCGATGGATGGGCGCGTCTACGCTGCCAACCAAGTAAATGACGCCTTCGCGCTGGTCTCCACCGATGGCTATAGCGGCATCCCGGTCTCCTATGAGAACCAGAAGATCGGCGAAACCGACGATCGCGGCTATTTGCTAGTGCCGACCGTCACCTCCTTCTACCACGCACGCTTCCAGATTGACCCGCTCGACCTGCCGGCGGATGTCAGTACCCCGACGGTGGAGCGCACCCTCTCCATCCGCCGCAACAGCGGCCTGCTGGTCAACTTCCCGGTGAAACAGCTCTCCGCCGCCAACCTGACGCTGGTCGGCCCGGATGGCAAGCCGCTGCCCAACGGCAGCACGGTGCGGGTGGAGGGACGCCCAAGCCCGATCTATGTGGGCTGGGATGGGCTGGTGTGGCTGGAGGAGGCCAAACAGGAGAACCGGCTGACCATCACACGGATGGATGACGGCAGCGTCTGTCATGTCACCGTGCGCCTGCCGCAGCCGAAAGGCCTTCACACCTTGGGGCCGCTGGTATGCCGCCCATGAAACAGGAGCGTTTAATGATGACCCCCTCCCTGCGCCGCGCGCCGCTGTGGGCCGCCACCCTGCTGCTGGGCCTACTGGGCCTCGGCCACGACGCCCGCGCCGACTGCGCCATCAGCAACGGCACCGTCAACCTCGGCAGCCAAAGCTCCTTCACTGCCTACAACAGCCGCCTGCGCGCTCAGGGCACCGGTGGCCTGACCTGCTCCGGGCTGACGGTCAACCTGGGCGGCGCCAACACCCTGCGCGCCACCATCGCCTCCACCAGCAACAATATGCGGCTGCTGAACACCGACGGCTCCGGTGACGCCATCCCCTACCTGATCTACCCGGACGCCAACTATCAGTACGCCTTCAGTAGCGGCCAGACCATCGACTACAACAGTCTCAACCTGGTGGCGGCGCTGTTCCAAAACCCCAACGTTACGGTACCGCTCTATATCCAGACCACCACCGGCGCCAATGTGCGCTCCGGCACCTACAGCGACGTCATTAGCGTCGTCTGGAACTACTCGGTCTGCTACCTTGGGGTGCTGACCTGCCTCGGTGCTTGGACTGGCACCGGCACCGCGCTGGTGACCGTGACCGCCATCATCACCAAGGATTGCGCCATCAACAGCGCGCCCAACGTCAACCTCGGCAGCGTGGCGCTGGTCGGCCAGTTCAACGCCGTCACCCAGAGCATCACCCTCACCTGCACCAAAACCGAGGGCTACAAAACCTACGTCACCAACGGCAACAACTACGTTAGCCCTTGGAAGCGGATGGCCAACACCACCACGCCCGGCACCTTCCTGCAATACCAGATCTACCAATCCAACGGCACCACCCTATGGGACAGCAACAACAAGCTGAACGGCAGCGGCACCGGGCTGAGCCAGAGCATCGCCTATGTGGTGCGGGTCAACGGCTCGCAGGCGCAGCAACCCGCCGGCAGCTACAGCGACAACGTGACCCTGACGCTCGAGTATTAGTCCTTGTTAGCGTTGAAAAAATCGGCAGTTCGCTGGTTTGGTATGATAAAAGCGTTGCGTGTAAGAATAATCCTAATAAGCTGGGGCAATAAAAATGGCCTGGCCGCCAGACCCCATGCCCCAGAGATTGTTGCCGGTTGGAGAGCACATCATGTTGAATGATGAGAAAGAAAAGATCCTCGCAGAAAACGCGATGCTGCGCGACGTCATCAGCTTGCGGGAGATGATAGACAATAACTCCGACTGGCTGTGGGAAGTTGACGCACAGGGGCGCTACACTTTTTCCTCCAACAAAAGCATCGAGTTCCTTGGCGTGCCGCCGGAGCAGGTGCTGGGCAAGACGCCGTTTGATTTCATGCCGCCGGATGAGGCGAAACGGGTCGGCGAGCAGTTTGCCGCCATCGTCGCCAGCCGCGCGCCCTTTGGTGGCCTGCTCAACCGCAACGTGCGCGCCGATGGCAGCGAGGTGGTGCTGGAGACCAGCGGCATCCCGCTGTTTGACGCGCAGGGCGCGTTCCGTGGCTACCGGGGCATTGACCGCAACCTCACCTCGCTCTACCACGCGCCGGGGCAGCGCCTGTTCCAGCTCGAGTCGATCTACGCCAACGCCCCCGTCGGCCTCTGCTTTGTCGATATGGCCGCCCGCTACGTGACGGTGAATGACGCGATGGCCGCCATCCTCGGGGTGGAGCCTTATCAGGCGATTGGCCGCCAGGTGGGCGACTTCATCCCGGCGCTCAGCCCGCTGCTGATGGACGCGCAGTCGCAGGCGGCCGGGCGGCAGGCGATGCTGGATCGCGAGTTCACCCTCGGCGAGCGCATCTACTTTATCCGCCTCAAGCCAGCCTATGACAGTCAGGGCGCGGCCCTCGGCCTGTCGCTGGCGATGATTGACATCACCACCATGAAGCAGATGGAGCGGGCGCTACGCGAGAGTCAGGAGCACTACCGCAACATGGTGGAGCTGAACCCGCAGATCCCGTGGACGGCCGACCCGGACGGGCTGCTGACCGATGTCAGTTCGCGGTTCCAGCGCATCAGCGGCCTGTCACGGCAGGAGATTTTGGCCGACCGCTGGGTGCAGGCGATCCATAGCGATGACCGGCGGCAGGCGCTGGAAGTGTGGGGCCACGCCCTCGCCACCGGCGCGCCGCTCGATATCGAGCTGCGCTTCTGCCACGTCGATCGCGGCTGGAACTGGATGCGCATCCGCGCCGCGCCCAGCCATGCACCAGATGGCCGCATTGAGCGCTGGTACGGCACCGCCGAGGATATCCATGAGCGCAAGCTGCTAGAGCTGAAGCTGGTGAAGGTCAATCGACGGCTGGCGATTCAGGCGCGCACCGACTCCCTGACCCGGCTGCCCAACCGCCGCGAGTTCAAAAAGGTGCTGAACCATGAGTTCCTGCGCGCCAAGCGCACGCTGACGCCCATTTCGTTGATGATGATCGACATCGACTACTTCAAGCATTTCAATGACCACTACGGCCACCTGTCAGGCGATGCCTGCCTGCGGCTGGTAGCGCGCACCCTGCGCCGGGCGCTGAAGCGCAGCACCGACGTGGTGACCCGCTTTGGTGGCGAAGAGTTCGCCGCCATCCTGCCGGACACCGACGCCGAGGGCGCGCGGGTGGTGGCGCACCACATCATGGAGGCGATCAGCGGGCTGGGGATCCATCACCAGATGAGCCCGTTCCAGCGCGTCACCATCAGCCTTGGCATGACCACCTACTCCCCCGGCGAGCAGGCGGAGGTGACCGATCAGGCGGAGCTGGTCAGCGCCGCCGACGAGGCGCTCTACCTGTCGAAAAACCGTGGCCGCAACCAGTTCAACATGATGGCCGTCACATCCCATCAGCCCGCCCCCTGACCTTTGTGCTCTGGGGCCGGGCGGCGCTGGCAAATTCCAGTCGCTCGGCTACGCTCACAGAGTCACCACACCGGACATCCCCCTCCCGCCAGCCATTGAGGAACCGATTATGGGCAAGACCACGGTTAGAATCGGCAGTTATGAGATCCAGGATGCCGAGCTGTCAGCGCCGGACACCTCCTGCGGCCACAATACCCTGCGCATTCCCTGTCAGTCTGACCCGGAGCTGTGTATGCAACTGGATGGCTGGGACGATCACACCAGCATTCCCGCCACGCTGGATGGCTGCCAACGTACGCTCTACAAGGAGCGCTATGACAAGCAGTGCGATGCGTGGGTACTGCGGATGGAGTAGCCGTCAGGCGCGCGCCTGTAGGGCAATGCCACGGCCAGCGTAGAAGCGGGCGAAGGTCGCCAGCGGCAAGGTAACGTGGGACTGGGTCTCCGGGCGATCGCCGGAGGGGTTGTGGAAGGTCAGCTGTTGCGCATCGGCGTGGGAGACCAGCACCAGATGGCCACCGGTCTTGGGCGGCTGGCTCTCCGGCTGGCGAATGCTGGGGTGCACCGAGGCGATGAACCAGCGGTAGCGGCGCAGCACTTCGGCAATCTCCGTCGCTGCGCGCCCGACCTCCACCTCCGCTGCCCAGCCCCACGCTTCCCGCACATACTCCACGAATGGCGCATAGATCAGGCCGCGGATGGCCGCGCCTTCGCGCACGTAGGTGCCATAGGGCAAGCTGGCGCGCGCCAGCGCCAGCAGCGGCGGTGGCTCACGCCCCTCCGCCGTCAGCGCCATCTGCAAGCAGCACATCCCGCACAGGTGGCTGGCCCACTCGACAAACTCCGCCTGGGTCAGCGCACCGGCCTCCCGCCAGTGGGGAATCTCTGCCAGCGTCTTGTCGCCGCTGACGATCGCTGCCGCGTCGCCGGGTGACGCCCACTGGCTGAAATAGGGCACCGGCCCGGCAGGCTGCTGCCCCATCGGTCAGAACGTCTCGACCACACGGAAATTCATCAGCACCAGCGTCATCTGCGGGGAGAACATCTCATACTCCTCGAAGAACGCCTGCTGCTGCTGACGCCAGTCAGCCAGGGTGCCATCCCCCTCGGCCTCGGCGCGCGCGTGGGACTCCGGCACCTGATCGAACGGCACCAGATCGGTGGAGGTCAGCTCAATGGCGCACACCGGCTGGTTGCGGCCATCCACCACCACAAAGGTGTCACCCACCTGCGGCACACCCTCATCATCCAGCGGGGCGCAGGTGGCGGTTTTCACCCCCTCCACCACCTTTTTCGCCAGCGCGTCGGCCAGCGCTTCATTGTCAGCGAATGCCCAGCGATCGGCATCCTGGTACTTCTCAGGCAAATTTTTCATGGGGTTCTCACTCTTCAGGCCCGGCGACGGGCCGGGCGTTATTATCATTGGCGGCGTCACAGCGCACCGGCAGGGAAGCCGGCCACTGGCGCTCACTGCCGGGGCCATACAGCACCCGTACGCCGCATTCGGTCACAATCCGTGCCAGCGGCCTGCCAGCGCGATCAATCATCATGGCGGTGGCACCGTTGGCAGCCACCGCCACCCCCTCGGAAAAGGGCGACACGGCGTCAAACACTGGTGGAATGACAAAGTTGCCGCGCACATCGACAAAGCCATAGTGGCCGGCGGTGCGGGCGAAGGCCAGGCCATCCGCTGGCAGGCCCAGCTCCTGATAGCGCACGTTGCCGATGGGCTGCCCCTGCCCATCAATCCAGATCTGCGTCTGCGGCCCCTGCGCCAGCACCGCGCGCCCATCCTGCATCTGGCTGCCGCGCCCGGCGATCGTCAGCGCCACGTGGCCATTGATGTCAGCATAGCGGGTGGTGGCTTCGCCGCCATTAGCCAGAATGCTGAAACTCATCTCACTGGCGGGCGGCCAGAACCACTGCCCGGCGGGCAGCTCCCCCACCTTCGCGCCAGTGGCGTCGATCACCTGCGTCAGCGGCCCCTGCCCGCGCAGCGCACGGCCATTGGCAAAGGCGGTGGCACTGCGGCCATCGGCCGGGATCTGCCAGCTGCCCTGCTCATTCAGGTAGCCCGCCTGCGGCAGGCGCGTCAATTTGATCCACTCCCCCAGCGCCTGAATGGTGGTGTCCTGCTCATTCAGCTCCGGCTCGCCGCTGGCCGACAACAGCCACGACTGGCCGTCGGCGGCGCTGGCCAAAATGCGGCCGTCGTTGAAGTGCCCATAGCGCAGGCCGCTGGTCGGCGGCACCCGCTGCTGGCCATCGGCACCAAGCAGGGTATGGCGGGTGGCCGCCTCGCCAGCCGGTGCTGGCAGCGTGGCGAACCAGAGCGCGTCATTGATGCGCTCCAGCGCCGCGTACTGCGGGGCGATCACCCAGTGGTTCTGGCTATCAATCACCCCCCACTGGCCGTCGGGCTGCTGCACCGCCACCTCGCCCCCGACGCTATTGGCAACCTGGCGGAAGGCGGGCGCGGCCACCTCGCGCCGGGCCAGCGCGTCAAAGATACCCCACGGCGCGTCCTGCGCCGCCGAGGCGCGGAAACGGAACCAGCCACCGCCAATCGACTCAATCTGCACCTCATCCGGCAGGGCGTAACGCTGGCCCTGATGGTCAACGGCGCTGAGCAGCCCATCGCGATACGCAAAAGCGTAACCCTGCACAAACGGGGTGATGTTATCCTCGCCGAAGGCCAGCCGCTGCTGCCCCTGGCTGTCCACCAGCCCCATGCCACCCTCGGTGGCAACGATGAATTGCAGCGGCGCGCTGCCCTCCACCGCGGCGTCCGCGCCATCGGCCAGCGTCACTGACTGCCAGTCCGGCTGTTGCAACAGGCTGCCGTCGGCGCGCAGCAGGCCAGCGTTGCCCGCCTGCCCCGGCACCGGGTCGATGCGCGCCAGCGGCAGATCCGGCTGCACCGCGCGCTGGGCGCGATCGTGGCCGTAGAGCGGTTGCAGCGGGTGCGCCGCCAGCGTCTCGAGGGTACGGGCGCTGAGCAGCGCCTTGCCCTCGGGATCAAGGATATTGAGCAGCTTGCCGCGCTCATCGCGCAACCAGAGGCGGCCATTGATCAGCTCAGCGGAGGCGGCCTGCCCGAGCCAACCGGCATTCAGCAGGGTGCCAGCAGGTGACACCACGCCATTGATCTTGCCCCCCGCGCCAGCCAGCGTCACCAGATAGGGCAAGGTGTCGCGCTCATCCATCACGCTGCCCGCTGGCAGGCTGAGCGGCCGCTCCTGCCCATCCAGATAGAGCGCGGGCGCGCCCTTGCCGCGCACCAGCACCGCGTGGTCATGCACCGTCAGGGTGGCATCGGCGGGCAGGCTGTGCAGCGCCTTGCCACGATCATTGAGCAACAGGGTCTGCCCATCCGGCTGGGTGGCCTGCCAGAGGCCCGCCGTCAGCGGCTCGGCCTGCGCATAGTGCCCCTCCATCCGCGAGCCATCGGCGCGGATCAGCGCCACCTCACCCCCCTGCTCGGCGCGCGCCAGCCCAGCGCCCTGCGGCGGCAGGGTAATGGCGCTGAATTGTGGCGCGATACGCCAGTTCAGGTCAGGGTCGGCAATGCCATACTGGTGCGCGCCGTTGCGGGCGATGAACAGCCCCTCGTTGCCGAAGGGCTGGACAATCTCCATCTTGTCGCTGGCGAAGTGGCGCTGGCCATCAGGTGAGATAAACACGGTGCGGGTAGTGAGGCGCAGCAGCAGCGGATTGCCATCCTCGAGGGTGAGGCTCTCGACCCGGTCATCAAGCGGCGGGCCGACGGGCGCGCCGCTGCGGTTAATCAGTTGCGGCCGGCCATCGCGCGTCACGGCTGCGAGGCCAGCCTGGGTAAAGTCGGCGGCGCTGTCGAACTGCGGAGCAATGGCCCAGTTGCCGCGGGCATCCAGGTAACCCCATTTGCCCTGCTGGCGCGCTGCCGCCAGATCGTGGTGGTAGTCGCCCACCTGTTCAAACACTGGCCGGATCACCAGTTGCCCGTTGCCGTCGAGGAATCCCCAACGGTGCCCGGTCAGGCCGGGCGACAGTGCCACATCGTCCACCGGCAGATCGGCGGAGGGGAGCAGCACCGCCGCCCGCCCCTGATGCAGATCGCGCAGGCAGAGGGGGATCGCCTGCGGCAATGCCGCCCGCGCCCGCGCCTCGGCCTGCACGCCCTCCTGCACCGGCATACTGCACGCCGTTTGCGCCTGCGCCTGCTGGCCGAGGGCCAGCAGGATCAGCACACCGCCGCCGCGCAATGCCCGGCCGGGGTCTGGTTTCATCTCTTCTCCCCTTGCGGGCTGCCCGCACAGGTCAGGGCCTTGGCCGGCCAGAGCGGGCGGCCTTTGGCGGTGATGACGATCCGCTGGTTGCAGCGCACCACTACCTGGGCCTGCACCTTGCCGTGGGAATCGATCAGTTTGGTGACGCCCTTGTGCACCACCCAAGCGCGATGGTCACTGAAGTCGCCTGCCGCGCTGTAGGCCGGCTTGATGGCGAAGTGACCATCCTTGTCAATATAGCCGTTGAGCGCGCCATAGGTGGCGCGTTTCACCGCGCGGGCGCGCTCATCATGCAGCGGCCCCAGCTGGTCGAAGTAGGCCGCCACACGGGTGGCGCCGCTCTCGTCGATCAGGCCGTAGCGGTTCCCCTCGCCACGCAGCGGCACCACGCCACCGCCAGCGGCCGCCACCAGAATGCTGTCCAGCCCTGGGTAGCGCTGGATCTCCTGGCCGCTGAAGTCACGCAGCACGCTCTGGCCGGTGGTTGGGTCATTTTCCGCCACGCGGTTCATGCCCGCCAGCGGCACGGCCGTGGGGAACTCCGGCAGCGGCTGGCCGCCGTTGCCATCAATCAGCAGGGTGTTCTGGTCACGGTGGGCCACCGCCCACTGGCGCGGGCCACTGAAGGTGAGCGGCGCGGTGTAGATCGGTGCCACCTGCCACTCGCCGCGTGCGTTGATCGCCCCGTAGCGCTGGCCAAAGCTGAGCAACACGCGCTCGCCGTCAATGGTCGCTTTCTCCACCGGCACCGCCTTCTCCATCACCGGGCGGCCATCGGCATCAATCAGCGCCACGCCGCCACTGGCTGGCTTCACCAGCCAGTGCGTCGGCCCGACGGCCCGCGGTTTCTCCAGCAGGTCAGCGGCCAGGGTGCGGCTGGTGGCAGCGTTGACCAGACTGAAGCGGCGCTCCGCCTCTTTGCCGGTTTCCAGCAGGTAGAGGCCGTGGCCCATCGCCTGCGGCTTGCCATGCCCCTCTTGTGCCGCAAGCGCCCAGCGGCCCTCTGGGGTGATCACGCCCCACGCCTTGCCACTGCGCGCCAGCGCGTAGCCCTCGGCGAAGGGTTCAATCTGCTCAAAGGTCGGTGCCAACAGCTCGCGTTTCGCGGCGATATCCCAGACGCCCCAGCGCTGCTGGTCGCCCTCGCCAGCCGCCGTCAGCAGCAGGTTGCCGGTGATGTCGCGCGCCATTTGCAGGGTGCGGGTCGGGATGTCCTGCACGTTGCCGCTGCGGTCAATCAGGCGGCGGCTTTCGGTTTTGCCGTCTGATACCGTGGCCCATGCGTAGTCGCCCGTGAAGGGCTGAACCTGCACGAACTGCGGTGCCACCACCCACTGGCCATTGGCATCCACCGCGCCCATCTTCTTGTCCTGCGTGCGCACGCGCAGCGGCGCGGCATCCGCGCCCGCTTCAAAGCCGGCCCACTGCGGGTCGGTCACGATCTCGCCATGCGCCGACAGCAGCGCCAGCGGCTGTTTGCTGTCGGTCGGGGTGAGGATCGCCAGCGGCAAGCGGCGGCTGGCGTCGGTGTCATCCGCCGCTGGCTCACCGCGCAACGCTTTCAGTTGGTAGCCTGCCAGCGCCTTCAGGGTGACATCCGAGAGCAGCCCCACGCCGCGGGTGTCAACGATCTGCTCCAGATGCGCGTCCTTGCCAGCGCGGATCCAGAGCGAGTCCGGCCGCACTTCCAGCTTCGCGTTTTCAGCGGGCAGCAGGGTGACATGGTTGTCCGGGCCAATCAGCACCACCCCGGCATCACTGGTTCCCACCTGCCACTGGTGCCACGGGCGCAGGGAGTCCCCCAGCCCGGCGGGCAGATCCGGCTGCTTCTCCAGCGCGCCGTTGAGCAGCTGCCACGCGCCCTCACTGGTCTGCACCAGCCAGTTGCCGTTGGCCAACGGGGCGGCGGTTTTATAAGGGGTTTTGCTGCGCAGCGTACCCTGACGATCAATGAAGAACCAACCGGCCTTGCCCTGCACCGCCAGCGTGTCGCCATTCAGCTTCGGCAGGGTGCGGCTCTTGATCTTCATCGGGTCAATCGCCCACTCGCCACCCTCATTGAGGTAGCCCCAGTAGCCGTTGTCATGGGTGTCACGTTTCTGGGCTGGTACTAAACCCGACTGCGGTGCCTCAAGCGCCATGACGTCATCGGGCAGGGCCAGCGCGCGATCGATGTCGGCGCGCCACAGGGCCGGTGCAATCTGCATCTGCACGCTGGCCAGCGATTGGCCGCCGACAAAGCCGTCGGTCGCCAGACTGACGGCGAATGGCAGGGTGCGAACCACCGCGCCCTGCTTGTCAATCAGCGCCAGACGATCGTTGATCTCCACCAGCGCGGTGCCCTCGGCATTGAACGGGGTGACGCGGGTGAAGCGCGCCGGGATGGCCCACTTGCCGCGCTGATCGATATAACCATATTTGCCATCCTGCGCCACGGCCGCCAGGCCATTCACGAAGCCTTGGGCGTCGCTGAATGCTGGCTCAATCACCAGATGGCCGGAGGTATCCATGAACCCCCACTTGCCCTGCTTCTCTTTGGCGCTGCCCAGCAGCACGGGTGCCAGCCCTTGCTGGAAGGGCTGCTGGCAGGCATTCAAGGTTTGTGAGGGTGCACAGCGTGACAGCCAGCTCTCATCGGCGCTGGCCGGAAACAGAAAGAGGGCGTTAATCGCCAGTGCCAACGCGCTGATTGCTCCAACGCGGGTAACATGTTCGGCGTAATGCATCCGATTCCCTTTATGGCAAAATTAGGTAAAAGTGTAGCGCACTCCGCATCAGGCCAGCCTGACGCCTCATCGCCCGGCGGCGGCCGGGGAGCGGTGCCCCAGCTGTCGCCATTCTGCGCAGCCTCTTGGCTGCTTATATCCAGGCATAAAGAGGAGGGTTCTCGCCAGCAAGCTCCGCGCCCTGCCTGACGCCATCCCTCTTCTTCACATTCAGAATAACCGCAGCGTTTATAACATAGGCGCGGAATTTTTAAAAACTGACCCACCCATCAGTCGCTTAGAGAAAGCCCTTAACCAGAATATTTCAGAAGATTTACCGCACAAGAACGTTATGCAGTTGTTAACTTTATTTCAGAGGCGTCTATTTTGTGCTCTAATAATTACGCACGTTAATAATAAGATAGCCGTCTATATAGAAGTCCAGATAGTGCAGAGCTAACGTATAACGATGGGTATAAGGAGAACGCCATGAAAGTCGGATTTGCGGGCCTGGGCGCGATGGGAAGCGCGATGGCCAAAAATATTCTGCAAGCGGGTCATACGGTGATGGTCTGGAACCGCAGCCCGCAGGCAGCAGATGACCTGGTGGCGTTAGGGGCAACCCGCGCTGCCGATCCTACTGAGCTGGCGTACGTGGATGTGTTGATCTCCATGTTGGCGGATGACCATGCCACCTGGTCTGTGATTGTCGAGAGTGGCCTGTTGAACCAAATGGCGCCGCACGCGGTGCATGTCAATATGGCGACCATCTCAGTGGCGCTGGCGCAGCAGCTGGATGCGCTGCATCAGGCGCGGCATGTGGGCTACATTGCCGCCCCGGTGCTCGGCCGCACGGAGGTGGCCGCCGCTGGCCAGCTGAATATCCTGGCGGCTGGCGACGCCGCCACCCTGGCAAAGGTGCAGCCGTTGTTGGACATCATGGGCCAGAAGACCTGGTACTTTGGCGATACGCCAGCGCAGGCCAACGTGGTCAAGATTGCCGCCAACTTCACCCTCGCCTCCGCCATTGAGACCATGGCGGAAGGGGCGGCGCTGGTACGCAACCACGGGGTCGGCGCACAGGATTTCCTGTCGATGCTCTCTGGTACGCTGTTCAACTGTCCCGCCTACAAGAATTATGGCGGCATGATTGCCGAGGAGCGTTTCTCGCCCGCTGGCTTCAAGCTGACGCTGGGGCTGAAGGATGTCAGTCTGGCGCTGGAGGCCAGCCAGCAGAGCAGAACCCCGCTGCCGTTCGCTGGCGTATTGCGTGACAATTTCATTGATGCGATAGCGCAGGGCGACGGCGATCTGGACTGGGCAGGGGTAGCGACCGTCTCTGCCCGTCGCGCTGGCCTGAAGTAGTTACGCCAAGGATTTGACCGGCCGGGCCGGCGTCCCGACACAGACGCTGTTGTCCGGCAGGTCATGCACCACCACACTCCCTGCCCCCACCACCACGTTGTTGCCAATGGTGACGCCGGGGCAGAGGGTGACATGCGCGCCAAGCCAGACATCATCCCCCAGCGTAATCGGCTTGACGAACTCCTCACCGGCGGCACGCCGCACCTTGTCCAGCGGATGCCCGGCGGTGGAGATCACCACATTGGGGGCAATAAACACATTTTTGCCCATCACGACCCGCGCCCCATCCAAAATGGTCAGCCCGTGGTTGGCGTAGAAGTTGTCCCCTACCAGTATGTTGTAACCATAATCCACATAGAGCGGTGGCTCGACATAGAAGCTGCCCTGAAAATTGATCAAGGCTGCCAGCTGCGCGTTGCGGCCCGCCTCGTCATCGTAGTCGCCCTGATTGATCAGCTGGCACGCCTTTTTCGCCTGCCGGCGATCGGCTGTCAATTGCGGATCGGTGGCGAGATAGGCCTCACCGGCCAACATCTTCTCTTTTTCCGTTTTCATGCCCTGCTCCTGTTGGTGGATATGTTGTCTGTTATAACGGCCTGACCAGAGGCTGTCATCTGGCGAGGTGGCATTATCGATTTTTGCGGAAAGGCTCTGTATTGATAAATAAACTGTATGTTTGTCCCGACCTATTATTAAATATATTTGGTGAAACCGCCCCCTATTTCATCCATTCTTCCACTTGCCGACCCAGGCTGATTACCCACGCTGATAAGTGGTTATTTACCTGCCTCTCCGCGGCTCAGCACCGCTTATCCTTTCCCGCCCTTCGCAATATGTTTCTCACTCGACATAGCAATAATTCATCACTCTGCGAACTTCTCCTAAAAAATAACGGACAACTTTCGGACGATTAAACCTTACTTTATTTAATAAACCAATTTACCTGACTTAATCCATTGTTTTAAATGATATAAAATACTTGGATTCTTTGGGATGATTCTTATTTAATGATGATAATTCTCTTTTTTACGTGCACAGAAAGCGTCATGCATTGCGGTTTCACGCGGTTTATTTACAATTCTCCCACTTATTAACCCTGGGAACCCACCATGATACCGAATAAGCGTTTTGAGGCGCTGGATAGCTTTCGCGGGTTGTGCGCCATGTCTGTGGTGATATTCCACGTTAATATTGTTGGCAGTTTGACCGAGCTGGCTTTTTTCCGCGAAAGCCACCTGCTGGTGGATTTCTTCTTTGTGCTAAGCGGCTTTGTGCTGACCCACGGCTATGGGTTTAAACGCGATGTGCGGTTCAGGGATTTCTTTATCTCACGCACCTTCCGCATCTTCCCGCTGCATATCGTGATGCTGGGCGTCTTTATCCTGCTGGAGGTGGGCAAATGGCTGGCGTACCAGAAGGGGTTCGTCTTCAACAGCCTGCCCTTCACTGGTGTGACCGCCCCGCAGGAGATACTGCCCAACCTGATGCTGGTGCAGTCCTGGACGCCGCTCACCTCGCCGCTCAGCTATAACTTCCCGGCGTGGAGCATCAGCGTTGAGTACTACATCTATATGATCTTCTTTGCCCTGACGCTGCTGCGCGGGCGCGGAAAAGTTGTGGCTTGGGCGCTGGTTGCTGGCGTAGCCCTTTATCTGCTGCTGCACGGCCACCCCTACCTGACGGAGAAGTCCCTGCATGGGCTGGCCTGCTTCTTTGGCGGGGCGCTGACCTATGTCCTTTATCGCCAAGTCAGCGACAAGATTGCACTGGGCTTTACCCTGGGATCGCTGGTGGAAGTGGTGGTGCTGGCGACCACCATCACCGTGGTGGCGCTGCCGCTGCCCGACAAGACTTTGCTCGCCATCCTGCTGTTCTGCCTGTGCGTTTTTACTTTCGCACTGGAACTGGGTGCCGTGTCGCACTTGATGAAGCGCCGGTTCTTCCTGCGGCTGGGCGTGCTCTCCTACTCCATCTATATGACCCACGCCGCGCTGCTGTTCTGCCTGATCTCCCTGCTGATCGTGGTGCAGAAGGTGACCGGTTGGCAGATTGCGCCAATGGTGGGCGAGCACCGCTACCTCGATTTTGGCAACCCGTTCATCAATGACCTGCTGCTGCTGGCCATTCTGGCTGGGGTGGCCGCGGTCGCCAGTTTTACCAATAGACATATTGAGAAGCGTTGGCAGCAAATTGGCCGCACGCTCCAACAGGGCATCACTCTCCGACGTGCAGAAAAACAATAATAAATACCCCCTCAGATTGGCCTCTTCGGAGGCCCTTTTTTTGCCTGCCGTAGGGCTGGCATGGCCACGATATCTACCGCTTCCAGTCACCTTTTCCGGCACTTCTATCTAAGATTTATCTTAGAAACCCCACGGAATGCTTAACTGTTTCCCGGCGGAACCACTACACTTTTATAAGATTATTCTTACAAAGGGGGAGTTATGGCTCTGTTTATTTTTCTGTTATGCAACGTGGCGTTAGTGCTTGCATCGTTGAAAGTACGTAGCTAAGACGCGCCCGCCGCGCCCCTTCCGGGGGCGCAACACGCCCGGCCCCTTGGCCGGGCTTTTAATTGCTTACGGTTCCAGGGGGGCAATCCCTGTCACCTGATGGTGAAACACATAGGGATCGGAGAGGAGTGCAAACTGCTCATCGTCTGGATAGGTAACGGCAACGTGGTAACGCTCACCCGCGAAGGCGCGCACGGCCTCCAGATCCTGCCACCAGGTCGCCAGAAAGAAGTGTTCATACTCCCCTTGGGTTTCGCGGCGCACCTGTGCCCCACAGCAACCGGGCAGGCCCTCGGCGTGCTGTACCCCGGTCAGCTGCAAATGTCTGGCAAAGCCCTCTGCATGTTCACGTGGCACGCACCCGTGCCAGGTTCGACAAATCATCCCTTTTCACTCCATATTTATTCATAATAGCAGCATAATTATTAACGCCTTGGGATCACAAAAACAACCTTTGCCCGCTGATAACCGTTGAAAAGCCCGCCCGCTCCCCTATGCTGGAACCCGTAACCAGGAGAGTGCCTATGCTGCTTTACCACTACACCAACCAGACCGGTTTTCTCGGCATCACGGAGAGCGCCACGCTCTGGGCGACCAAGATCCAATATCTCAACGACAATAAAGAGTTTTTCCTCGCGCTTAGCATCGCCGATGAGATTTTGAAAGAGCGCCTGCGCACCGAGATCGCACGCGACGTGGTGATCCGGTTGATCCGCTTCCGGGAGGCGCTACCGCGGATGAATGACGTCAATGTCTGTGTCTGTTCCCTCTCTGAGAATGGCGATCTGCTCAGCCAGTGGCGTGGCTATGCCGCCGGGCTGGGGGGCTATTCGATTGGTTTTGATTATGAAGGGCTGCGCCGCAGCCTTGCCCGGCAGGAGTATGTGCTGATGAAGTGCCTCTACCAGCCTGCGGAGCATGAGGCGGCGCTCAATGCCATGATCGATGAGGTGCTCAGCCAGTTTGCCGGCCAGCCGGAGCCAGACCACGCGCACATTGAGCAGCCCTCGGCCGCCTCGCGGCTGTTTCAGGAGAAGCTCTACTGCGTGGCGGCCGTGCTGAAGGACAGCAGCTTCAGCGAGGAGGCGGAGTGGCGCGCCATCTCCCGCCGGTCGCTCAGCCCAGTGGAGCTGGCCTTCCGCCCCGGCCGCTCGACGCTGGTGCCCTTCCATAAGCTGCCCTTTGATCAGCCGCAGGATCGCTGCATCCGTGAGATCATTGTGGGCCATACGCCCAACAGCGATCTGGCGCTGGCGGCCACCCATACCTTGATGCAGAAGATGGGACTGGAGGTGACGCTGCGCGCCAGCGGCATCCCGTTCCGCAACTGGTGAGGCCATGCCATCTACCGGCCGTCTGGCAGGGGGTTTCTCCGCGGCGGCCTTGCAAAACGATCACAAAACCCTAACCCAACGACATAATTCAGCGCAATTTTTCGCAACAATCGCCGCCAAGGATCGGGTAAAGTAGGCCCTGACCTTTCCGCCGCTGAAGAGATGCCATGTTTATGCCAGATTTTTCCCGATGCCTGCGCACATTATGCGCGCTGCTATTGATCGCCGCGGCCCCCCAAGCGCTGGCCCATGCCCACCTTGCCAGTGCCGAGCCGGCCGCCAATGCGCTGGTCGCGGCCAGCCCACAACAGTTGGTGCTGGGCTTTACTGAAGGGGTGGAGCCACGCTTCAGCCAGGTGACGCTCAGTGGCCCGGAGGAGGTGATTGTCTCTGCCAAGCAGCTGCGCAACGCGCAGGATGACAAAGCCCACCTGCTGGTGCCGATTCCGCACCGTCTGGCGGCTGGGGAGTATCTGGTAAACTGGAAAGTGGTCTCCGTTGATGGCCACCGCACCCAAGGAAGCTACCGCTTCACCCTCAAATGAGCACGCTCTCCCTGATTTGGGTTGTCTGCCGCTTCCTGCATTTTCTGGCGGTGATGCAACTGTTTGGCATCAGCGTTTTTACCCGCCTGCTGGCCCCGGCCTCTTTTGGGCCGGTGCTACTGCGCCAATTGCGCCGCTGGCAGGGCATCGCCGGGGTCATCACCCTGCTGACCGCCTTCGCGATGGTGGCGATTCAGGGCGGGCTGATGGGCGACGGGTGGCAGGATAGCTTCTCCTATCCCATCTGGCTGGCGGTGCTGGACACCGCGTTCGGCCAGGTGTGGCGCTGGCACCTGTTGTTCACCGCCCTGATGATGCTCTGCCTGCTGCTGCCTGCCGACCGCCTGCGTGAAGCGCTACTGCTGCTGGCCGCCACCGCGCTGCTGGCCGGGCTGGGTGCCGTCGGCCATGCCGCGATGCGTGACGGCTGGGTGGGCACGCTCCAACGCACTAACCATACGCTCCACCTGCTGGCCGCGGCTTACTGGTTCGGCGGCTTGCTGCCGCTGCTGGCTTGCCTGCGCCAGTGCCGTGGGCCACGGCGGACGGAAGCCATCACTACCCTGTTGCGCTTCTCCGCCTACGGCCATCTGGCCGTGGCGCTGGTGATCGGTACCGGTATGCTGGACACCCTGATGGTGGTCGGCACCTGGCCGGTGAACTGGCACTCGCCCTACCAGATGCTGTTGCTGCTCAAAATGGGGCTGGTGGTATTGATGGTCGGGGCAGCGCTCTATAACCGCTACCACATTGTGCCGGGCTTCGCGGCCGATCCGCAGCGGGCGCAGCGCGATGTGGTGCGTACCACATTGCTGCTGCTGGCGCTGTCATTGCTGGTGATTTTGCTGGTCAGCCTGTTTGCCACCCTGGAGCCGGTGCCGGCAGGCTAAGAATTCTCTGTCTATAAGGACTTTCCATGAAAAAAGTGATCCTCTCTCTGGTTTTGACCACCCTGTGCGGCAGCGCCGTGGCGGCGGACATTGTGACCGTCAGCCGTTTCCAGTTTGGCAAGGCATGGCCCTTCACCCGTGAGGAGGTGATGTTGCAGTGCCGCACTGGCAAGGCGCTGTTTGCCATTAATGACAGCACGCTGGTGCAGTACCCGCTGAATGAGGTGGCTGAAGCAGAGGTTAAAGCCGGCAAAACTCAGGCGCAGCCGATTGCCAAAATCCAGCTTGACGATCCGCAACAGCCGGGCCAGAAAATGAGCCTGGCCGCCGTGCAGCAGAAAGCGTTGACCCTCTGCGATTAAGCCAGAACGCACCGTGAAAAGTCATGAAAAAGGCAGAACGCCAATGTTAAGGAATTGTTTTGGGATAGTTATCACAAAAGTGAATTCCGATGGCGTTCACGCTCACACAGCCGGTGTGTGATGCTGGAAAAATCACCTCTGTCGTCTACGCTATAAAGTGCAAGGCATAACAGCCTGCATTAATGCCAACTTTTAGCGCACGGCTCTCTCCCAAGAGCCATTTCCCTAGACCGAATATAGGAATCGTATTCGGTCTTTTTTTATGCCTGCCATTTGGCAATTTCTCTACCCCCGCCCAAAAGGCACCGGCCCACCAGAGGTGGGCCGAGGGCAGCAGTACGCCAGTGGTTGAGTAAAGTGCTGGCTGCACTACCTTACTGGTGTCGTAACAAAAACCGTGCGATTCGCCCACTTCTTTTTCAGGAATTGACTGAACCTATCTTCAATGTATTTGTGGGTAAAGTGAGCAACGATAAAGGTCGTACTGATAGAAAGTAACATCAACCAGTATGGATGCGTAATCACACCGCCCGAGGCATGTTTGAAGAGTTTAATAAAAATGTTCTGGATATTGAATTGCAGCAAGTAGATCGAATAAGAGATAGTACCAACGTAGAGCAGGAGCGGGTTTTTAATAGCATAGCCGCACTTCTCCAGTTTCAATAAGGCAACAATCAGCAGCGCCAAATACCAACCGCGGGTGTGTATGCCATGCACATTGGTGTTGAGACTGTAGGTATTGACGACAAACACCCAAACCGTCGCGAGAATAAGCGCCCACCATAAGAGAGTAAGCCGTGCATTGATTTTCGGATAGAGCACACCAATTAGCACGCCTAACAAAAATTCCAGAATGATGGGGTGCGTCATCATTGATAAATAGGGCAGTGAGAACTGGAAACCATGTGAGAGGTAATCGGCCGGTACACCAAAAGCAATAAGCGGCATAATGATAATGGTACCGAGTGCCAGTGCAGTAAAGACCCACTTCTTCTTACCGAACATAAACGAGAGTGCAACGATAAAATAGAAGAACATCTCATAGTTCAATGTCCAGCCCTGCCCAATTCGCGCGCCACCATAAATAGGCCCTATGGCGCTGGCGGGCAGTGAAGTATTGCCCGCTGGGATAAATAGCATAGATTTTATGCTCTTCCACCACATTTCGCTGTCAGCACCAAAGCTACTGAGTGTCAGCAGGTAGTAAAGTGGAACAATACGGATTAGACGCTGAACAAAATAGTTGAGCGCCGGTGCATACCCTGCGACACCAGGTGGAATAGTATAAGCGGCAATAAATCCGCTGATAATAAAGAAGAGATCAACCCCCCATGAGGCACAGGAAAACAGAATGCCAAAAGGTTCCGTTTTTGGAATCTGAATGAATCCGTAATGATGGGTCAAGAGTACGGCGACTGCGGCGATGCCACGCAGTACATGTATTGAATAGATCGTTTGTTTGCTGTCGCTCATGGGGTGATGGTATTCCGTTACATAAAAAAGAGCCGCCAACCGGCCATGCTGCCTAAAGTACGGCAAGAGTGATGAGTAGACATTGCGCTGGGGCAGCTTAAAAGGCTGGCGTGTTATGCACCTCACTTATTATTTGTAAATATTCTTTAAAAATTGCCTCAACAAATATCTGGAGAAGGAATTATTCGTTACCTAATAATGGGCCAATCAATAATTTCCCCAGAGCAGCACCTCACTCCACCTCAAGTCCAATTAAAATAAATGGTGCAAGAAATAGCCATCAATAGGATAGAAAAAAGAGGTAAAACATGTTGATAAAACTACTCCCTCACCTTGCCAATCGCCATCCTTCATTGGTAAAGAACAAACAGGCTAACGATTTTCCCGTTGTTCACGCGATTAATGTTTAGTGCTGACATCAATAAAAAAGCCCGCACAAGGCGGGCTTTTAGGGAGCAGCGGGATTATGCCGTCGGCTCTACGCCGGGGGTCATGTTTTTCAGCTCTTTGTCGACAAAGAACAAGCCGTTGCCGGTATTGCTCACCAGACCCAGCTTGTCGAGCACCGACTTGAACAGCTTCTCCTCTTCATGCTGCTCGGCCACATACCATTGCAGGAAGTTAAAGGTGGAGTAGTCCTGCAAAGTCATCGCCAGATGCGCCAGCTCGTTGATTTTGCCCGTGATCAGCTGCTCATGTTCATAGGTCTGGGCGAACAGCTCAGACAGAGAGGCAAACTCCACCGGCGGCGCGGCAATCGCGCCCAGCAGCGGCAGGGCACCGGTGTCGCTGACATAATCAAACAGACGCTGCATGTGCTCCATCTCTTCACGCGAATGGGCTTTCAGGAAGGCGGCGGCCCCCTCAAAACCCTTGTCGCTGCACCAGGCGCTCATTTGCAAGTAGAGGTTGGCGGAATAGAACTCCAGGTTCAGTTGTTCATTGAGGCGGCTGACCATCTCTGGCTTTAACATAGGTGCATCCTTAAATATGACAGGCGAAAGCGATGATTAATTTTGCGCATTATGCCGCCCCACGCCGCAAATAGAAACCATCAATCGGAAATTTTTTAAATAAAATTACAATCCATTGAATTTAATAGTTTATTTAATATGATAATGTCAATATAAAACTCGATTTAATTAATAAATGAGAACCATTACCCTGCCAGAAATTAATAAGGAGAATCGTTCTTATTTATATTCTTGCATGGCGGTTGCCAGGATTTCCTCTTTTTGTCGTGATGTTGCTGCCTTGCCATTTGGCCGGGCTTGCTTTATTTTTGCCGCAGCACAACCAACGCCCGGAGAGAGAGCAATGGGATACAACCTGGCTGAACGGCCTATCGAAGAGATGAACCGAATCAATGTGGATCTGGCGGCGTCCGGCGTGGCCTTCAAAGAGCGCTACAATATGCCGGTGGTGCCGGAACTGGTGGAGCGGGAACAGCCAGAAGCGCTGCGCGCCTACTTCCGCGAGCGTGTGGCCTTCTATCGCGGCGAGTCCTACAAATATTCCCGCCTGCCCTACGAACCCAAAAAGTAACTGCCGCCCCGGCCGGGGCGGTCATGCCTTGCCGGCAAAGCGATCCGTGGCGCGGATCAGGCGATCCAGAATGCCCGGCTCGTCGAAGGAGTGGCCAGCCCCCTCAATGATATGTAACTCCGCTTCTGGCCAGCGCTGCGCCAGATCCCAGGCATTCTGTACCTGACAGGCCATATCATAGCGGCCATGCACAATCACGCCCGGCAGGTGGCTGATGCGCGGCATCTCGTCCAGCAACTGATTGTCATGTTCCAGAAAGCCATTGTGGCTGAAGTAGTGGTTTTCGATGCGCGCGAACGCCAGGGCAAACTCATCTTCGCCAAAGGAGGCGGAGTTGATGGCGGGCATCAGCGTCACCGTCTCCCCTTCCCACAGGCTCCAGAGGCGTGCGGCTTCCAGCTGTACCTCCAGATCGCTGCTGGTCAGGCGACGCCGGTAGGCGGCAATCACATCCTGCCGCTCCTCCTCTGACAGAATCGACAGCACTCGCTCCCACTTATCCGGGAAGAAACGTGACGCCCCCTCTTGGTAGTACCATGCCAGCTCGCGCTGCCGCAGCGTAAAGATGCCGCGCAGCACCAGTTCACTGACGCGATCAGGGTGCGCCTGCGCATAGGCCAGACCCAGGGTCGATCCCCAGGAGCCGCCGAACACCAGCCACTGCTCGACCTCTGCCATTTCACGCAGCTTCTCCATGTCCTCTATCAGGTGCCAGGTGGTGTTGTTGTCCAGACTGGCATGGGGACGCGACCGGCCACAGCCTCGCTGGTCAAACAACGTGACGTTGTAACGTTCAGGGTCGAATAACTGTCGGTGGATCGGCGAACAGCCGCCGCCGGGGCCACCGTGGATGAAAACTGCCGGCTTACCCGCCGGGTTGCCGCTACGTTCCCAGTAAACCTGATGGCCGTCGCCGGTGTTAAGCCAGCCACTGGCGTAAGCTCTGATGGGGGGATATAACCCCTTTAATGCCGTCATCTGCTGTCCCGATCTGCCTGCTCCTCGGGTTAATAAAACTGATTGTTATATTTACGTCAATGAATTAGCTCTTATTTGTAAGAAATCGCGTTCTTTCGGCCATTTTATCGTCAATCTTGCCGGATTTTGTAAGCAAAAAAAGAGTGACGAAAAAACAGTCGTTTTTGAAAAATCCGCTGAATTCTACTTGAAAAAATAGTTTAAACAGATGTTAATAAGGGTGCATACCAACCCAATCACCGGTATAGAGAGGCCACCATGAGTAAGGGAATGGATAGCAAAAAGAATGCGAAGAAGAAGCCGTTGAAAACCCCTGCTGAAAAACGGGCGGACAAGCGTGCCAAAAAAGCACATCCGCAAGAGTGATTCCGGCTGACCCGCGTACTTAAACCCGCTCAGGCGGGTTTTTTATTGTTTGATACCAAAAGGATTGATGGCATGAATAGAATTGTCATTGCAGCGGCGCAATACTGTAGTGTGCCATGCGATATTGAGAAAAATATCGCGTTGCACCGTGAGTTTGTGGCAATTGCTGCCGAAGAACAGGTCAACATGCTGATCTTCCCTGAACTCTCTATTACTGGTTATGAATTGGGTCAGGCCAGCGATCTGGCCCTGACTCTGGACGATCCGCGCCTGATGCCCCTCTGTCAGGATGCACAGCGCCATGCCATGACCATTGTGTTTGGCGCGCCGCTGCTGACCGATCCCCAGGGTACCTGCTGCATTGGCGCGATTGCCTGTGAAACTGACGGCTCGCTCTATGCCTATACCAAACAGCATCTGGTGGAGCACGAACTGGCCTACTTCAGCCAGGGCCAGGGCGGCCCGTTGGTGCGGGTTCAGGAGTACAATGTCGGGCTGGCCATCTGTGCCGATGTGACAGTGCCATCGCACCCGGAGCAGGCAGCGCTGGCCGGTGCCAACATCTATACCGCGGGTGTGCTGTTCTCTGAGGATAATTACGAGCGGGATAGCGGACGCTTGCAGGGGTATGCCAGCCGTCACCAGATGGCGGTATTGATGGCCAACCACGGCAGCCAGACCGGTGGCCTGCTGGGTGTGGGCCAGAGCGCCATCTGGGCGGAGGATGGCCGCTGCATCACCCGCGCCGGACGCACCGGCAATGCGCTGGTACTGGGCGAGCGGTTAAATGGCCAGTGGCAGGGCCGCACCATCTCTTTAGACAGCTAATTAACGAGGAGTACTATGATCCTGCGAGTCATTGACACTGAAACCTGCGGCCTTGACGGCGGCGTGGTGGAAGTTGCGTCAGTGGATGTGGTAGAGGGGCAGATTGTGAATCCAATGAGCGATCTGGTCTCGCCCGACCGGCCCATCAGCATTGAGGCGATGGCTATCCATCACATCACGGAAGAGATGGTGGAGGGCAAGCCACGGATTGCGAAAGTGATTGGCCGCTACCAAGGCAGCCCCTACTATGTGGCGCACAATGCGGCCTTTGACCGCGCCATGCTGCCAGAGATGCATGGCCGCTGGATCTGTACCGTCAAGCTGGCGCGCAAGGCGTTCCCCGGCCTGAAGTACAGCAACCAACACCTGCGCTATGCCCTGCGGCTGAAGGTAGATCTGCCAGAAGGGCTGTGGCCGCACCGCGCGCTCTATGACTGTTACGTCACCGCCGCTCTGTTGCAGCGCATCATGCAGGAGACGGGCTGGAGCGCCGAAGAGATGGCAGAGATCACCGAACAGCCGGTGCTACTGCGCACCCTTAAGTTCGGCAAGTACCGTGGCCGGCCGATTGAGGCGATTGCCCAGGAAGATCCCGGCTATCTGCGCTGGATGCTGAAATCCATCGATGACCTCAGCCCCGATATGCGCTACACCCTCACCCACTACCTCACGCCCTGACTGGCCAGGGGGCAGCGCTGACGCGCTGCCCCGGCAGGCATCAGGCCAGCGTGCCCTCGCTCAGCGCCAGCACAAAGGCATACTCCATCGCGATATCCTCATAGGCCTTGAAGCGCCCAGACTTGCCGCCGTGTCCGGCATCCATATCGGTATAGAGCAGCAGCGGGTTGCCGTCGGTCTTCAGCTCGCGCAATTTAGCGACCCACTTGGCCGGCTCCCAGTACTGCACCTGTGAGTCATGCAGGCCAGTGGTGACCATCATGCTTGGGTAGGCTTTCGCCTCCACCCGGTCATACGGGCTGTACTGCAACATATAGTGGTAGTACTCCGCCTGATTGGGGTTGCCCCACTCGTCGTACTCGCCAGTGGTCAGCGGAATGCTCTCATCCAGCATGGTGGTGACCACATCCACGAACGGTACTTGCGCCACGATGCCGTGGTAGAGGTCGCCAGCCTGATTGATCACCGCCCCCATTAACAGGCCGCCAGCGCTGCCTCCCATCGCATAGACCCGATCCTGGCGGCCATAGCGTTGCTCCACCAGCGCCTGCGTGACGTCAATAAAGTCATTGAAGGTGTTGAGCTTGTGAAGCAGCTTGCCATCTTCATACCACTGCTGGCCCAACTCCCCGCCGCCGCGGATGTGCGCCAGCGCAAACACAAAACCACGGTCAAGCAGGCTCAGGCGGCTGGTGCTGAATGAGGGATCCATGCTACTGCCGTAGGAGCCATAGCCATAGACCAGCAGCGGGTTGGCCCCCACCTGGAACAGATCACGCCGGTAGACCAGCGACACCGGCACCTTCACCCCATCGCGCGCCGTCACCCATAGCCGTTCGCTGGCATAGTGGCCGCTATCAAAATTCTTCACCTCCTGCTGCTTCAGCAGGGTGCGCTCGCCGCTCTCCATATCCACCTCAAACAACGAGCTGGGGGTGGTCATGGAGGAGTAGCCGTAGCGCAGCAATTCAGTTTCCGGGTCTGGGTTATAGGCCAGCCAGGTGACGTAGGTGGGATCGTCGAAGCGAATCTCCTTCTGCGCCCCGCTCTGCCAGTGGATCTGGCGCAGGTGGGTCAGCCCCTCGCTGCGCTCCTCCACCACCAGCCAGTGGCGGAACAGGCTGAAGCCCTCCAGCATCACCTCCTGGCGCGCCGGTATCACCACCTGCCACCCCGCCTCGTCCGGGCGATCGGCCTGATAGAGGCCAAAGTTTTTGCCCTCTTTATTGGAGCGGATATAGAAGTGGTCACGGTAGTGATCGATGGCGTATTCGTGGTCACGGCGGCGCGGCACAAAGATCTGTGGCTCGGCCTCTGGCTCCGCCGCATCCAGCAGCAGGATCTCTGAGGTGGTGGTGCTGCTGAGGTGGATCAGGATATAGCGCTCGGAGGTGGTCTTCTCCAGGCTGACGTAGAAGGTGTCATCCTGCTCCTCATACACCAGCACATCCTGCGCCGGATCGCTGCCCACTACATGGCGATAGACCTGATAAGGCAGCAGCGTTTTGTCATGCTTGCGCACGTAATAGAGGGTGCGGGAGTCATTGGCCCACTCAAAGCTGGCGGAGGTGTTGGTGATCACCTCTTCCGACCACTGCTCGCTGGCCGCCTCACGGATGCGGATGTCGTACTGGCGGCGCGAGAGGAAATCCTCCGCCATCGCCAGCCGCTGGTTGTCCGGGCTGACGTCCAGCGCGCCGAGGGTGTAGAACTCATGCCCCTCCGCCCGCACGTTGGCATCCAGCAGCACCTCCCATGCCTGCGTCTCGGCGGCAGGCTGGCGCACGTAGATCGGGTACTCCTTACCGGGCTGGTAGCGGGTCTGGTAGCGGTAACCGTGGCGCACGTAGGGTACTGAGGCATCCTCCTGCGGGATACGATCTACCATCTCCTGATAGAGGGTTTCACGCAGTGCCTGATGGGGCTGCATCATCTGCTCGGTGTACTGGTTCTCGGCGGTCAGGTGGGCCAGCACATCCGGCGCGCTGCGCTCATCATCACGTAGCCAGTAATACTCATCGATACGGCTATCACCGTGCGTGGTGAGGGTATGGGGGCGCTTGTCAGCTTTGGGTGGTGTGATCATCGACTGTTCCCTGGCACTGCCATTGTTAACCGATAAGGGGCGAAAGGACGCACCGGCGCATGGAATCCTGCTAAGTATGGCTACTGCGCCGGTCAGGCGTTGGATAAATGTTGGCGCCTCAGGCAACCTGAAAACAACATCTTAACAAAAGAGGCATGATAGCCCCTAACAGAGGGCGAACTCAATGCAGTAGAGTTGCTGGATATCGGGATAGAGGGTCTGGATAAGCTGTCGCAGCTCAGGGAGGGACATGTTCTCCTGCCGGGCGTGGGTGTCGTTTAGCTCGGAAGGGGCCACTGGCGTTACGGCAAGCACGCGCAGATGGCAGAAGACGCCGCCATCCTCAAGGCGCGAGACGCACAACACCTCACCCGGCGTAACGTCGGCCTCAAGGCTGTCACGCAGGGTAATGGTTTTGCGGCCGGCCAGGATGTCATCCTGGAAGCGGCCATAGAAGGTAAAGGATCGCATGGCATCACTCCTTGATGGCGTCAGGCTCAGGCGGCCTGATTGTCGCTGTCCGCCGCCTCTTTGCCGCGGCCCTTGGGCTTCAGGCGCGCCGGCTCTTCAGCACCCTCTTCCGCTTTGCTCGCCAGCACGCTCTCCAGCGAACCGCCGCGCAGGATCTGGGTCAGCGGATCTTTATGCTCGGCCAGGAAGAAGCTCAGGCTTTCACGCTCGCCCTCCTCCATCTCCAGTGCGGAATGGGCCAGCCATTCAGACAGGGTATCGGCCAGATCCAGCATCTTGTCGTAAGCGTCAGCCTCTTTCTTGGTCGCAAACGTCATCTTTTCCTCGCCTTGTCGCACCACGACATATTTCACTTCAACCGTCATGAGTGTTAATCCTCTTAATGGCACACTACTGTATAGATATACAGTTTAAGGAAAATAGGACGGGGAGGCAAGCCCTTTCGCACAAACCGGAACCCGCCTCCCAAAAAATAAATTACTTCAATAACCGGGCTTTACAGCTTTTGCCTTTGATTTTACCTTGCTGGAGCTGCGAGAGCGCACGACGGACGCTGGCACGGCGGATCGCCACATAGGCATGTATCGGGAACATGTCGATTTTGCCGACTTCCGCCGCCGTCAGCCCGGCGTCACCGGTCAGCGCGCCAAGGATATCGCCGGGGCGGATTTTCGCCTTGCGGCCGCCATCGATGCAGAGCGTAGCCATCTCTGGCTCGAGCGCCACGGACGGGGTCGCCATCAGCTTGTCAGCCGGCTGCCACTGGGTGCGGATGGCGAGGTAATCCTCCAGCGCGTGCACGCGTACCATCTCCTGTGGGGCGCAGAAGCTGACCGCTACACCGGCCGTACCCGCGCGGCCAGTACGGCCAATGCGGTGGACGTGCACCTCGGGGTCGAAGGAGAGCTCGTAGTTCACCACCAGCTCCAGATCCTTGATGTCGAGGCCGCGCGCGGCGACATCGGTCGCCACCAGCACCCGGCAGCTGCGGTTGGCGAAGCGCACCAGCACCTGATCGCGGTCACGCTGCTCCAGGTCGCCGTGCAGGGCCAGCGCGCTGATGTTCTCGGCAGCCAGCGCGTCGGCCACCTCCTGACAATCGCGTTTGGTGTTGCAGAACACCACACACGAGGCCGGCTGGTAGTGGCGCAGGGTGCCGGTCAGCAGGCGCAGGCGTTTGTCGCGGCTGGTCTCGATGAAAATCTGTTCAATGGAGGGCGGCTGCTCACCGCCGTCGATCTCAATCGTCAGCGGCTCGCGCTGGACACGGGCGCTGATGCGGGCGATCCCCTCCGGGTAGGTGGCGGAGAACAGCAGGGTCTGGCGCTGCGGCGGGGTGTAGCGGATCACCTCGTCGATGTCATCGCTGAAGCCCATATCGAGCATACGATCGGCCTCATCCAACACCAGCAGGCGCAGTGCGTCCAGGTTCAGCGTCTGCTTGCGCAGGTGCTCCTGTACCCGGCCCGGCGTGCCGACCACGATATGCGGCGGGCGCACCAGCGAATCAAGCTGCGGGCCAATGGGCTGGCCGCCGCACAGGGTCAGGATCTTGATGTTCTGGGTGAAGCGCGCGAGGCGGCGCAGCTCTTTGCTCACCTGATCCGCCAGCTCGCGGGTTGGGCAGAGCACCAGCGCCTGAGTGAGGTACTGGCCAGCGACAATCTTGTCCAGCAGGCCAATGCCGAAGGCAGCGGTTTTGCCGCTGCCGGTCTGTGCCTTGGCACGGACGTCACGGCCATCGAGGATGGCCGGCAGGGCGGCGGCCTGTACCGGGGTCATGGTGGCGTAACCCAGTTCCGCCAGATTGTCGAGTTGCTCCGCCGGCAGCGGCAGGGAAGAAAATGGGAGTGTGCTCAAGACAGTCGCTCTTATGATGGAAAAAAAGGGGGGCGGGCGTGTGCTGCAATACAGTCAGTTCCGGCAAGCGCCCATCATAGCAGAGAGCGGGCCGGGCGCGGTAACCCGGCGGGGGCCTGGGGCAAAAAAACCCGCGCCGGGCGGGTTTTCAGGCGCTCACCGCACGGGGCGGCAACGCGCAGTCAGATGGCAACCACGTTGGCAGCCGATGGGCCACGCGGGGTCTCCTGTACGGAGAACTCCACCTGCTGCCCTTCCGCCAGGGTTTTGAAGCCGTCGCTGACGATCGCCGAGAAGTGGACGAAGAGGTCATTGGAACCGTCAGCCGGGGTGATGAAGCCGAAGCCTTTGGATTCGTTGAACCACTTCACGTGGCCAGTTTTCTTGCTCATGGCGTTTTCCTTCATTGGTAAGTCTGCCCGCAGGCGCGAGACGCCCTGCGCCACAGGCCAGCATCAGGATAACGACACCAGAACCGCTGAAAAGCCGGGAGGGCCATCACATAAAAATCGCTCATCCCATTGAGGTACCGCACCTGCTGCCTGCTCCGCAGGACCGGGGAATTAACGCATATTCATGCGGGCAGCGCAAATTTTTCTCCTGTCCTAAGCTATGGATTGTATTGGATTTCCTGCCAAAATGCCCGATGCGTGGATGGCGTGGCCTGCTGTCGGCGCCTAAAAATCGCACATGAACGCGGGCCGAAAAACATCGGTGGGGCTGCACACGCAAACGTTTTCGTTTATACTGCGCGCGTTATTTTGAGTCGAGTCAGTCAACCCTGAAACAGATAGGTAAGCTATGTTGATCCTTGGAACTGCCCTGCGCCCCTCCGCGACCCGTGTCATGCTGTTAGGCTCGGGTGAATTAGGTAAAGAAGTGGCCATTGAGTGCCAGCGTCTTGGCCTGGAAGTCATCGCCGTTGACCGCTATGCCGATGCCCCGGCCATGCACGTCGCCCACCGCAGCCACGTGATCAATATGCTGGATGGCGACGCGCTGCGCGCCGTGATTGAGCGCGAGCGTCCTGACTTTATCGTGCCGGAGATTGAGGCCATCGCCACCAGTATGCTGGTGACGCTGGAGCAGGAGGGCCACCACGTGGTGCCGAGCGCCGAGGCCACCCGCCTGACCATGAACCGCGAGGGCATCCGTCGTCTGGCGGCGGAGACCCTGGGCCTGCCTACTTCCAGCTACCGCTTTGCCGACAGCGAAAGCGCTTTCCGCCAGGCCGTGGAGGAGATTGGCCTGCCCTGCATCATCAAGCCGGTGATGAGCTCCTCTGGCAAGGGCCAGAGCCTGATCCGCACCGCAGACCAGATGCAGGCCGCCTGGGAGTATGCCCAACAGGGCGGGCGCGCTGGCGGCGGGCGGGTGATTGTCGAGGGGCTGGTGCGTTTTGATTTCGAAATCACCCTGCTGACCATCAGCGCGGTGGATGGCATCCACTTCTGTGCGCCGATCGGCCACCGTCAGGAAGAGGGTGACTACCGTGAGTCCTGGCAGCCGCAGCAGATGAGTGAACTGGCGCTGCAACGCGCGCAGGCCATTGCTGAGCAGGTGGTCAAGGCGCTGGGCGGTCGCGGCCTGTTTGGCGTCGAGCTGTTTGTGTGTGGCGATGAGGTGATCTTCAGTGAAGTGTCGCCGCGCCCGCATGATACCGGCATGGTGACGCTGATTTCACAGGATCTGTCGGAGTTTGCGCTGCATGTGCGCGCCTTCCTTGGTCTGCCGATTGGCGAAGTGCGCCAGTTTGGCCCATCAGCCTCGGCGGTCATCCTGCCGGAGCTGACCAGCGGCGACGTGCGCTTTGCGGGCGTGGAACAGGCGCTGGGCGGCCATAACCAGATCCGCCTGTTTGGCAAGCCCGAGATTGCTGGCAAGCGCCGCCTTGGCGTGGCACTGGCGACCGGCGATACGGTCGAGGCGGCGGTCGAGCGCGCCATTCAGGCCGCGGCTGCCGTCAAGGTGAGCGGCTGATTCAAAACATAACGGGCGCCTCGGCGCCCGTTGTGGCTGGCAGGGGTTAACGGGCGTGCCCGTCCTCCTCTTCCGCCTCGTCATCCTGATCCTGCTCATCCTCTTCGTCAAAACGCACCGCCACCTGTGCGCCACGGTGGGCTTCCCGGATCTCCTGCGCGACCCGCGCGATCGCCTCCCCGCTGCTCATCCCCTGCTCCATGAGCTGGTGAATACGTTCCGCAGCCTGCTGCTGCTCCTGGTGTGTAAGTGCCGGCATACCCGATTGCATGGATCTCTCCTCTGTTAATGTTCCAGTATACGCGCCAGCGGGCCGATGGCCTAGCGGCCTGCTTTCCCCTCTGCCGGGGTTCTGTGGTAGGCTGGCTGCCTCTTTTTTTGCCGCCCCGGCGGCAGGCCGCTGAGATTGCTTGAGATCATGTGCACGACCACCACCCTCGACTATACCCCTGATGCGCTGCTGACGCGTTTTGCCCCCCTCTCCTCCCTGCCGTGGGCGATGCTGCTGCACTCCGGGCAGGCGGATCACCTGCATAACCGCTTCGATATTCTGGTGGCAGACCCCTGCGCCACGCTGGTGACGCAGGGGGCCTCCACCGTGATCGAGGATGCGACCGGCACGCGCGTGAGTGATGCCGATCCCTTCACGCTGGTCAGGGAAGCGATGGCCGCGCTGGGCGTGACGCCGTCCGCCGATGCGAACCTGCCGTTTCAGGGTGGGGCGCTGGGGCTGTTTGGCTACGATCTCGGCAGGCGGGTGGAGGCACTGCCGACGCAGGCCGAGGCCGATCTGCACGCGCCGGACATGGCGGTCGGTATCTATGACTGGGCGCTGATCGCGGATCACCATCGCCAGCGCCTGACGCTGGTGTGCCAGGGCGATCGGGATGCCCGCCTCGCCTGGCTGGCGCGCCACGCCACCCTGCCCGCACCAGCGGCGGATTTTCGCCTGACCGGCGAGTGGCAGGCCAACCTGAGCCGCGAGGGCTATGGCGAGCGTTTCCGCCGGGTACAGGCCTATTTGCGCAGCGGCGACTGTTACCAGATCAACCTGACCCAGCGCTTCTCTGCTCCCTACCAAGGCAGTGAGTGGCAGGCTTTCACCCGCCTTAACGCCAGCAACCGCGCGCCCTTCTCCGCCTTCCTGCGCCTGCCGCAACAGGCGGTGCTGAGCGTCTCGCCGGAGCGCTTCCTGTGGTTGGAGCAACAGCAGATCCAGACCCGTCCCATCAAGGGCACGTTGCCACGGCTGGCTGACCCGGAAGCGGATGCCCGTCAGGCGGCGCGGCTGGCTGCCTCGGAGAAAGACCGGGCAGAGAATTTGATGATTGTTGACCTGCTGCGCAATGACATCGGCCGCGTCGCCGAGCCGGGCAGCGTGCGGGTGCCGGAGTTGTTCGTGGTGGAGCCGTTCCCGGCGGTACACCATCTGGTGAGCACCATTACCGCCCGGTTGCCGGACGATCGCCATGCCACTGACCTGCTGCGCGCCTGCTTCCCCGGCGGCTCCATCACCGGCGCGCCCAAAGTGCGAGCGATGGAGATCATTGAGGAGCTGGAGCCGCAGCGCCGTAACGCCTATTGCGGCAGCATCGGCTACCTGAGCCTGTGCGGCGCGATGGACACCAATATCACCATCCGCACGCTGCTGGCCGAGCAGGGGCGGCTATACTGCTGGGCTGGCGGCGGTATCGTCGCCGACAGCGACGAGCAGGCGGAGTACCAGGAGACTTTTGACAAGGTGGCGCGCATCCTGCCGCAGCTGCGCGACCACGCCCGGCAACCGGAGAGGGAAACGGCTGAATGAGTGCTGACTATACGCTGGATGAGTTCATTACCCGCTTTATGCTGCAACAGCCCGCTCCGGCGCGGCCGCCGCGCGCGGTGCGTCAGGCGGCGGTGCTGCTGCCGGTGGTCTGCCGCCCGGCACCGACGCTGCTGCTGACCCGCCGGGCCGATACGCTGCGCAAACATGCCGGGCAGGTCGCCTTTCCCGGCGGCTCGGCTGACCCCGACGATCGCTCGCTGATCTTCACCGCGCTGCGCGAGGCGCACGAGGAGGTGGGCATCCCGCCTGAGGCGGTGCAGGTGCTGGGGCAGCTGGGGCCGGTCGAAAGCTCCACCGGCTTTCAGGTTACGCCGGTGGTGGGGCTGGTGTCGCCGGATATCGTGCTGCAACCCAATGCTGATGAGGTGGCAGAGGTGTTTGAGATGCCGTTGCAGGAGGCGCTACGGCTGTCGCGCTACACGCCGCTGGACATCGAGCGGCGCGGCATTCGCCACCGCATCTATTTAAGCTGGTATCAGCAGCAGTTTGTCTGGGGCATGACCGCTGGCATCATCCGTGAACTGTCGCAGCATGTCGCCCGTCCAGAGGATGGATATAGCATGAACAGCTCCCCACTCGCGTCCTGAGCATCACGTCATCCTCTGCCATCGCCTTTTTGTGCGCAATCTTGCTGATTACGCACAGAGGAAGGCGATCCCTGTCACCGTATTTATGGTAATCTTCTGTATATTAGCCTCCTGACCTAATTTGCTACTGTAAAAATCCCTGTTTTTTGTATGAGAAACTGCTCCATGCCTGTGTCGCGGTGTTTTGTGATCTTTTTTTCACCACCCGGCCGTTGAGCACGGATGCGTTTATTTCATGCGAAAAGGGGTTTGGGTGCAGGGCGGCAACACTACAATAAGCATGATGGCTGCTTTTTATACAGCCACCCGTTTTTCCCCGTGAAGGAGTTTGAGTGTGATCAGCGTTTTCGACATGTTTAAGATCGGCATTGGCCCGTCGAGTTCCCATACTGTTGGGCCTATGAAAGCGGGCAAACAGTTCACTGATGATCTGGTCAGCCGCGATCTTTTGCCTGCCGTAACCCGTATCGCCGTTGAGGTTTACGGGTCGCTCTCCCTGACCGGCAAGGGCCACCATACTGACATCGCCATTATCCTCGGGCTGGCTGGCAACCTGCCGGACAGCGTGGACATTGACGGCATCCCGGCATTCATCCGCGACGTGACCGAGCGCCAGCGGCTGCTGCTGGCCAATGGCCGCCATGAGGTAGAATTCCCGCGTGAGGGCGGCATGATTTTCCGTCAGGACAACCTGCCGCTGCATGAGAATGGGATGCAGATCCACGCCTACGCGGGCGAGGAGTGTATCTACAGCAAGACCTACTACTCCATCGGCGGCGGCTTCATCGTCGATGAGGAGCACTTCGGTCAGGCGGACACCCATGAGATCGCCATGCCCTACCCCTTCAACCACGCCAGCGACCTGCTGGCGCATTGCAGCCAGACCGGGCTGTCGCTCTCCGGGCTGGTGATGCAGAACGAGATCGCGCTGCATGGCAAGGCGGAGATTGAGCGCTACTTCGGCCAGATCTGGCAGACCATGCGCGCCTGCATCGACCGTGGCCTGAACACCGAGGGCGTGCTGCCCGGCCCGCTGCGGGTGCCACGCCGCGCCTCCGCGCTGCGCCGGATGCTGGTGGCCTCGGACAAGCTCTCCAGCGATCCGATGAACGTCATTGACTGGGTGAACATGTTCGCGCTGGCGGTCAATGAGGAGAACGCCGCCGGTGGCCGCGTCGTGACCGCGCCAACCAACGGTGCCTGCGGCATCGTGCCAGCGGTGCTGGCCTACTATGACCACTTCATTGAGCCGGTGTCGCCTGAGATCTATGTCCGCTACTTTATGGCGTCCGGGGCCATTGGCGCGCTCTACAAGATGAATGCCTCCATCTCCGGCGCGGAGGTGGGTTGTCAGGGTGAGGTGGGCGTCGCCTGCTCAATGGCCGCTGCCGGTCTGGCGGAGCTGCTGGGTGGTAGCCCGGAGCAGGTGTGTGTCGCTGCTGAGATTGGCATGGAGCACAATCTGGGGCTGACCTGTGACCCGGTCGGCGGTCAGGTGCAGGTGCCGTGCATTGAGCGTAACGCCATCGCTTCGGTGAAGGCGATCAACGCCGCGCGTATGGCGCTGCGCCGCACCAGCGCACCGCGCGTCTCCCTCGACAAGGTGATCGAAACCATGTACGAGACCGGCAAGGACATGAACGCCAAATACCGCGAAACCTCGCGCGGCGGCCTCGCCATCAAGGTCCAGTGTGACTGATTGATCCCCGGCGGCCCCCCCGCCGGGTTTTGCCGGCCACCCCACGCGGTGGCCGCTTCTCTCCCCCTTTCCCTGATGCATCTATCAATATTATTGATATTTTTCCTGCCTGCGCGCGCGGGAATCCTATAATTTTGTGCACGGGATGCCGGCCAGTGCGGCGGCCTTCACGCCCTCCTGCTCCCTTTCCCAGCCGGGCGTTCGGGGTTGCCCGCCTGTTCACGGCCAGCCAGACCATAAGAATAAGGGATTGCCCTATGCTGACGCCTGTTGACGCCATCGCCAAATACCGTTTCTACCGCTGGAGTCTGGCGGCCGCCATTGGCCTGCTGACCCTGCTGTTGGTGCTGGCACTGCGTTTTTATGAAGAGAGCCGCCGCATCGCCCATAGCCAGCAGGGGCTGGTGGCGCGCACGGTACAGCAGCTGGATATGTTGATTGCGCCGGTGGATCGGGTGCCGCTTGGCTTTGATGCCTTCTATGGCATGACCTGCCCGCAGATCCAGCCCAAATTGATGCAGCAGGCGGCAGCGCTGCAAACCCTGCGCTCAATTGTGCTGGTGCGGGATGGCCGGTTGGTCTGCTCCAGCCTGCGCGGCACGCTCAACCAGCCCTTTACCGCCATCCTGCCGGTTCTGCCGCCCAAAAATCGGCAGCTGGTGCTGATCCATGCCGACGATCCGGCCCTGCATGAGCCGCTGATGCTGCTGTGGAAATCCTTCGGCCCGCGGGATGACAGCGGGCAGATCTACATCTTCAATATCCGGTTGCTGGCCGGTTTCCTGCTGGAGCCGCAGCCGCCCTACGCCGATCGGCTGGTGCTGAATGTCTCGGGAAATAGTCTGGAGTACCACAAGGCCACGCTGACCTCCCCACAGGAGCTGCATGAGACGCCGCAGTTCACCTGGCACTCCGCGCACTACCCCTTCTCCATTTCACTCTATGCGCTCTCCGCGCACCGGCTGGCGGCCACCCAACTCTACCAGCATCTGCCGCTGGCGCTGCTGCTCAGCCTGCTGGTGGCGGGCGCGGCCTGGCTGGCAGCCGGGCGGCGCATGACGCTGGCCCATCCGCTGGGCTATGCTCTGGCCCATCAGGAGTTCGCTGTCTTCTGCCAGCCGATTGTCGATTGCCACAGCGAGCGCTGCGTCGGCATTGAGACGCTGCTGCGTTGGGACAGCCCGCGCTATGGCGCGGTGCCGCCGAATGTCTTTATCCCGCTGGCGGAGGAGCACGGCCTGATTGTGCCCCTCACCCGCTACCTGATGGAGCAGGTGGCGCAACAGATTGCCCTCTTCCCGGCCAGCGCGGATTTTTATATCAGCGTCAATGTCGATTCGCGCCATTTTGAGCGCCAGCAAATCGTGCGCGACATTGAGCAGGTATGGCTCCCCTGCCAGCCGCAGCCAACGCTGATGGTGGAGCTGACCGAGCGCAGCACGCTGGCGGAGATTGACCCCGGCCTGATCGCGCGGCTCAAGGCGCTGGGGGTGCTGCTGGCGATTGATGATTTTGGCACCGGCCACAACGCCTTGAGTACCCTGAAGGCGCTCAATCCGGATGCGCTGAAGATCGATCAGGGCTTCACCGCCGCCATCGGCACTGACGCGGTCAACGCCACCGTGACGGACATGATCATCACCCTGGCGCAGCGGCTGAAGCTGAAACTGGTGGTGGAGGGGGTGGAGACGGCGGAGCAGATCGCCTACCTGCGCGAACGGCAGGTGGAGGCGGTGCAGGGTTACTACTATGCGCGGCCCATGCTGCTCACCGCCTTCCCGGCGTGGCTGGCGGCCTTTGACGCCGCCCACGGCCGATAAAAAAACAGCGGCCGATTGGCCGCTGTGCGTTACTCTTGCTCGGCGTCTGCCTCCGGCAGCCGTTCGACGTAGATGAGATCGATGCGGTAGTCTGACACTTCGCGGATCTCAAAGCGGAAGTTGTGCAGCTCCAGCACGTCGCCCGCCTGCGGCATCTGGCCAATATGCGACAGCAGCAGGCCAGCCAGCGAGGCATAGTCCTCGGAGGGGCTGACCAGCTCGGAGCAGTTCAGCGCCTGCTCCAGCGAGTGCACATCCGCCCCGCCCTTCACCAGCCAGCCTTTGCCTTCCGGTACGATGTCCGGCGTCTCATCTTCGTCCGGGAATTCACCCGCGATCGCTTCCAGTACGTCCAGCGGCGTCACCAGCCCCTGTACCACACCGAATTCGTTGCTGACCACCACCAGCCGCCCCTTGGCGCGGCGCAGCACGGCCAACAGGTTAATGACGTCCATGGTCTCCGGCACGATGATCGGCGGGGTCTGGGCGGCAAAGGCGACGATATCCTCGCCCTGCTCCAGCGCCACCAGCAGATCCTTGGCGCGCACCACGCCCACCACCTCATCCAGCGAGCCACGGCAGACCGGGAACAGGCTGTGCGGCGTATCCAGCAACTGCCCACGGATCTCCTCCGGCTGGCGATCGGCATCGACCCAGGAGATGTCAGTACGCGGCGTCATTACGCTGCGCAGTGAGCGGGAGGCCAGCGTCAGGACGCCACTGATCATATAGCGCTCCTCTTCGGCAAAGGCCTCCACCACCGGCGCGTCGTTTGGCTGCGCTGGCTCGGCAGCGTCACTTTGGCGGCGGCCGCCCATCAGGCGCATGATCGCCTCGGCGGTGCGCTCACGGCGCGGGCGGCGCGACTCATGCTTGAGGAAGTTGCGGCGCGCAATCTGGTTGAACAGCTCAATCAGGATGGAGAAGCCGATGGCCGCGTAGAGGTAGCCTTTCGGAATGTGGAAGCCGAAGCCCTCTGCCACCAGACTCAGGCCAATCATCAGCAGGAAGCTCAGGCAGAGCACCACCACCGTCGGGTGGGCATTGACGAAGCGCGTCAGCGACTTTGAGGCCACCAGCATTACGCCCATCGCGATCACCACCGCGGTCATCATCACCGCCAGATTGTCCACCATCCCGACGGCGGTGATCACCGCATCCAGCGAGAAGACGGCGTCCAGCACCACAATTTGCAGCACCACCAGCCAGAAGCTGGCATAGCCGCGGTTGTTGTCGCCATTGCCATGCTGCCCCTCCAGCCGCTCATGCAGTTCGGTGGTGGCCTTGAACAGCAGGAACACGCCACCAAACAGCAGGATCAGGTCGCGCCCAGAGAAGCTCAGGCTACCGATGGCGAAGAGCGGCGTGGTCAGACGCACCAGCCAGGAGATCAGTGACAGCAGGCCCAGACGCATCACCAGCGCCAGCGACAGGCCAATCAGCCGCGCCTTGTCACGCTGCTTTGGCGGCAACTTGTCCGCCAGGATGGCAATGAACACCAGGTTGTCGATGCCGAGCACAATCTCCAGCACCACCAGCGTCAGTAAACCGGCCCAGATTGAGGGATCCAGCAAAAATTCCATGTCAGACTCCAGAAAGTGAACGGGTTAACGGGCGGAAACCCGCCAGATCATGCGCCGCCGGACGCAGGGGCGCCCACGGGTGGTCATGGCAGGAGGAGGCGTTGAACAGTGGGGTGAAGCGGAAGATCGTGCGCGTTTGGCAGGCCGGCAGCAGGCGATCGATAAACAGAGAGCGACGTCGGTGACAGTCCATAAAGTGGGTTAAACCCTGTACTCCTCGTGATAATAAGAACCGGCACTGTATCAGCATTTTTATTTACCAGCCATATCCCCTGCTTACAATTTGAATCACCTGGTCATGAACGTGACACTTTTTACACTGCTTTACGTTGGATTGACGCATCAACAAATAACGGAGCGGCATCACATAAAATATTTTTTTACTGACTAAAATAAATGGGGTTGCTAACGCCTGTTGTTCATCCAACTGAAAATATTAGGGTATTTATTATTTCTTCGCCTTTTCGCCAGGGTGGAGCGGGCGTTGTTTTATCCAACAAAAGCCAGCCGGACGGCAGCCTAAAAAAGGGATGCCGCCGGAATAGACCCACAGGAGGTAGCGAGTGAGCATTGCTATTATCATCGGCACGCACGGGCAGGCGGCCGAGCAATTGCTGAAAACCGCGGAGATGGTATTGGGGGCGCAGAGCAATGTGGCCTTTATCGATTTCGTCCCCGGCGAGAATGCAGAAACCTTGATCGACAAATACCAAGCGATCGTCCAGACCCTGGATACCCAGGAGGGCGTGCTGTTTTTGGTGGATGTCTGGGGCGGCAGCCCGTTCAATGCCGCCAGCCGGGTCGCGCACAGCGAAGAGCATTATGAAGTGGTCACCGGGGTGAATGTCCCGATGCTGGCCGAAACCTTTATGGCACGTGACGACAACCCAACGCTGGAGGCGTTGACGCGGGTGGCGCTGGAGAGCGGCCGGCAGGGGGTCAAGGCGCTCAAGACCCTGGAACTGGAGCCAGAGGTCAGCGCGCCCGCCGCGGAGGCGACAGCGCCACCGCCCGCGGCCCCAGCCAGCACGCCACCCGCTGGCCCCGGCGGCCATATGCAGATTGGGCTGGCGCGCATTGATGACCGCCTGATCCACGGCCAGGTGGCGACCCGCTGGACCAAGGAGACGCGGGTGTCACGCATTATCGTGATCAGCGATGAGGTGGCGGCCGACACCATGCGCAGTACCCTGCTGAAGCAGGTCGCCCCGCCGGGCGTCACCGCCCATGTGGTCGACGTCGCCAAGGCGGTGCGCGTCTACAACAACCCGAAATATGCCAACGATCGCGTGATGCTGCTGTTCACCAACCCCACGGATGTGCTGCGGGTGGTGCGCGAGGGCGTGGCCATCAACTCCGTCAACATCGGCGGCATGGCCTATAAAATCGGCAAGAAGCAGTTGACCAATGCCGTCTCCGTCGATGATCAGGACGTCAGCGCCTTTAGGGAGCTGAACGAGCGTGGCATCGAGCTGGAGGTGCGCAAGGTCGCCAGTGACAGCCGGCTCAAAATGATGGATTTGATCAACAAGGCCAGCGCCTGACGCGCGGCGACGCAACCCCACCCAACCGGGCCACTGGCCTGAAGGAGAGAGTGTATGGAGATCTCCACCCTACAAATCGTTTTAATCTTTATCGTCGCCTGCGTCGCTGGCATGGGATCGGTGCTGGATGAGTTCCAGGTTCACCGCCCGCTGGTGGCCTGTACCCTGATTGGCATGGTGCTGGGCGACATGAAAACCGGCATCCTGATTGGCGGCACGCTGGAGATGATTGCCCTTGGCTGGATGAACATCGGCGCCGCGGTGGCACCTGATGCCGCGCTGGCGTCGATCATCTCGACCATTCTGGTGATCGCCGGCGGGCAGTCGATTGGTGCTGGCATCGCGCTGGCCATTCCGCTGGCCGCCGCCGGACAGGTGCTGACCATCATTGTGCGTACCCTGACGGTGGCCTTCCAGCACGCCGCCGACAAGGCTGCCGAACGCGGCAGTTTGACCGGCATCACCTGGCTGCACATCTCGGCGCTGATCTTGCAGGCCATGCGCATCGCCATCCCGGCGGCGATTGTTGCCGTGTCGGTGGGCACCGCCGTGGTCAATGACCTGCTCAGCTCCATCCCGGAGGTGGTTACCAACGGCCTGAACATCGCCGGTGGCATGATCGTGGTGGTCGGCTACGCGATGGTGATCAACATGATGCGCGCTGGCTACCTGATGCCCTTCTTCTATTTGGGCTTCGTCACCGCCGCTTTCACCAACTTCAACCTGGTGGCGCTCGGGGTGATCGGCATCGTGATGGCGATCCTCTATATCCAGCTCAGCCCGAAATATAACCGCCCGGCCGGTACCCAAGCTGCCGCGCCTGCCAATAACGATCTCGATAACGAACTTGATTAACAGGGGCAATCCGATGAGTGAGCACCAAAACCCACAAACCACGACGCCCGACCAGAAGAAACTGACCTCCGGCGACGTACGCGACGTGTTCCTGCGCTCTAACCTGTTCCAGGGTTCCTGGAACTTTGAGCGGATGCAGGCGCTGGGCTTCTGCTTCTCCATGGTGCCGGTGATCCGTCGCCTCTACCCGGAGAACTCCGAGGAGCGCAAACAGGCGATTAAACGCCACCTGGAATTTTTCAACACCCACCCCTACGTGGCCGCGCCGGTGCTGGGCGTCACCATGGCGATGGAGGAGCAGCGTGCCAACGGTGCGCCCATCGACGACGGCGCCATCAACGGCCTGAAGGTGGGCCTGATGGGGCCGCTGGCTGGCGTCGGCGACCCGATCTTCTGGGGCACCGTGCGGCCTGTGTTTGCGGCGCTGGGCGCCGGGCTGGCGATGACCGGCAGCCTGCTCGGGCCAGTGCTGTTCTTTGTGCTGTTCAACCTGCTGCGGCTGGTGACGCGCTACTACGGTGTCGCCTATGGCTATCGCAAGGGGGTAAACATCGTCAATGACATGGGCGGCGGCTTCCTGCAAAAGATGACCGAGGGGGCATCAATCCTCGGCCTGTTTGTGATGGGGGCGCTGGTCAACAAGTGGACGCACGTCAACATTCCACTGGAGGTGTCGCGCATCACCGACCAGGCCGGCAACACCACGGTCACCACGGTACAGACCATCCTCGACCAGCTGATGCCGGGACTGGTGCCGCTGCTGCTCACCTTCGGCTGCATGTGGCTGCTGCGGCATAAGGTCAATGCGCTGTGGATTATCATTGGCTTCTTCGTGATTGGCATCCTCGGCTACGCCGTTGGCCTGTTTGGTTTGTAATCCCCCTGCCGGGAGCCTGGCTCCCGGCCTCTCTGAGGAGCGCCCATGACCCTGACGAACGGCCTGCTGCTGTTGGGTATCACCCTGTTGCTGGCCTATGCCCTGTGCCTGGAGTGGTGGCTGCCGCGCCGCCGGGGTAACACCTTGTTGCAGGTTAACTTATTGCGAAAGAACCGGCTGGATAGCGTGATCTTTATCGTGCTGCTCGGTATCGTGATTTACCGCCATTTTTCCGGCCAGGGTGATCCCCTTACCCTCTATTTACTGACCTTCCTGTTAATTGCCACGCTCTATATTTCTTTTGTCCGTCGGCCCAAATTACTGTTTAAACCGCAGGGGTTTTACTACGCCAACTGGTTCATTTCCTATACGCGCATTCGTCATCTTCATTTATCTGAGCAGGGAGTGTTATTCATCCAACTTGAAAAGCGTGCGCTGCCAATTCACGTACAACATATAAGCGATCTCGAGAACATAAAAAACATTCTATATAAAGATCAAAAGGTTACTTAAAAACAAAAATATAGCCAAGGCTATATTCCAATTATAGCTTTGGCTATATCTGCTTTTATTTTCAACACTTCCCCCGTTTTTCCTGCATGCAGGCTAATCATTATTTTATTTTCTATTCCCGCCCGAAGTTGGTGGTTATTTAACCACGGTATATGCGGGGACGTTTACCCATATAGATTTAGTGTTGTCTGGGGCAGAAATAATATGCTAATGTTGCGCCGTCATTGGGGAGTAGCCGGTTTCTGAACACTCTATTTCAGAAACGCCCGTATCAACATACTCGTTTTTTTCTAAAACGTGGTGCGGGCAGCCAGGTAAGGTTGGCGAGACCATAGGCATGTAACTCCGTCAATAGGTTCGGGGGTGGGTTACGTGCGTATGAAGGCACCCGGCCGAGGCTTTTTCCATGAATCTTTCCGCAACGCTCATCCTTGCTTTTGGCATGTCTATGGACGCTTTCGCCGCGTCAATTGGCAAGGGCGCCACTTTGCATCGTCCGCGTTTCCGCGAAGCATTCCGCACTGGGCTGATCTTTGGTGCCATTGAAGCCATCACCCCGCTGATTGGCTGGGGCCTGGGGCTGATGGCCAGCCGCTACATTATGGAGTGGGATCACTGGGTGGCCTTTGGCCTACTGTTTATCCTCGGTGCCCGTATGGTGATGGAGGGGCTGAAAACCCCGGATATCGCCGAACCCTGCAAAGATTGCCACAGTTTCTGGGTACTGGCCGCCACCGCCGTTGCCACCAGCCTCGACGCCCTGGCGATTGGCGTCGGTCTGGCCTTCCTGCAAGTCAATATCATCCATACCGCGCTGGCGATTGGCATGGCCACCATGGTGATGGCGACGCTCGGTATGTTGATTGGCCGTTTTATCGGCCCGATGCTCGGCAAACGGGCAGAGATCATTGGCGGGCTGGTGCTGATTGGCATCGGCAGCAACATCCTGTTGCAGCACCTCGGCCTGCTGGCCTGATCAGGCGTCCGGTTGCCGCTGGTGCAGCCGGATGACGAAATCCGTTTCACACGTCAGGCCGCTGCTTCCCAACGCCTGACGGGTCTCCTCACTGGCGCGCCAGGCAAAGGGCGTCATCTGCAACAGTTGTAACGCCTCCGGCCCCGTCAGCGTCAGGGTATATCCCAGCGACTGCTGATCGACACGCGTAAACCCTTCCAACTGCTCATCCTGCTCCACATGCAACTGTACCTGTGCGTAGATGGCCGCCTTCAGCTGCAACAGGTGACGTGGCCCCGGTGCGACCGTCAGCACATAGCCGCCCGGCTTGACGGTACGCGCCAGCTCCGCCGCATTGCACGGGGCATAGATGCGCACCACGGCGTCCAGCACACTCTCCTCAAACGGCAAACGCTGGCTGGAGGCCACGCAGAAGTTGACCTGCCGGTAACGTTTGGCGGCATGGCGCACCGCCACCTTGGCAACGTCCAGCCCATACAGCGTGAGGGTGCGCCGCGCGCCCAAGCGGCCTGCCAGCGCCGCGGTGTAGTAGCCCTCGCCACAGCCGATGTCCAGCACCGCCTGAGCTTCGGCTGGCAGTGCCTGATCGAGCAGATCACACACCCGTTGTTGCAGCGGCTGATAGTGGCCCGCGTCGAGGAAGTCGCGGCGCGCCTGCATCATCTCCGCACTGTCGCCGGGTTGCTTTGAGCGTTTATGCTGCACCGGCAGCAGGTTGACATACCCCTCTTTGGCGCGGTCAAACTGGTGGTTATTTTCACAACGCCATTGTTGATGGTTCTGCCGCAGCGGCAGGTGACAGAGGGGACACTGATAAGCCATGAGAGATTCCGTAAGCGCGGCATGTTGCCGCCAGTCAATAAGGCGGCCAGTCTAATCAACCACGCCGGCCCGTGCAACCGATGGGGCTAGCCAAGGCAGTGGCTGGCTGGCTACACTGCCCTTTTCCCCTGCTGCCCGGATGGCCTATGGAATCGTTCTCTCCCCTGCTTGATGCAATCCCTACCCTGCGCCACGGCTTCGGCCACAAGCGCGCCCTGATGCCGGAGGTACTGCAACCCTGGCGCGCCACCGCCCCCGAGAAAAAGCAGGTGCATGGCACCCGCATTGTCGAGGTGAGCCAGCCACAGCAGCCGTGCGGTGAGGCGGACGGGCTGTTTACCCGCCAGCCGGGCATCCTGCTCACGGTATTGACCGCTGACTGCCTGCCGGTGCTGTTCAGCCGTCGCGACGGCACGGCGATTGGGGTGGCGCACGCCGGCTGGCGCGGGCTGGTCGAAGGGGTTCTGGAGCAGATGGCGGCGCACATTGCGCAAGACGATCACCCGTCACAGTGGGTGGCGGCGATTGGCCCGGCGGCCCATGCCTGCTGTTATGAAGTGAGTGAGGAGCTGGTGGAGACGTTCCGCCAACGCTTGCCGACGCTGCCGGCAGAGTGGATGACGCCACGGCCACGCCACCTTGACCTGCCGGGCATCGCCGCCGCCAAGCTGCGGGCGCTGGGCTTTGCAGCGGTGGATAATCTGGCGCCCTGCACCATCTGCCAGCGCAGCGCGCAGCCAGAGGGGCCGCACTTCGCCTTTACCAGCTACCGCCGCAATAGCCACCGGCGCGCGGCCGATCCGGCTCACCCTGGCATCAAGGGCCGTAACCAGCACTCAGGGCTGGTGATCCTGCCGCCATAACGCGCCCACAAAAAAACCCGCACTTGGCGGGTTTTTTTACAGCTGACGCTGCTTAGATTGCAGTTACGTTAACTGCAGACGGGCCTTTCTGGCCGTCTTGGATTTCGAACTCAACGTTCTGGCCTTCAGCCAGGGTCTTGAAGCCGTTACCCTGGATAGCAGAGAAGTGTACGAACACGTCTTTGCTGCCGTCAGCCGGGGTGATGAAACCGAAACCTTTAGACTCGTTGAACCACTTAACTTGACCTTTGATCTTTGCCATCTTGAGTATTTCCTTTGGATTGTTTAAACCGCCCGTGGGCGTTACATAGACAAACTAGAGTCGTTACTGCTTGAGGCACTAAGATAAAAATCGGCAGAGAAGCGGTATTCAACGTGAACGTCTTTACTCAGAACTTCTTTACTGAAAATGCCACACATATACAGAACTGTACCTCGTTTTACCCAGATGCGTTATCACATACATTGATATTAATGGCAAGCCATTTTTAATCAGCGATGGATATGTCGCACATATTTGAGACGGTTAAACGCGTTGACCATGCCCTTAAGCGAAAATAAGTTGATAGCCACGCTATTTTCTGCTCTGTATTTGACGCCTTCCGCCGGGGTGGGTGATTCCCTTCCCATACGGCTAAGCAATAACAACCCTGCACTGATTATTGATCATTTATCTGCCAACCGTAAGCAGAAAACATCCAAAAATGATAATTATTATGGAAATTGATAGACTTAGAATGGTTTAGCTGCGCCAATTGGGCACTTTTGAGCAAAAATTATTTGACCGAGGGGCTGGGGCAGCCTACCTAAAAGGTTGAAATATTAAGCAATTGACTCAATTGGTTACCTGGTTCCCCCGGCCAGCCCATTCTGTTCTCAGCCATCCTCACCGATCACGCAGTGGCAAAGCGCCATTTTCGCTACAGCCTGCGCCAGTGCTGGCAGCGCTTCACTGATGCCGCCCTTACCCTAACTCTATGACAGCTTGATGAAAAGTGGTTTTTTTTGCCCAAAGGGGCCTGTCTACGGCTGTGGGCGGGGTTATGCGCCGTCATGGCCCTTCAGACTCCCTAAATTGGTGCAGCCTGCTACCACGGCATTTTCAGATTTTTACCTACCGCTGCTGGACGTCTCTTTACCTGTCAAAAATGAGCCAGACAAATAGCGTTGATAGAAAAACCCTATTATCTCTGTCTGAATTGCGTTGCTTAAATGAATATCGCATAACAACAGCCATTATTTTCATAAGGGGAAAATAGTAGGAAAATATTTATAGGGGTAAATTTAGGCTTATTATTTTTCCTGCTCCATCACTGAGCTTTTATTAATAAAAGAGGTGCCGGAAAATAGCCATTCATTAAAAAATTTTTTGTATGATGATTGTTTATCAGGCTGTGATCACTTTTTTGCCACGAGTTGTCGGCCGCCCTACTCACTCCCCCTCAGATGACCCCGAGGGCGTCACAGCACTGGTCAGCCAGCTGATATCCCTACAATTAACGGGACTTTCGATCGGTTGCGCGGTTACCTTAAGCCAAATGGGTATAGTTCTCATTAAAGTCAGTGACTTCAACAAATCGATAACATTTCACCAATAATTATCAGCCACATTTAATTTATCTTACGCCGGGCTTCCGGCGTAAATTGCCGATCAATACCCGTTAGCCCGCGCCAGTGGTCAGCTCTCTGGCCCGGTTAAATTAATCCGGCCACCGATTTTCAGCGCACTGAACGCCTGCTCGGATATATTCTCCGCCAGAATGGCTTCGCGCAAAATTTCCGGTGGTTCGTCAAGGGATTCATCCGCTAATTCAAATACGCCCCAGTGAATGGGGATGGCGCGGCGGCAATTGAGTTGCCGAAACAATGCCGCCGACTGTTGCGGGTCCATATGCTGTGGCCCCATGAACCAACGTGGTGCATAGGCCCCGATTGGCAACGCAGCCAGATCAAAGGGGCCAAAGCGCTCACCTATCTGTTGCAACAGGGGTGTATAGCCGCTGTCGCCAGAGAAGTAGAGGCGTTGGCGGGCGGTATTGATGACCCATCCACACCAGAGCGAGCGGTTGCGATCCCACAGGGTGCGCATACTCCAGTGCTGCGCCGGCACGCAGTGGAAGGTCAGCCCCTGCTGTGGCGTTTCGTCCCACCAGTCCAGCTCCTTCACCTGGCGTACACCCTGCCGCTGGAGCCAACGTTTCATCCCTAAGGGCACGAGAAAGCTCACATCAGGGAAACATTTAAGCAACTTTTTGACCGTTCGCTTGTCAAGATGATCATAGTGATTGTGCGAGAGAAGCACCGTGTCGATGGGCGGCAGTTGCTCAACGGTGACCACCGGCGGCGTCTTGCGCCTTGGCCCATAGAATGAGAGGGGCGAGGCGCGCTCAGACAGCGCCGGGTCGGTGAGGATATAACGGCCATCCAGCCGGAACAGCAGGCAGGCATGGCCCAGCCACCAGGCGGCGTCCTCGCTGCCGCTGAAGTCGGGGGATTGCCACCAGTCGGCAATGAAGTGGGCATACCCCTTTTTCGGCGGCTTGGGTAGCCCCTGCCGTTTGCGCTCCTCCTGCCACCGCTTGAAGTCACCCTCGGCCCGTGTCTGGGCCTGCTGGGGATTGCGAAAGCCTTCAGGGGTGTGGTGGGGCTTGTCAGCCTGATAGTAGGGGTTTTTATATCGCATGGTGCGCTCCTCTGCCCTTTCCCTCGGTGCGGGGCGCTGCACCGGGGAGTGAAGTCCTAAGCTGATCCGGGTGTGCGATCAAGGCACCCACCGGTCAGTCGCCTATGATCAATGGCCCGGTACGCCCTGTGGCGGCTGGTGCCTCACCGGGCCAAGGCCCGTTACCCAACTATGCAGTCAGGAGTGGTTATGAAGCAACAAGAGAGTACCCCCCACCCCGCGGCCAAACGGCGCCCCTCGCCGCTGGCGCGGCTGGGCCGGGCGGCACGCCAGGGCTGGCAGCGAAGCACCCTGCCCGCCAGCGGCCTGAAACTGGTGAAGTGGACGGCCAATGGTCTGGTGATGCTGCTGGTGATGCTGAGCGTGGTGGTGATTGACATCACCGCGACTCTGGCACGCGCGCTCTGCCGGCTGTTTGGCGAACGTGAGATACGCAATGCGGGCCACCACGCGCGCTGAGCGCCCACAAAAAAAGCCAGCCCCTTGGGCTGGCTTTACCGGCTGCTGGCCCTGTCAGGCCGCCATGCCACAGAGCTTGCTGAGATTGCGGGCACCTACCATCACGGTGGCAACATAAGATTGCCGCCGCGTCACGACCTCCACCGCCACACGCGTGCCTTTATAATTGACTAAGTAAGTTGAGGGCCAGCCCTGCCGGCGGGTGCCGTGGGCCTTTTCATGGCTGTCGATGGCAGCATGGGCCACGACCAGATGGGAGAGGGTTCTATCGCCTTTGATAATTCGCTTCATAATGGACTCCGCCTTAGACAAAACTGTCGTCATGAAGAAACATTAATCAGTTAAAAGGTCTGACTTTTTGCTCTGCTTTCGCTCACCCTCTTTATATAGCGTATTTTCAGGCCTGTTGCAGCATAGGCATCTGACTTAACAGGAAACACTCCATCGCGGCGCGCAATGGGCAGGTGTGGTAAGCCAGCCATTCGCCACGCTCATTGGTAATGCAGGCAATCCATTGCTGGCCGGGGTTGTCGGTGGGGAAACGCAGGTTGATGCGATAGGTACAGATGATCGGCCAGGCATCGGCCGGATTGTTGCAATAATCCTTGCCCTTCATGCCGCCATAGGGATACCACTTGTCGGGATTTTCGCCCACCAACTCGGCGATGGTGCGGTTAATGTCGCTATCTTGCTCTTCAGCCCAGTCAATCATAGGGTCCTCCTGATTCAGGTTGACCCAGCTTACGACGGCTTTACGTCACTTTTATGACATGTCAGGGAGGGAGGCGGTTAACGCTCTGGTACAAAACGGAAGGGGGAGATCTCCTCCTCCGGCGGCGGGGGAGTGCCAGCCTGGCGGTTGGCCAGCTGCATCAATAATTCGGTCTGGCGGCGCTGCTGCTCCGCGATCTCGGTGAGCAGCCGGATCTGCTCGTTGGCCCTGACGCTGGCGCGGTTCACCATAAACCAGATGACCAGCAGCAACAGCGCGCTGACCAGCGAAAGCGCCAGTAACGCCACGCCAGAAGATCCCGATAAAAACTCAAACATTGCCCGTCCTACCTACTCAATGACCAAACCCCTATCCTATACCGGCTGGCCGGTGCCGGACAACGCCCTAGAAGGGGATAAACGAGGTGACCGAGCACATGCCCAAGGTAAAGTTTCCCCCCTGGTCGCAGTAGCTGTTCAGCGCCAGCAGGTAAAGCGCGATACAGGCCGCGCCAATCAGCAATAAAGTGCCCAAGGTTTTCAATTTCAAACAGCGCTCCACCCTTTCGTGGCTGAGAGAGGGTCAGGTTACGCCCCCTATCTTAAACCATGCTGTAACTGGCCGGTGATTGCCTGCCCCGGCTTTTCAGAGTGTTACCCTTTCCCTGCGGCCGCCTACGCCGTAGAGTCGGGCGGATGGCCGGTTATCGGCCCGTCACAATCAGGAGAACGCATGCGGTTTGGTCTATTTTTCATTGCACTACTCTACGCCCTGTTTCTATTTTCAGGCTATGGCGTGCTGGTGGGCAGCGCGCAGAACGCGGCGGGCCTTGGCCTGCAGTGCCACTACCTGACCGCGCGTGGCGTGGTGAGCGCCCAGTACCTGCACTCTGACAGCGGCATCGTAGGCGTAAGCCAATGCCCGGTGCTGAAAAAGATGGCGGAAGTGGTGGAGTAGAGGGAAAAAACCCCGCAGCGCGGGGTTTGGGTTACTCCGTGGTCGGGGTAAACTTCAGGTCGATCAGCGCGATGGCTTTCTGGACGGCACGCTGGGTCACCAGATCGGCACCGGCGGGATGGCGGCTGAAATCGATGCTTTTCAACTGGTGGGACATTTTGTCGCGCACTTCAGCGGGCGCGATGATCTCAATCACATCCAAAATCTGCTTAATCACCAGTTGGCAGGCGACCAGGTCGGACACCAGCTCCTGATCCTGCGTCAACATCTCTGACATGGGTTACCTCAATCACAATTTTCTACAACAGAATGGCCGCCAAGCATACCATGCGGCTGCCCTGCCCGCCAAAAGCGGAAAACCCGCCGTGGCGGGTTCTCCTGAACGCAGTTCGATTGGGGGGATTAGTTGGCGAGCGAAACCACCAGCCACGCTACCGTGCACCAAAACGCAACACAACCGGCCAAAACATAGGACAAACGTGATTGAACCATATAGTGCATAACGACCTCCCAGCGACAACTGTTTTTATGAATATCGCCTCAGCGACTAAGATTAATCTTACACCATCCTCCACCTTTTGCCGCTGATCTGACAGCTAATTGTTCTGATAGGGCGTGGCTATTTTCCGAAATGCCAGTTCTGTCACAAAGCTGGCATCCCGTTGTGCATTCGAGTGGCAGAAGTTGAGAAAAATGTAACCCTGTTGTCCTGTTTTGGGGCAGACGCCCGCGACGGTGGCAGCGACCGCCCGGGGCCGGATGCGGTAACAATGGGCCGGCGGCGCTATGCTTACCCTGTGCGAACCCCTTTTTCCCGCTCGCACGGGAGTGATGAACAAGGAACCCTGAGCCATGTATGCGCTAATCCTGTCAATCTGTTACTTGGGTGGCGGTTGTGACGATCTGGTCATTGATGCGTTCAACACACAGCCACAGTGCCTGCGGGCTATGGAGGAGCAGCGCCTGCGCCACGCCGCCTGTATGCCGGTGGAGGACTTTATCGAGGGGTATGGGCTGCCTGCCCAGGAGCACGCTGACTTTTGATCGCCGGCAGAAATTTGCCCTAAACCACGCCACAGGGGTTGCCTGACGATCTACAGGTGTTAAATTGATGATAATTTAAACAAAGCCGAGGTGAGCATGAAGTTCTCGGAACACGAGATTCAGCCATTATGGGATGAGGTGACACGGATCATTGGCGAAGGGGTGATCCAACTGCGTCGCCAGCAGCAGCCGCTCAGCACGGCCGCGCTGGTGGATCTGCTGGTGGAGCAGTTGCACGCCACCAGCAATACCCAGCGCCGCATCATGCTGGGCGCGGCCATTAATATGCTCAAGGATAAGAGTAAGGTGAATTAGCCCTGACGCTCGTCACTGATGGTCAGTGCCGGGGTTTTCAGGCACTTTTCCAGCACCACGTAGTCCTGGCCGTCCAGAAACAGGTAGTCATTGACCACCATCCAACGCACCATGGCGTCAAAGTCATCCATCAGGGCGCGGGCGTTCGCCTCCTGTGGGTCGATGCGCTCGGCACTCTCTCCCCGGCAGAAGTAGTACTCATAGAGCGGTTCGGTGGCGAAGATGCTGCCGCTCGGCTCCTCCTCATTGCTCAAGCGCTGGATCTGCCAGTCGCGCCGCTCCTCGCCCAACTGGCCGGTCGCCAGCGCGCGGTTGAGGGTCAGCAGCGGGTTAAGGTCATGGGCTTGCGGCAGTGACGCCAGCAGGGCCTGGCGGATGATGCGGTACAACAGGGTAAAAGTGTTCATGCACGTAAACGCCTCTCTGGCGGCCACGAGGTGGCCTGGACACGCGGATTATGCCGGGGGTGGCCCTGTGTTGTAGCAGCTGTCGAACGGCCTGACAATAGGCGTCAGTCTGGATCGCGGCGGTCACGCTGGGCGAAGATGAACATTCGCTGCGCCACCTCATCTGCCCCTTTGATCAGGGTGGTCTGTTTGGTGTTGGCCTGATTGACCGCTCGGTTGAACGCAATCTCATGGGCCTGCTCCACCAGCGCGATCACTTTGTCACGGGTAGGCTTGTCGATGGAACCCAACAGGGTGGTGATGATGGCCTGATAGGCATGGGAGGCGTAGGTCAGGCTCTGCTCACGCTGTTCCAGCGCCTCAATGCGGGCCGTTAACTCTTCTAGTGAAGCATGATTTTCCATGGCTGTTCCCTCTGAACGACGCCAGCGCCCGGAAAGACGCCTGCGGGTGGCGCACCCGCAGGCCATGTTGGGCGTGACTGTTTAAAGTCTAGCAGAGGAAGCCGGGGGAGGATCTACCGGCGGGCGATGATCCAGACAGCGTGGATGATGCCGGGGATGTAGCCGAGCAGCGTCAACAGGATGTTCAGCCAGAAGGCCCCGCCGAAGCCTACCTGCAAAAAGACGCCCAGTGGTGGCAAGATAATGGCGATAATAATTCGGATAAGATCCATGCAGCCTCTCCTTTTTGTTGTCAGCTACCTTAAGCCTAGCCGATTTCGCTGGTTATTCAAGACTATACAAAATTTTACAAAGCGCTCCCGCGCTGGGGCAGCATAAGCGGCCAGGGGCCGGCCTCACGCATGGCCGGCATCCTGGCGACGATTGATAATGTTCTCTTGGTGGAACGTGACCTCCTGCCCTTGCCGCAGCTCCCAGAGGTCGACCGGGATATCCGTGGTAGGCGAGGCCACCACAATATTGCCAATCAAAGCATCGCCTTCCCGGCGACTCAGCATTACGTCCAGCAGATAGACGTGCCTCAGGTTTCGTGTCTCCAGCCGCACAATGTCGCCCACAATAATGTTGTGGCTGCTGGCCGGTTCCTGGCGGGTGAACTGCACATCCGTCGTCATGATTTCTCTCCTTTTTTTGTGTCTCCCTTTCAGCGTAGATGATGCTACCGCACCTTGCCGCCGGATCTTTGTGATGATGGCGTGCGGCAGCGAGCAGTAACGCCCTTAACGATAGAGCGTGGCCTCCGCGACCCACTGGTCTGGTGCCTGCGTGGGTTCAACTTTGGAAACAAAATAGTAGTGCGCGCCCGCGGCATCGGCCTTTTTCTGGATCAGTTCCGCGGCGTTCATCGGATTGCCATAGACCGTGGCTGAGGCCACGCCAACGCGCGTCAGGTTGGCGGTCTGTTCACGGCGGATCTCCTGCGCATGGGCGCCAGGTGAGAGCGCCCCCATTGGCGCACTCTCTGTGGTGCTGCAACCGGCCAGGCCGAGGGCGAACAGGGCAGGAATCAGGTGTTTTACATGCGGCATAATGTCACTCCCTTGGATGAAAGATCACCCAGCATACCGCCCTGCCCCAGTATGCCGCCACTGACTTTTTTCCAACTCCTTGATGCCGCAGCTTAAACAAAAGTTAAACGGAACTGTCATAATATTTGGGAGACACCTCATAAAAAACCAACCGCAGTGGCCTGACCACCCATTCCCCATGTAATATACTGTCTACTCTTGGCCCGCTTCCTATTTCTGCTGCCTTTCCGCCGGCCCCGCTTTTCCTTTTTTAACTGGTTATTCATTGACATATCTTGAGGATGCGCATTGTGACAATTAGTTTTCCTGAATTATTGTCAATATTATTATTCGTTATATCGATACTTATCGCTTTCCGAAAAGGGATTAACAACCTCTACTGGTTGATCTCGCTCTTTTTAACCTCCGTGATATTTATTCTGCTAAATATCATCTGGTATGCCAGTAATTACTTTACCGGTAATGGCATCAATGATTCGGTGCTCTATACCCTGACCAGCAATCTCCAGGGCGCTGGAATGGGCAAATACCTGATGCCCGCCCTGAGCCTGACTGGCGGCTTGCTGCTGGTGATGGCGGCGGTGTTATGGGCGCTGCTGCACGGGCGGCGAATGAAAACCCGGCCCGCCTACAATTTGCTGGCTTTGGGGCTGGTGAGCGCCTCCTTGATCATTACCCCGGCCACCGGCGAGATCTACACCATGATCAAGTCGCGCCACGCCAACAAGGGTGAGGAGTTTTACACCTACTACAAAACGCCGACCACGCTGATTGAGGGCCGCAAGCGCAATCTGGTCTATATCTACGCCGAGAGCTTTGAGCGCACCTATTTTGATGAGCAGGAGTTCCCCGGCCTGACCCCAGATTTAACGCCAGTCAAACAGCAGGCGCTGGACTTCAGCGACACCCGCCAACTGCCCGGCACCGAATACACCATCGCTGGCATTGTTGCCTCCCAGTGCGGCATCCCGCTGTTTGCCCCCTTTGACGCCAACGCGGCCAATCAGGTGGATGGCTTCTACCCCGGCAAGGTGTGTCTGGGGGATATTTTGAAAGCCTCCGGCTACAGCCTGCACTTCTACCAAGGGGCGGATCTGGCGTTTGCCGGCAAGGGGCAGTTCCTCAATGCCCACGGCTTTGACCATGTCTATGGCCGCAAGGAGCTGCAACCACAGCTGCCCGATCCGGGCTATGTCAATGACTGGGGGCTGTATGACGACAGCCTGCTGGATCTGGCCTATCGCCAGTTTGAGACCCTCTCCCAGCAGGGCCAGCCGTTCGCCCTCTTTACCCTGACGGTGGATACCCATCACCCGGATGGCTATGTGTCGCGCAGCTGCCGCCAGAACAGCTACCGCAGCGGCGGCAAGGAGAACCGCTCCCTGAGCGCCATCCTTTGCAATCAGGAGACGGTGACGAAATTCATCCAGCGCATCCAGCAGTCGCCCTACTACAAAGACACGGTGATTGTGCTCTCCTCCGATCATTTGGCGATGAACAACACCGCCTGGAGCCAGCTCACCCGCCACGATCGCCGCGATCTGTTCTTTATCCTGGATGGCAGCGGCGAACAGCAGGGCCTGAACAGCCAGCCGCGCAGCACGCTGGACAACGGCGCGACGGTGCTGGACTTGCTCGGCGGCGACAACTTCATTGGCCTTGGCCGCAGCAGCCTGAGCAATGCCTCGCTGGCCTCCACGATGGCGGATTTCAGCGGCCGCATCACCTCCTGGATGCCAGCGCTGATTGAGCTATGGGGCGTGCCGAAGCGTATCACGCGCTATAACGTCGATCTCGAGAGCCACAGCTTCTCCTTTGCTGGCAGCACCTTTAAGTACCCGCTGATCCTGAAGGTGGGCAACCAGAAGATTGAGGCGAAGTTTGAGACCTACCTGCTGGCGCCGCTCAATGAGCAGCTCTCCCACTTCCGGCCGGATGACCTGTTTGTCTGGGTGGACGCCTGCGACCGCATCGGCAAGGTGTGGCAGGAGGCGCCCACCAGCGGCCTCTGCCTCGCCTCCGGCAAGCTGGGGTCACACCCGGACATCGTGCCGATTGACCAGCCCGGCTATCAGGGCGTGGTGCGCTTCCCGCTGGACAAGCACAGCGACGCCCTCTACCGCCAGGCGCTGGCGCGCCTGCCAGAGGCCAGGGAGCCGGGCTGACGCCATAAAAAAACCGCCTGAAGAGGCGGTTTTTTTCATTGTGCCGTGCTGTGGTTACCCCACAGGCCGGGAGTTAAGGTGATTGTGTCAGATCGTCCTCATCCTCATCATCCTCATAGTCATCCTCGACCATATCGTCGTCGCCGACCACATCGTCATCCCCTATGACATCATCATCCGCCACCTCATCATCTCCCAGCGGGTCGCCGCCACCTGGGATCTCCTCCGGTGTATCACCCGGCACCACTTCATCATCCGGCAATGGTTCAAATTCATCAGGACGTTCAGACATAAGTACCTCCATCCACCCGATATGGGCTTAAAGAGTATAGGTGAGCATGGATTAACCATTCCTGTCGCACATCACAACTTCAACAAAGGCCCGGCCCCCTGCGCAGGCAAAAAAAACGGGAGCCGCTTGGCTCCCGTTCAGGCAGATAATGATGCTTACATGTTGCTGATGATGTCGTCGCCGAACTCGCTGCACTTACGCAGGGTGGCGCCTTCCATCAGGCGTTCGAAGTCATAGGTCACGGTCTTGGCGGCGATTGCGCCTTCCATGCCCTTGACGATCAGGTCTGCCGCTTCGAACCACTGCATGTGGCGCAACATCATCTCAGCGGAGAGGATCACGGAGCCTGGGTTCACCTTGTCCTGACCGGCGTACTTCGGCGCGGTGCCGTGGGTCGCTTCGAACAGGGCGCACTCGTCACCGATGTTGGCGCCCGGCGCGATGCCGATGCCGCCAACCTGGGCTGCCAGGGCGTCAGAGATGTAGTCGCCGTTCAGGTTCATACAGGCGATGACGTCATATTCAGCCGGGCGCAGCAGGATCTGTTGCAGGAAGGCGTCAGCGATCACGTCTTTGATGACGATCTCTTTGCCGCTATTCGGGTTCTTGATCTTCATCCACGGGCCGCCGTCGATCAGCTCGCCGCCGAACTCGTCACGTGCCAACTGGTAGCCCCAGTCCTTGAACGCGCCTTCGGTGAACTTCATGATGTTGCCTTTGTGCACCAGGGTCAGGGAGTCACGGTCGTTGGTGATCGCGTACTCAATCGCCGCGCGCACCAGACGTTTGGTGCCCTCTTCCGAGCACGGCTTGACGCCGATGCCGCACTGCTGCGGGAAGCGGATCTTCTTCACGCCCATCTCGTTTTGCAGGAAGTTGATCACCTTGTCTGCTTCGGCAGAGCCAGCTTTCCACTCGATTCCCGCGTAGATGTCTTCGGAGTTTTCACGGAAAATCACCATGTCGGTGTCTTCCGGGCGTTTGACCGGGCTTGGGGTGCCCTGGTAGTAACGCACCGGACGCAGGCAGATGTAGAGATCCAGCTGTTGGCGCAGGGCGACGTTCAGGGAGCGGATACCGCCACCGACCGGGGTGGTCAGCGGGCCTTTGATGGCGACGCGGTATTCGCGGATCAGGTCGAGGGTCTCTTCTGGCAACCAGACATCGTCGCCGTAAACGTGGGTCGATTTTTCACCGGTGTAAATTTCCATCCAGGAAATTTTACGCTCACCCTTGTAAGCTTTCTCAACCGCTGCATCCACAACCTTGATCATGGCGGGGGTCACGTCAACGCCAATGCCGTCACCTTCGATGAACGGGATGATCGGGTTATGTGGCACAACCAGTTTCCCCTGAGCATCAACCGAAATCTTTTCACCTTCCGCCGGAACAACTACTTTGCTTTCCATTAACCTCTCCTTCAAAGCGCACTTTGTTAATGATTTGTAAGATGCGTGTCAATACTACTTGAATATTTTGCTCGCGCCAATCTGAAAGCGTTATCGGCTATAATGCGCCTATTCAGTTCAACGTCAAAGATTATGAAAAAATTCCCTGTTAAAAATCACCGCGTTAAACGATTCAGCGCCCCGCCCGCCGCGCGTCCGGCAGCGCCTGCTGGCCCACGGCGCATTGTGTTGTTCAATAAACCGTTTGACGTGTTGCCACAATTTACCGATGAGGCGGGCCGCGCCACGCTGAAAGATTTCATTCCGTTGCCCGGCATCTACGCCGCCGGTCGCCTCGATCGCGACAGCGAGGGGCTGATGGTGCTGACCAACGACGGCCAGTTGCAGGCACAGCTCACCCAGCCGGGCAAACGTACCGGCAAAATCTACTATGTGCAGGTGGAGGGCGAGCCGGATGAGGCGGCGCTGGCGGCGCTGCGCCACGGCGTGACGCTGAAGGATGGCCCGACCCTGCCGGCTGGCGTGGAGCGGGTAGAAGAACCCGCGTGGCTCTGGCCGCGCAATCCTCCGATCCGCGAGCGCAAGGCCATTCCTACCGCCTGGCTGAAGATCACCCTGTATGAGGGGCGCAACCGTCAGGTGCGAAGGATGACCGCCCACATCGGCTTCCCGACCCTGCGCCTGATCCGCTACGCACTGGGCGAGGCCACCCTCGGCGATCTGGCACCGGGCGAGTGGCGTGAAGTGCCACGCCTGTAGCGGCAAAGCGGCCGCCGCACCTGTAGCGGCCGCTTCCTCCACGCTCGCTATTCGCCGGTCGGGAGCGTGCGCCGAGCCGGATTCCTGAACGCCGCTTTCAAATCCCACAGACGCTCATGCTTGCCGATGGCCGAAGCGAACAATGCCCCGCCCACGATCGAGAACAGCCCCAGCACCCCCCAAGCCAGCGTCATCTCCGTGCCGCCGCCGAGGTGTTTCAGGTAGCCCGCCACCAGCGGGCCGCCAAACTGGCCGATAAAGTTGCTGCACGCCCCGACAAACGCTACCGCTGGCACCGCCTTGCGGGTGGGCAGGATCTCGGTAAGCCGCACATAGACCAGTGGCACCAGCATCTTCATTGTCAGGCCCACGAACATAAACAGCGCAATCTGGAGCCAGTAGAGTGACTGCGGCACGAACGCAGCGGCCGAGAGCGCCACGCCGCAGAGCACGGTAGGGATGGCCGCATGTAGCCGCCGCTCCTGGTTGAACCGGTCAGAGCGGCGCGTGATATACCAGATGCCCACCATCGTCATCAGGAACGGCAGGCCGCTGATAAACCCCACCATAAATTCGCTCAACGTGCCATAGCCCTTGAGCGCCGTCGGCAGCCACAGGGTAAAGCCATACGCCAGCATACTGTGCAGCGAGTAGCCAGCCAGCATCAGCCACAGCGCTGGTATGCGCAAAATCGTCCACCACGGGTCGGATTTTTGCTCGGCGTGGTGCGCCTGCTCGGCCGCCAGCTCCGCCTCGATCACCTCCCGGTCTGACTGGCTAAGCCAGCGGGCGGACTGAATATTTTTCGGCACCAGATAAAACCAGATGGCGCAGAACAGCCAGGCGGGCGCGCCCTCAATCACCATCATCATGCGCCAGTCATGGTGCGCCAAAATCCAGCCGGAGATTGGCCCGGCCAAAAATGCGCCAGCCCCCAGACTCAGGTTCCAGATGCCGAAGGCCCGGCCACGCTCGCGCTTCATAAACCACTGCGCCAGAAACATCGCGGTCGCCGCCTGAATCGGGCCTTCCGCCAGCCCCAGCAAAAAACGCACGGCAATCAGGTCGCTGAAGTTACGGGTCAAGCCAGTGACCATTGCGCAGGCACCAAACAGCAGCAGGCTGACGCCAATCACCCGGCGCGAGCCAAAACGCAGGGCCAGCCAACCGGCCGTAAACTGCGTGGCCACATAGCCCCAGGCGAATGCGCCACCCAGCCAGCCGGCCTCCACCGGCGTCAGTTTCAGTTCAGCGACAATATGGGGGAGCGCCATGCCAATGTTGACGCGGTCAAAGAAAGAGAGGGTGTACATGATAAACACGGCGGGCAGGATAATGGTCCACCGCTTGTTACCGACCAGACTGTGTTCACGCAGGGAAGGGACACTCATGGTAACGTCCTCGTCATCGGGCTTTTGTAGGGTAAGGGGTGAGGTTTACTGCTCCTTGATGAATCCGCTTTTCGCTGTTTTTTTAGGGGGTAATGTCCCCTCCCAAGGCTGGGAGAGGATAAGGTGCGGCTACTCCGCCAGCGCGCGCATCTCTTTGATCAGGGAAGCTTTGCCCTCAAAACCGATGCCCGGCAGTTCCGGCATGGTGATGTACCCCGCCTCAACGGTGACGGAGTCCGGGAAGCCGCCATAGGGCTGGAACAGATCCGGGTAGCTCTCGTTGCCACCCAGCCCAAGGCCCGCGGCAATGTTCAATGACATCTGGTGGCCGCCGTGTGGGATGCAGCGGGAGGGAGACCAGCCAAACTGCTCCAGCACTTCCAGCGTGCGCAGGTATTCGACCAGCCCATAGGAGAGCGCGCAGTCAAATTGCAGGTAGTCGCGATCGGGGCGCAGCCCGCCGTAGCGCAGCAGGTTGCGGGCGTCCTGATGGGAGAAGAGGTTCTCGCCAGTGGCCATCGGGCCGGGGTAGAACGCTGGCAGCGCTGCCTGTAGGGCGTAGTCCAGCGGGTCGCCCGCCTCTTCGTACCAGAACAGGGGGTATTCCCGCAGCATTTTTGCATAGGCGATGGCGGTTTCCAGATCGAAACGGCCGTTGGCGTCCACCGCCAGCCGCCCTTCACTGCCAATCTCCTCCAGTACGGCCTCAATGCGGCGTCGATCCTCCTCAAGCGGGGCGCCACCGATCTTCATTTTCACCACGGTATAGCCACGGTTGAGGTAGCCACGCATCTCCTGGCGCAGCGCGCCCAGATCCTTGCCGGGGTAGTAGTAACCGCCCGCCGCGTAGACAAACACGCGCGGGTTGGCCTCGACGCCCTTCATCTGCGCCAGCAAACGGAACAGCGGCAGGTTGGCAATCTTGGCGGTGGCATCCCAGATAGCCATGTCCAGCGTGCCGACGGCCACCGAGCGCTCGCCGTGCCCACCCGGTTTCTCGTTGCTCATCATGGCATCCCAGATGGCGTGCGGGTCGAGGTTATCGCCGCGCGCGTTCAGCACACTCTCCGGCGGTGCCTGCAAGATACGGTCACGGAAGCGCTCGCGGATCAGCCCGCCCTGCCCGTAGCGGCCATTGGAGTTGAAGCCATACCCCACCACGCGGCGCCCCGCCACCTCGACATCCGTTACCACGGCGACCAGACTGGCGGTCATTTTGCTGAAATCGATATAGGCATTGCGGATGGGGGACGCGATGGGTTGGGTTATCTCTACAACGTCAAGGATACGCATGTTCTCTCCCTCAGGGGTCAGTTATCATTTGGCGATGCCACTTTATTGGCAAGCGGGATCACTCAGGATGGCAAAGTGGGTGATGCGTGCTGGCTATTTCGCCATCTTATGGGCTGGCACTGGGCTTATCTAATGCAAATCAGGAAGTCTGTTATGCAAAACCGGCATCACCTGGAACTGACGTGGCTGGAAGACTGTCTCGCGCTGGCGGAATCGCTGAATTTTTCGCGCGCGGCGGTTGCACGATATGTGACCCAGCCAGCATTTAGCCGACGCATCCAGTCGCTGGAGGAGTGGCTGGGCACGCCGCTGTTTGAGCGTAACCGGCGCGGCGTGGCCCTGACGCGGGCGGGCGAGGTGTTTATACAGCAGGTGCCGGGGATTATCCGCGCGCTCTACACGCTGCGCAGCGAGGCAAATGAGGCGGCGGGCGACACCCGGCCAGACGTGATCTTTTCAGCGACCCACTCACTCTCCTTCTCCTTCTTCCCGCAACTTATGCGCGAGAATGAAAAAATCGCCCGTTTTGGCTCTTTCCGTCTGTTGTCAGACTCCCTGAGCGCCTGCGAGCGAATGATGGCGAAGGGTGACGCGCAGTTCCTGCTCTGCTACTCCCACCCGCACATGCATATCCATCTGGAGCAGCAGAAGTACCTGAGCGTGCGCCTCGGCCAGGAGCGGCTGATCCCCTACGCCCAGTGCCTGCCGGAGAGCGGGCGGCCGCGCTGGCGCGTCACCGGCGGCCAGCCCTTCCCCTATCTCTCTTTCTCTGCGGAGTCCGGGCTGGGGCGGATCATTGCTGCCACCTCGGCGATCAACCGCGCCAAGCGCGGCATGGAGGCGGTGTTTACCGCCGATCTGGCCGCGACGCTGCTGGCGATGGTCAAGGCCGGCGAGGGGGTGGCCTGGCTGCCGGAGACGCTGGCCGCACCCGATGTTCAGGCAGGGAACATCGCGGCGGCGGCGCCCGCGGAGAGCGGTCTGTGGGTGCCGATTGACATCCGTCTGTTTCGGCCAGCCGCCAGCATGTCGCGCGCGGTGGAGGCGCTGTGGGCGATCTTTGTCGAGGGGCAGTGCTGACACGCCTGTCGGCGGCCCCCCGGCGCTTTTGGTATAGTGTTAGCGGGAGGGCACTCTTTGCCCTGCCCCAACCCGCTCGCTGCCAACGGAGAAATTCATGTTCAAACCCCATGTCACCGTCGCCTGCGTGGTTCATGCGCAGGGAAAGTTTTTGATCGTCGAGGAGACCGTGCGCGGCAAGGCGCTGTGGAATCAACCGGCTGGCCATCTGGAGGCCAATGAGACGCTGGTACAGGCGGCCGAGCGCGAGCTGTATGAGGAGACTGGCGTTGAGGCGCGGGTGGAGCACTTCCTGCGCCTGCACCAGTGGATTGCGCCGGACAACACCCCCTTCCTGCGCTTCGCTTTTACGCTCACCTTGCCGGAGCCGGTGGCGACAGCACCGCAGGACAGCGACATCGACCGTTGCCTGTGGCTGACGGCCGACGAGATCCTTAGCGCGCCCAACCTGCGCTCGCCGCTGGTGGCCGAGACGCTGCGCTGCTGGCAGCAGCCGGAGCGCTATCCGCTGTCGCTGCTGGCGGCCTTCCACTGGCCCTTTCCCCATTAGACAATTTGCATGATTGTTGCATTCGGCGGTGCAGCAGGGCCGCCAACGTGTTAAAATCCGGCGCTCGTTTTTAACTGGCAGTGGCCGGCCGTCCCGCCCACTGCCGCGCGACGTGTGCCACTGCGCACGCCGCCCAGTAATCCAGGCTCGTGAGATCCCCATGTCAGAGAACAGTCAGAAAAAAGTAATCGTCGGCATGTCCGGCGGCGTCGATTCCTCGGTTTCCGCTTACCTGTTGCAGCAACAGGGCTATCAGGTGGCCGGGCTGTTTATGAAGAACTGGGAGGAGGATGACGGCGAGGAGTACTGTACCGCCGCCACCGATCTGGCGGATGCGCAGGCAGTGTGTGACAAGCTCGGCATCGAGCTGCACACCGTCAACTTCGCCGCCGAGTACTGGGACAACGTCTTTGAGCTGTTCCTGGAAGAGTACAAGGCGGGCCGCACCCCCAACCCGGACATCCTCTGCAACAAAGAGATCAAGTTTAAGGCGTTCCTTGAGTTCGCCGCGGAAGATCTTGGCGCGGACTACATCGCCACCGGCCACTATGTGCGCCGTCAGGACGTGGACGGCGTCAGCCGCCTGCTGCGTGGCGTGGATAACAACAAAGACCAGAGCTACTTCCTCTACACCCTGAGCCACGAGCAGATCGCCCAGAGCCTGTTCCCGGTCGGCGAACTGGAGAAGCCGGAGGTGCGCCGCATCGCCGAGCAACTTGACCTGATCACCGCCAAGAAGAAGGACTCCACCGGCATCTGCTTCATTGGCGAGCGCAAGTTCCGTGACTTCCTTGGCCGCTACCTGCCGGCACAGCCGGGGCGCATCGTCAGCGTTGACGGCGTGGAGATGGGCCAGCATCAGGGGCTGATGTACCACACTCTCGGCCAGCGCAAGGGGCTGGGCATCGGCGGCATCAAGGATGGCGGCGAAGATCCGTGGTACGTGGTGGACAAGGATGTGGAGAACAACGTGCTGGTGGTGGCGCAGGGCCATGAGCACCCGCGCCTGATGTCCACCGGCCTGATCGCCCAGCAACTGCACTGGGTTGACCGCCAGCCGCTGAGCGCCCCGCTGCGCTGCACGGTAAAAACCCGCTACCGCCAGCAGGATATCCCCTGTCTGGTGACGCCGCTGGACGAGGGGCGCATTGAGGTGCGCTTCGATGAGCCGGTGGCGGCGGTCACGCCCGGCCAGTCGGCGGTCTTCTACCTGGATGAGGTCTGCCTCGGCGGCGGCATCATCGAACAACGCATACAGGGGTAAACGTGGCGAAAAATTACCGTGACATCACGCTGGCGCTGGCAGGGATCTGTCAGGCCGCCCGGCTGGCACAGCAGCTGGCCCATGAGGGCCAGTGCAACCGCGACGCGCTGGCGGTCTCGCTGAAGAGCATTTTGGAGACCAACCCGGCATCCACGCTGGCGGTGTTCGGTAATGATGAGAGCAACCTGATGCTCGGCCTGGAGACCCTGCTGGGCGTGCTGAATGCCCAACGTCAGGGGCCGGGCGCCGAACTGACCCGCTACACCCTCAGCCTGATGGTGCTGGAGCGCAAGCTCAGCGCCAACAAGGGCGCGCTGGAGAGCCTCTCCACCCGCATCAGCCAGCTGGAGCGCCAGCTGGTTCACTTCGATCTTGAATCTGACACCCTGATGAGCGCGATGGCCAGCATCTATGTGGATGTGGTCAGCCCGCTCGGCCCACGCATTCAGGTCACTGGCTCCCCCGCCGTGCTGCAAAACCCGCAAACTCAGGCCCGCGTGCGCGCGGCGCTGCTGGCCGGCATCCGTGCCGCGGTACTGTGGCACCAAGTGGGCGGCGGCCGCCTGCAACTGATGTTTTCGCGTAACCGCCTGTTTGAACAGGCCAAGAAAATCCTAGCTCAATGTTAACCAATACCCAGGAGTTGCTCCCGATGGAATTATCCTCACTGACCGCCGTTTCCCCCGTTGATGGACGTTACGGTGATAAAGTCAGCGCGTTGCGCGCCATTTTCAGCGAATTCGGTCTGCTGAAATTCCGCGTGCAGGTTGAAGTACGGTGGCTGCAAAAACTGGCCTCCTGTGCAGGCATTGTTGAAGTTCCTGCATTTGACGCCGACGCAAACGCTTACCTTGACCAGATCGTGGCCAATTTCAACGAGCAGGATGCGCAACGGATCAAGGATATCGAGAAGACCACCAACCATGACGTGAAGGCGGTGGAGTACTTCCTGAAAGAGAAAGTGGCGGCGGTGCCTGCGCTGCACGCGGTCTCCGAGTTCATCCACTTCGCCTGCACCTCCGAGGACATCAACAACCTCTCCCATGCGCTGATGCTGCACACCGCGCGTGAAGAGGTGGTGCTGCCCTTCTGGCGCAAAATCATTGACGCGCTGAAGGCCCAGGCCCTGCAATACCGCGACATCCCGCTGCTGTCACGCACCCACGGCCAGCCAGCCACGCCGTCCACCATCGGCAAAGAGTTCGCCAACGTCGCCTACCGCATGGAGCGCCAGTACCGCCAGCTGGCCCAGGTGGAGATCCTCGGCAAAATCAACGGCGCGGTCGGCAACTACAACGCCCACCTGGCGGCCTACCCGGACGTTGACTGGCACCAGTTCAGCGAAGAGTTCGTGACCTCCCTTGGCATCCAGTGGAACCCCTACACCACTCAGATCGAGCCGCATGACTACATTGCGGAGCTGTTCGACTGCATCGCGCGCTTCAACACCATCCTGATCGACTTTGACCGCGACATCTGGGGTTACATCGCCCTCAACCACTTCAAGCAGAAGACCATTGCCGGTGAGATTGGCTCCTCCACCATGCCGCACAAGGTCAACCCGATTGACTTCGAAAACTCCGAGGGCAACCTGGGTCTGGCGAACGCGGTGCTGGGCCACCTGGCCAGCAAACTGCCGGTCTCCCGCTGGCAGCGCGATCTGACCGACTCCACCGTGCTGCGCAACCTCGGCGTGGGCGTGGGCTACGCGCTGATCGCCTATCAAGCGACCCTGAAGGGCATCAGCAAGCTGGAAGTGAACGAAGCCAACCTGGCCCATGAGCTGGACCACAACTGGGAAGTGCTGGCCGAGCCGATCCAGACCGTGATGCGCCGCTACGGCATCGAAAAGCCGTATGAGAAGCTGAAAGAGCTGACGCGTGGCAAGCGCGTGGACGCCGCCGGGATGCAGGCCTTCATCGACGGCCTCGCCCTGCCGGAAGAGGAAAAGACCCGCCTGAAGGCGATGACGCCGGGCAACTACATCGGCCACGCCACCCAGCTGGTCGACAATCTGAAGTAATCCCCTACGGGCGGCGCCTGCCGCCCGTTTTTTCCCTTCTGCCCCCTCTATTTTTCGTTTAGCCTGTCTGGGTGCTGGTTGACCCGCCGTTTACGTTTCTCAGCGATAATGGGTGACCTTTCGCGCGCTGTCCGGCGCGGCCAACGTTGCGGGTGCGCCCGCCCGAGGAGAGATTGATGCGAGTATTGGTAGTGGAGGATAACGCCCTGCTGCGTCACCACCTGACGGTGCAGATGCGTGAGCTGGGCCACCAGGTGGATGCCGCGGAGGACGCCAAAGAGGCGGACTACTTTTTGCACGAACATGCGCCGGATATCGCCATTGTCGATCTCGGCCTGCCGGGCGAGGATGGCCTCAGCCTGATCCAGCGCTGGCGCGGCCATCAGGCCAAGCTGCCGATTTTGGTGCTGACTGCCCGTGAGAGTTGGCAGGACAAGGTGGCAGTGCTGGAGGCGGGCGCGGATGACTATGTCACCAAGCCGTTCCACCTGGAGGAGGTGATTGCCCGGATGCAGGCGCTGATGCGCCGCAACAGCGGGCTGGCCTCACAGATCATCAGCCTGCCGCCGTTCCAGATTGATCTCTCACGGCGCGAATTGAGCATTCAGGGGCAGCCAGTGCGCCTGACCGCCTTTGAGTACACCATCATTGAGACGCTGATCCGCAATGCCGGCAAGGTGGTGAGCAAGGACACGCTGATGTTGCAGCTCTACCCGGATGCCGAACTGCGTGAGAGCCACACCATCGACGTGCTGATGGGCCGTTTGCGCAAAAAGATGCAGGCTGGCTACCCACAGGATGTGATCACTACCGTGCGCGGTCAGGGCTATCGCTTTGATGCCGTCTGACGCCCGCTGACCGAGGCCGCCACCGATGACCCGTAAAGCGCCCTTCTCGCTGCGCTCCCGCTTTTTGCTGGCCACGGCGGGCGTCGTGCTGGCGCTCTCCCTCTCCTACGGGCTGGTGGCGGTGGTGGGTTATACCGTCAGCTTCGACAAAACCGCCTACCAGCTGCTGCGCGGCGAGAGCAATCTATTCTTCAGCCTGGCGCAGTGGCGCAACCGGCAACTGACCATCGCGGTGCCGCCGGATCTGGAGCTGAACTTCCCGACGCTGGTGTTCATCTATGATGATCGGGGCACGCTGCTGTGGCGGCAGCGGGCAGTGCCGGAGATGGAGGCGCGCATCCAGCCCAACTGGCTGCGCAAGGGCGGCTTCTATGAACTGGACGCCAACCCGCACCTGAGCAGCGCGGTGGTCGGCAACAACCCGCGCGCCCAGCACCAGCTGCGCGGCTATGACAACAACGATGATCAGTCCCTGACCCACTCGGTGGTGGTCAACCGCTACGCCGCCACCGCCCGCCTGCCGCCGCTGACCATCGTGGTGGTGGACACCATCCCGCAGGAGTTGCAACGCACCGATCTGGTCTGGCAGTGGTTCAGCTACGTGCTGGCGGCCAACCTGCTGCTGGTGCTGCCGTTGCTGTGGCTGGCGGCGCACTGGAGCCTGCGGCCGATCAAGGCACTGGCGCGCCAGATTGGCGAGCTGGAGAAGCGCGAGCGCGACATGCTGGATGAGAACCCGCCGCGCGAGTTGCGCAGTCTGGTGCGCAACCTCAACCTGCTGCTAAGCAATGAGCGCGGCCGCTACACCCGCTACCGCACCACCCTCGCTGACCTCACCCACAGCCTGAAGACCCCGCTGGCGGTGCTGCAATCGACCCTGCGATCGCTGCGCGGCGGCCAGCAACTGACCATCGATCAGGCAGAGCCGGTGATGCTGGAGCAGATTAGCCGCATCTCGCAGCAGATTGGCTACTACCTGCACCGTGCCAGCGTCAGCTCTGAGAAAAACGTGCTGACGCGCGAGATCCACTCGGCGTCGGCGCTGCTCGACAGCCTCTGTTCGGCGCTGAACAAGGTCTACCAGCGCAAAGGGGTGGTGCTGACGCTCGACCTGCCGCCGGAATTGGCCTTTGTCGGCGAGAAGAATGACTTTATGGAGGTGATGGGAAATATCCTCGACAACGCCTGCAAGTATTCGCTGGAGTTTGTCGAGGTGAGCGCCATCCCGGCGGAGCACGCGCTGGTGCTGGTGGTGGACGATGACGGCCCCGGCATCCCGGCCAGCAAGCGCGACCTGATTTTCCAGCGCGGCCAGCGCGCCGACACCCTGCGGCCCGGTCAGGGCATCGGTTTGGCGGTGGCCAGCGAGATCATCGCCCAGTACCAAGGTGACATCCAGATTGATGACAGCCCGCTCGGCGGCACGCGGATGCGCATCACCTTTGGCCGCCAGACCGGCAGCGACGCCTGAGGCACGGGAATTTCTCGCCGCGAGTGCCCCCGCGGCGGCCGCCATCCGTTATACTCGCTGCTAGTCTTCACCCATCATTGGAACACACAATGGATTATCAACTCGATCTCGACTGGCATGACTTCCTGCAACGCTACTGGCAGAAACGCCCGGTCATCCTGAAGCGCGGCTTCAAAAACTTTATCGATCCCCTCTCCCCGGATGAACTGGCCGGTTTGGCGATGGAGAACGAGGTGGACAGCCGGCTGGTCAGCCATGAGGAGGGGCGCTGGCAGGTGAGCCACGGCCCATTCGAGAGCTATGACCATCTGGGTGAGACGAACTGGTCGCTGCTGGTGCAGGCGGTCGATCACTGGCACGAGCCTTCCGCGGCGCTGATGCGCCCGTTCCGCCACATCCCGGACTGGCGGATGGATGACCTGATGATCTCCTTCTCGGTGCCGGGCGGCGGCGTTGGCCCGCACCTCGACCAGTATGACGTGTTCATTATCCAGGGCACCGGCCGCCGCCGCTGGCGTGTCGGCGAAAAGGTGCCGATGAAACAGCACTGCCCGCACCCGGATCTGCTGCAGGTTGAGCCGTTCGACGCCATCATTGATGAGGAGATGGAGCCGGGCGATATCCTCTACATCCCGCCGGGCTTCCCGCATGAGGGCTACTCGCTGGAGAACGCCCTCAACTACTCCGTCGGCTTCCGTGCGCCGAGCGGCCGCGAGCTGGTCAGCGGTTTCGCGGACTATGTGCTGTCACGCGAGCTGGGCAGCAAGCGCTACAGTGACCCGGATCTGCCAGCGCGTGAGCAACATGCCGACATCCTGCCACAGGAGCTGGATGGCCTGCGCGGCATGATGCTGGAGCTGCTGCAACAGCCGGAGCACTTTGAGGGGTGGTTTGGCGAGTTTATCTCCCAGTCGCGCCATGAGCTGGATCTGGCACCGCCAGAGCCGCCCTATCAGGCCGGTGAGATCTATGAGCTGCTGCAGGGCGGGGAGACGCTGCAACGCGTCGGCGGGCTGCGGGTACTGCGGATTGGTGAGCGCTGCTTCGTCAACGGCGAGCGCATCGAAACCGATCACCATGAGGCCGCCAACGCGCTCTGCCAGCACCACACGCTGGACGCCTCGCACTTCGGCGATGCGCTGGACGATCCCTCCTTCCTGGCGCTGCTGGCCGCGCTGGTCAACAGCGGTTACTGGTACTTCCAGGATTGATGCCGTAGGCCGGGCTTTCGCCCGGCCTTCTGTTACTCCGCTTTGGCGCGCTGCGCCGTCAGCTCTGCGATGCGGGCAATCACCGCCACCGTCTTCTCCATCCCCTCCAACGTGGCGAACTCATGCTTGCCGTGGTAGTTGTAGCCGCCGGTGAAGATGTTCGGGCAGGGCAGGCCCATGAAGGAGAGCTGCGCCCCGTCGGTGCCGCCCCGGATTGGCTTGATCTCCGGCTCGATGTCGCAGCGGCGCATCGCCTCGGCGGCGATCTCGACAATGTGCGGGTGCGCCGCCACCTGGTCATGCATGTTGTAGTAGCTGTCCTCCAGCGTCACCTCAATGTAGCACTCCGGCGGCAACCCCTTGCCCACCTGCTCCGCCACCGCCACCAGCTGCTGTTTGCGCGCCTCAAATTTCGCCCGGTCAAAGTCGCGGATGATGTAGTGCATCTCGGCGCGATCGACGCTGCCCTTCATGCTGTTGAGGTGGAAAAAGCCCTCGTAGCCGTCCGTGCGCTCCGGCACCTCCTCCGCGGGCAGCGCCTGCTGGAAGCGGGTCGCCAGCGTCAGGGCGTTGACCATCACCCCTTTGGCGCTGCCGGGGTGGACGTTGTTACCGACAATCTTGACGGTGGCGGAGGCGGCGTTGAAGTTCTCATACTGCAACTCGCCGATGCCGCTGCCGTCAATGGTGTAGGCCCACTCCGCGCCGAAGGCTGGCACATCGAAGTAGTGCGGCCCCTTGCCCACCTCCTCGTCCGGGGTGAAGGCGACGCGGATTTTGCCGTGCGGGATATCCTGCTGGATCAGCTGCGCCAGCGCGGTCATGATCTCGGCGATGCCCGCCTTGTCATCGGCCCCGAGCAGGGTTTTGCCATCGGTGGTGATCAGCGTGTGCCCCTGCAACTGGTGCAGTACCGGGAACATCACCGGCGACAGCACCTCCTCGCCGCTGCCGAGCGCCACGTCGCCGCCACGGTAGTTCTCCACCACCTGCGGGTTGACGTTTTTCGCGGTGAAGTCCGGCGAGGTGTCGAGGTGGGAGATAAAGCCAATCACCGGCACCGGCCACGCCACGTTGGCCGGCAGCGTCGCCATGACGCAGCCATGCTCGCTGAGGGTGATGTCTGTCAGCCCGAGCGTCGCCAGCTCCTCCTGGAGCACGCGCGCCAGACGCCACTGGCCCTCGCTGCTCGGCACCTGCCGGACATTGGGCTTGGACTGGCTGTCAATCGAGACATAGTGCAGAAAACGGTCGAGTAATTTATCCATAGCGTTGTCCTCCGGGAAATGCTGGCCATTATGCGCAGCATAAATGGGTCTGATCTTGCGTCAGGTCACTTTTCATCTTGGTTAACCTTAGCGTTTATTTGCCTTAAAAACAGCGGCCAGCGAAATTTGCTGGCTTTTTCTGCCCTTAGGACGTGCAACCGTTGGTCATCGCGCTATATTCACGTAGAATTCCCCACCTCCGAGATCAGACTCACTGTATGAGACGATAGCTTGCTGCACGTTGCCCACCGGGCAACCTGAGCGATGAAAAGAGTGCCCCGATAAATGACTGAAAACCTGGCCCCGACCCCGCTGGTAACCCTGAGCGGATTGAGTAAAGCTTTTGACGGCAAAACGATAATCCGCGATCTCAACCTCACCATCAATCATGGTGAATTCCTGACCCTGCTCGGCCCCTCCGGCTGCGGCAAAACCACTGTGCTGCGGCTGATTGCCGGGCTGGAAGAGACCGACACCGGCCGCATCGTGCTGGATGGGCAGGAGATTACCGCCGTGCCGGCGGAGCAGCGCAACGTCAATACCGTGTTCCAGAGCTATGCGCTCTTCCCGCACATGAGCGTGTTTGAGAACGTGGCATTCGGTCTGCGGATGCAGAAGACCGCAGCGGCGGAGATCACGGCGCGCGTCACCGAGGCGCTACGCATGGTGCAGCTGGATGAGTTCGCCCAGCGCCGCCCGCACCAGCTCTCCGGCGGCCAGCAGCAGCGGGTGGCGATCGCCCGCGCCGTGGTCAACCGCCCGCGCGTGCTGCTGCTGGATGAGTCGCTCTCTGCCCTCGACTACAAGCTGCGCAAGCAGATGCAGAATGAGCTGAAGGCGCTGCAACGCAAGCTCGGCATCACCTTCGTGTTCGTGACCCACGATCAGGAGGAGGCGCTGACCATGTCCGATCGCATCGTGGTGATGCGCGACGGCCGCATCGAGCAGGATGGCACCCCGCGCCAGATCTACGAGGAGCCAGAGAACCTGTTCGTCGCCAGCTTTATCGGGGAGATCAACATCTTTGAGGCGGAGGTTCTCCATCGGCTGGATGGCGACCGGGTGCGCGCCCGCATTGAGGGGCGCGAGTGTGACATCACCGTCAACCGCCTGGCGGTGACGCCGGGGCAAAAGCTGAACGTGCTGCTGCGCCCGGAGGATCTGCGCGTCGAGGAGATCAGCGACGCCGACGAGGCCGAGGGCTTTATCGGCCACGTGCGCGAGCGCAACTATAAGGGCATGACGCTGGAGTCCACGGTGGAGCTGGCGAGCGGCAAGCTGGTGATGGTCAGCGAGTTCTTCAACGAAGATGACCCGGATGTGGACCACTCCCTCGATCAGCGCGTGGCGGTGACCTGGGTGGAGAGCTGGGAGGTGGTGCTGGCCGATGAATAGCGCACGCAAGCACTTCCAGCGGGGGGTGATCACTCTGGTGGTGGCGTGGCTGACGCTGTTTGTCTTCCTGCCCAACCTGATGATCATCGGCACCAGCTTCCTGACCCGCGACAACGAGAGTCTGGTCAGTCTGGTCTTTACCCTCGACAACTACCGCCGATTGCTCGATCCGCTCTATGCCGATGTGCTGCTGCACTCGATCAACATGGCGCTGATCGCCACGCTCTGCTGCCTGCTGATTGGCTACCCGTTCGCCTTCATTTTGGCGCGGATGCCGAAAAAGGTGCGGCCGCTGCTCTTGTTCCTGCTGATTGTGCCCTTCTGGACCAACTCGCTGATCCGCGTCTACGGCCTGAAGATCTTTCTCAGCACCCGTGGCTACCTGAATGAGTGGCTAATGGCGCTCGGCCTGATCGACACCCCGCTGCGCATCATGTACACGCCGCAGGCGGTGATTCTGGGGCTGGTTTACATCCTGCTGCCCTTTATGGTGATGCCGCTCTACGCCAGCATCGAGAAGCTGGACAAGGGCTACCTGGAGGCGGCCCGCGACTTGGGCGCGAACCGGGTGCAGGCTTTCGTGCGCATCATCCTGCCGCTCACCATGCCCGGCATCATCGCCGGCTGCCTGCTGGTGATGCTGCCAGCAATGGGGCTGTTCTACATCGCTGACCTGATGGGCGGGGCGAAAAACCTGCTGATCGGCAACGTCATCAAGAGCCAGTTCCTCAATATCCGCGACTGGCCGTTTGGCGCGGCCACCAGCATCTGCCTGACACTGCTGATGGGACTGCTGTTGCTGGTCTACTACAAGGTCGCCAAGGCGCTGAACAAGAAAGGGGAGCTGGAATGATTGGACGCTGGCTGCGTGGCGGCTTTATGACGCTGGTCTACGCCTACTTCTATATCCCCATCATCATCCTGATTGTGAACTCCTTCAACCGCTCACGCTTCGGCTTTGACTGGCAGGGCTTCACCACCCAGTGGTATGACACGCTGTTCAACAACGACAGCCTGATTCAGGCGGCGCGCCACTCGGTGACCATGGGGGTGCTCTCCGCCACCTTCGCCACCCTGATTGGCACCCTGACCGCCGTGGCGCTCTACCGCTATCGCTTCCGTGGCAAGCCGTTCGTCAGCGGAATGCTGTTCGTGGTGATGATGTCGCCGGACATCGTGATGGCCATCTCCCTGCTGGTGCTGTTTATGCTGGTGGGCATCTCGCTCGGCTTCTGGTCGCTGCTCTTTTCGCACATCACCTTCTGCCTGCCCTTTGTGGTGGTGACGGTCTACTCGCGCCTGAAGGGCTTTGACGTGCGGATGCTTGAGGCGGCGCGCGATCTGGGTGCCGGTGAGCTGACCATCCTGCGCAAAATCATCCTGCCGCTGGCGATGCCCGCGGTGGCGGCCGGCTGGCTGCTGAGCTTCACCCTCTCGATGGATGATGTGGTGGTCTCCTCCTTCGTCACCGGGCCGGGCTATGAGATTTTGCCGCTGAAGATCTACTCAATGGTGAAGGTCGGGGTGTCGCCGGAGGTGAACGCGCTGGCGACGCTGCTGCTGGGGCTGTCACTGGTGCTGGTGTTTGCCAGCCAGTGGCTGCTGCGCGAACGCGAGGGGCGCTGAGGCGCCTTTCATCTGTCACAGGCGCTTTTTATACTGCGCCTGCTTTTTATCAGGCATCTATAACTGGATGGTGATACCCGCCGCAGCCTGCATGGGCTGTGGCCCACACAGAGAATCAGGGGAGAGAATGAAAAAGAGAGCACACTGGCTGGTGGCTGGCCTGCTGGCCGCCAGCACCTTCGCCCAGGCCGCCGATGATGGCAAAACCTTGTACTTCTACAACTGGACTGAGTATGTGCCGCCGGGGCTGCTGGAGCAGTTCACCAAAGAGACCGGCATCAAGGTGATCTACTCCACCTATGAGTCCAATGAGAGCATGTACGCCAAGCTGAAGACTTACAAGGATGGCGCCTACGATCTGGTGGTGCCCTCCACCTACTTCATCGCCAAGATGCGCAAAGAGGGGATGCTGCAAAAGATCGACAAGAGCAAGCTGAGCCACTTCTCTGCCCTGGATCCGAACCTGCTGAACAAGCCGTTTGACCCGAACAATGACTACTCCATCCCCTATATCTGGGGCGCGACTGCCATTGGCGTCAACAGTGACCAGATCGATCCGGCAACCGTTACCCGTTGGGCTGACCTGTGGAAACCGCAGTACAAGAGCAGCCTGCTGCTGACTGACGATGCGCGGGAAGTGTTCCAGGTTGCCCTGCGCAAGCTCGGCTACTCCGGCAATACCACCGATCCGAAAGAGATTGAGGCGGCCTATCAGGAGTTGAAAAAGCTGATGCCGAACGTGCTGGCCTTCAACTCTGACAACCCGGCCAACCCCTTTATGGAGGGAGAGGTGAATCTGGGGATGGTGTGGAACGGCTCCGCCTACGTGGCGCGCCAGTCGGGCATCCCGCTGACGGTGGTGTGGCCGAAAGAGGGTGGCATCTTCTGGATGGACAGCCTGGCGATCCCGGCCAACGCGCACAACGTGGAGGGCGCGCACAAGCTGATCGACTTCCTGCTGCGCCCGGAAGTGGCGGCGCAGGTGGCGGAGACCATCGGCTACCCGACGCCCAATCTGGAGGCCAAGAAGCTGCTGCCGCCTGAGGTGGCCAATGACCCCTCCCTCTACCCGCCCGCTGAAGTGCTGAAAAACGGCGAGTGGCAGAATGACGTGGGTGCCGCCAGCGAACTCTACGAAACAGAGTACCAGAAGCTGAAAGCCGGCCAGTAACGCCGTTCAGGCCGGGCGCCCTGCCCGGCCTGTTTTACTCCCACTTACCGGCACCGCCGGCCAGCATCTCCCGCACAAACGCCGGTACTACCTCACTCGCCAACCCGTAGCGCCGCTCATGGAACTGGCTCTCCACCTGGCTTGGTTCCAGGTTCAGCTCCACCGTGTGCGCGCCGCCCAGCCGGGCCTCATGCACAAAGCCAGCCGCCGGGTAGACGTGGCCCGAGGTGCCGATGGCGATAAAGTAGTCAGCCTGCGCCAGCGCCTGATAGATCTCATCCATGCCGATCGGCATCTCGCCGAACCACACCACATGCGGGCGCAGCGGCGCGGGGAACTGGCAACAGTGGCAGCGATCTTCCAGCGTCAGGTCGCCGGGCCACGCCACCACCTGACCGGAGCGGGTGCAGCGCGCCTTCAGCAGCTCGCCATGCATATGCAGCACCTGATGATTGCCGCCGCGCTCGTGCAGGTCATCAATATTCTGCGTCACCAGCAAAAAGCGGTCGCCGAGCGCCGCCTCCAGCTCTGCCAGCGCGCGGTGCGCGGCATTGGGCGCAATCTCTGGCTGTTGCAACTGCCGACGGCGGGCGTTGTAGAAGTTCTGCACCTTGAGCGGATCGCGCTGGAACCCCTCCGGCGTGGCGACCTCCTCCACCCGGTGCTCCTCCCACAACCCATCCGCCGCCCGGAAGGTACGGATGCCCGACTCCGCGGAGATGCCCGCGCCCGTCAATACCACCACAAAAGGTTTTTTCATCTCGGTAGCCGCCATATTGTCCCGATGGAAAATGCGTGAGCGAAAACGTTGTTGCCGCAAGCGCTTGTGCTTACGGAAACGGCGCAACCTGTGGCGCGTCTGCATGACACCTGCTCCCCTGTAGCCGCCCAGCCCGGCCCAATGCCGGGTCAGGTATTAGTCTAACAAATTTAAACAGGCTGCCCCGCGTGCGCCGCCCGCATCGCCGTGGCGCGCCCGTTCAATGCGTGGCGCCACGCTGCCCGGCAGCAGGTGGGCTGGCAGCCGCGCCGCCAGCGCCGGGTAGATCTCCGCCATGTTTGACAGCCCGCCGCCTATCACCACCAGATGGGGGTCAAGCAGGGTCAGCAGGTTGCCAAGGCAGATGGCGAGCAGATCCAGGTAACGGTCAAGGTGCGCCTGCGCCGCGCCATCACCGGCCCGGCTGGCGGCGATGATCGCGGGCGCAGAGAGCATCTGGCCGGTGGCCTGCGTATAGAGCCACTCAAAGCCGCGGCCTGACAGGTAGTTCTCAATGCACCCCTGCTGGCCGCAACCGCAGGCCAGCAGCGGCGTCTCCCACCCCAGCCGCGCCAGTGCATCCACCGGCAGGCGGAGGTGGCCGAACTCACCGGCCACGCCGTTGCGCCCGGCAAACACCCGGCCATTGAACACCAGCCCGCCGCCGACGCCGGTGCCCAGAATCAGCCCCAGCACCGACGGGTAGGCGCGGAACTCCTCATCCCACGCCTCGGAGAGCGCAAAGCAGTTGGCGTCATTGTCGATGCGCACCGCACGCCCCAGCGTGGCCGCCAAATCAGCCTGAAAGCTGCGGCCAGAGGCAGCGGGCACATTGGCAGAAAACAGCGTGCCGTCGGCGCGTACCAGACCGGGAATGCCGACGCCAACGCGGCCGGTGCCAAAGCGGGCATCCGCCTCCTGCGTCAGGCTGGCGAAGGCCGCCAGCAACGCGGCATAGTCATCCCGTGGCGTCGGCACCCGCTTGCGCCACAGTGGCGTGAGCTGTGGATCAAACACCGCCAGCTCAATCTTGCTGCCGCCCATGTCGAAGCCGTAGTACATGCCGTCCCCTGCCATCACTGGCCGCCGCTCAGCACTCGCGCCGGGTCGATACGGCTGGCGCGCCGTGCTGGATACCAGCTGGCAATCAGGCTCAGCACGATGGCGGTCAGCAGTACGCCAGCCACGTCGAGCCAGTGCAGTTCCGAGGGCAGGAAGTCGATGAAGTAGATGTCACCCGACAGGAATTGGTGACCAATCAGCGTCTCCAGCCCGTGGATGATGGGCGTCAGTTGCAGCGCCACCACCACGCCCACCACCACGCCGCTCAGGCTGCCGAGCAGCCCGGCCAGCAGGCCGTACCAGATGAATACCGCGCGGATCAGCCGGTCGCTGGCCCCGAGGGTGCGCAGCACCGCGATGTCACTGCTTTTGTCCTTCACCGCCATCACCAGCGTGGAGACGATGTTGAAGCAGGCAACGCCAATCACCAGCACCAGCGCCAAATACATGATGCCGCGCACCATCTCAATGTCGCGGTACATATAGCCATAGGTGCCGATCCAGCTACGGATGTAAACGTAGGCTTCGGTCACCTTGCCAGCCTCACGCACCAGCGTGTTGGCGGTGAACGGATCCTGCGCCTTGATGGCGATGCCCGTGACACTGTCACCCATGTCCTGATAGCGTTGGGCATCCGCCAGCGGCACCATCGCAAAGCTGTGGTCAAGCTGGCCGCTCAGTTGCAGGATGCCGGTCACATGCAGGCGGATACGCTTGGGCTGCAACAGCTTGCCCTGCGGATCGCTGTTAGGGATCATTACCGTCACCGAGGAGCCAGCCTTGACGCCCAGCTCATCCGCCAGCCCTTTACCGATAATCACCTGCTGCTCGCCAGCGCGGAAGTGGCTCCAGGCGTCACCCTGCACAAAGTGCGGCAGTGCGCTCAGGCGCGCCTCCTGCTGCGGATCGACCCCCTTCACCTGCACCGCACGCAGCTTCGCGCCGCTCTCCAGCAGGCCGGTAAAGTTGATGTAGGGCGCGGCGGCCGCCACGCCCGGCACCTGCGCCACCTTCGGCAGCAGCGCCTGCCAGCCCTCGAAGGGCTGGTTCACCGGCTCAATCTCGCCGTGCGGCACCACCGCCAGAATGCGGTTGTTCAGCTCCCGTTCGAAGCCGTTCATGGCGCTCAGGCCAACGATCAGCACCGCCACCCCCAGCGCGATGCCGACGGTGGAGATGATGGAGATCAGCGACACCATGCCGCTGCGGCGACGGCCGCGGCTAAAGCGCAGGCCAATCACCAGAGAGAGAGGCAGCCCCATTACGGCGTCCCCAGCAGGGTCAATTCCTGCTGCAACTGGCCGTCACGCATCTCCAGCTGGCGGTTGAGGCGGCGCGCCAGATGCAGGTCATGGGTTACCACCAGAAAGGCGGTGCCCTGACGCACGTTCAGTTCGCCCAGCAGCTCAAAAATGCTGTCGGCGTTGCGCTGGTCGAGGTTGCCAGTTGGCTCATCCGCCAGCACCAGCGCCGGGCTGTTCACCAGCGCCCGGGCAATCGCCACGCGCTGGCGCTCGCCGCCGGATAGCTCAGAGGGGCGGTGGTGGGCGCGCTTCTCCAGCCCGACCGCCGCCAGCATCTCGCGCGCCTTCTCCTGCGCCGCGCCCATTTTGCCCGCGCCAATCAGCAGCGGCATGGCGACGTTCTCCAGCGCGGTGAAGTCCGGCAGCAGGTGGTGGAACTGATAGATAAAGCCCAGCTCGCGGTTGCGCAGCTCGGCCTTGGCGCGTGACGAGAGGCGGCTCAGCGCCTGCCCCTTGAACACCACGTCGCCAGAGGTAGGGGTATCCAGCCCGCCCAGCAGGTGCAGCAGGGTACTCTTGCCAGAACCCGAACTGCCGACGATCGCCATCATCTCACCCGGCTGCATGGCAAAGGTGACGTCGCGCAGCACATCGGTATGCAGCTTGCCCTCCTGGTAGGTCTTGCACAGGCTGTCGCACTGCAATAAGGGATGGTTACTCATAACGTAAAGCCTCAGCGGGTTGAACGGCGGCAGCGCGCCAGGATGGGTAGAGCGTGGAGAGCAGCGCCACCGCCATTGCCACCAGCGCGATGCTGATGATTTGCAGCGGTTCGATGTCCACCGGCAGCGCGGTGCCAGCCACCGCCATGCCGAGCGCTGGCATGATGTGGTCGAGCTGGCTGGCCAGCAGCGTGCCGAGGGTCGCGCCCAGCAGCGCGCCAATGATGCCCGCGCTGGCGCCCTGCACCATGAACACCGCCATGATCTGGCGGCGGGTCAGCCCCTGGGTTTGCAGGATCGCCACCTCACCCTGCTTCTCCATCACCAGCAGGCCAAGGGAGGTGATGATGTTGAAGGCGGCCACCGCCACGATCAGGCTCAAGAGCAGCCCCATCATGTTCTTCTCCATGCGCACCGCCTGGAACAGCTCGCCCTTGCGCTCACGCCAATCCTTCCACTGGGTGTGGGCTGGCAGCGGCTGGCGGCTCAGGGTATCGACCGCCAGCGGCTGTTGCAGCGTCAGGCGCCAGCCGGTGATGTTACCGGCCGGGTAGCGCATCAGGCGCGAGGCGTCCTGCTGGTTGACCAGCAACTGGTAGCCATCGACCTCGCTGTTGGCGGCAAAGGTGCCGATCACCGTAAACAGGCGCTGGCTGGGGATGCGCCCCATCGGCGTGAACTCGCTGGCGCTGGTGACCATCAGGCGCAGGGTGTCACCGCGCTTGACGCCCAGCTGGCCGGCCAGCTGCTCGCCCAGAATCACGCTGTAGCCGCCGGGCTGGAGTTGCTGCTGGCGCACGCCCACCAGATAGCGGGCCAGCGGCTCCGGCTGATCAGGGGTGACGCCCAGCATCACGCCGACCGCCACGCCGCGGGCGCTCTGCAACACCACCTCGCCAGTGGTCAGCGGCACAATGCCACTGACGCCCTGTAACCCTTTCAGGTCAGTGGCAGGCAGCGTTTTTGGGTTGATTGACCCCTGCGGGGCGGTGATCAGGGCCTGGGGCATCAGCCCGAGGATGTTGCGCTCAAGATCGCGCTCAAAGCCGTTCATCACCGACAGGACAGTCACCATCGCCATCACGCCGAGCGTAATGCCAATGGTGGAAAGCCAGGAGACGAACCGGCCAAAGCGGTCTGAGGCTCGCCCGCGCATGTAACGCAGGCCGATAAATAACGCGACAGGTTGATACATGAAATCCGTTTTGAGGCAGTTGCTAAAGCAAAGTGATCAAGGATAATAAAGGGTAGTCCCGCATTAGGGAACCACTAACCGATTAACTGCTAGGCTTTTATTGTTGCTTACGCTGAACACCCGTCGCTTACGCTTCACATCGCGTTGACTGGCGCCAAGGCGCCAGCCATGCTTAAGACTGCCAGCCCGGAACCGGTGCGAGTGAGGCATGATGCCGCCGCGCCGTCGCCGTCCGTGACTGAACAATGAGAATGTAAAACTGCCTATGCCTCACACATACCGCTATTCCCTGCCCGCCCGCCGTGGTGATGTCCGCCTGTTGGGCCAACTGACCGGTTCGGCCTGCGCCGTTGAGTGCGCCGAGATCATTGAGCGCCATGATGGCCCGGTGATGCTGATTGCGCCCGACATGCAGAACGCCCTGCGCCTGCGTGACGAGATTCAGCAATTTACCTCGCATTTGGTGACCGCGCTGGCGGATTGGGAGACACTGCCCTACGACAGCTTCTCGCCGCATCAGGAGATCATCTCCGCCCGCCTCTCCAGCCTCTACCAGTTGCCGACCCTGGAGCGCGGCGTGATCATCCTGCCGGTCAACACCCTGATGCAGCGTGTCTGCCCGCACGCCTTCCTGCACGGCCACGCGCTGGTGATGCGCAAGGGGCAGCGGCTGTCACGCGACAAGCTGCGCGCCCAGCTGGAGCAGGCGGGCTACCGCAGCGTGGATCAGGTGATGGAGCATGGCGAGTATGCCACGCGCGGCGCGCTGCTCGACCTCTATCCGATGGGCAGTGAGGAGCCGTACCGCATCGACTTCTTCGATGACGAGATCGACAGCCTGCGGGTGTTTGACGTGGATACCCAGCGCACTCTGAGCGAGGTGGATCGCATCAACTTGCTGCCAGCGCATGAGTTCCCCACCGACAAGGCGGCGATTGAGCTGTTCCGCAGCCAGTGGCGCGAGAAGTTCGACGTCCGGCGCGAGCCGGAGCATGTCTACCAGCAGGTGAGCAAGGGCACCTTCCCGGCCGGGATTGAGTACTGGCAGCCGCTGTTCTTCAGCGAGCCGCTCACCACCCTGTTCAGCTACCTGCCGGAGAATGCCCTGCTGGTGAACACCGGCGACCTTGAGGCCTCCGCCGAACGTTTCTGGCAGGATGTGAACCAGCGCTATGAGAACCGCCGCGTTGACCCAATGCGCCCGCTGCTGGAGCCGGAGGCGCTCTGGCTGCGGGTCGATGCCCTGTTCAGTGAACTGAAGCAGTGGCCGCGCGTGCAGCTTAAGGGTGACACCCTGCCGGAGAAGGCAGCCAACACCAACCTCGGTTACCAGCCGCTGCCGCTGCTGGCGGTAGAGCCGCAACAGCGCACGCCGCTGGACAACCTGCGCCGCTTTACCGAATCCTTCGACGGCAGTCTGGTCTTCTCCGTGGAGAGCGAGGGGCGGCGCGAGGCGTTGCAGGAGCTGCTGGCGCGCATCAAGCTGCGTCCGACGCTGATTGATCGTCTGGAGCAGACTGAACCGGCTGGCCACTACCTGATGATTGGCGCCAGCGAGCGCGGCTTCCTTAACGCGGATCGCCAGTTGGCGCTGGTGTGCGAAAGCGATCTGCTGGGCGAGCGCGTTAGCCGCCGTCGGCAGGACAACCGCCGCGCCATCAATACCGAGACCCTGATCCGCAACCTGGCGGAGCTACACCCCGGCCAGCCGGTGGTGCACCTTGAGCACGGCGTCGGGCGCTACGCGGGCATGACCACGCTGGAGGCTGGCGGCATCAAGGCGGAGTATTTAATCCTGACCTATGCCGGCGAGGACAAACTCTATGTGCCGGTCTCCTCGCTGCACCTGATCAGCCGCTACGCTGGCGGGGCCGACGAGAACGCGCCGCTGCACAAACTGGGCGGCGACGCCTGGAGCCGGGCGCGGCAGAAGGCCGCCGAGCGGGTGCGTGACGTGGCGGCGGAGCTGCTGGACATCTACGCCCAGCGCGCCGCCAAGGCCGGTTACGCCTTCCGCCACGACCGCGAGCAGTACCAGCTCTTCTGCCAATCCTTCCCGTTTGAGACCACGCCGGATCAGGAGCAGGCAATCAATGCCGTGCTGGATGACATGCGCGAGCCGCTGGCGATGGATCGGCTGGTGTGTGGCGACGTCGGCTTCGGCAAGACCGAGGTGGCGATGCGCGCCGCCTTCCTGGCGGTGGAGAACAACAAACAGGTGGCGGTGCTGGTGCCGACCACCCTGCTCGCCCAGCAGCACTTTGACAACTTCCGCGATCGCTTCGCCAACTGGCCGGTGCGCATTGAGCTGATGTCACGCTTCCGCAGCGCCAAGGAGCAGCAGGGCGTGCTGGAACAGGCGGCCGAGGGCAAGGTGGACATCATCATCGGCACCCACAAGCTGCTGATGAGCGACCTGCGCTGGAAAGATCTCGGCCTGCTGATTGTCGATGAGGAGCACCGCTTCGGCGTGCGCCACAAGGAGCGCATCAAGGCGATGCGCGCTGACGTCGACATCCTGACCCTGACCGCCACGCCGATCCCGCGCACGCTCAACATGGCGATGAGCGGGATGCGCGATCTCTCAATCATTGCCACCCCACCGGCGCGCCGGCTGGCGGTGAAGACCTTCGTGCGCGAGTATGACAGTCTGGTGGTGCGCGAGGCGATCCTGCGTGAGGTGCTGCGCGGCGGCCAGGTCTACTACCTCTATAACGACGTCGAGAACATCGAGAAGGCGGCGCGGCGGATTGAGGAGCTGGTGCCGGAGGCGCGGGTGGCGGTCGGCCACGGCCAGATGCGCGAGCGCGATCTGGAGCGGGTGATGAATGACTTCCACCACCAGCGCTTCAACGTGCTGGTCTGCACCACCATTATTGAGACCGGCATCGACATCCCGAGCGCCAACACCATCATCATTGAGCGCGCCGATCACCTTGGTCTGGCGCAGTTGCACCAGCTGCGCGGCCGCGTGGGCCGTTCGCACCATCAGGCCTACGCCTACCTGCTGACGCCGCCGCCGAAGGCGATGAGCACTGACGCGCAGAAGCGGCTGGAGGCGATCGCCTCGCTGGAGGATCTGGGTGCCGGGTTTGCGCTGGCGACCCACGATCTGGAGATCCGCGGTGCGGGCGAGCTGCTGGGCGAAGACCAGAGCGGCCAGATGACCAGCGTCGGCTTTACCCTCTACATGGAGTTGCTGGAGAGCGCGGTCAATGCCCTGAAAGAGGGGCGTGAGCCGTCGCTGGAGGATCTCACCAGCAGCCAGACCGAGGTGGAGCTGCGGATGCCGTCGTTGCTGCCGGAGGACTTTGTGCCGGACGTCAACACCCGCCTCTCCTTCTATAAGCGCATTGCCAGCGCCAAGCACGAGGGTGAGCTGGAGGAGATCAAGGTGGAGCTGATTGACCGCTTCGGCCTGCTGCCGGATGCGGCGCGCAACCTGTTGAGCATCGCCGCGCTACGGCTGGCGGCGCAGGCGCTGGGCATCAAGCGGATTGAGGGCAACGACCGTGGCGGCTTTATTGAGTTTGGCGAGAAGAACCGTGTCGATCCGGGCTACCTGATTGGGCTGTTGCAGAAGGAGCCGCAGGTCTACCGGCTGGATGGGCCAACCAAGCTGAAGTTCACCCGCGATCTCAGCGAGCGCAACCTGCGCCTCTCCTTTATCGGCGACCATTTGAAGGCCTTCGCCGCCCACACCCTGTAACCCACCGGGCGGCGTTGCGCCGCCCAAAAAAACGCCCGTGCCAATGTTAACGCCGCTCGCTTAGCCCGCTAAGCGATCAGAACTAACACTGCGCACGGGCGCGGTTTTTTTATCAGGCGCGGTGGCTGTCGGTCAGTACCAGCTGGCCATTGTGATCCAGCGGGATCTGGCTGCCCGGCTGGTGATCCATCCGCACTTTGCCCTCTTGCTCGCCGATCTTGTAGGTCACGTCATAGCCCAGCGTCTTCTGCGACTTGTCATAGACCGTGCTGCATGACTGCTGGGTGGTGGTGTAGGTGTCGCGATCCTGCAATGCGCTCTGCGCGCGGTTGCCCGCGAAACCGCCTGCCAGCGCACCGGCCACCGTGGCGACATCACGGCCACGGCCGCCGCCAAACTGGTGTCCCAATACCCCACCCGCCACCGCGCCCAGCACTGAGCCGGTCAGTTGGTGCTCATCCTGCACCGCCCGGCGGTGGGTCACCGTGACATCGCGGCATGACTGGCGCGGCGTTTTGATGGTTTCAGTGATTGGCGTGCTTTTGATGACCTGCGCGTAGCGTGGGCCGGAGAACGCATCCATGTTGCTGGCGACTGCCGCAATGCCCAGCGCCGCGGCAATGCCGATGCCGATACCGGCGACCATTGATTTATTCATAGAGATACCCCCGGTTTTACTCACGCATTCTGCTGATTGCGCCTGCAAAGTGCGGGCGCAAGCCCTCCAGCCGGAGGGGGAGGCGTGCGTGTATCGCCCCCTGCTAATGGCGCAGAGTGTGCCTCTGCCAACGGCGGCCTGCAATAAGCGGAATGGACGAAAGGTGCGGATTTATGGCGGGAAAACGCGGGTTTCGGAGTAGTCTGAAGGAGGAATGCGACTTAAGCAAAATTTTATGCTGCGGGACAGGATGAAAAATCCTGGCGGCGGGCTAATACCGTCTGCCTAAGATAAATTTAGTGAATGGGATAGTGGGTGTTTGATAAGCGAACCGCCTTAAATAGCCCCATCAGCGTTGATGGGGCTTTTGATCTTAGTGCAGCTTCAGGTGCGGGCGAATAACGCGGTTGATACGGCTGACCAGCATCATCAGGCCAGTGCGCAGGTAACCATGCAGCGCCACCTGGTGCATCCGGTAGAGGGAGATGTAGACGAAGCGCGCGATGCGCCCCTCCACCATCATGGAGCCGCGCATCAGGTTACCCATCAGGCTGCCTACGGTACTGAAGCGCGACAGCGACACCAGCGAGCCGTGGTCTTTGTAGACGTAGGGCTTCAGCTTGTCATCGTGCCCCTTAAGCTGCTGCAAAATGTTTTCGTAGCAGCGCGAGGCCATCTGGTGCGCCGACTGGGCGCGGGGCGGCACAAACTTGCCGTCTGGCTGCGGGCAGGAGGCGCAGTCGCCAATGGCGTAGATGGCCGGATCGCGCGTGGTTTGCAGCGTCGGCTCCACCACCAGTTGGTTGATGCGGTTGGTCTCCAGACCCCCAATCTCCTTCATGAAGTCCGGTGCCTTAATGCCCGCCGCCCAGACCATCAGATCCGCCTGAATATACTCGCCACCCTTGGTGTGCAGGCCGCCAGCGTCGGCGCTGGTGACCATGGTGTTGGTCAGCACGCGCACGCCCAGCTTGTTCAGCTCCTGATGGGCGGCAGCGGAGATGCGTGGCGGCAGCGCAGGCAGGATACGTTCGCCCGCCTCGACCAGCGTCACGTTCAGCGCCTGGCTGTCCAGCCCCTTGAAGCCGTAGCTGTGCAGCTCTTTTACCGCATTGTGCAGTTCGGCTGACAATTCCACGCCCGTCGCGCCGCCGCCGACGATGGCGATGTTGACGCGCTCGCCCTCTTTCTGGCTGGCCGAGAACTTCAGGAACAGGTTTAGCATCTCGTTGTGGAAACGGTGCGCCTGATGGGGGTTATCCAGGAAGATGCAGTTGTCTTTGACGCCCGGCGTGCCGAAGTCATTTGAGGTGCTGCCCAGCGCCATCACCAGAATGTCATAGGGCAGTTCGCGCTCCGCCACCAGCAGCTCGCCCTGTGCGTCACGGATCTCCGCCAGACGGATGGTTTTGCCTTCGCGGTTGATGTCAGTCAGCGATCCCAGTTGGAAGGCAAAGTGATGGTTGCGCGCATGGGCCAGATAGCTCAGCTCATCCACGCCAGCATCCAGGGAGCCGGTGGCTACCTCATGCAGTAACGGTTTCCATAAGTGGCTATTGTTGCGATCCACCAGGGTAATTTCAGCCTTGTTGCCACGGCCTAATTTTTTCCCCAGGCTGGTTGCCAGCTCCAGCCCGCCGGCGCCACCACCTACGATTACGATTTTCTTCATTGGTGCAGTCAATTTGACCCCCTCAAATGTGAACCAATTGTGATCTAAAAGTTAAAGTAATATCCTTAGAAAACATATGGTTCGCGTAAATTAAACCAGCATCTCCCGGCAGAATATCACGGCAGGTTATTTGGTCATACCAAAATTGATATACATCAAACTTTTTTGTTTATGTTGTGGACAAATGAAGATTTTTACTTATTTAAATCATTGGGTTATTACGCGCGACACTCTCTCGTCCAGTCAGTTATAAGGCGAGGGAGCGTACAACCCTGGTATGGAAAAGCGACAAGCGCAGTGGAAGCGAGGTGACCAATGGCCGCACCGTGCGGGCGCGGGCCATTTGTTAAGGATAGTCTGAAAATCAGCCAGCGATTTTGAAGGCGCTGATGCGTTGGAGATGCGGGGAGAGATCTTTGAATTTGTGGCTCTGCCGCTCATCCCACAGGGTTTCATAGTAGGGGTGCAGGGCCGTGGCGCTGCGCTGGCTGTCGAGCACCTCATCATGGCGGGAGAGGATCAGCAGGCAGCGCCCCCGGTTGCGCTGGCGAAAGTCGCTGACGCACTTGGTGGCGATATCCAGATACTCCTCCGGGCGGTCAATCTTGCCCGGCATGTTCTCCTCTGGCCACAGGTTGGGGTTGACCGCCACCTGCCGGATGCCGCACAAAAAGCCGATACGCTCGGCCCAGAAGCCGCCCAACCCCACGCCGCAAATCAGCGGGCGCGTATCCCCGCCCTGTTGCAACGTCCGGTCGACCTCCCGCAACAGGTGCTGCATGTCGTGGCGCGGATGGCGGGTGCTGTAGCTCAGCAACCGCACATCCGGGTCAATGAACTGGAGCTGCAACACCTTTTCATGGTTGCCGGGACTGGTTGAATCAAAGCCGTGCAGATAGATGATCATGCGCTTCCCCTCTGGCGTAAGGCGGCCCCGTAGGGCCGCAGCTTATCCGGCGAGTTGCTGTTTATGCGCCTGCCAGCGGGCATCCAGGGCCGTCAGATCCTGATGGGCCTGTTTCCAGCGCGGCGAATCCAGCAGCTCCTGCCGGGTGTAGTTACCGCGATGATACAATTGCGCAACCTGGGATGCGTTGACCGGTGTCAGGTTATCCAGCACGCTGACCGCCCCGGCGCGGTTGTTGCACACCAAAATCATGTCGCAACCGGCATCCAGTGAGGCCTGCCCACGCTCGGCGTAGCTGCCCATCACGGCCGCGCCCTCCATCGAGAGATCGTCAGAGAAGATAATGCCGCCGAAGCCCAGCTCCTGCCGCAGCACCTGCTTCAGCCACCACGGCGATCCGCTGGCCGGGCGCGGGTCGGCCTCGGTATAGATGACGTGCGCGGGCATGATGGCGTCCAGCCGGCCGCGGGCAATCAGCTCGCGGAAAATCAGCATGTCATGGGCGCGGATCTCCGCCAGCGGACGCGGGTCGTGCGGGGTCTCTTTGTGGGAGTCGGCCGCCACCGCACCGTGGCCGGGGAAGTGCTTGCCGGTGCTCTTCATACCGGCGGCGCGCATCCCCTGGATAAAGCGATCCGCCACCGCCAGCGCCTGTTGCGGCTCGGCGTGGAAGGAGCGCTCGCCAATCGCCGCGCTGCCGTGGCCAATATCCAGCACCGGCGCAAAGCTGATGTCGATGTCCATGGTGATCATCTCGGCGGCCATCAGCCAGCCGGCCTCTTCCGCCAGTCGCCCCGCCTCATGCGGGTCGTTGAGCGCGGCGAAGGACTGCGCCGCTGGCAGGCGGGTGAAGCCCTCGCGGAAGCGCTGGACGCGTCCCCCCTCCTGATCGACCGCCACCACCAGCCGCTCGCGCGAGGCCTGACGGATCTGGCGCACCAGCTCGCGCAGTTGCGCGGCGTCATGGAAATTGCGGCTGAACAGGATCAGGCCACCCACCAGCGGATGGCGCAGGATCTCGCGCTCCTCGGCATCCAGTTCATACCCTTCAACATCTAACATTAGCGGGCCCACGGTACTCTCCCTTCTCTACTCGCGTTACAGGAAACCGGCCAGCGGCCGGTTTCGTTATCGGTTCAATAAGTGGGCGTGCAGCGCATCGGCTGCCGCCCGGAACGGCGCTTCACCGCTCTGTTGCCAGCGTACTTCGTACCACATCAGCATCAGGTAGTCGATCCAGGGTAGCCAGCGCCCGATCGCCGCCGCCAGCCGCCGGGCATCGCCGTAGCCGCCCTGCGCGCAGTAGGCGTCCACCAGCGCTGGCAGGCACGTCTCAGGCCAGCCATTGCCGCGCACCAGTGCCGCCAGTTCGCAGGCGATGTCGCCATCGGCGGCGTACTCCCAGTCAATCAGCCGCCAGCCGGACGGCGTGGCGATCAGGTTGCTGGCATGGATGTCCATATGCAGCGGCGCGCACTTCAGCGTTGGCGGCAACGGCGCGCGCATCAGTGCCCGGTGCCAGCGCAGCCAGCGTGGCGTCAGGCGGCGGCGATCAATCTGCTGCCACTGGCGCACCAACTGCGCCTTCAGCGCCAGCGGTGTGCCGCCACGCGGTTGACGGTGTACCCGCGCCAGCAGCGCCGCCAGTGGCTCAAGGCCCGCGGCGAAGGCGGACGCCTCCAGCGGTGCGCCCGGCAACCAGCGCAGCCATAGCCAGCCGAGGTGGTAGCCGAGCGGCTGCGGCCCGGTCTCCCCGGCTGCCTGCGCCCGCAACATGCGCTGTTCGCGACGGCGGCTGACGCCCATCCGCTGCATCGCGGCACTCTGGCGGCGCGCCAGAAAGCAGCCAGCCGACGTCTCCACCCGCCAGCTCTGGCCGGAGAGACCGGCCACCGGGCTGAAATGACAACCGGCGGTTTTCACCGCCGGCAGGAGGAGACGCAGACTGTCCAGCAGGCTGGGATCAACGTTGGGTATCGCCACTGCCTGACCAGACAATTTCACCGGTCTGCACCAGCATCAGTTGCATCTCCAGCGTTGGCGCCTTGGCGCTGCCGCTGGCGTCGCTGTAGAGCACGTACTGCGCCTTCAGGTAACGCGCCAGGCCAATCGCCTTGCTGCGCGACACCAGACTGTCATCCGCCGACAGGCCGAGGGTCTGCTTGGCCTGCGTCAGCTGGCTGGCCGGCACCACCGAGAAGGTGTTGTTGGATGCCAGCGCATTATAGAGCGCGGAGGTGGCGGCACCGGTTTGCAGGCGGCCATTGGTGCTGTTTTTCACGTTGTCCAGCAGCAGCACGCTGCCGCTCTCCACGCCGTCAGCTCGCAGCATCTGCGCAATCAGCGGCTGCACGCTGGCCTGCCAGTCAATCGGCTTTTGCATTTTTGGCGGCTGCGGCACAGTGTCCGTTGGCGTGGGCTGCGTCGGTTGCGGCTGCGGTTGCGGCGGCACGGGCTGGGTCGGCTGCGGCTGGCCGGGAATGGTGGTGACAGGCGCCTGCGGCTCTTCTGCCGGACGGTTGATACAGCCTGACAGAATCAGCGCGGCGGCGGCCACGAACAGGAACTTTTTCATCTACCCTCTCGATGCTTTAAAGATAAAGGTATAAACGCACGCTGTCGGCATACAGGTTGCCCATCAGCGAATAGACGGTGGCCGTGGAGGCTGGCGCGATGGTCACGGTGCGCGGCGGCTCAAATGGCATCAGCTCCAGCCCCTTGGCGTCGTACCAGTAGAAGCGGTAGTGCACGGTGACCGGCACGTTCTGGCCATTGGAGAGCACCGAGGCGGCGCTCTTGCGCCCGGAGGCGTCGGCGATGGTGGGCTTGCCAGCAATCACCCCGGCGGTCAGCACCGGCGACTCCATCACCACGGTTTGTTGCTCATTTAAGGCAATGTGCTGTGGCGTGCTGCACCCGGCCAGGGCGCAACCCGCCAGCAGGGCCAGCACGGCCCGGCCATAAAGCTGCATAGTGTTTTCCCGTCAGCGCGACAGCATCGGCCCCAGCGCACGGCCACCCAGCAGGTGCATATGGATGTGGTACACCTCCTGACCGCCATGCTTGTTGCAGTTCATGATCAGGCGGTAACCATCCTCCGCGATCCCCTCCTGCTCGGCGATTTTCGCTGCCACGGTGAACATCCGGCCCAGCGCGTGCTCATGCTCCTCGGCGACGTCATTGACCGTGGGGATCAGCAGGTTCGGCACAATCAGGATGTGGGTGGGCGCCTGAGGGGAGATGTCGCGGAATGCGGTGACCAGCTCATCCTGGTAGACCACGTCAGCGGGGATCTCGCGGCGGATAATCTTACTGAAAATTGTCTCTTCGGCCATGGCGGTTGTCCTTTGGTGACGATAAAACGATGTACGCAGTATGAGTGACAATTTCCATCTCTTTCAACCTCATTCCACAGATTAACCGCTGACTGCCGGAGAAAAGAGCAGCGGATCGGCCAGCGCTCGCCCTTCGCCGCATAAAAAAAGGGGGGCTTTCGCCCCCCCTCTGTCGCTCCCCAACCGGCATTAGTGATTACGGATGTAATCGTCCATGTCCGTTTTGAGGTTGTCGGATTTGGTGCCAAAGATTGCCTGAACACCTGAGCCAGCCACGACCACGCCAGCCGCGCCCAGTTTCTTCAGCCCAGCCTGATCAACGCGGGAGACATCCGCCACGCTGACGCGCAGACGGGTGATGCAGGCGTCGAGGTTGGTGATGTTCTCTTTGCCGCCGAAGGCCTGTACCAGCGCTGCTGACATTTCGCTGCCGCTCTGGGTGGACTTGTCGCCCGCCACATCTTCACGGCCCGGAGTTTTCAGATCCAGCTTGGCAATCAGCAGGCGGAAGATGGAGTAGTAGATCAGACCATAGATGACACCGATGATTGGGAACAGCCAGATGTTGCTGCTGTTGCCGCTCAGTACCACGAAGTCGATCAGGCCGTGCGAGAAGCTGGTGCCGTCACGCATTCCCAACAGGATACAGATCGGGAAGGCCAGACCCGCCAGGATGGCGTGGATGCCGTACAGGATCGGTGCCACGAACATGAAGGAGAACTCGATCGGCTCGGTAATACCGGTCAGGAACGAGGTCAGCGCGGCGGAGATCATGATACCGCCCACTTTGGCGCGGTTTTCCGGCTTGGCCGAGTGCCAGATGGCGATGGCCGCGGCCGGCAGGCCGTACATTTTGAACAGGAAGCCGCCAGAGAGTTTACCTGCGGTCGGGTCACCCGCCATGTAGCGCGGAATGTCGCCGTGGAAGACCTGACCAGCTGCGTTCACGTACTCACCAATCTGCATCTGGAAAGGAACGTTCCAGATGTGGTGCAGGCCGAACGGTACCAGCGCGCGCTCAACCACGCCGTAGATGCCGAACGCCACCACCGGGTTCTGGTAGGCCGCCCACTGGGAGAAGGTCTGGATCGCCGTACCGACCGGAGGCCAGATGAAGGAGAGCAGCACGCCCAGAATGATCGCCGCCAGGCCGGAGATAATCGGCACAAAGCGTTTCCCGGCGAAGAAGCCCAGATACTCTGGCAACTGGATGCGGTAGAAGCGATTGAACATGTACGCCGCGATGGCACCGGCGATAATGCCGCCGAGCACCCCGGTGTCCGCGAGGTGTTTCGCCGCGATCTCCTCTGCCGGCAGGTGCAGTACCAGCGGGGCCACCACTGCGATGGTTTTCACCATGATGCCGTAGGCCACCACTGCCGCCAGCGCCGAGACGCCGTCGTTATTGGTGAAGCCCAGCGCCACGCCAATGGCGAAGATCAGTGGCATATTGGCGAATACTGAGCCGCCCGCTTCCGCCATCACATGGGAGACGATGAGCGGCAACCAGCTGAAGTTGGCGGAACCGACCCCAAGCAGGATACCTGCGATGGGCAGTACCGACACCGGCAGCATAAGCGATTTACCTACTTTCTGTAGGTTGGCAAATGCATTCTTGAACATAATTGAGTGTGCTCCTGAGTAATAGTGCTCTTGGTACTACATGCACCTGACAGCTAAGAGGAGGCAGTCCGGTGTCCAGTAAAGGGGGGAGAGAGCCTTTACTGAGGGGTGTCTGAAGCACCCCTTTAATTTTTACGAAGAGTAAAATAAATGCCGTTTGCAATGTTTGATAACAATCACGTTTCTCAAAATAAAAGATGTATCTTTCATTTCAAATGACGTTTTTTAACGGCAAAGGCCATTTATTGGCAGATAAGCCGCCAAAATGGGTGCCGGTGACCAGGATTTCATCGCCATTAATTACGCGCTGAAAAATAAAGCACCGGCACGGTGCGCCTTAAGATTAGGCCAGGGTGGGAAGATTGACGTGGAACAGGCGAGAAAAGTTTTCGCTGGTAGCCGTGGCCAGCTCGTCGAGGGAAACACCCTTCAGCACGGCCATGTACTCCGCGACGTCACGCACATAGGCTGGCTGGTTCTCCTTGCCACGGTGCGGCACCGGTGCCAAATAGGGGGAGTCCGTCTCCACCAGAATGCGGTCAAGCGGCACATAGCGCGCGGCCTCCCGGATCTGCTCGGCATTGCGGAAGGTCAGGATGCCGGAGAAGGAGATGTAGAAGCCCAGATCCAGCAGCGCCTTCGCGGTGGCCTGATCCTCAGTGAAGCAGTGCAGCACGCCGCCACACTCGCCAGCCTGCTCCTCACGCAGGATCGCCAGCGTGTCTTCGCGCGCGTCACGGGTGTGCACGATCACCGGTTTGTTCAGCTCGCGGCCAATGCGGATATGGTTGCGGAACGACTCCTGCTGCACATGCAGGTTCTCTTTCTGGTAGAAGTAGTCCAGCCCGGTTTCGCCCATCGCCACCACCCGCGGGTCGGCGGCCAGGCGGCGCAGCGTCTCCACCTCATACTCCTCCTCCATGTTCAGCGGGTGCACGCCGCAGGAGAAGGCCACATCGGGCCGCTCGCCAACCAGCTCGCGCATGGCACTGTAGCCCGGCAGCGTGGTCGCCACCGCCAGGAAGAACTTCACGCCGCGCTGGTGCGCTTTGGTCAGCGCGTCATCGACGCTGGTATGGAGATCCTGATAGTTCAGGCTATCAAGGTGGCAATGCGAATCAACTAACAACATAATTTTTAAACTCTACAACCGGTTAAAAGGAGGGTGTTGGCGCGGCGAGCCGGGCTTCCCAGCCGAGCAGGCACTCCGTCAGCAGCAGCTCGCGGTTGACGGCGGTGACCGTCAGCAACTGGTGGCGGCAGGTGAGCCACGCCTGCAAGGTCGCCTGCAACGCGCCCGGCGAGTGGGCCGCCGCCAGTGCCGCCGCCAGCGGTTGCTGGTCTTGGTTTAGCAGGTAGTGGAACGCGCCCTGCTGCCACTTCAGGGCATCCAGCAGCAGCGTGCTCAACCAGTGTAGCCGCTCGGCGGCATCCTCGTGGTTGAGTTGCGGCAGGAGTGCCAACAGGTTGCGCGTGGGCAACAGCTCGCCGAGCATCCGGCACAGCTGTTGGCGCTGCTGCCAGCGCTCTGGCTGCAACAGCGCGGCGGCGGCCAGCGGCGCGCCGCGGCTCAGCTTCAGCGCCGTGGCCACGCTCTGCGCCTCCGCCGGCTGCTGGCGCAGGATCCACTGGCTGCTCAGTGCCTCCGGTGGCGTGGGCAGTGGCCAGTAGCTGCAACGGCTGCGCAGCGTTGGCAACAGGCGGGCAGCGCTGCGGCAGCCCAACAGGAAATGGGTCTTCTCCGGCGGCTCCTCCAGCGTCTTCAACAGGGCGTTGGCGGCGGCCTCCGTCAGCCCCTCCGCCTGCGCCAGCCACACCACCTTGGCCCCACCCTGCTGGGCGTGATGATAGAGCGAGTCGATCACCTGACGCACCCGGTCGATGCCGAGCGCGCTTTTGCCCTTCTCCGGTGCCAGCACGTGCCAGTCCGGGTGATTGCCAGCCAGCATCAGGCGGCAGCTGTGGCACTCGCCGCAGCTCTTCTCCCCCTGTGGATGCTGGCACAGCAACCAGCGGCTCAGCCCGTAGACCAGCGCGTCAGCCCCGTTGCCCTCTTCGGCCTGAATCAGCAACGCATGGTGGCCACGCCCGGCCTGATACTGGCCAATCAGCTGGCGGTAGGGGCCATTGAGCCACGGATACCAGTTCATCCGCCCTGCCCCGGCTGTTGCAGCCACTGTTGCAGCACGGCGGTAATCTGGGCGGAGACCTGTGGCAGCGGCTGGGCGGCATCAATGGTGCGGATGCGCGCATCCTCGGCGGCCAGCGCCTGATAACGGGCGCGGGTGCGCTCGAAGAAGTCCAGCGACTCCTGCTCAATGCGATCCAGCGCACCGCGCTGGCGCGCGCGTTCCAGCCCCACTGCTGGCGGCAGGTCAAGGTAGAGCGTCAGGTCAGGGCGAAATGCGCCCAGCGCCACGTCACGCAACGCGGCCATCATCTGTGGGTCAATGCCACGCCCGCCACCCTGATACGCCTGTGAGGAGAGGTCATGGCGATCGCCCACCACCCACGCGCCGCGTGCCAGCGCTGGCTTGATCACCGTCTCCACCAGCTGGACGCGCGCCGCGTAGAGCATCAGCACTTCGGCCTTGGCGGTCAGGCTCTCCCCTTCAATGCCCTGCTTGATCAGGGTACGCAGTTGCTCCGCCAGCGGTGTGCCGCCCGGCTCACGGGTAAAGACAATCTCGGTGATGCCTGCGGCGTGCAGCGCTGCCACCACGGTATCGCGGGCAGTGGTTTTGCCAGCCCCCTCCAGCCCCTCAATCACAATAAATTTGCCGTTCATGGTTGGTTAGCGCCCCGCACTGGTTTTCAGGATTTCACGGTAATGTTGCACCGCCTTGTTGTGGTTCTCAAGGTTGGTGCTGAAAGTGTGCCCGCCGGTGCCATTCGCCACAAAGTAGAGGTAGGGCGTTTTGGCCGGATGCGCCGCCGCTTGCAACGAGGCCAGACTCGGCATGGCGATCGGCGAGGGCGGCAGGCCGGAGATGACATAGGTGTTGTAGGGGGTCGGCGTCTCCAGATCCTTGCGGGTGATGTTGCCATTGTAGGCCTCACCCATGCCGTAGATCACGGTCGGATCGGTTTGCAGGCGCATCCCGATGCGCAGGCGGTTGATAAACACCGAGGCCACCTCATCACGCTCCTCACTGACGGCGGTCTCCTTCTCAATGATGGAAGCCATGGTCAGCAGGTCATTGGGCGTTTTATACGGCAGGTTGGGCGCACGCTGTGCCCAAATCTCCGCGATGCTCTTCTGCATCCGCGCATAGGCACGTTTCAACAGCGAGAGATCGCTCATGCCCGCGGTGTAGAGGTAAGTATCGGGGTAGAGTTGCCCCTCCACTTTTTCGCCCGCGTTGATGCCCAGCGCCGCGGCAATGGCGGCCTCATCCTTGCCCGCCAGTTCATGTTTCAGGTAAGGGGCCGCCTGCAACACCTGCAACCAGTCGGTCAGGCGCAGTCCTTCAATAAAGCGAATGCCAAATTGCGCCTCTTTGCCGCTCACCAACAGCGCCAGCATCTGTCGCACGGTCATCCCCGGCGTAAAGCGGAAGGTGCCAGCTTTGACATTCGCCAGCGAAGGCTCAATACGCAACAGCCAAGCGAACCACGGGCTGGGTGCCAGCACCTGTTGCTCGTTCAGTAGCGTCTCCAGGCCAGTGCGGCCTGTTCCCGCTGGCAGGGTAAAAATCGTCTCCTGACGGATGGTCAGTTTCTGGTCGGCAAAGTGTTCCGTGCTCTGGTAGACAAACACTGCCGCCGCAATCAGGGCCGCGGCCAGTACCACGAGAAGCTTCAGTCTCTTATTTTTCATTCAACAGCCAATAGTTAACAATGGGGGGCCAATGCCTGATAGAGGGTATGGGAGTGATAGCGCCATGACGCCGCACTCTTCACCGGCAGCAGCGGCATCAACGCGTTGCAGACCAGTACCTCGTCCGCCTCCGCCAGCGCCGCGAGGGGTTCCCGGACAATCTCGACCTGATACTCTGGCCGCTCGGCCAGCAGCGCCAAAATATGTTGGCGCATGATGCCGTCCACGCCTGAGAGGCGTAGATCCGGCGTCTTTACCCGCCTGCCCTGACGCCAAAATAAATTAGCCGCACAGCATTCCACCAGCATCCCGGAAGTGTCAAGCACCAGCGCCTCCTCGGCGGTTGTCTGCTCAAGATGCATCCGAATCAACACTTGCTCCAGCCGGTTGAGGTGCTTGATGCCAGCCAGCAGCGGGCTTTGCGCCAGCGGCACCGGGCTGGGTGCCAGCGTAATGCCACGCTCACGCCAGAGGTGGTAGTGCGCGGGATAGGCAGAAGTACTGACTACGCGCGTCGGTTGCTGGCAGCCAGCTGGGCTGTAGCCGCGTCCGCCGCTGCCGCGCGTCAGCACCACTTTCAATACCCCCTCCCCCTGCGCGGCGGCGGCCTGTTGCATCTCTGTCGCCAGTGACGCCCAAGGCACGCCCTCAATTCTGAGCGCCGTTGTGCCAGCGTGCAGGCGCGCCAGATGGGCGGTGAGCCACTGCACCTCCCCCGCCTGTACGCGGGCAGTGGTAAAGCAACCATCGCCAAACTGCATACCCCGGTCGCTGACCGGCAGAGTGGTGGCGGGCTGGCCGTTGATCCAATACATCGCGCCTCCAACGGTTAAAATGGGAAAATCCTTGTGTCCTGAGACTGGCAAGCGCCACCGGGGTTCCGGCCGCTGGCGCTGCCGCAATAAAAAAGCCCGGCAGAACCGGGCTTAGGTAGGCATCTCGCTTGCGCGTTATCGTTATTTATACCCGACGGAAGACCAACGAGCCGTTGGTGCCGCCAAAGCCAAACGAGTTGCACAGGGTGTACTCCATCTCCTTCACCTGACGCGCCTCATGCGGCACGAAGTCCAGGTCACAGCCCTCATCCGGGTTGTCCAGGTTGATGGTCGGCGGCACGGCCTGATCGCGCAACGCCAGTACGGTAAAGATTGACTCCACGGCACCCGCCGCGCCCAGCAGGTGGCCGGTCATGGATTTGGTGGAGCTGACCATGACACGTTTCGCGTCGTCACCGAACACCGATTTCACCGCCTGCGCTTCAGCCTTGTCACCCGCAGGGGTGGAGGTGCCGTGGGCATTGATGTAACCGATGTCAGAGGTGGTCAGGCCGGCATCCTGGAGGGCGTTTTTCATCGCCATCGCCGCGCCTGCGCCATCTTCCGGCGGAGAGGTCATGTGGTAAGCGTCGCTGCTCATGCCGAAACCGACGATCTCTGCATAAATTTTCGCGCCGCGTTTTTTCGCATGCTCATACTCTTCCAGCACCATGATGCCTGCGCCGTCACCCAGCACAAAGCCGTCACGGTCGCGATCCCAAGGACGGCTGGCCGCCTGCGGGGCATCATTGCGGGTGGAGAGCGCGCGTGCCGCACCGAAACCGCCGACACCCAATGGGGTACTGGCTTTTTCTGCGCCGCCGGCCAACATGACGTCCGCATCGTTATAGGCGATGATACGGGCAGCATGGCCGATGTTGTGCACGCCAGAGGTACAGGCGGTGGCAATGGAGATGCTCGGGCCACGCAGGCCATACATGATGCTCAGGTGGCCGGCGATCATGTTGACGATGGTGGAGGGCACGAAGAACGGGCTGATTTTGCGGGGGCCGCCATTGACCAGCGCGGTATGGTTCTCTTCGATCAGGCCCAGTCCGCCGATGCCGGAGCCAATAGCTGCCCCGAAGCGGGTGGCGTTCTCTTCCGTGACCTGAATACCGGAATCTTGCATGGCCTGGATACCGGCCGCAACGCCGTATTGGATGAAGGCGTCCATCTTGCGTGCATCTTTGCGCGAGATGAAGTCTTCACAGTTAAAATCCTTTACTAAGCCTGCAAAACGCGTTGCATAGGCAGTAGTATCGAAATGGTCGATTAGGCTGATGCCGCTCTGACCGGCAAGGAGAGATTTCCACGTGGACTCTACAGTATTGCCGACAGGAGACAACATGCCCAGTCCGGTCACAACAACTCGACGCTTAGACACGTTTGTCCTCCAGGGAGGGAAAAAAATATTGATACTCAGGGATAGAAAAACTTAGGCGGTCGAATGACCGCCTAGATATGTTCGCTTACTGCTGGCTAGCCTGGATGAAATCAATGGCTGCTTGAACAGTAGTGATCTTCTCAGCTTCTTCGTCCGGAATCTCAGTATCAAACTCTTCTTCCAGAGCCATTACCAGCTCAACGGTGTCAAGAGAATCAGCGCCGAGGTCATCAACAAAAGAAGCGTTGTTTGTAACTTCTTCCTGCTTAACACCAAGCTGTTCAACGATGATTTTCTTAACGCGTTCTTCGATAGTGCTCATACTCTTAAATTTCCTATCAAAACTCGCTTTCGCGATGGTTTTCGTAGTGTATAAAATGTTGAAAAAGATGCAACTAAATCCCGGCTGGTCAAACCACGATTTTACGCTATTTTGCGGTGTTTACCTCAAATAACGCAAATAGTTTTCGTGATTTTTAAATCATATACATGCCGCCATTGACATGTAACGTTTCACCGGTGATGTAGCCAGCCTCATCAGAGGCTAAAAAAGCAACAGCGCTGGCGATTTCTTTAGCTTCCCCAAGCCGGCTAGCCGGAACCTGGGCCAAAATGCCTGCGCGTTGATCTTCTGTCAACGCCTGTGTCATGTCCGTCTCAATAAAGCCGGGCGCCACGACGTTGACGGTAATGCCACGTGAAGCAACTTCACGTGCCAAAGATTTGCTAAAACCAATCAGACCCGCTTTAGCCGCCGCGTAGTTCGCCTGACCTGCATTGCCCATGGTGCCGACGACGGAACCGATGGTGATGATACGGCCAAAACGCTTTTTCATCATAGCGCGCATTACCGCTTTTGACAGGCGGAATACGGAAGTCAGGTTCGTGTCCAGGATATCCTGCCACTCATCATCTTTCATACGCATCAACAGGTTGTCACGGGTGATACCGGCGTTGTTGATCAGAATATCGATCTCGCCGAATTCCGCACGAATTGTTGCCAGTACGGCATCAATTGAGGCAGAATCCACCACGTTCAGCATCAGGCCCTTGCCGTTCTCGCCCAGATAGGCGCTGATGGCTTCAGCCCCTTTTTCGCTGGTTGCGGTGCCGATAACTTTGGCGCCGCGCGCGACCAGCGTCTCAGCGATAGCCCGGCCGATGCCGCGGCTTGCCCCAGTGACCAGGGCAATTTTTCCTTCGAAGCTCATTGTTTTCCTCTTTTTATTGTTCAAGCGCCGCCGACAGGCTGGCCGGATCGTTTACCGCAGCCGCTGTCAGGGTGTCAACAATACGTTTGGTCAGACCGGTCAATACTTTGCCCGGCCCTACTTCAATCAGGTGCGCCACGCCATTGGCGGCCATGAACTCCACGCTCTCGGTCCAGCGAACCGGGCTGTAGAGCTGGCGAACCAGCGCGCTGCGGATGGCTTCCGGCGAGGTTTCGCTCTTCACGTCAACGTTGTTGACGACCGGGATGGCTGGGGCGGAGAAGGTCACGCTCTCCAGCGCCTGCGCCAGTTTCTCTGCGGCAGGCTTCATCAGCGCACAGTGGGACGGCACGCTGACCGGCAGCGGCAGGGCGCGCTTCGCGCCAGCGGCTTTGCAGGCGGCATTGGCGCGCTCTACGGCCTCTTTGTTGCCGGCAATCACGACCTGGCCTGGGGAGTTGAAGTTGACCGGTGATACCACCTGCCCTTCCGCAGACGCTTCACACGCCTTGGCAATGGCATCATTGTCCAAGCCGATAATGGCGGACATCGCACCAGTGCCTTCCGGCACGGCTTCCTGCATCAGCTTGCCGCGCAGTTCCACCAGACGGATCGCTTCCTGGAACTCCAGCACGCCAGCGCACACCAGCGCTGAGTACTCACCCAGGCTGTGGCCAGCCAGCATGGTTGGCATCGCGCCGCCCTGCTGCTGCCAGACGCGCCAGATGGCCACAGAGGCCGCCAGCAGTGCCGGCTGGGTCTGCCAGGTCTTGTTCAGCTCTTCTGCTGGCCCCTGCTGAACCAGCTGCCACAGGTCGTAGCCCAGCGCCGCGGAGGCTTGGGAGAAGGTCTCTTCCACAATCGGATACTGCGCGGCCAAGTCAGCCAGCATACCCAGCGCCTGGGAACCCTGCCCAGGGAATACCATTGCAAATGTCGTCATTATTTTTATCTCGCGAGGTTAGAAACGAACCAGTGCCGAGCCCCAGGTGAAACCGCCACCGAAGGCCTCCAGCAGCACCAATTGGCCGCGCTGGATGCGCCCGTCGCGCACCGCTTCATCCAGAGCGGAGGGCACGGAGGCCGCGGACGTATTGCCGTGACGGTCAAGCGTCACCACCACGTTGTCCATGCTCATGCCCAGCTTCTTGGCGGTCGCGCTGATAATGCGCAGATTAGCCTGATGCGGCACCAGCCAGTCCAGCTCGCTGCGGTCGAGGTTATTGGCCGCCAGCGTCTCATCCACGATGTGCGCCAGTTCCGTCACCGCCACCTTGAAGACCTCATTGCCGGTCATAGTCAGGTAAGCCGGGGTGTCCGGGCTTTGGCGGTTGTGGTGCGGCAGGGTCAGCAGGTTGCCGTAGCTGCCATCGGCATGCAGGTGGGTGGAGAGGATACCCGGCTCTTCCGAGGCGCCCAACACCACGGCGCCCGCGCCGTCACCGAACAGGATCACGGTGCCGCGATCCTGCGGGTCAAGGGTACGGGTCAGCACATCGGAGCCAATGACCAGCGCGTGGCGCACGGCGCCGCTTTTGACATACTGGTCAGCCACGCTCAGGGCGTAGGTGAAGCCGGCACAGGCAGCGGCCAGGTCAAACGCCGCTGCGTCTTTGACACCCAGCATTTGCTGGATCTGGCAGGCGGCGCTGGGGAAGGCATGGCTGGCGGAGGTGGTGGCGACAATGATCAGGCCCAGGTCATCTTTGCTGATGCCAGCCATGTCCAGCGCGCGCTGCGCCGCTTCGAAACCCATCGTCGAGACGGTCTCGTTGGCGTCGGCCACACGGCGCTCACGGATACCGGTGCGGGTGACGATCCATTCGTCGGAGGTATCCACCATTTTTTCAAGGTCGGCGTTAGTACGCACGTGTACGGGTAAATAGCTCCCCGTACCGAGAATCTTAGTATACATGTACGATCAGTCACTCTTGGGTAATACAGCCTCAAGGCGCGCGGCAATACGTTCAGGGACCTGCCGCTGCACCGCCTGCACAGCCTGTTCAATCGCGACAGCAAATGCTCGTTGATTCGCTGCGCCGTGGCTTTTGATAACAGTGCCCCGCAATCCTAACAGACATGCGCCATTATACTGGTCAGGGTTCAAATGACCGAACCGCTTTGCCACGCGTTTCTGTAACCATCTGCCCAGCAGTGTTACCCACCAGGCTTTCCGCTTCCCTTCGCCAGAGGATTTGAGGAGTGACAAAAAGAGTCTTATCACACCTTCCATGGTCTTCAGGGTGACGTTACCCACGAAGCCGTCACACACCAGGACATCCGTCTTGCCAGTCAGCAAGTCGTTGCCTTCAAGATAGCCTATATAGTTTATTGTGGGCGTTCTTTTTAGCACGGCGGCGGCTTCGCGGATATTATCCAGGCCTTTGGTCTCTTCTTCCCCGATGTTGAGCAATGCCACCCGGGGTTGCGCTATGCCGACCACCTCTTCCGCCATGACGGCCCCCATCACAGCGAACTGGACCAGCATCGTGCTATCGCACGCCACATTGGCGCCAAGGTCGAGCACCACGGTCTTACTGCGTTGCTGATTGGGCAGTACGCTCATCAGCGCTGGCCGTTCAATACCCGTCAAGGGTTTGAGCACCAGCTTGGCCAATCCCATCAGCGCGCCGGTGTTGCCTGCGCTGACGCACCCCTGCGCTTCCCCCTGCTTGATCAGCTCCAGCGCCAGGCGCATTGAGCTGCCGCGGCTGTTGCGGATCGCCTGTGACGGCTTGGCATCACTGGCTATCACCGATTCAGCAGGAATGACCCGCAAGCGCGTCAATAAAGACGGATCGGTTTTGTGCAGATGGGGCGAAATCGCGTCGGGATCACCGACTAAAAGAAGGTTTAGCTCTGGATTGGAGGCCAGTGCCTGCAATGAAGCAGGCACTGTGACGGACGGACCGAAATCCCCGCCCATTGCATCTAACGCGAGGGTCAGACAAGCCAAGGCATCTATCGCTTTGCTAAATTACTTAGCAAAAGCTACTCAGATAACCTTGCGACCGCGGTAGTAACCGTCGGCAGTGATGTGGTGACGACGGTGGGTTTCACCAGACGTTTTGTCCACAGACAGAGTGGTGGTGGTCAGAGCATCGTGAGAACGACGCATGCCACGCTTGGAACGGGTTGGTTTATTCTGTTGTACGGCCATGGACCTTACTCCTCAATTACTTTTTCTTTAAACTGGCTAATACGGCAAATGGGTTGGGTTTCTCCGCCTCTTCAGGCAGTTTACCGAAGACCATGTCCGCGTCGGACACTTCACAGTGTTCAGAATCATGTACCGGAACCACCGGCAGTGAAAGAATGATTTCATCTTCAATCATTGCCAACAGATCAACTTCGCCAAACTCGTCGACGTCGATCGGTTCGTAGGCTTCCGGCAATGCCTCAGCCTGCTCATCACTGACGACCGGGCTGAAACAATACGTTGCGTGAACGTGATGCTCAAACGGCTTGCCGCAACGTTGACACTCCAGCGTCACTGTCACATCCGATGTCCCGGAGATCACAGCCAGTCGCTGGTTATCAATGTTGAACGACAGAGAGGTCTGTACGTCACTGTCCACACTGACCACGGAATCGGCAACTCGTGTTACCTGCTCAGGCGAGTAGACACCGGAGTAGTCTAAACGCTTCTGGGCGGTACGAACCGCATCAATGGTCAAGGGTAATTTTACCTTTTGCATAGGGCGCGCATATTAACTTTGTAACGACATAGAGTCAAAGAAAAAGGCCGGTTAACCGCACCTTTCACCAATATTCGCTTCCGCAGCGGCCGATAGTTTAAAATGCTGAATTCAATTACGCTATGGTTTGTGGAAAAAATATGTCCATCCCTGTAATCCTCGCCTCCACCTCCCCCTATCGCCGCGCGCTGCTGGAAAAAACCGGCCTCGCGTTCACCACTGCCGCGCCTGACGCCGATGAGACGCCACAGCCCGGCGAAGAGGCTGACACGCTGGTGACCCGGCTGGCCGCCGCCAAGGCCCGTTCGCTGGCTGAGGCGTTTCCGCACCACCTTATTATAGGCTCTGACCAGGTCTGTGTGTTGGACGGTGAGATAACGGGTAAGCCGCACACCCTTGAGCGCGCATTCGCGCAACTGCGGCGCGCCAGCGGCCGCTGCGTCACCTTCTATACTGGGCTGGCACTCTACAACAGCGCCAGTGGCCGGTTGCAGCAGGTATGCGAGACTTTTGACGTGCACTTCCGCGCCCTGAGCGATGAGGAGATCCACGGCTACCTGGCGCGTGAGATGCCGCTGGATTGCGCTGGCAGCTTCAAAAGTGAGGCGCTTGGCATCAGCCTGTTTGAGCGTCTGGCGGGGCGCGACCCCAACACCCTGGTGGGGATGCCGCTGATCGCCTTGCTGGCGCTGCTGCGCGCCGAGGGCGTCAATCCGCTGCTGGGGTAGCGCCTAACAAAAAGGCGCCCGTGGGCGCCTTAAGTAGGGTCAGGCTTTCGCCTCTTTACGCAGCACGTTCAGGCAGCGTTGCAGCGCCGCATCCAGTGGGGCCTCAATGCGCATGGTTTCGCCGCTGTTCGGGTGCTCAAAGCGCAGCGCCGCCGCATGGAGGAACAGGCGTTTCAACCCGGTCGACGCCAGCTGGCTGTCGAACTCGCGGTCGCCATAGCGATCGTCAAAGGCGATGGGGTGCCCGGCGTGCAGGGTATGGACGCGGATCTGGTGGGTACGCCCGGTGATGGGGCTGGCCTTGACCAGCGTCGCGAAGGTGAAACGCTCTTCAACCTTGAACCGCGTCTCCGACGGCTTGCCCTCACTGTTGACGCGCACGATGCGCTCGCCGCTCTGCAAGATATTCTTCAGCAGCGGTGCCTGTACCACCTTGCAGTGGGACTGCCACTGCCCGCGCACCAGCGCCAGATAGTCCTTCTGCATCCCTTTCAGGCGCAGCTGCTCATGCAGCGAACGCAGCGCCGAGCGCTTTTTCGCCACCAGCAATACGCCAGAGGTGTCGCGGTCGAGGCGATGCACCAGCTCAAGGAAACGGGCCTCCGGGCGCAGGGCGCGCAGCCCCTCAATCACGCCAAAGCTCAGGCCGCTGCCGCCATGCACTGCCGTGCCTGCGGGTTTGTTGAGGATCAGCAGATGCTCATCCTCATACAAAATGCACTCCGCCAGGGCCGCCACCTTGTCCAGCTTGGCGGAAACCTGCGGCTCCTCACGCTCGGCGACGCGCACCGGCGGGATGCGCACCTCATCCCCGGCTTCCAGCTTGTACTCCGGTTTGATGCGCTTTTTGTTCACTCTGACTTCGCCCTTGCGCACGATGCGGTAAACCATGCTCTTCGGCACCCCTTTCAACTGGGTACGCAAAAAGTTATCGATACGCTGGCCGGCCTGATCGTCGGAGATGGTGACGATCTGCACTGATGGGTTCTCTGTTTTCATGGCGGCGATTCTAAATACCCGGCCGGTTTCGCGCCACTGATTTTTGTGATGCGGCGCGGCTTTTCACGCCCCTTCTGGCGCAAAGTTGGCTATTAACTCGGCAACCGTGATCGCCATGCTTTCTAGTGCGTGAGTTTCTTGTTAGGCACTGCTAAAGTCACCTTGCTATAACCGTGTCAGCAATGGAATAATGCGTCTACTTTCCGCGTTGATTCTCGTTGAGACAGGGAAAATAGCGGAATAATAATATTGCCTGATCGCACAAACGCAGCAATGGCGTAAGACGTAGTGATAAATCAAGCAATTAGCGGGCTGCGGGTTGCAGCCTGGCCGGCATAATGGAATGAGATCTGTCGACGTAACTGAGAGGCTATTCCCCTACAAAGAGCGCCGCTTTTCACAAAGAAAAACGGGCTTACCGAAGTAATGCGCCCCTATGCAGGCGACAACCGGGAGGTTGACGGCTTAGCGAGAAGACACGGGGCCAACGGTAAAACCGGTCAGGAGGTTATTTTGCCCGCAGCTTTATCGACAATGCAAAAATAACGAGTAAGTTAAGATGAAAAGAATGTTGATTAACGCAACTCAGCAGGAAGAGTTGCGTGTTGCCCTTGTAGATGGACAGCGGTTGTATGATCTGGATATTGAAAGTCCGGGCCATGAACAGAAAAAAGCCAATATCTATAAAGGCAAAATCACCCGTATAGAACCTAGCCTTGAAGCCGCCTTCGTTGATTACGGCGCCGAGCGACACGGTTTTCTCCCCCTCAAAGAAATTGCCCGCGAATATTTCCCCAGTAACTACGCCTCCCACGGTCGCCCCAACATCAAAGATGTCTTGCGCGAAGGCCAGGAAGTCATTGTCCAGGTAGATAAAGAAGAGCGTGGCAACAAGGGCGCGGCCCTGACCACCTTCATCAGCCTGGCGGGTAGCTATCTGGTACTGATGCCGAATAACCCGCGCGCGGGTGGCATCTCCCGTCGTATCGAAGGTGACGACCGCACCGAGCTGAAAGAGGCGCTCTCTGCCCTGCAACTGCCAGACGGCATGGGGCTAATTGTGCGCACCGCTGGCGTCGGCAAGTCCGCCGAAGCGCTGCAGTGGGATCTCTCTTTCCGCATCAAGCACTGGGACGCCATCAAGAAAGCCGCAGAGGGCCGACCGGCGCCCTTCCTGATCCATCAGGAGAGCAACGTCATTGTCCGCGCCTTCCGCGACTACCTGCGCCCGGACATCGGTGAAATCCTGATCGATAACCCGAAGATCCTCGACCTGGCGAAAGAGCACATTGCCGCGCTGGGCCGCCCGGACTTCAGCAGCAAGATCAAGCTCTACACCGGCGAAATCCCGCTGTTCAGCCACTACCAAATTGAGTCGCAGATTGAGTCTGCCTTCCAGCGTGAAGTGCGCCTGCCCTCTGGCGGCTCCATCGTGATTGACAGCACCGAAGCGCTGACCGCCATCGACATCAACTCCGCTCGCGCCACCCGCGGCGGCGACATTGAAGAGACGGCGTTCAACACCAACCTGGAAGCGGCCGACGAGATTGCCCGCCAGCTGCGCCTGCGTGACCTCGGTGGCCTGATCGTCATCGACTTTATCGACATGACCCCGGTGCGCCACCAGCGCGAGGTGGAGAACCGCCTGCGCGACGCCGTGCGCCAGGACCGCGCCCGTATCCAGATCGGCCGCATCTCCCGGTTCGGCCTGCTGGAAATGTCCCGCCAGCGCCTTAGCCCGTCTCTGGGCGAGTCAAGCCACCACGTCTGCCCGCGCTGTAGCGGTACTGGCACCATCCGTGACAACGAATCGCTGTCGCTCTCCATCCTGCGCCTGATCGAAGAAGAAGCGCTGAAGGAGAACACCAAAGAGGTGCACGCCATTGTGCCGGTGCAGATCGCTTCCTACCTGCTGAACGAAAAACGTGAAGCGGTGAACGCGATTGAGAAGCGCCAGGGCGGCGTCCGTGCCGTCATCGTGCCGAGCGACCAGATGCACACCCCGCACTACTCCGTACTGCGCGTGCGCAAAGGGGAAGAGACTTCAACCCTCAGCTACCTGCTGCCGCAGCTGCATGAGGCGGAGATGGTGCAGCCGTCCGACGAAATGCCAGCCGAGCGCAAACGCCCGGAGCAGCCGGCACTGGCGACCTTCGCCCTGCCTGCCGAAGCCCCGCCGGTGTTCGAGGAAAAAGCCCCTGTGGCCAAGCCAGCCGCCGCTGCCGCGCCTGTCGCCCAGCCGAAACCGGCTCCGGCTGCTGCCGCGCCAACCCCTGGCTTCTTTGGCCGCCTGTTGGGTGGGCTGAAAAACCTGTTCGCTGCCGAGCCGCAACCGGAAGCCAAACCGGTAGAAGAGCCGGTGGTGAAGCAGGAAGAGAGCAGCGATACCCGTCGCAACGATCGTGAGCGCCGTGCGCCACGCCGCCAGAATGGCAACCGCAAGGACCGCAATGGCGACCGCCGTCAGCGTGACGACCGTGAGCCACGCGAGGCGCGTGAACCGCGTGAGTCCCGCGAGCCGCGTGAACCCCGCGAAGCCCGTGAGCCGCGCGAATCTCGTGAACCGCGTGAATCCCGCGAGCCACGTGACGATCAGCGTCGCAACAAGCGCAATCAGGATGTGGTGGTTGAGCGCAGTGAAGAGGCGGAAAAAGCGCTGCGTGAAGAGCAGCAGCAACGCCGCGAGCAGCGTGCCGAGCGCCAGCGCCGTCGTCAGGAAGAGAAGCGCAAAGCGCAGCTGGATGCCAAGACCGAAGAGATCGTGGCAACCCAGGAGGCCGTCGCTGCCAACGCCGATGACGTTGAGCAGGAAGATCGCCCGCAGCCGGTCATGCAGCGCCGTGAACGCCGCCAACTGACCCAGCGTGTGCGTATTGGTGACGAGCAGCCGCTGCCGGTGGTACAACAGGCAGAGAACGACACCGCCGCGCCCGCCGAGGAGGAGAACAACGCCGAGTCGCGCAATGGCAACGAGGGCGGCATGCCGCGCCGTTCACGCCGTTCGCCGCGTCACCTGCGCGTCAGTGGCCAGCGCCGCCGCCGCTACCGTGATGAGCGTTACCCGTCCCAGTCGCCAGTGCCGCTGGCAGGCGCCTTCGCCTCGCCAGAGATGGCCTCTGGCAAAGTGTGGGTCAGCTATCCAGTGACGGCCGCTGCGGAAGAGCATCATGAAGAGATGTCGCCGCACACTGCCCTCTCCGCTGGCATTGCTGAACTGCATGAGAACGGTGACTACGTCTACCGCAACAAACCGGAAGATGAGGTGGCTGACGCCGCAGAGGTCGCTACCCCGACGCTGGAAATTGTCGCCGATCCGCTGGTCAACGCTGACAGCGTGGTGATTGAAGCGCCGCAGGGTGCCATTGAGATGGACGTGGAACCGGTGAACGCCGAGCCGGCTGAACAGCCTGCCCCGGTGGAAGCCCCGGCCGCTGAGCAACCGGCAGAGCCGATTGCCGCCGCTCCGGCCATCTCAGCAGAGGCGCCAGTAGAGGCCCCGGCTGAGACGCCAGTGGTGACGGAAGAGGCAGCCCGTCTGGCGGAACCGGCAGAGCACGCCGTGGCCGAGCCAGCGCCAGCCCCGGAAGCGCAGCCGGTTCATGAGGTCGAGCCTGCTGAAATCACCGAAGCGGTGCAAGAAGAAGCTCCGGCAGCCGTTCCTGCACCGGTTGAGGCAGAAACCCCGGCACCGGTTGCCGTGGACGCTGCCCCTCAGGCTGAAGAAACCGTAGTGGAAGCCGCGCCTGCAACAAACGTTGAGGTTGCCCCGGCAGTGGAAGAGGAAGCCGCCAAGGCGACCGTGGTGGCCGAAGCCGCCCAGGCAGCTGAACAGCCGCAGGTTGCTTTCAAGCATCACGCCACGGCACCGATGACCAAGGCACCGGCCCCGGCCTACCAGCCGGAAGCACCGCGCGAAAGCGACTGGCAGCGCCCAACCTTCAACTTTGAAGGCAAAGGCTCCGCTGGCGGCCACGCGGCGGCCAGCACCGCCACTGCCCCGGCTACTCGCCCAGAAATGAGCGAGTAAGCCTGCCGCCCTCCCCACGGGGAGGGTTGGTAAATAAGAAAAAACCCGCCAACTGGCGGGTTTTTTTATGCCTGCGCCCAGTGGTCAGGCAATCTGTTTCAGCGTTTTGATGTCCAGGGAGGCGAGCTTGCCCTCCAGCTGGCTGGCAAAGCGGCCAAAGTGTTCGCTGTTATTGTGCTTATCCAGCGCCTCCTGCGAGCGCCAGCGCTCAAAGAAGACGAAGCAGGCTGGATCTTCGCTGTCCTGATGCAGTTCATACTGAATGCACCCCACTTCCAGCCGGCTCGGTTCAATGATCTCATGCAGTGTGCTGGCCACCTCTTCCTGATGTTCAGGCTTGGCGACCAAGGTTGCGACGACACGCACTTCCATAGGTAAACTCCTTAATTATGAGGCCGGGCCTGCGGATAATGCGGCCCCGGCCGAATGAATACACTCACTATGGCCCCATCACGCAATCGATTTCAACTTTGGATTAACAAACAGATGCATCGACGGCACTTTCCGCTTATGCTTACACCCCGCCATAAATCGCCTCTTCACAAGGCCGCCCATAACGCCTTTTTTATTTATGCCGGAGTTTGAAATGACCGCACGACCGCAAGTTCTGAAGATCCGCCGCCCTGACGACTGGCACATCCATCTGCGTGATGATGACATGCTCAGAACCGTGGTGCCCTACACCAGCGAGGTTTTTGGCCGGGCGATTGTCATGCCGAATCTGGTTCCCCCTGTCACCTCGTGTAAGCAAGCGATTGCGTATCGGGATCGTATCCTGGCGGCCGTGCCCGCGGGCCACCGTTTCGAACCGCTGATGACCTGCTACCTGACTGACACCCTGGACGCCAATGAACTGGTGCAGGGCTTTGAGCAGGGCATCTTTACCGCCGCCAAACTCTACCCGGCCAATGCCACCACCAACTCCTCCCACGGCGTGACGCACGTGCCGGGCATCTATCCCCTGTTCGAGCAGATGCAGAAGATCGGTATGCCGCTGCTGATCCACGGCGAGGTGACCCACGCGCACGTGGATATTTTCGACCGCGAGGCGCGCTTCATTGATGAGGTGATGGATCCTATCCGCCGCCACTTCCCGTCGTTGAAGATTGTGTTTGAGCACATCACCACCAAAGATGCGGCAGAGTACGTGCTGGGCGGCGACCGTTTCCTCGGTGCCACCGTCACTCCCCAGCACCTGATGTTCAACCGCAATGACATGCTGGTGGGCGGCATCCGTCCCCATCTGTTCTGCCTGCCAATCTTGAAGCGCAATATCCACCAGGAGGCGCTGCGCCGCGCGGTCGCCAGCGGCAGTGACCGCTTCTTCCTCGGCACTGACTCCGCGCCGCACACCCGCCACCGCAAGGAGTCCAGCTGTGGCTGTGCCGGCTGCTTCAACGCGCCGCTGGCAATGTCTGCCTATGCCACCGTCTTTGAGGAGCTGGGCGCGCTGGAGCATCTGGAGGCCTTCGCCTCGCTCAACGGCCCGCAGTTCTACGGCCTGCCGGTCAATGAGGATTTCATTGAGCTGGAGCGCGTTGAGGTAACCCAGCCGCAAGAGATTGCCCTGCCCGGTGACACCATTGTGCCTTTCCTGGCTGGCCAGACGCTGCCGTGGCGGGTACGCAATCAGAGCGCATAAACGGGCTTGCGCACCCTCACGCCATACTGTATAAATAAACAGGTAACTCTGGCGCAGGGGGTGCGTAATGCGTGTTGAATTGACCCTTGATAAAACCAAACCCTTGCCGGGCGGTGCCCTTGAGGCGCTCTCTGGCGAGCTGAGTAAACGCCTGAACCAGCAGTTCGACGGCGTATCGGTACAGGTGCGTTATGCTGGCGCCAACCATCTCTCCGTGTTGGGCGGCGCCAAAACAGACCGGGCACTCATCGAAGAGATCCTCCAGCAAACCTGGGAGAGCGCCGATGAGTGGTTCACCACCGATCTCTGACCTTTCGCTGTTTTTTGCCGGGCGTCGCTTCCCGGCTTTTTTATCTGCCGCTCTCCCCTGTTCAACTTGCCCAAGCCGATATAGCATTAAGTGGTCTTCTTAGCGTTCCCGCTCCGGCGGCTCCCCGTGCCGGGCTGCCCATAGCGGCGTCTATATCTGGCTTGTCATCAAACAGGAGAAACACATGGCCACCGAAAAACCAGAAGAGGCAATGACGTTTGGCGAGCTGCTGGAGCTGATCCGCGATCAGCAACGGCGGTTAGGTGTACTGGAAGCGGCATTCTCTTATCTGGCATTCAGTCATGACGATAAATCAGCACAATTAATGATTCACAGCCTGAAACTGGAAGCCCAAAACCAGAATCGGGATGCCGAGACGCAGAAGCATTTCGCCGAGCTGGCGGAACAGTGGGAAAAACGATTTTCTCCAACGATTACCCCCACTGCCGAATAAAATTCAGCCTCTCCGGCGTGGCCGGGGAGGTTCCTATAGCTTAAGTGGAAAAAAAGCGAATTTTGCTCAATTCCTGCCCGTTCAGGCATTTTTTTAGCCTATCATCAACTTTTACTTTCCAAAAACCTGTCGGCCGTGCTTATACTTAACCTGCTCACCTGATAACGAGCCGCCTTGATCCTCAGTTAGTCACTCACGTTAGTCACTACCACCTAAGGGGTCTATATGGACAGAAAAGATGAAGTAATTCAGACACACCCGCTCGTAGGTTGGGATATCAGTACCGTCGATGTTTACGACGCCATGATGATTCGTCTTCATTACCTGTCTTCAACAGACCAGTCACCCGAAGAGGCCCATGTCGACAGGACATTATGGCTGACTACCGATGTTGCACGGCAACTCGTCTCCATTCTTGAAGCTGGCATCGCAAAAATCGAATCCAATGAATACCTGGATCTTGATCACCGTAAACATTAACGTTGTTTACCTCTCGGCCTAAGGCACCCTCTTCCGGGTGCCTTTTGCATTTTCAGGCCGCTCCCTGCGCCACGCATTGTCATTGGCAGGAAGATCTCTATCATGGCTAGGATTCAGGGTGCCTAAGAGGAAGCAGTTTCATGGAATATGATTTGATCGTTGTCGGCAGCGGCTCCGTGGGGGCGGCGGCGGGCTACTATGCGCATCAGGCCGGGCTGAAGACGCTGATGATTGACAGCGCGATGCCGCCGCACAAGAGCGGCAGCCACCACGGCCAGACACGCATTATTCGCCATGCCTACGGTGAGGGTGAGCGCTATGTGCCGCTGGTGCTGCGTGCGCAGGCACTATGGGAACAGCTGGCGACGCTGAGCGAAGCCACGGTGTTCCACCGTTGCGGCGTCATCAATATTGGCTCAGCGCAGTCAGCCTTCCTGCACAATGCCCGCCAGAGCGCGGAGCGCCACGGCCTGCCCGTGGAGATACTGGACGCCCAGCAGGTACAGGCACGCTGGCCAGTGTTTACCGTGCCGGACGAGTTCATCGGGATTTTTGAGCCGCGCTCTGGGGTACTGGAGTGTGAAAAGGCGATTGAAAGCTACATCCGGCTGGCCCGTGAGGCCGGTTGTGCCCAGCTGTTCAACTGCCCGGTCAGCGCCGTTACCCCGCTCGAGCAGGGCATGAGCGTCACCACGCCGGAGGGGGTATTTACCGCGCGCAAAGTGGTGATCTGCGCCGGTAGCTGGGTGAAAGCGCTGCTGCCTGAGCTGCCGATGCAGCCGGTGCGCAAGGTCTTCGCCTGGCATCAGGCCGATGGGCGCTACAGCCAGGAGAACCACTTCCCGGCCTTCACCGTTGAAGCGGGCGAAAATGACCACTATTACGGTTTCCCGGCGGGCAAAGAGGGGCTGAAACTGGGCAAGCACAATGGCGGCCAGCCGATTGAGACGCTGGCTGAGTGTCGGCCATTCGGCAGTGTGGCGGAAGATGGCACCGAGGTGTTCCGCTTCCTGCGCCGCTTCCTGCCGGGTGTTGGTGTCTGCCTGCATGGCGAAGCGTGCAGCTATGACATGTCGCCAGACGAGGACTTTATCATTGATACCCTGCCCGACTGCCCGCAGGCGATGGTCATCACCGGCCTGAGTGGCCACGGCTTTAAATTTGCCAGTGTCCTCGGGGAGATTGCCGCCCTTTATGCCGATGACCAGCCCATTCCCTTTGACCTCACGCCGTTCCGCCTGAACCGTTTCGACTGACCGGCCCGCAATAACATACAGGCAAAGAATATTAATTCTTTGCCTGTATTTATCTAGAGAATATATTCGGCTTTTGCAGGGGTGACGCCCCTCTTTTTCTGAATTGACGTTGCGGGAGGTTCTGCTTATTTTTGCGCACTGATGAAAATGGACATTCATGTATTGCCCACGAGTGAGCAGAGAATGCGAATACTTATTGTTGATAGTTGTGCCTATACCTTTCTCGGCACATCCAGTTTCCTGGCAGATTATCCCCATATTACCCTCCAGCAGGCCGCCTCCCCTGAACAGGCCCTCCCGATGTTGCGCGGCGCCTTCTTTGATGTGGTGCTGGTAAACCTGACCCACCACTGCCGTTGCAGCGGCCCTTTTCCTTCGCTGGCGGATTTTTTCCTGTTGTGCGGCCCGGCGCGGGTCTACATCTACCTTGATGCCCCCTATCCCACCTCAACGGCCCCGATTCCGCTCTCTGGCCGGGTGGCGCTGATGAACAAACATGGCCTGACGGCTCTGCTCCCCATGCTGACCGCGCCATGCCAGCCAGGTGGCTTTATCACCTATACCAACAACGGCTATCTCTTTACCCGGCAGGAGCTGGCCGTGATCGTGCTGTGGATAGACCACCAGAAGACCAACCACCAGATCGCCCAGCAACTGGGGATCTGCGGCCGTACGGTGTACGTGCACAAGCGTCACGCCACCCAGAAGCTGGCGGTGCGCAACCGGCTGGAGTTCTGTTCCCTCTACCCGATGCTTAAGTATGTGATCTTCCCGCCCGCCTATCGCCGCCTGACAGATAATCCGCTGCTGGCTTACCTGGATTATGATTTGGTTCCCTAACCGCCCAGGGTGATGGGCAATGGATCGCCGCCGCTGCCCGTTATCTTCCCATTGGGTCAAATCACTTTGGTTATATTGACACTTCCTGAATAAAACTGACGTATGAATAACGTTAATTGACATTAATAACGGCGAGCGCCGGTGTCGATTTTTTTCCTGCTCGCTATTTCCACCCTCACTCAACCGATGGCATTGAATAACCTTCCCATATACCGGTCAAAAAAGATGAATAAAGTTATCTGATTATTTCATTTGAGAAATAATTGTTGCTTTTAATTTGGCTGATGACTATTTTCTGGAAAATCCCCTGTCGGCAAGCAAAAGGTCGATGATGAAATTCCGCAATGATACCCATGCCTTTGGGCATACCAGTATTGTGATCCATTGGCTGGCGGCGCTGGTGGTTTATGGCATGTTCGCCCTCGGATTATGGATGGTGACACTTGGCTACTACGATACCTGGTATCACCGGGCACCAGAGCTGCATAAGAGCATCGGCACCCTGCTGTTTATCGTGATGCTGTTCCGCGTGCTGTGGCGCTTTGTCTCGCCGCCGCCCCTGCCGCTCAGCAGTTACAGCGCGCTCACGCGGATGGCCGCCACAGCTGCGCACCTGCTGCTGCTGGCCGGGCTGATTGCCATCATGGTCACCGGTTATTTGATCTCCACCGCGGAGGGCCAGCCCATTAGCGTCTTTGGCTGGTTTAACGTGCCAGCGCTGTTTAGCCTCGACGCCACCCAGACCGATCTGGCCGGTGACCTGCACCTCTGGCTGGCGTGGGGCGTGGTGATCCTCTCGGTGCTACATGCGCTGGCTGCGCTGAAACACCACTTTATCGATCGCGATGACACCCTCAAACGGATGCTGGGTCGCCGCCTCTCTTGATAACGCGTTACCTACTGGATACATGGAGAATGTTATGACAACGATGACCCACCTGCTTAAGCGCAGCGTTCTGGGCGTGACCCTCGCCTCCCTGATGATGAGCGCGGGGGCGGCCGTGGCCGCTGACTACAAGATTGATAAAGAGGGGCAGCACGCGTTCTTGCAGTTCCGCATCAAGCACCTGGGCTATAGCTGGATCTATGGCAGCTTCAATGATTTTGACGGTAACTTCACCTTTGATGAGCAGAACCCTTCCGCTGACAAGGTGAACGTGACCATCAATACCAACAGCGTGGACACTAACCATGCCGAGCGTGACAAGCACTTGCGCAGCGCGGAGTTCCTGAATACCGGCAAGTATCCGCAGGCGACCTTCACCTCCACCAAGGTGGAGAAGGATGGCGACGAGCTGAAGATCACCGGTGACTTTACGCTCAATGGCGTGACCAAGCCGCTGACGCTGGAAGCCAAGCTGATTGGCCAGGGGGATGATCCGTGGGGCAGCTACCGCGCTGGCTTTGAGGCCGAGGGCGAGTTCGCGCTGAAGGATTACAATATCAATACCAAGCTTGGCCCGGCCTCACAGAATGTGGAGCTGATCATCTCGCTGGAAGGGGTCAGGCCGAAATAAGGCCGCCGCCATAAAAAAGGCCACCCGTGGGGTGGCCTTTTTCGTCTTATCAGGCGTCGCTGTTGTCCGGCGCCGGGATGTGCAGGCGTGGGCGCAACATGCCCTTCGATTTGTTGAAAATCTTATTGCCATTCTCACGGCCGGCACGGCGCGCGCGCTGCTCCTCAGGCGGCAGCTTCAGCTCTTCACAGCAGATCTCGCTACAGCAGCCCTCAAAGGCCTCGGCACACTGCGGGCACTGGATGAACAGCAGGTGGCAGCCGTCATTCTTGCAGTTGGTGTGGGTGTCGCAGGAGGTGCCGCACTGGTGGCAGTGGGCAATCACATCGTCCGACACCCGCTCGCCCATGCGCTCATCAAAGACAAAGTTTTTGCCGATGAACTTCAGCGGCAGCCCCTGCTCGCGGGCGCGGCGGGTGTACTCAATGATCCCGCCCTCGACGTGGTAGATGTTCTTGAAACCGTGGTGCAGCATGTAGGCACTGGCCTTCTCGCAGCGGATACCGCCGGTGCAGTACATCACGATGTTCTTCTCTTTCTGCTCCTGCAACATCTCTACCGCCATCGGCAGCTGGTCGCGGAAGGTGTCAGAGGGCACCTCCAGGGCGTTGCTGAAGTGGCCCACTTCATACTCGTAGTGGTTGCGCATGTCGACGAACACCGTGTTGGGATCGTCAATCATCTGGTTGACCTGATCGGCCTTCAGGTACGCGCCGACGTTGGAGGGATCAAAGGTCTCATCCTCAATGCCATCGGCCACGATGCGCTCACGTACCTTCATGCGCAGTACCCAGAATGATTTGCCATCGTCTTCCAGCGCGATGTTCAGGCGCACCTGATCCAGCGCCGGGTGGCTGGTGAACAGCGCCTGCTTGAACGCCTCTACGCGGCTCTGCGGTACGCTGATCTGGGCATTGATGCCCTCTTTGGCGATATAGACGCGGCCGAACACCTTTTCCGCGATGAACGCCAGATAGAGTGCGTCACGGAACGCCTTGGGATCGTCAAGGGTGAAATATTTGTAGAACGAAATGGTGGTGCGCGGCTCGGTTTCGGCCAACATGCGCGCCTTCAGTTCTTCATTGGAAATCTGGTTATGTAACACTGGCATGGTGTACGTTCCTGAGATATTTGGTATGAATCGGGCCAGCAGTCGCCGCGGGGGCGAAAACGGCGGCCGTATGATACATGATAGTTTTTGCTAAAACATCATCAGAACCAATGAATGCTGGCTTTTCCGGCAATAGGCACGCCGAAACAAAATGTTGCTGGACAATGGGTTGACGTAATGAGGAAAAGCGATAAGCCTTGTTATCGTTTCATTGTAAAACATTCACCTTTGGGGAGGCCCGCCCCTCCCCGCCAGACAAGCGAGGTTACCCATGAGTCAGCTATTTACCCCCTACCACCTTGGCTCCCTGACGCTTCCCAACCGTATCGTCATCGCACCGATGTGCCAATACTCCTCTGACGATGGCAAGGCCACCTCCTGGCACACCATCCACCTCGGCAATCTGGCGCTCTCCGGTGCTGGTCTGCTGATTGTGGAGGCGACGGCCGTAGAGGCCGTGGGCCGCATCACGCAGCAGGATCTGGGGCTGTGGGATGATGAGACGGAGCAGGCGCTCTCCGGCGTGGTGAAGGCCATCCGCGAAAATAGCGACATTCCACTGGGGATCCAGCTGGGCCACGCAGGCCGCAAGGCCTCCTGCCAGCGTCCGTGGGAGGGCGGCGGCTCCATCCCGGCGGGCCAGCCAGGTGGCTGGAAAACCGTTGCCCCCTCCGCCATTCCCTATAACCCAGAAAAGGATGAGACGCCGGAAGCCATGTCGTTGGCGCGCATTGAGGAGTTGAAGGCCAATTTTGTCGCCGCCGCCAAACGCGCTGACCGGCTGGGCTTCGACCTGCTGGAGCTGCACGCGGCACACGGCTACCTGCTGCACCAGTTCCTCTCGCCGCTCTCCAACCAGCGTGATGACCAGTATGGCGGCTCGCTGCAAAACCGTATGCGGCTGGTGCTGGAGATCTATCAGGCGCTGCGTGACGCCTTCCCGGCAGAAAAACCGATTGGGGTGCGCATCTCCGCCACTGACTGGGCGGACGGCGGCTGGGATCTGGAACAGTCCGTGGCGCTGGCAAAAGCGCTGGATGAGCTGGGTTGCAGCTACATCCACGTCTCCAGCGGCGGCAACTCCACCGCGCAGAAGATTGCCGTCAGCCCGAACTATCAGGTGCCTTTTGCCGATCGCATCCGTCAGGCGGTCGAGATGCCGGTCATCGCGGTGGGGCTGATCACCGAGCCAGAGCAGGCGGAGGCGATTGTCGCCACCGGCCAGGCCGATCTGGTGGCGCTGGCGCGCGGTATGCTGTATGACCCGCGCTGGCCGTGGCACGCCGCTGCCCGTCTGGGCGCGAAGGCGATTGCCCCTGACCAGTACAAGCGCTCGGAACCCCACGCGCTGAAAGGGCTGTTCAACGACAAATAACCCTGCCCGGCGGCGGGTCAGCCAGCCCGCCGCCAAGCTGCCTTGATGGCCGAAAAAGCGTGCAAATCGCCGCTAATCTGCGCATCTTTCTGGCAAAATGAATCTTTTATGCGGTCGATTTTCACCTGTGCCGGGAATAATGGCACAATGATTAACAATGTAGTGGATGAATACGTTCATTGATCCCTACTGCATCCTGTCCCTGCGCCTGCCCTTAAGCCTTGTGCCACGGAGAGCCGCCATAGGTTTGTTTTCCGCAGGCCGGGACGCCCGATCCATGATTGTTACGTCGTAACACAATAAAGCAGAGAAATTATGACGCACCTTCCAACCTTCAACCGATCCCTGCTGCATCCACGCTACTGGCCCACCTGGCTGGGGCTGGGCATCCTCTACCTGCTGGTGCTACTGCCCTACCCGGTAATCTACCGCCTTGGCACCGCGCTGGGACGCTTCTCCATGCGCTTTTTAAAACGTCGGGTGCACATCGCCCACCGCAACCTGACGCTCTGCTTCCCTGACATGCCAGCGCACGAGCGCGACGAGCTGGTACGCAAAAATTTTGAGTCGGTCGGCATGGGGCTGTTCGAGACCGGCATGGGTTGGTTCTGGCCGGAGTGGCGGGTGCGCCACTGGTTCACCGTCACCGGCGATGAGCACATCAAACAGGCCCACCTTGATAAAGAGGGCGTCTTGCTGGTGGGCATCCACTTCCTGACGCTGGAGCTGGGGGCGCGCATCTTCGGCATCTATAACCCCGGCATCGGCGTCTACCGCCCGCATGACAACAAGCTGATGGACTGGATCCAGACCTGGGGCCGTACCCGCTCCAACAAGAGTATGCTGGATCGCAAGGATTTGAAGGGCATGATCCGCAGCCTGAAACAGGGCGAGATTATCTGGTATGCGCCAGACCATGATTACGGCCCGCGCGCCAGCGTGTTCGCGCCGCTGTTCGCCGTGCCGGATGCCGCCACCACTACCGGCACCTACCTGCTGGCGCGGATGGGCAAGCCGGCCATCATCCCGTTTGTGCCGCGCCGCCTGCCGGATGGCAAGGGCTATGAGATGCACATCCTGCCGAAGGTGCAGGATATGCCGCTGGAGAGTGAGCTGGCGGCCGCCACCCGCATGAATCAGGTGGTGGAGGAGGCGATCCTGATGGCCCCTGACCAGTACATGTGGCTGCACCGCCGTTTCAAGACCCGCCCGGAGGGGCAACCGTCGCTCTACTGACGTTTCCCGCCCGGCCCCGGCCGGGTGCTTTTCATGCCGTAAGGATAAGACCATGTATATTGTCAGCCTCACCTATAACCAGCCCATCGACGCCGTGGATGCCCACCTGGCGGGCCATATCGACTGGCTCGACCGCTACTTTGCGCAGGGGGTGTTTTTGGCCGCTGGCCGCAAGGTGCCGCGCAGTGGCGGCGTGATTATGGTGCAAAATGTCGACCGTGACGAACTGGCGCGCATTCTGGCGGAAGACCCGTTCCAGGCCGTGGCCGACTATGAGGTGACCGAGTTGGCGGTCACCCGCACCCAGGAGGCGCTGGCCGCCCTGCAAGGCCAGTAACGTCCCCCGGCTGGCATCAGGCTGGCCGGTCTCCCCCTCGTTTTTCCCGCCCGGCAGGTTGAATGCCTGCACAATCAAGCCCATACTGTTTTCCTGTCTGTTTTTCACCCTCCGCCGGCAGGCGACTGACACGGCGGTTCCACCTCCTTAACTGTGGGACACTATGACCTCGGCTGAACCCATCAACTGGAAACGCAATCTCGCAGTGGCCTGGCTGGGCTGCTTTCTGACCGGTGCCGCCTTCAGTCTGGTGATGCCCTTCCTGCCGCTCTATATCGAAGTGCTGGGCGTGCAGGGCCATGAGGCGCTGAACATGTGGTCTGGGCTGGTCTTCAGCATCACCTTCTTGTTCTCCGCCGTGGCCTCGCCCTATTGGGGCGGGCTGGCCGACCGCAAGGGGCGCAAGCTGATGCTGCTGCGCTCAGCGCTGGGGATGGCGATTGTGATGGTGCTGATGGGGCTGGCGCAAAACATCTGGCAACTGCTGGCGTTGCGGGCGGTGCTGGGGCTGCTGGGCGGCTTTGTGCCGAACGCCAACGCGCTGATCGCCACCCAGGTGCCGCGCAACCGCAGCGGCTGGGCGCTTGGCACCCTCTCCACCGGCGCGGTGAGCGGGGCGCTGATTGGCCCGCTGATCGGCGGCCTGCTGGCTGACCGCTATGGCCTGCGCCCGGTGTTCTACATCACCGCGCTGGTGCTGTTCCTCTGCTTTATCCTGACGCTGCTGCTGATCAAAGAGCAGTTCGTGCCGGTGCTGAAGAAGGACATGCTCAATGCCCGGCAGGTGCTGGCCTCGCTGAAAGATCCGAAACTGGTGCTCTGCTTGTTCGTCACCACCCTGATTATCCAGGTGGCGACTGGCTCTATCGCGCCAATCCTGACGCTCTATGTGCGCGAACTGGCTGGCCAGACGCAGAACCTGGCCTTTATCAGCGGCATGATCGCCTCGGTGCCGGGGGTGGCGGCGCTGCTGAGCGCCCCGCGCCTCGGCAAGCTTGGCGACCGCATCGGCCCGGAGCGTATTCTGGTGGCGATGATGGCGCTGTCGGTGGTGATTTTAATCCCAATGGCCTTTGTGCAGACCCCGTGGCAGCTCGGCGTCCTGCGCTTCCTGCTGGGGGCCGCCGATGGCGCGCTACTGCCAGCGGTACAGACGCTGCTGATCTACAACAGCACCAGCCAGGTGGCGGGCCGCATCTTCAGCTATAACCAGTCGTTCCGCGACATTGGCAACGTCACCGGGCCGCTGCTGGGGGCGGCAGTCTCAGCGGGCTACGGTTTCCGCGCGGTATTTGGCGTGACCGCCTGCGTGGTGCTGTTCAACGCCTTCTACTCCTGGTGGAGCCTGCAACGCGCGCCGAAACGGGCCTTGCTGAAGTGATCGGGCCGGGCGCGATTTCGCCCAGATGCCCGGCCCGGCGTTGGGCGGATCGCTCAATTTTCACCTGATAAAATAGTGCAATATCGACACCTTGCCGCCCGGCCGCAGAATAAAAAATTTTATTCGTTTTCGCCCGGCCAAAAACTTGCATCCTTGGTTTCACCGACAACACTTAACCGGTATCTCCCTTTTACTGCGCCGACGCGGCGCAACCATGCCATTGATGGAGGCCAACTATGAGCATGTACGCAACCTTGGAAGAAGCCCTTGAGACTGCCCGCGAAGAGTACCTGGAAGCGCTGGCGGATGACTTCGCCGATGAGGAAGTGCCCCCGCCGCAGCAGTTCAACCTGCAAAAGTACGTGTTGCAGGATGGCGACATCATGTGGCAGGCGGAGTTTTTCCTGGATGAGGGCGATGCGATAGAGGGCCTGCCGTTCCGCAGCGGCGCGGCGGCACAGGCTATCTATGACGGCGATTTTGATGAGGAGGAGCTGCGCCAGGAGTGGCAGGAGGAGAACACCCTGCACGAGTGGGATGAGGGCGAGTTCCAGCTTGACCCACCGCTGGACACCGAAGAGGGCAAAACCGCCGCCGATGAGTGGGACGAGCGCTAAGCCCCACTGCCGTCGCGGCCGCTATTCGTAGGGGCCGTGGCGGGCATCGATGGGCAGCATAAAGGTATCGACAATCATTGAGAGCGGCACATCAATCACCGTGACGTAGCGCCAGCGGCTGTCACGCAGATCCCACTGGACGCCGGGATAGTACTGGTTGCCATGCCCCTGCCCCGGCATGGTGCGGCTGATGATGCTGCCACACCCACTCAGGCTGGCCGCCGCCAGCACCACCACGCCGATGCGCAGAAAGAGATTGACCTTCACGTTATGCTCACTGTATTGACCGGGCTTTGGCCGGCGCGGTGCGCCGGCCCTGATGCCCTTAGCATAGCATGTCGGCGCACCCTGCCGCGCCGCTGGCAAAGTTAAGGGAGTGTAAATCAGCGACGCGCCAGCGCGCGCATGAATTGCAGGCTGGCGATAAAGCAGAGCGTATAGCCAAACAGCTCCGTCCCCTCTTCCACCACATTCTTCGCGGTGCGCACATAACCATCCAGCAGCACATTTTCCCAGATCTGGTGCATCCCCATCAGGCGCGAGAAGAGCAGGATACAGAGCAGCGCGCAGAGCATGATGCCGTAGCTGCGGGAGCGGACAAAGCAGGCCAGCCCTGACAGGGTGGAGGCCATATTGCGCGCCGCGCCAAGCAGACAGAGCACTGTCACCAGCAGGGCAAAGTAGACCCAGCAGCCGTGGACAATCAGGTCAAACACCCCATCCAGTTCGCGGATCAGCATGGTCAGCAGGAAGCCGCCCAGCAGTACAAAGCCATAACGCCACTGCGGGTGGCGCTGCGCCAAACGGAAGAAGATCAGGGCGCTCAATCCCAGCAGTGTCTCTTGGGCGATCTCCGTCAGGGAGACCTCTTTTACCGCGTTATGCAGCCAAATAATATCGATGAATAACAAGGTGCTGACTAAAGCGACAGCCACAGCGCACAGCACAAATTGCTTGAGTGCGCGAAGGATGGTGTATAAATCAGAAGACATATAATTACTCTTATCATTATAAGGGGCGTGAATATTAGAGAGCTTTTGCCCGACCGTTTAGTCTTTTTATGCCGATAAGCGAGTAACTGTGGATAAAAAAAGCGGAATGCTTACGCATTCCGCTTTTCAGGAGGAAAATCAGGCAGGATCAGCCCGCTTTCGGGAACGCCAGCGGGTTGTGCGGCAGCGTCGCGTAGTACTCACGCCACTGCGTATGCTGGGCCGGATCGCTCCAGACCGCCTGATGCAGGCGCGCCATCAGCACCGGGTCGCTCAGCAGCAGCAGACGATCGGCCTTGCCAAGCTTGGCCGGGCCGGTTGCCAGCGCCTGTGCCAGACGCTCCTGACGCCAGTGCTCGATCGCCGAGCGGGTATAGTGACGTGAGGTCGCCATCGCCGTCGCCAGTGCGTTGAAGGAGGGGTTCACCACCGCGTGCATAAAGCCGTTGCGCAGCGCGCGCTCACGGTTATGTTGCAGGTACTCGTCGGTGGCCACCAGTTCACGCGGCGGATCGTACTCCTCCGGGATCAGGAACAGCTTGGCACGCTTGCTCTTCAGGCCCAGCGTCGCGCGGCTCGACAGCGCCGACACGATAGGCGAGAGGATCAGCGAGAAGACGATCGGCCCCAGCCACCAGAGGAAGCGCAGATCCAGCCAGGCCATGCCACCCGCCCACACCAGCCCAAGCAACATCTGCGAGCCGTGGCGGCGGAATGCTTCACCCCAAGGGGTGTCATCATCATCACGCTGCGGCGAGTTCCAGACCACTTCCCAGCCGAGGAAGGCGCTGACCACAAACACCGTATGGAACAGCATCCGCACCGGGGCCAGCAGCACCGAGAACAGCATCTCCAGCAGCATGGAGATCAGCAGGCGGAACCCGCCACCATACTCTTTCGCACCTTTGGCCCAGATCAATACCACGCTCAGCAGCTTCGGCAGGAACAGCAGCACCAGGGTGGTGGAGAAGAGCGCAATCGCCAGCTCCGGCCGCCACTGCGGCCACACCGGGAACAGCTGGCGTGGTTGCAGGAAGTACTGCGGCTCCATCAGCGTATGCACCACCTGCAAGGCGGTGGAGAGCGCCAGGAACATGAACCACAGCGGCGCGGAGAGGTAGGACATTACGCCGGTCAGGAACACCGCACGGTGCACCGGGTGCATCCCCTTCACCAGGAACAGACGGAAGTTCATTAGGTTGCCGTGGCACCAGCGGCGGTCACGTTTCAGCTCATCCAGCAGGTTCGGCGGCAATTCTTCATAACTGCCCGGCAGGTCGTAGGCGATCCAGACGCCCCAGCCAGCGCGGCGCATCAGGGCCGCTTCCACGAAGTCGTGGGAGAGGATGGAGCCAGCGAAAGAGCCTTCGCCCGGCAGCGGCGCCAGCGCACAGTGCTCAATGAACGGCTGCACGCGAATGATGGCATTGTGCCCCCAGTAGTGGGACTCGCCCAGCTGCCAGAAGTGCAAGCCCGCGGTAAACAGCGGCCCATAGACGCGGGTAGCGAACTGTTGCAGGCGCGCATAGAGGGTGTCCATGCCCGACGCCTTCGGCGCGGACTGGATGATACCGGCGTGCGGGTTGGCATTCATCAGGCGCACCAGCCCGGTCAGGCACTCGCCGCTCATCACGCTGTCGGCATCCAGCACCACCATGTAGCTGTAGTCCTTGCCCCAGCGGCGGCACCAATCATCGATGTTACCACTCTTGCGCTTCACGCGGCGACGGCGACGGCGGTAGAAGATCTTGCCGTGGCCCTCTACTTCGCGGCACAGCTCCAGCCAGGCCTTCTGCTCGGCGACACAGATATCAGGATCGTAGCTGTCACTGAGGATGTAGACGTCAAAGTGCGCCAGATCGCCGGTACGTTTCACCGACTCATAGGTGGCGCGCAGGCCAGCGAAGACGCGGTCCACGTCCTCATTACAGATAGGCATGATCAGCGCGGTGCGCTGCGCCGGGTCCAGCGGCTCAGTGCCGGTGCTGGAGGCGGAGATACTGTACTTATCCTTGCCGATCAGCAGTTGCAGGAAGCCCATCAGCGCCGTCCAGAAACCGGCCGAAACCCAACAGAACAGGATGGCGAACAGCACCAGAATGCCGGTCTGCAACACATAAGGCAGCAGTTGCAGCACCGACTGCATCAGATCCTGATTCACCATCTCCATCGGGTCGATCAGCGCCCAGCCCTGATAGGGCAGGATGGTCTTCATGTACCAGGTGGCGATGCCGGTCTGTACCAGCATCAACACCAGCAGGATGTAGCGACGCAGCGTGCCAACGGTACGCCAGCGCTTCTCGGACTCCGCCATCTCTTTAGAGAGCGGGGCCTGCGGCATGTTGCCACGCCCCAGCAGCGAGTCCCAGAAACGTGCCAGCGGGTTGGTGCGCCAGGCTTCCGGGAACATGCTGGCGCGCTTGATCGGCGGCATCGCCTTGAGGGTGGTGCGGCCTTCCGCGTCGGCGTCCAGCAGCTTGCCGCCGTCCAGCGCATCTGGCCAGGCCTGCTCCAGACGGGTTTTCACCGAGGCCAGCGGCGCGTCGTCTGACGGCAGGCCCTCCCCTGCCCCGCCCAGCCGGCGGTGCAGCTCCGGCAAGGCGTCAGCCTGGCCGCTGAGCGCGCCCTTCTCCTCCGCGGAGAGGGGCAGCGCCTCAATATATTGATGAGGTAAAGGCGTTGACTTATTCATTGGCAGGCAGCTGATAGCTCCAGGTTTCACTCAACGGTTTGTCACCATTGACCAGCGCAGCGCGCATCTCAACAGGTTTCTTCGGATCCTTGACCTTGACGCGCAGGGTGAGGCGCCAGCCCTTGGTGACCGGGTTATAGCGGACGTTGTTCTCGACCATGTCCGCGTTGTCGTTCACGCTGATCTGCGAGGCAACCGGGGTATCTTCCTTCAGCGCCTTCAGCACCGGGCCAGCGAAGTCGATCAGCAGCGCGATGCTGCCATCCGGCTCGCGGATCAGGTTGGATTGCTTCACGTCGCCCGCGGAGCGCATGGTCTGCTTGACGTAGGCCAGATCCGGCGCGTGCAGCGCCTCCTCATTGCGGGTGAAGTGCAGGCGGTAGCTCAAGTCCAGCGGCTGGCCAGCATCCGGCAATTTCTCCGGCGACCAGAAGGCCACGATGTTGTCGTTGGTTTCGTCGGCGGTTGGGATCTCCACCAGCTCGACCCGGCCCTTGCCCCAGTCGCCATGCGTCTCGACCCAGCCACTCGGGCGCAGGTCGTAGCGGTCATCCAGATCCTCATACTGCGCGAAGCTGCGGCCACGCTGCAGCAGGCCGAAGCCGCGCGGGTTCTCGATGGTATAGGTGCTCACCGACAGGTGGCGCGGGTTATTGAGCGGACGCCAGATCCACTCGCCGTTGCCAGCATGGATCGACAGACCGTCGGAGTCATGCAGCGCCGGGCGGTAGTTCATGTTCGGGGAGGGCTGGTTCTGGCCAAACAGGAACATGCTGGTCAGCGGGGCGATGCCCAGCTTGCCCACTTTGTCACGCATGTAGACCTTGGCCTGCACATCCACGGTGGTATCGCTGCCCGGATAGAGATCGAAACGGTAGGCCCCGGCCGCGCGCGGCGAGTCCAGCAGCGCATAGATCACCAGGTGCTTCTCGTCCGGGTTCGGGCGCTCAATCCAGAACTCGCGGAAGCGCGGGAACTCTTCGCCGGAGGCGAGCGCGGTGTCGATGGCCAGGCCACGCGCCGACAGGCCATAGACCTGGCCCTTGCCAATGACGCGGAAGTAGCTGGCACCCAGCACGCTCATGATCTCATCATTCTTGTCGGCTTTGTTGAGCGGATAGAGCACCTTGAACCCGGCGAAGCCGAGGTTTTTCACCGCGTCAGCGTCATGGTTGACGTTGCCGAAGTTGAAGTAGTCCGGGTTGTATTTGATCTCGCTGACCTTGTCGGCCGCGACTTCATTGATTTTCACCGGGTATTCGAAATACATGCCCTGGTGGTAGAACTCCAGCTTGAACGGCGTATTCAGCGAGTTCCAGTAGGCTTTGTCATGGTTGAACTGAATCTGCTGGTAGTCAGCAAATTTCATTTCCCGGAACTGGGAAGGTAGGTTGCTTTTTGGTGCCTCAAATCCCTTTCCTGCCAGATCCTTGGCCTGTTTGGCCACGTCATCGAGCGAGAATGCCCATGCATGTGACGCGCCCAGTGACAGGAACATCGCGGCGCTCAACGCACATACCTTTGCCGCACGTGGCCCCTTGGATAAATTTTTAACTCGCACAACCCCCCCTTTCGAGTGCTGAAATCATTCTAAATCCATATTAAAGGATTATTTAGCTATCCGACAACATGATAAATGGATGGTTCCTCTCTGTGGGTTAGAGTTTAATCAGCCAGACAGCGTTATCAGTGCCGGATGCAGATTAAACCACAGTAGAAAATTAGCAACACCTATAGTAGGGTTCCGGCCGGTGATTTAAGCCAATCGGTTTGGGAGTAAACCCCATCGATGCGATTTATCGGACACGCTAAAATAAGCGGCGCACCCTTTAAGTAAAAATCCTGGAAACTTATGACAAAAAAAACAGTACAACGGGAATACTTTCTCGATTCCATCCGGGCCTATTTGATGCTGCTCGGGGTTCCTTTCCATCTGTCGTTGATCTACTCCAGCCACAACTGGGCGGTGAACAGCCAGACCCCCTCTGACCTGCTGACGGTGCTCAACGACATCATCCACGCCTTCCGGATGCAGGTGTTCTTCGTCATCTCCGGCTACTTCTCCTATATGTTGTATGAACGTTATGAGCCAGTGCGCTGGTTGAAGGTGCGGCTGGAGCGCGTGGCGATCCCAATGCTGTCGGCGATGGTGCTGATCACCCTGCCACAGTTCTACATGCTGAAAAATTATACCCAGCGCATCCAGGGGTGGGCCCATTTCAGCGGCTATGAAAAAATCAACGTCGGCATCTGGGAAATAGTTTCACACCTGTGGTTTTTGTTAACATTGGTAATATTGACCTGCGCGGGCTTCTATATTTTCCGCCGCCTGCGGAACATTCAGATTCTTCCGGCACGGTTTAGCGAAAAGCGCCTTAATAACTTAGGAAAACTCTTATTTTATTTTGTCCTGCTGGGTTTGGTCTATGCAATTATTCAATTTACCTTGGATTATGCCCTGCCCGGCCTGCTATTCAACTCGCTGCTTAACTTTATCGTTATGCAACCGCTGTTCTATCTGCCGTTCTTTATTCTGGGTGCGCTGGCGTTCAAATATGGCTGGCTTAAGGCCTTGCTGCTCAAGCCTTCCCCGCTGGCGCTGCTGCTGGCGCCGTTGCTGTTCGCCGCCTATATCGCCAACCAGCACCTGAATGACGGCGCGCACCTTTCGCCCCAGCTGGATACGCTGATCACCTACATGCTGGGGATTGTGATGGTCAACCTGGTGTTTGCCTTTGGCCATCGGATGCTCAACAGCCACTCGCCGCGGATTACCTATCTGGTTAATGCCTCACTATTTATCTATCTGGTCCACCACCCGCTGACACTGATATATGGCGCATTCATCACACCGAAAATTGAGAATAATCTGGCAGGCTTTGGCTTGGGGATGATATTTGTCTTTGGCCTGGCCTTCTTGTTGTATGAGCTGCACAAACAGGTGCCGATGCTGCGTTTCCTGTTCTCCGGCAAATCACAAAAACCGGTGCCTATCCCGCCTGCCGCCTGAGGGTGGCAATAAAAAGCCCGCCATCAGGCGGGCTTTTTTATTAGTGGGTATTGATGGTCGGCACCACCGACATCCCGACCCGCAGGCGCTGCGCCTGCGGCTGGTCGGCGTCCAGCACAATCTTCACTGCCAGACGTTGTGCCACCTTGGTGAAGTTGCCCGTCGCGTTGTCTGCGGCAATTGGCGAGAAGGTCGCGCCGGTGGCCGGGGCAATGCTCTCGACATGGCCATGCAGCTGCACGTCTGGCAGGGCATCGACGCGGATGCTGACCGGCTGCTGCGGCTGCACGCTGCCGAGCTGCGTTTCCAGATAGTTAGCGACAATGTAGGCCTGTTGCAGCGGCACCACCGCCAGCACGCGGGTGCCCGCGCTGACATAGGCACCCACGCGCAGCGAGCGCTGGCCGACGGTGCCGGCAATCGGTGCCTTGATCTCGGTGTAGGAGAGGTTGAGCTGCGCCTGCGCCAGATCGGCCTTCGCCGCCTCAATTGCCGCCAGCGCCTCGGCGCGTTCCGCCTTCAGCACGTCCACCTCCTGCTGGGCGGCTTCCAGCGCCGCCACATTGCTCTGGTGCTGTGCTGCCTTCTCGCGGTAGTTGGCATCCGACTCGTCACGCTGGTCAGCGGTGCCGGAGCCATTCTGCAACAGCCGGCGGTAGCGGTCAGCGCTCTGGCGCGCATAGTTCATGCCAGCGGTGCTGGAATCAATGTCCGCCCGCGCCTGAATAATCACCTGCTGCTGCTTGGCGAGCTGGGCATCCAGGCTCTGGATCTGCGCCTGCTTGCTGCCCAGCGTGGCCTTCGCGGTATTCAGGGCATTGGTGTAATCACGGGGATCGATGCGCGCCAGCAACTGGCCCGCCTGCACCTGTTGGTTGTCCTCCACCAACACCTCGGCGATATGGCCGGAGATGCGCGGCGCCACCAGCGTATAGTCGGCGGTGACGTAGGCGTCATTGGTGGTTTCGTCACCCCGACCGGCCAGTCGCCAGACAATAAAGGCCACCAGCAGGGCCACCAGAATAACCGCCACCAGCAGCGGGATGCGTTTTGACGATGTTGCTAACATAATTCTCTTCTCTCAATGCTCTCGGAAATAGGGGCAATCAACGGTTGACCAACGACTGCGGCGGATAGGTGCGCTGCGGCATCAGGGCGGCCAGCACAATCAGCGCCAGCGCCACCCCCATAATCATCAGGTAGGCGTCGCTCAGCCCGAGGATGGTGGCCTGCTTCTTCACCAGCGAGGAGAAGCGCGCCAGCACCTCGGTGGAGATGGCGCTGCCATCCGGGTTGAGCGGCGCGGGCGGCGCACGGTTGCCGTCATAGGGCTGCGACAGCAGGTGGCTGACCGAGCCAGCGTGGTCAAGCAGCACATGGGAGTGGAACTTCTCCCGGTGCGTAATAAAGGTCTCCAGCAGCGCCGAGGCCGTGACGCTGCCCAGCCCGCGCACGGTGTTGAACATGGCGGAGGCGAAAGGCCCCTCCATCGGCTGCACCACGCTGGTGGCGCTCATCAGGATCGGGATCACCGCCATCGGCTGTGCCACCGCCTGCATCGCCTGCAACCAGTAGAAGTTGCCCTGCACCCAGGCGCTGTTGATCGACGAGCCGCAGTAGCAGGTGAAGGCCAGCAGCCCCAGCCCACTGGCCAGCACCCAGCGGCTGTCCACCCAGCGCAGGTTGCAGATCGCCGCCACCAGTGGTGCCATCAGCAGCTGTGGCACGCCGATGGTCAACGCCAGCGGCCCCACCTCGGCGGCACGGAAACCGCTGACCGAGATCAGGTAGTTGGAGGGCAGCGCCGAACCGGAGAGGTAGACCAGCATCAGCCCGGCCAGCGTCAACAGGCCGTGGGCGAGGTTGCGCCGCCCCAGCAGTTGCAGCTTGAACAGCGGCAGCGGGTGATACCACTCATTGATCAGGAACACCGTGATCAGCACCGCCGCGCCATACAACAGCGCGCAGATCAGGTCGGACTCCAGCCAGTCCTGCCGTTCACCCTGCTGCAACGCCAGCACCAGCATCGCCACGCCGCTACAGCCGGTGATCATGCCGAAGGCGTCAATCTGCTTCAGCCGCTCCAGCCGCAACGGATCCTGTGGGATGCCGTGGCTGATCATGGCGAAGGCCAGCAGACAGGGCGGGATCACCTGCCAGAAGACGAACTGCCAGCCAACGTCATCGGTCCAGAGTGCCGCCAGCGAGGTGGCGAGGTTGGGGCCAAAGGTGGCGCTCAGGGCATAGGCACCCAGCCCATACAGCTTAAAGCCGGGCGGCAGGAAGCGCAGGGCAACGGTCATCAGCAGTGGCGGCAGTGCGCCACCAAACAGCCCCTGAATGACCCGCAGGGTGATGAAGACTGTCAAATTGGGCGAAAAGGGCAGGATCGCCCCGAGCAGCCCGAAGCCGAGCACCATGCTCATGGCGAAGCGCCGCATGGAGAAGGTCATCGCCAGCCAGGGGGCCAGCATCATGGCGGCCACTTCCGCCGCCTGATAGCCGCCGACCAGCCAGGAGCCTTCATCACTGCCGATGCTCAGCGCCCCGCGGACGTCGGCCAGCGCGATGTCGGTCACCCGGTCATTCAGGCCGGATGAGAGGGCGGCGATCAGCACGCCGACCAACCCAATCACCAGCCGGACAGTAAAGGGCTGGGCCACCGGGGCAGCAGGAGGAATGCCGCTGGCATTGGCCGGCGACACACTGACTACACTCATAACTAAACTCATCTTTTTTTTGTGCGCACTGTACCTGCCGCCAGCGGCCGGCAGCAGAGGGCCTGGGCGCGGGGCGCAACGGGAAACAGATACGGGTGCAGTAATGGCAGGTGAAAGCGAGGCCGTCATTATGCGAACGGCATCACAGCGCGGGATACTACAATACGGTCCACTGTATTGCAATGTGGTTAACGATTGAGTTCCGGCAGGGAATGCCGTTAAATATCCGGGCGTTTATTGATAAGGAGCCTTAGCGTGACCATGCATCATACCCCCTCCACGGAGGAGGAGCGCAGCGGCGGCATTCAGGTGATCTCCCGAGCCGCCAGCATCCTTAATGCACTCGGCGCGCACCCGGAAGGGATGAGCCTGGGGGCCATCGCGCAGGCCGTCGCCCTGCCCCGCTCCACGGTACAGCGCATTGTGGCCGCACTGGCGGATGAGGGCATCGTGCGCAGCGACGGCAGCCACGGCATCCGGCTGGGGCCGACCCTACTGCGGCTGGTGGCGACCGTGCACATCGATATCATCGCCATCGCCACCCCCTTCTTGCAGGCGCTGTGCAAGGAGACCAACGAGACCGTGACCCTGGCGCGCCCTAGCGGGCGGCAGATTGCCATCGTGCACATGGTGGTGGCCGACCGCGAGTTGCGGGTGGTGCCGCGCTTTGGCCTCAACCTGCCGATCTACAGCACCTCCGGTGGGCGGGCGCTGCTGGCGCTCAGCAGCGACCATGAGGTGCGGCAGTTGATTGGCGACGAGTTCGAGCCAGTGACTGGCCGGACGGTGCGCGACATGGAGACGCTGCTCACCCGGCTTGCAGAAGTGCGGCGGCTGGGGGTGGCGATTGAGCATGGCGAGACGCTGGAGGGCATCTCCTCGATGGGCATCGCCATCGATACCCTGCTGGGGCGCTATTCGGTGTCACTGCTGGTACCCACCGAACGGCTGCACCACCACTTACCGGCCTTGCAGGCAGCCATTCTGGCCTGCCGGGCCTCTTTGATGGGCGAAATCGGCAAGCTGGATTGCCGTTGATACCGGCAGCGCCGGTGTAAGGAGCGACGATGTTTACCCATATCCTGCTGGCGGTGGATGGCTCCAGCCAGACGCCGCGCGTGGTGGCACTGGCCGCCGAACTGGCGTCCAAAACCGGTGCGCGTATTTCCGTCACCTGCTGCGTGGATGAGTCTTACGCCGTGGACGCTGGCACACCCGGTGGCCCCGGCGAGGTGAGCCTCTACCAGCCCGCCTGTGAGGAGCAGGATACCGCCTGCCAGGTGGTACGCGCGGCGCTAACCCAACTTGCCCCGTTGGGCGAACGGGTCAGCGGCCAGGTGATTGTCGGGGAACCGGCGCAAGCGCTGGTGGCCGAGGCACAGCGGCAACAGGCGTCAGTGATTGTGATGGGCCACCACCGCCGCACGGTGTTTGGCCGGTTGTTGAAAGGCTCGGTCAGCGCCGATGTGGTCGCCACGGCCCCCTGCCCGGTGCTGGTGGAAGTCAGGGAGTGAAATCAGTTCTACTCCTATTGACAGGAGTAAAATTAATGTTTCATTTTCATAGTTTTCTTATTTGTTTAAGGTTATCCAACAGTTAAACTGGTAAGTGCTTTATGGCAAGTCAGATCCCTTTAACGCAAGGAGTTACTTATGTCCAAAGTATTGACCATTACCGCTGTTGCGCTCTACCTGGCCGGGGCGTCCACCGCCTTTGCCGCCACCACCGCTGGTGCGGACGTGGCCGTGGGCAATGGCGCAGGGGCAGCCGCCACCAGCGGCGCGACCCTGATCTCGGGTGGCGTGGCCGCAGCGGCTTCCGCTATGGACCCGAGCGGCAGCACTGGCACCTCGACTGCCACCTCCACCTCGACCACCACCCAGACCCGCTAAGGCCGGCTTTCGCCGGGGGTCACGCGGCCCAGCCGAAACCAGCCGGAGGGCTGGTTTTTTTATGCCCGGCGCGCCAGACATAAAAAAGGCTGCCGAGAAAACATGGCAGCCTGTGAAGTGCAGGGTCATCCCTATTTTTGTACACCCTGGTGATGGCGGTACAGAATTACCCTGCTCCCTTGAAAACGCTATTTTGTACATATTCTTTGCGTTGTACAGATATTAATAGCGAGGGCGTCCTTAACTGACACCCATTTTTTCCGCCCAGTCGGCAATTTGCTCACGATAAATATAGGTCACTTCATTATTCAATGGCTGATGAGTTTGCGAGGTAATGGTGACCAGGCAAGGATAATCGCGTGGCCGCAGCTCAAACAAATATTCATCCAACTCCTCTTCTGACAGTAATGAGGTGCTGTCTGTGCCCTCAATCATAAAGTAGTTGTGCAGCATCCAGTGACGGTACTCAAAGTGGTTATTTAACAGTTGCATGGCGCGACCTTAAGGCTAGTCAGGCTAGGGCGGGAAACCCGGCTCATCAAAGGCAAATCCCCCGGCTCATGACGCATTCCGGCGTAAATCTGGCGTTCCCTTGCACTACTGGGATCGAAAATAACAAAACAGAAACATAGAAGCAATAAATACCGCTTTATTTACTACATTTAATTAAAAAACGAGTTAAGTGCTGATAATAAAATCAGAATTATTTCTATAACGAATGAATTGATAATTCAAAATCAGAATTTTTTATTATTTCCCAGAAAAGTCCCATAAAAAAAACCGCCGAAGCGGTTTTCTTTATGTCGGGGGCGTCAGATTTTGCAGCCTTCGCAATCCTCTTCCCCACCGGCCACCTCGGGCACCTCATTGACGCGCTTTTCCGTCTTTTCAGCGGCCTTGGCCAGTTCAGCATCAATGTCAAAATCAAAAATATCATCGCTCATCGCAGTTCTCCTGTGTCGTGGTGCGGCAGCGGATTATAACCGACGGCCGCCAGCCTGTCCTGGGGGGCGCACAGAAAGCCAACTGGTGAGAAACCCGGCACTTACCCGCGCTGGATTTGCATCCCTGCCGGGTCAGTACCATAGTTAAAGGGTCAACACTATCACTGGGGCGCCGCCGGCGTCCCCCAGCAAGGGAGAGATTGAATGGCCGATAAACATGATGTGAAGTCCTGGGCAGAGATCCGTGAGACCTCGATTGAGATTGCGGAAGCGATTTTTGAGTTTGCCGAGAATGATGAGACCCTGGCGCAGAAGATCTGGGAAGAGGGAAATGATGAGGTGCTGATTCGCGCCTTTGAGAAGACCGACGCCGATCACCTGTTCTGGGGCGAAGAGAAGGTCGACCGCAAAAACGTCTGATGCCCACGGCCGCCGCGCTGCGGCGGCCCGGTTAGCTGTCGAAGCCAAATCCCATCTGGTGCGCCCACTCGAATACCTGCTCTTTATAGACAAACTTTGGCTCACACACCGCTGGTTGCCCCTTGGCCTGCACCATCACCGCAATGCAGGGATAGGCACCGGGCCGCGCGTCAAAGATAAAATCCTCAATCTCCTGATCGACAAACTGCGCCGCCTCGCCGGTTTCGCTGACCAAAAACAGCTCCGCCATGATCCAGTTACGGTAATCGCGCTCATTGTGCAGCATTTTCATCGCCTGTCTCCCTGTTAGTGCCACTCATCCCCGCCGCAGCAAGGGCACACTTCCGTCCGCGCCACCGACATCGCCGCGCTGCCGTCGCTCTCCCACTCCACACGCAGTGGCTGGCCGTCATCCTCCGCGGCGCTTAAATAGCGCGGATAGTGCTCCGCCTGGCCAAACATGGTTTCGGTATGGATAAGCCGATCGCCGGCATAGATGCGCGCCGTGGCGTGGGCATCGCGGCGGCCGCCCTCGCCCTGCTGGTAGAGGTGGTGAATGGTGAGTTTGATCTTTTGCACGCCGGCTCCCGATGGTAGTAACACATTGATTGCGTGAATACGCATAGTGTACCCCATCGGGAGCGGCCAGGGATATGCCGTTTACGTGCGCTTAATGAGCCGGCTGGTGCTGGTGCAACTCAGTGCGCGCCGCCTGTTGCTGGCGACGCTGCTTGCGGGCCAGGTCATAGACGTCGTAGAAGTCGATCATGCCTTTATTGCGGATGATTTCGCGCATCCGGTTTTTGATCTCTCCCGCCACCTGCGGGTGCGCCAGAATCTCCTCCACCGCCGCCGTGGGCAGCTCGCGGCTGAAGTACCACTCGCCATTGACGCAGACACGCAGATCCAGCACGCCAATGTCCTCATAGCGGTAGATGGGCTTGATGTCCATCAGCAGGCCGGCGGAGACCACTAGCAGGAAAGCGGTGAAACCCGCGAACCAGCCCAGCCCCATATAGGGCGAACAGTACATCACCACGCCCACCGCCAGGTAGCCGATCAGCATCGCCAGGCAGAGCCAGGGGTGCTTGGTGAAGAACTCGGTGTTGAAGCGTGCCTTGCCGTCACGGCGCTCGGCGCGGTTGATGTGTGCGATCTCGCGGACCAGGATGGTCTTGATGGCGTCCATGGTGTCACCCTCATCTGGATACTGTCGTGGACTGGGAAGTGCCAGCCGCAGGCTGGCTCCGCCGGCAAGCCGGGGTGGCCCCCTGGCCGGATATAGTGGCGATGATAGTAGCACAGCCACTGTTATAGACTGCATAGCAGTTGCCACCGATTCCAGGCCAAACTGTTATAGCACACGCCCTATTGCGGGCAACTATTACCGCCGTTGATGGATATTTTCATGCCGTTAAATACCAGCCACTTATTTAGCCCCTTACCCGAACCATTATTTCCCTGTGCGACAGGGTGTTATTATTGCTGCGGATAAATTATTTGTGCGGATATTTCATGCGGGCTGACCACGCTTATTCCCCTTGCCCTTAAACACCCCTAATAAAATGGGCGCAACCGCTTCATCATGATAAATTTCGCCGTTAAATTATAGATATAGTTTAACTTCATGATTTTCATCATTGAAAAAATATTAGCCGGTTATTACTTTTTATTCCTGCCAGAGGGTCTATCTTATTTAACATTACGCACCGACGGCTGCCGGCGTAAAAACGTTTCCCGCCCCGATCGCAATGAAATAAATAAGGGTGAGTTATGGCAGAAAATTCAGAAAGTCAAAAAGTGGGCTTGATTCCGGTGATGTTGATGGTCTCCGGCAATATTATGGGTTCCGGGGTCTTCCTGCTGCCGGCCAGTCTGGCCGCCACCGGGGGCATCGCCATCTGGGGCTGGCTGGTGACCATCATTGGCGCGCTGTCGCTGTCGATGGTGTATGCCAAAATGTCTTCGCTGGATGACAGTCCCGGCGGCTCTTACGCCTACGCGCGCCGCGCCTTCGGCCCCTACCTCGGCTACCAGACCAACGTGCTCTACTGGCTGGCCTGCTGGATCGGCAACATCGCGATGGTGGTGATTGGCGTTGGCTACCTGAGCTACTTTATCCCGCTGTTGAAGCAGCCGATCCCGCTGACCATCGCTTGTGTGGCGATCCTCTGGCTGTTTGTGTTCCTCAATATTATCGGCCCGAAGATGATCACCCGCGTGCAGGCGGTGGCCACCACGCTGGCGCTGGTGCCGATTGTCGCCGTCGCACTGCTGGGCTGGTTCTGGTTCAGCGGGGAGACCTATATGGCGGCGTGGAACGTCAGCGGCCAGAACCCGTTCGGTGCCATCCAGAGCACCCTGAGCGTCACGCTCTGGTCATTTATTGGCGTGGAGAGCGCCTCGGTGGCGGCAGGGGTGGTGAAGAACCCGAAACGCAACGTGCCGATTGCCACCCTCGGCGGCGTGCTGATCGCCGCCGTCTGCTATGTGCTCTCCACCACCGCCATCATGGGGATGATCCCCAATGCGGAGTTGCAACTCTCCACCTCACCCTTTGGCGACGCCGCGCGGCTGGCGCTCGGTGACCTCGCTGGCGGCACCGTGGCGCTGTGCGCCGCGCTTGGCTGCTTAGGCTCACTGGGCGGCTGGACGTTGCTGGCTGGCCAGACCGCCAAGGCCGCCGCCGACGATGGGTTGTTCCCGCCGATCTTCGCCAAGGTCAACAAGGATAATGTGCCGGTCGCCGGGCTGCTGATCATCGGCATCTTGATGACGCTGTTCCAGATCAGCAGCATCTCGCCCAACGCCACCCAGCAATTCGCGCTGGTCTCCTCGGTCTCGGTGATCTTTACGCTGGTGCCCTACCTCTATACCTGCTCGGCGCTGCTGCTGGTCGGGCATGGCCATTTGGGGCGGCTGCACTTTGCCTACTTCCTGATCACGCTGGTGGCCTTCCTCTACTGCATCTGGGCGGTGGTGGGTTCTGGCCCGCAGGAGGTGATGTGGTCATTCGTGGCGCTGATGGTGATCACCACCCTGTATACCGTCAACTATAACCGCCGCCATAAAAACCCCTTCCCGCTCCATCGCCCCTATGTGCGTGACGATGATTAAGCGTCGGCGGCCAACTGATATCTGGGAGAGAGCATGATTGACTTAGGCACCCCTAAAAAGCGCAAGGTTCTGGTGGTGGACAGCAGCCTGCTGGAGCTGAATACCACCAACGGCCGGGCCGTGCAGGAGCTGGTTGACGCACTGCGCGCGCTCCATTTCGAGGTGATCCCGGCGGCCAGCTTTGAGGATGGCCGGGCAACGGTGATGTCTGATGCCTCGCTCTGCTGCCTGTTCATCAACTGGACTGCCGGTGGCAATGACAGCGCCTCCCACGGCCAGGCCAGCGAGCTGCTGCGCGAGATCCGCCGCCGCAATAAGGAGGTGCCGGTGCTGCTGATGGCCGAGCACTCCTGCATCGACAGCCTGACGTTGGACATCATGCGGATGGTGAATGAGTTCGTCTGGATGCACGAGGATACGGCGGAGTTTATCGCCGCCCGCGCCAAGGCGCTGATCACCCAATACTATGACCAGCTATTGCCGCCCTTTACCAAGGCGCTGTTCCGCTACACGCTGGAGTCGCCGGAGTACTCATGGGCCGCGCCGGGCCATCAGGGCGGCGTGGCCTTCACCAAAAGCGCCGTGGGCCGCGAGTTCCTCGACTTCTATGGCGAAAACCTGTTCCGCACCGACACCGGCATTGAGCGGGCGGCGATGGGCTCGCTGCTCGATCATAGCGGCCCGATCCGCGAGTCAGAGGACTACGCCGCCAAGGTGTTTGGCTCGCACCGCAGCTATGCGGTGCTGAATGGCACCTCCGGCTCCAACCGCGCCATTATGGCGGCGGTGGTGGGCGAAGGCCAGGTCGCGCTCTGCGACCGCAACTGCCACAAGTCAATTGAGCAGGGGTTGGTGATGACCGGCGCACTGCCGGTGTTTTTCGTGCCGACCCGCAACCGTTTCGGCATCATTGGCCCGATCCCGAAGCAGCAGTTCCGGCCAGAGGCGATCGATGCGCGCATTGCCGCCCACCCGCTGATCGATCAGGCCAGCGATCGCACGCCGGTCTATGCGGTGATCACCAACTGCACCTATGACGGCATGTGCTACCACGCCGGTCAGGCGCAGGATCTGCTGGCAGAGCGTGTCGACCAGATCCACTTTGACGAGGCGTGGTACGCCTACGCCCGTTTCAATCCCTTCTATGCCGGACGCTTCGCCATGCGCGGCAACCCGGAGGAGCATAATCCCGACGGCCCGACGGTGTTCGCCACCCACTCCACCCACAAGCTGCTGGCGGCGCTGTCGCAGGCCTCTTACATCCACATCCGCAACGGGCGCAAGCCGGTGGTGCACTCGCGCTTCAATGAGTCCTACATGTTGCAGGCCAGCACCTCGCCGCTCTACGCCATCATTGCCGCCAACGAGATTGGTGCGGCGATGATGCAGGGCGGACAGGGGCAGACGCTGACGCAGGAGGTGATCAACGAGGCGGTGGATTTCCGGCTGGCGCTGGCCAAGGTCAACGCCACCTTCCGCGATCGCGGCGAATGGTTCTTCGCCCCGTGGAACCCGCCGGAGATCACCGATCCGAAAACCGGCAAGAAGATCCCCTTCCGCCTCGCGGACAAGGCGCGGCTCACCACCGATCCCTCCTGCTGGGTGCTGAAGCCGGGCGAGAGCTGGCACGGTTTTGAGCAGTTGGAGGAGGAGTGGTGCATGCTCGATCCGATCAAGGCCGGTATCCTGACGCCGGGCATGAATGATGACGGCAGCCTGATGGAGAACGGTATCCCGGCGGCGATGGTGACCGCCTTCCTGACGCAGCACGGCATTGTGCCGTCACGCACCACGGACTTCATGGTGCTCTGCCTCTTCTCGGTCGGCATCACCAAAGGGAAGTGGGGTACGCTGATCAACGCGCTGCTGGAGTTCAAGCGCCACTATGATGAGAACACCCCGGTCACCGCCTGCCTGCCCAATCTGGCTGGCGGCCACCCGGCGCGCTATGCCGGGATGGGGCTACAGGATCTCTGTGACGAGATGTTTGACTATATGAAGAACAGCCAAATGGATCGCCTGCAAGCCGAGGCATTTGGCCAGTTGCCGCAGCCGGTGGTGTTGCCGCGCCGCGCCTTTCAGGCGCATATGGCCGGGGAGTGTGAGCACCTGCCGCTGGATAAGCTGGCTGGCCGCGTCTCCGCCGTGGGGGTCATCCCCTACCCGCCCGGCATCCCGATTGTGATGCCCGGTGAAAACTTTGGCGACCCGACCCAGCCGTGGCTGAGCTATATCCGCAGCATCGCCGAATGGGGGGAAAAGTTCCCCGGCTTCGAAAAGGAGCTAGAGGGCGCGGAGATGATCGACGGCAAATACCATATTTGGGCGCTGGCATAAGCCAGAGATTCACGGCACACTGGGCCGGTTGCCGCCCCTGTCATGGCAACCGGCTTTTATAGCGCAAGCCCCGGTATAAGGCGAGCATGACGCCCCCCTTTCAGAATATCCTTACGGAAATAGCCAAACATAAACAACCACTTACATTTCCTGTCGCAATCATTACCTGACGGACACTGTTTGGCAATGAGGGAATTTGTCAGCATTAGGAATACTCCTAAACTTACTGAAAAAGCACTATGTTTCAAGAAATGGCTTCTGTATTGGTATTGGCGGCGGTGTCGGGGTTCTCTTTCACAAAATATCAGGACGACCAGAAGCGACGTAAGCCACGCACCCTGTTCCAGCATTACACCCTCCACCCCCTGATCAAAAAGCGGCGGCGCCCATTACGCACCCGCCTGCTGCGCCGTTTCCCTTTGGTACATTGAGGGCGCTATATGCTGTGGCGCTTGCCCAAGGCATAAAAAAAGCGCCAGCGGGTTAAGCTGGCGCAACATACTGGAAGCAATGTGAGCAATGTCGGTCTTCCGTGCCGGCAGAGCCGCCGTCCGGAAGACATTTGAATGATAACCATTATCATTCTCTGTTGTAAAGCGCTTTTTACCCTGCCCAGCCTGAGAGGGAGGTGATGAGATAATTTTAGTGCCGGGCAATGTTGATTTGGGCTAATGTTAGATTATCAGCCGTTCACAACATGCTGGCATGGCAACAGCCTTTGAAAAAAGGAGAGACAATGAGCATTGGCGTCCACTCTCTGGTCAAACATAAAACGGGCAATATCATTGGCCGCGTCATTTCCCTGCTCTCACGGCAGGACAAACCCTGGGCGATGGTTGACTGGGGCAATAGCGGTATCTCAATGCATGCGGTGAGTGATTTGATCGAAGTGACCCAGGAGAACCGTCGCTCCTGAGCGCAAATGATTAGCCGCCGTTACCTGTTAACCTCCCCCTGATGAAACCCCTGCCGTCGCATCCAACGCGCTTACCCCTTTGATCCGCCCTCAGCCTGACGGGCAGCGCGGGATTTTTCATCCGCAACACCTTTAAAGTCAGAACATACGTTCCAAATTGATTTGTCTGGAATCGGCAATTGCGTCGCAGGAAAACCATTACTTTGATGAAAAGCCCTCAAAATCGCATTTTATGCCTCTTTTTATGACCCCACCCACAAAATCAATTTTTCACTCTTCATGTAAATAAAATTAAAAGTCTATAAATAGGATGTTATTTTTTTGTACCACGATGATCTCTGTCAGCCCCTACCTTCAGAGTCTGTACCACTACTGGAGTCACCATGGAAAACTACATAACAACCAACCCCGCATCCGGCCCCAACAGCCGCACCAAGACTGAGCCGTTCGTCAAAGTGATTGTCATTATCTCAACGCTGGGCGGTCTGCTGTTTGGCTATGATACTGGCGTCATTTCGGGTGCCCTGCTGTTTATGGGCGAAGAACTGCATCTCACCCCCTTTACTACCGGGCTGGTCACCAGCTCCCTGCTGTTCGGTGCCGCCTTTGGCGCGCTGTTGGCTGGCCACATGGCCGACGCCGCCGGGCGGAAAAGAATCATCCTGTTTTTGGCGGTCATTTTTGCCATTGGCGCGGTAGGCACTGCCCTGGCGCCAGATGTCACCTGGATGGTTGTCTTCCGCCTGGTGCTCGGCGTGGCGGTGGGCGGCGCGGCGGCGACCGTGCCGGTCTATATCGCTGAGATCGCCCCGGCCAACCGGCGTGGCCAGCTCGTCACGTTGCAGGAGCTGATGATCGTCTCCGGCCAGATGCTGGCCTACATCTCCAACGCCACCTTTAATGAGATCTGGGGCGGTGCCACCACCTGGCGTTGGATGCTGGCGCTGGCAACGGTGCCCGCGGTGCTGCTGTGGTTCGGCATGATGTTCATGCCCGACTCCCCACGCTGGTACGCGATGAAGGGGCGTTTCGCCGAGGCGCGCCGGGTGCTGGAGCGTACCCGCGCCAAGGAGGATGTCGAGTGGGAGATGACCGAGATTGAGGAGACGATTGAGGAGAACCGTCATCTCGGCAAGGGGCGGGTGCGTGATTTGGCGACCCCGTGGCTGATGCGGCTGTTCCTGCTGGGCATCGGCATCGCGGTGATCCAGCAACTGACCGGTGTGAACACCATTATGTATTATGCGCCGACGGTGCTGACGGCTACCGGCCTGAGCGCCGATGCCGCGCTGTTCGCCACCATCGCCAATGGGGTGATCTCCGTGCTGATGACCTTTGTCGGCATCTGGCTGCTGGGCAAGATTGGCCGTCGGCCGATTGTGCTGATTGGGCAGATTGGCTGCACCAGCTGCCTGTTCTTCCTCGGGGCGGTCTGTGTGCTGATGCCAGAGACGGTGGCGGGCGCGCCTAACCTGCTGCGCAGCTATCTGGTGCTGGCCGGGATGCTGATGTTCCTCAGCTTCCAGCAGGGGGCGCTCTCGCCAGTGACCTGGCTGCTGCTGTCCGAGATCTTCCCGACCCGCCTGCGCGGCATCTGTATGGGGGCTGCGGTGTTCGCCATGTGGATCGCCAACTTCCTGATCTCCCTCTCCTTCCCCATGCTGCTGGCCAGCGTCGGGCTGGCCGGGGCCTACTTCACCTTTGCGGTGATTGGCATTGCCGGTTCCCTCTTTGTGATCCGCTGCATCCCGGAGACGCGGGGGCGCAGCCTGGAGCAGATAGAGCACTTCTTCCGCGAGCGTTACCAGACAGAGCCTGCCACCCGGCCGCTGTCGACCGGGCAGAAGCGCAAAGCCTGACGATAAAAAAAGCCCACCAATCGGTGGGCTTTTTTCTGGATGCGGATTAACGCGGCGCCTGCGGGTGGTGGGCCACCGGCTTGGCCTTCTTCACCGGTTTTTTGACCGGGTGGTGCGCGGCCTTGTGCAGCACGGGCTTCGGCGCGGCATGTTTCGCGGCCGGATGCGGGGCGACATGCGCCACCTTTTTCACCGGCTGATCCTGGTGTGCCGGCGCGGCCATCGCGGCGCTGCTCAATACCAACAGTGATCCCAGCATCACTGATTTCATCATTTTCATTATGACCTCTATGTAGGCTGTTCTGGCGATTCATTCGCTGGAAACGATACTACAGGGTTTGGCTGTAAGGATTCCGGCAGCACAATGTAACAAGTTGCTAACCCAGCGGCATACCGGGATAACCGGCCATAAACCCTGTCATGGCGCGCCTTTTTCGGCTAAAAACCGCGGTTTTTTAGCGCCAGAGAGTGAAAACCATTGTTACTGCATGTTAATAACGCCGCCAAACCCCATTTTCTGGTCTACGCTTTAAGTACGTTCACCAACAAATGGAGTTTGCGTATGTTTGAGAAAGCCAAAGATAAAGCAGAAGAAGCCGTAGGCGCAGGTCAGGAACAATTTGGTCGTGCGACTGATGACAGCAAAACCCAATTTGAAGGGGCAGTGCGTAAGAACCTCTCTCAGGCCTCTTATGCCGTCAACGATGCGGTAGACACCATCAAAAGTAAGACCTCTGACAACCCGGTTCCGGCGCTGTTAGTGGCTGCAGGTGTTGGCTTCGTTCTGGCCAAGCTGCTGGGCGGTCGTCACTGATCCTGCCCTCTTGCTGAGAAGCCCGGCCTGGCCGGGCTTTTTTATGCCCGTTTTTTGCCCCTGTCGATGAAATTTTTTTGCCGTTGTCTATTAAGCCGATCAAACAATTGAACGAAAAGAGCACATTTAATACAATAATGACATTGTGTAAATTACAGGTAACAGATGTGTCTGCTCATACCGCCTGGGAAGCGTTAAAAACCATTTTCTACGTCGGCTTTGCCCTCTCCGCCCTTTTCACCCTGTTTGTCAGCCGCGACTCCTCATTCAGGATCCGCCTGTTTACCTCCGGCATCATTGGCCTGACCTGGCCGTTGAGTTTCCCGGTCGTGCTGCTGTTTTCCCTCTTCTGATCCGCTAACCTGCCGTCATCACCAGCAGATAACGGCAGGGCTGCTGCGCCGGGTTGATGAAACTGAGTGGCGCATCCACGCCGAATGTCAGGCAGTCCCCTGCTTCCAGCTGGTAGCGCTGCGCGCCATAGTGCAGGTGCAGGCGGCCTTCGCACAGCCAGAGCCGCTGATGATAGGGGGCATCATGCCACGGCGGGTAGTTGACGCGCGCGCCAGCCGGCAGGGTGATCTCCACCAGTTCCAACCCATGCAGTGGATCTTTTTCACTCACCTGCCGCCGCAGGTAGCCCAGATTGGGGTCGCGCCACACGGCCTGATCGGCCAACCGGCGCAGGGGCGCGGCTTGTGGCTCCGTGGCCGTCACCAGTTCCGCCAGTGACACACCGAGTGCCGCCGCCAATCGGCCGAGGATGGCCGCACTCGGGCTGCTCTCGCGTCGTTCGATCTTGGAGATGGTCGCCTTACTGACCCCCGCCTGCTGCGCCAGCTCCTCAAGGCTCCAGCCTTTGGCGCGTCGCCGTCCCTGTAATTGGTCGGCGATGATCTCGTCAATTGACATGGCTGTCCCTGTTGTTTAGCTTAGTGGAATAATTTCCACTATAGTAGACATGACAGCGGGAGCGAGCAATATGAAGTGGGTGGCCTGTAGTGAAGAACGACATGCAGAGGCGATTCTGGCAATTTTCAACGACGCAATTGCGACCTCAACGGCCCTATATGATTACCATCCGCGCCCGCTCTCGGCGATGGCCGGCTGGTTTGCCGTAAAACGGGACAATGGCTTCCCGGTGATTGGGCTGGAGGATGAGGATGGCACGCTGCTCGGCTTTGCCAGCTACGGCACCTTCCGCGCCTGGCCAGCCTTCAAGTATTCGATGGAGCACTCGCTCTATGTGCATAAGGATCACCGTGGCCGCGGCCTTGGCCGCCAACTGCTGGCACGCCTGATTGAAGAGGCGCAGGCCAATCAGGTGCACACGCTGGTCGGCGGCATTGACAGCGGCAACCTCGGTAGCATCGCGCTGCATGAGTCACTGGGCTTCCAGCACTGTGGCACCGTCAAGCAGGCGGGCTACAAGTTTGACCGCTGGCTCGATCTGGCCTTCTACCAACTCTTGCTGCCCACGCCCCACCAGCCGCAGGCGGACTAAGCGCCCGGCGTCCGCCCCTCTATACTTAGGGGAAACCCAGGAGGAACTATGTGCGGACGCTTTTCACAACACCAGACCCGGGCCGACTATCTCGATGCACTTGGCTCGGATCTCCCCTTCAACGGCGCGCTCGACCCGGTGCCGATTGGCCGCTATAACGTGGCACCCGGTACCCGCGTGCTGCTGCTCAACCAGCGTGACGGCGAGCTGCACCTCGATCCACTGCGCTGGGGTTACCAGCCGCACTGGGCCAAGGAGGCGCATCGCCCCCCGGTGATCAATGCCCGGGTTGAAACCGCCGCTACCAGCCGGATGTTTAAGCCGCTGTGGCAGCATGGGCGCGCGCTGGTGATGGCCGATGGCTGGTTTGAGTGGAAAAAAGATGCCGAAGACGCCAAGAAGAAGCAGCCCTACTTCATCTATCACCGGAGCAAAACGCCGCTGTTTTTCGCTGCCATCAGCCGTTTCCATCCTGACGCGTCAGAGTCACCAGACGATGATGGCTTTGTGATTGTCACGGCGGCATCCGATGCCGGGTTGCTTGATATTCACGATCGCCGCCCGTTGGTGCTGACCCCGGCGGCCGCCCGCGATTGGCTTGATCCCGACTACAGTGCGGAAGAGGCAGAAAAGCTGGTGGCAGAAGGGGCGGTCGCGGCGGAGGAGTTTGACTGGCACCCGGTGGGCAAAGCGGTGGGCAATGTTCACCATGATGAACCGGCGCTACTGGAGCCGATCAGCGATCCACTGGTGTAGCAGGCCGGCGCAGTGCGCCGGCTTAGGGACTCAGGCGCGGATAAACTCGAGCAGATCCTGATTGATTTGGTCTTTGTGGGTGGTGCAGATGCCATGCGAGCCGCCCGGATAGACTTTTAGCTGTGCATTGGGCAGCATCTCTGCCGCCTGCTTGCCACAACTTTCGAATGGCACAATCTGGTCGTCATCGCCGTGGATCACCAGCGTCGGGATGGTCATCTTCCGCAAATCTTCACGCAAATCGGTCTCCGAGAAGGCTTCCACACAGTCATAGAGCGCCTTGATGGAACCGGCCATGCCCTGTAACCAGAAGGCATTTACCACGCCTTGCGAGGCGCGCACATCCGGGCGGTTGTAGCCATAGAAGGCCGCAGGCAAGTCGTGGAAAAATTGCGAACGGTCTTGCTGCACGTTCTCACGGATGCCATCGAATACCTCTTTTGGCACGCCGTTCGGGTTGAAATCGGTCTTCAGCATAATGGGCGTGACAGCGGAGATCAGCACCGCTTTCGCCACCCGGCTGGTGCCGTGACGGCCAATATAGCGCGCCACTTCGCCGCCACCGGTGGAGTGGCCGACGTGGATGGCATCCTGCAGATCCAGCATAGCGGTCAGCTCGGCCAGATCATCGGCATACTGATCCATATTGTGGCCATCCCAAGGCTGCGACGAGCGCCCGTGGCCACGGCGGTCATGGGCGATAACCCGGTAGCCCTGCGAGGCGAGGAACAGCATCTGATCCTCCCAGGCATCGGCGGTCAGCGGCCAACCGTGGCTGAACACAATGGGTTGCCCTTCACCCCAATCCTTAAAATAGATTTGCGTGCCATCTTTAACCGTAATTTTGTCAATCGTCTGCATAACGGGAACTCCATATAAAAAGTGTAATAACCGACAGCGACCGCATACTGGCAGAAGCCAGGCGGCTGACGGTTCTGGAGGCTGCATCAGTGATCGTATTCAGAAGTGAAAGCCCGGCTTTGCCATGTGACCCAAAGGGGAAAAGGGCTTTCCGTGCTGTAAGACTAGTCGATAAACATGACATTCAAGCGAAACCTACCTATTACTCAGCAAAATCAGACAAAGCCCAGCGGCCGATAGGCAGCCACTTACGGCGCGCACTATAGTTAAAGGATGTCCCCCTCTGGAGCGCCGCCATGTTAAATGTGAAAGCCCTGTCCCATATTTACCATAACCTGCCGGAGCTGATTGAGGAGGCGGCGGGCCAGAGCGGCACCAACCTTGCCAGCGCCCGCGGTGTGGCCCGGCAGATTATGGCGGAGAAGACGCTGGCCAATCTGTCGCCCGCCCAGCTGCGGGTATTTGATCAGGCGCTACGGCCATTGATTGAGAATGCCCAGTGGGGTAACTGGAAGGAGAGAGAGTGAACGCGGCTTGTACCTATTCCTGCCAATAGGAGCCAGCCAACGCAGCGTGGTGTCTTAACGTTTTATTGATCTCGTTATCAGGATTGAGCTTTATGTGACGCCGCTTTTGACGTAACGCTTTTGATTTCCAGATGCTCGCCATCAAGAGCGAGCTTTATATGACGCCATTTTTAACGTAATGCTTCATTTCCTCCCGAATACTCGTCAGCGTTACGTTCGCCAGCAGGAACGAGCTTTATGTGACGCCGCTTTTGACTCAACGCTTCATTTACTCTCGAATAGTCGTCAGCGTTACGTCCGCCAGCAGGAGCGAGCTTTATGTGACGCCGCTTTTAACTCAATGCTTCATTTACTCTCGAATAGTCGTCAGCGTTACGTCCGCCAGCAGGAGCGGGCTTTATGTGACGCCATTTACCTCTGCCCTTCCCTGCAACTCTTCATCTCTTTCACACGCTGACGCGTGCCAACAGAAGGATGCCAACTGACGTCTTTCACACCGGCCCTTTGACCTTTCGCAGATAAAACTTGCTATCCACTGCCATCAGGGGAAATGCCGCTGGCAGCGCAGCCACTTCAATCTCCTGAAAACCATGTTTCTCATAGAAACGATGCGCCGCCAAAAATTTTGCCGTGGTGCCCAAATAGATCTCCTTCACACCCGCATCATAAGTATGTTGTAACAAAACCTCAAGGAGCCGGGCTGCAACGCCATATTCCTGTCCCCGCACCGTCTTTTTAACGAACATTTTCCGCAGCGCTGCCTGCCCGTTACCAATGTCTTTCAGCCCCAACGTGCCTACCACCTCTTCTCCGCGCTTGGCCAGCCAGAAATCACCGTATCCCTGCTGATAAAAGGCGGGAATCTCGCTTAAATCGGGTTGTTGCTCTGCCGTGATGGCAATACCAAACTCCTGATTTTGAATCGGTAGGATAACGTCAATCACGCCCTGCCGATCGGCCGGGGTAAAACGATGCAGGGTAATGACTTCAGAGGGGAGATGGTGGTGCATGGTGCCGCTCCTGATAGAAAGAAGCATCGAGGTTACAAAATATTCACATCGGTGGCTATGGCGCGGGATAATACGAAGGGAATGGCTACCAGAGGCAAGTATCGGCGTGGGTTATGGTTTAACGAGTTGATCAAGCAGTAGATTATTTTGGCAAGCAGGGACAAAAACAAAAAAACCGCCTCTCGGCGGTTCACGACATTGCTTATTGCTTTTTTATTGCTTTTCCGTGGTACCCGGGGCGGGACTTGAACCCGCACAGCCATAAGCCGAGGGATTTTAAATCCCTTGTGTCTACCGATTTCACCACCCGGGCATCGGGAAAAGTGGAGGCGCGTTCCGGAGTCGAACCGGACTAGGCGGATTTGCAATCCGCTACATAACCGCTTTGTTAACGCGCCGTAACAGGTTTGCCGTCTTTCAGGCTAAGCTCGTTGACATCACTCGTCAATCAACCAACTTATTTAATTTGGAGCGGGAAACGAGACTCGAACTCGCGACCCCGACCTTGGCAAGGTCGTGCTCTACCAACTGAGCTATTCCCGCAAACATCAGAACTTGCTGATTTCATTATCTTTCGGCGTTTCGTGCTGCCGTCTGATGCGATGCATTCTACTTACCTGCGCCGATGAGTCAATACAATTATCAGCGCAAAATGTTCGTTTGCCGGTTTTTAAATCACATCGATCACGGTTCAAGCAGATCTTTGCGCGCCGCATACAGATACTGGAACATCGACCAGAAAGTCAGCACCGCCGCGATGTACAACGCAATCACCCCAACAAACTCCAGGGCCGGATCGGGCCGCCATAGCAGCGCCACCAGCGACAGCATCTGCGCCGTGGTCTTCACCTTGCCAATCCAGGAGACCGCCACGCTGCTGCGCTTGCCCACTTCCGCCATCCACTCCCGCAGTGCAGAGATGATTATCTCGCGCGCAATCATGGTCGCCGCCGGCAACGTTATCCACCAGGAGTGGAAGTACTCCGCTACCAGCACCAGCGCTATCGCCACCATTACCTTGTCCGCCACCGGATCAAGGAAGGCGCCGAAGCGAGTGGTCTGCTTCCAGCGCCGCGCCAGGAAGCCGTCAAACCAGTCGGTGATGGCGGCAATGACAAAGATTACGGCACAGGCCATCGGCGCCCAGATAAAGGGAAGGTAGAACGCCAGCACAAAAAAAGGTATCAAAACCACGCGAAACAGCGTGAGGCAAGTCGGTATATTAAATTGCATAGCGCTCAGTAACTATCTGGCAAAAGTGATTATTGTGAGTATGTTGCTACATTGCCCTTAGTGTTTCAACGCATTGTAGATTTTTTCTGCCAATGCATGTGAAATACCCGGCACTTTTGCAATTTCCTCGATGCTGGCATTGAGCAGGGGTTGCAGACCGCCCATGTATTTTAACAATACCTGGCGACGCTTTGGCCCGATGCCCTCAATGGTTTCCAGCGCGCTGGTATTGCGCACCTTCGCCCGTTTCTGCCGGTGACCGGTAATGGCGTGGTTATGGGCATCATCACGGATATGCTGGATCACGTGGAGTGCCGGTGAATCTGATGGCAGGGCCTTGCCCTCCCCCTCTGGCTTGAAGAACAGCGTCTCCAGCCCAGCCTTGCGGTCAGTGCCCTTGGCGATGCCAATCAGCTTAGGACGGCTCTTGTCCCACGGCACGTCCAGCTCGGCAAAGACATCCATCGCCATCCCCAGCTGCCCCTTGCCGCCATCAATAAAGATAACGTCCGGGATTTTGTTCTCCTCCAGCGGCTTGCCGTAACGCCGGCGCAATACCTGCGCCATGGCGGCATAGTCATCGCCCGGGGTGATGCCGGTAATGTTGTAGCGGCGATACTCTGAGCGTACCGGGCCGTTGCCATCAAACACCACGCAGGAGGCAACGGTCTGCTCCCCCATCGTGTGGCTGATGTCAAAACACTCCATGCGGTTGATCTCCGCCAGCCCCAGCACGCTGGTCAGCTCCGCCAGCCGTTGATGGATGGTAGATTGCTGCGAAAGCTTGGTCGCCAGCGCCGTGGTGGCATTGGTGCGCGCCAGCTTCAGATAGCGTGCCCGATCGCCGCGTGGCTTGGTCTGGATGGCAATCTTGCGCCCGGCCATCTCGCTCAACGAGCCGGCCAGCAGATCTTTTTCCGGCAAGGCGAAGTCCAGCAGGATCTCGCCCGGCAGGGTACGCCCCTCGCTGCCCTGAAGGTAGAACTGACCGATAAAGGTCTGCACCACCTCCGCCAGCTCCGTGCCGCCTGGCACTTTCGGGAAGTAGCTGCGGCTGCCAAGCACCTTGCCCTGACGGATAAACAGCACATGCATACAGGCCAACCCGGCATCATAGGAGACGCCTATCACATCCAGATCATCGCTGTCGCCCGAGACAAACTGGCGTTCGGTCACCCGGCGCACCGCCTGGATCTGATCGCGGATGCGCGCGGCCTCCTCGAAATTCAGCCCCTGGCTGGCGCGCTCCATGCGCTCAATCAGCTGGGTCAGCACCTGCTGGTCTTTGCCGGCCAGGAACAGCCGCACATAATCGACCTGCTGTTTATACTCCTCTTCGCTCACCAGCCCGGACACGCACGGCCCGAGACAGCGCCCAATCTGGTACTGCAGGCAGGGGCGCGAGCGGTTGCGGTAGACGCTGTTCTCACACTGGCGGATCGGGAACAGTTTCTGCAACAGCGCCAGCGTTTCACGCACCGCATAGGAGTTAGGGAAAGGGCCGAAATATTCGCCCTTCGCATGTTTGGCACCCCGGTGAATTGAAAGACGCGGGTGCTCGTCAGCGCTGAGGAAAATCAGCGGGTAGGACTTATCATCGCGCAGCAACACGTTGTAGCGCGGCTGGTACAACTTGATGTAGTTGTGCTCCAGCAGCAGCGCCTCCGTCTCCGTGTGGGTGACGGTCACGTCAATCTGCTGGATGTTTTTGACCAGATTTTCCGTCTTGCGGCTGCCTACGTTGGTGCGGAAGTAGCTTGAAAGCCGCTTCTTCAGATCTTTGGCTTTACCTACGTAAATTACCGTCCCGGTGGCATCATACATGCGATACACCCCGGGCTGGCTGGTCACTGTCTTCAGGAAGGCTTGGGAATCAAAACGATCACTCACTGCTGGTCAGGCTCTCAGTATTGAATAAGCCGTGACGAATAGCCAAGTGGGTCAGCTCAACGTCACCGCTGATATTTAACTTGCTGAACATCCGGTAGCGGTAGCTGTTCACGGTTTTCGGGCTGAGATTGAGTTGTTCCGAGATCTCATTGACTTTCTGGCCCTTGGTAATCATAAGCATGATTTGCAGCTCACGCTCAGAAAGGCAGCCAAAAGGCGTCTCCGCCTGCGGCTCCAACTGGCTGAGCGCCATCTGCTGGGCAATGTCGGAGGCGATATAACGCTGGCCGGAATAGACCAGACGGATGGCATTGATCACCTCCTGCGGCGCGGCACCCTTGCTCAGGTAGCCAGCGGCACCTGCCTGCATCACCTTGGCGGGCAGCGGATTTTCTGTATAGATGGTCAGCATGATGACTTTGATATGGGGCGAGAAGCGCACGATCTTGCGTGTGGCCTCCAACCCGCCGATACCCGGCATGTTCATATCCATCAGCACGATATCAACGTCGTTGCTACGGCACCATTTGACGGCATCTTCACCGCACTGCGCCTCACCTGAGACTTTGATACCTTTAATATCTTCAAGAATGCGTCGTATCCCTGCGCGCACCAATTCGTGGTCATCAACAAGAAGAACGCTAATCAAAGAGAATTCTCCAAAAAAAGGGAGTAACGCCGTCAGCTTTTGTTCACTGCGCGAGAATGACGATGTCTGAGCCAGAGATGAACAGGCCAGCGTAACAAACGCCAGACGGGGCGGGATACGCGGCGCCTGGCACGATTTCACATCTGTTGAACTAACCAAAAGTGGCAAAGAACGGCAGCTTCCGGCGAACGTTGTTATTATTCGTAACGAAAAGGAGAGCCGCTATTTGACCCGCTCATTTTACTGCATGCCTCTATATTTGACCAACAAACACTGTAAAAAATTGCTAGCGGTCTTGGCGCGCAAAAAGTGCGCAGTAACTTCTTGAATTAAAGCACAAATTCTAAAATATGCAAACTTTGTCAGAACATTTTTACATCAAGTTTACAGTAAATCTGCTTTTTTATTTTTGTGCCGACTTTATGCTAAATAAGCAACATCTTCTTATCCTTAAGTTGCCTTGAACATGCCATTAATAATGATTCTTTTTTAATAAGCCGTAACATAAAACCCTGTTTATAACCCTTCCCGCCAGAATGAGCAGATTTTGGCATATGCTACTGCCAGTCTTGTCGCTTCCCCGCGCCATTCATGCTTTTTCGCTACCGCAGAGGGGAGTGAAGGTGGATGTGACTGTGGTATACTCCCCCGCCTCGCTATTTTGCGTTGCCATGCCGCCTGTCGCGCATGTCAGCGCGCTGTTCATCGCCAGGAGATGAGAATGAGCCTTAATGAATTTGCCACCGCCCCGAATGTTGAGACGCTGGCTACCGAAGTTGCCTGCCTGAAAGCCACGCTGACCATGATGCTGAAGGCCCTGGGCCAGGCAGATGCCGGCAAAGTGGTTCTGAATCTGGAGAAGTTCATTACCCAGATTGAGGACGAGCAGCAGGCGGAGACCTTCCGCACCACGCTGGCTCAGATCAAGCAGGCGTACCGCCAGTAGTCCTCAGGCCGGGCGTCACCGCCCGGCCCCTCCCCTTTAGGCCAGTCCCAGCGCCTTGCGCGCGACCTGCAAACGCGCCAGCCGATCCTCCAGCCCATTCAGGCCACCATTGATCGCCTTGGTCATCCCGGTAAAATCACCACGATCGGCAAATTTGCTCAAATGATGCTCCTGCCAGAACCACCCCGCCGAGCGAGCCGCATTGCTCTCCAGTAGCAGGAGATCGGGATTGGCCAACAGATCCAACCCCAGCGCCTTGCCACACGCCTGATAGTTCGCTTTGAAGGTGATCTGTTTTAACCCACGGCCACGGTAAGTCCAGCCATCATCTGGGTGGCTGTTGCCCAGCCGGCCGCCGTAGACCAGATTAGCGATGGCTCGCTGCCGCTCTTGGGGCAGTGATGGTTCACCGGGTTTACGCCCAAGGGTCGCCCGCTGCTCAGCGGTCAGGCGTGGGCCAAAAATGACCAACCCTTTGACGCTGTAGTTGAAGGACTCGATCAGCTGGGTAAAACCGCCTGATTCCGTCCCAATCTGCGCCAGGAAGCAGGCCTGGCGCGTCAGGGTATCGATCATGAATTCATGGCAGGTCTGCATGAAGGGTTCATACCAGCGATCTGCCAAGGCGTCAGTCAGCCCAGCGGCCTGTTTGAATTGCTCACGTGTCATAGCTTGCCTCCTCGATAGATAAGCTTTTTTAAACGGTAGCATTCATACGAGCGATAACCGCCAGGGCGAAAACACGAAATATCACCAAATAACTCATTGATATTATTTAAATTAGTGATGAAGGCTAACGTTTATCCATTGTAACTTTGGCCTCCCCTCCAAAGCGCGACGCAGCTCTCTAAGCAAAATAAAAATCGTCTGCGCCACCCTCTTTTTCATGATTTATTTCGCTCACCCTGCACTCCATTGTGTCACGCATTTAATGGCATTAGCCGGAGTGAACTCTTTGACCGACCCACCCATACATAACTCTTTAGCAAGTTGTTGATATAAATAAATTTAAAAAATAATTCGGTTTTTTGAGATTGATGACTACAATTATCCTGGGTTTTATGACGAGCACGTAATTAGCCTGCCTACTCTTTTCCCTTCAATAGGAGTGTGGCGCTGTCTATTATTACTCTGCCGGAAAGCAGGACAATTTCCCAGCTGATAAAAAGTTGATATCGACACCTGCCCTCTTTTTTATACGGGAGGAGATGGTCAGCCGATAATAGGCCAGATGAGCAGCATTAAGCGACCGGCGCAGTGAAGTCTGGCGGTTTTATAATAGAGGGCAAAAGGTGGGAAAATCTCATCAATTCAGGGGCAATCAGGCCCGCCTTGCCAGCGGGCCTCTGTCTCTCAGGCAGGTTTTTGCTGCACCAATGTGGTCAGGCGGGTCAGAGCATAATCTGCCGCCGCCAGCATGACCTCCTCACACTCACCGGGAAAGTGCTCGACCTCCGCGATGGTCAGCCCGTCGGCGAAGGCCCAGCCGAACCAGACCGTGCCCGCTGGGGTGCCATCTGGTCCGCCATCAGGCCCCGCGTAGCCTGTGATCGCCACGGCCACCTCCTCGCCTGACACCCGCAGCGCGCCTTCGGCCATTTCACGCGCCACCGGTTCGCTCACAGCAGTGTAGGTTTCCAGCGCGCTATTACTGACGCCCAGCACTTCGCGCTTGGCATCGTAGGTGTAGGTGATATAGCTGCGGCTGAAGAACTCGCCGCTGGATTTGGCTGACGCGACAGCCATGGCAGCCAGGCCAGCCGTACATGACTCCGCAAAGGTGACGCGCATACTCCGCTTTTTCAGCTCTTTTCCCAGCCTTTCTGCGCTCTGTTGCAATTTTTTATCCATATAATCTCCAGTCAGTAGCACATAACCCGGCGCAGGCGCGGGTTAGTCAAGATATAAGCATAGTTCGCTTTTATCTTGCAGGCGGCCTATTCACTGTGCTGCTGGCGCCAGGCTGCGGCCTCCTCATCACTAATATCATTTTTATAACAGAGCGGTGATTCGCCACCCGGCCGGCTCCAGGCGCTGCGTTTCCCGCAACTGCGACCATTGCGCATGGTGTTATAGGGACAAGGGCAGTTCCCATCATAGGCCGCGATGGACTCCTCAATCATTTGCTGTTTAATTTCATCGTTCGAAGGGGCGGCCTGCGCGGTGGACAAACTGAACAGGCCAAGGGCCAGCAAGAGCGCTGGCAGGGTAACGCGAGGGTGCATAGTGGCTCCTGATGAGTGGTGTACGGATGCCCGGTAAAGCAATCATTATCGGGAAAGCGATCATCTGGATAAACTCCGTTTCCTGACGTGACGGAGCGCACACTTTCCACACTGTTCCAGCGTATACTTTTTCGACAAGGCATCTCTTTTGTCTTACACCATCGTCAAAAGCTGCACCCACCCCAAACTGCCGTATAACCTGAGGGAGGATGAAAATGAGCGAAGATGTGGTTGTATTCACGCGAGAAAAACATTTCCACCTGACCACGCTTACCGGTTTTATCAACGAGGAGCCTGATGGCGTCATCGCTGACGAGGCCGGACATATCTATAGATTGATGACCTTCACCTTTAATGATTATGACGAAGGTTTTTTGCGTGAGTATTGGTATGCCGCTGAGGAGCCAGAGAAGATGGACGCCAGCGATCTCTATCTGGCCATCACCCAGCTTAATCCCAAGCCTGTCACCGTGAAAAAGCCCTGATGCTGTCATGCCCCACTTAACCTCGCCACGGCGGGGTTTTTTAATGCTGGCAGTTGTTGCAATCAAATAAAAAAGGACTTGTGCCAACCCGGCACAAGTCCTTTCTGTTTGGTGGGTCGTATAGGGCTCGAACCTATGACCAATTGATTAAGAGTCAACTGCTCTACCAACTGAGCTAACGACCCGATGTGCTGAATTATTCTCCTGTCCGCCGGGGATGTCAAAGGCCGGCGGTCACTTTTGCTGCTGATTTCTAAGCAATAGGTGCGTTTTTATTGTGCTTTGCTGACCGTGTCAAAGAACAGCAGACTGTTGCCGAGGTTCTGGGTTGCGCCCTCAATGTTGCTGCGCAAGCCTACCTGCCGCTGGCCCTGAAGCGTGACCACGTAGGGGGAGTTTTGCTGAACTTCCGTCTGCAACTGGGTGTAGAGCACGTTACGTTGGCTGGCGTCGCTGATGGCGGCGGCGTTGCGGGTCTGCTCACTCAGTTGCGGGATCTGCCAGCCGACGCGCCAGGCCAGCGTTTTCGGGCCATTCGAGACGTTATAGACAAAGGCGCTGGCATTGGTGTTCGGGTCTATGTAGTCCGGCCCCCAGTAGATAAAGATCGACTGGAAATCGCGGCTGCGCATCTTGCCCCACAGCTCGGCCTCTGCCACGGGCTGGATGTCGATGTTGATATCAGCCTGTGCGAAGCTGGCCTGCAATGCCTGCGCGACCTCGGTGTAGGGCGGCTGGTTGACGATGGTCAGGGTAAAGCGGGTGCCGGGCTGGATGCCGCCCTGTGACAGGATCTGTTTGGCCTTCGCCACATCCAAATGGAAAGGCTGGTTCTCCAGTGCGCCATCAAAACCCTGTGGCAGGAAGGACTGGTGCACCTGGAACTGCCCCTTCAATAGCTGGTTCGCCAGCGCATCATAATCCACCAGCCAGCGTGCCGCCTGCCACAGCGCCGGGTTGCCGAGCGCCGGTTGCTGCGCGTTCTGGGTGTTGAAACCGAGGTAATAGATCAGGCCAGAGGGGAAACTTGCCACCTTCACGCCCGACTGGTGCGCCAGCGCGGCAAACTGATCCGCGCCCAAATCATAGGCGACGTCAACGTCCCCCTGCGTCAGCAGCAGGCGACGCGTGCCGGGATCGGCCACGTTTTTAAGCAGCACGCGCTTCAGCTTCGGTGCCGGGTTGGCCTGCGGGTTCTGCTCCAGAATCAGCGCCTCGTGCGGAATATAGGTGCGTACCTGATAGGCGGCGCTGCCGGCGGAGTGGGTGCGCAACCAGCCATTGCCGAAGTCACCCTCAGTGGCGTGCTGCTGCGTCAGCTTGCTGTCGACAATATTGGCGACCGGCGCGGAGAGCAGCCGTAGCGCCAGATCGCGCCCGATGGGCGATACCCAACGGATCTCCACCTGATGGTCGCCGTGGCGTACGAACTGCGCGTCAATGTTCTCCGGCGTCCAGCCGAACTCCCCCAGAATAAAGGAGGGGGTTTTGTTGAGCTTCACGCCGCGGGTCAGCGAGTAGATCACATCCTCCGCCGTGACCGGGTTGCCGCTGGCAAAGCGCGCCTGAGGGTTGAGGGTGAACAGCAGGCTGTGCTCCCCCTCCCCCGGCTGCCATTGGGTGGCGAGTTGCGGCGTCAGTTTACGGGGATCCTGGCGGTCAGCGGCGACCAGCCCCTGATAGGTATCGACCAGACTGCCGGTACTGATGGTCTCAAAACTCTCGGCCGGATCCAGACTGATGATGCCGTCAAGGGAGACCGCCACCACCAGCGTGTCAGGCGGCGTGGCGGCGTGGGCCGGGGTAAGTGCGGTCAGGGCAAGGGCAGCGGCTACGGGCAACAGTCGGTTCATGGCATCATCCTGAAAAAGAAGCGATAAGCCGACTATAGGGGGTTCCGTTGCCGGGAGAAATGCCAGATCCGGCAATGCTTAGCACAATTCAGAGGATGGCCAGATCGTCTGCTTATGGCCATCCGTCGCACCAGAGGATTTACCCATCCAACGAATTTTCTGCCCCTTGGGCGATAGGCTGCCTTTTATTCTGCGCCTGTTTTGCCCCGCCGCAGAATCGCAAACGGTTGCCCTGCCCTAGTGGCGAAATAACGCGTCATGGCCGCCCGAGATTTATATCCTGTGATAGGAATCACGTTGTTTGCCTGTAGTTATTTTGTTAGCCTCTTGCGCTCTGAATTTTATGCCCGCAACTGTCACCAAACCGTAAAAATAAATATACAAATGACCCCGCTTGCGCTGCAGGAAATAGCATATAAGACACTAACAATTAACACATGCATTACATTATCTTGAAGATTGCCGCAGGCAAACACAACACAACAAACAAGGGCCAGTTAGAGCCCGCCACCAAGACAGACAGGAACCCTCATTAATGGTTGATCAAACAAAAGAGCTTGCCGCCGCGCCAGAGCGCGGCGAAGAGAACCTAAAACGCAATCTGACAAACCGGCATATCCAGTTGATTGCCATTGGCGGTGCTATCGGCACCGGCCTGTTTATGGGGTCAGGCAAAACCATCAGCCTGGCCGGGCCGTCGATCATCTTCGTCTATATGATCATCGGCTTTATGCTGTTCTTCGTGATGCGCGCGATGGGCGAGCTGCTGCTCTCCAACCTGGAGTACAAATCCTTCAGCGATTTCGCCACCGACCTGCTTGGCCCCTGGGCTGGCTACTTCACTGGTTGGACCTACTGGTTCTGCTGGATTGTCACCGGCATCGCCGACGTGGTCGCCATCTCCTCCTATGCGCAATTCTGGTTCCCCGGCCTGTCACATTGGGTCGCCTCGCTGCTCTGCGTGCTGCTGCTGCTGAGCCTCAACCTGGCGACCGTCAAGCTGTTCGGTGAGATGGAGTTCTGGTTCGCGATGATCAAAATCGTGGCGATCGTGGCGCTGATTGTCGCTGGCGTGGCGATGGTGATGATGCACTTCCCGTCGCCGTCCGGCAGCGTGGCCTCCTTCAGCAACATCTGGAATGATGGTGGCATGTTCCCGAAAGGGGTAAGCGGCTTCTTCGCTGGCTTCCAGATCGCGGTCTTCGCCTTTGTCGGCATTGAACTGGTGGGCACCACCGCTGCCGAGACCAAAGACCCGCAACGCGTGCTGCCGAAGGCCATCAACTCCATCCCGCTGCGCATCATCATGTTCTACGTCTTTGCGCTGGTGATGATCATGTCCGTGACGCCGTGGCGCTCGGTGGTGGCAGACAAAAGCCCGTTCGTCGAGCTGTTCGTGCTGGTTGGCCTGCCGGCCGCCGCCAGCATCATCAACTTTGTGGTGCTGACCTCCGCGGCCTCCTCTGCCAACAGCGGCGTCTTCTCCACCAGCCGGATGCTGTTCGGCCTGTCACAAGAGGGCAGCGCGCCGAAAAGCTTTGGCCGCCTGTCGAGCCGTGCGGTGCCCTCTACCGGCCTGATCTTCTCCTGCATCTGCCTGATGGCCGGTGTGGTGCTGATCTACCTGATCCCGAACGTGATGACCGTCTTTACGCTGGTCACCACGGTGTCGGCGATTTTGTTCATGTTTGTCTGGAGCATCATTCTCTGCTCCTATCTGGTCTACCGCCGCAAGCGTCCGGCGCTGCATCAGGCGTCGCGCTACAAAATGCCGTTTGGCATTGTGATGTGCTGGGTCTGCCTGGCGTTCTTCGCCTTTGTGCTGGTGCTGCTGACGCTGCAGGAGGACACCCGGCAGGCGCTGATGGTGACGCCGCTGTGGTTCCTGCTGCTGGCCGTGACCTACGGCATTATCCGCCGCAAACAGCGCCTCGCTGCCTGATAAAAAAGCCCCGCTCAGCGGGGCTTTTTTTATTCTGTTTTCAACCGCTGCCAGAGGCGGTGCAGGCTTTCGCCAATCGGCGGGCGCACGCTCTCCACCCGCGCCGGTGCCGCCTCACCGCTGGTGTCATCCAATGGCCCCAGATCAAAGGTGAAGGTGTAGGAAGGCTCCTCCCCCATGCGCAGATCGCTCAGCAACAATCGCCCCTCCTGCTCCCGCAGCCGGAAAAAGCCGTGGGTGAACCACGCCATGCGCGCCACATAGGGGTTGTCGCGGTTGCGCGCATAGAGTGCCTCACCGCGCGGGTGGAAGGTGAACTCCAAAGGCCGATCTGGATCCAGCAGCGAGTAGAAGCCCTCGCCGTAGGTGCCGGGGGTCATCACGACCACCCGCCACACCAGCGTATTGAGGCTGGTCGGCGTTACCAGTAGCCGCTGGCCATTGATGTACTGCTGGGCGATGGCCTGACGCGCCGCCTGCGTGGCCTGATACTGGGCAAACACGCTCCATGCCAGATAGAGGCAGCTCAGCAGCAGCCCCATACGGTTCCAGCGCAGCCCACGCGGCGAGCGCAAGATCAGCGCCACGCCGGTGCCCACCAGCAGCGGCAAGGTGTAGAGCGGATCGATAATGAACATGCTGCCGACGGCATAGGGGTAGTCGGTGAACGGCAGGCCAAGCTGGGTGCCGTAGACGGTCATTGCGTCCAGTAGCGGGTGGGTGATCAGCGCCAGCCACACTGCCAGCCAGGTGCGCACCACCTGCCCGCGCTCGCGCAGCAGTAGCGCCCCCAGCCACGAGAGGAGCGGCGACACCAGCGTCAGGTAGAACAGCGCGTGGCTCTCGGTGCGGTGCATGGTCATGTTGCTGACCGGGTCGCCGTGGTTGATAAAGACATCCAGATCGGGCAGCGTGCCACACACCGCGCCCAACAGCGCCGACTTCCACACCGGCATCCGCCGCCCCATCACCGTCACACTGACGGCCGCCCCCAGCACTAACTGCGAAACAGAGTCCATCATCTCTCCCTGGTCGGTAAGCCGGCCTGCGCAACGCCGGTCAACTGGCTATGTAATAGGTTCGCCCAACGGCGTCAGCCTTCGCCGCGGCTGGTTTAACCATATGCATAACCGGCGAAAATTACCAAAAATCCGCTCACGGACGCAGGCGGATGCCGTCAAGGATAATGCGCTGGACGTTCTCCACCGTCTGGCGGAAGAAGTGCTCATCCTGAAGGGAGGTGCCAGAGATCGCCTCCACCTGCACCCAAAAATCGGCGTAGTGCTGGGTGGTAGCCCACAACATGAAGATCAGTTGCAGCGGCGCGATGGGCGCAATGCGCCGCGCCTGCACCCAGCGCTCAATGATGGCGGACTTCTCCGCCACCAACGTTTTCAGTGAGCCTTGCAGCTCCTGCTTCAGGAGCGGCGCCCCCTGGATCATCTCCAGACAGAAGAGCCGCGACGCCTGCGGGTGGTCGCGCGATACCTCCAGCTTCAGCCGGATATATTCACTGATGGCCGCCAGCGGGTCTTGATCGGCGCGCAGTGCCTTCAGCGGCGCCAGCCAGATGTCGAGGATCTCGCGCAGCACCGCCACGTAGAGCGCCTCTTTGGAGGGGAAGTAGTAGAGCAAATTGGTTTTGGAGACATCGGCGCGCTCTGCCACCTGCTCCAGGCTGGTGCCGTGGATGCCGTAGTGGGAGAAGAACTCCAGCGCGGCAGCCATGATGGCGTGGCGCTTGGCGGCCGTGGCGCGTGAACGGCGGGTTGGCTGGCGTTTAGGTGCGGATGCCGGCAGGGCGTCCTCGGCGGCTGGTGGTTTCACATCCCCTCCCGGGATTGGTAGGCGGCTCTTTATTAGCCAAGCATAACAAACCGTGGCGGATGCGCCTACGTGGCTAATGCCCCTCAGCAGCGAACGCCTGACGGATGCGTGTTGAGCAGCACGCACCAAAGCGGCCCAGCACTGCCTGTTTTTCGTGCAATTTGTTTTGACCAACTGGTCTGAAAAGACCACTCAGTCCGTTAATTTCCTGACGTGATTTTTAACACGCTGATTTTAAACCTGTTTAAAAAAGTGGCACTGCCCTTGCAATAGTCAATCCATCGCGCCGCGCCGCGGCCCTTCCCGACTGACTGATGAGGTGTGCAGATGAAAATTGGCGTCTTTATTCCGATTGGCAACAATGGCTGGCTGATCTCCACCGCCGCGCCGCAATACATGCCGACCTTTGAACTGAACAAGGCGATCGTGCAGAAGGCGGAGCACTACCACTTCGATTTCGCCCTGTCGATGATCAAGCTGCGCGGCTTTGGCGGCAAAACCGAGTTCTGGGATCACAACCTCGAGTCCTTCACCTTGATGGCCGGGCTGGCGGCCGTCACCTCGCGCATCAAGATCTACGCCACCGCCGCCACCCTCACCTTGCCGCCAGCGATTGTGGCGCGCATGGCCTCCACCATTGACTCCATCTCCAATGGCCGTTTTGGCCTGAACGTGGTCACCGGCTGGCAGAAGCCGGAGTATGAGCAGATGGGCATCTGGCCGGGCGATGAGTACTTCAGCCGCCGCTACGACTACCTGTCGGAGTATGTCCAGGTGCTGCGCGACCTGTGGGGCACCGGCAAGTCAGACTTCAAGGGCGACTTCTTCCAGATGAATGACTGCCGCCTCAGCCCGCGCCCGCAGACAGAGATGAAGGTGATCTGCGCTGGCCAGAGCGACGCCGGTATGGCCTTCTCTGCCCGCTACGCCGACTACAACTTCTGCTTCGGCAAGGGCGTCAACACGCCGACCGCCTTTGCCCCGACCGCCGCCCGCATGAAACAGGCAGCCGAGCAGACGGGCCGCGACGTCACCTCCTACGTGCTGTTTATGATCATTGCCGATGAGAGCGACGAAGCGGCGCGCGCCAAGTGGGAGCGCTACAAGGCGGGCGCAGACACTGAGGCACTGGCCTGGCTGACCGAGCAGAGCGGCAAGGATACTAAGTCCGGCGCGGACACCAATGTGCGCCAGATGGCTGACCCGACCTCCGCGGTCAATATCAACATGGGCACGCTGGTCGGCTCCTATGCCAACGTGGCGAAGATGCTGGATGAGGTGGCCACCGTCCCCGGCACCGAGGGGGTGCTGCTGACCTTTGATGACTTTATCCAGGGTATTGAACAGTTTGGCGAACGCATCCAACCGCTGATGCAGACCCGCCAGAATCTGCTGACTGACAAGCGCGAGGTGGCATGATGAGCAGACATGAAACAGTGCCAGTGGTACGCCGTGGCGCGGGTGTCGCCGGGGAGGTCACGCTGGCTGCCCGCCCGGAGGCGCTGGCCTTCAGCCCGCAGCAGACTGCGCTGATTGTGGTGGATATGCAGAACGCCTACGCCTCGCCGGGTGGCTACCTGGATCTGGCGGGCTTTGATGTCTCCGCCACCGGGCCAGTGATCGCCAACATCAAACGGGCGATTGCCGCCGCGCGCGCCGCTGGCATCAAGGTGATCTTCTTCCAGAACGGCTGGGATGATCAGTATGTCGAGGCCGGTGGCCCCGGCTCGCCCAACTATCACAAATCCAACGCACTGAAGACCATGCGCAAGCAGCCGGAGCTGATGGGCAAGCTGCTGGCGAAAGGTGACTGGGATTACCAACTGGTGGACGAACTGCAACCGCAGCCGGGTGACATCGTACTGCCGAAACCGCGCTACAGCGGCTTCTTCAACACCCAACTCGACAGCCTGCTGCGCAGCTATGGCATCCACCATCTGGTGTTTACCGGCATCGCCACCAACGTCTGCGTCGAGTCCACGCTGCGCGACGGCTTCTTCCTCGAGTATTTCGGCGTGGTGCTGGAGGATGCCACCCATCAGGCCGGGCCAGCCTTCGCCCAGCAGGCGGCGCTGTTCAATATTGAAACCTTCTTCGGCTGGGTCTCGGATGTCGCCAGCTTCTGCGCGGCCGTGACCAGCGAGTCTACCCCACACACCACACTGGAGAGTGAGAATGCCTAAACACGCGATTATCCCACCGGGCAGCGGCGTGCCGCTGGCCCCCTTCGTCCCCGGCACGCTGGCCGACGGCGTGGTCTATGTCTCCGGCACCCTGCCGTTCGACAAAGAGAACAATGTGGTGCACGTCGGCAATGCGGCAGCGCAGACCCGGCATGTGCTGGAGATCATCCGGGGGGTGATTGAGACCGCCGGCGGCAGCATGGAGGATGTCACCTTCAACTCCATCTTCCTCACGGATTGGGCGAACTACGCGGCGATCAATGAGGTGTATGCCGAATTCTTCCCCGGTGACAAACCGGCCCGCTTCTGCATCCAGTGCGGGCTGGTGAAGCCAGACGCGCTGGTGGAGATCGCCTCCATCGCCCACATCGGCGTGCGCTGAGGGAGCCTCGCATGTTCCATGAGATCCGTGGCATCCGCTCCCCGGCCGCACCCACCGTGGTGCTCTCGGCGGGGCTGGGCGGCAGTGGCAGCTTCTGGCAGCTGCAGTTGGCAGCGCTGGAGGCGCGCTACCGGGTGGTGATCTATGACCACGCCGGTACCGGCCGCAGCGGCGGTACCCTGCCGGCTGAGTACACAATGGCGGCGATGGCCAGCGAGCTGGCGACGCTGCTGGAGACGCTGGAGGTGCGGCAGGCGCATCTGGTGGGCCATGCGCTGGGCGGCCTGATTGGGCTGCAACTGGCGCTCGACCATCCGGGCCTGCTGGCGAGCGTGCTGGTGGTCAATGGCTGGGCGGTGCTGGACAGCCAGACCCGCCGCTGCTTTGAGGTGCGCCGCGACCTGCTGCTCAACAGCGGCGTGGCGGCCTATGTGCGCGCCCAGCCGCTATTTCTCTACCCGGCTGACTGGCTCTCCCGCCATGAGGCGCAGCTGGTGGAGGAGCAGCGCCACCAGGAGGCACATTTTCAGGGCAGTGAGAACCTGCTGCGGCGCTTGCAGGCGCTGATGGCATGCGACCTGCGCACGCGCCTGCCGCAGCTTGACCTGCCAGTGCTGGCGCTCTCCAGCCGCGATGACCTGCTGGTGCCCTGGCCCTGCGCCAATGCGCTGGCGGCGCTGCTGCCGCACGGCGAGACACACATCATGCCCTACGGCGGCCATGCGATGAGCGTGACCGACCCCGAGACCTTCAACCCCCTGATGCTGGCGTGGTTGCAGCGCCACTGCACGGAGCCTGTATGAGCGAAGCATTACGTCCCAGCGCCCTGGCGACGCTATTCACCGAAGCGCGCAGCCAGAATGGCTGGCTGGAGAAGCCGGTCAGTGACGCGCTGTTGCAGGAGGCCTACGCGCTGGCGGCTCTTGGCCCCACCTCGGCCAACTGTAGCCCGGCGCGCATTCTGTTCATCCGCACGCCGGAGGCGCGGGCGCGACTGTTGCCAGCGCTCTCCAGCGGTAATGTGAAGAAGACCGAGAGCGCCCCGGTGACGGCCATCGTCGCTTGGGATCCGGCCTTCTATGACGCCCTGCCGGAGCTGTTCCCGCATGGCGACGCGCGCAGTTGGTTCACCTCCAGCCCGGCGCTGGCCGAGGAGACCGCGTTTCGCAACGCCAGTTTGCAGGCCGCCTACCTGATCATCGCCTGCCGGGCGCTGGGGCTGGATACCGGGCCGATGTCCGGGTTCGATCAGGCGAAGGTGGACAGCGAATTTCTGGCGGAGCTGGGCTGGAAGTCCAACTTCCTGATCAACATTGGCTACGGTGACGCTGGCAAAGTGTATGGCCGCCTGCCGCGCCTGCCGTTTGACCGCGCCTGCCGACTGCTGTAGGCAATTCACATAGGAGTGGCCGTATGCAAACCCTGTTATCCACTACCCCGGCCGCCCCAGTGGCGGCACCCACCTTCCGCGATGCCATGGCGCGCCTCGGCGCGGCCGTCAACATCATCACTACGGATGGCCCGGCCGGGCGCGCCGGTTTCACCGCCTCGGCGGTGTGCAGCGTCACCGACAGCCCGCCGACGCTGCTGGTCTGCCTGAACCGCGCCGCCTCGGTGCATCCGGTGTTCCTCGCCAACCAGCAGCTGTGCGTCAACACGCTGGCCGCCGGCCAGGAGGCGCTCTCCACGCTGTTTGGCGGCAAGACGCCGATGGCGGCGCGTTTTGCCGCCGCCGAGTGGCAGACGCTGGAGAGTGGCTCGCCGGTGCTGGCTGGCGCGGTGGCCAGCGTCGATTGCCGCATCAGCCAGGTAGTGAGCGTCGGCAGCCATGACATCCTGTTTTGCGAGGCGCTGGCGATCTGTTGCAACACGGAGGGGCATGGCCTGATCTATGCCGACCGCCGCTACCACGCCCTGACGCACGCCCCACGTTGACCACCCTGCCGCCCGTGCGGCGCTTTTTTTCGGAGAAGACAATGGCTCACTGGTTCCCGCAATGGCAAAAACGGCAGGGCAATCTGGATGGTGCCCTGATCGCCCCGGACGAGCGGCTGCCGCTCGGGCCGACCCTCATCATGGGGCTACAGCACACGGTGGCGATGTTCGGCGCCACCGTGCTGATGCCGCTGCTGATGGGCTTCGACGCCAATCTGGCGATTTTGATGTCCGGCATCGGCACCCTGCTGTTCTTCCTGGTGGTGGGGGGCCGGGTGCCGAGCTACCTTGGCTCCAGCGCCGCCTTTGTCGGGCTGGTGATCGCGGTGACTGGCTACGGCGGTCAGGGGCCGAACCTCAATATGGGCGTGGCGCTCGGCGGCATCATCGCCTGCGGCGCGGTCTATACGCTGGTCGGGCTGGTGGTGATGGCCGCGGGCACCCGCTGGATCGAGCGGCTGATGCCGCCGGTGGTGACCGGTGCGGTGGTGATGGCGATTGGCCTGAACCTGGCACCAATTGCCGTTAAAGGCGTCTCTGGCTCGGCGTTTGAGAGCTGGATGGCGGTGGTGACGGTGCTCTGCATTGGCAGCGTGGCGGTCTTTACCCGTGGGCTGCTGCAACGCCTGCTGATTCTGGCCGGGCTGGTGGCCGCCTACCTGATTTACGTGGCCGTCACCAACGGGCTGGGCTGGGGCACGCCGGTGGACTTCACTCCCCTCGCCAGCGCCGCGTGGTTTGGCCTGCCGGCCTTTACCGCGCCGGTGTTTGACAGCCACGCGATGCTGTTGATTGCGCCGGTGGCGGTAATTCTGGTGGCAGAGAATTTGGGCCACCTCAAGGCGGTGGCTGGCATGACCGGGCAGAGTCTGGATCGCTACATGGGGCGGGCGTTTGTCGGCGACGGGCTGGCGACCATGCTCTCGGCCTCCGCGGGCGGCACCGGCGTTACCACCTATGCCGAGAACATCGGCGTGATGGCGGTGACCCGCATCTACTCCACGCTGATCTTTGTTGCAGCGGCGCTGATCGCCATTGTTTTGGGCTTCTCGCCCAAATTTGGTGCACTGATCCACACCATTCCCGGCCCGGTATTGGGCGGCACCTCGATTGTGGTGTTCGGTTTGATTGCGGTGGCCGGTGCGCGCATCTGGGTGCAGAACCGGGTGGATTTGAGCGAAAACGGCAACCTGATTATGGTTGCCGTCACGCTGGTGCTGGGGGCGGGCGACTTTGCGCTGACGCTGGGTGGCTTTACGCTGGGCGGCATCGGCACCGCCACCTTTGGGGCGATTTTACTCAACGCGCTGCTGCGCAACCGGCGAGTGCTGCCAGTTGGCACAGAATCTGCAACCAAAGGATGACGACCTCAGTTTCTCCTTAGCTCATCATCGTTGATGATCACCGGCGGTTACTCAGCCCACCCGTCTGAGACAACCGCCGGTTTTTTTCTTTTCAGCCGCAACTCACTCACCAGTACCCCCAATACAATCAGCACCCCGCCCAACAGTGCGACGCCCGGCAGGCGCTCGCCCGCCAGTCGCCCCACCACACCGGCCCACACCGGTTCCCCGGCATAGATCACGGTGGCGCGCGTCGGTGAGACGCTCTTTTGCGCCCAGTTCATGGTGACCTGGATCAGCGCGCTGGCGCAGCCCAGCCCAATGGCGCTGTAGAGCAGGCGATCGCTCAGCGGCGGCACCGACTCGCCGGTCGGCCCCATCATCATAAAGGCCAGCAGCGAGGCGGTTCCCAGCTGGATGATGGTGACGCGGCGAATGTTCACCTGCCCGGCGAAGGCGCCAATCAACAGGATCTCCGCAGCGATCGCCAGCGCGCTGACCAGCGTGATCAGCTCACCGAAGGTGAACGCCAGCGAGGCGTTGTCTGGCCCGGCCAGCAGGATCAGGCCAGCAAACGCCAGCACGATACCGATGCTCGACATCAGCCCCGGCGCGCGGCGCAGCACCAGCCACTGTAACAGCGGCACGATGGGCACATACATGGCGGTGATGAAGGCGGATTTGCTGCTGCTGATGGTTTGTAGCCCAACGGTTTGCAGGCCGTAGCCAAACATAATCGCTACCCCCACCAGACTGCCCGCCTTCAGTTCGGCCAGGGTCAGGCCGCGCAGCGTATGGGCGGAGAAGAGCAGCAGCACTGCGGTGGCGGTGGCGAAGCGCAGGCCCACGAAGAAGAAGGGGCTGCTCTCCTGAACGGCCAGGTGGACGACCAAAAAGGTGCCGCCCCACAGCATGGTGATGCCAATCAGCACCCACTCCTGGACAGACAGGCGCAAACCGGGCGCACGCACGGCGGAAGTTGAATCAGACACAGGTTCTCTCTTGTCATTGCGCCCGCCAGCCGGGCGCAGCCGGGCAGTATAGCCGCTCGGCGCGCCCAACCCAACCCCGCGCGGCTGTACAACCGGGCCGGGTGCACTACACTCCAAAAAGGCCGGTGAACGCTGCCTGGCTGGCTGATGCGGCACAGGGATAGGC